>NZ_JAGHRC010000002.1 GCF_017743975.1 Ruegeria sp. R14_0 | reverse complement strand
GCTTCGGCTTCGGCTTCGGCTTCGGCTTCGGCTTCGGCTTCGGCTTCGGCTTCGGCTTCGGCTTCGGCTTCGGCTTCGGCTTCGGCTTCGGCTTCGGCTTCGGCTTCGGCTTCGGCTTCGGCTTCGGAAAGGGCCTCTTCTACGGGCTCGTCCGCGTCAACAGGGGTTTCTTCACGCTGTGAAGTGAATTCAACCGTGTCATCCGATTTGGGGTCTTCTACCGGCTTTTGATCGGTTTTTTTCTTACGAGCCACCGCGACGTTCCCCTTATCGAATCCAATTTCATATGAATAACAGGCCACTCTAAGTTAATCAGTGGTCTCGATACCCTCAACCCGCATCGCGTGTTTCACAAGCTTTTTAACGGCTTTCCGCATTTTCTTGGGCGTCGGCTCTTTGGCAATCTTCAGCCGCTGATACTCCAAGGAATAAAGGGGCTCGGCGGTCGCTTCGCTGATCGCGACCAACCACAAGGGTGCCGGGCCGGTCCAGATTTCGGCAAATTGTCGCGCCGTACGGGGCGAAAACAAGGGCGCAATTACCGGCCTGTCACCGGCTGCAGCGGCAGCAGCTTCGGATGTCAGCGGTAACAGGCGCTGTTGATACACGACTTGTTCATGCACCGTCAGGCCTGATTCGGTGAGACGACCGGCAACATTGCCCCGGGTATGTTCGCCGCGCAGGTGCATCAAGGGGCTTTCGGGTCGGTGTTTCAGCAGATAGGCCACAAGCTCTTCGGCGGTGTATCCCACCATCGTGGCATCCCACCCCGCGCCTTTCGCAGTTCCCGTGGTCGCGGTCCCGACGCAAAAGGCGGGTAGATCGCGCCTGACCCCCAAAGAGGCCGCCGCGTTTACTGAGTTGGCCGAGGTAAAGATCAAACCGCGTGTTTCACCCGTGTCCACCACAACGTTCAGTGGCCGAATTTCCAGAATCGGGGAATAAATGACCTCCACCCGTGATCTGACGCGGGTCGGCAGTTGCGCAACAAACCTCTCCGAGGCGGCGCGAGGGCGGGTCATCAACAAATACAATAGCGGGGCCTTCGGCCTTGGGATTGTTTGCGTCCGCGCAGGGTGATACCCCGCTTGGGTGTCATGATGCAACGGATCAGGCCGATGGTGCAAACACTTACCGTACTAGGATTGGAAAGCAGCTGTGATGACACGGCTGCCGCTGTCGTGCGCCAGTCAGTCGGTGCAGGGGCCGAGGTTTTGTCGTCGATCGTTCATGGCCAGACCGAGCTGCACAGTGCATTTGGCGGCGTCGTACCCGAAATCGCCGCCCGCGCACATGCAGAGAAACTGGACACTTGCGTCGTACAGGCGCTGGAGGCTGCTGGCCTGACCCTTTCGGATATGGATGCGATCGCGGTCACCGCGGGTCCGGGCCTCATCGGCGGGGTCATGTCGGGCGTCATGTGTGCCAAGGGCCTGAGCGCCGCGACCGGCCTGCCCTTGATCGGCGTGAACCACCTGGCGGGTCATGCCCTTACACCCCGGCTAACGGATTACATAGCGTTTCCCTATCTGATGCTTTTGGTTTCGGGTGGGCATTGCCAGTACCTGATCGCGCATGGACCCGAACAATTCACCCGTCTGGGCGGCACCATCGATGACGCTCCGGGCGAAGCCTTCGACAAAACCGCGCGCCTGCTGGGTCTTCCGCAACCGGGCGGCCCGTCGGTCGAGATCGAGGCGCGGTCTGGGGATCCCAAGCGGTTCCGCTTTCCCCGGCCGCTTCTGGATCGACCCGGATGCGACCTGTCATTCTCGGGGCTAAAGACGGCGCTGATGCGGATGCGCGATCAGGTTGTCGCCGAAAAAGGCGGGCTGACCCGTCAGGATCGTGCCGATCTGTGCGCAGGGTTCCAACAAGCGATTGTCGACACGCTTGCCGAAAAAACCCGCCGCGCGATTGATCGCTATCTGGAAGAGACCCCCTCTGACCCGGTTATCGCCGTAGCCGGAGGAGTGGCAGCCAATTCGGCAATTCGGACTGCGTTAGAGACTGTTTGCGCCGAAAAGGGTGCCCGGTTCACCGCCCCACCTTTGGCCTTGTGCACCGACAACGCCGCGATGATCGCCTATGCGGGGATAGAACGCTTTCGTGCAGGTGCGCGTGACGGATTGGACCTGACCGCCCGTCCACGCTGGCCGCTGGACAAGACCAGCCCTGCCATGTTGGGCGGCGGCAAGAAAGGGGCCAAGGCATGAGCATTTCCGTTCTGGGCTCTGGCGCATTTGGCACCAGCCTTGCCATTTCTTTGGCAGGGAATGGACCGGTGATGCTGTGGTCTCGGGACGCGGATCAAGCTCAGCAAATGCAAGACAACCGCGAGAATGCGCAGCGCCTGCCGGGCGTGGCTCTGCCCGCGGAAATCACGGTAACGCCGGACATTCAGCTCGCCGCCAAAAGTGACGTTCTGTTGGTCGCGGTGCCGATGCAGAAATTGCGCGGCGCCCTGCAACAACATGCCTCGGTTCTGGCCGGAAAAACTCTGGTGGCCTGCTGCAAAGGAATTGAGCTGTCATCCGGACTGGGGCCTATTTCAGTCATTCGGCAGACGATTTCGGATGCGCATCCGGCCTTGCTGACCGGGCCCAGCTTTGCGGACGACATCGCGCGCGGGTTGCCGACGGCACTGACACTGGCCTGTGCGGATGAGGCTCTGAGTCTGACCCTGCAGCACGACCTGACCACCGCCAACCTTCGCCTCTACCGCACTACAGATGTGGTCGGAGCGGAACTCGGTGGCGCGTTGAAGAACGTCATGGCCATCGGATGCGGCGCTGCCATCGGGGCCGGGCTTGGCGACAGCGCCCGCGCCGCCCTGATGACGCGCGGGTTTGCCGAGATGCAGCGGTTCGCCCTGATGCGCGGCGCACGGCCTGACACCCTCATGGGGTTGTCCGGACTAGGCGACCTCGTCCTGACTTGTTCGTCTGAGTTGTCGCGCAACTATCGTTTTGGCCTGTCTTTGGGTCAGAGTCGGACTTTTGATTCTCACACGACCGTTGAAGGCGTGGCCACAGCGCGCGCCATGACAGTGATCGCCACCGCTGAAGGTCTGGACATGCCCATCAGCACCACGGTGGCCGACCTGAGCCACGGCGCGTACAGCGTTGGCCAAGCCATTCAAACCCTGCTCAACCGACCCCTGAAGGAGGAATAATATGCTGATCGCCCTTATCGCCCGTGACAAGGACGGCGCGCTGCAAACCCGGCTGGACAACCGCGCGGCCCACCTTGCGTATATCGAGGAAACCGGCGTCGTTTCGCAGGCCGGCCCGCTACTGGACGGCGACACAATGATCGGCTCGCTGATCATTCTTGAGGTCGAAGATATGGCCGCCGCACAAAACTGGGCGGATAACGATCCTTACGCGAAGGCGGGGTTGTTCCAGTCGGTGGACCTGATCGCCTGGAAGAAGGTCATAGGCTGATGGCTTATTGGCTGTTCAAATCCGAGCCATCGACCTGGAGCTGGGACCAGCAGGTTGCCAAAGGGGATGCGGGCGAAGAGTGGGACGGCGTGCGCAACTATCAGGCGCGCAATTTCATGCGGCAGATGGCGGTCGGCGACCGGGGGTTCTTTTACCACTCGCAAAAGGACAAAGCGATTGTCGGCATTGTCGAGGTTTGCGCCGAAGCGCATCCCGACAGCACAACCGACGATGAACGCTGGGAATGCGTGGACATCAAGGCCGTGCGGCCCTTTGTAACCCCGGTCAACCTGGACCAGATCAAAGCTGACGAACGTCTGGCTGAGATGGTTCTGGTGAAAAACTCGCGCTTGTCCGTTCAACCTGTCACCGAGGCGGAATGGCAGGTGATCTGTGCGCTGGGTGGAACACAAGCGGACTGAAAAAAGGGAAGGCCCTGACCGATGCAGAACCTTCCCTACCCCGCGTGCTCCCAACTCACCACACGCGTATAGAAATCTTGGCTCTGACCGTCCTGGTCGCGTTTCGACACTAACCGATCCTGCGCGCGCAGTTCAAATGCCAAGTGCCTAAAATTGAAAACGCCCGCCAGAGGACTGACGGGCGTGGCAAGTGAGTTTGACGGGCTTAGCCGTAGACCGACTCTTTGCCGAAATGCTTGGTCAGCATGTAATAGACAACGGCGCGGTACTTGTTGCGCTCGGACATGCCATAGGTTTCCAGAACCTTGTTGATGCCCTCCATCAACTCGGGGCCGTCCGCCAGGCCCAGCTTTTTGATCAGAAAGTTGTTCTTGACCGTTTCCAGCTCACCTTCCTGAGTTGCAGCGACTGTCGATGCGTCGGCGTCATAGATGGCCGGTCCACAACCGATTGTGACTTTGGTCAGCAAATCCATATCGGCATCCATACCGCATTTGGATTTCAGGTCCTCGGCGTACTTGGCGATCAGCTCGTCGCGTTTTCCCATGGTTATCTCCCTGTTGAAATTCGTTTTCCGGCCACTCCAGCGCCGCCGATACGGTAACGGGCACACCAATTTGCACAAAGGGAAAAATTTACAGCATTCCCCGTAACCCAACGTTGAAACGAAAAACGGCGACCCAAGGGGCCGCCGTTTCTGTTCTGTCCCTTTCCGGGATCAGTAACGGTAGTGTTCGGGCTTGTAAGGGCCTTCGGGCTTCACACCGATGTATGCGGCCTGATCGCTATCCATCTGGGTCAGCTTGACGCCGATTCGATCCAGGTGCAGACGCGCGACCTTTTCATCCAGATGCTTGGGCAGGATGTAGACTTCGTTTTGGTATTCGTCGCCTTTGGTGAACAGCTCGATCTGCGCCAGAACCTGGTTGGTGAAGGAGGCCGACATCACGAAGGACGGGTGACCGGTGGCGTTGCCGAGGTTCAGCAGACGGCCTTCGGACAGCAGGATGATACGGTTGCCCGAAGGCATCTCGATCATGTCCACCTGTTCCTTGATGTTGGTCCATTTGTGGTTCTTCAGGCTGGCCACCTGAATTTCGTTGTCGAAGTGGCCGATATTGCCGACGATGGCCATGTCTTTCATCGCGCGCATATGCTCGATGCGGATCACGTCCTTGTTGCCGGTGGTGGTGATGAAGATATCCGCGCTGGCAACTTCGTCTTCCAGCAGGGTGACTTCAAACCCGTCCATCGCAGCTTGCAGCGCGCAGATCGGGTCGACTTCGGTCACCTTCACACGGGCACCGGCACCACGCAGCGAGGCCGCCGAGCCTTTGCCCACATCACCGTAACCACACACGACAGCAACTTTACCGGCCATCATGGTGTCGGTGGCGCGGCGGATACCGTCAACCAGCGATTCCTTACAGCCATACTTGTTGTCGAACTTCGACTTGGTGACCGAGTCGTTCACATTGATCGCCGGGAACGGCAGATGGCCGTCTTTGACCAGCTGATACAGGCGGTTCACGCCGGTGGTGGTTTCCTCGGACACGCCTTGGATCTGATCGCGCATCTTGGTGAACCAGCCCGGAGAAGCGGCCATGCGCTTGGCGATCTGCTTCTTGATCACCTCTTCCTCTTCCGAACCGGGAACCGGGATGATGTCCTCACCGGCTTCGGCACGGGCGCCCAGCAGGATGTACAGTGTTGCGTCACCGCCATCGTCCAGGATCATGTTCGGGCCGTCTTCGAATAGGAAGGATTTATCCAGATAATCCCAATGCTCTTCCAGTGTTTGACCCTTGATGGCGAAAACCGGAACGCCTGCCTCGGCAATGGCCGCCGCCGCGTGATCCTGGGTCGAAAAAATGTTGCACGACGCCCAGCGCACATCCGCGCCCAGCGCGACCAGTGTTTCGATCAGCACCCCTGTCTGGATGGTCATGTGCAGCGAACCGACGATCCGCGCGCCTTTCAGCGGCTTGCTGTCACCGTATTCCGCGCGCAGTGCCATCAGGCCCGGCATCTCGGTTTCGGCGATATCAAGTTCCTTGCGGCCGAACCCGGCCAATGAAATGTCTTTGACGATATAGTCCCCGGCCATTTGCTGCTCCATTCCGGTAAATCACAATCCGGAAAGCCCCTAGCACTCCTTGCGGCGGGTGGCAACGCGAATGGCCGGAAACCGGGTGAACCGTCTGTTCAAATCAACTTGGTTCACCCTTGAGCTCTATTTTCGGTATCGCTTCAAAGAAATCTGTGCCAACGGCGACAATACAACTAATGCCGTTCGCCTGAGTTACCAGAACCGTATAGCTTCCGGTTTTTTTCGAGGTCCAAACCTCCATAACCGCCTGCGCACCGCGGGTTTTCTGCAATCCGCCAAAGACCAGCTCTTCCGAATAGCTGTCCTGCAGTTTAGCAATCACATGATCGCGCTGTGCACAGTTATTGGCGAAGGCAGGCGGCGCAGTGGCAGCCATTCCAAAGGTCAGGGCGATTGCGAACAAACGTTTGAACATAACATGCTCCTTTCGATACGTGTTTCGTTTCGAGAGGGCATGACTGAAAGGAGTATGCCCCCCCTCAGTCCTAATGTCGGGATCAGATCGTGTAGGTTCAAAGCACGATAGCTCAAGAAAATGTTGGCAGCATGTGATCCTGACAGGTACATCATAGCACAAAAACGCGAACTCAACGTGTCCAACTTCACAAGGCATGGCATAATGGCAACACAACCCCGAGCGTGGCAGCGGATGCTGTCTGGCCGCAGGCTGGATCTGCTGGACCCGACCCCGGTGGATATCGAGATCGAAGATATCGCGCATGGTCTAGCGTTTGTGGCGCGCTGGAACGGTCAGACGGCAGGCGATTTCGCCTATTCCGTGGCCGAGCATTCCCTGCTGGTCGAAGAGCTTTTTGGCCGTATCGCGCCCAATGCACCGGTGAAATGGCGGCTTGCGGCCCTGTTACACGACGCCCCCGAATATGTGATCGGAGACATGATCTCGCCCGTCAAATCCGCCGTTGGCCCTGACTACGGCGCGCTGGATGACCGTTTGGCGGCGGCGATCCACATCCGCTTTGGCCTGCCTGCCGAAGTACCGAAAACGGTGAAACGGCAGATCAAAAAGGCTGACAAGATCAGCGCCTGGATGGAGGCCACCCAGATCGCAGGGTTTTCCGAGGCCGAAGCGACAAAGTTCTTTGGTCGCCCGGATAAGGCGGTAATGGAGGGGTTGCAGATCAGACTAAGACCGCCAGTTGACGTGCGGCGGGCCTACACTGACCGTCACGGTGAACTTCTGCAGGACCTGTAACCTAATACCGCTTTAGATCAGGGAAAAACATCAGGTTCTCCGAACTGGTTTGCACCACTCTCACTTGGTTGAATGTAAAAGTATATCAGTACCAATGTTCCGATTAGTGGAACCAAGCCAATCAATAGCCACCAACCGGTTCGTCCGATGTCATGCAAACGTCTGGCTCCGACCGCCAAGTTTGGCAGTAAGAGGCCAAGCGACACCAGAACAGACAACGGCTGGCCTGCGTTCGGCTCGAACGCACCAAATCCAAGTACGGGCGCAATTAATGCACCATCGATAATTCGCGTCACCAAAAGGACGAGAATTACGGCTAGGACCCACCACCAAAACGCCGATCGAGAGGCACGCCCGTTGAAATTGCCGTAATTTGAAATAGCCCGCTGAAATGCGGCCGAGAGATTGTTCATGCCATCCTCCGCTATGGGACGGCATTCACATATCACTATTTTTCTTTTTTTGATACGAAAGCAGCTTTGGAGCCGCTCATTCAGCAATCGGAACCTACGCTGATACGCCTACCGCGGACTGCGCTTCGCCAAAATCCGCTGCAAGGTCCGACGATGCATGTTCAGACGACGCGCGGTTTCCGACACATTCCGATCACACAACTCATAGACCCGCTGAATATGTTCCCAGCGCACGCGATCCGCGCTCATGGGGTTTTCCGGTGGCGGGGGCAGTTCGTCGCCCTTGGCCAGCAGAGCATTGGTGATGTCGGTGGCGTCAGCCGGCTTGGACAAGTAGTCGGTTGCGCCGATCTTGACTGCGGCGACGGCGGTGGCGATGGCTCCGTAGCCGGTGAGGACCACAACCCGGCTGTCGGGGCGCTTTTCGCGCAGCACTTCGACCACG
The DNA here is from genome assembly GCF_017743975.1 of Ruegeria sp. R14_0. GTDB lineage: Bacteria > Pseudomonadota > Alphaproteobacteria > Rhodobacterales > Rhodobacteraceae > Ruegeria. The sequence continues at coordinate 739,820 of NZ_JAGHRC010000002.1, read as the reverse complement.
TCCAGGCCGTTGCCATCCTCAAGCCGCAGGTCGACCACCGCATAAGCGGGCGGGCGAGCGGTGGAAATGGCACGGCCTGCGGCAACGGAACCCGCAGTTTCAACTTCGAACCCGCGCTTTTCCATGGCCTTGGCCAGACGTCTCAGAAACGGTTCGTCATCGTCCACCAAAAGCAGAGTTTTGTCGGGGCCGATGTCGAGGTCAGAGGTGTCCGCCATATTCTTTTCTTTCCGCTATTTCACGCCTTTGGCTTAACCATGAGTAATAGCAGCGCCATCCCAAAGGTCAAACAAGGTGTCGCCTTCTAGATCTTGTCCAGAAAGCAACCGACTTTATCCGCCATCTGTTCTGCGGTGTCATCGCGGTTGAAAAACTCGATGAAACCGTCCTGAGGCGTGACCAGGTAGGTAAAGGTCGAATGGTCGACCAGATAGTATTCGTCGCTTTTGTCATGAGCCCGGTAGTAGGTCTTGTAGGCCTGACTTGCCGCCTTGACCTGCTCGGGCGAACCGGTCAGCGCAATGGTCTTGCCACCCAGGTTGAACTCGTAGTCCGCCACCACTTCGGGTGTGTCGCGATCGGGGTCGATCGAGATGAACAAAGGCGTTACTGACTGACCCCGCTCGGCCAGAATATCTACGGCCTCGGCATTGCGGGACATGTCAAACGGGCAGACATCGGGGCAGAAGGTATAACCAAAATAGACCAGCGTCGGCTCGGTGATGACATCCTTGTCGGTGACCGTTTCGCCCTGGCCGTTGATCAGTTCGAACGGCCCGCCGATGGCTGCTGTCCCGCCTGCAATCTGGCTGGTGCGGCATTGGGCAAACTTGTCGTCCGATCCGGTGCCCCGGGTCAGCAGCCACATGGCGCCCAGACCAACGGCCAGCACGACGGTTGCAAGGATGGCATAAAGACGGACCATGACATCAATCCTGACAAAAGAGGGGTTGTTGATCGTTTCGGCCGGGACACCTATCAAGAAGCTCAGCCGATGCAACAGGACATAATCGACCGATGGCAAATTCCAACATCACATTTTGGCGCGGTCAGGAACGCAGCAGCTGGATCCGCCTGCGCACCCTGATCCTGCTGCGCTGGGTGGCGATTATCGGCCAGATCACCGCGATCACCGTGGCCCAGCAGACCTATGAGATCCAGCTTGATGCAACATTGTGCTATCTGGCGATCGGCATTTCGGTCATGGGGAACCTGACCGCGATCCTGCTGTTTCCGCGCAACAAGCGCCTGTCCGAGTTCGAGAACTTTCTGATGGTGTTGTTTGACCTGCTGCAGCTGACGGTCCTGTTGTACCTCACCGGCGGGCTGAACAACCCCTTTGCGCTATTGCTGGTGGGGCCGGTCACCATCTCGGCCAGTGTAATGAGCACGCGGTCAACGCTGATCATCGGGGGCGTTGCGATAGTTCTGACCACCTTGCTGGCCGAATTTCACCAACCCCTGCGCACGGCATTGGGGGCCGAGCTGGATATTCCAGACATCCTTCTGTTCGGAAACTGGGCCGCCATCGTGATCGCCATCGTCTTTCTGGGCGCGTATTCGCACCGCGTCAGTTCCGAGGTGCAGTCCATGTCCGAAGCTCTGGCCGCCACGCATATGGCTCTGGCCCGTGAACAGAAGCTGACCGATCTTGGGGGCGTCGTTGCCGCCGCCGCGCATGAGCTGGGTACACCGCTCGCCACGATCAAGCTGGCCAGTTCTGAATTGATCGAGGAGCTGGAAGACCGGCCCGATCTGATCGAAGATGCGGCTTTGATCCGGGAACAGGCGAACCGTTGTCGGGATATCCTGCGCGATATGGGCCGTGCCGGCAAAGATGATCTGCATCTGCGGCAGGCCCCCTTGTCCACTGTCGTCCACGAAGCGGCCGAGCCGCATATTAATCGCGGCAAGTCCGTCCATTTCACCGAAGGCCCTGCCGAAGATGGCGATGTCCAGCAGCCCTCTATCCTGCGTAAACCCGAGATCATTCACGGTTTGCGCAACCTGATCCAGAATGCGGTGGATTTTTCCCGTGAAAACGTTTGGGTCGAGGCTGAATGGTCCACCAAACAAATCACCGTCAGCATCATGGATGACGGCCGCGGATACCCGTCTCAGATGATCGGTCGGATCGGCGATCCGTTCATGCGCCGCCGCCGCAGTGAAACCGAAAAGAAGACGCGCCCGGAATACGAAGGCATGGGCCTGGGCTTGTTTATTGCCAAAACGCTGTTGGAACGCAGCGGAGCAGAACTGGACTTTGCCAATGGTTCGGACCCCTATCAAAGCTTGTCAGACCACCCCGAACGCCGGGGGGCGATCGTCAAGGTAAGCTGGCCCAGAAACCTTGTGGACGCGCAGACCGGTGACACCCCGGTACCATCAGGCGTCAACCAGCGGTTTCAGACCTAACTGCCACTTGCCGCTCCGGAGTTAAGACCCCGTTAACCAATATGACGCATAGTCTTAACGCTTTGTTTTGCATCCCGGAGAGCGCATGATCGACTGGATTTTTCTGGCCATCATCAGCCTTGTTTCTGCAAGCCTTGCCGTTCAGTGGCTTTTGCCTCGCAGACGGCAGGGGGGTGATAATTTTGGCCTGTCGTCACCTGCGTCACTGTTCGACGCCGTGTTTCTGTTCGACGGGGATAAACTGATAAGCCATTCGGACATTGCGCTGGAAGGGTTCGAACAGGTCCGCGACTGGGCTGACCTACGACGCTTGCTACAGCGGGATTTTCCGACCTTTCCCGAAACCCCCGACCGCATTCGCCGCGAAGGTAATATGGTCATTCCGGCCATCGACTGCACTGTTGAGCGCGATGTTATGTGTGAATGGATCGACGGAATTGTGCGGGTGCAACTGCGCAACCAAAGCGAATGCCCCTCGGCAACCCATCGCGCGCCCAACGATCCCAACCGCCTTGCCATGGAAAAAGCGCCCTACCCGGTCTGGCTGTTGGATCACCAGGGCAATGTGCGCTGGTGCAATGCGGCCTATGTCTCGCTGGTGCGCAAGGTACGTGGTCAGGATACGGACCTGACCGCCCCTTTGTTTCCAGTGCCTGATGATGATCAACGGCTGAGTGCAAAGACGCGCGTCTCGATCTCGTCCACGTTCAGCGACAACAAGCTGTGGTTCGACCTGACGCTGGTCGATCATCCCGAAGGTCACTTGTCTTATGCGGTCGACATCAACGCAATTGTCGAGGCCGAGATGGCGCAGCGCAAATTCGTTCAGACCATGACCAAGACCTTTGCCCAACTGTCCATTGGATTGGCCATTTTCGATCGCAACCGTCAGCTGGCACTGTTCAACCCCGCACTGATCGACCTGACCACCCTGCCCCCGGATTTCCTGAGCTGCCGCCCCAGCCTGTCCAGCTTTTTCGACCGTCTGCGCGATCAGCACATGATGCCCGAGCCCAAGAACTATCGCAGTTGGCGCAAGCAGATGAACGACCTGCTCGAAGCGGCGGAAGACGGAAATTATCAAGAAACCTGGTCGCTACCCTCAGGCTCGGTCTATTCAGTCAGCGGTCGCCCCCACCCGGACGGCGCGGTCGCCTTTCTGTTTGAGGATATTACGGCCGAGATCACTCTGACCCGGCGGTTCCGGTCCGAAATGGACCTGATGCAATCCATTCTGGACAAGCTGGCCGATGCTGTGGCGGTTTTCAGCGATGATGGCACACTGGCGTTTACAAACTATGCCTACCAAAAACTATGGGGCGACACAGGGGACGCAGGGTTTGAAGCGGATACCGTACTGGACGTCACCAAAGCCTGGCAGGAACACTGCACCGCGACCCCGATCCTTGGTGAAATTCGTGATTTTGTCGAAATGCGCGAAAACCGAGCCGAATGGTCGGCCGTGATTTATCTGCGCAACGGAACACCGCTAAACTGCATCGTATGCCCGATGCAGAACGGTGCCACCATCGTTCGTTTCAACATGGATCCCCCCGAGACCATGCGGCAAGAGGTGCAACAGATCAGCGCCTGAACCGGGTTGCAGCCAACCGGGCACGGGGCCATTGTGGCGCCATGACCAAATCGCCCTGCACATTCACCTTGAACTCACCCGAGGACACCGCCGAATTCGCAACCCGTGTCGGCGCATCACTTGTCCCGGGGGATATCCTGCTGCTTGAGGGCGAGATTGGCAGCGGCAAGACCCATTTCGCACGCAGTCTGATCCAATCCCTGATGGCCGAGCCAGAGGATGTGCCCTCGCCCACCTTCACCTTGGTTCAGGCCTACGATACGCCACAGGCAGAGATCTGGCACTGCGACCTCTACCGCCTGAGCGCGGTCGAAGAGATCGAAGAACTGGGCCTGACCGAGGCTTTTGATACCGCGATCTGTCTGATTGAATGGCCAGAAAAACTGGGTCCGCTGACACCCGATTCAGCCGCAACGCTGTCTTTTAAAACAGACCCTAACACACTTGGGATTCGCCATTTGACCTTGTCTTGGTCAGATCCAAAATGGCCTCAGAAACTAAGGATTGATGAATGACGAACCGGGCGGTTTTGGCCGAAGCGCTGATCGCGCAGACACCATGGGCCAATGCAAAGCACGCACCACTGGCCGGCGATGCCTCGAACCGAAGATACGAACGGCTGACCAATCCTGACACCGGCAAAACGGCAGTTCTGATGGATTCTCCACCAGACAAGGTGGGTAATGTCGATGACTTCGTGCGCGTTGCTGAGTACCTCCGGTCCCTTGGGCTGAGCGCTCCGGAAATCTACGCAGAGGACTCTCACTACGGGTTCCTCCTGCTTGAGGATCTCGGCGACGATCTTTTTGCCCGCGTGCTTGAACAATCTCCCAGAAAAGAGCGTGAGCTTTACGCCGCGGCGACAGATGTTCTGGTCGATCTGCGCAATGCAGCCAGCCTGTCCCTGCCGTCGTATGATCCGTCACTCATGACGGAACTGGCCGCGCTGTCTTTTACCAAATACGCGCAGGCGATCCAGGGCGCGCATGACGCCGATGCGCGCAGTCGGTTCGAGAACCGGTTTTCGGACATTTTGCATCGCGAAACCTCGGGCAGCAAAACCGTTGTGCTGCGGGATTATCATGCCGAAAACCTGATCTGGCTGCCCGATCGCGCCGGCGTACAGCGTGTCGGTTTGTTGGATTTTCAATCTGCCATGCTGGGCCATCCAGCCTATGATCTGGTTTCGCTGCTGCAGGACGTGCGCCGCAATGTTTCGCCCGGAACCGAGATGCAGATGGTCAACCGCTACATTACGGCGACCGGGATGAACGATCATGACTTCCGCACAGCCTATGCCGTCTTGGGTGCGCAAAGAAATATGCGGATTCTGGGCGTCTTTGCACGGCTGGCCACCGAATATGGCAAACCCGGATACATCGACCTGATCCCGGCGACCTGGGCGCATCTGATGCGGGATCTGGAACATCCCGCGCTGGTCTCAGTCGCTGATCTGGTGCGCGGCGCCCTGCCCGCACCCACACCTGAAAACCTGGACAGGCTCAGACAGAAATGACCCAAACACCCGAAGCCGTCATGCTGTTTGCCGCCGGGTTTGGCACCCGTATGGGCGCTTTGACGAAAGACCGGCCCAAGCCCCTGATCGAGGTCGCTGGACGACCGCTGATCGACCACGCGCTGGACCTTGTGGACGAACTGCACCCCGCGCGCGTGGTGGCCAATCTGCACTATTTGCCCGAACAACTAGAGGCGCATCTGGCCCCCAAGGGCGTTCTGTTGTCCAATGAAGCCGGGCAGATACTGGAAACTGGTGGCGGGTTGCGCGCCGCGCTTCCCTTGCTGGGATCACAGCCCGTTTTCACACTTAATCCCGATGCAATCTGGTCCGGGCCAAACCCGTTGACCCTGTTGCAAAACGCTTGGGACCCGGATCGAATGGACGCGCTATTGATGTGCGTTCCGGTGGGCCAGACGGTCGGGCAGGCTGGAAAAGGCGATTTCACTGCGGATGCAACCGGCCGGATCACGCGTGGTGGCACCCTGATTTATGGCGGTGCCCAGATCATGAAAACCGAAGGGTTGTTAGACATCCCAGAGACGTCATTCTCGCTGAACCTGCTGTGGGATAAAATGCACCAGAACAACCGCCTGTTTGCCTGCATCTATCCCGGTCGGTGGTGCGATGTCGGCCATCCGGAAGGGATTGCCTTGGCCGAGGATCTGATCGCCAATGTTTGAACCCTGCCCCGCGCCGCGCGTTTTTGCCGTACCACCCGGAGCGGACTTTCCGAAAATGCTGGTCCAGGGTCTTCGGGATCGCAGCGCCGCGCACCCGCCGGACGCTCTGGCGCGGGTTCAGCTGGTGGTCAACACACGGCGCATGGCCCGGCGGGTCCGAGACCTGTTTGATCAGGGTCCGGCTTGTCTTTTGCCACGCCTGTCCCTTGTCACAGATCTGGGGGAAAGTGTGGATCTGGCGCAGATTCCGCCAGCCATTCCTCCGCTGCGCCGTAGGCTGGAGCTGACCCAGCTGATCGCCAAGCTGTTGGAACAACAGCCCGATCTCGCCGCGCGGTCGTCGCTGTTTGATCTGTCTGACAGCCTGGCTGCGCTGATCGACGAGATGCAGGGCGAAGGCGTTTCGCCTGACGCGATCCGGCAGCTGGACGTCAGCGATATGTCGGGACACTGGGCTCGGGCGCAGACATTCATAGGGATCGCGGATCACTTCATCGACTCAAGCCTGGATGCTTTGGACGTACAGGCGCGGCAACGGCTGGTAGTGGAAAACCTAATCACACGCTGGCAGGACGCCCCCCCGCAGCATCCGGTGATCCTTGCGGGTTCGACCGGGTCGCGCGGGACCACGCTGATGTTGATGGAAGCCGTCGCCCGCTTGCCTCAGGGTGCCTTGATCCTGCCTGGGTATGATTTCGATCAGCCAGAGGATGTCTGGCGTGGGTTGGACGATGCGCTGACGTCGGAAGATCATCCTCAGTACCGGTTCCGAAAATTGATGACCCAGCTTGGACTAGAGCCGGGCCAGGTTCGCCCGTGGACTGATGATCCGGCACCCTCGGCGTCTCGGAACAGATTGGTATCACTGGCTTTACGCCCAGCCCCGATCACTGACGCCTGGATGTCCGAAGGCCCGAAGCTGACCGATCTGGACGGCGCCACCAAAGACCTCACGCTGGTCGAAGCGCAGTCTCCCCGGTCCGAAGCGCTGGCCATCGCACTGCGTTTGCGCGAAGCCGCTGAAACCGGCCGGACCGCTGCGCTGATCACACCTGATAGGATGCTGACCCGTCAGGTTAGCGCCGCGCTGGATCGCTGGAATATCCTGCCCGATGACAGCGCCGGTCTGCCGCTGCAGTTGTCGCCTCCGGGCCGGTTCCTGCGCCACGTCGCGGGCTTGTTTGCCCGGCGTCTGGATGGTGAGGCGCTGCTGACGTTGTTGAAACACCCCCTGTGTCACGACGGTGGTGAGCGCGGGGCGCATTTACTTCACACCCGCGATCTTGAACTGGACTTGCGCCGCCACGGTCCGCCATTCCCAGACAGCACCAGCCTGACCGCATTTGCCATCCGCAAAGAGGTGCCCGAGGATTGGGTCCGATGGGTGACAACGCATTTCTGCGATCAGCAGATCCCGGGTCAACGTCCCTTATCCGACTGGGTTTTCGCCTTGCGCAAGCTTGCCGAAGCGATTTCCGCAGGAAGCGATGGAGAGACCGGCACGTTATGGGACAAGAACGCAGGCCAAAAGGCACTGGGCGTATTGACCAAGCTGGAGGATGAGGCGCAGCACGGCGGCCCCATGACCGCTCATGATTTTGCTGACCTGCTAGGTGCACTGTTGGCCGGCGAAGAGGTCCGCGACCGCGACGCCCCGCATCCGCACATCATGATCTGGGGCACGCTTGAGGCGCGCGTGCAGGGGGCTGATCTGCTGATCCTTGGCGGGCTGAACGAAGGCAGCTGGCCAGAAGCCGCCGCTCCCGACCCGTGGCTGAACCGTCAGATGCGCGACAAGGCCGGGCTTTTGTTGCCCGAACGTCGGATCGGACTGTCCGCTCATGATTTTCAACAGGCCATCGGCGCGCCCGAAGTCTGGCTGACCCGCGCGACCCGGTCCGATGATGCAGAAACCGTACCGTCGCGCTGGCTGAATCGGTTGACCAACCTGTTGCAAGGTTTGCCGGGGCAGGGTGGGCCGGACGCGCTATCGGCAATGCGTGCGCGCGGGCGGCAATGGCTGCGATGGACCGAACAGTTGGAGGCAGCGCCTCACATCGAACCCGCGATGCGCCCATCACCGCGGCCGCCGGTAACGTCTCGTCCCAACCGGCTGAGCGTGACTGAGATCAAACGATTGATCCGAGATCCGTACTCGATTTATGCCAAACACGTACTGCGGCTGAAACCGCTGGACCCGCTGGTTCAGGCGCCGGATGCGTTGCTGCGCGGGATTGTGATCCACGAAATCCTGGAACACTTCGTCAAAGACAGCGTTCTGGACAGCGCCTTGCTGACCCGCGAGAACTTTTTGAAACGCGCGGAAGCTCTGTTGGATCAACACGTGGCATGGCCGACGGCGCGCAAGCTGTGGCTGGCCCGGCTGGAACGCATCGCTGACGATTTTCTGTCGGCCGAATCCGCGCGGCGTGGTGACGGTGGTCCCGTGGCCTTTGAAGCCGCGATGAAACTGGTGCTGTCGCCGTTGGATTTTACCATTGCCGGGCGCGCGGATCGGATCGACCGCAACAGCCGCGGCGCGCTGCGGATTGTGGATTACAAGACCGGCGCTCCTCCGACGGAAAGCCAGCAATCCAAGTTCGACAAACAATTGTTGATCGAGGCAATGATGGCCGAGCAGGGCGGCATCGAAGGGTTCGATCCGTTTCCGGTGGCCGAGGCGGTGTTTATCGGCATGGGCGGCAGCTACAAAGAGGTGCCCGCTCCGCTGGCAAAAGAACCGCCCGACAAGGTTCTGGCCGAGCTCAAAGAGCTGATTTCAGCTTATTTAGAGCCTGACCAGGGCTTTTCATCCCGCCGGATGCTGCACAAGGACACGTACATTGGCGACTATGATCATCTGGCTCGGTTTGGCGAGTGGGACCGCACCGATGACACAACGCCCGAGGATCTGACATGAGTGCCCGCAACGACGCGACCGAGCGGCAGGTGCAGGCCGCACGTCCCGACGCTTCGACCTGGCTGGCGGCGAATGCAGGATCTGGCAAGACGCGGGTTCTGACCGACCGGGTGGCGCGTTTGCTGTTGGGTGGTGTGCAGCCGCAGCACATCCTGTGCCTGACCTACACAAAAGCCGCCGCCAGCGAGATGCAGAACCGACTGTTTGATCGCCTTGGGGAATGGGCGATGAAGGATAATGACGGTCTGCTGGCTCAACTGACCGATCTGGGTGTCCCCGGTGTTATCGACCCCGAAAGATTGGCGCAGGCCAGAACCCTGTTTGCCCGCGCGATTGAAACGCCCGGCGGGTTGAAAATCCAGACGATTCACTCGTTCTGCGCCTCTTTGCTGCGACGCTTCCCGCTTGAAGCCGGAGTCAGCCCGCAATTCTCGGAAATGGAGGACCGCGCGGCAGCCCTATTGCGGGAAGAGATCGTCGAGGATTTCGCCGAAGGCCCGCAGGCCAAGTTGATCGAGGATGTCGCGCGTTTTGTCACCGATACCGGGTTCGACAATCTCACGGCCGCGATCACCCAAAAACGCAACCTGTTTGCGCAGCCATTGGATTGGTCCGACGTCCTGCAACGCTTTGAGTTGCCCGATGGTTTTGACGAAGATGCCCTGCTGGGTCGTGTGTTTCAGGGTGGAGAAGTAGAGCTGATCCGCACCATCCTGCCTGCATTAAACAGCAGCGGCCCTAAAGACGCCAAGGCAGCGGCGAAACTGGCGGCATTTACCGAGGCACGGATCACCAGCCTTCCCATGTTGGAAAGCGTGTTTTTGACAGGAAAAGGAGCGAAAGAGCCGTTCACAGCCAAAATCAACAGCTTCCCCACCAAAGCCCTCCGCGAAGGGGTGCTGGAGGGCCAGGTGCCACAGCTTGAAGCATTCATGCTGCGGGTCGAGGCTGCGCGGGAACACCGGCTTGCTTTGATCGCAGCGCACAAAACTCATGTCCTGCACCGGTTCGCCACAGCCTTCTTGCCGGAATACGAGCGGCGCAAACAGGTGCGGGGTTGGTTGGATTTTGATGATCTGATCCTGCGGGCGCGACAGGTTCTGAATGACCCCGCGGTGGCCGAGTGGGTATTGTACCGTCTGGACGGCGGCATCGACCACATTCTGGTGGACGAAGCGCAGGACACCAGCCCGGATCAATGGGACGTGGTGGAAAAACTGGCCCAGGAGTTCACCAGCGGGGAAGGGGCCCGGTCCGGGGTCGAGCGCACGATTTTTGTGGTCGGCGACAAGAAGCAATCGATCTATTCCTTTCAGGGCGCCGACCCGCAGGCCTTTGACCGGATGCAGGAGGAGTTTGGACGGAAACTGGCCGAGTCAGACTCTAAACTGTGGGATATGACGCTGGAATACTCGTTCCGATCCTCTGGCGCGATCCTGTCCCTGGTCGACATCCTATTTGAAAACCAGGCTGAAGCGGGGTTTCTCGACAGCCAGCACCGTGCCTTCAAAGCAGATTTGCCGGGCAGGGTGGATCTGTGGCCCGTCGTGGAAAAGGTTGAAGACGATGACGACAGCGACTGGACCGATCCCGTCGATCGGCCCGGTGCGCGGCATCACAATGTCATTCTGGCTGAGAAGGTCGCCAAATCGATCAAGGATATGATCGACACCGGCGAGACGATTCCCCAGGATGACAAACCCGGCACGTTTGTCCGACGCAAAGTGCAGCCCGGGGATTTTCTGATCCTGGTCCAACGCCGCTCGGACCTGTTTGCCGAGATCATCCGCGCCTGCAAAGCTCAGGGGCTGCCCATCGCCGGGGCCGACCGTCTGAAAGTTGGTGCCGAACTTGCAGTTAAAGACCTGGCTGCTCTGCTGAGCTTTCTGGCCACACCCGAGGACAGCCTGTCACTGGCCACCGTGCTGAAATCCCCGCTTTTTGGCTGGAGTGAGCAGGAACTGTTCGATCTGGCGCACCGCCGGAAGGAACAATTCCTGTGGGCTGCCTTGCGCCAGCGAGCCGACGAATTCCCCGAGACGCTGGCCGTTTTGAATGATCTGCGCGGTCAAATCGACTTTCTGCGCCCTTATGACCTGATCGAACGTATCCTGACCCGCCATGACGGCCGTCGCAAATTGCTGGGTCGCCTTGGGGCCGAGGCCGAGGATGGTATCAACGCCCTGCTCTCCCAAGCGCTGGCTTATGAGCGCACCGACATTCCCAGCCTGACGGGTTTCCTTGTCTGGATGCAGACGGACGATTTGGAAATCAAACGCCAGATGAGCGGTGTGGGCAACATGATCCGGGTGATGACGGTGCATGGTTCCAAGGGGTTGGAGGCGCCGATTGTAATCCTGCCGGATACCGGCAAGCGGCAGGCCCCGCGCGATGCCGAGATTATGGTTGGGGATGGAACACCGCTGTGGAAAGTGCCGGCAGATGCCTCTCCGGCGCTGATTGCTCAGGCCCGCAATGAAGCCCGCGCCCGGGAAGAGAATGAGCGGCTTCGTTTGTTGTATGTGGCTCTAACACGGGCAGAAAAGTGGTTGATTGTCGGGGCCGCAGGTGATGTCGGCAAGGATGGCAACAGCTGGTATCTGATGGTTCAGGCCGCGATGCAGCGGGCAGGGGCTGTGCAATTGCCCGGTACAGAGACCCTGCGCTTGTCGCACGGGGATTGGGACGCATTACCGTTGGTTGCAACGCAAGAAGCGGCCGTGGACGACCGGGATATGCCACCGTCATTTCTGACATCGGCAAATGCGCCGGATGCGGAACCCGAGACCATCAGCCCGTCGGACCTTGGCGGTGCCAAGGCGCTGCCTGGCGATGCGGGGCAGGATGAAGAGGCCGCAAAACTGCGCGGCACGCGCCTGCATTTGTTGCTGGAACACTTGCCATCGGTCGCGCGGGACAGCTGGCCAGAGCTATGCGCCCGCCTTCTACCCGAAATGCAAGACCCCGAGCGGCACGAGCTGTTGGCCGAGGCCTGCGACGTTTTGGACGCACCCCATCTGCAGGCCGTCTTTGCCGAAAAGGCTTTGGCAGAGGTGCCGGTAACGGCCGATCTGAACGGACGTCGAATGCATGGTATTATCGACCGGCTGATTGTCACGGATACCGAGGTCCAGGTCATTGATTTCAAATCAAATGCGACCGTGCCGGACAGCGCACAGACCTGCCCCGAGGGTGTGTTACGGCAAATGGGGGCTTATGCGCAGGCCATGTCACAGATCTATCCGACCCATGAAATCCGAACCGCAATCCTGTGGACCCGCACGGCCACGCTCATGTGGTTGCCACACGATCTTGTGACGGATGCGTTGGGTCGTACCCAGATATCTTGACCTTCCCCAGTCCGACCCCTACGTTCAGTTCCCGAGTTACCCCATTCAGGAGACAGAATATGTCGACCGTAGCCGTTACCGACGATACCTTTGACGCCGAAGTCAAAAACTCCAATGTCCCCGTTGTGGTGGATTTCTGGGCCGAGTGGTGCGGCCCCTGTAAGCAGATTGGCCCCGCTCTGGAAGAGTTGGCAGCCGAGTATGGCGACAAGGTGAAAATCGCCAAGGTGGACGTGGACAGCAACCCGAACGCAGCGGCTGCAATGGGCGTGCGCGGTATCCCGGCACTGTTTATCTTCAAAGACGGTCAGGTCGTATCGAACCGCGCCGGCGCAGCACCCAAGGCCGCGTTGCAAAGCTGGATCGACGAATCCATCTGATCTGATGTGAATGTCACTGAACACAAGGGCGTCCAGTTTTGGGCGCCCTTTTTTTGCGATCGGCTGGAAACCGGGCCGACAGGACAGGGAAGAGAAATGGCAAAGACACGGGTTCTGGTGGAGTTCGGGATGGGCACATCCCTCAGGCGCGAGGATTATACCGAGGCCGCTTTGCGCGCGATCAAGGATGCGCTGTGGCACAATTCGGTCAACATGGCAGAACTGTTCGGCTTTCCCAAAGAAGCGATGATCATTGACGCTGAGGTGGGGGTGCAGCAACCCGACAAAGTGGATACCGAAGCGCTGAAGGCGATCTTTCCCTACGGTCAGCCTAATATCACCGTCACACAGGGCGGTCTCGATATCGAAAAGCCGCATACCAAGGGCAGCACGGTCATCGCCAATGCCGCCGTTATCGTCTCATTCGACATGGAGCCTGCTCAATGACCGAGAAACGTATCATTCTGGAAATGGGCACCGGGAACGACCTCTATGGTCAGGACTATACCAAAGCGGCCCGTCGCGCGGTGCAGGACGCGCTGCATCACTCGTCGATCACGCTGTTTTCCAAACTGGGGATCGACCACACGGAAATGCGGGTTCAGGTGACGATTGCGGTGCAAAACCCCGATGCGGTTGATTGCGATCAGGTCGCCGCCGATCTGCCACGGGGCCGGGCCGAGGTGCGGGCCGTCAAAGGCGGGCTGGATGTTGCGGATGACGCTGCGGGAACTCGCCATGTCATTGCCACCGCCGCTATTGAGGCATTTCTGCCCGATCTGGCAGGCAAATTTATCCAAAGCTGACAAAGAAAAAGCCGCTCGGGGGTCCGGGCGGCTGTTCCGATTGGGTTATCCGGTCGAGGGATCAGAGCTTTGCGATATCCTCGCGAACCAAGCCGATATCCTCAAGCTGGGTATCGCTCAGCTGGGAAAGAAGCTTGCGGGTTTTGCGGCTCTCGTTCCATTCAACAACGGCTTCGAAAGCGTTCGAGAAGGCGTCCACTACGTGCAGGATGGTAGCTGCTCCGAGCGGCGCATGGATGTTTGCGGTGGTTGCCATGTGTCCGGTCCTATTTTGTGAAACAGCCGACCCGTTGTCGGTTGTGAGCCTCATGTAATCCCGCGTTGCCGGACTCACAATTGCTGGTCTGGTAACCCCGAATTGCATTCTGTGCATATCTTTTAGGCAGTTTTGCAACGGGTTGCGCCGATCCCGCGCCCGGCCCATATATACCCCCTGTGAGAACACGGAGGCTTTCATGGCGGACAACGACTTTCCCGGATGGCACGGGACCACGATCATTGGTGTCAAAAAGGACGGTCAGGTCGTCATTGCCGGTGACGGGCAGGTCAGCCTGGGCCAGACCGTGATCAAAGGAACCGCGCGCAAGGTGCGCCGCTTGTCACCCGGTGGGTTCGAAGTTGTCGCCGGATTCGCTGGATCGACCGCAGACGCCTTCACCTTGCTGGAGAGGTTGGAAGCCAAGCTCGAGGCTACGCCCGGCCAACTGGCCCGTGCCTCGGTCGAACTGGCCAAGGACTGGCGGACCGACAAGTACCTGCAAAAGCTCGAGGCGATGCTGATCGTCACGGATGGAACCGATCTGCTGGTCATCACCGGGGCAGGGGACGTGCTGGAGCCTGAACACAACGTCGCCGCCATTGGATCGGGTGGCAACTTTGCCCTCGCCGCGGCGCGCGCGATGATGGACAGCGACAAAACGGCCGAACAGGTCGCGCGTGAGGCCATGGCGATTGCCGCAGATATCTGCGTTTACACCAACGGCAATCTGACGGTTGAGACGATCTAGGCGAGCAGCGCCGAGATCTCTTTGCCTCTCCAGCGACGATACATGCCGACCAGCCCCAACAGGGCGGTGGCGATGACGATGTAGTAGGGCACGCGGATGTCGATGCTCATCAACCCTCCGCCGATCAGGGACATCACGCCGCCCGCAAGGCAGAAGACGGCTGTCGTAACCCCCATGACCCAGCCTTGGTCCGCCTCGCTGACGCTTGACGAAAACAGGCCCAGCAGCGTTGGGTAAGACACACCGAAGAAGAAATAGAAAAAGAAGATCGGAACATAGCTGAGCACGGCACTTGGGCTGAAAACAAAAGCAAAGCCGCAGATCACCATCACCACCAGCGAGGTCTGGATGATCTTGTGTTTGCTGAACCGCTCTTGCGCCGGTTTCACAAGGAACGTGCTGGAAAACGCCAGCGCGAAGCCAATCACCACCATTGCCATGCTGCCGCCGATTACACCGTATCCCCAGGCACTGGTCAGGTAATTGTCGACGAAAACGTAGAACGTGACATTGGCGACCATGAACAGCGCGTAGACTGGCAAAATCTTCAGAACCATCGGGTGATCGCGCACCGCGATCAGGCTGTCGGTGATGTCGCGCGGGCGGAAGACGAATGCTGCGCGCTCGGTGCGGGTATCTTTGAAGAAGAACGTCACCAGGAAGATCGCGATCAGCACCAAAACAAAGGCACCATAGAACGGCATCTTCAGCGTGGCGTAGCTGCCCAGAATGGCGGCATCAGACAGAACAGCTCCTATAATCGGGCCACCGACTAGGCCAAAGCTGACCCCGGTGATGATATAGCCCATGTTGCGGTCCCGATCGGCCGCATCTGTGCTGCCATCAATCATCGCCGCCTGCGCGATAGGTTGGTTGCCGGCTGTGAAACCGGTGATGGATCGACCAAGGATCAGCAGAACCAAGCTGTTGAGGTAAAGCGCAGCAATTGTGATGGCATACCCGGCCAGCGCTCCACCCAAACAAACCAACAAGGCATTTTTTCGCCCGATCGAGTCCGAAACCTTCGAGACATAAACCACCCCAAGAAACCAGGACAGAAAGAAACATCCAATCACGAGACCATAGTAGAAATGGCGTCGCCCCATCGGCGTGCTTTCCGGCAGAAATCCGGATTTCGTTTCCATGATGAGCGAGTTGATGATGGGAAAGACCAGCCCTTGCCCGATCAAATCCACAAACACCACGAACAGCAGTGTGATCTTGGCAATCTTGGTCATGACACGCACCCCGGAACTTGTTCCTGCAGATGAGTGTAACAGATAGGCGCTTTGCCACCTAACGTCTTGTCAGAGGCCGGTTTTTCACCGGCCTCCGGGCGCAAATCGTTGTTGGGTTACGACAGGGCAGCAACACCCAGCGGGACGCCAGCGACTTCGCACCAGATGTAAACTTCGTTGTAGCCCGAGATATCCATGGTCGGCGGCACAGCGTATTTCTGTTTACCCTTCAGGTTCAGCAGCGCGCCCAGTTTCGAGTTCGGGTCATAGGTGCCATCCTTGCCGAAGGCCACGCGCGGGTCGGGACCATTGTCCAGCGAAAAGTCGTCGCCCAGCTCAACGATATAGCGCTCACCGTCTTTGACCACTTTGACCGAACCCGTGGTGATATGCTTCGAGCGGCCCTCGAAAGTGCCCTTTTTCTTTGCGCCTCCGGCAACAGCACCGCTGGCACTGGCCAGTGTCAGGGCGGCGCCGGTAGCAGCGGCATTCAAAAAGAGCGAACGACGAGTCATCATGATGTGAGTCTCCATTTCAGATTGCAGGCGAACGTGCCCGTCGCCGAAGACTATGCGCATCGAACGCTCGGCTGGCGATTCACATCACCACGAATTTCCGTGTTCAGCCCGTGTGTTGGCGTGAGATTTTTGTGATCAGCTTGTGTTTTCGTGGCGTATGATTAGGTTCCGGTGCGAAACAATTGGATAGAACACTCATGACAGACCTGACCCCGCGCGAGATCGTCTCGGAACTGGACCGTTTCATCATCGGGCAGAAGGATGCCAAGCGGGCCGTGGCCGTCGCGTTGCGTAATCGCTGGCGGCGCAAGCAGTTGGCCGATGATATCCGGGATGAGGTCTATCCGAAAAACATCCTGATGATCGGCCCCACCGGCGTTGGTAAAACCGAAATCAGCCGTCGCCTGGCCAAGCTGGCCCGCGCACCGTTTATCAAAGTCGAGGCCACCAAATTTACCGAGGTCGGCTATGTCGGACGAGACGTGGAACAAATCGTGCGCGATCTGGCGGATGCTGCCATTCTGCAGACCCGTGAATACATGCGTGAAGATGTCAAAGCCAAAGCGCATCAAGCCGCCGAAGACCGCGTGATCGAAGCCATCGCTGGCACCGACGCCCGCGAAGGCACACGCGAGATGTTCCGCAAGAAACTGAAGGCGGGCGAACTTGACGACACCGAGATCGAGCTGGAGCTGGCTGACACCTCGAGCCCGATGCCGATGTTCGATATTCCCGGCCAGCCCGGCAGCCAGATGGGCATGATGAACCTGGGCGATATCTTTGGCAAAGCCTTCGGCGGTAGGACCGTGAAGCGCAAGATGACCGTTGCCGAAAGCTATGACGCACTGATCGGCGAAGAGGCTGACAAGCTGCTGGATGATGAAATCGTCAATCGAGTGGCGCTGGAGTCGGTC
This sequence comes from Ruegeria sp. R14_0, assembly GCF_017743975.1. Lineage (GTDB taxonomy): Bacteria > Pseudomonadota > Alphaproteobacteria > Rhodobacterales > Rhodobacteraceae > Ruegeria. The sequence continues at coordinate 722,479 of NZ_JAGHRC010000002.1, read as the reverse complement.
GAACAGAATGGCATCGTGTTCCTGGATGAGATCGACAAGGTCTGCGCCCGCACAGACGCGCGCGGCGGCGATGTCAGCCGCGAAGGGGTCCAGCGCGACCTGCTGCCTCTGATCGAGGGCACAACCGTCAGCACCAAGCACGGGCCGGTCAAAACCGACCATATCCTGTTCATCGCGTCCGGTGCGTTCCACATCGCCAAGCCCTCGGATCTGTTACCCGAACTTCAGGGCCGTCTGCCGATCCGCGTGGAGTTGCGCGCGCTGACAGAAGAAGACTTTGTTCGCATCCTGACCGAAACCGACAACGCCCTGACCCGGCAGTACACGGCGTTGATGGGCACCGAAGAAGTCACGGTCAGCTTCACCGATGACGGCATCGCCGCCTTGGCGCGCATCGCGGCAGATGTGAACCAGAGTGTCGAGAACATCGGTGCACGGCGTCTTTACACAGTGATGGAGCGGGTGTTCGAGGATCTTTCCTTTGTGGCACCCGACAAGGCTGGGACCGAGATCACGGTTGACGCGCAGTTCGTGAACGACAATCTGGGTGAATTGACCAAATCCACGGACCTCAGCCGTTACGTTTTGTAACGCCACAAGCCGTATTTCGCCGCTAAACTCACGTTCATCTGCTGGACGTGCGGCCAGAATGCGATAGCGTATGCACGACTCACCCCCGAGGGCTGACCTGTGCTGCGCATTTTTATCATTCTGTTCGTATCCATTTCGCTGAGCGCCTGCGTCGACCGGACGGTGTCCGAAGTCGTGCCCTCGGCCGCGACGATTGGTACGCCTGAAACCATCTTTGTCAGCACCAGCCGGGCCCGCGAGGCGAACGGATACTATGGCTTCCAACGTGGCGAGACGATCAAATTTCTGGACACAACGGTTTCGGTGCCACCAAGCCACACGCCCGGGACGCTCAAGTTTTCCTACGCGAACCCTAATCCCCAGAAAGAATTCGTTCTGGCAAACGTTACCGAGCTGAGTGGACCAAGCGGCCTGCGCGAGCATCTTCGCGGCGAGGACGATGTCACGATCTTTGTGCATGGCTATAACTCGACCCAAACCGAAACGATCTTTCGCGCGGCCCAATTGACCCATGACATCGGCTTGCCAGGATCAACGTTGGTCTATTCCTGGCCAAGTCGCGCGACGGGTTACGGATACGCCTACGATCTGGACAGCATGCTGTTCGCGCGTGACGGGTTGGAACAAACCATTCGCGAGTTGAAGTCCATGGGTGTCAAACGCGTCATTCTCGTTGCCCATTCCATGGGCGGTGCCTTGTCGATGGAAATGATGCGGCAAGCCGAATTGCAGGAACCCGGTTGGGCCAATCGAAACATCGAAGGCGTCGTGCTGATTTCGCCCGACCTGGATCTCGATCTGTTTCGATCACAGATGAAACGTATCGATAACCCGCCCGACCCGTTCATCGTAATGGTCTCGCAAAAGGATAAAATCCTGAACATCTCGGCCCGCCTGCGCGGCACGGATGAGGGTCAGAGGTTGGGAAACATTAGTTCAGTCGCGTCGCTTGAGGAATTCCCGATCAGTGTCATCGACACGACCGCATTCAACAGCGATGCCCAGTCCTCGCATTTCGTCGCTGCGACCTCTCCGGCACTCTTGTCGATCCTCAGCTCGTTGCGTCGCGTCAACAACACGTTTGGGCGTGAGGATCGGCCTGGCATCGATATTCTGGTCCCACCCAGCGAGCGGAATCCGGACGGTGCCACGGAAATTGTTCTGACTGAAACAGGACAGGCCCAGGTCACCACCCCGTGACGCAGTTCAGACTGCAGCAATACCTGCGGGACAACGCGACCTGGCTGGGCGCGGGTGTTCTTCTGACCTTTCTGTCCAGCTTTGGGCAGACCTTCTTTATCTCGGTTTTTGCCGGAAATATCCGGGCAGAGTTTGACCTAAGCCACGGAGCGTGGGGCGGGCTGTACTCGCTGGGCACGACTGTATCCGCAGTGGTGATGATCTGGGCCGGAGGGTTGACGGACATCTTTCGCGTTCGCGTTCTGGGCCCGGCGGTTCTGGCTGGTCTGGCCGTGGCGGCGCTGGCGATGGCCGTGAACAGTTGGCTGGTCCTGTTGCCTGTGGTGGTGTTTCTGCTGCGCTTGTTCGGTCAAGGCATGAGCACTCATTTGGCCCAGGTCGCGATGGCGCGTTGGTTCACTGTTTCGCGCGGCAAGGCCTTATCGATTGCCTCGGTCGGCTATGCAGTGGGTGAGGCGCTGTTGCCGCTGGCCTTTGTCGCTGCCATGACGCTTTTGGATTGGCGCTGGCTGTGGGTGATCTCTGCAGCGATCGTTGTCATGGGGATCCCAGTTCTTACGCGTCTCTTGCGGCAAGAAAGGACACCGCAAAGCCTGGCCGCAGAATACGCGGCAACCGGGATGATGGGGCGGCACTGGACTCGGAAAGAGACGCTGTTCCATCCGCTTTTCTGGTTCATGGCCCCGGCTGTGTTGGGACCATCCGCATTTATCACCGCGTTTTTCTTCCATCAGGTTCATCTGGCCGAGGTGAAAGGTTGGCAGCATATCGATCTGGTCGCGCTGTTTCCCGTTTTTACGGTTGTTTCGTTGATCTCGATGTTCCTGGCGGGTTGGGCGTTGGACAAATGGGGCACCGCACGGTTGATGCCGTTCTACCAAATCCCCATTGCGATCGGCTTCGTGGTCGCGGGCATGACAAGCTCAATCGCCGGGGCGATGATTGCAATGGTGTTTCTGGGCCTGACCGTCGGCGCCAACAACACGTTGCCCAGCGCGTTCTGGGCCGAGTTCTACGGCACAAGCCATATCGGGGCGATCAAGGCCATGGCAACAGCCGTCATGGTACTGGGGTCCGCCATCGGCCCCGGCCTGACCGGCGTGCTTTTGGACAGAGGGATCACACTGGACGACCAATTCCTGTGGATCGGAGGATTCTTTATCCTCGTATGCCTGTCAGTCTGGATCGGGGTTTCACGGGCTGTGCCGACGCTCTAACGCGATCGGCGCAGATAGACGTAGTAAGCGCCATCGCCGCCGTGACTGATATGGGCCGGGGCAACCTGCAGCACGGCCTGAGCCAAGGGCGGCAAGGCCAGCCATTGTGGTACCTGATTGCGCAAGACCCCGCGCGGGGTGGGTATGGGGCCGGGTTCATCCCTGTCCTTGCCCTTTCCGGTGACAACCAGAACCAGACGCTTCCCTGATGCCTGTGCCGTCAGTACAAACCGGATCAGCGCCGGATGAGCTGTGTCCACACGCATCCCGTGCAAATCCAACTTACCTTCGGGCTTGATCTTGCCGCGCTTCATTCGGCCAAACGCCTTGGTATCCATCTGCACCGGGCCCGCCTTCAGGCTTTCGCCAACAGATGGCTTCAGCGCGTTGCGCGCCGGTTTGCCTTGGGCATTTTGCCCGACCTCGAATGCTTCAAACCGGGGCTTTGGTGTCTTGGTCGGTTTCGGTTTGGGCAGGGTAACCGGATGAACCGTTTGCGGAAGTTCAGGGTGCAGGCGTTCCGCTTGTTTGGCGACCTTCCGCCACAGCTCGACCTCTTCTGCCGTCAGCTTGCGTCGGGACATCAGAACTCATCCGGTAACAGGGCATAGGCCCGCTGGATCGGCAGCAACAGGATCATGCGACCCGGATCCTTGAGACGCCCCGCAGCCTTTCCGGCCTCATCCCCTGTACCAAAGAAGATGTCCGCGCGCTGTGCGCCTTTAATGGCCGCTCCAGTGTCCTGTGCAATCATCAAGCGGCGCAGGGGGGACTTGCCGTCTTTCTCAACCCAAACCGGCGCGCCCAACGGGGTATAGGCCGGATCAGCCGCGATGCTGCGCATGGTCGTAACGGACCGGTTCATTGCACCCAATGGCCCAAATTCGGGCGCCACCCGCGAAACTTCGCGGAAGAAGACATAGGAGGGGTTGTGAAACAACAACTCAGCGCCGGCCTCGGGGTTCTTGCGCACCCAGGCTCGGATCATCTGGGCGCTGACCTCATGCGCGCCCAGTGCGCCCTGTCGGATCAGTTCAGCCCCGATGGAACGATAAGGGTGCCCGTTCGCACCGCCATACCCCACGCGCAGGGCACTGCCATCGGGCAACCGGACCCGGCCCGAGCCCTGGATCTGCAGAAAAAATAATTCGACCGGATCATCCACCCAGGCAATCTCAAGCCCGCGACCCTGCATCGCGTCCCCGGTCAGGATTTCACGCCGGCTGAGCCATTTGTCAGCGGCACGCGCCTCGGGCGGCATCTTGTAGATCGGGTATTTGAAGCGATCTGTCCGGGTTTTCGAGCCGTCTAGTTCAGGTTCAAAATAGCCGGTGAACAGGGCGTCTTCTCCGTCCTCAACAAGAACCGGCCGGAAAAACAGTTCAAAGAACGACCGCGCGGCGTCCGCCTTGTAGGTTTGGGCCACGCCACATAGCGCTTGCCAGTCCGGGTCATCCAGATCGCCGCAGGTGTTCAGAAAAACCGAAAGGGCCGCCCCGTGATCGTCGGCAGCCCAGCCATCAAGGTCGTCAAACGACAGGATGGATCGCGTAGGTTCAGCGCTGGCGGCAGTGGTCATCGCCGCCGCCAGTATAAGCGACCGGAGCGCGCCAATCATGCGTCCGTGGCGACAAGCAGCCAGTTCGGATCATCCGAGCCCATGACACGGGCAAAGGTCCAGCTGTCCTTTTGGCGTTTGACGGTGTTCGGGTTGCCTTCGATGATGTCACCGCCGCGATCACGTACGACCGAGGTCAGCTCACCCACAAACCGCATGGTGATTTCCGCCTGGTTCGTATCTTTGTCGAACTTTGCATCAGCAAGCGTGGTTTCGCGCACACCTATGAATTCGGCCTCGATCGTCAGCCCCTGGTCTTCGCGGGATGCCACGACCGAGACAAAAGTATCGAACACCTCTTCGGACAGGAACGGCTGGATTTCATCCAGATTGCCCTTTTCGAACCCCATGACAATCATCTCATAGGCACCGCGTGCGCCCTGCACGAATTCGGTTACGGAAAAGCTGGGTTCAACCCGCTTCATCGCAGCCAGCGTTTGGGCTTGCTCGCTGTCTTCGGCAACATGGTCGGTGATGTCATGATCCGGACCGCCTTCGATCACCTCGAACTCGCGACGCGATGCGTTCGTGTCGGGTTGTTGCTGGACGGGAGGCTTTTCAAAACCCTCACGAGTGCCCAGCACGCTTTTGAGGCGCAGGATCAGGAAAACGGCAATTCCGGCCAGGACCAGCAACTGGATCATCGGTTCGTTCATTTCATCCTCTTTTCAGGCCGCGACTTTGTATACGCAGCCTCATGCCACTATGTAGGTGACAGTTGGTGGCAAGTCCACAGCCCGGCCTATGGGAAAGGATAACGCAAATGTACTTGTTCTTGGCATTTTTATTGGTGCCCATCATCGAGATCGCGCTGTTCATACAGGTTGGCGGCCTTATCGGTCTGTGGCCGACGCTTGCCATCGTCGTTCTGACCGCCGTGATCGGTACCGCTTTGGTCAGGACACAAGGTCGCATGGCTTTGGCCAATCTGCAGCGGTCCTTTGCCGAACTGGACGACCCGACCGAGCCGCTGGCCCATGGTGCCATGATCCTGTTGTCGGGTGTTTTGCTGTTGACGCCGGGGTTTTTCACCGATGCCGTTGGCTTTGCGCTGCTTATTCCCGGCGTTCGGGTGGCCGTGTTCCGCTATCTGAAATCAAAAGTCACGATCACGCAGTTCCAGATGGGCAGCAGCGCGCAGTTTCGCACCGGACCAGCCCCGTTCGATCAGGATGATGTGATCGACGGCGAATTCACCGAGGTTCGCCCGCGTCAGAACCCGTCAAAACCATCCAAATGGGTCGAAGGGCCGCCTCAGCATTGAGGTGTTGCGCCCAACTTGCTAAGCAGTGGCGAATTTCATTTTCGGAGTAGATCCATGGCTGACGAGAGCCCTGCAGAAAACACCGCGGCACAGGCCGCCCCTCAGATCCAGATGCGTGTTCTGGGACAATTCATTCGGGATATGTCTTTTGAAAACGTGATGGCGCAAAAAGGCGTGTCGGGCGACGTTCAGCCCGAGATCGCCGTTCAGGTGAACCTGGATGCCAAAAAGCGCCCGACCGAGCATCAGTACGAAGTTGCCGTCAAGCTGAACCTGACCTCGAAAGCCAAGGGCATGGAAGACGTCCTGTTCCTGTGCGAGCTGGACTATTGCGGTCTGTTCCACATTGAAGGTGTGGCCGAAGATCAGCTGCACCCCTTCCTGATGATCGAATGCCCGCGCATGCTGTTCCCGTTCCTGCGCCGCATCGTCAGCGACATCACCCGCGACGGTGGCTTCCCACCGGTGAACCTGGACAACATCGACTTTGTTGCACTGTACCGCAACGAGCTGATGCGCCGTCAGGCCGAAGCTCAGAAAACCGAAGCTTAATCGGTTGCACCCGCGCCGGGCAGGGGCCTAGGCGCGGGTCCACAGGGCGTTTTCGCCCAATTTCTCGACAAAAGCATCATGCGCTGCGCGCTCATCCTCGGTTATCCGCGATGGCAACGCATTGGCGCGCGCCGTTGGACGCCAATCATCGCCTTCACCCGAAGCAGACGCCGCGCTTGTCGACAGGCCGAAATCCGGCTGCCGTCCGCCAATAAGCTCAAGATACACCTCGGCCAGAATTTCCGAGTCGAGCAACGCCCCGTGCAAAACGCGGTTCGTGTTGTCGATGTTAAAGCGGCGGCACAGCGCATCCAGCGAGGCAGGCGAGCCGGGAAATCGTTTGCGTGCAATCGCCAGCGTATCCAACGCCTGATCCATCGGAAGGGTCGGCAGACCCATCCATCTGAGTTCCGCGTTCAGGAATTTCATGTCGAACGACGCATTGTGGATCACCAATTTGGAATCCCGAACAAAGTCCAGAAACCCCTGACCGACCTTGGCAAAGACCGGCTTGTCCTTCAGCGTAACCTCGCCCTTTTCCGGCGGCCGAGGGTTTTCCAGCAAGTCGGGGCCAATACCATGTACGCCAAACGCCTCATCCGGCATCGACCGTTCGGGATTGATATAAACGTGATAGGTCTCGCCGGTGGCCACGTGATTCCACAGCTCGACTGCACCGATTTCGACAATCCGGTCGCCGCTTTCGGGATCAAACCCCGTGGTTTCGGTATCCAGTACAATCTCACGCATCAGCCATCCCCGCCCGTATCTGCCTGACCACATCCTGCACCTGCGCGCGGGCATGGTCCAGCGTATCCGTCACGATTACGAAATCCGACCGCGCGCATTTCTCGTCATTCGGCATCTGCTTGGCGCGGATCTGTTCGAACTGCGCTTCGGTCATCGTCCCGCGCTCCATCACGCGGCGTTTCTGTTCATCCGCCGGGATCGAAACACAGGCAACGGCATCCATCGCCGCGTCGCCACCGGTTTCAAACAACAGTGGTACATCGAACACCAGAACGTCCGCCGTAGCATTTTCGCGGAATGCGGCCCGGTCTGCGGCCACCAAGGGGTGCACGATTCCTTCGATCACTTTCAAAGAGGCCGGATCGGCCGCGATGATGTGTTTCAACGCCTCTCTGCTGACCGCACCATTGATCACAGCGTCTGGAAAAGCCGCGCGCATCGGTTCAACAGCTGCCCCTCTGACCGAATACAGCTTGTGCACCGCCGCATCCGCATCCCAAAGCGCACAACCTTCGTCCACGAACATCTGCGCCGTCGTACTTTTGCCCATCCCGATCGAGCCCGTCAGGCCAAGCGCAAAGCTCATCCCAGCACCGTGGCGCGCAGCTCATCCGTTACTTCGGGGCGGTGGCCAAACCAACGCTCAAACCCCGGCACTGCCTGATGAAGCAACATGCCCAGACCATCCACCGTGGTACACCCGGCGTCTTCGGCGGTCTGCAGCAACCGGGTTTTGAGAGGCGCGTAAACCAGGTCAGTGACAACAGCACCCGGCTGCAACCCGTCCAATGGCACCCGCAATTCGGGCTGTCCTTGCATGCCCAGCGACGTTGTATTTACCACCAGCTCGGCATTTTCGATGACGTTCCCGGCCTGCAGCCAATCAATCACCGTGATCTGCGATCCGAATTCTTCTTTCAACTGATCAGCCCGCGCTCGCGTACGATTGGTCAACAAAACCTCTGGCACGCCTGCATCGATCAGGGCCTGCAGAACCGCGCGTGCCGCGCCTCCTGCGCCAAACACCACCGCGGGCCCATCCTGCGGGTTCCAATCCGGCGCACCAGAGCGCAGGTTCTCCATAAAACCGTACCCATCGGTGTTGTCCGCATGGATTGAGCCATCATCCCGAAACACAAGCGTGTTCGCCGCGCCAATCCTTTTTGCTCTGTCCGACACTTCATCTGCCAGACGCAAAGCAGCCTCTTTATGCGGCACGGTGACGTTGGCTCCAACGAACCCGGCTTGCGGGAGGGTTCTTAGAACAGTTTCCAAATCCTCAGGCGAAACATCCATCGGGACATAGAATCCGGCCAGACCATAAGTCTTTAGCCAATGCCCATGCAGTTTAGGGGATTTCGAATGCGCAACCGGATGCCCGATCACTCCGGCTAGAGGAATTCGGGTTTCACTCATTGATCAATCATCCCTTTAACGGCCAGATAATTCAGCAACTCCAACAAGGGCATACCCAAGACGTTAAAATAGTCCCCGTCAATGGTCGCGAACAGGCGCACACCTTCTTCCTCAAGCTTATAAGCCCCAACCGCTTGACGAATGCTGTCCCAATTGCGGTCGACATAGTCGCGCAAGTAAGCGTCCGAGCTCATCCGCATCCGCAGACGGACCTGCCCCACATGCCGCCAGATCGGTTCGCCATTCTGATAGATCACCGCTGCGGACAACAGCATGTGCCGCTTGCCACGCATCGCCTTCAATTGCGCCAGCGCGTCCTTGGGCGTTTCAGGCTTCGACAGAAGCTGACCGTCAAAATCAAGCACCTGGTCGCAGCCCACAACCATCGCTCCGGGGTTTTTATCGCTGACTTTACGGGCTTTCATTTCGGCCAATGTGTCCGCAATATCGCGCGGTGGCGCATTCTCGGCCAGCAACGCGCGCTTGGCCGTGTCTTCGTCCACCCGCGCAGTTTGCACCGTAAACGGCACACCCGCATTGCGAAGCAGCTGTGCACGAATGGATGACCCCGAGGCTAGGATGATGGGGACAGACATGTGGAAAACCCCCTGAGCAAATCGTTGAGCGTTCTGGGATGGTTTGTATGGTTTTCCGGTTGACACGCAACCCCGGGAATTTCGCTCAAATCTCACCCGAGTCGCCCGAAACCCATCCTTTCGGGACAAGGATAACTTTGTCGCACGGGAAAACCGGGATGTCCCATCTTACCCAATGAGTTATCCCCAGTTTCCTTTTCTGGAGTGTTATTCAAGTATTTGATATTTATCAATAAAATTCAAAATCAACAGAATCACTTGCTCGCACAGAAATTCTGTCCACTTGGGGAAAAGGCTTGAGTAAAAAAGTAATCCACGGAAATTGCTCATCCTACAAAACCATCTTCCTTTTTCTTTTCTTATTTTTTTATTAGGGAGAGTTCCGAGCAACGTCCGGAGCCAGAATGACTGATCTTCTTTTCACGATTTACCCGTGGGTGAAGTCACTGCACATCATGGCCGTGATCTCTTGGATGGCCGGGTTGTTCTATTTGCCCAGATTGTTCGTGTATCACGTAGAAAAGGCACAAGCCGTCGACGGAGCGCAGGACATCTTCTTTGAAATGGAAGAGAAGCTTTTGCGCGTCATCATGCGCCCTGCAATGATCGTAGCGTGGGTGTGCGGTCTGATCATGGTGTTCACGCCGGGCATTGTCGGATGGGATTGGTCCTGGCCCTGGATCAAGGGGGCAGCCGTTATCGCGATGACCTGGTTCCATCACTGGCTGATGGCACGGCGCAAGGATTTCTTAGAAGGCCGAAACAAGCTCACTGGGCGGCAGTTTCGCATGATGAACGAGGTCCCGACCGTTTTGATGGTTATCATCGTCCTGGCGGTCGTTCTGAAGTTCTAGAGCGGTTTTCGTTTTAGGTCACACCATGCATTGAAACACGCGTTCGACCGAAGGGAGAGGCAGCGTGTTTCGATACAGTTCAAATGAAAACCGCTTTGAAGGCCTGTTTGACTCGGGCCGCTGTCGCGCTTATGTAGGGATCAACTCGCCCGTCCGGGCGGCGTATTTTCCGTACTGAAATTCCACTTCGTGCCGCGCTGTCTGCGGTGAAGGTATATATCATGACAACTGAAGCCCTGAATCTGGCCGACCTGAAGGCCAAAAGCCCCAAAGATCTTCTGGCGATGGCCGAAGAACTGGAGATCGAAAACGCCTCGACCATGCGTAAAGGCGAGATGATGTTCCAGATCCTGCGCGAACGCGCGGATGAGGGCTGGACCGTTGGCGGCGATGGCGTGCTGGAGGTTCTGCAGGACGGTTTCGGCTTTCTACGCTCGCCCGAGGCGAACTATCTGCCGGGTCCGGATGACATCTATGTCTCACCCGACATGATCCGCCAGCATTCGCTGCGCACCGGTGACACGGTCGAAGGTGAGATCAAAGCGCCTGATGACAATGAACGCTATTTCGCGCTAACCAAGGTCACCAAGATCAACTTTGAAGATCCTGAAAAGGCCAAGCACAAAATCCTGTTCGACAACCTGACGCCGCTCTATCCGGATGAGCGTCTGAAGATGGAAATCGAGGATCCCACGATCAAGGACAAGTCGGCCCGTGTGATTGATCTGGTGGCACCCATCGGTAAAGGCCAGCGGTCGCTGATCGTGGCGCCGCCGCGGACCGGTAAAACGGTGATCCTGCAGAACATCGCGCATTCGATCGAACAGAACCACCCGGAATGCTATCTGATCGTTCTGCTGATCGATGAACGGCCCGAAGAGGTGACCGACATGCAGCGTTCGGTGAAGGGTGAGGTGGTGTCTTCGACCTTTGACGAACCAGCAACCCGCCACGTGGCCGTGTCGGAGATGGTGATCGAAAAAGCCAAGCGTCTGGTCGAACATAAACGAGATGTTGTTATCTTGCTCGACTCGATCACAAGACTTGGTAGGGCATTCAACACTGTGGTGCCGTCCTCGGGTAAAGTTCTGACCGGTGGTGTAGACGCAAATGCTCTGCAACGTCCAAAGCGTTTCTTCGGTGCCGCGCGGAACATTGAAGAGGGTGGTTCGCTGACCATCATCGCCACCGCACTGATCGATACCGGAAGCCGGATGGACGAAGTGATCTTTGAAGAATTCAAAGGCACCGGTAACTCGGAAATCGTTCTGGATCGCAAGATCGCAGACAAGCGGGTGTTCCCGGCGATCGACATCCTCAAGTCCGGCACACGGAAAGAGGACCTGCTGGTCGACAAGGGCGATCTGGCCAAGACCTTCGTTCTGCGCCGCATCCTCAACCCGATGGGCACCACCGATGCGATCGAGTTCCTGTTGTCCAAGTTGAAACAGACCAAGACGAATGGTGAGTTCTTCGACTCGATGAACACCTGATACAGGTCTTAACCCACGCGAGGCCTTCGAATGGATACGATATTCGCCTTGGCCAGCGCGCAAGGCAAAGCCGGGGTGGCGGTCATCCGCCTCTCGGGACCTTTGGCGCATTCTGCTGCGGCTGATTTGACAGGAAGCACATTGCCGTCCCGAGGCATGCGGGTGCGTACATTGTACGCCGATGATGGTGCGCGGCTGGACGATGGGTTGGTTTTGACCTTTCAGGGCCCGGCTAGTTTTACTGGCGAAGATGTGGCCGAGCTGCAGATACATGGCAGCACAGCTGCAGTGAATGCAGTCATGCGATGCCTTTCGGGTATGTCAGGTCTGCGATTGGCAGAACCTGGAGAGTTCACTCGGCGCGCATTGGAAAATGGTAAGATGGACCTAACCCAGGTCGAAGGGCTTGCGGACCTGATCGATGCAGAAACCGAAGCGCAGCGAAAGCAAGCTCAGACAATCTTGGCTGGCGGTCTGGGAACTTTGGCCGAACGGTGGCGCCGCGATCTGATCCGCGCGGCGTCGTTGCTTGAGGCCGTCATAGATTTCGCCGACGAAGAAGTTCCAACCGATGTGACACCGGAAGTGAACACGCTGGTGTCCGGTGTGATGACCGATCTACAGCGTGAGGCCGATGGTGTGAAGATCGCTGAGCGCATTCGAACTGGGTTCGAAGTTGCGATTGTCGGTTTGCCGAATGCAGGTAAATCTACATTGCTGAACGCCCTAGCGGGACGAGAGGCGGCGATCACTTCGGAATACGCCGGAACAACGCGCGATGTGATCGAGGTGCGGATGGACCTTGCCGGGCTGCCTGTCACCTTGCTGGACACTGCCGGGTTGCGAGAGACGAAAGATCATGTCGAGAATTTGGGGATCGAACTGGCCAAAAAACGGGCTGAGGCAGCCGATCTACGGGTTTTCTTGTCAGATGACCCGCAAGCGCTGGGTGTCCGAGTCCTGGAAGATGATATTCAGGTCTTGCCAAAATCCGACCTTCGGGATCAGTCGGAAAACGGAGTGTCCGGAAAAACTGGCCAAGGGATAGATCAGTTAATTTCCCAGATTTCGTATATTCTTAGCAATAAGACTACAAGCAGTGGTATTGCTACTCGTGAAAGGCATAGGGTTGCCTTGCTCAAAGCTATTGATGCTCTGCGTGCGGCGACGACGGTTCTGGAATCGGGCCCGGATTTGTATGATATCGCTGCAGAAGAACTGCGCACGGCGATCCGTGCCCTTGAAACCTTGGTTGGCAGAATAGGGGTAGAGGATCTTTTGGATGAGATCTTCTCGAGCTTCTGCCTGGGTAAGTAAGGAGTGTTTCACGTGAAACATTCAGATTTTGACGTTGTTGTTATTGGCGCTGGTCATGCCGGGACCGAGGCGGCCCACGCGGCGGCCCGTATGGGTGTAGCGACCGCGTTGGTCACTTTGTCAGCATCCGATATCGGTGTGATGTCCTGCAACCCAGCTATTGGTGGTTTGGGTAAAGGCCACCTGGTCCGGGAAATCGATGCTATGGATGGCGTAATGGGCCGCGTCGCTGATCAGGCCGGTATCCAGTTTCGTTTGCTCAATCGCCGCAAAGGTCCAGCCGTTCAGGGCCCCAGAACGCAAGCTGACCGTGCCTTGTACCGGGCAGCAATGCAAAAAGAGACGGACAAGCAACGCAACCTGACCGTTGTGACTGGCGAGGTCACTGATTTCTTGATGCAGGGGGATCACGTTACTGGCGTCAAGTTGGCGGACGGCGCAGAAATCAAAGCAAAAACGGTCATTCTGACGTCGGGAACGTTCTTGCGTGGGGTCATCCATATCGGCGACGTCTCGCGCCCGGGTGGACGCATGGGGGACCGCCCATCCGTGAAATTGGCCGAACGATTGGATAGCTTTGAGTTGCCATTGGGGCGACTGAAGACTGGAACTCCACCCCGGTTGGATGGGCGAAGCATCGATTGGAGTGAGCTTGAACGCCAGGACGGAGACGACGAACCAACTCTGTTCTCATTCCTGTCGACCAAGGTTGTAGCGCCCCAGATCTCGTGCGGAATCACGCATACGAATGCGCGGACCCATGAAATTATCGAAAAGAACCTGTCGCGCTCCGCAATGTATGGCGGCCATATTGATGGTGTGGGACCACGCTATTGCCCGTCAATTGAAGATAAAATCGTTCGCTTTGCAGATAAGGACTCCCATCAGATCTTCCTTGAACCCGAAGGTGTAAACGATCACACGATCTATCCGAACGGGATTTCAACGTCTTTACCCCAGGATGTGCAGCACGATTATGTGCGTTCGATAAAGGGCCTTGAAGCTGCAGAAATATTGCAGCCCGGTTATGCAATTGAATATGACTACGTTGACCCGCGTGTTTTGACGTCATCACTCGCGCTGCCGGACGTCGAGGGACTATATCTAGCGGGCCAGATAAACGGGACCACAGGATACGAGGAAGCAGCAGCTCAAGGTCTCGTTGCCGGACTGAACGCAGCCCTGAAAGCAAAAGGGCAGGATCCCATTCATTTCACGCGGGCGGACAGTTACATCGGCGTGATGATTGACGATCTGACAACGCGCGGAGTGGCAGAGCCCTATCGCATGTTCACTTCGCGGGCGGAGTTCCGGCTTTCATTACGTGCGGACAACGCCGACCAGCGCCTTACTCCGATCGGGCTCGATATCGGGTGTGTGGGAGCAGAGAGGCAGGCGAAATTCTCTGAAAAAATGAAAAAACTGACGGCTGCCAAGTCAAAGCTGACAGATCAGACATTCACGCCAAAAGAGGTCCGTGCCGCTGGGATCAATGTCAATCAGGACGGAAACCGAAGGGATGGAATGGCGATTCTGGCCTTTCCGGATGTTCAATTTGACGACCTGATCCCGCTTGTGCCTGAAATCGCAAGCGTTGACCAAGAAATACGCAGACAGGTTGAACGTGACGCTTTGTATGCGAATTACATTGCGCGGCAACAAAAAGACGTTGAGGCGATGAAACGCGATGAGTCTTACGAGATTCCGCGAGATTTTGACTATTTCGCTCTTGAAGGGTTGTCTTCAGAGATGAAACAAAAGCTTTCCGATGCAAAACCCGAGAATATTGCGCAAGCAGGTCGGGTGGAGGGTGTTACGCCTGCAGCACTGACATTGGTCTTGGCCAAACTGCGCCGCGATCAAAAGGTTCGAAGGGCATGAGCGAGGCGATTTTTCGCGATTTGGATGTTTCACGTGAAACATTCGATCGCCTGTCCGCTTATGTGAAACTTGTGAAACAGTGGAATCCAAAGATAAATTTGGTTTCCCGCAACAGTCTGGAAGATATCTGGAACCGCCATATCAAGGATTCCGTTCAAGTGTATCGCTGCGCGCAGCCATATGCGTCCTGGGTGGATTTAGGGAGTGGCGGTGGCTTCCCCGGGATGGTCTGCGCCATCATGGCGATCGAAGAGGCGCCGGATGCCCAGTTTACCTTTGTTGAAAGTGATCAACGCAAGTCTGCTTTTCTGCGCAACGTTGCCCGGGAATGCCGGGCGAATTGCCGTGTTATTTCCAAGCGAATCGAAGCAGTTGATCCCTTGAATGCCGACATTCTTTCTGCGCGTGCGTTGGCGGATCTTTCCAAACTATTGTCCTTTTGTGACAGACATCTAAGCAAATCAGGGCTTGCGTTGCTGCCGAAAGGCGAAAGGTGGAAAAAAGAGCTGGAAGAGGCGCAGAGGGAATGGAATTTCGACGTTGACCCGATTACAAGTTTAACTGAGCCTCAGGCCGTTATCCTTAAGATCAAAGGAGTCACACGTGGTTGATTTATCTCGTCCCTCAGGGCCCCGGATCATAGCGGTTGCCAATCAGAAGGGCGGGGTCGGAAAGACCACAACAGCGATAAACCTTGCCGCCGGACTGGCGGAGGCCGGATGCAGAGTTCTGGTCGTAGATCTGGACCCTCAGGGGAACGCGTCAACCGGTTTGGGGGTCGAGGACCGGGACTGGACGACCTATGACCTGATTTTGGATGACGCACCGCTGGAGGCCGTTGTTCAGGAAACCGAGATCGAAGGCCTGTTTGTGGTCCCGGCCACGGTCGACCTGAGTTCGGCCGATATCGAACTCATTTCAAACGAAAAGCGCAGTTATCTGCTGCACGACGCCTTGCGTCAGACGGCAATCGACAAGTTTGACCTGGATTTCGTTCTGATCGACTGCCCGCCTTCGCTAAATCTGTTGACGGTAAACGCAATGGTTGCGGCGCATTCCGTTCTGGTGCCGCTGCAAAGCGAGTTCTTCGCTTTGGAGGGATTGTCGCAACTTATGCTGACCATTCGAGAGGTCCGTCAGACCGCGAATCCGGACCTCAGAATCGAAGGTGTTGTGTTGACGATGTATGACAACCGCAACAACTTGTCCCGCCAGGTCGAAAAAGACGCGCGTGACAATCTGGGTGAGATGGTATTTAAAACCAAGATACCCAGAAATGTGCGGGTCAGTGAGGCTCCGTCTTATGCCTTGCCCGTACTTCAGTATGACTCGGGATCGTTGGGGGCGATGGCCTATCGACATCTGGCCCGGGAAGTCATGCACAAGAACAAGAAAGCCGCCTAAGCGGCATTGAGGAGGGCGCCGTGGCCGCCAAAAAAGCAAAACCCAGAGGTTTGGGCCGGGGATTGTCCGCTTTGATGGCGGATGTAACGCAGGATTCAGAAGGTTTGAAGCCGACAGAGCCGCGTCGCCCGGATATGAAAGTTCCAATTGAAAAGCTGCGTGCGAACCCAAACCAACCCCGCAGGACGTTTTCGCCCGACCAATTGGACGAGCTGGCAGCGTCGGTCAAAGAAAAAGGCATCATTCAGCCTCTGATCGTCCGGGAAATCAGCGGTGGCGAATATGAGATCGTCGCAGGCGAACGCCGATGGCGCGCCGCCCAGATGGCGCAGTTGCACGAAATCCCAGTCATCGTGCGCGAGTTCGACGATACAGAGGTTCTGGAAGTCGCGATCATCGAAAATATCCAGCGCGCCGATCTGAACGCGGTGGAAGAGGCGGCCGGCTACAAGCAGTTGATGGACCGTTTTGGTCATACGCAGGAAAAACTGGCCGAGGCTTTGGGAAAAAGCCGCAGTCATATTGCCAACCTTTTGCGCCTGCTTTCACTGCCTATGGACGTTCAAACACTGGTGATCGAAGGCAAACTGTCCGCCGGGCACGCCCGGGCATTGATCACTGCTGAAAACCCGTCTGAGCTGGCGAAGATTGTGGTGAAAGATGGCCTGTCAGTACGCGCGACCGAAGCGCTGGTGAAGAAACATCAGCAGGGGGACGCTCCGCAAGCGGCACCGCGGTCCAGAAACCTGAATGCGGGCAAAGACGCAGACACGCGTGCACTGGAAAAGGACCTTTCGGCGATCCTGGCAATGAAAGTCGCGATCAACCATAAGGCGGGATCCGAGACCGGGCAGGTGGTTTTGACCTACGAAAATCTGGATCAGCTCGACGATCTTTGCGCCAAACTCAGCCGTTAGGGCGGGTCCAGATAAAGATCATCACGCAGCTGAGAACGACGGCCTGAATGATCAGAACGTGGGACGGCAGCGCCAGTACAACAGACAAACCAAAGACGGCGGCGACGGATAGCGTGGCCGCCTTTTTTGCGGTCGGACGTATAGCCCCCGATCGCTGCCAGTCCAGGATCATCGGACCAAAGGTCTTATGTGTGATCAGCCATGTGTGCAGGCGCGAGGATGACCGGGCAAAGAAGAATGCCGCCAAGAGCAGGAATGGAACGGTCGGAAGCAAGGGCAGGACGACCCCGATGACGGCCAGTCCGACGCAAAGCAATCCCAACGCGGCCCAGAGGTACTGCATGTTTTATCCCAACAGTTCGCGGATAACCGCATTCAGCACGGCGCGCCCGTCCTTGGTGGCGATCAGACGGCCGTTTGACCGATCTATCATGCCGATGTCTTGCAGGTCGTTCAGTATGTTTTCTGGTAGCGGTGTTGAAGAGAGAGCATTGTATCGATCAATATCTAGCCCCTCTGCGATTCTTAGACCCATCATAAGGTATTCGTTTGCCTGATCTTGGGTTGAAAGCAGGGTGCGTTCTTTTTCACCCGTTCCTTTGGATACTGCGTCCAGCCATGCGGCGGGGGACAGATAGGTTTCGGTCGCCAGCTTCTGACTGCCCAGCGTCACGCGCCCATGAGCGCCGGGACCGATGCCGACATAGTCGCCATAGCGCCAGTAGATCAGGTTGTGCAGTGATTCCGCACCCGGGCGGGCATGGTTCGAAACCTCATAGGCCGGCAACCCGTGTGCCTCGCAAATCTCTTGCGTGGCAAGGTACATGTCTGCGGCGCTGTCATCTTCGGGCAAGCCGCGCAGTTTGCCAACGGCATAGCGGTCACCAAAGGCTGTGCCGTCCTCGATTGTCAGCTGGTACAGGGACAGGTGATCGACAGCCATTGACAGTGCTTCGGTCAATTCGGCCTGCCACGCGTCTGGCGTCTGATGCTGGCGGGCATAGATCAGGTCAAAGCTGACGCGGTCAAAGCAGTTGCGTGCGATGTCAAAGGCCGCGCGAGCCTCGGCCACGGTATGGATACGACCCAGACGGCGCAAATCCTCGTCGTTCAGCGCTTGAACGCCCATCGAGATCCGGTTGACACCCGCGTCGCGATAAGCGGCGAACCGTCCGGCTTCGACTGAACCGGGGTTCGCCTCGAGCGTGATTTCCATATCATTGGCTGGTCGCCAAAGAGTGCGGGCCTGCGCAATGATCGCTTCAACGGTTTCCGGCGCCATCAGAGAGGGCGTGCCGCCGCCAAAGAAAATGGTGTTCAAAACACGGTCCGGTGTGTCCACTGCGGAACGTTTCAACTCACTCAGATACGACGTAAGCCATTGTTTTTGATCAATTTTCTTTGAAACATGGCTGTTGAAGTCGCAATAGGGGCATTTGGCCTCGCAAAATGGCCAATGCACATAAAGGCCAAAGCCCCCGTTGCGCCAATCATCCGCCAAAGCAGCCTTTCACGAACATCTCAACCGCGCGGCCGCGATGGCTGATCTTGTTCTTTTCCCAGCGATCCATCTCGGCAAAGGTAATGTCGTACCCCTCGGGAACAAACATCGGGTCATAGCCGAAACCACCCTCGCCACGGATGGGCCACACCAGATGACCTGGGGCAACACCTTCAAACACTTCGTCATGGCCGTCGGGCCAGGCCAGCACCAGTGTGCTGCGAAACTGAGCCAGGCGCGGATGCGGTGCGTTCTTTGCCTCGAGCTCATTGTGGGCGCGGGTCATGGCCATCAGAAAATCGCGGCCATTGCCAGTTTCCGCCCAATCGGCGGTGTAAACACCTGGTGCGCCGTCCAGCGCGTCGATGGTGATCCCGGAATCGTCCGACAGGGCAGGCAGGCCAGTGGCTTGTGCGGCGGCATGTGCCTTGATCCGGGCGTTGCCGACGAATGTATCTTCGGTTTCCTCGGGTTCGGGCAGGTCCATCTCGGACGCGCCAACAACCGTCACACCAAAGGGTTCGAGGAGATGTGCCATCTCCTCGAGCTTGCCTTTGTTATGCGTGGCGACCAGCAGCCTGTCGCTGTCGAACTTGCGGGTCATGCGGTGGCGGCCTTTTGTGCCGCCGCCAGCTCGCCCACACCTTTTTCAGCCAGATCCATCAACTGGTCCATCTGCGCGCGGCTAAAGACCGAACCTTCGGCGCTCATTTGCACTTCGATCAGCTTGCCGGAACCGGTCATGATGAAGTTGCCGTCGACGCCTGCTTCGCTGTCTTCGGGATAATCCAGATCCAGCACCGGCTGACCGGCATAGATACCACAGGAGACCGCGGCGACAGGATCTACAAGCGGATCAGTGATGACATCGCCTGCCTTCATCAGCTTGTTCACCGCAAGGCGCAGCGCAACCCAGCCACCAGTGATCGAAGCACAACGCGTACCTCCATCTGCCTGGATCACGTCGCAATCCACGGTGATCTGACGCTCACCCAGGGCAACGCGGTCCACGCCTGCACGAAGGGCACGGCCGATCAGGCGCTGGATTTCGACAGTGCGGCCGCCTTGCTTGCCTGATGCTGCCTCACGCCGCATGCGGGTGTTGGTCGCGCGGGGCAGCATGCCGTATTCGGCGGTGACCCAGCCCAGGCCCGAACCCTTGATGAACGGTGGCACGCGATCCTCGATCGTTGCGGTGCACAGAACATGGGTATCGCCCATTTTGATCAGGCAGGAACCTTCGGCATGTTTGGTAAAGCCGGTTTCAATGGAAACCGCGCGCATTTCATTTAGATCACGTCCTGAGGGTCGCATGGAAAATCCTTTGTTTGCTGGCTTGGGGATAACGTCCCCGTGCCTTAGGATGCAACCCCGATTGACCTTTCATGCGCCTGCGATTTAATGCCAATCCAGCAGAGGATTGCCGATGAGCAAAGCAACACGAGTTCTGGACGAAATGAACGACCGGTCACGCGAGGTGTTCCGGCTGATCGTTGAGAGCTATTTGGACAGTGGGGAACCGGTCGGAAGTCGCACGCTGACCCGCACGTTGTCGGAGAAGGTCAGCGCCGCGACCGTGCGAAACGTCATGCAGGATCTGGAGTTTCTGGGCCTTCTCGACAGTCCACATGTCAGCGCGGGAAGGATTCCAACGCAGCAGGGGCTGCGGATGTTCGTCGACGGATTGTTGGAAGTTGGTGATCTGGGCGCTGATGACCGGCAAAAACTAGACGAGACATTAGGCTCTAACGCGGGCGATGTGGGCGGAATGTTGGACCGTGTGGGGTCTGCCTTGTCACACGTGACACAAGGCGCATCGTTGGTTCTGACGCCGAAGCATGAGACCGAAATCAAACATATCGAGTTCGTGTCCTTGGCCCATGACCGGGCACTGGTCGTTCTGGTCTTTGGGGATGGCCACGTTGAAAACCGCCTCTTCACGCCTCCACCAGGTCAGACGCCCAGTTCTATGCGCGAGGCGGCGAATTTTCTGAACGCCCTGATCGAAGGGCGTACGCTCAGTGACGTGCGCCGGCAGATGCAGACACAGATCAAAGCCCGAAAACAAGAGATCGATGTCCTTGCCCGTGAGATGGTCGAAAGTGGCATGGCCGCGTGGGACGGGGACGGGACCGACTCGGCCCGTTTGATTGTGCGTGGGCGGGCGAATCTGTTGGGAGAACCGGGTGAAGCCGAAGAGTTGGACCGAATCCGAACCTTATTTGATGACCTCGAACGCAAGCAGGACATCGCCGAATTCCTTGAATTGACCGAGGAAGGCGAGGGTGTGCGCATTTTTATCGGGTCTGAGAACAAACTTTTCTCACTTTCGGGTTCCTCTTTGGTGGTGTCTCCATATATGAACGCTGATCGAAAGATAATTGGTGCGGTTGGGGTCATCGGGCCCACGCGTCTGAATTATGGACGGATCGTGCCGATCGTGGATTATACGGCGCAACTGGTCGGCAAACTGATTTCCGACCGGAGCTAGAGGGTAAGAGATGGCAGAGCCCAAGAACGAAGATTTTCTGGACGATATCGCAACCGCCGAGGCGGAAGAGCTGGCCGAGGAATTTGCCGAGATCAGCGAAGAGGCGCTGGAAATTGATGCGCTACGTGCTGAGCGGGACGATTTCAAGGACAAATTCATGCGCGCCCTGGCGGATGCAGAAAACGCGCGCAAGCGGGGCGACAAGGCCCGCCGTGATGCGGAACAGTATGGCGGTTCGAAACTGGCCCGTGACATGCTGCCGGTTTACGACAACATGAAACGTGCGCTTGAGGCCGCGACCGACGAGCAGAAAGAAGTGGCAGGACCTCTTCTGGAAGGTGTCGAACTGACTATGCGCGCGCTGAAGGATGTGTTCCAGAAGCACGGGATTGAAGTGATCACGCCAGAAGTTGGCGACCGGTTCGATCCGAATATCCACGAAGCTATGTTCGAAGCGCCTGTTCCCGGCACCCGCGCCGGTGACATCATTCAGGTTTCGGCCGAGGGCTTCATGCTGCACGATCGGCTGCTGCGTCCGGCGCAGGTTGGCGTGTCTTCAACGCCTGCAAGCTGATTGGCTTCATCGAAGCCAAGCCTTCGGCGAGAGTATTTTTGAAAAGATGAAGGGGCGGTCAGGATTTGGCCGCCTCTTTCAGTTTGTAGACCAGGTCGAGTGCTTCGCGCGGGGTCAGTTCGTCCGGCAGAATTTCGTCAAGCATGTCAGTGACAGGTGATGCCTTGGGTGCAGGTGGTGGGGGAGGTGGCGCAGCCGAAAACAAAGGCAGATCATCGATCAGTGCTTTTTGTTTGCCGCCTTCGCGTTCTGTTTTCTCCAGCTGGTCCAGTACGATACGGGCGCGTTCAACGACCGATGCGGGCAGTCCGGCCAATTGGGCGACTTGTACACCGTAGGATCGGTCGGCTGCGCCTTTGTGGACTTCATGCAGGAAGATGACTTCGCCTTCCCATTCTTTCACCGCGACGGTGGCGTTTTCGACGCCTTCCAGTTTTCCGGCCAGAGCGGTGAGCTCATGATAATGTGTTGCAAACAAGGCCCGGCATTTGTTGGAGGCATGCAAGTGTTCCAGCGTAGCCCAGGCGATGGACAGGCCATCATAGGTGGCCGTACCACGGCCGATTTCATCCAGAATGACAAGGGCACGGTCGTCTGCTTGATTGAGGATGGCGGCGGTTTCCACCATCTCGACCATAAAGGTCGAACGCCCTCGTGCCAGATCATCAGACGCGCCGACGCGGCTGAAGAGTTGGCTGACCATGCCGATATGCGCCTGTTCGGCCGGGACATAGCTGCCCATCTGGGCCAGCAGCGCGATTAAGGCGTTCTGACGCAGGAAGGTTGATTTACCGGCCATGTTGGGACCGGTCAGCAGCCAGATCGCCGCGCCTTCGTCAGCGCTTAGATCGCAGTCGTTGGCGATGAAAGCATCGCCGTTTTGCTGACGCAGTGCGTGTTCGACGACCGGGTGGCGACCGCCCTGCACATCGAAGGCGCGCGATGTGTCGACTTGCGGGCGGCACCAGCTTTCGCCGCGCGCCAGATCGGCGAGGGCGGTCGTGAGATCCAGCTCGGCCAGCCCGCGGGCAGCTTGGTTCAGGCGGGCAGCGAGGGCCAGAATCTTGTCAGATAGCCTTTGATAGAGCCGCTTTTCGATCTCAAGCGCCAGATTTCCGGCGTTCAGGATGCGGGTTTCGATCTCGGACAGTTCCACGGTCGTGAATCGCACCTGATTGGCCGTGGTTTGGCGGTGGATATAGGTCTCAGAGAACGGCGGGTTCAGCATTTTCTCGGCATGGGTGGCTGTGGTTTCGATGAAATAGCCCAGTACGTTGTTGTGCTTGATCTTTAACGAAGTGATGCCGGTATGTTCCGCATATTTCTGCTGAAACCCAGCAATGACCGAGCGGCCTTCGTCGCGCAGGGTGCGGGCCTCGTCCAGTTCGGCGTCAAAACCGGGGGCGATAAAGCCGCCATCGCGCGCCAGAAGGGGCGGTTCGGCGACAAGAGCTTTGTCCAGCAGATTCAGCAAATCGTCAAAGCCGACAAGATTTTGCAAAGCGGTCGCCAGCAGAACCGGCAGGTCCTGAGCGTCGCAAATCCCGGCAATCGCTGCCGCTTGGGTCAGACCGTTGCGGATAGCGGCCAGATCGCGGGGACCACCACGGTCCAGCGAAAGACGAGACAAGGCCCGGTCCAGATCGGGCGTTTTCCGCAGTGCCTCGCGCAGGTCCGAGGCGGTAAGGCTGTCCTCGGCGGCAAAACTCACGGCGTCGAGCCGGGCATGGATTACGTCCAGATTGCGGGAGGGGCTGGACAGGCGTTGTTCCAGCAAACGTGCGCCGCTCGGCGTTACGGTCCGGTCAACCACCGACAGCAGCGACCCGGCGCGGCCGCCGGACAGGGACCGGGTCAGTTCCAGGTTGCGCCGAGTGGCGGCGTCAATCTGGACCACGCGGTCCTCGGATTCCTTAAGTGGGGTTTGCAGCAGGGGCAGTTTGCCCTTTTGCGTGATTTCCAGATAGTCGATCAGCGCGCCCATGGCCGAGATTTCGGCGCGCCCAAAATTGCCGAACGCATCCAGCGCACCCACGTGAAACAATCCGCAGATGCGTTTTTCCGCCGCAGTACTGTCGAAACTGGCTCGCCCAATCGGGGTCAGCGAAATCCCCAGATCGCGTACCGTTTCCTGCAGGGCCTGTTCCATACCATCGCCCACGATCAGTTCTGACGGGGCCAGCCGCGCCAGTTCCGGGCTGAGGCGCACGGATGTCAAAGGCATCACGTGAAACGCCCCGGTTGAGATATCGGCCCAGGCCAGCGCAGCGTCATCCCGGACCTCGGCGTAAGCTGCCAAAAAGTTGTGGCGGCGGGCTTCCAGCAGGGCATCCTCGGTCAGCGTGCCGGGGGTCACCAGACGCACGACATCGCGCTTTACGACTGATTTAGAGCCTCTTTTCTTCGCCTCAGCGGGACTTTCCATCTGTTCGCAAACGGCAACACGGAACCCTTTCCGGATCAGTGTCAGCAAATACCCTTCGGCGGAATGCACCGGCACGCCGCACATCGGAATGTCGGTTCCGTTGTGTTTACCGCGTTTGGTCAGGGCGATATCCAGCGCCTCGGCGGCGTTCACGGCGTCCTCAAAAAACATCTCGTAGAAGTCGCCCATACGGTAAAACAGCAGGGCATCGGCATGGGCCTCTTTGATCTCGAGATATTGCGCCATCATCGGCGTGACTGTGGACAAGGTGGCCCCCTTCTGGCGTATTCCGGTCGCGACCTTACAAATCCACCCTTCTGGACGAAAGGTGAAAAGTATTGTCGTTGAGACAAGCGCGCGCCTGCGCTATGAGGCGAAAGTCCCGCAGATGTAAAGAAACGACCCATTCCATGCCCAAAGCGAAGATCACTAAAGAAGAGGCGCTGGCCTTTCACCTCGACCCGACCCCCGGCAAGTGGGAGGTGCAGGCCACCGTTCCCATGACCACGCAGCGCGATCTGTCGCTGGCCTACAGTCCCGGCGTCGCTGTTCCATGTGAAGCCATCGCCGAAGCGCCCGAGACGGCCTATGACTATACCAACAAGGGCAACCTGGTGGCGGTGATCTCGAACGGGACCGCGGTTCTGGGCCTTGGCAATCTGGGCGCGCTGGGCTCAAAACCGGTGATGGAGGGGAAATCTGTCCTGTTCAAACGGTTCGCCGACGTGAACTCGATCGATATCGAGTTGGACACCGAAGATCCGGATGAGTTCTGCCGCGCCGTGCGCCTGATGGGGCCGACTTTTGGGGGCATCAACCTCGAAGACATCAAGGCGCCGGAGTGTTTCATCATCGAACAGCGTCTGAAGGAAGAGATGGATATTCCTGTCTTCCATGACGATCAGCATGGTACAGCGGTGATTTGTGCGGCGGGATTGCTGAACGCGCTGCGCATTTCGGGCAAGAAGATCGAGGATGTGAAGATCGTTCTGAACGGGGCGGGTGCTGCGGGTATTGCCTGTATCGAACTGCTCAAAGCGATGGGCGCGCGACACGAGAACTGCATTGTCTGCGACACCAAGGGTGTAATCTATCAGGGCCGGACCGAGGGTATGAACCAGTGGAAGTCGGCGCATGCCATCACCACTGATCTGCGGACTCTGGAAGACGCAATGAAAGACGCGGACGTCTTCCTTGGCGTGTCGGTCAAAGGGGCGGTCACACAGGATATGGTTGCCAGCATGGCTGACAATCCGGTGATTTTTGCGATGGCGAACCCGGATCCAGAGATTACTCCGGAAGAAGCGCACGAAGTACGTGTTGATGCCATCGTCGCTACCGGACGCAGCGACTATCCGAACCAGGTGAACAACGTGTTGGGTTTCCCCTACCTGTTCCGTGGCGCTTTGGATATTCACGCCCGCGCCATCAACGACGAAATGAAGATAGCCTGCGCCCATGCGCTGGCCAATCTGGCGCGCGAGGATGTGCCGGATGAGGTTGCGATGGCCTATGGCAAGTCGCTGACGTTTGGCCGGGATTACATCATCCCAACCCCGTTCGATCCGCGTCTGATCCACCGTATTCCGCCCGCCGTCGCCAAGGCGGGGATGGATACCGGTGCGGCTCGGCGTCCGATCATCGACATGGATGCGTACGAGCTGAGCCTGAAATCCCGCATGGATCCGACCGCCAGCATCCTGCGCGGCCTGAACGCCCGTGCCCGTGCCGCCCAAAGCCGGATGATCTTTGCTGAGGGCGACGATCCCCGCGTCTTGCGCGCAGCGGTGATGTATCAGCGTTCCGGATTTGGCAAAGCGCTGGTCGTTGGCCGCCCTGACGATGTCAAGGAAAAGCTGGAAGCCGCCGGTCTGGGCGACGCGGTGCGCGAGTTGGAAGTGATTAACGCCGCCACGACCACGCACCTCGATACTTACAAAGACTTCCTGTACAAGCGACTTCAGCGCAGGGGGTTTGACCGCAAGGACATTCACCGACTTGCGGCAACGGATCGCCACGTATTCTCATCGCTGATGCTGGCGCACGGTCACGCCGATGGCATGGTCTCAGGCGCCACACGTAAGTCCGCGCATGTGTTGGACCGGATCAATCATGTCTTTGATGCTGATGCCGAACATGGTGCGGTTGGCGTGACTGCGTTGCTGCACAAGGGCCGTATCGTTCTGATCGGCGATACGTTGGTGCATGAATGGCCGGACGAAAACGATTTGGCCAACATCGCGGAACGGTCCGCCGCAGTCGCCCGGCACATGGGTCTGGAACCGCGTGTGGCTTTTGTCAGCTTCTCGACCTTTGGCTATCCGGTGTCCGAGCGTGCCGAGAAGATGCATGTCGCGCCTGAGGTTCTGGACCAACGCGGTGTCGACTTTGAGTACGAAGGTGAGATGACCGTGGACGTTGCGCTGAACGTCGATCAGCAAGAGGCTTATCCGTTCTCACGCCTGACAGGGCCGGCCAATATCCTGATCGTGCCTGCGCGCCACTCGGCCTCGATCTCGACCAAGCTGATGCAAGAGATGGGTGAGGCCACAGTCATTGGCCCGATCCTTTCGGGTATCGACAAGCCGATCCAGATTTGCTCGACCGTGTCGACCGCGAATGACATCCTGAACATGGCCATTCTGGCCGCTTGCGATATTGGATAAGCCGTGACGATCTGGAACCTAGGCTCGATCAATGCGGATATGGTCTATGGCCTGCCGCATCTGCCCAGTGCCGGTGAAACCCTGGCCGCCCTGAACCTTGAGCGGTTTCTGGGCGGAAAAGGCGCGAACATGTCCGTCGCTGCGGCGCGGGCCGGATCCCGGGTGGCGCATATTGGTGGCATTGGGTCGGATGGGCGCTGGGCGCTGGATCGCATGACCGAATATGGCGTCGACACGCGGTTCATCGCGCAGG
The DNA here is from genome assembly GCF_017743975.1 of Ruegeria sp. R14_0. Lineage (GTDB taxonomy): Bacteria > Pseudomonadota > Alphaproteobacteria > Rhodobacterales > Rhodobacteraceae > Ruegeria. Next base: position 695,499 of record NZ_JAGHRC010000002.1, on the reverse strand, counting down.
TCGGCGTGCCGACAGGTCACGCCATCATTGCCGTGGACGCTGAGGGCGAAAACCAGATCATTCTGTATCCCGGAGCGAACCACGCCATCGCGCAGGATCAGCTGGGTCAGGCGCTGTCGCAGGCTGTTCCGGGCGATCTGCTTGTTATGCAGAACGAAACCAACGCTCAGGTCGAGGCTGCCCGCATGGGACGCGATTTGGGATTGACCGTCTGCTATGCCGCGGCACCGTTTCAGGCCGATGCGGTACAGGCCGTCTTGCCCTATCTCGACTTTCTGATCCTGAACGAGGTAGAGGCGGAACAGCTGCGTGAAAGCACGGGATTGTCGGTATCCGATCTGCCGGTACAGCATGTTCTGGTGACGCTAGGGTCGAAAGGTGCACGGTATCTTCCCAAAGATGGCGAGGTGCTGGAGATTCCGGCGCACAAGGTAAAAGCCGTGGATACGACCGGTGCGGGGGACACCTTCACGGGCTATGTTCTGGCCGGTATGGATCGGGGGCTGCCGATGCCTCAGGCCATCTCACAAGCAAATCGTGCCGCGGCCCTGATGGTCACGCGGCACGGTACGGCGGATGTGATCCCGGACCTCAAAGAGGTGCTTGAGGCCCGTTTCACTTAGGATCCGACAAAGGGTGCGTTGCTGCCCCACAGTTGCTTGACACGTGCGTCGCGTCCGCAGGCCTTGCGGTAGGCTTTGTACGCGTTCTTCTGACGTTTGGGCCCAAAGCGCGTCAGCACCAGCTTGTCACCTTTGTAGTAGTCCTGGTGGTAAGCCTCGGCCGGATAAAAGGCACCTGCGTCCAGAATTGGAGTGACAACGGTCTGACCCAAGGCCTGCTGTGCATTGGCCTTAGCCTTTTGCGCCAGCGTCTTTTCCCCAGCGTTAGAGACGAATATTGCCGTGCGATAGCTGTCGCCGCGGTCGCAGAACTGACCGCCCGCATCCGTTGGATCGACCGAGCGGAAGAACATGTTCAGCAACGTTTCCCGGGAAACGCGGGCCGGATCGAACGTGATCTGAACGGCCTCGTAGTGGCCGGTGCCCCCTTTGGAAACCTGATCATAGGTCGGATTGGCCGATTTACCGCCGGTATAGCCCGAGACGGCCCCAATCACGCCGGGTACGGATTCAAAGTCGGATTCGACACACCAAAAACATCCTCCGGCAACCGTCAGGGTTTCCGTGCCTGCGGCAGGCGCGGGCAGGGCGCGCAACATCGCGGCAAGCGCAATAAGGACAAACAGAAGCGTAGGTTTAAAGAAATCGAGGTAAGCAGTCCGGTTCATGGCAGATCTCCTTCTGGGATCAGGCTGCCCGGACTTTTTGGCTGTTGCAATCCGCTGACATCGTTTGTCACGCGCTGGTGAGACGAGTTTATCGGCGCTTAGCCCAGCAGCTGCCCCAGCTTCATCGCCACGCCCATATTGCCCGAAATCTTGAGCTTACCCAGCGCCACGCCCGTCATCGGGTTCAGCTTGCCGGTCAGCAGCTTGGTCAGGTTTTCCTGTGAAATACGGATCGTACAATCGGTATCCTGATCTTGTGTGGTGGCCTGATTGTCCATCAGAACGATCACCCCATCGTCGCCGCAATCGAACTTGAGCGAGCCATCAAATGTCTTACCGTTCAAACCCTTTTGGATTCCGTCAGCGATGTCCTGAAGCATGGTGTTCCCTTTTCCCTGTTGACCTTTGCGTAAATAAAAACAGGTGAAACTGGCAAGGATGACGCTACTGGAACTGACAGTCGCGCGTAGGCAAAGAAAAACCCGGCAGGCCGTGGCCACCGGGTTTGTCTTTGCAGTGATGATCCGAGTTACTTGGACAGGCGCTTTTCCCGTGAAGCCAGCAGTTTCAGACGCAGGGCGTTCAGCTGGATAAAGCCCGCGGCGTCTTTCTGATCATACGCACCGGCGTCATCTTCGAAGGTGACGTGCTCTTCGGAATACAGCGAGTGATCGGACCAGCGGCCGACGGTCGAGGCCAGACCTTTGTACAGTTTCACACGGACGGTGCCGGTGACGTGTTCCTGAGATTTGTCGATCGCGGCCTGCAGCATTTCCCGCTCGGGCGAGTACCAGAAGCCGTTATAGATCAGCTCGGCATATTGCGGCATCAGCTGGTCTTTCAGGTGCATCGCGCCGCGGTCCATGGTGATGGATTCAATTCCGCGATGCGCTTCCAACAAGATGGTGCCGCCGGGTGTTTCATAGATGCCGCGCGATTTCATACCAACGAACCGGCCTTCGACCAGGTCCAGACGACCAATGCCGTGCTTGCCGCCGTATTCGTTCAGCTTGGTCAGGATCGTGGCCGGGCTCATCGCCTCGCCATTGATGCTGACCGCGTCGCCTTTTTCAAAGCCGATTTCGATGAATTCGGGCTCATTCGGCGCGTCCTCGGGGTGAACGGTGCGCTGATAGACATAATCGGGTGCCATATCGGCCGGGTCTTCCAGAACCTTGCCCTCGGACGAGGTGTGCAGCAGGTTGGCATCGACCGAGAAGGGCGCCTCACCGCGCTTGTCCTTGGCGATCGGAATCTGATGCGCTTCGGCCCATTCCAACAGACGCGTCCGGCTGGTCAGGTCCCACTCACGCCACGGCGCGATCACCTTAATGTCGGGGTTCAGAGCATAGGCAGCCAGTTCAAACCGCACCTGGTCGTTGCCCTTGCCAGTTGCGCCATGCGCCACGGCATCGGCACCGGTTTCTTTGGCGATCTCGACCAGACGTTTGGAAATCAGCGGTCGCGCGATCGAGGTGCCCAGCAGGTAAAGGCCTTCGTACTGCGCGTTGGCGCGGAACATTGGAAAAACAAAGTCGCGCACGAATTCTTCGCGGATGTCCTCGATATAAATGTTCTCAGGTTTGATCCCCAGCATTTCGGCCTTTTGGCGGGCGGGTTCCAGTTCCTCACCCTGACCCAGATCGGCGGTGAAGGTAACGACCTCACAGCCATACTCGGTCTGCAGCCATTTCAGAATGATCGAGGTATCAAGGCCACCGGAATAGGCCAGAACAACTTTCTTGGGCGCGGACATCTGACTTCCCTTTATGCGTAGAACGACTGGCCCCTAGCGGGTTTTGGACGCGGGGGCAAGTTATCAGCGTTGACGCAGGGCGCGAATTGCGCTGAAACATTCGTATACAAAACAACAATTGGTTGAGAAGGGCAGTTTTCGGATGTTGGGTTGGCAGATTTTCGTCCATTCGGTTCGGATGGTTTTTGGAAACCTCAAACAGGTTTTGCAGATCACAATTGGTCCCGCTTTGATTGCCACTGCGCTTATCGTGGGCTTGTTCATGGTTTCCGGGATACCGTTGGAGGCGCTTGATGACAGCGCCGAAGGATTGCCTGCGGGCACGTCTGCGGCATCTGTGTTCCTGTTTGTTCTGGGTCTGGTTGTGGTGATCTTTGTCACGATGTTCTGGATCGCCGTTTCCTGGCACCGCTTCATCCTGCTTGAAGAATACCCAAGCGGTATTCTTCCGACCTTCAGATTTGACAGAATTCTTGCCTATTTGGGACGTATTCTGATGCTGGGTATTCTTCTGGCCATTGCGTGGTTGCCAATGGGTTTGGTTTTCGCAGTTCTGGGCCAGGGTTTGGCAGGTTTGTCGATCATTCTGACGGCGGTTTATGCGGTTTTTCTGATTGTATGTTTCTACAGGTTGTCGATCATCTTGCCTGCAGCTGCGATAGGTAACCCCATCACAATTTCCGAGGCCTGGAACAGCACAACGGGCATCTCGGGTTCCATATTGGTTCTGCTGGTCGTGACCTTTTTGTTTCAAATGCTTGTGCAGCTTGTTTTCTCGGCTCTCGTGTTCATTCCGGTCTTGGGTGTCTTGCTGATGGTGTTCTTTGGAACGCTGGTTCTTCCGATGATCAATGTCAGCCTTTTCACCACCATGTACGGGCTCTTTGTCGAAAAGCGCCAACTCACCTGAGTTGGGTACACAGATGTATTCCTTGCCCTTTCGGCAGTGATGCGGCAGTGAAACCGTCATGACTGACTTCATGACCCGCGCCCGCGCTGCCGAACAGGCGATGCGCTCTGTGTTTCCGGCAACGCCTCTGCAGCGGAATGCCCATCTGTCTGACCGCTACGGGGCCGATATCTGGCTAAAGCGCGAAGACCTAAGCCCGGTGCGGTCGTACAAGATCCGCGGCGCGTTCAATGCGATGCGCAAGCAGCAGGGCCAAAAGCTGTTCGTTTGCGCAAGCGCGGGAAACCATGCTCAGGGCGTGGCCTATATGTGCAAGCACCTTGACGTGCGCGGTGTGATCTTCATGCCGGTGACAACGCCGCAACAGAAAATCCAGAAAACGCGCATTTTCGGCGGCGACAATATCGAGATCCACCTGACCGGGGACTACTTCGATGACACGCTGGCCGCGGCCCAGGGCTGGTGTGCCCAGCAGGGCGGGCACTTCCTGTCGCCGTTTGACGATGAGGATGTGATCGAAGGCCAAGCCTCATTGGCGGTCGAAATTGAAGAACAGTTGGGTCGTATGCCCGACCATGTCCTGTTGCCGGTCGGCGGTGGTGGCATGTCATCCGGTGTTGCAACGTGGTTTGGCGATCGCACCCATTGCCTTTTTGTCGAACCGAACGGCGGGGCCTGTTTGCGCGCGGCTCTGGCGGCAGGGCATCCGGTGTCGCTGGATCACGTCGACAGTTTTGTCGATGGCGCGGCAGTTGGTCGGATCGGTGCAACGCCGTTCGAGCTGCTGAAATCCCGCCACTTGTCCGACGTGCTGGTCCTGTCCGAAGACCGAATCTGCACCACGATGATTGAAATGCTGAATGTCGAAGGCATCGTTCTGGAACCGGCGGGCGCTCTGGCGATCGAGGCGCTGGGCGATATTCAAAGCTTTATTCGCGGAAAGACCGTTGTTTGCGTCACTTCGGGCGGGAATTTCGATTTTGAACGTTTGCCCGAGGTCAAGGAACGCGCACAGCGCTATTCTGGGGTCAAAAAGTACTTCATTCTGCGCCTGCCACAACGCCCCGGCGCGTTGAAAGAGTTTCTGGGTATTCTGGGTCCCGAGGACGATATCGCGCGGTTCGAATACATGAAGAAATCGGCGCGCAATTTTGGCTCGGTCCTGATCGGTATCGAAACCCGCAAGCCCGAGAATTTCGTGCGCCTGTTCGCGCATCTGGACGATGCGGGGTTTACCTATACCGACATCACCGAAGACGAAACACTGGCACAGTTCGTGATCTGAGCGCGCTTCGTGCCACAGTCGCCACCACCTGCGCGTTGACGATCTTGCTGGTTGGATGAAATTCACCTAGGCAATTCAGGACGTTCGTGACTGGAAAGCGGAGATATGAAACCGCTTGCTGCAGTGACCATGGTTAGGCGTGACTATTGGTACCTCGAAAAATGGGTCGCATATTACGCCGCCCAGCTTGGCCGCGAGAATGTCTATATCCTGTCACATGGAGCCGACCCCGAGATTGATCGCATTGGTGAGGGCTGCAATGTAATCGCCATTCTGCGCGATGGGTTGCATCAATCCTTCGACTACGCCCGCTGGCGAATGCTGTCGGGTTTTTCCGCCATGCTGACCCAGTTCTATGATCGGGTCATTGTTTCGGATTGTGATGAGCTGCTGATGACGGTCGATGGCAGTCTATTGATCGACTACCCCTTTGAATTTGAGGAAAACGCGGCGGGTGCGGTGGGATTCAACCTGATCGCTACTTTGGACAACGACGAACAGGACGCTTTGATTACCGACAGCAAGTTTTGCGTGTTCGAAATTCCCTATTCAAAACCCTGTCTGGTACAACGCCGGGTATCCTTCGGGACCGGCGGGCACGGGATCATGCATGACAGCTTTGACCTGCTGCCGGGACTGTTCAACATGCACTTCCATTACGGAAACTGGAAGGAAATGCAGCGCCGAGAACAGGAACGGTCCCCGCTGGTGGATGAAACCATGGCAGAAGGGGTAAAAATCAGGAAATCCCCGGGTCAGTCCGTCGGCATTGTTGGCTGGCGTCGACGGACCCGGCGCTTCAGGCGCTTGACGCGAGAGTCGACCAATGCAGCCGAGCTGCCGCTGAAAGACTGTGTCGAACAGTGCAGGAAAGAAGCCTTGCAGACGCTCAAGTCGATGGATGATGGCTATTTTACCCATGACCGGGGCATGCAGTTCGACCTGAAGAAATTCCGTTTTCCCGAAGGTTTTCCCGTTCAGTTTTAGCCTGCGAAGCGGCCGCATTGCGGTCAGAGGCTGGCAAGCCCTGATTTAAATTCAACGGACGAGTTTTTGAAGGTGTCGAGGATACCCGGCAGATCGACCGTTTGGCTTTGCCCCTGTGCCGACTGCCGTTCACCGTCCTGACAGAGCTTTGCCAGGGTTTCGAACCCCAGACTCAAAGCACTGCCCTTGACGAAATGCAGGTTTTGTTCGAACTCGACGCGCAGTTTGTCTTTGCTGAGGCGCATCAGGGCCTCTTGCACCTCATCCAGAAAGATCTCGACGACCTCATCAAACTCGCTGGCGCCAACTTCGTCCCTTAGTTGTCTGACCCTGGACCAGTTGATCATGCCATTCTCGCTTTGCCTGCCATGCTTTTTCTTAGTTCGAAATCAGTAAAGGGCAGGTTAAGCGGGTTCATTTCTGACCTTCATCCTATATTAAACAGCCCCGCGATAGGGTCACAGTATTCCAATATGCGTTGCTGTGCAGAGGGTTATGGTGGCAGAGGTCAGTCAGGCAGACACCAGATCGGAACTGGATTTTGGTGTGATTCAGAAGGTGCTTGTCGTTGACGACAGCCGCCTGCAGCGCCGCATTCTGGTCGCATCGTTGAAAAAATGGGGGTTTGAGGTTCTTGAGGCTGATAGCGGTGACGCTGCCATTGAATTGTGCGCCACCGATCCACCGGACCTTGTACTAAGCGATTGGGTTATGCCCGGGATGAGCGGGCTGGATTTTTGCAAGGCGTTTCGCGCGCTGGACAGCAAACAATACAGTTATTTCATCCTGTTGACCTCAAAAAGCGAAAAGCAGGAAGTCGCGCGTGGTCTGGATGCCGGTGCGGATGATTTCCTGATCAAACCGCTTGAGGCAGACGAGCTGCGCGCGCGTATCTCGGCCGGGGCGCGTATTCTGGACATGCAGCGTGAACTGTCGCGCAAGAATCAGATGATCGAATCCGCGCTGGAAGAGCTGCGCGTGGCGCACGACGCGATCGACAAGGATCTGATTCAGGCACGCAAGATCCAGGACTCTCTGGTGCCCGAACTGACGCGCCAATTTGGCAAGTCCCAGGTCAGCATGCTGCTGAAGCCCTGCGGGCATATCGGTGGTGACCTGGTGGGTATGTTCTCACCGGGCGTCAACAGATTGGGGTTTTACAGTATCGACGTGTCCGGCCACGGTATCACCTCGGCCATGATGACGGCGCGTCTGGGCAGTTACCTGTCCAGCAGCCATTTTGAACAGAACGTCGCGATGGAGCGGCGCTTTGACAAATTCTATGCTCTGCTGCCGCCAGAGGAAGTGGCCGAAACTCTGAATTCGCGGCTGATGGCTGATACCGGAATCGAAGAGTATTTTACGATGGTCTATGCCATTGTCGATCTGCGCAACGGGCACGTGAAAATGGTGCAGGCCGGGCACCCGCACCCGTTGTTGCTGCGTCAGGATGGCAGAACCGAATTTCTGGGTGAGGGTGGTTTGCCGATCGGGTTGCTGCCGGATGTCAGTTTTCAACGGACTGAGTTCTATATGCGGCCCGGCGACCGGCTTTTGTTGTATTCAGACGGGTTTACGGAATGCCCTCTGGCGGATGGTGGCTTGCTGGAAGAAGAGGGTTTGCGCCAGATGGCACTGGATTGCGGACCCGGTCGCAGTGGCACAGAGTTCTTGGACGACATGTTCTGGCGGCTGACCCAGGCGATGGCCCCGGGCAGTGGAATGGATGATGACGTCTCGGCCGTTTTCTTTGAATACAACGGCCACTAAAGCCGTTGTTCATGCTGCGCCGCAAAGTGGCGATCACCCGCATTCCCCAACATCTGTGCCGCGTCGGCGGTGTCCATCCACAGGGCATCGTGAAACGGTTCGGTCGGCGGGCCCACAGGCCGAACCGGGCGGGCGCGATAGATCAGGCAGACCTTTTCGGCCCAGAGATCGTATTCCGGCATGAAGGTGAACCGGCGAAAAGCCCCGACGCGACGCGGCGCGGCGATCAGCCAGCCTGTTTCCTCGAACACTTCGCGGTGCAGTGCGGTAATGGGCGATTCGCCGGGATCAATGCCGCCACCGGGCAATTGCAGGTCTGGCCCGGGCTGTGTTTGACAGGTCAGCAGCAGGCTTCTGCCGCGGGGTAAAAGTGCATAAACTCCGACCCGGCGCGTATATCTTCGCCCGGCCTGAGGGGTTTCACCAAACCGTCTGATCATGTATGGCCCCTTACAACCCGAATAGTTCGACCTATATGCTGGCGGTATGCCAACCTGTGGCGTTTAAGGAAACCCCATGTCTCTTGGAACAAAAATCGCGTGGGACGACACCGTCCTGCCCTTTCAACTCGATGTCTCTGACATGCGCGGCCGCGTGGCCCGTCTGGATGGCGTTCTTGACGGCATCCTGAAACAGCATGACTACCCCGAGAAGGTCGAAGCCTTGGTGGCCGAGATGGCCCTGCTGACCGCCTTGATCGGCCAGACTGTTTCGCTGCGCTGGAAGCTGTCGTTGCAGGTCCAGTCCAAAGGGGCCGTACGCATGATTGCAACCGACTACTTTGCCCCCAAGACCGAGGGCGAACCGGCTCGTATCCGCGCCTATGCCAGTTTCGACCGGGATCGCCTGACCGACGGTGCGCCGTTCGATCAGGTGGGCGATGGGTATTTTGCGATCATGATCGATCAGGGCGAGGGTACGCAGCCTTATCAGGGGATCACCCCGCTGGCCGGTGGATCCCTGAGCGCTTGCGCTGAGGCGTATTTCGCCCAGTCCGAACAGTTGCCCACGCGGTTCTCGCTGAGTTTTGGCAAATCGACCGAACCCGGTGTCGGCGAACATTGGCGCGCGGGCGGTGTGATGCTGCAGCACATGCCCAAGGCTTCGCCATTCGTTGCGTCGGGCGAGGGGGACGGCAACATCCTGACCGCTGATGACCTGGTCGACGGTGATGAGGGGGAAAACTGGGGCCGCGTCAACATCCTGCTGGATACGGTGGAGGACCTGGAACTGATCGGTCCGTCCGTTGCGCCCACCGATCTCTTGATCCGGCTGTTTCACGAAGAACAGCCGCGGGTCTACGACGCACAGTCGGTGCAGTTCGGCTGTACCTGCTCCGAAGACCGTGTGCGGCAAAGCCTGTCGATCTATTCCGCCAAGGACATCGAAAAGATGACCACGCCCGAAGGTAAGGTAACCGCCGATTGTCAGTTCTGCGGCGCGCATTACGTGTTGGATCCCGCCACGGTCGGCTTTGATGCTGACGACGCCTGATCCAACTGATCAGCTGAGGGCGGCCTTGCGCCGCCCCGGCCACGGGTCGAGCGATTTCGACCTGAACCCCGACTTCGTTCTGCCCGAGGGTCGCAAGTTGCGCCCTGCCGGCGTGCTGGTTCCGATCTCGGTTACGGATGGCGTTCCGCGTTTGATCCTGACGAAACGATCCTCGGCTTTGAAGCATCATCCGGGACAAATTGCCTTTCCCGGCGGCAAGCAGGACGAAGGTGATGCGGATGTGACCGCCACCGCGCTGCGCGAAGCGCGCGAAGAGATTGGTCTGCCGCCGGAAATGCCCCAGGTTCTGGGACACCTTCCCACGCACGAGACGGTGACGTCTTTCACCGTTACGCCGGTTGTCGCGATCCTGCGCGAACCTTTCCAATCCGTGCCCGAACCGGGCGAAGTGGCCGAAGTATTCTCGGTTCCACTTGAACATGTGCTCAACCCCGCGAATTATATCGTTGAATCGCGCCGCTGGCGGGGTCAAAGGCGGTATTACTTCACTGTTCCTTTCGGCCCCTATTACATCTGGGGCGCAACAGCACGCATCCTGCGGGGATTGGCAGCACGGATCAACGAATGACGCAGATCGCAGAAAGTTGGGTGTCCGAACCTGCAACGCAACGGGTGTGCAAAGCTCTGACCGATGCCGGTTTCCAGTCCCTGTTTGTCGGCGGATGCGTGCGTAATGCGCTTTTGGGGGCTCCAGTTTCAGATATCGACATCGCAACAGATGCGCGGCCCGACAAAGTGGTTGAACTGGCCGAAAATGCAGGGCTCAAGGCGATTCCGACGGGGATTGATCACGGCACGATCACCGTGGTCAGCAAAGGCATCCCGCATGAGATCACCACATTCCGCCGCGATGTGGAAACCGATGGCCGCCGCGCCGTTGTCGCGTTTTCGGACAAGGTCGAAGAGGACGCCGCCCGCCGCGACTTCACGATGAACGCGATCTACGCGCGGCCTGATGGCACTGTTCTTGATCCTCTGAGCGGTTTGCCGGATCTGCTGGCGCGCCGCGTCCGGTTCATCGGAACCGCCGCGCACCGCATTCGCGAGGATTACCTGCGCTCTCTGAGGTATTTCCGTTTTCATGCCTGGTACGGGGATGCTGAGGCCGGGTTTGATCCTGATGCGCTGGCTGCAATTGCGTCGAACCTTGATGGGTTGGCGGGGCTGTCGCGCGAACGTGTCGGCGCAGAGCTTTTGAAGCTGCTGTGTGCACCTGACCCTGCGCCGTCCGTGGCGGCAATGCGCAGCGCCGGTGTTCTGGCGCAGCTTTTGCCGGGGGCTGATGATCGCGCTCTGGCGCCTTTGATCGCACTGGAACAGCAGGCGGGTGCGGAACCGGAGTCGGTGCGCCGACTGGCGGCCATTGCACCGCCCGAGGTTGCCAGGACCCTGCGCCTCAGTCGGGCACAGTTACAACGCCTGACCCGTATGCGGGATGAGGCGGCAGGCCCCGCAAGCTTTGCCGAGCTAGGATTTCGCTATGGCGAAGCGGGCGGATTGAACGAGGCACTTTTGCGTTGTGCTTTTCTCGAACAGCCGTGGTCAGACTCGATCCGTCAGGACCTTCAAGCCGGCGCAACTGCGACGTTCCCGATCAAAGCTGCCGATCTGATCCCCGAATTTACCGGCCCCGCGCTGGGCAAGAAACTGGCCGAACTAGAAGCGCAATGGATCGCGTCAGGTTTCACGCTGGACCGCAAAGATTTGCTGGGCGGCTAATTTGAGGTCTCAAAAGGGGATGACAATTATATTGGTTTATGGTTACTTGCCCCTGTCACATGAATGGAGGGATGCGAATGTATTACGGGATCTGGGACAGCTAAGGCTGGAACACTTTGACCCGTAGGGGTGGTGTTCTGGCGCCATCTTTCTTCGCATGACTTATTTTCTGCTCAACCGGAGCACTCTCCATGTTTCGCTATTTCGAAAACCTCGTTGACCCTTTTGTCGACTACAAGGAAACCGACACACCGCCGACGCGGTTGTGGCCCTTCATGCTGGATTACTCGCAGCCGTTTATGCGGGTGTTCTTCTGGGCAGGGCTGATCTCGATCATCGTTGCGGCGGTAGAGGTCGGGTTGATCTACTATATGGGTCGCGTGGTTGACCTGTTGTCTGGATCCCCTGCCGAGGTTTGGCAGGCCCACGGCACCGAGCTGATCCTGATGGCAGTTTTTGTGTTGCTGTTGCGTCCCATACTGCATGTCGTCGATGTGCTGCTGCTGAACAACACGATCCTGCCGAACTTTGGCACGCTGATCCGCTGGCGCGCGCACAAACACGTGCTGCGCCAATCGGTTGGTTGGTTCGAGAACGATTTTGCCGGGCGCATCGCGAACCGGATCATGCAAACGCCTCCTGCTGCGGGTGAGGCCGTGTTTCAGGTGTTTGACGCCATTTCGTTTTCGATCGCCTATCTGATTGGTGCGGCGGTCTTGCTGATGGCGGCGGATCCGCGCCTGTTGCTGCCGCTGCTAATCTGGCTGGTTCTTTATGCTTTACTGGTGCGCTGGACAGTTGCACGGGTGGGTCCCGCGTCGCAGGCGGCCTCGGACGCGCGTTCGGCTGTGACAGGTCGGGTGGTGGACAGTTACACCAATATCCACTCGGTCAAGATGTTCGCCCATGACGAGCAAGAGCTGGATTATGCCCGCGAAGCCATCGAGGAAACCCGCCGCACCTTTCAGGTTGAGATGCGGATTTTCACCATCATGGACGCAGTTCTGGTCACCCTGAACGGTCTGCTGATTGTTGGCGTCGTCGGTTGGGCGATTGCCCTGTGGATGCAGAGCAGCGCGTCTGTCGGTGTGGTCGCGGCAGCGACAGCGCTGACGTTGCGGCTGAACGCGATGACCGGTTGGATCATGTGGGCGCTGACCAGCTTCTTCCGTCAGCTTGGTGTCGTCGCCGAGGGGATGGAGACGATTGCCCAGCCCATCGACCTGCTGGATGCACCTGATGCCAAGCCCCTGCAGTTGACCAATGGCCAGATCGACATTCAGGACCTGTCGCACCATTACGGTCGCAAAACCGGTGGTCTGGACCACATCAATCTGACCATCCACCCGGGTGAGAAGATTGGTTTGATCGGGCGGTCCGGGGCCGGGAAATCGACCCTGGTTAAGCTGCTTTTGCGGTTTTATGACGTCGAACAGGGGGCCATCCTGATCGATGATCAGAACATCGCCAAGGTGACGCAGGACAGTTTGCGCAGCCATATCGGTATGGTTCAGCAGGACAGTGCCCTACTGCATCGGTCTGTGCGCGACAACATCCTCTATGGCCGTCCCGATGCGACCGAGGAACAGATGATCGCCGCCGCCAAACAGGCCGAGGCGCATGAGTTCATCCTCGATCTGCAGGACCCCGAAGGGCGCACCGGCTATGACGCGCATGTGGGTGAACGCGGTGTGAAACTGTCCGGTGGTCAACGGCAACGAGTCACGCTGGCGCGGGTGATCCTGAAGGATGCGCCGATCTTGTTGTTGGATGAGGCGACATCTGCCCTAGATTCCGAGGTCGAAGCGTCGATTCAGGAAACTCTTTACGGCATGATGCAAGGTAAAACCGTGATCGCCATTGCCCACCGGCTGAGCACCATTGCTCAAATGGACCGCATTCTGGTGATGGATGGTGGTCGCATTGTCGAGCAAGGCGGGCATTCGGAACTGTTGGCGCATGGTGGCCTTTACGCCCAGTTTTGGGCGCGGCAATCCGGCGGGTTCCTCAACCCGGAGGCCGCTGAATGAAGCTGACCGACCTCATAAACCCGTTCAAGAACATCGAAACGCCCCCGCCGCAAACGCTGGGGGCGTTCATTCGCTGGAGTTTGTCCGGTGCCTGGCCGATGATCTTTGTCGCAGCCTTCTTCTCGGCCATGGCCGGGGCGATGGAGGCGGGAACGGCTTGGGTTCTGGGTTTCGTGATTGATATCGCGACGTCAAGCGGACCAGACGCGTTTCTGACCGCGTCCAACATCTGGATGCTGTTGGGGGCCGTGGCGTTTTTCATGTTGCTGCGTCCGGTTTTGTTTGGGCTTTCGGCGTACTCAAACGCTTATATCGTCATGCCAAACATCACGCCGCTGGTTCTGGCCAAGCTGAACCGCTGGACGCTTGGTCAGTCGGTCACCTATTTCGACGACGACTTTGCAGGGCGCATTGCGCAGAAACAGATGCAAACGTCGAATGCGATGGCGTCGGTTGTGTCGGAAACCATCAGTGCGATTGTGTTTGCTCTGGCCTCGCTTGTGGGCTCATTGCTTTTGTTAGGGTCTATTCATCCGCTGGTCATGCTGCCTTTTGCGGCCTGGCTGATCGTTTATTTCCTGTTGATCCGCTGGTATCTGCCCCGCATCCGTCAACGCTCGGCCGCGCGAGCCGGTGCGCGGGCGATGGTTTCAGGTCAGGTCGTCGACACGATCACCAACATCAAGACCGTCAAGCTATTCGCCCATTCCGAGTTCGAGGATCAGGTGGCGCGGAATTCGATGGTCGATCTGCGCGACAAGATGCTGGCCTTCGGCAGCCTGTCCGCCAGCTTTCGTCTGATCCTGATGCTGTTGGCCGGGGTGCTGCCCGTTTTGCTGATCGGCGCGACCTTGTGGCTGTGGCAGGTCGGCACCGCAACCGCTGGGGATATCGTGGCGGCAGGAGCCGTATCTATCCGCATTGCTCAGATGACCGGCTGGGTCAGTTTCACTCTGATGGGACTGTACGCCAATGTGGGCGAGATCGAGAATGGTATGAAGACGCTGGCCCGGCGCGAAAGGGTCGAGGATCAGGCCGGTGCGACGGACCTGACTGTGCCCCAAGGCCAGATCACTTTTGACCATGTCAGCTTTGCCTATGGCCGCGATGTTGGTGGCGTATCAGACGTGACTCTGACCGTGCACCCGGGCGAGAAACTGGGCATTGTGGGCGCCTCGGGCGCAGGGAAATCCACCTTGGTTTCGTTGCTTTTGCGTCTGTATGACGGTGAAAAGGGCGCGATCCTGATTGATGGGCAGAACGTCTCTGGTGTGACGCAGGACAGCCTGCGTCGCCAGATCGGCATGGTCACGCAGGAAACCGCGATGTTTAACCGCTCGGCGCGCGAGAATATTCTCTATGGCCGCCCCGATGCTTCTGAAGACGAGATGATCGAGGCAGCCCAAAAGGCGGAAGCACATGAGTTCATTCTCAGCCTTGAGGATGGACAAGGGCGGACCGGATATGACGCGCATCTGGGTGAGCGCGGCGTGAAGCTGAGCGGCGGTCAGCGTCAGCGGATCGCTTTGGCGCGCGCAATCCTCAAAGACGCGCCCATCCTGGTTCTGGACGAAGCAACCTCGGCATTGGACTCCGAGGTTGAGGCGTCGATTCAGACAGCCTTGCATCGGGTGATGCAGGGGAAGACCGTGTTGGCAATTGCGCACCGTCTGTCCACGCTCAGTGAGATGGACCGGATCATCGTTCTGGAACAGGGTCGCATTGTAGAGGTCGGCACCCACGATGCTCTGCTGGATCAGGGCGGTCTTTATGCACGGTTCTGGCATCGCCAGTCGGGTGGGTTCATTCAGGCAGAAGCTGCGGAATAAGGGTTTTGTTGCGGGCCAACCCCCGGTATCAGGCCCCTCATGACGCAGACATATACCATTACCCGCCTAGGTCATCAGGGCGACGGCATCGCTGACGGCCCTGTTTTCGCTCCGCGCACCTTGCCCGGAGAAGTGGTGACGGGCACGTTGGCGGGTCAGGTTCTAAGCGATATTCGCGTCGAAACACCCTCGGATCAGCGGGTCAAGGCCCCGTGTCGGCACTACAAATCCTGCGGCGGATGCCAGTTGCAACACGCTGCAGACGATTTCGTTGCCGATTGGAAGGTCGAAGTGGTCCGCACTGCGTTGGCTGCGCAGGGGCTTGAGGCCCGGATGCGCCCGATCCATACCTCGCCCGAGCGGTCGCGTCGCCGGGCCACGATTGCCGTTAGACGGACCAAAAAGGGCACGCTGGCCGGATTCCACGGCCGCGCCTCGGACACGATCACCGAAATCCCCGATTGCCATCTGCTGGACCCCGCTTTGATCGCCGCCATTCCAGTGGCCGAAGCGCTGGCCGTTCTGGGCGGCAGCCGCAAGGGCGTGTTGGCGGTTACGATGACCCTGTCCGAAGGCGGGCTGGATGTCGCGGTCAAGGGCGGCAAGCCGTTGGATGGCCCGCTGGAACTGACCCTGGCGCAAGCAACGGAAAAGCACGGTCTGGCGCGGCTCAGCTGGGATGGGGAAGTCCTTGCCATGCGTGAACCGCCTGTTCAGCGTTTTGGTTTGGCCGGGGTCGTACCGCCGCCCGGCGCATTTCTCCAGGCTACAAAGGACGGAGAACAGGCTCTGTTAAAAGCCGTTTCCGAGGTTGTGGGCCACTCTAAGCGCATTGTCGACCTGTTTGCGGGCAGCGGTACATTCTCATTGCCATTGGCCGAGATTGCCGAAGTTCATGCCGTCGAAGGCGAAGCTGCCATGATGCAGGCACTGGATCAGGGTTGGCGCAGAGCTCAGGGCCTGAAACGGGTGACGACCGAGGCGCGTGATCTGTTCAGGCGTCCGTTGATGCCGGACGAGCTGAAGTCCTTTGACGCCGTGGTGATCGACCCGCCACGCGCCGGGGCCGAGGCACAGGTGGCCGAGCTGGCGCAGGCCCTGCGCCCTGTGATCGCCTATGTGTCGTGCAACCCGGTAACGTTCGCGCGGGATGCAAAAATGCTTGTTAATGCGGGTTACACCCTTGAATGGGTACAAGTCGTTGACCAATTTCGATGGTCGTCACACACCGAACTCGCCGCTCGGTTCACTTCGAACCCAAAAACCTGACAGGAGACCACCCGAATGGGGATCGCCCAACGCTTGCTACCCATTATCGAAGCCCCGATTTTCGGGAAATTCATCACCGGTGTGATCATGTTCAATGCGGTGCTTTTGGGGATGGAGACGTCGCCAACACTGATGGAAATCGCCGGTCCGGCGATCGTATTGCTCGACAAGCTGTGCCTTGCCATCTTTGTAGCAGAAATTGCGATGAAGCTGATTGCCACCGGGCGCAGGTTCTTCACCAGCGGTTGGAACATCTTTGATTTCGTGATTGTGGGTGTGGCCCTTGTTCCCAGCGCTGGCGCTCTGTCGGTTCTACGGGCGTTGCGGATCCTGCGGGTTTTGCGTGTGATTTCGGTGGCTCCACGCCTGCGCCGCGTGGTCGAAGGGTTCATCTCGGCCCTGCCGGGTATGGCCAGCGTGTTCCTTCTGATGGCGATCCTGTTCTATATCGGTGCCGTGATTTCCACCAAACTGTTCTCGCAGTCTTTCCCAGATTGGTTCGGCGACCTGGGCCTGTCGGCCTATACGTTGTTCCAGATCATGACGCTGGAAAGCTGGTCCATGGGCATCGTGCGGCCAGTGATGGAGGTTTACCCCTACGCCTGGCTGTTCTTTGTTCCGTTCATCATGGTCACCACCTTTGCGGTGGTAAACCTGTTGGTCGGTTTGATCGTGAACTCGATGCAGGATGCCCACCACGCCGAGGACGAAGTCAAAACCGATGCCTATCGCGATGAGGTTCTGGAACGGCTGGAAAGCATTGAGCGCCGCCTGACAGAGCAGCAATACATCAAAAAGTGATTTCAGTTTTTTCGTTTTCTGGCATAATAAGCAAAAAAAGAGCAGCAGGCAGTGAACATGGATCGTCGAGCATTTGGATTGGGCGCAATGGCAACGCTGAGCCTCTCAGCTTGTGCCTCGGCTAGCCCCAGATTTCTGACTTATGATGGACCCGAGGTGACCTCTTTGGTCATCAACAAGAGTGCGCGAAAGCTATATCTTTTGCACCACGAGAAGATCCTGAAAGAATACAGGGTCGATCTTGGCTTTGCGCCGAACGGAACCAAAACCAAGAAGGGTGATGGTCGGACGCCCGAAGGCACATACCTGATCGACCGCCGCAACCCGAACAGCCGCTATCACCTGTCGCTGGGGATTTCGTATCCGAATTCGGAAGATATCGCACAAGCCAAGGCCGCCGGAGTACATCCGGGCGGAGATATCTTTATCCACGGACAGCCGAACCGCCGCAAAGAGCGCAAGCGAGCCAAAAAGACGCCGGATTGGACCGCGGGCTGCATCGCCGTCAAGAATGACGAGATGGAAGAGATCTATTCGATGGTAAGCCGAGGTACGCTGATCACTCTGCGCCCCTAAGCGGTTTCCACGCGTCAAATCCGAATTGCACATAGTCTTGCTGGTATGCCTCGGCAGCCAGCGCTTCGAGCTTGTCGTCATAGATGTCGGTGAGAATGAACGGGGTATCAGGCGCGGCCGATTCCGGTTTGGGCGGGTTAGTGTGCCCCATACGCCGTGCAAGATCAGGCAAAGCTGTTATAATTTCATCCTCGCGCAGGATCAGGTCCGGATGGGCAAAGCCCGCGAACCCCTCTAACGCGCGGGACTGGCTGCACCAGGATCCATCCACGCGGACGGACGTCTGCAGGGCCAGGTTCTGGCGCAAAAACGTCAGGAACGCGGAAAAAGCCTCGTAATGCTGTTCGACGGGATAGTTTCCGTCGCGCAGCTGACCCGGGATCGGGATTTTGAGACGGTTGCGCAGAAAGTGCCGGATTTTCAAATAAGCGCCTGGTCCGGTGTTCAGGATATGGCGGCAAAACGCATGGTGGGCCCGTGCCAGCGGATGCTGCAGCACGGTGAACTTCCGATGACCGGGATGGGTTTGGAGCCAGTGGCGCGTCTGCTTTCGGTTTTGGTTGGTCAGCAACTCGTCAACGCCAACGGCATCCAGCGCAGCCATCCAATTTGAGACCGGTCCCTCTGTTCCGCCGCGCATTGGCATGAACATCAGCGGTGTCCTTGGAGTCGCGATGTAATTCGCAACGATAGGGCGCCTGCGCGGTTCGAAATTCGGTGCAGTGTGCAGGTTGAAGCTGTCAATTTGTGACAGGGCCTGCTCCATCTCGTCCGGGTTTGTCACTTTGGCCAGTGCCGGGTCCGGGTTTTGGGGTTTAAGCGTATCGTCAATCGCCGATAACCTGCCCGAAACACCCAGCCACGCAGCCAGCCCGTTCAGAATATCGATCTGGTTCAGGTCGTCATAGGCGATGTGAAACGGGACCTGGCCGCTTTTCTGCAAGTGGTGCGTGAGGGACAGCTGAAACTCCTGCTGGCGATTGAGGTATTTCACAAATGCCTCAGCATCGAATTCGACCTGCGCCTCGCGGCGGCGTTTGATGTTCTTGAGTTGCCACTGCTTGGTCTCTCGCGCAATTTTCAGAGAGATATAGCTGTCCACGGGATTGCGGGTCAGGATGATCTTGGCGCAGCGAGGGTCATTCAAAACAGGCTCTAACACGCGCTGATCGTGGCCCTGAAAAAAGCGAAAGCCGTTCAACTCACCCGGTGCCTGCCGGATTGCCTGCAGCAGCGTGGAAGGATCGCTATCGCGTTCTTCCAACGTCACACCCAGCAATTCTTCGGACTTCAGCCGACCGATGAAATGGGGATTGAACGCCTCGCCATGGCTTGTGATGCCTTCGATCGCGTTCAGATTAGCCTCGAGCAGGTTGGACCCGGTCCGCATGGCCGCAATGATAATGAAATAGTCGAATTGGGGCGTCATACCGGTCTATTGCACCAGATAGGGTTTTCGGTAAGGCCGAACCCGGTTGGCAAAAACATCATCCGGTGGGAAGTCGCCCATCAGATAGGGATGCATGCCTTGGTTTTTGAGGTTTTGCAAAAACTTGCCAAATCCGGTCAGATCGACCATTTTTGGTGCTTCGGTCAGATGGTTTGTGGGTATTGTACCGGTCTCTTCAACGACGGTCTGCAGCGGTTCGCCCGGTGCTTCGACAAAATCCGCCAGCGACCAGGTACGCACACGGGCCTTGGTCCAGACTGAAGACAGGATCTCCAGCTGCTTGGTCTCGATCTGTTGCAAGCGGGCGGCCTCGGCCCGGATATCGGCGAAATTTCTGTTCGACCGGAACAGCGGGATGGCCCAGGCCCCCGTGATGACCGAGATCTGCGCATTCTTGTCCCGAGCCAGGAACCAGTTGATCTTTTGCGTGTCCGCCGGGCCGAACTGAAAACACTGCTTTTCGCCTCGCGTGTTCCAGATCAGGTTCGAGATGAACGCGGTTGCGTTATAGTCCCGCAGTGTCGCGCAATCGCTGAGACCGCCGTTGATGATGGTCTCCCCTCCGGCGAACTCTGCGCGATCCGGGGCGAACAGGTGGCCGTGAACCCGGGTGCCGGTGACATTGGCAAGCCAGGGCTCAAAGTCCTCAAACAGTTCGGCAAAGCCCTGAAAGACTGCATAAGACGACGAGGTCAGCCCGTTTTCATTGCCATGTCGGGGAAAGCGGCTTTGCATATACAGGCCGTCGCGCCCACGTGTCCGCCGCTCAACCGCCTTGGAAAAGACCCGGTCGATCTTGCTGGGGTTCGGTTCCGTGGGTTTCATAGCCCCGGCCTGATCGGTCAGAAAGGCCTGATACAGACGATCCGCGCTGGGCCAGACTTTGCGGGCCACAAAACAGTCCGACCTGCGCAACAGCTGCAGGTGGTCGTCATAGAAAATATGCGGGCGGCCCTGATAGTCGAACTTGGACAAAGTCAGGGACCGGCTTTCGATATGCGTGGAATACAGCCGGGCCAGAGTCTGAAAATAGCTTTCATCCGGTATCCAGACGCGCCGGAAATAACGGTCGTAAATCCTGCGGTTCGGGTCCTGCAGGATTGCGGAAAGGGTTTGGCGCGTCAGGCACCACCATTGGCTGCCCATATGCGGGACCAGACCCTCGGGGATGCGGCGGCGCATACCCAACGCGCGCTGCAGTTTCACATATGCATCAAACAATTTACGCTGCTTGCGCCATGAAAATGGGAAACGCAGGGTAAAGCGTTCCTGATCCAAGCCCCCGATGGTCCAGCTGACGTCTGCGGTCGTCGCGCTTTCAATGAAATCCACGCGCGGCCGGGCAGCCAGGTAGTTCACCAGCTCATCCACCGGTCGCAGCGGCAGGCAGGCCCCCGAAGACAAATAGATGTGGTGCACATCCGGGAAGGTCTCAAGCATCAGTGCCCCGGCGGATTGCGATGCTGCAACGATGCCCCATCCCCCCCAGTTACAGACGTGGCGGTCAGAAAACCGGATCAGCGGATCATCGGCGCAGGCGGCGACAAACTCATCATAGGTCTTTGTTGAAACTTTGCGATCCACGTGGATCACCACCGGACACCCCGAGGCCGTCCAATGCCGCGCGACCTGTCCGGCCCGGTTCAGCGCGGTGTGGACCAGCATGATGACGCCAAGGCCACTCATGCCCAGTTTCCCTTCGACATGAGGCCCAGAATCTCAAGCTGGCGCCAGTTGATGTAGGTTTCGGATGTGTCACACCAGAACACCGGTTTTTCCTGCAATTGCTCGGCATAGGCCCGGTATTCGCCCGAGCCGTGGTAGTGTTGGCCGCGCTCCATCTCTTCGCGGGCCTTGTCGCTGAGCGTGCTGATCAGTTTGGCGTGCAGCAAGCCGCCGCTGGTCTTTTCACCGCCCCATTCGTCATAGACCTGGTTCAAACCGCGTGGCAGCAGCGAATGGGTCGAGCTGACGTAGACATAGCGTTTGTCCCACTTTACCAGCGGAATCTTGTTCAGCGCAGGGGCTTTCTTGGGGGTATCCCTAAAGAAAACCCGCGCCCGCGGCCCGCCCTGAATCCAGAGATTTCCGTAGGTTGGATTTTTGGTGATCGTATAGTTTCCGGTATCAAACCACTTGGCGATTTCGAATGGGTTTTGCCCTTCGGTATAGATCGCGTCTTCGACCGGTCCCTCGGGGTACATGTCAATCAACATCGCGCTGAAGCTACGCACCGCACAGCCATCCAGCCAATCGGTCAGCGCGCGGATCGGACGTGTGTCGCAGAACGGATAGATAAAGAACTCGTCCGGGTCGACCGTCAGCACCCAGTGGCGATGGGCGAATTTGCGCAGCAAGTAATTCGACCAGTCGACCCCAAAGCTTGCCCGTTTATAGCTTGCGTCGGCCCGCCAGACCGACACGTCGGGTTGATCCGCCAGATATTCGCGCGAACCGTCGTCGCTGTTGTTGTCCACGAACAGAAAGTGGTTGATACCCAGCTTGCGATAGTAATCCAGAAAATACGGCAGGCGGATTTTTTCGTTCCGTATCACGCTGACCAAAAGGATGTCTTTGCGCCTTATCTGATCCGTCCTGACGGACACCGGAGCAAGATCGCGCCGTCTTCGCAGGCAGCGCAAGATACGGCGCTTGCGCCGCAGTCTCATCCGGTATGAATCCAATAGGCCCACGCGACTGCCCAACCTTTTCCCTAACGCGAGCGTGCCCGGGATCTGAACAAGCCAGAGTGGTGCCGGACAATTGCCGTTTTATGCCATTTTTCCATCTTTCGAAGCAACGACTTTAAAAACCGTTAGCCCGATCTGTGACTTTCCCAGTTGATTATTCCCATCAGGCCCCGCTGCTGCAGATCTCTCCAACCGGTGTAAGACTCCGAGTCTGCAGTCCACATCACGGGGCGCTGGCTGATTTTGTCGTAGTAATCCGCAAACTGATCCGGGTCGTGAAAGTGCTGTCGGCGCTGTTTCTCGATCTTCGATTTGTCCACGACTTCGGGCAGGAACTTGGTATGCAGCAAAACGCCGGAAGGCGCCGGGTCGCTCGGACCTGCGTAAGCGGCGTTCAGGTGGCGCGGTAAGGCGGAATGGCACGAGTTCACATATGCGTAGCGCCGCGACCAGCGCACCAAGGGAATCTTGTTCAGAGTCGGCGAGTGACGTGGTGCATTGCCAAAGAACATGCGTTCGCGCGCGCCGCCTTGGACCCAAAGATTTCCAAGCGGGCTTTGCCGGGTGGCTCGGTAGGGGCCTGCATCAAACCATGCAAGAACCTTGGTCGGATCAGTTTGAGGGTCGTAGCTGTCAACCCCCAGCGGGCATTTGGGATAAAGGTCCAGCATCAGCGCTCCAAAAGCGGTGCGCTCTTGTGCGTCCAACCAATGCGTCAAATCGCGCAGGGATCGCGTGTCGTGATCAGGGTAGATCAGCAACTCGTCCGCATCGACCATCAGGCACCAGTGGTCATGCCCGTAACGCATTTGCAGCCATGTCAGCCAGTCCAAACCGTAGCGTGATCCGCGATAACTGTCGCGGGTTTGCCATACCGACACGTCGGGTTGATCGTTCAGATAAGCGACTGAGCCGTCGTCGCTGCCATTGTCGACGATCAGAAAGTGATCCACACCAAGCGCGCGGTAGTGGTGCAGGAACCAGGGCAGGCGCGTGATCTCGTTGCGCAACGTGGTGAAGGCGAGAATGTCATTGCGCCCGATACTCTGCGTCCGATCCACCAGACACGACAGTTGATGACGGCTGCGAAAGGATCGCCACAGCAGACGCCGCCGTTTCAGTCGCAACCGGTACATTTGCACCCATGAGATGGGCGGAAGTGTATCTTCCTCTGTACCAGTCACGTTTGCCTCATTTGTCGTAGTGGCCGTTCTGGTGCCAGCGCCATGCGTCCGCAATCATCGTCTCTAACG
The DNA here is from genome assembly GCF_017743975.1 of Ruegeria sp. R14_0. Classification (GTDB taxonomy): domain Bacteria; phylum Pseudomonadota; class Alphaproteobacteria; order Rhodobacterales; family Rhodobacteraceae; genus Ruegeria. Next base: position 672,368 of record NZ_JAGHRC010000002.1, on the reverse strand, counting down.
TGGATCTTTTTGGCGACCAGCCCAGCTCTTGACCAGCTCGGATCGATCCTGAGACCAGCTTGGTGCAATCCCCGGCCCGCCGCGGTCCGACGGTGTACGGAACGTCGCGATTGGTGACGGCTTGGGAATGGCTGATCACCTCCATCACGGAAAAGCCCGATCCTGTGCCAAGGTTGAACACGCGGCTTCCTTTGCCCTGTTCCAGCCAAGTCAGCCCAAGTACGTGGGCGTCGACCAGATCACACACATGTACATAGTCCCGGATGCAAGTGCCGTCGGGCGTGTCATAATCCGTTCCAAACACTGTCAGCCCATCGCGTTTGCCGTCGATGGCATCCAGCATCAGCGGCACCAGATGGGTCTCGGGGCGATGGAACTCGCCTACCTGTCCTTCCGGGTCTGCGCCTGCCACGTTGAAATAGCGGAAGATCACATGTTTCAGATCGTGCGCGGCCTCGAAATCGCGCAGGATGTCTTCGATCGCGCGCTTCGAAGCACCATAGGCATTCAGCGGCAGTTGCGGCGTATCCTCATCCAGCACCACATTGTCGTGCTCGCCATAAGTGGCGCAGGTCGAAGAGAAAACAAAGTTCAGGCATCCGGCTGCCACTGCCGCTTCGATCAGGTTCAGAGATCCGGTCACGTTGTTCGACCAGTACTTGCCCGGCTCGGACATCGCCTCTCCCACCTGACTGAGGGCGGCGAAATGCATTACGGCCACGGGTTCATATTTGGCGAATACGTCATCCAGTCGGGCGCGGTCCAAAAGATCGCCCTGCTCGAACGGGCCGAACTTTATCGCGTCTTGCCAGCCGGTGATGAGATTGTCGAAGGTCACGGGCGTATACCCAGCCTGCGACAGTGCCTTACAAGCGTGGGATCCGATGTAGCCGGCACCGCCGGTGACCAGAATATTCTTCATTCTTTGTTCCATAATTCAGTTCAGCGCCCTGCTAAGCGATTTCATTGAAATTTGCAGGGGGAAAAAGGGTCAATCCAACCCCATGGCCGCCATCATCTCTTCAAGCTTCGGTACGTCCTGAGGGTTGTTGAGCTCCCAGAACTGGCGCCCTTTGGCCTCGACCTCGACGCAGAGAACCTTGCGGCCGTTTTCCATGAAGCGCAGCTGTTCAAGGCCTTCAAGCTGCTCAAGCGGCCCCACTGGCCAGGTTGGGTAGGCCGCCAGCGCATCGGGGCGATAGGCATAGACACCAACGTGGTGGAACACGGGTGTGGGCGCGTCGCCCGAGAATGACTCAGCAGTGAATGGCACAACCTCTTTCGAAAAATACATTGCGCTGTGGTCCGCCGCAAAGACGGCAGTGGTTCCGCCGACGCGCCCATGTTTGCGGTCATTCAGCAGGCTGTTTAGCGCATCGCCGTCACAGCGCAGAACAGGCGTCGCGACCCCGGCGTCTGGCGCGGACCGCAGCCCGGCGATCAAGTCCTCGACAAACCAGTGCGGTGTCAACGGCGCGTCGCCCTGCAGGTTCACGACGATCTCATAGCCTGCGCCCAGAGTCTGGTGTGCTTCGGCGCAGCGTTCGGTCCCGTTTCCACAGGTTTCTGAAGTCATCACAACTTCGGCCCCGAACCCCTCGGCCACATCGCGGATGCGGTCGTCATCGGTGGCCACAACCACCTTATCCACGCCGGATACGGAACAGGCGGCACGCCAGGATCGTTCGATCAGTGTCATGGCGTTGCCATTTGCGCCTGTCAGTGGAACCAGAGGTTTTCCGGGATAGCGGGTCGAAGCATAACGCGCGGGGATGGCAATAAGTACGGACATCAGGCTTCCTTCAATTCAACACCCGGAGCGTAGGCGATAAAGAACGGGTTTGCATAGCCGTCCTTGCCATAGGTCAGCGGCGTATGGTCGTCGAAACGGACAACCTTGCCGCCGGCACCGGCCAAAACGGCGTGGCCCGCGGCAGTATCCCATTCCATTGTGCGGCCCACACGGGGATACAGGTCGGCCTCACCCGTCGCCACCAGGCAGAACTTCAGCGACGAGCCCGCGCTTTTACTGTCCTGAACCTGGTATTTGTTGATGTAATCTTCGGTCGCCTGATCGCGATGTGACTTCGAAGCCACGATCAAAAGCGCTGAATTGTTTGGGTTAGACACTGATATTGGCGTCACTTCACCAACGCTTTCTTTGTCCAACGCACCGGTTTCTTCGACCGCCTGACCGTCGGCCTGAGTATAGAACATCCGGCCCCGCGCGGGCGCATAGACGACGCCGCGCGTCGGCACACCGTTTTCGACCAGCGCAATATTCACCGTGAAATCACCACGCCGGTTGATGAATTCCTTGGTGCCATCCAAAGGGTCAACGATCAGGAAGGTCTCGCCTTTTTCGGAATGCGAGGCGGCCTGTTCTTCGGTCACCAACAGGATGTCGGGAAATGCCTTACGCAGCCCGGCCGAGATCAGTGCATCGGCTGCCTCATCCGCCTCGGTCACGGGGCTGGCATCGGATTTGACTTTAACGTCGAAGTCATCTGCCTCATAAATCTGCATGATCGTGTCCCCTGCTTCCAACGCCAGACGTCTGATTACGGGGATAAGGGCGTCATAGGTCACAAAAATGCTCCGTTCCTGCGGTTTATTGATTGAAATCTCTGACGGCCTTATGATGCGGCGGTTACGGAACGGCAAGAAATTCGTGGCAATTTGCAGGCAATTCAGCGGGAAAGAGTGTTCACGTGTTTTATTTTGAGCGAAATAAGTCACTGGTCGGTGGCGCATTCACGACCTCTGAGCTCATCTATCATGCGGTTGTGCGCAGTATCCGCTCTCAGCGTTCGAATGCCGTTCTCGCTGTGCTCATTAATATTGTGCAAGTTGTTGCTTTGGTTACAGTCTTTTACCTGATTATGACCCTGATCGGGAAACTGACGGGAATTGCAAAGATACGTGGAAATCCGATCCTGTTTTTGTTGTCCGGGGTTTTTCTTTTTCTAACGCACGTAAAAGCCGTAAGCACCGTGTCCGGGGTTGCTACCGGAAACAACCCGATGATGCTGCACTCGCCGATGAACATGATGGTTGGCCTTTTGGCGACAGCTTTCGGGGCGTTGTACACCCAAGTGGTCTCAATACTTGTTATTCTCTTTGTCTATCATGTCACCATCGAGCCTTTGGAAATTCAAGACCCGGGCGGCGCGTTCTATATGCTGGTGCTGGCATGGTTCACAGGTTGCGCAATTGGCGTCGTATTTATGGCTTTGAAACCATGGCTTCCAACATTTGTGGGGATAACGTCCACCGTGTATCGGCGAATTCAAATGATCTTTTCAGGCAAGATGTTTGTCGCAAACAGCTTGGGAGGCCTCACGTTGACCATGTTCATCTGGAATCCGTTGTTTCACATCATTGATCAGTGTCGCGGTTTCGTGTTTCGCAACTACTTTCCGCGCAACACGAATTGGGAATACCCACTTTGGGTTGGTCTTGTTCTGCTGTTGATCGGGTTGCTGGGAATCTTCTTCACACGTCAGCACGTGTCCAAAAGCTGGGGCGCGCGCAGTTAACTTGCGACGCGCAATGTCAGGTTGATCCGCCCGCCTTTGGGCAACAGCTTGGATGATCCGAACCGGATTCGATCCACCCCGTGATAGGTCAGGCGGGCCGGGCCGCCCATGAGAACGACATCGCCGGAATTCAGCCAAATGGACTCTGTCTTGCCGCCACGGGTTTCATTGCCGATGCGGAACAGCGCATCATCGCCCAGCGAAATAGACAGTACCGGCCAGGAAAAATCAGCCTCGTCTTTATCCTGATGCAGACCCATGCGGGCATCTTCCCCATAATAGTTGATCAAACAGCAATCGGGGTCGCGTTCGGGGCTGGCTAAAGCGCGCCAGATATCTAAAACGCTATCCGGTATTCCCGGCCACTCCATGCCTTTGGGGTGTTGCGCCTGATATCGGTAGCCTCTTTTGTCGGTGACCCAGCCCAGTGCCCCGGCCGAGGTCATCCGAACCGACATTTCCTTGCCCGAGGGAGTGACGGGTCGGAACAATGGTGCAGACCTAAGAATCGGGCGCAAGTCCTCGATCAGCTGCGTTTGTGCCGCAACGTCGAGATAGGCTTTTCTGATGTCAAATCCGCGCAAGAGCAGCCGCGCCATCCAAGATTCCCCAATCCTTGCCAAAACCTTGCCAAAAAGGCCACAGATTCCCGAAAACCTGCCTTTCACACCGCTTGCAGGCTTTTCGTCTCGCCCTTATATACGCCGGGACGCGCGATGGTGTAGAGCTGTTGCGCAAAACAGATCGGGGCCAGATGCCATAACGGGTCCGGACCTCGGGACATCGCCTTGAAGAGAAAGGGATTGAACATATGGGAAAAGTAATCGGGATTGACCTCGGAACCACCAACTCGTGTGTGGCCATCATGGACGGCTCGCAGCCGAAGGTTATCGAAAACGCCGAAGGGGCGCGGACCACGCCCTCGATCGTCGCCTTCACCGAAGATGAGCGACTGGTCGGTCAGCCTGCAAAACGTCAGGCGGTCACCAACCCCGACAACACGATCTTTGGCGTTAAGCGTCTGATCGGTCGTCGTGTGGATGATGCAGAAGTCGAAAAAGACAAGAAAATGGTGCCGTACGCCATCGTCGATGGCGGAAATGGCGACGCGTGGGTTGAGGCCCGCGGTGAAAAGTACTCCCCAAGCCAGATCTCGGCCTTCACTCTGGGCAAGATGAAGGAAACCGCCGAGAGCTATCTGGGTGAGGAAGTCACGCAGGCGGTTATCACCGTTCCGGCATACTTCAACGACGCACAGCGTCAGGCCACCAAAGACGCTGGTAAAATCGCCGGTCTGGAAGTGCTGCGGATCATCAACGAACCGACAGCAGCTGCTCTGGCCTATGGTCTGGACAAAGAAGAAACCCAAACCATCGCGGTTTATGACCTTGGTGGTGGTACCTTCGACGTGACCATTCTGGAAATCGACGATGGCCTGTTCGAGGTCAAGTCGACCAATGGCGACACCTTCCTGGGTGGTGAAGACTTTGACATGCGCATCGTCAACTACCTGGCGGAAGAGTTCAAAAAGGAACACGGTGTCGATCTGTCATCCGACAAGATGGCCCTGCAGCGTCTGAAAGAAGCCGCTGAGAAAGCCAAGATCGAGCTCAGCTCGACCTCGCAAACCGAGATTAACCAGCCGTTCATCTCGATGGGGTCGAACGGTCAGCCGCTGCACATGGTCATGAAACTGACCCGTGCCAAGCTGGAATCGCTGGTCGCGGACCTGATCAAAAAGTCGATGAAGCCTTGCCAGGCTGCTCTGAAAGACGCCGGTCTGTCGGCTGCTGACGTGGACGAAGTTGTTCTGGTCGGTGGTATGACCCGGATGCCGAAAGTGATCGAAGAGGTCACCAAATTCTTCGGTAAAGAGCCGCACAAGGGTGTGAACCCGGACGAAGTGGTTGCCATGGGCGCCGCCATTCAGGCCGGTGTTCTGCAGGGCGACGTCAAAGACGTGGTTCTGCTGGACGTGACCCCGCTGTCGCTGGGTATTGAAACGCTGGGTGGCGTGTTCACTCGTCTGATCGACCGTAACACGACCATTCCGACCAAGAAGTCTCAGGTCTTCTCGACCGCCGAGGACAACCAGAACGCCGTAACCATCCGCGTGTTCCAGGGTGAGCGTGAAATGGCTGCGGACAACAAGATCCTGGGTCAGTTCAACCTCGAAGATATCCCGCCCGCACCGCGCGGCATGCCTCAGATCGAGGTGACTTTTGACATCGACGCCAACGGCATTGTCTCGGTTTCGGCCAAAGACAAAGGCACCGGCAAAGAGCAGAAGATCACCATTCAGGCCTCGGGCGGCTTGTCGGATGACGATATCGAAAAGATGGTCAAGGACGCCGAAGAGAACGCGGAAGCCGACAAGGAACGCCGCGAACTGGTCGACGCCAAGAACCAGGCGGAAAGCCTCATCCACTCGACCGAAAAGTCGATGGAAGAGCATTCCGACAAGGTCGACCCGACCACTATCGAAGCCATCGAGCTGGCGATTGCCGCGCTGAAAGACGAGCTGGAAACCGAAAATGCCGACAAGATCAAGTCGGGCATTCAGAACGTGACCGAAGCCGCCATGAAGCTGGGCGAGGCCATCTATAAGTCGCAGTCCGAAGAGGCCGAAGATGAGCCTGCGGCAGCTGATGCTGCTCCGGCCGGTGATGATGACATTGTCGACGCCGAGTTCGAAGATCTGGACGACGACAAACGTAAATAACGGGTAACCGGGCCAATGTGGGCCGGTCCGCTCGCCGGGCCGGCCTATTTACGTTGAGGCAGAAGGAAGAACTGATGTCAAAACGCGACTACTACGAGGTGCTCGGAGTATCCAAGGGCGCTTCGGCGGACGAGATCAAGAAAGGCTTTCGCAAGAAGGCCAAGGAATTGCATCCCGACCGCAACAAAGACAACCCGGATGCCGAGGCGCAGTTCAAAGAAGCGAACGAAGCCTATGATGTGCTGCGCGATGCCGACAAAAAAGCCGCCTATGACCGGTTTGGTCATGCCGCTTTTGAAAACGGCATGGGCGGCGGTGGCCGTCCTGGTGGCGGTTTTGGCGGTCAGGGCGATTTCTCCAGCGCGTTTTCGGATGTTTTCGACGACCTGTTCGGCGATTTCATGGGCGGGCAACGTGGTGGGGCCGGTGGCGGACGCCGTGCGGCGCGCGGGTCGGACCTGCGCTATAACCTGCGCGTGACGCTTGAGGACGCTTATGCCGGGCTGCAGAAAACAATCAATGTCCCGACCGCGGTGGCCTGTTCGGCCTGCGATGGGACCGGTGCCGAAGGCGGGGTAGAGCCCACAACCTGCCCGACCTGTTCCGGCATGGGCAAGGTGCGCGCGCAGCAGGGTTTCTTTACCGTCGAACGCACCTGTCCGACCTGTTCGGGTCTGGGTCAGATCATCAAGAACCCCTGCAAATCCTGTAACGGCGCAGGTCGCGTTGAAAAAGAGCGCGCGCTGTCCGTCAACATCCCTGCAGGCGTCGAAACCGGCACCCGCATCCGTCTTGCGGGCGAGGGTGAGGCCGGGATGCGCGGTGGCCCTCCGGGCGATCTGTACATCTTCGTCGAAGTCTCGGATCACAGACTGTTCGAGCGCGACAGTGTGAACCTCTATTGCCGGGTTCCGGTCAGCATGGCCAAGGCCGCGCTGGGCGGTTCCATCGAGGTGCCCACCATCGATGGTGGACGTGGTCGTGTGCAAATCCCGGCTGGCAGCCAGTCGGGGCGTCAGATGCGTTTGCGCGGCAAAGGCATGCCTGCCCTGCGCGGTGGCGGCGTGGGGGATATGTTCATCGAACTGGCTGTGGAAACCCCGGTCAACCTGACCAGCCGCCAGAAAGAGCTGCTACGTGAGTTTGACGATCTGGGCGAAGACAACCACCCGGAATCCAAAAGCTTTTTCTCATCCGTCAAATCCTTCTGGGACGGCATGAAGGGCTGAAACGGCCTTATTTGAATACCACGCAAGAGCCGGTCCCGTGGGATCGGCTCTTTGCTTTTCATAAGTCCAGTTTCACCATCAACTGCGCCAAAATTGGCCCTTGATTCCCCGTACATCCCCTGAGATTGTCTGCCCAACCGTTGGGGTGCCCTGTCTATAGGGCTGAGAGGCGCAGCTGCGCTAACCCATCGAACCTGATCCGGGCAATACCGGCGTAGGGAACGGTCTCGCAGTGCACAGACGTTTTTTATGCCCGTTGCCCCTTTTGAACCGGAGCAACGAAATGGCACCCATTGCCTTAACAATTGCAGGATCCGACAGCGGAGGAGGGGCCGGAATTCAAGCCGACCTCAAAGCGATGTCCGCGTTAGGTGTCTACGGGGCCAGCGTGATCACTGCTGTGACGGCGCAAAATACGCGGGCGGTCACCTCTGTTCACGGTATTCCGCTTGATGTCATCGCCGCCCAGATCGAGGCCGTTTTGTCCGATTTGAACGTGCGCGCAATCAAGATCGGTATGTTGGCGACACCAGAGATCATTCACTGCGTGGCCAATAGTATCGCCGCGTTTCAGGGACCTGTTGTTCTGGATCCGGTCATGATCGCCAAATCTGGTGATGCGCTTTTGGCAGAAGAGGCCGTACAGACCTTGCGCGACGTTCTTTTGCCGCGTGCTACCGTATTGACCCCAAACCTGCCCGAAGCCGCCTGTTTGTTGGGGGTTGGACCTGCAGTTGATCGGGAACAGATGATCGCACAAGGCCACGATCTGTGCGCCTTGGGTGCCAATGCTGTCTTAATGAAAGGCGGGCATGGCGAAGGCGAAATTTGCCACGACATTCTGGTTTCAGCCGATGGCGTGATCGGTGCGTACCAGGCCCCGCGCCAACAGACGCGTAACACCCATGGAACCGGCTGCACCTTATCCTCTTCCATTGCGGCTGGATTGGCCAAAGAACTGTCTTTGGACCGCGCTGTTGCCGACGCGCATCGCTATCTTCAGGGCGCAATCACCAAGGCCGATGCCTTGAATATCGGACAGGGTCACGGGCCTGTGCACCACTTTCACCAGGTTTGGCCCGCATGACAGTCTGGTCGATCATAGGGGCAGGTGTGGCTGGTCTGGCCGTCGCATCCGAACTGGTCGCGCGCGGAGCCAAGGTGCAAGTGTTCGATCCAGCCGGCTCGCCGGGCCCGCATGGTTGTTCATGGTGGGCTGGCGGCATGCTGGCCCCCTGGTGCGAGTTTGAAAACGCCGAGGAACCCGTGTTGCGCCTTGGGCAAAGAGCCATCGACTGGTGGTCCTCGCGCACTCAGGTTCACAGGTGCGGAACGCTGGTGGTTGCAAGTCCGCGGGACCTGCCAGACCTACGCCGATTTGCGCGCCGAACGGAGGGGTATTCGGAGGCAAATCGTGATGAAATATGCGAATTAGAGCCTGATTTGTGCTCATGCACCCATGGTCTCTACTTTGGTGCCGAGGCTCATTTGGACCCCCGCAAGGCGCTGCAGGATATGGTCCAACAGCTTCAGGATGACGGGGTCATGTTTCACCAATGCGTGGCGCCAACGCAGTTGGAGAATGCGATTGATTGCCGTGGTTTGCAGGCGCGCGAATACCTGCATGACCTGCGCGGCGTGAAGGGCGAAATGTTGGTGATCCGCTGCCCGGATGTGACCTTGACCCGGCCTGTGCGCCTGCTTCATCCACGGGTGCCGCTTTATATCGTGCCGCGCGGCGATGGCGTCTACATGCTGGGCGCGACGATGATCGAATCCGAGGATAGCAGCCGGATCACGGCGCGTTCGCTACTGGAACTCCTCAGCGCGGCTTATGCGCTGAACCCGGCGTTTGGCGAGGCCGAAGTGCTGGAGATCGGTGTCGATCTGCGCCCTGCCTTTCCCGACAACCTGCCGCGTATTCGGCGGCTGGGGCGAACGATCTTCGCCAATGGCCTTTATCGCCACGGCTACCTTCTGGCGCCTGCGCTGGCGCAGGGCGTGGCCGACTTGGCGTTGCACAACATACACTCGGAGTTGGTCGATGAAGATTGTGCTTAACGGTGAATCGCGCGAGGTGCGTGCCGAAACCCTTTCGGACCTATTGCAAGAGGTCGGGTTCTCGGGCCGCGTCGCCACGGCAGTGAACGAGGATTTTGTCCCCTCTAGCCTGCGCATGTCCCACAAGATCAAAGATGGTGATCGGGTCGAAGTTGTCGCCCCGATGCAAGGGGGCTGAGCGATGAAACAGTTCTATGGCATGCAGTTGCCGAACCCTTTGATGTTGGGAACGGCGCAATATCCCAGCCCGGCGATCTTGGAGCAGGCCTTTCGCGATAGCAGTGCTGGTGTGGCGACAGTTTCACTGCGACGCGAATCCGGCGCGGGTCAGACATTCTGGCAGATGATCCGTGATCTGGGGGTTCTGGTCCTGCCCAACACGGCGGGCTGCCACACCGTGAAAGAGGCCGTGACCACCGCCCATATGGCGCGTGAGGTGTTTGACACCAAGTGGATCAAACTGGAGCTGATCGGCCACACGGACAGCCTGCAGCCCGACGTGTTCCAACTGGTCGAGGCCGCGCGCATCCTGACCGATGACGGGTTTCAGGTCTTTCCTTACACCACCGACGATCTGATCGTGGGGGAACGTCTGCTGGCGGCAGGGTGTGAGGTTCTTATGCCCTGGGGCGCGCCCATCGGGTCAGGTCGGGGGCTGAACAACGAATACGCCCTCCGTGCGATGCGCGCGGAATTCCCGGACGTCCCGCTGGTGATTGACGCAGGAATTGGTCTGCCCAGCCATGCGGCCCGCGCGATGGAACTTGGCTTTGATGCAGTGCTGCTGAACACCGCCGTGGCCCGCGCCGGAGATCCGGCGATGATGGCCAAAGCGATGAAGCTGGCGATTGAGGCCGGGCAACTGGCCCATCAAGCCGACCCGATCGAGGCGCGCGATATGGCCGAACCCTCGACTCCTGTGATTGGAAAGGCGTTTCTGTCATGAGGCTCGACCGGTTTTATCCGATCTTCGACCACTCTGACTGGCTGCGCCGGATGCTGCCTTTGGGTGTGAAGCTGGTGCAGCTTCGGATCAAGGACCAGCCCGGTGCGGTGGTGCGCGAGCAGATTGAGGTATCTCGTGACCTGTGCCGCGAACATGGGGCCGTTCTGGTGGTGAACGACTATTGGCAGGCAGCCATCGACGCAGGGTGCGACTGGATTCATCTGGGGCAGGAAGATCTGGACGACGCCGATCTGGCAGCGATCCGCCACGCGGGCCTGAAACTGGGTGTCTCGACCCACGACGATGATGAGCTTGAGCGCGTGCTGGCCATGGACCCCGACTACGTCGCTTTGGGACCGGTTTACCCGACGATCCTGAAGAAGATGAAATGGGAACAGCAAGGCCTGCCCCGCGTGACCGAATGGAAAGCGCGCGTGGGGGAGATTCCGCTGGTCGGTATCGGCGGGATGAGTGTCGAGCGTGCGCCGGGTGTGTTGCAGGCCGGTGCAGACATAGTCTCCGTCGTGACCGATATCACGCTGAACGCAGATCCCGAGGCGCGGGTGCGCGCGTGGATCGAGGCCACCAGATGAGCCGTTATGCTCGTCAAATCATCCTGCCTGAGGTTGGTGAAGGCGGTCAGGCTCGTCTGTCTGCAGCGCGGGTTCTGGTGGTCGGAGCCGGAGGGCTGGCCGCCCCTGTCCTGCCGCTGCTGGCTGGCGCAGGGATTGGCCAGCTCACCATCATGGACCGCGATGAGGTTGCGCTGTCGAACCTACATAGACAGACGTTGTTCACCGAAGAGGACTGCGGTCGCCCCAAGGCCGCGGTCGCCGCCGAACGATGCATTGCTTTGAACGGCGAAATCTCAATAATCGCCGCGAAACAGGCTCTAACAAGCGAAAATTCTGCCGAGTTTGTCGGGCAGGCCGACATCATCCTCGATTGCGCAGACAGTTATGCGGCAAGCTACACTCTGTCCGATACATGCCATGTCCTGGGCAAACCGCTGATCAGTGCCTCGGTTCTGGGGTTGTCGGGCTATGTTGGTGGCTTCTGCGGTGGTGCGCCGTCTTTGCGGGCCGTGTTTCCGGATGCGCCGGACAGCGGGGCCAGTTGTGCCAGTGCCGGAGTGCTGGGTCCGGTGGTCGCAATGATCGGCGCGATGCAGGCGCAGATGGCGGTAGGGGTGATCCTGGGGCTTGAGCCGTCGCCTTTGGGGCAATTGGCACAATTAGATGCCCGCACCCTGCGCAGCAGCACGTTTCGGTTCGACGACGCGCCAGAGCCTGTTGATCATTTCTCATTCATCTCAGCGAGCCAACTGACTGCGGATGATCTGATCATAGAACTGCGCGACCCGGATGAAGCCCCCCAGCCCATTCATCCAAAAGCCCATCGCCAGGCGCCGGATACCATCGATATAGAGCCTAATAAAAGTCAAAGACTGGCCCTTTGCTGTGCCACAGGTCTGCGAGCCTGGCGTGCTGCGGAAAAACTAAAACCGGATTGGCCGGGCGAGATCGTCCTCGTCGCGGCCTCAACCTCGTGAATGAAAAGGAAACGCGAGACATGAAAAAGCTGATCACAGCGATTGCACTTCTGGCCGCCGCGCCAGCCTGGGCCGAGGACAAGATGACCGTCCTGTTGGACTGGTTCGTCAATCCCGACCACGGCCCCATCATCGTGGCGCAAGAAAAGGGCTATTTTGCCGATGAAGGGCTTGAGATTGAAATCGTGCCCCCGGCCGATCCATCGGCCCCGCCACGTCTGGTTGCCGCCGGCCAAGCCGATCTGGCGGTGTCCTACCAGCCGCAATTGCACCTGCAGATCCACGAGGGTTTGCCGCTAAAACGCGTCGGCACTCTTGTCGCCACACCGTTGAACTGTCTGCTGGTCCTCAAGGATGGTCCGATCAAAACGCTGGGTGATCTGAAGGGCAAGAAGGTCGGTTTCTCTGTCGCCGGTGTAGAAGAGGCCGTGCTGAGCGCCATGCTGAACGCCCATGGCGTCGCGCTGGACGATATCGAGATGATCAACGTCAACTTCTCGCTGTCGCCGTCGCTGATGACCGGTCAGGTGGATGCCGTGATCGGCGCGTTCCGTAACTTTGAGCTGAACCAAATGGATATCGAAGGCGTTGCGGGCCGTTGCTTTTACATCGAGGAAGAAGGCGTGCCGCCATATGATGAGCTGATTTATGTCGCCAACCCCGATACGATGGACGCCGACAAGGTTGCCCGTTTTCTGGCCGCGACCGAGAAGGCGACACAGTTCATCGTCAACAACCCCGAAGAAAGCTGGGAAATCTTCGCTGCGACCTCGCCCGAGCTGCAGGATGAGCTGAACGCGCGCGCATGGGTCGACACGCTGCCCCGCTTTGCGTTGCGCCCGGCAGGTTTCGACGCGGGCCGTTATGCCCGGTTCGAAGCCTTCCTGAAAGACAGCGGTATGATCGACAGCATCAACCCGGTCAGTGCCATCTCGGTCGATGTGACTGCGCCATGAGCGACTATGGCAAAGCCTTCGCGCTGATGCGTGATGCCGCGCAGGGGCCGTGGCGGGACTATACCCGCCACGCCTTTGTCGAAGGGATGAAAGACGGCACCCTGCCGCGAGAGGCGTTTTTGCACTATTTGCGGCAGGATTACGTGTTCCTGATCCACTTTTCCCGCGCCTGGGCGCTGGCGGTTGTGAAATCGGAAACACATGCCGAGATGCTGACCGCAGTTGCGACCGTGAACGCGCTGGTGGCTGAGGAAATGCAGCTGCATATCGGGATCTGCGAAGCCGAAGGGATTTCCAGCCAAGAGCTGTTCGACACACCGGAACGCGCGGAAAACCTGGCCTATACCCGCTTTGTGCTTGAGGCCGGGTATAGCGGCGATTTGCTGGACCTTTTGGCCGCTCTTGCGCCCTGCGTGATGGGCTATGGAGAGATCGGCGCGCGGCTGGCCACCGAGGCGACCTCGGACACTTACCGTGATTGGATCAACACCTATGCGGGTCTGGACTACCAAGAGGCCTGCAACGCGGTTGGCGAACTGCTGAATCAGGCTCTAACAAGGCGTATTGGTCCAAATTATGAGACTTCTCCGCGCTGGCAACGTTTGTGCCAGACCTTCCGAACAGCAACCGAGCTAGAGGTCAATTTCTGGCAAATGGGCCTGACCCCGTGACCCCTACGCCCGACCTGACCATCAACGGGTCCGCCACCATCAACGGCGCGCCATTGTTCGCGCCGCTGACCCTGACCCTTGCGACAGGGGAGTGGACCTGCCTGTTGGGCGGATCGGGTGTTGGCAAAACCACCATTCTGCGCCTGATTGCCGGTCTGGAAACCGGTGCAGTGTTTGACGGAAAAATCACCGCCAGTGACGGGGACTCGGTGCAGGGTCGGGTTGCGTATATGGCGCAGGACGATCTGCTTTTACCGTGGGCCACAGTCGCGCAAAATGTCTGCCTGGGTGCACGGCTGCGCGGGCAAAAGCCCGATCTTGCCCGCAGGGATCGGCTGATCAAACGGATGCGCTTGGAAGACCATATGGGCAAGAAACCAGCCGAGCTTTCCGGCGGGCAGCGCCAACGTGTTGCGCTGGCCCGGACATTGATGGAGGACCGTCCCATCGTGTTGCTGGACGAACCCTTTTCGGCACTGGATGCCCGCACGCGCGCGGATATGCAGGACCTTGCGGCCGAGGCGTTGCACGACCGCACGGTTCTGCTGGTAACCCATGACCCGGCCGAGGCTGCTCGGCTGGGCCAATCCATCGTGGTCATGACGCAGATGGGCGTGACGCCCTGCCAGCCGCCGCGCGCACCAGCCCCGCGCAAGGTTGATGACCTTGAAACGTTGGAAACGCAGGGCGCGCTGCTGCGCCTGTTGCGTGCGGAAGCAGCATGAAGTTGCTCTCTGCGCTTGCTGCCACACTGTTTGCGCTGGCGATCTGGCAGGGGATTGTGTCCCTCACCGGTCTGCCGAAATTCATCCTGCCGGGACCGGCGCTGGTGGCTGAGACATGGTGGCAGAACCGCTGGCTGATCGCAGAACACACATGGGTCACGGCAGTCGAGGTCATTATTGGTCTTGCCTGCGGCACGGCATTGGGGGTGGTCACGGCATTGCAACTGGCCAACTCTCGCGCTGCACGGGTGTTGGTTCAGCCGACGCTCGTTTTCACTCAGGCCCTGCCGGTTTTTGCGCTGGCCCCTTTGCTGACCCTGTGGCTGGGGTACGGCCTGTGGTCCAAGGTCGCGATGGCGGTGCTGATCATCTATTTCCCGATTACATCATCCTTTTTCGACGGTCTGATGCGGACGCCGCCCGGGTATCTGGACCTTGCGCGCACCATGCAGGCCAGCCCGCGCGCGGTGTTGTGGCACATTCGTATTCCCGCCGCCTTGCCATCATTGGCGTCGGGCCTGCGTTTGGCCGCCGTCTATGCGCCGATCGGGGCGGTGATTGGTGAGTGGGTGGGGTCCTCGCAAGGGCTGGGATATCTGATGTTGCTGGCCAATGGGCGGGCAAAGACGGATCTGATGTTTGCAGCGATGCTTACGCTGGGGGTGTTCTCGATCCTGCTGCACCTGATTGTTCGGCGTGCCACGACCCGCATGGCGGGCGAGGCGCGTTAACCATTCAGAAACCGATTCTGCGGCAGGGTGGCCTCATGACACAGGACGCCTTTGCCGAAGCCCCGATGCTGTTTGAAACGGACGAAGCCCCAGTGCAGCCGCTGCCCAAGGGTCGCTTGCCGTCCTACATCAAAGACCACCGTAAACGACTGCGCGAACGGTTCATGTCAGGCGGGTCTGCGGCGATGCCGGACTATGAGCTGTTGGAACTGGTTCTGTTCCGTTCGATTCCGCGGCAGGATGTGAAACCGCTGGCGCGGGCATTGATGGACACCTTTGGCGACTTCAATCGCGTCCTCACCGCGCCCGAGGAACGGTTGCGGCAGATCAAAGGGGTCGGGGACACCGTCATCACCGATCTGAAAATCCTTGAGGCTTGCGCCCATCGCATGGCCCGCGCACGGGTGATGCAGCGGCATGTGATATCAGGTTGGGATGCGCTGCTGGACTACTGCCACACGACCATGGCGCATCGCGAGACCGAGCAGTTCCGCGTGTTTTACCTGGACCGAAAAAACGTACTGATCGCAGACGAAGAACAGGCCAAAGGCACCGTAGATCACGTACCAGTCTATCCGCGCGAGGTTGCCAAACGCGCGTTGGAATTGAACGCCTCGGCCCTGATCCTGGTGCACAACCACCCTTCGGGTGATCCCACGCCCTCGCAATCGGATATCGATATGACGAACCGAATTCAGGATGCTTGCGTCGCGCTGGGCCTGACGCTGCATGATCACCTGATCATCGGTAAATCGAACGAGCTGAGCTTTCGGTCCGAAGGGTATCTATAGGGTTTATTGCACCCAGACTTCGACCCGGCGATTAACCTTTCGGCCCCATTCGGTGTCATCGCATGCCATGGGCATTGCCTCTCCGAAAGCGTCCACCGCAATCTCGATACTGTCGGGAATGGCTGTTTCCACGGCAGCGATGACTGCGTTGCGCACCGTTCTGGCCCGCAGCATCGCAATCCGGGCATTCGCTGACGCCGCGCCGTCCCCATCGCTAAAGCCGACAAAGGTCAGTTTGCGGGCATCGATGGCCCCGGATTCCAGCGCCTGGGCCAGTTGACGGATGTTCGATCGGGATTGCGCGTCGGGGCGTGATGAGCCAGCTTCGAACCTGAACGACAACGACAAGCGGGATTTGGGGCGCAACGTATTGATCATGCGTTGCAACTCTTCCAGCCCAACCTCGGGTCCGCCGGACACCACTGCGTTTGCCAATCGATCGCCTTGCAGGCCAATGCGCATGGTTTCGGGTTCCTGATCCACGAACCCTGCTTTGCGGATCGCCATCTGGGCCTCAGCGCTTTGGGTATAGGCCAGAAACTGCCGCGCGATCCGCGGCAGGCGAATCTCTGGCAAATACAGGAACATAGGAGAGGTCAGCGGATAGTCCTCGGTCTTGATGGACTGCCGAGTTGCAACCAGGGCATGACCGCATCCGCCGCTCAGCGGCAAGGCGCGCGCGGCCCCGACCTCGGCATGGCTGGCGATCCCGATGGCAAAGGGGTCATCGGATACGGCGTGTACCAGATCACTGCTGCGGCTATAGCGCACAACGTCTTGGGCGAGTGTTGCCTGCGCGGGTGCCAGCAGTCGATCCTCGACCCCTTGAGCCAGGCCCGAGCCGGCATCCGGCAAATGCAGCGATACTGGCGCGTCCGGCCCGCCCAGATCAAACCAATTGTCGATTTCCCCGGAAAGAACGCGCACAAGGTCAGCTGGTGAGATCTGCCGGACCGGGTTGTCGCGCGCCACGATTGGGACAAGCGCATCCAGAGCGATGACCCGTGATCGACGCGCCTTTGCCAGATCGCCCAGCCCCGCCGTTTGCGCAGCCTCTTGTTCCGAAGGGCGGATTTCACGTAACGCCATAACGATATCCGCTCGATCAGCGACCAGATCCGTAAAACCGCCGCCCGTATTGCCCGGGCTAAAATAGAACCGGCCTAATGGGGCGTCGCGCCCTGTCTTGTGCAGGTCATAGGCAAAAGCACCGGCACCCAAAGGCTGTGGTGTCGCTGACAGACCCTCTTGCTGAGCAAAGCCGACAATGAGCGCCGGCAGGACCTTTTCTGCCATGACCGACGAGCCGGAAAACCGAACTTCTGCCACAAAATCGGTAAGGCTGGGGCAGGCGGGCCCCTCGCAGGTGACGCCCGATCCATCTACGGTCAGTTCGCCGAATTGCGTCTCTACGCGGTAAAACTCGCCATCAAAGCTTAGTAGGTTGCCGGTGATCTCGACCTTGCCGTCCTGCGAGGTCAGGGTAATGTCCTGCGCAAAGGCCTGTGATGCCAGAATTGCCGAAATCAGTGTAGCCGCTGCCACACGAAGAAATGTCATAAGAAAGCCGAGCCTGCCTGCGGTTTAGTTTGCCGCGATTGTCAGGTCTTGGAGCAAATTATTCAACACCAGAAACTCACCGGTCTGTGTGCAATCCGGCATGGTCAGCGTCAAATCGCGTGACCGCAGGCGGCGATCCTCGCGTAGTTCCAGCGATTGCACGGCCAAATCCCGGCCGCAATTGGCGTCGGTCACCTCGGCTTCGACGGTTAACTCGATTGCGCCCGATTGACCGCCTTGGGATGCCGAGACCGAATAAACTTCGATATTCTGCGCGTCTCCGAAACCTGACTGGCCCAGATGCACGACTTCACCCGCCCCGTCTGTGTCCGTATCGGCCGAGACGTGGCCCGCGCTGCCATAGCTGGCCCCAAATTCCAGCGCATGGATTTGCAGGTCTGTGTCCCCCTGCCATTGCAAAGCGATGCGAGTGTAATCGGCGATATCCGGGATGTGAGTGGTGGCAACGGTCCCGGTTTGATCGTCGACTGAGATCAGAAAAATGGCATATTCCGACAGGGCCGGGATCGTCAGATCCAAACGGCCGTTCCGATCCGTTTTTTGAGTGACTTTCAACCCGCTGTGATGGACCTCAATCCGTTCATTGCCGTGACAAGGGGCTTTAACGATCAGACGGGCAGATGCGCCGGGTGCGGCGTGTGCACGTGCGCTCAGCGCGCATTTCGAGGGGGCAGAGGGTGTCGACCGGCTGGGTTGCAGAGCGCGTTGCACGGGGCGCGCGCCGGGTGTCGCATCCAAGTCCGGAGATGAGGAGGTCAGTACAACATCCTGCAGACCCGCGATAAGCGAAGACTGGTTGGCAACCACGTCTGACTGCACCTGCGCTTCTTCCGAATGCGCGGGCCATCCATTTTGCATCAGGTAACCAATGGCCAGGGCGCAAGCCACAGTGCCGCCAGTGGTCACGTAATTCTTTATTACGAACAAATCACCCTCCCCAGTTGAAGGAGCGAGTCGCAATGTGATGCTGAATCACGGCCAATATGTGGCCGTGAGGCGGACTCATTGTGTCGGGTAAGGGTGACCTTAGGTCAGCCGACCATGGCAATGTTTGAACTTTTTGCCAGACCCGCAGGGGCAGAGATCGTTGCGCGACGGGTTGCCCCAGGTCGAAGGATCATCTTCGACAAAGCCGGGGCGCGCATCGCCCGAAGCCTTTGCTTCGGCCACGGCTTCGGCCCGATCTGCGGCCTTATCGACCGCCTGTTGTGCCTGTGCCTGCTGTGCCTGCATTTGCGCCAGCATCTCGCGCTGCTCTTCGTCGGTCAGGGGGCGGACGCGCGACAATTGCTGTGTCACGGTTTCGCGCAAAGAATCCAGCATGCCTTCGAACAGCTGGAAGCTTTCGTTCTTGTATTCGTTCAACGGGTCGCGCTGGGCGTAGCCGCGGAACCCAACGACCGAGCGCAGGTGTTCCAGCGTCAGCAGGTGCTCGCGCCATTTGCTGTCGATGGTCTGCAGCAGAACCTGCTTTTCGATATTGCGCATGTTCTCGGGGCCGAAAGCGGCAGCCTTCTGCGCCATCATCTCGTCTGCGGCGTTTATTAGACGCTCGCGGACTTGTTCGTCATCCACGCCTTCCTCGGCGGCCCAGTCCTGAACCGGTGCATCGATGGTCAGCTTGTCCTTGACCGCCTCATGCAAGCCGTCGGTGTCCCACTGGTCGGCGTAGGATTTCGGCGGCATATATTCGTCGATCAGGTCGTCGATCACCTGTTCGCGCATATCAGACACGACCTCGGACAGGTCATCTGAGGACATGATCTCGCGCCGCTGGCTGAAGACAACTTTCCGCTGGTCATTCATTACGTCGTCGAATTTCAGAACGTTCTTCCGCATGTCGAAGTTACGGCCTTCGACCTTGGACTGCGCGCGTTCCAGCGACTTGTTCACCCAGGGGTGCACGATCGCCTCGCCTTCTTGCATGCCCAGCGTGGTCAGAACCTTGTCCAGACGTTCCGAGCCAAAGATACGCATAAGGTCGTCTTCGAGGCTCAGGTAGAACACAGTACGGCCCGGGTCACCCTGACGACCCGAACGACCGCGCAGCTGATTGTCGATGCGGCGGCTTTCGTGGCGTTCAGACGCCATCACATACAGGCCACCGGCAGCCAGAACCTTTTCTTTTTCTTCTGCGTGGCGGGCTTCTTCCGCGGCGCGCAGCTCGGCCGGATCGGCCTCGGGGTTTTCGGCCAGCGCCTGCAGCACCTTCATCTCGACATTGCCGCCCAGCTGAATATCGGTGCCGCGGCCTGCCATGTTGGTGGCGATGGTCACCGCGCCCAGACGTCCTGCATCAGCAACGATCTGTGCTTCCTGTTCGTGCTGACGGGCGTTCAGAACATTGTGTTCGATGCCCTCTTTTTTGAGCATCTGGCTCAGCAGTTCGGATTTCTCGATGGACGTCGTGCCAAGCAGAACCGGCTGGCCCTTTTCCTGCGCTTCTTTGGTCTGCTCGATCATCGCGCCGTATTTTTCACCAGCTGTACGATAGACCTGATCGTCTTCGTCCAGACGGGCGATCGGCTTATTGGTCGGAACTTCGACCACGCCCAGACCATAGATTTCCGCAAATTCCTCGGCCTCGGTCAGCGCGGTACCCGTCATACCGCCCAGCTTGTCATAGAGGCGGAAATAGTTCTGGAAGGTCACACTGGCCAGCGTCACGTTCTCGGGCTGGATTTGTACGCCTTCTTTGGCTTCGATCGCCTGATGCAGACCTTCAGACAAACGGCGGCCCGGCATCATCCGGCCGGTGAATTCGTCGATCAGAACCACGTTGCCGTCACGGACAATATAGTCCTTGTCGCGGGTGAACAATTTATGCGCGCGCAGGCCCTGGTTCACGTGGTGAACGACCGTTGTGCTTTCGGGATCATACAGCGAATGGCCCTCGGGGATCAGACCGGCTGCGATCAGTTGCTGCTCAAGAAACTCGTTGCCTTCGTCGGTGAAGGTCACGTTTCGGGATTTCTCGTCCAGTGTGAAGTGATCGTCGCTCAGAGACGGGATCAGGCCATCAATGGCGGTGTACAGGTCCGAACGGTCCTGCGACGGCCCCGAGATGATCAGCGGTGTCCGCGCCTCGTCGATCAGGATCGAGTCCACCTCGTCCACAATCGCAAAATTGTGGTGCTTCTGGTAAACCTGTTCCAGATCCGCCTTCATGTTGTCGCGCAGATAATCGAAACCCAGCTCGTTATTCGTGGCATAGGTGATGTCGCTCTTGTAAGCGGCCATCTTTTCGTCGTCGGGTTGACCGGACCAGATCACGCCGGTGGTCATGCCAAGGGCTGCGAACACCTTGCCCATCCATTCTGAGTCACGCTTGGCCAGATATTCGTTCACGGTGACGACGTGCACGCCCTTACCGGTCAGCGCGTTCAGATAGGCCGGAAAGGTCGCGACCAGCGTCTTGCCCTCACCCGTTTTCATTTCCGAGATGTTGCCCTGATGCAGGAATGTACCGCCCATCAGCTGTACGTCAAAGGCGCGCAGACCCAGCGCACGTTTCGCGCCTTCGCGGACGTTGGCAAAGGCTTCGGGCAGCAGATCATCCAGGCTTTCACCATCCAACGCGCGTTTGCGCAGCTCTTCGGTCTTTTCCTTCAGACCGTCATCCGACAGTTTCTCGAACTCGGGCTCCAGCGCGTTGATCTTTTCGATCAGGGGGCGGGTCGCCTTGATCTTGCGGTCGTTCGGTGTTCCGAACACCTTTTTGGCGAGCGTTCCGAGTCCCAGCATGTTCACTCCAGCGGATCTGTTCTTGTCTTGGTTGCGACAGGCTTGCCCACCTTGCGCGCAACCCATAGATACGGGGGGTGAAAGGCGGCCCTGTCCAAGGCTTCAAAGCGATGTAAGCGGCAGGTTCCAGAGTGTCAACGCCGCGCCCTGTCGCGGCAAGAAAATAGGATGATTCCATGCCCAAAGGCCTCACTTTTTTGCCATCGCTGGCTCTGGTTGCCGTGATGGCGCTGCCGCTGGCCGCCGAAACCAAGCCAGATGCGGACACTGTTGTCGCCAAAGTGAACGGTGACACGATCACGTTGGGTCACGTGATCGCTGCTGTGGCTGCTTTGCCGCCAAACTATGCCGATATCGAAGATGATGTTCTGTATGAATTCATCATCGAGCAGCTGATTCAGCAGCAATTGCTGGCCCAGCAGCAAGAGTCGCTGAGCAAACTGAACCAGCTGGGGCTTGAGAACGAAGGCCGGTCAATGCAGGCGGTGCAGACAGTGAATACGCTGCTTGACGGTGCCCTGACCGATGAGGCGATCCAAGCCGCCTACGACGCAGAGTTCGGTGATTTCCAGGGTGAGGATGAGTACAACGCCAGCCACATTCTGGTTGAGACCGAGGACGCGGCCAAGGACATCAAATCACAGCTGGATGATGGGGCTGATTTTGCTGAAATGGCCAAGGAAAAGTCCACTGGTCCCTCCGGCCCCAATGGCGGGTCGCTGGGATGGTTCGGCAAGGGCCGCATGGTGCCTGAATTCGAAACCGCTGTGGTTGGGCTGGACAAAGGCCAGATCTCGGACCCGGTTCAGACTCAGTTTGGCTGGCACGTGATCATCCTGAATGACACCCGCAAGTCCGAAGCTCCGACGCTGGACTCTGTGCGGGATCAACTGGCCCAAACCATTCAACAAGAAGCCATTCAGGCCAAAATCGACGAACTGACCCAGACGGCACAAATCGAACGCCCGGCGCTGGATGGTACCGGTCCTGAGGTCATTCGCCAGATCGACCTGATTCAGGAGTAAGCCCCGTGGCCACGATCACCAAGGTTTCGCCGCTCGCGCCAGCGGGCTTTCCCGATCTGCCTGCCATTGACGGTGTGCGTTTTGCCACCGTTGCGGCAGGTGTCCGCTATCAGGGCCGAACAGATGTGATGCTGGCGGTACTTGATCCAGGCACATCAGTGGCCGGGGTGTTCACACGCTCGGCCACCCGCGCGGCCCCGGTTCTGGATTGTCAGGACAAGATCGGCGGTCCCAGCGATGGACCGGCGGCGATTCTTGTGAACTCGGGCAACGCCAACGCCTTTACCGGCCACTACGGTCAGACCTCGGTGGCCGAGGTGACGCAAGCGGTGTCGACGGCAACGGGTGTTCCGGTGGAACGGGTCTTTACCTCGTCCACCGGTGTGATCGGCGAGCCGCTGCCCCACGATCGGATCGTGGCACAGCTTGAAACGCTCAAGGCAGGCCTAAGCCGCCACGCCATCGAGGATGCTGCGCGGGCGATCATGACCACCGACACCTTCCCGAAAGGGTCCAGCGCGCAGGTCGAGATCGACGGAAAAACAGTCTCTATTGCGGGGATTGCCAAAGGATCGGGTATGATTGCGCCGGATATGGCGACGATGCTGGTTTACATCTTCACCGATGCGGTGGTCGAGCAATCGGCGCTGCAGGCCATGCTTGGCGCACAGACGGATCGCACGTTCAACTGCATCACGGTGGACAGCGACACATCGACTTCGGACTGCCTTTTGTTATGCGCAACCGGTGCGTCGGGCGTGGATGCCACGGGCAACGCTGCCTTTGCCGAGGCGCTGGAAAGTGTGATGCTGGACCTCGCGCAGCAAGTGGTGCGCGACGGGGAAGGTGCGACGAAGTTCGTGGAAATCCGTGTGACGGGTGCGGCCTCGGACGCAGATGCCAAGGTGCATGGGTTGGCGATTGCAAACTCACCGCTGGTGAAAACTGCGATTGCGGGTGAGGACCCCAACTGGGGGCGCATCGTGATGGCCATCGGTAAGTCCGGTGCCGCGGCAGATCGCGACCTGCTGAGCATTTCCTTCGGAGACATTTTGGTCGCCGAAAAAGGCTGGGTCAGCCCGGGTTACAGCGAGGATGCCGCCGCCGAATACATGAAAGGTCAGGATTTGGTGATCGCGGTCGATCTGGGTTTGGGTAAGGGTCAATCCACCGTTTGGACCTGCGATCTGACCCACGGGTATATCGAGATCAACGCGGATTATCGTTCATGAAAACCGTACTAGTGTCTGCCGTGGCCCTGATCGACATCGAGGGCCGCGTCCTGCTGGCCCAACGGCCCGAGGGCAAATCCATGGCCGGGTTGTGGGAATTCCCCGGCGGCAAGATCGAAACTGGCGAAACTCCTGAGGCCGCCCTGATCCGCGAATTGCATGAGGAACTGGGTATCGACACCTGGGCCTCCTGCCTCGCGCCGCTGACTTTTGCCAGCCACAGCTATGACGATTTCCACCTGCTGATGCCTCTGTTTGCCTGCCGTAAGTGGGAGGGTATCCCGCAGTCGAAAGAGGGTCAGGCGTTGAAGTGGGTGCGTGCGAATGATCTGAGGAACTACCCAATGCCAGAAGCGGATGTGCCGCTGATCCCGATTTTGCGGGATTGGTTGTGAATGTTGAGCGTATAGCTGGCCCTTTGTAGCGTTCGCCGAATACACGGATCGGGCGCATTGCAGAGCTCTGTTGGCATGTCTAAAATAGATTTTTCCCGAATAACTGTCTCTGAACGCAGCAAAATCGCGAAGCGGTCGGGTCGCAATATCGGTTCTGAGATCACCCTTGTTCTTTCTGCTGGTTTTGCCGCGCTGATGGTCGTCCTGTTTTGGTTTGGTGACCTTACATTCCTACCCTTGGCCGAATTTTTGCAGATACGCCCTACGATTGCCTGGGTGTTGTTGGCGGCGCTGTTGGCTGTTGCCATCGCTGCAATCCATGGCCTGATCGGATCGAGAAGGATCGCTTTTGCTCGACAACTTGAGTTTGAGTTAAGCCAGTTCGACGAGGCCAGAAAGAACCAAGAGCGTGATATGAAAATCACAATGATGAGAAAGGCTGAACAAGGACTTTCCAAGAAAGACCTTTGAAAGACAAATTTGTTCTTCATTTTGCTCAAAACGAAACATCCCTCCTTCACCCCTGTTACAATTCGTAAGAATTGAGAAAACATCAGGCAAAACTTGACGCTGATCGTGCAAGCGTCCCTTAATCGGGGCGTTGGCGTCCGGGGTTGATCCTCGGGTCCGCCGTTTCCGGCCCGGGGAGGGGTCGGATGGGGAGGAGAGAAAGATTGGCTCAGACGCAGTCGGGCGCCGAAGGGTTGCAGTCCCTTCCGGCGCTTCTACAACGCAATGCGACGCAATTCGGAGATGCTCCGGCGTATCGCGAGAAGGAATTCGGAATCTGGCAATGCTGGACCTGGGCTGAAACAGCCAAAGAAGTCCGTGCGATTGCCCTGGGGTTTCTGGAACTGGGCGTCGAACAAGGCGACCACATCGCCGTCATAGGTCGCAACCGTCCGGCGCACTATTGGTCGATGGTGGCCGCGCAGATGGTGGGTGCGGTTCCGGTTCCCCTGTATCAGGACTCGGTTGCCGAAGAGATGGCCTATGTTCTGGAACATTGCGGCGCGAAATATGTGGTCTGCGGCGATCAGGAGCAGGTCGACAAGGTCATCGAGATTCAGGAAAATCTGCATCAGGTCAAACACATCCTTTATACCGACAAGCGGGGGATGCGGAAATACGACCATAGCCAGATGAACGCGCTGGATGACATTATGGCCGAGGGCAGCGCGGGCCACGCGCGGTTTGATGCCGAACTGGACAAGCGCATCGCAGCGATCACCTACGACGACACCTGCGTGATGCTTTATACAAGCGGAACGACTGGCAAGCCCAAGGGCGTGGTGCTGTCGAACCGCAACGTGATCGAAAGCGCGAAGAACTCGGCTGAGTTCGACCACCTGACCCGGGACGAGGATATTCTGTCCTATTTGCCGATGGCTTGGGTAGGTGATTTCATCTTTTCCATCGGTCAGGCCTATTGGTGCGGCTTCTGCGTGAACTGCCCGGAAAGCGCCGACACGATGATGACCGACCTGCGCGAGATCGGGCCGACTTATTTCTTCGCCCCGCCGCGTGTTTTCGAGACGCAGCTGACCAATGTGATGATCCGGATGGAAGACGCGGGCAAGCTGAAGCAGCGTATGTTCCATCACTTCATGGCGCACGCCAAGAAGGTTGGCGGCTTGCTGCTGGATGGTAAGCCTGTCGGTTTCAGCGACCGGATGAAATATGCGCTGGGCAATATGCTGGTATACGGCCCGCTGAAAGATACGCTGGGCTATGGCCGCTTCCGCGTGGGCTACACGGCAGGTGAAGCGATCGGACCGGAGATTTTCGATTTCTACCGCTCGCTTGGTATCAACCTAAAGCAGCTTTACGGCCAGACCGAGGCGACTGTGTTTATCACCGTGCAGCCGGATGGCGAGGTGCGCGCGGATACCGTAGGCGTGCCGGCACCGAATGTGGAGCTGAAGATCGACGACAATGGAGAGATCCATTACCGATCACCGGGTGTGTTCGTCGAATACTTCAACAACCCGGATTCCACCGCATCGACCAAGGATGCAGAAGGTTGGGTTGCGACCGGCGATGCCGGGTTCATCGAAGAGGGCTCGGGCCATTTACGGATCATCGACCGCGCCAAGGATGTGGGCAAAATGGCTGACGGGTCGATGTTCGCGCCGAAATATGTCGAGAACAAGCTGAAGTTTTATCCGGATATTCTTGAGGTCGTGCTGTTCGGAAACGGCAAGGATCGTTGTGTGGCCTTCATCAATATCGACCTGACGGCAGTTGGGAATTGGGCCGAACGCAACAACGTGGCGTATGCATCCTATCAAGAACTGGCAGGTCATCCCCGCGTGTTAGAGACGATCAAGGCCCATGTGGAAGAGGTGAACAAGTCCGTGGCGGCAGACGAGATGCTGTCGGGGTGCCAGGTTCATCGCTTTGTTGTGCTGCACAAGGAACTGGACGCGGATGATGGCGAGATGACCCGGACCCGAAAGGTTCGCCGCCGCTTTGTCGAAGAGAAGTTCCAGGACATCATCGACGCGCTTTATGACGGCTCCCAAACGGTCTCGACCACCACCGAAGTGACTTATGAGGATGGGCGCAAGGGTTCGATCTCGGCCACGCTTGAGATCGTCGATGCGCCGGTTGTGCCGGTTGCGCAGCACAAGGTTGCGGCGGAATGAGTTTCATTTTGCCAATATTGATCGTTGCGTTGTCGATGGGCATTGGCGCTGGAGCAGTCGTCTATTTTTCAGAGCGAGTTTCAGGCACCCTTTCCTATGTTGTCAGCGTTGCTATTGGCGGGGTCGTCGGCTTTATGTGCGCCGTTGCTTATCCTGCGAAGGCTTTCGATGGCGGTGCTATCTATGGGTATCTCGGCGCGGGTGTTCTCAGCTGCCTTTTTCTGAATCGTGTTGTGAAGTGGGCGAATGATGCTGGATAATTCCGAAGGTTATGTCACCGAGGACGGCCGCAAAATCGGCGGCGTGGTGATGGAGATGAAGAACATCACCCTGCGCTTTGGTGGTGTGGTGGCGATCAAGGATATCTCGTTCGATATTCGCGAAGGTGAGATTCGGGCGATCATCGGGCCGAACGGGGCCGGTAAATCCTCGATGCTGAACGTGATTTCCGGGTTTTATGTCCCGCAAGAAGGCGAGGTTTGGTTTCATGGCGCAAAGCGCCCGCCGATGCGCCCCTATGAGGTTGCGCGGCAGGGCATTGCCCGGACGTTCCAGAACATCGCCTTGTTCGAAGGCATGAGCGTTTTGGACAACGTGATGACTGGTCGGTTGAACTATATGAAAACAAACATTTTTCAGCAGGCCTTTTGGAAGGGCAAAGCCGAGGCTGAAGAGGTTGAAAACCGCGAGGCGGTCGAGAAGATCATCGATTTCCTTGAAATCCAGCACATCCGCAAGACGCCGGTGTCCCGCCTGCCGTATGGCCTGAAGAAACGCGTCGAACTGGCGCGCGCGCTGGCGGCCGAGCCCAAGCTGCTGCTGCTGGATGAACCGATGGCAGGCATGAACGTCGAAGAGAAAGAGGATATGAGCCGCTTTATCCTCGACGTGAATGACGAATTCGGCACCACGATTGCCCTGATCGAACACGACATGGGCGTTGTGATGGACCTGAGCGACCGCGTGGTCGTGATGGATTATGGCCGCAAGATCGGCGACGGCACCCCGGACGAGGTGCGCAACAATCAGGAAGTCATCGATGCCTATCTGGGGGTGAGCCATGACTGACCATCTGACAGACATGAGAGGGGGCACACATGCCTGAACAACTCGTTTTTGCGATGGAGGTTATCCTCAACGGTCTGATGGCCGGGGTTCTCTATGCGCTGGTGGCTCTGGGCTTTGTGCTGATCTACAAGGCTTCGGGAATTTTCAATTATGCCCAGGGGGTTATGGCGTTGTTCGCGGCGATGACGCTGGTGGGGATCATGAATGGTCAGGTGCCGTTCTCGCATCTGATCAACGCGATATTCGGGACGCATATCCACTACTTTGGCTGGAACGTCCCGGCCATTGTGGCGATCCTCCTGACGATGGCGGTGATGGTGCTGCTGGCCTGGGCCGTGCAGCGGTTCGTCATGCGTCATCTGGTCGGGCAAGAGCCGATCATTCTGTTCATGGCGACCATCGGTCTGGCCTATTTCCTTGAAGGCGTGGCAGACCTGATGTGGGGGTCCGAGATCAAGACGCTGGATGTGGGTCTGCCGCAGGGCATCAACCTTTGGATTGATGAAAGCACGTTCAACATCTTTGGCTACGGCTTCTTCATCGACAATCTGGACATCGTGGCGACAATCATCGCTGCCCTGCTGGTGGCCGCGCTGGTCGCGTTCAGCCAGTACACCAAACAAGGCCGCGCGATGCGGGCCGTGGCGGATGATCACCAGGCGGCGCTGTCGGTTGGTATCTCTCTGAACTTCATCTGGATCATGGTGTGGTCGGTCGCAGGGTTTGTGGCACTGGTCGCGGGGATCATGTGGGGAACCAAGTCGGGCGTGCAGTTTTCACTGTCGCTGATCGCGCTCAAAGCGCTGCCGGTGCTGATGCTGGGCGGGTTCACCTCGATCCCCGGAGCGATCGTGGGTGGCCTGATCATCGGCGTGGGCGAAAAACTGTTCGAATTCGCCATTGGCCCGCTGGTCGGCGGCGCGACCGAGAACTGGTTCGCCTATGTGCTGGCGCTGATCTTCCTCGTGTTCCGACCGCAAGGTCTGTTCGGTGAGAAGATCATCGAGAGGGTGTAGCGATGCAAAAGCTGATCGCCATCATCAACGTCATCTCGTGGGCCGGGTTCTGGGCTTTTGGGTATATCGCCCTGACTTCGGACGATCTGAGCCCAAGCCAGCTGACGATCGCCGCGATCCTGGCCTTTGCCGGATTGGTCATGGGCATTCTGGCCTACCTGAAACTCGTGCGCGCCTCAGAGGCGAGCGGATATGCCAAAGGGTCCAATCAACTGGACGCCGCAGCCCGGAACCGGGCGCAGGAAGAATGGGGAAAGTAAGACATGTTCTATCGTGAGGCCGGAGACTTCAAAGTCTCTTACGTGGATGACAGCCAGACTTTCCCGATCAAGTTCGACCGGTATCGCTATTACGTGGTTCTGGCAGTTGCGTTTGGGATCATTCCCTTCATCATCAATGACTACTGGGCCAACGCGCTGTTGTTGCCGTTCCTGATCTACGCGATTGCCGCGATCGGTTTGAACATCCTTGTTGGCTATTGCGGGCAGGTCTCGCTGGGCACCGGGGGCTTCATGGCTGTGGGGGCTTATGCCTGTTACAAGCTGATGACGGCCTTTCCCGATGTCAGCATGTTCATCCATGTCCTTCTTGCCGGAGGCATCACCGCAATTGTCGGAGTGCTGTTTGGTCTGCCGAGCCTGCGGATCAAAGGCTTCTATCTGGCGGTTGCCACACTGGCGGCGCAGTTCTTTCTGGTCTGGCTGTTTAATCGGGTTCCGTGGTTCTATAACTACTCGGCCTCGGGTCAGATCAACGCCCCCGAGCGTGACGTGTTCGGCATCATCATTACCGGTCCCAACGCCTCGGCCTCGGCCACCTATCTGTTCTGCCTGATCTTCCTGACCATCAGCGCCATCATTGCCCGCAACCTGACACGTGGCACCACCGGGCGCACCTGGATGGCGATCCGCGATATGGACATCGCGGCCGAGATTATCGGGGTGAACCCGCTGAAGGCCAAGATGAGCGCCTTTGCCATTAGCTCATTCTTCATCGGCATCGCTGGCGCGCTGTTCTTTGCAGTCTACCTTGGTGCGGTCGAAGTTGGCGAAGTGTTCGGAATTCAGAAATCATTCCTGGTGCTGTTCATGATCATTATCGGCGGATTAGGGTCTATTTTTGGGTCCTTTGCAGGCGCGGCGTTCCTTGTTTTGCTGCCGGTGGTCCTGAAAGTTGTCGGCGTCGATGTCCTGGGCTGGCCCACCGATATCGTGGCACACCTGCAACTGGTGATCGTCGGCGCGCTGATCATCATGTTCCTGATCCTGGAACCACATGGTCTGGCGCAGCTGTGGCGCGTGGCGAAAGAGAAACTCAGACTCTGGCCGTTCCCCCACTAGGGGTAGGCCCAATCATAAGACGGGCGGCGCAAGCCCGAACCCAACATCGGACTAACCAAGGGAGGAGACACCCGATGAACAAGACACTGGCAACCATGGCGCTGAGCGCCCTGATGGCCGCAGGGCCGGCGATGGCGGATCTGGTGATCCCGGATCTCAGCTATCGGACCGGACCATATGCTGCGGGCGGTATCCCGTTTTCGGACGGATACAACGACTATTTCACCCTGCTGAACGAACGCGACGGCGGCGTTGGCGGCGAACCGATCCGCGTTGTGTCCTGCGAAACCGGATACAATACGGAAAAAGGTGTTGAGTGCTATGAGTCCACCAAGGGCGAAGGCGCTCTGGTGTATCAGCCTCTGTCCACCGGTATCACCTATCAGCTGATCCCCAAAGTGACCGCGGACAACATCCCGCTGCACACGATGGGCTATGGCCGTACCTCGGCGGCAAATGGCACGGTGTTCAGCCACGTATTCAACTACCCGGCGAACTACTGGAACGGCGCCTCGGGCGCGATCAACTATCTGCTCGAGCAGAATGGCGGCGACTTGAGCGGCAAGAAAATCGCGCTGGTCTATCACAACTCTGCCTACGGCAAAGAGCCGATCCGCACCCTGGAAACCCTGGCCGAGAAGTATGGGTATGAGCTGGCATTGCTGCCGGTGGATCACCCGGGACAGGAACAAAAGTCCCAGTGGCTGCAGATCCGCCGCGACAAGCCTGACTATGTGATCATGTGGGGCTGGGGCGTCATGAACCAGGTCGCCGTGCAAGAAGCTGCAAACATCCGGTTCCCGATGGAAAACTTCATCGGTGTCTGGTGGTCCGGTGCCGAATTTGACGTCGAACCTGCTGGCGAAAAGGCCAATGGATACAAGGCTCTGACCTTCACCGGCCTGGGCAAGGACTATCCGGTCTATGGCGATCTGCAGACCTTTGTTGTCGATGCAGGCAAAGCTGCGGGTGCCGGGGATCAGTTGGGCACGGTGCAGTACAACCGGGGCCTTTATGCCGCGATGCTGGCTGCCGAGGCGATCAAGACGGCACAAGAGATCCACGGTGTCGCCGACATCACCCCTGCGATGATGCGGGACGGTATGGAAGCTCTGGAAATGACCAACGCAAAAATGGATGCGCTTGGTATGGGCGGCTTTGGCCCCGAGTTCACGGTCACCTGTGAAAACCACGGTGGCCCAGGTTTGGTTGGTGTCGTCCAGTGGGATGCGTCGGCCAAGACTTGGAACACGGTTCAGGACTTTAAGCCGACCGATGCCGAAGTGATCGGTGCCCTGATCGCCGAGGACTCGGCTGCATACGCGGCAGAAAACAACATCGAAACGCGCTGCAACTAAGGCGCTTTGACTTTCGGGGTGGCGGGCAGCTGCCGCCCCGACCCAAACACACGCACGAGGACATGCCCGGATGCTGGATGCGGCTCAAACCACTGACGTGCAGGCGGAAACCCTGCTTGAAGTCAACAATATCGAGGTGATCTACAACCATGTGATCCTCGTTCTGAAAGGCGTCAGCCTGACCGTACCCAAGGGCGGTATTACGGCCCTGTTGGGTGGAAATGGCGCGGGCAAGACGACAACGCTGAAGGCTGTTTCCAACCTGCTGCACTCGGAACGCGGCGAGGTCACCAAAGGGACGATCACTTATCGCGGTACAAGCGTGCATGAAAGCGATCCCGCCGATCTGGTTGAAAAGGGCGTCATCCAGGTGATGGAAGGCCGCCATTGTTTCGAACACCTGACCGTTGAAGAAAACCTGCTGACCGGGGCCTATACCCGTAAGGATGGCAAGGCGGCCATTCAGCAGGACCTTGAACTGGTTTATACCTATTTCCCCCGCCTCAAGGAACGCCGCCGGTCGCAGGCGGGTTACACCTCGGGCGGTGAGCAACAGATGGTCGCGATGGGCCGGGCCCTGATGTCGCGACCCGAAACGATCCTGCTGGACGAACCCTCGATGGGTCTTGCGCCGCAGCTGGTCGAAGAGATTTTCGGAATCGTGAAGGACCTGAACGAGAAAGAGGGCGTGTCCTTCCTGCTGGCCGAACAGAACACAAATGTGGCTCTAAGGTTTGCGCATTACGGCTATATTCTGGAATCGGGGCGCGTCGTTATGGACGGTCCCGCCGCCGACCTGCGCGAAAACCCGGATGTGAAAGAATTCTATCTGGGCATGTCCGATGAAGGCCGCAAAAGTTTCCGTGACGTGCGATCTTACCGCCGCCGCAAGAGGTGGCTGTAAGGGAATGGAGGATCTGGCGATGACCTATTACGACGCACTCGAAACCCGATCAGCCGATGAACGTGCCGCCGATCAGGCGCGGGCGATACGCACTCAGATCAGCCGCGCCCTGTCCGCGCCGGGTTTTGCCGCGCATCTGGCCGATGTGGATACGGATGCCGTGACCTCGGCCGACGATCTGGTCAGACTTCCGGTTCTGCGAAAGTCCGATCTGGCCAAGGCGCAGACGTCGCGCCCTCCGTTTGGCGGGTTCACCGTCAAGCCGGCGCGTCACTTTCATCATGTGTTCCAATCCCCCGGTCCGATCTACGAACCGGGCAGCACGGATCACGACTGGTGGCGCATGGGGCGGTTTCTGAATGCGGCGGGCGTGGGTCCGGGCGATATCGTTCAGAACTGCTTTGGCTATCACCTGACGCCAGCGGGGATGATTTTTGAAAACGGCGCACGGGCTGTTGGCGCGGCCGTGTTGCCAGCGGGTACCGGACAGACCGAATTGCAGGTGACTGCGGCCCGGGATGTTGGCTGTACCGCTTACGCAGGCACGCCGGACTACCTCAAAGTCATTCTGGACAAAGCTGATGACATGGGCGTGGCCCTTGAATTCACAAAGGCCGTTGTCGGCGGCGGGGCTCTGTTCCCGTCCCTGCGTCAGGACTATGCCGACCGGGGTATTTCCTGCCTGCAATGCTATGCCACGGCCGATCTGGGCAATATCGCCTATGAAAGCGCCGCGATGGAAGGGATGATCATTGATGAGCACGTCATCGTCGAGATCGTCACTCCGGGCACCGGAACACCAGTGGCACCCGGCGACGTGGGTGAGGTTGTGGTAACCTCTCTGAATCCTGATTACCCGCTGATCCGCTTTGCCACTGGTGACCTGTCCGCGATCATGCCGGGTGTTTCCCCTTGCGGTCGAACCAACCTGCGGATCAAGGGCTGGATGGGCCGTGCGGACCAGACCACCAAGATCAAAGGCATGTTCGTGCGACCGGAACAGGTGGCAGCCCTTGTCGACAAGCACGACGAGATCGTCAAAGCCCGCGTCATCGCAGCCCGTCAGGGCGAGATGGACACCATGACCGTTCAGATCGAAAGCGCGGGCGGGGACGATATGGCCTATGCCAAATCCGTGGCCGAGGTTCTGAAGCTGAAAGGCGCTATCGAGGTTGTCGCTCCTGGATCGCTGCCCAAGGATGGGCTGGTGATCGAGGATCAGAGGGTCTACGAATGAGTGCAAAACACGTCTGCGGCAGTATGTGCCGCAGAATTGTTCCCCCGCAGACTGGTGTTTCTTAGCATTTTGGTCGATTAAAGGCTGATCAATAGCCAACGCCAGTCACAACCCGGGTCCATGGCCGAAATCGACTATTCAGAACACGGAACGCGCAATCGCGGCGTGCTGGGCACCCGATTGGTGGCCATTGTGGCCTATTTGGTTGCTGCCGCCTGTCTGTTGCCGATGGTTGCCGTTGTTCTGGCGGCGGTAACAGGTGGGACAGATACGGTCTCGCATTTGTTAGAGACGGTTTTGCCGGGCTACGCGCTGACGACCGTTATTTTGGTGGTTCTCGTTGCTGCTGGCACGTTCTCAATCGGTGTGGGTGCGGCGTGGCTGGTGACGATGACCCGTTTTCCGGGGGTACGCTTCCTGGAAATCGCGCTGGTGTTGCCTCTGGCTTTCCCGGCCTATGTGCTGGCCTACGCCTATACATTCATTCTGGACCATCCCGGGATTGTACAGACCACACTGCGGCAGGTGACCGGTTGGGGGCCGCGCGACTATTGGTTCCCCGAGATCCGCTCGACCGAGGGCGCGGCGGTGATGCTGATCCTCGTACTGTATCCCTATGTCTATCTGCTGGCCCGTGCCGCGTTTCTGCAACAAAGCGCCACCGCCTTTCTGGCCGCGCGTGCGTTGGGCAAAAGCCCGTGGCTGGCGTTCTGGCACGTGTCGCTGCCAATGGCGCGCCCGGCCATTGCGGGCGGTGTCTTGCTGGCGATCATGGAGACCATCGCCGATTTCGGCACAGTGGCCTATTTTGGCGTTCAGACCTTTGCGACCGGCATTTATACCAGCTGGTTCTCGATCGGAGACCGTGCCGCTGCTGCGCAACTGGCCTTGTGCCTGTTGGGGTTCGCACTGGTCATGGCCGTGGTCGAGCGGATGCAGCGCGGAAAGGCGAAATACTATCAGGCGGGCAAAAGCCATGCCTCTTTACCGTCGGCGCAACTGAAGGGCTGGCAGTCCGCCGCGGCCTTTACCCTATGCGCCATTCCGGTGCTGCTTGGGTTCCTGCTGCCGGTTTTCATCCTGATTCAAATGGGACTGACTTCGGAACAGAACCTGTTGTCGCGGCGCTATATTGGGTTCATCCAGAACTCACTGACACTGGCCGGAGTGGCGGCGGTTGTCACCGTCTGTGCAGCGATCTGCGTGGGATTCTTCCAACGCCTGCGTCCAGGGCGCGGATCATCCAGCGCAGGATATCTGGCGCGGCTGGGCTATGCCGTGCCGGGGGGCGTAATTGCCGTCGGACTGATGGTGCCCTTTGCCAGATTCGATAACGCATTAGATGCGTGGATGCGCGAGACGTTTGATGTTTCAACTGGGCTGCTGGTCACCGGGTCGATATGGCTGTTGGTGGCGGCCTATATGGTGCGCTTTCTGGCTGCCGCGCTCAGCGCATATGAGGGGGGTCAAAGCACCGTGCACGCCAATATGGACGCGGCATCCCGGTCTTTGGGCCAATCGCCGCTGGGCACCTTACGCCGGGTCCACCTGCCGATCCTGACGCCGTCGCTGCTGACGGCATTGCTGATTGTCTTTGTCGACGTGATGAAAGAGCTGCCTGCGACCCTGATCATGCGCCCGTTCAACTTTGATACTCTGGCGGTTCAGGCCTATCGTCTGGCCTCGGATGAGCGGTTGGAGGGGGCTGCTGTACCGTCTCTGGTGATCCTTGCCGTCGGGCTTTTGCCGGTGATTCTGATCTGCCGACAGGTCGGGCGACGTTAGCGCGCTCCGATCCAAAAATGCCACACCGGTCGGCTGCAGGCTTGATTCAAACGCGTTTTCCGGCAAGGCTGAGGGTATGAACATGCAGCCTCCCAGCCGGTTTTCTGCAAACTCGGCCCAGATGCCCGTCGCGTTCGACCGGCGCGAGATGTCACATATCCTGTCCGTTTACGGCCGGATGGTCGCCGCCGGAGAATGGCGTGACTATGGTATTTCCAACCTGCGCGACATGGCGGTGTTTTCCATTTTCCGACGTACTGCGGAACATCCGATCTATCGGGTCGAAAAACACCCGCGCCTGCGATCCAGGCAGGGGATGTATTCGGTGGTGGGCATGGACGGCCGCATCCTAAAGCGCGGCCATGACCTGCGAACAGTGCTGCGCGTGCTGGAACGAAAACTGATCCGGTCCGTTGATCTGGACTAGAGCCTTTTGTGGGCCGTTACCGGACCGTCGCCTTGTTCCAGAATACGTGTAATCGCCTGATCCATCGGCTCAAACGTCACATCCATATGGTAAGCGTTGGCGTGCAGCAGCATGTTATCGCCATAGACCCAGGCCACGTGGCCCTTCCAGAACAACAGATCACCCCGTTTTGGCTCGGTCCCTGCAGGCAGAGCACTGCCCAACTCACGTTCCTGATCGCCGCTGTCGCCGGGGCAGGGGATGCCGCAGGCCAGCAACCCGGCCTGCACCAGACCCGAACAGTCAATGCCGAGCCGGCTGTTGCCACCCCAAAGATAGGGTGTGCCCAAGAACAGTTCGGCCACGGTGACCGGGTCGGTTAGCCGCGTTTCGGTCAGTTTGGCGTGTATGGCCGGGATAAAGCCCAGCTCGGTCTCAAGAAAACGGCCCTGTTCCGACAAAATCTGCACCCGGCTGCCGAAACTCAGCGATACCCGGTCCGGGCTTTTCATATCCGGCTTCGCATAGGCATGGGTCGCGGGCGCGGTGATCCAGTGAGTCGCGGATGCCTCCGGCCCCAGCTGATCCGAGGCAACCCATCCGGGATAGCCATCCTTGTCCGCGACTAATCGGATCCAACCGTCGGTTTTTTCAACCACATCGACCGTATCCCCGAACAACAACTGCCGGTCCCGAGGACCATCGGGCGAGCGCAGCAGGTCGACGACAGGCCTTATGACACGGGCGCGGGTCACAGACCCAGGATCTCGGGCAGGGCGGTTAGCAAGGCGCGCGGTCCCTGACCCAGGCCACCTTTGCTGCGACCGGGGGCTTTGCCCGGCTGCCAGGAATAGATGTCGAAATGCATATAGCGGCTTTCACCTGCAAAGCGCCGCAGGAACAAGGCGGCTGTGATCGAGCCTGCGAATGCGCCTGCAGGCGCGTTGTCCAGATCGGCAATGCCGGGTTCGATCATGGTCTCGTAGGGTTCGTGGAAGGGCATCCGCCAGACCGGATCGGCAGCCTGCGCGGCAGCGCGGGCCAATGCGTTCGCCGCAGTGTCGTCGTCGGTGTAGAAAGGTGCCAGATCTGGACCGACCGCCACCCGCGCCGCGCCGGTCAGCGTCGCCATCGAGATGATCAGGTCGGGCTCACCCTCATCCGCCAGCGCAAGGGCATCAGCCAGCACCAACCGCCCTTCGGCGTCGGTGTTGTTGATCTCGACCGTCAGTCCCTTGCGCGAGGTCAGAATATCCCCGGGGCGAAAGGCATTGCCGGAAACCGAGTTCTCGACGGCTGGAATCAAAACGCGCAGTTGCACGGGTAACTTCAAGGCCATGATCATCCGCGCCAGCCCAAGAACATTGGCCGCGCCGCCCATATCCTTCTTCATCAGGGCCATCGAATTTCCCGGTTTCAGGTTCAGCCCGCCCGTGTCAAAGCAAACCCCTTTGCCCACCAATGTCAGCTTGGGCCCGGTTGTGCCCCATGTCATCTTGATCAAACGCGGGGCTTGCGCCGCGGCGCGTCCCACCGTGTGGATCATCGGAAAGTTCTGCTCCAATAGCGCATCGCCCACAACGGCGTCGCACGTAGCGCCAAATTCCTGGGCCAGATTCTCAGCGGCAGCCTGCAATTGATCAGGTCCCATATCCGAGGCCGGAGTGTTGACCAGATCACGGGTCAGCGCCTCGGCATTGGCCAAAACCTCGATTCGCTGAGCATCCACGCCATCGGGCGCGACCAGACGCGCCTTGGCGGGTGATTGGTTGGCATAGCGGTCAAAGGCGTATCCCGTCAGCAACCAGCCCAGACACTCGGTGCTCAGCGCATCCGAAGGTACGCCCGACGCAATGTGATAATTGCCCTTGGGCAAGGCCTCGGCGGCGGCGGCAAGCGGGAAACGTTTGCGCGCCCGGCTGCTGTTTTTGCCATAGCCCGCCAACGCCATTTGAGGCGCACCGTCCGGCCCCGGAATCAACAGAACCTTTCCCATCGCCCCGGTAAAACCACCGGCTTCGACCCATTGCGCGATCTGTTCCGGCTGATCTTTCAACCAATCGTCCAGATCGGGTTGCGCAATCACGTGCAGCGGCAGCGACGTTTCGGATGGCGGGGCGAAGGACAGGGTCATGAGCATCTCGGGCTGTTCGATTTGCGCCCAGCCTAGCCGCCCACGATCCGTCCGCAAGCCCTGTCAGACCGAAAGATCCTGCTGGTCCCAAATCACGGTCAGCGACTTTTCACCGACCCGGATCAGGCGCGACAGTGTGGCCCCGGTTGCCACCGCGTCCCCGGCATCGACGCATTGCGCCACGTCGCCAGCCACACGAGCCAGCGCGGTCATGCCGATCTGTTCAGCAATGGCCACCAGCGAGCGCGCGCATTTGCGCAGCCCGGCCCAGTCGCGCTGGCGCCAGAACCGCTCGCAGTTTGACAGGCGCACAGCCAGTTCCTCGACCGTGCGGCACAGGATATCCAGCGCGTTTTTGTCGCCAAGTTGGTTGTACAGCCCATTCAACCGGTCCAAATCCAGACGAACGGTTTCCTTGTGTTCAAGCGTGATAATCGTATCCACCTCATTCACCCCAATATTCCATGCCCCCACGGCACAGTCGGAGAGTTGCAGTAAATCCCTTTGCAAAACCTTGCGCTGTTTCAGGAAAATGGGTCGAATTTTCCGCGAATTCAGAGTACAGCAACCAATAACGATAAGAACTGGGACTTGATAATGGACTTAGCCAAGCCACTGCCGGCCTATCTGGTCAAGCGTTACCACGGCTGGAAAGCCACGACTTACACGGAAAATCAATTCTGGTATCGCCGCTTGGCAACCGAAGGCCAGCGCCCCCGTGCGATGGTGATCTCGTGCTGCGACAGCCGGGTCCATGTAACGTCGATCTTTGGCGCGGATCAGGGTGAATTCTTCA
This sequence comes from Ruegeria sp. R14_0, assembly GCF_017743975.1. Taxonomy (GTDB): domain Bacteria; phylum Pseudomonadota; class Alphaproteobacteria; order Rhodobacterales; family Rhodobacteraceae; genus Ruegeria. The sequence continues at coordinate 633,776 of NZ_JAGHRC010000002.1, read as the reverse complement.
TTCACCGCAATATTGCCAACCTTGTTCCACCTTATGCGCCCGATGGCGATCACCATGGTACCAGTGCGGCTATCGAGTATGCGGTCACTGCCCTAAAGGTTGCGCACCTGATCGTGCTGGGCCACTCGCAATGCGGCGGCGTTCAGGGCTGCATCGACATGTGCAAGGGCCATGCCCCCCATCTGGAAGCCAAAGAGAGCTTTGTGGGTCGCTGGATGGACATTCTAAAGCCGAAATACGAATTGGTCGCCGATATCGAGGACAGTGTCGAGCAGGCGCGTCAATTCGAACGGCAGGCCGTCGTTGCTTCGCTGGAGAACCTGATGACCTTCCCGTTTGTGTCCTCTGCGGTGGAAAGCGGGGCGCTCAGCCTGCACGGTCTGTGGACGGATATCGGTGAAGGTGGGTTGCAGTGCTATGACCCCAATGAAAAGAAATTTGTGGCCGTTTAAGCCAGTCAAATTCTAAAGACATTCAAATGGCGTGGATCAGACCTCTGATTTTGCGCCATTTTTTGATATGCTCGACGCATAGTCTCAGGATCAGGAGCGTATCATGCGATTCATTAAACGTGTTCTTGTCAGTCTGATTGTTCTTATTCTTGTTTTAGTTGGCGTGTCCTATCTGCTGCCCGGTAAGGCGGAATTGTCACGCAGCATCACGATCAACGCGCCCGCCAGCGCGATCTTTCCCTACGTGAATTCCATGCAAGAGACCGAGCAATGGTCGCCCTGGTTGTCGCGCGACCCGGAAACGCAACTGTCCTATAGCGGACCAGAGGCGGGAGTTGGCAACACGCTCAAGTGGGCCTCGGATCATCCGCAGGTCGGCTCGGGCTCGCAGGAAATCGTAGAAAGCATCCCGGACCAGACTGTCAAAACAGCCCTGGATTTTGGTCCGATGGGGACGGCTTCGGCTTCGTTTGACCTGACGCCCGAGGGCGACCAGACACAGGTCACCTGGGGATTTGAAAGCGATCTGGGCATGAACCCGATGTCGCGCTGGATGGGTTTGATGATGGATGAATGGGTTGGCGGCGATTATGAGCGCGGGCTGACGAACCTGAAAGTCCTGGTCGAGGGGCAGGGGTAAAGGGCGGCACCCGGTGCCCGCGAAACCAGCTATCCCAAAATGAAAAGCCCCGCCCTGTTAGGGGCGAGGCTTAGGCAATTCTAAAGCCGGTTACGCGGAAGCGCTTAGCCCTTCTTCAGGACCTCACGGCCCAGCAGTTCGGCGATCTGGACCGCGTTTAGGGCAGCGCCTTTGCGCAGATTGTCCGAGACGCACCACAGGTTGATACCGTTCTCAACGGTCGAATCCTGACGGATACGGCTGATAAACGTAGCAAAGTCGCCCGCGCATTCCACCGGCGAGACGTAGCCACCGGCCTCACGTTTGTCGATCACCATGATACCCGGTGCTTCGCGCAGGATGTCACGCGCTTCGTCTTCGTCCAGGAATTCCTCGAACTCGATGTTCACGGCCTCGGAATGGCCGACAAAGACCGGAACGCGAACGCAGGTGGCTGTGACCTTGATCGACGGATCGACGATCTTTTTGGTTTCCACAACCATCTTCCACTCTTCCTTGGTCGAACCGTCTTCCATGAAGACGTCGATCTGCGGAATGACGTTGAATGCGATTTGCTTCTGGAACTTGTTCGGCGGCACTTCGGTCGTGGGGTTATAGACCGCTTTGGTCTGATCCCACAGCTCATCCATGCCATCCTTACCAGCACCCGAAACCGACTGATAGGTCGACACGACGACACGCTTGATCTTGGCGCGGTCATGCAGCGGCTTCAGCGCGACAACCATCTGCGCGGTCGAGCAGTTGGGGTTCGCGATGATGTTCTTGTTTTTATAGTCGTGGATCGCCTCGGGGTTACATTCCGGCACGATCAGCGGAATGTCCGGGTCATAGCGATAGAGCGAGCTGTTATCGATCACCACACAACCCGCCGCGGCCGCCTTGGGGCCATAGGTCTTGGTTGCGTCCGAGCCGATGGCGAAAAGCGCCATGTCCCAGCCGGTAAAGTCGAAAGTGTCGATGTCCTGGGTCGTCAGTGTCTTGTCGCCAAAGCTCACCTCTGTGCCCAGCGAACGACGGCTTGCCAGAGCGGCAATTTCATCGACCGGGAACTGGCGCTCGGCCAGGATGTTCAGCATTTCGCGGCCCACGTTACCCGTGGCGCCGGCGACAACGACGCGATAGCCCATTTCATGTCTCCAAAGTTAAGGACGCGCGTTCATAGCCGCGTTGCAGCAAAGAAAAAAGAGTTTTCGGGGCATATTTCGCTCAATGACACCGATTTGAGGCGACAAATCGCGTCACGTGCCGTTCAGAAGCCGCTCATAGAGGGCGACAAGGGTTTTGGCCTCGGTATTGATGTCGAAATCCTGCTCGACATGGGCGCGGGCGGCTTTCCCTGAATGCGCAAGGGAATCGCGGTTTTCCAGCATTTCAGCAGCGGCATCAGCCAAAGCGGGGATATTGCCCGGTTCGACAACGCGGCCCAGCGACGGATCAGTCACGATCTCGGAGAACGCACCCACGTCGGTAGCTACGACCGGCACCCCGCAAGCCATCGCCTCTAACGGCGTAAGACCGAAACCCTCCCAGCGTTGCGGTGCGATGAAGAGATCCAGAACCTGATACCACTCGGCAATCTGATCGACGGTTACCTCGGGCATGAACAGGATGCGGTCGGACAGCCCCGCCTCGGCCACCTTTTCCTTCAACTCGGCCAGAAATCCGGTGTGTTTTTCCGTTGCACGACCCATAACAACGCCGTGGACGTCCTCAAATCGCCCGCACAGATCAATCATCGCATCGACAAAGGCATCGGTGCCTTTCTGGTGACGGATGCGGCCATAGCACCCCAGCAGCAGCCCATCCGGCAGACCCAGCCGGTCACGAACCGCGGCCTTGTCTTCGGGCGGGGTGAAATCCTGCAGGTTGATCCCGTGCATGATGACCTGCGCATCACGCTCCAGATACCCGGCGGTCTTGCGCGAGGTGGCCACCACGGCGTCCATCTTGTCGATCAGCCATTTGGTGTAACCGCTATGCGCCCGCTGCGAGGCGCTGGTGAACAGAAGTTTCAGGCGCAGGCGGAAGATGTTGCGCAGGATCAGGCCCAGCAACATCTCGGTATTGCGCCGCGCGTGCCAGACTCGCAGGGTTTTGCGCGACAGAAAGGGCAGGCGACCCAGTGGGATATGCGGGATATCAACGGGCAGGCCCGGACCGGTTGCGGCGATGTCGATCCATTGCACCTGCAGCGGTACCAGTCGCGCAATCGTTGCCGTCACGCCCGAAAGTCGACGTTTGAGATTGGGGGCAATGACACGCGGGTCGGACATGGATGCTCCTGAAGGTGCCGGGATCAGTCAACGCTGTCCCGGCTGAACAGATAGATCACGCAGCCTATGGCCAGCGTTACGGCGAAAAAGCCGAATATCGCTGTGTAGGGCGCAGTTGGACTGATGTCCACCGTGGCGGCATGGATGCGGCCGGTGACAAATTGCGCGAGGCCCACGCCGCCAATGCCAAAGAGGTTCAGCAAGGTCATGCCACGCCCAACCAGATGAGGCGCGACGAACGCCCGACCGTGGGCCATGATAACCGGAAAGCTGGCTCCCAGGAACCCGATGACCGCCATCAGAGCCACGGACAGCCAAACTGCATTGTCGATCCACAGGCACATCAGAACCAGCCCTGCCGCGCCCAGCGCGTTGCCGCCGAAAATCACCCATTTCCGCGTACCCAACAGGCGGTCCAGCGGCCCATAGGCAAAGGTCCCCGCAATCATGGCAGCCCCCATGATCAGGGTGGCCGTCCCGATTTGCGTTGTGCTGAGGGCGAAGATATCGCTCAGATATGGGCCAGCCCACAGGCCGCGCGTCGCCGCCGATGGGGCGTAGGCGACCAGCATCAGCGGCAGGATAGCCCACAGGGCGGGCTCTTTCAGAAGATCCAGAACCGAGCCCTTGTGTTCAGTCTCAACCCGTTTTGGATCGTGGACAGTGGCCCAGATGCCCAGCGCAATAGCCCCCGAGAACAGCGCCAGCACCCACATGGTTGCTCGCCATCCCATCAGCTCCACTGCCAGTGCGGTTGGGTAGGACGCGACAAGGTTGCCAACAGATCCAACGCCCAGCATCACAGCGGCCAATGTCGCGAACTTTGCAGGCGGATATTCCCGTGCAAAGATGTAGTATGAGGCCATCAGGACAGGCGAGCATCCGACCCCGATCAGCCCCATTGCAAGGGCGATATGAAACGGCGTCTGGGCTACGGCAAACAGGGCCGCGCCGCCTGCGCCTCCGACCAGCAGCAGAACAGCAGCTGTCAGGCGCGGTCCGACACGGTCGAGCGCCCAGCCCACCGGCAGTTGCATGGCGGCAAAGATCAGAAACCAAAGTCCGGAGGCAAAGGCCAGGTCCTCGGGGGTGGCGCCGATGTCGCGCCCAAGATCGACGCTTAGTACCGCGAGAAAGGCGCGAAAAAACTGGCTGAGCACGTAGCCCAGACACAACACCACCAGACCTGTCTTCATGAACCGCGCCTCTTCCCCTTCTGCTTGCAAAAATGCTTGGCATGTCCCGGTGCCACACACAAGCGCGTGTGCTATACTGTTTTTGCCGGACAGCGGTCACATTTGAGCTACCGTTATCCGTGTCCAACACCCGAGGTACCCATGAAGGACGCTCAGGCCGCGTTTTATGAAAGCCTTCCCCTGTTGCGGGATTTTACCCGCCTCGTCGAGCCCGCGCGGTTTTCCGCGGTGCCGGGCGACTGGGCGTTGGGCGTGGCCGACATCGTTGATTCCACCGGAGAGATCGCGAATGGCCGCTACAAGACTGTGAACATGGTCGGCGCGGCGGTGATCTCGGCCATGATCAACGCGCTGCGGGGCATAGATTTCCCATATGTCTTTGGCGGAGATGGGGCAGGCTTTGCAGTGCCGGCAAGCCAGATCGACACGGCCAAAGAAGTCCTGGCAGACCTTCGGCGCTGGGCGGATGAAGAGTTTTCGATTTCTCTGCGGGCCGCCCTGGTGCCCGTGGCTGAGATCCGTAAGGCGGGCAAAGACCTGCGGGTTGCGCGCTATGCGCCTTCGGACGGGGTGGACTACGCCATGTTTTCAGGCGGCGGTTTGGCCTGGGCCGAGGCGCAGATGAAAGCGGGCCAGTTTACCGTCCCGGCCTCTGGCCCCGGTGCATTGCCCGACCTGAACGGGTTGTCCTGTCGCTGGTCCAATAGCCGGGCGCGCAATGGCCAGATCGTCTCGGTCGTTGTGGAGCCTACGGCAAATGCAACCGAAAGCGATTTTTCTGATCTGGCGCGTTCGGTCTTGCGGGCTTCGGAAGGGTTGGATCGTTCTGGACATCCGGTGCCGGAAAACGGTCCACCGATCAGTTGGCCACCGCCGGATGTCGGGCTTGATGCGCGGGTGTCGCGGGCAGGGCGCAGCTTGCTGCTGCGGCGGATCAAATTGCTGGGCGAGAATTTGTTGATTGCCTTGCTGTTCAAATCCGGCAAGCGGATGGGCAACTTCGAGCCCGAGCACTACAAGCGTATGGTCAGCCGCAATGCCGACTACCGCAAATTCGATGACGGGCTAAAAATGACGCTGGATTGCGATCCGCCCACGCTGGCGCAGATTCAGATGATGCTGGAACAGGCGCGCGGGCAGGGCAAGATCAGGTACGGCCTGCATGCACAGGATGAGGCGATGATGACCTGTTTCGTTCCCTCAGCAACGCGAGACGATCACGTGCATTTTGTCGACGGAGCATCGGGCGGTTACGCGCAAGCAGCGGCCGCGATGCAGGCCTAGCGCGTTACTTCGCCTTCCACTTTGCCGCCAGAGCACGGGACGTCTGCGCCAACAACATGACATCAATGCCAACCGCAAGGAACTGCGCGCCCATCTCAAGATAGGCTTGGGTCGCCTCGTCATTGGTGCCCAGAATGCCGGGGGCTTTGCCTGCGGCTTTGATCCGCGTCATCGCATCGGCAATGACAGCACGCACCTCGGGGTCGGCGCTGTTGCCCTGAAGGCCCATATCCGTAGACAGATCGGCGGGGCCGATAAAGACGCCGTCGATCCCGTCGACCTGCAAAATCTCATCCAGTGCTGCGATTCCCGCGCGGTTTTCTACCTGGACCAGCAGGCAAATCTGGTCATCCGCGCCTTGGATGTAGTCGGTAACGGTGCCGTACATCGTGGCGCGTGAGGCCATGGCGCCGACGCCGCGTACGCCCGTGGGTGGATAGCGACAGTCCCGCACCAGTCGCCGCGCCTGTTCGGCGCTTTCAACCATCGGCACTAAAACCGTTTGCGCCCCGGCATCCAGCACCATCTTGATCAATGCGGTGTCACCTACCGGCACACGGACCACCGGATGTGAGTCACTGGCCGCCAGCGCCATTAACTGGTCCCGGATCGACCGTATGTCGTTCGGCGCATGCTCGCCATCAATGACCAGCCAGTCGAACCCGGCGGTGCCCATGATCTCGGCAGTGATGGCTTCGGCAAAGCTCATCCAGCAACCGATCTGGCGTTTGCCCTGTTTTAGAGCCTGTTTGAAGCCGTTCGTTGGGACTGGCATGGCTGGACCTCCTGCGTGAGTCAACGAGCGGGCGATCGCCCCGCAAATTCCGTTGAGTCAGTGATGGCCATCCCATGAAAAAGGTCAATGTCTTTGGTGCAATGTGCACGAAGTGCCGAATTGGGCTATGAAACGCCGAAAACAGCCGTCTTTTATGCCGAGTTGCAGTTCGCACGGATTTCGGCCAAAATTTCATATGACCAGTGACTTGCCTAAAACGTCCCGCTCATTGCCGATTGCATTGTTGCGGGCACGCGAAAGGGTCATGAGGCCCATTCGTAACATGCTGGCCGATGCGGGTGTCACCGAACAGCAGTGGCGCGTGCTACGCGTTCTGAAAGAAGACGGTCCGCAAGAGCCGACGCATATCGCGGATCGGGCATGCCTTTTGTTGCCCAGCCTGACCCGCATACTTCAAAAGCTAGAAGCCAAAGACCTGATCCGCCGGCGCGCCCATGCTGACGACAAGCGCCGCCAAATCGTGGACATCACCGCCAAGGGCGAGAAAATCATCCAGGACAACATGCAGGTGACATTGCATCTGGCCGAAGACATCAAAACCAAGCTTGGCCCCGACCGCCATGAGGCGCTGCTGGATCTGCTCAATGAGCTGAACAATCTCAAAACCTGATCACGTGTCATAAATACGGTCCCCGCCAGAGTGATAGGGGGTATCCTCTGGCGGGGTGGCCAGACTATTACTGGACTTCGCGTCTGGCCCGTGGCCGGACGAATGGGGGTACCCCGGTCCATCCGGCTCACGCTTCAGAGAAGCGGCCGACCTGAAAATAAGGCGGACATCCAGCGCAAAGATCATGTGGGGGTGGCGATCTTTGGCTGTCGCTCTCTGATACGGATTCGCCCGATCGCGGTTTCAGCGTCCGGACTGCGGCATTTCAACTACAACCAGAGGTAGCTCGACCCGAGCAGGTTCCAAGGTGCGAAACTTAATTGTGAACGGCGCGTATCCAGCTCCACTCTTGTCAGGGTGATCGCAGACCGCTTGTTTGGGCGGCCCAGCCGCCTTAGAAACAACCTGCGTGTCGCAGTTAGGGGGCCTTTATGCCGGACAACCTGTTCTCTTTGCCTGACCCGATCTCAATTCCGGTTGAGGGTGTCGAGGCGACCTATCCAGTGGGCCGCATTTTCTGCGTCGGCCGAAACTATGCGGCGCATGCCGCTGAAATGGGCAATGAGGTCGATCGCGAGGCCCCGTTCTACTTTACAAAATCTGCCCCTAACGCGGTTTTGTCGGGGGCAACTGTCCCCTATCCGCCGGGCACCGAGAACTTCCACCACGAGATGGAGTTGGCGGTCGCCATCGGCAAATCCGTGTTCCGGGCCAACAGCGCTGAGGCGATGGAGGCCGTTTATGCCTATGGGTGTGCTCTGGACATGACCCGCCGCGATCTGCAAATCCGCGAGCGGAACAAGCAACGCCCCTGGGATCTGGGTAAAGATCTGGAAAACGGCACGGTGTTTGCCCCGTTGACCCGTTCAGCGGATTGGGCCCCGAGTGACAGCAAACGCATCCATCTGAGCGTGAACGGCGAGGTTCGTCAGGATGCTACTCTGGAAGAACTGATCTGGAAGATTGACGAGATCATCTGCCACCTGTCTGGGTTCTATCACCTGCGGCCCGGAGACCTGATCCTGACCGGAACCCCCGCAGGTGTCGGGCCTGTGCAGGCGGGCGATGTCCTTGAAGGTGGGATCGACGGCTTGCAGCCAATCTCTCTGACTCTGACGCCTTAAACAGGCTCTATTTTGGGTCTTTCAGCCAGTCCGGGGCAAAGTCAACGCGATCCAGGCTGGCAAATCGGCGGACCCGGTCGAGTTCGGATTCTAGCCTGCGGGTGCGTGCCTCGGACCAGCGCACGGATCGTTCAGGCCACAGGGAAATGACGTTCAGAACGCCGTTTTCGCGGTCCGCCTTCATGTCGATACGCCCGATCATCCGATCACCTTCGAGCAGCGGGAACACGTAATAGCCGTAAGTCCGTTTGGCGGCCGGAACGAACACCTCGATCCGATAGTAGAAACCAAACAGCCGTTCAGCGCGGGCACGGTCGCGCAGCATGGGGTCAAACGGGCTGAGAACGCGGATCCGGCCCGACGGACGCGGCGCGGCCTCGGCCATCTCGGAAACAGACGGTCTGGCGATCACTTTGCGCAGCTTACCATCCGCGCAGGTGATCTCGATTTCTTCCAATTCGCCCCTTATCAGCCCCTGTTCGCACCAGGCTTTGGCCTCGTGGACTGAAACCGTGTCCCAGAACGCAGCCAGCTCGCCAGAGGTCGCAAAGCCCAGCCGATCCAGCGCCGCGTTGCACAACCAGTCAACCGTTGCCTCCGCATCGCAGGGCATGTTGCCGGGACACAGATGGGTGTCGATTACACGTTCGGTCAGATCATAGCGTTTTTGGAATCCCTGCCGTCCGATGACTGTGAGCGCGCCAGAGCGCCACAGGTACTCCAGCGCCGTCTTTGACGGGTGCCAGTCCCACCAGCCTCCGGAGCCTTTCTTTTCGTCCTTGCCAACATCAGACGAGGACACCGGCCCATGGTCCCGGATGTGCTGCATGACGGTGTCAAACTGCCGCTCGAATCCGTCTCGACGCCAGTTCTTCCACCGGGATTTCAACAAACCCGCGTCGCGCTGGAATCGCAAGTGCCAGTGGGGGTAGAACGCCATTGGTAAGACAGCTGCGTCATGGGTCCAATGCTCAAACAGAGCCTTGTCGCGTTCGTAGAGGCGCTTGAGGTTGTTGGCACGGTAGGAGGGCCGCCGCGAGAACAGGATCATGTCATGCGCGCGCGCGACCGTATTGATGCTGTCCAGCTGTACAAAGCCCAGACGGTGGATCAAGTCCAGCAACTCCGCGCCTTTGGCCCCGCCTGACGGCGGTTCAGCCAGCGCGTGGCGATCCATGAACAGCGCGCGGGCCGTTCGGTTGTCCAGCCGCTGCAGCGCCATTTTTTAACGCCGCTTTAGCGTGTCGCCAAAGCTGATCTTGGGTGTGAGGGTCACGCGAGAGTCGATCTCGTTATTGGGGTCGGCCAGTCGTGCGGCGATGATTTCGGCGGCTTTCCGGCCAATCTCCAACCGGCAGGCATCCATTGTCGCCAGCTTGCGCGGCAGGCCTTGCAGAAGTTCGACATTGTTGAACCCGGCCAGACCGATCTGCCCCGGCACATCGATGCCCTGATCCAAAAGGTACAACAGCCCGCCAGCCCCAATCATGTCGTTGGAGTAATACAGGAAATCCAGATCCGGTGAGCGGTCCAGCATGGCCTGCGTCATCTCGCGACCCTTGGCCAGGGCTGAACCACCCGAATAGAACTCGCGATCTTCAATTTCGACGCCGTGTTTGCCCAGAATCTCGGTGAATCCCTCAAACCGCTTACGCGCGCGGTGGTCCAGTGGCATTTTGGTGCCCATGAACCCAATATGTTCATAGCCTGCCTTCAGGATTGCCTGCGCCATCTCGCGACCCGCTCGGCGATGAGAAATCCCGACCATCGCATCCACCGGCTTGCCGTCGGTGTCCATAATCTCGACCACCGGAATGCCAGCCGAGTCCAGCATCGCCCGTGCTGCATCCGTATGTTCCAGACCGGCGATGATTACGCCAGATGGGCGCCAAGACAGCATCTCGTACAGAACTTTTTCTTCTTTTTCCGGCATGTAGTCGGTGACGCCGACAACGGGTTGCAGCTCGGTGTCTTCAAGAACCTGATTGATGCCGGTCAGAACCTCAGGAAACACCATGTTCGACAATGACGGGATGATCACCGCGACAAGGTTTACCCGACTGGAGGCCAGCGCGCCTGCGATCTTGTTGGGAACATACCCCAGCTCTTTCGCGGCGGCCAAAACGCGGGTGCGTGTGGCGTCCGACACATCGCCCCTGTTTCGCAGAACCCGGCTGACCGTCATTTCCGACACTCCGGACGCCTCCGAGACATCACGAAGGGTAAGCGGGCGTTTGGTATCTGTTGTCACTGGGGCACCTGCGATGTTGTTTTGCCGGATGGTAGCGTGAACAGCGCAAGTTTTACAACCACCGCCTAAAGGCGATGACAACCCCGAAAAACCAAGCTACAGAGAGCCTTGCACGGCCCCGTGGCTCAACTGGATAGAGCAGCCCCCTCCTAAGGGGCAGGTTGCAGGTTCGAATCCTGCCGGGGTCGCCAGAGTATTCTAAAAAAGTATGTGCTTTCCATACCTTAGAAGCTTCCTGTACCCCGATAGGTGACACATGTCGAAGAACTGGTTCAGATACGGACCAATAAGAATGATTATCAAACATTTTGAATAGCTTGGAGGTAGAGCGCACTACCAGCGCCAAATTCCAAAGGACTTATTAGCCCACGACAGGCGACACACGACGCAGGTTGGAGCTTAAGCAAATTGAGACGCCTGGGGACGAAAAAACCTGAGAAAACCAACCAAGGTCGGTGGCATTTCTCAGGCCGCGAGTCAAAGCCAGAAAGAATCTTCCTGAAGCAAATCCGATAGGAGAGGCTCAATTACGACCTCAAAAACACCATCGGGAGTACCGCCCTTCGGCCCGGCCTCAATTGCCTCGGCGATCGCAGGAGTTCTTCCAATGTTCAATTCTTCCAATTGGTCAGGTTGTATTTGACGATCCCTCGGTTGCGTATGGAATTCGAACTCATCAGAACCCTCAACGATAGCCAACAGAGCTTTTGGGGCCTCTTTGGTAGGAGCAGGTCCAGTTAGGCCGTTTTCATCAATATCAGCTCCATAGAAATTTTCGACGGTTTCGACATTTTCGATTGCTGTGTGGCTGACATATTGACCATCACTGTCAAGGGTCCACTCAACATAGTTGCCGGCGACACCTTTCCACAAAACGCGATATCCGTTTGCGGTTTCCTCTGCGTGAATCGCAGACCAACCAGTGAAACTGTCTGGACCGACATTCGCTCCATTGAATTCGAACTCTTTTGAACCGCCGAGCAAGTATGTGCCCTGGTTCCCAGTGGACAATGTGGTTGATCCGGCGGACTCGATAGAAGTTGGAACGTACCCGATCGTACCATTGTTATCCAAGTCGCCGTCGAAAAGTAGTTCCGTCTTTTCGATGTTATCGACCGACACATGGCTCTGGTATTGGCCTGATCCGTTTAGTGTCCATACGGAGTACTGGTCCGGTCCGGATTTCCACAAGACGACGAATCCGCCGTCTTTGGCCTCGGCGTGTATAGCCTGCCAACCCGGGAAGGTGTTCGGCCCCACATCTTCGCCATTAAATTTGATCCGTGTGCTTGCGCCGATCAGATAGTACCCGTGTGTTGAGGCAGACAGGTTTGTTTCCCCATCTGTTTCGATGGTTCGGGTTGTGTGTCCGATTGTGCCGTCTGAATTCAGGTCAACGCCAAATTGAAGCTCTTGATCAACGATGTTGTCGACTGCCACATGGCTCTCATATTTGCCTGGTTCTTCTGTACCATTCAGGGTCCAAACGGAATACTGACCTGATCCAGATTTCCACAAGACAATGAACTTGTCGTCTTTGGCTTCGGCGTGGACAGCTTGCCAACCCGGAAAGGTATCAGGCCCCACCTCTTGTTCATTGTATACGATCCGCGTGCTTGCGCCGATCACGTAATGCCCTTCCGTTGAAGCAGACAGGCTTGTTGCCCCGTTTGCTTCAATTGTTCGGGTTGTGTGGCCGATTGTACCATCCGAGTTAAAGTCGAAGTTAAATTGAAGCTCATGATCAACGATGTTGTCGACCGACACATGGCTCTGGTATTGGCCTGATCCGTTTAGTGTCCATACGGAATACTGGTCCGGCCCGGATTTCCACAAGACGACGAATCCGCCGTCTTTGGCCTCGGCGTGTATAGCCTGCCAACCCGGGAAAGTGTCCGGCCCCACATCTTCGCCATTGAATTTGATCCGCGTGCTTGCACCGATCAGGTAGTACCCATGCGTTGAGGCCGACAAGTTTGTTGACCCGTCTGTTTCAATGGTTCGGGTTGTGTGGCCGATTGTACCATCCGAGTTCAGGTCGACGCCGAACAAACTCTCCACGTCAACAACGTTTGTAACGCCGGCATTAGACTCGAAGCGACCCTGCGCGTTGACCGTCCAGTCCGTCAAGCGCCCATCAATATTCTTCCAAAGAACCCTGTACCCACCATTGTAGGCTTGCGCTTGAATGGCTTGCCAGCCCTCAAAGGTCTGATTTCCGACGATTCTACCTTCGTACATGAGGCCAATGTTCAGTGTGCCTCCGTCCAGAAGGTATGCACCTTGTGAGGCGTATTGAAGTACAGTTCCGTTTGTTTCGATATCTTGAACTGCCATAGCCGGAGCCAGCCCTGGGGCTGAATATTGCAGCGCCCCGTTAGCAAACTGGAATTGCTCCACGTCGTTGGAGACGGAAAATGTAACGCGCGTTATCAGGTTGAAGAATTGGTAGGTGGTTCCGTTATTTAGAAAAAGGTAGTTGCTTATGGCACTTACGAACCTGACGGTATCAAAACCGGATCCACCGTAGAAAATACCCGCGTTACTTGTGACAATGGCGGTGTCGTTGTCGAAATCACCAAGCACCGTATCGGCACCCCTCCCGTTTGCCACGTAGATGGTGTCATTGCCATAGCCGCCGTAAATTGTGTTGTTGTTGGTTCCGTCTGAGGCCGAGTGAATCGTGTCGTTCCCGTTGTGACCCCTCAGATCGTTGACGGCGTCGTTTCCGTGAATCGTGTCGTCTCCAGATCCGCCGGATGCGTTTTCGATTACAACACCATGAGCGATTGTGAACCCACCCTTGACGCCGGCGGCGTGGGAAACGACCCCGGCACCAGTGTTGGTATAGTCCAGCGTCGCAGCACGGAGATCAATGATCGCGGATTGGCTTCCGTTGTGGGCGATCATGTCGGTTCCACCTGTATCCCAGATGGCTTCGTACCCGACTCCGGCTACGTTTGCTGCCGAAAGCACATAAGTGTTGTTGCCAGAGTTGGCGGTTGTGTTTGCGCCATACATGTTTTGCAGAGCTGCGATATCAAGAGTGCCTAGGCTTCTGGATGCACCATGATTTGCGGACACCGGCAGAAGGCCATTCTGTTGCGTCCAGCCGTCATTGTAGGACATTACCGTGTAAACGCCCTGGTTTAAGTTGGCATCCCCAAACGAACCGAAGCTTGAAGTCACGCCAGACATGACGGTAGTTCCCAGACCTGTATCGTGTGGATGTGCCAGTCCAAGAGCATGCCCGATTTCATGCACAATTGTTGTAAAGAAAAACCCGCCGGGATCACCGTTGCTTTGCGCGCCGGCTCTCCAGAAACCCGTGTTGAAATTGCCTTCTGACGGGCCATCGCCCGGCGTGTAATGGTATCCTAAGACGCCGGGGTTATCAAAAAACGAACTTGGAGAAATGTATTCTACCAGATCGGCACTTGGAGAATTGATTTCAGTGAATTTGATATTGGCAACGGCTTCAAACACAGCCAACGCGGCCCTGAATTCCTGCTTGTATGCTTCTGTCCAAGCTTGTGTTCCATTGCGCTGCTGGAAAGAAAAAGTGATGTTTGTAACCGTGTTGTCCTGACCATCACCATAGGCCACCAATCCCTGAATTGAGCTAAGTGGGGAACCAACAGGAGGACCGGGTATATATGTACGCATCTTCGTGCCTCAATTCACTAAGTAAGGATTTTCCGTCACCGTCTATTCGCAATCTGTCAACAATATGGCGAGGAGGGGTGTGATCTCACGTCAGCTAAACCCAGGATTGTATGGGTGCAAGACCAAACACAAGTTCAACGGTGTAAGTATGAGCTAACAAATCGAAATATGGGATGGGTTTTGGCGTACCGCATTATATCCTAGGCAGCCGGTAAACTGCACGTCTGTGTATGTGATGTTCAGAAAGTGAGCAGGGCCGAAATCACTCTGTCAATTCGGCCTCTGCTTTCGTATCACTCGCGCGCTTTTTGAACTGTTGATCGAACAGATTGCGGAAATTTCCTTTCAGCTCCATCAGCTCGTCCAGATTGCCTTCCTCTACCACAGCCCCGTCCTGCACAACCATGATCTTGTCCGCTTCCAGGACAGTGGATAGTCGGTGCGCAATCACAATTACCGTCATGTTCTGGGTTAGGGCATCCAGAGCCGATTTGACCAACGCTTCGGACTCTGCATCCAGTGCGCTGGTGGCCTCATCCAAGAGCAATATTTCGGCATTCCTCAAGATTGCGCGTGCAATTGCGATGCGCTGTTTTTGTCCCCCGGACAGGAAAGTTCCATTTTCGCCAACTTGTGTGTCATAGCCATTTGGCAAATCGCAAATAAAGTCATGGGCATGGGCGGCTTTGGCCGCTGAGATGACGTCTTCATCCGTGGCGTCCGGCGAGGAGCACCGCAGGTTTTCCATGATTGAGGTTGAAAACAGGAAAGTGTCCTGTCCGACATACGAGATCTTTCGGCGCAAAGATGCATAGCTTGCACCGCTCAGGTCCTGACCATCAATTTCAACGCTGCCCTCGTCGGGATCATAAAACCGCATGACCAGCCCAAAAATAGTGGACTTGCCGCCGCCAGATTGACCCACCAAGGCCGTGGTCTTTCCAGCCTCAAAGGTCAGGTTCATGTTTTCAATTACGGGCAGAGATCCTTGATAACCAAATGTCACGTTTCGCAGTGTGATTTCACCGGGCCCGTCAAGCAGATCGTGCGGCTCGGGGGCTTCTTGCATTGTGTCTTCTTGATCCAACAAGCCGAACAACAATCCAACACCAACCATACAGGCTTCGATTTGCACTCTCATTCTGGACAAGCGTTTTGCGGGCTCATAGGCCATCAGAAGCGCTGTGATGAACGACATCAACTGCCCTGCCGTCGGTTGCGCGGTCCCAGCGATACCAATTGTCGATACGACGAGCACACCCGCAACGGCCAAGCCAGCCAGAAACTCCATCAGTGGGCTGGCTATGGACTGAAGTCTGGCGATATCGTTGGAGCGCTCTTCGACCTTGCGGATAGCAGTATCCATACGTGTGATCATCCTGTCTTCCAGCGAGAACACCTTGATCACTTTTATGCCTGCAGAAGTTTCTTGAAGGACCCTAATAATTTCGGCGAGCGATTTGAATTCCTGCTGCATAATCGAGCGCACACTTTTCAAAAGATAGCGCACACCCAACAGTGCTATGGGTCCGACAACAAAGAACATTACCGACAAAACAGGTTGTTGGTACACCATTACGACGACCAGACCCACAAGGGTAAGCGCGTCGCGAACAAAGCCCGTCACAAGAACGTCAATCAGTTGCCGCGCAGCCTGCGCGCCATTCGTTGTGCGCATCAGTAGGTCAGAGGACTCATTTTCAGCGAAGAAGGATACTCCGTGCCTAAGGAGCTTACGATACACGCGGTCTTGTTGCATCGCGACAATCCGATTACCCGCGCGTGCCAAATAGATGGATTGAACATAAGACGCGACTGCTTTTGTCAGGAAAAGAAGCACGACACCCAAGGCGATCACACCCGCCCATTGGCGCATATCCGGGCTGGTCATCGCATCCACGATGTATTCCATCATGAACGCCGAGCCGGCGGTGGTAGCCGCAACCGCTATCATCGCAACGATGGCTACTGCATACAGGGGACCTTGAGCAAAAAAACTCTCGGTGACGAGGCGTCCCATATAGCCTGATCGCCATTCGGTCCAGGCACGCTTAATCATTGCAGTCTCCAAATCATGAAATCATGCGCTCGCTCAGTTACCCTACAATCGTTTCAGGCTAAAGGGCAGATCAAATGACGCGACAGGATTGTCCAGTACGACAGTTGTGCGAAGCTTCAGCCAGATAGTCACCCGCACCGGCGGGCGCAAGTCTTTGAAGTCGATATGTTTGATCATGCCAGTCCATTTACCAGCATATCACGTCGCCAGGCGCCTCTGATTTGTGCGCTAGAACCGCGGGCTCAGAATGGGCAAACGCGCGCCTTTGACAAATGCCGCCGAGACTTTTCGAGCGAATTCACCACCCGGGATTGCTCCGCCAGTGATTTTTTTCATAGTTTCATTGTGATATGTTTATGTACCGCATACGATGAAGTTCTGATGTATATTTGTGTGGCCATCTAGGAGCTGGCGTATTGGTTTCTACTAAGCGGATTTCTGCCGCGAGTATTCGATCAGGACCAAGAACAAAAGGGTCGTTCATTTATGCTTGTACTCGGGTCACATGGCCCATAGGAACGCAATGAAAGGACTAATGGTTAAAGCAAAGTGTTGATCAAGGCTGTCATTCTAAGTCTACCCAACGACCTCGAGCGTCGGCGTTCCTGTAAAGATGAATTTGATCGCCTCGGGTTGAGCCATGAGTTTTGCGATGCGATTTCCGGCGACCAGATGAATAGCTCTGACTGGCAGAGCCTTTATGATGCGGAAATGAACCGAATTAAGTTCAAGCGACCGCTGAGCCGCAATGAAGTCGCTTGCACATTGGGTCATCGCAGAATCTGGCAAAAAATTGGGGAATCACAGGACGCTGTGAGCCTTGTTCTGGAGGATGACGCGACTTTTGTGCAGGATCCCCGACCGTTTCTGGAAGAGATTTTTGCACATGGAGCTCAATTCGAAGATTTAATGATCAAGTTGGATGGAGTCTCACGAAAAAACGGACAAGTGATCAAGTCTGTCGCGGACCAAAACCTTGTTCTTTCTGATCATCTCCCACCAAGAACCACGGGTTACGTCATCGGTCGCAAAGCCGCAGCGAGACTGCTTGCGCTGGACGCTCGGATCGCGCGACCCATTGATATCGACTTGAAGTTCTATTGGGAGCACAACGTACCCATTCTGACACTTGCAGAAAAGATGATCGCAGAGCGCGAGGAATTCAGAAGCACGATTGACCACTGCCGACGCCGGACGAAGCCCGGCTCTCCCTTGTCCAGATTTGTGCGCAACCTGATGTATCAGGCCAAATTCACTCATGGACGGTTGAGCCATCCTTTGAACCCGGACATGATCGAAGGGCTCGGCCCCCTGATGCGGGCCGATAATCGGGTTCGGAACCGCGTATGAAGAAAAGCCTTGTGGTTGTCCGTGCGGGCAACAACTCATTGCACCATCGGTGGCAGGAAATTCCCTATGAAGATCGTGCTTTCGATCTTCTGATCAGCTATTTCTCGGATGAGGCGTTTGCTGCGTTCACGCCTGAGCCGGGCGTTGAGGCCGTTCTGGTCAAGGGCGGCAAGTGGGATGGCCTGTTCAAGACGCTTTCTGATCGCGATCTGGAGCAGTATGATTTCTACTGGTTGCCGGATGACGATCTGGACATTGGCGCTGCAGACGTAAATGCGCTGTTTGACGCAATGCAGGTCTACGGGTTGCGCATCGCGCAGCCGTCGCTGACCCCGGACAGCTATTTCTCGCACTTCGTGTTCAGCCAATGCCCGGGGTTTGTGCTGCGTTACACCAACTATATCGAGATCATGGCCCCCTGCCTGCACAAGGACATCCTGAAGAAAGCTCTGCCCCTGTTTCAGGGCACGATGAGCGGATATGGCCTGGACTATATCTGGTGTCGATGGGCTGAAGCCGGTGCCTTTAGAACCGCGATTCTTGATGAAATCGCGATGCACCACACGCGGCCTATCGGCAAGAACCTCAAAGCGGCGATGGCGGCGTCCAACAATCTGAGTTCCGAAGAAGAAGAAGCGGTATTGAAAGAGATGTTCGATTTGTCGCGCCGCACGGTTCCAGTTGTTTTCGCAGCGATTCTGCAAGGTGGGCAACCGATTTCCGGGCGTTTGACGGTGGGCTGGCGGATGTGCCGGGCCTGGATGTCGGTCTTGCCGAAGTTCCGCAGCACCAGCGAGGCGCGCTCGGGCATATTCAAGATCGCCCGCCGCCAGTTGATCAAGCCGCTCGACATGACGACAATTTCGCTGAAACAGGAAAGTGCCTGAGATGCGGTTTTTGATGGTTGGGGCCGGGCTGTCCGGTGCCGTGATTGGGCGGGAACTTGCGGAACAGGGCCATGACGTCACCGTGGTCGACAGCCGTGACCATATCGGGGGAAATTGCCACACGGAACGCGACGCGGATACCGGTGTCATGGTGCATGTCTATGGGCCGCATATCTTCCATACGGACGACAAAGAGGTCTGGCAGTACGTAAACCGTTACGCCAACTTCCTGCCCTACAAGAACCGCGTCAAAACCACGTCTCAGGGTCAGGTCTATTCGCTTCCGGTGAACCTGCACACGATCAACCAGTTCTTTGGCAAGACTATGCGCCCGGACGAAGCGCACGCGTTTATCACCCAAGAACAGGCTGACACATCCATCACCGACCCGCAGAGCTTTGAAGAACAGGCGTTGCGGTTCGTCGGCCGCGATCTCTATGAGGCGTTCTTCAAGGGCTACACGATCAAACAGTGGGGGTGTCACCCGTCCGAGCTGCCCGCGTCGATCCTCAAGCGTCTTCCGGTGCGATTCAACTACGACGACAACTACTTTTTCCATGAATTCCAGGGCATGCCCGAAAATGGGTATACCGACATGATTGCCGGTATCCTCGACCATCCAGGGATCGCGGTGAAACTAAACACCACGTTTGACCGCAGCATGGGCGATGGTTTCGACCACGTGTTCTATTCCGGCCCGCTCGACGGCTATTTCGACTACGAACTGGGGCGGCTGGGCTATCGTACGCTGGACTTTGAACGCTTCACCTATGACGGCGACTATCAGGGCTGCGCCGTGATGAACTATGGCGAAGAAGATGTGCCCTTTACCCGGATCACCGAGCACAAACACTTTGCTCCGTGGGAAACACATGAAGGGTCGGTGTGTTACCGCGAGTTTTCCCGCGCGGCTGGCCCGGAGGACATACCTTATTACCCAATCCGACAGGTGAAGGAAAAAGCGCTGTTGGGTGAGTATGTTGCCTTGGCCGAAAAGACCCAAAACGTGACATTTGTCGGTCGCTTGGGAACTTATCGGTATCTGGATATGGATGTGACGATCCGTGAAGCGCTCGATACGGCTAAGGCCGTGCTAGAAACGGCATCCAAGAACGAAAGAATCAAACCGTTCTTGGTTTCAGTCGTTTAGAATTCATTCACAGCCAAAAAATTCCGTGTCCGTCCCTTTGGATGTAGTGCCTAAGGGACAGACACAGGTTGCAAGTTGACGGCTTAGAGTCGGTCAACTTCGCCCTTGTATTCACCACGTTCAACACGACGCAGCAGTCGCTTTAAGCCCTTCCATTCCGAAACACGGAGCGGATGTCTGATCATTTGACGCTTCCAATTGGTCTCCTCGGGCAGGGATCCACGTTCTGCAAGAAACTGGATGCGGGTTGGAGAAAGCAATCTATAAAGCAGAAGAGCCCGGTTGTCTGTTGGGGTGTTGATCGTTTCCGGCGGGCGGCGGTCAGCAGCATGCAACAGATAGGTCAGTTCTTGGATCTGAAGCTCCTTACGGCGAGCATCCGAGGTGGCCCTTTCCAAAGCCAACTTCAGTTCATCAATCTTTCTTTCAAGGTTTTCCGCATCTTGCGGAGTTTTGTGCGAGCTAGTTTTTTCCACTTTTGCCCTCTTTATCTTGTCGATTAGTGGCCAGGTCGATTTGTAGTATCCCTCGCCACTGTAAATTGCATCCGGGAAACGAACCGGCGGTTCGCCTTCCGATATGGAGGCCGATGTGATGATCGTATCGCCAAACATCCGAGGATCCGACCCCAGAGACTCTCCAATTTCGTAGATTTCAGCAACAGAGTCTGGATCTCCGTAAGCATTTATCGTCTTAAGAGATTGCAGATCGAAACCCGCCGCGCGCAGAACAAGTGATGCCAAAAACGGCGTGTATTCCAGCGAGTGCCGCGGTTCGTGAGACAGATCCGGATTATAGAACCAATAGGTCCATGGAGGCATGCCGGACAGGAACTCTGACAATGACTTGTAAGACACACAATTGGGTACCGAAAAAACCAAGTTTGCATCTGGCTTCATGTGGCCGCGTAGTCGGCACATGACACCAGAAGGGTCATGGTCAACGTGTTCCAGAACTTCCAGACAAATAGCAGTATCGAACTGGCCGATATCTGGCCATTCCGCTTCCGTCAAATTGAAGTGAAACACTTCGAATTTAACGGTTTCACCCTTGCAAGAAACTTCTCGTGTGGACTTGGGCTCTCCAGTATCAAGCGGCATTTCGGTTCCGACGATGTGGCCGTAACCGAGATATTTCTTTGCCCAGTAGCCAAAGTAACCGAAGCAGCCGATATCCAAAAAGGCCGCATTCTCATGTGGCGCCTTGGGTATGACTGAAAGAGTTTCTGCCAACCTTTTTTGGTGACCCGACAAATAAGTATGCTCAACAGTGCCCTCGGTCAAATCCTCCAGCATCTCATTGATTATGTCGCGGGCTTCTGCCTCAGAAAGGTATCTGTTGCCGGTAGGAGTCTCTGGGACTGCGTCAAGTAACTCCAGCGCTTCTCGAGCTATCTTTGTTTGAGGATTCTCGGCATCACTCATTGTAAAGGTGACCTTTGGTTATGTCGCTCGGTGTGAATTGCGGGAACTCACGAACAGCACGCTCATATGTTTCTTTTGCTTTTTCCTGCTGACCAATGGACCAATAGTAAAATCCAAGCGTCAATATCATTACCCAGCGGTTCTCATCGTAGAACGTCCGAGAGATCAAGTCTTCCAACAGCCCTATGTTCGTCTCGGCGTCTTTAAACCAAGAATCATCCTTTCCAAACCGTTCCTCAATTACCTGTGGCGTGATTTCCTTCTTTAGTCGGAATGTAACGCTGCCACCCCATTTCATCTCTGCTTCAAGGTCAAAGAAATCGTCTAGGCGCAACATCGATAGGTGAATGTGGGGATGAAATTCGTGAATGAAGTCCTGTTGCAGAACCAGCCCATCTGGAATCACGCGTGGGAAAAAGTTTCTGACGACGTAATCTGTGACAGGCAACGCCTTGCACAAGTCCACACCCAAAATCTCGATTGGTTCCTCGAAGGTGTACCCGGATTTCATGACATCGCCAGGGAACACTTCCAAAAACTGTTCGTCGGCCGACATCTGCTCGCGGAACACGCCTTCGAAACTCTCACCTATCTTGAAGGTCTTTTTTGGAAAGTTCCTTTGCAGGTGGTCGCGAATATAGTCTTCATCGATCAGAAACAGATCATAGACTTTTATGATCTTGTCGAGTCGGGGGTCGTTCATTTCGAACTTCAGGTTGTGCTTGAGGCCCTGAACCAAATGGTGCGTCGTGCCGCCAACAAAACAACCACCGTCCACGATAGTCCCCAGGCCGCGATACGTCCGACCAGCGTCATAGTAGACCGCCTTGTCGGCTTCTGTCAGCATGCTGGGATAGTTCTTCGAGGTGTTGTCCGTATACAGTTGGTACTGATTCAGAAGGTCATTTGCCTTGGTGTCGTTTTCAAGGAACTTCTGTTGGAAACTATCCTCAGAGACTTGGTCACCCGATTGGGGTGCCATAACTGACGAGCCTGGGGCAAGCTTTTCGCGATAGTAGTTAATCACAGTATCTGTCGGCAGCATGCCGAGCGCGGTTCGGCGAAGCTCTTCCGAGGCATCCAAACGATCCATTGTCTCGGTAAAGTGATCGAGAACACTAACCAGTGTATTCTTCGATTTTACGTTTGTTGCGTCGCTCAAAATCTGCCCAAGATTGGCGCATACTTCGCGGCGCTCTTCGGGCGGTACAGAGTTTATTTGGATTTTCCACATAGCTTGTTGTGCAGTAAGCAATGCGGAATAACCAATTTCCTCTTCCAGTCCAAATGCTGTTAGCATCTCTTTGAAATGACGCCATACGTGCAGGAGATCGCTTGCTTTGCCACCGTCCCAGACGGTGTTTGAGATACTCTCAGGCCTGAACCTGTAGTTTACGACAGGCTCTTTGAGGTAAAACACTTGATTTGAGAGATAACAGAGAACTGGGACAATTCCGACGTCTTCATGAGCGCCTGCTGGAAAGGCCAGCTTCGCGCGCTTGAATAGGTCGGCCTTGAACAGGTAACCCCATGCACGCATCGGCAGATAACCTGAATCGCTTTGCCCAAACGTTGCATGAAATGCCTCAATACCCGAGTAGCTGGTTTTTTCGCTCTGGCTTGATTTGCTTTCATGGACTTCGTCAAAAGGTTCGGCGTCTTTGCCAGTCGTGAACCTGTTCGCACGGCCAACGACGATCTCGCTATTTGTCGAGCGGGCCGTATTCACCAGATCACGGATTGCGGACGGGCCAGACAGCACATCGTCTGCATCCAAGAAGAACAGATACTCGCCCGTTGCTTCGCGAACGCCCGTGTTGCGGCTGATACCTAGGCCGCAATTCTCTGTGTGATTGACCAGTTTGATGCGATCATCGTCAATAGACGCTCGCTCAGCAATGGGAAATGAGCCGTCGGTAGACTTGTCATTCACCAGAATGACTTCGATCGATGGATAATCCTGAGCGCGAATGCTGTCGAGACACTCTCCAAGATAAGCTTCCATATTGTAGATTGGTACAATAATTGAAACTTTGGGTGAATTGAGCTCCAACTTTTCTCGTTCTTCAGGGTGTCGCATCCAGAGTTCGGCTCCAATAGTATCAAGGTCGTAGTGACTATATTTTTTGCGCGCTTCTACGTAGTGCTCGTTCTTCTCTTCTTCGAATGCCCAAGACTCGGCTGCAACGTCAAAGTCTGGACGAAATGCATTGACGATTTCGCTAGCAGTTTTGAAATTTGAGCAAGACCCGATTGCGTCCCCTGAAAGATTGTAGACATAGTCAACAATGCCGTTTGCGTGATCTTCCGGGACACCGTCACGCGCGAGCATATCGGCGAGTTCCGAGGGAGAATGTGTCAAATGTGACCAATCCGGAATTGGATTGGCTTCTTTGTCTGTGAACCGATACATCATGCTTGTGCTGGTTTTTGACCCGCCGGCTGCAAAACGAATGCGCATGTCTTCGCTGTTTTGCGGTTCAAACCAGACATGGTGGCCAATTGATCCACCCCACATTGGGCAACCCTGAAGGTAAATCACGCCATCCGGTGCCAGGAAGCGTTTGCATGCATCTACAACGCCTTTGAAGTCAGGGATGTGTTCTAGGATCGCGATACCGTAGATCAGATCAAAACCACCCTCTTCGAGGTCCATCTGGCCCATATCACCGACGCGGAAGGTAACGCCTTCGGGAAGTGGTTCGTCGCTTTTCCAATCGCCAATATTTGTCGCAGTGACGGATTTCGCACCATTTTCGACAAATAGTCGCGCGCTGATCAGATGGTAATCGCTGCCAATTTCAAGAACTCGCTTACCTTTGAGATCAACCCGTTGGGCGACAGTCCTGAACTGATCGAAATGATAGTCCGCCGCGTTCTCGTTCACATACGGTGTTGAGCGAATTTGGACATGGCGTGGCTTTGGTGGCCAATCCTGCTTTGCTGGAATCAGACTAGTTTTTGACGCATCGGTCCCGATCAATTCTGACACAGCGGTCTTGCTCCGTTCAAAATAGTTTTCATAAACGCTTCGCGTTTCTTGCTCCGCAGTTTTTACCAGTTCCCTGTTTGCAGCAATTTCTGCAACGCGAACGACCAGTTGGCTTATGTCTTCCGACGAATGGTATATGCTATTGCTGCCGAAACCTACAGTACCCGCGGCGGTGCTTAACAATGGCATACCATGTGACATTGTTTCGAGGCTCTTGATTTTCAGCCCCGTTCCTCCTCGTTCCGGATTGATGACAATGTCGCATTCCTTGAAGAACGTGTTTAGGTCCTCAACTTTACCAAGGAGGCGAGGTTTTGCGGCTTTTAAAACAGAGGCTTCGATAAATCTGTCGAGCTGCTCGCAAACACCACCAGCAAGTACGAACTCACTGTTGTTACGAAGTTCCGGAAGCTTCATCCATTCGGACATGAAGTCGCCCAGGTTTTGCTCGTTAATCCAGTTTTGTGAGCCAAAATACCCAATACGCAGCTTCGGATGCGCCTGTTTGGCAGGTTGAGGCTGCCACGGTAAAACAGGAGAAATCACCCGCACTTTTTCCGGATCTGAAACCAGTTCACGGAAATACTCTGCTTCATCCGATTGCAATGCGATGACAGAGTCAGCTCGCTCGCTCGCAAGCGTTTCACCCTCCATCGTGAGACTCATCCAAGCAGACTCGGAAAGGCCTTGTTCGAGTAGCCTCTTATTTCGGTTCTCAAAGCGATCGTGCGTTAAAAGCACCTTGTGTGTATAAGCAGCAACCCGATCAAGCACAGCAGACAGAAAGGCGTAATTCACAAAGGCCATATCGTATGAGAATTTGCGAGCCAAATTTGATACTTCATCAAGAAGCTCTGGGCCGCACCAATCGTCAACGTTTACGTTCAGGCCATTGTTGTTCCAGCCGACCATGTTCGAAGTGACCGGAACTTCCAGATAGACGTCGCACATCTCCCGGGCAGCCGAGCGCATTTGTGGCGTTACAGTGCCGGGCGCATCACCCGCATAGTAAAGCAAGTGTATTCTGTACCCAGCCGCTCGGAATTGTTCTAGCCAATCCAGCATAAGTCTTGAGTTCCCCTCGGGTTTCCAAGGGTGCATATAAGTGACGAACAAGACTGTACGGCTGTAGCTTGGATTTTCTAGCGCAAGGTGTTTCTGCGCCCGAATATCACTGACGGATGACTGGTTATCAAACCAAAGGTCGGCGTATCTTTTTTGAAATGGAAACCGGCGGCAATAGTCTGTGTAGGGGAGGTAAGTGACCGATTGCCCAAGGCCTCGGTCTTCGACGTCATTCCAGACAAGATAGTCACAGCTGCGGTCTCGAAATCCGGTCAGTGCCAGCTGCCAATCTTCGTTGTACGATCTTAGATATTGCAGCAAGGAAAGTAGTTCTGAAATCCGTTCCCTACCTTCTGTCAGATGAATATCTGCGCCGATTACCCGCTTGGAACGGTTTTTAACATCCCGAGTTTTTTCCATGCTGTTACCCGAGGTCTCCCACTATCGATTTTTGAAGATTGTTCGTGTGGCTGATGATCGCCAAACAAATACTGCCAAGTTTCACCTGATCCGTTTTAGGGTTTGCGCAACACATTCTGAACGGTTTTTCACACCTTTGCGGTGTGGCCGCTTAAAATCAGATTGCGACACAAATAGCAATGACTGATCAACGACGATTCAACCTGGGGTTGCAATTCATCTGCTTGAAAACACGTAGGATATACAATGCCACATCCGAGCAAAAATGAACACATTCAAGCCTTTGAAAAGGCGGCGGGATTAAGGTGATGGGACAAACAGTGCATCGTCTCGTTTGCAGCACTTGGAATCCAGGATATGCGACGGGCGCATCAACGCTGCGCCGGGACGTCTTGGGCGTCACTCAGGTTTTGGCGATATCTTTTGTTCAGACGGCACCAAAGGCTGCGTTTCAAAACTCGTTTGAACTTTGCGGGTCGCGACTCTGCCCAGGGTGTAGAGCTCCTGTGGAACCAGTAGAGCTCATAAAATGGATTGTAACACGTATTGTGCCACGGTTTTTTCGAGTCCGTGAAGTGAAGGATCCCAGGCTGTTTCGCTGCTGCCGCAGCTTGATCGTCTGAATAGGCCGGGTCCAATTCATTCTTAACGAAAATTCGGTTGTTCACATTCCACTTCAGGTCCAGCGGTGCGGCACTATTCTCGAAGATGATATTCAGTAGGTCCTGATCCTGAAGAGTGATGAATTCTCCACGGTCCTCAAATGCGCGAAGCACCTGAGTTTTGAGGTCGAACACACGGAGCTGTTCAACGTTCAGCACCAGAACCCCGGCGTTGAAGTATTTGTGTTTGGTACTCAGCTTAAGCCGGCGGTTTTGCGCAGCACCGCCTTCGTCAGGGGCGGCCGCTATTATACAGCCATCCAAATTTACATCCCAAAGCTCTTCAAGAGGTTTAATAGCAAGTGTATCGGCATCCAGGTAGATGATGCGATGCACGTTGTCTGGTAAGTACTTGTGCATGACCAGTCGATAGTACGTAGTCAAAGAGATATGCGGGCGGTTCATTGGTAACCAGCGCAAATCGTCTACGGGTACTTTGATAAATGAGACGTTTGCGCAATATCTGTCTGCGATGTCTTGAAGCCATTGGCGGGAAGTCTTGCTGAGATCGCCTTTGTGAAAAAAGTAACTGTGGTATCTTTCTGACTGAACAGCACTCAATAAAACTGAATGCAATGAGGCCGCGGCATGTTCGGCATACCCTTCATCAATTGCAAATGCGACGTTGATCGGCGTCAGAGATGCCTCATTGGACCTCTTTTTGTGCTCCACGCATGTCTTTGCTTCGGACAGCGCTTGGGTCAACCGGGCGGGCTGGGGGCGTTTGGCCAAAAATACGAGACGCTTCTCTGTGATATTGGATCCATGCACAGAAGCTGCATAACGGAAATACGCTTCAGTCAATCGCTCCGCTAAAAAACCGATGACCCGAGCCTGATAAGGGTCGTACCGGGCAGTGTCCAGCTTTCGCTCGGTTTCTTCTAGAATACCGAACATCCAATCCGTGTACTCAAAGAATAGATCCCGCTTCATTACGAAGATATTGCCGAAACGGGTCTTTGTGTCCTTTAGAGTTTGAAGCAGGTATGGGAAAACCTGCTGATCTGCGTTTCGGCTAGCATCAATACATGCGTCAAGATCGCGAATAAAATGGTCCCGCGCATACATGTTGTAGTTTGTCATGATGCAGTCTGGAAGGCCAACAGGATAAATGCTGTATGTCGGCGGTGTCAGGATGTCCGTTTTCGACATCTCATCTCGGATCAATTGGTCATTCCATCCGAACTTCTGATAGTCTTTCGCCCCAGCCGAGACAAAAGATCTGTCCGATTTGATCTTAGGGGAGACCGCCAGAAGACGTCGGTAATGCATGAGCCCATAGTACTGGGCGTCGACATTGTGTCTCATCCAATACGCGGCAGTCAGTTCACACCATTGCTTGTTCTTGTGTGAAATGTTGTTGCCGGTATTGTCCTGTAGGGCAAAATCAAGCACTTGATCAGTTAGAGCTGCGCCCACTTGAATCGGTCGAAGTACTTCCGTTTTTATGACTGGTGCAGTTTTGTGATAGCAAACGCCAACGAATACGTCGGTTTTTATCATTGTTCGCGCGCTTTCCTTCGACCCAGTTGCCTGTACCTGATGCCCGATGGTCGTTGGATGGGCTCGGAATAGAGGCAGAGACTGAAATCGTTGTCCAAAAGACTACTGTGAGGCAAGACTTATTGTCATTGCCTCTCAGGGTCAATGGCACGTTCTCGCAACTGCAACCGCCGCTTTTGCGGGGCTTTTGACACTTTCATTTACCGAACGAGTTTGGCCGTTTGCCCAGTTTCAAACAAAGGGTTCACAACGAGCGTGCGACCTCTCCCAAGATAGGCAATCTTACAAAAAACACTCTGCTCCAGAGTTATAGAAGGAATTTTACTGTCATGGTTGAGGGCGCGCAGCACTCACCTGGAACTTTGTCCGCGTGCGGTTGGCGAATGCGACCAGAGACAGCATGACTGGCACTTCAACCAACACCCCTACAACTGTAGCCAATGCAGCGCCCGAGTTCAGGCCGAACAGGCTGATGGCGACGGCGACAGCCAGTTCAAAGAAGTTGGACGTACCGATCATGGCGCAGGGCGCGGCGATCCGGTGCGGAACTTTCAGGGCGTAGGCCGCGCCATAAGCCAGGGCAAAGATGCCATAACTCTGGATCAGGATTGGTACTGCGATCAGTACGATGACCAGTGGTTTGGCCAAGATCGTTTGGCCCTGCAGGCCGAACAGGATGACGACGGTGGCGATCAACCCCATCACCGACCAGGGTTTGACGCGAGCTGAGAAGGCGTCGATGGCCTCTTGCGAGCCAAGCTTCTTGCGGGTGATCAGACCGGCGATGAGGGGCAGCACCACATAAAGCACAGTTGCCAGAACCAGAGTCTGCCACGGAACCTGGATGTCGGTCACGCCCAGCAGGAAGGCTACGATGGGCGCAAAGGCCACCACCATGATCAGGTCGTTTACGGAAACCTGTACCAGCGTATAGGTCGCGTCGCCCTTGGTCAGTTGCGACCAGACGAACACCATCGCGGTACAGGGTGCGGCACCTAAAAGGATCAGCCCGGCGGTGTACTGGGCTGCGTCGGCGGGCTCAATCCAAGGCGCGAAGACGTAGTCAAAGAACAGAACAGCCAAAAAGGCCATGGTGAAGGGTTTGATCAGCCAATTGACCACCAATGTCACGATCAACCCGCGGGGTTGGCGTGCAACGCCTGCGACGGCGCCAAAATCGACGCCGACCATCATCGGATAGACCATGGCCCAGATCAGCAGGGCTACCACCAGGTTGACGCTGGCCACTTCGGCCGAAGCGACAAGTTGAACCAAACCAGGGGCCGCCAGCCCAATCAGGACGCCGCCAACCATCGCGAGGGCGACCCAGACGGTCAGGTACCGTTCGAAAATGCTCATGTATACGCCTCGTTGGGCTGATCGGTCAGCTTGCCGGATGTCAGGGCGGCCAAGGCCACCATAACGGCGGCTGTGCCCAGAACCAGGGGCAGCCCGCCGATTTGGTAGGTCAGACCAGACAGGACCGTTCCGACCAAACGGCCAGTCGCATTGGCCATGTAGTAGAAGCCTACATCCATCGTCACACGCTCGGACTTGGTGAAGGCCAGGATCAGGTAGGAATGCAGCGATGAGTTGACCGCGAAGATGGCCCCAAAGGCCAGAAGGCCCACGACCAGAGTGATGGTCAGCCACGTCTCGGGGCCGGAAGACAGCAGAACCGCAACCGTCAAGGCAGCAGGCACACAAAACAGGGCGGCGGCCCAGTTGCGCGCTGCGTGGATGAGTTCCCTTTCTGTGCGTTCGGTTGCGCGCAGGATCTTTGGGGCGCTGGCCTGAACGGCACCGTAGAGGATGACCCAAACGGCCATGAAGGTGCCGATCATGAAGAACGCGGCGCGGTTGCCCTCTTCGGTGCCGTCGGAGAGGACGGCGTAGAAATAGATCGGGATACCGACCACGAACCACACGTCCCGTGCGCCGAACAGGAACACGCGCGCCGCCGACAGCCAGTTCACGTTGGGTGATTTCGAAAACACCTCGGAGAATTTCGCGCCTTTGCGCCCTTTGGGCAAGCCGGGGGGCATCAATACGAAGACGGCGACCAGAATGACCGCCAGCACGATCGCCATAGCCAGAGTCGCCCACACAAAGCCCACCGTCGCCAGCAAGCCAGCACCCAGAAGGAAGCCCAGACCCTTGACCGCGTTCTTCGACCCGGTCAGCACGGCAACCCAACGGAACAGCCCGCCGCCCGTTGTGGGGGCCAGCAGTTTCACGGCAGATTTCGAGGACATCTTGGCCAGATCTTTGGCCACACCGCTGGCCCCTTGGACGATCATGACAAAGACCACTTTGGCCGGAATCGCCCAATTAGGGTCTAGTTGAGTCAGGGCCAGAAGGGCTCCGACCTGTAGTGCCAAGCCTGCATACAACGTTGAGGTCAACCCAAAGCGCGCGGCGATCCAGCCGGCAGCCAGATTGGTGCCCATGCCTGCGATTTCATAGAGAACAAACAGGTAAGCCAGCTGCACCGGCGAGAACCCCATCGTGTGAAAGTGCAGCAGCACCAGCATACGCAGGGCCCCATCGGTCAGCATAAAGGCCCAATAGGCCGCCGTGA
This sequence comes from Ruegeria sp. R14_0, assembly GCF_017743975.1. Taxonomy (GTDB): domain Bacteria; phylum Pseudomonadota; class Alphaproteobacteria; order Rhodobacterales; family Rhodobacteraceae; genus Ruegeria. The sequence continues at coordinate 603,391 of NZ_JAGHRC010000002.1, read as the reverse complement.
CCGCAATATAGGCCGACAAACCTTCGGGCCGGTCGGTCACAACGAGGCTCCGACCATCAAGGCAACATCGACCAGACGATGGGCATAACCCATCTCGTTGTCATACCAGGCATAGATCTTCACCTGCGTGCCGTTCACCACCATGGTCGACGGTGCATCCACGATGGAAGAGCGTTCGTCATTGGTGTAGTCGGTCGACACCAACGGGCGGGTTTCATAGCCCAGAATGCCCTTCAGCTCGCCTTCTGCTGCGGCCTGGAAAAACCCGTTCACCTCTTCGACCGTGGTTTCGCGTTCAACTTCGAACACGCAATCGGTCAGCGAGGCGTTCAGCAGTGGTACACGGACCGCATGGCCGTTCAGCCGCCCTTTGAGCTCGGGATAGATCAGCGTGATCGCGGTGGCCGAGCCTGTGGTGGTCGGGATCAGGGAGTTCAGCGCCGACCGCGCCCGGCGCAGGTCCTTTGCAGGGCGGTCCACGATGGTCTGGGTGTTGGTCACGTCATGGATGGTGGTCATGGACCCGTGGCGAATGCCCAGGTTGTCGTGGATCACCTTGACGACGGGGGCCAGACAGTTCGTGGTGCAGGATGCCGCCGTGACGATCTGGTGGACGGCGGGATCATAGGTGCCGTCATTGACGCCCACGACGATATTAGCGGTCGGGCCATCTTTGACCGGGGCCGAGACGACAACCTTCTTCACGCCAGCCTCAAAATAGGGCGCCAACTTGGCCTCGGTCTTGAAGACGCCTGTGCAGTCAATCACCACATCGACGCCGTCCAGCGGCAGTTCGTTGAGGTCCTTGGTACCAATGAATGGCAGGCGGGTGCCGTTGATCGTGACGCTGTCGGCGTCATGGTCAAACGTGGCATCCCAACGCCCGTGCACGGTGTCAAACTCCAGCAGATGCGCGTGCATCTCTGGGTCGCCAACGCCATCGTTGATCCAGGCGATTTTCGCCCCTTTTTCAAGCAACGGCTTCAGGGCCAGTTTTCCGATCCGGCCCAGGCCGTTTACCGCGTAAGTGGTCATTTTGTGTCCTCGATAGACTTTCTGCCGATTTCATCGACAGCAGATTGCAAGGCGATCCGGTCAAGGCTTTCGACCGGCAAAGAGGTAAACGCCTCGATCCGGCGCTTGAGCGCACCGTAAGCGTTTTGAAAGGCAAGACTTTTCTCTGCGTCCGTGCCTTCGGCCTTAACCGGGTCGGGCATGCCCCAGTGGCCGCTGATCGGTTGGCCTTCCCACGCGGGGCATTCCTCGTTCGCGGCCTGATTGCAGACGGTGAAAACGAAATCCATCTCGGGCGCGCCGGGTTCTGCAAACTCGGACATATGTTTGGATCGCAGAACCGATGTGTCGTGCCCCTTGTCGCTTAGGACTTGCACGGCAAATGGGTTGAGCTCGGATGAAGGTTGCGTCCCAGCTGAATAGACGTTGAACCGATCGCTGCCCAGCGAACGCAGCAGGGATTCGGCAAAGATCGAGCGGGCAGAATTGCCGACGCACAAAAACAATACGTTGAACTTCCGATCAGTCATGGTCTCAGTTCCTTTGGAAAAGGGCATGCAGATATCAGGGCGACCACGGCAGCAATCGACGATCAGAAAGTCGAGCATTTGCTGCACGTTGTTCATTTCAATCGAATAGAGCAGAGACGTTCCCGACCTCTCTTGTTTCACCAGCCCCGACCGCTGAAGCGCGTTGAGGTAGTTCGACAAGGTGCTTGCCTTGATCCCAAGCTCCTCCGCCAGCTCTCCGGCCGGAACGGTGTCAGGAAACCGTCGCATTAACATGCGAAACACAGAAATACGCTGCGGGTGGCCCAGAATGGACAGTTGGTTGGTGATCTCTTCTATCATATTTCATGAAATATTGAAATACAGATCAAACAGCAACCCACAATCGGCACCGTTACAAAAAGTTCACACTGGAAACTGGATACCGACGCCGTTTGTCATGTGGGATCAGCACAAAGAAATCGCGCAGAACGAGGCTTGCGTGCATTCGAACGAAGGTTTAAACGGACCTTCGCTTGCCTCAATAGCTCAGCTGGTAGAGCAGGTCCTTCGTAAGGACAAGGTCGGGGGTTCGAGTCCCTCTTGAGGCACCAGTGCTTTCGCAAAAACATCATAAAAATAAGGGTTTTCACGGGAAATGTGACCCTTTAGAGGTGACACAAATGGTGACGCGAGGGGTGCCATAATGCCCCTGATCATCTTCGAAGCAGCAGCGATTCTGGTAATGGCCTGATACATCGAACAGAAGAACCCAAATGGCGTTTGGTACTTCCGCAGGCGAGTTTCCCAAGAGGTTCGAAAGCACTACCCAAAGCTAAACAAGCGGAACGAAATCTACTTCTCCCTTCAAATGAAAGACCGCAAAGAGGCGGCAGCTTTGGCCCACAGAAAGGCCACAGAACAAGATGAGTTTTGGAAAAGCGTCAAAAACGGTGAAGTTGCAGCAGGCCCAGAAGTCATTTCGGCTGCAATTGCTATGCTGGACACTTACGGCCTCAGACCCGGACAATCCGTTGAGTACACTGGCGATGAACTTCAGGTAGATAATTTTCTGGATGATCTACGCATTAAGGCGGGTACCTTTCGGCCTGAAGACCAGCGAGAAAACTGGCAAAACGACCTTCCGCTAATCCACAGACGAGCAGCCGATTTGTTCTTTGGGGAGAAACCCCCGATGTTCCTATCAGAAGGGCTGAAAAGGTACTTTGAGTTGACAGGGGAAGACCCGGAGAGTCGGCAAGGAATTGGCCGTTCCCGTGTGGTCAACTATTTCATATCCGTGTGTGGAGACCTGCCCGTTGATCGCTATACACGAACACATGCGATTGGCTTTGTGCGGTATCTCCTTGAGGAACGGGAGAACAAGACGGACACGGTTACTCGACGCCTGAACGACATACGCCCCATTTTTCGACGATCTGCCGTGAATTTGAATTGCAGGATCGGGAAATCTTCAAGTCACTACTAATCCCAGAGAAAGGGAAAGATCGAAAGAACAAGCTGCCCTACACTAATGTTGAAGTACGACTGATTCAGCGGGCTTGTTTTGACAGTGACGATGACGTCCGTTGGATTGTTGCCATCCTGTCCGACACAGGTATGAGAATGGCCGAAGCCGTTGCGATAAGGGTGGAGGATTTGGTTCTCGACGGGCAATATCCTCATGTCATTCTTAAGGAATTTGAGGTACGTTCGCTCAAAACAGCCCCTTCAACCCGGTTGGTTCTATTAGTCGGCACTGCGTTGTGGGCAGCTAAACGCGCTCAGAAAGGCACCAACAAGGGCTTCCTGTTCCCTCGCTACATCAATCTTAATGCTTCCCCACCGGAAAATTTGGCGGTCCATGCTTCAAACACAATCAACAAGTGGTTGGATGGGTTACAGATCGAAGACAAAGATAAAAAAACTTCCCATTGCTTGCGTCATAGTATGCAAGACAGATTGCGGGAAGCCGAGGTTCCGCAGGAAATCCGAAACTCGATCCTAGGTTGGACCAACAAGGGAACTGGCGCTTGCTATGGGACAGGCTTCTCGATCAGAGTTCTTCATGAACACATGAGCAAAGTTGTCGGTGATGTGCCTATCCGACCTCAAGCAGTATCCCTGTATCGACAGAGCCAAACCGTATGTAGACCGCAACGCTCATCCTCGACGATGTGATCTATGACATCGAAGCCGTGCCCGTCCAGCAATGCACGATATTCTTCGCTATCTAGACTGGAGTGGTAGAGAGCTTCCCCCTCAAACTCACCAATTGCAATTCCGTGGCTTGGTCCGCTTGTGAACATAAGCGCGGCCGCAGGCGTGGCATGCCGTTCAAAGACCGGGAACATTTGGCGTTGACCATTTGGTGTCAGATGAAAACTACTATTCCACGCCATGATGCCATTGAATTTCCTGTCTAGTTGCAGGTCACGCATATCTGAAATCAACCAGTCACACTCTGGTAAGTTTCTTCGCGAAATCTCGATCAACTCAGGAGAGGAGTCGATTCCAGTGACCGCGCAACCTTTATCAAACAGATATTGACCAATTGGCTTTCCAGAACCGCAGCCGATGTCCAAAACTGAACCACTGGGAGGTAGTAGTTGAACGAATTTTTCGAGCCAAACCTCTTCTTGAAGCTCCGAGCCTCGAAGATGGGCCCAAGCCTGTGCGTGTCGACGATACAAACCTATGATTTGGTCAGCTTCTCTGGACATAGGTTATGTGTCGTCTGGCTGTTCATAATAAGCAAGTAGATTGCAGCAACCTCCGCACAGCAGCACAATCTGATGGCTCAACGGGAATATCGCCTTCAGGATGCTCGCGCCGATGTTTTGCCGCGCCAGGCGTCGATGCCTGCGCTTTGAAACGTCGCGCGACGCATTTCGCGCCGGAAACCGTGGTAGTCGTTGATCGCGTAGTGCTGGGTTGAATAGTTGTCCCAAATTGCCACCATATCTTTGCTCCAACGCAGTCGCAGGCAGTGTTCCGGCAGTGTGCAATGTTCAAACAACTGGTTCAATATCGGTGAACTTTGTGCCTCGGTCAGGCCGTCCAACCGGTGCGTGTAGGTTGGATTGATATAAAGGCTCTTTCGGCCTGTCACCGGATGGATCATGACGGCTGGGTGGAAACGCTCGCGATCTGCATCGGGGTCATTTCGTTTGGTCGACTCTTTCATCGCTTGTTCTTCAACCGGTGGGGCCCATCTAATTCCATATGGCTTTCCCACATGGATCGCATCGCGATTTTCCAGAAGGTCTTTCATGGCTTCCGGCAGGCTGTCCCAAGCAGCTTGTTGGCTGCAGAACATTGTGTCGCCGCCATAAGGCGGAATGTCGATCCCTACCAGCACTGAGCCGCCCGGCGGGTTATCAAGAAAACTCAGATCGGTATGCCAGCCGCCTCCAAACACTCCGGTACGTTCATCCGCCTCTTTTATTATTGATGTCATCTCTGGGTGTGCATCTGGCCCTGGCGCGTAGGGGTTGACCGATGGCTCACCGAAAACCCGGGTCAGCACCTGCTGTTGGTCGGGGCCTAGTGGCTGATTGCGCATGACAATTACCAGATGCTTGGCCAGCGCATCACGCAAAGCCTCCGCTAGTGTCTCCGATATCTCAGAGGACAGATCGATCCCCGAAATCTCAGCTCCGAATGTTCCGGTGATTGGATTAATTTCCATACCCGCCTCAGATGCTTGCTTATTCGATCTACACACTAGCACAATTCGGGCAATCCGTGGGAATAGGCGGTGAGCAAGTAGCTTCAAGCAATAGTTCTGACTGCTGCGCCCGCTTCGCTGGTCATTTTCACTCCTTCCCACTTCTCCACATTGGCAAAACCGGTGCGAGATTACCGGCTGCCATAGTCAGATTTGTTCCTAACACTTCTCTGTGGAATTCTCCTCTTGAATTGGTCCGTCGTGTGTTCGGAAAAGGAGCACAAAGTACGGCGAACTAGCGACACAAACCCTAAGGAATCGCTCAGAAGTAGTGGCAGCTTGATGTGATGTCGGCCAACCTACTGACAACAGGCATTGATCCCGCATGCAGAGAATGGCGGGGGAGAGCCCAAAGCATCGAATGCTGCACAATACACCAAAGTCTGAATTATCTGAGAATTGACATTTTAGTTGTCATAATGACATGTATATTGTCATTATGAAACAAAAGCACCTTCACCAGTTGATTTGGATGTCACGCCCCTTGATGCAGGCCGCGGAAGCTTGCGTTGAAGCGGGTTTAGTTGGAACAAACCTTACAGTCCGTATGCGGGCCGTTCTGGAGATGCTGGACAAATATGGAGAGCAGACCGTCCCAGAGATTGCTGCAAGGCTCGAAATCAAACGGCAATACGTTCAGATAATGTGCAATGAAACGCTGGCATCAGGCCTGGTCGAGCAACGCCCAAATCCTCGCCACAAACGCTCTCCAATCCTGGCGTTGACCGATCATGGTCGTACCCTCATTGAAGAGATCATTTCGAACGAATTGAAGCTTATGGAGAGGGTTGGTTCGAGCCTAAGCAGTGAAGAAATTTCCACGGCGCTTGAGGTCGTGCTCGCAGTGGCGGACAGACTAAAAACCCAAGCAGGAGAGAGCGAATGACTCTCGGTGTTTTCTTGGCCGCTGCCGTCTTGCTACTCATACTCTGGCTCGGCAACGGTATAAGACGCATTGGCGCGGTCAGTGTTGGAGAAACGATACCGGACCGGAATGGATCAGCACTTCTGCTGATCGATCTACAGTCAATATTCTGGCAATGCGGTCCTTACTCGAAGGCTGCAAAAGAAGCCGCCGCAGCCGTCATTCTTGCGGAAGCAGAAGCTGCGCGTGCGCAAGGCAATCCCATCATCGCCGTGCGTCAGGAATGGTCGATCCCTTCTACAAAGACGGTAGCGAGGCTCATGATGAAAGGGCAAGCACTAGAAGGCAGCGCCGGGACAGAAATTGCCGAGGCTTTCACATCACTACCCGACCATGTGCTTGTTAAGCGCGTGCAGGATGCATTCGAAACGGGCGAACTGGATGCTCTTTTTGAGAGTCGCGACGTCGGCAGGCTACGTCTTGTTGGTTTGGACATGAATTACTGTGTCCAAAAGACGGCGCTGGCGGCCAGAAATCGAGGCTATCACGTCACCGTCGTGAAGGATGGGACTCTCTCAGCCGCCCCGACGGAAAGCGCCGAAGAACGGATGTCGTTAGCGGGTGTGGTGATTTGTTGAACGGACGTTGGGCTTTCAAGCTCGGAAGGCAGCTAAGTCCGCGTCCTGTGAGTTCGTTACCCAAACCTCGAACGTCTGCAATGCAACCGAACTGGACGAGCGCAAGCGCAGCAGCCAAGTAGGCTGGCAACAGCAGCAATGGGCTCACGGCACACTGACGCATTCGGCGCAGCGAATGTTAACTCGCCTTTTGAGGTGACGAACCCTCTGAAAAACGCTTCGTTTACACCGAAGATGTCAGAAGACTTAAAATCAGGTCCACTAGCCTCAATGAAGGTGACACAAAACGCGACACAGGGAAACTGAGGGCCTTGCGATAATGTTTATTTTCATATACTTATGAACTATTTTAGATAAAATGCTCTCTTGAGGCACCACTTTTCTCAATCTCACTGAAGCCATGCCGGGTTGCCCGACTGATCTTTTTGCCTTCGACGCTCAGGCGCATTCCTTTATGCCGAGGCCGATCAGGTATTCGCCAGATACATACAAAAGTTCATTCGGGCCTGCGAATCTGGCCTTGGACATGAACCAGCTTTTGACCGGACTGGGGTAATATCTGGACAGCGAGACGCTTTTTCTGTCGAACTCATCTGTGGTCATTTTTGTACGGTTTGCACGGTGGGGTCCATGGAACCCGAACACTGTTTTCGGGGACACGCAGACGTCATCTGCCCCCAACAGCATGGTACAGCTGGAGTGGCAATAATCTCCGGTAATCCGAAACTGTGCCTGGGTCCGGTTGGCAATTTCGATCTGGACCATGCGATCCACGATCCGTCCGCCCCGATCATTGCCGACCTGTATCTCTTTTGACGCTGCCGGAACACTCGCCAGAGTGAGCGCCGCCAGCGCTGCCATCATCTTTCTCATCCGCCCGCCTGCTCAAAGGGTGGAATTTTCGTTTTTTGAACACCTAACAAAAAAGCGGGCTGGCAGAAATGTCGCGCCGGGACGAGAACCCGTTCTGTGTTCCCAGGGACTCACTTCCAATCTACGGACTCTGAAACTTTGCCAAGAAAGCATTCGAACGCAACCACTTGGGGATCGCGCGCCTGCGGCGCTGGCCTCGCGGCGCCTGCCCCGTTTTGGTTGCGTCTCACCCAGGGCGCTCAACTCTGCGCTTTAAGCGCGTTTCTCACCGATGGTGGCGACACCGAGAACCGCCAGCACCTTGGCCTCGATTTGCTCGGCATTCATCCCGGCAACGGCATACATATCCGCAGGGCTGGCCTGGTCGATAAAAATATCGGGCAGGACCATCGAGCGGTACTTGAGACCCTGATCGAATACGCCTTCATTCGCCAATAGCTGTGAAACATGGCTGCCAAAGCCGCCGATGGCACCTTCTTCGATGGTGATCAGCGCCTCGTGGTTGGCGGCCAGATCAAGGATCAGGTCGCGATCCAGGGGTTTCGCGAAACGGGCGTCCGCGATGGTCGGAGTGATTCCGCGCGCAGCCAGGGCCTCAGCCGCTTTCTGCACCTCTGCCAACCGTGTGCCAAACGAGAGCAGCGCAACGCGCGCGCCTTTTTGGATGATGCGTCCCTTGCCGATCTCAAGAACTTCGCCCTGTTCCGGCAGGTCAACGCCAACCCCTTCGCCGCGCGGATAGCGGAATGCAATCGGGCCGTCATCATATGCAGCGGCAGTCGCCACCATATGCACCAGCTCGGCCTCATCCGCCGCGGCCATCACGACCATGCCGGGCAGGTTGGCAAGATAGGCGATGTCGAACGATCCTGCATGGGTCGCGCCGTCTGCGCCGACCAGACCCGCGCGGTCGATTGCAAAGCGCACCGGAAGGCGCTGAATAGCAACGTCATGCACGACCTGATCGTAACCACGTTGCAGAAAGGTCGAATACATTGCGCAGAAGGGCTTCATGCCGCCAGCGGCCAATGCGGCGGAAAAGGTGACACCGTGTTGCTCGGCAATTGCGACGTCGAAACAGCGCGAGGGGTAGCGTTCTGCAAACAGGTTCAGGCCCGTACCATCCGGCATTGCAGCCGTGACGGCGACGATCTTATCGTCCCGGCCTGCCGCTTCGACCAGCGTTTTGCCAAAGACAGACGTATATGACGGTGCATTGGACGGAGCTTTTTTCTGCTCGCCGGTGACAACGTCGAATTTTGCCGTGGCATGTCCCTTGTCGCGGGCCTGCTCGGCGGGGGCATAGCCCTTGCCCTTCTTCGTCAGTACGTGGATCAGGATCGGACCGGTCGCCCGCGCCTTGACCGTTCGCAGGACTGGCAACAGCTGATCCATATCGTGCCCGTCAATGGGGCCGATATAACTAAAGCCCAGTTCTTCAAAAAATGCCCCGCCCATCGCCATGCCCTTAAGCATTTCCTTGGCGCGCTTGGCCCCTTCGCGGAACGGTTCCGGCAGCAATGAGACCGCGCCTTTGGCTGCGGCTTTCAGATCGTGGAACGGGGCCTCGGTATAGAGCCGTGACAGATAGCTGGACAGCGCACCGACCGGCGGGGCGATGCTCATGTCATTGTCGTTCAGGATAACGATCAGGCGTTTTCCCAGGTGGCCTGCGTTGTTCATCGCCTCAAAGGCCATACCCGCAGACATTGATCCATCGCCAATCACTGCAATCGCGTCGCCCAGACCTTCGGGGGTCACTCCCCCCAGATCACGGGCGACAGCAAAACCCAGCGCGGCACTGATCGAGGTCGAGCTATGCGCCGCACCAAACGGGTCATAGGGACTTTCGCTGCGCTTGGTGAAGCCGCTGAGGCCGTCTTTCATGCGCAGGGTGCGGATACGGTCCCGCCGTTCGGTCAGGATTTTGTGCGGGTAACACTGGTGCCCGACGTCCCAGACGATCTTGTCGCGCGGCGTGTCGAACACGGCATGCAGCGCGGTGGTCAGTTCGACCACGCCAAGGCCTGCGCCCAGATGTCCGCCGGTGACGGATACGGCCGAGATCGTCTCGGACCGCAACTCCTGCGCCACTTGGTGCAGCTGCGCGTCCGAAAACTGCTTGAGATCCGCAGGGCGGTTCACAAGATCCAGCAAGGGCGTGTTCGGGCGGTCAGACATTTGGCGTTCCTGGCTTAGCTGTCCCGGGCAATAACGAAGCGGGCCGCGTCCTTCAAGGTTTCTGCCTGTGCTCCGTATCCATCCAGAGCGGTACAGGCCTGATCTACCAGTTGGGCCGCGCGAGCCTTCGCCGCGTCCAGGCCCAGCAGGGATACAAACGTGGCCTTTCCTGCATCGGCATCCTTTTGCAGGCGCTTCCCGGCTTTTTCGGCATCGCCCTCAACATCCAAGATGTCATCCGCGATTTGAAAAGCAAGTCCAAGCGCTTGGGCATATCGGCGCAAGGGATCAGGATCGGCCAGGGCCAACCGCGCTCCTGCACAGGCCGACCACTCGATCAGCGCGCCGGTTTTGCCGGCCTGCAGTTGGGTGATCTGTTCAAGTGTCAGAGGGTCAGGTGTTGTCTCGGCCGTAATGTCCAGCGCCTGGCCCAATACCATTCCCTGCGCGCCGCTCGCTTTGGCCAGTGTCAGAGCCAAATTGGCGCGCACCTCGGCATTTCCAACCTCGGCACGGGTGCACAGCTCAAAAGCCAAAGTCTGCAGGGCATCCCCGGCCAGAACGGCAGTCCCTTCATCCCATTCCACATGTACGGTCGGACGTCCGCGCCGCAGATCGTCATCATCCATGCACGGCAGGTCGTCATGTACCAGCGAATAGGCGTGCAGCGCCTCGATCCCCGTCGCGGGCCAGATCGCCTGCGCAGGGTCGACATCATGCAACCTGGCGCTTTCCAACACAAGAAACCCGCGCAGCCTTTTGCCGCCTTGCGTGGCGTATGCCATTGCGCGGGTCACATCCAGATCGTCCAGCGCTCTCAGAACCAGATCGAACTGCGCCTGAATCCGCGCGGCGTCCTGCGCCAGAATTTCCTTGAACATTTACTGACCTTCGACAGGGGTCGTCCCGGTTGGCTGCCCGTTGGCGTCCAACGTGATTGCCGCCACTTTTTCCTCGGCCCGCTTCAGCTCATCTTCGCAGCGTTTTTTCAACGCGGCACCGCGCTCGTACAACGCAATGGATTGATCCAGCGCCACGTCCCCACGCTCCAACTGGCCGACAACGGCCTCAAGCTCTTTCATCGCTTGTTCGAATGTCATCTGATCAACAGGAGTATCGGTCATCTGGCTGCCTTCATCAGTTCTTCCACATGGGCACGAGTGGCCTCGGCCAATGCGTTCAGATCATACCCGCCTTCCAGAGTCGAGACGATACGGCCCTGACACAGCTCATCGGCGATCTGGCACAGCTCAGCCGTGACCCAGGCAAAATCGCCCGTGGACCAGTTCAGATTGGCCAGCGGATCGTCCTGATGGGCATCAAACCCGGCCGAAATAATGATCAACTCGGGTTTGAACGCGCGCAGACGCGGGAAGGCCTGCGTTTCATAAGCTGCGCGCATTTCCGCGCCGCCTGAACCCGGGGCCAAAGGTATATTCAGGACCGTTTCATATGCGCCCGTTTCATCGGGGCGGCCCGACCCGGGCCACAAGGGCATCTGCTGGCTGGTGATCACCAGCGCACGTCGCTCATCCCAAAGCAGGTCCTGCGTGCCGTTTCCGTGGTGCACGTCGAAATCCACAACGGCCACACGCTTCAACCCATGATGATCCAATGCATGTTTGGCGGCCAACGCGGCGTTTCCAAACAGGCAGAATCCCATAGCCGTTTCGGTCTCGGCATGGTGGCCGGGCGGGCGAATGGCGCAAAACGCGTTCGGCGCTTCGCCGCCCAAAACCATGTCCACTGCGCGCACGGCAGCGCCTGCTGCCCTGTAGGCTGCGTCCACAGACCCCGGCGACATAAACGTATCGCCATCGATCTGGGAAAAGCCGTCCTCCGGCCTTCTATCTCGGATGTCACGAATATGGCTTTCCGGGTGCACGCGCAAAAGGTCGTCATCGGCCGCCATTGGGGCTGTCACGCGTTTCAGGTCCAATCCTTCCAGCGCGTGAAGAATATGCTCCAACCGCGCCACCCGTTCGGGGTGGCCTTGCGGTGTCACGTGATCAAGGCAATCGGCATGGGTCAAAAGGGCGGTTGTCATCGGGATCCCATCTTCATCTGGCCAAAAATATCCTCGCCGAAGGCAAGAAAATGCCGCGCAGCGGCTAAATCAATCCGGTGCCAACATGTATCCAGCGCCGCGGACGGTCTGCAGGTAACGCGGCTGCTTCGGGTCCTGTTCGATCTTGCGACGCAGACGCGTGATCTGCACATCCACCGCGCGTTCCTGCGCCTGCCCTTTGTCGCGCCCCAGATCCTCGACCAGTTTGGCGCGGCTGATCGGCTCTCCGGGCTGAGCTGAGAAGATCTTCATCAATTGGCTTTCCGTCGCGGTCAGACGCACCGGGTCTTCGCCTTGCCACATCTCTCCCCGCTCAATGTCATAGCGGATCGGGCCAAGGTGCAGGATTTTCGCCGCGGTATCTTGCGCCGGCGTTTCCGGCATCCGCCGCAGGATCGCGTTGATCCGCAGCAACAGCTCTTTCGGCTCGAATGGCTTGGCAAGATAGTCGTCCGCACCTGCTTCAAGCCCTGCAATACGGTGCTCGGTCTCGCCGCGTGCGGTCAGCAGCAGGATCGGTGTCGCGTGGGTCTCGCGCAGGGCCTTGGTCAGGCTGACACCATCCTCGCCCGGCATCATCACATCCAGAACGATCATGTCGAAATCCAACCCCGACAACACCCGCCGCGCATGGGCCGCATCCCGCGCGGCCGTCACCAGAAACCCGTTCCGCATCAGAAACTTCTTCAACAGATCACGAATACGCTCGTCATCGTCGACGATCAGCAGATGGGCGTCCATATCGCTCATGAGGTGGTATCCCGCAGTTTCGTGTAGGCATGACGCATATCAGTATCCATCATTGCTTCAAGCACTTTACGAAACCCTGACACAGCCTCGGGCCCCGCTTCTTTGTACGCGGCCCGCATTCGAACGCGCTGGGCCTCGGACAGCTTGGCCTCTAACGCCTTGCCCTGTTCTGTCAGAAATAGGTGTCTTTCGCGTTTGTCCACAGACCCGACCCGGCTTTCGACTAGACCGTCCTCGATCAGCGTGCGCAAAACCCGGTTCAGAGACTGTTTTGTCACGCCGAGTATAGCCAGAAGGTTGTTGACCGTGGTCCCCGGCGCGCGGTTAATAAAGTGAATCGCCCGGTGATGCGCCCGTCCATAGGCCATTTCGGTCAGGATGCGATCGGGGTCGGCAGTAAAGCCGCGATAGGCGAAGAACATGGCCTCGATCCCCTGCCGCAACTGTTCGTCGGTCAAGAACAAAAGGCTCTCGCCCCCAAACGCCGGGGCGGGGCGGGTATCCGACATGGTATGCCTCATTCGTTACTCTGGCCGAGTTTATGTCAGCCTTATTGACATTCCAAGAGTGGACAGGTATCGAATCGCAGTTTTTGCGCAACTTTATGTCCGAAGCGGACTTAATTTACGCAACAATCGAAAATTGATCCCGGATCAGGAGGTTTCGCATGGCGGGGTATGATGATCGTGATGGCGTCATCTGGTTGGATGGCAAACTGGTGCCTTGGCGCGAAGCAAATGTGCACATTCTGACCCACGCGATGCACTACGCGTCCTCGGTGTTCGAGGGTGAGCGCGCCTATAACGGCAAGATCTTCAAAAGCCGGGAACATTCCGAGCGTCTGATCGCCTCGGCCGAGGCTTTGGACATGCCGATGCCCTATTCGGTGGACGAGATCGAGGCGGCCAAGGAAGAAGCGCTGAAGGCCAGCGGTCTGCAGGACGCCTATGTCCGCGCGCTGGTCTGGCGCGGATCGGGCGAGGATATGGGTGTGGCCTCGGCCAAAAACCCGGTGCGGATGGCTGTCGCGGTCTGGCCCTGGGGTGCCTACTACGGCGATGCCAAGATGCAGGGTGCCAAGCTGGACATCGCGGAATGGAAACGGCCAAGCCCTGAAACCATTCCGGTGCACGCCAAGGCCGCCGGTCTGTACATGATCTGCACCATCTCAAAGCATAAGGCAGAGGCCAAAGGCTGCTCGGATGCGCTGTTCATGGACTGGCGCGGATATGTGGCCGAGGCGACCGGCGCGAACGTGTTCTTTGTGAAAGATGGCGAGGTCCACACCCCGCTGGCCGATTGTTTCCTGAACGGCATCACACGCCAGACGGTGATTCAGATGCTGAAGGACAAAGGCATCACCGTCCACGAACGCCGCATCAAACCGGAAGAAATGGCCGATTTCGAACAATGCTGGCTGACCGGTACGGCAGCCGAGGTCACTCCGGTTGGTCAGATTGGCGATTACACGTTTGAGGTCGGCGACCTGACTCGCGAAATCGCTTCGGATTACGAGGCGTTGGTCCGCGCCTGATCCCAACGCCATAGACGTCTGCAACAGTTTATCCACAGGCGTCACAATATCATTATGATAGCTTCAAGAAACTGAGCCGATTGTTTTACAAACAGACGGCTCAGTAAGGCTCACTAATCCCGTGATCTGTAATGGACCACCAGACAGGAGAGCCCCATGTCCCGTATCCTTAACCCAAATCGTCGGACCTTTTTGGCCGGCAGCACAGCCTTTGCCGCAGCGCTTGCGGCCCCTTCGATCAGCCGAGCCAATGGGCGTCCGGTCTTTACCCACGGCGTTCAATCCGGCGATGTCGATACTAGCTCTGGGATAATTTGGACACGCACTGATCGTCCGGCCCGCGTGATGATGGAGGTTTCGACCACCGAAAGCTTTGCTGATGCGCGTCAACTGACCCCGATGGATGCGATCCCAAATAGCGACATGGCCATCAAGCGCCTGGTGGACGGGCTGCCTTCGGACCAGGATATCTTCTACCGGTTTGTCGCCGCCGATCTGAACGATATCAACGCTGTTTCAGAGCCTATTGTTGGCCAATTCCGCACCGCGCCAACCTCGCGCCGCGATATCCGGTTTGCATGGTCTGGGGATACGGCCGGGCAGGGCTGGGGCATCGATGACGACGGTATGCGTACCTACGCCACCATGGCGCAGCATCGGCCGGACTTTTTCATTCATTCGGGTGACACGGTTTATGCCGATGGTCCGATGAAGGACGAGGTTGAAAAAGACGGGCAGGTGATCTGGAAAAACACCACCCTGATCGACGAAAAACGCAAAGTGGCTGAAACGCTGGACGAGTTTCGCGCCCAGTGGAAATACAATCTGATGGACGATCATGTGCGCGCCATGAATGCCGTCTGCCCGACGTTCTTCCAGTGGGATGACCATGAGGTCGTGAACAACTGGTCCGATGCCAAAGACCTGATCTCGGACGATTGCTATACAGAGAAGTCCGTGCATGTGCTGCAATCACGCGCCGGTCGCGCCTTTCACGAGATGACGCCGCTGCGGTTCACACCGGCCGAGCCGGGGCGGGTCTATCGCAAGATCTCTTACGGTCCGATGCTGGACGTGTTCTTCCTGGACCTGCGCAGCTATCGCGGGCCCAACGGTCCGTCGATGGAGGATGAGATCACCGATCAGTCGCGCATCCTGGGCGCTGAACAGCTGGCGTGGCTCAAGCGCGAGCTGGCGTCGTCGCAAGCCACTTGGAAAGTGATCGCGTCAGATATGCCCATCGGGTTGATCGTCTGGGATAACTGGAAGGAACAGGCCGGGGCCGAGGCGATCTCGAACGGTGACAGCGGACCGGCCAAGGGACGCGAGTTGGAAATCGCTGACTTGCTTCGGTTCATCAAAACCGCGGGCATCACCAATACGGTCTGGTTCACGGCGGACGTGCACTACACAGCAGCGCACTACTATGACCCTAACAACGCACAATTTCAGGATTTTGAGCCGTTTTGGGAGTTTGTGTCCGGTCCGCTGCATGCCGGAACGTTCGGTCCGAACGGCTTGGACGGCACGTTCGGTCCCGAGGTGAAGTTCGTCAAAGCACCTAGCGAAGAGCAAGGCGCAAACCTGCCGCCCAGCGCCGGTTTGCAGTTCTTTGGTCTGGTCGACATTGACGGCAACACCCAGCAGATGACCGTGCGCCTGATGGACCGCGCCGATACCGAGCTTTGGTCGGTCACCCTGGACCCGCAGACCAAAGCGATCTGATCGCTTGGGCAGATACCCGCGCGCGCCGATCAACAATTCGGCGCGCTTTCATTTCCCCTTGAAAATTCCGACAAAAATAATCAGATAAAGCCCAAGGCCAGATGTGCTAGCATCCAGCACAGGATTTCGAGGCGGTCTGCGTGCATAGCGCATTGCACAGTGAGGGCACGCCGCCGCCTCGGAAACGACGCATGCGTAGGGTTTGATGATGGGCGATCCGCTTGACGAAATCATGGCACGACACGAGGCAGCCACAGCCTGCGGCTGCAACTGCAACGGCGATTATTGCGCCTATGTCGACGCGCCCAAAGCCATAGACGCCGAAACAGACGAAAGAACCCTGCCAGACAGCGCCGCAAGCCGACGCGGGTCTGTCAGGTTTCTGAACGAACACCCGCAGGCTTAGCAGCCCCAATTGGGACTGATTAGGCTCTGATATTCAGAAATCCACACCACGCTGGGCTTTGATTCCGGCCTGAAACGGGTGTTTCTCTTCGGTCATTTCGGTGACCAGATCGGCATACTCGCGCAGAGCCTGCGGAGCGTCGCGCCCGGTCAGGAACACGCTGGTCTTGTCAGACCGTTCATTAAGCCCGTCAATCACCTGCTCGACTGACAGGTATTCATAGCGAAGGGCGATGTTGATCTCGTCCAGTACGACCAGATCATACTCTCCGCTGGACATCAGGGCGCGGGCCTTGTCGAAGGCGGCGTTTGCGGCGGCAATGTCACGCTCGCGGTCCTGGGTGTCCCAAGTAAACCCTTCGCCCATTGTGTGCCAGGTGACCAGATCGCGTTCTTCAAAGAACCGCCGCTCACCGGTTTTCCATTTGCCCTTGATGAACTGCACAACGGCAACCTTCTGTCCCCAGCCCAACGCGCGGATCACAACCCCGAATGCGGACGAGGATTTGCCCTTGCCCTTGCCGGTGTTGATCAGAACCAGACCGCGATCCGGGTCGACGGCCTCGGACACTTTCTTGCGGTGCTTGGCCTGCACCTTCTGCATCTTTTCCTTGTGATCTTGTGCGTCGCTCATCTGCGGAACCTTTCCTGATGTTGCGGTCAACCTAAGCGAAGTTTGCGAAAGGTAAAGTCACCCTTTGGGGTCCGTGACCGAGCGGGCCTTGCCGCGCTCCAACCCCAGCTGATGTTCGCGCCAGATCACGACGATGTTGCCCGCAATCACCAGTGCCGCGCCAGCCAGCATCACCAATGTCGGCAACTCGCTGAACCAGATATAGCCAATGACAATCGCAAACAGCATCGAGGTATAGTCGTAGGGCGCCAGCATCGAAGCCTGACCAAAGCGATAGGATGAGGTCACCAGAATCTGGGCCACGCCCCCGATCAGGCCAGCCAGAATCAGGTAGGCCGCCTGTTCCCAGGTAGGCACGACCCAGCCCCAGAAGATGGTCAGCCCGGACAGAATGGTCGCCGTCATCGAGAAATAGAACACGATGGCGGCAGGGTGATCGACCTGCACCAACTGCCGGATGTGGATCTGCACAAAGGCTCGGGCGACGGTCGCGCCCAGAATACACAGCGCGCCAATGGTGGCGGCGGTCTCCATGTTGTTGCCGCCCAGTCGCGGCCAGATCATGATCAGAACACCCAACAAGCCGATGGCTACGGCGGCGATCCGAATGGCCCGGATACGTTCACCCAGCATGATGGCCGCCAGAATCAGGGTGAAGATCGGTGTGGCGTACCCGATTGCCGTGGCCTCGGGCAGGGGGATCAGGCCGAGACCGGTGAATGTCAGCCCCATTGCGGTGGTTCCCAGAACGCCGCGCCAGAAATGGCCCATGGGTTTGCGCACTTTGAAACCCTGCGCCAATTCTCCGCGCGCGATCAGCCACATCATAATCACCGGTATGGCGAATAAAGAGCGAAAGAACACCATCTCGCCCGGAGGGAAGTGGTCAGACTGTGCTTTGACGATCGACGCCATGACGGTGAACAGAAACACCGCGCTCGTTTTCAGAGCGACGGCCAATACGGGTCGATGCGATGTTAAGGGTTTTGCCATCGGCGCGAACCTGCGCTTTTGGCCGGGAAAGATCAACGTGTCGTTTAGAGATTTGTCCAATCAGGCGGCAGCGGGGTGCCGATTTCGTGCGCGAATTCTTCCAGAAAGCGGATCATACGGGTGATTCTGCGCTGTGCGATCTTTTTGCCGGCATCCGTCAGCATGTCGCCCGGCAGGCGCAACAGCTTGACCTTCCAATGGTCGATCGAGAAGTGCAGATCGTCCAGCGGGCGGTCAGCCGCAAACGGGTCCGCCGGATCGTAAAGCGACCGGCCCAAAGCACCAGAGACTGAGAAATTCCGCGCGATACCAATCGCACCCAATGCATCCAGCCTGTCGGCATCGCGCAGGATGCAGGCCTCGGGTGTCTCTGGCGTGATATTGGCGGAAAAGCTATGTGCCTCAATCGCGTGTTTGATCGCGGCAATCTGGTCCAGAGAATAGCCCAGTTTGGCAAGAATAGGCTCTGAGTCTTCCGCCGATCTGCGCGAGGCAAGGTGCCGATTGGGATCGTCCTTGGACAGGTTTACCAGATCATGCAGATAGGCAGCGGCCAGCAACACGGGCATGTCGGTCTGGTCGTCTGATATGGATTGTGCGTTCACCCAAACCCGATCCAAATGCGCCAGATCATGGGCCGGGTCGGTTTCCATTCGCTGCGCAACAATGGTGCGCAGGCGCGTACGCAGATCAGCCGATCCGTCCACGGTTCTCTCCGATCTGGCCGCGGTGCAGCAGCAGGTGGTCGAGGATCACGCAGGCCATCATCGCCTCACCCACCGGTACGGCACGGATGCCCACGCAAGGATCGTGGCGGCCTTTTGTGATGATCTCGGTTTCTTCGCCAGATTTGGTGATGGTCTTGCGTGTCGTCAGGATGGACGAAGTCGGTTTGACCGCAAATCGAACGACAATGTCCTGACCGGTCGAAATGCCGCCAAGGATGCCGCCCGCGTGGTTCGAGCTGTATTGGGGGCCGTTCTGGCCCATGAAGATCTCATCCGCGTTGGCCTCGCCCGTCAGTTCGGCGGCCGCCATACCTTCACCGATCTCAACGCCTTTAACCGCGTTTATCGACATCATCGCAGAGGCCAAATCCGTGTCCAACTTGGCATAAACCGGCGCACCGATTCCCGCAGGCACGCCGCGGGCCACGACCTCGACCACCGCGCCGACCGAGTTGCCCGACTTGCGCAGGTCGTCCAGATATGCGGCCCAATCGTCGGCGGCCTGAGCGTCCGGCGCCCAGAACGGGTTCTGTTCGATCTGGGACCAGTCGAAATTGTCCCGGTCGATCTTATGCGGTCCGACCTGGGTCATGTAACCGGTGATCTGCACATTCGGCGCAATCTGCTTGATCGCCTCGCGCGCCAACCCACCTGCCGCGACGCGCGATGCGGTTTCACGTGCCGAGCTGCGCCCGCCGCCGCGATAGTCGCGGATCCCGTATTTTTGCCAATAGGTGATGTCGGCGTGACCCGGACGGAACTTGTCCATGATATCGCCGTAGTCCTTCGAGCGCTGATCGGTGTTCTCGATCATCAGCTGAATCGGTGTGCCGGTGGTTTGACCCTCGAAAACGCCGGACAGGATTTTCACCTGATCGGGTTCGCGCCGTTGGGTGGTGAATTTGTTCTGACCCGGTTTGCGCTTGTCCAGCCAGTGCTGGATCATCGCCTCGTCAACCTCAACGCCCGGCGGGCAGCCGTCGACCGTCGCACCAAGTGCGGGTCCGTGGCTTTCACCCCAGGTGGTGACGCGGAAGAGGTGGCCAAAGCTGTTCATCGACATGGGGCATGCTCCTTTGCGCGTCGTGATTAGCGGGCAAGGCCCTTGGCCTCAAGCGGATTTGCGGTTGGGCCGGTGTCACGCTGCCCGCCGGGCAGCGTGTTTGAGTATTTTTTGAAAAGATGAAGATCAGGCGGCATCTGCGATTTCGGCGCGGGTTTTCGTGATCATCAGCGCTGCTTTTGCAGCCTCTCGGCCCTTTTCAACAAAATGCGCGCGATAGATGGCGTTGTGATGGTCGGTCTCTTGGTATTGGTGCGGCGTCAGGGAAACGGACAGGACGGGCACACCTGTGTCCAGCCCGGCGCGCATCAGCCCGTCCACGACCGCTTGGGCCACGAAGTCATGTCGATAGATGCCGCCGTCGACAACAAAAGCGGCGCAGGCCACGGCGGCGTACTGGCCGGTTTTGGCCATATCGCGGCCCAGTAGCGGCATCTCGAACGCGCCGGGGACGTCGAAGACATCGACCTGTTCAGCGGGAATGAGTTCGAGGAACCCGTCCAGCGCACGGTCGACGATATCGGAATGCCAATTGGCCTTGATGAAAGCGTAGCGGGTGTGTGTCATCGTAATCTCCTCTCGTAACAGACACGTCACCCAAGGCGATCACGAACAGACATGCCGCTGGGCGGCACGCTGCACGTTCTCTTTCATCCGGACTGTAACCGTCGGCTCTGGCGTCTCACCAGATCTGCTGACACCCTTTGGTGGTTCCACAATTTGTCCGAAAACCGGTTCCCACTATTCGGATCGTGGACACTGCTGGGCCGCTCGCGGGCTTACGGGTCATAGCCCGCATACCGCCGGTGGGGAATTTCGCCCCGCCCTGAGAACGTGCGGACCTTGCCAAGGCCACGGCCATTCTGCAAGAGGTTTTGCAGGAGGACCGCCATGCACCCTAATCCAGCCTTTCGAGCGGAAGAAACCGCGCGCCACATTTCTTTCGCACGCGATCGCGCGTTTGGTGTTCTGGCTGTGTCGACAGAGTCTGCTCCGCTAATCAGCCACGTGCCGTTTCTGGTGTCTGAAGATGGCACCTGCGCTGAGTTGCATCTGGTCCGGTCGAACCCGATTGCACGCGCGCTGCGATTGCCCGGGCCCGCCCGGATCGCGGTGAGCGGGCCGGATGGATATGTCTCACCAGACTGGTATGGGGTCGAGGATCAGGTTCCGACCTGGAATTATGTTGCCGTTCACCTGACCGGCCAGCTAGAGCAACGCCCGCAGGAGGAATTGCTGGACCTTCTGGACCGCCAATCCGCTTTTTACGAGGCACGTTTGCTGCCCAAACCCCCGTGGACCACACAAAAAATGAGCGCGGATGCGCTGGAGCGGATGATGCGTATGATCGTGCCGTTCCGTTTGCGCATTGATGACATTCAGGGCACCTGGAAACTGAATCAGAACAAACCCGACGCTGCACGCGAAAGCGCAGCCGGGCAAATTGCGCATAATGGCATCGGCTCTGAACTGGAGGCTCTGCAAAAATTGATGACGCAGGCCGATCAGGGCAGCAACTGACGGGTTTTGTTTTGCATCCTGTCCTGTAAGGTTCCGCCGAGTCAGGGAGATTGCTCATGAAACTTTATTTCAGCCCAACCTCGCCGTACGTGCGTAAAGTTATGGTTTTACTGCACGAAACCGATCAGTTGCAGGATGTCGAGTTGATGACGACCGCGACGACTCCGATGTCTCCGGCCGAGCCGCTGCTGGCCAAGGCACCTTTGACCAAAGTGCCTGCGCTGGAACGCCCTGACGGGCCGACGCTGTTTGATAGCCGGGTCATCTGCTCATTTCTGAACGATCGCGCGCAGGCCGGGCTGTATCAGGACGGGCCGCGGCATTGGGATGTGCTGACACTTGAAGCGCTGGCCGATGGAATTCTGGATGCGGCGTTGCTGATCACTTATGAGGGCCGGATGCGGCCAGAGGACAAGCAGTGGGACGATTGGTCCGATGCGCAATGGACCAAGATCGAACGCGCCTGCGCTGCATTGAACCAGCGCTGGATGGCGCATTTGTCAGGACAGCTCGATATGGGGCAGGTCGCGGTGGCTTGTGCGCTTGGCTACCTTGATTTCCGTCATGACGCGCGCGGTTGGCGCAAGGGAAATGACGCGTTGGCAGCCTGGTACGAAACGTTTGCTTTGCGTCCCAGCATGGTTGCAACGCAACCGCCGGCCTGACCGCGATTTGGCGCGCTGATCGCCCTGACACCAGGGCGACCAGAGACGGCCATCACTCGCTGAATGTGGCGAGATAGGCCGCGATGTCGTCGGCACCCTTTTTGAGCTTAACGCTCATATTCGGACGCGCGGTTTTGTCGTCCAGATACTCCTGAATAAACACGATCGGGTTTTTCGAGTAGGCGACGATGTTTTCCTCGGTCCAAACCAGCCCTTCCTGACCTGCCCGGATCATGTCGTCGGTGAACATACCCACAGGCAGGCGTTCGCTGCCGTTCAGATAGTCGTATTCGGTGCCGGCCACGCGTCCGACAACGCCATAGAGATTTGGGCCGGTGATGCCGCCTTTGACCAAAACCTCGCCATCTTTGATGATCGCGTGGCACGAGGAACAGCGATTGTAGAGCTTTTCGCCTTTTGCCGGATCACCGGCGGCCAAAGCCTGAGATGAAATAGCAAGCGCGAAGGTCAGAAGGGGTGCAAAGAATTTAGGCATGGGGACATCCTGCTAAGGTTGTATTGTCCCGGCCTTTCACCCATTAACGAGCGAAGTGCAATCGAAATCATACCTGCCTAAGCTATTGTAAAATATGTATTTTTAAATCAGATTTTCCAAGTCCATTCGGCCCTTGGCGAGCATCCGATAGTAACGCGCCGAACGCCGGGTGACTTTAGGCGTAAAATCAAAGATATCGGTACATATAGGTTGTCGCGTGGCGGGATTGGCCATCCGGGTCGAATGCGAAATCGGGGATGATACCCGCGGGTTCGAACCCGACAGACTTGTAAAGGGATTCCGAAACATCGCCTGTCCGCGTGTCCAGGGTGACGAGAGTTTTGCCCTCGTCTTGCGCGGCGGCCAGCGCCTCACTCATCAGGGCTTTACCCAATCCCTGGCGTCTGGCCATAGGATGAACGATCATCTTCGAGATTTCCGCCCGGTGGGGCTGATTGGGTGGCATGCTGAGCAACAGCTGGACCGTGCCAATCAAGCGGCCCTTGGCAAACGCGCCGAACAGGTGCCGCTCGCCCTTTTCCACAGCTGGTTTGACGTCATCCGCCCAGAACCGCGCGGCTGTTTCTTGGTCAAGAGGCATCATGAAGCTGATCGCAGCCCCGTCGGCGACACTGTCGACAAGTACGCGGCAAAGGTCGGTCAGGTTTTCATCGATGTCTGATGGGGTAAGGCGCGAAACGAAAGGTGGCTGATGTGTCATGACAAGGCGATCACATAGGTACAGGGCAAATGGGTCGTTTTGAAAACCGTCTCACCGAACAGGATGTAGCGAAGGCAATCCCCTTGGCGAAGGTCATGGGCTTTCCCCTCGACCGTGATTTCGATCTGTCCGGACAAGACATACAGGTGGTGTTCTTGCCCCGGAATCGCAGGTGCATCGTAGGCAATGCGCTGCTGCGCGCCCAAGGTCCCCTCGATCATCTCAACCGAAAGCTGCCCGCTTGGCGGCGAAACGTTACGGCGCTCAAACTCCTGCGTGGCATCGGTCCAGACCGGTTGGTCCAGCCGTCGAACGATCGGCTGGAAGCTCTGCTCCAACGGTGCAAGAAGCTGAGAAATTGGCAGCGCGTAGACCGTGGCCAGACGTCCAAGCGTCTCAGCGGTCGGGCTGACTTCGTTTTTCTCAATTCGCGACAAGGTGGCGCGGCTTAAACCCGTTTTGCCAGCCAGCGCATCCAGCGTCATGCCGTGGCGTTCCCGCAATCCTCGCAGATGTGCGGCCAGTTTGTCCGAGGCGGGATTCGACGTTACGTTCAAATTAGGGAATATTCCCGAATATGACGCAATGATCAAGCGGCATGATGAAACAAAGCGCAAATCACCCTTTGCCCGACTATATTTCCAACGGGTTGGCACGTGCCGCGACCACTAGGAGCGCGATCGGGACAGCATCAATGTGCCTCAATCCGGCGATTCGAATCACACGGTCGGGGTGCAAGGTTGCTGGCGTGTTTTTTCCGAAAATCAGGTCCATATCTTGAAAAATTAGCCCCTCGTTGTGACATGAAAGCCCGGATGTGGCGCACTGCGCGCCTATGACCGCTGGACGAACCGATTTCTCCCGGCTAGATAGCCGCGATGAGACGCCGCTTTGATGCGGTGCTGATGCATGTTTGCCCGGTATCCTCCGGGCGCCGGAATCGGAGAAAACCTCGTGTCCCACGCAGAAGACCACGAAGGCACCCGCAGAGATTTCCTCTACTACGTCGCAGGCGGCGCAGGTGTCGTTGCGACGGGTGCAGCCGTATGGCCCCTGATCAACCAAATGAACCCATCGGCAGACGTTCAGGCGCTGTCCTCGATCCGCGTGGATGTGAGCGGCGTTGAACCCGGTACCCAGCTGACCGTCAAATGGCTGGGTAAGCCCGTGTTTGTCCGCCACCGCACCGGTGCCGAGATTCAGGAAGCACAAGAGCAGGACGCCGAAGGCGTTGGCGCACTGCCGGATCCGCTGGCGCGTAACTTCAACCTGAGCGCCGATGCGCCTGCGACCGACGCCAACCGCGTGATGCCGTCGCCCGAAGGCGAAGCGCCCGGTGCATGGATCGTCCAGATGGGCGTTTGTACGCACCTGGGTTGTGTCCCGCTGGGCGACGCCGGTGATTTCGGCGGTTGGTTTTGCCCCTGCCACGGATCGCACTACGATTTGGCCGGACGTATCCGCAAAGGCCCCGCACCTGAAAACCTGCCTGTTCCCCCTGCGGAATGGGTGGACAACAGCACCATCAAGCTCGGCTAAGGGAGACCTAACTTATGTCCGGAATTCCCCACGATCATTACGAGCCGAAGACAAACGGCGAGAAGTGGCTGAACAGCCGCCTGCCCATCGTCGGCCTGATTTACGACACCATCATGATCCCCACCCCCAAGAACCTGAACTGGTGGTGGATCTGGGGCATCGTCCTGGCGTTCTGCCTGGCGCTGCAAATCATCACCGGTATCGTTCTGGTGATGCACTACACCCCGCATGTTGACCTGGCTTTCGCCAGCATCGAGCACATCATGCGCAACGTGAATGGTGGCTACTTTATCCGCTATTTGCACATGAACGGCGCTTCGCTGTTCTTTGTTGCGGTCTACATCCACATGTTCCGTGGCCTGTACTACGGGTCGTACAAAGCCCCGCGTGAAATCACGTGGATCATCGGTATGCTGATCTACCTGATGATGATGGGCACCGCCTTCATGGGTTACGTTCTGCCCTGGGGTCAGATGTCCTTCTGGGGTGCGACCGTGATCACCGGCCTGTTTGGCGCAATCCCATTTGTAGGTGAAGCGATCCAGACCTGGCTGCTGGGCGGACCCGCTGTGGACAACGCCACGCTGAACCGCTTCTTCTCGCTGCACTACCTGCTGCCGTTTGTTATCGCGGCGCTGGTCATCGTGCACATCTGGGCTTTCCACACCACCGGCAACAACAACCCCACGGGTGTTGAGGTTCGCCGCACGTCGAAAGCCGATGCCGAGAAAGACACGCTGCCGTTCTGGCCGTATTTCGTGATCAAGGACCTGTTCGCACTGGCCGTGATCCTAGTTGTGTTCTGGGCGGTTGTCGGCTTCATGCCGAACTATCTGGGCCACCCGGACAACTACATCGAAGCCAACCCGCTGGTCACGCCCGCACACATCGTGCCCGAATGGTACTTCCTGCCGTTCTACGCGATCCTGCGTGCCTTTACCGGTGAGGTCTGGGTAGTTCAGTTCGCCAGCTTCATCACTGGCGGCATCATCGACGCCAAGTTCTTTGGTGTTCTGGCGATGTTTGGTGCGATTCTGGCAATGGCGCTGGCGCCCTGGCTGGATACCTCGACCGTACGTTCGGGCAAGTACCGTCCGATGTTCAAATGGTGGTTCTACCTGCTGATCATCGACTTCTTCGCCCTGATGTGGCTGGGGGCGATGCCCGCGGAAGAGCCCTATGCGACCTTCTCGCTGATCGCGTCGGCTTACTGGTTCGCCTACTTCCTGGTGATCCTGCCGATCCTTGGTGTGATCGAGAAGCCGCTGCCGCAGCCCGAGACCATCGAAGAAGACTTCAACGCGCATTATGGCAAGGCTGACGCCGAAGCCACGCCGGCCGAGTAAGAAGAGGGACCGGAAACCATGTTCAAGAAACTTGCAATCGGTGCCGCGTTTGCCTTGGCCCTTACCCCTGCTGCGTCCTTCGCAGCAGGTGGCGGCGACCAGCACATCGAAGACTTCGACTTCTCGTTTGAAGGTCCGTTTGGCACCTGGGATCAAAACCAGCTGCAGCGCGGTCTACAGGTCTATACCGAGGTCTGTGCGGCCTGCCACGGCCTGCAATATGTCCCTCTGCGTGATCTCGAAGCGCTGGGCTATTCCGAAGAAGAAGTGATCGCCTACGCAGCGGACAACTTCGAGGTGTTCGACCCCGAGCTGGATGACTTCCGCCCGGCAATCCCGACCGACCACTTCCCGGCAAACAACGGTGTTGGCGCACCGGACCTGAGCCTGATGGCTAAGGCCCGCGCCGGTTTCCACGGACCTTACGGTCTTGGGATCAACCAACTGTTCAAAGGTATGGGCGGTGCGGAATACATCGCGTCGCTGCTGGACGGATACACCGGTGAAGAGAAAGAAGAGGCAGGTACCATTCTGTATGAGAACAAAGCCTTCCCCGGAGGCTGGATCTCGATGGCGCCGCCGATGTCCGATGATCAGGTTGAATTCGCTGATGGCCACCCCGCCACCGTTGAAGCCATGTCCGAGGACATCGCAGCCTTCCTGATGTGGACCGCTGAACCGAAGATGATGGAGCGCAAATACTCGGGCTTCGTTGGTGTGATCTTCCTGTCGGTCCTGTCGGTGCTGCTGTACCTGGTCAACAAACGTTTGTGGGCCGGTGTGAAGGGCAAAAAGACCGTTTGATCCGGTTGAAAAGCTTAATTCAAAAAACCCCCGCGCCACTGGTCTCGGGGGTTTTTTTGTTGTCAGAGGATAGAAGGGGCCAGCCCCTTCTTGGCCTGCGGCCAATTCAACCCCGGGATATTTTTGGCCAGATGAAGTGCGGATCAGGCTTTAAGCTGGTTGCCCGTTTTGCCAAGGATCGCCGCTGTCACAATCTCACCCTCGGTTTGAGGCACCTTAAAGGTGACTTCGGTAAATTGCTCAGTCCGGCCCATTTGCGGGTTTTCCATCAGAATGTGATGGGTTTTGCCGATTTGGGCCTGCAGGTGTCTTGCGACCTGTGCTTCGCCAGCCGCACGAAGACGAGCGGCGCGGGTCTTAATCACATTGCCATTGACTTGCTGCGGGATGCGGGCGGCGGGGGTGCCGTCGCGTTTGGAATAAGGGAACACGTGCAGCCAAGTCAGATCGCACTCGGCCACCAGTTTCAGTGAGTTCTCGAAATGCGCGTCGGATTCGGTCGGAAAGCCGGCAATGATATCGGCGCCAAAGGTCATCTCAGGGCGCAACTTGCGGGCCTCTTCGGTAAAGCGGATGGCATCGTCACGCAGGTGGCGGCGCTTCATCCGTTTCAGGATCAGGTCGTCCCCGTGCTGCAGAGACAGATGCAGGTGGGGCATCAGGCGCGGCTCGGTCGCGATCGCCTGCATCAGGTTCTCATCCACCTCTATCGAATCGATTGAACTGATCCGCAGGCGCGGCAGATCGGGCACCAGCCTGAGAATCCGCATCACCAGATCACCAAGCTTAGGTTGTGCGGGCAGGTCTGCGCCCCAAGAGGTCAGGTCAACACCGGTCAGGACGACTTCGTTGTACCCGCGGTCGACCAGGCGTTTGACCTGATCCACCACAACGCCTGCAGGGACGCTGCGCGAGTTCCCACGACCGTAGGGAATGATGCAGAAGGTGCAGCGGTGATCACAGCCGTTCTGGACCTGCACATAGGCACGGGAACGAGTCCCAAAGCCGTCGATCAGGTGACCAGCGGTCTCGGTGACGGACATGATGTCATCGACCTGTACCGCCTCGGTCTGTCCGATAAAATCTGCAGCCATGCCCTTCCAGGTGGCGGGCTGCATTTTCTCGGTATTGCCAATGACCGCGTCGACCTCTTCCATTTTAGCAAAGGTTTCGGGCTCGGTCTGGGCGGCGCAGCCCGTCACGATCAGCCGTGCATCGGGGTTTTCCCGGCGCAGCTTGCGAATCTCTTGCCGGGCTTTGCGCACGGCCTCGGCCGTCACTGCGCAGGTGTTGACCACAACCGCGTTGCTGAGGCCTGCCTGCTGCGACAGCTCTTTCATCGCCTCGGTCTCATAGGCGTTCAGGCGGCAGCCCAGGGTGGTGAATTTGGGAGCGCTCATCCCAGGCTCTCCAGGAACTCCGGCGTAAGGGTGCCGTTGAAGACGTGGCAGGTCGGGCCGGTCATCCAGACACCGTCGTCACGCCAATCGATCCAGATGGTACCGCCATCGAGGTCGATCTGCACCTTACGCCCGGTCAGTCCGCGGCGCGCGGCCGCAACGGCCGTGGCGCAGGAAGACGAGCCTGAAGCCAACGTGATCCCAACACCCCGCTCCCACACGCGCATGCGAATGTGGTCTGGGCCGATGATCTGCGCGACCTGCACATTGGTGCGTTCAGGATAAAGCGGGTGATGCTCGTAACGTGAGCCGAATTCGGTCAGCGGGATCGCTTCGGCGTCTTCGACAAAGAAGGTGCAGTGCGGATTGCCCATTCCTGTCGCAGTCGGTGCGCCTTCGATCGGCAATTCCAGGGTGTCGACCTCTTCGGCCAGCGGAACCTCGTTCCAGGTCAGCTGCGGCTGCCCCATGTTGACCGAGGTCAGGCCGTCTCCGGCGTCGGTTGCGTACAGAGTGCCGCGCTCGGTCGTCAGCGTGAGTTCGGTTTTCCCCGTTTCCTGCATCAGGATCCTTGCGATACATCGCGTGGCATTCCCGCAGGCCGCAGAGGTGGAGCCATCCGAGTTGTAGAACACCAAATGGGCATCCGCTTTGCCGTTTTCGATAACGGCCAATTGGTCGAAGCCGACACCAAATTGCCGATGACCGATTCCCCGCGCCAGGGCCGAAGTGATCTGAATAGACTGCGCACGCGCATCCACAATGACAAAGTCATTGCCCAGCCCGTGCATCTTCATGAAGGGCAAACCGGTGTCGTGTGTCTGTCGCATGGCGGGCATATAACGATGGTCAGGAAAGGAATCCACCCTGCGGAGAAGATTCCTGAAAAAAGGGGTTGACCCCCCCGCGCCACCTGCCTAATTAGGCCGCCTATCGGGTCGCCGGAAACACTGATTACCCTGGCGAAACGAGGTGCAAATAAGGTCTTGAACCCGGTCGGGAAAATGCCTTAAAGAGCGCCACGGATCGCAAAGATCCAACAAAAGAGTGGGCCGTTAGCTCAGTTGGTAGAGCAACTGACTTTTAATCAGTGGGTCGCAGGTTCGAATCCTGCACGGCTCACCACTTTTTTCAACTTCTCCTTCCCTCGCAGGGACTTGGTTCCGAAGCTGACGAACCCTTCAGCAAGGTTTGCTCAGTCGAACTCGCAACTCAAATGGGAGGTGTGTTTGTCGATTGCGGAATCGGCCGTTGCAATCAGATCAGAGACCATCCAAGCCCGACAGGCCAATGATACAACGGCAGAACATTCTGCTGCGGTACGTATCAACCTGTCGGCAAAGCTCGCTAGTTGCCGTAATGGACACGAACTTTGATGTCGCCTGGCCAGACCGATGCCGCCTTGAAGTCAGGTACGTCCTGAGCGTTTGGTGCGCCTGACGCGCCAATGCCTTCCAGCAGCTCTGTGGCGGTCATGTTCAGTTCTTCGTCATTGTTTTCGTCATGAAACAACAGCACCGCGTATGGGCCTGCGTCCAGGTCGGCGAACTTGTGGCTGATACCGCCCTTCTTGGATGGGATCTGGGCGTAGTCGATGGCACCCCAGACATCCAGGCTGTCAAAAGCTTTTGCATCGTCATACACGAGGATTACGATGTTTCCTTTGGCGTTGCGTATGCCTTCCACGCTCACATTCAGGCCTTCGGCACCCACGGGTATCGTCATTGCCGAAAGGGCGAGCGAAGCGGCCAGGAGTTTGTGTTTCATGCCTTTTTCCTCAAGTTTTCTGGTTGCGGGCGAGTGGGTTTGAAAACCGCGATGACGTCCTCTGAGATGGCAATCAGTACCGGCACCAGAAGAAGCATCAGCGCGGTGCCGAAAAGCTCGCCGAATGCCAACGAGATTGCCGCAGGAATCAGATACTGAGCCTGCTCGGACGTTTCGGTCAGCAAGGGCAGCAGGCCGATCACAGTTGTTGCAGTCGTCAGAAAGATCGCCTTGAAGCGGCCGACGCCTGCGCTTTTCAAGGCCAATTTCACGGTCTGACCTTCGTCACGCGCCTGATTGTAGCGGGTGATCATGACCAGACTGTCGTTCACAATGACACCGGTCAGCGCCAGCATCCCGAAGAACGAGAACAGCGACAGCGAGACACCCATGATCAGGTGACCAACAGCCGCCGCGATGAAGCCGAAAGGGACGATCGCGAGAATGACGAAGGGTTGCCAATAGCTTTTCAACGGTACAGCCATCAACACATAGATTAGGATTGCAGCCAACAGCAGCGCGCGCCTCAAACCATCGCTGATCTCGGACATTTCTTCCAACTCACCGGCGGGCAGGACGGTCACGCTGGGGAATTTTGTTTGAAGCTGGGGTGCCAGTTGCTCGAACACCGCCTGTCCAACCTCTTCGGGGGACACCAGACCGCGGTCGATCGAGGCCGCCACGATGTTCATGCGTTTGCCGTCGCGTCGGTCGACGGTTCCGGAGGCGTAAGTGCCTTGGATCTCGGCGACGGTTTCCAGCGGTACCCATTTGCCGGTGGCGCTGCGCAGTCGGGTCTGCATCAGATCAGCGAGCGTATCCCGGTTTTCCCGCGCGTTTTGCACGACCACCCGAATTTCGGATCCGTCACGTCTGACCTTGGTCACCTCGGCCCCGCCGAAGCCATAACCAATCTGCCTGGCCAGCGTCTCAGTATTAAACCCAAGGTGCCGCGCATCGGGGCGCAGGCGGAGCTTGAGCTCGGGTTGTCCGCCGGCCAATCCATCCCGGACATTGGCGACGCCCTCGATGTTTGACAGAAAGCTTTTCATCTCGGCGCTGGCCTGTCTCAGCAAGTCTTCGTCTTTTGACGCCAGGCGGATACGGAAGCCCCCGGCAAGTGCCTCTGATCCAGTGAATTCAATCTCGGTTGCGCCTTCGACAGCGCCGACCCGGTCGCGCCATTGGCGAACCACGCTGAGGATTGGAACGTCTGGACGTTCGGCCACCGGAATCATCTCGGCATAAATCTGTGCGCTGCCCGCGCTGTCGACGGTGGTGAACACGGTCTGTATGGGCGGCGAAGCCATGCCCGCGTCTTCGGCAAGTTCTGCATTCAACTCGTTCAATACAGCTTCGATCCGGTTCACATTTGACCGGGTCAGTGCAAAGGGCGCACGGGCGTCCATTTCAAGGTTCATCGTGATGATCTGGCCGGGAACTTCCGGGAAGAACACCGTCCTGACTTTGCCTTTGTACATCAGGCCAAGCCCCAGCGTTGCGGCAGAAACAAACAGGATCAAAACGGCATAGCGCTGGTTCACCGCGGCAACCAACATCGGCTGGTAGATGCGATCCCGGACCCAGTGAAGCCCACCTTGGGCAGCATCCTGCACGCGTCCCCAAAGTCGTGTCAGCAGGTACCGACGCTCTTGGCCCATCGACACCTGCGCCAGATGGGCGGGCAGGATGAACTTGCTTTCGATGAGCGAGAAGATCAGCGTCAGGATCACAATGCCGGAAAACCCGGCCAGCACTTTGCCCAGCGGATTGTCGATCAGCAGCATGGGAAAGAATGCCGCAATCGTGGTGAGCACGCCAAAGACGGTGGCGACGGCCACACGGTGTACACCGCGTTCGGTGTCTTTGATGGGGTCCTTACCCTTGCGGCGTTCTTCGAAAACGCTTTCGCCGACGACAACAGCGTCATCGACCAGGATACCCAGCGCGATGATCAGGCCAAAGGTCGTGACATCGTTCAGGGAGTAATCCACCCATTTCGAGCCCGAGACCGCAAGCGCCCCCATGACCGAGACAGGAATGCCCATGGCGACCCAGAATGCCAGCCGCACGTTGAGGAACACCGACAGCATCAGGGTTACCAGGATCAGCCCCTGCACCCCGTTCGAGCGCAGCAACGCCAGACGGTCCGAGATGTAACCGGCGCTGTCGCCCCAGACCTCGACCTGAACCTGCGAGGGCAGTTGGCGGCTGAACTCATCCACTGTGCTGCGCACGACATCACTGATGTCCAGCAGGTTTTCCTTTTGGCCGACCAGAACTTCCATTCCGACTGTCTGCTTGCCGTTCAGGCGAAACAAGTACTCGCCATCCTGAAATCCGTCTTCGATCTTGGCGATGTCGCCGAGGGGAACAAATGACCCGTCGTCGCGTTCAATCACCGGAAGGGCGGCATATTCCGGCGCGTATTTGGCCCGATCGTCAGCGCGCAAAAAGATCGTGCCTCCCTCGGTCCGTAGCCGACCGGCCTGAAACGTCAGCGAGTTTTCCTCGATAGCGCGGGTCACATCCGAAACGGTCAGCCCATAGTGACGCAACAGGGCGGGGTCGATTTCGATCCGCAGCTCTCGTGGGATCAATCCCCATATCTGCAGACGAGACAATTCCGGCTGTGCCAGCAGCTCTTCCTTGAGGCGCTGGGCAAGGCTTTGCAACGTGGCCGGATCCGTCTCGCCGTAAAGGTTCAGGTAGAGAGCCGGGAAATCAAATGCGGACGCCTCGATCACCGGGCGGCGCGCGGTTTCCGGAAGGTCGGTCAACCCGTCGATGCGGATACGGACCCGATCCAGAACGTCCTGCAGCTTTTCGCCGCCCGCGCGGCGGACTGTGACGAAACTCAGATCGTTCTGGGATTGCGAGGTGACGCTGCGCACACCTTCCAGCCCCTCCAGCGCCTGTTCGACCTTCTGAGTTACCAGTTCATCGACCTGTTCGGCTGTCGCGTCCGGAAAGCCGATCGAGATTGTGACGCTTTCGGGCGGAATACGCGGGAAACCTTCGATCCTGATACTCAGAAGCGTCTGCACACCGAGGAACAGGATCAATGCCATCATCAAGTTGGCGGCAACCGGATTGCGAATGAACCAAGAGGTCAGGGCGTGCATGACTTATCCCTCGACAGACTGTGGCATGACGCGTTGCCCCGGCAGGAACGATGCCAATGGGGTCCGAACCACGCGCCACGGACCAAGCCCTTCGGGTGCCGGTATCGTGAGCGTACCTTCGCTGCGGAACAGAATGTTCGGGCTAATCCTTTGCAGGTGGTCGTCGTCACCGACCAGCCAGACATACCCGGCGCGGGTCAGGGCGCTTTCGGGCAGGGTCACCGTGTTTGCAATGCTGCGGCCCGGAATTTTGACACGCAGGAAGTCGCCGGCAAGGATGCGTTCATCCGGCGCGGTAATGTCCAGAAAGACGCGCATTTGCCGTGTGTTCTGATCCAGAAACCCACCTCCGCGCCGAACCTGAGCCTTGCCCAGGGTACCTCCTGAACGTTGGCTCAGATCCGCAATGGCACCCGAAATCGGGTGATCCAAAAGGGTCCAATCCGCCTGGCTGAGTTCGGCAACAAGTTCAAACTGGCGGTTGTCCGAGAGGTGTATCAGGGCATCGCCCGGGCTGACCGTTTGTCCAAGGCTGGCAAAGCGGCGGGTCACATAACCGGAAAAGGGGGCGGTGACCTCTGTCTCCGCCAGTTCGTTTCGCGCCGCATTCAGGCGTGCATGAGCGGCTGCCACGCTTTTCTCGGCAATACGCAGCTGCGGCAGGTTCACGGCCAGATCGTTGGGCGGCTCTTTTTCATCCCGGTCAAACTGGCGCTGCGCAACGGTCACGTTGTTTCGTGCGCGCAGCAGCAGCAGTTCAGCCTCTTCAAGCTCCATCTCGGCTGCAGCAACCGCGCTTTGATAAGGGGCACTTTCGATTGAGAACAAGCGCGCACCCCGTTTCACTTCCGCCCCGTCCAAAGCGGCATCGTGCACAGTCGTGATGCGACCAGAGACGGCGGATCGCAGCTCGGCGTCCCAACGGGGTCGCACTTCGGCAAAGGCCGACACCTGCGCCTGAACCGTCTCCGGGGCGACGGTTACCACAGTTACGGTTTGCGGCGGGGGTGGGGCGCTGGTTGCCTGAACATCGATTGTGTCTTCGGTGTCGAACAGCACCATGACAATCGCGATGAACAGCACCAGCGACAGCCCGATCCAAAGCCACCGTCGGCCCGGTCTTTGCGCAACGTCCAAGGATGTATCGGCCATAAATCTGTCTTTCTCTGCGTCGTCGAATCAATTGCGCCTTGTGACGCGTGTTGAGATGACTTAGAATATGAACGATCGTTCGTTCGTTCAATGTGAAAAAAATAGAATGTCAAAAGATGCAAAAAACCCGGGCTCTGTCCGGGAAAGGTCGACGGCCAAGCGGCGCAACCAGATATTGGAGGCGGCGGTTATCTGTTTCCTTGAGCGTGGCTACCATCAGACCGGTGTTCGGGACATTGCGAACAAGGCAGGCGTAAGCCTCGGCAACCTCTACAACCACTTCGGCGGAAAGCACGATGTGCTTGTCGAGATTGCAATGCTGGAGCGAAGCGATCTGGACCAGTTCTTGGGCATTCTAGAGTCCAAGGCCCCCGGGCCGACGGTTCTGAGGAAATTCATGAGGGCCTATGCCAAGTATCTTGCGGTGGCAGAGAACGTCATTTTGACCCTGGAAATCTCAAGCGAAGCGCTGCGTCAACCTGACATTGCGCAGTTGTTCATGGAAAACCGGGCAAAGCTGACCCGTGCGCTTGAGGCGGTGGTGAGCCGCGGAATAAAAGATGGTGATTTGCGTGCGGTTCCCGATACGTTTCAGACTTCGCAACTGGTGATAGAAGTCCTGGAAGGCAGCGCATACCGAAGTGTATTGTCTGAAAAACCCATGTCCCGGATCATTGATGGTCTGGAAGACTTTGTTTTCAGTTCGTTGCTGGCCCGCTGACCGCATATGTTCTGCAGCTGGTCAGCGATTTCTTGATGAATTCCAGCAGGTCTGTCAGTTTCCAAGCAATCTGCCAGCCGTTGACCGACCATCATGGGATCACGACCTTGCCGCTGAAATACGCCGATATTTACCCCTCTGCGCCGCTGTTGAACAGCGACGCGATGGAGCGTCAGTCGGCAGCAGGGCTGATGTCCGTTCGGTATTTTCAGGCCGCGCCGGATCGCATGCCGGAAGAGGTGTTCGAGGAACACCATGTCCTCTTGAACCTGCAGACCGAGGAACACCGCGTCCAGAACTGGCGGGACGGCAAACTGCGGGATTTCATCTTTCGCAAGGATGAGGTCATCGTGACCCCGGCTGGGGTTCGCTCGGGGTGGCAGTGGCACGGGCCATCCGACGTGATCGTCATCACCCTGGACCCAGCAAAGGTCGAGCGGTTTGCACAGGCCGAGCTTGGGATGTTGCTAGATCCACAACAGTTCAAGGATTTGCCCCAGTTTTCAGATGCCGATCTGTGTGCCGCCGGGGTTATCCTGCGGGATGCGCTGGCGTCCGATGACATGTCTTCGGCTGTCATGTTCGAGGCCATGAGCCGGGTGCTTTTGGTCAAGATGCTGCAGAAATTCGGAAAACGCCGCGTGGAAGACGTTGAGCTGTCGGCGCGCTTCACCTCAAAGCATTACCAGCGCGTTCTGACATATGTTCAGGGCCATCTGGACCAGACCATCACTGTTGACCAACTGGCTGCAGAAGCAGGCATGAGCCCGTCTCATTTTGCCCGTGTATTCAAGGAAACGCTCGGCTCAACACCTATGCAATATGTCATGGCCTATCGGATCGAGCAGGGCATGAAAATGATGGAAAATGAGCAGCGGCCACTCGGTGACATAGCGCTTGCATGCGGTTTTTCCGATCAGGCACATTTTACGCGCAGCTTTAAGCAGGTGGTGGGGATGACGCCGCGCGCTTACAGGGCGTCGCATTCAGCCTGACGCAGGGTATTCAGATCCTGACCACGCGCCATGACCAACCACATGAAGTAACGCGCCCTCTTGTCGAATCAAGTTGTTTCCTATTTTGTCGCCGTGATGGTTCCCGCCCGCGTTCCGCGGATCGGGATAAAAGGGAATACGGTGCGGCCCGATCAAACGGCCAATTCCGTGACTGCCCCCGCAACTGTAGGTGGTGAGCGACCCGAGATCGTCCACTGGGCAAGTGCCTGGGAAGGATCGGGACAGCGTTGACCCGCAAGTCAGGAGACCTGCCATCCGAAGTATTTAAACCTGGGCGGGGTGTCCCAGAGGGAGATGACAATGTTTCAAGCGGTCCTTACCGTTCAAAACCGTGCGCTCGCTTTGCCCCCTTCCGTACCGAGGAGGCGACGCCTGTGCGATTGCAGAGATCTAATTTCCGACCTGGCCGCGTTTGCGGGGCTGGTCGATGACACGGCGGGCATCGGAGCCTGACGCCAACCCACGCGGGCGGTGTCTGACGGAATACAGCATTGCGGCGCTGGTCGCGGGCGCGCTGGCCTTGTCGACGCTGCAGTGGCTCGCAATTTTGGCGGTGATTTGATGTCAGCTGTTCTGGAACTCCGCGACCTGACACTCGGCTATCGTGATCTGACCCTGTTTCGCCGCCTGTCCATGGACATCGAGGCCGGTTCGACCCTCGCCGTTCTGGGCGCCAACGGGTCGGGCAAAAGCACTTTCGTCAAGATGCTGCTGGGACTGATGGACCCGCTTGGCGGCCAATTGAACTGGCCCAGCGGACGCCCCGGTGAAATTGGCTATCTGGCGCAGATGACCGAGTTCGATCGGCGCTTTCCCATTCGTGTGCGGGATCTGGCCGCGATGGGCGCATGGCGCGGCTTTGGGTTCCGCGGCGGCCTGGACCGTGCCGCGCGCGACCGGATGACCGCAGCACTGGATGAGGCAGGCGTGCTGGATATCGCCGACCGGCCGTTGCACCAACTGTCGGGCGGGCAACTGCAGCGCGCCTTGTTTGCCCGCGTCATCATGCAGGATGCGCCGCTGATCCTGCTGGACGAACCCTTTGCGGCTGTCGACCAAAGCACCGAGGCACATCTGCTGTCGATCATCCGCCGCTGGCGAGATGAAGGCCGCGCGGTGGTGTTGGTGGTGCATGACCTGTCATCGGTGCTGGACCATTGCAGTCACGCCCTGCTTTTGGGCGGGCAAGAGGCCACCCACGGTTCCGTCAGCGATGTGCTAACGCCCGACCGGCTGGTCGCTCAGGGCTATCTGTCCGAAAGCCAGGCCGCGTGGATGTTCCGCGGTGTCCCCACAGCGTCGGAGCCTGCCCATGTTTGACCTGCTCACTGAAATGTGGAGCTTTGCCTTCATGCGCCGCGCCTTCGTAGCGACCACGGTTTTGTCAGCTTCGGTCGCGCCAGTGGGGGCCTTTTTGGTGCTGCGCCGCTTGTCGCTGGCGGGCGAAGCCATGGCGCACGCGATTACACCGGGCATCGTCATCGGGTTCGTGACCGCGGGTCTGTCGGTGATGTCACTGCTGATCGGCGGCCTGATCGCGGGGGTTGGCGTGGCCATACTGACCGCGTTGTTGGCGCGCAGGACGATCCTGCGCAGCGATGCCAGCCTCGCCTCGCTATACCTGATCGCGCTGGCGGTCGGTATCTTCATCCTGTCGGCAGCCGGGTCTGCTGTTCCGCTAAAAAGCTTTCTGTTCGGCTCGATCCTTGGGATCGACGATGCCTCGATGATGCTGGTAGGCGGGGTGGCGATGGTGACGCTGGTGTCCTTTGCCTTTCTGCTGCGTCCGCTCATCGTCAGTACCTGCGATCCGGTGTTTTTTGAAACCCAGACACGCCGCCCATGGCTGGTGGATCAGGGGTTCATGCTGTTGCTGGTTCTGAACCTGCTGGCTGCGTTCAAGACGCTGGGCACGCTGATGGCTGTTGGACTGATGATATTGCCCGCCACCGCGGCGCGTTATTGGGCCAGCACGATTACGGGGCAATTGTTTCTGGGCTTTGTCTTTGCCGTCTCCAGCTGCTGGATCGGGCTGACCCTGTCTTACCTGTTCCCGGACACGCCCTCTGGCCCGGCCATCGTGCTGGTCGCAGGCGGGTTCTTTATATTTTCGGCCGTTTTCGGCCCCCTCGGTTTTGGCGGACGGCTGCGCAAACCGTCCGTTTCCACAGAAACCCCTGTTGCGCAAATTCATCAAGAAGAGAAAGCACAATGACCCTTTTGAAATCCCTCTATGCCGGCATCGCGTCGACATCGTTTGCCTTGGCCGCATTTCCGGCCCTGGCTGCCGATGATGTGAAAATTGTCGCCAGCTTCTCGATCCTTGGCGATATGGTCGAAGAGGTCGTGGGCGATCTGGCCACGGTCACCACCATCGTTGGCCCGGATGCCGACGCGCATGTTTACCAGCCGTCGGTTGCCGACGCCAAGGCTGTGGCCCAGGCGGACATCATCTTTGTCAATGGTCTGGGGTTCGAGACATGGTCCGATACACTGATCGCCGAGTCGGGCACCGAAGGCACCGTTCACATCGCCACTGACGGGATCACTCCGATCAAGGTCGAGGGCGAGATTGACCCGCACGCCTGGAATGCGCTGACGAATGGCGTGATCTACGTGACCAACGTGGCCGATGTGATGAAAGAAGCGATGCCCGAGCACGCCGATCAGATCGCGGCAAACGCCGACGCTTATATTGCCAAGCTTGAGGCGCTGGATGTGGATACAAAGGCAGTGCTTGCCAAACTGCCTGAAAACCGCCGCACTGTCGTCACCGCTCATGACGCGTTCGGCTATCTGGCGGATGCCTATGGCCTGACGTTCCTTGCGCCCGTCGGCATCGACACCGAAGCCGAACCTTCCGCGCAAGAACTGGCCGTTCTGATCAACCAGCTGAAATCCGAAGGTGTGGCCGCGCTGTTTGTCGAAAACATCACCAGCCCGGCTTTGGTTCAGCAAATCTCGGACGAAACTGGTATCGAAATCGGCGGTCGTCTGTTCTCGGACGCCCTGTCCG
Source organism: Ruegeria sp. R14_0 (assembly GCF_017743975.1). Taxonomy (GTDB): domain Bacteria; phylum Pseudomonadota; class Alphaproteobacteria; order Rhodobacterales; family Rhodobacteraceae; genus Ruegeria. Next base: position 564,413 of record NZ_JAGHRC010000002.1, on the reverse strand, counting down.
AGCGTGGTGGTCCGGCCACCAGCTATTTGGCGATGTTCCAGCACAATCTGGGCACATTGCTGAACGCTCTGGCACCCGAGACAGCCAGCTAAATCCAAAAAGGCGCGAGGTGGTGTTTTTACCGCCTCGCGCTGATCGGTAGTCTCACTGAGCTGCTGACTATTCTGCCGCTGGTATCTGCTGGTCAGCCAGCGACAGACGCGCAGAAATCTGTGACAGGGTTTCGCTGCGCCGCGCCATCCCTTCTGAATGTGCGATGTTCAGATGGTCCAGCAGCTGAGCCCAACGATGCAGCCAATCATGTTTTGCCAGCGCTCCGGCCAGATTGATCCGGCGCATCCTGTCCAGCTCGGTCGGGTCGTCCAGCAGCGCAACGACCTGGCTGATCGCCTCGTCGGGGTCTTCGGACAACCGGACAACGGATTCCGGCCAGTCGAAGTAGCGGCGGTAATCTTCGGACTCTGGTGCGTATCCGATCTGGGCTGCCCCGCCTGCAATACCTTCGACATGTCTGGGACCCCAGGCCACGTTGCCACGCTTTTGATCTGCGTGGCCGATCTTGGCGATGTCGACCATGAACAGTTTGGTGTGCTGAACCAGATTGGCCAGCAAATCGCGGTGCACGGCGTGATCCGCCGCGATCGGAGGTTTGGTCGCTGAATCGTACAGATAGAATCCGGCCCGCTCTTTGATGACCTTTAACAGACGCTCGTGGATCTCCGGACGCCGCCGACCCATGCAATAGACGTCGATGGGCCGGTCTGCCGTCAGGCTATCAGGGGCAAAACGCACCATATCAGCTGCGCCCGGCAGGTGAATGACAGGCTTGCCGGTGATGCGCTGCAACGCCTCGCAGGTTTCGGCGAATGCACAGCCGATCAGGTCAAAATCCGCCAGCGTTCGAACCAGAGGCATATGGCGTTCCAGATCGCTGGTCCAAACCTCTTCAAGAACGCAGATGGCAAGGCCACAGCGTTCCCGCCAATTGGGAATCGCATCCAGCACAAGCAACTCCTGGGGTTTCTGTACGTCGCAAAAGAAGAGGTCATAGTCCCGATCCAACCGCGTTTTCTGCACGCCCGAGGGCCAATGTCGAAACAAATCCGTCCGCTTGGACAGCCAGCGTTTTGGATCATAGGGCAACTGGCGTTCTCTGGCGCGTCGGGGTGCGATAATCTGCGCGGTTTCGATCTCGGCAAGCACGTCCTCGAACTCGAAACCGGAACAGCGCGAGACATTGTCGTTCAGGTTGCGTTGGGAAAAAATCAAAAGCTCTCGGGACGCTGGTATGGACGCGGCTGGGCTGGTCAAACGCATAATCCTTTAAGAAAAATCAAATTCGAACATATTACACACCCCGAACGGCCACGTTTCAAAGAATTTCTGATCGGGTACCCTGTCTGAGCGCGCCCCGTCCGCCGGTTTGAGCAAGTTTTCCGCACGCGGCGAACGCTATCTGTTGGCGGGGTCGAAAACTATGGAAAACGCGACCCGTGTCTGCTTAAGTTTTGGTGTCAGGCGTATTCTTTAAGATTCTTGCAAAGCGAACCAGCCGGGACGTCTTTGCCCGATTTCAAGGCTGCCGACTGGCGTAGTTTTTTCGCGTGCCGTTCAAAAAGGCGGGAGTTTAATGATTTTCACCGAAACCCCTTTGAAGGGTGCATTTGTCGTTGATCTAAAGGAAATCACGGACGACCGCGGTTTTTTTGCGCGCGCATTTTGCGCGAATGAGTTTCAGGAACACGGGCTGAAGCCTGCGATCGCGCAGGTAAACCTCTCATTTAACGAGAAAAAAGGTACCATCCGCGGGCTGCATTATCAGCAGGCCCCGGCGGCCGAGGCCAAGTTCATGCGCTGCATTACCGGCGCGATATACGACGTAATCGTTGACCTGCGCCCTGACAGCCCGACCTACCGGCAGAGTTTCGGGGTCGAACTGTCGGCGCAAAACAGACGAGCGCTGTACGTGCCCGAGATGTTTGCCCATGGCTATCTGGCCCTGTCAGATGGTGCGCAGGCGCTCTATTCCGCCAGCGAGTTCTACACGCCCGGTGTCGAACAGGGGATTCGATACGATGACCCTGCATTAGGCATACAATGGCCAATTCCTGTAACAATTGTTTCCGAAAAAGATGCGAGCTGGCCTCTGCTTGAGGCCTAAGGGCGAAACAGATTCTCAGAACGGTAGACCTTGGCATGACAGGTACGACGACGGTTAAGACAAAGGTTCTGGTGACGGGTGCCGCTGGTTTTATCGGCCGAGCGTGCGTCCAGCAGTTGGCCAGCACCGGTCATTCCGTGATCGCAACCTATCGCAGCGACCCTCATCCTGAGGTTGCGGGGGATGTGCATTGGGTTCGGGTTGATATGACAGACTCCGATGCAGTGGCGGCGGTTTTGCAGACGCACAAGCCCAGCCACCTGCTGGCGCTGGCCTGGTACATGGGGCCGGGCAACCAGCAAGCCCTGGATAACTTCCGCTGGATGCAGCATTCAATCGATCTGCTTTTCGCGTTTTCTGAAGCCGGCGGTCAACGTGTGACGTTTTGCGGCTCATGCATGGAATATGACTGGAGCAAACCTGAAAAGCTAAGTGAAGGCGTCACCCCGCTGACCCCGACCACCGAGTATGGTGCGGCAAAGGCAGGGCTGTCGGTCACCTATGACCGGATGTGTTCCGCGCTGGGCTTGTCAGGCGCTTGGGCGCGGCCGTTTTTCTTGTATGGGCCGGGCGAAAACCCCCGGCGTCTTGCAGCGGACGTCATTGTTTCGCTGCTTGAAGGGCGCGAGGCCCTGTGTACGCATGGGCGGCAGAAGCGTGATTTTCTTCACGTCGATGACGTAGCCAGCGCGATGGTGGCCTTGCTGACCAGCGATCTGGAAGGGCCGTTCAACATTGGCAGCGGCACGGCCATCCCCTTGGCTGACCTGATCACCGAAATCGCCCGCCAGATCGGGGCTGAGGATTTGGTGCGCCTTGGGGCCCGCGAGGCGCGCGAAGGTGATCCTCCATTGGTCGAGGCCGACACAACGCGCCTGCATCAGATGTTGGGCTGGTCCCCGAAGTATTCATTGGAAACCGGAGTAGCGGATACCATCGCCTGGTGGCGCCGCGAAATTGCGAAAGAAAACTGATATGAGCAACGAAAACATAGTCATTCTCGGGTCCGGCATGGCCGGATTGGGCGCAGCCCATCAATTGCATGGTCAGGGCATCCCGTCACGGATGTACGACAAGAATTCATTTCCCGGCGGCCACACGGCCACCTTCGTTCATGACAGCGGATTCATCTTTGATGACGGCCCGCATATCTCATTCTCGAAAGACCCGCGTATTCAGGATCTGTTTGCCGAGAACGTCGATGGCGAATACGAAAAGCTGCAGGCTTATGTGAACAACTACTATCACGGGGCGTGGGTCAAACATCCGGCGCAGGCAAACCTGCACAACCTGCCGGATGAGTTGAAAACGCAATGCATTCTCGACTTTATCGAAGCGTCCAAGAAGGAAGTGGTCGAGAAACCGGCCAATTATCTGGAATGGCTGATCTCGGTCTTTGGTGAAACCTTCGCCACCCATTTCCCGGCCGTGTACGGCAAGAAATACCACACCGTCGATGCCGATCAGATGAGTACGGTCTGGATGGGACCGCGGCTGTACCGTCCAACGATGGACGAGGTGATCCGTGGCGCGATTTTCGCGGAAACGCCCGACGTGCACTACATCACCGATTTCCGCTATCCGACCGAGGGCGGTTTTATCTCGTACCTGAAACCCTTCTTGGAAAAGACCGAACTGCATCTGGATCACAAGGTGGTCGAGATCGATCCTGTCGCAAAGACCGTTCAGTTCGAAAATGGTGTGACCGAGCAGTACGGCCAGTTGATCTCATCCATTCCGCTGCCGGACTTGATCCCGATGGTCAAAGGCGCACCGCAGCATGTTCTGGACGCAGCCGCCAAGCTGGCCTGTACGACATGTGTCACGGTCAATCTGGGTCTTGCGCGTGATGACTTCACCCCCGCGACCTGGACCTACATCTATGACGAAGACATCGTGTTCACGCGCCTCAGCTTCCCGCACAAGATGTCGACCAAGACCTGCCCGCCGGGATGCGGCTCTATTCAGGCGGAGTGCTACTATTCGCACAAGTACCGCCCGCTGGATGTAAAGCCAGAGGATCTGATTCAGCCGGTGATCGACGATCTGGTCAAAATCGGCCTGATCAAAGAGGATGAGGAAATCCTGCACACCGATGCCCGTCTGATCACCCATGCCAACATCATCTTCGACCTCGACCGGGAAGTCGCATTGCCGATCGTTCACAAATGGCTGGATGAGGTTGGGATCACCTATGTCGGCCGGTTTGGCGAGTGGGGCTATCAGTGGACGGATGAGGCGTTCAAATCCGGCGAACGGGGTGCCCGGACCGTTACGGAAACGCTCCAGGCTGTTTAACTCAGGACGTGCCGGTCACGATGCGGCCGGCACGGTTCTGCGAAAATCCTGATCCAGTTGGTCTTCCTGCAACAGGGCTTCCAACTGGGCCAGACGCTTGTATTTGCGGCCCTCGAAATCTTCGACCTTCAGGTCGCAGGCTTTGGCCGCTTCGTACAGTTGCTGCGCACCGCGGGCGGCGTCCCATTTCGGTTCGAACCCGGGAATGCACTTTTCGATCTTGGCAGAGCTGACACGGTAGGACCGATTGTCTGGCCCGGCATCGGCGGCGTAGTCGATTTTCGCACCGGGAACGGTATCGGCCACGATCTCGGCCAGATCGCGGATCTGATAGTTGTTCTCGGTACGGCATACGTTGAAGGCCTCGCCCGAGATCACTTTTGGGTCGGCTTCCAAAGTCGCAAGGAAGGCCCGGGCCATATCCTCGACATGGATGATCGGCCGCCAAGGGGTCCCGTCCGACATCATCAGAATTCGGCCTGACGTGTAGGCATGCGCGATCAGATTGTTCAGCACGATGTCGAACCGCATCCGCGGGCTTGCGCCATAGGCCGTGGCAAAGCGCAGGAAGGTCGGCGTGAACGTTTCATCCGCCAACGGTTTCAGATCGCGTTCGGCCAGCACCTTGGACACACCATAGTCGGTCTGAGGATTGAGCTTTCCGTTCTCGTCCACGAAATCTTCGCCCGCCCGGCCGTAGTTGGAGCAGGACGAGGCGAACACGAAACGGGACACGCCCGCCGCCTTGGCCTGTTTGGCCACATGGATCGTGCCTTCGTGGTTGATCTGCTGTGTCAGACCCGGACGCAGTTGGCCCAGCGGGTCGTTTGACAGCGCCGCCAGATGAACGACGGCATCGAACCCTTTCAGGTCCTCGACCGTCAGATCGCGGATGTCTTTGCCGATGTTCGGAATGTCGGGAATGTCGCCGCCCGGTGCGAAATCTGCCCGGTCAAAGAGATTTATATCGCACCCAGTCACCTGGATTCCCGCCTCGGCCAAGACCGGGGCGGTGACCGTCCCCACGTAGCCGAGATGACCCGTTAACAGGACGTTCTGAATGTTCCCATGATGCCCACGGACGGTTGCCATTTTTCCACATCTCCTCAAGCCGGCGTTTGTCCGCCAGGTGATCCATACAATACCAGAAACCGGGATGGCGGTATGCCATCAGTTGGCCCAGCTCCATCAGTTTGGGTAGGGGGCCTTCTTCCCACATGATCTCGTCGCCATTGACGCTGGCGACGGCGTCGAAAACCTCGGGCTCCAGCACGAAGAAGCCGCCATTGATCCAGTCAGCCGCGGTTTCCGGCTTTTCCATGAACCCTTCAACCAGACCATCCTCGCGCACCTGTAGATGCCCGAAGGTGGTCAGAGGCCGGACCATGGTGATGGTCGCCAGTTTTCCATGTGACCGGTGAAAGGCCAGAAGCGCGTCCAGATCGACATTCGACACCCCGTCGCCGTAGGTCAGCATGAATGTCTCGCCACCCAGATAGGGCTCGAGCCGAGCCAGGCGCCCCCCGGTCATGGTGTCCATTCCGGTGTCGATCAGATCAACGGTCCAGGGCGGCGTATCGACATCGTTCACGCCATTGGAATAGTCCGGCTCGCCAAACAACTCGCGCTTGGCAAAGTCGATGCGCAGGTTGCCATCGTACTGGCACAGGTCGGAAATGTAGCGCTTGATCAGATCGCCCATGTACCCCAGCGCCAGAACGAACTCGTGATGACCATAGGTCGAATAGTGCTGCATGATGTGCCACAGGATCGGGCGGTTGGCGATTTCGACCAAGGGTTTGGGGCGTACACGGGTTTCCTCGATCAGGCGTGAGCCCTTGCCGCCTGCGAATATTGCTGTCTTCAATGGTGCCTCCCCAAAGGATTGGACGATTAGAAAAAGACTCAAACTATGAACGCTCAAAGTGCACACTACCGTGGCGGTTTGAGTCAATCAGCGCAGGTGCGAAACATGAGGGGATTTTTGTTTCCATTCGGAAACAGTTTGCCCTCTGGCATCAATTTGCGGCGATATTGGAAACTCGAGGGTGTCTGGCGGCATAGTCCGCTTTGGCGCTGTCTTGCAGGGCTTTAGCGACCAGATTCATTTTGGTGGTGAACGCCACGAAAAAGATCCAGCTGGCATTCATTCGGTCCAGGATCGAGCTTTCGGTGATGTTGATGAAAAAGAACGTCATCCCAAGAAGGAAGGTGAATACAATCGCGTCGCGCTGTTGGATGTAACGCAGCCCGTAGAAGACCGAAAAAAAGAACCGCGCAAAGACGCAGGCCAGCAGGAAAACCCCGATAAAACCTGTGTTGAGGAAGGTTTCCAGCAGACCGTTATGCGAATAGTGGGGCAAAAACCCCAGATTGGCCCGGCTGGAATAAACGCTCAGATGCGGTGCGCTTTCGAACCAATGGGCGGCATAGCCATAGCCCAACCAGAATCGCTCCATGATGTTGGGCCAGACCAATTCCCAGATCGGTATGCGCTCGGACAAGGTGGGCTTGCGCCCGATCAGGGCAAAAAGCGGCTCGGCGATCGTAGACGCCAATAAGAACGCCGCGAAACCGATGATGAAGATTGCGAACAGGATGTACCCTATCGTCCAAATCGTCTCGAGCCGCGGCAAAAGCTGACTTGTGATCAGGGCCGCCATCGACACCAGGGCGATAATCTGCGCCGTTCGCGATTCTGAGGCGATCAAAAGGAAGAGCGCCAGTATTGTTGCGAAAATGAAGACGGTTTTTAGCTTTCCTCTGAATTGATGCGAAGCATAGTAACAGGTCAGCAAGGCCCACATTGACGCCAGGCCAAGCCCGTTCTTGTGCACGTAAATCCCGTTCCAGGTGTCACCCCAAGGTGGAATCCCGCGCGCCTGCGGAAATGCGATGATGGCCGCCATCGACAAGACCATGGCCAATGCAAAAAACGTAGCGATGAAAAGCAAAAGCCCCCGCAACGACATCATGCTACCCAACGACAAGGCGAGGGCCGTGGTGACGATCATCGGCAATGCACGCTCGAATGTCCAAATGGGATAGTCGCTCCATGCGATTGAAAAGAATGCCAGAATGACAAGCAACGAGAGTTCGGGTGAGGCAAAGGCACCGCGCACCAGGTGGCGGTAATACAGCACCGTGGTCGCCAGAATGGGGACCATGACAAAGATTTCGATCTTTTTGGCCAATCCCATTTGCCAGAACACAATGGACACACTGTCCGTGCCGACAAGCAGTAGAAAACAAAGACAAGCCGCCAATACAACATGATGGAACGAGGCACCTGACCCCTGCCGATAGGGTATGCTGCGGTCAGCGGATGTCATCGCTATATCAGAAAAATCATGGGACCAATTCCCCGCACAAAATCAAAAACACACCCGATCCAGAAACACGCGGACAGGTCTGCAAAGCGTACAAAGCTGAACGACGCTTGTCTATCTTTGGACCGATTTCCCAAAGCGCGCTGCATCTGCACATAACGGCTCTCAAGATTGGACAACGCATTCCCGCTGTGCCTTAACAGACAGATATACGGTTTCGGTTTGGTAAAAAGTGATTGGGTCCAAGGGATGAGCTTGCGGCAGTTGATGACGACAAACGGTTTTCGATGACCTGGTATTTCGCGCCCAGAATGCTGTCGGCAGTTATTGCTGTTTTGATCCTGATCGTTCTGACGCGTGTTTTGGGTCCGGCGGATTTCGGGCGGTACAATCTGACCCTATTGCTGGGCAATTTGCTGTTCTCGTTCACCTTCCACTGGCTCGCCATTGCCGTTGGTCGGTTTCATCACGCCAAAGAGTTTCAGGGCAGGACGATCGCCTCGACATTGGGGGCGGGTGCCATTCTGGCCGTAGCGCTGTTCGTTCTGGCCAGCCTTCTGACCCTGTTGCTGCCGGGATCATGGGTCGATGGGTTCTTCTATGCCGCCATTTATTGCATCAGTCATGCAATGCACGAACTGGGCACAGCTTGCCTGCGCCAGTATCACGAAGGACCAAAATACGCCGCCGTCACGCTATTGCGGCATATACTGGGTGTCGCGCTGGCAGTTGTGCTCGTCTTAAACGGTGGTGGTTACAAAAGCGCCCTGATCGGGATGTCGCTGGGTGCCGCTCTGCCCGGCGCATACGCCCTGATGGTCGCCCTGCGGCGGTCCGGCATCGGGTTGCCCGACCTTACGGCTTTGAAAACATACCTATGGTTCGGCTTTCCGCTGGCCGTTGTTTCGTCCGGATCAACCTTCTTTGCAATGTCGACTCAATCGCTGCTGGCATTGCTGGCCGGGATGGAGTTCGCGGGGTACTTTGCCGCTGCACAGTCACTGGCGACCCGCACGCTCAGACTGCCGATGTCGACCCTGTCGCGTGTGGTTGGTCCGTCGGTTTTTCAGGCGCAGGAAGAAGAGGGAACGCAGTCGTCGAACGCCGTGCTGAACCGGTACTTCTCCTTCCTGATGTTGATCTCATTGCCGATCGTTGCGGCACTCATCTGTTCTGCGGGCGTGTTTTCCAACCTGCTGTTCGATCCTGCCTTTGCGGATCAGACCGCAGGATACCTGCGTGTCATGGCGCTGGCCTCGTTTACTTTGGGGCTGCAGGGCGCCTATTTCAGCTTTTCGTTTTCCCGTTCTAAGAAGACGGCTTTGCAATTGGGCATCACGTTCTGCTCGTTGGTCGTGCATGTCATCTTGTCTTTCGGTATCATCTACCTGTTCGGCGCGTCAGGGGCTTCTGTGGCTTTCCTGATCAGCGCGATCTTTAGCTTTGGGGCGTTTTATCTGATCGGCCGCAAAGTGGACCCGGTCAGCATTCCGTCGGGCGAGATTCCCAAGGCTGTAGCCGGATTTCTGGCCTTTGCACCCTTTGGCATTTGGGCAAATTCAGCTTTGGGTTTGCCTGCTCAGTTCAGCCTGCTGGCGCTGGGCGGAGGGGCGATGTTTGTGACGCTGGTGGGTCTTCGCCAAATCGCAGCGGTTGTAGTGTGGCAAAAAGGCAAGAGGTTGCTGGCCTTAAACTGAGTTGTGATTGGCAACTAATTTATAATTAACAAACAGTTAACGATTTTGTCGTAACGTCGCATCGAATTGGTGGCGTTATTTTGCCGAGGTAAGTTGCAATTTTAGACTTTGCACCACAGTTATGTCGGTGTCTGACATATTTGGTGTTATGGTAATATGCGAAAAAATTGATGTGCTTGCGGACGGGTTTGGGTCCTTAAAGTCCCCGGGATAACCGCCCAAAAAAGCGCACAATTGACACGCATAGTAGGCAGACGCAGGAACGTTACGAAAAACCGTGAGCAAGAGCTGTAGTACGAAATGGTCGTAGTCTATTTACTGTCGGGTCCGCTGATCGCCGCAATATGCTTTGCCGCGCTTCTCATGTCCGGGACAAGTACTGGCATGGCAGTGGTCGGCGCGCTTCTGATCGGATGCTGCGCACCTGTTCTGATCGCGGCCCTTCACGTGGTGTTCAGCAGCAAACTCCGGCTGAAAATCATCAGCAAACTTCCCATGAAAACCGAAAACTGATTGGCCGATTTGGCGGGTTTTTCCTAAGCTGCCGCACGGGTTTCGGATCGGAAACCCAACCTGTCAAAAATTAGGCGAGGCCTTGGCTGTTATCGCTATTTGTTAACAAACAAGTTGTCACCCTGTGCCAGAAGTGCGATCATCTTCACATTATTAACCCCGTCCTTCGTGTAAGTTGAGTCGGGGAGCAGTTGGCGGGCCGTCGCAATTATTCGGTGTCGAGCCCCCGATCTATTGAGCGGAAAGTGAGGTGTGCGTTACCAGGTGTGACCCGTTGTTTTGGGTCGCATTGTTAACGGGCATATCGCGCGACGTTATTGATTATGTTCGTGTGATTTTTGTCCGAGTGTTAGTTTGTGGGGGTTACAATGAACCAAATACGAGGTTCTTTTGAAATAGAAGACACCAATCTTTACCAATCAAGTCAAAGCTCTACGCAGAATTCAGACGAGTTTTTCAGTCTAAGCAGTTTTTACGCCGTCAAAGGCAAGCGTCTGATGGACATCGTGTTGGTATTGATCGGGGCACCATTCGTGTTGCCGCTGATGCTGTTGATTGCTTTGGTGATCAAGCTTGATGGTGGTCCCGCGATCTATCGGCAAAAGCGCGTCGGCCTTGGGGGGCAAGAATTTGGGTTCCTCAAGTTCCGCTCAATGGTTCCGAATGCGGATCGCCTCCTCAAGAAACATTTAGAAGAAAACCCGGCCGCTGCAGCGGAATGGGAAACAAAGCAGAAGTTGGAAAACGATCCTCGCGTCACCAGATTTGGTCGGATTATCCGCGCGACCTCATTGGATGAACTGCCGCAGCTTTGGAATGTACTGACCGGAGACATGAGCCTGGTTGGTCCGCGCCCCATGATGCCCGAGCAACAGCCACTTTATCCGGGGCTGGATTACAACCTGATGCGTCCGGGTATTACCGGGCTTTGGCAGGTCTCCAAACGCAATCAGGTCGAGTTTTCCCATCGCGCTATTTTTGACAGCGAGTATGCCCGCAACATCGGGTTTTGGGTCGATCTGAAAATTCTTTTCCGAACCATCGGAGCGGTCTGCAACGGAACAGGACGCTGATTGCAGGCAGCCAATGGCGGTATGGTGTTTCGACATGACAAACAGAAGCAAAACTGAATTTCGTGGTTTCTCGGGATGGTTCGGCCATCCTTCTGGTCTTCTTGGGGCCTGTGCCTGTGCCGCGCTTCTGGCGTTTTCCGCGGGGCCTGCGCGTGCAGATTTTGATCTTGAGCCCGGCGATCAGGTCACGGTGTCCCTGACCGGCCTGGCCGATCTGTCCATTGACGCAACCATTGATGCCCACGGTAACGTCAACCTTCAGTGGTTGGGCGAGTTTCCCGCGCAGGGCCAGTCGCTGGACCGGCTTGAGCAAATGGTTCGCCAGGAAGCTGCGGGCAAAATCGTCAAACAATACGACACCAATGGCGAGATCTACATCATCCAACTTGACGGGGATGAGATCGAGATCACGCGCAACGGTTACCGCCCGATCATCATCGGAGGAGATGTGGCGCGCACCGGTCAGATCGACTTTCGTCCGACGATAACGGCCCGCGAAGCTGTGGCTCTTGCGGGCGGTGTGCGCAGCAGATTGCTGGCCGATGATGTCACGATTGATCCGATCCAGCTGCTGCGGTGGCAAACTGCCTACGGTCAGGCCGCCCTGCAGCATGCGCACGGGCTGGCGCAGATCTGGCGGGCCAGCACCGAAATCCTGCAGGACGAGGACCTTCCGCCGCCGGCTCCGCATCAGGTGAAGGTTTCCGCTAAGGTTTTGACCGAGTTGATCGAAGAACAGATCAAGATTCGCAAGATCAATCAGGAAAACGAAGCTGGAGAGCGTGCTTTTTTTGAAGATGCCGCAGAGCAGGCGACCGAACGCGAGTCCATTCTGGAAGAACAGAAATTCGAACTGGGCAAGGCGCTTGCCGCGGACGAAGAGGAAGAAGCCCGGGTCATTAGCCTGACGGAACGGGGACTGACAGCGGGTTCACGACTGGCTGATACGCGCCGAACCACGGTTCTGTCTGCGACCCGATTGCTGGAGGTCGAAGAGGATTTGGCAGCGACAGGTCTGGTTCTGACCCGGCTCAAGCGGGATCGTGAGCAATACGAACAGGAACGGACCCTGCGGCTGTTGCAGGAACGCCGTGCAGCGGGTCTTGAGGTTCGTGATGCAAGTGTTCAAATGGACACGATCTCAAAGTACCTGGCCGGTGCGTCCAGCGAGATCGGCACCGAGGACCTGATCACCGACATCGACTACGAGGTCACGATCTACCGTGTGGTTGATGGCCAGTTGCAGGCTTTGCCTGCGGAAAAATTGACCCGGCTGCTGCCCGGCGACAGCCTTGATATCGCAGTACAGGAAGTCGCCGGAGATGTTCCGCTGACTGAATAAACGAACGCCCGGTCAGGTCTGGCCGGGCGTCAATTGCTTCGAGATCTTCTGAAATCGTCAGCCCAGAATGGGGTCGCCGTATTGGCGGACACTCTTCATATCGACACGCGTGGCCACAAGAGCCGAAGGCCGGACGCCCGCGTTCTCAAGCTCGCGCATGGCTTGCAGCACTTCGTTTTTGTTCGTGCTGTTCCACCGGGTCAGCAGAATGACGCGCTGCGACAGTTGCGAGAAATAGGCAGACTCGACTGATTGCAACAAAGGCGGTGTGTCCAGCAGGATCACTTCGTACGAGTCCGACAGCTCACGCAGAAGGTTCAGAAAGGCCGGTGAGCACAGAAAGTCCTCGGCCAACCGGGATTGCGTTTCATTGTCCTGTGCCCCGACCAGGGGCAGGATATCCAGCCCTTCCTGCGGTGTCCCTACAATGTTGTCCATCAGAACCATTGGTCGCGCTGAAGCCTTTTTCAACGCGTCCACGGTCAGTTGCGACAGGTCGCGATAGGTCGAGGTCACGGTGTCGCAATCAATGATCAGCGTGCGAAACCCAGCCTGCGCACAGACCGTGCCAATCAACAGCAGGGTCGAGGTCTTGCCTTCGTCAGGAACGGCCGACGCGCCAGAGAAGATCATGCAATTGCCACTAGGTGTACGTTGTCCAGAGCCAGCATCGAAGTTCTTCGAGAACAAATCATTGGTCTGCGCAACAGGCGGCTCGCCATCGTGGCGCAAGGTGCGCAGTCCGATATCGCTGCTGGCCAGTAGTCGTCGCCCATAGTGCAGCAACTCGGGGTCCAACCGACCGCTATTGGTAAAGAACGTCTCGAAAGGCGGTTCGTTTTTGACCTCGGGGATGATCGCCGTCAATTTGATCCCGGTTGTGCTCTCCAGCTCATACGTGGTTCTGAGGCGCTTCTGGAACAGCTCGTGCATGACGGTCCAGACGATACCGCCAAAGACAATGGCGACCATCACACCCAATGCGGTTTGCGAGCGTCTGGGTTCGGATGGATCCACCGAGACCCGTGCCGCTTCGATAATATGCGCGCCCGCATCCAGATAGTCGCCCTGTTCCGCGCGACGGCCCAGCTGGGACACAAAGTCCCGATAAATCGCCTCTGCGACCAGGATTTCGTTTTCGATGCGCTTGGTGATCGAGTCGTGCTGAACCTGCCGCACCTGTTGTTCCTTGAACGTGTTGATGCTGAGGTTCAGGGACGCCAGTTGCGTGTTCAGCCGATCCATCTGTTGTTCAGATGCCTTGATGATGGCATCCAATGCAGCGGTGTTTTCTTCCGCCGTGCCGCCTGCGCTTTGCAACAGTCCGGCGGACAGGGCGAAATCGAAGGCTTCCTGCGTTTTGCCGCTGTCGCGCAGCAGGTTGATCGTGTTTGTTTGCTCCTGCAACGCGTAAAGAGCGTCGCTGGCCAGTTGAGACCGTTTCTCTGCCTTGATCCGCTGGGCTTTGATGGTCGCGTATTCATCCGGCGTATAGGGTGTTTCGATTGAATGGGCTTCGAGGTTCGAGCTGAGCACATTCAGATCCTCGCGGATCTGACCGATGCGGGTCGCCAGCCATTGCTGCGACTGTTCCAGATCGTCCCGTTTCATCCGGGTCAGAACCGACAGGTATTCCCGTGCCAGCCCATTGGCGATGTTCGCCGCCTTGCGTGGGGATTCCGAGGTGACCCGGATCTGATACACGGCCGAGGTGTCGCCCACCTGTTCGATTTGGCGCGAGGTCAGCAGTTTCTCGATGGTTGCTTCGCGCTGGCGTTCTTCTGCGGTCTGACCGTCGGATCCGTCCGCGGCGTCGTCTGAGCTGCTGAATGCGCCCACGATTGCATTCTTCAGTCCGCGCGCCATGGCAATGGGAGACAGGGAAAACCCAGAGCTGTCGCCCGAAAACTCGGGGTCGGATTGCAGGTCTAGGCGGTCAACGACGCTTTCGATCAGATCGGTCGAACGCAGCAGCTGCAGCTCACTTTCCAATGAGGTCAGCGACAGCGGCAATCCCGATACTTGTGGCGTAAACTGCGTTTCGGTCTGAACGCGGGTTTCGATCATGACCTTCGCGCTGGATGTATATTTGGTGTCGGATGCATAGGTCAGAAGATAGGCAAAAACGCCCCCCGCAAAGGCAATTCCAAGGATCCACAATATGGATCGCCGGATGGCCCACGCGATATTCGACAAAACTCTGAGCTCGGGATCGCCTGCCGAGGCAAGACCTACTCCGGAAAGCTCGACATCCAATCCTCTTCGGTACTGATCAGTCATCACTAATAAACAATTTGAAACATGGATATATTGAAACATAAGCCCAGACAGGCCTGTTCAACAGAGAAATCTGCACTCAACGGCAACAATGTGCTAAGATACCATTAATTGATGTCAAATATGGGTCGACTGACGTAAACGAAGTCATTTCAGGGCTGAATTTGCCAACAATCCGGGCAGTTCAGACTTATTTATTAGTAAGAATCGCTGGGCTTGATAACCTGATTTCCGTGCCGAGTGATTGTTGTGTAGTTTTAGGATGAGTAACGATGAACAAGTCGATCGAGATGCGATTACCGCACGTACTTGTAGGGGGTATGCCGGTCGCGGTCGCCAGCGATAAAGAGCTGACATCGGCAATGCTGGAAGACGTTCAGCGGCGTCGTGCCGGAAGCCTGCATCGCGCGGTGACTGTGTTCAGTTCCAATGCGCACGCGATTTCCGCCTATGCCAGCGACGAGAGCTACGCCAAAGTCATCAACTCGGCTGATATCATCCACGCAGACGGTCAGATCATCGTCTGGGCATCACGCATGTCTTACGGCGACTCGGGTATCCCGGAACGGACTGCGACGACGGATTTCATCCACTCTGCCGCAAAGGTCGCCGTCGACAACGGGCTGAGCTTTTATTTGCTGGGCAGTACCGAAGAGATCAACCGCGACTGCGCCGAACGCATGACCGAGATGTATCCGGGCCTGAAAATCGCGGGTCGGCGCAACGGCTATTTTGATCCGTCCGAAGAGGATGAAGTTGTCGCTGACATCAACGCGAGTGGGGCTGACATTCTGTGGGTTGGGCTGGGCAAGCCGAAAGAGCAGTTTTTTGCTGCGCGGATTGCCCCAAAGCTGAAACACTGCGCATGGGTCGTGACCTGCGGTGGCTGTTATCATTATATTGTCGGTGATTATGCCCGGGCGCCCATGTGGATGCAGAAATTGGGGTTGGAATGGGTGCACCGTGTGTCGACAGGCCCGACGTACCTGTTGAAGCGGTATGCAAAGACGGTGCCGCATGCGCTCAGCCTTGTGCTGAGGAAAGACGTGTCCAAACGGTTTGGACGCAAATAGGCCCGTTTTAGGGCCTGTTGAGTTGTACGATTTGACCCTGCGGTCGCCGTAGGGTGATGTGTTTAAAAGGTTTTATCTGGTGACTAAGGTCGATTTTATTGGAATTGGTGCACAAAAGGCGGCGACGACCTGGCTGCATCATGTTCTCTCGGAACATCCGTCGGTGGTGACGAGCGAGACGAAAGAGCTGAATTTTTTTACGGCGAATTTTGATCGCGGATATATTTGGTACGAAAGCTGTTTTAAGGATGTGCCCGATGACTGCATCAAGGGCGAGTGTTCTCCGACGTATTTCTTTAGCCGCGATGCAGCGCAGCGGGCATGGGAATACAACCCTGACCTCAGGCTGATCTGTATTCTGAGGGATCCGATTGACCGCGCCTTTTCGAACCATATGCACGAGATCCGAAAGGGTCACATCGCCCCCGGCACCACCTTTGAATCCGCGCTGCCGCACAACCCGGCCTATTGCCAACAAAGCAGCTACAAGGCGAACATAGAAGCGTGGCTGGATTTCTTTGACCGCGACGCCTTGCTGCTTTTGTTTTCCGAAGAGGTCGCAGCCGATCCGCTTGGGACCTATGACGGGATCTGCGCGCATCTGAACATCCCGCGCGAGGTCGAGCCGGGTGCGATCTCGGAACGTCACCACGAGAACATTACCTACAAGAATCCGACGGTTCAGCGAACGTTGCGCTATGGCGGTGATGCGATGCGGTCGCTGGGAATGAAGGGTCTGGTCAAGAACCTCAAAGAAGTGCCGGGCGTGAAACAGGCTCTGTCCATGAACAAGCAGCACCTGAAGACAACGATCGCGCCTCCGACACACGAAACCCGCGAGATGCTGGCCGACCTGTTTCTGCCGGATATGGAATATGTCGCAGAACTGACCGGGCGTGACAGCCTGCCCTGGGCCACGTGGCGCGATATGTGCACGGGCAGCACGAAGAAGGTTGGGTGACATGGCTCTGTCAAAAACTGTCCAGATGGCCGGAGATTTGCGCATCAATCAGGTCGCACGCATGGCCAAGCGTGTTCTTGGCGCGCGCTTTCTGAACCAAGAGGATTTCCTGCCTGCGGTTTCGCCTGAACAGGGCCAGCACCTGGCTTCGTTGGCGCGTCGTGCGCGGGGGGACATCAACCCGCCTATCCTCGTGCTGGGGGTCATGCCCCGGTCGGGTACGAATTTTGTCCGGGATCTGGTATCGATGCACCCCGATGTGGCCGCAGATCCGGGCCGCCTGTACGAGTTTCCCTTGTTGCACGCGGCCGGGGACTCGGCAGCGTTCACACGTGATTTTATCCGCTACTTTCCCAAAAACCGCGAGGTGCTGGGCAAGTATGATGTGCTGGCGATGCTGGCGGGCGCATGGTTTCGCGAGCTGCAGGCGCAGGCAGGTGACAAACGTATTCTGCTGAAGTGTCCGCATGTGCAGGACTTGTCGCTGGCCCGGCACATCTTTCCGGACGCAAAGATCATTCTGTGCCTGCGCGATGGCCGGGATGTGGTCGACTCGTCGCTCAAGACGTTTTCGCGTTTCTCTGTCTCGTCCAAGAATTTCAGACAGTTGGCGGATGAATGGCGGCTGGGAACCGAGGCGATCATGACCTTTGATCAGGGCGGTCCGAACGCAAATGACGATACGATGATCGTCCGCTACGAAGACATCATTGCCGATACCCATGGGCATGCCAGAAAGATGCTGGATCATGCCGGGCTGGCTGCGGACCAGTTTCCATGGGACGAGATCGACCAGATGCCCGTCCGCGGCTCGTCGCGGTCCAAGGCGACAAACGCCGAACGCTGGCAGCCCGAAGAAAAATCCGCCGATTTCAACCCCGTCAAGCGTTGGGCTGCATGGCCCGACGCCAAAAAGGCGCAGTTCGACAAGCTTGCCGGATCTGCATTGGAGCTGGCCGGTTATGAGCGCTGATCTTCGCAAATACACCCAGCCTCATGTTGCGATTTGCATTGCGACCTTCATGCGCCCGCAGGGTTTGAAGGCTCTGATCCAATCGCTGAATGCGCAGGTCATCCGGGACCGGCTGGCATGGGTCACGCTGGTGATTGTCGACAACGCGCCCGACGCGCTGGCTGAACAGACGTTGGGGGATATCCAGGACCTGACGCACTGGCCGGTGATCTATGCCGTTGAACCCACGCGTGGCATTGTGGCTGCGCGCAATCGCTGTTTGGCCAAGGTGCCTGCTGACGCTGACTATATCGCGTTTCTGGATGATGATGAATCCGTCTCGGAAACCTGGCTAGAAGAGATGCTGGGCACAATTGCTTTGCCCGATACCGTGGCTGTTCAGGGACCCGTCGAGCCCAAATTCAGGCAGCCACCACCCGGCTGGGTCGAGGCGCTGAGCCTGTTTCGCATGGGTCCCTATAACCAAGGGGCGCGGATCAATTCGGCGGCAACCAATAACTCGATGGTGGATGCGGACGTTGTGCGCAAGCTCGGCCTGCGGTTTGATCCGCGCTTCAACATCACAGGTGGCGAAGACGAAGAGTTCTATACCCGGTTGCGTGAGTCCGGCGGCACGATCCGAGCTGCCGCTCAAGCGCTGGTTTGGGATGACGTTCCCGAAAGCCGCACAACGCTGCGTTGGATCGGACGCCGCTGGTTTCGCAAGGGCAACACGCTGGGCCGCATCGCATTGATCCGCCGCCAGGGCGTAGCCATGCGCGTTGTCAAAGGAGTTGGCGCGATTGGTTGGGGGTGTTTGACCTGTCTGTGCCTTGGGTTTGGCTCTCGCTCCAGGTGGTATCGCGGTGTGCTTGAGGTGTACCGCGGCGCAGGGATGCTGGCGGCTTTGGCACATGTTGAATTTGCCGAATACAGCTCGTCCGCCGTTGCGGCTGATCGGCCCGGGGGGCACTGACATGGATCAGCCCGATCCATATCCCGATTTTTCGATCATCATCCCCGCTCGCAACATGGAGCGTTTCATCGCTGAGACGTTGGACAGCGTGTGCCGCCAGTCCGCCCCCAGCTTTGAAGTGATCTGCCTCGACGACGGTTCGACTGACAGCACCCGCGAGATTATCGAGGGGTTTGTTCGGCGTGATGCACGGTTTTCGGTGCGGTCGGGCCCTGCAAAGGGTGTCAGCGCGGCGCGAAATCTGGGGCTGTCTCTGGCCCAGGCACCGCTGGTCTTGTTTTTGGACGCCGACGACCTTTTGCACCCTGACGCGTTGCGCCTCTACTCGCAGGCCTTGTCGTCTTCGGGTGCGGTCGCGGCGTTGAGTGGGGTTCAAAGGATCAGCATTCAGGGCGACGAGATGCGTGGAACTGACAATCGTCTGCTGGTTCCTGAACAGGACCAGTTGGCCGCGCTTTTGCGAAAGAACTTTGTGGTCAACGGGGGCGCTTTGGCGTTGCGCACGGATGTTGCGCGGCAGGTCGGCGGATATGACACCAGCCTGACCAATGGTGAGGATTGGGAGTTCTGGTGCCGCGCAGCTTTGATCGGCCCGTTCCACGTGATGGAAGGGCCGGCTTTGCTGTATTACCGACAGGTTGCCAGCGGCGCGAATTTCAAAACCCGCGCCCCGGCGTTCGCCCGCCGTGTGGCCAGTATCGAAAAGGTGGCGGCCAACCCTGCGATGCAGCAAAGGTTCGGCCCCAAACTGCGCCGCCTGCTGCGCGCACGGCAGATCGACGTCTTTTGGTCCGGTGTCCGCAATCAGTATCAATACGGGCGCAAACCGCGTGCTCTGTTTGAAGGTGTCTGCGGGATGTTTATGTATCCTGACAGCGTTCTCAGACCCAAGCTGATATGGCGCTTTATGCGCAGTTTGGACCGGAGGGCCTGAGTCGTGCGACAAGAGGGTAGGCAATGAAGCTATCGCGACGCGTGCTGTTGTTGCAGGGAACCGCTGTGGCGGCAACGGCTCCGTTTGCGCAAGCGCTGGTCTCGGTTGCTGCGGCGCAAGAGGTGCCCGAAGCCGCAGTGGGATTCATCGGGGACAACACGCTTCAAGTCACTTTAATAGACACTGTTTTTGATGAATCGGCATCCGTTCCTGTTTCGCCGGAGGATCGGGTCAGATGGCGGCTGGATCCGTCAGATCCATTTGGGTCGTCCGGTAAATTGAACAGATCAGCAGGCAATTTCTCGGGTGACCTGAATGTGACTGAACCACAGGTCTTCACCGCATGGCCTGCGGTCGTCAAATCCAGCCAATTGAACGGATTTCGGCAAGGGCATGAGGACCAACCCAAACTAGCTCAGGCCGACCATGCCAGGAACTGGCAGATCACTGTCGACGGTGCACCTGCAGGGATCGTGTCGCTTTATCGTAAGACGGCGCCGATCCGCACCCGGTCGGTGGGCGTACGGGAATGGGACAGTACCAAACGGCATATGCTGACCTTCGAGCTGGATCGCGCGATCCCAATGGGCTCGGCGGTGCGTATTGAGGGCCCGTCAATAAATGCCATCGAACACAACAAAACGCAGGATACGTTCAGCGAAGCCTTGCATGTTTGTCAGTTGGGTTATCCAATATCAGGCTCTAAAAAGGGATATGTCGGCGGCTGGTGGGGTCATGATGCGAATGGCAGCCCCGGCAATACCGATGCCCTTTTGTCGGAAAACACCAGCTGGCGTGTGCTGTCGGTGACCGACGGGGCCGAAGTGCTGTCTGGTCACTTAACAATTGCGAAACCAGCGGCAGAGCCTCACCGCAAGGACCAGAATTTCAACGGTTGCGACATCTATGAGGCCGACTTTACGGGCCTGGATCATGCGGGAGAGTACCGCCTGCAGGTCGACGGGATGGGCGTGTCTTTCCCTTTCGAAGTTTCAGCAACCCCATATGACGAAGCGCTAAGACTGGCGGCACGTTGGTACTACCATCAGCGTTCCGGGTGCGCCATCACCGAACCGTTTGGTGAGGGCCGAACGCGCCCGCGCAATGGTCACCCGCAGGACGGGCTGACTGTGTGGCAGACGGATGTGAAGCTGGGCGATACCGGCGAGGGCTTTGGCAAGGCTCATGCCGGAAAAGAGCTGATGAAACATTCAGGCGGGGCGGCGGAAAATCCCGGCGCCTGGGGTGGCTGGCATGACGCCGGTGACTGGGACCGGCGTATTCAGCATATGGATGCGGTCTATCACATGGCCGATCTTGTCGAGAGCTTCGAACATATTCGTGCCTTGAACCTGAACATTCCGGAAAGCGGAAAGCCTTTCGCGCACCCGGACGTTCGCGCCACAAAAGGTGATCAGGATCAGGGGGATGGCAACACTGTTCTGCCCGACCTTATCCATGAGGCGCTTTGGGGTATCTCGCTTTGGCGCAGAACCCAAGGTGCCGACGGCGCGATTATCGGAGGCGTAGAATACTCGGCAAGTGGCATATTAGGGTCTGTTTCCTGGAATCCGGCCCAGACCACCTATGCCTATGGTCCCGAACCTTGGGCCGCCTACAAGTTCGCTTATGGGGCCGCCAAGTTGGGGCACGTGGTCAAGGCAACCTGCGGCGACAGCGTGCTGGGTGAGGCCCTGATTGACGAAGCTTTGCAAGCGTGGCGCTGGGCAGAAAGCCAGGCGTCTGATGAGCCGCACGAGGTTGTCTCACGCGCTCGGGTTGCCGCCGCCGCCCCCGTTTACAGGGCCAGTGCCGATGCCAGTGCAGGCAAGGTGTTCGAGGATCACAACCCATTTGATCCGCAGTCGGACAAGCCGATTCCTGGGATCAAGAAAGACGTGCTGGCCAATGCCGGTCTCGACTATGTCCAGGCGGGCCGCGAGGGGCGCCCAACCCAGCAGGCGATTTCCGAAACGATCAAAGGCTGGATCAAGACCCGCGCCCTGAACGACAAGCGCATGGGGCGCGATTTCGGCCTCCACAACACTGATACTTACCCTTGGGGCCGGGGGTGGTTGCGCTTTGGTCCAGGCTCGAATTGGCGGGCCAACCATTTTGCACTGTACTATGCCGCCAACCGAAAGATGCCACAGCAGATGCTGGACGCCGCCGTCGAAGGCATGTGGTTTGGTCTGGGCTGTAACCCGGCCAATGTCAGCTTTGTTCAGGGGCTTGGTCACCGTACCTTCGCCGACCCATTGTTGACGGACCCGATGGGCACAGGGCCAATTCCCGGGCAAATCAGCTTTGGTGTGGCCGGTGGCAAGATGCATGGTTGGGAAAAACGCAAAACCGCAGGCGCATTTTATCCGTTCAGCCAGGATGACTGGCCCATATACACCCAAGTGTTTGAAAGCCGCAGCATTGCGATATCGGCCGAGCATGGAATGAAGTCCAACGCCATGGAATGGCTGATTGCCTGCGCTGTGACCACGTCGGGCTGAATTCGGCCTGTTTTCACAAAGGTGTCGCCCCCCCTTTCGCCTGTCCCCCGCAGCGATTATGTCTAACGGAACGCCAGCGGAGCTTCGCCGGCCTTGATGTCCGCGTTGAACAAACGGGAGCGCGCCAATGTTGTTTCTCCGCCCAGTTTTTGCTGTTCTGTCACTTTGTGCTCTGCCCGTCGTGGCCGTGGCGCAATCCGAGGCTGTGGGTGGCCTTCAGGTCGAGTTGAATACCGCTCAGGATGTGGGCTCGTCTTGTCGCCTGACCTTTGTGGTCGACAACCAAACCGGAACGGCCATCGACGAAGCCAGTTTTGAAACAGTGATTTTTGATGCCTCCGGCAGTGTGGTGAGCTTCTCGCTTTTCAATTTCCGTGATCTTCCTGCTGATCGCCTTCGGGTGCGCCAATTCGATTTGCCGGGCATGGCCTGCAGCTCGGTCGGTCGCGCGCTGATTAATGGCACCAACACCTGCACCGTGGCCGGTGAGGACAGTTCGATATGTGAGGACGGGTTGAAACTGCAAAGTCGTACAGATGTGGAGTTGATCGGATGAGCCCCTTTGACGCCTTGCGCGAAATCCTGGATCTGGGCGGGCCGGTCGTTGCCATCCTGATCGCAATGTCGGTGGTGACCCTGTCGGTCACGCTTTATAAGTTCTGGCAGTTTGCGGCGTCTGGCGTCGGGCGGCACCGGGTCCTGTCCGAAGCGCTGGCCGCCTGGGATGCAGGTGACGCTCAGACCGCTCGTGCGCGCCTGGCCCAAAGCCGCAGCTACTTGGCCCCGCTGGTTCAGGTCGCGATGGAGGCACCTGATACACCTGGTTTGGATCAACGGCTGGATGCCGAGGCCGGTCTGGCGCTGGCCGGTCTGGAACGCGGGTTCCGCCTGTTGGATACCGTGGCCCAGCTTGCGCCGTTGCTTGGGTTGTTCGGAACTGTTCTGGGGATGATCGAGGCATTTCAGAGCCTGCAATCGGCAGGCTCGTCTGTTGATCCGTCGCTGCTGGCGGGTGGGATCTGGGTGGCGCTTTTGACGACCGCCGTGGGGCTGGCCGTGGCAATGCCGACCTCGATGGTCTTGTCATGGTTCGAGAGCCGCACCGCGCGCGAACGGGTTTTTGCGGACAAGGCGCTGCGGACCATTTTGGTGCCGGGTCAGGCCGTTCCGCAGGCGGATGATGGCCGGGCCATGGCGGCCGCGCCTGGACATGCGTAACGCGGCACCCTTTGTCAGACGTCCGATGTCGATGACGCCGCTCATCGACGTGATCTTTCTGCTGTTGCTGTTCTTCATGCTGTCCTCGACGTTTTCGAAATACGGTGAGATCGAGCTGAGCAATGCGGTTGGCGGCAGTGCCAGCTCGGACACGCCGGCCGAGCGGTTGTTTTTGCAGCTGGGCACCGAGCGGCTGGTGCTGAACGGGCAACCCGTGTCCCTGAGCGATCTTGAGACGCAGTTGGAAACAGGTCAGGTTTTGGTCAGTCTCGACCCGGACACGACCGCTCAGCGTGTTATCGATGTGCTGGTCCGTCTGCGCGGACGCGAAGGGCTTAGCGTTCTGGTGCTGGAATGATCAGGTACAGGCGGCCCAAACGCAAACGCGACTCGACGATTGCGCTGATCAATGTCGTGTTCCTGATGCTTATTTTTTTCCTGCTGACCGGCACGCTGGCACCGCCGCTGGATCCTGACCTTGAACTGGTGAACACGGCCGAGCTTGAAGGCCGCGAACCGCCGGACGCCCTGATCCTGCATGCGGATGGCACGCTGAGTTTTCGCGGCACACCAACCGACCCCGAAACCCATATGCAGGGACGCGGCTCAGAGGCCGTACGGATTGTCCCCGACCGGAACGCCCCCGGACCTCGGCTGATTGAGGTGACTGGGGCGTTGCGCCGTCTGGGCGCCACATCGGTCTTGGTCGTGACCGAGAAGGCCCTGGAATGATCCGGCGGTCGGCCTTTATTGCAGCGGTCGCCATTCTGGTGTCGTTGATCCTGCACCTTATGGGGTTAAGCTTTACCGCTCCGCGCCCTGCCAGCGATCTGTCCGGCCCCACGGGGACTGAGTCCGTCGAGCTGAGCACGACGTTCGAAGACCTGGCCGAGGTTATCGCCGATCCGGTTGAGCCTGAGCCGGCCGAAGAACCGGAACCGCCGCTGGAAACGCCACCCGAAGAGCCCGAGATCCCGGTTAGCGAGGCGCTCGTGGCCTCGGATAACCCCGAGCAGGTGTCTGCGCCCGATCTTGGTGAGGCGGAAATCGTCGATCCGGTGGTCACCGAACCGGTCGAACCGGACGTGTTAGAGACCGAAAATACCTCCGAGGGCGCGGCCGTCGCCAGTGATGAGGCCGAAGAAACCCCCGAGGTGGAACCGGAAACTGTGACGGAGTTGCCCGAAGGCAACCCTGAAGCAGATGTTACCCAACCCGAGGTCGCAACCGAGGTCCAACCGGTAACCCCCGAGCCGCAGGAGCTGGCGGCACTGCCGGTTGCACCCGCACCCGAAACCGCGATTCCGGTCGTTCCGCTGGAAACTGAGGCGATTGATCCGGAGAGCCCCGAAGCTTCGACAGAACCCGCGCCCGACGCCGCGACAGATGGGACCGAACTGGCGGTAACGTCCTCGATCCGACCCCAACGTCCAGAACGCCAACCGGTGCCTGAACGCAGAGGCGTGCAGGGCGGCGCGCGGGATTTCAGCGCATTGCAATTCCCATCCGAAGAGGTCGAGTCGCCCCTCTATGCTTACAGACGTGAAGGTCTGGATGCGTTTTCAACGGGCAACAGCGGCAGCCGTTCGGGCGGGCGCGGACCCGGAAACTCGGACACGACCAACTATGCCGGTGAGGTTCTGGTCCATCTGAACCGGGCTCCGGTGGTCTTTGTGTCGGCTCGCGGGTTCGCAAAGGTGTTTTTTGAGATCAACCCGGATGGCACCTTGGCCTGGGTTGATATCGTGGACAGCTCTGGATCGGCCGAAGTTGACCGCGCTGCCCGTGCGCAGGTGCAGGCGGCCTCGCCATTTCCGCTGCCGCCAGGGGGTGTCAGTCGCAAGCTGTCCTTCTTCTATACCAGCAACTGACCAGCGGGTTGCATACGCCAATTCGTGCTTAAAAATAAGGCCTTTGAGCGGAATTTCGCCTGAATCACCGGGCAAAATCGATCGTACCGTGAGCCACCGTTTTGCTGGATTTGCCGACATGTAAAAAATTTGGCATTTAAAGGGGTGTCGTCGCATTTCTGTGATCAAATCTTTGTAACGAAACACAGCTGACTACGAAATACACGTAATTACTTAAGAATTTGGATACCTGCTGTTTTTCTGCATTTGCAAAGATGCCACAAGTATCAGTTTGATCCAATTGAAATCCGGCGAAACAATTGCAAACGCTCGGAAATTGTCCGAATAGGCCCGCAGTCGCCTTGGCGGCTGCACTCCTCTCAAAACTTATGGGTTTACCATGAAAAAACTTCTCATTGCATCGACGGCTCTGGTCGCAACTGCAAGCGTTGCTGCAGCTGACGTCCGCTTCAGCGGCTACGGTCGTTTTGGTATCGGTTACGAAGAAGACCGCACCGGAACCGTAACGAACATCGACACCGCTACCGGTACAACTGGTACCGCGACCGTTGACACCGACAACACCATCCTGGTCTCGCGTTTCCGCCTGAACATCGATGGCACCGCCGAAACCGATGGCGGCGTTGAGTTTCAGGCCCGCGTTCGTCTGCAGGCTGACGACAACTCTGGCAATGGTGAGCAGGAACGCGCCGGTCTGAACGGCGCGCGTTTCTCGGTCATCTACGGTGGTCTGCGTGTTGACGCGGGCAACGTTGCTGGTTCCTTCGACAACCTGGCAAACTACTTCGGTAATGAGCCCGGTCTGGAAGAGTTCCTGGGTCAGTATTCGGGCGTGAACTACGAGTTCCTCGAGTACACCTCGACCGGTTCGGGTGCCAACGCTGTGTTCTTCCAGTACGCAGTCGGCGACTTCGCCTTTGGCGCGTCGTATGACCAAGCGACTTTCGCAGTCGACGGTGTTCCGCAGGATGGCGACCGTTGGGACGTTAGCGCAACCTACACCTTCAACAACATCACCGCTGCTCTGGCCTATGGTGAAACCAAAGCATCTGTGAACAGCGCCAGCGAAAAACAGTCGCTGACCGTTCTGACCCTGGGTGCGGAATTCGGTGACTTCTCGGGTACTTTGTTCGTCGCAGACGATGACGTTGTGAACGACGCCGAGAACGGCACTGCATACGGTCTGTCGCTGGCCTATAACCTTGGCGCTGCGACCACCCTGCAGTTTGCTTACGGTGACGGTTCGGCTGACGAAGACGAGCGCAACATCGGTGTCGGCGTTATCTACGATCTGGGCGGCGGTGCATCGCTGCGCGGTGGTGTCGGCGAAATCAAAACGGGTGATGCCGACGGCCGCATCCGCGCTGACTTTGGTGCGCAGTTCAACTTCTAAGTTGATCGGGACCTGAGTTTTCAAAGGGCGGGCCACAAGGTCCGCCCTTTTTTGTTACTTCTTTTCGAAGAACAAAATGACCTCACCCAGCCGGACGCCAAAGCGCGAGACATAGGCCCGGTTCAGCAAGCGGTCATCCTCTAGCAGCCACATCCAGTCGTCAAAGTTGACCCGCATGGTGCCTTCTTTCACAGGCAGGTCAATTTTGTACTTCCAGTTGAACGTATCGCCGCGTTCGACGCCGCTGGCCGTGCCCAGAACGCCGGGGGCGGTACCGGTCCAGGTATCCTCGCCAGTTTTGGTCAGGGTCCAGATTCGCTGTTCCGTAGCGCCGTCATCATAGACAAAATCTTCGACCAGGGTCAGCGTTTCACCATCCCATGTGCCGTCGATATCCACCGTGAAGCGGCGCGGAACATTACCCAGCACGTCCTGGAACTGGCCATAGGCAACTGTTTTGCCCTCGAAGAACTCTTCCAGGTTCAACTGCCGATCTGACAGGAACGTCTTTGGAACACGCGGCTTAGCCGAGCAGGCGGTCAGAACAGCAAGGCCAGCGATCCCAAGCCCCGCGATAAGAAACCGACGCCGCATCATTGTATCGGCCTTTGCTCGGCATCCGCATCGTACCCATTCGCACCACTGACATGGGCGGACTGTACTTCGGGCGCGGGGCGCATCGTGGCGATCAGTTCCGCGACTTTGATGCCGAATTTGCGCATTTCGGACCTGTTCATGATCACGCCGTTTTCGGTGAGGTACATCCAGTCCGTGACGTCCAAGGTATGGCCACCAGCGTCTTCGGGCAGGATGATCCGATAGGTCAGCTTGACGGTCGATCCCGATATTGTGCCTTTACCTTCGCCGACAATGTCATCCGCCGTTGCGGTGAAGGTATTGCCGGAGCCCAGTGTCAGGTACCATTTGCGGGTCATCTGTTTGCCGTTGGAATAGGTGAAGTACTCGGCCAGCGTGCCGGTGTTGCCGTCCCATTCGCCCACCATACGGGCGACAAAGCTGTTCGACATCTTTCCGTTGGGCCCATAGATCAGCCCTTCGGACAGGATCTCTCCGTTCAAGGCCTCTTTCATCTTAAATGTGGGCCCGGTGCCGGTGTAATCGGACGGCGATTGCGAGCGAAAGCTCAGAAACCGGTTCTTGGCCACAAACACGGCAAGGGTGGCGAGCAGTATTACAACAAGCGTTTTCATTTGGCTGAGACCTCCGTGGGCAGCGTCAGGACCATGCCGAACGCGCCGAGTTTCAGGATGCAGGGCAGCACCGCATAGGCCAGGTTGAGTGTATCCAGGGCTTGTGCAGAGTTTGTCTGTCCGGGCGTAAACCCGCTGCGTTCCAGCAGGGGCAGAGTGAAAAAGGCAGCGAGCGCAAGGCCCAGCTTGCCGGCAAAAGACCAAAACCCAAATGCGGCCGATGCGTTCAGGCCGGCACGGGTCAAAACGACCGAGAACATGGCGGGCAGGACCACCATGTCGGCCCCCAAGGCCGCGCCCGAGGCGAGGCAGATCAGGGCAAAGCCCAACAGCTCGCCCGCGGGCAACAGTGCGGCCCCGATGAAGCTGGCGATCGACAAGGGCATAGCGATAATCAGAGTCTGTTTCGGGCCAATTCGATTACTGAGGCGCGCCCAGAGCGGCACGCTGGCCCCTGCACTCAGGAAGAACAGGATCAGCAACGGGCCAGCTTTGCCGGGCAATTGCAGCCGGTCTTCGACAAAGAACAGAAACAGGGTCGAGGTGATGGCCACCGGAAGGCTGTTCACCAACGCCAGAGCCAGCAGGCGCAGCGCCCCGGCTTGCCCTAACCCGGCAAAGGACAAACCGTCACCGGTGATCGGCGTGCGCCGCCACATTGGAAAGGTCAGCGCAATGGTCACGACGGACAGAACGCCCAGGAACAGCCCGAATGCGGGATATCCTTGTGCACCCGCCCCCAAGGCCACGAACAATGCCGGGGCGCTGGCGGCAATGACAACGCCCGCCAACTGGCCGCCTTCTCGGAACGCCGCCAGTGTCATCAGCTCTTTGGCGTCAGCCTTTTTGGCCAGCGTGGCACTGCGGCCGTATAGCAGGATGGTCCCAAGACTGTAGGCAGAGAACAGCAGGATCAGGATCAGGATCAGCGAGGTTACGCTTGCACCTTCGGGCAAGGCAAAGAGCAGCGGAAAGCCCACCGCAAGACCCAGCGCAGCAAGCGCGGCGAACAGCAACTGGCCAGCCGGCCAGCGGTCTATCGCCCAACCAATCAACGGGTCTTGCACCAGGTCCACCAGCCGGATCACCAACAACACGGTGCCGATCACCCCAAGGCTGATCCCTAGGTTGACCGCTGCAAAACGCGGCAGGTGGATATACAGAGGAATACCCGCCGCAGCGAGCATCAGCGCATAAAGGCTGACCCTGGGATACAGCATCACTGGCCCTTCAACTGCCGGGTAAAGCTGGCCGACCGTGTGTTGTCGCCAAGAAAGATCGACATGAACGTCTTTTTTACGCCGGGACTCGACAAGGTGCAGGTCTTTCGCCCATTGCGCCAGAAACCAACCTTGTTCGGCCCCTCAGACACCGCCAGATAGCTGTCGCCTTTGCCGACAGTTTGAAAACATGACTCTAACTGGGCCTGCGTCATTCCGCTGTTGCCCTGTCGCGTCATCTCATCCAGCGTCGATTCAACCAGCGCTTTCTGTTTGATGTTGCGCCTGTAGGTCAGCTGCAGGCCAAAGTCTTCGCTCCAGCTGAATGGCGCACCGCCGGGTGTGTACAGCTTGGCATCATAGATTGGCAGGCCAAGATAGCGGAACGTCGCGGTTCCGCGCAGTTCGGCGTTCGGCAGTTGGGTCGCCACCGTGGATGCAGCCAGGCCTCCGGGGGCCAGCAGCATCACTGTCAACACCGCTGCGCTCCACAGGGAATTACTCGGCCGGGACAGGGATGGCCGGGTCTTTTGCAAGATTGCCATTGTCAGCTCCGATCGTTTGCGGGGTGCCCTTCAACCGCTCGACAACATGCATCGCGCTGGCAATCCCGTCTTCGTGAAAACCATGCCGGTTGTATGCACCAGCAAACCAGGTGTTGTTCTGTCCCTGCATCCCGCGGATTTGTCCCTGTGCTTTCAGGGCCGCGTGATCGAATACCGGATGCGCGAATTCGACCTCGTCATAGATTTTGTCTTCGGGAATCTGCGCCTGAGTGTTCAGCGTCACAAACATCGGATCGCTGTCCGGAATGTTCTGCAGGCGGTTCATCCAATAGGTCACACCAACGTTTCCGGCCTGCGAGCGATAGGTCCAGCTGGACCAGCAGGCCCGCCGTTTCGGCATCTGACCCGGATCGCAATGCAATACGGCTTTGTTGGGTTGATACTTGATCGCGCCAAGGGCGGCTTTTTCCTCGTCCGTGGCGCTGTCGCCCAGAATGGCCAGTGCCTGGTCTGAATGGGTGGCCAGAATGATCTCGTCATAAAGATCCGCCTGACCCTCGCTGTGGACAGTGACGCCCAGACTGTCCCGGTGAATGTGCTGTACCGGAGAGGCCACGCGGATTTCACACCCACGGGCGCGCAATGCCGCCTCGATCCGGCGGACATATTCGATGCTGCCGCCTTTGACTGTCCACCATTGATGTTGCTTTGACCGATCTCCGGCCAGCAAGGCGTGGTTCTGGAAGAACTGCACCAGCGAGCGGGCCGGGAAACGGTCGATGAATTCCACCGGCGTGGACCAGATCGCGCCGCACATCGGCATCAGATAGTTGTGGCGGAACCAATGGCCCAATCGCAGCTGATCAATCAGCTCACCGATTGTGGTTTCGTCGTCCTTGGCGGCTTGCGGGGCCTCTTTGCCAAAGCGCAGGATGTCCGAAATCATCTTGTAATAGGCCGGACGCATCAGGTTACGCTTTTGCGCTGTCAGGGTGCGCAGATTGTTCAGGCCATATTCAAGACGACCGTCATCGATCGTGGCACCAAAGCTCATTTCGCTTTTAATGACGGGGACGTTCAGTTCGTCGAAAAGCTTGGTCAGGTGGGGATAGGTTGAATAGTTAAACACGATAAACCCGGTATCGACCGGTTGATCGCCATTCTTGCCCGCCATCACCGTCCGGGCGTGTCCCCCAAGCCGAGGTTCGGCCTCATAGACTGTTACATCGTTGTTTTCTGATAGGTAGTAAGCTGCGGATAGACCTGAAATGCCTGCACCTACAATTGCGATTTTCTTGCGTACGCCCCGCGGTTCGTCGAACATGTGATCCTCTTAGTGCGACATTTTAAAAGGATTACGCAGCAACGCCGACTGCGGATCAATCACGTTTGATTATTTTTTTCATTGCCCTAGCTGGTTTAGATTAACCTGAGTTAAATGTTGCGCTGACGTGATCCAGCTGCGTATCCGGTTCGTAAAACCTCCAGAACCTATTAAGGAAAACGAAACCAAAACCGGGCTTGCTATACCCGGCGTCCCGGATACCCCACGCATGAGCAGTTTTGACGGAAAAACCTATTGGATCATCGGTGCCAGCGAAGGGCTGGGCCGGTGTCTGGCCGAAGCGCTCAGCCGTCAGGGGGCCAGTCTTATTCTGTCGGCGCGCAATGCGGCGCGGTTGGCCGAGATCTGCGAAGCATTGCCGAATACGCGTGCTGTCCCCTTTGACGTTACCGATCTGGATGCTGTGCGTAGTGCGGTGGCAGAGGTCGGAGCGGTGGACGGGCTGGTTTATAACGCTGGTGCTTATGAGCCGATGAAATCGGCTGACTGGGATACCGATGCCGTGCTGTCCATGACCGACGTGAACTATCTTGGTGCGCTGCGTGTCTTGGGCGAAACGGTGCCCGGGCTCGTGCGCGCGGGTCGGGGGGACATTACGCTGATCGGGTCACTGTCCGGCTATCGTGGTTTACCCGCGGCTGTTGGCTATGCGGCCAGCAAGGCGGCGCTGGTGTCGCTAGCCGAGACGATGCGGTTTGATCTGGCCGGTACCGGCGTGACCGTTCGGATCGTCAATCCCGGCTTCATCAAGACCCGGCTGACCGAGAAAAACAACTTCAAGATGCCCATGCTGATGACGCCCGAAGATGCGGCGGATCGGGTGCTCAAGGCGATGTCGCGCCGTCGGTTCCGTACCGATTTCCCGGCCCCGTTTTCCTGGGTGGTCCGATTACTCGATTACCTGCCGGATTGGTTGGTGTATCGCGGAAAATAGTCTCTACTTAGGCGATTTTAACCAAACTGCCCCTGACAGAACCAACCAGCCGACATGGTGCCGCCGTGGCCGTAGAACAGCCATAGCCGCTCTCCCTGTTCCGTCACCACCACCCAGTAATCGCGTACGCCGCTGCGCCAGTTGGGGTCGTCCAGCCACCATTCCGGGGCGATGCGTTCCGGGCCGGTGGCCTGCGCCAACTGCCAGTCGCGCCCGCGCCAGCGAAAGGCGGCGGGTACATCGGGGGTTTCAGGGGCCATCACAGGTTCGGGTTGCCACATCTGCAAAGGGCGCGGGCGCGGCGGAGCGGGCCAGTCGCGCGCCGGTTCCGACCAAGCTGCTGCCAGCGTCTGCGCCGTTTTCTCGGGGATGTGTGAGGCCGCTGGATGACGCCGCGTGATCGCATCCAGTCCAACCCGCGCGCCCAGCTTGCCGATCAGGTCTTCGACGGCGGTATTGCCCTCCAGCCGCTCGCGGGCCACGCGGCGTGCCTCGGCATGACCGGCTACGGTGCGGGCGTGGATGGGTTCGGTTTGTACCGCCTCAAGTCGCAGCATATCGATGCCATAGCCCGCATCGATCTTGTCAATTTTCATCTCTAATAAAGGCCGAATGCGGTGTTTGTCATAGGTTGGACGAGCCAGGCCGACCTCGATGACCTCGGCAGCCTGATCGGCGCGATGCGCCTCGAGCCGCAGAGTGCGGACGCCGCGCGCCTTCTCTTCCAGCTTCGCACAAAGCGTTGGTAGCACGCGATCAACAGCGGCCATCACGTCTTCGATCAAACCGATCGGATTGGGCAGGGTCATGCGCACTGCAAAGTGATGCGGGGGACGGGCAGGGGAAACCGGTTCAGGTGCGCTACCCATGGCCTGATCCAGTCGCAGCACCAGCCCGCGCCCAAACCGCCGCGCCAGAGAGGCACGCGGCTGGCCCAGAAGATCGCCGATCCGGCGCAGGCCCAGACGGTTCAGTTGCGCGACGACCTGATCCTCAAGCCGCAGCGCCGCGATGGGCAGGGGGCTGAGCGCGCCATAAGACTGCCCCGGCGCAGCAATGCGCGCACCACCGCCTAGGGCCATCACTTGTGGCGCGGCCCCGCCCTTGGTCCAATGCCGCCGTTTAGAGGCCCGGGCGCGGGTGGCGCGGGCCTCCTGACTGATGGCGTCGCCGTTGCGGTCGGACGTGGCCTCTTGCCCCGCATAGCGGGCCAATGCCCAGGCGGCCCCCAACGTGTCGGCAATGCCCATCTGCACGCTGAGACCCATATCAGCGCAATCGGTTTCGATCACGCTCAGCAGCGGTTCTTCCCCACCGAACAGATGGGCGCAGCCCGACAGGTCGACGACCAGCCCATCCGGGGCCTCTTCGGCGACCCAGGGGCTGAACTTGCCCGCCCAGCGACGCAGCGCGGTCAGGAACGCCGCCTCGGCCGGGGCGTTGCGGTGGCGGGTAATCAGGGACGCGCACATGGCATGGGCATCGCGCACAGGCTGACCCACACGCAGCCCGGCGGTCTGCGCGTCCACATTCAGCGAAGTGATCACTTGCATGTTCGACTGTTCGGCAACCACGGCCAAAGGACCACTGTGCAGCCCCCGCGCAGCGCGGATCAGCCGTTCAGCCCCCAGACGGGGGAACCATAGCGAGAGTATTCGGCGTTTTGGCATCGGCAGACATCAAAATGTTCCTATTTTGTTCTTATCCGAGAATCAGCGCCCGAGTCCACGCTTACCCGCAGGTCAGGCGCTGAATGATCCCCGAACCGGTCACATAAACGTTCAGCCGGTCGATGCGATAATCCTGCGTGGCGATGTCATCGGGGCCCAGCACGCGCGACCGTTCCGGCAGTTGAGCCTGGATGGTCGACACCGGTTGGCCAATTGAATCGGCAAAGGCTTCGCCCTGACAAAATGCCAGATCAACCGGGGCGGCGTCCGTCGATGCCAGAGTCTCGACCGGCGCAGTTGTCTCGGCGCAGGCTGCCAGCAGGACCAGAGCGGGAATAAATCGGAACATTGGCGTTTCTCCTTCTGACAGTGTCGTTACTGCAATATCAAATAATTAGCCAACCTGTCACCAAAGCGCAGTTGAAAACGCTCTGTAATTGACGCAGGGTCGGAACAAAGAAGACAGGGAGACAACGACCATGCGTACCCGTGCCGCCGTCGCCGTTCAGGCGGGCAAACCTTTGGAAGTGATGGATGTGAACCTCGAAGGCCCCAAGGCGGGCGAGGTTCTGGTCGAGATCAAAGCAACCGGCATTTGCCACACCGATGAGTTCACTCTGTCGGGTGCCGACCCCGAAGGCCTGTTTCCGGCCATTCTGGGGCACGAAGGCGCAGGCGTCGTGGTCGAGGTCGGCCCGGGCGTGACCAGCCTGAAGCCGGGCGATCACGTGATCCCGCTTTACACTCCGGAGTGTCGCGAGTGTGAATACTGTCTGCACCCCAAGACCAACCTGTGTCAGGCGATCCGTGAAACGCAGGGCAAAGGCCTGATGCCGGACGGCACATCGCGCTTTTCGACGCTGGATGGTGATCCGATCCTGCACTACATGGGCTGCTCGACCTTCTCGAATCACACGGTTCTGCCTGAAATCGCGCTGGCCAAAGTGCGTGAGGACGCACCGTTCGACAAGATTTGCTATATCGGCTGCGGCGTGACTACCGGTATCGGTGCGGTGATCAACACTGCCAAGGTCGAGATCGGCAGCCGCGCCATTGTCTTCGGTCTGGGTGGCATCGGCCTGAACGTCATTCAGGGTCTGCGTCTGGCCGGCGCTGATCAAATCGTTGGCGTCGACCTGAACCCGGCCAAGGTCGAGATGGCCACCAAGTTTGGCATGACCGACTTTGTGAACCCCAAAGAGGTCGAAGGTGATCTGGTGCCCTATCTGGTCAACCTGACCAAAGGCGGTGCGGACTATACGTTCGATGCCACCGGCAATGTTGGCGTGATGCGCGACGCGCTGGAATCGGCACATAAGGGCTGGGGTGAATCGATCATCATCGGCGTGGCCCCTGCCGGTGCCGAAATCTCGACCCGTCCATTCCAACTGGTCACCGGTCGGTCATGGCGCGGCACGGCCTTTGGTGGCGCGCGCGGCCGGACCGATGTGCCCAAGATCGTTGACTGGTACATGGACGGCAAGATCGAGATCGACCCGATGATCACCCACACCATGGGGCTGGACGATATCAACCACGGGTTCGACCTGATGCATAAGGGTGAGAGCATCCGCTCGGTGGTCGTTTACTGACCAAACAGGCTCTACATCGGAGCAAACAGATTGAGCGGCGCGCTTTCGAGCGCGCTGTTATTCTTTGTCTGTATCACTGTTGCGGGTCGGTCTTGCCGAAGCACCCGTGTCTGCGCGCGGAGACCGCACTTTGAGAACCGGTTTATTCGACGAAACATCTGTCCGGCTTTCCCGCCAGACGACGAACACGCCGGACGCGATGATGATACTGGCACCCACCGCGACCCAGATGTCCGGGCGCTCGCCAAAGAAGACCATGCCAAAGATCGTGGCCCAGATGATCTGACTGTACTGGCTGGGGGCAACAACTCCGGCAGGCGCAGCGCGATAGGCCAGAATGATCAGGTGCTGCGCGATCACGGAAAACAGACCGACCAGCGCCATCATCGCCAAATGCAGCAGGGACGGGGCCTGATACACGGCGGGTTGTGCTGCGCTCATGACGACGATGGCCAGAAGCATGGGATAGAGGATCAGGACGGCGGACCGTTCCTCATTCCCGATCTTGCGCACCAGAACCGATCCGAAGGCGCTGCAGAACGCAGCCGTCAGTGCGGCCAGATGGCCCAGCGTGATCTCGGTCGCGCCGGGGCGCAGAACGATCAGGACGCCGATTAACCCAACACCCACCGCGGCCCAACGCTGGGCGCGGACGACCTCGCCCAAAATCGGGATCGACAGGACGGTCACGATCAGCGGGAACGAGAACAGCAGCGAATAGACCTCGGCCAGGGGCAGGACCGAAAAGGCGTAGAACGCACAGGACATGGCCGTCACCACAAGGGCCGAACGTAGCATTACCAGCCAAGGATGATGGGGGCGGAAATTGCTGGGCGTTCGATCGGCCAGCATGGACACCGCCATCGGCACAAAGGAAAACAGCGTGGCGAAAAAGATGATCTGCATCACCGAATAGGTGGCACCCAACGCTTTGATCAATGCGTCATGGCTGGCAAAGACGGCAAAGCCCACAAATGCATAGCCAAGTCCCCGAAGGGTGGAGTTCTGAGTGCTCATCGGTGCGGCCTCGGGTGATGTCTCGGTGTTGTGACGTGCCATCGCAGTGCGACTGCTGCGGCTGGCTTGCCCTTGAGTAAACCCATTTTGGCGGCGCGCATAGCCCCTAATTTACCGCTAACATTGCAAGGCCGCTATGATCGGTGATCATCGCAGGATCGGGGGTGCATCCTTGGGTTGGCGCGCCGATTGCACTCCGGCTTTCATTCCGACGCCAATGCGCCGTGCCAGAGCGACCCATGGGGTGGCGGTGTCCGGGGGCAGCGTTAGAGCCGCGACCTCTTCGAACAGATCCAGCCAATGGGCGAACATCTCGGGCTGTATGTCCGGCCGTTCGATATGGGTCCGCTGTGGATTGCCGTCATAGCTGCGCTCATACAGGATCGCATTGCGCCAGAAGGCGGCGATCTTGTCCTCATGCGCGGGCCAGTCGGTGACGTGTTTGTTGAACACAGGACCCAGCACTGCGTCCTCGCGCACGCGGGCATAAAAGGCGCGGACCTGCGCGTTGATCTGATCGGGCGTTGCAGGAAAGCGCGGCGGCAATATGGGTCTGGTCATTTTGGGTCCGATTTCGACTCTGTACAGGGCGGATAACCGGTTCAGGCGTCAGGCAACAGGCGTGGTTTTGTCGCGCGGGTCTGGTGTCAGGATATGCCGCAGTAGGGCCACGGGATGCGCCCGCAGGCTGAGGCGGGTGGCAACGTAATCCTCGACCACCTGCTCGCCCAATGTCATCTGCGGCAGGTATGCTTCGGGCTCGTCCAGCGCCTCACCCTCCAGATCCTGCGAGAACAGCGGCAGAGGTTTTGCGGTGGCAATCGCCTTGGCCTGCCATAACGCCTCGCGCCGGGTCAGATCGCAGGCGGCGAAGGCATCGGCCTCGGCCAGTCGTTCGATCACCGAAGGGCCAAGGCCCGCACGGCGCCAGACGTCATCGACCTGATGGTAACCGTTGCCGCGCGCGGCGGTGAGCCAGCTGGCGTCTTCCTCGCTGAGGCCTTTGATCTGGCGAAAACCCAGCCGCAAGGCCAGCCCGCCATGGCCG
Source organism: Ruegeria sp. R14_0 (assembly GCF_017743975.1). GTDB lineage: Bacteria > Pseudomonadota > Alphaproteobacteria > Rhodobacterales > Rhodobacteraceae > Ruegeria. Next base: position 527,298 of record NZ_JAGHRC010000002.1, on the reverse strand, counting down.
TCGGGTTCCATCACATTGTCCCAGAAGCTGGCATTGATGCAGACCGGGCGCACCTGTACCCCGTGTTCGCGCGCATCGCGCACGATCTGGGCCGGCGCGTAGAACCCCATCGGCTGTGAATTCAGCAGCGCGCAGGCGAAAATGCCGGGGTGATGGCATTTGATCCAGGCTGAGGCATAGACCAGCAGCGCAAAGCTGGCCGCGTGGCTTTCGGGGAAGCCATAGGATCCGAACCCTTCGATCTGCGAAAAGCAGCGCTCGGCAAAATCGTCATCATAGCCGTTGCGTTTCATACCGCGCAGGAACAGGGCGCGGAATTCGCTGACGGACCCATGCTTCTTGAACGTCGCCAGAGACCGCCGCAGCCGGTCCGCCTGTTCCGGAGTAAACCCCGCGCCGACAATGGCGATCTGCATCGCCTGTTCCTGAAACAGTGGTACGCCCAGCGTTTTGCCCAGCACCTCACCCAACTCGTCCGAGGGGAAGCTGACCTCTTCCTCACCATTTCGGCGGCGGATATAGGGGTGGACCATGTCGCCCTGAATGGGACCGGGGCGGATGATGGCGACCTCGATCACCAGATCGTAGAAATTGCGCGGCCGCATCCGGGGCAAAAAGTTCATCTGTGCACGTGACTCCACCTGAAACACGCCGACCGAGTCCGCTTTGCACAGCATGTCGTATACTTTGGGATCTTCGGGCGGCAGGGTGGCGAGCGTATAGCCGGTCTGGTGGTGCTGGCTGATCAGGTCGAACGCCTTGCGGATGCAGGTGAGCATGCCGAGGCTGAGCACATCGACCTTGAGAATGCCCAAACTGTCGATGTCGTCCTTGTCCCAGCAGATGACCGTGCGATCCTCCATCGTGGCGTTTTCAATGGGGACAAGTTCGTCCAAACGCCCCTCCGTGATGATGAAACCGCCCACATGCTGTGAGAGGTGGCGGGGGAAGCCGTCGATCTCATACACCAATGACAGAGTCTGTTTCAGGCGGCGATCCTCGGGGTCGAGGCCAATCTCGCGCATCCGGTGCGCCTCGAGCCCGACGGTCGAGAAGAAACCCCAAAGCTGTGATGAGAGCGCCGAGATCGTATCTTCGGTCAGCCCCATCGCGCGCCCGACCTCGCGGATGGCGCGCTTGCCGCGATAGTGCACGACCGTGGCGCAGAGGCCCGCACGTTCGCGGCCATAGCGGTCGTAGATGTGCTGTATCACCTCTTCGCGGCGTTCGTGTTCGAAATCCACGTCGATATCGGGCGGCTCATCGCGGGCTTCCGAGACGAAACGTTCGAAGACCATTGTGCCCAGTTCGGGGCTGACCTCGGTGATGCCGAGGCAGAAACAGACGACTGAATTCGCCGCTGACCCGCGTCCCTGACACAGGATATCGCGCGATCGGGCGAATTTGACGATGTCGCGGACCGTCAGGAAATAGGGCTCGTATTTGAGCTTGCCGATCAGGGTGAGCTCGTGGTCCAGCATCTTCTTGGCCTTTTCCGATGCGCCTGCGGGGTAACGCCATTTCAGCCCTTCATGCGCCAGTCTGTGCAGGCGTTGGGTCGGGGTTTCCTGCTCGCTGCCTTCGCTGGGATATTCATAGCGCAGCTCGTCGAGTGAAAAGGTGAGTTCTTCGCTGAGCGCATGGGCGCGGGCAACAGCGCCCTCGCGCCCTTTGAAGATACGCAGCATCTCGGCTTCGGACCGCAGGCGCTGTTCTCCATTCGTCAACGCGTCGCGGCCCAGATCGTCGACCTTGCGCCGCAGGCGAATGGCGGTCACCACATCAGCCAGTTTGCGACGGGCCCCGTGATGCATCAGTGGCGTGGCGCTGGCGAGGGTGGGGAGGCCGAGCTGTTTTGATTCAATCTCTAACAAAGAGAAATACGCGTTATCAGCACCGTCATAGCGGGGATGCATCAACAGATGCATCCGCCCGGCAAAGCGGCGCGTCATCTGTTGCGCCTGTGTCCGCCACGCGCCCGCGCCGCCCTGGGACCGATCCGCTTGTGGCCAGAGCAGCAGGTGGAGGCCGTCGGAGAACTCAAACAGGTCGGACAGGTGCAGGATGCAATCGCCTTTTTCGGCACGCAGGCGACCCGCGGACAGGATGCGGCACAGGTTGCCCCAGCCCTGCCGGTTCAGCGGCAGGGCGGTGACGGTGGGCGCGTCGGTAAAGATCAGCCGCGCGGCCGGGATCAGGCGGGGCACTGCGTGGACAGGATAGGACGGCGGTTTCGGGATATGGTCGGGGCAGGGCGGGCCGATGGAGGTGTTCTGCCCCTCCCACTCGAGCCGTTCGCGCACCTTGCGGGCGATCTCGCGCCCTTGGGTATGGGCGCGGACGATCCCGGCAACCGAGTTGTCATCGGCAATCGCGATGGCGGGCAGGCCGAGGGTCACGGCACGCTCCATATACTCCTCGGGGTGCGAGGCCCCGGTGAGGAAGGTGAAGTTCGACGTGATCGACAGTTCGGCATACATGGCGATTCCATATTATATTCACGTTTTGTTCTTTTTCGAGTCCTTTGCGCAGGAAACGGGTCGATTGAGTTTGCAGCGCTGGGCAAGGTCGCGAAAAAGGAGACCCGAGATGTTCAAGATCACCGCATTACCAACTGACGACGTGCGCGCCCTTCAGGCAGGCGGGCCGGATGCCTACGGCGCTGTACCAGAACGGTCTGTTTCGACCGGCACCGGCAACCCTTGCCGCCATTGTCTGCAAAACATTCCCGAAGGCGAAGAGATGCTGATATTGGCCCATAGACCTTTTTTAGAGCCACATCCCTACGCCGAAACCGGCCCGATCTTTCTGTGTGCGGCCCCCTGTAATCGGCATAGCGGAGATGGGATGCCCGAGATTTTAACCTCTTCACCCGACTACCTGATCAAGGGGTATGGAGAGGATGACCGGATCGTCTATGGAACCGGGTCGATCACGCCCACGGATCAGATAAGTGCGAGGATCGAAGACATATTTGCCCGCCTGGATGTGGCCTATATCCACGTCCGGTCCGCGCGGAACAATTGCTATCAGGCGCGGGTCGACCGGGCCTAAAGCTTGACCCGATGCATCCCACGGTGCGGTTGGTCCTGATCGCCGGGCGGGACATCGTCCGCGCGGCCGGATGTCAGAGCAAGAAACACATCCTCCAGATCAGCCTCTTCGGTGCGGACATCCCGGATGCGGATATTTGCAGTGCGAACGGATTCCAGCACTTGTTCGGCGCTGGTCTGGGCACTGCGGTATTGCAGAACCAGGTTCCCATCATCACGCAAAGCGGCGTCGACGCCGTCTGACGCGGGCAGATCAACAACAGGGCCATCAGGTACGATCACCATAGTGCGACTGTCCATGCGGCTGAGCAGGTTGGCCGTACTGTCCTGCGCGATCTTTTCCCCGTGGTTGATGATGGCGATTTCATCACACATCTCCTGCGCTTCTTCCAGGTAGTGGGTGGTCAGGATGATGGTCATGCCCTGTTCGTTCAGCTTGCGCACGTTGGTCCACAACATCTGCCGCAATTCGATATCCACGCCTGCGGTGGGTTCGTCCAACACCAGGATTTTGGGATGATGCACCAGCGCTTTGGCCAGCAACAGCCGCCGTCGCATCCCGCCGGACAACGTGCGGGCATAGGCTTCGGCCTTGTCGCTGAGGCCGACCAGTTCGAGGATCTCGTCGCTGCGCCGCTCGGCCTTGGGCACTCCGTACAACCCGGCCTGAACCTCGAGCGCGCCGCGGGGCGTGAAGAAAGGATCCAGGTTCAGTTCTTGCGGCATGACGCCAATTGCCGCCCGGGACTGGCGCGGGTTGCGATCCTGATCGAATCCCCAGATCGTCACGGACCCCGCCGATTTCACCACCAGGCCGGCAAGGATGTTGATCAGTGTCGATTTTCCGGCGCCGTTTGGCCCCAGCAAGCCAAACACCGACCCGCGTGGAATGGTCAGGTCGATGCCCTTCAGCGCCTGTTTCTCGGGCTGGCCTTTGCCGCCCCGATAGGTTTTGCGCAGTCCACTGATCCTGATTGCCGCATCGGTCATGAGACCCTTGCCCCCGGTTTGCTCATCGCTCATAAACGCACCTAATGCATGCCCGCGAGGCCGACAACCAGTGAAGGATCGCCAGCCGTGACAATCGAAGCGCCCGAAACCAAGATCGTCGAGACCACCCGCGTCGCCTGTGACGGCGGCGAAGGTGCATTGGGCCACCCGCGTGTCTGGTTGTGCATTCCCGAAGATACCGGCTGGGTCGAGTGCCCTTATTGCGACTGCAAATATGTTCTGAAAGGCACAGAACAGGGCTGATTGCCCTTAAACTCGCGTTTCGCCAAATTCTCGCCGTGATTTCCGTCGAAGATTTTCAGCACAACCATCGTAGGTGAGTGTGATGACAGACGCGACCGTTCAGGACTCGGGCAACCCGATCTTCGGCTGGATTGGGTTTTGCGTTGCCGCGCTATCCCTTTTTGCGGCTCTTTTTGTTTTCTGGGCGGGGCCGTTCGCGCCACAGCAATCCGCCGGAGTGTCCCTGGGTGAATTGGCCGCCGAGATCGGCAAATCCACCCTTCGGGCCGCGGCAGGCCTCGAGCAACCCGAGCCAGTGGCACGCGCGCGTGATCTGGATGATTTCCTTCGGATCGGCGTTGCCATGCTGGGCGGGCTGGCAATTGTTGTTTCGGTTATCGGCCTGCTGCGACACGAAAAGCGGCGCCCGGCAATCGCCGGGATGGTCATCGGAACCGGGGCAATCCTGTTCCAGTTCTTTGCTTTCGCCTTTTTCGCGTTCCTTGGAGTGTTGGTTATCATGGCATTGCTGAACAGTTTCTCGGATTTCTTCTCGGGGCTGTTTGGCGGCTAAGGCACGTTCTTGACTGGCCACCCGCGCGGCCCTGTGGCAGAACCATTCCTGACCGACAGGGAGAGCGCGCATGAGCAATTTCGGAAAAGGATGTCACCTGCATCTGATCGACGGATCGGCCTTTATTTTTCGCGCTTACCACGCACTGCCACCGCTAACGCGGAAATCGGACGGGTTGCCGATCGGGGCCGTTTCAGGCTTCTGCAACATGCTGCAGAAATATGTCGAGGGAAACGCAGGCCCGGATGCGCCGACCCATGTGGCGGTGATCTTTGACAAGGGCTCGCACACGTTCCGCAATGATCTGTATGACCTCTACAAAGCCAATCGCGAGGCCATGCCCGAGGATTTGCGCCCGCAGATGCCGCTGACCCGTGAGGCGACAAAAGCCTTCAACATCGCCTGCAAAGAGCTGGAAGGCTACGAGGCTGACGACATCATCGCGACCCTCGCCGTTCAGGCGCGCGAGGCGGGCGGGCGTGTGACCATCGTGAGTTCCGACAAGGACCTGATGCAGCTGGTCGGTGGTGGCGTTGAAATGCTTGATGCGATGAAGAACAAGCGCATCGACCGCGATGGCGTGGTCGAGAAATTTGGCGTTGGCCCGGAACGTGTCGTCGATGTGCAAGCGCTGGCCGGAGATTCGGTAGATAACGTGCCGGGCGCTCCGGGCATCGGGGTCAAAACGGCGGCGCTCTTGATCAACGAATATGGTGATCTCGAAACGCTGTTGGACCGCGCAGAAGAGATCAAGCAGCCCAAGCGCCGTCAGACCTTGATCGAAAAACGCGATCAGATCGAGCTGTCGAAAAAGCTGGTGCAGCTGGACGAAAACACACCGCTGGATTTCGGCCTTGATGATCTTGAGGTGAAAGACCCCGATGCCGAAACCCTTTTGGGATTCTTGGCCGAGATGGAGTTCCGCACCCTGACCAAGCGCATCGCGGATAAGCTGGGGGCCGAAGCCCCGGTGATCGCCGACGCGCCTGCTCCGGTGGTCGAGGAAGCCGAGGCCGTGGCCATTCCTTTTGATGCGTCCAAGTACGACTGCGTGCGCGACGCAGGTGCACTGCAGAAGTGGATCGATCAGGCCTATGAGCGCGGCTGGGTCGCCGTGGATACGGAAACCACCGGTCTGAACGAAATGATCGCCGACTTGGTCGGGATCTCTCTGTGCGTGGAGGCTGGAGAGGCCTGTTACATTCCGCTGACCCACCGCGATGGGGCTGCGGATGATCTGTTCGGCTCTGACGCGTTAGCCGAGGGGCAGATGCCAGTGGAAGAGGCTCTAACCTTGCTGAAACCGATGTTTGAGGACCCGTCGATCCTCAAGATCGGGCAGAACATGAAATACGATGCCAAGATTTTCGCACGTTATGGTGTCGACGTGGCACCGATCGACGACACGATGTTGATGTCCTACGCGATGCATGGCGGCGAACATGGGCACGGCATGGATACGCTGTCAGAGCGCTATCTCAGCCACACGCCGATCCCGATCAAACCGCTGCTGGGTTCGGGCAAGTCGGCGATCACCTTTAATAAGGTGCCGATTGACGAGGCCACAGCCTATGCCGCCGAGGATGCGGATATCACCCTGCGCCTCTGGAAGCTGTTCAAACCGCAACTGCATCAGGTGCAGGTGACCACGGTCTATGAAACGCTGGAACGCCCGCTGGTGCCGGTTCTCAAAGAAATGGAGATGCACGGCATCAAGGTCGACCGCGATGTGCTGAGCCGCATGTCGAACGCGTTTGCCCAGAAAATGGCCGGATTAGAGGCTGAAATTCACGAACTGGCGGGTGAGAACTTCAATGTCGGCTCGCCTGCGCAGTTGGGCGAGATTCTGTTCGACAAGATGGGCCTTGAGGGCGGCAAGAAAGGTAAGACCGGGAAGTATTCGACCGGGGCTGACATTCTTGAGGATTTGGCGACCGAGCATGAGTTGCCCCGCCGCGTGCTGGACTGGCGGCAATTGTCCAAGCTGAAATCGACTTACACAGACGCGCTGCAGACCCATATCAACCCCGATACGGGCCGGGTGCATACGTCCTATTCGATCACCGGAGCAAACACAGGCCGCCTGGCCTCAACCGATCCAAACCTGCAGAACATCCCGGTGCGGACCGAGGAAGGGCGGCGCATTCGCGAGGCCTTCATCGCCGAGCCAGGGAACGTGATGGTCAGCCTCGACTACAGTCAGATCGAGCTTAGGATTCTGGCCCATATTGCCGATATTCCTGCCCTGAAGCAGGCTTTTGCCGATGGGCTGGACATTCACGCCATGACCGCGTCCGAGATGTTTGACGTGCCGCTGGACGAGATGACGCCGGATATTCGCCGTCAGGCCAAGGCGATCAATTTTGGTGTGATCTATGGCATCTCGGGCTTTGGTCTGGCGCGCAACCTGCGCATCCCGCGGGCCGAGGCGCAGGGATTCATCGACCGCTATTTTGAACGTTTCCCGGGTATCAGAGCCTATATGGACGACACGGTCGCCTTTGCCAAAGAGCACGGCTATGTGCAAACCCTATTCGGGCGCAAAATCCACACGCCTGAGATCAATGCCAAGGGGCCGCATGCGGGCTTCTCACGCCGTGCGGCGATCAACGCGCCGATTCAAGGGACGGCGGCGGATGTGATCCGGCGCGCCATGGTGCGGATGCCGGATGCAATCAACGGATTGCCGGCCAAGATGCTGTTGCAGGTGCATGACGAATTGCTGTTCGAAGTGGCCCAAGATGCGGTGGACAAGGTGATTGATGTTGCGCGCGATGTCATGGAGGGTGCCTCGGACCCAGCGGTTAAACTGGACGTCAAGCTGAGCGTCGATGCCGGACAAGGGGCTAACTGGGCTGAGGCGCACTAGCAGCGCTGCTCATCAGGCCCGGCGGGCCCTCTTCGCAGCGGGTCAGTCCTGCGGTCTGACCCAGCCCTGGACCAGTCGTTTCACGGTTGGGCCCAGAGTTAGGATCACGGCGAAAGCGATGGGCCAGCAAAAGGCCCAGGACGCCATCCAGTCGCCTAAAGTGGATGGCCCAAGCCCCACCGCTTTGACTGTGGCGATGCCGGTCACGATACAGGACATCAGGCCGGACATGATCAGGCTGAACACGGCATTGGCAAAGCGGGCAGGGATCATGGCAGGCATCCTTGGGGTTGCAATGCCCCGGTTTTAGGGATTTTCCTCCCGATTTCCAGACGGAATAGGCGCGCGTGTGCTACATCCAGCCGAGGGAATGCTCGGTTCTGCGCGTGGATGGCGTGTATTCCGCACTGACCCAACCGGAATAGCCCGAGGCATCAAACGCTGCGAAAAGCCGTTTGAAATCCGTTGGTCCGTGGCCGGGTTCGGATCGGTTGGGGGCGGCCCCGATCTGGGCGTGCACTACTCTGGAGCGGTGTTTTTCCCAGACCGCCAAGGCGTCGCCATGGATCATATGGGCGTGAAAGCTGTCGAATTGCAGGCCGACATTCGGGCGGTCCACGTGATCCAGAACCTGAATGGCCAGATCGTAATCGTTCAGGAAATAGTCAGGTTGCGAAATAGGGTTCAGCGGCTCGATCGTGAACTGCTGCCCCGGCGCGGCATCGGCCGCCCATTGCATGTTTTGTACCATGCTTTCAAACGCATCCTGGCCTGAGGTATAGCCGGACATGATGTGAATCAGACCCGGGCGCAACACTTCGGAATAGCGGAGGACGCGGCGAATATCGGACTGAAACCGGGCCTCGCCACCGGGGACGGCGGCATAGCCGGGCGCGCCGCCGGTGTAATTGGGTGGCGGGGCGTTAATCAGAACCAGCTCGAGCCCGTTGGCCAGCAACGCGCGGCGGGTTTCCTTGGCTGCCACATCGTATGGGAACAGTATTTCGACGGCCTGAAACCCGGCTTCTGCCGCGGCTTGAAACCGCTCCTGATACGGAAGCTCTGAGAAAAGCAGGGAAACATTCGCTGCGAATTTTGGCATATGGGGCCTTTGGATAGCTGACGGGTGGACCTTATCTGCGTGAAGATTCCAGGGAAAGTGACTGAAAACGACAGTTTGTCGAAATTCGACCAGATCGCATCGGTTGAATCAGAGACGTTGCCGATATCGCGGCGAATCATTTCTTAGGCGCCGTGCCAACAGAAGGTTTGAACACGATGGCGATGAGCCCGGACCCCGTGCGCGGGAACACTATCTCTGTGTCCACAGGGCAGAGCCCTGCTTTGCCGGGCAATGGCTTGGCCGTGGCTTCCATGCTGACCTGGGCGGCTGGTTTTCCGGCGGCCGAGGTGCTGCTGCAGACTTGGCCGCCGGTCGCGTTGTTCGTGGCACGGCTGGCGCTGGCGGTGGCAGTGATGGTGCCGATCTGGTTTCTGATCGACGGACCGCAAAGAGTTTTGCGGGCCAGATGGAGGCATGCCTTACTGGTGGGCGGGGTTCTTGGGTCGGGGATGTTCCTGATTATTCTGGCGCAAAAGCTGACAGACCCTGTGACCGTGGCCATCATCGCATCTTGCGCGCCACTTTTTGCCACTCTTATTGAACTGGCCACCGGGATGCGTCGGCTGCGGTGGAACTTTGCCGTCGGCGTTCTTGTGTCGATCATTGGCGGCCTGATCGCCACCAGCGCCGTGGCTCCGGCCCAGCTGGGGCTGGGCGCGGTCTGCGCCATTGTATCGACCGGCCTGTTCTGCTGGGCCAGCATGGCGACAGCGCGGGACTTTCCCGAGCTCAGCCAGACCGGGCGCAGCACGATCACCTTTGCAGGCGGTCTGGTGATGGCGCTGATTTTGTTCGGTGCGGCGGCGCAGATGGGGATGGACGTCATGCCGACCGCTGCGATTGATGCGCAACAGGTCGGTATGCTCGTGATCTACGCTCTGGTCGCGATGGGGTTGAGCCAGGTGTTCTTCATTGCATCCGTCGGAAAGCTGGGCGTCGCGCTGGCGTCTTTCCATATCAACATCGCACCCTTTTACGTGATGCTGATCATGCTGGTGTTGGGGGACGAATGGAACTGGACCCGCGCTCTGGGGGCTGGGATCGTGGCCGTGGCAGTTGTACTGGCGCAAGAGCGCAGGTCACCAAAAGCCGCCTAGTCCGGCAAATCCTCGGACCGGATCAGCGGAAAAAACTGCCCGCCGGACCAGACGCCGAACCATCCATCTTTGTGGGTGGCGATGTCCACAAGTCGGTAGAAGCTTTTGCGATCTATGCGTGCCTCAAGGTTTGCGCGAACCAATACGTACGGAGACGGTTCTTCTGTCGTTGAATCAATAACAATACGGATTGGATGGTCCGGCCCGGCCGTTGCGGTGTCGCCTACATGGGTGGTGAAGGTCAGGCTTTGCGCCTCTTCTTCGCCCACAGCATCAAAATCTACGGCAACAAATGGCGCATCCTCGACAATGATTCCCACCTTTTCGACCGGGGTCACGAGAAAGTATTTCTCGCCTTCTTTCTTAAGAATTGAGGAAAAAAGCTTCACAAGCTCGAACCTGGTGATGGGCGAGCCTAGATAAGACCAAGACCCATTTTTTGCTATTCGAATGTCCAGATCGCCGCAAAACGGAGGATTCCACAGGTGAACAGGCGGCAAACCCTGTGTTTTGGCCGCTTTGACTGATGCCGCAATGCCATCAGGGGAAGGTGTCACAGGTTTTTGTCCGCTCATTACTTTTGCCATTTCCTTTTCGCGCGATACACTTCAATCATAATAGTCCACGGAAGGGAAAGTCATGACCGAACCTGCCGACCTCGTGTCCGAGATCGAAGCGCTGGAAGCCAAACTGCAAGAGGCCAAGGCCTCGATCACCCGCCGCTTTATCGGACAGGAAAGGGTCGTGGACCTGACCCTGACCGCGCTGCTGTGCGGTGGGCACGCCCTGCTGATCGGTTTGCCCGGTCTGGGCAAGACCAGATTGGTTGAAACGCTGTCGACGGTGATGGGCCTGCACGGCAACCGTATTCAATTCACGCCGGATCTGATGCCCGCTGACATTCTGGGGTCCGAGGTTCTGGACACGGCCGAAGATGGCAGCCGTCACTTCCGGTTTATTTCCGGCCCGATCTTCTGCCAGCTGCTGATGGCGGACGAGATCAACCGCGCCAGCCCGCGTACACAGTCGGCACTGTTGCAGGCGATGCAGGAACGCACGGTGACCGTGGCTGGTGAGGACCGTTCGTTGGGCGAGCCATTCCATGTGCTCGCGACGCAGAACCCCATCGAGCAGGAAGGCACCTATCCGCTGCCCGAAGCGCAATTGGACCGGTTCCTTGTCCAGATCGACGTGGAATACCCGGATCGCCAGACCGAACGCGATATCCTTCTGGCCACAACCGGCGTCGAGGAAGACGATGCGCACGAGATTTTCACCAAACAAGAGCTGCTTGCGGCACAGGTGTTGCTGCGCCGGATGCCAGTTGGCGACTCAGTCGTTGAACTGATCCTTGATCTGGTCCGCGCCTTCCGCCCCGAAGAAGCCGGTGTATCCGAGCGTGTCGCCGAGACCGTGGCCTGGGGCCCCGGCCCCCGTGCGGCACAGGCGTTGATGATGACGGTGCGCGCGCGGGCCATGCTGCAAGGGCGGCTGGCCCCGAATGCCGAGGATGTGCTGGACATGGCACGCCCCGTTCTCAGCCACCGTATGGCGCTGAACTTCGCGGCGCGCGCGCGGGGTGACAGCTTGGCCGATCTGATCGAATCCACAGCCGCCGGTCTCGTCCGCACCGAGGCTGCGGCGTGAATGCCGCGCTGACCCTTCGCGAAAGATCCGAAGCCGAGGCGTCGCGGCTACCGCCGCTTTTGGCGCGGGCCGAACACTTGGCGGGAACGGTTTTGCTGGGCGATCACGGTCGCCGTCGTGCAGGGTTGGGCGATGATTTCTGGCAATACCGTCCCGCGCAGATCGGGGACAGCCGCAGGATGATCGACCACCGCCGTTCGGCGCGGGGCGATCAGCAATTCGTCCGCGAACGCGAATGGCAGATTGCCCAGTCAGTGATGCTGTGGGTGGATCAGGGCGCGTCGATGCGATTTGCCTCTGACAAGAACCTGCCCACCAAGGCTGATCGCGCCCGTTTGCTGGGGCTCGCAACAGCGATCCTACTGGTGCGCGGAGGAGAGCGCGTGGGCCTGACCGGCACAACTCTGCCGCCGCGACGTGGCAACGCACAGATTGTTCGCCTTGCGCAAGCCTGGTCAGAGGACGCCGAGAGTGACTATGCGCCGCCTGAACATCGCGCCATGATTCCACATGCGCGGGCGGTATTCATCTCTGATTTTCTCGGCCCAATGGACGAGGTCGAGCTGGCCCTGACCAAAGCCGCAGACCGGGGTGTGCGGGGGCTGGTTTTGCAGGTTCTCGATCCCGGAGAGGAAACGTTTCCCTATCGCGGGCGCACGATCTTTGAAAGCGTCGGTGGGTCCGTCCGTCACGAAACCCTCAAAGCCGGTGACCTGCGGGACCGCTATCTTGAGCGGCTGGCCGTACGAAAGGATGCGTTGACGCAATTGTGTCGTGCAACGGGCTGGCAGCTGGGGCTTCATCATACCGGCGAGAGCGCGCAAGCGGCTCTGTTGTGGCTCTATCGGGCGCTTGACGGGGGAACGGGATGACGGTTCTGGCGGGTATCGGCTTTACCGCACCATGGGTGTTGCTGGGTCTTCTGACCCTGCCGATCCTGTGGTTGATCCTGCGCGCCGTGCCGCCTGCGCCAATCCGCCGACTTTTTCCTGCAGTGACGCTGCTACTGGGGCTGAAGGATGATGAGAGTGTCTCGGACCGCACCCCGTGGTGGTTGTTGCTGCTGCGGATGCTGGCAGCTGCGGCGATTATCATAGGGCTGGCGGGTCCCGTTCTGAACCCGTCACGCGACCAAGCCGGATCGGGGCCCTTGCTGTTGGTTTTGGATGCCAGCTGGGCAGGGGCGACGCGCTGGTCCGCCACACTCGACCAGATCGACGCGCAACTGACCGAGGCCGGACGTGCGGGCCGCACGGTGGCCATTCTGAGCCTGACCGAGCCCGAACCACCCGTGTTCCAAGCGGCTGAGGCATGGCGGGGTCGCTTGCCGGGTCTTGCTCCGATGCCGTGGCAACCCACAGGCGCGCAGATAGATCAAACGACTGCAGCCCTGGATCAGGTCGAGGGCGGCTTTGATACCCATTGGTTCAGCGATCGCCTCAGCTACGATGGGCATGATGCGATCCTGTCGGATCTGCGCGCGCGCGGTGAGGTGACGGTGTATCAAGCCCCGACGCCCGCCGTTGCAATCCTGCCAGCAACCTATCAGGACGGGGTGATCCAATTGGCCGCACAGCGGGCAGAACCCGGCCCAGCGGAACGCATCACGATTCTGGCCCAAGGTCGGGACCCCGCCGGCGCGATGCGCGTCCTGCAATCGGTAGATATGGAGTTCACCGGTGGCGAGACCGAGGCACAGGTGGAACTGGCCCTGCCGTCAGAGCTGCGGGCTCGTATCACCCGGTTCGAAATTCAGGGCCAACGCTCGGCCGGGGCGGTGACGCTGACCGATGACAGCCTGCGGCGACGCGAGGTCGCCCTGATTGCCGGAACGCTGAACCGCGAGGGTCTCGAGCTGCTGTCGCCACTGCACTATCTGACGCAGGTTTTGATCCCCACCGCGGATTTTGTTGACGGTGGGCTGACCGAGGTTCTGCCTGCCAACCCGGATGTGATCGTGCTGGCCGATGTGGCAAAGCTGTCAGCGACGGAACAGGCGGCGGTGGTTGAATGGGTCGAACAGGGCGGTTTGCTGCTGCGCTTTGCCGGTCCGCGCATGGCCGCAAGCGATCTGGGCCGTGATGCCGAGGATGCGCTGCTGCCGGTACGCCTGCGCAGCGGCGGACGTTCGGTAGGCGGCGCGATGAGTTGGGGTGAGGCCAAGGGTCTTGCACCGTTCCCCGAGAACTCGCCCTTTTATGGCTTGCAGGTTCCGAACGACGTGACGGTCACAACACAAGTCATGGCGCAACCAGACCCTAATCTGGCGGAACGGGTCATTGCTTCACTGTCGGACGGTACGCCATTGGTGACCCGCAAAGCCTTGGGTTTGGGGCAGGTTGTTCTGTTCCATGTGACGGCGGATGCTGAATGGTCCACTTTGCCGCTGTCCGGCCTGTTTGTCGAAATGCTGGACCGGCTCGCGGTGGCTTCGGCGGCAAAGTCCCGGCAGGAATCGCAGCTGCAGGGCACCACTTGGGAGCCGATTCAGGTCATGGATGGTTTCGGTTCCTTGTCCGACGCGGGCAACCTGGCGGGTGTCGATGGGGTCGAGCTGGTAACGGGTGACATTGGCCCTGAATTGCGACCGGGATTGTATGAAAGCGGCAAACAGAAACTGGCGCGCAACGTTCTGAGTGATGAGGCCGTGCTGACCCCTGCAGTCTGGCCCTCGGACGTGCCGATCAAGGGGCAAGAGATCAGCACCGAGACGCCCATCGGGGGCATTCTGCTGAGCCTCGCTTTGTTGTTGCTGACGGTAGATGTGATCGCCTCGCTGGCGTTGTCCGGACGGCTTGGGTTGGCCAAGGCTGCCGCGGTGGCCTTGGGCGCGATGCTTCTGGTCCCTGAGGCGCAGGCGCAGACACCTGAGGATACGGATTTTGCGCTGAACGCGACCAAGGAATTGGTTCTGGCCCATGTTCTGACAGGTGACGCACAAGTTGACGACGTCGCCGCCGCCGGCATGCGCGGGCTGGCGCAGACGCTGTTCTATCGAACCTCGGTTGAACCGGCTGACCCTATCGGCGTTGATCTGGAACGGGATGAGCTTGCCTTCTTTCCTCTGCTCTACTGGCCGATCTCACCCAATCAGCCGCAACCCTCCGACGAGGCATATGCCAAGCTCAACGCCTATCTGCGCTCGGGCGGCATGATCCTGTTCGACACGCGTGATGCTGATGTCGCGCGGTTCGGGGCGGCCAGCCCGAATGGGCGCAAGCTGCAACAGATCGCAGCGCCGCTGAATATTCCCGCGTTAGAGCCCATTCCCGGTGACCATGTTCTGACCCGCGCCTTCTACCTGCTGCAGGACTTCCCGGGCCGATACGCTGGTACCGAGGTCTGGGTTGAGGCCGCGCCGGTGGATGCGGAACAGATCGAGGGCATGCCGTTCCGCAATCTCAATGACAACGTGACGCCGGTTGTGATCGGCGGCAATGACTGGGGGGCAGCCTGGGCCGTTGATCGCAACGGTCAGGCACTTTTGCCCGTGGGCCGTGGATATGCCGGTGAGCGGCAGCGCGAGCTTGCCAACCGTTTCGGCGTCAATCTGGTTATGCACGTGCTGACCGGGAATTATAAATCGGATCAGGTGCACGTGCCTGCGCTGCTGGACAGGTTGGGACAATGACTGGAACCGTCATCTTTGATCCGCTGATCCCCTGGCCCGTTCTGGCTGTGGTTGCTGCGATTGCGGTGGCTGGCGTTATTCTGGCGCTCTGGCGGGGGTTGTCCGGCTGGGCCTTGCGCGCGCTGGCGGCGCTGGTCGTGATCGCGGCGCTGGCCGGTCCTGTCTATCAGATCGAAGATCGCGCTCCGCTGACCGACATCGTCCTGATGATCGAGGATGAAAGCGCCAGCCAAACCCTGTCGGACCGGGCAGAGCAAACGGCACAAGCGGCAGAGGAACTGGCGGTCGAAATAGAATCCCGCGATAACACGGAACTGCGTCGTATCCGCGTCGGCGATGGTGACGGAGATGAAGGTACCCAGGTCATGGCGGCCCTGAACGAGGCACTGGCCGAAGAGCCGCGCGCTCGTATCGCGGGTATTCTGGTCGTCTCGGACGGCATCGTGCATGACGCTGATCAGGCACCGGACCTGCCCGCGCCCATGCATCTGTTGCAAACGGGCCGTGAAGCCGACTGGGATCGCCGCTTGATCGTCCGCAATGCGCCCGCATTCGCAATTATCGGCGAACCCGTCACGCTGACGCTGCGGGTCGAAGACAGCGGTGCCGCCCCTGCCGGTGCCACGTCTGCGCCGCTGGAAATTTCGGTTGATGGCGGCGAGGCGCAGCAATTCACGATTCCTATCGGTGTGGATGTCGAGCTGCCCGTCACGTTGCCCCATGGCGGGCGCAACGTGCTTCAATTCACGGTTCCGCAAGCCGAGGGCGAGTTGACCGACCGCAACAACACCGCGTTGATCCAGATGAATGGCGTGCGCGACCGGCTGCGCGTGCTACTGGTCTCGGGCGAGCCGCATCCGGGCGGTCGTACATGGCGGAACCTTCTGAAATCCGACAGCTCGGTCGATCTGGTCCATTTCACCATTCTGCGCCCCCCCGAGAAACAGGATGGCGTACCGGTGGATGAGCTATCGCTGATTGCCTTCCCAACGCGCGAGCTGTTTCTGGAAAAGATCAATGACTTTGATCTGATCATTTTTGATCGCTACAAGCGTCGTGGCATTCTGCCTGCGATCTATCTGGACAATGTCACCAATTACATCAACGACGGTGGGGCGGTTCTGATCGCCGCGGGACCTGACTTTGCCAGTGCTGACAGCATCTTCCGCTCTCCGCTGGCACCTATCCTGCCTGCCCAACCCACCGCGCGCGTGATCGAGGAACGCTTTGTACCGATGGTCACCGATCTGGGGCATCGCCATCCGGTTACGACGGATCTGGGCGACTCTGAGGATTGGGGCGCGTGGCTGCGCCAGATCGACGTCAACCACCGCACGGGTGAGGTGTTGATGACCGGCGTCGATGAACGCCCGCTGCTGGTGCTGAACCGTGTGGGCGAAGGCCGTGTGGCCCTGTTGGCCTCGGATCACGCCTGGCTCTGGAGTCGTGGCTTTGAAGGTGGTGGCCCGCAATTGGAGCTGCTGCGCAGGCTGGCGCACTGGATGATGAAAGAGCCCGAGCTTGAAGAAGAGGCCCTGTGGGCCGAAGCCAATGGTCAGGTGATGCGTATTATCCGGCAGACGCTGGGTGATGAGGTTGGGCCCGTAACCGTGACCCGCCCGAACGGCGAAACCGAGGAGGTTACTCTGGAAGAGGTCTCGCCGGGCCGGTTTGAAGCGTTGTATTTCGGGCCTGAAATCGGTTTGTACCGCCTTGAAGAAGGGGATCAGTCCACGGTTATTGGCCTGGGACCTGCCGCGCCCAAAGAGTTTGAGCGTACGATTGCGACGTCTGACATACTGGATCCGGTGATGGCAGAACTGCGCGGCGGTGCTGTGCGTCTGGAGGATGGATTACCTTCGATCCGCAACGTGCGCGCAGGGCGTCCTGCGTCCGGTCGAGGTTGGATCGGTCTGACCCCGCGCGACGCCTATGAAACGCGTGACGTGACGCAGGCTGGATTGCTGCCGCCCTGGCTTGTCTTGCTGCTGGCTGGTGGCTTCCTTCTGGCCGGGTGGCTGCGCGAGGGTCGCCGCTAGCCGGTCAATTCGATTACTCTGATCTTCATTCATGGGTTTAAACAGTTCTTCACGCTCTACCCGGATGCTGTGCGCAAAGTATCCCGGGATCAGCACAGATGAGTCTTGCAGGAAAACTGGCACAGGAACGGCGCGCGCGGCTTGCGGCTGAACGTCTGCTGGAAATGAAACAGGCCGAACTGTCGGCCGCGAACCGCAAACTGGGCCTGCATGCGATGGCTCTGACCAAGCGCATCGGCGAAACTCAGGCCGAAGTGGAAACGGTTCGCGGTGAGAATGAAAAGGTCAAATCCGATCTGACCGTCGCCAATGCCAAGATCGAAGTGGCCGAGCGCCGTTTGTGGCACTCGATCCAGACCATTCAGGACGGGTTTGCGTTTTTTGATGAAGACAGCCGCCTTATCGGGGCCAACGCCGCGTATCTGAGCGTGTTTGAAGGGCTGGAAGAGGTCGCGCCGGGCGTAACCTATCCGCGGATACTAGAGATCATGACCACCGAAGGTCTGGTCGATATCGGGTCAGAAGCACCTTGCGATTGGCGACAAAGGTTGTTGCAACGCTGGGCCATACCGCACCCGCAGCCCGAGGTTATTCGCCTGTGGAATGGACACTATATCAAGCTGATCGATCAGCGCGGGCACGGTGGCGACGTTGTCAGCCTGGCTTTGAACATCACGGCCTCTGTCCGGCACGAGGCCGAACTGAATGCCGCCCGCGAACGGGCCGAGGCCGCCAACCGCGCCAAATCCGCCTTTTTGGCGAACATGAGCCATGAAATCCGAACGCCTATGAATGGCATCGTTGGGATGACCGAATTGCTGTCCGAAACGCCTCTGGATGAAGAGCAGCGCTTGTATCTCAACACCATCCGAAACTCGGGCGAAGCGCTGCTGGTGATCATCAACGACGTTCTGGATTATTCGAAGATCGAAGCCGACAAGCTGACGTTGCATCCCGAACAGTTTGATTTCGAACGCTGCATCCTCGAAGTTGCAATGCTGCTGCAGCCTAGTGTGCGCGACAAGGGGCTGACGTTGTTGGTGGATTACGACCTGTTCCTGCCGACGTTGTTTGTGGGCGACCCGGGACGGGTGCGGCAGGTTCTGACCAACCTTGTCGGTAACGCGGTCAAGTTCACCTCCGAAGGCCATGTTCTGATCCGGGTCACCGGAGTGCCGAACCCAGATACGCAATCCTGTGATGTGCACGTCGCAATCGAAGACACGGGCATCGGCATCGACAAGGACAAGATCGGGCACATTTTTGGCGAATTCAATCAGGTCGAAGACGAACGAAACCGCGCTTTTGAAGGGACAGGCCTGGGGTTGGCGATCACCAAGCGTCTGATAACCCTGATGGGCGGGACCATATGGGTCGACAGCGAACCGGGGCAGGGGTCATGTTTCGGGTTCAGGATCTCGTTGCCCACGGCCGAAGGTCCCCAGCCCGAGCCGCCGGATCTGGATGGTCGCCTGCGCCACGTGATGATCGTCGAGGATCTTGCAGCCAATCGTGCAATCCTGTCCAAACAACTGGGGCGGTTGGGGTCGCAAGTTACCGTTTGCGCGTCGGGGGGCGAGGCTTTGGCCGCGTTGGACAACAGTGTTGATCTGATGCTGTGTGATCATGATCTGCCAGACATGGACGGGCTGGAACTGGCGGTCACCCTAAAGGAACGGGGCTGGAGTGATCTGCCTGTCGTGGTGATGTCGGCCAACCCCGGTGTCATCCATGCGCATCCTGCCCGCGATCTGATCGACGGGGTGCTGCAAAAGCCAATCCCACGGGCCGAGCTTTACGCGCGCCTGATGGCACTGGGTCAGTCGAGGCCAACCGAGAAGCAGTTGCCTGCTGCCACGCCCACTGAGCAAACCGATCCCGCTGCACCCGACGTGGACCAACGCGTTATGCGGGTTCTTGCGGCCGAAGATAACCGGACCAATCAGTTGATCCTCAAGAAAATGGTCAAGGATCTGAACATTGAATTGCGCTTTGCAGGAAACGGTCTTGAAGCAGTTCAGGCGCATCTCGAATTCGAACCCGACCTGATCTTCATGGATATTTCGATGCCCCAAATGGATGGGAAACAGGCCACTGGGGAAATCCGGCGGCGCGAGATTGAGACCGGGCGGCATGTTCCCATCGTCGCCCTGACCGCCCATGCGATGGCGGGCGACGATCAGGGCATCCTGTCGGCCGGGCTGGATCACTATCTGACCAAACCGCTGCAGAAACAGAAAATTCATCAAATGGTTCAGTCTCATAAGCCACAGGATTGCGCGCCGCTTGTTGCCCCCGGTGTTTCGCCCGACTAGGGTCAGGTCATGAGCGAAGATCGTGGATTTCAGCCCCGCGCCTTGGGTGAGATCGCCATCCGTTGCGCCGATATGGGCGCGATGGTGGTGTTCTACGAAGACGTAATCGGCCTGAAGCGGCTGAACGGGGACCACAACAGCGCGATCACCTTTTTTCAGATCGCACCGGGTTATGGTGGCCACACTCAAGTTCTGGCTCTGTTTCACCACTCAGCGGCGCCGCGACCAGGGCTGCACCCAACAGGTTCGCAGAGACCGGTTACAGGCGGCGGATCGTCCCTGCATCACATCGCCTTGTCTCTGCCCTTCGAAGAGCAAGAAGCCGTGATGCGCTGGTATGATCGCTTGGGCCAACCCTATCGTGTCGAGCATTTCGGCTGGATTGGTTGGCGGGGAATATTCACCGAAGACCCCGAGGGCAACACCGTCGAACTGGTCGCCTACGACCCATCAATGCTGGATCAGGCCTGATAGGGGCGTACGAAAACCGGTTTGTTTTCCTCTGAAAGATCGGGACGGTATTCATAGCCACCACTGTCGAAATCCAACAGGCCTTTGGGGTCGGTCAGGCGGTGCTGGATGACGTAGCGCGCCATCGCACCGCGCGCTTTCTTGGCGAAAAAGCTGACGATCTTGGGCGTACCGGCTTTGTCTTCCATAAACACGGGCGTGATCACGCGCAGTTTCAACGCTTTGAGGTCAACAGCACCGAAATATTCCTGACTGGCGCAGTTCACCAGCACATCCGACCCGATCTCGGCCCCCTGTACGTTCAGCGCCTTGCTGAGCTGATCTCGCCAGTATTCATAGAGGTTCTTTCCGCGACGGGTTTTCAGCTTGCTGCCCATCTCCAGACGATAGGGCTGAATTGCATCCAACGGGCGCAGCACGCCATAAAGACCCGACAGAATGCGCAGGTGATCCTGGGCCCAGGCCATTTCATCGGCGTCCAGCGAGGCAGCCTCAAGCCCCTGATAGGTGTCGCCCGCGAAGGCCAGCGCGGCGGGGCGGGTCAATTCACCCTCTGGCGTATCCGCGAAGGCGCGATAGCGGTCGCGGTTCAGACGCGCCAGATCATCGCTCAGGTCCATCAGCTTTTTCAGATCGCCGAGCGTCAGATTGCGGGCGGTCTTTGACAGGCGGATGGCATCGTCCTGAAAGTCGGGCTGCGTCACCTCAACATCCCGCTCTGCCCAGTCCAGCCGTTTGGCCGGGGAAATCACTACCAGCATATCCGCCCTCGTTCCTTGCCTGATCCGGGTTATTTAGTCCGTCTGCCGCAGCACGTCCAGAAAGGCGGCCCCAAACCTTTCGTGACGGCGATCACCCAGCACGTTTTCCATGGACCGAGGGTCGTCCGACCGAAGCTGCGCAACCTTGGCCAGTTGCGAGGCCGAGCAGGTCAGCGGCTTGTCGATCCCGTCCGGGCCGCGTGACAGCTGCGACTGCACTTCGAGCAAACGGTCGTAGATTTCACCCTGATCCCGACCCGCCAGCTTTCGGCGGGCGGGGTGTACGGTTTCGACTTCGCCTGCGATGACTTCCAGGAAAGTATTACCGTAGCGTTCCAGTTTCTTTGCGCCAACGCCTCCGATGCGGGCCATGTCGTCCAGCGTTTTGGGGCGTTTTTCGGCCATTTCGATCAGCGTGCGGTCGGGGAAAATGACATAGGCCGGGACTCTTGCGGATTCCGCAAGGGCGCGTCGTTTTGCCTTGAGCGCAGACAGCAATGGGGCGTCTTCCTCGGACACCATCATTTTGACCGCAGGGCGGCGACCAGCTTTGCGCAGCGTGTCCTTGCGCAGGTTGATCTGCGCCTCGCCCTTCAGGATGGGCTTGGCGGCCTCGGTCATTTGCAGCGCGCCGTGGCGTTCGGGGTCAGGGCGAACCAGATCATGGCCCATCATCTGCCGGAAAATCGCTTGCCATTGTGGCCGCGACCAGTCTTTGCCGATGCCATAGGTAGACAACTCATCGTGACGCCGCGCGCGGATTTTGTCGGTCTCGTTGCCCAGCAGGATGTCGATCAGATGACCCGCGCCGAACCATTCCTCGGTCCGCAGGATTGCAGACAGGGCCATTCGGACCGGGGTGGTGCCGTCGAACACCTCGGGCGGGGTGTCGCACAGATCGCATTTGCCGCAGGGTTCGATCTGTTCGCCAAAGTACCCAAGAAGGGTCTGTCGGCGACATTCCAGCGCCTCGGCCAACCCGAGCAGAGCGTTCAGGCGGGCATGGTCCGCCATGCGCCGTTCCGGCGGCGCCAGCCCTTCGTCGATTTGCGAGCGGCGCAGGCGGATATCGTCGGGGCCGAACAGGGTCAGCGTTTCAGCGGGGCCGCCGTCGCGACCGGCGCGGCCGATTTCCTGATAGTAGGCCTCGATCGACTTGGGCAGGTCCGCGTGGGCGACCCAGCGGATATCGGGTTTGTCGATCCCCATGCCAAAGGCGACGGTGGCGACGACGATCAGGCCGTCCTCGCGGGCAAAGCGGGTTTCGACGATGCGTCGATCGTCGGCTTCCATCCCGCCGTGATAGTGACAGGCCGAGTGCCCCTCGGCCCGCAAGGCTTGGGCCAGCACCTCGGTTTTATTGCGCGTGCCGCAATAGACAATGCCGGATTGACCTTTACGCGCCCCGGCGAAGTCGAGGATTTGCTTGCGCGGACCGTCCTTGGCTGCAAAGGCCAGGTGAATGTTGGGCCGATCGAACCCGCGCAGGAACTTGTTGGGGGCTGTGCCGTCGAACAGCTTCTCGACAATCTCGTCCTGAGTTTCGGCATCCGCAGTCGCTGTGAAAGCGGCCAGGGGCACGTTCAGCGCGCGGCGCAGTTCCCCGATGCGCAAATAGTCGGGGCGGAAATCGTGGCCCCATTGGCTGACGCAATGGGCCTCATCAACAGCGATCAGGCTGACATTGATCCGACGCAACATTCCCAGCGCCGACCCGGCGGCCAGACGCTCAGGCGCCATGTAGAGAAGTTTCAGCCGCCCGGCTTCCAGCGCTTCCCACACCGCGTCGGTTTCCTCGGGGGTGTTGCCGGATGTGAGCGCGCCCGCCTCCACCCCGGCTTCCTGCAAGCCGCGTACCTGATCCCGCATCAGGGCAATCAGTGGTGAGATCACCACCGTCACGCCGTCCCGCATCATGGCAGGCAGTTGATAACACAGGGATTTGCCGCCGCCCGTCGGCATAATCGCCAGCACGTTTTCGCCAGCTGTCACGGCATCAACGATCTCTTCCTGCCCGGGGCGGAAGTCGTCGAATCCAAAGACATCTCGCAGCATCGGTGCGGCGTCGAACATATGCGGGGTGGCCCTGCTTTAAGGTTTATCTGCTCTTAAGACAGGACAATCACATACTAAGATTCGGTGAACAAGGCCTCAGACGAAATAGCCCACATTGTTGATCAGGATAATCCGCAGCGCGTACACGCCGATCAGCACCACCAGTGGGGTCAGGTCAAGCCCGCCCATATTGGGCAGGATACGGCGGATGGGGCCATAGATAGGCTCTAACAAGCGATTCAGCCCATACCAGATTTGCGCGACAAGCTGTTGATGCAGGTTAAGCACCTGAAAGTTGATCAGCCAGCTCATGATCACATGGGCCAGGATGATGAACCAGACAATGTCCAGGATCAGCAGAAGGATTTGGATCAGCGACAGCATGGGTACTCCGTTTGCACGTTTGCTGAGACGTAAGCGCCTGAGCGGCAAAGAGCAAGCCCGCTCCAACAGAACGCTTGCGAATTGGGGCAAACAACACTCTTATAAAAGCAACGATAAACAGGGGCGGTCATGGCAGAGATTTCCAAGCGCAAGCGCATCTGGGGCTGGTGGTTTTTTGACTGGGCCAGCCAGCCGTATCACACATTGCTGGTGACCTTTGTGTTTGGCCCGTATTTTGCCGGGGTTGCTGCCGGGTACTTTTCCGGAACAGGATTGGATGCCGAGGCCGCCGCCGCGCGCGCACAAACCGTCTGGGCCAACTGTCTGACCATTACCGGGCTGATCATCGCCTTTGGAGCGCCGTTACTGGGCGCGATGGCCGATGTCTCGGGCCGGCGAATTCCCTGGATTTTTGCCTTTTCGGTGATGTACGCCGTGGGTTCCGCCGCCTTGTGGTACACGATGCCGGACGGGTCGAACATGTGGCTGATGTTGTCGGCTTTCGGTCTGGGCTTTGTCGGGGCCGAATACGCGCTGATCTTTATCAACTCGCAGCTGCCCGATCTGGGTGACGACAACGAAGTGGGTGAGATTTCGGGTTCGGGTTTTGCCTTCGGGTATTTCGGCGGTCTGATCTCGCTGGCCATCATGTTGGCGCTGTTTGTCGAGCAGGCCAATGGCAAGACCTTGATCGGGATGGATCCGATGTTCGGGTTGGACGCCGCAACCCAGCAGGGTACGCGCTTTGTGGGGCCGTTCACGGCCGGGTGGTTCATCCTGTTCATGATCCCTTATTTCCTTTGGGTTCGTGATGAAGCGCCTACCGACAAAAAAGGCAGCTTGAGTGAGGCGCTGAGCTTGCTGGCCAAGTCGATCTCGAACTTGCGCCACCGGGTAAGCCTGGCCACGTATCTTGGGTCGTCCATGTTCTACCGCGACGCGCTGAACGGGCTTTATAGCTTTGGTGGCGTTTATGCGCGGCTGGTGCTGGAATGGGACCTGATCAAGATCGGCGTCTTTGGTATCGTCAGTGTTCTGGCCGCTGCCGCGTTTTCCTGGGTTGGCGGCAAGCTGGACAAGAAATACGGCCCTAAACCGGTGATTTTGGTGGCTATCTGGGTTTTGATCTTCGTCTGCACGACCATTGTGTCGATGGACCGGACGCAGATATTTGGAATCTCATTGCCTGAAGGGTCCGGTCTGCCGGATCTGGTGTTCTTTGGCTGCGGGGTTCTGATCGGCGGGATGGGCGGTATTTTGCAGTCCGCCAGCCGCTCGATGATGGTACGTCATACCGATCCCGAAGCCCCTGTTGAAAGCTTTGGCCTTTATGGTTTGTCAGGTCGCGCCACCGCTTTTGCGGCCCCTTTGCTGATCGGAATTGCCACAACGGTAACCGGCAGTGCCAGACTGGGGGTGTCACCCATCGTTCTGTTGTTTATTCTGGGACTAATCCTGATGCGCTGGGTGAAACCGGAAGGGGATCAGAGCAGATGATTTTACTACGTTTTTTGGCAATACTGGCCGTGACAGCCCTGACCAATACCGCAACGGCGCAACCGCTTGCCAAGCAATTGTTCGGGGCGCAGAAAGTGAGTTCTCAGCAAAAGCCAGCCGCTTTCGGCAGTTATTCGCGCGGATGCGCCGCCGGGTCGGTGCAACTGCCCGAGACGGGACCCACATGGCAGGCGATGCGGTTGTCCCGAAACCGCAACTGGGGGCACCCGGTGGCGATCGACTATGTTCAGGACCTCAGCAAGTTTGCAGCCAAGCAGCCGGGGTGGAATGGTCTCTATATCGGGGATATCAGCCAGCCGCGCGGCGGGCCGATGACCTCGGGCCATCGTTCGCACCAGCTGGGGCTGGATATCGATATCTGGATGCTTCCAGGTGACAACATGCGCCTCAGCCGTAAGGCGCGCGAGAATATCTCGTCCATTTCGCTGCGTCGGTCCAACGGGGCATTTGTCAACCAGAACTGGACCAAACAACACCACGCGGTGCTGCGCCAGGCGGCCAAGGACAAACGCGTCGCGCGGATTTTCGTTTTCCCCGGTGCCAAGGTCGAAATGTGCAAGAACGAAAAAGGCAATCGCGCCTATCTGCGCAAGATCAGGCCCTGGTGGGGGCATCACTATCATTTCCACGTTCGGCTCAAGTGTCCGCGGGGCTCCAGAGGGTGCGTGAACCAAGATCCTCCGCCAAAGGGGGATGGGTGCGCTCAGGCTCAGGAATGGGTGAACAACATTCTCAACCCGCCCCCACCCGATCCAAACGCGCCTGCACCTAAACCACGACGGGAATACCGATTGGCCGACCTTCCTCAGCAATGCGCACAAGTTCTGCAATCCAACTGATCGCCGCCCTTTTGGTGGCCGGAGCGGTCTGGGCGGTCGATCACAAATCGGCCGCCCATCTTTCGCGCGTCACGTGGAGCCATCAGGCCGATTGGTTCGGCGGGCTCTCGGCCATCCATGTCTCGGATGGCGGCAGCAAAATCACCGCCCTAAGCGATCGGGCCACCGTGGTCACTGCACAGATTCAGCGTGACGGGGATCAGCTTTCGGGTGCGCAGATCACGGCGCACTGGCCTCTGCTGTCCAGTACCGGTCGACCCTTGTCGGGCCCCACCGGGGACTCCGAAGGGCTCGCCATTGCGCCGGACGGCGGTCTGTTCGTGTCGTTCGAGGGCGTCCATCGCATCGCGTTCTATGCTTCTCCCGGAGCCAAGGCGCAGGTTTTGCCGCGACCCAAGGCGTTTGATGAGTTTGAAGCCAACGGATCGCTCGAGGCTCTTGCGATTGACCGACAGGGTCGCCTTTACACAATGCCCGAGGAGAGCCGCACGGCCCAAGGAGACATCCCCGTCTATCGCTGGGATGGGCAGAAATGGACGACGCCATTTGTCCTGCCACAACGTGATGAGTTTCTGCCGGTCGGTGCAGATTTCGGGCCCGATGGCAGGTTCTACGTGCTGGAACGTGATGTGGGCTGGACCGGGTTCCGTTCGCGCCTGCGGCGGTGGCAGATTAGCGGCGACACCCCGCAGGAAGAAGAGATCCTGTTCCAGACGGGTACCGGCGCGCATGACAACCTCGAAGGATTGTCGGTCTGGCGCGACGATCAGGGCAGATTGCGCGCGACCATGGTGTCCGATGACAACTTTCTGGCACTTCAGCGGACCGAGCTGGTTGAATACCTTCTGCCCGATTGACAGGGGCCCGGCAAACGTCTAAACGCACGGCTTGCCTTGGGATGACCCCTTGGCCAAGTCGCCGCTACCTTGTCAAAACGGGCATCTGAAAATGCAACGCAGCTTTTTTCCCGGCATCCTTGCCATGGCCGCCATTGTCGTGGCCTCAAACATTCTGGTCCAGTTTCTGTTGCTGGATGGCCTCCTGACCTGGGGTGCCTTTACCTTCCCCGTGGCTTTTCTGGTCACCGATATCATGAACCGCGTCTACGGCGTTGAAGCCGCGCGCCGCGTGGTTTTCGCCGGATTTATCACCGGTATCATCTGTTCACTCATCGGCACGCAGATCATGCTGCAGGGCGACGGCTTTACATATGCCGCTGTTCCGCTGCGGGTTGCTGTTGCCTCGGGCACCGCGTTCCTGATTGCGCAGCTGACCGACGTTACCGTGTTCAACGCAATGCGCGGCGGTCGTTGGTGGCGCGCGCCGCTGGTCTCGACTCTGGTCGGATCGGCCCTGGACACCACGCTGTTCTTCACCATCGCCTTTTCGGCGTCGATCACAATCTTCGGCGCGGACGCAGATGCAGCCATCAGCTGGGCGTGGGAGCCTGTGCCCTTCATGCTGTCCGGCCCCGAAGCCCCGCTGTGGGTGAGTTTGGCCTTTGCCGATTGGTTGGTGAAACTGTCGCTGGCCCTGATCGCGCTGATCCCGTTCAAGGTGATTGTTGCGCGGTTGACCGCTCAGCCTGCGAAAAAAAGTGCTTTGAGAATGGCGCATCTTGTGTCAGGCTCCAAGTTAACCGCAACAGATAGAAAAGGAGGTGATCCAGTGTCGAGAAAGAGATTGGAGAGAGGTGTTGGAACAACCGGGGGGAAAGCCTGTTAAGGCAGCCCTTGGCGGAGCGGTCGCTCCGGCTGGTCGATTGATCTAACCGACCCAACCTCCTGTACTTTCGAAGGGCCGCCCCACCAGGGCGGCCCTTTTTGTTTGCGGATCAGGCCTGTAAGGTCGCGTTATGTTGCGTATCACCGATGATATTATCCTGCAGGACTGGGAAATGACCGAAAGCTTTGTGCGGTCTTCCGGACCCGGCGGGCAGAACGTGAACAAGGTCTCGACCACGGTCGAGCTGCGGTTCGAGGCTGCGCGCTCTCCGTCCTTGCCGGATCCGGTCAAAGCGCGCCTGAAGCGGTTGGCCGGGCGGCGCTGGACCAAAGAGGGCGCGATCATCATCCAATGCGACGAAACCCGCAGTCAGGCCCGCAACCGCGATATTGCCCGTAACCGTCTGGCCGAGCTGATCGGGCGCGCTCTGGTCAAACCAAAGCGGCGTATCGCAACCAAACCGACCTATGGTTCGGTCAAGCGTCGTCTGGCGGCCAAAAAGGCCAGGGCGGATGTCAAAGCGCTGCGCGGTAAGGTGTCCGAAGATTGATCTGGCATCTTTACGGCGCTTCGCTACTCTGATTTGGCACAGCTGCAAAAGGACAAAGCCATGAGGTTAGAGGGAAAAACCGCAATTGTTACAGGCGGCGCTTCGGGCTTTGGCGCTGGCATCGCACGCAAGTTCCTGTCCGAAGGCGCTCGCGTGATGATTGCCGATATCAACGGGGACGCGGCCGAGGTTCTGGCCAATCAATTGGGCCCCAACGCTTTTGCCCATCAGGTTGACGTGGCAGAAGGCGCATCTGTTCAGGCGATGGCGGATACCGCATTCGACCGCTTCGACCAGCTTGATATCTTGGTCAACAACGCAGGCGTCACGCATCTGCCGACCCCGCTTGAGGATGTCAGCGAAGAGGATTTTGACTGCGTCTACAACGTGAACATGAAATCGGTCTACCTGACGGCGCGCGCTTTTGTACCGCACATGAAAGCGCGGGGCGCAGGCGCGATCCTGAACGTCGCATCGACGGCTGGGTTGTCGCCTCGCCCGAACCTGAACTGGTATAATGCATCCAAGGGCTGGATGATTACCGCCACCAAAACCATGGCGGTTGAGCTTGCCCCAAGCAGCATCCGCGTGAATGCCATATGTCCGGTCGCAGGCGAAACGCCGCTGCTCAAATCCTTCATGGGCGAGGACACACCCGAAATTCGGGCCAAGTTCCTTTCGACCATACCGCTAGGCCGTTTCTCAACCCCCGAGGATATGGCAAACGCCGCCTGTTTCCTGTGCTCGGACGAGGCCAGTATGATCACCGGCGCTGCGTTAGAGGTCGACGGTGGCCGCTGCATCTGATCCGCTCTTCATCTGGCTAAAAATATCCCCGCCGGAGGCAGCGCGCCTGCGCGCTTTCCGGCCCCAACCTCAAAGGCAATGATGACACCCGGGCCCCGAAATCTGATCACCGATATCCCCGGCCTATTGGTAGGGAATGCGCAGGACGAATCGCTGAAATCCGGCACCACGGTGTTGACGGCGGCTGATCCGTTTACGGCCTCGGTCCACGTGATGGGCGGCGCGCCCGGGACGCGCGAAACGGACCTGCTGGCCCCCGATAAATCGGTGTCGCGTGTTGATGCGATCGTGCTTTCTGGTGGTTCGGCCTTTGGGCTGGACGCCTGTTCTGGCGTGTCCGAGGCTTTGCGGGCAGATGGGCGCGGGTTTCAGATCGGCAATGTCGTCGTCCCCATTGTACCCGGTGCGATCCTGTTTGACTTGCTCAATGGCGGCAAGAAAGAATGGGTCGAAAACCCCTATCACGTGCTGGGGCGACGCGCGTTCGACGACGCCTCAGACCAGTTCGATCTGGGCAGCGCCGGTGCTGGCACCGGCGCACTGGCTGCGATGCACAAGGGCGGGCTGGGATCGGCGTCGCTGGTGCTGGACAGTGGGATCACCGTCGGCGCACTGGTCGCTGCCAACCCGATGGGCAGTGTCACCACCCCCGGCGACCGGCATTTCTGGGCCGCACCCTTTGAAATAGAGGGTGAGTTTGGCGGATTAGGGCCTGATTCCAGTTCAGGCCTCGGGCGCAGCATCGTCAGCCGAAAGGCAAGCGCCATGCGTCCGGCGCAACCCGACAAGGCCAACACGACGATCGCAATCGTGGCCACCGATGCAGCGCTGTCCAAACCACAATGCCAGCGGCTGGCAGTAGCGGCCCATGACGGGATCGCGCGCGCCATCGTGCCTGCGCATACACCGGGCGATGGCGATCTTGTGTTTGGTGTCAGCGCAGGCACCCGCGCGCTTGAGGCCGAGTCCGATCTGGGCTTGCTGGGTCACGCGGCCTCTGTCTGCCTTGCGCGGGCCATTGCGCGGGCGATCTACCTGGCCACACCTGCGCCGGGTGATCTTTTGCCCTGCTGGTCCGATGGACATGAGTTTCGATAAAGACGCCGATTTAGATTGGTGGCAGATTGTCACCGCGCGGCAATCTGCGCGTTGACTCTTTTGTGCGCCGACGGTCCATTCGGTGCAGCCAATTCGTATCGGAGCAAAGCTATGAATCGCATCCTCGCGACTGCAATCGTCGGCCTTCTGGCCCTTCCCGCATATGCCGAAGGTGACGCCGAAGCCGGGAAAAAGACCTTCAACAAGTGCAAGTCGTGCCACTTGATTGCCGACCCCGAAGGTGAAGTGATCGTAAAGGGTGGCAAGACCGGCCCGAACCTGTATGGAATCGCCGGCCGCACCGCGGGCACTGTCGAAGGCTTCAAATACGGCGACAGTATCGTCGAAGCGGGTGAGAACGGTCTGGTTTGGGATGAAGAAACCTTCGTGTCCTACGCGCAGGATCCCAAAGCGTTCCTGAAAGACTATCTGGGTGAGACCTCGGCCAAGTCCAAGATGACCTTCAAGCTGAAGAAGGGTGCCGAAGACGTCTATGCCTATATCGTAAGCGTGTCGGGCGAGTAACACCGCCACCACTGCTTGAGAGTTGAGGAAAAAAAGGCCGCAGCCCCTGCGGCCTTTCGTGCGATTGATAACCAAACGGATCAGCGCCACCTTGGAGGCGCGTCGCTTTGCTTGTATTGCATGCTGGGCTTCGTACAGCCAAGCCGACCCGGCCTCAGCCAGATTTGAACCTTCGGCCATACATACGGATCGGCAGCAGGAGACAACAGATGGGAATCATGATCCCGGCCTGGGTTGATGGCGAATTGACCCCCGTGGACAAGCTGGAAGCGCATGAAAAAGGCCTACGGCACAAGGCGGTGTCGGTCTTTGTTGTGCGCGGCACCGAGATTTTGCTGCAGCGTCGGGCCCTGGGCAAATATCATACCCCCGGTCTGTGGGCGAACACCTGCTGCACCCATCCCGACTGGGGGGAAACACCCTCGGAGTGCGCCGTGCGTCGTCTGCACGAAGAACTGGGCATCACCGGCCTCTACCCCGAATACCGCCACCGGCTGGAATATCACGCCGATGTGGGCAACAACATGATCGAACACGAGGTGGTCGATATCTTTCTGGCCCATGTCCGTGGCCCGTTGAAAATCGAGCCTAATCCAGAAGAAGTCATGGATATCCGCTGGATCGACTATCACGATCTTCTGGCCGAGGTGCAGCGTTACCCCGAACGGTTCACACCCTGGCTCAAGATCTATCTGCACAATCACGCCGACACGATTTTCGGCCCCGATCTGATTATCTCGGCCACGTCCTGACGGCTTCGGCTTGCAAGGGGCGCTCAAGCCGCCTAAATCAACGCGTCATGGCCAAGCAAAAGCAGAAAACAGACCCGAATTACAAAGTCATCGCCGAAAATCGGCGTGCCCGCTTCGATTATGCGATCGAAGAGGATATCGAGTGCGGCATCGTGCTGGAAGGGTCCGAGGTCAAATCCCTGCGTGCAGGTGGGTCGAACATTGCCGAAAGCTATGCCTCGGTCGATGACGGAGAGCTGTGGCTGATCAACAGCTATATCGCGCCCTACGAACAGGCGAAGGTCTTCAAACACGAAGAGCGCCGCCGCCGTAAGTTGCTGGTGTCGCGCAAGGAGTTGTCAAACCTTTGGAACGCGACCCAGCGCAAAGGTATGACGCTGGTGCCGCTGGTTTTGTATTTCAACCACAAGGGCCGGGCGAAGCTCAAGATCGGCATCGCGAAGGGTAAAAAGCTGCACGACAAGCGCGAAACCCAGGCCAAGCGGGACTGGTCACGCCAAAAGCAGCGGTTGATGAAGGATCACAGCTGATCCTTCCATTGTCTTAGAATGCCATCGCTGCCGAAACTGCGCGTTTCCAGCGGTCATAGGCGGCGTCGCGTTCTTCAGCGGATAACTCCGGTTCAAACCGGCGATCCAATGCCCAGGTTTCTGAAAAACCCTGCTGGTCGGGATAGACACCCGCGCGCATCCCGGCTAGCCACGCCGCTCCCAACGCTGTGGTTTCCTGCATTACCGGGCGGTCAACTGCCGCGCCCAGATAGTCAGACAGCCCTTGCATCGCCCAGTCTGATGCGCTTGCGCCGCCATCGACGCGCAGCGTGACATCGGTGTCGGTGTTCCAGTCGCCCTGCATCGCGTGCCACAGATCGCGGGTCTGGTAGGCAATGCTTTCCAGTGTTGCTCTGGCAAACTCTGCTCGGCCGGAATTGCGGGTCAGGCCGAATACCGCGCCGCGGCAGTCGGGTTTCCAATAGGGCGCGCCCAGACCGGTGAATGCGGGTACCAGAACCACGTGTTGGTTCGGGTCGGCCTGCTGGGCCAACTCACCACTTTCCGGGGCGGTTTCGATGATTTGCAGGGCATCACGCAGCCATTGCACCGCGGCACCGGCCACAAAGATCGACCCCTCCAGCGCGTAGGTCCGTTTGCCGTCCAACTGATAGGCGATCGTCGTCAGCAAACGGTTTTTCGAGACGACAGGCGTGTCGCCGGTGTTCAGTAGTGCAAAGCAACCGGTGCCATAGGTAGATTTCAACATGCCTGGCTGGAAACATGCCTGACCGATGGTCGCGGCCTGTTGGTCCCCTGCAACCCCCAAAATCGGGATATTTCCGCCAAATAGAGTCGTATTTCCAAAGTCCGAGGCGCAATCGTGGACTTCGGGCAGCATGTTCATCGGCACATCCAAAAGATCGCAGATCTCTGCGCTCCATTCCCCTTTGTGGATGTCGAACAGCAGGGTGCGCGCAGCGTTGGTGGCGTCGGTGGCGTGGCTGCGCCCTTCGGTCAACCGCCAGATCAGGAAACTGTCGATGGTGCCGAACATCAGCTCTCCGGCGTCTGCCTTTTCCCGCGCGCCCGGTACGGTATCCAACAGCCATTTGACCTTGGTGCCGGAAAAATATGGGTCCAGCAGCAGCCCGGTCTGGGCGGTTACGTCATCCTCGCACCCGGCCTGCTTGTAGCGTGCGCAGATCTCGGCCGTTCGGCGATCCTGCCAGACAATGGCATTATGGATCGGCTTGCCTGTAGTGCGGTCCCAGACCACGGTTGTTTCCCGCTGGTTGGTGATACCAATGCCCGCGATCTGATCGGAGGTGACACCGGTGGTCTCCATCACCTCGCGGCAGACGCGCAGGACGCTGTCCCAGATTTCCTCGGCATCGTGCTCGACCCAACCCTCCTGCGGAAAGTGCTGCGTGAATTCGTGCTGCGCGGTGCCTGCGCGTTGCATGTTGGCGTCGAAAAGAATGGCCCGCGATGAAGTGGTGCCCTGATCAATGGCAAGAATATAGGTCACGCCTCGTGCCCCTCCCGTTATGTTTTGCGGGACTTTAGCGCAAACACCGACAAACGTGCCAGAGCGTTCAGACAGGAATATTGTCTATCAGCCGAACACCATCTGCCCAGGCTGCAGCAAACAGGCGGGCAGGGCGGCTGGCATGAGTCAGAGGTTCCAGCGTTTCGGCGCTGCGCAGCTGGATGTACTCGACTTGGGTGAAGCCAGCAGCCAGCAGATCGGCCTCTGCCAGTTTCACCAAGGGGCCGAACTCTGCACCGTTCTGCAGGGCGCTGGCCAGGTCGTTCATAATCCGGTTTTTGTTCGCGGCTACCTCAAGCCCCTCGGGTGTCAGACGCAGGTTGCGGGACGACATGGCCAGACCCGAGGGCTCGCGCACCGTGGGGCACCCAACAACCTCGGTCCCGATGTCCAGATCGCGGGCCATGCGGGTCACGATCATCAGTTGCTGATAGTCTTTTTCTCCGAAATAGGCTCGATCCGCCTGTGTTTGCAGGAACAGCTTGGCCACGACTGTGGCGACGCCGTCGAAGTGACCGGGTCTGAATTCACCCTCCATCACGTCGGTCAGACCAGCGACGGAAACGGTGGTGGCAAAGCCTTGCGGGTAAATCTCTTCGGGTTCCGGCACATAGATCGCGTCAACGCCATAGGGGGCCAGCTTCTGGGCATCTTCGTTTTCGGTGCGCGGGTACTTGGCCAGATCTTCGGGGTTGTTGAATTGTTTGGGGTTCACGAAGATCGTCACAATCACCCGGTCGCAGCCTGCCTTGGCGGCCTCGACCAAAGACAGATGCCCCTGATGCAACGCACCCATGGTTGGGACAACGCCAATCGTCTGGCCCGTGCTTTGCCAGTCTGAGGTCAGAGCGCGCAGATCGGCCAGACGGCGCAGGATTGGAGCGGTCATGTCTTGGGTCCCTTGGCCGGGGCTTGATCGGCAAAGACATGTTCTTTCGCCGGGAAGGTGCGTGCGCGCACTTCGGCGGCGTATTCGGCGATGGCGGTTTCGGCCAACGGGCCAAGCTCGGCATAACGTTTGACGAATTTCGGCTTGAAGGCGGTGAAAAAGCCAACCATGTCGTCCACGACCAGAATCTGGCCGTCGCATCCTGCCGAAGCGCCGATGCCGATGGTTGGGATGGCAATTTCAGCCGTGATCTGATCGGCCAGACCTTGCGGCACCTTTTCCAGCACGACCGAGAACGCGCCGGCCCCAGCCACCGCGTGGGCATCGGCAAGGACGGCCTCGGCTTGCTCGTCGCGGCCCTGAACCTTGTATCCGCCCAGCGTGTTGATCGATTGGGGTGTCAGGCCAATATGCGCCATCACCGGGATACCGCGCTTGACCAGAAAGCGGATGGTGTCGGCCATTTCCACGCCGCCTTCCAGCTTGACTGCACCCGCACCGGTTTCCGACATCAGCCGGGCGGCATTGCGGAAGGCCTCGGCCGGAGAATGCTCATAGCTGGCAAAGGGCATATCGATGACCATCATCGCCTTGCTCAGGCCGCGGGCGACGGCCTGACCATGCATCACCATCATTTCCATCGTCACGCCCAGCGTCGATTCCAACCCGTGCAGCACCATGCCGACGCTGTCGCCCACCAGCACAAAATCGCAATGGTCATCCATCAACCGCGCCATCGGCGTGGTGTAGGCAGTCAGACTGACCAGAGGCTCGCCCCCTTTTCGGGCGCGAATATCCTCGGCGTTCGGGGCTTTTTTGCGGGCGGTGGCGCTCATTCTCGCTCCTCCGGTTGTCATGTTGCAGCGCGGCATAGCAGATGGCCACGGGCCATAGAAACCCCGATTGCGCGAACATTTCCTTGAATGACCTAAGGTTTAAAGGGAAGTTAGGTGCAGAAAGACCCAAAAAATCACCGGGTTCCTTGATTCAGTGGGGAGATATTTTGATGACAAAGCAGGTATTTCGATCCTTTGCCTCGGTGCTGGCGGTCAGTGCCAGCCTGTTTGCAACGCAGGTCTGGGCCAAATCTGACATAACCATCGCGATGCAGCTTGAGCCGCCGCATCTGGATCCGACCAGCGCTGCGGCGCAGGCAATCGATTCGGTGGTATACACGAATATCTTCGAGGGTCTGACCCGGTTTATGGGCGACGGATCGGTTGTACCCGGGCTGGCTGAAAGCTGGGAAATATCCGACGATGGCAAGGTCTATACCTTTAAGCTGCACGATGGCGTGACATTCCACGACGGCAACACCATGGATGCCGAGGACGTCAAGTTCAGCCTGGACCGCGCCCGGTCCGAGGACAGCGCCAACGCGCAAAAAGCCCTGTTTGACGGAATCGAAAGCGTCGAAGTGGTCGATCCGCTGACCGTCAAAGTGACCTTGTCGGAACCGAACGGAAACTTCCTGTTCAACCTGGCCTGGGGCGATGCGGTCATTGTCGCATCCGAGAGCATCGAGAACATCAAAACTAACCCGGTGGGAACCGGCGCCTTTACCTTTGGCGAATGGGTTCAGGGCGACAGCATCACGCTGAACCGCAACCCGGACTATTGGGGTGATCAGCCTGCGTTAGAGACTGCAACGTTCAAATTCATCTCGGACCCGACGGCAGCCTTTGCTGCCATGATGGCTGAGGATATCGATGTGTTTGACAACTTTCCGGCACCCGAGAACCTGCCGCAATTCGAGGCCGATCCGCGGTTTCAGGTGCTGGTCGGCTCGACCGAAGGGGAAACCATTCTGTCGACAAACAACAAGATGCCGCCTTTCGATGACATCATGGTACGGCAGGCGCTGGCCCATGCCATCGACCGTCAGGCGATTATCGATGGCGCGATGTTTGGCTATGGCACCCCGATCGGCACGCATTTCGCACCGCACAATCCGGCCTATGTCGATTTGACCGGAAACTCGTCCTATGACCCCAAGAAAGCGGCCAAGCTGCTGGCGGATGCCGGATATGCAGACGGGTTTGATACAACGCTGCACTTGCCGCCGCCATCCTATGCACGGCGCGGTGGAGAGATTGTCGCCGCCCAACTGGCCGAGGTCGGGATTCAGGCGGAAATCATCAACGTGGAATGGGCCCAGTGGCTGGAAACCGTGTTCAAAGGCAAGGATTTTGGCCTGACCATTGTCAGTCATACCGAGCCAATGGACATCGGGATTTACGCGCGACCGGATTACTATTTTCAGTATGACAGCACCGACTTTCAGGCGCTGATGGACACGCTGAATTCGACCACCGACCCGGAAGAACGCACGCGCCTGATGGGTGAGGCACAACGCCTGATCTCAAGCGACTACGTCAATGGCTACCTGTTCCAGCTGGCCAAACTGGGTGTCGCCAAGGCCGGTGTTCAGGGCCTTTGGACAAATGCGCCGACAGCAGCGATCGACCTGACTCAGATTAGTTGGTCTGAATAATACGGGGCAGGGGTCCGCTGGTTTCGGCCCCTGTTTCCCACTGTTTGTGAATACGTTTTGTGATGTCGTTGTTTCGCGCCCTAATTCTCATCAGTTTGACCGTTGTTTCGACCATAGCGACGGTGACTGGTGTTGGGGCACAAAACACGCTGGATGGCCGGTTGGATGCGCTAGTTGGTACTCCGGAAAACCCGCTGGATGTCGGCATCGGAATCCAGATTGATCAGATCACCAGCGTTGATCAGAAGGCTGAAAACTACGGCGCCGTAGTTGTTCTGCGTGTTGAGTGGACCGACCCGGCGCTGGCCTTTGATCCTCGGGACCTAGGGCGTGACTTTCGGGTCTTTTATCCTCCGGACCTGGCGGATCACGCGGCAAAAATTGGAACGATTGTTCCGGCCTTTGTAATCCACAACCAGCAGACCAACAAATGGATTCACGAATCCGCGGCTGCAGTGCGCCACGATGGGCGTGTTCGCTATGTCGAAAAATCGTCGCTGACTTTGCAGGCTCCTCATTTCGATTTCCGAAAATACCCGTTCGACACGCAGGAGTTCCATTTCGAGGTCGTTTCGGTTTTTCCGTCGGACTTTGTGTCCTATTATCCATTGGAGGAGTCCTCGGGCCTTGGGGATATGCTGGGCGAGGAAGAATGGATTCTCGATAACCCGCGACTGCAAAGATCGCAGGTCATCGGATTGTCGGGTCAGCAAAGCGATCAAGTTTCGCTGATCTTCGAAGGTCACAGGCATCTGACCTACTACGTCATCCGCGTATTCCTTCCGATGCTGGTGCTAATCACCGTGGGTTGGGCACTGTTTTTCCTCGACGAGTATCGGAGGCGGATCGAGATTGCGGGCGGCAACTTGCTGGTCTTCGTCGCCTTCAACTGGGCCATCTCTGCCGATTTACCAAAGCTTGGTTACCTGACCTTTCTGGATTTCGTGTTGCAGTGCATGTTCCTGATGACCGGAGCACTGATCGTTTTCAACGTCGCGCTGCGCAAGCTAAAGGTCTCAGGCCGCGAGGATGGGGCCCGTATGCTGGATAACTACGCGATCAAGTGGATCTACCCTTTGGGCTATGCTGCAATCGTGGGTTACGCGATATTTGCTTATCTTCTGACACCATAGGTGCTGGACCCGCGGCATACGTGACCCTAACGTGACCCCAATGCTTCGCTATGCCCTCAAACGTCTGATATCGCTGATGATCAGCCTGGCTGTTGCCTCGGTGGTCATCTTCGCGGTGATCGAGGTCGCGCCGGGTGATCCGGCGTCCTTTATGTTGGGCGTCAACGCGCAAGAAGATACGCTGGCTGCCTTGCGGGCCGAGTTGGGTTTGGATGGCTCAAAGGTGCAGCGGTATTTCAACTGGGTTGGCGGTATGTTGGTGGGGGATTTCGGCACGTCCTACACCTATCGCACGCCCGTTTCGCAGATGATTGCAGATCGGCTGTGGGTTTCACTGCCGTTGGCGCTGTATGCGCTGACCCTGTCGACGGTGATCGCGTTTCCAGTCGGCATCTACGCCGCCGCGCGCCGGGGCAAGCCGGGTGATCTGACAGTGATGGGGGCGACGCAGTTGGGCATCGCGGTGCCCAATTTCTGGTTCGCCATGATGCTGGTCCTGATCTTTGCGATCAACCTGCGCTGGTTCAATGCCGGAGGGTTCGCGGGCTGGGACAATGGCTTTTGGACCGGGATACACTCTCTGACACTGCCCGCCATTGCGTTGGCTTTGCCGCAGGCAGCGATTCTGGCGCGGGTCATGCGGTCATCCTTGTTGGACATCCTCGGCGAGGATTTCATGCGCACCGCCCGCGCCAAAGGCCTGTCGCGGCGTCAGGCGCTATGGCGGCATGGGGTGCGGAATGCGCTTATCCCGGTTCTGACTATCATCGGGTTGCAGTTTTCATTCTTGCTGGCCGGGTCGATCATCATCGAACAGGTGTTCTACCTGCCAGGCCTTGGGCGACTGGTGTTTCAGGCCATTTCCGCACGCGATCTGATCGTTGTTGAGTCGGTTGTGATGCTGCTGGTGTTCGCCGTCATCACCGTGAACTTTCTGGTCGATCTGGCTTATGCCGCCGTGGATCCACGCCTGAGGAGCCGCACATGAGCCGCAACCTGATCCTTGGCGCGTGCCTGTCCTCGCTGGTGCTGTTGGCCGCTTTGGTGTCCTTTGT
This sequence comes from Ruegeria sp. R14_0, assembly GCF_017743975.1. GTDB lineage: Bacteria > Pseudomonadota > Alphaproteobacteria > Rhodobacterales > Rhodobacteraceae > Ruegeria. The sequence continues at coordinate 488,618 of NZ_JAGHRC010000002.1, read as the reverse complement.
CTGGACGCCATACGATTACGCGGCGCTGAACATTCCCGAAAAGCTGCAGCCGCCAAATGCCGAGCATTTGTTCGGTACGGACCATTTCGGGCGCGATATGTTCTCGATGATCATGGTCGGCGCGCGAACCTCCATCGCGGTGGCACTGGTGGCCGTCGGCATCGGGATGGCGCTGGGCGTGCCACTGGGTCTGGCGGCAGCAGCGCGCAAAGGATCCTGGCTGGACGAGGTGATCATGCGTGGCAATGATCTGGTCTTTGCTTTCCCCTCGCTGGTCATCGCCATCCTGATTACTGCCGTCTTCGGCGCAGGGGCCATCAACGCCATCATTGCCATCGGGATTTTCAATATCCCCGTTTTCGCCCGCATCACGCGCGGCGCCGCGCTGTCGCTATGGGAGAGGGAGTTCATCCTCGCAGCACGTGTTTCGGGCAAAGGGGCCGCGCGGATATCGGTCGAGCATATCCTGCCCAACGTTGCGAACCTGTTGATCGTGCAGGGCACCATCCAGTTCAGCCTTGGCATTCTGGCCGAGGCGGGCCTGTCCTATGTCGGCCTTGGCGCGCAACCGCCCACGCCCAGCTGGGGCCGGATGTTGGCCGACGCGCAGACAATGGTCAGTTTTGCCCCGCATTTGGCTCTAATTCCGGGCTTGGCAATCATCATCACGGTGCTGGGACTGAACCTTTTGGGCGACGGATTGCGCGATTGGTTGGACCCAAGGATCAGGGTGGCCCGCGCATGAGCTTGTTGCAGATCAAAAACCTGTCATTGGCCATTCATGACACGGACATCCTGAAACAGGTCAACCTGTCCATCGCGCCCGGTGAGATCGTGGCCGTGACTGGTGAGAGCGGATCGGGGAAGTCTATGACCGCTTTGGCGGTGATGCAGTTGCTGCCAAACGGGGCGCAGACAGATGGCGCTATTCGGTTGAACGAAAAGGACCTTCTGGACCAAACCGAGGATCAGATGTGTGCTCTGCGCGGGGCTGCGATCGGGATGGTGTTCCAGGAACCGATGACCGCATTGAACCCGGTCAAGACCATCGGCGATCAGGTGATGGAGACCATCCTGATCCACAAAGCCATGCCGCACCCGCAGGCGCGCGCGCGCGCCGAAGAGGTTCTGACCCGCGTCGGCCTTCCGCCGGATCGGTTTCCACTGTCCCGCTTTCCGCATGAGTTGTCGGGCGGTCAGCGCCAGCGCGTCGTGATCGCCATGGCCATCGCGTTGCGTCCCAAACTGCTGATCGCGGATGAGCCGACCACAGCGCTGGATGTCACCACGCAGGCGCAGATTCTTGATCTTTTGAAAGGGCTGGTCACCGAATTTGGTATGGGGCTGCTGATGATCACCCACGATCTTGCGGTGGTGGCGGATATGGCTGATCAGATTGTCGTCATGCGTCACGGAGAGGTTGTTGAATCCGGGGCGACCAACCATCTTTTGCATCACATGCAGCACCCCTACACCCGCATGCTGTTCGAAGCCTCGGGCCATCAGGTAACACTGCCGGACCCCGGGCAGCCGAAACCGCTGCTTGAGGTGTCAAACGTGGTCCGCGACTATCGCCTGCCGCGCAAGGGCCTGTTTGAAACATCGGGGCATCATCGTGCGGTGGATGACGTGAGCTTCACCCTCAATCGCGGGGAAAGGTTGGGGCTTGTCGGTGAGTCTGGCTGTGGAAAATCGACCCTAACGCGGGCAATTTTGGGCTTGGAAGAGGTGCAGAGCGGGGATATTCGGCTGGATGCTCAACCTGTATTTTCGGGCCACAAAGCCAACCTTGCCGTACGGCGCAAGATGCAGGTCGTGTTTCAGGACCCCTATGGCAGCTTCAATCCGCGTCACCGCGTAGCGCGTCTGATAACTGAGCCATTTCACCTGTTGGAAACGCCTCCAACCGGTTCGGAACGGCAGGACAGGATAGCTGAGATGCTGACGGCTGTGGGTCTCAGCCCCGATGACATGGGAAAATACATCCACGAGTTTTCGGGCGGGCAGCGCCAGCGCATTGCCATTGCGCGCGCTCTGATCATCCGCCCCGAATTGATCCTGTTTGACGAAGCGGTCTCGGCCCTCGACGTCTCGGTCCGTGCGCAGATTCTGGATCTGCTGGTCGAACTGTGCGAGGCCTATGACCTGACCTATCTGTTCATCAGTCACGACCTGAGTGTCGTACGCACCATCACCGACCGCGTCATGGTGATGCGGTCCGGTCAGATCGTGGAAGAAGGGCGCACGGAAAGCGTCTTCTCCGACCCGCAACATCAATACACAAAAGACCTGATCAATGCTGCGCCTACACTGCCGGACATTGGTAAAGTCGTTGCATAATGCCCTTTGTTAGAGCCAAAACAGGAGTGTCACATGCCCAGCCCCCTTTGGTTTGATCCCAACCTTTGTTTGATTGGCGGCAACTGGGTTGCGCCTGCCGAAAAGAAGACGTTGCCCTTGATCAACCCCTCGGACGGGTCAGAGATTTGCCAGATTGCCCGCGGCGATGCGCAGGATGTGGATGCTGCGGTTCATGCGGCCCAAGCCGCACTGGACGGAGATTGGGGCCGCAAAACCGCGTTGGAACGGGGGCGTATCCTTAGCCGGTTGGGGCAGCTGGTTCTGGAACGCGTTGGCGAGCTTGCCCAGCTTGAGGCCATGGATGTGGGCAAACCCCTGACGCAAGCGCGGGCTGATGCTGTCGCTCTGGCGCGGTATTGTGAGTTCTATGGCGGTGCTGCGGATAAGGTCATGGGAGAAACCATCCCCTATCTGGACGGCTATACCGTTTACACGTTGCGCGAACCGCATGGGGTCACGGGCCATATCGTGCCGTGGAACTATCCCATGCAGATCATTGGCCGTTCGGTTGGCGCTGCGTTGGCGATGGGCAATGCCTGCGTCCTGAAACCCGCGGAAGAGGCCTGTCTTACGGCGCTCGCCTTTGCCCATTTGGCACAAAAGGCAGGGTTGCCGGCCGGTGCCCTGAACGTGGTACCCGGATTGGGGGCCGAGGCCGGGGCCGCGCTGTCGGGTCATCGGGGTGTGCACCATATCTCGTTCACCGGATCGGTCGCGACCGGGGCCTTGGTGCAGCAGGCTGCCGGGCGGAACGTGGTACCGGTGACATTGGAGCTGGGGGGAAAGTCGCCGCAGCTGGTGTTTGACGATGCCGATCTGGACGCGGCCCTGCCGTTTCTGGTGAACGCAGGCATCCAGAATGCCGGCCAAACCTGTTCCGCTTCGTCCCGCATTCTGGTGCAACGCGGTGTGTATTATCAGGTCAAACAGCGCATGGCTGAGGCCTACGAAGAGCTGACCGTTGGTCCGGCGCAGGATGACCTTCGGGTTGGCCCTTTGATTTCAGCCCGGCAAAAAGACATCGTCTCAGGTTTTCTGGCCAAGGGTGCCGATTTAACCGTTGCCGGGCAAGGACACATCGTGGACGGCACCCCGTCCGAAGGGGCTTACGTTCTGCCGACGCTATTCGCGGACGTCGCACCGGATCACGTTCTGGCTAGGGATGAGATCTTTGGGCCAGTTCAGGTTCTGATCCCATTCGATACCGAAGAAGAGGCAGTGAAGATCGCCAACAGCACTGATTATGGTCTGGTCGCCAGCATCTGGACGCGCGATGGGGCACGGCAGATGCGGGTGGCAAAGCAACTCCGCTCAGGGCAGGTGTTCATCAACAACTACGGTGCCGGCGGAGGCGTCGAACTGCCCTTTGGCGGCGTCGGCAAGTCCGGCCATGGCCGCGAAAAGGGGTTCGAGGCGCTTTACGGCTTCTCACAGCTTAAAACTGTAGCAGCTTTCCATGGTTAGGGTCTAAACGATGACCTCGATGGCTTCTTGCGCGCCGACGCCAAACACACGTTTGTAGCGTTCGATCTGGTCCTTCGGGCCCATCGCCTTTTCCGGGTTGTCCGACAGTTTTACCGTCGGATGACCATTGGCGGACACTGCCTTGCAGACCAGTGAAAAGGGCGCCAGAGCGTCATTCGGCACAAGTCCGCGGAAATCGTTTGTCAGCAGCGTCCCCCAGCCAAATGAAACCTTGGTCCGGTGGGCAAACTGTGTGTGCAGTTCGCGGATCTTGTCGACGTCCAGCCCATCCGAGAAAATTACGCGCTTTTCCATCGGGTCTTCGCCGCGTGACTGCCACCATTTGATCGCGGTTTCCGCACCTGCCGCCGGATCGCCGCTGTCGATACGGATACCGGTCCACCCGGCCAACCAATCGGGCGCACGATCCAGAAAGCCCTGCGTGCCATAAGTGTCGGGCAGGATGATGCGCAAGTTACCGTCATGTTCCTCGTGCCAGTCGCTGAGCACGTCATAGGGGGCCTGCGCCAGTTCCGCATCGTCCTTGGCCAGTGCACTGTAGACCATGGGCAGCTCATGCGCGTTGGTGCCGATCGCCTCGACCTCGCGCCGCATCGCGATCAGGCAGTTCGAGGTGCCGCTGAATGCCGGACCAAGCCCTTCAATCATGGCCTGCACGCACCAGTCCTGCCACAAGAAGGAATGCCGTCTCCGGGTGCCGAAATCCGCGATCCCCAGCCCGTCGATATCCCGCAGCTTCTCGATCTTTTCCCAAACGCGGGTCATGGCTCGGGCATACAGAACCTGCAGCTCGAACCGGCGCATGTCGTTCAGGACAGCGCGCGAGCGCAGCTCCATCAGGACCGCCAGCGCAGGAATTTCCCATAGCATGACCTCATGCCATTTGCCTTCGAACGTCAGCTCGTACTGATCGCCCTTGCGTTCAAGGTGATACGGCGGCAAGCGCAGGTTTTCGAACCATTCCATGAAATCCGAGCGGAACATCTGGCGCTTGCCATAGAACGTATTGCCCCGCAGCCACGTACTTTCCCCTCGGCTCAGGCCGAGAGATCGGATATGATCCAACTGCTCGCGCAGCTCACCTTCGTCAATAAGTTTGGCCAATGGGATGTGATTCGACCGGTTGATCAGGGAAAAAGTGACATCCGTTTGAGGCTTATTTCGAAACACTGACTGGCACATCAGCAGTTTGTAGAAATCTGTGTCGATTAAAGACCGTACAATCGGGTCGATCTTCCATTTATGATTGTACACACGCGTCGCAATATCGACCATGGGGAACTCCTGCGATTTCCGTTGTTAGATCAATCGGTGCGTGGAATGGCAAGAGTCGCTAGAATGATAACAATGACAAGGTCAGGTCACATTGCGAGCATATTGTGTGATCTTTTCACCGTTTAGTGAAAAGAAAGGGATGGTTGAACGAGGTTAATTTAGTGAATGGTTCTTGAGTACGATTTCGATATCGTTTTTGTTGAGCAAGTGAAAGGTGATCCTGATACGGCGCAGGGAGATGCGGCGAACGCAGAAACTGTGCGTGCTCAGTTTCGCGACGTCAAAACTGCCGATGCACTCAGGGCGACCTCTCCAAAAATCCGTAAGATTTTCCAGGATGCCGGATTCGATCTGGACGCAACCGACAGCGAACTGACGCATGGCTTCTATCCGCCACGGGACGAACCCGAGCGCGAACGGATTCTGCGCGCCCTGTTCGACAATATCCGTACAATGGGAATCAAAGGCGAATACTGCGGCGAGTTTGATTTCCACCGCTTTCTGGCAGAGGTCAAAACCGCCAGGCCGCGCAATGGTCAGCCGCGCAAGGTGGTCGATTGGACACCGAACCCGCGATACAAATCCCCTGCGACACCGGAGCGCCGCACCCTGCCGGGGCGCATCGGCGTAGCGCTGGGGCTGGCGGTCATCCTGTTTGCGGTTCTCAGATACCTCGCTGAAACCGGCAGTACGCCTTAAACCAGCTTCACACCGGCAGACCGCATCGCCTCTTCGGCCGCAGCCAGTGATCCGTCCAGATCTATTGCCCGACACGCGTCCATGCGGACAGTCACATCAAATCCCAAACGCGCCGCGTCTACGGCCGAAAAATGCACGCAGAAATCCGTGGCCAATCCCACAAGGGTCAGCGTGTCGATGCCGCGGGATTTCAAGTAGCCTTCCAAGCCCGTTGGTGTCTTTTGATCGTTTTCATAAAACGCCGAGTAGCTGTCGATACCGGGCCTGAACCCTTTGCGAATGACCAGATCAGCATGCGTCTTCAACTCTGGGTGAAAACTGGCACCCTCGGTGCCTTGAACACAGTGATCAGGCCACAAGACCTGCGGCCCATAACGCATCTCGGTCATGTCGAACGGTTTTTTGCCGTCATGTTCGCTGGCAAACGAGGAATGCCCTGCCGGGTGCCAATCCTGGGTCAGGATCACCGCGTCATAGTCCTCCATCATGGCGTTGATCGTGCCCACGATTTCGTCGCCTCCGGGCACGGCCAGTGCACCTCCGGGGCAGAAATCATTCTGAACGTCGACTACAATCAGGGCATGGGTCATCGCGGGCCTCCTCACATTTCCCTATCGGTAGGGGGCCAAAAGGGGGGCGTCAATCCGATCCCTTGCGACTCTGTGCCAGCAGGTTTAGACCGCGCGCATGTATACGATCGCTGCTCTCTATCACTTCACCCGTTTCCCGGACCACGCCGGCCTGCGCGACCCGCTGCTGGATCTTTGCCGTGCGCAATCGGTCAAAGGCACGTTGCTGCTGGCGCAAGAAGGCATCAATGGCACCATTGCTGGTCCTCGTGCCGGGATCGACGCGGTACTGGCGCATATCAAGGCATTGCCTGGTTGCGCCGATCTTGAGTGGAAAGAGGCGACCGCGGATCACCCGCCTTTTGGCAAGATGAAGGTGCGTCTTAAAAAAGAGATCGTGACCATGGGTCAGCCTGAAATCGATCCGCGCACCCGCGTCGGCAACTATGTCGAACCTGAGGATTGGAATGATCTGATCCGCTCGGACGATGTAGTGGTGATTGACACACGCAATGACTATGAGGTGGCGATTGGTACGTTCGAGGGCGCAATAGACCCTGAAACGGCCAGTTTCCGCGAATTCCCGGCCTGGTGGGAAGACAACAAGGACCGCTTTCACAACAAGCGCGTCGCCATGTTTTGCACCGGCGGTATCCGGTGCGAGAAATCGACAAACTTCCTGCTGGGGCAGGGGGTCGAGGATGTGTATCACCTGAAAGGCGGCATCCTGCGATACCTCGAAGAAATGCCCGCCGAAGACAGCACATGGCAGGGCGAATGCTTTGTCTTCGACAACCGCGTCTCGGTTGGGCACGGGTTGGTCGAGGGGCCGCATAACCTGTGCCATGGCTGCCGCCGCCCGATCCTGCCCGAGGATATGAAGCGCCCGGAATACGAGCATGGCGTGTGCTGCCATCATTGCATCAATGAAACCTCTGAGGCGGACAAAATGCGCTTCCGCGAGCGTCAGAAGCAGATCCTGCTGTCGCGCCAGCGCGGCGAAGAGCATTTGGGCGCCGACTGATCCGGCATGCAATTCCGGTTGCGAGACCGCGCGTAAAGCCGGATGATCCGGATCAATTCAGCGGATCGGAGGCGCAATGTCCCGCAAACCCACAACTTTGGCGGAATGGAAGTCGACCCTGCTGTCCGCCGCCGGAATGGTGCTGGCCAGCTTTTTGGCCTGGTTTGGCCTGTCACGCCTGAGTGAAGCCACGGCTGGTGACACAATCGGTACCTTCGCGTCAATTGTTCTGTTCATCTGGATCGTTTCGCAATCCTGGTTTTACATGACCCAGGTCACCTCTCCGCGCAGGCTGTTGTTCCTGATGGGGGTGTCGTTCATCCAAGTGGTGCCGTTCCTGTTTGCGGCCGTTTATGGCGCGTTCGGCTATAACGACAACTGCGTCATCGGGGCCGAAGGGCCGGGCGACATCCTGTATTTCTCGTATGTTACGTTCACCACGGTTGGGTATGGCGACATGTCCCCAACCGGTCTTTGCAGGGGTCTTGCGGTATCCGAAGCTGTGACCGGGTATATCTTACTAGGCTTGTTCGTGGCTGCGGCCGTCGCCTTGTATGCGCGCAACCACGAGAAATAGGCTCTGATACAGGGCTATTTGTTGTGGTCGATCCACAAAGACATGGCCCGCTTGTCCCGAAAACACTCGGACGGGATCGGGCGGCGTTTGGTGCGGGATATCCGCTCGGCAAAGGCGACCTGCTTGCCGGTTGGATAATTCGCGAAGGGGGACGGATCGACCGGCTTGTGCGCTGAAATCCAGGCGGACATTGATCGACGATCGCGCTGGGCCTCAACCGGAATTTCCAAGGCTGACTGCTGCGCGATCGCGCGGGCATACCGCATTTGCCGGTCAGTGACGGGCAGCAGGTGATAGTCGTTCGTCGGGCCGTTCAACTCGGCATTTCGGGCTTGATTAGACATCGGAATGCTCCTCTGACTATGAAGAACATATATGGAACATTAACCATTTTTTTCAAGTGGAGGCCCCCTCACATCAGCGGGAGTTTGCCGTGATGCGGTTTTATTGACTGACCAATCAATAAAAGATACACGCATGGGAAAAGACCTCTGAGAAGGAAACCGACATGAAGTTCCAGCCCACGGCGAGCCATTTCATCAATGGCGCATATGTCGAAGACACCAGTGGCGCCCCCATTGACGTGATTTACCCTGCCACGGGCAACGTCATCGCGCGACTGCATTCCGCCACGCCTGATATCGTGAATCAGGCTCTAACAAGTGCAAAAAACGCCCAGGCTGACTGGGCCGCCCTGTCTGGCACCGAGCGTGGTCGCGTCTTGCGCAGGGCGGCAGACATCATGCGCGAACGCAATCGCGAGTTGTCGATCCTGGAAACACACGACACAGGCAAACCTTTGCAGGAAACCCTGGTAGCGGATGCCACTTCGGGTGCAGACGCACTGGAGTATTTCGGGGGCCTGGCTGCGTCACTGACGGGGGAACACATCCCGCTTGGCGGTGGTGATTTTGTCTATACCATTCGCGAAGCGCTGGGTGTCTGTGTCGGCATCGGCGCATGGAACTATCCGACCCAGATCGCGTGCTGGAAAGGTGCTCCTGCATTGGCGTGTGGCAACACGATGGTTTTTAAACCGTCGGAAACCACGCCGCTGTCGGCCTTGCAGGTGGCTGAAATCCTAATCGAAGCGGGCGCGCCCAAGGGTGTTTACAACGTGATCCAGGGTTATGGCGACGTTGGTGCCTCTCTTGTGACCGACCCGCGCGTCGCCAAGGTGTCTCTGACCGGTTCGGTGCCGACCGGCCGCAAGGTCTATGCCGCTGCGGCCGATGGCATGAAGCACGTGACGATGGAATTGGGCGGAAAATCCCCGATGATCGTCTTTGATGACGCGGACATTGAAAACGCCGTATCCGGCGCGATTCTGGGCAATTTCTACTCCTCGGGTCAGGTCTGTTCGAACGGTACCCGCGTTTTTGTGCAGAAAGGGATCAAAGAGGCCTTCCTCAAGCGCCTTTCTGAACGGCTAGAAAACGCAATAATTGGCGACCCGTTGGATGAAAATGTCAATTTCGGACCGATGGTGAGCGAAAATCAGCTGAATATTGCGCTGAGCTATGTCGAAAAGGGCAAAGCCGATGGCGCGCTACTGGTCTATGGCGGCACCCGGATCGAAGGCAACGGGTACTACATGCAGCCCACGGTCTTTGCAGATGTGACCGACGACATGGCCATCGCGCGCGAGGAGATCTTTGGTCCGGTCATGTCTGTGCTGGATTTCGACACTGAACAAGAGGTTTTGGCGCGTGCCAACGACACCGAGTTCGGTCTGGCCGCTGGCGTCTTTACCAATGACCTGACCCGCGCGCACCGCGTCGTGGCCGGGTTCGAGGCGGGCACGTGCTATATCAACACCTACAACCTTGCCCCGGTCGAAGCTCCATTTGGTGGATCCAAGATGTCGGGCGTTGGGCGCGAAAACTCAAAACTGGCGATCAATCACTTCAGCGAGATGAAGACAGTCTACGTCTCGATGAACGATGTCGAGGCGCCATACTGATCAAAACCGGCTATCTTGGTTCTGTTCCCGACATTTCGCGTCGGGAACAGAGCATAAGCTGCCTGCGACCTGTGGCTGACTCCTGTCAAAGGGCGCCGATTGCGGTGCCGTCGGCAGGAGATCACGCTCATGAAAACGCACGCACAGGCCGTAGTGATCGGCGGAGGCTTGGCAGGTTGTTCGATACTCTACCATCTGGCCAAGCTTGGCTGGCGGGATGTTGTCCTGCTGGAACGGGATGAGCTGACGTCAGGGTCGACCTGGCACGCCGCGGCCAATATCCACGGCCTTCACGACAACAACAACATCACCCGCATCCAGCACTATACGATGAAACTGTATAAAGAGCTGGAGCAGGAAACCGGCCAAAGCTGCGGTGTCTTTCAACCCGGTTCGCTGTATCTGGCCCAAACCGAAGAACGCGAGCATCAGCTGCGTCTTCAGGAAGCCAAGGCCCGGTTCTATGGGCTAAACTTCTATGAGGTCAGCCGCGAGCAAGCGAAGGAACTGCACCCTCTGGCGCAGTTCGACGATATTCGCTGCATCATGTACGAACCCGACGGCGGCAATGTCGACCCCTCGGGCGTGCCACATGCCTATGCGGCTGGCGCGCGGGCCATGGGGGCCACGATTGAGCGTTTTTGCCCTGTGTTAGGCACTGATCAACAGCCAGACGGATCGTGGATCGTGCGGACTGAAAAGGGCGACATTCATACCCAGTGGGTGGTGAACGCTGCGGGGCTCTGGGGCCGAGAAGTGGCAGCGCTGGCCGGCCTGACCCTGCCTTTGCAACCGACCGAGCATCAGTATTTCGTCACCGAATCCATCGATGAAGTTGCCAATCTGGGCCGCCGCCTCCCTTCAATCGCTGACCGGGATGGCGAGTACTACTTCCGGCAGGAAGGTAACGGTCTGCTGATCGGGGCCTATGAAAAGGACATGAAGTTCTGGGCCGAGGACGGCACGCCGCTGGATTTTGCCCATGATCTGTTCCCCGACGATCTGGATCGGATCATGGAAAACGTAATCCGCGCCACTGAACGTGTGCCGGTTGCGGCCACCGCCGGGGTCAAACGGGTGATCAACGGGCCGATGATCTGGTCGCCCGATTCCAGCGCGCTTTGGGGGCCGGTGCCCGAGCTACAGAACTATTTCCTCTGCGGCGGTCTGATCCCCGGCTTTTCGCAATCGGGTGGTCTTGGGTTGTTGGCCGCGCAATGGATGATCGAGGGTGAGCCGCAATATGACATGTTCGCCTGGGATCTGGCCCGGTTCGGCGATTGGGCGGACAAGAAATTCACCAAGGCGCGGGTTGAGGATCAGTATACGCACCGTTTCGCCATCCATTTCCCGAACGAAGAACGCAGCGCCGGACGTCCCGCCCGCGTGCGCCCCGCGTACCAGATGCAAAAGGACATGGGCTGCGTCTTTGGTCTGAACTGCGGTTGGGAACACCCGCTGTGGTTTGCTGATCAACCCGGCACGGAAGAGACGATCGGCTTCACTCGCCAAAACTGGTGGGAACCGGTGGGCCGCGAGGTGAAGATGCTGCGCGAAAGTGTCGGCGTAATCGATATCTCGAACTTCGCCAACTACGTGATCAAAGGGCCGGGTGCGTATGATTGGCTGGACCGGCTGGTCGCCAACCGTGTACCGACCGAGGTAGGCCGGTCCTGCCTGACTCCGCTGATTTCCGTCCGCGGCGGTGTTGCTGGCGATTTCACAATCACCAAAGTGGCCGAGGACGAATACATGATGATCGGCTCGGGCATGGCCGAGCGCTACCATCAGCGGTTCTTCAACATGGTTGATCTGCCCAAAGACACGACGTTCGAAGTGGCAACGGACCGCATCGCTGGCTTCAACGTGGCGGGGCCAAAATCGCGCGATTTGCTGCAGCGCCTGACCAATGCGGATCTGTCGAACGAAGCGTTCCGCTTTATGCGATCGCAGACCATTGAGGTCGCCGGGGTAACTTGTCTGGCCATCCGCGTCAGCTTTACGGGCGATCTGGGATGGGAACTGCACTGCGCCGAAGAGGACCAAATCAGGCTCTATACAACGCTTCTGGAGGCGGCCAGAGAGCTGGACGGCGGTCCGGTGGGTGGTCGCGCCCTTGGGTCTCTGCGGATCGAAAAAGGGTATGGTTCATGGGGCCGCGAGTATTCGCAGGAGTATTGGCCACAGGAAGTCGGGCTGGCGGGATTGATCAAGCTGGACAAGGATTTCCTGCACAAAGACGCCTATCTTCAGGTCAAAGACAACCCCGCGCGCGAGGTGCTGTCGATCTTTGAGGTCGACGTGACGGATGCGGATGCAACAGGAGGAGAGCCAATTTTTGCCCCCGATGGCACCCCGGTGGGTCGCGTGACGTCGGGCGCCTATGGCTATTCCGTGGGTAAGTCGCTTGCTATCGGCTACGCCAATCCTGCTATTGCCCGGCCCGGGGATACGGTTGAAATTTTCATCCTTGGCAGGCCGCACAAAGCCAAAATTCTGGCTGAACCACCTTTTGATCCGTCTGGTCACCGCCTGCGCGATGTTCAGCAGAAGGTCATGGAACCAGCCAAATGAGCGGAACTTTCGAACGCGTCGCAGAGTTCGCACTGAACTGTCCGGCGGACATGATGCCAGATAGCGCAAAAGAAGCTGCAGCCCTGATGATGCTGGACACAATGGGCATCCTCATCGCCTCCGGTCCGATGGAAGCTGGCGTGATTGCTCGCGGTACGGCGGCCTTGCTTTATGCCAGTTCTGACGCGGGCTATAGCGTTCCGATGATGTTTGACGGTCGACCTGTCAGTATGGCAGGGGCTGCCTTTGCGGCCGCGACCCAAACCGACAATCTGGATGGGCATGACGGTTACAACCCAACTAAGGGTCATATCGGCGTTGTTGTGCTGCCAGCGCTCATCGCGTTGGGTGCGCATTGCCCGGATGTATCTGGCCCCGACGCACTGGCGGCCGTGATCACCGGTTACGAGGTCGCGGGGCGGGCGGGCATGTCGCTGCACGCATCGGTCAGTGACTATCACACGTCCGGCGCGTGGAATGCGCTAGGCGTAGTCGCCATGGCCGCGCGTTTGCGTGGTCATTCGGCGGGGCAGTTTCGACAGGCACTGGGGATCGCCGAATATCATGGCCCGCGCAGCCAGATGATGCGCGAAATCGCGAACCCGACCATGTTGCATGACGGATCAGGCTGGGGCGCTATGGTCGGTATCTCCTCGGCGATTTTGGCCGAGCGTGGGTTCACCGGAGCACCAGCAATCACCATCGAAGCTGATGATGTCGCCGCGTTCTGGGCCGATCTTGGCCAATTCTGGCAGGTCGAGCATCAATATGTGAAACCTTACCCCATATGCCGTTGGGCGCATGCGGCAATCGACGGTGTGCGTGCGGTGATGATCGAGCATGACCTGACTCATGATCAGATCCGATCCCTACACATCAACAGCTTTCACGAAGCTGCCTGTCTTTACGGTGGGATGCCTGAGACGACATCTCAGGCACAGTATTCGCTGCCCTTTGCGGTGGCAGTTCAGGCGATCTATGGCCGGATCGGGGTTGAGCATATCTCGGGCACCGGCCTGTCTGATCCGTCTGTGGCGGCTATGCTGCCGCGCATACACGTCCGCGAGGATGCGCGTCATAGTACCCGTTTTCCCAAAGGGCGATGGGCCGATGTCACATTGGAAACGACTGATGGGCGCAGCTTGACATCTGGCGATATTCACGCGCGCGGAGGGCCGGAAGGCCCGTTCAGCAAAGAGGATGTGGTCGCAAAGTACACGGACTTTTCTGCGCCTGTTGTCGGACCGGACCGTGCGGATGCGATCCGGGATGCCATTCTGGGTTGGACCAAACCCGGCTCCAAGATTTCTGACTTGTTGCCTTTGGTGTTCGATCCGTAAAGGTAAAGTCAGTCAGGACTGGTGCGGCGACTGCACACTGGCCGCCGGTTTAGCGCGCCTGTCAAGGGGTTACCTTCGCCAGCAAGTCCAAAATGCGTTCTCGTGTTTGTGCGCTGTCGTCTAACAGGCTCTGCGCATCGGCAAGGGGTTTGTCGGGTGTTCGTTCGGGCGGGGCAGAGAGGTTCTGCGTTGTTTGGCGAATGGCCGAGAACTTTGACCCACTTGCTTCGTCCACCGTTTCAGGGCGATCTGCCAGCCATACATACCGGTCGGCTTTTTCGCCCTGTCCGATCTCTCGCAAAAGTTTGGCTGTTGCCTCATAATCTTCCGTCATCTGCAGCGCCTGTCCCCGCAACACTTGAGCCGCGTCTGAGGGATCATCTGCAAGTTCCAGCATTGCCTGACGCGGTCGACCCTGAAGCAGGGCGGCCTGCGCGCGAATCCTGGCACGGTCTAAGCGCCGCGCCCTGTCCTGCGACCGGCTGGCCAGTTCCAACGCGGCATTGGCAAAACCCAGCGCGGCCAGTCTTTCGGCCGCAGCAACTGCGGTATCTGTTGACAGCGCCTGTTTCTGCGATGGCGTCAGCGTTAACGCGCGACGCAGGAATGTCGCGTCGTCGGCCCGCTCGGCCAGGACAAGGGTTACACGATTCAGTGCCTCGGATCCTCCAGTGTCATGCGCCTGCAATAGATCCATTGCCTGATCAAACTCATGCCCTAGGCTAAGCGCGACGATCTGTGTTTGCAGCATCTGGGGGCCAATGTCTGATCGATGAAATTCGTGGATATAGGATGCTGCAAGTTCAAGCTCCTGCGGGGAAACGGATCCGCGGTCCGACCAGCGCTTGTCGACCAGACGCGCAAGCGCCAGTGGTGCTTCAAGCTCGGCGCCCGAGGACTCGATTACCTGGTTTAAAAAGGCCTCGGACTTGGGCCCATCGCCTTCGGCGGCAGCAACTTTGGCCTTTGCTTGGGACGTATCGGCGCTGGCGTCGGTTTCGACACGGTCGACCGAACGCAGCACACGCCGCGCGCCCTCCAGATGATCCGCATCCGTCAGAATCTCTGCCAGAGTCGGTCCAACATGGCGACGCAAATGGTCCGGCAGCCGCACAAAAGACTGCTCAATCACTTGCAGGTCGGCCTCTTCCGTCAATTTGCCTTCGGTCAAGACCGCCCATAACGCGGCATCACTTTCGCAGCGTTGAAGGTCTGCGAACGGGTTTGGCTTTGGCGCTGGCGTGCCGTCCAGATACCTGGCGATGGCCGCAATCTGATCCGCACCCGGGGTTTGGTTGCCCAGCAGGTCCAGCGCCTGCAGCGCCTCTGCACCAAAGCCGGAATAGGCATATAATTGCGCCAGTTTGAGAACCTTCTTTTTGTCGATGTGGTCAAACTCTTGAAACATCGAACTGCGCAGTGACGCGACTTGTTCCGGGAACGGGCCGGTTCCGGCCCAGGTCTCAAACCCAAGATCGGCGTTTGAAATGCAGGGCGGGCGCTTTTCAAGCTGCGGAAGTGAGGGCCCCAACAGCTCGTTCAAACCGTCCAACACTGATGTCACATTTACGTTCGCATTCAAATCCGATGGGATGAATGGTCCATTTGCAGCGACAGTTGGTCGTGGTCCGACCGGTGCCAACTGCAAATCCACTATTTCCCGATCCGCCCCTCGCAGCAGAAGCGTTGACAGTTGGTTTTCATAGCGTTGAGCGCTGAGATTGAGCAGCGGCAGCTCTAGCTGTTTCAGGTTCTGTGCCAGCAACGGGTCTTTTACCTTCTCCGCTTTCGGCAAGACTTGCGGCGGAATATCCGGGCTGAGCGGAGGAAGCGTTGTGCCCGGTGCGATATCCACCACGATCATTGTTTCTTTGTACAAAAAGGCAGAGGCAACGCAGTCGCACCCGAACTGCATCTCAAGGGCAGAGCCGGGCTCCGATTGTGCAATTGTCGCCAATCGACCCTGCGTCAAACGTTGGAACACGGATCGAGTATCAAATGTGACCTCATCCAGTTCAACGCTAAGGCGTGCCGCGTTCTTTTTGTGTGAAAGTACCCAGTCGGTGCCGGTCGGAACCTGGGCGACCAGACGGGTGTAGCCGTCATGTTCACCCGAGCGCACGGTCACGTCCCGCGCCTGCGCAAGCGAAGCCGCCGCGCTTAACGCCCCTGCAAGGAAGATGGTCCGTATCATGCCGCAGCCTGTTTGAGTTCTTTCAGCGCTTCTTCAAGCTCGGAGAAACCGGGCCGGTTGTGTGTTGGTGTGTTCTGGCGACCAACTTCGATACACATGGCTGCATTGTGGTTGTGCAGGTTTGCGACCAGAACCTCTTTGATCAATTGATAGAAATGGTTGTCTTCTTCGACCACGGCTTTCAGTTTGCCCGCAAAGGGACCAACAAGACCGTAGGCCAGGAAAACGCCAAGGAACGTCCCGACCAAAGCACCGCCGATCAGTTTGCCCAAAACTTCTGGTGGCTGGTCAATAGACCCCATTGTCTTGATAACGCCGAGAACCGCGGCCACGATCCCAAGCGCAGGCAGGCCGTCTGCCACCGTTTGCAAGGCATGGCTCGAGTGCATCGCGTGATGGAAGTTCGCCTCCATCCGCTTTTCCAGCACCTCTTCCACCTGATGCGGGTCGTCATAATTCATCGACGCCGAACGCATCGTGTCGCAGATCAGATCAACGGCTTCCTTATCCGCCTTGATCTTTGGGTAGGCTGCGAACAGTGATGAGTTTTCGGGATCTTCGATATGCTGTTCCACCTCGACCGGATTGGCCTTGGCGATGCGAATGAGCGAAAACAAAAGGCAAAGCAGGTCGCGGTAGTCTTCTGGCTTCCACTTTGGGCCTTTGAAGACTTTGCCCATGTCCTTGAGTGTATGTTTGACCGCGCTCATGTCATTGCTGATCAGAAACGCACCAACAGCGGCCCCGCCAATCATCATCATCTCGAACGGGAGCGATTTCAAAATGATCGTCATCTTGCCACCAGCAGCCAGGTAGCCGCCGAAGACCATGGCGAAGATGACGACGATTCCGATAATTCCGATCATGGGCGGTCTCCTGCAATGTCAGATGCGAAAGTGATAAACATGCCGATCATTCCTGTGGGGCTGCGGCGTTTCGGCCGGCCATGATGACACTGATTGTATAGGCTGCCTCGGGGCTTAGCCCGGCCAGGACACCTGCGGCGGCGTCCGGCGGCATGCGGGACAGAAAACCAGCTGCGAAACCGGGGTCCATTGTTTCAAAAAGTGCGGCGGCATCTTTTGGCTTCATGCTCTGATACACGTCGGTCAGACGTGTCAGATCCGTCTCAGCCGCCTTTTCCGCGAACGCCAGGGTTTGCCGCAAAGACTCCTCGGCCTCTTGCAGCGCAACCAATCGCGTCTCGATGGCCTGATCGGCAATCTCCAGTGCCTTTTCTCTGTCCACCACAGCCGCCTCTCGTTTTTTGAGGGCGTCTTCCCGGCGCAGCAACTCTGTCAGCAGTTCCTGTGCTCCGGGCAGCTGGGGTTGGCGACCGGCAGGTTCTGCCGGCTCGGGCTCGGCGCTTTTGGCCAAGGCCGGACCGGCCTCGAATCCGACCCGGATCGCCGCTGAGCCGATCATCAGCATCGCGATAACCGCAAGAACACCGCTTTTTGGACGATTGTCCGCAGACTTCCGCGTCATGCCGTGGCCTCACTGCGGTTGTGGCGCAGGAACATCAGGCCACCGGGTTTCTTTGCCAAAGGTTCGGCGACAGGTTCATCCTCGCCCTCGCCCTCGGGTTCGGCGCTGGGCTGCGGGCGCGCTGATACAGCCTCTGGTGCCGATTCTGGTTCTTTCGAAACCTCAGCGGCCGTTTCGTCTTGCGGCACGACGTCGTGCAGAGAAGCCATCATTAGCTCAAGCCGCTGAGCAACGGATTCAGCGCGTTCCGTCAACGCGTTCAGTGTCGCACCGGACTGGTCCGAGGCGTCCCGGGCTGAATCAAGCGACTTTTTCAGCTCTTCGGCTTGGGAGGATAAGACCGCCACCGCGCCGCCCACGCCTTTTTCAAGGTCGGTAAAGCGTTTCAACCGCCGCGACAGAACGAAACAGTAAAGACCCGCACCCAACGCGCCGGCAACCAGCAAAATATCCGCAATCAGCTCCAATTTCGCCTCCTAGTTCAGTACAAATTCCATGACGAGCACGTCGCGCACGCGACCCTCACCGACGACGATCTCGATACGCCGCAGCAGGTGCCCGCGGATGCGCATGAGTGCGAGCGAATCCTCAAGGTCCGACACCTCGATCGCGCGCAGATAGCCGTTCAACACGTCCATGATTCGCGGTTTCATTTTCTCCACATCCGCCTGGTATTGCGCGTTCACCTCAAGCTGGGCGTGGAACTTCAAATGCCGCGAATCGCCAGTGTCGACAGAGACAATTACTGGGGCGAGATCGACAAAGCTGACCTTTGGGAGGGCCTTGGCGGGCGTGTCCGCGCCCTTGTCCGCAGCCTCCGTCGCTGCAGATTTCCCACCAAACGGCAACAGGCCTGACGTGGTCAGGAAATACCCGCCCGCAGCGCCGGCAATTGCCAGAATCACCCCTATGATCATTCCCTTTTTCCCAGATTTTTCCGGGACTTCTGCCTGTTCTGCAGTCGCGTCGGTCATGACGTCCTCATTCCTTCAATCTGCAATCGTCATAACCTGGCAGGGACTAACCGATTGTTAAGGGCAATCGTCCAAACAAGGGATGCGCCGGGCAGAATGTCGGCGAGTCGGAGGTGAGCGTGCAGCAGATTGGAACTGTCTGGGCAAATTTGGACAGGCGTAAACAAATCATCGTCGCCGGTGCAGGAGTACTGGTTTTCCTGGGGATACTCGCGATGTCGCGGCTGGTGACCGCGCCGTCGATGACCCTGCTTTATGCCGGACTGGAAAGCGGCGCAGCGGGAGACATCGTCCGCTCGCTGGATCAACGCGGTGTGCAGTACGAGATTCGTGGGGGCTCGATCTATGTTCCCGGTGCGCAGCGGGATGAGCTGCGTATGACCCTTGCCAGCGAGGGCCTGCCCGCCAATGGAAACAGAGGGTATGAACTGCTGGATTCTCTCAGCGGTTTCGGCACCACGTCGCAGATGTTCGACGCCGCCTATTGGCGCGCCAAGGAAGGCGAGCTGGCCCGAACCATCGTCGGCAGCCCTCATGTCAGCCAGGCTCGAGTCCATATTGCCAACGGATCGTCGAATCCATTTCAACGCAGCGTCGCCCCGACTGCCTCGGTCTACCTGGTTGCGTCCGGCGCGGACATCACGGCAGATCAGGCCAAGGCGATCCGGTTCCTGGTTTCATCGGCTGTCAGTGGCCTGGCGCCGGAAAATGTCACTGTGATCGACTCGAATGGCGCGGTGATCGGGGCGCAGGACAACCCGGTGGCTTCAGATACCGCGGACGATAAATCCCGCCAGTTGCGGGAGCGGGTGCTGCGTCTGGTCGAGGCGCGTGTGGGCACAGGAAATGCCGTGGTCGAAGTCAGCGTCGATACGGTCACAAAGACCGAATCGATCCGCGAACGGCGTTTTGATCCCAATAGTCGCGTAGCCATCAGCACCGACGTTGAAGAGCGTTCTGATAGTGCTCGCAATCAGTCGGGGGACGTAACGGTTGCGTCGAACCTGCCAGACGGCGACGGCGCAGGCGGAGACGAGTCCAATTCGAACGCGACGCAGACGCGTGAGCGGATCAACTATGAAGTCTCAGAAACTGAACTTGAGGTACATAACGGTCCCGGCGCTATCAAACGACTGACCGTTGCAGTGTTGGTAAACGGAACCCGGTCGGTCGGGGCGGATGGGGTGGAAACCTTTACCCCTATGCCTCAGGCTGAACTGGATGCCTTGCAAGAGCTGGTCGCGTCGGCCGTTGGGTTCGATGCAGAACGCGGGGATGTGATCACGCTGAAGTCGCTGGACCTGCCCGCTGTCGCGCCTCAGGGGACGCTGGCAACGGCATCGCTGTGGCAGAAGGTACATTTCGATGTGATGTCGCTGATCCAGATGGCGGTTCTGGCGCTTGTATCTCTGGTGCTTGGCCTATTTGTCGTCCGCCCCATCCTGACACAGGCGGCCGCCGCCCCGGCCCTGTTGCCGGCGGGCGCGACCCCCGAGCCTGACACAATCCTGACCGGAGAAATCGCAACCGAAGACAGCGGAGAATTCACCTCTCTGCCCGGGCAGGTGCCAGGCGGGACTGTGCCAGCTTTGGCGACGGGTACAGGGGCCGACCCGGTGGATCGGCTGCGCGCGATGATTGGCGACAAGCAGGAGGAAACGGTCGAGATTCTGCGCAGCTGGCTGGAAGAAGGTGAGGAGCGTGTGTGATGTCGATTGCCCATCTTCTTGAAGATTTCACCCTGCAGGCCAATGGGGGTCAGTTGCATGTCCTGGATGAGGACGCACTGGAAGAACAAAGGCTTGCCTCGTTTGATCAGGGCTACAGTGCAGGCTGGGAGGACGCCACCCAAGCGCAAGAGAGCAGCCGGGGGCAGGTTTCCGACGATCTGGCCAGATCGCTCGAGGATATGTCTTTCACTTACCATGAGGCTGTTCACTGGATGGCCCAGTCCCTTGAACCCATGTTTCAGAGTCTAACAAAGGTGGTTTTACCCGAAACGATGGACCGGGGGTTCGCTGCCCGCCTCGCGGAAGAACTCACTGATATGGCCCGCACGCAGATCGGACAGCCGATGCGGGTTTTTGTACCCGAGGGACGCGCGGCCGAAGTGGAAGGCATGATTCCTAACGCAATATCCTCACCGGTGCAGGTTGTCGAAGACGCCTCGCTCGACCTTGGGCAGGCGCGGCTCAAGGTGGGGATTTCCCAGCGCGAAGTGGATTGCAGCGGAGTGCTGGCTGCGATCGATCAAGCCTTTCAGGCGTATGTTTTTCAGGCAAAAGAGGCAGTGAACCATGAGTGATCCGCAGACCCCGAGAACCGAAAAGGCCAACCCGTTTGAGGCCGTTCCGATCGAAGTCACCGTGTCGGTGGGTCGAGCGCGCCCGCTGATCCGCGATCTGCTAAGCATGGGCGAAAACGCCGTTTTGACGCTGGACAAACGCATCGAAGACCCGGTGGACCTTTATGTTGGGGATCAACTTGTCGCGCGCGGCCTATTGGAAGAGATGGAGGGAGAGCAGGCGGGTCAACTTGCCGTGCGCCTGACCGAAATCGCTGATCTTCAAAACGGTATCGGCTGATGCACCGGCTACTGTTGCTGGTGGTCGTGCTTGCCGCGTTGACCCCGTCTCTGGCTTCGGCACAAGAGGTGTCGATCTCGCTGGGCGAGGGCGGCTCGATCTCGGCGCGCACGATCCAGCTGATCCTGTTGATTACGGTGCTCAGCCTCGCGCCCGGGCTTGCGATCATGATCACCTGTTTTCCGTTTTTGATTACCGTTTTGGCCATCTTGCGGCAGGGGATCGGCTTGCAGCAGTCTCCGCCGAATATGCTGATCGTCAGCCTTGCTCTGTTCCTGACCTATTTCATCATGGATCCGGTTTTTACCGAAGCCTGGACAGCTGGCATCCGCCCAATGGTCAATGAGACGATGGAGGTTGAGCCCGCTTTGGAACGCGCCGTGCAACCGTTTCGCGATTTCATGGCGGCTCGTCTGGACCCTGATACGTTTCACGCCATGGCCGCTTTGCGCCCCGAAGGGGATGCTATCCCTCTGTCGCCCGATGCGCCGCTGTCGATCCTGATGCCGTCCTTCATGCTGTCGGAAATCGCGCGTGCCTTTCAGATTGGGTTTCTGGTGTTCCTGCCCTTTCTGATTATCGATCTTGTGGTTGCCGCGGTCTTGATGTCGATGGGCATGATGATGGTGCCACCGGCCATCGTGTCGCTGCCGTTCAAGCTGGCGTTTTTTGTCATTGCCGATGGCTGGTCGTTGATCGCCCGCGCACTTGTGCGCAGTTATGCGACCTGAGTACTCACTGCCGAGCGATCTGCAGACAGGCGCGCAGGCCGCAGTCTCCGGCCTCAAAGCGCATTTCTCCGCCATGTTGCTCGGCTACGGTGGAGGCAATTGTCAGGCCCAAGCCGAATCCGTCCGATGATCCGGTGTTCGATCCGCGCCGAAACGGGGCCATCAGGTTTTCGATATCGGAGACGGAAAGGTCAGTGCCCTTATCCTCGACCGTGATGGTGGCCGTGGTCGCGTCAGTCTCCAACTGGACCTCGGCATGACGCCCGTATTTCAGGGCGTTGTCGATCAGGTTGGTCAGCGCGCGCCGCAGAGAAATCGGCCGCGCTACGACCAATACGCGGCGCGTCTCGGTAAGCTGACCATGACCACGCCGGGACATAAAGACGGATGTGGCCCCTTCGACCGCGACGGGATCGGTCTGTTTCAGGGTCACGGGCAGGTCCATGTCCTGATAGTCGGCGACCAACGACTCGACCAGAGAGGTCAGGGAGATCTGTTGTGGTTCCTCGACATCCAGTTCGGACCGCGTGTAGGTCAGGACGCTTTCGATCATGCCGGTCATCTGGTCCACGTCCGCCTCAAGCTTTTCGCGCAGTTCGTCATCAGCGATCAGGGCCGCACGCAGGCGCACGCGGGTCGCGGGAGTGCCAAGATCGTGGCTGACGCCGGACAAGACCGTCGCGCGTTTTTCCAGCTGAGCGCGCTCGGCATCCAGATGGGCGTTCACGGCTGAAACGATATTGCGCAGCTCATCCGGGCCATCAGCCTCATAGCTTTCCGGTCCGCCCAACCGCTGCCGTTGGCGTAGGGCGTGCGCGAACCGGGTGAAGGTATCCGAAACGTTGCTGACCGAAGACAGGATGATCGCAAGCGCGACAATCCCCAACAGAACGGCGGGCAGGCGCAAATCCATCGGTGCGGCCTGACAGCCCCAGATCCGCGTCCCATCCACCTGATACCAAGCTTCACGCCCGAATTTTGCGATCAGGATCGGTTCGCTGCAATAGGTGGCCAACAACCGGGTCAGGTTGCCCATCTTCTCGGGACCGGTTTGATCAATGCCCGAGACGATGTCTGACACAGGATAGATCAGCCGGTCAGACAGGATCGCGACCGTCAGCTCGCGCCCGCTGAGCGGCGACGAACTGTCCGTCAGGATCGACAGGTTGGTGACAAACCGGCGGTCCGAGAACCCGGGCAGGCGCTGGAATTCGCCATTTTCGGCCAGCGCGGCATCTTTCGGCGACAAGCGTGTGATCGAAAGACCCTCGGACGGGGCCATGCCGGTGCGCAACTCTTCGTACACCGTGAATCCGGCGACGAAGGATTGGATCAGGTAATCATTCCAGGCACGCGCCGATGCGAACCACAGCCCGGCTGAAACAAGCCCCGCGGCAAAAGCCGACAACGCCCACAGCAATCCCAGATTGCGCAGTCGCAGGGTCATTCTTCGACCGCGATGTCAGCGGCAAAGATATAACCGACCCCGCGTTCCGTGCGCAGCATTTGCGGATCTTTCGGGTTCGCCTCAATCTTGGACCGCAGGCGACCCACCAGCATGTCGATGGCGCGCCCCTGCGCCTCGGGCTTGTCGCTGTCGCCGGTCACATCCAGCGCGGCGACGATCTCTTCTCGGGTCAGCGGGATATGCGGATTGGCCAGCAGCACCTTGAGCAGGGCGGTTTCCCGTTGCGACAGAGACACCAGATAGCCTTCGGGGGAGTGTAGGTCGTCGCGCTTTCCGTTATAGACCCAACCGTCAAAGCGGAAGGTGCGGGTTCGTCGACGATAGGCCAGCGACGACGACCGCCGCGCGCGTTGCATCACCGCGCGAATACGGGCCAGCATCAGTTGCGGGTTGAACGGCTTGGCGATGTAGTCATCCGCCCCAACCTCATAACCGGCCATGCGCTGATGGTCTGCGGACAGGGCCGAGACCAGGATGATCGGCACATCCTGTTCGCGCCGCAGCCGGGCGCAAATGTCGATGCCGTTCTCATCCCCCAGCATCACATCCAGCAGGATCAGGTCGATCCGGCCGTTGGACAAGTGCGAACGGATTTCACGCTCGGTGCTGGCGGGCAGGGCGATGAACCCGTTCTTTTGCATCAGTTGAGTCATCATCGACCGCATGTCCGGGTCGTCATCCACCACCAGAAGCCGCGGAATGCTCACTCTGTCTGTCCTCCCGATAATATTCCTCCGACGTCGTCAATTGTAACGAACGGAAACGGATTCAATGTCAACGTAACACGCTGTAACAAAAGTGGTGAAAAATTGGGCTTCGTCTGCATCTTGGCGCGGATTACGCGTTGTCAGATGGCATTCGGCCCTCAGTAATAGCGCAATCGCTGCTTCGGCAGCCATTGAGTTCTCAGGGAGGAGACAAGACATGAATCGTTTTGCATTTGCCACCGTATCGACGCTGGCTGTTGCGGCCGCATCGTCGGTTGTGGCCGAGCCGCAGGCTGAGGTTCTGCACTGGTGGACCTCGGGCGGTGAGGCCAAGTCGGTCGCTGTTCTGCAGGAAGAATTTGCCTCGAACGGCGGTACATGGACCGACATGCCGGTCGCAGGTGGTGGCGGTGACGCCGCGATGACCGCGCTGCGGGCCCGTGTTCTGGCGGGCAACGCGCCGGCTGCCGTTCAGTTGAAAGGCCCCGCCATTCAGGAATGGTATGAAGAGGGCGTTCTGGCCGACATCTCGTCCGTCGCCGAGGCTGAAGGCTGGGCCGAAGTGCTGCCCGCATCGATCGCGGGTCACATGAAGTGTGAGGGCACCTGGTGCGCGGCACCGGTGAACGTGCACCGTGTGGACTGGATCTGGGCCAACGCAGACGTTCTGGCGGCAAACGGCATCGAAATGCCGACCACTTGGGAAGAGTTCAACGCCGCCGCGGACAAGCTGCAGGCCGCTGGTGTGATCCCGCTGGCCCATGGTGGTCAGGCATGGCAGGACGCGACCGTCTTTGAAACGGTGGTTCTGGGCATTGGCGGGCCTGAGTTCTTCCAGAAGGCACTGGTTGATCTGGACCCTGAAGCGCTGACGTCGGACACGATGGTTCAGGTCTTTGACCAGATGCGCACCCTGCGTGGCTATGTGGATGAGAACTTCTCGGGCCGTGATTGGAACCTGGCGACTGCCATGGTCATGAACGGCGAAGCGGCGTTCCAGATCATGGGCGACTGGGCCAAGGGTGAATTCCTGGCGGCTGGCAAGAAGCCGGGCGAGGACTTCCTGTGCGCCTCGACCCCAGGTGACGGTTACTTGTACAACGTTGACAGCTTTGCCATGTTCGACGTGGAAGGCGACGACAAGAAAGCCGGTCAGGACCTGCTGGCCAAGCTGATTGTCGCGCCGAACTTCCAGAAAGTGTTCAACCTGAACAAAGGCTCGATCCCTGCACGGACCGACGTGGCGCTGGATGACTTCGACATCTGTGCCAACCTGTCAGCCAAAGACATGGGCGCGACCTCGGACGCCGGTTCACTGCTGCCGTCCTATGCCCATGGCATGGCCCTGCGCGGATCGCAGTCCGGTGCGATCACCGACGTCGTGACCGCGCATTTCAACTCGGATATGTCCTCGGCTGACGCGGTTCAGCAACTGGCGGACGCGGTAGCAAACAGCTACTGATCCAACACGCTCTGCCCCCTATACTGAGGGGCAGAGCACCTTTCCCCGGAGGCTAAAATGTCCGAATGGCTGGAAAACCACCTGCCCAAGGTGGTGCTGGCACCGTCGTTCATCGCCGTATTGATCTTTGTCTACGGCTTTATCGGATGGACTGCATGGGTGTCGCTGACCCGATCGAAACTACTGCCGAAATACGAGATCAAGGGCTTCATTCAATATGAGCGCCTGTTCGACTCACCCCGCTGGGACACGGCAATCAACAACCTGTATGTCTTTGGCGCGCTGTTCATCGTGATCGCGATGGTGCTGGGCCTGTTGCTGGCCATCCTGCTGGATCAGAAGATCCGCGCCGAAGGAGCGATCCGCACGATCTACCTGTACCCAATGGCGCTGTCGATGATCGTTACCGGCACCGCGTGGAAATGGATTTTGAACCCCGGTCTGGGGATCGAGTCCATGGTGCAGGGCTGGGGCTTTCCGAATTTCGAGTTCGACTGGCTGGTGAACCCTGACTACGCCATCTACACCATCGTGATGGCCGCGATCTGGCAGAGCTCAGGCTTCGTCATGGCGCTGTTTCTTGCCGGGCTGCGGTCTGTGGACGGAGAGATCATCAAGGCCGCGCAGGTCGATGGCATCCCCACATGGCGCATCTATACGGCGATCATCATCCCTTCGATGGCCCCGATCTTCCTGTCCGCCTTCATCGTGCTGGCCCACCTCGCGATCAAAAGCTTTGACCTTGTCATTGCGCTGACAGGCGGTGGTCCGGGTTACGCAACCGATTTGCCGGCCACCTACATGTACGCCATGGCGTTTTCGCGCGGTGATATTGGTCAGGCGGCCTCGTCTGCAATGATCATGATGCTGGTCGTCTTTGCCATCGTGGTTCCTTACCTTTATTCAGAACTGAGGGCTAAAAATGACTGATATTTCGATGCCCCAAACCCAAACCCGCACCCAAAGTGGCACTGGCAAGATTGCCCTGCGTTGGTTGCTGTATGTCCTGTTGGGCCTGTTCGCGCTGTACTACCTGATGCCGCTGTTCGTAATGGTCACTACGTCGCTGAAAAGCCTTGAGGAAATCCGCACTGGCTCTCTCATCTCACTGCCGCGCGAAGTCAGCTTCGACGCCTGGAAAACCGCATGGTCAGGCGCTTGCACCGGTATCCAGTGTGAAGGTCTGCGGCCCTATTTCTGGAACTCGGTCCTGATTGCTGTGCCGGCGGTGGCGATCTCGACCCTGCTGGGTGCGCTGAACGGCTATGTCGTGGCGCAGTGGCGGTTCAAAGGGGCCAACATCATCTTCTCGCTGATGCTGTTTGGTTGCTTTATCCCGTTCCAAGTGGTGCTGCTGCCGATGGCGCGTCTGCTGGGCATGATGGGGATCGCCGGAACCATTCCGGGCCTGATCTTCGTCCACGTCATCTACGGGCTGGGCTTCACCACGCTGTTCTTCCGCAACTACTATGTCACCATCCCGGCCGAGTTGACTAAGGCTGCCCGTGTAGATGGGGCCGGTTTCCTGCGGATCTTCTGGTCGATCTTCCTGCCGCTGTCGCTGCCCATCGTTGTGGTGACCGTTATCTGGCAGTTCACGCAAATCTGGAACGACTTTCTGTTCGGCGTGTCGTTCAGCCAGGCAGGCACGCAGCCCGTGACCGTTGCCCTCAACAACATTGTTAACTCCACCACCGGCGTCAAAGAGTACAACGTCGACATGGCCGCCGCGATCATCGCGGGTCTGCCGACGCTGCTCGTCTATGTCGTTGCCGGTAAGTATTTCATCCGCGGCCTGACCGCCGGTTCCGTGAAGGGATAACCCATGGCTCCCATCCTTGATATCAACAAACTCTATAAGAATTACGGTGCGACCGAGATTCTGAAGGACATCAACATCTCGATCGAACCGGGCGATTTCCTGGTGCTGGTCGGCCCCTCGGGCTGCGGTAAGTCCACCTTGCTGAACTGCATCGCGGGGCTTGAGGAAATCACCGGCGGGACGCTGTCCATCGGTGGCAACGACATGACCCATGTCAGCCCCAAGGACCGTGACATCGCGATGGTGTTCCAGTCCTACGCTCTGTACCCGACCATGACCGTGGCCAAGAACATCACGTTCGGCATGAAGGTCCGCGGGGTCGATCAGGCCACGCAGGATGCCAAGCTGAAAGAGGTCGCCTCGCTGCTGCAGATCGAACCCTTGCTGAACCGCCGCCCCAGCCAATTGTCGGGTGGTCAGCGTCAGCGGGTTGCGATGGGTCGCGCGCTGGTGCGCGATCCCAAACTGTTTCTGTTTGACGAGCCGCTGTCGAACCTCGACGCCAAGCTTCGGGTTGAGATGCGGACCGAGATCAAGAAGCTGCACCAGACGTTGGATGCCTCGATCGTCTATGTGACCCATGACCAGATCGAAGCGATGACCTTGGCCACTAAGATCGTGGTTCTCAAGGGTGGAGTGGTGCAGCAGATTGGTACTCCGGCCGAGATCTATAACAACCCGGCCAACCTGTTTGTGGCCGATTTCATGGGCTCGCCTGCGATGAACCTGATCCCGGCGCAAGCGACCAGGAATGGCTCGGGCACCCAGATCGCCATCGCGCGCGACCAAGGCGAAACGCTGGTGTTGAACGACGCACGCGATCTGTCGCTGCCACAGGATGTCATTCTGGGCCTGCGTCCCGAAGATATTGCTGAGGCCGGGTTCCGGGCTGGCGACGGCGTTCAGGAAGCGGCTTGCATGGTCGATATGGTGGAACCCGCCGGGGCCGACACCTATGTGGTATCGGAACTGGGCGGCAAACAGGTCACCGCACGCTTGCATGCGGAAACCAGCGCACAGGCGGGCAAGATGCTCAACCTTGCCTTCGACATGAGCAAGGTGTCGTACTTTGCCAAGGAAACGGGCGAGCGCCTGAACTAAACGCAAAAGCGCCGCGCTGACAGGGTCGCGCGGCGCTTTTCCAATTTTGGAACCAGATCAGCTGACCTTGTTCTGCTTCATATCCTTGATCAGGCGGTTCAGATCACCGCCACGGGCATCCAGCATCGCGCCGACTTCGGTCCGTTCGGTCAGCAGCATGTTCACACCTTCGATAAACATGTTGAAAAACTTGTCGCGGCCTGACTTGTCCGACACCAGGAATGTGACCTCAAACGGGGACGATCCCTGCAGCTTGACCGAAGTGCGCACCTCATACCCTGCCCTGATCTTGCGGGCGTTGCGAACGGTGACTTGACCGCCAATGAATTCACGGAAACGGCGGCCATACTTGTTCGAGATATAGCCCTGAAACGCCTGGGTGAATTGCTTCAGTTGTGACGGGCTGGCCGAGCGTGCATCCGCCCCCAGCACATAACGCGCCATGATCGGGACATCGGCGTATTGTACGAAAATCTTCTCGAAATCGCGGATCATCGCTCTTTCGGATTTGCCCGAAGCGATCACACGATTGATCTCATCCACGACGCTGACAACCAGAGCCTTGGCGCTGGCCTCTGTCTGGGCAAGGGCGGAAAGGGGAAAGGCGGTCAGTGCCAACCCGGTCAGGCCGGTGGCGACAAAACCGCGACGGTTCATAAGGTTACTCGGCATAGGGGTCCTCATAGGGGTCCTCGTATGGATCTAGGTAGGGGTCCCTGACAGGGTCCGTCCCGGTGTCTGCATATGGGTCGTCATATAGACCCAGATAGGCTTCTTCATCGTCCCGCGCCAGTTCGAAGCGACGATTTTGTATGTAAATGGTACGCGCCTGAGCGTAACTGTCGGCACTTTCATACAGGATCGAGTCAACTGTGTCCGAGAATCGCCCGCGGTCTCCCATGCGGCGGACGACTTCGGCATAAACGCCGATATTGTCCACCGGGCGGACCGGCGTAAAGTTGATCGGGTTCGAGAACAGATTGACCACAACGCCAATCGCATCGCGCTGGGTTGACGGGCCGTAGAAGGGCAGTTCGACATATGCGCCTTCGCCGACGCCCCAAACATGCAGGGTTTCGCCGAAATCCGTGTCGACGGGCGGCAGATCCAACTCGTCTGCGGGGGCGGACAATCCCAGGCCGCCAACGGTCGAATTGATGACGAACCGCAACAATGCATTGCCCGATTGCTTGATATTGCCCTGCAACAGGTAGTCCAACGCCTGGCCGGGCATGGTGAGATTTTCGGCGAAGTTATTGAAGCTGGTCACCATCGGATCGGGCACGATCTTTACATACCCTTTCGAGGCCGGGCGGAACAGAAAGCGGTCGACGCCCAGATTGAACTTGTGAACGCCGCGATTGTTCCGTTCGTAGGGGTCAAAAACCTGACTCTGCGGCGCGCCTTCGGGTGGGCGCGTGGCACAGGCGCTCAGAACCGTCATCAGCGACAGGGCGATCAGGGGAATAAGGCTGATTCTGCTCAACACGAGTTCTGCTACTCCAAACCTTTTGGGCCGTTTAAACCCAAACACTTAATCAATACTGCCTGTCGCCGCTGCGGGCAGCGCAATTTAATGTCACATAGTTGTTTCACAGCCATAGGGAAACAAATAGCGTTTAACCCGCCTGATGGGCGAAGGTAAAGTGACACAGGTTCAACAGTTCAGAATAAGAAAAGTTACGCCCACACTTGGCGCGGGCCGCATGGCCGTTTTGTCACTTTTCCATAACCGCCTTCCCGGTTAGCTTCGCTCCGACTCGAATTTGGGAGGAAACCTCATGAGCATCGCCGCGAAACTGGAAAGTCTGGGCGTCACCCTGCCGGATGCACCTGCACCTGCTGCCAACTATGTGCCGTTCGTGCGCGTGGGAAACATCGTATACGTCTCGGGCCAGATCTCGAAAGCGGATGAGCTGATCACGGGCAAGCTGGGCGACAACATGGATGTCGATGCGGGCGCGGCAGCGGCGAAAGTATGCGCCATTAACCTGTTGGCGCAGGTCAAAGCAGCCTGTGGCGGCGATATCGAAAAGCTGGTGCGCGTTGTCAAACTGACCGGATTCGTGAACTCGACCGCGGATTTCACCAACCAACCGCAGGTGATCAACGGGGCCTCGGACTTCCTGGTCGAAGCGCTGGGCGATGCGGGTCGCCATTCGCGTTCGGCGGTAAGCGCGGCGGCGCTGCCTCTGGGCGTGGCGGTTGAAATCGAAGGCATCTTCGAAGTTCAATGACGCCAGCACTGCCCGAAGCCTTCCTGACCGTTCCTGTGGCGCATCGTGCGCTGCATGACAAACAGGACAACCGCCCGGAAAACAGCCGGGCGGCCATTCGTGCCGCTGTCGAGGCAGGCTATGCGATCGAGATTGATCTGCAGCTGACCGCCGACAATCGGGCGATGGTGTTTCATGACTATGACATGACCCGCCTGACGGGACAGTCTGGCCCGATCCAGCAGATCACCGCTGATCAGGCCTCGGGCACCAAACTGCTGCACGCTGATGACGGCATACCGACCTTCGACGAGGTGCTCGAGATCGTGTCGGGCAAGGTGCCTCTGCTGATCGAGTTCAAGGATCAGGACGGCGCCATGGGCACCTCGGTCGGGGCGTTGGAACGCGATGCGGTGCGGGCGTTGCATGGTTATGACGGGCCGGTGGCGTTGATGTCGTTCAACCCCAACTCGGTCGCTGAACTGGCGCGATTGGCCCCGCATCTGCCACGAGGCATCGTGACGGGGTCATACCAGCCCAAGGAAGAACTGTTGCCGCACGCCGTTTGCGACCACCTGCGCGGGATTCCCGATTTCGACCGGGTTGGTGCCAGTTTCATCAGCCATGAGGTGGCCGATCTGGACCGTCCCCGCGTCGCCGAGCTGAAGGCGCGCGGTGTACCGATCCTGTGCTGGACGGTGCGGTCGCCTGAACAAGAGGCAAAGGCCCGCGAAGTTGCCGACAATGTGACCTTCGAAGGGTATCTGGCCACACATCCGGGTTGAACCCGACCCACGTCGTCACAGATAAAGACCAGACGCGGAGGGCACATGGATCAGGCACAGATTGAGGTTCGGGTACTGAGCTCGCTGTCTCAGATACCGGCGGCAGAGTGGGACAGCTGCGCCTGCCCCGAGGCCGCAGATGGTGGCCGCCCGCTTGATCCGTTTACCACCCATCGATTTCTGATCGCGCTGGAGCATAGCGGCTCGGTCGGGCGTGGAACCGGCTGGCAGCCGCAGTATCTGACGGCCTATCTGGACGGAATGCTGGTCGCTGCCGCACCGATGTACGCCAAGTCTCATAGCCAGGGCGAATACATTTTTGACCACAGCTGGGCGCATGCCTATGAGAACGCCGGCGGGCGTTACTATCCCAAGCTGCAGATCGCAGTTCCGTTCACGCCGGCGACAGGGCGTCGGTTTCTGGTGCGTCCGGGATACGAGGCGTTAGGGATGTCCGCTCTGGTGCAAGGTGCGGTGCAACTGGCAGCGGACAATCAGGTCTCATCCGTTCACGCAACTTTCTGTACCGAGGATGAAGCGTTGGCGGGCGAGCAAATGGGTCTGATG
Organism: Ruegeria sp. R14_0; assembly: GCF_017743975.1. Classification (GTDB taxonomy): domain Bacteria; phylum Pseudomonadota; class Alphaproteobacteria; order Rhodobacterales; family Rhodobacteraceae; genus Ruegeria. Next base: position 456,651 of record NZ_JAGHRC010000002.1, on the reverse strand, counting down.
GCGCGCCATTCGCAGCAGTTTCACTGGCTGAACGACGATTACGCTGACTTTGACGGGTTTCTTGCGGCGCTGTCTTCTCGTAAGCGCAAGAATATCCGCAAAGAGCGCGCGCAGGCCTGCGGCTTTGGCGGCGAGATCCGAACACTGACCGGCGATGATCTGCGCCCCGAACACTGGGATGCCTTTTGGCAATTCTATCAGGACACCGGGTCGCGCAAATGGGGCATGCCCTATTTGACCCGCCAGTTTTTTGATATTGCACATGAAACCATGGCGGACGACATGGCTCTGATTCTGGCCGAACGGGACGGGTACCCGATTGCCGGGGCGCTGAATTTTATCGGTCGCGAGACGCTGTTTGGGCGCTATTGGGGCTGTACCGAGCATCACGCCTGCCTGCATTTCGAACTGTGCTATTATAGGGCGATCGACTTTGCCATTGCCGAGGGTCTGGCGCGCGTCGAGGCCGGAGCGCAAGGCGAACACAAACTGGCGCGCGGGTATCTGCCCACCAGAACGCATAGTCTGCATTGGGTCAGCGACCCGGGCTTTGCCGATGCGATCAAAAAGTATCTGGACGCCGAGGCCCGCGCAGTGGGAGAAGAGATCGAGATTCTGACGGATTATGGCCCGTTCAGAAAGTCGAACCCGGAGGAACAGCAATGACGGAATTATTGTCGACCGAGACACGCGGCCCCCTTTTGGACCCGCTGTTCGAAAACGGCTGGACCATGGTTAAGGACCGGGACGCGATCACCAAAACCTTTATATTCGAGGACTTTGTCCACGCTTTCGGCTGGATGACCCAAGTGGCGATTTTTGCTGAGAAATGGAACCACCACCCGGAATGGTCCAATGTCTACCGCACGGTCGAGGTTGTCCTGTCCACCCATGACGTGGGCGGCTTGTCATCACTGGATGCGAAACTGGCCCGCAAGATGGACAGCCTCGTTTAACGGTCACCTCTCGAGCCCATTCCACCCGCCAACGCGGCAACCTCGCCCAGACGCCGGAACTCGGCCGGTGTGACGGTGCCGTCGCTTACGTTGATATCCCCCGGAATGCCGGTTGTGCGATTCCCAACCGAGCGCACGCTGCGCGCAGCCGGGTTAATGTCCAGACAGCGTGTATTGTAGCAGGTCAGACCCGAGGTGTTGATCTGAATGCGGGCCTGCCCGTCCGGTCCGGTGACCACAGGGGATTGTGGCGCGTCGCAGGCGGCAAGAAACCCCAGAATGCCGATGGTAATCCACTTATTCATTCAACGCTCCTATCGATCCGCCCGGCGGTGTGATCAATCCAACAGACCGTTCCCGTCCTGATCAGCGGCTGAAAAATCGTCATTCATTTGCGCGTCATACTCTGCGCGAGAGATAACGCTGTCGTTGTTTCGGTCAACGTTTTGAAACTGCTTTATGTCCAGAAACGGCTTTGCTTCTGCCATGCCCAGGGTGCCGTTCTTGTCTTCGTCCATGGCCTGAAAGGCATAGTCTGAAAAGGCGTTGAATTCGTCCTTGGACAGAAACCCGTCATTGTTGGCGTCTATCGCATTGAGTTCCCGTTCATGCAATTCCGCCACGGTTTCTGCCGATACAGCGCTTGCCAGCAATACGAGCGCGACTGTCAAAATACCTGATTTCATGATCGCTCTCCTTTAACACGCGTAACGCTGGCCCGCGGCACCGCCTGCCACGGCCCCGCCAGCGGTCAGGATGTCCCGGCCGGACCCGCCGCCGAATTGGTTGCCGATCACGCCGCCGATCAACGCTCCGCCCAACGTGCCGCTGAGGCAAGCAATCTCGTGTTGTCGTGCAGCCTGTTGCTGAGGTGTTGGGGCCGGGCCGCAGGCTGCAAGCGCGCCAGCAGTGCCCAGAAGTACTGTGATGACTTTGAGTTTCATCAAAAAACTCCCTGATTGAATGGGGCAAGTATCGGCCCATCAGAGAGTTGCATCAAGTGAATTAGGGTTAACGTGGCCCCGGAGTACCGGGGCCCGTTCAGATCAGATGCTTTCCAGCAGACCTTCGCCAGCCGAAATTTCGCAGGCGCCGGGGTTTTCTTCCAGGTTCAGCGCTACGACCTTGCCGTCTTCAACCAGCATCGCATAGCGCTTGGAGCGTGCGATCAGGCCGACAGGGGGGGCGTCAAAATCCATGCCAATGGCCTTGGTGAACTCGGATGCGGCGTCCGCCAGCATGGTCAGGCCTGCCTCTTTCGCGCCGGTGGCTTCGCCCCAGGCACCCATCACAAAGGGGTCGTTGACCGAAACGCAGACGATCTCATCTACGCCTTTGGCTGCGAACTGGTCTTTGGTGCGCATGAAACTGGGCACGTGCGCGGAATGGCAGGTGGGCGTGAACGCGCCGGGCACGGCGAAGATCACAACCTTGCGGCCTTTGGTCTTGTCTGAAATCCGAACCTCTTCGGGTCCTTCTGCCCCCATTTGGGTCAACGTTGCGTCGGGAAGCATATCACCGGTTGAAATCATCTTGATCCTCCTGTCGATTGGATTTGCAGAGTCGGCCTCAGCCGCAATATAGGTGAGCCGAAAAATGAAACCATGGGAAATTCACAGGGCGGGACGAAGATGAGCCATATTGTTGTGATCGGAGCCGGACAGGCGGGATCATCCCTTGTTGCGCGGCTGCGCAAAGACGGGTTCGAAGGCGACATCACCCTGATTGGTGCCGAGCCGCATTTGCCGTACCAGCGCCCGCCACTCTCAAAGGCTTACCTGCTTGGTGAAATGGAGCTTGAACGCCTGTTCCTGCGCCCCGAGAGCTTTTATGCCGAAAACAACATTACCCTGCGGCTGGGCCAGCGCGTGACAGCAATTGATCCGAAGGCCAAGACTGTAACTTTGGGCGATGAGGTGGTTTCTTATGATGAGTTGGCTCTGACCACCGGCTCGGATCCGCGCTATCTGCCCGCGGCCATCGGTGGGGACCTGGAAGGTGTCCATGTCGTGCGCGACCTGACCCACATTGATGACATGGAGCCCCGCGTAAAAGACGGCGCACGCGCTTTGATCGTGGGTGGCGGCTATATTGGGCTCGAGGCTGCGGCGGTCTGCGCCAAGCGCGGTGTGAAAGTGACCCTTGTTGAGATGGCAGACCGCATCCTGCAGCGTGTCGCCGCGCCCGAGACCAGCGACTACTTCCGCGCTTTGCACACCGAATACGGTGCCGACATTCGCGAAGGGGTCGGGTTGGATCGTCTGGTTGGTGAGAACGGCAAGGTCACCGGTGCCGTATTGACAGACGGATCGGAACTTGAGGTCGATTTTGTCGTCGTTGGCGTGGGGATCGCCCCCTCGACGCAATTGGCCGAAATGGCGGGTCTTGACCTGGACAATGGCATCAAAACCGACGCCCACGGTCGCACATCCGATCCGTCGATCTGGGCGGCGGGCGATTGCGCATCTTTTCCGCATGGCGAAGGTCGCATCCGCCTGGAAAGCGTGCCGAACGCCATCGATCAGGCCGAGATCGTGGCACAGAACATGCTGGGAGCGGCCAAAGACTATGTGGCAACGCCGTGGTTTTGGTCGGATCAGTACGACGTAAAACTGCAGATTGCGGGTCTGAACACCGGGTATGACCGCGTTGTGACCCGCAAGGGCGAGGGGCAGACGGTGTCCTTCTGGTACTACAGAGGAGATCAACTGATCGCCGTCGACGCGATGAATGATCCGCGCGCCTATATGGTCGGCAAACGCCTGATCGACGCGGGCAAAACCGCTGACCCAGCGGTCGTTGCCGATCCTGAGGCGGATCTGAAGCCGCTGCTCAAAGCGTGAGGATCATCGCCGGCGAGTTCCGGGGCCGCGCTTTGGCCTCGGTCGGCAAAGGCGATGCCGCGGCGCATTTGCGCCCGACCACGGACCGGGTGCGCGAAAGCCTGTTCAACGTCCTGAACCATCAGGTCGACTTTGAGGGCCTGCGCGTTCTGGACCTTTTCGCGGGAACAGGCGCGCTGGGGCTCGAAGCGCTGTCGCGCGGCGCAGCGCATGTCACTTTTGTCGACGACGGGCGCGTGGCGCAGGGGTTGATCCGCAAAAATATCGACCTGACCCGCAGCGCCGACCGCACAGACCTGATCCGCCGTGACGCCACGCGGTTGGGCGAGAATGGAGGCGATCCGTGTGAGCTGGTTTTCCTCGATCCACCCTATGGAAAATCCTTGGGTCAGAAGGCCCTGACCAAAGCGATCGAGGGCGGCTGGGTCGCAGATGATGCACTGATCGTGTGGGAAGAAAACGCTCCGATGGCGGCGCCAGACGGATTTTCGTTGGAAGACAGCCGGAAATATGGCGACACGCATATCTCGTTGATACGAAGGATCGTCAGTTAAGCCGACGCAGATGCCTGAACCACCCCAGTGTCAAAAGCGCCCTCGAGATAATGGGCCAAAGACACGACCCGTTCCGCTGCACCCAATCCAAACGGCGTCAGTGTATATTCCACGTGGGGCGGCACGACTTTGTACGCCTTGCGCAGGATAAACCCGTCTTCCTCTAACGTACGCAGGGTCTGGGCCAGCATCCGCTCGCTGACGCCATCGATCCTGCGACGCAGATCACTGTAGCGCTGGGTTCCTTCGACCAGTGCCAGCAGAACCAGAACGCCCCACTTGCTGGTCACGTGATTCAACAATTGCCGCGATGGGCACTGCGCGCTCATCACGTCCGCTTTCATTTGGTCAGAGTCTGTTTCTTTTTTCATACTAACAAATTTGTGCGTACTTCCTTTTTGTTAGTTAGGCGTTATCTGTCGCGTCGTCAACATCCCAGGAAGGACTTGTAAGATGACATTTGCGATAACCGGAGCAACCGGACAGCTGGGCCGCCTGGCCATCGAAAAACTGAAAACTCTGGCACCATCTGAGGAGATTGTGGCTTTGGCCCGATCCCCGGAAAAACTGGCTGATCTGGGGGTCGAGGCCCGGGCGTTTGATTACACAAAGCCGGACACGCTGGTGCCAGCGCTTCAGGGTGTTACGGTGCTGGCGCTGATCTCGTCCAGTGATTTTGATGACCGTGTCGGTCAGCATCGCAACGTGATTGAAGCTGCCAAAGCCGCAGGGGTTCAGCGGATCGTCTACACGTCGATCACTAAGGCGGACACATCACCGCTGATCATTGCAGAAGATCACAAGGTGACCGAGGAGTTGTTGGCGGCGTCTGGTTTGCAGACCACTGTGCTCCGCAATGGGTGGTATCTGGAGAATTGGACTGATTCACTAAAGCCGTCGATCGAGGCCGGCGCGCTGGTCGGCAGTGTCGGCAACGGACGCGTGACCCCGGCCACCCGCAAAGATTATGCCAAAGCGCTGGCTGTTGCCGTGGCTCAACAAGAACACAAGGGCAAGACTTACGAACTGGGTGGCGCAGCATTTATGCTTGCGGACATGGCTGCTGAAGTGTCCGCACAAATCGGCAAGGACATCCCCTACAATTCAGTGCCTAAAGAGGCATATTCTGAAATTCTCACCTCGGTCGGTCTTCCGGAATTCGTTGCGGCGTTTATCGCTGATGCCGAGGCCGGAGCTGCGGATGGTTGGTTGCTGGATGAAAGCAACGCGTTGGAGACCCTGATCGGTCGCGCGCCCACCTCAATGAAGGATGCTGTCGCTGCTGCGTTGGCGTAACGTGGACGCCGTGATCGCTGATCAGGCGATCACGGCCACTTCTCGCAGCGTTCAAAATGCGCAATTGTAGTCGTCAGCCGCGTGGGTTACGCCCGATCGAAAGCATATCCGAGAGGTTCATATGCACGATCTGGTGATTTTCGATTGTGACGGTGTTCTGGTCGACAGCGAGCCACTGTCCAATCAGGTGCTGGTCGACAATCTGGGCCGCTATGGCTTGAATCTGACACTTGAAGACAGCGTCGGTTTCTTTCTTGGGGGCACCATGGTTGGTGTGCGTGACAAGGCGCGCGCACTGGGTGCGGACCTGCCGGATGATTGGGTGGATGAGGTCTATGCCGAAACCTACGACCGTCTTCGGGATGGCGTAGACCTGATGCCGGGCGTCGCGGATTTGCTGAACACGCTGGATTCAAAGGGCATAGCCTACTGTGTCGCCTCCAATGGTAGCCCGGACAAGATGCAGATCACGTTGGGACAGAACGGATTGTGGGACCGCCTGAGCAAGGTTGCGTTTTCTGCCCATGTGCTGGGCACCGCCAAACCGGACCCGACCATGTTTCTGACAGCCGCAAAACGGTTCAACGCCGCGGCACCCGTGGTGATCGAAGACAGTCAGAACGGCGTGACAGCGGCGATGCGAGCAGACATGCGGTGTCTGGCCTACGCGCCACAGGGAAATGCCGAGAAGCTGGCCGATCTGGGGGCAGAGGTCTTCACCGATATGGCTGACGTCCCTTCGCTTTTGGGAATCTGACGCGACCGTGTTAGGTTTGGGTCATGGATCGCGCTGTGACCCCACCTCTCTGGGCCCTTTCCAAGGATGCCGACACTGCCACCGGGCCAGAGCCCAAACCGATGCGCGCACCTGTTTTCATCCAGGACGCGGTTACGCCGTGGGGGTCAGAGACATTGCTGCTGAAACTGCTACGGGATCAGGCCGAAGGTCAGGACGAATAGGTCGGGTGGAATTTGTCGCCCGGTGACAGGGTAAAGATCTCGACCCCGTTCGCTGTCACACCCACCGAGTGTTCGAACTGCGCCGACAGCGACTTGTCGCGCGTTACAGCGGTCCAGTCATCAGCCAGCGTTTTGGTTTCGGGGCGGCCAAGATTCACCATCGGTTCGATGGTGAAGAACATACCTTCTTCCAGCACAGCACCCGTACCCGGACGGCCATAATGCAGGACGTTTGGAGGCGCGTGGAACACCCGGCCCAGCCCGTGGCCGCAGAAATCGCGAACAACGCTCATCCGGTGTGCTTCGACATAGGCCTGAATCGCGTGGCCGATATCGCCAAACGTGTTGCCCGGCTTGACCGCCTCGATACCCTTGAACAGGGCGTCATGGGTCACCTGAATCAGACGCTCGGCCTTGCGGGGCAGTTTACCCGCCACATACATGCGCGACGTATCGCCGAACCAGCCGTCGACGATCACCGTTACGTCGATGTTCAGGATGTCGCCATCCTTCAACCGCTTGTCGCCGGGAATGCCGTGGCAGACCACGTGATTCACGCTGATACAGCTGGCGTGCTGATACCCTTTGTAGCCGATCGTCGCAGATGTCGCGCCCGCATCCTCAACCATTTGCGTGATCAGCCCGTCGATGGCGCCAGTGGTCTGGCCCGGAAAGACATGTTCAGCAATGTCGTCGAGTATCCGCGCGGCCAAGGCCCCTGCCGCATGCATGCCGGCAAAGTCACCCTGTTCGTAAATGCGGATGCCGTCCTTGGTCAGACGGCCACGATGTTCTTTCATCGACGCTAAGCTCCAAATGTTGCGCGCAGCGGTCCTTTTACGCTGCTTGTGCAGAAAGTTCCAGAGGGTGCAGAGTCGCGGTGGGTTTCGACCGATGAAAATGGGGCTAAGGCGCGCGAGTTCAAGGGTTTGGCGACAGGTGCCCTAATGACATTTCTATGATCGGTGAGCAGTAAAAGGTCTACGGCTCCGCAAAAGGGTCATCACCGTGTCGCTCTTCCGTTTCGACGACCTGCTCATAGATGACAACACCCTTGCCACGGGTATAGCCGTCCGGGACTTTCGGCAGGTCTTCAACAAACGGCGACAGATCAAACCCGGACAGAAACGCAACAAGGTCCTCAGCCGGCGCCTTAGCCACGATCATGATTTCCACTTGTCCGTCCATGTAGATTGACAAGTGCCGTTAGTCCGTTGGGGGCCAGTCACGTGTATCAATGTTGTAAGAACTCTGACTCCATGTACGAATTGCGACACCATCAAGTTCTGCCAAGGGTTTGGCTCCTCCCCTTAAGCAAAACTTCTTGCCTTACATTACGTCACGCTCCTGAAGGATCAAAAGGCAGGGACAGAAAAATACCGTCGCGCAATGTGACGATTGCATGCGACAGCGACGCGAGCCTGCCACATCGGCGGATGCAACCGTCTTTACGACGGCGTTCATATTGTTCAGCCCCCTCGTCTAGTCTTGCGTTCAAAGCGTCGCGTGTGGCGGCCTTCCGGTCGTCGGTCATATAGGTTTCAAGCGCCATCATTGCCGCCTTTGCGATCATTAGAACACCAATCAGGAATACAAACCCTGCAATTCTTCGCACGTAAGTCTCCACCCGTACCAATCACTTGAAAGGCCCCGGCAACGCAGCCGGGGCCTTTCTCTGACAACGAACCGACCGGGATCAAACGCAGGAGTAGAAAATCTGGTGCACAGGCCGGACCGACCCGTCTGCTTGCGTTCTGTTGTTGATGCCCAGGTCCTTCTTGATGGCGACACCGCCTGTCAAACGCGCCGAGTTCTGGCGCGCGCAGAAGGATGCGACGCGGCCTCGGACCTCTGTTTCGGTGACTTCATCCGGGAAAAAGCCGACCTCAAGCGTTTTGTAGATCCCGCCGGATTCCAGCGGGAACGCCAGATCGATGCCCTGCCTGTCCGCCGGGTTGGGAAATACAGTCTGCACAAGGGCGGCACGTCGTGTTGCGGCGGCCTGCGGGTCAACGGAACAGCCGGTCAGGGCAATGGCTGCGATAATGGTTGCTGCGAAATACTTCATGATTTTTGGTTTTGCCTGTGTGAGTTACTCAATGCGCGGGCCAAACCCGCATAGAGTGTGTGCTGACGCATTGGGGCAGTTTGAGGGCGGATTGTTCAGATTCGCGCACTTGCTTCAGAATTCTCTGATTAAAGCCCGAAAGGTTCGCACATCACCGGAATTATGTACAAAACCGGTTTGCATCCACCCAAACCCCTTCGGGCGATATCTGCGTCCCGTAGACCAGCCGCTCGACCCTATGCGCCTTAGCTGACTCGAACGCCCTCGCGTAGGCCGGGTCGATATCCGCCGCCAAGGCAAACCGGTCGCAATCCGTGCGTTGTACAAGATACAACATGATTGCTCGGTGGCCATGCGCCGCCATGGCGGCCAACTCGCCCAGATGTTTGGTCCCGCGCGCGGTGACGCTGTCGGGGAATTCCGCCAGGCCGGGTTCGCGGGACAGCGTCACGCTTTTGACCTCGACATAGGCGTCGGGCAGGCCGGGCTGTGTCAGCAGAAAGTCGATACGGCTGTTTTCGCCGTATTTCACCTCGGGGCGGACTGTTTCATAGGCCGCCAGTTCGGGAATTTCGCCGGCCTCAAGCGCTGCGCGCAAGGCCTTGTTCGGGACGGATGTGTCGACGCCGGTGAAGTGCCCATTCTCATGGTCGACCAGTCGCCAGCCGTATTTCAGTTTCTTCTTGGGGTCGTCATTTGGCTCTAACCAGATCTTTTCCCCCGGTTCGGCCAGCCCCATCATGGATCCCGGATTGGCGCAGTGGGCGGTGACCTCACGGCCATCTTCCAACAGGCAATCAGCCAGAAAGCGTTTGTAGCGACGGATCAGGCGGGCGGGGATCAATGGGGTGGCAAACTTCATGCCACCCCGCTTAGCGCGCGCCCGCCTGCAAGGGAAGGGTCAGACGAGACCTGCCATCACGCCGCCATCGACGTCCCAAATGGCTCCGGTCACCCATGTGGCGTCATCGGACAGAAGATGCGTGACCGTGTTTGCCACATCCTCGGGCCGTCCAACCCGCCCGATCGGATGGAACGCGTCGAATGCCTCGGTCAGGGTCGACTCGATCTGGTCCGGTGCGATGAAGGCACCATAGATGGGCGTCACCACCACAGCGGGCGAGACCGCGTTTGCGCGGATACCGTGTTCCGCCAGTTCCATCGCAAGGTGCTGCGTCAGCGAATGAAGCCCGGCTTTGGCCATAGAATAGGCCGAAGACGGTGTGGCCCGGACAGCCTGTTTCGCCCACATAGAGCCTATGTTCACGATACTGCCGCCGCCATTCGCTTTCATGTTTTCAGCGACAGACTGGGTAATGAGAAAAGTCGCGCGGTTCAGGTCCATGTAGCTGTCGTAGTCCTCGCCTGTGTGTTCGAGAAACGGCTTAGGCGCGAACGTACCGGCTGTGTTCACCAGCCCATGGATGTGGCGTGTCTCAGCTTTGATCTGTGCGATCAGCCCATCGACCGCTGCCGGATTTCGCAGGTCGACCTGTTGTGAATCGGCGGCGCTACCGAATTCTGCCTTCGCGGCGTCCAGCTTGTCGGCGGACGAGCCGACCAGCGTAACGTGGCCGCCTTGCGCCACGATTTGACGTGCTGTGGCCAGACCCATTCCGCTGGTTCCGCCGATGATAAGAGTTGTTGGCTGTGTCATGATTGGATTCCCTATCTACTGATAGGTAGATATATTGGGCTGGCAAAACCAAATACAAGCCCCTATCTATTGATAGGTAAAAAACAGGTTCGATCGCTGATGCCCAAAACCGAAAAACCCCTGTCCGATACAGCCAACCGCATTCTTGACGTGGCCGAGAAAATGGCGCGGCAAGGCGGGTATTATGCCTTTAGCTTCCGCGATATCGCGGCGGAAATCGGGATCAAATCGGCCAGTATCCACTACCACTTTCCCACCAAAGAAGATTTGGGTGAGGCGCTGGTTGGCCGATACACAGATCGCTTTCTGGGTGCGTTGGGGCGTCTGGACGAGTCCACTCCGTCCGAGCTGTTGGTTCAGTATGTGGCGGCCTATCGGCAGGCTTTGATCGAACAGGACCTCATGTGCCTGTGCGGAATGTTCGGTGCTGAAATCGCCAGATTGCCGGATCCGGTCGCCCGACGCACGCGTGAGTTCTTTGAGCGCAATCTTGTTTGGCTAGAAACGGTGTTCCGCGCCGCCGGAACTCCCAATCCAGAGGTTCGCGCCGCCGATATGATTGCCCGCATGGAAGGCGCAATGATCCTGGCGCGGTCGATGAACGATATGGACCTGTTCGAACGCATCACAACGGATTTGCCGACCGAAGTGCTTCGCGGATGAAACACGGCCCTTGCTCGGCCCGGCAGGAACGATATCTTGCGCCCAAGGTGTCAGCAGGAAAGGACAGGTTATGGCGAACCCAACCGCAGCAATGCTTGTGATCGGGGATGAAATCCTGTCGGGGCGCACTCGCGACGCAAACATGCACTACCTCGCGCAGGAGCTGACGAAACAGGGAATCGATCTGAAAGAAGTCCGTATGGTCAGTGACGACGCCGCCGCCATCGAAGAGGCCGTGCGCACCCTGTCGGATCGTTTCGATCACGTGTTCACAAGTGGCGGCATTGGTCCAACGCATGATGATATCACCGCCGACTGCATAGCCCGAGCCTTTGGCGCGGCGATCGACGTGCGCGACGATGCGCGCGCGCTGCTGGAACGTCACTATGAGAATTCGGGGCTGGAATTGAACCAAGCGCGTCTGCGCATGGCACGTATCCCTGACGGTGCCACGCTGATCGACAATCCGGTATCGACGGCCCCTGGGTTCACGCTGGGCAATGTGCATGTGATGGCGGGGATTCCGACGATTTTTCAGGCCATGGTTGCCAGTGTTCTGCCCAGATTGACGGGCGGTGATCCCTTGTTGTCGCAGACGCTGCGGGTCAACCGTGGGGAAGGCGATATTGCGTCGATCCTGTCGGCTCTTGCCAGCGATTTTCCCGACCTTGCCATTGGTAGCTATCCGTTTCAGGTGAACGGCGTATTCGGCTCTAACGTGGTGGTTCGGGGTACCGATGGGTCCAAAGTTGACGCGGCCACCACAAGGTTGGCGAAAGAGCTGGAGCTTTGAGCCGGAACTGGGCGGCCGTCGTTGACGGCACATGGCCCGCAGCCCGATACGAGACACTTGGGCCTTTCAAACTGCGGCAGGGATTGGGCGGGGGCTCGCGCGTGTCAGCCGCCAGTGCGATGGGATTAGCGTCAGAAGACGAGATCACAGCCGCCGAAGAGGCAATGCGTGCGATGGGGCAAAGGTCGATATTCTGCCTGCGCCCGGGTGATGAAGCGTTGGACCAACAGCTTGCGGATCGCGGCTATGACATTCTTGATCCGGTCAATATTTACGAGTGTCCGGTCGATCACCTGACGGATCAACCGATCCCAAAAGTCACCGCCTTCACCATTTGGAGCCCTTTGGCGATCATGGTTGAGATTTGGGCACAAGCGGGAATCGGGCCCGAACGGCTGGCCATAATGGACCGCGCCATAGTGCCAAAAACCGGTCTGTTACTACGCCACTCTGACAAACCAGCGGGGACAGGCTTTGTCGCCATCCACGACGGGATCGCCATGGTGCATGCGCTGGAAATCCTGCCAGAGCATCGACGCCAGGGTCTGGGTCAATGGGCGATGAGGAAGGCGGCGTTTTGGGCCAAAGAGAACGGCGCGCATACGCTGAGCGTGATCTGCACCAAGGCAAACGAGGGGGCAAACGGGCTGTACCGCGCGCTTGGGATGGAGATCAGCGGAGAATACCATTACCGTCACCTTGCCCAAGGAGAGTGACCGAAGTGACCGACCAAACAATGCCCACCGCGTTAGATCTGCAGATGGTGGATCCGCTGCCACCAGAGACGCAGAAATACTTTGACATCTGCGTCGATAAACTGGGGTTTGTGCCCAATGTCCTCAAGGCCTACGCCTTCGACATCGACAAGCTGAACGCGTTTACGGCCATGTATAACGACCTGATGCTGGGCGACAGTGGGCTGTCAAAACTGGAACGCGAGATGATTGCGGTGGTCGTGTCTGCGATCAACAAGTGCTTTTACTGTTTAGTGGCTCATGGTGCGGCAGTCCGGCAATTGTCCGGTGATCCGCAATTGGGCGAGATGCTGGTGATGAACTACCGTGTAGCATCCTTGGACAAACGGCAGCGCGCCATGCTGGATTTTGCCGCCAAGATGACAACCGCCAGCACCGAGATTGAAGAACCTGACCGCCAGCGTCTGCGGGACGCGGGTTTCAGCGACCGGGACATCTGGGACATCGCGAATGTGACCGGCTTTTTCAACATGTCGAACCGGGTCGCCAGTGCGACGGCAATGGCCCCGAACGACGAATATCACGCGCAGGCCCGATGATCCGAACGGCTGCAATCTGTCTTGTGTTGATGGCCGGTCAGGGGGCGGCCCAAAACCTGACTCTGCCGTCAGGCGCGCGGCTGGTGAGCGATCGCACCAGTGAGCTGGACAGCTATGAACTGCCCATCGGTCCCTTCGCGGACGGCGCTGTTCCTGCGCGCGAAGTCGAAGGAAAGGTCGAGCGGTTCACATGGCGTCTGCAATCGGGCTCGAGCACGACGCTTCAGCTGCTCGCACCGCTGCGCGACCAGATCGAGGCGCAGGGGTACGAGATCCTGCTGGATTGCGAGTCGCGCGTTTGTGGCGGGTTCGATTTTCGCTTTGGCACCGAGGTCGTGCCAACGCCGGATATGTACGTCGCCATTCAGGATTATCGCTTTCTGTCCGCCATTCGTGGGGGCGAAGTGGTGAGCCTGCTGGTCAGCCGCAACCCGCCAGATGGCTATGTGCAATTGATCCGCGTTACCCCCGTTGGAGCCGAAGCACCGCCGCCCCTGGTGATCGAAGATACGGTGACACCGCCCGCGGACCTGCTTGCCGGACTTGAACAGAATGGCCACGTAATCCTGGATGATCTGCATTTCCGTACCGGCGAGATGACGCTGGGTGAGGGGCCATTTTCTTCACTGGAACTGATTGCCGAGTTTTTGGCTAAAAACCCGGAAACTCGTTTGGCGCTTGTGGGGCACACCGATGACACCGGTGCGCTGGACGCCAATATCTCGGTCAGCACCGGTCGGGCGCAGGCTGTGCGTGCTCGCCTGATCGAAGCGCATGGGGTTGCAGCCGACCGGCTTGAGGCGCGAGGGATCGGTTATTTGGCCCCGCTGACATCCAACGCAACGCCGGAAGGCCGCGACCTGAACCGCCGGGTTGAGGCGGTGTTGCTGGTAAACTGAATTTTGTGCGTTCGATCGGCAAAAAAAAAGACCCGCGCAATTCACGCGGGCCATCTAGTTTCACCGAGGTTAATTCACCAATCCATCGGGCCTTTTTCGTGAAAGGCGTCGACAAGAAAATCTATGAATGCCCGTACTTTGGGCTGTGTAAAGCGACCGGGCGGGTACACGGCATAGACGCCCTGAACCTCATCTGGCAGCGACGGCATCGCATCCAGAACGGCACCGGATTTCAACGCCTCCGCATAGAGATAGCTGGGCAGGTATGCGATCCCCAGGCCGGAAATGGCCGCGTTCAGCAGTGACTGGCCGTCATTGACGCTCAGCCATCCGGCGGTACGCACCTGCCGCTTTTCACCCGAAGGCGCTGTTAGTTTCCAGACGTTGCCGGAAGACTGGCTGGAATAATGCAGCAGCTTGTGTTCGTTCAGATCGTCAATCTTCTGCGGGCGACCGAATTTTTCGATATAGCTGGGGGCCGCAACCATCCGTTTGACCGTTTCGGTCAGTTTACGGGCGCGCAAAGTGCTGTCTTCCAGCTCGCCAATGCGCACGGCTACGTCAAACCCTTCTGAGATCAGTTCAACATAACGGTTGTTCAGAACCATGTTCACGGTGATGTCGGGGTAGGCAGCCAGAAAATCCGAGAGGACCGGAGACAGGTGATTCACGCCGAAATCCGTGGCCACGCTGATCCGAAGCAGACCCGAGGGGGCGGACTGCATTGAGGTGACCAGAGCGTCGGCTTCGCCGGCGTCATTCAACACGCGACGGGCACGATCATAATATGCCAGGCCAATTTCGGTGGGCGATACGCGCCGTGTCGTGCGGTTCAAAAGCCGCGCACCCAAACGGGCCTCGAGGCTTGAAACATGCTTTGACACGGCCGATTTGGAGATGCCCATTTTCTTGGCCGCATCGGTAAAGCCACCCTGGTCTACCACATTGGCAAAGGCTTCCATTTCGGTCAGTCTGTCCATTCTCGTTCCCCAGGTCTTATTCCTTTTTTTTAAACCTGACGCCCAATCTGGGCGGAAACAGGGCAGACATTGGATAATATCAGGGTTTCAATTCGGATCGTTTGCATATGGGAAACGCAGAAACGGTGGTTTCCAAGATGGCCACAAAGCCTGAAACCTAAGGATTTTAGGCGTCTGAGGTCGATTGTGTTAACATGACAATGGCAAATTTGTGTCCACGGAGGAGATCATGAAAGCCATTTTAACCATCGCAGCCATATGTTTATCCGCCACCCTTGCTTGGGCCGGTGGCGAGACGCCCTCGAACCCGGATGCACGGGTTTATTTTGTGAACCTTGCGGACGGTGACACGGTCTCATCTCCGGTCACCGTGGTCTTTGGACTTAGCGGTATGGGCGTGGCCCCGGCGGGCACCGAGGCGGAGAATACCGGGCATCACCATCTGCTGATCAACCGCCCCCCGATTGGAGAGGGCGAAGATGGCTTGGATGAGTTGGCCTATGGTCTTCCGGCTGATGAAAACCATGTGCACTTTGGCGGTGGTCAAACCGAAACGACGCTTGAATTGCCCGCGGGCCAACACACGCTGCAACTGGTTCTGGGTGACGCAGGCCATGTCCCGCATTCACCCCCGATTGTGTCCGAGGTGATTACGATCAACGTTGAATAGGATGCGTAATGATGCCGTCGTATTTTCTAAGCGGCGGCAGGCAACAAGAAAACACCACGCGCCAGTGCCGAATTCAGTCGATCCTTTGAATACCATTGATCAAGTACGGTCTTGGTCATCAGATCGGGGTTTTCCTGTGTGAAAGCTTCGAAGTTCTTAGCTTGGGTCTTGGCAAGACGCTCGGCAATTAGGCTCATGAACGCATAGGTGATTGTCAGGTTGAACTTGTCCGGAGCGCCAGCTTTGGCAGCGAGCGTACGAATGCCTTTGGCGTAGATCGCTGCGGCATCGATGAAATCATATTTGCGCAGCAGATCGTACGCGACCCGCACGTGTTCGACATGCCCGAAGGTCGTATTGTCGATGGCGTGTGCCTCAAACGCGCTGGTGATATCGGTGCTCATTCTCCGTCCTCCTTGAAACGGTGGCTGTCCTCGGCTGTCCAGTCGAGGTCGTAGACACTTTTGAGCTGCTTGATCTTCTCCAGCGTTTCCTCAGAAAACGCCGGTTTGTTTTCAAAACTGTGCAGGGCGATGCCTTCGATCAGATCGCCAAGTGTCATGTCCAGCGACTCTGCTAGTCCTTTAAGGACTTTCAGCAGGCGCTTTTCGATTCGAATTCCCGTTTGCGTGCGTTCTATTTTCTGACTCATGTAGTACATATGTACTTATGTACCAAAGGAGTCAAGCGACACAAAAAAGCCGCCTCTTTCGAGACGGCTTCCCTCATTTCAAGGGTGACATTGCCTCAAAATGTAGCTGCCAGCCTTGTACCCTGATTGATCGCGCGTTTGGCGTCCAACTCGGCGGCCACATCTGCGCCGCCGATTACATGCGGAGTGATGCCGCGTTCGATCAGCGCGTCGGCAAGGCTACGCTCGGAGACCTGACCGGAACACAACACGATCGTATCGGCAGAGATCACGGTCGGATCGGCGCGTTCTTCTCCAAAGCTCACATGCAGGCCATCTTCGTCGATGTGCTCGTAGTTCACGCCACCAACAAAGTTGACATCCTTCATTTTCAGCGTGGCCCGGTGAATCCAGCCAGTGGTCTTGCCCAGCCCCTTGCCATGTGCCTGTTTCTTGCGTTGCAACAGGGTAATGTCGCGCGCGGGTGCCGTTGGTTGTGGACCTTCTGGTGCCAACCCCGAGCGGTGTTCGGCCGGATCGGTCACACCCCATTCCTTCATCCAAGCGGGCAGGTCTGTGGTGATGCTATGGCCGTCCTCCAGCAGGAACTCGGACACATCGAACCCAATGCCGCCAGCCCCGATCACGGCAACGGATTTGCCAACCTCGGCCTTGTCTCGCAACACATCGATATAGTTCAGGACGTTTTCCCGGTCCTGACCCGGAATCTGAGGATCACGGGGTGTGACGCCGGTGGCGATGACAACCTCATCAAAGCCGGTCAGGTCGTCTGCGGTCACGTCGCGGTTCAGTTCCACGTTCACGCTCAGATCGTTCAGCATGGTGCGATACCAATCGACCAGACCCCAGAATTCTTCCTTGCCCGGAACCTGTTTGGCCATATTTAACTGACCACCGATCTCTGCGGCGCGGTCGAACAGGGTCACCTTGTGTCCCCGCTGCGCTGCGGTCATCGCAGTGGACAGGCCCGCCGGGCCCGCGCCGACGATGGCAACTGATTTTGGTGCTTCGGCAGTGGTGATTTCCAGTTCGGTCTCATGACAGGCGCGCGGGTTCACAAGGCACGAGGTCAGCTTGCCACTAAACGTGTGGTCCAGGCAGGCCTGGTTGCAGGCGATGCACGGCGCGATCGTCGCGGCCTCACCCGCGATGGCCTTGTTCACGAAATCCGCATCGGCCAGCATTGGCCGCGCCAGTGACACCATGTCGGCGCAGCCGGTCGACAGGACCTCTTCCGCAACCTCGGGCGTGTTGATCCGGTTCGAGGTGATCACCGGAATCGACACTTTTCCCATCAGCTTTTTCGTCACCCAGGCAAAGGCCGCGCGCGGAACAGAGGTGGCGATGGTCGGGATCCGAGCTTCATGCCAGCCGATACCGGTATTGATGATCGTGGCGCCTGCTTCTTCGATGCGCTGGGCCAGTTCAACGACCTCTTCATGGGTCGAGCCGTTGGGGATTAGATCGATCATCGACAGGCGGTAGATGATGATGAAATCGGTACCCACGGCCTCGCGGGTACGGCGAACGACCTCAATCGGCAGGCGCATGCGGTTTTCGTATGATCCGCCCCAGCGATCCTCACGCTTATTGGTGTGGGTCACCAGGAATTGGTTCAGGAAATACCCCTCGGAGCCCATGATCTCGACCCCATCATAACCCGCCTTCTGGGCCAGAACAGCGGCGTTCACGATGTCAGCGATTTGCTTTTCGATCCCTTCTTCGTCCAACTCATTCGGTGGAAAGGGCGAGATTGGGGATTTCACCGGGCTGGGGGCAACACATTTCGGACCATAGGCATAGCGCCCTGCGTGCAGGATCTGCATCGCAATCTTGCCGCCCGCCTCATGCACGCGCTGGGTCACGATGGAATGGTTCGCGACCTCTTTGTCGTTGGTCATCATCGACGCCCCCGGCAGAACCGAGCCTTCAAGGTTCGGACCAATCCCGCCCGTCACCATCAGCGCGACGCCACCACGGGCGCGGTCGGCATAGAACTCGGCCACGCGGTTCCAGTCGCCGGTTTCTTCAAGGCCCGTATGCATCGATCCCATCAGGACGCGGTTCTTCAAAGTGGTAAAGCCCAGGTCCAGCGGGGCCAGCATGTTTGGGTACGCAGTCATGGCGAACTCTCCCTCCCGAATTCTCAGCGTTAGATTGACGTTTGCGTCAACTTTGTCACGTGAAACCTAACGTCAAACCCTTTGCTGTTTCTGAAACGCTTGTTACAGAGTTTCCAACATAATTCACGAGGCCGCGCATGACCCCCGAAGAAATCGCCAAACTGCCCTATCGCCCCTGCGTGGGACTTATGCTGATGAATGATGAGGGCAAGATTTTCGTCGGCCAGCGCAATGATCGTCACAAAGAGGCCTGGCAGATGCCGCAGGGGGGCGTCGACAAGGGCGAAGATCCCCGCGACGCGGCCTTGCGAGAGCTTTGGGAGGAAACCGGCGTGACCGCCGATCTGGTCGAGGTCATGGCCGAGACGGATGGCTGGCTGCCCTATGATCTGCCGCATGACATCGTGCCTAAAATCTGGAAAGGCCGGTATCGCGGGCAGGAACAGAAATGGTTTTTACTGCGGTTCACCGGCCGCGACGACCAGATCAACATCCAGACCGAGCACCCGGAATTCACCCAGTGGAAATGGCAGGACCCCGGCAAACTGATCGACGAGATCGTGCCGTTCAAACGCGAGGTTTATCAGCAGGTGGTTGCGGCGTTTGGGGACTATTTGGGCTGATGGGTTTCTGCGAAGCTGTCTGGTCGGAAACGCACATGCGCATCAGGGCCTTTGGGGTCCAATTCAAACAGATGTTTCCGTACTGATAAGTAGCCGCGCCAGGTCTTTTCAGGGTAGGTACTGATCTTGATGTCGTGCAATCGACGCATTCGCACGTTGAGATCGGCGATGGGTATCCCCCGTCCACTTTTGCTGCCGACGGCAATGACACTTTGAATTTTCTCGTCCAGATCAGACGGCAGGCGCACTGTTTTGTTGTGTGAGTGGGGGACATCATTTTGATTTTGCGGAAGTTCGAGAAACCTTGTGCAGCTGTCCCGCAGAGAACGTGGGGTTTTTTGTTCGCCAAGGCCAATCGTCCCGATCCCGAATTCCCGCAATCGGCGGTGTAGGTGCGCGAAATCTCCGTCCGAACTGGCGATCACCACCGTATCGACAATTTGTCGCAAAGCCAGCTCCATTGCGTCGATGGCCAGCAGAAGGTCAGAGGCATTCTTTCCCTTGCCGCTGTGGATCAGTTGAAACAGTGTCGCTTCGTGCCAAAGTGAGTTGCGCTGGGCGTCCGTATAAACCCGGGCAATATCGACTTGCCCGCCATTCCGCCCGATCTGGTGAATTGCGTCTCCGAAGGTGGGGCTGAGATTATCCCCATCAATCAGAACTGCCACCCGCTTGGTCATTTGTGGTCAAATTCCTTTTTTCAATCCCTGTCGGATAGCTTGATTTTTTGGCGAAATTTTGGCGCACTGACCTGTTGATCACCCTGTGACAACTTGCCGTGAGGGGGCGTGGATCGGGTCGCGCTGCGTCTCTAGCTTGGGACGCATGAAAGATACCCCGCCTATTCCTTTTGCTATCTCCCCCGCCGGGCGTAAGTTCACAGGTACTGACCGCCGCGCTCCGCTGCGTGGCGGTTTGCAGGGATGCGGCGAATATGGTGCTGGCCAGACCGCAGGCCGGTTCTATCCCATCGCTTGCGTTGCGCTGGAAGTCACCCAGCGTTGCAATCTGGATTGCACGCTCTGTTATCTCTCGGACCGGGCCGAGATGACTTATGATCCGCCACTCTCGGTGCTGTTCGCGCGGATCGCTACGATCCACAGTCACTATGGCCCCGGTGTCTCGGTCCAACTCACGGGCGGCGATCCGACCCTGCGCAAGGTCGAAGACCTTGAGGCCCTGTGCCGCGAGATCAAACGTCTGGGCATGCGATCCTGCCTGATGACCAATGGTATCCGCGCCAGCCGGGCCTTTCTGACGCGGCTTGCAGCGGCGGGTCTGGATGACGTGGCCTTTCATGTGGACATGACCCAAGAACGCAAGGGGTTCGACAGCGAGGCTGAACTGAACGTTGTGCGCCTTGCCTATATCCGCCACGCAAGCGGGCTGGGTCTGCGGGTGTTGTTCAATACGACCGTGTTTGGTGGTAATTTCGATGAATTACCCGCGCTGGCGCGGTTCCTGCGCGATCAGCCCGAGGTCGCCTTTGTCTCGTTCCAGATGCAGGCCGATACAGGGCGTGGAGTGCTGCGCGAAAGGCCTGATGCGATCACGCAGGTCAGTGTGATTCACGCGATTGAGGCCGGGTACGAAACACCGATGCATTTTGACACGGCTGCTGTCGGTCATTCCAAATGCAACCGCTATGCCAGCGTCGTCACGGCCGGCGGGCGCGCGGTTTCAGTTCTGTCTGCAAAGCGACTGACACATCAGGTGATGGCCGCACTTGCGCAGGTCGATGAGTCGACAGACGGCCATATCGACATCCGCGACAGCGTTTGGCGTCTGGTGCGGAGAAACCCGTTGCTGGCTGCAAGAGCGGGCGTGCATCTTCTTGGCTGCGTCTTGCGTCTGGGCCGCGGCCTGTTGCGCGGCCCGGTCCGGCGGCAATCGGTTTTCGTCCATAATTTCATGGCAGCGGATGCTTTGGAGGAGGACCGCTGCGCCTCGTGCGTTTTCATGGTTGCCACGGCGAACGGTCCACTGTCCATGTGCGTTCACAACGCGCAGCGCGACCTGCATCTGGCAACGCCCGAGCGCATCGATGGCCCAACCGGCCCAAGTTGGTGGAACGCTGCGGTTCCACGCCTGTCCGGCGGTTCCGACCTGCCGGATCTGAACGACCCGGCGCTGGCCCCTCTCAAACGGCTCAAGGGGCAGATGCGGGCCCTGCGGCGAACCCAAAAGGACGCGTCATGAGAAATCTTCTGATCCTGCTCTTGCTGCCGGTGCTGGCCGCCTGTGCCAACGTCGAACGTCTGGCCCTGCCAGCACCTGAGGCCCTTCCAGGGCAGACGCTAACCCGTTTTGCGTCGCCGCCTGGCGAGGCGATCGACCACCGTGTCTGGGACAGGTTTCTGGACCGCTATGTTGTCACGGATGCGCAAGGGGTGAACCGGGTGGCCTATGGGCAGGTGTCGCCCGAGGATCGGACGAATTTGCAGAGCTACCTTACCGCGTTGCAAGCCACCGATCCTGCGCAACTGACCCGTGATCAGCAACTTGCCTATTGGATCAACCTGTACAATGCGCTGACAGTCGATGTGGTGCTTGAGAATTACCCGGTCGCCTCGATCCGTGACATCAAGGACGGGCCGCTCTCGATTGGGCCGTGGAACCGCCCGCTTGCGCAGGTGGCGGGTCAAGCGTTGACGCTCAATGACATCGAACATCGCATCATCCGGCCCACGTTCAACGAACCGCGCATTCACTATGCGCTCAACTGCGCCGCAGTTGGGTGCCCCAACCTGATGGACCGTGCGTGGCGCGCTGAAACACTGGAACGCGACTTTGCGGCAGCCGAGCGCGCCTATGTCAACGACCCGCGCGGCGTGCGGTTTGATGACCGTGGCGGGCTTATAATGTCCAAAATCTATATCTGGTTCCGAGAGGACTTTGGCCCGAACGAAAAGGCTGTTCTGGCCAATATCGAAACTGCGGCAGAGCCTGATCTGCGCATGCGCCTGCAACAGACGCCGCGTGTCAAAGCATACCAGTACGACTGGGCGCTGAACGACGCGGCGGCTGGATCATAGCTGGCGGCTACAGCAGCCCTTCGGCGCGCAGCAATTCCTGCATGTTGGCCTCGGGACGGGGGCCGATATGGCTGATGACTTCGCGGGCACAGACATTGCCGATCTTGGCGCAGGTCTCATAGTCGCGACCCGTGGCCATGCCAAACAGGAAGCCCGCTGCAAACTGATCGCCTGCGCCGGTTGCATCCACAGGGACAACCTTTTCTACCGGCACGTCAAAGCGCGTGCCCTCACTCAGAACGGTCACGCCATCGCCTGACCGTGTGCACACGACCAGCGGGCAGATCGCAGCGGTTTTGGCCAGCGCTTCTTCCAGATCATCGGTTTCGAACAGCGACTTGATCTCGGCCTCGTTGCCGATCACGAAATCCAGTTCGTTTTCGATCAACAGCAGGAAATCCACGCGGTGACGTTCCACGCAGAACGGGTCGGAGATGGCGATGCCGGCCTTGCCGCCGCCTTTGTGACAGTTGCGCGCCGCCTCTAGGAACGCCGCCTTGCCCTTTTCCTTGTCGAACAGATACCCCTCAAGGAACATGATCTGGCTATTGCCTGCGACCTCTTCCGAGACGTCTTGAGACGACAGTTCCGAGGAAATCCCAAGGTAGGTATTCATCGACCGCTCGCCATCGGGCGAGACAAAGATCATCGAGCGCGAGGTCGGCAGCTCACCACCCGGGACCGGGGGGTTCACAAAGTCGACGCCATCTTCATTCATTGCGTCCGCATAGAACCGGCCCAGAGCGTCGTCGTGGACGCGCCCGATAAACGCCGAATCCAGCCCCAGTGCGCCTGCGCCAGCAATGGTGTTGGCAACCGATCCACCCGGCGTCTGCACCCGGCTTTCCATCGAGGCGTAAAGTACCTCGCCACGCTCCTGCTCGATCAGTTGCATGATGCCTTTCTCGATGCCCATCAGCTCTAGGAAACTGTCATCGGCCTGGGAAATCACGTCTACAACAGCGTTACCGATGCCGGTCAGTTGATAGGTTTTCATAGGTTCTTATCCTCAAATTCGCAGAGATCGCGGATGATGCAGGTGCCGCACATGGGTTTGCGCGCCTTACAGTGATAGCGGCCATGCAGGATCAGCCAGTGATGCGCATGCAGCTGGAAATCGGTTGGAATGTTGTCTTCGATGGCGCGTTCGACGGCGTCGACATTCTTGCCGGGGCAGATGCCCGAGCGGTTGCCGACCCGAAAAATATGGGTGTCCACCGCCTGCGCCGGGTATTGCCACCACATGTTCAGCACAACGTTGGCCGTCTTGCGCCCGACACCGGGCAGAGACTGCAAAGCGGCACGGGAATTGGGCACTTCGCCACCATAATCATCGACCAGAATACGGCTGAGCTTGATGACATTTTTAGCCTTCTGCCGAAACAGGCCGATGGTCTTGATATGCTCGATCAGACCCTCTTCGCCCAGATCCAGCATTTTCTGCGGAGTGTCGGCGATCTTGAACAGCTCTTTCGTGGCTTTGTTGACGCCCGCATCGGTCGCCTGCGCTGACAGCGCAACTGCGACCACCAGGGTGTAGACGTTCACATGATCCAGCTCCCCCTTGGGTGCGGGGTCGGCGTCGTGAAAACGCGTAAAGATCTCGCGGATCGTGTGATATCCAAGCTGCTTTGCCATCCGGGCCTTAATGCCGTTCAGGACGCGGCGATACAAGTGCAAAGCCAATGCGCATGTTCCGGGTCGCGAGGGCGTGGCCCGCAGGTTATGGTTGGAACAAGACAACGAGGTGAGAGTCATGAACGTCCAGACCCCGGAAAGCGGATACCACTACAACGTCATGCGCCGTGCCATCGACCTGATCGATCAAGGCGGCGAGGGCATGAGCCTTGAAGAACTGGCCCGCGAGATGGACATGAGCCCCGCGCATTTCCAACGTCTTTTCTCGCGTTGGACAGGTGTGTCGCCCAAGCGTTACCAGCAATACCTGACCCTTGGCCATGCCAAGGCGCTGTTGCGGGAACGGTTCACCACGCTTGAGACGGCGCACAATGTGGGCTTGTCCGGCAGTGGTCGTCTGCACGATCTGTTCCTGAAATGGGAATCCATGAGCCCCGGCGAATATGCCCGCAAAGGCGCAGGTTTGACGATCTACTGGGGCTGGTTCGAATGCCCGTTTGGTCCGGCACTGGTCATGGGGACGGACAAAGGCATCTGTGGAATGGCCTTCGGGGCTGAAACCGGGGAAGAGGCTGCGATGGAGGACATGATCTCGCGCTGGCCAAACGCCGAATTCGTCGAAGACCCGATGCGGCTACGGCCTTGGGTCCTCAGCGCCTTTGGTGCAGCCAGCGACCGGTTGGAGCCCACGCCGCTCTACCTCATTGGATCACCTTTGCAGATCAAGGTGTGGGAGGCGCTGATGCATATTCCGTCCGGCCAAGTCACGACTTATTCCGAGATTGCCCAACGCGTGGGATCGCCCCAGGCAGTGCGTGCGGTCGGAACGGCGGTGGGACGTAACCCGGTCAGCTGGCTGATCCCCTGTCACCGGGCGTTGCGAAAATCCGGCGGATTGGGTGGCTATCATTGGGGCCTGCCGGTCAAACGCGCCATGCTGGCCTATGAGGCCGCCCAAGCGGACGCGTAGTCACGCCAAAAAGAGCCTGCCTGTCCAAGTGTCCTATGATAGTCAGGACTTATGAGGCAGCCGAGCAGAAACATCACGCAAACCATTGCGGCCTGGGCCATTCCGGTATCGGTTGCGGTGCTGATGCTCAAACTGCTGGCGTGGTGGGTCACCGGGTCTGTCGCGCTGTTGTCGGATGCTCTGGAATCGGTCGTGAACGTCGCGGCGGCGCTGCTGGCATATTTTGCGGTGCGTATTTCGGGCATGCCACCGGACAAAAAGCACCCGTTTGGACATAAGAAGGCCGAATACCTCTCGGCTGTGGTCGAAGGTACACTGATCGTTCTCGCGGCCCTGTTGATCCTGCGCGAGGCCACGTCGGCCCTGTTTGAACCGCATCTCGCGGGTGCACCGATGCTGGGTATTGCCATCAATGTGGGCGCGACATGCCTGAACGGTATCTGGGCGTTTCTGCTGTTGCGGATCGGTCGGCGCGAAGACTCCCCTGCTTTGGTTGCCAGCGGCAAGCACATTCTGACCGACCTGATGACCTCAGTCGGCGTTGTGGCGGGCTTGCTGGTTGCGATGGCGACGGGTTGGTTCATCCTGGATCCGATCATCGCGATTCTGGTCGCGATCAACATCCTATGGGAGGGGTGGAAGGTTATCCGCAGCTCGGTCGACGGGCTGATGGACGCCTCTTTGACCGACAGTGAGATGAGTACCGTGCGCGACACGATCGAGGCCAATCTTGGTCCAGCGCTGGAATATCATGACCTGCGCGGACGCCGGTCAGCCAATATGATCTTCGTGGAATTCCACCTTGTGGTCGATGGGGCGATGTCGGTCGCCGATGCGCACGACATCTGCGACGACATCGAAGAAGCCTTGGTTCGAAAATACCCCGGTTCGGTGTTCGTCATCCATCTTGAGCCGGACTCGGAACTTCAGCAGTCAAAGGAACAACCCGCATAAGAACGCGGCGTCATCGGCGCCTCGCCAAATGATCATGCGTTCCTTTTGTCAGGCCGTCCAACCCGAGACAGCTTTGACCTCAAGGAAATCCTCAAGCCCCCACAGACCGCCTTCGCGCCCGTTGCCGGACTGTTTCATGCCGCCAAAGGGCGACCCAGCGCTGCGGGACTTGCCGTTCATCTCGACCATACCGGATCGCAACACGCGCGCCATTCGGTTGGCGCGGTCGCCGTCCTGAGTCTGAACATAGTTGGTCAGGCCGTAAGGTGTGTCATTGGCGATCTCGACAGCCTCTTCTTCGGTATCAAAGGGGATCATCGTCAGAACCGGGCCAAAGATCTCTTCGCGTGCGATGGTCATCTGGTTGTTGGCATCGGCAAAGACGGTGGGGCGCACGTAGTAGCCCTTGTTTAGACCCTCTGGTCGACCTGTGCCGCCTGCAACCAGACGGGCGCCTTCGTCTATGCCCTTCTGGATCAGGTCCTGAATTTTGGTCCACTGCACTTCGTTCACAACAGGGCCGATGTGGCGGCCTTCGTCCTGCGCGCTGCCGACCGAGACCATGTTGGCCACTTCGGCCGCAGTCTCAACGGCCTGGTCATAGATCGGGCGCTGCACCAACATACGGCTGGGGGCGTTACAGCTTTGGCCGGTGTTGTTCATCATGTGCAAAACGCCGCGTTTGACCGCCTTTTCATCGGCGTCGGCAAAGACCACGTTTGCGCCTTTGCCGCCCAGCTCAAGGTGTACCTTTTTCAAAGTATCGGCCGCGTTCTTGGAAATTGCCGTCCCGGCCCGGGTCGAGCCGGTAAAGCTGACCATGTCCACATCCGGATGCGCCGACAGTTGCGAGCCGACGCCGACCCCGTCGCCATTCACCAGGTTGAAGACACCGGCAGGGAAGCCTGCCTCGTCCATCATCTCGGCAAAGATCATCGCGTTCAGCGGGCTTTGTTCGGACGGTTTCAGAACCATCGTACAGCCTGCAATAGCCGCGGCACCGACCTTGAGCGTGATCTGGTTCATCGGCCAGTTCCAGGGCGTGATCAGAGTTGCGACGCCAACGGCCTCGTAGATGATGCGGTCATTGGGCGCGTGCTCGCTCAGCGGTCGGTCAAATTGAAACGCCTTTGCCGCTTTGACAAAGTTACCAAGGTGCCAGATCCCCGCGCCGGCCTGCTGCGTGCGGGCCATGTCGATAGGCGCGCCCATTTCAAGAGACATAGCCTGCGCCAAATCCTCGGACCTGGATTGGTATATCCCGATCAGCTTTTCGACCAGGGCGATGCGTTCTTCCACAGGGGTTGCCATCCAGCCGGGCAGGGCGGCCTTGGCGGCTGCCACGGCGGCGTCCGTGTCAGCCTGCGCGCCCAGCGAAATTACGGCGCAAGGTTCTTCGGTCGAGGGGTTGATCACCTCGAAATCATGCGTCGCAGATGGGGCGACCCATGCGCCGTTGATGTAGAAATTGCGCTTGTCGATCATCGCTTTTTCTCCTGATCCTGTGGCCCGGATATCGGGAATCTGCGCTACTCTGGCACTGGCCAGTCAGCGTGGCAAGGAGGAATTTGATCAAATTATTCCCTCAGAAATCCGTACCCATTTGGGCTGCGGATGGTTTAACAATGGCGCAGAGTGACTAGGTCTTTGACGACCGACTCGGATAATTCACATCGAAAGGAGATGCCCCATGGGTTTGCGCATCAATGACACCGTTCCGAATTTCACCGCAGAAACGGATCAGGGCACCATTCAGTTTCATGACTGGATCGGCGACAGCTGGGCAATCCTGTTCTCGCACCCCAAGGATTTCACTCCGGTCTGCACCACCGAGTTTTCCGCCGTGGCGCAGTTGAACGACGAATGGGCCGCGCGCAACACCAAGGTGATCGGCGTATCCGTCGACAGCGCCGAGGATCACCGCAACTGGAAGAAGGACATCGAGGCCTACGGAAAGGCCAATCCGGGTTTCCCGATTATCGCTGACGATGGTTTGGCCGTTTCCAAAGCGTTCGACATGCTGCCAGCCGAGGCTTACCTGCCCGATGGGCGCACCCCCGCAGACAGCGCCACCGTGCGTTCCGTCTTTATCATCGGCCCGGACAAACAGCTGAAACTGTCGATGACCTACCCGATGACTGTGGGCCG
This sequence comes from Ruegeria sp. R14_0, assembly GCF_017743975.1. Lineage (GTDB taxonomy): Bacteria > Pseudomonadota > Alphaproteobacteria > Rhodobacterales > Rhodobacteraceae > Ruegeria. Next base: position 428,875 of record NZ_JAGHRC010000002.1, on the reverse strand, counting down.
CAACTTTGCGGAAATCCTGCGTGCGTTGGACGGGCTGCAGATGAGCTCGAAAGGCGTTGCGACCCCTGCAAACTGGGTGCCGGGCGAAGACGTCATCATCCCGCCTGCCGTCTCGAATGAAGAAGCGAAAGAGAAGTTTGGCGAGTTTGAGACCATCTTCCCATATCTGCGCAAGACAAAAGCACCCAGCTAAATCAGCGCGGGCGGTGCTGTTTGCCCCGCCCGCAACTCACCGCACTCAGGCTGCCGTGTGCTGCGGAAACTGATAGAGTCTCCGACGATAGGCCGCGCGCTTGAACTCCCGCGTTAGCTTGTCTGCCAGTGGCGGGCTGCTTTGAATGGTGGATCCGCCGATCTCCTGAGCCACTTCCTGATTGCCGCTGCCCTGCAGCGACAAAATCGGCTGGCCTGTTACCCAATGCATCTGCAGGAATGTATCCACCGGGCGGTCGATCTGGGTTGTCACGGCCAGCAAACGTTCGGCCGCGCGCCGACCCACCATTTGGCAAACACATTGCAGGCCTATGACCTTGGGCAGGATCAGACGCAGCCCGTTATGCTTGGCCAGTGTCAGCGCGGCTTCTTCGCGTTGCTTCACGGGAATACGGATATAGTGATCCTCGGTCGCGATCGGTTCCAGCATCTCTAGCGCTTCGGACATGCGGCACGGGTCAATGCGCAGATCGTCCTCGGTGATGATCGCGCGATCAATCTTTTCATCCACCATCTTGCGCCAGATACGGCGGTGGCTTTCAAACACTCCAATCTCAGCTGCACGCAGCGGAAAAGGGTATCTGGGCCTGTACAGATCGCCGGGAAACAGCTGAACATCGGCAATTTGTTCAGGGTCCTTGCCATTCACAGCCTCGAACAATTCTGCATTTGGCAGATGGGCGCACAGCCATTCGGCGTTGGGCCGTCGCGCTGCGCTTGAGGTCATGTGGATGACAAAAGATTTCATGGCGTCGTGCATAGAACACGGTGGCCTTGGGGGGAAGAGGAAGTGGAAAGAAACATTGCCTAGGGATCAATCCAAAAGCTTGGTGCGCGAGTCAGCTGATGTCTGGCGCGGGCGCGTCAATTCCAGAGAAAAGCCAAAACGTGTTATAGTCCCTGAAACGGGCAAGTTACCTCAGACATCGGGCTTTGAACTGTTCAACACAGGAGAAGACGATGGCTTTTACAGATTGGTACATTGAAGGGGACGCGTTTGGGAATTGCAATTGCAGCTACGCCTGCCCTTGCCAATTCGAAGAAATGCCGACCCATGGAAACTGCCGCGGCTTTGAAGTGCTGGACGTCTCAAAGGGTCACTTTGGAGACCTTGATCTTGCGGGCACCAAGGCGGCGCTGATCTACGCCTGGCCTGGCCCGATTTTCGAAGGCGGCGGAGAAATGCAGGTGATCATAGACCCCGGTGCATCAGACGCGCAGCGCGCGGCATTGGAGAAGGTATTTCATGGTGAGGAGACCGAGGAAATGGCCACCCACTGGTTCGTTTTCAGGGCCATGTGTGACACGGTCCATGACACCCTTTACGCACCGATTGACTTCGAAATGGACATGGATGGGCGCAAGGCCAGGGTTGAGATTGGCGATGTGCTGCGATCCACGGGCCAGCCGATCCAGGCGCCCCACGGTGGCGGTGCGCATCGCGTGCGGATCGACATCCCCGGCGGGATCGAATTCACACTGGCCGAGATCGGTAGCGCTTCGACCAAGGCGGATGCGGCGATCAAGCTTGATCTGAATGACAGCTATGGCCAGTGGCATGTCATGAAGCACGGACCATCGGGTGTTGCGCATTCATAATCTGCCATGCGCCTCCGGGCAGAAGGCCAGAGGATTGAGACTGTGCTCGCGGCGCAGTGCCGCTTGCGTGCATTTGAGCTCTGACAGCAAGTGGCACGAGATACAGCGCCGGGCCGGAATTCTGTTGCCCATTCAGACATGGACAAAGGTATCTGGGCTTTTAGAGTGAAATTCAGGAATATTGAGCAGATTTCTGAATGACCGATACCTCTGAGACCGCGAATGAGGACATTTATGATCCCGCATTCGTTGCCGACCTGTTTGACCGGTGCTCGGCAAACTACCGACGCTGGAGCGCGGTCAGTTCCTTTGGCTTCACCTCGATATGGCGCCGCCAGTGTGTTGCCCGTCTGTAGGCCCCTGTCGGGGGCGCAGCAGTGGTCGTTGATCTGATGGCGGGCACGGGTGAGGTCTGGCCACACGTGCTGCGGCGCTTTCCCGATATCGGCGCGATCACGGCGCTGGACATATCACACCGAATGCATACCGAGGCGGTGGAACGGCTGCACCGGCAATATGCCGAGAAGATCTCGCATCTGGAGGCCAACGCGCTTGAGACGGACCTGCCCGAGCATTTTGCGGACATGGTTGTCTCCACCTTCGGGCTCAAAACCTTCAATCCCGAACAGCAGTCGATACTGGCGGGTCAGGTGGCGCGCATTCTGAAACCGGGCGGGTGCTTTGCCCTCATCGAAGCTTCTGATCCCACCGGCTGGGTCCTACGGCCGGTCTATCGGATGTATCTGGACAAGGTGCTTCCACAGATCGAGCGGTTTTTTCTGAACGGCGCGCAGGATTTCAGCATGATCGGCACCTATACGCGCAATTTCGGCAGCAGCGCGCATATGGCGCAGGCATTGCGCGAGGCCGGTCTTGAGGTATCGCTGAAACGGCACTTCTTCGGATGCGCAACCAGTGTTGCCGGGCGCAAACCTGACTAAAAAGGCCCCGGCGTTTGCACCGGGGCCTTGATCATTTGAAAAGGAATGCAGATTACTCTGCGTCTTCTTTCTTTTCTTTCTTCTCGGGAACGATCTCTTCGCCGGTTTCCTGATCGACGACTTTCATCGACAGGCGGACCTTGCCGCGGTCGTCAAAGCCCAGCAGCTTGACCTTTACTTCCTGACCTTCCTTAAGAACATCCGACGGATGGTTCAGGCGGCGGTTTTCGATCTGGGACACATGCACCAGGCCGTCGCGCTTGCCAAAGAAGTTCACGAAGGCACCAAAGTCGACGATCTTGACCACTTTACCGGTGTAGATCTGACCTTCTTCAGGCTCGGCCACGATCGAATAGATCATGTCATAGGCCTTCTTGATCGACTCACCATCCGGCGAAGCGATCTTGATGACGCCATCGTCGTTGATGTCGACCTTGGCACCCGAGGTCTCGACGATCTCGCGGATGACCTTACCGCCCGAACCGATCACTTCACGGATCTTGTCGGTGGGGATGTTCATGGTCTCGATGCGCGGGGCGTGGACCGAGAATTCGTTGGTCTCGGACAGGGCTTTGCCCATCTCGCCCAGAATGTGCATCCGGCCGTCCTTGGCTTGCGCCAGGGCTTTCTCCATGATCTCGGGCGTGATGCCCGCGACCTTGATGTCCATCTGCAGCGAGGTGATGCCGTTTTCGGTACCAGCCACTTTGAAGTCCATGTCGCCCAGGTGGTCTTCGTCACCCAGAATGTCCGACAGGATGGCATAGTTGCCGTCATCTTCCAGGATCAGACCCATGGCCACACCGGCAACCGGTGCTTTCAGCGGAACACCTGCATCCATCATCGACAGCGAGCCGCCGCAGACCGACGCCATCGAGGACGAGCCGTTGGATTCCGTGATCTCCGACACGATGCGGATCGTGTAGGGGAAGTCGGTTGCCGCAGGCAGAACCGCCTGCAGGGCGCGCCATGCCAGCTTGCCGTGGCCGATCTCACGACGGCCCGGGCCACCAACGCGGCCAACTTCACCCACCGAATACGGAGGGAAGTTGTAGTGCAGCAGGAAGTTCGATTTGAAGTTGCCATGCAGCGCGTCGATGAATTGCTCATCGTCACCGGTGCCCAGTGTGGTCACGGCCAGAGCCTGTGTTTCACCACGGGTGAACAGGGCGGAACCGTGGGTCCGCGGCAGCATCGAGGTTTCGGCTTCGATGGCGCGGATATCGGTGGTCGAGCGACCGTCGATGCGCTTGCCGCCTTTGACGACGTCGCCGCGCAGGATGCCGGCTTCCAGCTTTTTCATCGCCGAACCAAGGTTGGCGTCTTCCAGCTGTTCCTCGGTCAGTGCTTCCTTGATCGCTTCACGAGCTGCGGCAACAGCGGCGGTGCGCTCTTGCTTGTCGGTGATCGCGAAGGCGGCGCGCATCTGCTCTTCACCGGCTGCGGAAACAGCGGCGTAGAGTTCCGAGTAATCGGGGGCCTGGAAGTCGAACGGCTCTTTCGCGGTTTCTTCGGCCAGCGAGATGATCAGGTCGATAACCGGCTGGATCTGCTCGTGCGCGAAGGTCACAGCGCCCAGCATTTCTGCCTCGGACAGCTCATAGGCTTCCGATTCAACCATCATCACGGCGTCTTTGGTGCCGGCAACAACCAGATCCAGACGCTGTTCGGGGTTCAGGCGCAGGTCCTGCATGTCGTCGACGGTCGGGTTCAGGACGTATTCTCCATCCACGAAACCAACGCGGGCACCGGCGATAGGGCCCATGAACGGCGCGCCCGAGATGGTCAGGGCAGCGGACGCTGCGATCATCGCAACGATGTCGGGGTCGTTGACCAGATCGTGGGACAGCACGGTGCACATCACCAGAACTTCGTTTTTAAAGCCGTCAACGAACAGCGGGCGGATCGGTCGGTCGATCAGACGTGCGGTCAGCGTCTCTTTCTCGGTCGGGCGCGCCTCGCGCTTGAAGAAGCCACCAGGAACCTTACCGGCGGCATAGTATTTTTCTTGGTAGTGCACGGTCAGCGGGAAAAAGTCCTGACCGGGCTTTTGCTGTTTGGCAAAGGTCACGTTGGCCATGACGCTGGTTTCGCCCAGCGTGGCAATCACGGTGCCATCCGCCTGACGGGCAACCTTGCCGGTTTCCAGTGTCAGCGTCTCTTCGCCCCACTGCATCGATTTCTTCGTTACATCAAACATATGCGTATCCTAGAACGGAGCACTCCCGCCCCTGCGGGTCTCCGGTTTTGCATGGCGGCCCCATTGCCGCCGACCCCACTTTATCTTCCATTCGAGTGCCGGGGTCAGGGCACAACGTCTCAGATGTCAGGCGCATACATGAGAATGCGATCAAAGGAAAGGGAAACCGCATCGGGAATGCGTTGGGCCTTGGATGCGCCTTAGAAGGACTGCTCGCGCGATTTACGTAGGGCACGGATATCTTGCAGGGGGTCGGACACCACCGGTTCGACAGGGTGAGGTGTACCAGTATCCTCGGTCTTCAGAAACGCCAGGGCTGAGATCGACCAGAGCCACGCATTCAGCCATAGCAGTGCCCCGCCCGAGGCAACACCTTTCAGTATGAATTCAAGGTCGAAGTCCGGCAAAGCTTGCTCTGTGATGACCGAGACCACGGACAAAAGGATCGGCAACAAGGCGTACAAGGTCGTGAAGAAGCCGAAATAGACTTGCAGGAAGATCGAGGCGAAAAACACGCAGAACAGCGGGATAAAACTGCGTCCGAACCCGTTGAAAAAGGCGTGACTTGGCGCGCGCAGCCCCGAGGCCTGTGCGGCGCTGGCCAGGGGCACGGCCATCACCGCATAAAACGCGGCTAGCGCGATGCATTTTGCGATCAGACTGCTGCCGACAGCGATGAAAGCAAATGCGACCTGCGTGGACCGGGCGGCATTCTGAAGGGCTGTAAACGAGAAGGGCTCTCCGACCTGCCACATGGCAAAACCGATCGCCGACAGGTTGATAGCAAAAACGATCACGGCCAGAGCGGCGGCAAAAAACAGCCCATACATCGCGGAGTACAGGACCATGGCCCGAAAATCCGTGTGCCGCTTGTCGCCTTTCAACTCAAGGGCCACACGTATTCCGAAAAGGGTGATAAAGGCGGTTGTAACAGGCTCGCTGATGTATCCAGCCATCCCGAGGGTGAAGACCCCCAGAACCGTCCAAACAATGATCGAAGCAAGCATGATCACAAGGATGGGGACAATCATGCGCAGCGTCACGCGGATCGACAGCAAAAGCGAGTTGAGAATGAGGGTCACATTGGGGGCAGGACTTGTCAATTTCATAAAGTACGAATGCCCCAAATCTACCCAAAGGAGAGTGGCGCGCAAGGGATGCTCGCGACACCGTCACATTCCCATACGCGAATGCGTTTTGTGAAAAAGTGATTGCGGTGTAGCCTGTTACCACTGAACCCGCGGCTGAAAAGACGGAAGCGCGCCAAGGGGGTATAACACTCATATCCGTCAGTCGGCCGAATACCTTGGCGTTTGCACCTAGTGAACAGAGGGGCATCGTATGGCTCAGACTAAGAAAATGCTGGATCCGGATCCACGGATCTATGATTTCGAAACCGAATACGAACTGGGGCAGGACAACGTCCGGCCATTCGGTCTGGACATCCACAACCCGGTCTTTTTGATCTCGAGTATCCTGATCTTCGCGTTTGTTCTGATCGCACTGGCCAATCAAGAAGGTGCCGCAGCGCTGTTTGGCTGGCTACGGCCATGGCTGACCAGCACGTTTGACTGGTTCCTGGTCCTGTCGGTCGATGCAATCACGTTGTTCTGCCTGGTCCTGATCGTCTTGCCGGTGGGCAAGGTTCGGATTGGTGGCAAGGATGCAAAGCCCGACTATTCCTATGCCGGATGGATTGCGATGATGTTCGCGGCCGGTATCGGTATCGGGCTTTTGTTCTTCGGGGTCATGGAGCCCGTGTATTACAATTTTGCCGAGGACGGTAATGCGCGCCCGCTGGGCATTGATATCGCGGTTCCGGGCAATGAATATATCGGCATCGTTGGCACAATCCATCACTGGGGGCTGGAAGGCTGGGCAGTCTATGCCGCTGTGGGTCTGAGCTTGGCCATCTTTGCGTACAACCTTGATCTTCCCCTGACCCTGCGTTCGGCCTTCTACCCGATTCTGGGCGAACGTGTCTGGGGTTGGTGGGGTCATATCATCGACACTTTGGCGGTGTTTGCGACGCTGTTTGGCCTGACCACCTCGCTGGGTCTTGGCGCGCAGCAGGTTGCGGCGGGCCTGAACGAAGTGTTTGGTATCGAACCCAGTCCGACCGTTGTGGTCCTGCTGATCATCGGTATCACGCTGATTGCGCTGGGCTCGGTTCTGATGGGGATGGATGCCGGCGTCAAACGGTTGAGTGAGATCAACATGATCATGGCCGTGGGCCTGTTCATCTTTGTCATCGTTGTCACCGGCGTCGGCACGGCCATCGCGCGGTATTTCAACGTGATGGTGGACTACGTGACCCATCTACCGGCGCTGTCTAATCCATTCGGGCGGGAAGACACCAGTTACTTCCACGGCTGGACAACCTTCTACTGGGCCTGGTGGATCGCATGGTCGCCCTTTGTGGGCATGTTCATTGCCCGCATTTCCAAGGGTCGGACGGTGCGTGAGTTCATCCTTTGTGCGCTGTTGGCCCCCACGGCGGTTTGCGCGCTGTGGATGTCGACCTTTGGCGGCGCAGCCATCGACATGCTGAACGCAGGCGGAGCCGAAGGTGTCCGCGCCACAGTGATCGACAGTTACGCCCCGGAAGGAGCCCTGTTCGGCTTCCTGAAAGAGCTACCGCTCTACGGCATCGTAGCCCCCATCGCGCTGGTGCTGATCGTGGTGTTCTTTGTCACCTCGTCGGATTCCGGCTCGCTGGTGATCGATACGATCACCGCAGGCGGCAAGATGGATGCGCCGGTAATCCAGCGCGTGTTCTGGTGCACGTTGGAAGGTCTGGTCGCCATCGCGCTGCTGTTGGGCGGCGGATTGTCCGCCCTGCAAGGCGCGGCGGTGTCGACAGGGATACCTTTCACGCTGGTCGTTCTGATGATGTGCTACTGCCTGTGGCTGGCGCTGAAATCGGAGAAGGCCAAGATGTAAATTTCTGCTGTAAACAACGAAAACGCCCGCCGCTGGGCGGGCGTTTTCATATGCGGATTTCAGGTAGCTATGAGCCCGAAGCGGCCCATGAACCTACTTTAGCCTTTCGCTCATACAGCAGGTCGCGAACCGGATATTCAAAACTGGATCGCAAACGGCGGTTGAGCGGACCAAGCCGACCGCAGAGTAACTAGGTCTTGTGTCTGCTTCACTACATTCCGGACGTTCCCCGGCACTTCACAGATGGCAGGGCTGCGGATAATGCAAACATTGGGGTCTTTCGCATGAATGACCGCTTAGAAGTCGGCGAGACTATCTTCGAGGAAGGAACGGCAGGCCGCACCTTCCTCGAGGTCAATTTTAGCTCATGTGCGTATCAAAGAACTCGACCATCGTTTCAGGGTGCTCACCAAAGAAGTTGTAGCCGATGAAGCGGCGGGTACCGCCGTCTTCGATCCAATGCAGCTTCTTGTTCGGGTTCGGCAGCAAGTCAAAGGTGGTCTGCACGTCTTCCGGGACCGTCCAGACATCATCTTTGTTCTGCACGATATAGGTCGGCATCTTGATATTCTTGGCGAACAGATGAGGCGTCATTTCATTCAGGTTTAGTCCCCTGACGTTTTCGACTTCTTGCACAAACGTGTCGTAGAACTCGCCCAAACCCATGCCATCGAGGGCTACCTTAGACATGATGTTGATTGAGGCAGGCTGAGCGCAAACGAATGCTTTCACGTCCTCGAAATACTCTGGGTTCTCGGTCATGGCGTGTATCGCAGCGCCACCACCGGCACACGGGTTGAAGAGGCCGGTTTTCATATCCCGCAGATGCTCCTGCGACTTAACGTAGTCAAAGGCCGCGATGACATCTTTGTACTCCTCGGAGAATCCCTGACCCCAGGCATTGTCAGGAGCGTAGTCGCTTTCACCATGGTTGCGCAGGTCATAGGCGAGAACGTTGTAACCCGCGTCGTGGAGAGCCTTGTGAACCTTACCGAACTTCACTTCGACGTTCTGGAAATCGCTCCAGGGCTTCATATGCCCCGGATAACCATAGCGATTGAGGGTGGTCGGATGGTTGCAGATGATCAGCTTGTCTGACCCTTCAGCGGGGATAAACCAGGCCGCCAGTTTGATGCCGTCATCGGCAGTGAACGTGACATCTTCGTATTCCATCCCATAGTCCTTGGGTGTCTCCAAGATTGGTGCGCGCTCGCCATCAATGGACACATAGCCACGGGCCACCGCTTTGAGTGTTGCAAGTTGTTCCGGGGTTGGTTGAGCCGTCATTTCTTTTCTCCTGCAATTGGCGAGTTTGATTGTTCGGGGCCGGTCGTCCGAGCCCGTTGGAAGTGGTTCATGGTGAAGGTCGTTTGAGAGAAGCCGACGCTAGGTGTCGTTAGGCACCTTGTCCGGGCTGTCTGGAATGCGGGAACGCCATTCTGCCGGGGTTTGGTGCTCCCACTTCTGGAAGGCTCGATAGAAAGACCCCTGGTCCTCATATCCAAGAAGGTATGCGATCTCGCTGATGTCGAAATAAGGCTCGTCCAGGTATTCACGCGCCAGTTGGCGGCGCGTGTCTGATAGCAGCGACTTAAAGCTGTGGCCTTCGCTTTTCAGATGGCGCTGCAAGGAGCGCTCACTGATGGCCATGTCACGCGCGATGCTGCGGAGTTCCGGGCGACCGGCAGTCAGAGCGCGGCGCAGGTGCCAACGGACTTGATCGGTCAGTGACGTGCTGTTCTCGGCTTTATTCAAATCGGCATTGAGCGCCGCGTCCAGCATCGCGAGAAGTTCGCTATTGTAGCTGGTGAAGGGTATCTCCAAGTCCGCTTTGTTGAAGGTAATCCGGGCGTGCGGAGCGTTCCACGAAATGGGGCAATCGTACCAGGTCTCTAACCGTTCGCTTCGGCTCCGACGTAGCTCGATTCCTTTCGGCGATAATGTTTGTCCGGTTCCCGCCCGGACCATGTTCACAAGAAATGTAAAGGTCGCATCTGTAAGTGCGTCGGGTTCTGTCTGCTTGGCATAGGTCCAAGCAGTTGTCACAGCACACCCGTCGCCTTCGACCGCCACGCGAAACTCTTCAGGCGCGCAAAGCGCTTTGAACCGCGCGACACGATACAAAGCCTCCCCAACATTCTTGGCATGGAACGCGACAAGAAAGGACGGCGGCAAGGTTGCTTCATGCATTGTTTCCGTAACCGCGAGGCCAATATCATCACCGCCGAGGGTTTGGAGGACCTCCCACATTGCGAAGAGCTGCCTCGTCGTCATGCGCCCCTCTGACGAGAACACGCGTGATGGAAGGTTGGCATCTCGCATGAGCACAGCGCGGCTAATCGACAGGCTCTCGAGAGCTTTCCAGAAAGTGTCGGGCGTCTTTATTCTGTCGCGGGTTTGCATTTTCTTATTCCTCGGTGTCGGAACAGAACATAGCCTCTGACACCGCAGAAGTTTATAGCCGCACCCGCCAAACCATTCGCATAACACGCCAACCGGCACATCTTGCTGTCACGACCCAAGTGGTCATTCAACAAAGGCGCAGCATCTGGCTCTTTGGGCCCAGAGCAGACATTCGAAGTCAACGACAAAGGGCGGAAGGCGGGAGAACGGACAAAGTTGCCGTTTGCGTAAAATTCTCCGAAGCATGCTGATAACATCAAGCCTCAGATACAGAGCATTGGCGGTAGCCATGTTTCTCTTAGCGGGGACTGGTCCGGTTTTACAAAAGTCACGCGGAAGCTCGTGACATTCTGCTGATACGCCAACAGAGCCCCGCCGTGGTCAGAATTACACAATGGTTTCCGAAGCCAGCTTGCTGCTTTGCGAGCCGCACTGTTGCCTGTCCAAGTCTTGAACTCGTTGGGTCTTTGAACTTCAATCGTCAGTTTGATCACCTCATCTGAGATGGTGGCTTCGACAAAGCTAAAATCTCGCGACGGTGGTAACTCTGAAATTGCAGTCAAGATGCCTGGGCCAGTTTCCTTTAGCGCACGTTTTCGGTCATCATCGTTTTTGATCCAATCCTGAATCTGTATATACGTTTCCAAGTTGGCTGAAGCTCGCCGCTTGGTCGGAATTCGCCGCCACCGCGATGTCATCTCGGACCCGTTTTGTGGCAAGGCAAAAACGTAACCAGGTGACAATTCGTAGGCATAGCTCTCAACGACACCTTCTGCTGCATCCACAACCATGACGCATAGAATGAACCTGTCATCGGGTTGCGCAATCGTGGTTGCCCAAACGCGTGCCTCAGCATTGCAGCGTTCTCGCGACCGCGAAACTGGCTGGTGATTAGGTTTGCCCCAGAGAAACCCAATCACTGCTTTTGGAGACGCATCTTTGTCATAGACGCCATCAAACCCATCAGTTTTCTCGGCGACAACACGGCAGACCACATAATTTGAATAGGCGAGCGCGAGGTCTTTATCGGTCGTCAGTGCTTCGCCACGATGCGGTTCCAAGCACGAATTTCCAATGATGGGCGAAACATCTGGGTGTTGTGGCCAGTCAGGGCGCATCGTTTCGAGCCAGAGACTCGGTGGGTTTTCACGTGCAAATTTGAAGTCTTCAAGCATCCTTAACCGGTATGAAAACTCCTCAGTCCCATTGTGACCAGTTCGGTAACGCACATAGGCGATCAGATGTGGGTCAACTTTTCCAGCAACTGGTTGGGCTCCGACCTCAGTTACTGTTTTTGCGGTAGTTGCAGTGCTGGAGTTTTCCGTGCCCATCCAGCTCGCACGAATGGGATCGAAGAACAGAACCAACGCGAGAATAAGCCCAAAGACACAAATCAAAGCAGAGATAGAAACCGAATATCTTGCGAACATTGTATTTCACCGAAATGCACTTGCTTTCATGCCTAGGTAAATTTGGCTTGCAAAACAAACACACTTTGGGTGTGTCGTTAAACCAAGCTAGATTGAAGCGTACATTGGTGCTGCGTGGAGCATCAGTTAGTTTGGGCTCTTACCGCAAAGCCGCGGCAAACCGGGCATTCCCCGACGCTTCACAGATGGCAGGGCTGCGGACCCAAACAGACGCTTTTGCTAAACGGCGAGCCATAAGTGGCCACCCAGGGTCTTGTTTCGTTTCGAAGAAAGCGAAAACCGAAGTACAAGTGGTGCCAGTGCAACCCGGGGAATTGATCGTTGTGGTGATCGTACCTCGTTTAGGGGCTGGTGAATCGTCGATTTATCCTGAGCCTCAAACAAAGAAAAGGCCGGCGCATTGGCCGGCCTTAAAGGTGATCTGAATGTGCTTCAGAGAAACGCTAGATCGTCTGTCGGAATGTAAATCGTATCGGTGCTATTATCCGTGATTTCGATTTTGGTGAGTCCAAAGACTTCGGTGACTTCGATGTTTTCTAATTGATCCGCCTCTGCGACGATGCCAGGCAAATCCCCAAGCACGACAGAGCCCCCCGTCGGATCAGGCTCGTCGCCTACAGACACGTTATCCGTTCCGATGCCGATCTTGTTGGGGGAGGTTTCGAGGTCCACAAAAACGAACTGATCGGCCGGATTTTTGGGGTTGATCAGGCTGTCCGGTCCAAGAACATCAGCGATGAAGTCACCCGCACCTTTGAACATCATCGTATCTGCTGGCGATCCGTCGTGATACTGGACTTTGATTGTAAAGGAGTCTCCGTCGAGGCCAACGAGCTCAACACGTGTGTCCTCGGGGTTCAATGCAGCCTCAAAAAGAGCCTTCAGATCCTTCTCACCTTTTGCCGAGCCTCCGACGAGATCCCCTATGTTCGTCGTTCCACCCTCGCCGTCACCCATATTCTTGGATGTGCCGAACGCAAATTTCCCAATCTTGCCGTCACTCAGATCATAGATATTGAATGATGAACGACCGTCGCCGATGTTGGCTTTGCTGTCGATTGAAGCATCAAAATCATCCATGGGCACGCCAGAGATATTGGCAATATCGGTGGTTACAACCTCGCCTTCGCTGTTCGTTTTGGTGAATACCAAAGAGAACGTAAGATCACCGTTCTCTCCGCATCCGATGTTTGTGACGGAAACGCCCTCAACTTCGCCGGCAAGTGCTTTCTTGAAAAGCTCAGGTACTTCGTCGAAATCTAACTTGTTCCCGGTAATGTCTTTAAGGTCGTTAAACGACCCTGGAAGATTGCCAAAACTAACCTTGTCGGCGCTGTAGTCGACGTCCACTTCGCGGCTTGCGCTGTCTCTCAAGTCAACAGGTACATTTCCCATTATCCATTTCCTTTAACCAACCGCCAAAAGGGCGGCACAAAAAGATACACGTCCCGCACCCCACGGGAGATGGAACTGGTATACCAGATGGCGAAAACGACCACAATCTCAACACAATCTCGCCACGCAATTTGCGCAAATTCACCCGCACCCGAGGTTCTTTTCGCTTGCGAACAATGTGTTGCGTTCAAGACAAGACCGTGAAGCCAGCTAAAATGTGATCTCGACCCACCGCTATTGTTAAGATTTAATGAATAGAAACTGCTAGCGCGGTGCACCGCTCGATTCGCTGACCTTGAATACGTCTTTAGCTGTGAGGAGGCGCTTCACATCACTATCGCAAATAAGCCGATTTCGATGGAAATTCTCCCGACACAAAGGGGAACCCGAAAGCGTATCGCCGATGCAATTCGCACCGATATCATGCGAGGCACACTCAGGTTTGGACAAAGAATTCCTGAATCGGAATATATGTCTAAGTTTGGGGTCAGCCGCACTCCAGTTCGCGAAGCGACGCTTTCATTGAGCACCGAAGGTTTGGTGCAGATCCGGGCGCAAGCCGGATCTTGGGTTATTGATTTGAACAAAGAACGCCTTCGAAAGCTCTTCGTGGCACGCCGCCTACTCGAAATGGCAGGCGTACAGGGTGCTTCTAGAAAAGAACGTGAGACTTTGGCCTCCGATCTCGAATCGCTTACACCGGACCTGTATCGCCCTGTCGAGTCGGCAACGTCGTACGATGCATTCAATGACGTCGATACGGAATTTCACAGACGTCTCGTGGCGGCGAGTGGGAACGAGTTTCTGTTGCAGGCCTATCAACCTGTGATGGTCTGTTCCATGGCTGCACGCAGTCGACTTGAGAAAAGCTCAGTGGTTTCTGAGCAAGCCAATGACCATCACGGACGTATTTTGACGGCCCTTCAAAGAAACGATTTAGCTGATCTTGAGAACACGCTCGCTGAGCATTTCGATTGGGTTTTCAGTCTGCTCCTTCAGGTGCCAGAGATCCTGGAAGATTGAAGAGCTTGAAGTAAGTAGCAAGTGACAAAGCGATTTTGCAGACGGCCAGGCTAGCCGGTGTCTTTTCTTCAGTGCCGAACGGGTCAGGCGTTAAAACTGGAAAATCTGAGTTTTGGGATTCCCTGCTCTTGGATCCCGTCGATCCTTCAATAAGTCAGCTTCAACTTCGGGCGCGAATTCGCCGGTCTCGGCGGTGTGCGGATTGGCTGATAGCCAGACCCAAACCGGACATTCAATCTGGGCTTTGCGGTTTCGCAAATCGCAACACGAACAGTTAGGTTCTATGGGATGCCGTGTCTGATAATGTGTCGGGCGATGCAGTTTGGTTGTGATGTTTCTCCCAAAGAACCCAGTAGGCGCGTTCGAACAGGACGGAGTTCGTGAAGATCAACATCAAAGTCTCTGGCGGCGCAACCGACGGATGAACGGGGAGATGGACCGTAACAATTGGACTACCACACTCGAAAAAACCGCTCACAGCTCCCATTCGAACGGGTGCCGTCTGACGGCCGCGGTAAGCCCACATAAAAAGCCATTGGTTTCCGGGTCCGGGGTATGCACAGTAACTGTGTTATCCTGTTCTTGATGAAACCAAATCTTCTCACTACCGTTATCGAGCTCAAATGTAGTTGAGCTTCTTGTTGATCCAAAACAGGATTTCCGCGAGCACTGAGATTGCACCGGCCTCTTCCGTGATTATCAGTGCGGTTCCTGATGTACCAAGCTGCGCACGATCTGAAGGAAGGCCATCTGGGATATCAATGGTGACAATGTAGCTTGACGTGCCTGCAAGTTCGCGCAGGCTAGGCAGCCCGCCCCTTGTGTCCAACGCACCTTCTCTCGTTCCCGGCGGGATTGACAGAATAGTGGTCTCAAACTCTTGACCTGGCATTGTGCCCAAAGCGATCCGGATCGTATCGCCAACGGACACGTTGGGATAACTGCTTTGCGGTAACCGCGCGATCAGCAGCCGATCCGAGGGAGCCATGAAGTTTATAGCGCCCTGCAAGGTCGTGACGCGATTGCCAGGCCGAAGCGAGAGCGCCGTCACAACACCGTCACCAGGCGCGCGCACGACCGTCTGCTGCAAAGCCCACTCAGCCTGGGCCAGCGCTTCCTGAACTTCAACGACCCCAACATCAACTCCATCCACCTGAGCTGCGATGCGTCGTTCAAGGCTTTGCCTGCGCGCCTGCGCTGCTCGCAGGCCAGCTTCGAGTTGTTCAATCGTGGAAACTGCCTCTTGCAATTGGAACTCTGCTGCAGCGCCGCGCCCAGTAAGCTGAACGATGTCGTCGCGACGCTGCACACCGAAAGCGAGTTGAGCTTCAAGAGAGTCGATTTCTGCTAACGCCGCCTCATAGTCTGTCTGCAACTGGTCCGCTGCCGATTGTGCTGATGCGAGCGAGGCCTGAAGTCGGGCAACTTCAGCCGCGTAGGTGGTGTCATCTATCCGAAACAACACATCGCCCTTCTTCACCGGTTGGTTCGCTTCTACCGCCACTTCAGTGACCGGACCGGATACGTTCGGCGCTATGTTGATGACCGCACCTTGCACAGACACAGCCCCAGACGGTGTCGTGTGGTTTAAGGCTCCGATCACAACCAGCGCTATAACCAATGCTCCACTATAAACGACTGTCTTGAAGAACCCGTTCCAAGGCAGGACTTTGAGTTTCGCAAAAACCAGCCAGACAATGCCAAAATAAAGACCGAGAATAATGAGCATCGTAAATCGCCCTCACTGTGTTTCATTTGATCTGTTGTCGTCAAAACTCGCGCGTATAGCTGATGCCAACCAGATCACGTTGCCCGAATGTGTTGTCGATGTGGCTGCCGAACACGCTGATGCTATCGTCCGGCGATGCGTTGAAGGTAACGCCCGCACCGATGGTAAACCCCGAGTAGTCGTTGGAACCGGCAGATAGGACACCGCCGGTTTTTATAACCCACCGTTCAGACAGTGGCTTGAGACCAAGTATACCAACATAACCTCCTTTGCTGGCCACTTCAGCGGGAAAGGCATCAGCAAAGTCAAAGTCACTGTTGCTGATCCGACCATCGGTATAATTTGCGCCGAGTGCGGGGAACAAAAGCCATCCCTTCGGTTGGATGTCAAAAGCAGCAAGCGGTACAAACGTTCCTATGGCGTATTGCGTTTGCTTGACGCCGCCTTCAAGCTTCTGCTCGGACGCCGAAAAATTCACTATCCCAAAATCAAAGAGATAAGAGCCGCCAATGCGCCACTGATCGTCTTCTGAGATCGAGACATTGATCTTCGTTACAGGCCCGAACGCAACCGAACCGAATACGGTGCCAAAATCACTATAACGGGCACCGAATTTCGTAACGATTTTGGTGGGATCATCCGCCAGTTTTTCATTTTCACCGGTTTGTGCCCAAGAAACGGAAGCGGCAAAAATGAACATGGTTGCAAGACATGTTCGCGATTTCGTTCGCCCAATTGTCATGTATTGGCGCCCGCATCATCTTGCCCGGATTGGTCTTTCCGTTTGCGAGCTACCGCGCAGACAATTGTAAAAACCAGGTTGATTGGAACCATCAATGCCATGAAAGCCAAGACAGTGGACGAATAGGCAGGATTGAAGCAGCACGCATCTACAAGAAGGTAAACGAGGCCGACATTGCGCAGGTTTGTGCATATTGCCAGTACTTGTCTGAACTCCCTGTCGTCGCCACCAAAAAACCACCCAACTGTCATCAGCGAGAGAATGAAGATCAATATTGCGATCAGGCTCACCGGTCCCAGTCCGACCGCAGCTTCCTGCCTGATGCTCAGGCTCATTACGACAGATAGAATAAAAGAAACCGTCGATATGAGCATTGCCGGTTTGTAGATATGCTCGGCCACTGTTGACAGAAAATGCCGGATCAACATTCCCAACAATAGCGGGATGCCGATGACACCCACGATACGGATCACCAATTGATCCCAAGCAACACGTTCAAGTGCATCGGCAGGCAGAACAATCTGTGCCGCAGCCGGTGCCAGTATCAAGCCAATGGTCGAGAGTAGAAACAACAAGGCACCAGCTGCACCCGCTTGACCTGGTGCCTTGGTCGAGAACTGGACTGCGTTGATACCGCCGGGCGCCACAGCCAACAAAAACAATACGACGCCCACTGGTCGCGGAAGTGGAAAGAACCCTATGATCAAAATCGCTATTATAGGCGGGATGAAGACATTTGCTGCAAGCAAACGAGTAAGCCTTTTGCGTTCGAGAAGGGCGTCTCCCATTTCACGAAAGGTTGCACTCATCCCTATACAGAGCATCGCGAGGCAAACAAAAATATGGATAAACAGCGTGACGGATTCTTCGAAAGGAAGCGGGGACTCCATCACAGTGGTTCCACATTCCAAAGTATGCTGATTGTAGCGTAAATAGCGACTGCCAAGATCAACCCGGCTGAGACCAACGCTGGTGAGATCGGAAATGGCTTTCCGGAGATATCAGAGATCCGCTTAAGAAAAGTAATTTGCTGCACTAAGGCGACAGACAGCATTAGCACCGACAGTACCAGCATGAATAGTCCGACGAAACGTGCGTGTTCCACCGGAGCTTCTTCCAACCCAGGCACTTCAGTCAGAATTCGAAATAGTGCGGGTATGGAAAAACCGAAACCAATGAGTGACGTGGCCGTTCTCATGTATCCCATAGTCGTCCTGTCTGACGCGAGCCGAGAACGCTCGAATGCAAGGTCCGTGCGTTCTCCAGCCATCTGGTTGGTAGAACGCACCGCTTCATCCTCGTCATCAAAGTCCATAGTATGCCTCAGTGCATTTTCAGGTTTCATTTGGTTTGTCTGCGACGCGCTCCTCGCGAATTTCCC
This sequence comes from Ruegeria sp. R14_0, assembly GCF_017743975.1. Lineage (GTDB taxonomy): Bacteria > Pseudomonadota > Alphaproteobacteria > Rhodobacterales > Rhodobacteraceae > Ruegeria. The sequence continues at coordinate 410,876 of NZ_JAGHRC010000002.1, read as the reverse complement.
GAACCAGGAAGTAATCCAGAAAGGTGCGGACAAAGGCGATGGCCGTCAGTTTCGCGAGTTCCTCGATTGAAGGGTCTGTTGCGGTTGCGATAATGTCTGCGCCTAGTTGCAATTCGAGCGCCACGATCAGGTACTTTCCGAGGATGCGCCGCGCGGCTGGCTCGGCGTCCGACTTTCGATGCATGATGAACGCTCGTGCGAAGGCTATGCCTCCCGCAGCGACAACGAAGACACTTGCCGCTTCGAACAGTATCTGGATGTAGCTCGCCCCTTGAACGATCAGCACTTCCAACGCATGCATAGTAACTATCCCGCGGCGACAGTTACAACTTGGCTGTTTTCGTTTCCGACAGACGAGACCGTGCAAGCATTGAACAACGCGTCCAAATGTTCTGGATCGAGCGTTGATCCATGCGCGATCGCAACAAGCCGTGTTTGCGGCGTTTCTTCGCCCCATGGACGGTCCCGCATCAGTTCAAGACGTCTGCCGACAACCTGCAAAACGTATCGGTGCGCCGGATCCTCGGCCAAATGCACGAAACCTTTGCATCGGTAGATATTGCCGGGAAGTTCGCGTTTGATCATGCGTTCAAGCGCACGGCGCGACACCGGTTCAGCCCAAGTTCCGTTCCAGGTTTTGAAGGTGATCCCATGATGATGCCCGTGGTGGTGCCCATGGTCGTGGTCGTGATCTGAGTCCGGAACGGACCGTGCTACATCGAAGCGACCTACTGAAAGCAAAATTTCGAGCGGCACCTCGCATTTCACCGCAGGTACGATGCGCACACGCTTGAAGTGCCCATCAATCCAGCTTTTGACTTTTGCAGCCTCTTCCACGCCGGCCAGATCAACTTTGTTCATGATCACAAGATCAGAAAAGCCGATTTGTTCCAGTTTTAGTTTCACGAGTTCCGGATCTTCATGCGAGAAGACCTGGTCGGTATCAACGACACAGGTCACACTGTCTAGTCGGATCATGTCGCGGTATGAAGAGTCCGCAAACGTCATGTAGATACCCGAAGGATCGGCAACACCGCTTGCTTCGAGAATGATGTACTCGATCGGGTCTTCACGCTCCAGCAATTCAGCGACGGATTCGATCAGGTCGTCCCTGATCTGGCAGCACACACAGCCGTTTGCCAGACTGACCATGCCATCTTCGACATCTACGACGAGTTCGGCATCCACGTTGATTGCCCCGAAGTCGTTCACAAGGATACCGACTTTCAACCCGTGGTCACCGGTGAGAATGTGATTCAATAGTGTCGTTTTGCCCGCGCCCAGAAATCCGGTGAGGATCGTCAATGGGACAGCTTCTTTTACTGCAGTGGACATTTGAAACCCCTTGTTTTGCGCATAATGGGCCGAACCACCAAGTCGCAATGGTGCGGCCCGCTTTGTTTGTGAACGGCCTTATTTCCCGTCACGGGCGTCGATCAGCGCCTGAACATCGATTTTGAAGAAGTCCTCGTCATAATGTTGCGTCAGCGGACGCTGCACATCCTCAGGTGTGTAGATCTTCGGGTCCAACTCGCGCTCGCGCAGGAAGGCATCCTGCTGTTCTTCCCGCGGCCGCCGTGGCTTGGGCATCGGGATAAAGTCAGGAAGCTCGCCCCCCGGCAAAATCTCAACCGGCAGAGTTCTGGGGTCTGGTGGCTGCATCGCCGGTGTCTCTGGCCTCAGGGCCATGCGCTCCCAGATCCTGTCTTTTGTGACGTTGATGACTTTGATGTCAGGCCCACCCCACATAAACAGCCCATCCCAGTGCGCGCGGATTTCTTGGATTGATTCACCTTCGGGATTTTCGGTGTAGTGGCAGATGACGCCGGCTCGGGGCTGGATTTCATTCATCAGATACCCTGCCGCATAATAAGGCGTATGGTAGGTATCGATCGTAAACTGAAGCACCTCGGTCGGTGTGCCATATTTGTAGTTGAAGAGTTTTGGCACGTCGGCCTGACCCTCAGTTACGAAGATGTCGCAGCCTTTCGCGAACTTGATCGTACTCTCATCTGGGCGCCCGTCGCCCGTCCAGACGAAGGACAATCCGGCCTCTTCCCAGTCAACACGGTACGCCGAGGCGCCGTTCTTAACGTGACTCCGCGCCCAGTGGGTCACTTTCAAACCGGGTTCTTCGAGAACGATGCCGCCTTCGTCCTTGTAATCGAATTCGACAACCTCGGTGTTGTATCCTTCGCCGATCGGGCAGTGGTCAAAGTTTTCAAGGTGCCACGTCATCATCTCATGCATTTTGTCGACCATGTATTGCGTGCCCGTTTCCGGACGGTCGCCAGTCGGACCAAAGATGCGTAGACCATTGCGCCAACCACCACCCCAAGCGCGGAACGGCATGAAGTAGGGCAGGTCGGCATAGTGATCTACATGCAGGTGGCTGATGAAGATGTCGCGCACCATCGGCGGCAAAATACCGAGCTGAATGATGTTCTTTACGCAACCATTGCCAAAATCGAAAAAAAGCCTGCGCGGGAAGGGCGTGCCGTTGCCGAGTTCCAGCACAATTGAGGTGCCTGATTGCTGAAGCGTGGGTGGCCATGGCGTGCTGCCGGTGAAACAGATGCGCATCTCACCCTTTGGCAGAAACTCATTCGGTGGGAAAAAGTTGTTGCTGCTGCAGCCTGGGGTTGGGCGGTAGTAATCTGGCAGTGTAATACCGCCGCCAGGGCGTTTGCCGTAGGGGTTGCGGGGTTGGCTCATTTTGGGATCCTCCGAGTATTGGTTTGGCGCACGGTTTTTGGCTTGCTCTGGGTTCCTGAAGATCGGAATCTACGGTTCTTAGACATTGTCGATGTCAATCGGCTTCGATTACCCTCTGCGTAAGTCGTCGAATTTCAGACAGCAGTTCGTCTCGAACCGTCTCCCACTCTCTTCGTGCGGGAGACTTTTCCGGGGAGAGGGCTACTTGCTTAAGGGCTTCATCAAGGTCTTCCACCGCCTCAAGTACATTTTTGCTCCTTAGCGCTCGGAATAGAGCAGCTTGGGAATGCTCGGGTATGAGGGCGTGGAGTTCCCTGCAGTTCATGGCTGGATGTGACCTTTTTGTATTCACGTTAGCCAATATGTTTGAAGGCGGATGGAATGGACCGAAAGTGAGTTACGGTGAGCTAGGGGTGAGTTAAGCTTAAATTCAGAGGGGCGTATTGGTCATTAAAATATTGAAAATAATAATATAATTTAGATTCCAGTCCGTACGAATGGTAACGGCTGAAGAATTCAGGCGAATACTTGAGCGCGTCCTTACAAATACAGAGTCTTCTGGCTCACCCAGATTGAAGTCGTTCCCAAGATACATTGCCGAGCAGGAACTTGACGAGAACGGCGGGGCAATAAACTTCGATCGGGTTGAAGCCTGCAGTCTGAGGCGTGGCTTGGAGGGCTACTACAGTGGCGCGGACAGATTGGACGCTTTGCGCATAAGTGCGCAAACCGGGGGTGCACTTACAGCGAATGGCGGCAGCGTCACAAAACAAGAAAAACGCCCGCCAATTTGGCGGGCGTTCAAAATCTGAAAGCGATGCGATCCGAACTTAACGGCGGATGCCCAGCTTTTTGATCAGTTCCTGATAGCGCGCTTCTTCTTTGCCCTTCAGGTAGTCCAGCAGTTTACGGCGCTGGGCGACCATTTTCAGCAGACCGCGACGACCGTGGTTGTCTTTTTTGTGGGTCTTGAAGTGCTCGGTCAGGGTGTTGATGCGCGAGGTCAGGATGGCAACCTGGACTTCAGGCGAACCGGTGTCGCCCTCTTTGGTTGCGAATTCTTTCATGACGCGTGCTTTATCAGCGGCAGTAATCGACATCGGGGTCTCCTTTAAAGGTTAGAGTTGATGGCGCAGGCCGGGATGTCGTCCAGCACAGGCCCATGGAGAAAACCGCACCGATTCCGATGCAGATGCGCGCGTATAGGCGGATTTCATGCAAATGGCAAAGGGATTCTGTTGCGTTAGTAAAGCGCGCCAAGCTGGGACAGGTCCTGACCATTGATCAGCTGAATGTCATCCACCGTCAACCCGTCCGCCCCGAGCAGTTGGGCCACGTTCTGCCCGTCAACCAGGATGCGGGTCAGGTTTTCGTTTTCGGTATCGGTTTCAAGCTGGATGTCTGGGTCCTCTTCCCCCTCCCAAGAGATCAGCAGTTTGTCTTGTCCGGGTTCGAAGTCCATCACCTTGACCGGGGCGTCGCCGCTTTCGGGTGCCAACTGGATGCTGTCTGCGCCGTCGCCGCCGGTCACAACATCACCGCTATGTGCCTGGATCGTATCATCCCCAGCGCCGCCGTTCAGAAAGTCCACTGAGTCTTCGGTTTCGCCGTCATCCCCAGACAGAACGTCGTCACCGTCGCCCCCGAACACGACGTCCTCACCCGCACCACCTGTGAGGTGATCGTCGCCGTAGCCGCCGTGCAGTGCGTCGTCACCAGCACCACCGGTCAGCGTGTCGTTGTCCTGCCCGCCATAGAGCTCATCGTCGCCTTCGCCGCCATCCAACATGTCTGCGCCGAAATGGCCGTAAAGCCTGTCATCGCCTTCATCCCCGGTCAAAGTATCGCTGCCGCCTTCCCCGTGAAGAACGTCGTCACCACCGCCACCCGCGATGGTATCGGTGCCCTCTCCGCCGTGCAGGGTGTCATCGCCTTTGCCTCCAAGCACCGAGTCGTCACCGCCATATCCGTTGATCTGATCGTCGCCGTCCTGCCCGGTCAGCACATCCGTGCCGTCATCTCCGGCGATGATCAGATCCCCCTCAAACTCTGATATGATGGTGCCAGTCGAAGGCTCGGGGTCGTCGACGTTTTCGCCCACATCCAGGAAGTTGCCCTCCGACACCTCCGGCGGTTCATCCTCGATGATGTCATCCTCTTCCGGATCTTCATCAGAGTCGAACAGATCACCTACCGCAAAGGCTGCACCGCTCATCGCGGCGAGGCCAATCAATCCAGCCAGAAACATGATACCCCTCCGAGAGCAGATTTCTCCGAGAGTGAAATATCCCATGCGGTCAGTCAGTTGGTCAAAGCCAAGCTGGGTTTGTGGTTAACTTATGGTCACCAAGGTTCGGGCTGCTGTGTATAGGCGATGTAAAGAGGATGCTTGGGGTGACCGTCCTTGGTTAGGCCCAGATGAAACAGGGGCTGGCCAGTGCCGCGCAACAAGGTTTCCACCGCTGGGCCGCGTTCCAGATGCGCGCCGTGGGTGCCCCATGCCGCGATGATCTGATCGGCCCATGCGACGCCGTCCAGAATGGCCGCGTCATTCTCGGGACCCACAGGATCGTCAGCCGCGCGCATTTTCCGTGGGTCGGTGTCGCGCCAGGCAAAGATGTTGGTCACCTGAAAGGCCCCGAACCCCAAGGCCCGCGCCCGGCGTTCGCATCGTTCGACGGTGGGGTCGTTCTGAACCTCAGTCGCGGTCGAAGGGTTTAGCATTACGAACAACGCTTTGCGCCCGTCAGCGTCCCACACGCGGGTCAGGCTATAGCGATACATTTCGCAGTCGGAATAGATGGCGGTCGAGGGCGCGTCGCCCTTGGTGTGCGAACGGGTGATCATTCCAACCGCCTAGCACGCCACTCAATCAACGAACACCCGGCTCGGGTGCAATTCGCCGGATTTGTAGATGCCCACAGCCACAGCCTTGCCATCCAGCGAGGCCCAGGCCTCATCCCCGTATTCGACATCCGAGGCCAAAACCATACCAGGGTTGCCGTTGCGCAGGCGGGTGGCGCCTTCGGGGGTGCATTTCAGCTCGGGCAGGTCAGCGAGGCCGGTTTCCAGCGGATGCAGATAGTCGTCCAGCGCAGTTGTCTTGGCCATCTCGTCGATCTGTTCGATGGACAGCCCGTCTTCGACCTCGAACGGGCCGGACCAGATTCGGCGCAGCTCTTTGACGTGGCCGTGGCACCCCAGCGCCGCGCCCAGATCGCGGGCGATTGAGCGAACATAGCCGCCTTTGCCGCAGGTCATTTCCAAAACGACATGATCTTCGTCGGGACGGTCGAGCAAAATCAGTTCTTCGACCCATAGCGGACGTGCAGCCAGTTCCACATCCTCGCCATCGCGGGCCAGCTTATAGGCGCGTTGTCCGTCGATCTTCACGGCCGAGAACTTGGGCGGCACCTGCATGATATCACCCAGAAACGGGGCCAGCGCCTGTTTGATATCCTCATCCGAGGGGCGCGCATCGCTGCTCGCAACCACTTCGCCCTCGGCGTCGTCAGTATTGGTGGCCTGACCCAGTCGTACGGTGAAAGTGTAGGCTTTCAAAGCATCGGTGATGTAAGGAACGGTTTTGGTCGCCTCACCCAAAGCCACGGCCAGAACGCCGGTCGCCTCGGGGTCAAGCGTGCCCGCATGGCCGGCTTTCTTGGCGTCCATCGCCCAACGCACTTTGTTGACCACCGACGTAGAAGTCATGCCTGCTGGCTTATCCACCACCAGCCAACCGGAAATGTCGCGGCCCTTGCGTTTGCGTCCCATATCACACCTAGAATCTTGCCGAGGCGCGCGAGTTAGCGGATCACTCTGCCCCTGTCAATTTCAGGGTGCATCTTCGACCACGCCAACGATCGGCCCCAACGAGAATCCGACATCGGACCGGTTGTTCGCCCGGTCATACATGCGAGAGATATTGCCGTCGAAGAACAGAGCATTCGGCGTTTCCAGCACATCGCGAAACAGGCTGCCGAATTCGTGGAAGGTGACGTAGTCCTCGGAAATTGCGAACACGGCGCGGGTGCCGTCATCGCTGGTGCCCACCCCGTTGCGCACATAGCGCGACGTCGAATCGAGCAGAAAACGCGGGTGCAATTCGCCATCAATGACCAGCATCGGGCCAGATTGCGTGGCAAACCGGCAGCTGGGCGCCTGATCGACATAGTCCAGTGTTTCGAACACATCGGCGCGGCCTTCGCGGATGCAAAATACCCCGTTCGGCAGCAAACCGAAATTGCCCGGACCCGCATTGGGGATCACGCGCATCTGCTCCTGACCGCCTTCGACATAATGCCCGACGGGCGAGCGGTCGTCGTGATACATGCCTGCATTCATCGCGAACGCCAGGCGTTTGCCTTGCGGGGCCAGAGCCTCGTTCACCGAAGAGAAATGCCCCAGCACATCGCCGTTTTCGTCATTCAGGAATAAACGCAGCTCTTCGCCCGCGGCATCCACCTCGCAGATGGTGTACCGCTTGTCCTCATGGGTCAGCTTTTCACAGGTGACCGCAGAGGCTTGCGCCGCCCAGAGGACCGCGCCCAGAGTGACAATTGCGCGGATCACTCGTCCAAATCGCGGCGCACCGCGTCCTGTTCGAACATGCGGCGGGTGTCGTCGAGACGATCAAACGTGTCATCCAGACGGAACCGAAGATCGGGCGAGAATTTCAGGCCGACCTTCTTGCCGACCATGCGCCGCAGCTCACCCTTATTGCGGGCGAGCAGTTCGATCACATCCTCCTGCCCTTTGCCGCCTAAGGGCAGCACATAGGCAGTGGCGATCTTCAGATCGGGCGAGGTGCGCACCTCGCCCACGGTGATCGACATACGGTTCAGGTCGGGGTCGTGGACATCTCCGCGCGCCAGAACCTCGGACAGTGTGCGACGGATCAGTTCGCCGACACGCAGCTGTCTTTGGGACGGGCCGGGGCCATCGTGAAATTTGTTCTTTGCCATATCCCCGATCTAAGCCCAAAGCAGGGCTTTGCCAAGCGGGCGTGAACGGGGTAGGAGGCTTTGAGCCGACCAACGCGAAAGGACCAGCGCAATGACCCATATTCCGGGGATCGTCATCACAGGGGCTTCGGGCCGTATGGGGCAGATGCTGATCAAGACCGTGACCGACAGCGATCAGGCCCGTCTGGTCGGCGTGGTTGAACGCGCGGGCCATGACTGGATCGGTCAGGATGTTGGCACGGCAATGGGTGGCCAGCCGCTGGGCGTCACCGTGACCGACGACCCGCTTGAGGCGTTTGCGCAGGCGCAGGCGGTGATCGACTTCACCGCGCCCGAGGCAACGCTGGAGTTTGCCGCTCTGGCCGCGCAGGCGCGTTGTGTCCATGTGATCGGCACCACCGGCATGACGGATGAGCAGATCGCGGCGCTCGAGCCTGCGTCTCGCCATGCGGTGATCGTGCGGGCCGGGAATATGAGCCTCGGCGTTAATCTGCTGGTGCAACTGACCAAAAAGGTCGCCGCTGCGCTGGACGAAGACTTCGACATCGAAGTGATCGAAGGCCACCACCACCATAAGGTCGACGCGCCCTCGGGCACAGCGCTGATGCTGGGCGAGGCCGCCGCCGAGGGGCGGGGTGTCAATCTGGCGGACGTGGCGGATCGCGGTCGCGATGGCATTACCGGAGCCCGCAAGCGCGGCGATATCGGCTTTCACGCCATTCGCGGCGGCGACATTGTTGGCGAACATGACGTCCTTTTCGCCGCGCCGGGCGAGCGCATCGTGTTGCGCCATCTGGCCACCGATCGGGCAATCTTTGCCCGTGGCGCGCTGAAGGCGGCGATTTGGGGGCAGGGGAAAGACCCAGGCCAATACGACATGGTGGATGTGCTGGGGCTTTAAGCGTCTTTAGCGGAAGGCGGCAAGACCGGGCGGCTCAGCGCCCTCGTCCTCGATCCGGGAAAACAGTGCGCCTAGCCGCTGATCCCAGGTCGGGTATTGACCCGTCCGCGCGTAAGTCAGGCGTTCGGCCCCTATGGAAATGCCAAGGGGTGCGGCCTGCCCGCCAATCACAACCTCGCCGATTTCGGTCCAGTTGTCCGACGGTGGGTATGCGGTGGGGGCCGCTTCATCCGTACCACCCAGCCGATAGTAGACGCCCATCGTCACAAGGTACTCATCCCCAAACGGGTCGGGGAAGAAAAAGCCCGAGGCATCGCGCGCCGCCAATGCCTCGGCCTTATCGCGCAGCAGCACCTTTTCGGTGAATGGTAAGCCCAACGCGTCCAGCACAGGGCGCATGTCATCGGCTTGCGGCACAGTGACAAAGGCAATGCGGGACGGGTCCAGGCCAAAGCTCTGAGTCAGAACTTGCATCATCAGCCGGGTCGTGGCCTCCCCGTCAGCATCGGCAGGATGACAGCCCACCTCGTGAAACAGAGGCAACACGTCGGCACGTGATTTTTCGTCAACATCCGCGACGCGCGCCAGCGGCTGAATCACATATTCTCCCGAAGGCAGAGCGGACTGATCGAAGTCGTGCCGCAACCCGCCATTATAGTCGTCGACCCCCGAGGCCAGCGAGAGGGGCTCAGCCTCAATAAAGCCAAGCTCGGAGAATGCGGTTCTCAGTTGATTGATCGTATTCGCGAATTCCTGTTCGAACGTGTCATTCTGGTCAGCGGCCGCAGCCCCGACGCGCGGAAGCAAGGTTCCGACCGTTGCCGCAGTTCCAAGCTGAACCACTCGACGCCTATTCAATCCCATCAGAGGCCTCCCCTTTAAACTGGACAGTGTCGAGCGTATCACAGATGTGGCCGCCAACGGTTAAGGGATTGTGAAAACGCGCGGCACCGGCGTGTTGCCCAGCCCTTCAGAGGTCCTTGATTTTGTCGGCCCGGAGCGGGCAGGCAAGGTAAACTCCGAATTCCTTGCCGATATCTGCGCTGACACGGGCGTGGACCTTGCCTTGCCGGTCGAGGAACCGCTGATTGTCTTCGACCGGGAAAATCCCCTCATGCCAAATGCCGGGATGGATATAGAGTCCGCGTGACCCATCGCACCAGAACGCGACCACTTTGTCCGGGGTGAGGTTGTCCCCGGGCAGGGCGGCAGGAACGACGAAAGGTTTGTTGTCCAGCGGCAAGAACATCTGACCTCCATCCGGATGATAATTCATGTGCCATAGCAGCACCTGATCCCGCGGCGCGGTTTGCCGCACCGTCTGCGCCTGCTGCGGGTCCGCAGACCAGCCGAGCACATAGTGACCCTTCACCGCTTCGTTCTCACCGTAGAGGACATCGCCCTGCCAGTTGCATTCGAAAGTGCCCTCGACCCAGCCACCCTCGTCGCCGGTTCCTTCGTCAATCGGTCGCCAGCCCTGTTGGGGCCAGCGCACGATTTCGATCTCGAAGGTATCGGGATCGTCTACCAGACAGCCATAGCCCTTGACCGACTCGTCCGTTGCCCGGATCAGCGGGACCTCGTGCCACGGCAGAGACGGCTTGCTACTGGCCTCAAAGATATACTCCGGTGCGGTCATGCGGCCCCCAGATGCCTGTCGACCATGCGCTGAACCATCGGTGCGAAATGGGCGAAATCCGGTGTTTCCATATCGGGGCGCTTGCCGGCCTCATCCAGATACCGGACCTGAATGATCTCTTTCAGGTTCGGGTTGGCCTCGAATTCGGCGACCTCATCGGCGCTCATGGGGCCGCCCTGTAGTTCCAGGGTATGAACCGAAGCAGCAGAGAGCCGGTTGAAATACTCGGGTTTGGTGGCGCAGAGGTACCGCTTGGCCGCCACGTGATACCGGCAACAATCGGTTATGACCGATGGGAAGAACTGTTCCAGCACCTCCGCGCCCGCGTCTTCATGGTGACGATCTTCGGTATCGTCGGGATGGTAGGTGCCGAACTCAGATGTGAAATGGCCGATGTCATGCAGCAGCGCGCCGACGATGATTTCCTCGGGCTGGCCGTTCTGTTCGGCGATGGTCGCGCCTTGGAGCATGTGTTCGGCCATGGTGACAGGTTCGCCCAGGTACTCTTCGCCGCCCCGGCGGTCGAAAATATCGCCGATGAAGGCCACGATATTGTCCCGGTTCAGGGTCGAGAAATCGGGTTTCATTCCGCCGCCTCCGGCTGTGTCATCTCCATCGCCGCTAATGTGGACAGCAGACCGTCCTTGTCGGCGTAACATCCCTGCAACCACCGCGAACCCGCGCCGGAATATCCCAGACGCGCGTGCAAGACGCGGGTGTTGTCGACAATGAAGCTCTCGCCCGGTTCAAGCTTGAACGACACGCCCATGGCCGGGTCGTCGATGATCTCACCCAATTGGCGATAGGCGGCATAATATGCCTCCATCTTGTCAAACGGGATATCGACCAGTGGCGCGGTCGAGCGGTTGTTGAAACGGATGCCGATCAGCTCCCCGTCCGGTGACAGTTCGATCATCGGGCGGCGCGCGCGCAGGCAGACCCCGTCCGAGCCTTTGTATTCGAACCGCGCAGGATAGCCTGCCAGCAGGGCAAACCCATCCGGGTTCTGTTCGCGCAGTTTTTCGGCAGCACGGAAGCCATCGACGACAATGGAGTCACCGCCCTCGGCACTGTTTTCGAGGCAGTATAGAATTTGCAACGTCGGAACCGGATCGCGATAGGGGTTGTCCGTATGCGCCTGCAGACCAAGGCCGGTATAGGCGAGGTTGGTTGGGTTCACCTCGGTGCGAACTTCGAAATAGGGGCCATAGTTGGTCTCGCGGATGTAACCGAACAGATCGGCCACCTTTAGCAGCGATTCCGGTTCGGTCGGCCCGCCAGTGAGTTTGGCGAAACCGTACTCGGCCACTGCCGCCAACCAATTGCGCTTGGCGGTCGGAGAAGCATGCACCTTGTCCCAATCGCCGCTGGGCGCGTCGATCCCGCGTTCCCAGGTGGTGATGCCGGGGGCGGTCCGCCCGGTGGCAAGACTATGGTCGCGGTCATAGCTGTGGTCGGCCAGCCAATTGGCGGGGAAGGTGACGGTTTTGCCTTCGGGTTGGAAAGTAACGGTCAAGTCACCGTTGCTGACCTCGGCGGCGCTGACCGAAATGTCTGAAGGGATATCACCGATGGTGATCAGACGTTGGCCGTTGCCGGGCGCGCGGGTTTCAGGGTCCAGCGCGTTGTCGCGCAGCCAGATGGCGTGGAAACGGGCCGTGGTGCCGGTTTCGAATTCAACGGTCACGACCGAGGCGTCGTGAGTGGCGGTGCGCAGCATGGGGGTCTCCTGTTCAGCGCGGCTTTGGTTGAGCAGATACGCCCCTTATGGCATTACCACAATTAATCCTTCTTTCTGCTGAGGCTTGGAAAAACTTATGGCTAAGAAAAAGATCGGGTTGCCGCCTTTAGACTGGCTGCGGGTGTTCGAAGCGGCGGGGCGTCTGGGCGGTTTTTCGGCGGCTGCCCGGGAATTCGGGCTGACGCAGGCTGCGGTCAGCCAGCGGATTGGCAATCTTGAGGCCTGGCTGGGGCGGACGTTGTTTGTACGTGAGGCACGAGGCGTGTCGCTGACCGTCGAAGGCGAAAGCTATCTGCCACTGGTGCAGGACAGCCTGCAGGCGTTGGAGCGCAACACCGAGGATCTGTTCGGAAAATCTCCGCGTGAATTGCGCGTAGCCGGGTTGTCGTCGAATATCCATGCACTGGTGGTGCCAAGCCTTGTCCGGTTTCAGGAGAGACGGCCAAAAGTGCGTGTGATGACGGATTCTGTGGCGCGTCGGTCATCGTTGGATGAAGAGCGCACGTGGCTGCAGATCCGCTACGGTCGTGGGGCTTGGCCGGGGCGCGATTCCGAATTGATCGCGCCCGAAGTGCTCGTGCCTATGGCGGCCCCGGGCGTGGAATGGGGTGCGCCTTTGATTGATCTGCGCGGAGAGCGCCCGGGTTGGCGGGATTGGGCGCGGAAGTCGAGTCAGGGCGATGTGACGACGTCGAACATCAGCTTTGATTCAATGGAACATGCACTTTCAGCCGCGCGGCAAGGCATGGGCGTGGCATTGGGGTCGGTCGCTTTGGCAAAGGCGGATTTGCAGGCGGGCCGCTTGCGCAGGTTGAACCTGCCCGAGTTGAAAACCAAAGATGGGTATTGGCTGACCTGGCCCGAGGATCGGGCAAAGTCCAAAAAACAGCGCGCACTGATCGCGGATTTTCTTGACGCGCTGCGGGGATGAGCAATCAGAAGTCGATCGCGATGCCCTTTTTCTCCCAATCCCCGTAGCGGGCCGGATCGGGACCGTCGCGCCCGCCCAATTCCTTGGGTATCTTCTTGGCCTCAGCTTCCGCCTTTTTGCGGCGCTCTTCCGCCTCGGCCAACGCGCGTTGGGCGGCAGGGGGCAGGTCGTTGCGGTCATCACTCATGACATCGGGTTCCTTTCCGTGCACGGGCTTGATATACGCCCCCGTCCGCATTTGGCAATGTGGATGAGGGTTTCATCAAAGGCGGTTCCATGTCCGACAACGCAACAGCGGCGCGACGCAGCGCGATCTTTCTGCTGGATCAGATTCTGGGGGAGGGGCGGCTGTTGTCCGAATGTCTGGCTGCTGGTGCGCTGGATCGGCTGGGGCCAGAGGATCGCGCGCGGGCGCAACGCCTGACGCTTGAAACTCTGCGCGGGCTCGAGCGTGCGGATCGTCTGCTGGACAATCACCTAAACCGGACACCGGCGCTGACCGTTCACAACGCCCTGCGTCTTGGAGCGGTTGAGCTATGCAACGGTGAAGCCGCGCATGGGGTGGTGAACTCGATGGTCGAGATTGTGGGCCGGTCGCGCAAACACGGACGGCTCAAAGGGCTGGTCAACGCGGTTCTGCGCAAAGTGGCCGCCGAAGGTCCCGAGGCTTGGCCCAAAATGCGGGTTCCGCGTTTGCCGGACTGGCTGCGCGAGCCACTGATCATGGCATGGGGTGCAAAGGCTGTTGCAGGCATGGAGCAGGCGCAGTTTTCAGGTGCGCCGCTTGATATCTCTCTGAAACCCGGTGCAACCGGCCCCGGAGAGGTTTTGCCAACCGGATCGTTGCGGATTCAGGATGCGGGGCAGGTCTCGGCCCTGCCAGGGTTTAAATCGGGCGACTGGTGGGTACAGGACGCCGCCGCCGCGTTGCCGGTGCGTGTACTGGCTCCGCAGCCCGGTGAAAAGATCCTAGACCTCTGCGCGGCACCGGGTGGCAAGACGCTGCAACTGGCTGCTGCCGGAGCCGATGTCACCGCGCTGGATGTGTCCGAGAACCGCTTGGAACGGGTGCGTGAGAACCTTCAGCGCACCGGGTTGAAGGCGACCGTGATTGCTGGGGATGCGCTGGAACATCAAGGACAATACGACGCCATCCTGCTGGACGCGCCTTGCTCGGCCACAGGTACGATCCGTCGCCACCCGGACCTGCCCTTTGCCAAGGACGGTTCGGAATTCGGTGGGCTGATTGAGTTACAGGCCCAAATGCTGGAACATGCCTGGACGTTGCTAAAGCCCGGCGGGCGGCTGGTCTATTGCACCTGCTCGTTGCTGCCGGATGAGGGTGAGGTGCAGGTGGAAGAGGCTTTGGATCAATATCCAAACATGGCAGTGGATCGCGGCGCGCTGGAAATCGAAGGGGTCGAACCGGGCTGGTTGACCGAAGAGGGCGGCCTGCGCCTGCGGCCCGATTACTGGCCTGACCGCGGCGGAATGGACGGGTTCTACATCGCCTGCCTGAACAAATCGACGTAATGACACGCTTTTCGATGACTTGACGATCGCCCCGGTCTATCGTTGGGTCTCAGGCGCCAGCAGAGCGCAAGGGGCAGAGTAACGAGCGTCATGTCAAAGACGGATTCCATGACCAATCGGTGGACACGGTTTCAGAACCGTCTCTACGCGCGGCTCAGCCAGCGGCGCAAAGCGGTCTCGGGATTTGTTGGTGAGCCGGAACCGCGCACGGTAGGCTCCTTTGCCCGCGGACGTCAGCTGGTTGCAGGGAATCTGTTGTTTGCGGGCTATCTGGTCGAGGCGCAGGATACCGAGTTATGGGATGTGGCTGCCCCCAGCACCGGTTTCGACAATGAGCGTCACGGCTTTGCCTGGTTGGATGATCTGGCCGCCGTGGGTGATATGCGCGCCCGGGAAAAGGCTCAGCGATGGGTTTGGGGCTGGATCAAGGTTCATGGCCGGGGGCAGGGGCCGGGCTGGGCCCCGGATCTGACGGGACGGCGTGTGATCCGCTGGATCAACCACGCCATGTTCCTTTTGCGCGGCATGCACGACACGCAACGCAAGATCTTCTTCCGCGCCTTGGCGCAGCAGACATGGTTTCTGTCCAAACGCTGGAAGGCGGCAACGCCGGGCCTGCCCCGGTTCGAGGCGTTGGCCGGTCTTGTACAGGCTGGGCTGGCGCTGGAGGGGTTGGAAAAAATGGCCGATCCCGCATTGCGGGCCTTGGCGCGTGAATGCGACGGCCAGATTGATGCTCAGGGCGGTATCCCAACCCGAAACCCGGAAGAATTGCTTGAGGTTTTTACACTGCTGTCCTGGACGTCGGCTGCGCTCAGCGAGTTGGGACGGGGCACGCCCGGGGCGCAGGCGAACGCCATCAAACGCATGGCCCCCACCTTGCGCAGCCTGCGCCATTCGGACGGGGCGCTTGCCCGGTTCCATGGCGGCGGGCGCGGGGTTGAGGGGCGTCTGGACCAGGCCCTTGCCCAAAGCGGGGTGAGACCGCAGCACGCCTCGGGGTTGTCCATGGGGTTTGCGCGCCTTTACGCCGCGCGGACCAGTGTGATCGTGGATGCCAGCCCGCCACCCAAAGGGGCGGCGTCGTTCAATGCCCATGCTTCGACGCTTGCGTTCGAGCTGTCATCGGGCCGCAGGCCCCTGATCGTGAATTGCGGCTCGGGCGAAAGCTTTGGGATGGAATGGCGGCGCGCGGGCCGCGCCACGCCGTCACATTCGACGCTGTGCCTCGACGGGTACTCCAGCGCTCGGTTGGCCGATCCTACCCCCGGCAGCGAACGTGAGGCCTTGGTGGATGCGCCGCACGAGGTCCCGGTCGACTTTGAAGACGCTATCGAAGGCACACGGTTCATGGCCGGGCACGATGGATACACCAAGGTCTTTGGTCTGACCCATGCCCGCACGTTCGAACTGCGCTTTGACGGGCGCGAATTGGCGTGTGAGGACATTCTGCTGACCGCCACCGACAAGGCAAAACGGCAATTTGACAAGGCGCTGGACGCCTCGGGCCTCAAGGGTATCGGGTTTGATATCCGGTTTCACCTGCATCCGGATGTGGATGCGGCGCTGGATCTGGGCGGCGCGGCGGTGTCGATGGCTCTCAAAAGCGGTGAGATTTGGGTTTTCCGCCATGATGGCGTAGGAAAATTATCTGTCGAACCAAGCGTTTACCTTGAAAAAGGCCGTTTAAAGCCACGCGCGACAAAACAGATCGTTCTATCCGGGCGCGCAATGGAGTATGCGACCCGCACCCGGTGGACGTTGAGCAAGGCACAGGATACCGCCTATGCCGTACGCGATCTGCACCGGGACGAGCCCGAGTTTGACTGACGCCAAAAGGACCTTTGGACCCATGACCGATCTTCACCCCGTGCGCCGCGCGTTGCTTTCCGTTTCCGACAAGACCGGGCTGATCGAGCTGGGCAAGGCATTGGCCGAGCGTGGGGTCGAGCTGCTCTCGACCGGGGGCACCGCCAAGGCGCTGCGCGATGCAGGGCTGGAGGTTAAGGACGTCAGCGAGATCACCGGCTTCCCCGAGATGATGGATGGCCGTGTCAAAACCCTGCACCCGATGGTGCATGGCGGCCTGTTGGCTTTGCGCGACAACGACACTCATGTGGCGGCGATGGAGGAGCATGGTATTGGCGCGATCGACCTGCTGGTGGTGAACCTCTACCCGTTCGAGGCGACCGTGGCCAAAGGCGCGGGCTATGATGAATGCATCGAGAATATCGATATCGGCGGTCCGGCGATGATCCGTGCGGCGTCCAAGAACCATGCCTTCGTGAACGTGGTTGTGGATGTCGAGGACTACACGTCTCTGCTGGATCAGCTGGAAGAAAATTACGGCAAGACATCCTATGGCTTCCGCCAGTGGCTGGCGCAAAAAGCGTATGCTAGGACGGCTGCGTACGACACCGCAGTCTCCAACTGGATGGCCGATGCACTGCAACTTGAGGCACCCAAGCGCCGCGCCTTTGCCGGTGAGTTGAAACAGACCCTGCGCTATGGCGAGAACAGCCACCAGCAGGCGGCATTCTATACCGACGGCACCAACCGCCCGGGCGTCGCGACTGCCGTGCAGCATCAGGGCAAAGAACTGAGCTACAACAACATCAACGACACGGATGCCGCCTTTGAGTTGGTGGCCGAATTCGATCCGGCGCAAGGCGCGGCCTGTGCCATCATCAAACATGCCAACCCCTGCGGAGTGGCCACGGGCACGACCCTGATTGAGGCGTACAAAGCTGCGTTCGATTGCGACCGCACCTCGGCCTTTGGGGGGATCGTGGCATTGAACCAACCGCTCGACGCCGAAACCGCGCAGGAAATCACTGGGATTTTCACCGAAGTTGTGATTGCGCCCGGTGCATCGGATGAGGCCAAGGCGATCTTCGCCGCCAAAAAGAACCTGCGCCTTCTGACCACCGAAGGCCTGCCGGATGTGACCGCAGGTGGCAAAACTGTACGTCAGGTCGCCGGTGGTCTGCTGGTTCAGGATAAGGACAATGGCTTTGTCGGCATGGATGACCTGAAAGTGGTCACCAAAAAGGCCCCGACCGAGGAGCAGATGCGCGACCTGCTGTTTGCGTGGAAAGTGGCCAAGCACGTCAAGTCCAATGCCATCGTCTACGTCAAGGACGGCGCGACCGTCGGTGTGGGTGCGGGTCAGATGAGCCGTGTGGACTCGGCCCTGATTGCCGCCAAAAAAGCCGAACGCATGGCGGATGCGCTGGGCTTGGCCCAACCGCTGACCATTGGCTCAGCCGT
Source organism: Ruegeria sp. R14_0 (assembly GCF_017743975.1). Classification (GTDB taxonomy): domain Bacteria; phylum Pseudomonadota; class Alphaproteobacteria; order Rhodobacterales; family Rhodobacteraceae; genus Ruegeria. Next base: position 393,182 of record NZ_JAGHRC010000002.1, on the reverse strand, counting down.
AGCTTCGGATGCGTTCTTCCCCTTCCCCGACGGCTTGATGGAAGCTGCCGAGGCTGGCGCGACCTGCGTCATCCAGCCGGGTGGCTCGATGCGGGATGACGAGGTGATCGCGGCGGCGGACGAGGCCGGTCTGGCGATGGTCTTCACTGGCATGCGCCACTTCCGTCACTGATGCGCATGCGCCTTCTTCTCTGGGCCGCTGTGGCCGCGTTTTTGATCGACCAGATCAGCAAGTATCTGGTCGTTCACGTGATGCGCGTGGCCGAGGGGCATATCGAAGTGTTGCCGCCGCTGCTGGTTTTCAAATACGGCGAGAATCGGGGCATCAATTTCGGCCTCTTTCAGGGCAATTCCGACGCTGCGCGCTGGATTCTGATCGGTGTGTCGCTGGCAATCTCGGTCGGCGTGCTGATCTGGTTGATGCGCACAGCGCCATCAAAGCTGATGCTGGTTTGTGGTGGCCTGCTGATCGGGGGCGCACTTGGTAACGTGTTGGATCGCGTATTGTACGGCTTTGTTCTGGACTTCCTGAACATGTCCTGTTGCGGCATCAACAATCCTTTCGTGTTCAATCTCGCCGATGTGTTTATCTTCGCCGGAGCGATCGGGCTGGTTTTGTTCGAGGGCAAAAAGGCCTCGTGACGCGCCATTTGAAATGCGATAAAAGCGCCTGAAACAGGCTGGAGACTCTGATGCGGCTGCCGCGTTCCATTTTTGCTGTGACATTGGCCTTTGCTGCTGCGGGCTGTTCCGATATTGGCCTGCGCCATCTTCAGGCACCGGGGCCGGGACCGGATGAATTCTCTGTCCTGCCGGTCAAGCCGCTGACTCAGCCAAAGGATTACGCGTTCCTGCCTGCGCCGACGCCCGGTGGCGGCAACCTGACGGATCCAAATCCAAAGGCCGAGGCGGTCGCAGCCCTTGGTGGTAACGCAGCGGCGTTGAATCCGAACACGGCCATTCCGTCCACCGATGCAGCACTTGTGACCGCGACCAGCCGTTATGGCGTTCCGGCCAATGCACGTCAGGTGGTTAACGCCGAAGATGCTGAGTTCCGTAGAAAGCAATCGCGCTTGACGCGTCTGCGCCTGTTCAATGTAGACCGTTACTCGCAGGTTTACCGCCGCGAGACGCTGAATCCAGACGCCCAGAACGAAGCGGCCCGCCGCGCCGGGATCGAAACTCCGTCGTCGCCGCCGGTTAATGAATAATCTTTAACTTTTCGTCATCGGGCTTGAACCCGCGCGGCGTCACCGTAGTTTGAACACGATAGATCAAACGGAGGACGCCCCATGGTTCGGGCCCTTGCCCTTTCGGCTGCCCTGATGGCCGCGACCCCTCTTGCCGCAAGCGAGGGGCATGAAGCGGTGACAACCTTTACGCTGGATAACGGCATGGATGTCGTCGTGATCGAGGATCACCGCGCACCGGTCGTGCAGCACATGGTCTGGTATCGCGCGGGATCCGCGGATGAGCCCGTGGGATCATCGGGTGTGGCCCATTTCCTGGAGCATCTGCTGTTCAAAGGCACCGATACGCTGGCACCGGGCGAATTTTCTGCCACCGTTGCAGCGAATGGCGGCAACGACAACGCGTTCACGTCCTACGACTATACCGCCTATTTCCAGCGTGTTGCCGCAGACCGCCTGGAACTGATGATGCGGATGGAGGCAGACCGGATGCGCAACATCCGTCTGACCGACGAGGACATCGCCACAGAACGCGACGTGATCCTGGAGGAGCGAAACCAGCGCACCGACAACAGCCCTCGTGCCCTGTTCAGCGAGCAGATGAGCGCGGCACAATACCTGAACCATCGCTACGGCGTCCCGATCATCGGCTGGCGGCACGAGATGGAGACGCTGGACATGGAGGACGCGCTGTCCTTCTACCAGACCCATTACGCGCCCAATAATGCCATTTTGGTTGTGACCGGCGATGTCGAACCGGACGACGTAAAGGCCTTGGCCGAGGAGTACTATGGCGTTATCCCGGCCAACCCGGACTTGCCCGAACGGTTCCGCTCGCAGGAACCGCCCCAAACTGCGGAACGACGCCTGACGTTCAAGGATGCGCGCGTGTCGCAGCCTTATGTTCAGCGCAGCTATCTGGCGCCAGAACGCGATCCGGGAGAGCAGGAAAAGGCCGCTGCACTGTTTCTGTTGGCTGAGCTTCTGGGCGGCAGCACCACGTCTTATCTGAACGAAAAGCTACAGTTCGAGCAGCAAAAGGCCGTCTATGCCGGGGCGTTCTATCGCGGCGTCTCATTGGATGACACAACCTTCGATCTGCTGGTGGTTCCTGCGCAAGGGGTGTCTCTGCAAGAGGCTGAAGATGCGATGGATCAAGCCGTGGCCGATTTCATCGCCGAAGGTGTGAACGAAGAAGACCTGGACCGGATCAAGATGCAGTTGCGAGCCGCGCAAACCTATGCGCGTGACAATGTGGACGGGATCGGCAACCGCTATGGTCGGGCCCTGACCAGCGGTTTGACCGTCGAGGATGTGCAGGCGTGGCCCGAAATTCTACAGGCCGTGACCGGCGACGAGATCATCGCCGCAGCCCGCGAAGTGATACAGCCCGAGACGTCGGTAACCGGATGGCTGATGCGTGACGATGAGGTGACGCAATGAAACGGATTTTTGCTACTCTGATCGCCTTTGTGATCGCTCTGCCCGCCTGGGCCGAGATCGAAATCAAAGAGGTCACCTCGCCCGGTGGAATCAAAGCCTGGCTGGTCGAGGATCATTCGATCCCCTTCACAGCGCTGGAACTGCGCTTTCGCGGGGGCACCTCGCTGGATGATCCGGACAAACGCGGCGCTGTTTATCTGATGAGCGGTCTGATCGAGGAAGGCGCAGGCGAGATGGATGCCCGCACCTATGCGCGCGAGCTGGAGTCGCTGGCCGCGTCCTTCCGGTACAACGCCACTGACGACACGGTGTCGATCTCGGCGCAGTTTCTGACCGAAAACCGGGATCAGGTGATCGACCTGTTGCGCACCACAATTCACGAACCGCGATTTGATCAGGACGCGGTAGAGCGGGTAAAGGCGCAGGTGCTGTCGGGCCTGAAATCGGACCAGACCGACCCGAATGACATCGCAGGCCGTAACTTTGCGCGGATGGCGTATGGCGAACACCCGTACGGTTCGGAAGGAAAGGGGACGATCGAAAGCGTGTCAGCCCTGACCCGCGATGACGTGGTCACTGCGTATGACGATGTCTTTGCCAAGGACCGCATGTATGTCGGTGCAGTCGGTGACATCACCGCTGACGAACTTGGTGCATTGCTGGACAAGCTGCTGGCTGATCTGCCTGAAACCGCCAAAGCGATTCCCGAACGTGCGGACGTAAACATCCCTGGCGGCGTCAGCGTGGTCGAGTTCGATACACCTCAATCGGTTGCTTTGTTTGGTCATGCGGGCATTGACCGTGATGATCCAGATTTCTTTGCGGCCTTTATCTTGAACCACATCCTGGGTGGTGGCGGTTTTGAAAGCCGTCTGATGCAGGAAGTGCGTGAAAAACGTGGCCTGACCTATGGAATCGCGACCTACCTTGTGCCCAAGGATCTGGCTTCGGTCTATCTGGGATCGGTCTCATCCAGCAATGACCGCATCGCCGAGGCGGTTGAGGTCATCCGGGACGAATGGGCGCGTGCAGCGTCCGAAGGCGTGACGCAGGAAGAGCTGGATGATGCCAAGACCTATCTGACCGGCGCATATCCGTTGCGGTTCGATGGCAATGGCCGGATAGCGGGGATCATGGTCGGAATGCAGATGGAAGACCTGCCCATCGACTATATCGCCACCCGCAACGACAAGGTGAACGCGGTGACGCTGGAAGAGGTCAACCGCGTGGCCCGCGAGTTGCTCGATCCAGAAGGGCTGCATTTCACCATCGTTGGAAAACCCGAGGGTCTGGACGGTTAAACCCGTTCAGGCCGCGGCGGGCTGCTTGTGGGCCCGCAGGGTGTGTTTGTTACTGCTCAGCAGCTTTTGCCGCGCATGACGGAAGTGCGCGGCCTTCAGTGCATCGTCGATATGCCGGTTGCGCCGGAGCAGGCGCGACAATTGGATGTTGTCGAACACAAGGCATGTGGTGGGTTCTGTGGCGATCACCGTGGCTGTAGCCGGCAGCCCAAGGCCAAATGTCAGCTCTCCTAGTATCTCATCTGACCCGCAGGAATTGATGACCTGACCGTTCTTCAAAATAGTTGTCTGCCCGTTCAGGACATAGCCCAGGAAATCAGTGATCTTGCCCTCTTCGATCAGAATATCTCCGGTTTTGTGTTCGCGAATGGATGCCGTATTCAGCAACCGGCGCGCCTGATGCGGTTTCAGAGACTCCAAATGGTGCGAGATAAACTGGCGCTCTGGCTGAGTGAAACGAACCAGGTGGCGCGAAAGGTAGCCGCGCAGCAAACCGATGACCGAAATCGCGATATAGGCCATCTGGATGATTGCCCCAGCCAGATTGAACTCTTCCGCCATACTGATCATCACGCAACCTGCGGCGATGATCACCAGAACGGGGTACAGCACCCCGTTGCCCCGAATAACACCGATCTGCAGCAGAAAGTAGTTCAGGATATAAAGCCCGGCACCAAACACACCGATCATTGTCACCAGTTGAACGGCTTCGGGAATATCGAATGGTAAATTCAGCATGTTTGGCCCACCCGTGTTTCGGATGAGCCTTACGCTGCGTCAACAAAGCAAAGCTGTATATGAACAGCTTCACAGCTTATTCGCCGTTATGAGCGTGCTTTCGCCTGTGCGCGCAACATCTGACCCATCATTTGACCAAACTTGCCCGACCCGCGCTGATACAGCGCACCGTCCACGGCCATAACCGTGCCGCTGATGTAGCTGGCCAGATCCGAACTGAGGAACAGGCACGCGTTTGCCACGTCCTGCGGCTGTCCCCAGCGACCCAAAGGCACATCCTTTCGCAGCTCTTCATGGGCGTTTTCGGTCGGGGCCAGCCGTTTGGCCCCTTCGGTGCCTTCGATGAAACCGGGCACGACCGAGTTCACGCGAATGCCCTCGACACCCCATTCCATCGACAGAGACCGGGTAATCTGATCCACACCGGCTTTGGCAGCACAGACATGCGACTGACCTTCGTAGGGCAAATAGGATTGCGGGGCAGAGATGTTGATGATGCTGGCGCCCGGACGTTTGAGGAAGGGATAGGCCCCTTTCATCACGTGGACCGTGCCCATCAGGTCGATGTCCACCACGGTCTTGAATGCGTTCACGGACATCTCTGACATCAGCGCAGGGAAATTGCCCGCCGCGCCTGATACCAGCACATCGAAATCACCAAACGCGTCGTGGAACTGTTTCAAGCCAGCCGCGACCGCCTCGGGGTCGCGGACGTCAAAGGATGCACCGATAGCGTCCTGTGCGCCGGCTTCTTTCAGCGCCGCGACTGTGTCATCCACCTTATCCTGCGACCGGCTGGCCACGGCCAGTTTGGCACCCGAAGCCGCAAAGGCCTCGGCAATGCCGCGATTGATGCCACTGGTGCCGCCAATGACGATGACGGTTTTGTTTGCAAAATCCATAAGGGCCTCTCTAGTTATTCTCTGCTGATCTAGCGTGATTATCTCGGCCTACCGCATTCCGTGATTCTTCAAGCATCGGAAGGATATGGGTTTCGAAATTCGCTAACAGAAAAATCATCACGGCTACGGAGATAGCCAGCGAGATAACAACAAGACGAGCAAGTGATGTCCGTGCGTTCTTCCCCGCTGGCAATACCAAATCGAATACTCCGGTCGCAGGAGCGCTACTCGCCGTAGGGCACCCAGATGTTCTTCACTTCGGTCGCAGCCTGCAGGAAGCGACGCGAATGGTCCACGCCCCAATCAATTGCCGTCGCGTTATTCACCCAGGTCCGTTTCAGGTTCCCGGCCGAGACGGCCTCGATCTCTTTCGACAGGTCCGTGGACGAGAACGACCAGACCGCATCGACGTTCAGGTGCGAGGCCAGCGGTTTCGCCAGTTCCGAATGGCTGCCGGTCAGGATGTTGACCACACCGGCGGGCACGTCAGAGGTCTCAAGGATCTGATAGAAATCCGTCGCGGCCAGCGGATAAGGCTCCGAAGCCACCAGAACCGTCCGGTTGCCCATCGCAATTGCCGGAGCCATCGCCGAAACCAAGCCAAGCAGAGGGGCTTCGTCGGCGCAGAGCGCTCCGATGACACCAACGGACTCCTTCATGGCAATCGCAACGCCGCGGATCGGGACGCCGTGTACCTGACCGTCATACTTGTCGGCCCAGGCAGCGGCCGTGAACAGGCGCTGGATCGAGGCTTCAACCTCCTTCGCGCCGTCCTTCTTGCCTGTCATGGCGTCGATGCGGGCCGCGAATTCATCAGCACGGGCCGACAGGTTTTCACCGATGTAGTACAGGATTTGCGCACGCAGATGGCCAGTGGTCTTGGACCAGCCCTTGGCACCCGCCGCAGCCTCAACCGCGTTGCGCACGTCCTTACGGTTGCCAAGGCCCACATGGCCCAGCAGCCCGGACTTGCCCCACACAGGTTTCGAATAACCACCATCGGGGCGTGCCTGCTTGCCGCCGACATACATCTTGGCGGTGCGGTCAATCGGGTCGACCGGAGTACCCTCGCCCATGATCGCTTCAACCTTCGCCAGTGGCTTGGCTTTGCCCTTAGGCTTCGTGTAGGCCGCCAGACCTTCCCAACCGCCTTCACGGCCAAAGCCGCTTTCACGCACACCGCCGAATCCGGCGGCGGCGTCAAACAGGTTGGTGGCATTCACCCAGACCACGCCGGCAACCAGCTTGGGCGCGATATCCAGCGCGAGGTTCACGTTCTCGGTCCACACAGTCGCTGCCAGCCCGTAGCGAGTATTGTTGGCCAGCTCGACCGCCTCTTCCGGTGTGCGGAAGGTGGACGACACCAGCACCGGGCCAAAGATCTCTTCCTGCATCAGCGGGTCGGATGTTTCGAGGCCAGAGATCAGCGTCGGCGGATAGTAACAGCCATTCGCGGGCAGATCGCACGCGGCCTGATGCACGTGACCAACCGTATTGCTTTCGACCATGCCCTTGATTGTCTGCAACTGGACAGGGTCCACAACGGCACCCACGTCGATGCATTTATCCAATGGATCGCCAATACGCAGTTTGTCCATCCGGGCGCGCAGTTTGTCATAGAAACGATCCGCGATGCCTTCCTGCACCAACAGGCGCGAACCCGCACAGCAGACCTGGCCCTGATTGAACCAGATCGCGTCAACCAAGCCTTCGATGGCGCTGTCGATATCGGCATCGTCAAAAACGATATAGGCGGACTTCCCACCCAGCTCCAAGGTCAGTTCCTTGCCCGAACCGGCGGTTGCCTCACGGATGCGCCGCCCAACGACGGTCGAGCCGGTAAAGGCGATCTTGTCCACATCCGCGTTCACGATCATCTCGCCGACGGCACCGTCGCCCGTGACGATGTTGACCACACCTTTCGGTAGCCCGGCTTGCGAGCAGATGTCGGCAAACAGCAGCGCGGTCAGCGAGGTGTACTCGGCCGGTTTCAGGACCACCGTGTTGCCCATTGCTATCGCTGGGGCCACCTTCCAAGCCAGCATCAGCAGCGGGAAATTCCACGGGATGATCTGGCCGCAAACGCCCAGCGCCTCAGCATCGGGCAGCTCGCTTTCCATCAGCTGCGCCATGCCCGCGTGGTAGTAGAAGTGCCGCTGCACCAGCGGAATGTCGATGTCGCGCGATTCACGGATCGGCTTGCCGTTGTCGAGGCTCTCGAGCACGGCAAACAGACGCGAATGTTTCTGCAGCAGCCGCGCGATGGCATAGAGGTACCGCGCCCGGCCCGCGCCGCCCAGCTTCTCCCATTTCGGTTGCGCCTTGCGGGCGACGGCAACGGCAGCATCCACATCGCCCTGTTTCGCCTGCGTCAGCTTGGCCAGAACCTCTCCGGTCGCCGGATTACGGCTTTCGAAGCCTTTGCCGGGTTTGGTGAACGCCCCATCGATATAGTGACCGAACTTGTCACCCTGATCGACCAGCCAGGCCAGAGCCTCAGCAGCGCTTTCCGGGGCGGGGCCATAGTCCATGGTTTCGAAAATCTCTTTGACTGTCATAGCTTCATCTTTTCTCAAATACTCACTGTCCAGACTTCAACGCGGGCTCAGCCCATCGAATGCCTGTATCCAGCCGAGTATGCCCCGGTGACATAGTGTTCCAACTGTCGCTCGATATCGCCCAGCAGCGACGATGCGCCAAAGCGGAACAGGTCCGGTTCCAGCCAGCGGTCGCCTAGCTCATCTTTGATCAGCGACAGATAAACCAGCGCGTCCTTGGCCTTGGAAATCCCTCCCGCAGGCTTGTAGCCCACGCGGTACCCGGTGCGGTCATAGTAGTCGCGAATAGCGCGGATCATTACCAGCGAAACGGGCAGGGTCGCGTTGACGCTTTCCTTCCCGGTCGAGGTCTTGATGAAATCCGCACCCGCCATCATGCAGACCAGCGATGCGCGTGCGACGTTGCGCAGGCTGCCCAGTTCTCCGGTGGCGAGGATGGCTTTGACATGCGCATCGCCGCAGGCGACACGGAAGGCCTTCATCTCTTCATACAAAGCCTGCCAGTCGCCCGACAGAACATGACGGCGCGAGATGACGATATCGATCTCTTCGGCCCCGGCTTTTACGCTTTCTTCGATCTCGGCCACGCGCAGGTGGAAGGGGGAAAGGCCTGCCGGGAAACCCGTCGACACGGCAGCCACTGGAATGCCTGTGCCATGCAGCGCGTCCACGGCTGTTTCGATCATGTCGTGATAGACACAAACGGCCCCGGTGGTGATTGGCGGCATATCCAACGCTTGCAGGACTGCAGGGGCCACGGGTTGCCGCGCCTTGGCGCTCAGGCGGCGCACACGACCAACCGTGTCATCGCCCGACAGGGTGGTCAGGTCGATCATCGTGATCGCCTTCAGCAACCAAGCAGCCTGATAGTCCTTTTTCACCGACCGACGACCGGGCAGGGTCGCGGCGCGGCGCTCGATCGCCGAGGTATTGGCCTGCACGGCGCGCACCCAGTCCAGGTCCAGATCCATGCCAGGGTTTCTGGGCTCGGTCACTTGTGGCAGATGCGCCGTGCGCACTGGGCTTTCTGAGCTCTGCGTATCCATCTTCACATCCTTTGGGAGGTTTGCGTCAAATTCGCACGGCTTGCGACCAAATGGAAGGCGTGCGAAGTGCGTTATCGGAATTTTTTTGACCAAATGGACAAAATTAGCAGTTTTTTGCGAATAATTCGCAATAGCATTGACTAAGTTGCGAATGGTTCTCATATTCATTCTTAAGAGGTCGCCACCATGAGGTCTGAAATGATTCGCCGTCAATTCATTGCTGCTATGGCATTTGTCGTGGCTACGCCGTTTGCGGCCTGGGCCGAAGCGCCGCTGAAGATTGTGGCGACGACGGGCATGATCGCGGACGCTGCGCGTCAGGTTGGCGGCGATCAGGTGGACGTGAAGGGGCTGATGGGGCCAGGTGTTGACCCGCATGCATATCGCCAGACCCGCAGTGACATAGTGGCAATGACACGCGCAGACCTGATCCTGTGGAACGGGCTGTACCTGGAAGCGCAAATGGAAGAGTTCTTCCACGACCTTGCCCGAAAGCGGTCCGTCGTGGCAGTGGCCGAGGGATTGGATAAATCCCAACTGCGCGCGCATGACGATTACGCCGACAAATACGATCCGCACGTCTGGATGAGCCCGGCGCTGTGGCGCGACGTAGTGGTTGAGGTGCAGAACGCTCTGACCCAGGCACGCCCCGAGGCGGCCGATGTCTTTGCGGCCAATGCGGCGGCCCATCTGGCCGAGATTGACGCGCTGAAGGCCTATGCCGATCAGGCGCTGGCCGCCGTTCCCGAAAACAACCGTGTTCTGGTGACCGCCCATGACGCGTTCGGCTATTTCGGTGCCGAACACGGCTATGAGGTTATGGGCATTCAAGGCATATCGACCCAGTCTGAGGCCGGGCTGAACCGGATCGGAGAGCTTGTGGATACGCTGGTCGACAAACAGCTAAAGGCGGTGTTCGTTGAAAGCTCGGTCTCGGACCGGTCCATGCGCGCCCTAGTCGAAGGGGCTGCGGCCAAAGGTCATGATGTCGCGATCGGGGGCGAGCTGTATTCCGACGCCATGGGAGAGCCAGGCACCTACGAGGGCACATATGTGGGCATGCTGGATCACAACATTACCGTCATCGCAGACGCGCTGGGTGCCGATGTGCCCGCGCGAGGCCTGAATGGCAAACTGTCTGCGGGGTTTTGAGTGATGCTTTCGCTGGCGGCTCATCAGGGTGTTTCGATTGCCGAACAGAACACTGAGGACAGGCCGCTGGCTATTCGTGGTCTGACCGTATCATACGGTCAGAAACCCGCTGTGTTTTCGGTGGACATGACCGTGCAACCCGGTGCGATGACTGCGATCATCGGGCCGAACGGGGCAGGGAAATCGACCCTTCTCAAAGCCGCTTTGGGTATCGTAAAGCCCTTGTCCGGGCAGGTTTCCGTATTCGGTGCACCGCTGGAAAAACAACGCGCCCGGATCGCGTATGTTCCGCAGCGCGCAAGCGTGGACTGGGATTTCCCGACACGTGTGATCGATGTCGTGCTGATGGGCCTGTCCCGTCAGTTGGGATTGCTGGGCCGCATCCGTGGCCGACACATGGCGCGCGCGATGGAGTGTCTGAACAGGGTTGGAATGCATGACTTTGCCAATCGACAGATCGGCCAGCTGTCCGGCGGTCAGCAACAGCGCGTGTTTCTTGCCCGCGCTCTGGCGCAGGACGCGGACCTGTACCTGTTGGACGAACCTTTTGCAGGCGTCGACGCGGCCACCGAAAAGGCGATCATTGGGGTGCTGAAATCGCTTAAACAGGATGGCAAGACGGTCGTGGTTGTTCATCATGATCTGGCCACCGTCACCGACTATTTCGATCATGTTTTCCTGATCAACACGCGCAAAGTTGCCGAAGGGCCCGTGGCCGACGCCTTTACCGCCGAGACCTTGCAGTCGGCGTATGGGGGGCGTCTGGCCACTGCGCAGATCGACCAAATCTCTCGCGCGCTGGGATAATCATGCTTTGGGATGCTCTGACGCTTCAGCTGGGCTATAACGCCACGCTGGTTGCCATCGGTGCGACCTTGCTTGGGATATCGGCCGGTGTGACCGGCACCTTCCTGTTCCTGCGCAAACGTGCGCTGGTCAGCGATGCAATCAGCCACGCGACATTGCCGGGCGTTTGCATCGGTTTCATGCTGCTGGTGGCGCTGGGTGGCGACGGGCGCAATCTGCTGGGATTGCTGGCCGGGTCAGCGGCCTCGGCCTGGGTCGGGTTGCTGTGCATGAACTGGCTGACGCGTCATACCAGGCTGGCCGAAGATGCCGCGATTGGAGCGGTTCTGTCGGTCTTTTTCGGTTTTGGCATCGTTTTGCTGACTGTGATCCAGACCATGGGTGTGGGTCGTCAGGCGGGTCTGGAGGGGTTCCTTTTGGGCTCAACAGCCGGGATGCTGTGGACAGATGCTTTGATCATTGCGCTGGGTGGGGCGGCGACGCTTTTGCTCGTGATGATCATACGCCGTCCGATGACCATGGTCGCCTTTGACCCGGAATATGCCGCTGCGCAGGGTCTGCCGGTGCACCGGATTGACCTGGCCATGATGGGGCTGGTGATGGCGGTCACTGTCGTGGGGCTTAAGATCGTTGGCCTTATCCTGATCGTCGCTTTGCTGATCATACCACCTGTCACAGCTCGGTTCTGGTCGCAGCGATCTGAAAGGGTCGTTCTGCTGGCTGGTCTGGCTGGCGGTCTGGCGGGTTATCTGGGTGCTGCCCTGTCTGCCTCGGCCCCCAACCTGCCGACGGGTCCGATCATCGTGCTGGTCAGCTTTGGGTTCTTTGCGCTGTCTCTGCTGTTCGCACCCGTCCGCGGTGTCCTTGCCGCAGTTCTGCGGCACCTTCGGTTTCAGCGCCGCGTGCATATCCGGCAGGGCCTGCTGGCTTTGGCGCAGGGGCAGCAGATCTATGAACCGCTGACGCTGCGCCTGCTACGGCGTTCCGGTTTGGTGCGCGCTGACGGGGTGGCGACGGACACTGGCAAAGCCCGCGCGGCCAAAGCGCTGCGGGATGAAAAACGGTGGGAGGTTGTCCGGTCCGATCTGGCGCACGAAGCGACAGCCGCGCTTTATGACGGGTTGCGGGACATTGAAACCGTTCTGACCCGCGACCAGATCGCCGAGATTGATCGCCAGATCGGCGGCCCGCAGGGGGTCCCGGCATGAGCGGTGAAGAATTCGTCCCCCTGTCGCTGACGCCTCTGCTGATTGGCACCTTTGCGGCCATCGCCTGCGCTTTGCCTGGAAATTTTCTGGTGCTGCGCAAACAAGCCCTGATCGGAGACGCGATCAGCCATGTGGTGCTGCCGGGCATTGTGGTCGCCTTTATCCTGACCGGAGCAATTTCGACCTGGCCTATGATGCTGGGCGCTGCAGGCGCAGCTATCCTTGCCGTGATCATGATCGAGGCCGTTCGGCGGCTTGGCCAGATCGAAGCAGGTGCCGCGATGGGCGTGGTTTTCACCACCATGTTCGCGGCGGGGGTTCTGTTGCTGGAACAGACCGATACGTCGAGTGTGCATCTGGATGTAGAGCACGCGCTCTATGGCAATCTGGAAAGCCTGATCTGGCTGGATGCAACGGGCTGGGCCTCGGTTTTGGACCCCGAGGCGCTGGCCGGATTGCCACCGGAATTGCCCCGGATCGCGCTGACCATGCTGGGCGTTTCCCTGTTCGTTTGGCTTTTCTGGCGACCGCTGAAGATATCTACCTTTGACGAAGGGTTCGCCCGCACTGTCGGTATCCGAACCGGCGTTCTGGGGATGGCGCTGGTGATCACGGCTGCGATCGCTGCGGTTGCGGCGTTTGATGCCGTCGGTTCGATCATCGTGATCGCGATGTTCATCTGCCCTCCGGCGGCGGCACGCATGATGACCAACCGGCTGGAAACTCAAATCGGATGGAGCGTTGCTTTTGCCATCCTGTCGGCTGTCACAGGTTACGTCCTCGCCGGATACGGTCCGCTTTGGCTGGGCGCGGCGGATGCCGTCAGCGCGGCGGGCATGATCGCAACGATGTCCGGCCTGATCCTTGCTGGGGCGGCGATCTGGGGACCTTGCCGAACCCGTGCCGGCGCGCCCAGTGCCTCTTGACCCGGCATCTTCCCGCCACCAGGTCCCGCACCGCATCGGCTGAACTCCGCCACCCGGTATGCCACGCACAGAGTCTTCACGTTATGTGACCGGATTCGTGGTATAAAATTAACAATTGAATTTTGGATGACCACCACTCACTTGGATCGTTCGAACAATTGCGACCAGTTTGATCGCCTTTCTGGCGATATAGGCGCGATTGTTCGAACGCCCCCCTCTCACCCCAATTTATATGAGCCAAACCGGTGGCAGAATCGTGCGCGCCTGTGCTAGGTCTGGTGGTATGGCGCAGGCAAACCCCAATATCAGCGAAAACCGCCCTGTCATCCGGCAGCTTGACGACGCAGCGATCAACCGTATCGCAGCGGGCGAGGTTGTCGAACGCCCGGCGTCTGCGGTCAAGGAATTGGTGGAAAACGCCATCGATGCAGGTGCCACACGGATCGCAATCGATATTGCCGATGGCGGCAAGACGCTGATTCGTGTCACCGATGATGGATGTGGGATTGCCGCTGCGGATTTGCCGCTGGCGTTGTCCCGCCACGCGACTTCGAAAATCGACGGCACTGATCTGCTGAATATCCACACCTTCGGTTTCCGGGGTGAGGCGCTGCCCTCGCTGGGCGCGGTTGGGCGGCTGACCATTACCAGCCGTGTGCCGGGGGGCGAGGCAGCGCAGGTCCACGTATCCGGCGGCCGGATGGAGGCTGTGAAACCCGCCGCATTGCGCGCGGGAACGGTGGTCGAGCTGCGCGATCTTTTCTTCGCAACGCCCGCGCGCCTCAAGTTCATGCGCACCGACCGGGCCGAGGCGCAGGCGATCACCGACACTGTCAAACGTTTGGCCATGGCGGAGCCGGCGATCACCTTCACCCTGCGCGACGTTTCCGGCGGGGGCGAAGGGCGCGTGACCTTCCGCGCTGATCGCGAGAATGGCGATCTGTTCGATGCGCTGCATGCCCGTCTGGCCCGCGTGATCGGGCGCGAGTTTGCCGAGAACGCCCTGCAGATCGACACCACGCGTGAGGGGATCCGCCTGTATGGCTACGCGGCGCTGCCGACCTATTCGCGCGGCGCGGCGGTGGCGCAATACCTGTTCGTGAATGGTCGGCCCGTGCGGGACAAGATGCTGACAGGCGCGCTGCGCGCAGCCTACTTCGATTTCCTCAGCCGCGACCGTCACCCGGCGGCGGCTCTGTTCATCGACTGTGATCCGACGCTTGTGGACGTCAACGTACACCCCGCCAAATCCGAGGTCCGCTTTCGTGATCCCGGCGTGGCGCGGGGGTTGATCGTCTCGGCCCTTCGGCATGCGTTGGCTGATGCTGGGCACCGCGCATCCACAACCGTGGCGAACGCGACCTTGGGCGCAATGCGGCCGGAACCGGCGCAGCCCGCGCCGGCGCGGGTGTATCAGATGGATCGTCCGTCACCCGCTGCGCGGCAAGTTGCGTACCGGGCGCAAGCGCCGGGCTTTGCCGAGCTGTCCCATGACTATAGCGGCAGTGTGGTCGAGCCGACGCCGGCACCGACCCCGGTGGCTCCGGTTGAGGATCTGCCCTTGGGGGCTGCGCGCGGACAGGTGCATGAGAATTATATCATCGCCCAGACCGCCGATGGCATGGTGATCGTCGACCAGCATGCAGCGCATGAGCGGCTGGTCTACGAAAAGCTCAAAACCCAGATGGCCGAAAATGGCGTCGCCGCTCAGGCTCTGCTGATCCCCGAGATCGTGGAGCTGTCCGACAGCGATTGCGCGCGATTGATGGCGGTTGCGGATGATCTCTCACGCCTTGGTCTGACGCTGGAACCCTTTGGCGGTGGGGCCATCGCCGTGCGGGAAACACCAGCCATTCTGGGTGAGGTCGACGCCCGGGCAATGATCCTGGATATTCTGGACGAACTGGCCGATCAGGGGGAAAGCCAGACGGTGCAGGCCCGGATCGAGGCGATCCTAAGCCGGGTGGCCTGCCATGGCTCGGTCCGGTCGGGTCGTCGGATGCGCGCCGAGGAAATGAACGCCCTGCTGCGCGAGATGGAGGCGACGCCACATTCCGGCCAATGCAACCACGGGCGGCCGACATATGTGGAATTGAAACTGAGCGATATCGAACGCCTGTTCGGACGCAGTTGATCCGGTGGCCTTGCCGGGCTATGAAGAATAAAACAAGAACATTCGAGGCGACATGATCGAGATTGCAGGAACACAATATGCGCTGAACGACCCCCTGATCCTGGCCGTGGGCGGGCTTGTCGCGCTGATCCTGTTGCTGCTGTTCCTGTCGTTGCGGGCAGCGCAGCGGTCCGCCCGGATGGCTGAACCACTGGCCCGGCAGATGGCGCATTTGGGCCAGCACGTTCAGCAACTGGGGCAGGGGCAAGAACAGCTGCGCGGCGGTTTGCAACATGTCTCGGACACGCAGGCCAATGCGCAGGTGCAAGTGATCCAGACTGTCGAATCCCGTCTCTCTTCGGTCCAGCAGCAGATGAACGACCGGCTGGCCGATAACGCGATGAAATCGGCGCGGGCGCTGGCCGAAATGCAAGAGCGGATGAAGGAATCGCTGCACGGCTCGTCGAAACAGACGGCGACCTCGTTGACCCAGTTGCAGGAACGCCTGGCCGCCATCGACAAAGCGCAGGACAACATCACCAAACTTTCGGGCGATGTGCTGTCGCTACAGGACATCTTGTCAAACAAACAGACACGCGGCGCATTTGGTGAGATTCAGTTGAACGATATCGTGTCCAAAGCGCTGCCTGCTGACAGTTTTCAGCTGCAGGCAACTCTGTCAAACGGGCGACGGGCAGACTGCCTGATCCATTTGCCGAACCCTCCGGGGCCGATCGTGATCGATAGCAAGTTTCCATTGGAGGCCTATGAGGCGCTGATCGGCTCGACCAACGATGCAGAGTTGAAAGCGGCCGTTCAGATGTTCCGCAGCACGGTGCGAAAGCACATCAACGATATCTCGGAGAAGTATATTCTGGACGGCGAAACCGCCGATGGCGCGTTGATGTTCCTGCCGTCCGAAGCCGTCTATGCCGAATTGCACGCTAAATTCCCGGAACTGGTGCAGGAGAGTTTTTCCAAACGCGTCTGGATCGTGTCCCCGACCACGTGCATGGCGACGCTGAACACTATGCGCGCGATCCTGAAAGACGCACGGATGAGGGAACAGGCAGGTGCGATCCGCAAAGAGCTTGGGATGCTGCACAAAGATGTCGAGCGTCTGGGGGATCGCGTCTCGAACCTGGATCGGCATTTCGGGCAAGCGGCCAAGGATATCTCGGACATCAAGATCAGCGCAGAAAAGGCCGGGCGCCGGGCGCAGCGGCTGGATAACTTTGACTTTGAAGAACTGGCACCTGACGAGCACGCCAACGTCGTGCCACTGGGAAAAACCGAAGCGTGACCTGAGATGCCCGAGCCACATGAAAGCCTGTTTCGGGTGCACCCAAAGCTATGAACAGCAGCCGCACCCCGCCCGAAGTCGCCAGTCTTCTGGCAAATGCGGAACAGGACGCAGAGCGGATTGTCGGCATTCTGCGAATGGTTGTTGCGACCGGGTTGCTGACCTTCTTTTTGGCCACGGTGCAACCAGTCAGCAACACCGGACAAGCGGTACTGGAACGCCAGTGGCTTTTCGCAATAGCGACCATGCTGGTCTACTTTCTGCTGGGGCTTTGCACATGGGTGATTGCGCGACGCGGCCGGTTCTCGGGGTGGATGGCTTGGCCGGTCTCGGCTGCGGATATCCTGTTTCTGGTTCTGTCCGTCTGGTTCGGGATGCTGAATGTCGGCCTTGCGGGGGACGGTCTGTTCGTGCTGCCTGCGGTATGGCTGGTCCCTGTTGTGCTGGCGTTTGGAGCACTGCGTGGCAACCCGAAAGTAATGGCGTTCAAGGTGGCCTTGCTGGTCGTTGGTTTGTTGGTTCTGGTCGCAGTAAATGCAGGCTCAATGCGGGGTAAGACCGACAGCCCGATCTGGTTGTTTCTGTCACCCCCTCCGAACCTCATCCGAGTTTTCATGATCGCATTGGCGGGGGTTGTGCTGGTCGTTGCCGCCCGGCGCGCCCATGTTTTGTTGTTCCAATCGATTACCGAGACGCAACGACGTGCAAACCTGAACCGCTACTTGCCATCGCAGGTTGTCGATGACCTGAGCGACAGTGGCATGGCGGCGTTGCAAGAGGGTCGCCGCCAGATGGCGGGCGTGATTTTCATAGACTTGCGCGGCTTCACGACGCTTTCACAACACCTGCAACCCGAAGAGGTTTCGGAACTGATCTCAGACTACCGCCGACACGTGTCGACGGTGGTTCGGAAGGAAAACGGGATTATCGACAAGTTCATCGGCGATGCGGTGATGATTGTCTTTCTGGGCGACGACGCCGCCCGCCGTGCGTTGCATTGTGCGATGGGTTTGGTCGAGGAAATGAACCTTTGGACGACCCAGCGCAAGGCATCAGGCCTGCCCGCGCTACACACCGGGACTGGCGCACATTGGGGCGAGGTGTTCGCCGGTGTCATCGGTGATCAGGACCGGTTGGAGTTTTCCGTTTTCGGCGATGCCGTGAACATTGCGGCCCGGTTGGAGGGTTTGACCCGCGACCTTGAAATGGACCTGATCTTATCCGCCGAATTGGAACAGGCGGCAAATGACACCGGTTTTGACGGTGCATTCACCCGACTAGAACCATTCGAGGTCAGAGGGAGGTCGGGCGCACTGGAATTACTGGGCGTACCAATACAGCGTTGAGTTGATTTTATGGCTGTACCGACCTCCAAACCACTCTTGCGATCCGATCAGATCCGCAAGAATGGCTGGAACAAACGCGGCATCAGTTTGTTGAACTTCAGCGGTGCGTCGGTGACCGCCAAACAGATGCAGTCTTCGGTGATATCGGCTGTCGGCGTGTGATGCAGGTCTTGGTCTGCAATCTCGACATCACCGCGCGCAAAATGGTCAACCTCGTCCGAAAACGCACCCTGCAGGACCATGGTCAACTCCATGCCTTTGTGGCTGTGATCTGGCACCGCCGTTCCGGCCGGGATGAACAGCAACCGCGCCATGGCGTCGCCAGATGTCGGAAGGATCGCCTGTTTGACACCCATGCCAATCGGGCGCCAGCGAATATCGTTCACGTCGCCTCCGACGTAGTCCTGCAGCGGGGTCGGCAGCACCGAACACTGCGCGCGCTTCGGTTTGGCGATCGGCGCGCCGTTGGCAATGAGCGCCATCGTTTCGGCCAACGACTTTTCGTTCATCGCAACGACGTCCCCTTGCTCCTCAAGAACGTGCCCGCCGACAGCATCAAAGCTTTCGGCCCGCGCACGGCAATGATCACACAAGGACAAGTGCGTTGCGACCATCAGGTCGAAAGCCTCGGGCAGAGTCCCTGCGGCATAGGCCATCAGCAGGTCGTCTGTCAGGTGATGATTGATCTTGTTGCTCATACTCGTCATCTCAATTCATCGCATGGCGCAAGCGGTCCAGCGCCAGCCGTATCCGTGATTTGATCGTACCCAGCGGCAATCCGGTCTGGGATGCAATCTCCCGATGACTCAGATCGCCGAAATAGGCTTTCTCGATCAATTGTCTCTGCGCCTCTGGCAACGCGGATAGTGCGTCCCGCAGCTGCGCGGTTTCCTGTTGCAACGCAATTACGTCATCCTGCTCCGGTTCCGCCTCGGGGCCCCATCCCAGATCTTCGGGTTCGGGTCGGCGTTGCTTGCGCAGGACATCGATGCGCTTGTTCCGAGCGATCGTGAACACCCAGGTGGCCACGGTTGCCCGCGCGGGATCGAACAGGTGCGCCTTATGCCAAAGAGTGGCCATGACTTCCTGCGCACATTCTTCTGCAAGGGCCGGATCAGAACCCGACTTGATCAGAAACGCTTTGATGCGTGGCGCGAAATGCTGAAACAGTTCAGCAAATGCAGCCTGATCCTGCGCGTCCCTTATACGCCTGACGTGGTCAACCCACTCAGCCCTTGCGTCACAACTGTCTCCCGCTCCGTTCACCGGTTTACCCCTGATGCGTTTCTTTGCGCGCCAAGGTTTTTGTGCAGGCCTGTTGGCCACCGGTTCATCCAAGGTCGCGGTATCGATCTCGGTAAACATAACCACATTACGCAGCGCGCCCCAAGCTGGATCACACTAAGCGAATAATTTAATCCATTTCGGACCGGTTTTCGTATACCAAGTATGAACATCCTGCAAAAAACAATGCCGTTTGAACGGTTTACATGCAAAGTGGAAATCAGCCCGAGATGACCCAGATCGACCACATTTCAGGCCATACTTTTCACGGGCGTAAAGGCGCGATCGAAAACGCATTCCGCTATTCGATCGACTATATCCTGCTGGACCCGGAACACCTGCCAGACACTCCGTTTTTGTTTTCGGTCAATCGCCCCAACGCGATGAGCTGGCGCGAGAAAGATCACGGAGGCGAGCCGGGGCACGGTCAAGGGGCAACATGGCTGCGCGCGCGTTTTGACGAGATGGGCGTGGATCAACCCGCCAGGCTTGAGCTTCTGACGCAGCCGCGCGTGTTGGGGCATGTCTTCAATCCGGTCAGCTTTTGGTTCTGCTTCAACGCGACCGGGCAACTGTATGCGGTCGTGGCCGAGGTGACGAACACCTATGGTACGCGCCATAGCTATTTGTGCCACAATCCCGGTTTTGCGACGATTCAGCCATCGGACCGCATCGTTGCGGACAAACTGATGCATGTCTCGCCCTTCCAGAAGATTGAAGGCAACTATACGTTTCGCTTCGACTACAGGCCGGAACGTGTTGGCGTCTGGATCGACTACGGGCGCGCCAATGGCGGTTTGATCGCCACATTGACCGGCCCCCGCGCGCCATTGAGCAATCGCAGCATCGCATGGTCGTTGCTGCGCCGACCTTTCGGGGCGCGTCGGACGTTCTTTCTGATTGTGTGGCAAGCGCTGAAACTCAAGATCAAGAAGGCGCGTTTCGTTCCGTTCCGCACGTCGCCAGTGCCCGAGCATCCGATCTCGCGCAGTCGCGAGCCATAAGCTTGGTTTTTTGTCCAAGATCAAAGACGCGGTCCCGTCCACATGCTTGGCTCGCGCGTGAAACCGCGAACACAAGGAGTTGGGTCATGATGGAAATTTCGGCAAGAAAGATTGCTCAGGTCGCCATGATGGGGCGCGAGCTGGATCGTGCCGAGGGCGAGTTGCGCGCCTTCATCGACCGGATGAGCGAAGATGAACAGGCCGAACTAGTGGCTGTGATGTGGGTGGGTCGCGAGAGCTTTTTCGCAGAAGATCTGGCCGAGGCCATTTCAACCGCCAAGTCCGAGGCTTCGACTCCTTGCGCCGATTACCTGATCGGTACACCGCACCTGTCGGACCACCTTGAGAACGGTTTGGATGCTCTGGGAATTTCGGCAGAGGATGTGGAAAACGATCTGATGTAAGGGTTAAGGTGCACAAAGCCGCAATCCATTCGGTGAAAACCGATTCTTAGGGTAGTCTAGGTGCAAAATCCGAAAGCAGCCCCGCTTTGGCTGGGCTGTTGGGGAACGGAGCATCACTTATGCGGCAGATACTGCACATGATTGCGGTCCTTGCACTTTGCCTTGCGTTCGCGTCGGTTCCGCGCGCGGCCTTTGCCTGCGGTGTGTGCGTTGAACTACCAGAGTATTCGCTGGCCGACCGTATCCTTTCCGCCCGCGTCCTAGTGTTGGCCGCGCCGTCGCCCGAAAATCCGTTCCGTTTTGTCCCCGTCTCAACCCTGAAAGGCACATCAGAGCAAATCGAGGCGTTGCCCAAGATTCCGTTTCTGGTTGATAGCGTGACCCGTTCAGCTTTTCGCGCCGATCCGAACCGGGCGGTTTTGATGATTTACGGGTCCGGGTATCGCGACAAGGCCGGTCGCGGCGGGTCCAGCAGCTGGACCAAGGCATTCCTGATGACGTCGCAACGCGCACAATTTCTGGATGCCTTGCGAGTGATGGGTAAAGACTGGTCTGACAAAAAGGCACGTGTTGCATTTTTCAGTCCATATCTGACGCACGAGGACCGCCTGTTGCGCAATGCGGCGTTGATCGAACTCCATCGCGCGCCCTATCACTTCGTTGCCCATTTAACAGATGTTGTGCCACCGGCGCAGCTGTTGCAAGAGATGCGAAATCCCAATCGCCTTGCCTATGCGCCGGCTTTCATCCGGTTGCTTGGGCTTCAGTCCGACCCTCAGGCCAAAGATCGGGTGCGGCTTCGGTATCAGGACGCCCTGCGTAGCGGCACCCTCAACCTTTATGACTGGGCACTCGCAGGGATCGAAGTCGATCGTACGGTGGCTGTTTCTCGCATCGAAAGTGCATTGGCACGCCCGGACCGTTCGCCCGACGAAAGGCGGCTCTTGATCCGCAGCCTTGCTGATGGAGGTACGGCCCACCCAGAATTGCAGCCTGAGATCCTGAACGTCTATAAGCGCCAGCTGGAAGCAGACAACACCCTTGCGATCTGGATTGCCCTGGCCGTCAAACCTTGGGGCACGGATGTGTTGACGCCCGCCTTCGAGGGATTAATGGCCAGTGACGCACTAGACCCGGCTGCCGAGTTCCTGATCCGCGCTACACTCGCCGGTGATGTGCCGGGCTGACAGAACGGCTGCCTTCGATTGCTGATCTGGGTAGCTGCAAGGTGAGCCGCCTATTTACTTTGGTTTCGTGTCCACAAGATCAGTGGCGCGGCGTGTTTCAGAAAAATAACTCCAATGATCAAAATCGCCTTGTATCTGGTCGACAGGCAGGGATATACCGGCCAGCGGAGACGTGGCCGAGTGGTCGAAGGCGCTCCCCTGCTAAGGGAGTAGGCGGGAAACCGTCTCGAGGGTTCGAATCCCTTCGTCTCCGCCACTAACTCATTGTTATTTATTGCAAATAAATTTACGCTGCATTGCGGAAAAATTTACAAAACGCCTATTTTGGCGAAAGTCGATCTGGAAACGCTGAAAAAAATTTGCAATATAATCAATATATTGAAAAACCCCATCAGTAACTTTGGCACAAAATCGACGCAATTGGACGAAACTGACTACAGAGATTTACAGAATTCTGCAGTGCGGCATTGCATTGACCATGCGCTAGTGTTTTTGGAGAATTGCCGTGAATACCCCTGCAGATTTGCAACCTCTCGTCGACAACCCACGCGAAGACTTAGGCGCTGAGTACAAGACTTGGCTTTCTCTGTCTGAAAACCAAGGTCGTGCGACTTTGGCGAAAGCAGCTATTGCGATGGCGAATCATGGCGGCGGGTTCATCATCATTGGATTTGACGAACAAGGTGAGAACCTGGTTTCAGTTCAGAAACCTGATGACATGCCAGATTTGACCCAAGATATGGTCAACAATGCGATCCAAAGGTATTCCGACCCCGCATTTCATTGCGAGGTGCACTTTCTCGACTGTGGTCTGACTGGAACAGTGCATCCAGTTGTTTGTGTGCCAGGGGGATTCACTCAACCTGTAATGAGCAAACGGGAATCCCAGGGGGTAATAAACCTGCATCGTTGTTACATCAGAAAGCCCGGTCCAAGGAGCCAAGAACCGCAGACTAGTGAAGATTGGAGAATTCTAATTGATAGGTGTGTTAGAGCAGGCCGCGAGGACATGCTGGATGCAATACGAAACATAGTTTCTGGGCGGGTTGACCCGCCCGCCGACACACCTGATGTAATGGCGCAGTTGGCAGAATTTTCGAATGATGCTCATCAACGTTGGCTGAGCTTGACAGGAGACATGCCCCCCGAAGAGCCGGCCCGTTTTCCTCATGGTTTCTACGAGATGGGATTTGCGATGTCGGGTAGCGAACCAGCTCCAAATCTGACCACGATTCAAGATCGGTTAAGCAACGCGCGCCGTGTTCAAATGACCGGTTGGGGACCGTTTCTTTCGATGCCTAGGCGCGAGTGGCATCCATATCCGCACGATGGGAAGATTGAGGCATGGCTTGGAAATCCTGTTGCTGGTCGAGACGTCAGCCCCGAGCCTGGTCACTGCGATTTCTGGCGCGCAAGCCAAGATGGAATGCTCTATACAATCAGAGGTTACACTGAGGATGGTTTGGGAGACCGTGTTCCTCCTGGGCGGGCAACAGATGTGGCGCTTCCTGTTTGGAGGGTTGGCGAAGCGGTTTACTTCGCTTCTAGATTTGCTGACAAATTTGAGGGCGCTTCGTCAATCGCCATTCGCGTTCGGTTTACGGGTCTGCTTGATCGGACACTAACAAGCATCTCAAACCGCAGGCTGATGATGGATTATCGTACAAGCCGAACGCCAGAAGTTGTTCTGGAGACAGTCGCGTCTGTTGAGCAACTGAGAGACAATATGGTCGAAATAATTCATCAGCTTCTTTCCCCGTTTTATGAAGTTTTCGGCTTTTTCGAGCTCAGCCCGCAACTTGTCGACCAGGAACTAACACGCATGCGAGAGGGCCGCGGCTAAGCAAAAACGCAGGGAGTGTTTTTGTGTTTTTGCTAGGGCAGATCCATTTTTTCCGTGCACGCAAGAACACAACGAATTGTCACTAGAGGGTCTGGGCATACTGTCAGGTTTGGAGTTTTACGCGCACGTTAAACTATGGAGGTGCAAAATTTACCGTGCAAATCTGGCACAAAACTGACACAGCGCCGAAGCTATTGAATTTTAAGTATCTGTTTTTAATAGGAAAAAGTGGAGCCTTTCACTCCCTGCTAAGGGAGTAGGCGGGAAACCGTCTCGAGGGTTCGAATCCCTTCGTCTCCGCCATTTACATCTGTTTTTATTAAATAATTTTGTTATATTGAGCAGATACCCGCCTAAAAACCCGCCAAAATGAGAACTGCTAATTTCGGTACCGTGCCAGAAGCAAAAGTGCGGCCATTTCGAAACTATTGCCCATAGGTCGCGGCCAGTGACAAAAATACTACAACATTGATTTGGCTTAAATTCGAAAGTCTTTGTCCGATTCTAAAATGTCGATGCAGTTCATAGAACTTATCTGAACATCGAAAAAGTTTTGGTTGGAGTTCCCCATGGTCGGAGGCAACGGACAAGTATTCGGCGAAGTAATGCGGGATGAGAGACCTGGACAACCCACCAACAACATTCACTGAATCTGGATGTCGACGAACAACACCTTGCAAATCAAATATTTTGTGCATTGAAAAGTCTAATGAATTTGGAAGCAACAAACGAACTTAAAACGAGAGAAGTGGATGCGACGCCCTATGCGGTGTCATTAATCGAGGGGCACCGGGATTTCGGTTATAGCATTGAGACTGCACTCGCCGACATCATCGACAATGCCATCGCCAAAAAAGCTAGCAAGGTAGAACTAATTGCGGACACTGTCTCGGACGAACCTTGGATAGCTTTGGCAGACGACGGCTCCGGTATGACGGAGACCGAGCTCGTAGAAGCCATGAGGCTCGGTTCGAAGAACCCGACAGATGAACGTGAGACCGGAGACCTCGGGAGATTCGGGCTTGGTTTGAAGAGTGCCAGTTTCTCACAATGCAGAAGTCTGACAGTTCTGACGCGAAAAGAAGGAAAGACTTCGTGTGCGCGATGGGACTTAGATCGCGTTGCCAGACGGAACGATTGGAGCCTCGAACTCATTGACAATCCCGAACTCATAAAGGGACACGAACTCCTTCAGGAAACCGGTACTGTGGTCCTTTGGGAGAAGCTTGATCGTTTGAGCGGTGGCTATATGCATGACCGCGGCAAGCGGGCCGAACATATGAATTCGGAATTGTCCCGCGCAGAATACCATCTACGCCTCGTATTTCATCGCTTTCTTGAGGGTTCAAAGCCACGCTTGCAACTATACCTGAACGGTCGTCTGCTAAATCCCATTGATCCAATGGCGGCTTCTCATCCCGCAACGCAGATGGACCCGGAAGAGGTTCTTCGCCTTCGCCAAGGTGACGTCCTGATCAGGTGCCACACTCTTCCGCACCATAAACGAATGAGCCGGGAAGAGTGGGAAGAAACCGGCGGTCCAGAGGGGCATTTGAAGGCACAGGGCCTCTATGTCTATCGCGAAGAACGTCTCATTATAGCGGGAGGATGGCTTGGACTTGCTCGTCAAACCGAGCTCACAAAACTATGCCGGATCGCAGTCGATATTCCGAATACGATGGATGCGGAATGGAAAATCGACGTTAAGAAGGCATCTGCCCAACTTCCACCGGTGGTTCGCGAGCGTCTTAAAAAGGTAGTCGAGCGGTTTGTCGGAACGTCCAAGCGCACGTATCGAAGCCGGGGCCAGAAGCTGGTTGATGCAACTCGTTTTCCAATCTGGAACCGGGTACAGAAGGATGGGCAAATCCTCTTTCGTCCCAACCTCGAACACCCGGTCTTTCGGACCTATGAGGAACAGTTGCCGGAAGACCTGCGAGAGGGATTTGAGCGCTGCCTGCGCATTGTCGGCTCTGGACTACCGATTGAAACATTGCATGCGGAACTTGTCGGGAACGCGGAAGCGGTAACAGCTGATGAGACATTAGAAAACGACCTCGAAGAGTTGGTCCACTCCCTCGCAGCGACTCTGATAGAAAACGGAGTGTCATCCGAAGCTTTGCCGGACACGCTGAAGAGCAACCCATTTTTGCGAGTACGGTGGGAGGCAGCCGCACCGATACTTGAAGATTTCTTGAGGACGCGGAATTCATGAGTGAAGCAATCGAGACAGTAAAGAACATGGTCGAAATGGGCCTGTTTAATCAGCCCCGGAAGCCCGAAGACGAACTGCGTTCGATGATCCGAGGGGTAGCGGCTGCGGTTGCACCTCATCTCGCGGAGGAAGAAATCGAGCATATTGCGCGGGAGATCGAGCACAACCAGGGGATCAAAGCAGGTCTTGGCGCGGTGGTCGATAGTGACGATTTCGAACCTTGGCTGGATGATGCTAAGCCGTCGATCAATCCGTTCTACTGGAACCGCTACCAGAAGCTACTCCTACAAAACGGCCTACCGAAAGACGTGGTGATTTCGACGGACAAGGTCACAGACAAGATCCTGAGCCGGTTAGGTAACCCCAATAAACATGTTCCTTGGGATCGGCGTGGCATGGTGGTCGGACACGTTCAAAGTGGAAAAACCGCCAATTATACAGGGTTGGTTTGCAAAGCTGCTGACGCAGGATACCGACTGATCATCATCATTGCCGGTATTCACAACAATCTTCGCAACCAGACTCAGGAACGCGTGGATGAGGGTTTGATTGGACACGACAGCGGCAAGGAATGGGGAAGAGAGGTTGCTGGTAGAAAATATGTCCTGGGAGCAGGAGAATTTGATCCAAGCCGGCGACCGGTACCATTAACCACTAGAATATTCGATTTCAACAAGGCAAGAGCGACCGAAGACAGCAGTGGTTTTGGTGCTTACATAGAACCTGTAGTTTTTGTCATTAAAAAGAACCACAGAACACTTGAAAACCTGCTCGAATGGTTGGGCGATACCAGTGTTCGCGATGCGCAAGCGATGATTGATCAGCCAATGCTGCTTATAGACGATGAGGCCGACAACGCGTCCATCAATACAAAGTATGGAAAATCGGCGAAGGGGCAAAATCTCGTTACTAAGATCAATGGTCAAATTCGCGACATTCTGAACATGTTCCACAGAAGCTCTTATGTCGGGTACACGGCAACACCATTTGCAAATATCTTCATCGACCCCGATCAGGACGATGAGATGTACAATGAAGATCTCTTTCCTAAAAATTTCATCATCGGCCTAGACGCACCAACCAACTACTTTGGCCCGAGCAAGATATTCGTGGATGGACTGCCCGATGTTGGTGACCCGACTTGGCTTCGGTATATTACCGACAACGAGGACATCTTGCCGATCAAGCACAAGATCGACCATGACTTAGATGTGCTGCCGCCTTCTTTGACTAGGGCATTGCGTACCTTCCTATTGGCGCGAACCGTTAGAAACTTGCGCGGTCAGAAAGCAGCGCATTGTTCGATGCTGGTCAACGCCAGCCGTTTCACTGCTGTTCAGAGCCGCTTGCGTAATCGTCTTCACGATTTACTCGAGCGGATTCAGAGCTCTGTGCGGATTAACGCGAGCAGGGGTTTAGCCGCTTTGAGCGACCCAGAAATTGGCGCTCTCCACAGAGTGTGGCAGGAAGAGTATGCCGATGTAGAATTCGACTGGCCCACTATTCAGTCCGAACTCCTTGATGCAATCGCATCTGCAAAGATCGTCGAGGTAAATAGCCGCGCAAATGATCTTGATTATTCGAACTCCGGAGAACGAGGACAGTCAGTTGTTGCCGTCGGAGGGTTTTCTTTGTCGCGCGGGTTGACGCTAGAAGGCCTGACCGTCACTTGGTTTCTTCGCAACACAATGATGTACGACACGCTTATGCAGATGGGGCGTTGGTTCGGCTACCGTGGTGGCTACGAGGACCTTTGCCGCATTTGGATGCCCAAGGAAGCAATAGACTGGTACGCGTTCATAGCCAATGCTTCTGAGGAACTTCATGATGAGCTGAATACAATGGAGAAAGCAAAGGCGACGCCCCGCATGTTTGGTTTAGCCGTCCGGAGCCATCCGGCTTCGCTGCTCGTGACCGCGCGCAATAAAATGGGTTCCGGCCAGAAAGTTACTATGCGTGTCGGGTTATCCAACAAGTTTGTTGAAACCGCAAAGGTCAGCGTCAAGCAAGAGGATCTCACCGCAAATATTGAGGTGGCGAAAAAACTGGTTGAAAGAATAACGTCTGGGACGTTTCCAGAGAAAATCACTCCTTGGGGGAAGTTGATTAGCGAAGTGCCCGTAGACGCGATAGATCAGTTTTTGGCGGGTTGGCGTAATGAGGAGCGTAGCGTAACGACGGACCCGAGGATCGTTCGCAACTACATTCGTCCAAGGCGGGCAGATCAGCTTAAGTTATGGGACGTCCTTATTCCAAGTTTGGATGGGCGCGATACGACGAATACACTCGGAACTCCAATTGTCCCAGCGAACCGCTCGGTTGACCTAAATGACCTTGCCCACGATTTTATGTCGTTCAGCGGGAAGGCCATGAGAGTTGCATCTCGTGGAATTGAAAAAGCTGGCGTTGATCCGAAGCGCGCAGAGGAAGTGGAGCGCAACTATCGCCAAAAAAAGGGCTTAGCAGAGGGCGAAAGAGCGAACTTTCCAGACAAGGAATATCGCAAGGTCAGAGAGCGTGGGCTTTTGATATTGCACTTTGTCAAAGCTAAGCGTCCGTTAGAAGAAGCATTGGACGAGAACTCTCGAGAGTTGGCTATGAAGATTCCCTGTCAACCAGTAGTCGCTTGGGGACTGAGTCTGCCAGAGTCTCTCTACGATGACGAGGGCGAAGAGTTCATCGTCAACTCTGTGAAGTTTAAAGAACTCTTCGGTGAAGAAGATGAAGACGATGATCAGGAGGCAGCTCTTGAAGCCTCGTAATCCTTGGGAAAGACTAGATCCGGACGAAGCAAAGCGGGTCGATTTAGAAGGGCGTTTCGATTTCTTCTGGGTGGTGTTGGAAGCAGGCATGCCGGGCTTGATGTTAAAGCTGCCCAGCCTACCGCGACCATTGCCGCGACTACCGAAGTTGAAGAACCTGATCGCGTCCTTCCGCACTGTATCAGGTGGATCGGCGTTCGTTCTGGGTCTGAAGGAAAGAAGTCAGGTTGAGATTTTCGAAACTCTGTGCCGGGATGTGGTCGAAGCAGGTGAGGCAGGCGCGGATCGCGACGAAGCGCTCTTCAGAGCGCTCCAACGGACGCGGCGCTGGTATCACCTTCTGCGTGGTGGAAAGACAAGTGGCCTATCCGTCGAAGAGCAGCGAGGACTTGTTGGCGAGTTGGCCTTCCTTCGGGAGCTTGTGTCCAACTTGGGCCCAGAAACCGCAATAGAGGCATGGACCGGCCCGACCGGCTCGGCCAAAGATTTCGAGTTGATCGGAAGCTGTGTCGAGGTGAAGACAAGGAGGGCCGCTGCTAAGCCGTTTGTGGCTATTTCTTCGGAAGATCAACTCGCAGATGTCGAAGGCAGCCGTCTGTTCTTGCGTGTGGTCAATGTGGCATCGGCCGTCCTGCCAGAAGGTCAGAGCCTGCATGATCACGTGCAATTGACAGCTGAGATGTTCGAAAGAGACGGCGCTGCCTTCGAAGCGTGGGAGGAGACGCTGTATTCGACAGGATATGATCCAGAGAACGGCTACGATGACAGGCGGTGGCTTCTTGGCACCGCGGCTGATTACGAGGTGACGGAAGGTTTCCCGAGGATTTC
The DNA here is from genome assembly GCF_017743975.1 of Ruegeria sp. R14_0. GTDB lineage: Bacteria > Pseudomonadota > Alphaproteobacteria > Rhodobacterales > Rhodobacteraceae > Ruegeria. The sequence goes on along the minus strand of NZ_JAGHRC010000002.1, from coordinate 363,622 downwards.
TACGCCCCTTTTGCCAGGAGTGGAGAACGTGCGTTATTCGCTAGGTCTCGATGCCTGTGAACCGTTCAGACTGGAAGTTGATCTGGTCGAAGTGATCCAGAGAGGACTTGAGCATGAGTGATCTACAAGAGTTTCATAACGAACTCATTGCCGATATTCAGGGCGATGCCGACGTTCTTGGCCTAGTCACAGTTGAAGCGTTCTTCGAAAAGGTCGGCGAGCTGCTTACAGAAGCCGGCGAATTAGACAGTGCAAACCGCGCGTATTTCGAAGGAAGTGTCTCAGGCAACCCAGCACGAATCGACGGCTACGGCGGCGACCCCAGAGACGGTGATGGAGTGCTGAGCTTAATCCTCTGCGACTTCTCGATCACTGATGAAGTCAGGTTGATTCGTAAAGATCGGCTCCAAGTCTTGCTGAACACACTGCATCGCTTTCTCAAAGCAAGCCTGAAGCGTGATTTCAGGGAACGACTCGAGGAAACGAGTTCCGGCTTTGGCGTCGCTGATCTGATTGCCACGACTTGGAAAGACGTCGAAAAGATTAAACTTATTATCGTTTCGAATGCTGACTCGAGGACACAAGCCGATGCGGCCAAGGTAACAGACGTCGATGGCAAGCCTGTTACCCTCAGTGTGTGGGACCTGAAACGCCTCAAGCAGTACATGGAACAGGGTCAGGCGCGGGCAAATCTGGTAATCGATTTTTCAAAGGATTTTGGTAGCGGCATCCCGCTTCTCGCCGCATCTGGAACTGAAGCCTCGCTTGAAAGTTACTTGGCAGTGATTCCGGGAAAGCAACTAGCTGAAATATACGATAAGTGGGGACCGCGTCTCCTCGAAGCCAACGTCAGAAGCTTCCTACAGGCTCGCAACAAGGTGAATAGGGGCATTCGCGATACGATCCGCGATGAACCACACATGTTCTTTTCCTACAACAACGGTCTCAGCGCAACCGCGGACGGGATCGAGGTAGAGCAAACAGATCAAGGTTTGCAGCTAGTTCGAGCGGACAACCTTCAGATCGTCAATGGTGGCCAGACAACAGCCTCGCTGCACGCGGCCAGAAAGACCTCGGCAGAGCAGCTTGAGCAGGTACATGTTCAGATGAAGCTGACCATTGTGCCGCGTGAACAGTCGGAACTCGTGGTGCCACGAATTTCAGAATACGCCAACAGTCAGAACAAGGTGAACGCAGCGGATTTCTTCGCTAATCATCCCTTTCATATTCGTATCGAAGAGCTGTCGAGGAAGGTGCTTGCGCGGGGAGAGGACGGATATCGGGACACCAAGTGGTTCTATGAACGGGCACGGGGGCAATATGCTGACGAACGCGGACGAAGGACCGTTGCCGAGCGGAAGAGGTTCGACGCCGAATTCCCGCGCTCCCAGTTCCTTACGAAAACTGACCTTGCCAAATTCGAGAACACTTGGGCAGGCCTGCCGCACATCGTAAGCTTGGGCGCGCAAAAGAACTTTGCGGAATTCGCCAAGGATATTGGCAAGCGATGGGGCTCCGAGGGGACGGCCTTTGACGAGCTCTGGTTCAAGCGCATGATAGCAAAAGCCATCATCTTCCGGGCCACCGAGAAGCTCGTCTCTGGCGCGGAATGGTACGAGGGAGGTTATAGGGCCAATATTGTAACCTACGCGATTGCCAAGCTCGTTCATGATGCGGAGGAACGGGACGCTGTTGTGGACCTAGACGCTGTCTGGAGATATCAGGATGTTTCTTCCGACTTGAAGGCGCCGCTGTTGGTTGCCGCCGCTGAAGCGCAGGATGTAATCACACATCCGCCCGAAGGCGTGCGCAACTTCAGCGAGTGGGCAAAAAAGCAACCATGCTGGAAGTGGCTTAGCGAACGGGAATTGAGCTATCCGGAAGAATTCGATCGAGTACTAATTTCACCAGACTTGGCCGAAGAACGGGCAAAGGAGGCTCGTTCAGATAAAGCATTCGAGACCAGCGTCGAGGCAGAACTTGAGGTGCATAGGCTCGGCGCGGCATTCTGGGCAGATGCCCGCAACTGGGCTAGGGAACGAGGCCGTCTGTCTCCGCGAGAAAATGGTGTGCTTGAAACTTGCGCAGCGATCCCGAACAAGTTGCCGACGGACAAGCAGTGTGCGATTGCAATGAGCGCATTGAAGAAGCTTCAGGACGAAGGATTCTCAGCTAGAGTCGACGCTGGTTTGGCCTGAAGCGCCGCTCCTTTTCTCGTGCTCGTTTGATCCAAACAAAACTAGGAGTTGGTGGCGAAAAGATGCGTGTCGAATAGAGACACCGCCCCGAAGCCGTGGTCAAAGAGAAATGCAGCAATGTACCAGTCGCAACCGCGCGACGTTCAATTTCACCCTAAAACTTGAAAATAGTGTGAACCGAGTTCGGTGAATGTCGTCGTTTGAAGATGGGCACAGCGATACTAGAGGTTGTCAAATATCGGCAATAATACCTGTGCAATCTGCCAGGCTAGAAACGGTGGCACAGCATTTCCGACCTGCACGAACTGCTCTGTGCGATTACCCATGAAGTGGTAGTTGTCAGGGAAGGTCTGCAGCCTCGCCGCTTCGCGTACCGTCAGGCTGCGGCATTGCGTCGGGTCGGGGTGAATAAAGAAGTGACCGTCCTTAGAGATATGGCTCGTTACCGTGGAAGCTGGAGCAACACCTACTTGAACCCGGAATCTGTCATTGAATTTGCCCGTTTTCCAATTCTTGTGGTTTGGTGCCAAGATGTCTGGAAACTGATGCGAACGAGGACTAAGCTTTTCGGCCCTAGCGAAACAGGATGCATAGATGTAGCGCGCAATGTCAGTTGGCATGTGCCCGCGGGTTTCGTGGCACGAGACGCCGAATAGTTTGGGGTCGTCCAAGAAAGCAGCAAGCTCTGGCTCAAGTCTTTTGGAGACTGGATTTCGCAAATGACTAGAGCGCCCCGCTCTTGAAGTTGCCAACAATTGCTTTTCGACCCGCTTCAGCTCTTCCTGAAATCCGACAATGTTGTCTCCAGGATACTCCCGAGTAATCTGACCGATTTTTTCTGTGGCACTGATCACTGCATCATGCCAAGCATATTCATCGTCGCGCTTGCTCAAGCCACTCCTCAACCGAGGCAGACCAGTCAACATATCCTTGACGTGGACGTCGGTATTTTGGCGACGGAGCCTTGGGGTGAAATTGGCAGCGATATCAAGCCTTATACCCACAATAATTACCCTGTGCCGTGCTTGTGGCACTCCATATTCTTCGGCGCGAATTACAAAGTCCTTCGGTTCGGGTTTGTCGTCGGACTGCAAGTCGGCTGATAGGGATAAAAGCTTGTAGCCCGGGCCAGCATGCTCGAGGTCGGATACAACTTGCTCGAATATAGCCAAACCTTCGACCGATGAGGAAAGCATGCCTTTAACATTTTCCATCACAAAAACCGCAGGGTGCAACTCATTCAGGACACGGCAGTACTCGCGGTAAAGAAAGTGGCGGTCATCGTCTTTTGGTTTGTAATTACGGATCCCTGCATTCCTCGATCGACCAGCAAGGGAGTAGGCCTGACAAGGAGGACCTCCGATCAAAAGCGTGCCGTTACCCGCCATCCTTTTTGTTTCCCGGATCCTTTCCGAAAGCATGTCTGCCGTATCTGATCTTCCAAGTTCGGCGCAAAGCGCCTCGTTCTCGGCGGTGCTCCATTGCCTCGGATAAAGCTGTTTCCAATCCGGGCATTCGTGCCGACCGGCTATCCACGAATAGTACTCGGGTGGAAATTCATCAAACTGGCGGAGGAAAGCACGAAGCAACAATGTCTTATGTGCCGCGCGATCCTTTTCAATCGACACGGCAATCTCATATGCGCGAGATCCGTCGTTTCTCTTGCAAGATGAGAAACCTTCGCCAAGCCCGCCGGGACCGGAAAATAGATCAATAATTTGAACGGGCTTAGACACTGTGTTGCTCCTAGAACTCCTCTTCCCAGGTTTTCGGAGAAATGGCAAGTATGTGAAATGGTGGATATAGTCGATGCCGAGACCCGATCGCATATGATGCGCAATATTCGTGGCAAGGACACGAAACCGGAACTTCTGCTGCGGCATGCTTTGCATGCTCGCGGTTTCCGGTATCGACTGCACCACAAACAGCTACCGGGCCGTCCCGACCTCGTGTTTCCAAAGTATGGTGCTGCCGTCTTCGTTCACGGTTGTTTTTGGCATCGTCATCAGGGTTGCCCGAAGGCGACCACACCCGGCACGCGGGAGGAATTCTGGCAGGAGAAGTTCGCAAAAAACATTGCGCGTGATCGGCGTAACTTGAATCAGTTGCAGGAAGCCGGTTGGCGTGTGCTGGTTGTTTGGGAGTGCGAGCTTAGCCGCAGTTCGATTGATCAAACCGTGAATCGCGTGTCGCGGTGGCTGTGCAGTTCTTACGTTACTTGCGATCGAGCCCCACAAAAAAGCTGATTCCGATTTGTCTTGCTCGCCGTTTCGCGGAACTGCGAAATGAGTACATTCCATCTTTTTTGCAACTCTTTGCAAAGACCAACTTCTAACGCCACGTTAAAGTGCTAGAAATTAGAGGGAACTGGAAAAGAATACTGCGTAGTCGCCGACTTACTTCTAAAGAGACGCCATCGTTTGGAGTTTCTTCTTCGAAAATCGCATCGTGCATCTGACTAACGTTTCTGTTTTGAAAGTGAGCAGCGTACCTCTCTGCAACCCAGCGCGACCCTTCAACGAATACCGCCAAGTCCTCATGCCCCGGATGTACAGCACGACAGCCGCTGCGCCACTGCCTAAGAGTATGCCATGTTCTAATAGGAAAGCCGCAGGTTTGTGCGCTTGCTCGGTTTACGCCGTACTTTTCGAGGTCTCTCAGATCTTCGATTTCGGCCGTGTTCAGCCTCGCAGCCAAACTTGAGAAGGAGCGATCACCGACACCAATGCCTCCTTCAGGGTGTTTCACGCGCGATGGGTCGAACGCGTATCCCAACCATTCGAATGGTTCCCCATCTACCGTCAATCTTGTGTCCATCGTGAGCGAACCTGCCCGGCACTGACCGGCAAAGAAATCAACCAAGGCTAAGATCATGCTGCTGCGTGCCTCCGGTGTCCGGGCCAAGATAATGATATCATCGTGACAAACCAGATACCGGGCGTCATCAAGTGCGTTCGGAAGCCCGGCTAAGAGCATCGCAAAGATGATCGGCGACGCAGCGCTACCTTGGGCGATGCCTGTTGGGCAGAGTTCGCTTTGGATGTCACTGTCAACATAGGGGATAGGAATAGTACCAAGAGCAATCCCAGAGGTATGTCGAACCTCCTGACTGTCCCGCAGAAGCGGTACCGCTTCCACCCACCCCATAGGGGCGTGGTTGTGGTTTGCGCTGGCAGGTGCAAGCGCTTGGGCTTGCTTCCGACGCGCAGAGGATAGTGGCACGTATGGCTGGTGTATCCCCGCCCCTCGTCGAGTTTGAGCATCCTGCTCCGAAACAGCATGATCTTGTCGACGAGGGGACTTTCCGTCTTTCCAACCAATGAGATACTTGCTCCGGACGCGGTCTTCGCCGAGTTCTGATGAACAACCGCGTTGGTTCGGGGCAATTTCTTTTTTGGGTGGATCGACTTCTTTTAAGTGTTGGTTTCTGAGGTCAGGTTTCTGGGCGATAATCCCCTTTGATAGTGGAAGCGAATAAAGGGCGTCGGGATCGACGCTACCGAAGGCATCTTTTATGTCTGCCGTCGCAACATAAGTGTAGCCAACCTGCAGGAGACGCTGCACCTGTCTAGCGGCGGCGTCACGGCCATACCCTTTGTCTTTCGGATCACCGGACTTGGCACCAAAAAGGTTTGAGGGCCGGACCCATTGGGCGGCAAGAGCGTCAGCTATCATCTTCTGCGCTGCTTGCTCTGCGGTTGTGTACATACATACGGGTCGCCACCCACCAGAGTACTTCTGCTGTTTAAACCACCTTATTGGCGCATCCAGCTTTTTGAATGGATCAATGCGCTGGGCAATCATCTGTGCGTTTGAGAACTCTATGTCCGGTCGGACTTTGAATACATAAGCCGTCTTGCAGATTGTCGAGTTAAAGAAGCCACGCGTCGCTGTGACAGTCTTGCGCACGTTCCCGGCACTGTGATGAGCCCGAATTTTCCAACGCAGATCGGCGGCAATCTCATAAGCCTGCTGTCTCATCCTGTCGTCCGGCATCGGCGGTGTCTTGATAGGTCCCATTACGCCATGCTCCAAGGAACGGCAGGTTTGGAATGCCGATGTTGGTCTGCTGATTTTGAGAAATAATCGTCGTCCCACGGTTCATGATCTAGTGCGTCGTCTTCGTCGTCAGCCTTTCCTGTACTGACGACCGGTGCGCGTGGCGGCTTTTCAGACCCTGGGTCCTCTTCCGGGCGCTCGTCGGTAAACTGTCCATGGGATACGCCTTTGAGGTAGTCTAATGGACTGCTGTTGAAAAACTCTTCCATCATGTCATGCAGTTCCGAGACACCCTCGTTGCGGCGTTCTCGGTTCTTCATCACGTCTGCACGCCCGTAGAACCCAATCAATTCGCCAAGTTTATGCGACTGGTTTTCGACACTCAGGACAACGTACAAGGCGGCGCGTTGGCTTTGCGTGTCATCACTCTCGCGATAAATTCTCCACGCCTCAGTGCGGGCCGTCCCGATAGACGTCATACTGTCGGTGGCATAGTCCAATGGCTGTAATAGAGATGCATCTTCTCTTAGTTCATTGGCCAGACGGTTGCGCCATGCCCGTGCCGTGTTTTCACAGACACTAAAATGTTCAGCAATATCTGCAACAGTGCGGCGTTCGAGGTACATTGGCGTAAGGTCGGCGCGAACCAGTTCCCACTGTTGGGGAGTGGTTACGCGTGCACGACGGCGGGAACGCACAGGGGGCAGAATTTCCGTAGGTTGCTTCGCGTTTTCCATCGTTCTCGTCTTCTCGTTGGTTCAGAAGTTGACGTTCCGACCCCGGAACTGCACCTAATTGGTGGTTTCTTCGCCGAACTGCGCTTTGAGGTAGGCCCAGACGAGGATCACGGGATACGTTGCGCACCAGATCATGAACAGTCTTGCGGCGTAGGATCGGCTGCCGTGAATGGCAGCCAATCTCCACATTGCATCATCGTCGTGGTCACATAGTGCTTGTTCTTGGAGAGAAACAAGAAGCATGAGCCGAAACGTCAAAGCGGCCAAGCCAAGATAGATGCTGATTGATAAAATCACCGGTCGGCCTCAAACTCGCGCTGCTTAGCCGCACATCGGACAATTTCCGAATACAGAAAGTTCTTTTTGCGCGCCCAATCGTTCACGTTGCTTAGGAGCTTCAACATTAGCTTCGAGAGCTCGAGCTTCTCTTCCGGATTGGTGGTTTTCTCAGCCGCAATGGCGACGCGGTTTATCAGACCAAAGAGTATGAACAGGTCTTGCAGTTCATACTCATGCACTGTCTTCCAGATTGGAAAATTCTCCAACCATTCAGTGACAAAGCTTTGGCATGCGCTGTCGTTTCTCTGATCTTCAAAATTGTCATTTAAGTCGGTTTCACAGGTCATTTGCCTTCTCCTGTTGTTCGACGAAGGCCAAATGCATTTGCGATATTGTTGGATGTGTTTCTCTTTTTTTCATCCATCTTGATCCCTAACCTGCGCTCCTGTTCTTCGCGAGGAGTATCGGGCATCGACTGAGCCAATTCTTCGGGTGTTCGGACCTGTTGTGGATCTGCCCCGAGCGCCATTGCAGCCCGTTGCAATCGAGCACGCTCCGCGTCACATCGAGGTTCAATTTCAGCGGCCGCTTCCGTCTTCTCAGATAGGCTCCAACCTGTTGACACAGGCTTTGAGGCTGCAACTCTTCTTCGCGTTTCCTTGGCCTTTCTAGCCACGTCTTGAATACCGTCAAAGACGGGGATCCTTGGATTGCTCATCACATACTTCCTTGTTTATTTGCTGTTTTCCCAAGCGAGTAGCTCGGACAATGCCCAACGCGAACAGCGAGGGCCGAACCGCTTAGGCTTGGGGAAAGTGTGGTCGGTTTTTACCCTGCGCCACGTTGTCATGCGGTGCCAGCCGTAGCGGTCCGCAACATGTACATCACGTAGATATTTCTCGCCTAGGAAAGGCGATGAACCTTCTACGTGATCGGAGGAATTGTTAATCATGTTTGCATCCCTTCGCGTGGTTCAGCGTTTCGATGCATCAACTACAGCAGGTATGCTTGCCTGTATCAATTGATTGAATAATTTAGAAAAATTGCAACTCGTTGCAACTGAGCGGTCAGAGTTTCAGATACGTTTGTGACATCAGAATGTCGTTGACAGCAGCGCGATATGATCTGACGCTTGTGTTGTACTCATCCTCTTTGGTCTTAAGAATTAGTCTGTCGCGATATAATCGTTGCTGTATCCAACTATGGCTGACGGGCAATGCATCGGAGCCCTTCTCGTTTACAAACAATCTAGCCATTTGATTTGCTTTTCTTTTGAATGGACCGGTGTGGTTCTTTCTTGGGAGAATTGGTTTGGCGAGACCGTTCACATCCATCACAAACTCCAGTTCAGACTTTAGCGTCCTAGCCAGTGCTTTTGGGGTTTTCGGGCTCCTGCAGCAAATGTAGCGTGTTTCCCCTTCTTCTCCATATTTCCAATCTTCAACCAAAGGCGGGTAAAGTGCCTCCGCATTCTTGCCAGCGTGATAATAGGTTAGCGCATCAATTCGGTTTCCGATGGCTACAGGCTGAGGATTAAGAGTTGTTCTCGGACGTAGTGAATTTTGTATTCTGTCTAAGTGAATATTCCGATCGCCCATGGCGCTAGAAATTTCACTGCATAATTTCCCTGGAAAACCATTAGGCCAAACAAAATCGTACATGCAGTAGAGAAGTATTCCACGCCTCAAAAATCTAAAGTTGTTTGCACTAACTTGAGCGCTTTCCGCAGGTGTGAGGCCATAGTCAGAGAGGTCGCGTTGTTTCGCAAACCCACTACCCATAGGAGCCAGATCGAAAATAGCGTTCTTCAATTCGGATTGGATTTCTTTCAGAGCGTATACTTTGAATGCGTTTGTCACAATGAGCCTGTTTTGGTGCAGCGATTTGCAACTAGAAAGTGGTTCTTAGTTCAACGACGTTTTCGTCTTTTTTTAGCCCATTAGCGAAATCGGCCCACGCCTGCATCATTGTGCGTCTTTTCTCGATCATGTCACCCCGGCGATAAGCCGCTTCGACTGTATTGGAAACTTTGTGAGCCAGCGCAATTTCTGCCATTTCGCCCGGAAACCCCGTGCGTTCAGCGACCCAATCTCTGAAAGTACTGCGAAGTCCATGTGGTACGGCGGGACGGTGCAATACCCTGTCGTAAAAGCCAATACCTGTTTCATTAAGATCAGTATTGTGCAGTCGCTTCATGGCGGCGCTGAGCGTCATATCAGAGATTTCGCCTCCTTTGGGTGCGGGAAATACCAATTCAACGCCTTCGAACTTTGGGACGTTCCGTAATAGTTCCAAAGCACTGTCGGAAAGAGGTATGCGATGCTCACGTTCCTTTTTCATACGCTCCGCCGGGATTGTCCAAACTCCCTTCCGCAGATTAATCTCGTTCCAACGAGCGCCGCGCACTTCTTGTGACCTTGTTGCGGTAAGGAGTGTGAATTCTAGGGCGTATCGCCCGATACCATCCATTGACCGCACGCCGCGTAGCCACCGCTCTACATCTTCAATCTGCAAGGCTGGTTGGTGTTTTTCCTTTGCTATTCTGCTTGGCGCGGGCAGTAGTTCTTTGAGATTTCCCGACCAAGTTGCCGGATTGTCGCCCGATCTGTGACCGGAAACTGTTGCCCATGTGAGAACCGCTTCGATCCGTCCCCTTAGACGATTAGCTGTCTCGGTCTTTTCCATCCAGATCGGTTGGAGGACGCGCAGTACGTCCTGAACAGAAATGTCTTGAACCAACATCTTTCCAAGTTCGGGCACTGCATATTTGTACAACGTGTTTCGCCATTGTTGGCGGTGTTTCAGGTTCTTGTACTGATCAAGTTTTGCGGCAAGACATCCGTCGACCGCTTCTTCAAAGGTAAGGCCACGGCGCTGAGCAGCTAACAATTCAGATTTCCTTGCTTTTCGCTCTTCGGATGGATCAACGCCTTTTCTGATCTTCTCTTTTAATTCCCGCGCCCGCTCTTTTGCCGAAGCAAGGCCAACTTCCGGATACCCACCAAGACCAAACTCTCTGCGCTTCGTACCCACAGTAGTTCTGAGCAACCAAGTTTTTGCATCATTCGGTGTAACTTGAATAAGAAGTCCGGAAACGCCGCCCACGGCAAACGTCTTGTTTGTTCCCTGCCCGGAAGGGTGACCGAGCCTCTTTACCTCTATAGCCGTCATTTCTTTTGCAACTCGTGGCAAGTTACGCCTCCCGCCTACTTACCCGCCTAAAATGCTTTATTTGTAAACATCTATCAACATCACTATGCATCAAAAACAGTTATTTAATATAATGGAAACAATAGCTAAGGGGGCATCCAGCCAGCGCTATGCATCTAGCCGCATCACTCGAATGGCGGACTTCGTCTCCGCCACCCACCATCAGTGTTCGATCGCGCCGGGTACCACTCAACCGCTTGCAAGGGTGACATTCGGCTAAAGTGACCTGCGACGCTTTGAGTGACTGACGTTGCTTTTGCCTCATGCGGCATATGGCAGGTGTGCCGGACCAGCGATTGGCTGGGGCGGCAAACCTGCCTTAGGACAAGCCTCTGAATCTCGGTCATGTGTGCGTGTAGCATTCGAATCTGAGTCGTGTGTCTTTCCGCCTGAAACCAATGAGTGTGGCACTCATCAGAGTTCACGCGCAAATTGCAGGGGCCGACACCTTGGGCGTGTTTCGGACAGTAATTGGTGCGAAATAACGGTGAAACACTCCGTCATATCGAAATTTGTGCAGACATTAGCCCCGTATTTCTGGATAATTTAGGCTTAATTGTATAAACTGACACCAATTCTGCCGCGTATTTCGGCGGGGGTCACACATGACAAAAGACAGCAACATTGGCCAATTCGGGCTTCGATTTGTTGCACTCAGTGTCGCAAGGATCGCTTTGTCGGTTCGGGCCAAGCTGCTTGCCGCTTTTCTTGGGATTACCGGGCTACTTGTCGTTCTAGTTCTCTTTGGTCTCTTCGCTCTGCATCAGGCCAATCTGCGGACCGAGGCGATGATGCGCGATCAGGAGCGGATTGCCTTTTTCAACGATACCTACACAACGATTTCCAACCTGAACGCCTATATTCTGGCTCTGTTTGTTCCGCAAAACCTGCAAGGCGGGTCTGGCCAGAACGGAGTGTCTTCTGCCTCCACACGTTCGATCCAGCACGTCACTGCGGGGTTAGAACGGAATCTGGCGCTGGGTTTTCGCCGCTTTGGGCAGCCGGGCATGCCCGATGAAAAGGCCATCGCAAACCTGCGGGCGGACCTTCAGGATTTGTTGCCTGCCATCTCAGAGCTGCGGCGCTTGAGTCAGGCGGGGGATCTGGCGGCAGCGGCACGCCATGGCCTGGACCAGTTATTCGGACCGCTTCAAGCCATGCAGCGCGAGGCCTACACAGTTGCGCAGGACGTTGAGCAAGAGGTGCGCGATCTTGCGGAACGCACTTCCCAAGCCTATTTGACCTCGCGCCTGAACATCATGGCAGCGGCGGTTGCCGCCATCGGTATTGCGCTGTTGCTGGGGTATTCGATCTCGTCTTCTTTGCTCTGGCCGATCGAACGTGTCCATGCCGCGCTCAGCAAGCTATCCCGCGGCGGGTTTGACAGCCGGATTACGGTGCCCAACCGAGACGAACTTGGCGAATTGGCCAGCCACGTGAACCAGACCAGCGAAAAACTGGGCGCGCTTTATGGACAGGTCGAGGTGCAAAAGGCGCAATTGGCCGATTGGAACGCCGCGCTAGAGTCGCGCGTGGCCAAACAGATCGAAGAGATTGAGCGTACCAACCGTCTGAAACGGTTCCTGCCGGCGCAGGTCGCGGCGATGATTGTCGGAGCCACCGATGAGGCGGATGTGCTGCGCACCCGCAAGGCCGAGATCACGGTCCTTTTTGCTGATTTGCGCGGGTTCACAGCCTTTGCGGCCGCTGCCAGCCCGGATCAGGTTATCGCTGCTCTCAATTCGTTTCACGGTACCTGCGGACCGCTGGTCGAGGCGTGCGGAGGTACGCTCGAGCGGTTTCTGGGCGATGGTTTGATGGTTCTGTTCGGCGCGCCGGTACCGTTGGATGATGCGGCGGAACGGGCGGTTGATCTGGCCCGGAAAATGCAGGTGGATGTTCGCAGGGTCATGGCCCCGTACCGCGCCGGTCATGGTCTTGGGCTGGGCATCGGCATAGCCACCGGCCCTGCAACGCTGGGCCGGATCGGATTCGAGGGCCGCTTTGACTATTCTGCCATCGGCCCCGCACCAAATCTGGCGGCGCGTCTCTGTGAAATCGCCAGCGATGGTCAGGTGCTGGTGTCAAACGCCACGGCGCGGCAGGTTCGGATCAAGATGGATCCGGCGGGACCGTTCGACCTGAAGGGCATAGGCAGTCAGGTTGCAGCGTATGAGCTGACAAGCCTGATCAAACCGCGGGCTGCGCTGCCGATGTGAGGTTTCGTTTCAGCGCGGTCTGCCGCTGTGTCACTCCAGATCACGCACCGGCGCGACATGTCCTGCACACTGCAATGACCGGGTCAGAAGTTCGCGCATTTCCTGTCCGGAACTCGCGAGGTCAGTGAAGCAGCGCGCGTCCCATGAGGCCGTTAGGGTTGCGTTCCATCGGGCTCCTCCGCGTAGAGGCCAAGTTGGTGGCGGCGAAGATGAAACCGTTCCACCCGCTCTACTATCTCATCGCTGGAGACTGCGATTACGAAGGACAGCAGTGTTTCCAACAGAGCGATTGTCGAGACGGAGGATGGGAAAAACTGCGGGGTGTCAGCAGCCACGACAAATCCGTGCTGCGCATTCAGGATGACCGGGCTGGCCCGACTGTCCGAGATCCCAATGACCGTCAGCCCCTGTTGGCGTGCCAGTTTGATCGCTTCGATCACTTCGGTGCGATAAGGATGGCAGGTGATGGCGATCAGCACGTCCTGTTCGTCGGCCCATGCCAGATCGTCCACCGGGGTCGAGCCGGGCCGGGGGATGGCGTGGAACTGTTTCATCCCTGTCGAGGCGAGATAGGTAAAATTGCGCGCGTTCGAGTTGTTGACGCCCACACCCAGCGTGAAAATCTGGCGGCAATTCCAGATATCTTCGGCTGCGGCTTTCAGGCTTACGGCGTCAATCCCCGCAAAGGTGTCTTCTATGTTTCTGATCGCGGCGCCGACCATATCCGCATACAGCCCGCCCAGTTCGCCCGACTTGCCAATGTCCTGCAGCCAACGGGCACGGTCGGGAAACGAAACCCCTCCTTGCCGAATAGCATCCCGAAACGGGGCGCGGAAATCCTCATATCCGTCGAAACCGACCTGACGTGCCATCCGAACGAACGTGTTGGGTTTGACCTTGGCCGCCTCGGCAATCTCGCGTACGGTCGACACCCCAACTTCCGTTGGGTTCTCCAAAACGTAGCGCGCGGCCTTCTGTGCCTCGGGGGTGAGGGCATCCCACTCCTGGCTCAGGCGGTCCAAAACGATTGTTGATACATTTGTGTCATTCATGATTGACGATGGTACATTTGTGGAACTAGCCTGTCGAGCAGAAACGCGACTCGGTAAGAGGAACACCCATGCCCGAGAAGAACCTGTCGTCCCATGCCCGCGTGGTTGTTGTGGGCGCGGGCGAGTTGGCCAACGAAGTCAATCTGGCCGAAGCCGATTTGTTGCGCTTTGCACGCATCTACAAGGATCATCTGGGCAATGACAAGCCCTTGAATTCCGACCTGCCCTGGGTGTGTGCATACCTTGAGAACGAGCCGGACCCGCGATGGAGGTCGTGATCCAAGGCAAGCCCCACGCGGCCCGCGTGCCGGGTAAGCCAGCCTGTGTTCCCCAAAGCCTGCTGCCGCGAACTGATGCCAAACTGGAGACTGCATAATGAGCTTACCCGACACAATGAAAGCTATGGTCACGATGGGCCATGGAGGTCTGGAGCAGATGGTGTTGCATCAAGATTGGCCGCGCCCTGAACCCGCCGCCGGTGAGGTTCTGATCAAGGTCGCAGCCTGTGGTCTGAACAACACTGACGTTAACACGCGGTCCGGCTGGTACTCCAAGACGGTCACTGACGCGACGACCGGAGGTGCGTTTGAGGAAGTGGGCGAGGACGATCCAACCTGGGGCGGCGCGCCGATCACCTTCCCACGCATACAAGGGGCCGATATCTGCGGTGAAATCGTTGCTGTCGGCGACGGTGTCGATCCTGCGCGGATTGGTGAGCGTGTTATCACCGATGGCTGGCTGCGCGATCCCGCCGATCCGGACAACATGGACAAGACCGGTTATTTCGGGTCCGAGCGGGACGGTGGATTTGCCGAGTATTCAACAACGCTTGCGGTGAACGCCGTTCCGATCACTTCGGAGCTTTCGGATGCGGAACTTGCGACGTTCTCGTGCTCGTACTCCACGGCCGAGGGCATGCTGACCCGCGCCAATGTGACCGACAAGGACACCGTTCTGGTTCCGGGCGCATCAGGCGGCGTCGGTGGCGCGTTGGTGCAACTGGCCAATCGACGCGGTGCCCGGGTGATTGCCATGGCGTCCGAGGCGAAGCACGCGGATGTGGCCAAACTGGGGCCGGACAAGATCCTGCCCCGCGCGCCTGAAAACCTGCGCGCTTCTCTGGGCGATGAAAAGGTCACGGTCGTTGCGGATGTGGTGGGTGGCCCTTACTGGCCGCACCTGATCGACATAATGGAACGCGGCGGGCGCTATACATGCTCGGGCGCGATTGCCGGGCCAATGGTCGAGTTCGACCTTCGTACATTCTACCTGCGTGATCTGACGTTCACCGGCTCGACCGTGATCGACCCGCAGGTCATGCGGAACCTCGTGACGTATATCGAGGCCGGCGAAATCAAGCCTGCGCTTGCCGCGACCTATCCCTTGGAGGACCTGCGCGAGGCTCAGGCCGCCTTTATCGCCAAACAGCACACCGGCAACATCGTGGTGATCCCATGACGCTGGATGCCGTCCTTCAGGCCGCCCGGCACCTACATCAGTCACACCCCGCGCTTTCAGCCTTTGGCGCATGGCCTGACGATCTGGAACCAACTGATTTGGCTGCGAACGCGATTCCGGCGATGGCGTTGGTGCAGCAAACCGAATTCTCACCGGACGCCGCGACCCAGGCGTTGGCGGATGCGATCCAGGCCAGCGCCCATTTGGCCCACTGGAAGCAAACCTATTCCGAAGAAGAAGTCGGTGCCGATTTCCTGAGCCGCTATGGGTATTACGAGTTGTTTGGCCCGACCGGCCATTTCCACTCGACCCAATTGCGTGGCTACGTCGCCTATTGGGGTGAGGGACTGAACTATGACTGGCACAGCCATCAGGCCGAAGAGTTGTATCTGACCCTGGCCGGGGGCGCGATCTTTCGCACCGAAGGGGAAGAACGGTTTGTCGGCTCGAACGAGACACACCAACACGACAGCTGGCAAAGCCATGCCATGACCACAACTGATCAACCGATCCTGACTTTTGTTCTTTGGCGGGGCGAGGGGTTGGCGGATCTGCCACGGATGGATGCGGCATGAAGATCACTCGGATTCGCGTATATCAAACGGGCTTGCCCTATGTTGGCGGTGCCTATGTCTGGGGTGCGGGAAACGCGATTGAAACGGCCACCGCATCCGTCGTTGTGATCGACACGGATGCCGGCCTTCAGGGATGCGGAGAGTTCACGCCCTGCGGCGAGAACTACATGGTGGCGCATTCCGAGGGTGTGGTTGCGCTCGCCCGATTGGTGGCCCCGAAACTTTTAGGCGAAGACCCGCGGCAGGTGGGTCGCATCGAGCAGTTGTTGGACCATTTGGTCCAAGGCCACGGATACGCAAAAGCCCCGTTCGACGCTGCATGCTGGGACATATTGGGCAAGGCGTGCGATCAGCCCGTCTGGATGTTGCTGGGCGGCAAGCTGACAGATGGTGCCCCGATGTATCGCGTCGCACCGCAGAAGGCAGTGGACGAAACCGTGGCCGAGATGAATGTCTACCGGGAACAGGGTTATCGCCAGTTCCAGGTCAAGGTGGGCAGTGACTGGGCGACGGATATCGACCGTATCCGCACCACGGTGCCTTTGTTGCAACCCGGCGAAAAGGCGATGGCGGATGCCAATCAGGGCTGGCGCGTCGACAACGCGATCCGGGTTGCGCGGGCCACCCGCGATCTGGATTTCATTCTGGAACAACCCTGCCGCACCTATGAGGAATGCCAGCAGGTTCGCCGTGTGGCCGAACAGCCGATGAAACTGGATGAATGCATCACCGGTATACACATGGCCCAAAGGATCGTCGCGGATCGCGGAGCCGAGATCTGCTGCCTGAAAATCTCGAACCTTGGGGGGCTAAGCAAGGCGCGGCGCGTGCGGGACTATCTGGTCGAAAACCGGATTCCCGTTGTCAGTGAGGATACTTGGGGTGGTGAGATTACCTCGTCGGTTGTTGCGCATTTCGCGGCCTCGACACCGCCAGACTATCTGCAAAACACGACCGACCTTATGAACTACAACACCTGTTCGACCGGAAACGGCGGGCCAATGTCGCGGGATGGCAAGCTTTATGCCTCGGATGCACCAGGACTGGGCGTTACACCCGATTTCGAAAGCCTCGGTGCGCCGATTGAGGAGTTCCGCCTATGAGACCGCAAGCCGTTGCAACCCAGATAATCGATGACGCCCGCGTTCGGGTGACCCGATTTGACTTTGCGCCGGATGCCGAAACGGGATGGCATCGTCACGCAATGGATTACGTCATCACAGCCGTTACCGATTGCCACACGCGGCTGGAACTGCCCGACGGTTCTGTCAACGAAGTGACGGTTCCTGCTGGAACCGCCTATCGCCGTGACGAGGGCGTCGAGCACAACGTAATCAATGCCGGGGACGCGCCGATGTCCTTTGTAGAAGTGGAACTGAAATGAAAATTACCCGAATCTCGGTCTATCATGTCGACCTGCCTTTAGAGCATCCCTACTGGCTGTCCGGTGGACGGCTCAAGTTTGAGACCCTCGACGCGACCCTCGTTAAGGTCGAGACGGATGCCGAGCTGACCGGCTGGGGCGAAGGAACCCCATGGGGTCACACATATGTCCCGGCGCATGGGCCGGGTATCCGGGCCGGGATCGAAACGATGGCCCCGTTCATTCTGGGCCTCGACCCGCGCCGTGTACTGGATGTCGAACGCGCCATGGACATTGCGCTGCCCGGGCATCTTTACGCCAAAAGCCCCATCGACATGGCCTGCTGGGATATCGCGGGAAAAGCGGCGGGTTTGCCGATTGCCGATCTCATGGGTGGCGGGTCGCGCACGCCGCGCCCGATTGCGTCTTCTGTTGGAGCAAAAACCGCGGAAGAAACCCGCGAAGTGATGGAGCGTTATCGCAGCCGTGGCTACGTCGCGCATTCGGTCAAGATCGGCGGCGACGTCGAACGCGACATTGCCCGCGTCCGCGATGTGGAAAGTATCAGGCGTCCCGGTGAGATCGTCCTGTATGATGTTAACCGTGGCTGGACCCGGCAACAGGCCCTGCGGGTCATGAGCGCCTGTGAGGACCTCAACGTGATGTTCGAACAGCCGGGCGAGACATTGGACGACATTGCCGCCATCGCAAACCGCCATTCTTCGCCCGTTTCCGTCGATGAAAGCCTTGTAACCTTGCAGGATGCGGCCCGCATCGCGCGTGACGGGCTGGCCGAGGTTTTCGGGATCAAACTAAACCGCGTCGGTGGCCTGACCAAGGCGGCGCGCATGCGCGATATTGCTTTGGCGCATGGGATCGACATGTTTGTCATGGCGACCGGTGGCACCGTTCTGGCCGATACCGAGGCTCTGCATCTGGCGGCCACCATTCCGGATGACAATTGCCACGCAGTCTGGGCCTGTCAGGATATGATTACAGTTGATATCGCGGGCGGGCGCGGCCCGCGCAATATCGACGGTCACCTGCACCTGCCGGAAACGCCCGGCCTTGGCGTTCACCCCGACGAAGATGCACTGGGCGATCCGGTGGCGGAGTACAGGGCGTGATGTCTTCATTCGGCATACATTTGTATGCCGAATTCTTAAGGTCTCGCTGAAGCCTCCTTATATATTTGTTATATAACAAAAAACCGGAGAGGAGACATGGGGGCTTCACATGTGATCGTGGCGATTGTCACCCTGTGCGCCGGTTTGGTCATCGGACGGATGCGAAAACCAAAAGACACAGAGTCGACCTTTGGCAATCAACTGGCACCGACGCTCCAGCTTGACGCAGATCACAGCGAGAACAAGAAAAGCGACATGTCGCCCGGGATGCGACTGTTTTATTCCGTGTTTCTCACTGGCTGGCTGATCGCGTGGTCTGCAGGCATCCTTATGGCCGTTTCGACCTTTTCCGCGGTTGACGGTGGCGCTAGCTTGTTTGTCGTCGGTTGGCTGATCGTTGCCGTGGCAGGTTGGGTTTGGGCGGTCTATACACTGTGGAAACTGCTCACAGGAGGTCCGGTGAATTTGCGTCGGCGGACCTAAGCGGGTCGGCCCCCGCTATGGGTGGGCACGGCTATGAAGGCAACCAAAACAGTGCTCTGATCCGTCGATCGCACCAGTCATGAAAGCTATCAACTGCTCGACGGCAAGACCTGTGAGACCGTGACCTTTCTTACCTTTTGGCTCGAGGCGGATACCGGTTTGACCGTCCACTTCGGGGGGGCGAGATCTGCGCCGAGTACACGCGGGGTTCGTCGTGGCCGCGTCGTTGGGTTTGGCATTTCGCCTCTGCATGGGTCCTTGATGATTGCCTGTGACCTGTCATCCTGAGTGTCACCGTGCATCTGCCCAGAGGTGCGAAACCGTGGAAATTGACGGATTGCTCCACCAGACGGTCCGGGTTTAGGTGTTAGACCAGACCCGGATGTTCTTGTCTCACCACTACTGGAGATCGTTTGAGATGCTGAAAATCAACACCCAATCCGAATGGATCGATCGCGCAAACGCGGTTTTGCCCGCCGGCGGATTCGGCAATTTCGATCCCGGAGTCATCATCGCGCGCGGCGATGGCAGTCGCGTTTGGGATGAGGACGGCAATGAGTATGTGGATTACCTGATTGGCTCAGGTCCGATGCTGCTGGGCCATGGCCACCCCGAGGTGATGGAGGCCGTGTTGGAGCAATTGCCCAAAGGCATGACTTTCTTTGCCAACAACGCGCATGGCATAGAGCTGGCCGAAGCCATTGTGGATGCGGTTCCCTGCTGCGAACAAGTCCGCTTTGTCGCATCGGGTGGCGAAGCGGATATGTACGCCATTCGCCTGGCGCGCGCCTATACAGGCCGAGACAAGATTTTGAAGTTCGAGGGCGGGTATCACGGCATGAGCGCCGAGGCGCAGATGAGCCTTGCCCCAAGTCGCCGTGTGAACTTCCCACAGGCCGTACCGGACAGCGCCGGTATCCCCGACAGCGTGGCCGAGCAGATGCTGGTCGCGCCGTACAATGATCTGGAGGCAGTGGAAAACCTGCTGAACGAGCATGACGACATCGCCGCCATCATGGTCGAACCCTTGCAACGGATCGTCCCGCCGTTGCCCGGATACCTGCAGGGATTGCGTGATCTATGCAACAAACACAATGTCCTGTTGATTTTTGATGAAATCGTCACTGGGTTCCGCCTGGCGTTTGGCGGTGCGCAGGAACGATATGGGGTGACACCTGATATCTGTACGCTTGGCAAAATCATTGGCGGAGGCTTCCCTCTGGCCGCGCTGGGCGCAAGCACCGAGATCATGAAGCATTTCGACAAGGCGCAAGTTGGCGAAGAAGGTTGGCTGATGCAGTTGGGGACGTTGTCAGGCAATCCCGTCGCCTCGGTCGCGGGATTGAAGACGATGGAGGTTCTGGGGCGCGAGGGCATGTATGACCGCCTGCGCGAAATCGGGGCTGAGTTGCAAAAAATGCAGGTGGATGCGCTGACACAGGCGGGAATCCCGCATCGGATCTGTGGCGATGAGACTCTGTTTGATGTCTACTTCACCGACGTGGACTGCCGCGACTATCGCAGCGCGCAGCATGACGATCCGCAGCGCGGCGCGCTCTACAACGCGACCTTGCGTGCAAATGGCGTTTTCAAAGCGCCGGGCAAGGTTTACCCCTCGTTGGCGGTCACGGCAGCCGATCTGGAGCACACGCGACTGGCCGTCGAAAAAGCGGTTCAGGCGATTAGTGAGGTCTAACGACTAAGCGGGCCGCTGTCATCTCAGACAACGGCCCTAACTGATTGGAACTCGGGATGGGGCCTCGCCCCCTCGAATACCACTTAAAAAAAGAACGGACTAAAAAAACTTTCGACTTTTTCGAGACCGTCCCGACTTCTCAATCGGTATGACACAGTTATGCCTTATTCGAACCGCGGCCTCAGTGAAGTAGTTCACTTTTCTTAAACTTTTTTAGTTTCTCCAGTCAAAAAACCTGGACCGGCCTGCTTTAGAAGGGATTCTGCCAGGGCGCGGCCCATGTCTGCCCCGTCAGCGATGGCACCTGTGACGTCTTCGGCGATTGCCTCTGACCCGTCGGGGCGCAGCACTTCCCCGCGCAGGCGCAGTTGGCCATCCTGTATCTCGGCCAGACCCGCGATAGGCGTTTCGCACGACCCGTCTAATGCCGCCAGCAATGCCCGTTCGGCAGCCAGTCGCTGTCCGGTTTCGGCATGGTGAATGGCTTCGAGCATTTCACCCGCGCGGGAATCCTCGCTGCGGCGTTCGATGCCGATTGTACCCTGTGCGATGGCGGGCAGCATATCCTCGGTTGAAATGGCGGTGGCGGGAACCTCGCCCATATTCAGGCGACGGATACCGGCCATGGCCAAAAAGGTGCAGTCGGCCACGCCGTCGGACAGCTTTTTCAGGCGCGTCTGCACGTTACCCCTGAATTCAACTACGTTCAGATCGGGTCGGCGGTTCAGCAACTGCGCCCGCCGCCGCAGTGATGACGTGCCCACCACGGACCCTTGGGCTAGGTCATGGATCGAGCTGAGACTGGGTGAGATAAACGCGTCCCGCACGTCTTCGCGTGGCAGGAACGTGTCCAGTACCAGCCCGCCGGGTTGTTCGACGGGCATATCCTTGGTGGAGTGCACCGCGATGTCGATATCGCCGTTCAGCAGTGCCTCTTCGATTTCCTTGGTGAACAGACCCTTATTGCCAATCTCTTTCAACGGTCGATCCGCATCGATCATGGCGCGGTTGTCGCCGGTGGTTTTGATCACCACGATCTCGAACGCCTCGTTGGGCAGATCAAAGGCTTTGCCCAGCCGTTCGCGGGTTTCGTAGGCTTGTGCAAGCGCCAGTGGTGAGCCACGCGTGCCGATCTTGAGAGGTGATGCGGGGGTTGGCAGGGTCAGTGTCATACGCACAGCTTTAGTCGCGTCACATTGCCCTGACAATGGGGGCAGAGCTTGACAAATTGCCACTGAGGCACGACCCGTTGCGACAAACCAGACGATTGGGGACAAAGATGGCCGAGACTAAGAAACTGCTGCGGGCACTGGCGGGCGAGGTGCAGGATGTGCCGCCGATCTGGATGATGCGGCAGGCTGGGCGTTACCTGCCCGAGTATCGCGCAACCCGTGCGCAGGCCGGCGATTTCCTGTCATTGTGTTACAACCCCGAACTGGCCGCCGAAGTGACGCTGCAACCGATCCGCCGCTACGGGTTCGATGCGGCGATTCTGTTTGCCGATATCCTGCTGGTGCCACAGGCGCTGGGGGCTGATCTGTGGTTTGTGACGGGCGAGGGGCCACGGCTGTCGACAATCACGCAGCAATCTGATTTTGACGCGTTGAAACCGGTTGAGGATATCCACGAAACCTTGTCGCCGGTTTACGAAACGGTCCGCATCCTTTCGCGCGAACTGCCATCCGAGACCACCCTGATCGGGTTCGCTGGCGCGCCCTGGACCGTGGCCACCTATATGATCGCCGGACGCGGCACGCCGGATCAGGGGCCCGCCCATGCGCTGCGCGAAGGCGACACGGCGCTTTTCGAGGCGCTGCTGGAGCGGATCACGTTGGCAACAATCGAATACCTCTCGGCTCAGATCAAGGCCGGGGCCGAGGTGGTGAAAATCTTCGACAGCTGGGCCGGGTCGCTGAAGGGCGAGGCATTTCAAAAATATGCCGTTGAGCCGTGCCGCGTGATCACGCAGGCCATCAAAGAACGCCATCCCGGCATCCCGGTGATCGGGTTCCCGCGCGAGGCGGGCGACGCATATGTCGGCTTTGCCAAGGCCACTGGTGTAGATTGTGTTGCACTTGACAATTCTGTGTCTCCGGACTGGGCGGTCGAGCATGTGCAGGTGGACGGGTGTGTTCAGGGTAACCTGGCTTCGTCCCATATGGTGACGGGCGGGCAGGCGCTGGTGGATGAGACGCGGCGCATCGTGCAGGCGTTCTCAAACGGGCCGCATATCTTCAACCTGGGCCACGGGATCACGCCCGATGCCGATCCTGAGAACGTTCAGCTGATGATCGACACTGTACGGTCGTGGCGGGACGGGTAGAGGGGCCAGCCCCTCTTGGCCTGCGGCCAATTCACCCCGGGATATTGTTAGCCAGGTGAAGGGGCGGGTGCTGCCTCTGAGGTCAGCTCGTCCAGAATGTCCTGTCTGTGTTCTCCCCGGCGCGGGATAGGTTGTGGCTGCCATTCGTTGTTCGAAAAGCGTGGCGCGGCTGCTGCTTGTAATACGCCGCCGTGGTCGACCCAGGTTTGGCGAGTAGTGTTCATGGGGTGGGTTTTGGCCTCTTGCGGGGTAAGCACCGGCGCGACGCAGGCATCGGTGCCTTGGAACAGTGCGGCCCAGTGGTCGCGGGGGTGCTGCGCAAAGATTTTTTCAAGTCGCTTTGTGAGTGCAGGCCACAGCGCGGGCACATATTGCTTTTTAAAATCGGGATCGTCAGTGAGTTCCAGTATTTGCAGGAACTCGGCATAAAACTTCGGCTCAAGGCATTGCACCGACACAAATCCCTGATCTGCGCATGGGTAGGTACGGCTCCAGTGCGGGCCGTCCAGTAGGCTTGCTCCGCGTGTTTCAGACAGGTTGCCGCTTTGGCGCAGGCTCATCAGCAGGTTCATCATATGAGCCGAGCCGTCATAAATGGCGGCATCAACGACAGTGCCTTGTCCGGTTCTTTGCGCGTTCAGAATCCCGGCCAGGACCCCGGCAACCAGATACATCGCGCCTCCGCCGATGTCGCCGACCAGCGTGGCCGGTGATTGCGGGGGTTGGCCGGGGGCGGAGGAATACCACAGGGCGCCGGACAGTGAGATATAGTTCAGATCGTGTCCTGCCGTATCAGAAAGCGGGCTGTCCTGTCCCCAACCGGTCATGCGACCATAAACAAGCTGGGGGTTTGAATTCCTGAAAGCCTCAGGACCCAAACCCAGCTTCTCCATAACCCCAGGACGGAACCCCTCGATCACTGCATCGGCCGAGGCGATCAGGCGGCGGGCTATGTCCAGATCGGTGGGGTCCTTGAGGTCCAGATCAATTGAGCGCTTGCCGCGATCCAAGACGGATTGTTCCGGCATACCCGGTGCAGCGTGTTGCCCTTTGCGGTGGATCGTGATGACATCTGCGCCCAGATCCGCCAGCAGCATCGCGGCGAACGGGCCTGGTCCCAAGCCCTCGACTTCTATGATCCGAATTCCGTTGAGCATTGGGTGCCTCCTTTCGAGGCAGGTTTTCGGGGATGGCTTGGAATTGCAAGGCTGGATTCTGCTGTCTTGTCAGATGGTCACACAGTCCTTAGCGTCAAACGCGGGATGGAGAGCGAGGCTCGGATGCGGTTGTGGATCCTTATTGGCGGCGCCGTTGCGCTGGCTGTGGTTGTGGGTGTGCTTGCGCGCCTGCATCCGCCGGGCAGATTGCTGTTGGCTGCAGGACCTGTAGGCGGGGCCTATGAAACGGTCGCGCAGGACTATGCAGCGATTCTGGCGCGAGACGATCTGCAGCTGGATATCGTGGATACCGCAGGGTCGGTTGAGAACGCCGATTTGCTGAACACGGGACAGGTGGATGCGGCTTTTCTGCAGGGTGGTATCCGGGTTGATCCGGGAAAGGCCGAAGCGGTCGGGGCCGTGTTTTTTGAACCGATCATCTTCCTGGTGAACGCAGATGCGGATATTCCGCGCAATCCGGCGCTTTGGACTGGTTTGCGGATTAACAGCGGTGCGCCGGGGTCAGGCACCGCAGCGGCGTTTCGCGATTTCGAAAAGGCGGTAGGGTTGAGTGAGGCGCAAAACGCGCATGCTTCGATCCCCTATGCCGATGCTGCAGCGGCTTTGCTGGCCGGAGAGTTGGATATCGCCGTTTTTGTCGCGCCGATCGAAGCACCGTACCTGAAAGCAGCCTATGACGAGCCGGGGCTGCGGGTGCTGGCGCTTGATCATGTTCAGGCGATCTCGCGCCGGTTGGAATATGCGACGGTGGTGACAGTCCCGGCCGGTGGCATGTCTCTTGATCCGGTTTTGCCTCCCCAACCGGTAGACCTGATCGCACTTGAGGCCCGTCTGGTCGTGCGGCCCGATTTGCATCCAGCGCTGATCAACAGGCTGACCATGGCCGCGATCGAACTGCACAGCACGCGCGGCATCCTCGCCGACCCGGGTGCTTTCCCAAACCTTGAAGGTGCCGGAATGGTTGTCAGCAATACGGCGCGGCAGCTGATCCTTGACGGTCCTTCGACCTGGCACAATTGGTTGCCCTATTGGATCGCCGCGCAGATCAACCGCGTGCTGCTGCTGTTACTGCCGTTCTTTTTCATCGTAGTGCCTTTGATGCGGTTATTGCCCTTGGCCTATGCTTACGCCATGCGGTGGCGGGTCTGGCAACATTACCCCGAGATCCGCGATATCGAACAGGAACTGGCCAATGATCCTGACGCTGACGCCCTGCAGGATATGCAGTCGCATCTTAGCGCTTTGGACGAACGGCTGGCGACGCTTCGGCTGCCTGCGGCCTATCGGCAAGGGCAGTACGACGCCCGTCTGCACGTCGAGTTGGTGCAAAAGCGGATCGCCGAGATGCAGCAGCACGCCCGCACCTGACGCAACAGGTCAGCCACAAAAAAGCGCAGAACTCTGTGCGGAATTGGCCTGTTCTGTGCTGATCTGCCGGGGTAGTGTGCCCGCCAGAACAGGGAACGTGCATGACAACCATTCTGTCCATCAAGGAATTACGTAAGTCCTACGCCGACGGATTCGAGGCGTTGAAAGGCGTGACGCTGGATATCGAGCAGGGCGAGATTCTGGCGCTGCTTGGGCCGAACGGGGCGGGCAAGACCACGCTGATCTCGACCATTTGCGGCATAACGACTCCGACCTCGGGGTTTGTCACCGTTGGTGGGCACGACATCCAGACCGAGTATCGCGCCGCGCGCCGGATGATCGGTCTGGTGCCGCAGGAAATCGCTTTGGAGCCTTTCGAAAAGGTCTGGAACACGGTGCGCTTCTCGCGCGGGCTGTTCGGATATGGCAGCGACAATGCGCGGATCGAAGAGATTCTGCGCAAGCTGTCGTTATGGGATAAGCGCAAAAACGCGATCAAAGAACTGTCAGGCGGCATGAAGCGCCGGGTACTGATCGCCAAGGCACTAGCGCATGAGCCGCGCGTGCTGTTTCTGGATGAACCGACCGCAGGGGTGGATGTCGAACTGCGCAAGGACATGTGGGAAATCGTGGCCGAGTTGAAACAGGCCGGGGTCACCATCATTCTGACCACGCATTACATTGAAGAGGCTGAGGCCATCGCCGACCGGATCGGTGTCATCGACAAGGGTGAACTGCTGCTTGTGCAGGACAAGGACACCCTGATGTCCCAGATGGGCAAAAAGCAGATCGAGGTCATGCTGACCGAGCCCATTCAGGCCATTCCCGACAGTCTGGCGGCGCACAATCTGACACTGAACGGCAACGGTGACGCGCTGGTCTATACCTATGACACACACGCGGATCGCACCGGGATCACCACATTGTTGAACGATGTTGCACAGGCCGGGCTGGTGTTGCGCGACGTGCAAACCCGCCAGTCGAGCCTGGAAGAGATATTCGTGAATCTGGTATCGGGAGAACCCGCATGAACTGGTCCGCCGTTGCCGCAATCTACCGGTTCGAGATGGCCCGGTTCTTCCGTACCCTGGCGCAGAGCTTCCTGTCACCGGTCCTGTCGACCTCGTTGTATTTCGTGGTCTTCGGCACCGCGATTGGCAGCCGCATCCAAGAAGTCGAGGGCGTGTCCTACGGCGCGTTCATCGTGCCCGGCCTGATCATGCTTTCGGTGGTGATGCTGGCGATTTCCAACGCGTCGTTCGGGATCTATTTCCCCAAGTTTCTGGGCACGATTTACGAACTGCTGTCCGCGCCTGTGAATTTCATCGAGATTGTCATCGGTTACGTGGGGGCGGCTGCCACGAAGTCCTTGTTCGTCGGGCTGGTGATCCTTGTGACAGCCACATTCTTTGTGGACATACGGATCGAACACCCCTTTGCGATGGCAGCGTTTCTGATCCTGTCCTGTCTCAGTTTTTCGTTGCTGGGCTTCATCATCGGAATCTGGGCCAGTAACTTTGAACAGATGTCCCTGGTTCCTCAACTGGTCGTAACGCCACTGATCTTTCTAGGGGGCACGTTCTATTCGATCTCGATGTTGCCGCCGGTGTGGCAAACGATTTCGCTGTTTAACCCGGTCGTCTATCTGATTTCCGGATTTCGCTGGTCGTTTTACGGGTTGGCGGATGTTCCGATCGGACTGAGCCTGTTGGCAATCCTCGCCTTTACCGGCTTGTGTCTGGCCATTGTTGGCTGGATCTTCAAAACAGGTTGGCGCATTCGCAGCTAGAGTGCGGGCCGCAAGGGCGTTGCATTTTTGCCCTCCACGTGTGGGAATTTAGTTCACGTCGCGTATTAGGCCGGAACCGTCCCTTGTTTCGCGCAGACCCGCACTCTACATCGGCACCCATGAAACTCAGCCTGCCGTTTGTCAAAAAACAGCCCCTCGTGGCCGTGGTCCGTCTGTCGGGCGCCATCGGAATGGCGGGGCGTGGGTCGTTGAACGACACCGCGCTGGCCCCCGTTCTGGAAAAGGCGTTTCGCAAAGGCAAACCCGTCGCCGTGGCGTTGGAAATCAATTCACCCGGCGGTTCGCCGGTCCAAAGCTCTCTGATCGGCGCGCGTATCCGGCGGCTGTCAGAAGAGCTTGATGTGCCAGTGATTGCCTTTGTCGAGGATGTTGCGGCATCGGGCGGGTATTGGCTTGCTGCGGCTGCCGATGAAATCTGGGCCGATGACAGCTCGGTCCTGGGGTCGATCGGCGTAATCTCGGCCGGGTTCGGTGCGCACGTGTTTCTGGCGCGGCAAGGTATCGAGCGGCGCGTACACACGGCGGGCAAATCGAAATCCATGCTCGACCCGTTCTCGCCCGAGAAAGAGGAAGATGTCGCGCGGCTGCAGGGCCTTTTGGGCGACATCCACGAGAATTTCATCAACCACGTCAAAACCCGCCGCGGGGACAAGCTTGATCAAAGCGCGGACCTGTTCACGGGCGAGGTCTGGTTGGCCAAACGCGCGCAGGAACTGGGTTTGATCGAAGGCGTCGCCCACCTGAAGCCGAAACTGCAAGAGCGTTTCGGGGACAAGGTCAAGTTCCGCCGCTATGGCCTGCGCAAACCAATCTGGTCGCGGTTCGGAGCATCACTTGCTCAGGACGCAATCACCGGGATTGAGGAGCGTGCAGCCTTCGCGCGCTTTGGTTTGTGACGTGATTATCAAGATTGTCACTCTTTTCCTGATTGCCATGGGTGTCCTGGCAATGTTCGGAAAGCTGCGCATTCCGGGGCAGAAAAGGTTGCAATCTGCCAGATGTCCGCGTTGCGGACGATTCAGGATCGGCAAAGGCCCCTGTGCCTGCGAAAAAGGAGGCCGTACATGACGGCATGGCTGTTATCCGGCCTTGGATTGTTGATCCTGCTGCTGGCGGGGGATGCATTGGTACGCGGCGCGGTGAACCTGAGCCTGCGTCTGGGCGTACCGGCCCTTATCGTCAGCCTGACCATCGTGGCCTTTGGCACCTCGGCCCCTGAGCTGCTGATCGCGATCAGCGCGATCAAAGAGAACGCGCCGGGGATCGCGCTGGGGAACGTCGTGGGTTCGAATACCGCAAATATTCTGTTGGTTTTGGGCGTGCCCGCGTTGCTGGCCACGTTGCACACCAGCGAATGTGACAGCCGTAAGAACTATGTCTTTATGCTGTTGGCCACGGTTCTGTTCATCGGATTGGCCTTCTGTGGCGTATTCAATCTGGCCAGTGGTGCAATCCTGTTGGCCGCCTTGTCGCTGGTTCTGTTCAACGCATTCCGCGAAGCCCGCGCGCATCGTAAAGCCTGCGGCGACGCCTGTGCCGAAGATGACGAACTGGAAGGTCTGGAAGAGGCCGATCCAGACATGCCCTATTGGAAGCTGTCGATCTATCTGATCCTTGGTCTGATCGGTTTGCCCATGGGCGCGCATCTGCTGGTCGACAACGCGACGGTCATCGCGCGCACTTATGGTGTCAGCGAAACGGTGATCGGCCTGACGCTGGTCGCGGTCGGAACATCGCTGCCGGAGCTTGCGACCACCGTTATGGCCGCGCTGCGCAGGCAGGCCGATGTGGCGCTGGGCAACGTGATCGGGTCGAACATGTTCAACCTGCTGGCCATTGTTGGTATCGCAACGCTGTTCGGCCGCATCCCGGTGGACCCGGAGTTCCTGCAATTCGATCTTTGGGTCATGCTGGGCGCGTCGCTTCTGTTGATCCCGTTCGTGTTTTTCAAAAAAGATATCACGCGCGGGTGGGGCTTGGTGTTGACCCTGTTGTACGGGATCTACATCGTCTCACTGCTGGCGTAATCTTGGATTAAAGGGATAGGCATGGCCCGTGCATTGGTAACCGGTGCTGGTATTCGTCTGGGCCGGGCAATGGCCCTGTATCTGGCGCAGCGGGGCTATGATGTCGCTGTGCACTACGCGACCTCTGAACAACCCGCTTCAGAGACCGTGGCTGAAGTGCAGGCATTGGGGCGCAAAGCGGTGACCCTGCAGGCCGACCTGTTGGACGAGGCACAGGTTCAGGCTCTGCTACCGCGCGCGGCCGAGGCGTTGGGCGGACCAATCACTTGTTTGGTGAACAACGCATCCATCTTTGAATACGACAACATCCATACCGCAACGCGCCAAAGCTGGGACCGCCACTTGGACAGCAATCTGCGCGCCCCTTTTGTTTTAACGCAGGCCATGGCTGAGCAGGGGTTGCAACCAGATACCGACGAAGCTGGTGAGCCTGTCGCCACGGGTCTGATCGTCAATATGGTCGATATGCGGGTGCGTAAACTGACGCCGGAATTCATGACTTATACGATTGCCAAGATGGGTCTATGGGCATTGACGCGCACGGCGGCACAAGCGCTAACGCCTGCGATCCGTGTCAACGCCATCGGGCCGGGGCCGACGATGCAGGGCCACAGGCAAAGCGAAGAGCACTTTCAGACGCAACGCGCCAATACAGTGCTTGAACGCGGCTCGAACCCGTCGGATATCACGGCTGCGCTGGGCTATTTCCTGGATGCGCATGCGGTCACCGGGCAGCTTTTGTGCGTCGATGGCGGTCAGCATCTTGGGTGGAAGACACCGGATGTTCTGGGCGTAGAATAAGTAAATCCGTTGCAAGTTTTGCACCGCTCTCGTTTCCGTTACGTGCGCGTTACAAAAATGTCTTTTTTTTCATACACTTGCCTTGTGTACGAAAAAATGTCATTCAAAATCAAATGGTTAATAGGTCGCCTATTTTTTGTGCAACTCAAGGAATGCCCAAGTATACAAGGGAAAATCGGCATCCTTTGAAACTTATCTTCACACTTATCCACAGAAACCGTGGATTTGTTTTCTCTTGAACTGAGACCGACAAGATTGCAGCCATAGTCAGAGAATCATATTTCAGGCAAATGACGAAAGACAGCGACCCGACCTCTGACACTCAACTGACCGGCTATGCCTGTATCCAGCGCTATGTGAAAACGCTGGATAGCTCGCCGGGTGTGTATCGGATGTTGGATGCGGACAGTCGTGTTCTGTACGTGGGCAAGGCGCGGAATCTGAAGGCGCGGGTGTCGAACTATGCCCGGCCCGGCCATTCGGGACGGATCGAACGGATGATCGCGGCGACGGCGTCGATGATGTTTCTGACCACCCGGACCGAGACCGAGGCGCTGTTGCTGGAACAGAACCTGATCAAGCAGCTCAAGCCCAAGTACAATGTCCTTCTGCGCGATGACAAAAGCTTTCCCAATATACTGGTCGCCAAGGATCATGCCTTTCCGCAGATCAAGAAACACCGCGGAGCCAAAAAGGAAAAAGGGGCCTATTTTGGACCCTTCGCCAGTGCGGGTGCGGTGAACCGAACGCTGAACCAATTGCAAAAGGCGTTCCTGCTGCGGAACTGTTCGGATTCGATGTTCGACAGCCGCACACGGCCCTGTCTTCTCTATCAGATCAAACGGTGTTCAGGGCCGTGCGTCGGGTTGATTTCCGAGACGGATTATCTTGAAAGCGTCAAGGATGCGGAACGATTCCTGTCAGGTCGCTCGACCAAAGTGCAGGAAGAACTGGCCGAGCAGATGATGGCCGCCTCCGAGGCGATGGAGTTCGAACGCGCCGCTGGGCTGCGCGACCGGATCCGGGCGCTGACGCAGGTCCAGACCTCTCAGGGCATCAACCCGCGCGGTGTGGCCGAGGCAGACGTGATCGGCCTCTATATGGATAGCGGGCAGGCCTGCGTTCAGGTGTTTTTTATCCGCGCCAATCAAAACTGGGGAAACAAGGATTTCTATCCTCGGGTCGGCGCGGATGTGTCTCCGGCCGAAGCAATGGAGGCGTTCCTCGGTCAATTCTACGATAACAAGGAACCACCGCGGCAGTTGATCCTTTCGGATGCAATTGAAAACGCGGATCTGATGCAAGAGGCGTTGAGCGAGAAGGCAGGGCGCAAGGTTGAAATCCTGGTTCCCCAACGTGGCGAGAAACAGGAACTGATCGCGGGCGCCTTGCGCAACGCGCGGGAGTCTCTGGCCCGACGGATGTCAGAGAGTGCTACGCAAGCCAAGCTGCTGCGGGGCGTGGCCGAAGCGTTTGATCTGGATGGTCCTCCAAGCCGGATTGAGGTGTACGATAACTCACACATCCAGGGCACCAATGCGGTGGGTGGGATGATTGTAGCGGGCCCAGAAGGCTTTATGAAAAACGCCTATCGCAAGTTCAACATTCGTGGCGATGATCTGACCCCCGGTGATGACTTTGGCATGATGAAAGAGGTTCTGACCCGTCGGTTCACCCGCCTGCAAAAGGAAGACCCCGACCGCGACAAAGGCCATTGGCCCGATCTGTTGCTGATTGACGGCGGCGCGGGTCAGGTCAGCGCCGTGCATGAGATCATGGTCGAATACGGCGTCGAAGACATCCCTATGGTCGGTGTTGCCAAAGGCGTCGACCGTGATCACGGCAAAGAAGAGTTTCACCGTACCGGACAGCGCCCTTTTGCGCTCAAGCGCAATGATCCGGTACTCTACTTTATCCAGCGCCTGCGGGACGAGGCGCACCGCTTTGCTATCGGGACCCACCGCGCGAAGCGGGCTAAGGCTGTGGGCGCGACGCCTTTAGATGAAATCCCCGGTGTTGGCGCTGCACGTAAGCGTGCGCTGCTGGCGCATTTTGGCAGCGCCAAGGCGGTCAGCCGGGCGAACCTGGCGGACCTGAAAGCAGTCGAAGGGATCTCGGCCGGTTTGGCGCAAAAGGTCTATGACTTCTTCCACGACAAAGGCTAGGCTTTGCGCCCGCGCCAAAGGATGTAAAGGCCGGACGCCACGATAAGTGCGCTGCCGATCCACATGGTACGGTCCAGATCCTCGCCAAAAAAGAACACGCCCAAGGCGACGCCGAACAACAGCCGGGAATAGCGGAAAGGTGTGACCGCCGAAACTTCACCGGTCCGCATGGCCTTCATCAACGACGCATAGGCGATCGAACCCAAAACCACGGCTCCGGTCACATGCAGGCCGGTATTCAGGCCGATTGGCGCGACCGGGGCTTGTTCCCAAAACCCATAGGCAACACCCGCGACGATCACGCTGACAAACCCATAAAAGCCCAACACCTCGGTGCCCAGACTGGCGGGGGCGACACGGCTGGCCAGATCACGCCCGGCAAACCCAAGCATCCCAAGCACAGCCAATAGGGACAGGATTGAGAAACTGTCCCCGGTCGGTTGGATGATGATCACAACGCCGAGCAGGCCGACGAGAATGGCGCTCCATCGCCGCCATCCGACGGTTTCGCCAAACAGCAGGGCCGCGCAGGCGACGACTACAAGCGGCGTGGCCTGAAGGATCACCGTTGCCGAAGACAAAGGTGTCAGCGTAAACGCCAGGATGTAAAACAGCCGCCCAAGGATCTCGAAAACAGCGCGGATTTTCATCGCGGGCGACAAAACATCCGGTTGCAGCAGCCGCGTGCCCCTGGCCAATGCGACACCGGCAAAAATCACCGACCCACCCGCTCCGAACAGAACCAGAATCTGCCAGATGGGCAAGGTGATGGCCGCCGCTTTCAGCAACGCGTCTTCCAGCGCAAAGCATGCCATCGCGCCAATCATCCACGCACTTCCGATCAGGTTCGAGCGTGCATCGGTTTCAATATTCGGGGTCATCTGGGTCGTTTCGCCATGGGCCTGATTGCGCGCACTCTGACCGCAATCAGGCCAAAGGCCAAGGTGAATAACCTGAACGAGGGATGCTGCGGCGCTTTGACCAAGCCTCTGTGATCGGTACAGTTTTTTTCCCGTCCGTCTTTTCTGTCCTTCACCGGCACTGTAGGGTCCGAGCATGAAGTGGAACCTGCCGAATATCCTGACCGTCCTGCGCCTGTTGGCTGCACCCGGTCTGGCCGTAATGTTTCTGTATTTCACCCGGCCCTATGCGGACTGGTTTGCGTTGATTTTGTTCCTGTCGGCTGCCATTACCGATTGGTTCGATGGCTACCTCGCGCGAGCGTGGAAACAAGAAACCAAGATTGGTGCGATGCTGGACCCAATCGCGGACAAGGCGATGGTGGTGATCGCTCTCATGATCCTGGTGGGCTATTCGACCGAACACTGGACGCCGTGGCTGGTGCTGCCCGCCACCGTGATCCTGTTCCGCGAGGTCTTTGTGTCGGGACTGCGGGAATATCTGGGCGATACGGCCGGGACGCTCAAGGTCACGAAACTGGCCAAGTGGAAAACGACAGCGCAGATGGTGGCGATTGCCGTCCTGTTTTCGCAGGGGATTTTCGAGCACTATTTTGTGATGTCTACCTTCGGCATGGATGCTGCCACAATGGATCTGGTGCTGACCGGCCAGCTAGAGGACATCAACCATATGCGTTGGCATCTTGAGGGGATGTTCTGGGCCGGCAGGATTGGGTTGTGGCTGCTGTGGATTGCTGCGGCGCTGACATTGATCACCGGCTATGACTACCTACGTAAAGCCATGCCCCACCTGAAGGAGAGCTAAAGGATGGACGTGTTGTATTTCGCCTGGGTGCGCGAACGCATCGGTCTGCCGAAAGAACGGATTGAGACCGAGGCCGCAACCGTTTCCGATCTGGTTGCCGAGCTAAGCGCGCGCGAAGACCGATACGCCGCCGCCTTTGCAGACCTGTCGGCTTTGCGTGTTGCATTGGATCAGGAACTGTCCGATTTCGACGCGTCTCTGGCGGGTGTGCGCGAAGTGGCGTTTTTTCCACCTATGACCGGCGGCTGATACCATGCGCATCGCGGTTCAGGAAGACGCGTTCGATCTGGGGGCCGAGGCCAACGCCTTTGCCGCAGGGGATAACGCCAACGGAGCCATCGTGACCTTTACCGGCGTGGTGCGTGATCTGGCATCCGGCGATCTGGATGTGATGGAGATCGAGCATTATCCCGGTATGACAGAACGGGCGCTCACCAAGATTGCCGAGGAAGCAAAAGCGCGCTGGTCACTGGGCGATGTGCTGGTGATCCACCGCCACGGGCGACTGGCCCCTGGGGATCGTATCATGATGGTTGCAACGGCTGCGCCACACCGCAAGGACGCGTTCGAGGCGGCCGAGTACCTGATGGATTACCTGAAATCCCGTGCCCCGTTCTGGAAGAAAGAAATCACCTCTTCCGGCGCGGAATGGGTCGACGCCAAAGACGAAGACGAAGACGCGCTGACCCGTTGGTAAGCGCGGCAAGCCGACAGAGGGCAGAAAATGGGCAAGGAACTGAAAAACGCGGGTCTCGCGACAAAAGCCATTCATGCGGGTGAAGGGCCTGACCCGGTCAGCGGTGCGTCTGCCCCGGCCTTGCAGATGTCATCGACATTTGTGACCGATCAGGTCGCCGGGTTTTCCGCCCACGATCTGGAAGAAGAAGCGCCCTATCTCTATGGCCGCTGGGCAAACCCCAATGTCCGGGCGCTCGAAACCAAGATCAGCGTTATGGAAGGCACCGAGGATTGTGTCTGTCTGGCCTCGGGCATGGCGGCAGCCACGGCGATCTTTCTGACCTTCCTGTCCGCAGGCGACCACGTGATCGTATCCGACGTGTCATATGCCGGTGTTGCGGAACTGGCCCGCGATACCCTGCCGCGTATGGGGATCGAGGTCACTACGGTTGATATGTCTGATCTACCTGCCGTATCCGCCGCGATCCGTTCGAACACACGGCTGATTCATACGGAAACTCCGGTCAATCCGATTGGTCGTCTGTCAGACCTGAAGGCAATATCCGAGATTGCGCGGAACGCGGGCGCGTTGTTGTCGTGTGATGCAACCTTTGCCTCACCGCTTGGGCAATCAAGCCGGGAACTCGGCGTCGATCTGATCATGCATTCCGTGACCAAATACATCGGCGGGCATGGCGATGCGATTGGCGGGGCGGTTGCAGGCCGCAGAGAACTGATCGAGAAAATGCGCAACGAATCCGCCATTCACCACGGCAGCATCATGTCCCCGTTCAACGCCTGGATCATTGCGCGGGGTATGGCCACATTGCCATTGCGGATGAAGGCGCATGAGGCCGGGGCAACCGCCGTTGCCCAATGGCTTGAGACGCGCGAGGCAGTGACAAAGGTGATCTATCCGGGCCTCAAGTCCCATCCGCAATATGAACTTGCGCAACGGCAGATGAAGAACATGTCGGGTATGATTACCTTTCAGGTCGGCGATCGCGCAACCGGAGAGGCGTTTGCCCAGCAGATGATCGACAAGCTGAAGATAATCCACTATGCCGTCTCGCTGGGTCACCATCGCAGTCTGATATTCTGGATGGGAACCGATGCTTTGATGGAAACGTCGTTCCGGTTGGAAGGTGAAAACATGCAAAGCTACCGGGACTATGCCGGAGAGGGCGTGTTTCGGTTGTCCATCGGTTTGGAAGATCCCGAGGATCTGATTGCGGATCTGGCTCAGATAATCTGACTCTAGTCCGCGTTGTTGATGCGCCCGCGCAACTCTTCGGCCTCTTGCCGAGCGGCGCGCAGACCGTCCATCGCGGCGGCCAGTTCTGCCTCGGTCTGGGTCAGTTGGTTAGTCAGTTCGGCCTCGCGCTGTTGCAGGTAGGTGATCGCCTGATCGCGGGTTTCTTCGGCCTCGTGCAGCTCCTGGCTCATGCGGTCAAGATCGGCCACATCGCTTTGACGAACGCGCGACAGGCGATGCGCCAGCCAATTGGCAAACCATCCAAGACAGAAGGCTGCAAACAGGATGACAGCGGTGGCGATGATGAATTCGATTCTGTTCAAGTTACTGGTCCCCTGCGTCCGCGTCTTCGTCCGAGGCTTCGCCCTCGGTCGGCGCGTCTTGTGACGTCTCTGCTTCTGTTTCCACCGCTTCAAGCGTGGTTTCGGAGTCTTCGATGGTTTCGGGTCGGATCAGACGGAATTCGATGCGTCGGTTTTCCTCCCGCCCCTCTTCGGTGTCGTTGTCTGCGATGGGCTGCGTTTCGCCGTAACCCATGGCGGTGTAACTGGCGGTTGGTATCCGGCGGGCGCGCAATTCGTTCAGGATGGACTGCGCCCGCGCCTGGCTCAGCTGCTGGTTCATCTCTTCGCGGCCCTGGCTGTCGGTGTGACCCTGAATTTCCAAACGAATGGGGCCGCAGTCCCGCAGGATGTCGGCGATTTGATTGACCGTATCGCGCGAGTCCGCTGCAACCGTGGCCGAGCCCGGTTCAAAGGCGATCTTCGAACCTGCCTGAACCTCAACAATGCGTTCCTCGCACACTTCGGGGTCAGGCAACTTGTCGGCGGGCTCGGGCGGTTCCTGATAGGTAATCGAAAGGGTGAAATCCTGCGCGTCGCCCAGCTTTTCCGATAACAACCCTGCCACGTAGGCCCGGGTTTTCGGGTCGTGGCTGACACCGCTGAGCACCACATCATCTGGGGTCACTGTCAGCGCGCCGTTATGCAGTTGCGACAGGGCTTCCAACCCACTGAGAACACGAATGGGCCAGTCGGCGGGCAGGTCCGGGGCAATGCGGGTTGCGGTGTGGACCTGTTCATACCCAAAGGCGGCGCGGGCATAGCTATCGACCATGTCGCGCAGGGTCTCATCCCCCAGGCGTCCGCGCATCTGTACAAGGCCCTCGGGGCTCCGCGTGGCCGAGAATTCGGGTGGGCCAGATTGGTCCTCGGTTTGCGGTTCGGGCAGAACGGCATGCAGGACAAAAACCTCGGGCAGGGCGTTTTCCAACTCGCCAATGACCCGGTCGAACAGCGCGGTCTGCGTTCCCTCAACTGCGACCAAAGTGATGTCGGCATCTGACAAAGTGACCGAGCCCTGGCCAATCTCCGACAGTGCACGAATACTCAGCACCGCGGCATCGGGCCAGCGAGGTGAGGGTTCGCCCAGACCAATGGTGCAGGAGTAAGGACCGGATAGCCCTGCATCCTCTGCCGCTGCGATGATCCGGGCGCGGGCCTTTTCATCCTGGGCTGAACACGCGTCAAACCGGCCGCCGTCTTCGTCGATCAGGTAACGCACCGTGAAAGGCGTGATAACCGGGCGCGGGGCTGAGATCGACAAGCCAATGCGCAGGCTGGGTGGCGCAGCGCGGGTCAACTCTTGCTCCAGCCTTTCTTTTTCCTGCTGGCTGTCGGCGATAGCTGTGATTTTCACAAGGCCGGGGCTGGCCGAGATTTTTGCACGCGGCAACCGGGCCAAGGCCTCGACCGCGTAGTTGATCGCGTCTTCCCAACCCTTGGGCTTAGGGTAATCCGCCGTTTCCATCAGGTCCGAAACCGGCCCGCCATCCAGATCGCGCAACCGGTCCGTCAGCGCGTCGCGATCTTCGCTGACCGGAATCAGGCCGATGACCGAAATCCCGCTGTCGTTACGCAGGATTTCCGCGGAAAACCGCGGTGCTGCCAGCTGCGTCGTCGGCGCGACCTCCATTTCGTCGATGACCCGCGAGGTATCGACTTCGGTTCCCGCCGCGGTCAGGGCGTTGAAGCGTGTGGCCTCATCCTTGGCGGTGCCGGTGAGAACCACGCGCAGCCCGTCCGATTGGACCTCGGCCCAGTCGTGGCCTTTCAGGTCCAGCGCGCGCCGCACCGCAAATTCCGAGGCTTCCTCGACCTTTGTCACCGAATAGCTGGCCGCCAGCAGGCACAGCCCGGCTGACATGAGGAAGACAAAGGTGACAACTAAGAAATAAGGCAGACGCATGTGCGGGCAATCGACTCCTCGAGTGAGTGTGCGGGACTCTTACAGAGGCCTAGGCCGAGGTGCAATCAGAGCAGCAAGGCGACGCAGAGGAAGATCAGCGGAATAAGGCCGGTATCGCGGTTGGCACGGAACAATTGCAGCAGCTTGGCATTGTCCTCGGTGTCCAATCCGCGCAGCTGCCATGCCATATGCCACCCCATCGCCCAAGGCCCGGCAAGCGCGACCACCAAAGCCATGACAGATGCCTGCGACGTGGCCGCGTCGATGATGGCCATTCCCATCAACGCCACCGTCGCCACCAGGAAATACTTCAGCCATCGTGCGGTATCCGTGCCAAACAATCGCGCGGTGGACTTAACCCCGATCAGTTCATCATCTTCGGCATCCTGGTGCGCATAGATCGTGTCATAGAACAACGTCCAGGCGATACCTGCCAGATACAGGATAATCGCGGGCATTCCGACCGTCCCAGTGTGCGCCGCCCAGGCCAGCAGTATACCCCAGTTAAAGGCCAGACCCAGAAACGCCTGCGGCCACCATGTGAACCGTTTGGCGAAGGGATAAATTGTCACCGGCAGCAGCGACAAAACACCCATCGCAATTGCGGCCTGATTGAAAGTCAGAAGAATCACAAGCGCCAGCAGGCATTGCAGCCCCATCCAGATCACGGCCTGCCTTACGCTGACCTGCCCCGACGGGATCGGGCGCGACCTTGTGCGTTCGACCTGACCGTCGAACTCTCGGTCTGTGATGTCATTCCATGTGCAGCCTGCGCCGCGCATCAGGAAAGCACCAATCGCGCACCCAACGGCGATCCACAGGTCCTCCCACCTGGGATTACCGTCGCTGAGGATGGCCAGAGCCAAGCCCCACCAGCAGGGAATCAGCAGCAGCCAAGTGCCAATAGGTCTGTCCGCGCGGCTTAGGCGCAGATAGGGGCGGGCGAAGGTGGGGGCGTGGGTGTCGACCCAGTTGCCGCTGACAGCGTCAGCAACTTGTCCGTCTGGTGTTGGGGCATTGCCTTGCATATGTAAGGTCTCATGAGTGCAAAGATCAGACTGTATGTAGAGCACCCGCTGGGGCAGGGGCAATCGGTTCCTTTGACGCGCGACCAGGCCCACTACCTGTTCGGCGTCATGCGTCTGGCTGTTGGCGGGCAGGTCGCCCTGTTCAATGGTCAGGACGGTGAGTGGTTGGCCGAGGTCGCTGAGGCCAGTAAGCGCGGCGGTGTTCTGATGTGTGTTGAGCAGACCAAACCTCTGCAATTGCCGCCTGATCTGTGGTTCCTGTTCGCGCCGATCAAAAAGGCGCGGACCGATTTTATCGTTGAAAAAGCCGCAGAAATGGGCGCTGCGCGGATCATGCCCGTGCAGACCGAATTCACCAACTCCGAGCGTATTCGTCAGGACCGCCTGCAGGCCCACGCGGTTGAAGCGGCCGAGCAATGCGGTGGAACCTATGTGCCCGAAGTCACCGAATTGCAGCGGCTTGATCGGGTGCTGGACAGCTGGCCTGATGGTCGGCAGTTGATGTTTTGCGACGAAGCCGAGGTCGGCTCGGCCCTGCGTTTGGCGGCAAGTGATCCGGGTCAGCCTTGGGCGATCCTGATCGGGCCCGAGGGTGGATTCTCGGACCGGGAACGCGGGCGCCTGTCTGCGTTGCCCTATGCGCATGTCGTCAGCCTTGGTCCTCGCATCCTGCGCGCGGACACGGCCGCTGTTGCGGCGCTGGCCATGTGGCAGCAAGCGCTGGGGGATTGGGCGTGAGCTGGCTTGAAGCTCGGGAAGAAGACGTGCCCAAGATCGACAGGTTTCTGTTCGAGCATATCCAGACGTCGATGTTTCCCTTGGCCAACCTTAGGGATTTCGGTTTGCGCGGCCCGGACCCGCGTGCCGTCAATTTTTGGACATTGGGTGATGGCCTACGGGGTGTTTTCGGGATCACGAACGAGGGCATGGTTCTGCCGCAATGCCCGCAATGTTCGGACGAAGAACTCGGCGCGGCGATTCGCCTGATCCGGGGACGCAAGCTGTTCGGCATGGCGGCGGAAGCGTCTCAGGGACGTCGGATCATGCGCCTTGCAGGGTGGGAAGTCAGGCCAGCGACACTGAACAGCGACGAGCCGGGGTTCACGCTGAACCTGGACCAGATGGTCGTGCCGGATACGACCGGCGCAGATCTGGTGCCGCTGGGCGATCTCGACCGCGCGATCACCGAGGGGTGGCGGCAGAGTTATCTGGTTGAGGCTATGGATTTCGATGCGGAGCGCGCGCAGCGGCAGGCAAAGAAGGACATTGCGGCCTATATCCAACGAAAATCACATCGGGCTTTGTTGATGGATGGCCAACCGGTGGCAATGACCGGGTTCAACGCGCGGTTGCCCGAAGTTGTTCAAATCGGGGGCGTCTATACGCCGCCGGATTTGCGTGGCCGTGGCTATGCGCGTCTGGCGGTTGCGCTGCATTTGCGCGAAGCTCAATCCAAAGGCGCGACACGCGCGATCCTGTTTGCCGCTAGCGATGCCGCTGCGCGTGCCTATATTGGCATTGGGTTCCAGCCTGCGGGCCATTATTCCCTGATTCTGTTCAAGAACCCCGAGGACACGGCATGAGCTTTATCCGACCCGAAGCTAAACTGGCCCTGTGGCGCTGGCGCGAAGTGTTGATTGCTGGTCTTGTCTTGCTGGTGGGGCTCAGCTGGATCAGTGGACCCGGCGGATTGCTGGGTTGGCTGGGCTGGGTTCTGATTGCGGCGTCTGCAGCCTTGGCGGTCGTCGGCGTACAGCGCGCACGGTTCCGCACCGGTGCAGGCGGCCCCGGTCTGGTGACAATCGACGAAGGGCAGATCACCTATCTGGGCCCACTAACAGGCGGCATTGTCGCGACACGGGAGATCGAGCGTCTGGCACTGGATCCGACATCGTCTCCGGCGCATTGGATCTTGGACCAACCTGGGCAACCAACCCTTCACATTCCTGTGAATGCAGAAGGTGCAGAAGCGCTGTTCGATGTGTTCTCGGCGCTTCCGGGCTTGAAAACTGAACAAATGCTGTCGGAACTGAACGGTGGCGCGACACATCCGGTCGTTATCTGGGAACGGACCCCTTCGCGGCCTGCGCATCTTCGGTTGCATTGACACTGGCGCGGTTTGCGCTCAGGACTGAGCCAACGACAGACACATCAGGATCGGAGCACGGGTCTCATGTCCATCCCCCAGTCCGGCGGCGGACCGATCGAACGCCACGAACAATTGGCCGAATATCTGGAATCGGGCTGCAAGCCCAAGCAGGATTGGCGCATCGGAACCGAGCATGAAAAGTTCGGCTATTGCAAAGACACGCTGAAGCCGCTGCCCTTCGAAGGTGAGCGGTCGATTCTGGCCGTGCTGCAGGGGTTGCGCGATCTGCATGGCTGGGCCCCTGTGGAAGAGGCGGGCAAGCTGATCGGTCTGGAAAAAGACGGCGCCAATGTTTCGCTCGAGCCCGGTGGACAGCTGGAACTGTCCGGCGCGCCGCTGGAGACCATTCACGAAACCTGCGACGAGGTGAACGCGCATTTGCGCGACGTGAAGGACATCGCGGACAAGATCGGCGTTGGGTTTATCGGCCTTGGGGCCGCTCCGATCTGGACGCATGAGGAAATGCCGCTGATGCCCAAGGGGCGCTATCGGCTGATGAACGACTATATGGAAAAGGTCGGCACGATGGGCCGGTCGATGATGCGCCGGACCTGCACGGTTCAGGTCAATATCGACTTTGGGTCAGAGGCCGACATGGTGCAGAAACTGCGCGTTGCACTGGCCTTGCAGCCGGTGGCAACCGCGCTGTTCGCCAACTCTCCGTTCTTCGAAGGCAAGCCTAACGGCCAGAAAAGCTGGCGCAGCTATATCTGGCGGCATCTGGATGATGCCCGAACCGGTATGTTGCCATTTGTGTTCGAGGACGGGTTCGGATTTGAAGCTTGGGTCGAATACGCCTTGGATGTGCCGATGTATTTCGTCTATCGCGACGGCAAGTATATCGACGCGCTGGGCCAATCCTTCCGGGACTTTCTGGAAGGCAAACTGCCCGCCCTTCCGGGTGAAACGCCAACCCTGTCCGACTGGGCCGATCACCTGACCACTGCCTTCCCCGAAGCGCGGATCAAGAAATTCATGGAGATGCGCGGCGCCGATGGTGGCCCGTGGCGGCGTCTGTGTGC
The DNA here is from genome assembly GCF_017743975.1 of Ruegeria sp. R14_0. Lineage (GTDB taxonomy): Bacteria > Pseudomonadota > Alphaproteobacteria > Rhodobacterales > Rhodobacteraceae > Ruegeria. The sequence continues at coordinate 321,450 of NZ_JAGHRC010000002.1, read as the reverse complement.
CTTGCCAGCCTTCTGGGTTGGCCTGACCTACGATCAGGGCGCGCTGGATGCGGCATGGGATCTGGTCAAAGACTGGGATGCCGAGACACGCGAAGAGCTGCGGGTAGCGGGGGCCAAGGATGGCCTGCAGGCGCAGGTCGGCAACATCAACATGCACGATCTGGCGGGAGAAGTGGTCTCGATCGCCGAGGCCGGGTTGAAAGCGCGGGCGCGCCCCGGCGCAGGTGGCATGGTGCCGGACGAGACGCATTTCCTGAACGCTCTCAAAGACAGTATCGAAACCGGTAAGGTGCCGGCCGATGAACTGCTGGACCACTACCACGGCGACTGGAACGGCGATCTGACCCGGATATACCCCGAATTCAGTTACTAACCTGTCTCTGGGCAGTGTTGCCTTTAGGAGAGTGTTCGCCAATTCATTGAATGTGACCTTGCCATAAGGCAGGGTGTATCGGGTATGCTCGGCAGGAAACCCCTGAGCGTGATAAGATCATGGCCCGTATCAGTGAACTGCATTACTCCAATGCCTATGCTGCGCAGACCGGTGTCGCAGAGTTTCTTGAGGTCGCGCTGAGGTCTGATGAAGACCCAGCAAACTTCACTGTGTCCTTCTATCAGGCCAACGGGCAGGTCGGGATCGAGGTTCCGTTGGATGATCCATCGGTTCAGGTTTCGATTGATCCGGATAATAATGAGCAGGTCTTCATTATTTCAGCGGATGATTTTCCGATCCTTCTGACGGACCCGAATGGCGGTGGGGCCAACAATTTTGAAGCCTATGCGCTGACCAATACGTCCACGGGCGAGGTCATCGATTTCTACGATATCGGTGGCGGGACCACGAATATCGTTGCGCAAAACGGCTTGGCGGCGGGTGTCACGTCGGAAAACCTGCCGGTTCTGGTGTCTCCGAACCAGACTACGACGACGCTGCAGTTCAACCAACCCGACCCGGACACGCTAGTTTATGGCACGTTGTCACCCGGCGATACCGGTGCGCCCTGTTTTGCCGCAGGTACGCTGGTCGACACACCTGATGGCCCGCGCCGGGTTGAGACGCTGAAGCCGGGTGATCTGGTGATGACCCAGGATGACGGTGCTTGCCCGATCCGCTGGGTTGGCGGTCGCACCGTCGTGGGCCGGGGTCGCTTTACCCCCGTTCGCATCCATGCCGGAGCTCTTGGGGCAGAGCGGGATGTTGTCGTTTCCCCGCAGCACCGTCTATTGGTGACCGGGTGGCAAGCCCAGCTGTTGTGCGGGGAAGATGAGGTGTTGATCGCCGCCAAATCTCTGGTCAACGAAACCACCATCACATCGGCACCCTGTGATCTGGTCCGCTATGTCCATCTGTTCTTTGAGAGGCATCAGCTGGTAACGACATCGGGTCTAATCTCGGAAAGCTTCTTTCCCGGTGCACAGGCCCTGTCGAGCCTGGACCGCGCGGCCGCGGATGAGCTGTTTGCCCTTTTCCCCGAACTTCGGAAGTATCCACAAAGCTATGGGCCAACCATCCGGCCTGTGCAGTGCGGCCCGCAAGCGGCAATGCTGCGGGCGATCTGATCCCTGCCTCTTGCTTTCGCGGACTGCTGTGATAGCAGAGCCTCAACAGCATTCAGGGAACCGTCATGGACGATCTTAAGGCAAAATATCTGGGTCAGATCGCCGATGCAGGCGACGAAAACGCGCTCGAAGCGATCCGTGTCGCGGCCGTCGGCAAAAAGGGCGAGGTCGCGCTGAAGATGCGCGAGCTGGGCAAGATGACGCCCGAGGAACGCCAGGTCGCAGGCCCCGCGCTGAACGCCCTGAAGGATGAGATCAACTCGGCGCTGGCTGCCAAGAAAGCTGCTCTGGCCGACGCCGCACTGGATGAGCGTCTGCGCACCGAATGGCTGGACGTCACCCTGCCGACCCGCGCGCGCCGTCAGGGCTCGATCCACCCGGTCAGCCAGGCGACCGAGGAACTGACCGCGATCTTTGCCGAACTGGGCTTCTCGGTGGCCGAAGGGCCGCGGATTGAAACCGACTGGCACAACTTTGACGCCCTGAACATCCCCGGCCACCACCCCGCGCGGGCCGAGATGGACACGTTCTACATGCACCGCGCCGAGGGCGACAACCGCCCGCCGCATGTGCTGCGCACCCACACCTCGCCTGTCCAGATCCGTTCGATGGAGCTGCAGGGCGCGCCGATCCGCGTGATCTGTCCGGGCGGCGTGTACCGCGCCGACTATGACCAGACCCACACACCGATGTTCCATCAGGTCGAGGGGCTGGCCATCGACAAGGACATCTCGATGGCGAACCTGAAATGGGTTCTGGAAGAGTTCGTGAAGGCGTTCTTCGAGGTTGACGATGTCGAGCTGCGCTTCCGCGCCTCGCACTTCCCCTTCACCGAACCGTCGGCCGAGGTCGATATCCGCTGTTCGTGGGACAACGGTCAGCTGAAGATCGGCGAGGGCGACGACTGGATGGAGATTCTGGGTTCCGGCATGGTCCACCCCAAGGTGATCGCTGCCGGTGGGATTGATCCCGAGGTCTATCAGGGCTTTGCCTTTGGCATCGGCATCGACCGTCTGGCGATGCTGAAATACGGCATTCCGGATTTGCGGGCGTTCTTTGATTCCGATCTGCGCTGGCTGCGCCACTACGGGTTTGCGGCGCTGGATATGCCGAACCTGCATGGTGGTTTGTCGCGTTGAGCCAAACCTCACCGGGGTATGCCGCTCAACTGGCTTTCGGGCTTGTTCTTGGTATATCCCCAAGCCTGTGCGCAGCAGAGCAAGCTGAAAAAGACCGCCTTTGTTTAGAGCTTTGGAAGGACGAGGTTGCGGAGATCCGAAGTGCATTCTCAGATGGGTTTTCGTCGAACCAAGTTGTTTATTTTGTCGGGAGTGATGGCAGGGCTTTTGACTGCTTAAATACTAATGCTCCTTCGAGCGTTCTAGAAGAATCAGAACGATGGTCGCGGCAAATCGCTCCGATCGCCGATGAACTGGCGAGAGAGTCAGGTGAGATTTCCGTCAACTTCTGTAACTTAAGTCGCCAAGCAATTGGCGCGTTTCAAGTCGTTGCAGTACACTTGCCTTACGAACTAGAGGAACTGAGCTCTTTAACGTGTCAGAAGAGACTCCGTGACCTCCCGAGACGTATTCAAGACAGCTTTCAGTAAGCCGTAAATGGTGTTCGTCGAAGTTTATGGCGCAACCTTCAGTCGTAGATTGCAGCGCGGAGCAAAGGCCGATAGGCCGCCGCGCTATCGCCAGACCGCCCGCACGGGCTGGCGATTTGTCTCCGCCAGTGCAACGCTCGAACGTCACACGGATTTGGCCAGAATAAATCACCCACTACAGCCCGAGGATCGCCATCCCGCGGTCTGGCGATAGCGCGGCTTGTTGCATTGCCCCACGGGGTTGTGACGTGACATGGGCCGCAAGGCGGTTAGGGTCGGTCGCATGATCTATCGACTGCTTGCCCTGTTTCTGATGTCCGCTTCTGTTGCTTATGCCATGGGGCCATGGCGTGACGATTGTCACGGCGATACGGCCTGTCAGGTCGGCGACCGCTCGTACCATGTGCTGGAGCCGGACGGATGGGATGGCGAGACGCCTCTGCCGGTGTTGATGCATTTCCACGGCTGGGCGCGGCAGGGGACCGTGGTGGTCAATCACGAGCGTATTGCGGGGGCCACGAAACTGCGCGGCGTGCTGCTGGTGGCCCCAAACGGGCTGGGCAAAAGCTGGGATTTCTGGACCTCGGACACCGGCGATGTGCCCTTTGCGGACGCGGTTTTAGAGGATGTGGCCAAGCGCTATCCGATTGATCCCGACCGTATCTATGTCTCAGGCTATTCTTACGGTGGCGCGATGGCGTGGCGCTATGTCTGCCAGTCGGGCAATGATACGGCGGCTTTGCTGGGCATCGCAGGCAGCATCCGGCAGACCGAGGATTGCCCTCAGGCCCCGGCCGAGGTGCGCCATGTACACGGGACCAGCGATACGGTGATGGATTTCCCCCTTGGCCCGGGCGGTGACACGACCTACCCGGTGGCGCTGTGGCGGCAGAAGTTCGGCTGCGACACGGCCACTCCGCGCGGAGATTGGAGCGTGGTGCCGATCCTGACGCTCAGCCGGGTGGAATGGACCGACTGCACGCAGGGACGGGTTGCTCTGGATACGCATCCGGGCGGGCATTTTATCCCCCACGGCTGGGTTGGTCGGCAATTGGATGAGTTGCTGGGGCGCGAACCGACATATCCCTGAACTGGAAAACGACCCGGCCTTGTCGCGAACAGGTTTGCTGGCCTGCGTGCCGCCCGTTTATCCAAATGAAAACGGGGACGTCATGACCACAATTCTGATCGTTGAAGGCAACACACCGGACATGGTGGCCAAGGGCCATGCGGGGGCTAACGGGTTCATCCGAACCTTTGCGGCCCTGGCACCGGATGTCCGTATCCGTTTGGCCAATCCCTATGCCACTGCATTGCACCCCGATGAGCTGCATGGCGTGGACGCCGTAGTGCTGACCGGATCGGGTGTCAGCTGGTCTGTGGATGCGCCCGAGGCGGCCGCTCAGCGTGCTGCAGCAGAACTTGTACTGGCCGCTGGTCGACCTGTATGGGGGTCGTGCAACGGGTTGCAGCTTGCGATGTTGATGCTGGGCGGCTCTGTCGGTGCATCTCCGGTTGGCATAGAGGTGGGCATGGCGCAGAAAAACGTGCTGACCCAAGAAGGTGGCGAGCATTCTATGTTGATGGGGCGCAGGTCTGGTTTTGGCGTTCCGTGCATCCACAGGGATGAGGTTCAGAGGCTGCCCGACGGAGCAATTCTGTTGGCAGGCAACGACCATTCCCCGGTTCAGGCAGCGGTTTATGAGAAGGGCGATCTGCAGTTTTGGGGCACGCAGTATCATCCGGAATTGAGTCCATTGGATATCGGTATCTACGTGCGTGCGCGGGGTATTTTTTCCGACCACGCCAATCTGGCTGATGATCTTGAACAGGCCGAAACGGATTTGGCGGCTGCGGCGCGTTTGGGAACCCACCCGAACGCCTTGGTGTTGCCCCAGCGCAGCCGTGAGCTGGCCAATTGGCTGCAATTCGTCTCTGGCGGCTAAGCGGCCCTTCCACCTGCGGAGAATATCCGCTACATGCGATCCGACCCGAAAATTCTGGCGGATAGCGACCGATGAAATTCACTCTTTCCTGGCTGAAAGACCACCTCGACACCGATGCGTCGGTTGATGAGATTGCTGAGGCGTTGACCGATCTTGGACTGGAAGTCGAAGAGATCGTGAACCCGGCCGACCGGCTGGCAGGCTTTACGTTGGGCCATGTGAAACACGCGGAAAAGCATCCAGATGCGGATAAGCTGCGTGTATGCACCGTCGCAACCGACGAGGGCGATCTGCAGATTATCTGCGGTGCGCCCAACGCGCGCGAGGGCATCACTGTCGTCGTCTGCAAGCCGGGCATGTATATCCCCGGTCTGGACCTGACCATCAGCGTCGGCAAGATCCGCGGTGTCGAAAGCTTTGGGATGATGGCCTCGGAACGCGAGTTGGAACTGTCGGATGAACATGACGGCATCATCGAACTGCCCTCGGGCGAGGTTGGTGACAAGTTCGTCGACTGGCTTGCCGAGAATGAACCGTCCAAGGTCGATCCTATGATCGAGATCGCGATCACGCCCAACCGTCCCGATGCGCTGGGCGTTGCGGGTATTGCGCGTGATCTGGCGGCCCGTGGGGTCGGCACATTGAAAGAGCGTGACTATGTGCCGGTGCCGGGTGATTTCGACAGCCCGATCAAGGTGAAAATTGATGAAGATACGCTGGACGGCGCGCCTCATTTCACCGGTCGCCTGATCAAGGGCGTCAAGAACGGCCCCAGCCCGCAATGGCTGCAGGATCAATTGAAGGCGATTGGTCTGCGTCCGATCTCGGCCCTGGTTGATATCACCAACTACATGACTTTCGATCAGAACCGCCCGCTGCACGTGTTTGATGCGGATAAGGTGCAGGGCAACCTGCGCGTCCATCGTGCCAAGGGTGGTGAGACGCTGGTTGCGCTGGACGAAAAGGAATACACTCTGCAGCCCGGTATGATGGTGATTTCGGATGACAAAGGCCCCGAATCCATCGCGGGTATTATGGGCGGTGAGGAAACCGGCTGTACCGATGAGACCGTTAACGTGTTTCTCGAAAGCGCGTTCTGGGATCACGTGCAGATTGCTCTGACCGGCCGCGCGTTGAAGATCAACTCGGACGCGCGCTATCGCTTTGAACGGGGCGTTGATCCTGAATACACGCTGGAAGGATTGGAACAGGCGACGCAGATGATCCTGGATATCTGCGGCGGTGAGGTCTCGAAAGTGGTTGAAGCCGGCAAGGCTCCGAACCACGCGCGGGCCTACAAGTTGGATGCCGAGCGGGTGCAATCGCTGGTCGGCATGGACATTCCCGAGGCTGAACAACGCCAGACCCTGACCCGTTTGGGCTTCCGCTTGGAAGGCGAGATGGCGCATGTGCCCAGCTGGCGTCCCGATATCATGGGTGAGGCCGATCTGGTTGAAGAGGTCGCGCGGATTGCGTCGCTCACGAAACTGCAGGGCAAGCCGCTGCCGCGTGTGATCGATGGAATCCCGAAACCGGTGATGACCGCGACACAGCGTCGTCAGTCGATGGCGCGCCGCACCTGTGCCGCGCTGGGGTACAACGAATGCGTTACCTACACCTTCATCGATCAGGCCGCGGCCGCGTTGTTCGGTGGCGGCGATGAAGCGACGCAGCTGGAAAACCCGATCTCGTCCGAGATGAGCCATATGCGACCCGATCTGCTGCCCGGTCTGCTGCAGGCAGCAGCCCGCAATCAGGCGCGCGGCTACGCAGATGTGGCCCTGTTCGAGGTTGGCCCGGTGTTCCATGACGGTGAGCCCGGCGATCAGAAAACCCAGATCACCGGCCTGCTGGTCGGCCGCAACGGCCCCAAGGACGTGCACGGTGCCTCGCGCCCTGTCGATGTGTTCGACGCCAAGGCGGATGCCGAGGCTGTTCTGGCGGCGATCGGTGCGCCTGCGAAGGTTCAGATTCTGCGTGACGGAGATGCCTGGTGGCATCCGGGTCGCCACGGAAAGATCTGTTTGGGTCCGAAAAAGGTGCTGGGTGTGTTCGGCGAACTGCACCCGCGTATCCTGCAGGCGATGGATATCAAAGGTCCTGCGATGGCATTTACCATCTGGCCGGACGAGGTGCCCATGCCCCGTAAATCGGGCGCCACGCGTGCCGCGCTGGAAATACGTGACCTGCAATCGGTCGAGCGGGACTTTGCCTTTGTCGTGGATGACAGCGTCGAGGCGCTGACGCTGGTGAATGCCGCGGCGGGCGCCGACAAGGCGCTGATCGAAGATGTTCGCGTCTTTGACGAGTTCATCGGCGGCAGCCTGGGTGAGGGCAAGAAGTCTTTGGCCATCACTGTGCGCCTGCAGCCGACGGATGCGACGCTGAAGGAAAAAGATATCGAAGCGGTGGCTGAGAAGATCATTGCCAAGGTCACCAAGGCGACGGGCGGCGTTCTGCGCGGCTAAGGCTGTGCCGTCTCCGGCGGGAGTATTTTGGAAAAGATGAAGGGGCGGATGCGCCCTTTCTTTGTTTGAGGAGGATGAAAGATGCTGAACGTTTACCTCTCTGGCGAAATCCACACCGACTGGCGCGAGCAGATCATCGACGGCGCGCAGGGGTTGGATATCACCTTCAATAGTCCGGTCACGAATCACGCCGCCAGTGACGACTGCGGTGTAGCCATTCTGGGCGAAGAGCCGAACAAGTATTGGCATGACCACAAGGGTGCGATGGTCAACGCGATCCGCACGCGCAAGGGTATTTCCGACGCTGACGTTGTGGTTGTCCGGTTTGGCGAGAAATACAAACAGTGGAACGCGGCTTTTGATGCGGGATACGCTGCGGCGCTGGGGAAATCGTTGATCGTACTGCACGGACCCGATCACCAGCATGCGCTGAAAGAGGTCGATGCCGCCGCACTGGCTGTGGCCGAACATCCCGCGCAGGTCGTGGAGATTCTGCGCTATGTCCTGACCGGTCAGCTGCCACAGTAAATACGTTACGTTTTTCTTGCCCGAAATCTGGCTGCTTTCTACCGTTTAAGGACATGAGACGGGAGAGGCAGCCATGGAATTCGATTATGTCATCGTCGGAGGAGGATCCGCTGGCTGTGTGATGGCCGCGCGCCTCAGCGAAAACCCGGACACTTCGGTGTGCCTGATCGAAGCGGGCGGCGCGGGTGAGGATTTGGTGATCCGCGCGCCGGCTTTGGTGGCGGCGATGATCTCGGGGCGGCCCAAGTTGAATAACTGGGCCTTTGAAACAGTACCACAGCCAGGCTTGAACGGCCGCAAAGGGTTCCAGCCCCGGGGAAAGACCTTGGGGGGGTCGTCGGCGATCAACGCCATGCTCTATGTGCGTGGCCACGCCAGCGATTACGACGAATGGGCCGAGCTGGGCTGCGACGGTTGGGATTGGCAAAGTGTGTTGCCCTACTTCCGCAAGGCCGAGGGCAACGCGCGCGGTTCGGATGACCTCCACGGCGCGAATGGACCGCTGCAGGTGGCAGATCAGTTCGAGCCGCGGGCGATCTCTCGGGCCTTTGTCGAGGCTTGCGGTCAGCATCAGATACGCGAAACGCAGGATTTCAACGGACCCGAACAGGAAGGGGCGGGCCTGTATCAGGTGACACAATTCTATGACGGCGATCAAAAGGGCGAACGGTGCTCTGCGGCTGCTGCCTATCTGCGAGATGTCAAATTACGGCCGAACCTTACCATACTGACCAGCGCTGAAGCACAGAAGGTTCTGTTCGACAAAAAGCGCGCCACCGGTGTGCGGTTGCGTCAGAAAGGCAAGGTGATCGAGGTCCGCGCGCGTCGCGAAGTGATCCTGTCTGGTGGTGCATTTGGCTCGCCTCAACTGCTGATGCTGTCGGGGGTCGGGCCAGAGGCCGAACTGAACCAGCATGGTATTCCGATCGTGCACCATCTGCCTGGCGTTGGCCAGAATCTGCAGGATCACCTGGACTATGTTCTCAGCTATGAATCCAAGCGAAAGGATGTCATCGGTCTGACACCGGGCGGGTTGTGGGATCTGGCCAAGGCTGGATTGGACTGGCGGCGTACTGGCACGGGACTGTTTACCACACCATTTGCCGAAGGCGGCGCGTTCTTCAAATCCGATCCTTCCGTGTCCAAGCCTGATCTTCAACTGCATTTTGTCGTCGGAATCGTCGACGATCACATGCGGAAGATCCACCTTAAGCACGGGTTTTCTTGCCATGTCTGTGTGCTGAGACCGTTCAGCAAGGGCAGCGTGGGACTAAGCTCGGATCAGGCCAGCGCGCCGCCGCGGATTGATCCCGCGTACCTGAGCGATGATCGTGATCTGGACCTGCTGAAAAGCGGCGCGCGGATTATGGAGTCCATTCTCGAGGCCCCGCCGTTGGCGCCATGGCGGGCGAAACGCCTTTATCCGAATGATGGAAGCGATCAGGCGCTTGAAGCCGATATTCGCAACCGTGCCGACACGATCTATCACCCGGTGGGCACCTGCAAGATGGGCACCGACGACATGGCCGTCGTCGATACCGAAGGCCGTGTGCATGGGGTCGAAGGATTGCGGGTTGTGGACGCCTCGGTCATGCCGACCCTGGTGGGCGGCAACACCAACGCGCCCACCATCATGATTGCTGAGAAGATCGCAGACGGGATCAATCCCGCGGCGGCGTGACCAATCCCTTTTGCACGGCTGGGCGGTCCAGGAATCGATCGAGGTAAGCCACGACATTTGCATAATCTTCCCAGCCCACAAGCTCATGAGCTTGGTAGAACTCAAGCCCGCGTAGCCACGGGGCGATGGCGATGTCCGCGATCGAATAGTCACCGGCAATCCAATCCTGCCCTTCCAGCTGTTGGTTCAGGACGTTCAGCAGGCGTTTGGCCTCGGCCACATAGCGTTCGCGGGGGCGGGGGTCCGGGATTTCGCTGCCAGCGAATTTGTGGAAATAGCCCAATTGCCCAAACATCGGGCCAATACCACCCATCTGGAACATCACCCATTGGATGACGCGGTACTTGTCGGATTGGGTATGGCCCAGAAGCATGCCGCTTTTCTCAGCCAAATAAACCAGGATCGCACCGCTTTCGAACAGCCCCAGAGGCTGCCCGTCCGGGCCATTCGGGTCGATGATCGCCGGAATCTTGTTGTTGGGGTTCAGCGACAGGAAGGCGGGGCTTTTGACGTCTGCATCCGATAGTGTGACCTTGTGGGCCTCATACGGCAGGCCGGTTTCTTCCAGCATGATGGATGCTTTAACACCATTGGGTGTCGGGAAAGAGTACAGCTGGATCCGGTCCGGATACTTGGCAGGCCAACGGGCTGTGATCGGGTGAGAGGCGGTGTCCAGCATGATTTGCTCCTGTCTATGGGCTGCAGTTAAAAGGTAGGCGGAGCTGCCCCGTGTTACCAGTGTTAGGGTTGTGCGCAGCCGGTCAGAGCTTGTGTACATGGGAACAACGGGGAAATCCCCCGAAACTGGCACCTAGACCGACTCGGATGAATAGATCAATATTCCGTGAATCCCGCGCTGTTGACGCGGGTTTGTCGTGAATCGAAAGGAGATGCGCGTGGATGACGTCGTAACACAGGTGGGTGCGTTCGCCCCGCTTATCATGAACGCGGTCAAGGCGTTGGTCGTTCTGATCCTTGGGTGGATCGTTGCCGGGGCTATTGGCGGCATGGTGCGCCGTCGGATCAATGCGACGCCGCATATTGACCAGACACTTGGGAACTTTGTCGCCAGCCTGGTCAAATGGGTAATCCTGGCCATGGTGCTTGTTGCCGTGTTGGGTATCTTTGGCATTCAGGCGACAAGTATCGTTGCCATTTTGGGTGCGGCGTCTCTGGCCATCGGTCTGGCCCTGCAGGGTACGCTGAGTGATCTTGCTGCAGGCGTTATGTTGGTCGTTTTTCGGCCCTACAAGCTGGGTCAATATGTCGATATCGGTGGCACTGCGGGAACCGTTAAGGACCTGAACCTGTTCACGACTGAACTGGTGACCCCGGACAATGTTCAGATCATCGTGCCCAACGGGCAGTCCTGGGGGTCGATCATCACCAACTACTCGGCCCATGATACGCGCCGCGTCGATCTGGTGTTCGGAATTGATTACGGCGACAGCGCGGATGAGGCGATGAAAATCATTCTGGATGTCGCACAGGCGGATGAGCGCATTCACTCCGACCCTGAGCCCTGGGTGCGTGTGACCAATCTGGGCGACAGTTCTGTTGATCTGACCGCACGCTTGTGGTGCGACGCTGCGGATTACTGGGACTTAAAGTTCGAGATCACCAAGGCGGTCAAGGAAGCGTTCGACGCGAAGGGCGTTTCGATCCCGTACCCACATTCGGTCGAGATCCAAAAACAGGGCTAAGCCCTCCCGCCCGTCGATCGGGCATTGAAATGCCCTCCTCCGGTTGGGCCCGGCGCCGCGCTGATTGCGCGGCGCGGTTTCATTTGTTCGACCCTTGCCCCTGAAAACAACCGCGCCGCGTCCAAGGACGCGGCGCTTTGCCCAACGCTGTAACGCACCCCCGTCAGGGGTGCTTTCAGGGACGGGAGAGGTCAGGCCTTGATCACAACGTTGGGCGATACGACGTCGATGCCCAGTGCTTTGCCAACCGCGTAGTAAGTCAGCTGACCTGCGTGCACGTTCAGACCGTTCAGCAGGTGCGGATCGTCTTGGCAGGCTTGCTTCCAGCCTTTGTCGGCCAGTGCCAGCATGAAGGGCATCGTCGCGTTGCCCAGGGCAATGGTCGAGGTGCGCGCAACGGCACCCGGCATGTTGGCCACGCAGTAGTGCATGATGCCGTCGACGTCGTAGATCGGATCGGCGTGGGTCGTTGCCTTCGAGGTTTCGAAGCAGCCGCCCTGGTCGATCGCCACGTCAACCAGAACCGCGCCGGGCTTCATGGTCGACAGTTGGTCGCGGCTGATCAGCTTGGGTGCTGCGGCACCCGGGATCAGAACCGCGCCGATGACCATGTCGGCGTTCTGGATCAGTTCCGCCGTGGCACCCGCAGTGGAGTACTGGCTTTTGAAAGTGCCGCCGAACACGTCATCCAGATAGCGCAGGCGCGGCAGCGAGCGGTCGAGCACAGTGACATCCGCACCCATGCCTGCCGCGATCTTGGCCGCGTGTGTACCTACAACGCCGCCGCCGATGACGATGACCTTTGCCGGGCCAACGCCGGGTACGCCGCCCATCAGAACACCGCGGCCACCATTGGCCTTCTGCAGCGTCCATGAACCGACCTGCGGCGCAAGGCGACCGGCAACTTCGGACATTGGTGCCAGCAGGGGCAGACCGCCATTGGCGTCTGTCACGGTTTCGTATGCGATGGCGGTGCAGCCGGATTCGATCAGGTCATGGGTTTGATCCGGATCGGGTGCCAGGTGCAGATAGGTGAACAGCAACTGGCCTTCGCGCAGCATTTTGCGCTCGCCAGCTTGGGGTTCTTTGACTTTTACGATCATGTCTGCTGTGGCAAACACTTCTTCAGCGGTGTCGACGATACGTGCGCCGGCCGCGAGGTACGACTGATTATCAAAGCCGGAACCCATACCGGCATTTGTTTCCATGATGACTTCGTGACCACGAGCAACCGCTTCCTGCGCGGCGTTTGGGGTCATGCCGACGCGGAATTCCTGGGGTTTGATTTCCTTGGGGCAACCGATCTTCATTTTTGCTCCTCCATTCATAAACTGCCCAAATTATGTGCAAGTTGGGATGCAATTTCTGTGAAACTCTGCCCGCTATTCGGTTTTTCTTCGCGAGATTATTCGCTATATTTGCATATCTGTGCAAAGGATTTGCGTGAATGAGCCTTGATACGACCGATAGAAAGATTCTGGCCGCCTTGCAGCGAAACGGCAGGATGTCGAACGCAGAGCTGTCCGATCAGGTGAACCTATCCCCGTCCGCCTGCCACCGGCGTGTCCAACGGCTTGAAGTGGAAGGGTACATTCGCAACTACGTTGCGCTGCTGGACGCGCGTAAAATGAACGTTCCCACAACCGTGTTTGTCGAGATCACGCTGCAAGGCCAGGCCGAAGAGCTTTTGGATGCTTTTGAAAAAGCGGTGGCGCGCATCCCGGATGTTCTGGAATGTCACCTGATGGCAGGGACTGCTGACTACATCCTGAAAGTCGTCGCCGAAAACACCGAGGATTTTGCCCGTATCCACCGTCAGTACCTGTCGCGGTTGCCCGGGGTGGCGCAGATGCAAAGTTCGTTTGCACTGCGCACTGTGTTCAAGACCACTGCACTGCCAGTGTGACAATCGGGCCGGCGCAATAAGCCTTTGAATTTTGGTACGTTTCAGGCACCGGGCCGCCCCGGGGTCCTGGCATTGCGGCAATTCTGACGCTTGTATCCCGGCGCGGCTGGGTCCACAAATGAACAAAGACCGTACGATTGCCTGTTTTCTTAGATCCCGTTGCGCGCCCGGAATTGAACCTGCGCGGGGTTTCATCAATTCTTCGGATGACATCAGGCGGTTACACTCTCTCGGTACGGTCGCAACCCGTTGACTATAAGGAGCAGATCTTGGCTTACGAAAACAATGGTGCCCCAAAGGATTGGCTGGAAGCCGAGTTGGAAGACACGCTGGACGAAGATTTTGAGATCGAGTTCAGCGAGCCGATGCTCTCGATGGAAATCCGCAAGATCTACAAGGATCAGCATCCCGACATGCTGGATCGCAAGGTCTATTTCCGCAATCTGCTGCGCTTGCAAGCCGAGTTGATCAAGGTTCAGGATTGGGTGCAGCACACGGGTGCCAAGGTCTGTATCCTGTTCGAAGGTCGCGACAGTGCCGGGAAAGGGGGGGTGATCAAGCGCATCACCCAGCGCCTGAATCCGCGGGTTGCACGGGTGGTCGCCTTGCCTGCACCCAGCCGCCGGGAACAAAGCCAGTGGTATTTTCAGCGCTACGTGCCGCACCTGCCTGCGGCGGGCGAGATCGTTCTGTTCGACCGGTCGTGGTACAACCGGGCAGGTGTGGAACGGGTGATGGGTTTTGCCACCGAAGATCAGGTTGAGCAGTTCTTTCAGGACGTTCCGGAATTCGAACGGATGCTGGTGCGCTCGGGGATTATCCTGCTGAAATACTGGTTCTCGATCACCGACGAGGAACAGCAGTTGCGATTCCTGATGCGCATTCACGATCCGATGAAACAGTGGAAGCTGTCGCCAATGGATCTTGAATCCCGCATTCGGTGGGAATCCTACACCAAGGCCAAGGAAGATATGTTCTTCCGCACCAATATTCCCGAGGCGCCGTGGTACATTGTCGAAGGCAATGACAAGAAGCGCGAGCGTCTGAATTGCATCGAGCACTTGCTGACCAAGATCCCTTATTCGGATGTGGCGCAGGAAAAGGTCAATCTGCCGGATCGCAAGTACAACCCGGAATATGAACGCCGGACGCTACCGGACGAGCTGTACGTGCCCAAGATCTACTGATGACAAAAGAGGCCGGAAAAACCGGCCTCTTCTCTTCTTTCTAGGTTAGGCGATTTCGACGCAGTTAACGTCGAATTCGCTGAACCACTCATAGTCCCAGAGTGTGTTCGTATCCGCAGTAGGCTCGGTCGTCTCAACATCCGCATCGGGCGTTCCGGTCGGCACGACGTCGACTGTCTCCGGGTCGGTCGCGGGGGGTGTTTCCACCGACGCAGACCAGTAAAAGTCGTCGAACTCGGCCTGGAGCGCGTCGAAGATCATCTCGAGCTGCGCAAGCAGAGCCCCGTAGTCAAAGCCACCATCGCCAATATCAACCGGCTCGGGGGCAGGCATTTCAGGCTCGGGAGTTTCGGTTTCGACGATCTCTGTTTCCGGCGTCTCAGCCGCTGGTTCCTCGGGAACTACGACCTCAGGCTCGGAGTCCTCGACAACGGTTTCAGGTGTCTCGGGCTCTGCTGGGGTGGGTTCCTCGGCCACAGGGGTTGGTTCCGGTGTTTGCGGCGGAGTCACAGGCGCTTCGGCTTCCGGCTCGGCGGGTTCTTCCACGACGACCGGGGTTTCGGTTTCGGCAGGATCATCCACCACAACAACCGGCGGGGTCGGGGCCGGAGCTGCAGGTGCATTGCCGGTATCCAGCACGACCTCAGCGTCGGTGGTCGCAAAATTCTGCGTGACCACAACTGCGTCATAGCCCTGCATATCGCCGCGTTCGATTCCGATCCCGATGTATTTGAAATCCGGGTTCAGAATGTTTGCCCGGTGGCCGGGGCTGTCCATTAGGCTTTGATGCAGCTGGGCCACATCATCGCTGATACCCGGCGCACCGCGTTCGGATTGCCAGGCGATGTTTTCGCCCGAGCGCCAGCTGCCGGAAAAATCAAAACCGGCATCGCGCATACGCTGAGTCGCCGAGGATCCGCCAGCTCCGGTGTGGCTGAAGACATCGGTATTCAGCATCCAGGCGCTGTGGTCTTCAGAAGACTCGTTCAGGCGGGTTTCAAGTTGTAGCGGTTGCAAACCGCGAGATGTACGCTCTTCGTTGATGAGCGCCAGCATTTCTAGCTCGAATGAACTTGCAGTCGACATAGTGCCTCCGTGGGGGTGTCTTGGTTTCGACGGCGCCAGTTAATGAAGCGACCGGAGGCTATGACAGGGCGTTTGGGATTTCGGGCGGGATTCGGCGTCTGCGTGCTTTCGAAGGATGATTCGTGCGCTGTATTACGCTGGGCAAAGTTCTGCTGGCCTCGAAATGGCAGCTTGTTGCACACCGCGTTCTGGAGATCGGCGGATTCGCACAGGCCCTGAGAACGACAAACCCCCGGGCAGGGCCTCGGGGGTCGTCAAATAGTGTCATCCAAAGCTGGACGAGGAAAGTCTTAGAGCAGACCTTCGCGCTGGGCTTTCTTGCGTGCCAGTTTACGGGCACGGCGGATCGCTTCAGCCTTCTCGCGCGCTTTTTTCTCGGACGGTTTCTCGAAATGTTGCTTCAGCTTCATTTCACGGAACACGCCTTCGCGCTGCAGCTTTTTCTTCAGGGCACGAAGCGCCTGATCGACGTTATTGTCGCGAACACTAACCTGCATGTGGTTGTCACCACCTTTCTAGATAGAGTTGCAAGGAAATTGCAGGAGTTGGCCGTATAGCAAAGCGGCTCTATCTTGTCTAGTACTGGCCCCGAGAACCGGAGAACCGCCATGACCGTGACTTATGAAGACGCCAAGCAACAGTTGTTGGATGCGATTGTGATCCACGTGCCGTTTGACGGCTGGTCCGAGGCCAGCTTTCGCGCTGCGGTCTCGGATTGCGATATGGATGACACTCTGGCCCGCGCGATCTGTCCGCGGGGCGCAGTGGATCTGGCGCTGGCATTCCACGCCCGTGGCGATGCAGCGATGGTCGAAAAGCTGAACACGACGGATCTGAGCGCGTTGAAATACCGCGATCGCATCGCCACTGCGGTCCGGTTCCGGCTTGAGGCGGTTTCCGACAAGGAACTGGTTCGACGCGGAATGACGTTGTTTTCGTTGCCCAGCAACGCGGCGGACGGGGCCAAGGCCCTTTGGCAGACCTGCGACCTGATCTGGGACACGCTGGGCGATACCTCGGACGATGTGAATTGGTATACCAAGCGCGCAACGCTGTCGGGCGTCTATTCCTCGACCTTGCTGTATTGGCTAGGTGACGATTCCCCCGACCACCAGAAAACGTGGGAGTTTCTGGATCGCCGCATTTCGGACGTGATGCAGATCGAAAAGATCAAGGCGCAGGTGAATGGCAACCCATTGTTCAAACCGTTTCTGGCAGTGCCGAATTGGCTGGCGGGTCAGGTCAAGCCGCCGCTGAAAATGCGCGCTGACCTTCCGGGGATGCTGAACCCGCGCAAGTAAGCGTCTGGGCCTTCCAGAAATTGCCTGCTAGGCATTGGGCAAAGGAGAATTGCCCATGACCCAGATGATGCGCGCCGTCGAGATCACCAAACCGGGTGGTCCGGATGTTTTGCAGGTGACAGAACGACCGATCCCGGACCCACAAAACGGTCAGGTGGTCCTGAAAGTGGCCTATGCGGGGGTAAACCGTCCCGATGCATTGCAGCGTGCCGGGGCTTACGATCCGCCTCCGGGTGCCAGTGATCTGCCGGGTCTTGAGGCCTCGGGCGAGGTGGTTGCCATCGGTGCGGGGGTCGAAGGTTTGGCGGTTGGCGATCAGGTATGCGCCTTGCTGCCCGGTGGCGGCTACGCAGAATACGTCGCAACACCGGCCGCGCATTGCCTGCCTGTGCCGAAGGGTATGGGTTTGAAAGAGGCCGCATGCCTGCCCGAGACGTTCTTCACTGTCTGGTCGAATGTTTTCACACGCGGTGGTCTAAAGTCTGGCGAGCGGTTTCTGGTCCATGGTGGTTCCAGTGGAATTGGTACGACGGCGATCCAACTGGCCCATGCCTTTGGTGCACGGGTTTTCGCTACCGCTGGTTCCGACGAGAAATGCGCGGCGTGCGAAAAGCTGGGCGCCGAAAAAGCGATCAACTATCGCGATGAGGACTTTGTTGGGGTCATGCGAGCCGAAGGCGGGGCGAACCTGATCCTCGACATGGTCGGAGGGGATTACATCCCGCGCAACGTCAAGGCGCTGGCCGAGGACGGGCGTCTGGTCCAGATCGCATTCCTGCAAGGGCCGAAGGTCGAGTTGAACTTTGCCATGATGATGGTGAAACGTCTGACGCTGACCGGCAGCACGCTGCGTCCGCAATCCGATCTTGCAAAAGCGAAGATCGCGCAGGATCTGCACGAGGCGGTCTGGCCGTTGTTGGATGCCGGGAGGGTAGCCCCTGTCATGGACAGCGAGTTTGATCTGACCGAAGCCGCTGCGGCACACGCGCGGATGGAAAGCTCGGGCCATATCGGCAAGATCGTCCTGAAGGTCGCTGGGTAAAAGGACGGGGCGCGTGCCGCGTGGTCGCTCAGGCCACCGCGCGGCGATACAGATGCCACGTCGCGTGGCCAAGCACAGGCATCACAACGATCAGCCCCAGCAGCATCGGGATTGCCCCAATGATCAACAGAGCGGCTACTATAAACCCCCAGGCCAGAATGACGCCGGGGTTTTGCCGCAGCACCCGGACCGAGGTCACCACGGCCACGGGCAGGCCGACCGGTCTGTCCAGCAACAGGGGGAAGCTGACCACACTGATTGCCAGCGCGATCAAGGCAAACAAGAACCCGACCGCGTTTCCGAACAGGATCATGGTCCAGCCCGCGCTTGTGGTGAAAACTTCGCGCAGGAAAGCCCCCAAAGATGTCGGCACGTCAGGTCCTATCGTATGCGCAAAAATGCTCTGAGCTGCCATCAGCCAGATCAACAACAACATCACAAGGTAGAACCCCAGCGCCAGAATCGCGCCGAAGGACGGGGACCGGAACACCCCGAAGGCATCCAGCCAGTGAACTTCTTTCCCCATTTCGCGTTTGCGGCTGATTTCATAAAGACCAACGGCGGCAACCGGGCCGATCAGTGCAAATCCCATGATCAGCGGTGCCAGCAGTGGCACCATGTTGCGGTTCAGGCCAAACCCGAACATCAACAGACCGGCGATCGGGTAGATCAGCACGACAAAAATGGCGTCCGCTCGCGTTTCCAGAAAATCGTCATACCCTGCGCGCAAGCAGTCCTTCAGGTCCTGCATCGTCACGGTTTGAACCTTGGGCAGATGTCGGGTGTCCGCACTGCCGATGCGGTTGACGCTTTCCGCTATATGATCTCCGGTCGCCCCGATGTTCCGGGCGGCCCAACTAATTGGATTCCCAATTGTTTTGGCCATCGTGATCCCCTCCTTTAGCCAGCGGCGTGGCGGGGTGAATCCGGTGCAGGTTGCCCTTGGCCGGACCAGCCGGCAACGCTCGGCTCCTATTATAGCACAGTTTTTCGCCTTGCGGTTGCGTTGCGGCGGAATCCTACCAATTGCCCTTATTTTCAGCCGTGTTAGCTTGGCGTCAGGCAACAGGAGGTCAGCATGCAGCAAACGGCAAGAACCGTCGTCATCCATGAACACGGCGGCCCCGAAGTTCTACAGATCGAAGACCGTCCCTTGGGTGATCCCGGCCCGGGCGAGGTTCGCATCCGTCACAAGGCTTGCGGACTGAATTTCATCGACGTCTATCAGCGCACCGGTCTGTACCCCCTGGATTTGCCGCACGCGCTGGGCATGGAAGCCGCAGGCGTGATCGAGGCCGTGGGCGAAGGTGTCACGCACTTGGAACCCGGCCAGCGAGCGGCCTATGCATCGGCACCCTCTGGGGCATATTGCGAGGCGCGCGTGATGCCCGCAGCGCAGGTGTGTCCTCTGCCCGAAGGAATTTCCTATGATGCGGCCGCTGCGATGATGCTTAAGGGCATGACGGTCGAGTATCTGTTCCACCGCACAACACCTTTGAAACGCGGCGATACGGTTCTGTTTCATGCAGCCGCTGGTGGGGTGGGGCTGATTGCCTGCCAATGGGCCAAGTCCGAGGGGATCACCCTGATCGGAACAGCGGGAACTGATGAGAAATGCAGCCTGGCCCAGTTCAACGGGGCCGCGCATTGCATCAATTACCGGACCGAAAACTTCGCAGAGCGCGTGGCTGAGATTACCGATGGCAAGGGCGTGGATGTGGTGATGGATTCCATCGGTGCGGATACGTTCAACGGGTCGCTGGATTGTCTGAAACCCTTGGGGATGATGATCTCCTTCGGCAATGCCTCGGGGCCGGTGCCGCTGATGGATATCGGTATTCTGGGCAAGAAGGGGTCTTTGAAGATCACGCGCCCCACCCTGTTTACACATATCGCCGATCACGCCGTCTGTCAGGCAATGGCGCGACGACTATTCGGCAAGGTCGAGGGCGGAGAGGTCAAGATCCACATCGATCAGCGGTTCCCGCTGGATCAGGTGGCCGAAGCGCACCGGGCTCTCGAGGCGCGCCAAACCACTGGCAGCACGGTGCTGGAGCTTCAGGACTGACCGTGCAGCCCTGAAACGCAAAACGGCGGCAGAGTTTTCTGCCGCCGTTCTGTTGTTTTGCTTAGCAAGACTATTGCTGCAGCTCAGCTGGTGTCTTGTCCGCAATGGTTTCCCAATTGGCGCTGGCTTGGTCGATAAAGCCCGGAATGTCACCTTCCCAGCGTTGCTGGATGTCTTGCGACAGGTTCAGGTACAGCTTGTTGTCGACGATCTTCCAGTAGTTCGGGTCACCGTCAAACTTGAAGCCCATCGCGGCACCAAATGCGCAGTAGCCGCCATATGCGGGCAGGTATGCCTCGGGGTTTTCTTCGAACGCGGCTTTGTTCTCTTCATTGGCAAAGCGGTACAGCGCGTCATTGTGCAGCGCGGTGATGCGGTAGTCACCTTTGGTCGGCTCACCCTCGGTGAAGTAGGCAACCGGGTCATAGCCCTGCAAGGCCAGACCGGTCGAGCTTGCGTTCAGTTCGACCCCTGCGGCCAGAGCCGAGCTTGCGATCGCGACAGACAGCGCAACGCCGCCGATGAGAGATTTGAACTTGTTCATGGTTTTCACCTTTCGTGAACAGGGCCACCCGATGACGCAGAAAATTGCGCCCAGACAACCCGTTGTTTTTGTCCGTGCAGCCGGTAATTGGCTGTCACGAAACCCAAGTGGGCAGGCGGCTCATCACGTTCAAAGCAATCAATTGTGAATGTGCAGATGTGAAGAGGTGTTGTTCAGAAATGCAGGGCTGAACCTAGGGGTCGGCAACGAAATCCAAGACGAAATCCATGACTTTTTCTGCGGGCATCTCGCAGGGGCGCAGCAAGTCGCCGCTGTTAGTCTGATAAAGGTTGAGGCTGATATAGTCCCCGCCGCCCAACTGCTGGGCGACCAGCTTATGGGATTTTCCGCGGGCCATTTCCGTTCGGCTGACGATGTAGCGCCTGCCATGCGCGCGCCCGGTCGATGACCCCTTGGGGATGCGAAAAAAGGCGTTCAGAAAGGCGTCAGGGGCGCTCAAGATTGTCCAATTTTGGGCTCGGTGCCTGCCCTGATGCGGCCAATGTTGGCACCGTGGCGCCAGAACACCAGCCCGGCCAGCAGGATGCCCAAAAGCAGTGCGTTCGCATCCGTCAGGACCAGAACCCAGACGATCGACATCCCGGCGGCGACAAGTGCGGCCAGCGATGAGATCCGCCAGATCGCGGCCGCCACAAGCCAGGTCAGGCAGCAGGCGACGCCGATGCGCCAGTCCAGCGCCAGCCAGATCCCAAGAAAGGTGGCAACACCCTTGCCGCCCTTAAAACCCAGCCAGATCGGAAAGCAGTGGCCCAGAAATGCGGCCATCGCGGCGATCTGAGCGGCGTCTTCTCCGGCGAGGGTACGGGCCAGCAGCACCGCGACGGCCCCTTTGGCGGCGTCGAAGATCAGGGTCAGGGCGGCTGCGGCCTTGTTGCCGGTGCGCAGCACGTTGGTTGCACCGATATTGCCCGACCCGATATTGCGCAGGTTGCCCAGGCCCATGACCTTGGCGATCACCATGCCGAAAGGGACAGATCCCATCAGATACCCAAGGGCGGCCCAAAGGATCAGCTGGGTCATTGCACTGTCGATGATCGGCATCAGGGTCTCCGGTAAACTTCTTGTCCTGCAACGAAAGTCGCGGTGACCTTACCCTGCATGCGCTGGCCGTCAAACGGCGTGTTCTGGGACTTCGATTTTAGCGAGAACCGGTCCAGCACAAAGGGAACATCCGGGTCGAACAGCACCAGATCGGCGGGGGCTCCTTCGGACAGGCGACCGCTATTCAGGCCCAGCCGGTTGGCGGGGTTCAGAGACATCGCGCGAAACAGGGTCGGCAAGTCCAGCTGGCCTGCGTGATACAGGCGCAGCGCGGCGGGCAACAACGTCTCCAGCGCCACCGCGCCCGAGGCCGCCTCTTCAAACGGCAGGCGTTTACTTTCCTCGTCTTGCGGTGTGTGCATCGAGCTGATCGTATCGATCAAACCAGTACGTACCGCTTCGATCCCCGCTTGCCGGTCGTCCTCGGACCGTAGCGGCGGCTTGACCTTGAAGAAGGTGCGATAGTCGGCCACGTCCAGTTCGTTCAGCGTCAGGTGGTGGATCGAGGTGCCTGCTGTGATGTCCAACCCGTTACGCTTGGCGCGTTCCAGCGCAGGCAGGGCGCGGGCGGTTGTGATTTGGTCAGCGTGATAGGCGGCCCCTGTCATTTCCAGCAGCGCTATGTCACGGTCCAGCCCCATGCGTTCCGCCATGGGGGAAACAGCGGGTAGGCCACGCAGCACAGCAAACTTACCACTGGTCGCCGCAGCGCCGTTGCTGAGAATGGGCTCTTGCGGGTGGGCGATGACCAGCGCGCCGCAGGCCCGGGCATAGGTCAGGGCGCGGGAAAACACCTTGGTGTTGGCAACGACATGGTCGCAATCAGTAAAAGCGACCGCCCCGGCATCCTGCAGAAACCCGATCTCGGTCATCTCGCGCCCTTCGCGCCCTTTGGTCAGGGCGGCCATCGGCAGAACGTTGACCGGCGTATCGGCCTGTGCCCGTCGGGTAACGAACTCCAGACTTTCCGGGGTGTCGATGGCCGGAGTGGTGTCGGGGCGGGTCACGATCGTGGTCACGCCCCCCGCGGCTGCGGCCAGTCCGGCGGATTTATAGCTTTCCTTGTGACGCTCACCCGGCTCACAGACTTTGACACCGATGTCGACGATACCGGGGGCAAGACACTGCCCGCCGCAATCGATGGCCTCTGCGCCCGAGGCTGGGGCATCGCCTGCGCCAAGGTCAACGATCCGACCATCCGAGACTTGCAACCATCCAATGCTTTCCGTTCCCTGTTCCGGGTCGATCAGACGGGCGTTGGTGAAGGTGATGTTGCTCATGCCATTGCCCTTTCGATAGCGGCTTTGGTTGCAGCTGGATTGGCCTGGTATTTGATAAGATGTTTGTCGCCGCCCTTGGTCACGATCTGGACAAAGCTGCCCAGGATATTCACGGCGGCGATCTGGTTCAGGGCGACCTTGCGTGGGCCGGGGCCGGTCAGGGTGGTTTCTGTCATTTCCCAGTTGGCGACCAGCTCTTCCGAGGCCAGATACCAGGCGCGAACAACCACGGCGGCCAGCCCGGCAGGAGCACCGGTCCAGACATAGGGATTGCCAATCAGCCACAGGACGATCATCGCAACGGCCATAGCCCCGGCAGCAAGCCATGCGTTGGTGCGAATGTAGGTGCCCCTGTCGGGGGTGAAGATCACAGGATCAGCCACAGAAGTCCTCCGATGGCAAGAAGGATGATCACCGCCAGAACTGCCGACCCGATCCGACGCGGGTTTTCATCCGAAACTGGCGTCTGGGGGGCCGAATACGGCTTGGCGCTTTCGGTTTTTATGGTTCCGCCGGCCCAGTTTGTGGCCTCTTCTGTGTAAAGGCCGATCAGGCGCAGCCGCGGGTCGGGTTTCAGTTTAGTCGCGCGGTCGTGGAACGCCGCACTGCGCAGGACCATGACCCAGCCATCGATACCGGCTAACATCTCCTGATCCAGTTCATCCTTGGACACGCCGCAGCCTTCGTTCAGGTAGCCATAAAGGCCCAGATCCTCGAGGTCAGAGACAGGGAAAATGTCGATCTGATCAGGGTCCAGCCCTTCAACCCCCAAGATCTGATCTGCGGCTCCGGGCTCGCGCAGAAACTTCGCCTCTTCCGGGCGCATATCCAGCGCGAACAGGCGGATTACACCGCGTTCATGGGGGGCGACGGTCAGATCACTCATGCGGCCTCGCTCAGGTTGCGGGCCAGCAGGTCCATCGCGGCCATGCGGACGGCGACGCCCATCTCAACCTGTTCCTGAATGACGGACCGATTGATGTCGTCAGCCAGCGTTCCGTCGATCTCGACCCCGCGGTTCATCGGACCGGGGTGCATGACTATGGCGTCGGGCTTGGCCTGCGCCAATTTGGCACCGTCGAGGCCATAGCGGTGATAGTATTCGCGCTCCGAGGGGATAAAGCCGCCGTCCATCCGCTCTTTCTGAAGCCGCAGCATCATCACGACGTCGACGTCCTTCAGGCCTTCGTTCATGTCGTCGTATATCTCGGCACCGAACTCGGCGAACTGGCCGGGCACCAGAGTCGGCGGGCCGATCAGGCGAATGCGGTTTTCCATCTTGCCCAGCAAGATCAGGTTTGACCGCGCCACGCGGGAGTGCGCGACATCTCCGCAGATCGCAATGTTCAACCGGTGCAGGCGACCTTTGGCGCGGCGGATGGTCAACGCATCCAGCAGCGCCTGCGTCGGATGTTCGTGCTTGCCGTCACCCGCGTTCAGCACCGCACAATTCACTTTCTGCGCCAGCAAATCGACCGCGCCGGAATGGGGATGCCGCACAACCAACAGATCGGGATGCATTGCATTCAGCGTCATCGCCGTATCGATCAGCGTTTCGCCCTTTTTGATCGAACTGGCCTGCATCGCCATGTTCATCACATCTGCGCCCAAACGCTTGCCTGCGATCTCGAAACTGGCCTGCGTGCGGGTGGAGTTTTCAAAGAACATATTGATCTGGGTTAGCCCCGACAGCACGTCGGAATGCTTGGTCGACTGGCGGTTCATGTCGACATATTTTTCGGCCAGATCAAGAATGGCGGTAATATCAGACTGTGACAGATGCTCGATGCCAAGAAGGTGACGATGGGCGAAACGCATGGGCGGGCTCCTGTCTGACAATCGAGCCGCTTATAAGAAGCCGCGCTGCGCAAGGCAACCTAAGGATCAGACCCTTCCGGCAGTTTCTCGCATCCGCCTTTGGGCAGGCACTGTTCCCCGGGCTTGCACCATTTGCCATAGCCGCAATCGACGGCCTTGACCGGCACGCATCCCTGATTTCGCGAACACTTGAACCCTTGGCGACATTGCGAGCCGGTTTTCTCACAAAAATACCAGCCCGGGCGCGAACATCCCCCACCCGGCAGGCATGACGTTCCCGAGGCACAGGTTCGCCCGTCGTCACACGTGCGCGGCGGCAGGGTCAGAAAGTCGGGAGTGTTTTTCTCGCACTCGCCTCGGGCATTGCAAAAGCTACCGCCGGGACAGTCCAGCCGAGATCGGCACTTGTTCAACCCGGCTGGTGCACAACGCGTGCCGCCCGCAACGCAACGTTCGAACGGGCCGCAGGTTCTGCCGCCGCCGCAATAGGTGCCGCCCAAGGGGATACAGCGACCGTCAAAGCTGCACCTTTGGCCGCCAGAGCAGCAGGTGCTGCCGCATTTGAACTGCCCGGCACGGCACTGGCCATATCTGTCCGGAAACTGCGCAGAGGCCGGGCCGCTGAACACGGTCAGCAGCAAACTGAACAAAAGGAATCGCAAAACACACAACATGAACAGGCCAATGGTCGGCGCGACGGACCGCCCAATCAAGGCCTATCTGCTTTCCCTCGGTCAAAAGGTGGTTAGATTGAGGGTTATGGAATCGGCTTTGGACTATCATACCGCGCGGGCGCTGCTGGAATGGCAGATTGAACTGGGCGCAACGGATGCGATCGGGGATACACCGATAGATCGGTATGCGCTGCCGGATAACGCACCAAAAGCCAAAAAGCCCCCACAGGCTCAGACCGCGCCCGAGAAGCCCAAAGAGGTGGATCCCGTCGCAGTTGCCAAATCCACGGCTCAGGCCGCGAGATCGCTGGACCAATTGCAAGCGGCTATGGGCGCATTTGACCATTGCGAACTCAAACGCGGCGCGCGGCAGTTGGTTTTCGCCGACGGCACGCCGGGTGCCCGCGTGATGATTATCGGAGAAGCACCGGGCCGCGATGAGGATCGCGAGGGTAAGCCTTTCGTGGGACGCGCCGGGCAATTGCTGGACCGGATGCTGGCGGCGATTGACCTGAACCGGGCCGAGAACGTTTATATCACCAACGTCCTGCCATGGCGTCCGCCGCAGAACCGCGACCCCAAGCCCGAAGAAATCGGCATGATGAAGCCGTTTCTTGAACGCCATGTAGCGCTTGCTAAACCCGAGGTTCTGGTGGTGATGGGCAACATCAGCTGTCAGGCCGTTCTGGGCAAACGGGGCATCACGCGGTTGCGGGGTCAGTGGGATCAGGCGATGGATCTGCCAGTGATCCCAATGTTTCACCCGGCCTACCTGTTGCGCCAACCACAGATGAAACGGCAGACCTGGGCCGATTTGCTCGAGTTGAAAGCAAGGTTGGAGGGCAAGGCGTGAAAATCCTCGCATTCTCGGACCTGCACATGGCGCGCAATCGCGCAGCCGAGGTGGTGGCGGCCAGCGACGAGGCGGATCTGGTCATCGGGGCCGGGGACTATTGCAACATGCGGCAGGGGCTGGGCGAGGCGATGGCGATGCTGTCTGGCATCAACACCCCCCTGATACTGGTTCCGGGCAATGCGGAAAGTGCCGGTGAACTGGTCGATGCCGCACCCGAAGGTGTGCACGTGCTGCATGGTACCGGCATGACGGTGGACGGGCTGCGTTTGTTCGGCCTTGGCTATGGAGTTCCGGTGACGCCGTTCGGCGACTGGTCTTGCGATCTGACAGAGCCCGAAGCGGCCGAGCTTTTGGACAGATGCGATGGCGCTGATATTCTGATCGCCCATTCTCCACCCAAGGGTCATGGCGATACCACGTCGATGGGCGACGCGGTTGGTTCGGTTGCCGTGCGGGATGCGATCGAGCGGTTGCAGCCGCAATACGCTTTGTGCGGTCATATTCATGACAGCTGGGGGTATCGCGGCTCGATCGGCGTAACGCAGGTCGCCAACCTGGGCCCCAAGATAAATTGGTTCGAGGTAACCACATGATTGACACGGTTACGCTGCTGGCCTTCATCCCGGCAGCTCTGGCGCTGAATTTCACGCCCGGCGCTGACATGATGTTCTGCTTTGGTCAGGGTCTGAAGTCAGGCTCCAGACCGGCGCTGGTGGCCAGCGCGGGTGTTGCGACCGGGTTGTTGGTGCATGTTTTGCTGGCCGGTCTGGGCTTGGGCGCGGCTGTGAACAGCCTGCCGTGGCTATTCGATGTGATCCGTTGGGTGGGCGTGGGGTACCTGCTGTACCTGGCGTGGGGAGCCATACGAAACGGTGCCGTCTCGGCGGATGCACCACCCAGACCCACGCGGTTCGCGTTTCGGGATGGGCTGATCGTGAATCTGACCAACCCCAAGGTGATCCTGTTTGTACTGGCCTTTATCCCACAATTCGTGAACCCGGCCGCGGGCTCGATCCTTGTGCAGTTCCTGACGTTTGGCGCGATTATTGCGATCGGCGGTTTTGTGGTGAACGGGCTGGTTGGCATTTTTGCCGGTGGCGCAGGCAAAATGCTGATCTCGAACCCGCGCGCCTCACGCATCATGGGTTGGGTGACCGGAGGGATTTTCACGGCCCTCGCCGTTCGACTCGCCATCATGGAAAGGGCCTGACGCAATATGTCACGCATTGACGAAAGTCTTGAATTCATTCCGATCCGTATTGCTATTCTGACCGTTTCGGACACGCGGTCTGTCGAAGATGATCGCTCGGGCCAGACATTGGTCGAACGGATCGAGCGCGCGGGTCATGTCTTGGTTGACCGCAAGATCATCCGTGACGAGCGCGGTGAAATCGCGGCGCAACTGCGCCTGTGGGTCGGCGATCCCGAAATTGATGTCGTGATTTCGACCGGTGGCACGGGTCTGACAGGCCGCGACGTGACGGTTGAGGCACATCGGGACGTTTACGAGAAGGAAATCGACGCCTTCGGCACCGTTTTCACCATCATTTCAATGCAAAAGATCGGTACTTCAGCGGTCCAGTCGCGCGCCACGGGTGGTGTTGCCGGCGGGACTTACCTGTTTGCTTTGCCGGGCAGTCCGGGCGCGTGCAAGGACGCCTGGGACGGGATTTTGGAGAAACAGTTCGACTACCGCCACCGTCCCTGCAACTTTGTGGAAATAATGCCCCGATTGGACGAACATTTGCGACGGAAGTAGACTGGCCGCACGTTTAAACATTCGTAACCGCTTTGTGGCTTGGCATTTTCTGCTGTGCGGCTACCTTTTGTGAATGGCAGCCTGATGCAACCGGGGTGATTTTTATATGCGATTTCTGAGGCAAAGCCTTGTAGGAGTCTTTCTGGCGTCGCTGACGCTGGCACTGTTGTTTGTGGCCGCGCAAATGATCTCGGGCGCAGTGCAGGACGTTCTGACGCGCGAAGACTCTGCCCCGCAGGCGCGCGAACGCGTCTTTGCTGTGACAGTGCGGCCAGCGGAATTTGAAACGGTTACCCCGAACCTGGAAGCCTTTGGCGAAGTTCAAAGCCGCCGCAGGCTGGAACTGCGGGCCGCTTTGGGTGGGCGCGTTGTTGGGCTGTCCGAGGATTTTGAAGATGGTGGCGCAGTCACCGCTGAGGAGATTTTGGTCGAACTGGACCCTGCTGATGCCCAGTCTGCCTTGGATCGCGCCAAGTCGGATCTGCTGGATGCGCAGTTCGAAGAGCGGGACGCAGAACGGTCGTTGTTGCTGGCGCAGGACGAGTTGAACGCGGCCGAGGCGCAGGCAGAACTGCGGGGGCGCGCGTTGCAGCGCCAGCAGGACCTGCAAACCCGTGGTGTTGGGGCTGCAGCCGCGGTGGAAGAGGCCGAACTGGCCGAGGCTGCGGCGCAGCAAGCGGTTCTGGCGCGCCGGATTGCGCTGGCTCAGGCCGAATCCCGCGTGGATCAGGCGACAACGCTGCTGGCCCGGGCCCGCATCGCGCTGGAAGCCGCAGAACGCGATCTTGATGACATGACCATCCGCGCCCGTTTTAGCGGGACACTGACCGATGTGACGCTGGTCGAAGGGCGATTGGTGTCCGCGAATGAAAAGCTTGCTGAGCTTGTCGACCCCACTGCGCTTGAGGTCGCCTTTCGTGTCTCGACCGCACAATACGTTCGATTGCTGGATGCCGATGGCGATCTGATCGACGCGCCGGTTACTGTCTCGCTTGAGGTCACGGGAACCGATCTGACAGCCCAGGGCCGCATCAGCCGTGACAGCGGCTCGGCGGGCGAAGGTCAGACCGGGCGATTGATTTATGCCCGATTGGATGACGCCTCGGGATTCAAGCCGGGCGATTTCGTAACCGTCACTGTCGAGGAGCAACCGCTGGACAACGTTGTGCGACTGCCGTCGTCGGTTCTGGATGCCGTTGGTACGGTTCTGGTGTTGGCTGAAGGCGACCGGCTCGAGGCGTTGCCGGTAGAACTGATCCGCCGCCAGGGGGACGAAGTTCTGCTGCGGGGCGAAGGTCTGGAAGGGCGCGAGATCGTGATTGCTCGCACACCGCTGCTGGGCTCAGGCGTGCGGGTGCGGCCGTTGCGAATTGACGAAAACGCCGGAGCCGCGCCGGATATGGTCGAGCTGTCAGAGGAACAGCGCGCTCGGCTTGTCGCTCAGGTTGAATCCAGCACTCGCATGCCCGAGGCCGTCAAGGAACGGGTTTTGGGCCAACTCAGCGAGGCCAAGGTGCCTGCATCGTTGGTGCAGCGACTTGAAAACCGGGCTGGGGGCTAGGCGTTATGATGCGCGAAATCCCCGGCGCAGCGGGCGGCATCCTCAGCTATTTCACGCGTCACCGCACGGTCGCAAATCTGCTGCTTCTCGTGATGTTGGTTCTGGGTGCTGCGGCGATCCCGAACATGCGGGCTCAGTTCTTTCCCGATGTCATCCTCGAACGTGTCGACGTTAATGTGGAATGGGACGGGGCCGGTCCCGAAGATGTCGACAACGGCATCGTTCAGGTCCTTGAACCCGCCTTGCTGGCCGTTGAGGGGGTTGCCAGTACCGAGGCGACCTCTCGCGAAGGTCGCGCTAGTATCCGGTTGGAGTTTGAACCCAATTGGGACATGTCGCGGGCTGTCGAAGAAGTGCGCACGGCGGTCGACAGTGTCACAAACCTGCCAGACGACTCGGAAGAGCCGACAATCCGTCGCGGGGCATGGCGGGATCGGGTGACCGATGTGGTCGTTACCGGTCCGGTCGACCCTGATCAATTGGCCAAATTCACGGACGAACTGATCAACCGTCTCTTCGCTGTCGGCGTCACGCGCACGACAATCCGGGGCCTTGCCGCGCCTCGCATAGTGGTGGAAATTTCAACTGCTCAGTTGATTGCCAACGACATAACGCTGTCCGAAGTGGCGTCAGCCGTTGCCGCCGAGGTGAATGCAAATCCTGCTGGGGATGTGACCGGCGCGAATGCCCGTATTCGCACGGGAACCGAGAAACGCACGCCTGAAGAAATCGAAGGCATCGCCCTGCGTAACTTTGCCGATGGGTCCAAGCTGCTTGTGGGTGATCTGGCGCAGATTCGGGTCGAAGGGGTCAATCGCGATCGCAGCTACTTTGTCGGCGAAAACCCGGCTATGTCGATCAGGATCGACCGTTCGAACCTCGGCGATGCGATCGAGATCCAACACACTGTCGAAGACGTCGTGCGTGAAATGCAGGCCAGCCTGCCCGAAGGTGTCACGGTCGAGCTGATCCGCACCCGTGCCCAAGCCATCACCGACCGTCTGGATATTCTGGTCGATAATGGTTTGGTGGGATTGGGCCTTGTGGTTTGCCTGCTGTTCTTGTTCCTGAACGCGCGCATCGCCTTTTGGGTTGCCGCCGGGATTCCGGTCGCAATGTCTGCGGCAATTGCTTTCATGTATATCGGCGGGCTGTCGATCAATATGGTTTCGCTGTTCGGGCTGATCATCACGCTTGGCATCGTCGTTGATGATGCCATCGTTGTGGGTGAACATGCCGATTTCCGCGCGCGTCGTCTGGGCGAGGCACCGGTGGTGGCCGCCGAGCGCGCCGCGCGGCGCATGGCGATGCCGGTCTTTGCCGCAACCCTGACAACAGTGATTGCCTTTTTCGGTCTGACCGCAATCGGGGGCAGGTTCGGGGAATTGATCCGCGACATCCCCTTCACCGTAATCGCGGTTCTGATCGCCTCGCTGATCGAGGTATTTCTGATCCTGCCCAACCACATGGCCCATGCCATCGCGCATTCGGCCAAGGAACACTGGTATGATATGCCCAACCGCGTGGTCAATCGCGGATTCCGTTGGGTGCGCGATCATCTGTTCCGCCCGCTGATTGCCTGGGTCGTCTGGGGACGCTACGTGGTCGTGGCGCTGATGGTGGTGATCCTGGCCAGCCAATTGGCCTTGTTCATCCGGGGCGACGTGAACTGGCGGTTCTTCAACGCACCGGAACGTGGTTCGGTCACAGGCAACTTCATCATGGTCGAAGGAGCCACCCGGGACGACACATTGGCCATGATGCACGAGCTGCAGCGCGCCGCTGACGAACTGGGCAAAATCTACGAAGAGCGGCACGGCCGTAACC
The DNA here is from genome assembly GCF_017743975.1 of Ruegeria sp. R14_0. Taxonomy (GTDB): domain Bacteria; phylum Pseudomonadota; class Alphaproteobacteria; order Rhodobacterales; family Rhodobacteraceae; genus Ruegeria. The sequence goes on along the minus strand of NZ_JAGHRC010000002.1, from coordinate 289,984 downwards.
CGATCGATTATGTGCTGGCCGAAGTTGGCGGCAGCGCAGGCTTTGGGCTGTCCGCTGCGGATGGTAAGGACAATGATCTTCTGGGCGGAATTTCGATCGAGCTGATCGATGCCGACCTGCGCCCCTATTCCAGTTTCGAATTCGTGGGAGAGTTGCAGGATTTCGTCCCGCGTCATCCCAAGGTCGAGCTGCTCAGTTTCCGCGGCTGGCGGTCCGGTCCGGGCGGCGATGCCATCGATGTTCAGTTCTATGGCGCGGATGTGAACACGCTCAAGGCTGCGTCCGAAGATTTGCAGACCGAATTGTCCAAATACCCCGAGGTGTCGGCTCTGGAAGACAATCTGGCCTATGACAAGGAAGAATACATCCTCGACCTGACAGCGCAGGGCGAGGCGCTGGGCTTCCGCATTGAAACGCTGGGCCGGGTATTGCGCGACCGGCTGAACGGGATCGAGGCGGCGACATTCCCAGATGGTCCGCGTAGCGCCGAGATCAGGGTCGAGCTGCCCGAGGGCGAGCTGACAGCCGACTTCCTGGAGCGCACACTGATGCGCACGCCGGACGGTGTCTACGTGCCGTTGGCCGATATTGTCTCGGTCGAGCGGAAATCCGGTTTCTCGACCGTCCGGCGCGAAAACGGTCTTCGGGTGATCGCGGTGAATGGTGATATCTCGGAAGACGACCCGGCGCAGGCGGCAGAGATCGCGCGCGCCATGGGCGAAGAAATCCTGCCCAAGATCGCCTCGGAACGGCAGGTCGAATGGCGCATGGCTGGATTGAGCGAACAAGAGGACGAGTTCTTGTCCGAGGCGCGAACAGGCCTGATTCTTTGCCTGACCGGTATCTATCTTGTGCTGGCCTGGGTTTTCGCCAGCTGGTCGCGGCCGCTGGTTGTGATGGCAATTATTCCGTTCGGCTTGGTGGGCGCGATCTGGGGACACTACCTGTGGGATGTGCCGCTCAGTATGTTCACGGTTGTCGGCCTGCTGGGGATGACGGGGATCATTATCAACGACTCGATTGTTTTGGTGACAACAATCGACGAATACCAACAAGAGCGCGGACTGGTGCCGTCGATCATCGAGGGCACGGCAGACCGGTTGCGCCCCGTGATGCTGACCACGCTGACCACGGTTCTGGGTCTGACCCCATTGCTTTACGAAGGCTCACAACAAGCGCAATTCCTCAAACCCACCGTCATAACGCTGGTGTACGGCCTTGGCTTTGGCATGTTGCTGGTGTTGCTTCTGGTTCCGGCGCTGTTGGCCATTCTGAACGATCTGTCCCGCCCAATGACAGCGATGCGCCGGGCCGCCCGCGCGCCGGACCGCGTGGTGCAGGGGGCGTTGGCCTGTACAGGTCTGGCGATGCTGATCTGGTTTGGGCTGACAATGGTCTGGCCTGCGGTCTATGGCGCGCCTATAGGGGCGGTGTCCGGGCTTTATGCCGCCGAAGATGGTATCGCCATTTTGCAGATGGGGCTGGGTGCATTCCTTGCTGGCGCTGCCGTTATACTGGTACTTAGCGTCACGGTTTCGGGTCTGGTGTATTCTCGGCTGAAAGGGGCGACGACCTAGGCGCGGGAAAGGGCGGTTTCCAGCAAGTCGATAACACGGTTGCTCATCGGCAGATCGCCTTGGCGGATCTGATCCAACGGGAACCAACGTGCATCCAGCGCATCATCGCCTGCGACCGGCGTTCCGGATTGGTACTGGCAAGCCACTCCAACCAGCAGGTAATGCACCAGAGTTTCGCCACTTTCATTCCGGCGCAACAGGTCGAGGTTGTCCAGATAGTGCAGCGGCTCGGCGATGACCGCAGTTTCCTCGCGCAATTCCCGCTGTGCGGCCTCAAGGACGGTTTCACCCCATTCCACGTGACCACCGGGGAACCCCCACAAACCTGCGTCCGGTTGCTTGCTGCGTTGCACAAGCAATACGTGATCCTGATGCAGGACAACCGCCAAAGCGCCGATTTTCGGGGATTGGGTCATGATCTCATGGGGCTTAGCCTGCGCTGCACCCTTTGATGTCCACGGCGTGATTGGCCCCCAGAACGGTGATCCGAATCTCGGAGCGGTCCAGCGCAAATGGCCCGCCCGCCGCGTTGATCACCTCGGACGTCGCGACAAGCGTATCGCCCGCCCGCGTGGTCTGAGTTTGCGAGGCCCAAAGGGCAGGGTTTCCCGGTTCGATCACCGCGACCTCGCGCCCGCCGGCCGAAGGCATGGTAACCCGCGCTTCGATCTGCATTCCGTCAGATGTAGGCGACAGGCGACAGCTGGCCTGAGACACACTCGCCTCTTGCGCCGAGAATGGCCTCTGAGCAAGCGCTGCCGCGATCGCAGGGTTGCGCCCCGCCTCGGTATCCAGCGTGTGATTGAATTCCAGTTGTTCAGGGATGCAGACATCCTTGCAGACGCCCAGATCCATTGTTCCCTTCAGCTTTATGGGCTTGGAAGGGTTCTTCGGCGTGATCTCGACCGGCAAAACCAGTTGGTTTTCATATCCGATCGATTGCAGCCCGTTCTGGTCGAATACATCCGGGGCGGGCCAGGTAATCGACACGTCGCCCACATTGTTGGATTGGTTCCAGTCGAATTCTGGTGGAATGCCCGCGTCACCCGGTGCGCGCCAATAGGTCTTCCACCCGTCCTGCAGCGTCACGCGCACGGCGCCCAGGTAAGTGCCTTGTGCGGTGCGCCCGCCGTCCAGAATATCCAGCTCGGCCACAGGTCCATTGACCTGCGCTGTTGCGGGCAGGGACAAACCGATGGTCAGAGCCATCGCAGGGACCGTGATCTTCATGTTCATGTCCTATAAATGCGCGGTCAGCGCCGGGATTCCAAGTCACGTTCCGGTCACCGGGATGAAATCTGCGGAAATATGCGCTGATCCCTTGCTATTCCGGGTGACCAAGGGTCATTGTTGCCACAGACCTACCAAGAGATGTCGGCCTATGGATCTTACCGGAAAACTGTTGATTGCGATGCCCGGCATGGGTGATCCGCGCTTTGATCATTCGGTGGTGTACCTGTGCAGCCATGGCGAAGAAGGCGCGATGGGCCTGATCATCAACAAACCGTCGGATCTGCGGCTGAAGACCTTGTTGGGCCAGCTCAATATCCCGTGCCGCATCCCTGTTGTGGGTGAGCGTCTGGTCCATTTTGGCGGCCCGGTCGAGATGTCGCGCGGATTTGTCCTGCACAGCTCAGACTATGAGGCCAACCTGCACTCGATGCAGATCGACGAAGATTTCAGCATGACCGCGACGCTGGATATTCTCGAAGACCTGGCTTCGGGACGCGGGCCTTTGAACTCAACTCTGGTCTTGGGCTATTCCGGCTGGGGGCCGGGGCAGCTTGAGGATGAGATCGGCATGAACGGCTGGTTGACGACCGAGGCGTCCTCGAAATTGGTGTTCGATGTGCCCGATGACGAAAAATGGGAGGCCGCGCTGGCAACCTTGGGCGTTGACCCACTGATCCTGTCGGCCGATTCTGGGCGTGCGTGACTAGCGTGGGGCAGCGGCCCGACGCAGGCGGTCATTGATCGCTGCACCCAAACCGTGCTGCGGAATCGGCGTGACGGCAATGGGCCTGCCGGTTTCGTTCAGCTTGTGCAGCGCAGCGAACAAGGTCGCGGCTGCCTCAGTCAAATCACCGGCAGCTGACAGGTTCAGGTCGCAGTCCACCGGTCCAAAACCCAATAAAACTTCGTCACCCTGAGCGCTGCTGGCGTTCAGGCGAACGGGCGCATCTGGCGCGTAGTGGGATTGCAGTTGCCCCGGCGCATTCAGCGCGTCGCCGGGTTGATGGTGATGCAGTTGCGTGTGCAGAACAGCTTCGATTTGTTCCAGTGCGACACCACCGGGGCGCAACAGGGCGGGCTCACCCGCAAGGCCCACAATCGTGCTTTCCAAGCCGACGCCGCAGGGCCCATCGTCCAACACCGCAGCGATGCGTCCGTTCAGGCCAGCCAGTACATGAGCAGCCGTCGTGGGGCTGATTTGCCCCGACGGATTGGCCGAAGGCGCAGCGACCGGCCCATCGAACGCGGTTAGAACGGCACGCGCGGCGGGGTGCGCAGGGACACGGACGGCAAGGGTTTCCAACCCGGCGGTGACCAGCGAGGAAATGCCGTGACCGGGGCGCAGCGGCAGAACCAGAGTCAGCGGGCCGGGCCAGAATGCGTCGGCCAAGGCCTGTGCCTGATCGGACCACGCCACAAAACGCTGCGCGGCTTCGACCGAAGCCACATGCGCGATCAGAGGGTTGAAGCTGGGCCGCCCCTTGGCGGCATAGATGCTGGCGACGGCCTCGCCATTGCGGGCATCGCCGCCCAAGCCATAAACTGTCTCGGTCGGGATGGCCACCAGCAACCCCTGCCGCAAAAGGTCTGCGGCCTGCGCGATTCCGGCCGGATCTGCGGATAAATTCATTGTGCCGTTGGGGATCATGGGTGGTGACGCCGCGTTCTGATTGCGTATAGCATGTGGCCCGATACGTAATCGGTTGAACCCAGATGCATAAAGGTGGGCTTCAGAAATTCCAAGCCCGTCGCAAAACGCAATCAGACAGCCCCGAGGGAAGATATGCCATATCGCGCGCCAATCTCTGATTATGAATTCCTGTTCCGGCACGCTGTCGGCTTTGACGAAATCGCGGCAACCGAGAAGTTTTCGTCCGCCAGCGAAGATGTGGTTGGTGCAATCCTGACCGAAGCCGGCAAACTCTGTGAAGAGGTCATGGCCCCGCTGCAACGCCCCGGCGATCTTGAGCCCGCGCGGCTGGAAAACGGCGTGATGCGGACCTCGCCCGGATTCGCAGATGGTTGGAAGGCAATCGCCGATGGCGGTTGGATCGGGATGAGCGGTGATCCCGAATATGGCGGCATGGGTCTGCCGATGACCCTGACCACGGCCGTTAACGAGATGATGTCGGCGGCCTGCTTGTCGCTGCAGCTTGCCCCCCTGATGACACAGGGCCAAATCGAAGCGCTGGAACACCACGCCAGCGACGAGATCAAAGCGCTCTATCTGCCCAAGATGATGGCGGGGGAATGGTCGGGGACCATGAACCTGACCGAACCGCAGGCCGGATCGGACGTTGGTGCGTTGACGTCCAAAGCCGTGCCCAATGGGGATGGCACCTACGCGATCACGGGGCAGAAGATTTATATCTCGTGGGGCGACAATGATTTCGCAGAGAATATCTGTCATCTGGTTCTGGCGCGCTTGCCGGACAGTGTTCCGGGAACCAAAGGGATATCCCTGTTCCTGGTTCCGAAGTTCCTGCCGGATGAGGCAGGAAACCCCGGTATTGCCAATGATCTGAAAGTCGTCTCGATCGAACACAAGATGGGCCTGCACGGCTCGCCTACCTGTGTCATGCAGTATGACGGTGCCAAGGGGTGGTTGATTGGTCGGGAACATGGCGGAATGGCTGCGATGTTCACCATGATGAACAACGCGCGTCTGGGTGTCGGCGGACAGGGCGTTGGCTGTGCCGAAGGTGCGTATCAGCACGCGCTGGCCTATGCGCTGGAACGCAAGCAGGGCAAGACGCCGTCGGGTACGATCATTGACCACGCGGATGTGCGCCGGATGCTGATGAGCATGCGCGCTGATACATTCGCCGCGCGCGCAATCATGCTGGCAAACGCGGCCGCCATCGACATGGGCAACGCCACCGGCGACCCTGACTGGATTGCCCGTGCCGCTCTGCTGACACCGATCAGCAAAGCTTTTGGAACCGAGACGGGCATGCGCGTATCTGAAACCGGTGTGCAGGTGCACGGGGGCATGGGCTTCATCGAAGAGACCGGTGCAGCACAATACTACCGCGATGTCCGCGTCACCGCGATTTACGAAGGCACAAACGGCATTCAAGCCATGGACCTCGTTGCGCGCAAGATGATGGATGGTGGTGATGCGGCCTCGCGCCTGCTGGACGAGATCGAGGATCACGCCGAACAGGCCCGCGCCACGATGCCCGAGCTGGCCGGTCCCGTATGGGAGGCGACCGAAAGCCTGCGCGAAACGACCGAATGGATGGTCGCACAATCGGACCTGAATGCCCGCTTTGCCGGAGCTGTGCCATATCTGCGGGCCTTTGCGCGTGTTCTGGGCGCCCACTACCATCTGAAAGCTGCCTTGGCGCAGCCTGATGGACCACGGTTCAAACTGGCGCGGTTTTATATCAACGCGCTGTTGCCCGAGTTTTCAGGTTTTCTGGGTCAGGCCCAGCCCGGGGCGAATGATGTCTTTGCCCTGAGTGCCGAGGAGTTTGTGGCGTAATGGATGGCGATACCCCTTTGGCGATCAGATACCCTTGGCCCGAACCTCCGGCGGAAGGCGAGGCGATCGAAGTTGCCGAAGGCGTTCTGTGGATGCGGCTGCCGCTGCCCATGGCGCTGGACCACGTCAATATCTATGCGCTGGATGATGGCGATGGCTGGACCGTCATCGATACGGGCATGTCGTCGAACAAAACCCGGCGTATTTGGGAAACGCTGATGGCGGGCCCGTTGGCGGGCAAGCCGATCAAACGCGTGGTGGTGACGCACCATCACCCCGACCATGTGGGCAACGCGGGCTGGTTCCAGTCGGAACATGGCGCCGAGCTGGTAACCTCGCGCACGTCATGGCTGTTTTCGCGCATGCTGCAGTTGGATGTTCAGGAAAGCTGGCCGCAGGAAACGCTAGATTACTACCGCAGCGCGGGTATGGCACCCGACATTCTGGCCAAGCGGATGGCTGAGCGTCCGTTCAACTATTGCGACACGGTCTACCCGATGCCTCTGGGCTTTACCCGGATCAAGCAGGGCAGCGTGATCCGTATGGGCGGGCGCGACTGGGACGTCCATATGGGTAACGGCCACGCTCCCGAACACGCCACTTTCTGGAGCCGCGACGACAACCTCGTGATCACTGGCGACCAGATTCTCAGCTCGATCAGCCCCAATCTGGGGGTCTATGTCACCGAACCCTTGGCGGATCCGGTTGCAGAATGGCTTGAGGCCTGCGAGAGGCTCATGGGGCTCGCGCAGCCCGATCATCTTGCGCTGGGCGGGCACAAGTTGCCGTTCAAAGGACTGCCCATTCGGATGAAGCAGTTGATCGACAATCACCATGGTGCGCTGAAGCGGTTACAGGACTATCTGGACACACCCAAAACGGCAGCAGAGTGTTTTGTGCCCCTGTTCAAGCGTCAGATCGGCCCGGGTGAGTATGGTCTGGCTCTGGTCGAAGCGGTTGCACATCTGAACCATCTTTACCACATTGGAGCTGTCACCCGAACGCGTCGCGCGGATGGGGCGTGGGAGTTTCAGCATAAAGGGTAAAGCCATGCAGGATCAGATCGAAACATCGGCCGAAGCCGCCGAAGCCGCGGCACTGCCCCGCTGTTACGAAGTGCATGCCAACCCCGAAGCCGAGTCGGGCAACAAGGATTTGCCCGGCCAATTGCAGAAACCGGTTGAGACCAAAAGCCCGGCGCAATGGGCCTATGAACGACTGATCCTGTACATCCAGAACTTCGAAAAGACGTTGACCGGCGACCAAGAGGTCGCGATGGGTTTCACCGGCGGGGATGCTGGCGTCCTGCGGATCGAAGGGATGGGGTATTTTGACCCCGACGTCATCACCTTCTACGGTTCGGACGCGACTGGAGGGCGGACCCAGCTGGTGCAGCATGTCAGTCAGCTGAACGTCATGTTGCGGGCCATGCCCAAATCGGTCGAAGACAAGCCCGCCAACCGCATCGGGTTCCGACTGGCCGCGGATCTGGAAGAAAGCTGACCGCCTGACTTGCAATTCACGTCTGCGCAGCCTTGAATGAGTGCATCTTCAAGGGGGCGTCCGCGCGTGACTCATTTCTCAGCTGTTTCAACTGCATACAAAGGTGCATGGGCACGCCGACGCGTGTTTGTTCCCATCTATATCGTGGTGCGCCTGCTGCTGGTCGCATTGATCGCGCCGGGTGTAGCCATTGTGGTGAATTTGGCGGTGAGTTTGTCCAACCAAACCGCGCTGACCGATCAGGCCATCGCTGCGTTCATCCTGTCACCGGCGGGGTTTGTCGCCGCCGTTGCCGTGCTCAGCCTGTTCCTGCTGGCTGAGGTCTTTGTATTCTCGGTCATGGCGGGCTCACTGAGGATGGGCGAGTCCGACCCCTGGCGTGCGGGCAGTTCGGCCATTGGTCTGATTCTTTCGCGCCTGCCTGCGCTGTTCGGGTTTGCCGTTCGGTTTGTATTGCGGGTTCTGGTGCTGGTTGTGCCATTTGCTGCGGTGTCCGCGCTGATCGCGTGGTGGACACTTACTGAATATGACATCAACTATTACCTGACCTTCCACCCGCCGTCATTTTGGCTGGCCGTGGGGCTGATCGGCGCGGTTGTACTGGTCATGGCCTGGGTTTTGATCCGTCGTCTATCAGCCTGGGCGTTGTCGCTGCATCTGGTGCTGTTCGAAGGTGTCCATCCGGGGCACGCATTCAACGTCAGCGCGAACCGGATGGAGGGCAAGCGCGGACGCCTCAAGTTAGAGTTGGCCATGTGGCTGGGGATGCGCCTTGTCATTGCTGCAGTGATCGCCTGGGTGGCGGGGCTTTTGTTCGCGCTGGTGCCGCTGCAGGGGGCGGCAAACCTGCGCCTGGCGCTGATCTACAGCTTGGGTGTTGCCGGAATCTGGTCACTGGCTGGTTTGGTTCTGGCGGCAACGGCACTTGGCGCTCTTGCGGTATTGCTTGACGGGTTCTTCGAGATCGAGACTTCGGAGCCGCCGCATCCTGAACCCGGCAGTCTACGCGTTCCTTTGCTTGCGGCAGTCGGCGCCGCAGCCGTCGCCGTGTTTGTTGGGCTGTGGTTCGGACAGTACCTGTTGGAACGCGTTCAAGCCCCTGACAGGGCCGAGGTGATCGGCCATCGCGGAGCAGCCGCGCTGCGGCCCGAGAACACTATGGCGTCGGTCGTTAAGGCAATCGAAGACGGGGCTGACTGGGTCGAGATTGACGTTCAGGAATCCGCGGACGATGTGGTGATCGTTGCGCATGACAGCGACTTCATGAAACTGGCAGGCGTCGACCTCAAGGTCTGGGATGCAACGATGGACGACATCGCCCAGATCGATATCGGCAGCTGGTTTGGTCCCGAATTCGCCGAGGAACGTACGCCCACGCTGCGCGATGTGCTGGAGGCGGCAAAAGGCAAGTCCAAGGTCATCATTGAGCTGAAGTATTACGGTCACGATGTCGATCTGGAGAACCGGGTTGCAGCCATTGTCGAGGAACTTGGCATGCAGGACGATATCGCAACCATGTCGCTGAAATACCCGGCGGTGCAAAAGATGAAGTCCATCCGGCCCGACTGGCGGGCAGGGGTTCTTGCGGCGACTGCTGTGGGCGATTTGTCGGGGCTGGAGGGTGATTTTGTTGCCGTGAACGCAGCGATGGCAACGCCCGGACTGGTGAATTCGGTCCATGCGGCCGGCAAGGATATCTATGTCTGGACAGTGAATGATCCGCTGCAGATGTCAGCCATGGCTTCGATGGGTGTAGACGGGTTGATCACCGACCGACCCGCCATGGCCAACGAAGTACTGCGCGTGCGCGCTGAGATGGGTCCGGGCGAGCGCTTGCTGCTGTGGCTGGCCACAACCTTCGGCATGTCCGTTGATACTCAGGCGATGCGCGATGAAAGCCCTTAGTCTGGCGGCGGTCCTTTTTCTGATCGCTGCACCGGCCCAGGCGCAGGATGTCCTGCGCACGTTCGAATTGCCGGCTCATCGTGCCCTGATGGCGCAAAGGGATGGTGCCGATTTATCCGCTTTTGAAACCGATGGCTGCTCGGGTGGCCTATCGTCGAGCTGGCGTTTTGTGGCCGACACCTTTCCCAGCTTTCGCGCGCTTTATGAGGCGCATCCACCGTGGGAGTATTGCTGCGTCGCCCATGACCGCGCCTATCACCACGCGGGTGGCGCCCTTCGGGCCGAAGATAGCTATACCGCGCGCCTGTCGGCCGATGACACGTTGCGCGCCTGCGTCAGCCAGCACGGGGTCGACCATGCCGACGAATACGCCGAGCGGTACGATATGACGCCCGAACAGATTCGCACCGCTCATTCTGTCACGGCCGAGGCGATGTTCGCGGCCGTTCGTTTTGGCGGCGGGCCCTGTTCGGGGCTGCCGTGGCGATGGGGGTTTGGGTATCCGGGATGTTCGGTGTTTGCACCTTTGACACCTGCGCGCGAATGACGTGGTGACAGGCCCTTTATTTTCGATTATCCAACATCTCAAACACGCGAATTGGGAATCTGAGTCACATGGCTGAACACAAGCACGGCGAAATGGACATCACTGTTCAAACCAAAACCTTTGATGGCTTCATCAAAGCGACCACCTGGTGTGTGGTTGCCATTGTCTTTCTTTGCCTGTTCCTGGCGGTCTTCGCCTCTTAATCCAAGAAACGGGGTCGACCGTGATCAGGATTTTGATTGCCTGCCTTTTGGCAGCAACTGTTGCGGGCTGTGCCGGGTCGCAGCGCCCACAGGCGGATCCGGCTGAAGTAGCGGCGCGGTCCTACCGGGATCCGGGGCCGTCGACCCTGACGCTCTATACCATGATCAGCACCCGGACAGGCTCGGGTGCGCACACGTCGCTGATGATCAGCGGCAGTGAGCGGGTGATTTTTGATCCTGCCGGCTCATTCCGGGCAGATGTGGTGCCGATCAAGGATGATGTGCTGTACGGCATCACTCCGAATGTCGAGCGCGCCTACCGCAGCAGCCACGCGCGCGAGACACATTATGCGCGTATCCAGACGATCGAGGTGTCGCCCCAACAGGCCGAGATCGCACTGCAGTTGGCAAAACAATCAGGTCCGGTGGCCGGTGCATTCTGTGCCAATTCGACCGCGCAGCTATTGCAGCAGGTGCCTGGTTTCGAGCAGATAAAGACCACGTTCTACCCGGTAAAATTGTCCGAGCAGTTTGGCCAGTTGCCGGGCGTACAGACGGCTGAATATCGTGAAAACGACGATGCAGATCTGCAAAAAGGGCTGGCGTTTAACAACGAGCGTTTGAACCAGCTGGAAGCGACATCACCCCAGTAGGTAAAGAAGACTGTACAATGTACCCGCGCCCGAAAAGATCGCGGCAATTACGTTTTTGGTGAACAGGCCAACAGTCACTGCCACAGCCGCCGCTGCCATGCGCGGAATATCCGGTTGACCGCCCGTCGCCGTTGGCCAGACCACCAGCGGGGCGATCAGGGCAGGAATGATGGCCACGGCAGTATAGCGCAGATGGCGCAGCAGCCACGGTGGCATGGGGCGATCGCCAACCAGACCGATGAAGACGAACCGCAAGGCATAGCTGCCGATTGCAAGCCCGACGATGATCGTCCAGATGGTGACGGGATCCGGCTTGGTCATGCGTTGACCTTTCTGCGTTCAGCAATCACTTCGGCCTGCGCCCCTGCGATCATGCCTGCGCATCCCGCGATCAGCAGGCCCAGATTGAATGGAATTGCCACCGTCAGAAGCGAGACGACAATAGCCACAAGCGCAGCCACAACATGCGGGAAAGTGCGCATCATCGGCCCGATCATGGCCAGAAACGTGATCGGCAAGGCGAAATCCAATGCCCAGCTTTCGGGGATTCGCGTGCCCAATACCGCCCCGAGGTAGGTCGCCAGTATCCAAAGCGGCGTGATCGGAGTGACCGAGCCCACAAAATACGCCATGCGCTGGGGAACGGTCATTTTCGGCTCTTTTTCGAACTGAACGATCGAGCTTGCGTAAGATTGATCAACGGTCAGATAAGCCGCGCAGGCCCTTTGCCACATAGGCGCAGCACCCAGATAGGGCGTCAGCGAGGCCGAATACATCGCCATCCGTAGGTTCACTGCCAGAGCGGAAATCAGGATAATTGCGGTCGGGGTTTGATCCTGCAGCAATTGTAACGCAGCAAACTGTGCGGCCCCGGCAAACACGGTCGACGTGAAGGCCATTGTCTGGATGATGTTCAGGCCAGCCTCGGTTGCAAAGACGCCGAACAGGGTGCCAAAAGGAATCGCCACAAAAACAAACGGGGTCCCGTCGCGAAAACCCTTCCAGTAGTATGACTTGGATGTGGTGTCTGCCATGGCTAAATCCTATGGTGTTGTCCGCAGCAGTAGCGGTCTTGGGAAAGGGTTGCAATTGGCCACGGAACAGAACCTGTCAGACTACATCATCGCCCCCGATCCCGGCGCGCCCCGCTTGACCCGCGCCGTCGAGGGCGTGGATCAGAATGGCGAAGCCAGCCAGATCTCGGTGGTCGAAGAGCGCCCTCTGACGATTTTCCTCAATTCTCAGGAAATCGTGACCGCCATGACGATTGGCGACTACCCGGAATATCTGGCGCTGGGATTTTTGCGCAATCAGGGGATGCTGCTGGCCGACGACCAGATCACACGTGTCGAATACGATGATGATCTGGAAACCGTGGTCGTGCGCACTGCACGCGAGACCTCGTATGAGGACAAGCTGAAGAAAAAGACCCGCACCAGTGGCTGCGCCGTAGGTACGGTGTTTGGCGACATGATGGAGGGGTTGGAGGACGTCCGCCTGCCGCAGGTTCAGGTGCGCACCTCTTGGCTGTATGATTTGGCCGCAAGGATCAACCGGACCCCGTCTTTGTACCTAGAGGCCGGAGCGATCCACGGCACAGTTCTGTGCCGGGAAAACCGCCCTCTGGTCTATATGGAAGATGTCGGTCGGCATAATGCCGTCGACAAAATCGCTGGTTGGATGTTGTCCGAGGGCGAGGCGGCCGAGGATAAAATACTGTACACCACCGGTCGCTTGACCTCGGAGATGGTGATCAAAACGGCGATGATGGGCATTCCCGTGCTTGCGTCGCGGTCAGGATTCACCGCCTGGGGCGTTGAGATCGCGCGCGAGGTCGGGCTGACGTTGATCGGACGTATGCGGGGGCAGCGGTTCGTGTGTCTGTCGGGCGAAGATCGACTGGTTCGGGATGTGGACCCGTCAACTGTTCCGGTCGAAGACAAGAAGCACAAAAGGAAAAGCTCGCAGGCCTGATTTCTCGCGCCCCGTAGCTGACCTGAAAAAACTCTGCGAATTCCGATGGGTGTGCTCTAAGCTGGCCCGACAAGGGTTTTTGGCATTTTGAGTATGTTATGGAGTTGATCAATCTCATTGCGCCGGTCTTTGCGGTGATCCTGACCGGCTATGTGTTTTCGTGGACCAACTTGCTGAGCAAGGAGACATCCGACGCGCTGGTGCAATTCGCGGTCTATGTCCTGATCCCGGCCATCATGTTCTATCTGATCGGGCAGGAAGAGTTTGCGAACCTTCTGAACTATGGCTTCTACATCTCTTACGGCGGAACCTTGCTGGCGCTGTTCGTCGTGTTGTTTCTGGGTCTTAAGACTGTGGTCGCGTTTAAGGTGGGTTCGGCGACCGTAGCTGCATTTGCAGGTGTGGCGTCAAATACGGCATTGGTTGCCCTGCCGATCCTGCACGCGATTTTTGGCTCCAAGGGAGCATTGCCAGCGGTTTTGGCGAACCTTGTCGTCGCGATCTTGTTTTTGGTGATGACGACCATTCTGGAAAGCTCGGCGGGGCACAAAGCAAACGCCAGAACGCCGATCTATAAGATTCTGCTGAACGTTCTGAAGAACCCGATCATCGCCGCCACCCTGTTGGGCGTGGTGTATTCAATTACCGGAATCGGGTTTTCGGATGCTGTTTCCGACTATCTGGAACTTCTCAGTCAGGCGTTGGCCGCGGTTGCGCTGTTTGCGATCGGGTTTACGACCAGCGTTCGGACAATTGTTCAGACGGGGCCACTGATCCTGTTTCTGACGGTCGTCAAACTGATCGTGGCGCCGGGTCTTGTCATGCTGGCGGCGCATCTGATTGGTCTTGATCCGCTGTGGACCATCGCGGCGACCGTTTCCGCCGCTGTGCCCACGGCCAAAAACATCTTTCTTTTGGCCAAGCATTACGATCAGGAACCGCAGCTTGCCGCGCATATCGTGTCGGCGACATCCTTTCTGGCGGTCGGTACGTTGATCATGTGGCTGTTTGTCCTGCACCATATGTATCCAACGGCGTTCCAATTGAACTGAGTTCAATCTACAACGGTGCCAATGACGGATCACTTCGGTGAAAGCAGTAAGGTGCGGTAATGAACACCCCTTTGGGCGTAATCCTCGCAGGCGGTCTGGCCACTCGGATGGGTGGGGGTGACAAGGGCCTGCTGACCATTGGCGGGCAGAGCCTGTTGTCTCATGTGATCGCCCGTTTGACGCCGCAGGTGGGCGGTATAGCGCTGAACGCCAATGGTGATCCGGAACGGTTTGCTGATCTGAACCTGCCCGTTCTGCCAGACACGATCGAAGGGTTTGCCGGCCCTTTGGCCGGCGTTCTGGCGGGCCTCGACTGGGCGGCAGAGCAGGGGGGCGACAGTATCGTCACCGCCGCAGCCGATACGCCGTTTTTTCCGCGCGATCTGGTCGAAAGACTGGTTGCTGCATCAAACGGCCAAAAGCACCCGCTGGTTTTGGCCACAACGCCGCGAACCGGGGACGAAGCCTTGAAATCCGGCGGCGGTAAGCGGGTGAACCGGCACCCGACTTTTGGCCTGTGGCCCGTGGCCCTACGCGATGATCTGCGCGACGCTTTGAACGGCGGATTGCGCAAGGTGGTCTTGTGGACCGACGAGCATGACGGGCGCGAGGCCCTGTTCCCCGCTGAACCGTTTGATCCCTTCTTCAACGTCAACACGCCCGACGATCTGACGCGTGCACAACAGTTGCTGGAGCAGGCATGAGAATCTACGGCGTTACGGGCTGGAAGAACGCTGGAAAGACCGGCCTGATGGAGCGGTTGGTGACCGAGATCACCGGGCGTGGCTTCACCGTTTCGACCGTCAAACATGCCCATCATGCGGTTGATGTGGATCAGCCGGGCACGGACAGCTATCGCCATCGCGAGGCTGGCGCGACCGAGGTGCTGTTGGCCTCTGGTAAACGCGTCGCGGTGATGCAGGAGCTGCGCGGCGCGCCCGAACCGCCTTTGGCCGAATTGCTGACCCGCCTGTCACCTGTCGATCTGGTGTTGATCGAAGGGTATAAAAGGGAAAGCCATCCCAAGGTCGAGGCCTTTCGGGCCGAAGCGGGAAACCCTTTGATGGCCGGTGAAAACAGCACAATCCGCGCCGTTGCCAGCGATGCACCCCTGAAATTGAACGTCCCCGTTTTTGACCTGAACGACACCGCCGCCATTGCTGCGTTTATCTTGCAGGAGGTCGGGTTATGACGCCGCCGAACATCTCTCCTCCGCCGCTGCGAAACGACTGTTTTGCCTTGCCCGCCGGGGTGAACTGGACCCCTGTAGACGACGCGCTAGCCCTGTTGCGGGATCGCCTTACTGTGGTGACGGCCGTTGAGACCCTGCCTGTGGGACAAGCCTCGGGGCGTATTCTAGCGCAAGACATTTATGCGAAGCGATCAAATCCACCTCAGCCCAACACGGCCGTGGATGGTTACGGGTTCTCTGATGCGGCACCGGCTGGCCCGCAGATTATGCCGTTGCATCCGGGGCGCGCGGCGGCGGGGATACCATTTGATGGTGCAGTGCCACAAGGAACGGCGCTGCGCGTGTTGACCGGTGCGGCCCTCCCGTCCGGTGTGGACACGGTGATACTGGAGGAAGACGTGACCGTTCAGGATGGCCACATCGCCTTTCACGGTCCGCTGAAACAGGGGGCGAACACTCGCAAAGCCGGTGAGGACGTGGCGGAAGGAGAGCTGGTGCTGCCCGTCGGGCGCAGGCTGACCCCTGCCGACCTGGCCCTGCTGTCGGCGACCGGGATCTCTGACGTACCATTGCGCAAGGTTCTGCGGGTTGCGGTTTTGTCGACCGGGGATGAGCTGATCGAGCCCGGGGACACAGCCGGGCCGGGTCAGATTTACGACGCCAACCGCCCGATGCTGTTGTCGTTGGTCGCCCGGCTTGGTTTTCAGCCGGTTGATATGGGGCGGGTGTCAGACAGCCGGGACGATTTGCGCAACCGCTTGGATCAGGCAGCGGAACAGGCAGACGTCATCCTGACCAGCGGCGGGGCATCTGCGGGGGATGAAGACCACGTCTCGGCCCTGTTGCGCGAGGCCGGAGCGATGCAGGAATGGCGTATCGCATTGAAGCCCGGTCGTCCGCTGGCGTTGGGGATGTGGAACCAGACGCCGGTATTTGGCCTGCCCGGCAACCCTGTTGCTGCCATGGTCTGCACGTTGATCTTTGCCCGCCCGGCGCTTGGCCTGATGGCGGGTGAAGGCTGGTCCGCTCCACAGGGCTTTGACCTGCCTGCGGATTTTGAGAAACGCAAGAAACCAGGGCGTCGCGAATACCTGCGAGCCCGCGTCCGAGAGGGCCGGGTCGAGGTGTTTGCCTCGGAAGGGTCGGGCCGGATCAGTGGCCTCAGCTGGGCTGAAGGGCTGGTAGAGATTGGGGATGGCGAACGCCAGATCACGCCCGGTGATCTGGTGCGTTTCATTCCCTATGGCAGTTTTGGGCTGTGATCAGTCAAAGGTTCCAGCAACGCGCCCCAACAGCATGAATGCCCGCGCCGTGCGCGTGTCGCCCAAGGCATTCAGATCCGCATCGCTGGCATCCGGCTCGAACTCGACAATCATGTGATCGAAGCGGCGCAGGAAATGGTGGGCGGCGTCACGGAAAATCGGGTCCTGCTTCATGCGGGCCGCTGTCAGCGCCAGCGAGGACCGGTCGCGAATACCGCCCAATGCGGCCACGGCGCGGCCACGTGCGCCCTGCGCAAATTGCCGCCAGATTTCCGGTCGGGCCATATCAGGGCGCAGGTCATCCATGTAGATGCCTTCCTGGCTCAATAGTGTCAGCACATCCTGCGAGGCCTGCACCAGTTGCGCGACCTTGCGATCCTGCAGCGCCAGACGAAGGGCATCAAACCCGGCTTCGTCATCCTGTGTCTCTGGAAAGTTCAGGGCGCGGATGAAGATATCTGTCGTCAGAGGTGGCGCAATCTCTTCCGCCGGAGTGCCCAACTCCAACGAGGTCTGATCGCCGCTTTGGGCCGGGTTGTTGTCCCGCGCCGGTTCGGTCCGTTTTGACGAAAAAGTCGCCAGAGCTGTTTCCGCTTTTTTGGTGGCTTCGGCGATTTCGTCCAGCTTTTGGGTGACGCCGGGTTCCTGCAAACTGGCAGCGCGCTGCTGTTGGATCACGTAGGCCTGACGAATTGCATCGATCGCCGTTTGCAGTCGTGCGCTTTCTTCGCGCATGACACGGCTGGCGCGCATGGCAGTCGCCGCGACCCAGATCATCGCGACCGGCATGAAAACTGCCAGCAGTGTCACGACAAAACCACCGCCATCGACCTTGCCGGGCAGCACCAGAAACACAATCGACACGATCAGCCAGACCACGCTGAGGGCAATGGCCACGATCTCGATCTCGGTCACCGATGGATGCGACGGCTTGTCGTAGATCCCCAGCGGGGTTGGCCGTTCGGTATCCTGTTCTGGATTGGGCTCTGACATGGTCAACGCTCCGATCAGGCGTACTCGATACTCAGAACTTCATAGGACCGCACGCCGCCGGGCGTGCGCACTTCGACACTGTCGCCTTCTTCCTTGCCGATCAATGCCCGGGCAATGGGTGATTTGATGTTCAGCAGGCCGTTTTCGATGTTGGCTTCGTACTCACCAACAATCTGCCAGGTTTTTTCCTCGTCGGTGTCTTCGTCCACCAACGTCACCTTTGCGCCGAACTTGATCGCTCCGGTCAGCTTGGCAGGGTCAATCACATCGGCCAGAGACAGGATGCCTTCCAGCTCTTTGATGCGACCTTCGATGAAGCCCTGCTTTTCGCGGGCCGAGTGATACTCAGCATTTTCTTTCAGGTCGCCCAGTTCGCGCGCCGAGGCGATCGCTTCGATAATGGCTGGGCGCTCGACGGATTTCAGGTTCTTAAGCTCCGCCTCGAGCGCGGCATTGCCCGCAGGCGTCATTGGAATTTTTTCCATGTTCTTGTCGTCCACGCATAAATTGTTTCGCCCCGCCGCATGAGACAAGCGTCGGGGCGATGTGATGGGTCGTCAGATACCTGACCCAAATGAGGCGTGAATTGCAAGAGGGCATGGCCGCGCGACGCGCGGATTACGGCCTAGTCGTAGCTAATCACTTCGAATTCGATGCCATTGTCGTCGTCGAAGTAGAACCGCTTGCCCGGCTCATAATCGGCATGCGATTTCGGGGTAAAGCCCGCATCAATCACCTTTTGCTCGGTGGCATCAATGTCTTCGACCAGAACACCTACATGATTGAGCCCGCCGACGATGTCATAACTGCTTTCCGTCGCTTGTCTGGGGTCGCTGGGTGCGTACAGCGCCAGATAGGTGTGCTGCGATCCGACGTGCACCGTATAGCCGCCCGCAATTGCCGGGCCTTCCCAGCGCGTTTTCCAACCAAACACCTTGTGCATCCACGCGGCTGATGCCTGTGGGTCGCGGACCGTGAAATTGGTATGTTCTAATGTCGCCATCATGGGATCTCCTTTTTCGTTTTGAGGCTTGTCCCGACTCACCGTAATTTCTAAACCTAACTTTAGGTCAAGGTATTTTTTGTGAGGTTGAAATGGCGGTTTCTGATGGCCTGGCAATCGGCGCGTTAGCGCAGCGCACAGGGCTAGCCGTATCGGCGATCCGATACTACGAGGCACAGGGGCTGATTTCGCCCTGGCGCAATGCGGGCGGGCAACGTCGGTACCAGCGGGCCGACATCCGGCGGCTGAGTTTTGTCATGATCGCCCAGCAATTCGGCCTGACGCTGCCCGAGATTCGCGAGGTTTTGTCTGGCTTGCCGGGAAACCGGACGCCGACGCCGAAGGACTGGCAAGAAATCAGTAAGGGGTTAAGGGCGCATCTGGATCAGCGAATCGATACACTGACGCGATTGCGCGACAATTTGGACGGCTGTATCGGCTGCGGGTGCCTCAGCTTGCCAAAATGTGCCCTTTACAACCCCGATGACCGCGCCAAATCCAATGGTAGCGGTCCCAGATACCTGATGGGGGACTCTCCCGAGGCATAACTGCCGCATTGCAGCAATGTTACGCCGTGTTTCGATTGACCAAGGTCTTTCAGACCATGTAATCAGCCGTGAAACAAAATTGCGCAGACCACGCAGTGAAAGCGCCAATTCGGAAAAGTTAGCTAAGGAGCCCGCGATGGCCGAGATTGAACGCGAAGCGATGGAATACGATGTGGTGATCGTGGGTGCAGGTCCCGCGGGCCTGTCGGCGGCCATCCGTCTGAAACAGTTGGATGCCGACCTGAACGTTGTCGTTCTGGAAAAGGGCTCGGAAGTGGGCGCGCATATCTTGTCGGGCGCAGTTCTGGACCCATGCGGGCTGGACGCTCTGATCCCGGACTGGAAAGAAAAAGGCGCGCCGCTGAACGTGCCGGTGCATGAAGACAATTTCTACATGCTGGGCGAGGCGGGCAAGCTGCGCATTCCCAACTTCCCCATGCCGCCGCTGATGAACAACCACGGCAACTACATCGTCTCGATGGGCAATGTTTGCCGCTGGATGGCTGAACAGGCCGAAGAGCTGGGCGTGGAAATCTTCCCGGGCATGGCGTGTTCGGAACTGGTCTACGGCGACAATGGCGAGGTTAAAGGCGTTGTGGCCGGTGTCTTCGGCTTGGAAGCGGACGGCTCCTATGGTCCGAACACCGAGCCGGGCATGGAGCTGCACGGCAAATATGTCTTCCTGTCGGAAGGCGTCCGTGGTTCGCTGTCCAAGGAAGTCATCGCCAAATACGACCTGTCTGCCGGCAAAGAGCCGCAGAAATACGGTGTTGGCATGAAAGAAATCTGGGAGATCGACCCGGCCAAGCACAAAGAAGGCTCGGTCACGCACACCATGGGCTGGCCGCTGGGCAGCAACGCTGGTGGCGGGTCGTTCATCTACCACCTTGAAAACAATCAGGTCTATGTCGGTTTCGTGGTTCACCTGAACTACAAGAACCCCCACCTGTACCCCTATATGGAATTCCAGCGCTTCAAGCACCATCCGATGGTGGCCGAGCTGCTGAAAGGCGGCAAGCGCGTGGCTTACGGTGCCCGTGCAATTACCGAGGGTGGCTATCAGTCGATGCCGAAGCTGGTTGCGCCGGGCGTGGCTCTGCTGGGTTGTTCGGCGGGCATGGTCAACGTGCCGCGTATCAAGGGCAACCACAATGCGATGCTGTCGGGTAAAGCCGCCGCCGAAGCAGCATTCGACGCCATCAAAGCGGACCGTTCGGGCGACGAACTGACCGCGTATGAAACTGATGTCCGCGAAGGCGCAATTGGCGCCGACCTGAAAAAGGTGCGCAACGTCAAGCCGCTGTGGTCGAAATACGGCCTGACCGCCAGCCTGATGCTGGGTGGTATGGACATGTGGACCAACACGCTGGGCTTCTCGCTGCTGGGCACTCTGGGTCACGGCAAGAATGATGCGGAATCGACCGAGGATGCCAGCAAGCACCAGCCGATCGACTATCCCAAGCCCGATGGCACGCTGTCGTTTGACCGTCTGACCAACGTATCGTTTGCGATGACCAACCACGAGGAAAGCCAGCCTTGCCATCTGAAGCTGGCTGATCCGTCGATCCCGGTCAAAGTCAATCTGCCCAAGTTCGACGAGCCGGCGCAGCGTTACTGCCCCGCAGGCGTATACGAGATGGTCGAGGATGAAGACGGCCCACGATTCGTCATCAACTTCCAGAACTGCGTCCACTGCAAAACCTGCGACATCAAGGATCCCAGCCAGAACATCACCTGGACCACACCGCAGGGCGGGGACGGACCGAACTATCCCAACATGTAAGCGAAAACATGGGCAATGGCGGGGTCGTGAAGGCCTGGCCATTGCCTCTTTCCAGTCAAAGCCCTAGCTTGTTGGCCAGTCAACGATAGCAAGGCAGGATTTTGGTGGCATCCCTCGTTCGTCGCGCAGCATTGGTCGCGTTGTTAACCACGTCAATTGCACTTCCGGCTCTGTCGGACACAGGCTCTGGGTCATATCTGGCCGGGCGTCAGGCGATTTACCAAAGCGACTATATCTCTGCCGAGAAATACTATGCGCAGGCGCTGCGCGCCGATCCTGAAAACGGCAAATTACTGGAAAACGTGGTGGTTGCGCGCCTTGCCTTGGGTGAGGTCGCTCGCGCCTTGGCGGTGGCACGTTCCATAGAAGAGCTTGGGCTGCCCAGCCAGGCGGCCAAGATGGTCATCATGGCGAACCTGATCGCCGACGACAATCTGGAAGAGCTGCAGGCGCGTGACCCCGAGACGCAGGGCGTTGGACCATTGGTAGACGGCTTGGTATTGGCCTGGGCCCATGTGGCGCAGGGCTCAATGACCAGCGCGATGGACAAGTTTGATGAGGTCAGTACCCAAGAGGGTTTGCGGGATTTCGCCATGTTCCACAAAGCCTTGGCCCTGGCATCGATCGGTGATTTCGAAGGGGCGGAAGAAGTTTTCTCGGCCAATAATGGGGCCGTTTCGCGGTTCTCACGCCGTGCAGCCCTGGCCCGAACCGAGGTTCTTTCACAACTGGACCGCAACGAGGATGCGATACAGTATTTGGATGAGGTATTTGCCGCTGGCAGCGACCCATCCATCGAAGGTTATGTGGCCCGGTTAGAGGATGGTGAAACACTGCCCTTCACCCATGTCCAGTCTGCCCAGGATGGCATGGCCGAGGTGTTCTTTTCCGTGGGTGCGGCGCTCAGCAGCGAGGCATCGCAGGACTATGTGCTGCTGTACGCCCGGATCGCTGCATTCCTACGCCCGGATCATGTGGATGCAATCCTTCTGAGCGCCGAGCTTCTGGACGCTCTGGAACAGTACGATCTGGCGGTTGAGGCCTATCGCATGGTGCCTCCCACCAGCAGCGATTACCACGCGGCTGAACTGGGCCGGGCCGAAGTTCTTGGCCGGTCTGGCAAAACCGATGCAGCAGCAGAGGTTTTGCAAAACCTTGCTGCCCAAAGCCCCGATCTGCCCAGCGTGCATGTGGCCCTGGCCGATCTGCAGCGGCGGCAAGAGGACTATGCAGACGCTGTGCGCACGTATGACACGGCGATTCAACTGACCGAGCAGGGCATCAGCGGCAACTGGTTCCTCTATTATGCGCGGGGCATTTCGCATGAACGCCTGAAAAACTGGGAGTCTGCCGAGTCTGATTTCCGCAAGGCATTGGAACTGAACCCTGATCAGCCGCAGGTGCTGAACTATCTCGGCTATTCGCTGGTCGAGCGGAAAGAAAAACTGGACGAAGCGCTGGACATGATCGAGCGCGCCGTGGCAGCTCGACCTGACAGCGGATACATCGTCGATAGCCTGGGTTGGGTTCTGTTCCGTCTGGGCCGGTATGACGAGGCGGTGGGGCATATGGAACGCGCGGTCGAACTGATGCCTGTCGACCCGGTGGTAAACGACCATCTGGGCGATGTGTACTGGGCCGTGGGCCGCGCCCGCGAGGCCGAGTTCCAGTGGAAGCGCGCGCTGTCTTTCATTGATCCCGAAGACACCGATGGTGAGGCCGACCCGGACCGCATCCGTCGCAAGCTTGAGATCGGGCTGGACGCGGTTCTGGCAGAAGAAGGGGCCGAGCCGCTGAAGGTCGCCAATGGCAACTAAGGCCTTCGCGCCCGCCAAGATCAACCTGACCCTGCATGTGACCGGCCGCCGCGACGACGGGTATCACCTGTTGGACTCATTGGTGGTCTTTGCGGACGTTGGCGACACGCTGGAGTTCACGCCCGGGCCCGAACTGTCGATTTCGGTGACAGGTGAACATGCGGCGGGCGTACCTACAGATGACCGTAACCTGGTTTGGAAAGCGGCTGAGGCCGCGGGCTGGACGGGGCATATCGCGCTAAACAAAGTGCTGCCTCACGGTGGCGGGATTGGCGGCGGGTCTTCGGACGCGGCTGCAACGCTTCGTATGATCACCGAGCAAGGCACAGAAATTCCGGATGGCACAGCTTTGTCCCTTGGTGCAGATGTGCCTGTCTGCATGGCCGCGAAGGCCACGCGGATGCGTGGCATTGGTGAGCGGTTAGAACCGGTGTCTTTGCCGCATTTGCCTGCGCTGTTGGTCAATCCTGGTGTCGAGGTGCCGACAGGTGCGGTGTTCTCGGCTCTGCAAAGCCGCGATAACCCTGCGATGCCAGACGACATCCCGGCATTTGAAACACCCGATGGCTGTGCTGCCTGGCTGCAAAACCAACGAAACGATCTTGAGCCCCCTGCCAAAGGCCTCGCGCCCGAGGTGGTCCGTGTGCTGGACGAATTGGCGGATACCAAAGAGGCGCTACTAGCCCGCATGTCGGGCTCAGGCTCGACCTGTTTCGCACTCTATCCGACGATGAAAGCTGCGCATTTTGCCGCTTATGAGATTGGCGCGGCCCATCCCGATTGGTGGTGCCGCGCGACGCAGCTTAGTTGAGGCGTGAAACCACGTAGTCTGCAAGCTCGCGCAGCAATGTACGGATTTCGTGATCTGGCAACGTGTCCAGCGCGGCTTTTGCCTTCGCAGCCCAGCCAAAGGCGTCCGAGCGCGTCGCCTCGAGCGTGCTGTATTTGTTCATCAGGCTCAGCGCGTGGTCCAGATCGCCGTCTTCCTGACGTCCCCGGCCGATTGTGCGTTCCCAGAATGCATGCTCATCTGGCGTGGCTTGAGCTATGGCTTTGATCACCGGCAGCGTCAGCTTGCGCTCGCGGAAATCGTCGCCCACGTTTTTGCCAGTCGCCTTACTGTCGCCCTGATAGTCCAGCAGATCATCGGCAATTTGGAACGCAATCCCCAAAGCATCGCCATAGTTATAAAGCGCCTTCACCTGCGCCTCTGAGGCACCGGCGATCACACCGCCCACCTCGGTCGCGGCAGAAAACAGCGCGGCGGTCTTACCGCGCACGACCTGCAGATAAATGGCTTCGGTGGTCCCCAAATCGGTGGCTGCGGTCATCTGCAGCACTTCGCCCTCGGCAATTGTTGCCGAGGCGTTGGCCAGGATGTCCAGAACACGCAGCGACCCGGTTTCAACCATCAGCTGGAAACTGCGGGAAAACAGATAATCGCCAACCAGAACGCTGGACTTGTTGTCCCACAACAGGTTCGCAGTGGGTCGGCCCCGTCGTTGAGCGCTTTCGTCGACGACATCGTCGTGCAGCAGGGTCGCGGTGTGAATGAACTCGACCGTTGCAGCCAGGCGTACGTGGTGGTCGCCCGGGTAGTCGAACATACGCGCAGCTGCCAACGTGAGCATTGGACGCAGACGTTTGCCGCCGGCCTCGACCAGATGTGCGGTCACTTCGGGAATGCGCGGCGCGTGTTCCGAGGCCATGCGCGTGCGGATCAGTTGATTCACCGCATCCATTTCGCCTGCCAGAATTTCAGCAAGTCGCTCATGCGGTTTCGAGATAGTGCCGATGTTCATCACTCTCCTGATACAAGGCTCGACTTCCGCCTCGCCTTGCCCTTACATCAATCCCCATGAAAGAACTACTGCGCAGCACCGATCCGACGATCCTGGCCTTTGCTTCCGCCCTTCTTGAAGGCGAGGATATAGACTGCTTTCAGATGGACGTAAATATGAGCATCCTCGAAGGAGGTATCGGAATCTTTCCGCGCCGCCTGATGGTGCGCGCGGATGATCTGACCCGCGCGGAACGGGTGATGCGTGACAATGACATTCCGCTGGGTCGATGACCCTGTTTTCCGACACTGATGTGACGAGAAACGACTTTCTGGGCGGCCGTGTTCGACTTTGGCAGCCACGGTCGGGGTATCGTGCCGGGGTGGACCCGGTGTTGCTGGCCGCGACCGTCCCGGCGACACGTGGTCACACCGTTTTAGAACTGGGCTGCGGGGCCGGGGCGGCGATCCTGTGCCTGCTTGCCCGCGTGCCGGGTCTGCAGGCTGTGGGGGTCGAGTTGCAAGCCAGCTATGCCGATCTGGCGCGCCGCAATGCGGCCGAGAATGCCGCACCATTAGAGGTGGTCGAGGCGGACCTGAGCGCCTTGCCAGCTGATTTGAAGCAACAACAATTTGACCACGTGATCGCCAACCCGCCTTACTACCGGGCTGGGGCGCACAGCTCGGCTGAGGACAAAGGGCGCAGTATCGCGCTGGGCGAACAAACGCCGCTGGCGCTTTGGTTCGACTGTGCGGCCAAACGCCTTGCCCCGCGGGGCTATCTGCACATGATCCAAAAAGCGGACCGGCTGCCCGACATGCTTGCCGCCTGTGTGGGGCGTCTGGGATCGGTCGAAGTATTGCCCTTGGCCGCGCGGACCGGTCGGGCCGCTGAACTGGTTATTCTGCGCGCCAGAAAAGGCGGAAAAGGCGCGTTTCGACTGCATGCGCCGCTGATATTGCACGCGGGGGAACGGCACGAAAAGGACGGCGAAAGCTATGAACCGCAGGTGTCAGCAGTGCTACGTGATGGGGCTGCGATGACCGGGTTTTTTGGTCAATAGGCATTAACCAGCCGAATTTGTCGGATTTATTACAGATTCTGTGCGTCTGCAGCGTGACAGGCTGGAAACGATGTGGTCAAATTCTTACGTGAACCTGAGACACCAACGAAGGAGTATCGCCATGAGCGTGAGCGCACATCTGACCGAACTGAAGAAAAAGCACGAAACTCTCGGTCTTGAAGTCGAACAAGCCCAACGCTCGCCAGGCATCGATGATCTCCATATCGCTCAACTCAAAAAACAGAAGCTAAGGCTAAAGGAAGAGATCGAGCGCCTGTCAAACTAGCGTTTCAGACTTGCACGCGCGGCAATGATCGCGCCGCCCGTAATCAAAAGCGCCGCGATCGCCAGACCCCAGGACGGGGCGGCGATCCCGGCCAAAACAAGAACCAGCGTAGACAACAAGGGTGCCGCGTACGACGCCGTGCCCAAGACCTGAATGTCGCCCTGTTTCACCCCGATATCCCACACATAAAACGCCAGCCCGACCGGACCCAGCCCCAGTGCGATAATGGATGCCCACCCAACGGCCGTGTTCGGCAAGACTGTATCCTCCATCGCCAGATGCAGTACGGTTGAGGCGATGGCTGTAGCGATGCAGAATATGGCGACTGAACTGGTGGGTGTTTCGCCCAAACGACGAGACAGGACGGAGTAGCTAGACCAGGTCAGTGCGCATAGCAGGGCTAATGCGTACCCCGGCAGATGTTCGGCCTGAAAGCCGGCGTTGCCGCCGCCCGCGATGATCACGGCCGCTCCGGCAAAACCCAGGCAAGCACCGATCAGATGTCCGATCCGAAGGTGCTCACCCGGCAGAAGCCCTGAAAGCAACACAATAAGTAGTGGCCAGAGGTAGGCGATCAGGCCCGCCTCGGCCGCAGGTGCCATACGCAGGGCCGAGAAATAAAGGGCGTGATAGCCAAACAGGCCAACTGTTCCAAAAACGTATGTGGTCCATGGGATATCCAGCAATTGGCGCAGCCCACCACTGCGCCACGTCCACATCAGGCCCAAAGCTCCGCCGATGGAAAAACAGATGGCGTTCAGCAACAGCGGCGGCGTGGGCACCGAGCCTACCGTGAACAGTGCCAGCAAAGACCAGAGAAGGACGGCGATGAACCCAATGGCCGTGGCGCGCGATTTCGTCATGTGGTCGGAACCTCTTCCACCGGGATGATCTCGAACTCATCCGAAATATGGGCCGTCTTTTCAATCTCGGACATGAACCAATCGCGGAACGCCGCGATCTGAGGTCTGTTTTCCGCCCCCGGCAGGCATAGGAACCGAAAACGACCCTGTGTTTCAATGGCGGTTTTGAACGGGGCTACAAGGCGACCCTCGGTCAGGTCCTTGATGATCATCGCACGGCGCCCAAGAACCACGCCGACACCGGCAACCGCGGCATCAATTGCATGGTCCGCGTTCGAGAAATGCGCCCCATGGCTGGGCGCAAAATCCACACCGACTGCCCGGAACCAGGTTGGCCAATCGCTGGGTGGCTGCAGGAACGCGATCGAGTCGTCAAAGATCAGGGGGGCGTCTTTCAGGCTTTCAGGGGTTGGAAACTGCTCGGCCAGTTCCGGCGTCATGACCGGTGTCAACCATTCTTTGCGCACAGGCAAAGAGTACAACCCCTCATCCCCGCCATAGCCGAACCGGATGGCGACGTCCACGTCATCACGCTCAAGATCCATATTGCGCAGGGTGGCCGAGAATTTCAGGTCGATCTCTGGGTGCGCCCGGGCAAAATCGTAAAGGCGCGGGGCAAGCCACTTGGCGGTCAACGCGGGCCCTGCCGTTACGGTCAGCGAGGTATCGTTGCCCTGTCGTCGCGCGGCCTGCCATGCGGTTTGCAAGGCGGCAAAGCCTTCAGCCGCACCTGGGGCAAGGGCGCGCCCGGCTTCGGTCAGTTCGACCGCGCGGTTCAGGCGGTGAAACAAGGGTCGTCCCAAATGCTCTTCCAGCGATTTGATCTGGAACGATAGAGCCGCTGGGGTAACGCGCAACTCTTCGGCGGCTTTGGCAAAGGACATATGGCGTGCTGCGGCGTCAAAGGCGCGCAGGGCGGTCAGAGGAGGAAGATAGTCGCTCATTGATGCACAAGAATATCTTAACTGAAACCCGAAGAAAGCTCGTTTGTCAGTATGATTGATAAGGCCCATATTGGGTTCAAGTCAAACATAGCTGAACTGAAAGGAAGACTGCCATGATCGAGATGACGACAAACCCAGCAGCCGCCCGCGCCTTTCAACGGGCGCATGCCGAGCGCAGCAAAGCGATTGCACGGGCTTTCAGCTGGCTATTCGGTTCCCGCTGAACGCAGCGCGCGCGTTCTTACGGGATAAAAAAGGGCCGGTCCGCAATGGACCGGCCCGTTTTCGTTTTGTGTCTGCGATCAGACGAAGAACTGTGCACCGTTGGCCGAAATGGTCGAGCCGTTGATGAACTGAGAATCGTCCGAGGCCAGGAAAGCCACGCAGCGCGCGATCTCTTCCGGCTCACCCAGGCGGCCTGCCGGGATTTGGCCAATGATGGATTCGCGGACTTTTTCCGGAACCGCCATGACCATCTCGGTCGCGATGTAACCGGGGCAGATCGCGTTCGCGGTGATGCCCGCGCGTGCACCTTCCTGCGCAAGCGACTTCACGATGCCCAGGTCGCCCGCTTTGGTCGCGGCATAGTTCACCTGCGCGAACTGACCTTTCTGACCATTGATCGAGCTGATGACGATAACGCGACCGAATTTACGCTCGCGCATGCCGTTCCAGACAGGGTGTACGGTGTTGAACACGCCGGTCAGGTTGGTGTCGATCACCTGATGCCACTGTTCAGGGGTCATCTTATGGAACGGCGCGTCGCGGGTGATGCCAGCATTGGCGACCACGATGTCGATCGGTCCAACTTCGGCCTCGACCTTTTCGATACCCGCTTTGGACTCGTCATAGTCGGCCACGTTCCACTTGTAGGTGGCGATGCCGGTCTCTTCGGTGAACTTCGCAGCGGCTTCGTCGTTCCCCGCATAGGTGGCCGCAACGTTGTACCCTTCGGCCTTGAGCGCCTTGGAAATTGCTGCGCCGATGCCGCGGGAGCCGCCGGTAACGAGTGCTGTACGTGCCATTTAGGAATCCTCCAATTTAAGTCGTCTTGGTAATGCTGTTACTTTGAGAGGTGATCGTGCGCAATATTGTTTCGTCATGAATTTCGGTTTTTCCCACGGCAATATCGTCGCATCTAAGGGGTAGGACCCCAATGTAACAAAAAAGGGCGCCCAACGGACGCCCCTTTCTATCTGGTTGTCAAAGCACTTAGTCGCGCTCCACGCACAGGGCAACGCCCATGCCGCCACCGATGCACAGGGTCGCCAGACCCTTTTTCGCATCGCGACGCTTCATTTCGAACAGAAGCGTGTTCAGAACGCGGCAGCCCGAAGCGCCAATCGGGTGGCCGATGGCAATCGCGCCGCCGTTCACGTTCACGATCGACGGGTCCCAGCCCATGTCCTTGTTCACGGCGCAGGCCTGCGCGGCAAAGGCTTCGTTGGCTTCAACCAGATCCAGATCGTCAACCGACCAACCCGCTTTTTCCAGCGCTTTGCGCGAGGCGTAGATCGGGCCAACGCCCATGATCGACGGGTCCAGACCCGCGGTGGCGTAGGATGCGATACGGGCCAGAGGCTCGATCCCCCGCTTTTCGGCGTTCTCAGCCGACATCAGCAGGGTGGCTGCCGCGCCGTCGTTCAGGCCGGATGCGTTGGCCGCTGTGACCGAACCATCCTTCGTGAAGGCCGGGCGCAGTTTGGCCATGGCTTCCATGGTCGCGCCGTGACGGATGTATTCGTCTTTGTCCATCACGATGTCGCCCTTACGGGTCTTGATGGTGAACGGGGTGATTTCGTCGGCGAACTTACCGGCCTTTTGAGCGGCTTCGGCCTTGTTCTGCGATGCGACGGCGAATTCATCCTGCATGTCACGGCTGATCTGCCACTTCTCGGCAACGTTCTCAGCGGTCTGCCCCATGTGGTAGCCGTTGAAGGCATCCCATAGACCATCGCGGATCATGGTGTCGATGTATTTCATGTCGCCCATTTTGTGGCCGGCGCGCAACGCAGCAGCGTGGGGCGAAAGGGTCATATTTTCCTGACCTCCCGCGGCAACGATTTCTGCGTCGCCAAGTTGGATGTGCTGTGCGCCCAAAGCGACAGCGCGCAGACCGGAACCACAGACCTGGTTGATGCCCCAGGCTGCGCTTTCCTGCGGCAGACCAGCGTTGATATGTGCCTGACGGGCGGGGTTCTGACCCTGAGCAGCCGTCAGCACCTGGCCCATGATGGTTTCGCTGACTTCGCCTTTGTCCACGCCTGCGCGTTCGACCACGGCCTCCAGTACGGCGGTGCCCAGATCATGTGCGGGTGTGTTTGCAAACGAGCCGCCAAAGCTGCCGACACCGGTTCGCGCGGCGGATGCGATTACTACGTTGGTCATTTAGACAATCCTTTACCGTCAAGGTCCTGCGGGATATTCGACGGCGCAGATTGCACAGAGACAGCCCTGTGATAGCAAGAGCGCCTCATGTTCCCCGCTCCAACTCCTCATGGCATAGCGTAATGCTGCAGTTGCAGCAACGGTCAGCTTGTCTCAGCCGGGTTGTGGACTGGAAAATTCAAGCTAACTGGCTGTACGTTCGCGGTTTTTCGCCTTCCATGGGGCCGATACGGTCGGCGCACCGAACAAGAACCCCTGCAAGCAGTCGACACCGTTAGCGATAAGAAATTCGGCGTCCTTTTCGATTTCGACTGATTCGGCAGTGACCAGAATCTCAAATTCCCGCGCGACTGCGATCAAAGCTCGCACCAGCGCCTGATTATCCGGGTTGTCGCTGATGCCGTGGATGAACTGCCCGTCAATCTTGGCGGCATCGAAGAAAAACTCGCGAAAATGGCGAAAACTGAAATTGCTGGCGCCAAAATCGTCCAGCGCAAAAGCGATGCCGCGCGGTTGCAAACGATCCATAAAATCGATCACCAACTCTGGCACAGTCATGGCCGAGCTTTCCGAGATCTCCAAAATTAAGCGTTCACCGATACTGGTGTCCTTCTTCAAAAAACGCTCGAGCACGCGCGACCAGCGGGCATAGCCGATCGAGCGTGCCGACATATTGATGGACAGGCGAATGCCCGGATTTCTGGCAAGGGTGCGCAGACCCATTTCCAGCGCTACACAATCCAGTTCGCGCCCGATGGGTGTGTTTTCCAGTTGTGGCATGAATTCGCGGGCGGGGATGACGCGCCCGGTTTCATCCAGCACCCGGATGAACCCCTCATAGAATGCCACTTCACGGGGCGCATTCGCTTGTATGACCGGTTGGAATGCAAGCTTGCATTGTTTGTGCTTGACCGCCTCGGACGCCATTTCGATTGTTGATGCATCACGGGATTTGACGGCCGCGTTCAGCGGGCTGTCGCCACCTTCGGGCAAATCTGCCAGTTCTTTTTTCCGCATGTGCCGCCCGAATCCCTTCGCCGTACCGGTCAGAGAGGGATTTCAGGACAAAGAAATGAATCTGCGGTTAAAGCCAGCGCGATTGGATGAGATCAGTCGGGATTAGCGTGAAGTTTCCCAGATACGGCCAAGAGCGGCAAAGCCACCGACCACTGCGCCCAGAAAGCCCAGCATCATCATGGCAAAGCCCAACGCCACAATTGCCGAGGCACCGCCTGCCAGGGCTGTCAGCATAGCAAGCATGACACCGACCAGACCCGTAATGGTGGAAAGGGTTGTCAATCTGGTCATATCGGCCTCCGGCTACTCATACGCTGCACATCGCCTGCATATGGGGCGCCATGGCCGAAGTTCAAGAATCGGACCAGTCAGGTCGGCGGGATCAGGCCTGTTTTGCCTGCGTATTGGGCTGATTGGCCTCGAAATGCTCAAATCCGGGCGTTCCGCGATCTTCAGGGTGGCGCGCCAGATGCTTGGCTTTGATCTGGTCGGAGTTGTCCCGACTGCCGTCGTGGCTATAGCCCGGAGGGGCAAAGCAATAGGCCAGTCGTTGGCGCAGGGTCAGACCGGGTTGTGTCGCGTCCCTCCAAATGCCGACCCATTCATGAAACGCCACGCGCAGTGGGTTGAACGTGCCAATATTGTGCACGAGGCCATAGTCGACCCGGTCATCTTCCTGTTCCGGTACGAAGGTTCCGAACAGTTTGTCCCAGATGATGAAGACGCCAGCATAGTTGCAATCCAGATACCGTGCATTGCGTCCATGGTGCGCGCGGTGGTGGCTGGGGGTGTTCATCACCGCCTCGAACCAGCGCGGCATTTTGCCGATGGCCTCAGTATGGATCCAGAACTGATAGATCAGGTTCAGACCGCCCACAAACAGCACCATTGCCGGGTGAAAGCCCAACAGGATCAGCGGCGCGCGCACGACCATCATAAAGGTGAACGTATAGGTCCAGGTCTGCCGCAGCGCGGTCGTCAGGTTGTAGTGCTGCGAACTGTGGTGGTTCACATGGCTGGCCCAGACCCAGCGGATGCGGTGGCCAAATCGGTGCACCCAATAATAGCGGAAATCGTCCAGCACAAAGCACAGGATGATGACGGGGATTGAGGTGCCAAGGTTCAGAGGCGTGATCTGCCACAGCCACATGAAAAACGCATATGCGATGAATCCCAGCAGGAAACCCGACGCGATATTGCCTGCCCCCATGATCAAAGAGGTCACGGCATCGCGTGTCTCGTACCGCCCGCCGCGCCCTTTGACGGCGATCCACAGGAATTCGGCCAGAATGGCGGCGATGAAGAAGGGGACGGCCCATTGCACGGCGTCCGGGAAAGTCACTTGGTCGGTCATGCCGGCTCCATCAGGTGCTGCCAGTGGCGGCGTTCAAGGTCATCAAGGTGGATGATGGCTTTGGGGGTGCCAAAGTCGTGGAACTGGACCTCAAGCCCTCGCGGGTGTTCCACCAGGTCAAAGTCCAGCAGGGGGCGGGCGACCGTATCTGCGCCGAAAGACCATAGTAGCCCGGACCCGTTATCAGTGCGGATCAGCGCTGCATGCGCATCACGGGCGACGGTGACATCGACTACCGTGTCATCGGGCGCATGCCGCAGCCATTCCGACCGCGCGACATCCGGCGTCAGCACGCACAAGCGGGATTTTCCCGTCAGGTGCAGCAATAGCGTTATCCCAGCGATCCCTCCGACCACCAGAACCAGTAGAATATCCAGCGGCATTCCGTCCTCCCGCCTGGCAGAGTGCAAAGCAGCGGGCAGGCTGTCAAAGGTGGCGTGGCGTCAGCTATTCTCCAGACTGTCCAGAATTTCCGACTGCACCACGCGCTGGACAAAAGGAACCAGCCCGTCCGGTCCCGAACTGCGGTCCTTGAGATGGATGCAGATGTCCGGTCTGCGCGCCGCGATGATACCCACCATTTCGCCGCGTATTCTGTCATCGAGCCCGGCACCCATAATGGCACATGATATACGCGGCTCTTCTTCCAGCTGCTGCCTGACCTCATCCGGATCATGCGCTCCAAGCCACTGGATGGGCAGGTGATCCAGCTGCCGCGCGACATCTCCGATCACATTTGGCAATTTCCCTATCAACAGAACTACCGGTTTCATCGCCACCTCCCTTCCAACAGTTGCAAAG
Organism: Ruegeria sp. R14_0; assembly: GCF_017743975.1. Taxonomy (GTDB): domain Bacteria; phylum Pseudomonadota; class Alphaproteobacteria; order Rhodobacterales; family Rhodobacteraceae; genus Ruegeria. Next base: position 256,755 of record NZ_JAGHRC010000002.1, on the reverse strand, counting down.
AAAACCGGCCCGCTGGGGCCGGTTTCACCTTAGCACAATTTGCGATGCAGCGCCGGTTCTCTATTCGGCAACCGTATAGTTGATAGAATCGCCTTTGCCCTTGTTTCGAGTGAACTTCACCTGATTTCCTTCAATCGACTCTTTCAGGCAGTCTTCGGGAAACGCCTTTTGCCCCCGCAGCTCCGGTAGCGAGCAAAGCAAAACTGGTCAGCACGGTCACAAGGTACAAGCGATTCATGAAAAATCCTCCTGGTTACAATCCCAGGAGGACATCACGCTTCGAAGTATTCTACGTGTTCTCAGCTTTCGGCGCCCACCAGCGTGGACACGATCGCCTTGGCACTGTCCGAATTCCATTCTGCATCGCCAATCAAGCGGGCGATCTCATTGCCGTCGGGGTCCAATATGACCGTGATAGGCAGGGCGAGCACGCCCATTTCACGGGCAACAGCCGATCTGGGATCCTGATGACGGGGCAGGTTTTCGATGCCGTTCTCTTCGAAGAACTTCTTAATTCCGGCAGGTGAGTTGCGGCCCGTGGCAAGTGTCAGGACCTCGAACTTGTCGCCCCCGAACTCTTCCTGCAGCTCGGCGATCTGGGGCATTTCCTTGCGACACGGCGCGCACCACGTGGCCCAGAAGTTCAGCAGGACATACTTGCCCTTGTAGTCCTCAAGCGAACTGGTGCCACCGTCATCCTCAAGCTGGAATTCTACCGCTTCGACGGGCTTGGGTTCTTTGTGCAGGATCAGCCGTTTCAGTGTGCCGTCCCGCAGTGGGGCCAGAGTTTCGGCATCCGTGGCCAAAGCCGCGTTTGCACCCAGCGCAAGGGCCATATAAAGGGGGATCAGACGAAATAGGCGCATATCAACTCCGGGTTTTCTTACATGACCGATCAATCTTCGAACCAGATGTGGGGCGGCCGCTTTGCCGCCGGTCCAGACGCGATCATGGAGGCAATCAACGCCTCGATCGGGTTCGATCAGCGGATGGCAGCCCAGGACATCGCAGGCTCGCGCGCCCATGCCGCCATGTTGGCCGCTACAGGCGTCATAAGTGATAGTGATGCGGAAGCTATTCGGGAAGGGCTGCTCACTGTTTTGTCAGAAATCCAGAACGGAGAGTTTCAGTTCTCGACTGCGCTGGAAGACATCCACATGAATGTCGAAGCGCGGCTGAAAGAGGTGATCGGAGAGCCCGCAGGCCGTTTGCACACTGGTCGTTCGCGCAATGATCAGGTGGCAACGGATTTCAAACTTTGGGTTCGCGACCAATTGGATGCGGCGGAATCCGGCCTGCTGGCCCTGATCCAGGCGCTATTGGCGCAGGCCGAAGCTGGAGCCGATTGGGTCATGCCGGGCTTTACCCATTTGCAGACCGCGCAGCCTGTGACTTGGGGCCACCACATGATGGCCTATGTCGAGATGTTTGGCCGCGACCTGAGCCGCGTTCGCGATGCGCGTGCCCGGATGAACGAATCCCCATTGGGGGCCGCCGCGCTGGCTGGGACCTCTTTCCCAATCGATCGCCAGATGACAGCCGAAGCGCTGGGCTTTGACCGCCCCGCCGCGAACTCTCTGGATGCGGTCAGCGACCGGGATTTCGCGCTGGAGTTCCTGTCGACCGCCTCGATTTGCGCCGTTCATCTGTCGCGCTTTGCTGAAGAACTCGTGATCTGGTCCTCGGCCCAGTTTCGGTTTGTGACGTTGTCCGACCGCTTCTCGACCGGCTCATCGATTATGCCGCAGAAGAAAAACCCAGACGCGGCAGAGCTGATCCGCGCCAAGGTGGGCCGCATCTATGGCGCTAATACCGCGCTTATGATGGTGATGAAGGGTCTGCCGCTGGCCTATTCCAAGGATATGCAGGAAGACAAGGAACAGGTCTTTGACGCCGCCGACAACTGGATGCTGGCACTGGCCGCCATGGAAGGGATGGTCAAGGATATGACCGCCAACCGCGAGAGCCTGGCCGCTGCTGCGGGATCAGGTTTTTCGACGGCGACAGATCTGGCCGACTGGCTGGTGCGCGTGCTGGGCTTGCCCTTCCGTGATGCGCACCACGTGACCGGATCATTGGTGGCGATGGCCGAAAACAAGGGCTGCGATCTGCCGGATCTGACTCTGGAAGACATGCAATCGGTCCATTCCGACATCACCGATGATGTCTATTCTGTCCTTACCGTGCAAAATTCGGTAAACTCGCGCCAATCCTATGGCGGCACGGCCCCCGATCAGGTCCGTGCCCAGGTCAAGCGGTGGAAGGCGCTGGTGTGATGCGGATATTACGTGCGGTTGTTGTGATCTCGGTCGGGATTTTCCTGGCCGGATGCGGAGCGGATGGTGAACCCATCCAACCGTCGATGAGCGCCAATATCGGCGTCGGAAGCAGCGGTACCTATGGCGGCGTCGGTGTGGGCCTGCAACGCGGCGGGCTAGGTGTATTTCTGGGGCTGTAATCGCGCCGATTGCAATCTCGAGCAGTCATGCCCATTTGCATGGCAACAACGGCCAAGTGCCAAACCCAAAAAGAAGACAAAGACATGAGAATTTTCGGCCTGATCCTATCTCTTGCCGTTCTGGCAGCCTGCGATCCGACGTACCAACCGCGCCCGGAACCGGCGGATACCTCAAGCGGGTCTGGTATCAAGATTTCCGGCTATGGCCGGGTTGGTGTTTCAACATCCAACTAGCGCAATGCCGCAGGCGACGCGGAATCCATTGATCCGCAGGGGCCTTTTGGTCTAAGCGCGCTGTCATGGATCACTTTCTCTACCGCGACGGCGCGCTTTACGCCGAGGATGTCCCGATCTCCGAAATCGCAGCCGCGGTCGGAACCCCGTTCTATGTCTATTCCACCGCAACCCTGCTGCGGCATTTCCAGCTGTTTGATGACGCACTTGCAGGCACCGATCATCTTGTCTGCTATGCGATGAAAGCGGCCAGCAATCAGGCGATTCTAAAGACGCTGGCACAGGCCGGTGCGGGTATGGATGTGGTTTCGGGCGGGGAATACCTGCGCGCCAAGGCCGCGGGCGTGCCGGGCGACAAGATCGTCTTCTCGGGCGTCGGCAAAACGGCAGATGAGATTCGCGCCGCGTTGACCGGAGGTATCCGCCAGTTCAACGTTGAATCCGAGCCCGAGATGGACGTGATCAACGCAATCGCGCTGGAACTGGGCGTGGTCGCGCCGATCACCGTTCGTGTGAACCCGGATGTGGACGCCAAGACCCACGCCAAGATTGCGACCGGCAAATCCGAAAACAAGTTCGGTATACCGATTGCGCGCGCGTCCGAAGTCTATGCCCACGCGGCCAGCCTGCCGGGTCTGGAGGTGATCGGGATCGACGTGCATATCGGCTCGCAACTGACCGAGTTGGAGCCGTTCGAGCTGGCCTACGCCAAAGTCGCAGAGCTGACCCAAAAACTACGCGCCGAGGGCCACAATATCCGCCGCCTCGATCTGGGCGGAGGTTTAGGCATTCCTTACACCCGCTCGAACGATGCGCCGCCGCTGCCGGTGGAATACGGCGCACTGGTCAAGAAAACGCTTGGTCATCTGGAGTGTGAGATCGAGATCGAACCGGGTCGTCTGATCGCCGGAAATGCCGGTTTGATGGTGACCAAGGTGATCTATGTGAAATCCGGTGAGGGGCGCGATTTCCTGATCCTCGACGGGGCCATGAACGACCTGATCCGTCCCGCGATGTATGAGGCGCATCACGATATCGTGGCGGTGCAGGAGCCGGTGCCAGGTGTCGAACAGCGTCCTTATGACATTGTTGGTCCGGTCTGCGAAAGTGGCGATACCTTTGCCAAGGAACGCAATATGCCGCCGCTTGAGCCGGGCGATCTGGTCGCGTTCCGCAGTGCGGGTGCCTACGGTGCTGTGATGGCCAGCGAATACAACACGCGCCCCCTGATCCCCGAGGTTCTGGTGCATGGGGATCAATTTGCAGTTATTCGTGAACGGCCAAGCTTTGACGAAATCATAAACCGCGATACCATACCCACGTGGCTTTGACGCGATAGGCGCGCGGGCCCGATCTGGAGGCCCGCCTTGACCGCAAGACAGACCCTGCCGATCCCGAAACTGTCCCTGTGGCTAACGCATGCAGGGATGCTGGCCGAACGGGTTATGCGCGCGTTTTGGCCGTTTTTCTCGGTTTTGATGGCTATTTTGGCCGCTTTGATGCTGGGCCTGCAGGATGAAGTGCGCGTTGAAATCGTCTGGGCCACGGGCGCAGTGGCTTTGTTGGGCCTGCTTGCGACTCTGATCCTTGGGGTAAGGCGATTCCATTTTCCGACCCGCGCCGAAGCACTGATGCGCTTGGATGAGGCCCTGCCGGGTCGCCCGATTCAGGCTTTGATGGATGATCAGGCAATTGGGGCGGCGGATTCCGACTCTGTCGCTTTGTGGCACGCGCACCAAAACCGAATGTCGCAGCGTGTTGCGCAGGCAGAGCCCGTCAAACCCGATTTGCGATTGGCCGACCGCGACCCATATGCTCTGCGCTATTCGGCATTGCTGGCACTTGTCATTGCCGCGCTGTTTGGTTCGTTCTGGCGGATCGGATCGGTGACCGAAATGACGCCGGGCGCCGCCGTGGCCGGGCAAGGACCAAGCTGGGAGGGCTGGGTCGAGCCGCCGCGCTACACCGGACTTCCGACGCTGTATCTGGCGGACCAAGCTGACCCGACGTTGACCGTGCCGCAAGGCAGCCGCATTACGCTGAGGTTTTATGGCGAAGTCGGCGCGCACAGACTGACGGAAACGACAACACCTTTGGGAAAAGAAGCCGCGACTGAACCTGAACAGGATTTCGTCGTACAACGGCCCGGCGAGTTGACCATTGACGGCCCGTCAGGTCGTTCCTGGGCACTGAACATCGTGGCGGATACGCCACCTCTGATTGGCGTTGATGGCGCAGCGGAATCCGAGGCTGGCGGGCAGATGAAACTGCCTTTTGCCGCCAGTGATGACTATGGCGTTGTATCCGGGTCGGCTGTAATCGAACTGGATCTGGCTTCGGTCGATCGTCGGTATGGTCTGTCTGCCGTCCCTGAACCGCGTGAGGTCATTCAGGTAGAGTTGCCCATGCCTATCGCGGGCGACCGGGGTGAATTTACCGAGGATCTGATCGAAGACTTCTCTCAGCATCCATGGGCACATCTGCCGGTCAAAATCACGCTGATGGCCCGTGATGCAGCGGAACAGGAGGGGCAGTCCGAACCCTTTATGACTGCTTTGCCCGCGCGTCGGTTCTTTGACCCGCTTGCCGCCGCCGTGATCGAACAGCGCCGCGATTTGCTGTGGACGCGCGACAACGCAACCCGCGTGGCACAGATGCTGCGGGCGGTGTCGCACCTGCCCGAAGACCTGTTCCGGTCCGACACCGCCTATTTGCGCCTTCGCGTCATCCTGCGGCGGCTGGAGACGTTCAACGAATATGGTCTGAAACCGGACCAGCAAGCCGAAATCGCCGAAGCCCTTTGGGAGCTTGGGCTTCTGATCGAAGACGGAACGCTTGCCGATGCGCTGGAACGTATGCGCCGTGCGCAAGAGCGCCTGACCGAAGCCATGCAGAACGGAGCAAGCGACGAAGAGATCGCCGAACTGATGCAGGAACTGCGCGAGGCGACCGAGGATTACATGCGCCAGTTGCAGCGACTGGCACAGGAAAACGGTGAGTTTGACCAGAACCAGCAAGGGCAAAACGGCGAGACCATGCAGATGACGCAGGATGACCTGCAGCGCATGATGGACCGCATTCAGGAACTGATGGAACAGGGCCGCATGGCCGAGGCGCAGCAGGCGTTGGAAGAATTCCAGCGCATGATGGAAAACATGCGTGTGACGCAAGGCCAGGGACAAGGCCAGCAATCCGAAGGCCAGCAGGCGATGGAAGGTCTGGCGGAAACACTGCGCGAACAGCAGGGCCTGAGCGATCAGGCGTTCCGCGACCTGCAGGAACAGTTCAACCCCGGCGCACAGGCCGGAGAAAACCAGGGCAACGAGGGCCGCTCGGGCGGCCAGGGCCGTGGTCAAAGCCATGAAGGCCAAGGCGGTCAGGGGCAGCAAGGGGCCGAAGACGGTGCCGGGCAGCAGGGTCAGGGATCACTGGCGGATCGCCAGCAGGCCTTGCGCGACGAGCTGAACCGCCAGCAACAGGGTCTGCCGGGGGCCGGTACGCCCGAAGGTGATGCCGCGCGCGATGCGCTGGACCGTGCCGGGCGCGCGATGGAGGGTGCCGAAGAGGCGCTGCGCAGCGATGATCTGGCCGAAGCCATCGATCGTCAGTCCGAAGCGATGGAAGCCCTGCGCGAAGGCATGCGGTCCTTGGGCGAAGCGCTGGCGCAAAACCAGCAGAACCAGCCGGGGCAGGGCGCGCAAGAGGGCGACATGCAGGCCAACAACCGGGATCCGCTGGGCCGCAGCCCAGGGGCGAATGGAACGATCTCGACGGACGAGAACCTGCTACAGGGCGAGGATGTCTATCGCCGTGCGCGCGAACTGCTGGACGAGATCCGCCGCCGGACCGGCGAGACGGATCGCCCGCAGATCGAGCTGGAATACCTTAAACGCCTGCTAGAACGGTTCTGATTGGTCTTCTTAGTTCTGGGATGATGCTGTGCCCGTCTGTGCCTCAAGCCAAACGCGGGCCTGATCAACCAGCGAGACATAGCTGTTCAGAACAGGGTCAGCCTGCGGAACGGCTTCGGAAATCCGTTGCGAGTTGCTGTAGATCAGCAGCAGGATCACACCAATAATAAGGATCAGGATGAACCCGCGGCGGAAGCCGCCGGATTTGCGGGGCGGCGGCGTCTCTTCGTCCAGTTTGGGCAGAGGGTCTTCGCTGCGCAGGCTGGAATTGATGGTCTCAACATCCGGCAGCGCGTCATTCTGGCCCGAATCTTTGGCGGTTTCGGTCGCGATCAAGTCCTTGGCGGCCTTTTCCGGCTCGGGCGGCTCATCCAAGGCAAGATCTGTCTGTGTCTCAATGCTGCCACCTTCCTGCGCGCGCAATTCGGCCTCGCGGGCGGCTTCCTGTTTCAGGATACTTGCAACAGCCGGATCGACATTTCCAGTTGATGCCGCCTCTGCCGGTTCGGCGGCTGGCTTTGGCGCTTCGGCAGGCTTTTCTGCGGGCGCAGGCGCTTCTGCCTTTTCCGGCTCGCGTGCGGCGGGCGCCGGTGCAGCCTTGGCAGGCTCGGCCGCCGTTTCCGGGTGCTTGGGTTGGAACCAGGTCTTCTCGCAGTTGGAGCACTGCACATCGCGGCCTTCCTCGGGGATGACCTCGTCTGGTACCTCGTACTGAGCACCACAATTCGGACAAGTAAGACGCATGCTGCCTCCCGGTCGGGGCGCCGACCTGATAATAGTTTTTTCAGGGATGATATTCCGTTAAGACCTGACCGCAAAGGGTGTTTTCGGTTTCCTACGGTAAGTGTCACCAATTCGACCCGGTACAGGCATTGAAACCACAACCGCGCTCGGGCAAGAAGGGCGGCGACACGAAACGGGGGCCCTTGTGATCGAGCTGGAAAACGTCAGCTACACCTATGGTGATGGTGAATTGCTGAGCGATGTATCGCTTCAGTTACAGCCTGGGTCGTTCCATTTTCTGACCGGCCCGTCGGGCGCGGGCAAGACCACGCTGTTGAAACTGTGCTACGGCGCATTGTTGCCAACTTCGGGACGATTAAGCGCATTCGAGCAGGATGTTTCGCGACTCGACCGGGACCAGATGGCGCTGCTGCGGCGGCGGATCGGGGTCGTGCATCAGGATTGCCGCTTTCTGGACCATATGACCCTGTCGGAAAACGTGGCTTTGCCGCTGATGGTTTCCGGCAAAGGCGAGAACGCCCAGAAAGAGGATCTGTTCGAACTGCTCAATTGGGTCGGCCTGGGTTCACGCCTGGATGCGCTTCCGCCCGAGTTGTCGGGCGGGGAACGTCAGCGCGCGGCGCTGGCGCGGGCGGTGATCCTGTCACCGGACGTGGTGCTGGCAGATGAGCCGACCGGAAACGTGGATTGGGAAATGTCGCAGAGATTGATGCGGCTGCTGGTCGAACTGAACAAGATGGGCAAAACCGTGCTGATCGCGACCCATGACCTGAGCCTGATCCGTGCGACCAAAAGTCAGGTGCAGGCGCGTGTTCTCAGGATTTCGCAGCGTCAGATTCAGCTGGCAGGAGCAGACTTATGAGCAAGGGCACCATTCGCAGCTTGCTGGCGCGGGACAAGCGCGCCGACCGGGTCGTTCCGCCATCAGGCTACACAGCGCAACTGACCCTGTTCGTTTCTGGCGCAATGGGCTTTCTGGCCGTTTTCGCGCTGGCGTTGTCGCTGGCGTCCGGTCGATTGGCGGATCGCTGGGCCTCGGAATTGGCCGGGGCCGCGACGTTGCGCATCAACGCGCCTTCGGAACAGCTTGCTGCCCAGACCGAAGCTGCGCTGACTGTGCTGTCGCAGACGCCGGGCGTTGCGTCCGCCCGTGCGCTGAGCGCCGAAGAACAGGTCGCCCTTTTGTCACCGTGGTTTGGTTCTGACCTGCCGCTGGATACACTGCCGATCCCTCAGCTGATTGAGATCATCGAGGGCGAGCCGGGTCTGGACGCTGCCGGATTGCGCCTGCGGCTGGGGGCAGAGGTCCCCGGCGCTGTTCTGGACGATCATTCACGCTGGCGCAAACCGCTGGTCGAGGCCGCGAACTCTCTGCGGCGGTTGGGCTGGGTGTCCATCCTTCTGATCGGTGGCGCAACAGCTGCCATGATCACACTGGCGGCCAATGCATCATTGGCCGCCAATGCGCAGATCATCGAGGTTTTGCGCCTGGTGGGTGCCCGCGACAGCTTTATCGCCCGCGCCTTCGTGCGTCGGTTCACATACCGCGCGTTCTTCGGTGCGCTGGTAGGGGTGTTGTTTGGCATGACCGGTGTTCTGCTATTGCCCGAAGCCTCGCAAGAAGGCGGTTTTTTGACCGGGTTGGGATTTCAGGGGTTTGGCTGGCTTCTGCCTGCGTTGATACCGCTATTGGGGGCTGCGGTGGCGTTTCTGGCCACCTGGACAGCCGCTGTGCGAAAACTAAAGGAGCTTTCCTGATGGCTACAGCGATCCAATGGATACGCTCTTTGATCTTCATGATCGTGATTTACACATGGATGCTGATCCTTGGCATCGTGTTTGCACCTTATGCGCTGTTCACAAAGCGCGGTGCGCTGCAGGCCTGTAAAACCTATGCGCGCAGTACGATGTGGATGGCCAGTTGGATGGTTGGCATTCGGTGTGAGGTGCGCGGCAACGTGCCCGTGGACGAGGTTGTAATAGGTGCCAAGCACCAGTCTTTCCTTGATATCATGATGATCTTCAACGCGGTGCCGCATGGTAAGTTCATTATGAAGAAAGAGCTTCTGTGGACACCGATCATTGGCCTTTATGCGCGCCGCCTTGGGTGTATTCCGGTTGATCGTGGGAAAAAGGGTGTGGCCGTCGCCAAAATGGTCAAGGACGTCGCCAAGGAGTTCTCGGAACCTGGCCAGCTGGTGATCTACCCACAAGGCACCCGCGTCGCGCCCGGGGTGCAGAGACCGTACAAAGTTGGCACCGCGGTTCTCTACGAAGGGCTGGGGTTCCCTTGCGTACCGGTGGCGACCAATGCCGGGGTGTTCTGGCCGCGCACTGGTGTTATGCGAAAACCGGGTTTGGCCATCGTGGATTTCCTTGATCCGATCGAGCCGGGTGTTGAAAAGACCGCCTTCCTCGGTCGTCTTGAAGAGGTGATCGAAACGCGATCCGACGCATTGATGCGCGAAGTGGGGTTTGATCCGGATGCAGTTCATTAAAGATATCGAAGCGCTTGAGGCGCTGTATGGCACGCCCGGCGCGCCTTCGCTGCGCAAGGTGGCGCAGCATCTGACGCCGCTCTATCGCAAATGGATCATGGCCTCGCGCCTGTGCATCCTCAGCACCGTTGGTCCCGAAGGCGTCGATGGCAGCCCGCGCGGTGATGACGGCCCCGTGGTGCTTGAGCTTGACCCGCATAGGCTGGCAATGCCGGACTGGCGCGGCAACAACCGGCTGGATTCGTTGCGTAATATCGTGCGCGATCCGCGGGTGTCTCTGATGTTCATTGTGCCCGGGTCGAATAACGTCGTCCGGTTGAATGGCAGGGCCCATGTCACCGATGATCAAGGCTTGCGCGGGCAATTCGAAAAGCACGGCAAAAAGCCGGCGACGGTGATCGTTATCGAAATTGTCGAAATCTACACCCAATGCGCCCGTGCCTTGATGCGGGCAAGGACTTGGACCTCTGATAACGAAGGCACGGATCTGCCCACAGCGGGCGAGATCCTGGCCGAAATGTCCAACGGGGAAGAGGGCGGCGCGCTTTATGATCAGGAATGGGGTGCGCGCGCCGCGAAGACGATGTGGTAGGCACTGGATCAAGCTGCCTGAGCGCCGATCTGCTGCACCTTAGATATCCACCGATCCACGTTGCCGGGCTTTGGATCGCTGGCGCCTGCAAAATAGGTGAACTTGGTGGGTTTGAACCCAACGAAACCCAGAATCTGATCGCGGACCTGACGGATCATGGCCTGTCTGTAGATCAGGCGCATGAACCAACCGGGAGTGTCTGACGTCAGGATGACCCGCGCTGTACGGCCCGTCAGCATTGGTGATGGGAATCCGATCCGGGTCGTGTTCCGCGTGTCAAAGGTGCGGCCCGGAATAAAGGCTCGGTCAATCAGACCTTTCAGCTTTGCAGGCAGACCGCCCCACCACATGGGTGTGGTTAGAACCAGGTGTTCGCTCCATTCCAAGTCGTTCAACACGTCTTCAAGGACCGGTTCCAGCGGTTTGTATTCGTTATAGTTGCCCTGTCCGAAATCGTGATCGAATTGCAGATCGCTGAGGTGGATCATTCGAACTTCATGCCCTTTTTGCTGGGCGGATTGGGCGTAAGTTTCGGCGAACGTGCGTGACAGGCTGGTTTCACCGGGGTGTCCGTCGAGGATCAGAATTCTCTTTCGTTGCATTGTGAATCTCCAAAAAATGACCACGGTCACTTTATAGAGGCAAAAAATGACCGCGGTCAATAATAAAATTTGACCACGGTCAAAAAACATGCGAACAGGGCTTATGCAAAAGACAGTTCAAAAGAGAACACTCAAAACTCGGGCGCGGCTGATCGAAGCCGCGGACGACGTGATTGAAAGACACGGATATCAGGCTTTGCGCGTGGAAGATGTGGTTCAGGCCGCCGGTGTTGCCAAAGGAACCTTCTTTGCCCATTTCCGGGACAAAGATGCACTGATGGAGCATCTGATCGGTGAAAGGCTGGTTGCGTGCTTTGATCAGGTGGAACAGGGGCCCGTCCCCCGCACGGCCCCCGAGATAGCTTATGCGTTGCAACCCATCCACTCTTTCATGACGTCGGAACGTTATGTGTTTGATCTGATCATTCGGTATTCCGGGGCGGCAGCAATAACCGAGATCGGGCCCATTGCGCAGTGTTTTGAGCGCTATGTCAGGCTAGTTGCCGGTTGGCTGGAAACCGCAAAGGTGCGCAAAGACATTTCCCCCGACTTACTTGCCGAAGGTGTTCAGGCATTCGCCATACAGTCAATGTCTCTGAAGTTTTGCGCTCTGCATGAGGCTGAGAGCTTTTCAGATAGATTGGAGATCTATCTGGACGCGTGGTTAACCCCGGCCACGTGATCGCCGCCGGGGTTACTTGGTCAGCTGTGAATCGGCCCGTCACCGCAAGCCAGAGCGGCCTCGCGTACGGCCTCGGAGTAGGTCGGGTGCGCGTGGCAGGTCAGGGCCAGATCCTCGGCTGAGGCACCGAATTCCATCGCGACACAAACCTCGTGGATCAGGTCACCAGCGGCTGGGCCAATGATGTGGCAGCCCAGAATGCGATCGGTTTCCTTGTCCGCCAGGATTTTAACAAACCCGTCTGTCATCAGGTTGGCTTTGGCGCGACCGTTGCCCATGAACATGAACTTTCCAACCTTGTAGGCGCGACCCTGTTCCTTCAGCGTTTCTTCGGTTTCGCCTACATTGGCGACTTCGGGCCAGGTGTAGATCACGCCGGGGATGACGCCATAGTTGACGTGACCATGCTTGCCCGCGACCTGTTCAGCGGCGGCCATGCCTTCGTCTTCGGCCTTGTGCGCCAGCATCGGGCCTTCGGTCACGTCGCCGATGGCGTAGATGCCCGGCACGTTGGTCTGCCAGTCCGAGCCCACCTTGATCTGACCGCGCGGTGTCATTTCGACCCCAAGCGCCTCAAGTCCCAGACCGTCCGAGAACGGCTTGCGGCCCGTGGCAACCAGAACGGTGTCGGCTTCGATCACATGCTCACTATCATCCTTACGCAGCTTGTAAGTGACCTTGGCTTTGGTCTTAGTGGCTTCGGTCTTTTGAACCGCGGCCCCCATGACAAAGTTCAGGCCTTGCTTTTTCAGGATACGCTGGAAGGTCTTCTGAACCTCGGGGTCCATACCGGGGGTAATCACATCGAGGAACTCGATCACAGTCACCTCGGCACCCAGACGTTGATAGACCGAGCCCAGTTCCAGCCCGATCACACCCGCGCCGATCACGATCATTTTCTTCGGAACCTTGTTCAGCGACAGAGCCCCGGTCGAGGTCACGACAACCTTTTCATCTACCTCTACGCCAGGCAGCGCCGACGGCTCGGACCCCGAGGCAATGATGATGTTCTTGGCGGTGTGAATCTCGTCACCCACCTTGACCTGACCGGCGGCGGGGATCGACCCCCAGCCTTTCAGCCAGTCAATCTTGTTTTTCTTGAACAGGAACTCGATCCCCTTGGTGTTCCCGTCGATGGTTTCCTGCTTATAGGTCTGCATCTGTTTCCAATCGACCGACGGGCTTTTGCCCTTCAGGCCCATTTTGGCAAAGTTGTGCTCGGCCTCGTGCAGTTGGTGTGAGGCGTGCAGCAGCGCTTTGGAAGGGATACAGCCCACGTTCAGGCAAGTGCCCCCCAATGTCTCGCGCCCTTCGACACAAGCGGTCTTCAGGCCCAGTTGAGCGCAGCGGATGGCGCAGACATAGCCGCCGGGGCCGGATCCGATTACGATAACGTCATAGTTTGCCATGAAGGGTCTCCTTGAGAGTTCGGGCGTTCACAGGGCTAGGAACCTCTGTGCAAGTTATAGTCTGGCGGCATCACAATAGCACCGCCAAAAGAATGAAGGTGGTGGCCAGAAAACCCGCAAACCAGATGATACTGCGCCAAGGTTTCCAGCCGTAATAATATGCAGGGATGTAAACCACACGGGCTGTAAGGTAGATCCATGCACAGGTTGCGGTAAAGCCGCTCGCCTGATCCGAGAGAGTCACCACAGTGACCGCAATCGCAAACAGGATCAATCCTTCGAAATGGTTGTTCATGGCCCGATAAAGCCGCGCCGTACCTTCCGACAATTGATCCTCTAGCGATCCGCCCAGACGCACCCTGTCACGTGCGGACATGGTCTTGCCCGGCCCAAGTTCGATATTGGCCGGAACGGCCATCAGAGCGAACTGAATAACTTGTAGCAATGCCGCAAGCGTCAGGGCCGTAAGTTCCGGGGTCATACGGGAGACAATACCTTGGTCTGGATATGGGCCACGCCACCGCGTTCGTGGTGCATGGCCAGTTCTTCCGAGTCGATGAAGTCCTGAGCCCGCTCCAGATCCGTGATCTCGAACAGCGCGACCGCGTGATCCTTGCGTGTAGGATCTTTCCAGATGTGGAGGTCGCGGATGCCCGCGGCCTCTCTCATCGGTTTGTCTTCTTCGAACACTTTCAACCAGACATCAAAGTCGGCCACGTCAGCTTGCCAGAGTACATGGGTTGCCATGATTACAGATCCATCAGCAGGCGGCGTGGGTCTTCCAACGCCTCTTTTACGCGAACAAGGAAGGTCACCGCGCCTTTGCCGTCAACGATCCGGTGATCGTAGGACAGGGCCAGATACATCATCGGGCGGATCTTGATCTCACCATTGATGACCATCGGGCGGTCCTGGATCTTATGCATACCCAGAATGCCCGATTGCGGTGGGTTCAGGATCGGCGAAGACATCAACGAGCCATAGACACCACCGTTTGAGATGGTGAAGGTGCCGCCCTGCATCTCTTCCATGCTCAGCTTGCCGTCGCGGGCGCGTTTGCCTTTTTCGGCGATGGCCTTTTCGATTGCAGCAAAGGACATGCTGTCGGCGTCACGGATGACCGGAACCACAAGACCCTGCGGCGTACCGGCGGCCACGCCCATATGGACGAAGTTCTTGTAGACGATGTCGGTGCCGTCAATCTCGGCATTCACCTCAGGCACTTCTTTCAGCGCGTGGCAGCAGGCCTTGGTGAAGAAGGACATAAAGCCCAAACGGACGCCGTGCTTCTTCTCGAACTGGTCCTTGTACTGATTGCGCAGGGCCATCACCTCGGTCATGTCGACCTCGTTAAAGGTGGTCAGGATGGCGGCGGTGTTCTGCGCGTCCTTCAGGCGCTTGGCAATGGTCTGGCGCAAACGGGTCATACGCACGCGTTCTTCGCGGCCGGCATCTGCTGCCGCCACGGGCGCGCGCGGAGCCGGTGCCGGTGCAGGTGCTGCTGGGGCCGGTGCGGGGGCCGCTGCCGTTGCAGCCGCGCGGGCCACGTCTTCCTTCATAATCCGGCCATCACGACCGGTGCCGGTGACCTGATTGGTGGACAGGCCAGCTTCGGCCATGGCTTTTTCTGCCGAGGGTGCGTTGGCGATATCCTTGCCTGTGCTGGCCGCTGCCGGGGCCGTCGCTGCTGCCGCCGGAGCCGGAGCAGACCCAGCTGCCGCACCCGAGATCACAGCCAGTTTCGCGGTGGCGTCAACGGTCGCGCCTTCTGGGGCCACGATTTCGGCCAGAACGCCCGCTGCGGGTGCGGGGACCTCGACCGACACTTTGTCGGTTTCCAGCTCGCACAGCATCTCATCCTGCGCGACGCTGTCACCGACCTGTTTGAACCATGTCGAAACAGTCGCTTCGGTCACGGATTCACCCAAGGTTGGCACCATAACGTCAACACTGCCGCCCGACGCCGCCGGAGCGGCCGCCGCAGGGGCCGGAGCCGCCGCCGGAGCGGGGGCCGCGCCTTCGCCTGCGACGATCGTAGCCAGCAATGCGTCTACACCAACAGTTTCGCCCTCGGCGGCGACGATTTCGCCCATTACGCCAGCGGCGGGCGAAGGGACTTCGACGGTGACCTTGTCGGTCTCCAACTCACACAGCATTTCATCCACGGCCACAGCGTCGCCGGGTTTCTTGAACCAAGTGGCAACCGTTGCTTCGGTAACCGATTCGCCAAGCGTGGGAACTCGAACTTCAATGGACATCGATTATTTTCCTTCAATGCTCAGCGCTTCGTTCACCAGCGCTTCTTGTTGGGCTTTGTGTTGGCTGGCCAGACCCGTCGCGGGCGAGGCCGATGTGGCGCGACCAACATAGCGTGGCCGGGTATGCTTGGCCTTGATGCGGGTCAGTACCCATTCGATATTCGGCTCGATAAAGGTCCAGGCGCCTTGATTCTTGGGCTCTTCCTGACACCAGATCATTTCGGCACCCTTGAAGCGCTCAAGCTCATTGATCAGAGAATGCGCCGGGAAGGGATAGAACTGTTCGATCCGCATCAGGTAGACATCGTCGATGCCGCGCGCATCGCGTTCTTCCAGCAGGTCGTAGTAGACCTTGCCGGAACACATCACCACGCGCTTGACCTTGTCGTCCTTGACCAGCTTTGTGTCCGAATTTCCCTGCTGCGCATCGTCCCACAATACGCGGTGGAAGCTGGAACCGGTGGTGAATTCCTCGGCCTTGCTGACTGCCAGCTTGTGGCGCAGCAGCGATTTGGGTGTCACCAGGATCAGCGGCTTGCGGAAGGTTCGGTGCAGCTGACGGCGCAGGATGTGGAAATAGTTCGCAGGCGTGGTGCAGTTCGCCACGATCCAGTTATCCTGACCACACATCTGCAGGAACCTTTCCAGGCGCGCGGACGAGTGTTCGGGGCCTTGCCCTTCGAACCCGTGCGGCAGCAGGGTGACCAGACCGGACATGCGCAGCCATTTGCTTTCGCCCGAGCTGATGAACTGGTCGAACATGATCTGCGCGCCATTGGCAAAGTCGCCAAACTGCGCCTCCCACAGCGTCAGCGCGTTGGGTTCCGCCAGCGAATAGCCGTACTCAAAACCCAACACCGCGTATTCGGACAGCATCGAGTCGATCACTTCGTATTTCGACTGGCCCTCACGGATGTTGTTCAGCGGGTAGTAGCGTTCTTCGGTTTCCTGATGCACGAAGCCCGAGTGACGTTGGCTGAACGTCCCGCGGGTTGCGTCCTGACCGGACAGGCGTACGGGGAACCCTTCGGTCAGCAGCGAGCCAAACGCCAGCGCCTCGCCCGTTGCCCAATCAAATCCCGTTCCGGTTTCGAACATCTGCTTCTTGTGATCCAGCAGACGTGCCACCGTTTTGTGGACTGCAATATCCGCAGGGGCATGGGTCAACGCTTTCCCAACCTCGGCCAGCGTTTCGGGCGCGATTGCGGTTTCGCCGCGGACATATTCTTCTTTGTTCTTGTCCAGATGCGACCAGCGCCCGTCCAGCCAGTCGGCCTTGTTGGGTTTGTAGTCCTTCCCGGCCTCGAACTCATCATTCAGATGCGCCTGGAAGGCCGCTTTCATATCCTCGATCTCACCCTCGGGGATCAGGCCATCCTTGACCAGACGCTCGGTATACAAAGACAGCGTGGTCTTATGCGTCTTGATCTTCTTGTACATGATCGGGTTGGTGAACATGGGCTCGTCGCCCTCGTTATGCCCGAACCGACGGTAGCAGAAGATGTCGATGACCACGTCCTTGTGGAACTTCTGGCGGAACTCGGTCGCGACCTTGGCCGCGTGGACAACGGCCTCAGGGTCGTCGCCGTTCACGTGGAAAATCGGCGCTTCGACCATCAGCGCGATATCAGTCGGGTATGGGGACGAGCGCGAGAAGTGCGGCGCGGTGGTGAAGCCAATCTGGTTGTTCACCACGATGTGCATCGTGCCGCCGGTCTTGTGACCCTTGAGGCCGGACAGGCCGAAGCCTTCGGCCACAACACCCTGACCGGCAAAGGCTGCGTCGCCGTGCAACAGGATACCCATGACCCTGGTGCGGTTTTCGTCGCCCAACTGATCCTGTTTGGCGCGAACCTTGCCCAGAACAACCGGGTTCACCGCCTCGAGGTGCGAGGGGTTTGCCGTCAGCGACAGGTGCACCGAGTTGCCATCAAATTCGCGGTCGCTGGAAGCACCGAGGTGGTATTTCACGTCGCCTGACCCGTCGACATCTTCGGGTTTGAAGCTACCGCCCTGGAACTCGTTAAAGATGGCGCGATACGGCTTGCGCATCACGTTGGCCAGGATGTTGAGGCGACCGCGGTGCGGCATACCGATCACGATATCGCTGACACCCAACGCGCCACCGCGCTTGATGATTTGCTCCATCGCGGGGATCAGCGCCTCACCGCCGTCCAGACCGAACCGCTTGGTGCCCATGTATTTCACATGCAAGAACTTCTCGAAGCCTTCGGCCTCGACCATCTTGTTCAGGATCGCCTTTCGGCCTTCCTTGGTGAACTGAATCTCTTTGCCATACCCCTCGATCCGTTCCTTCAGCCACGCGGCCTCTTCGGGGTTCGAAATATGCATGTATTGCAGCGCGAATGTGCCACAATATGTCCGCTTCACGATCTCGACGATCTGGCGCATGCTGGCCATCTGCAGGCCCAACACGTTGTCGATAAAGATCGGGCGGTCCATGTCGCCCTCTGTGAAGCCATAGGTCTTGGGGTCCAGCTCGGGGTGGGTGCTGGCCGCGCGCATGCCCAGCGGGTCCAGATCGGCGGCCAGATGGCCCCGGATGCGATAAGCCCGGATCAGCATCAGCGCCCGCAGGCTGTCCAGCACGGCGCGTTTGATCTGATCTTCACTGACCGGAACGCCCTTGGCCTCGGCCTTGTCCTTGATCTTTTTGCCAGCCGCCTTGGCATCGATTTCCGCCCATTCGCCCGTCAACGCACCGGTCAGATCATCCGTCGGCATCGGAGGCCAGTCGGTCCGTGCCCAGGACGGCCCTTCAGCCTCGCGCTGGATATCCGGGGTGGCGTCGCCCATCGCCCGGAAGAACTCGACCCAGGCGGCATCTACCGCATTCGGATCCTTGGTGTACTGGGCATAAAGCTGCTCCAGATATTCCGCATTGTGCCCCTGCATAAAGCTTGAGGCATGAAAGGCAGAGTTAGGCGTATGTTCGGTCATTGGGCTACCTCTGTTGGGTTGGGACCGTATTGGTTGGTGCCTGGCTGGCTGGGGCGGGTCAGCCACCAAAGAACCAGGAGGGGCGACACAAAAAGAACAAGCAGTGTCGGAATGACAATCAGCAGGGTGGCGCGGGTGAACAGGATGTCCAGATTGCCGCCGTGCTGGAAACTGGAGGCAAGGCCGATGCCAAAGAACAGAACCGCCCCGGCGCCGAGGATGAGAAGGATCGGCAACAGGGCGAACAGCCCGCTGCGCCCGGTATCATGCATCCGCCGCCACGCGACGGCCAGATGCGGGATGAACACGATCAGGCCCACGATGCTCTGCACCGGTGCCGAGGACGTTGCAGTGACGGATTTCACCTCATCGCTTTGGCTGACCGAGACTTGCGTGAAGAGTTGCCAGTCGATGATTCCGGCGATGATGTTCCAGATCACGATGAACAGGAAAAAGAACCAGTATTCGGGCCGCGAGGCGCGGCCCGAAAAAGTGAAGAATTTGGAGAAACACGTTCTGACAGCCTCACCAAAGGTCATGTGTTCCGTTCCTCCCCGATTAGACGGCCGAAGCCGCCATATCAGCCAATCGCTTCCAACACAGCCTCACCCAGCTGGGCAGGGCTTTCGGCCACGACGATACCGGCCGAGCGCATGGCTTCGATCTTGTCCTCCGCACCGCCTTTGCCGCCGGCGACAATCGCGCCCGCGTGGCCCATGCGGCGGCCCGGAGGGGCTGTGCGGCCTGCGATGAAACCTGCGGTTGGCTTCTTGCGGCCCCTCTTGGCCTCATCCGCCAGGAATTGCGCGGCTTCTTCTTCGGCCGAGCCACCGATCTCACCGATCATGATGATCGACTCGGTCTCGTCATCGGCCAGGAACCATTCCAGCACGTCGATATGCTCGGTGCCTTTGATCGGGTCGCCGCCGATGCCCACGCAGGTGGACTGGCCCAGACCCACATCGGTGGTCTGCTTTACGGCCTCGTAAGTCAGAGTGCCCGAGCGTGAAACAACGCCGACCGAGCCGCGCTTGTGGATGTGGCCGGGCATGATGCCGATCTTGCATGCATCCGGCGTGATGACACCGGGGCAGTTCGGGCCGATCAGGCGCGAGTTCGAGCCTTCCAGCGCGCGCTTCACCTTCATCATGTCCAGAACCGGGATGCCTTCGGTGATGCAGACAATTACTTCCATCTCGGCATCAATCGCTTCGAGGATCGAGTCAGCCGCAAAGGGCGGTGGCACGTAGATCACCGAGGCATTGGCTTCGGTCACGTGCTTGGCTTCGTGGACCGAGTTGAACACGGGCAGGTCCAGATGGGTCATCCCGCCTTTGCCGGGGGTCACGCCGCCGACCATCTTGGTGCCATAGGCGATGGCCTGTTCAGAGTGGAATGTGCCCTGCGAGCCGGTGAAGCCCTGACAGATCACTTTGGTATTTTCGTCGATGAGGACTGCCATTTGGCGTTCTCCTATTTTAGGCGGGCCAAAGCCTGCCAGAATTCTTCGGAAAGGCGGGTCGAAACCCACCCCACGGAATTGGATTAGCCTTTGACGGCCTTCACGATCTTCTCGGCACCGTCTTTCAGGTTGTCCGCCGCGATCACGTCCAGGCCAGAGGTGTTGATGATCTCTTTGCCTTTCTCGACATTCGTGCCTTCCAGACGCACGACCAGCGGAACCTGCAGGCCGACCTCTTTCACCGCGGCGACGACGCCCTCGGCGATGACGTCACAGCGCATGATGCCGCCGAAGATGTTGACCAGAATGCCTTTGACCTGCGGGTCCGAGGTGATGATCTTGAACGCTTCGGTCACTTTCTCTTTGGTGGCACCACCACCAACGTCCAGGAAGTTGGCAGGCTCAGCCCCGTACAGCTTGATGATGTCCATCGTCGCCATCGCCAGACCGGCACCGTTGACCATGCAGCCGATCTCACCATCCAGTGCGATGTAGTTCAGGTCGTATTTGCTGGCTTCCAGTTCCTTGGGGTCTTCCTCGGTCGTGTCGCGCAGCTCGGCGATGTCGGGGTGACGGTAGACCGCGTTGCCGTCGAAACCGACTTTGGCGTCCAGCACCTTGAGGTCGCCCTTGTCCGAAATGATCAGCGGGTTGATCTCCAGCATCTCCATGTCCTTCTCGACGAAGGCTGCATAGAGCTGGCTCATCAGCTTAACGCATTGTTTGACCTGCGCACCTTCCAGGCCCAGCGAGAAGGCGATACGGCGGCCATGATAGGGCTGATAGCCCGTCGCGGGATCGACCGAGAAGGACAGGATTTTCTCGGGCGTTGCGGCGGCCACCTCTTCGATGTCCATGCCGCCTTCGGTCGAGCAGACGAACGAGATACGGCTGGTCTGGCGATCGACCAGCAGGGCCAGGTACAGCTCACGCTCGATGCCGGATCCAGCTTCGATGTAGATGCGGTTGACCTGCTTGCCTGCGGGACCGGTCTGGTGGGTGACCAGTGTGCGGCCCAGCATCTTTTTGGCTTCTTCGGCGGCTTCTTCCACCGACTTGGTCAGACGGACGCCGCCTTTTTCACCGGCGTCGGCCTCTTTGAACGAGCCTTTGCCGCGGCCACCTGCGTGGATTTGCGCTTTGACAACCCAAAGCGGGCCGTCCAATTCACCAGCTGCGGTTTTGGCTTCCTCGGCGCGCAGAACCGCGCGTCCTTCGGAGACCGGAGCGCCATAGCTACGAAGAAGCGCTTTGGCCTGATATTCGTGAATGTTCATCGAAACTGTCCTGTCTGACTGCGATTACACCGTTATAGGGGTGTCTAGGGGGCAAGTTTAAAGGCTTTTTTGACAGGGATGCAGTTTTTCACGAAGATTTTCATTATTTGTGATCACAGTTTTTTGGGGTGTGATCACAAATGTGGAGGTAAAGCTGAAATTTGATTCGTTGCCGCCGACGGCCTTTAGAATAAACAATGTTTTCAGCTAGCGCTAAACCCGGACTCAGCTGCGGCGCAGGCGAACGACTCCCTTTTTCACGCTCATGACGAGCTTGCGCAACTTGCCCAGGATGCCCTTGTCCACCAGTGGGCGCACCTTCTTTGTTGTGCCCGGTGTCAGTTGTGCATCTGCCTGGATCAGGTCGTTTAGGTGACGTTCCAGGTCTGGCCCTACGAGGCCTGCGACGGACCGAGCGCTGTCCAGCCGTTTGTCGTGTCGGCTATGGAACTTGTAGTGGTGCAGCAGCCGAGGCGCGCTGTGCAGGAACCCGAACATCTCGGCCTGCCGGTAGTCGAGGAAATTGTATTCCGGTGGTAAAACAGCCAACCGCAGATCGCTCTCGAACAGTTTCTCGCGGATCAGTGCCTGATCGGATTTCAGGTCTTCCGCAACTATCGTGTCCTGCACCTCGCGCAGAAAGGCCAACACCTGGTCCGAGGCACGGATACCCACCAATCCGCCATTCAGGTGTGGGAACGCATTGGGCAGCGGTGTTTTCCAGATGCGCCGAGTATGCTGCGAATTGCGCAAGGGATCATGCACCATGGCAATGTCGAACCGGTCGAGGACGGTGAAGATGTCTGACATATCCGCGAGGCAGCGTACGTCGGCATCCAGATAGACAGTCTTGTCAAACCGCGACCGCACAAGGCTTTCGAATTTTGGGCGGAACCAGCTTTTGTCCAGCATGTGTATTTGGTCGAAGACCTCAGTCCCCAATACGCCCTCAACGTCGGTGAACAAATCGACTGCTTCATTTGGCATTGCAGCTTTGAGGGACTCGGCCGCTGCCACAGCAGTTTCGATGTACTGGTCGCCACTGGCGGCTATGACAAATCCCTGAGATGACATGACAAACTCCCACAAAAAAACCCGGTCCACCAACAGGTGGGCCGGGTCATCTTTAGCCGTTGCTTTCGGATCAGGCCAGAGAGGCGTCGATCCCTTTGCATGCTTCGATCAGGCCTTTCACGGCGTTGACCGAGTTGTCGAAACCGGCTTGCTCGTCTTCGTTCAGTTTGATGTCGACGATGCGTTCGACACCACCGGCACCGATCACGGTTGGGACGCCGACATAGAGGCCGTCAACACCCAGTTCGCCATTGCAGTAAGCGGCGCAGGGCAGAACGCGTTTCTGGTCTTTCAGGTAAGCTTCGGCCATTTCGATCGCCGAAGTGGCAGGCGCGTAGTAGGCCGAGCCGGTCTTCAGCAGGCCAACGATCTCGGCGCCGCCGTCGCGGGTGCGCTGAACGATGGCGTCCAGCTTGTCCTGCGTGGTCCAGCCCATCTCGACCAGGTCGGGCAGCGGGATGCCAGCAACGGTCGAATAACGGACCGACGGCACCATGGTGTCGCCGTGACCGCCCAGAACAAACGCGGTGACGTCACGCATCGAAACATTGAACTCTTCCGACAGGAAGTGAGCGAAACGGGCCGAGTCCAGAACGCCAGCCATACCACAGACCTTGTTGTGCGGCAGACCCGAGAACTCGCGCAGAGCCCAGACCATCGCGTCCAGCGGGTTGGTGATGCAGATCACGAACGCGTCGGGCGCGTGGGCTGCGATGCCTTCGCCGACCGACTTCATGACCTTGAGATTGATGCCCAGCAGGTCATCACGGCTCATGCCTGGCTTACGTGCGACACCGGCGGTGACGATGCAAACGTCTGCGCCTGCGATATCGGCATAATCTCTGGTGCCGGACATCGCGGCGTCGAACCCTTCCGAGGGGCCGGATTCAGCGATGTCGAGCGCTTTGCCCTGCGGCAATCCGTCTGCGATGTCGAACAGGACAACGTCACCCAGTTCTTTGACAGCTGCGAGGTGCGCAAGCGTGCCGCCGATGTTCCCTGCGCCGATCAGCGCAATCTTGGGTCTGGCCATTTGGAAAATCTCCGGTCGGAATTGAAATCGCGGTTGTGCTAGTCGTTAAATGGCTTTCGCGCAAGTGTTCAGCGGCGCGGCATGCAACCGCATACCGTTTGCGCCCGGGGTTGTGATTGCGCTAAACGACCAGTGATACAGGCTGAAACCGGGGCGCTGCATGTTCGAATTGAACCTGATGTTTTTTGCTGTAGCGATCCCGGCCGTGATCTTTGCGGGCATCTCAAAGGGCGGCTTTGGCTCGGGCGTGGCCTTTGCGTCGTCGTCGATTCTGGCGTTGATTTTGGATCCGGGGCAGGCGCTGGCGCTGATGTTGCCGATCCTGATGGTGATCGACGTGGCCACACTGGGACCCTATTGGAAACGCTGGAGCTGGCCGGATGCGCGCCTTCTGATTCTCGGGGCCTTGCCCGGTGTTGCGTTGGGCGCGTGGTTGTTCAGGACCACAGATGACGACCTTTTGCGCCTGTTGATCGGAGGGATCTCGATCGGCTTTGTCATATGGCACCTCGCCCAGACCAGGGGCTGGGTGCGTGGTTTTGCCAATCGACTGCCGCCGTCCGCCGGAATGTTTGCCGGGGTCGTCGCGGGGTTCACCAGCTTCGTCAGCCATGCAGGTGGCCCCCCGGCTGCCGTCTACCTACTGTCGCAGCGCCTTTCGAAAACTGAGTTTCAGGCCAGTACAGTTCTGGTTTTTTGGGTCATCAACATCGCCAAATTTGTGCCCTACGCTTATTTGGGCCTGTTCACGTGGCACACGGCCTGGGCCGATCTGTTGCTGACCCCTTTCGCAATCCTTGGGGCCTGGCTTGGCGTTCGGGCGCATTTCATGATGTCTGAACGCCTGTTCTTTGGCATCGCCTACGTTCTTCTGACCCTGACGGGCAGCAAGCTGATCTGGGATGCGCTGACCTGATCAGGTGTTGGGCGGCAGGCTTTCGGCGATCGTTTCGTATGCCTGCCCCGAGGCGACAAGGCATGTCATTCCATCCGGCAGCGTCACCGTGATCGTCCAGCTGCCACTTTGATCCGAGGCGTAAACCTCCATCACCGCCCCCTGCCGCGCGATGCCAATGCCCTGACGGGTTTCGCCGTAGGTTTCGGCCAGCCGTTTGATCACCTCGTCACGCGGTGCGCATGTGCGGGCGTGCAGTTGTCCAGCGGCCAGAACCATGATTCCAAGGCCCATCGTCATCTTGAACAGTGCCTTTTGCATCCCTGACCCCTTTCGATTCCAGTCGCGGATAAGGGTGCCGAGAGAGCGCCCAAATTCGGTTAAACGAACGCGCGTTGCGCTGGGTCACGTATCGGAATGCTGCGGCGCGGCGATTTTGCGCTTGAACTTTCCGACAAAAAATGCCCCATTCCGCGCAACTTTATTTCTTCGGGAGAAGCCAATGGACCCGCGCCAGCGCCCCTATCGATCTGTTCTTTACATCCCTGGCTCGAAAGATCGGGCTCTGGACAAGGCCCGCACCCTGCCAGTCGATGCGATCATTTTCGACCTCGAAGACGCAGTTGCAGCGGATGAGAAAGAGAATGCGAGAGAAACGCTCAAAGCCGCGCTTGCTGCGGGCGGATATGGCGCGCGGGTCAAGATCGTGCGCATCAACGGGCTGGACACCGAATGGGGCCGCGCCGACGCCGAGGCCGTGCGCGACATGGACGCGGATGTTGTTCTGCTGCCCAAGGTGAACTCGGCCGCAGATGTGGATGCGCTGGCCGCGATCACCGGAGACATTCCGATCTGGGCGATGATGGAAACCCCGCGTGGGATGCTGAACGCGGCCGAGATTGCGGCCCATCCGCTGATGGCGGGTTTTGTCATGGGCACCAATGACCTGGCAAAAGAGCTGCAAACCCGCTTCCGTCCGGATCGTCTGCCGCTGATGACGTCACTGGGCCTGTGCCTGCTGGCCGCCAAGGCCGAAGGGCTGATCATCGTCGACGGTGTCTATAACGCATTCAAAGACGCCGAAGGTCTGGCTGCCGAATGCGCGCAGGGGCGTGACATGGGCTTTGATGGCAAGACGCTAATCCACCCTGCGCAGGTCGATGTCACCAACGCGGCTTACGCTCCGTCCGAGACCGAGATCGACCTGGCACGTCGCCAGATCGCCGCCTTTGAAGAGGTCGAGGCGCAAGGGCAGGGCGTTGCTGTGGTTGATGGCAAGATCGTGGAAAACCTGCACGTTGTAACTGCCCGCGAAATTCTGGCAAAAGCGGAGGCAATTACAGCTTTGCAAGCGGGGTAAGCCAGCATGGGCTTTGTTCTTCTGATTCTCGGTGTGGCACTGTGGTGGGCCGCACATCTGTTCAAACGCGTGATGCCGGAGCGCCGCGCCGCCATGGGCGATGGCGGTAAGGGTGCGGTCGCACTGGCTCTGGTCGCGTCGATCCTGCTGATGATCTTCGGTTATCGCATGACCGATTTCATCTACGTCTGGGCGCCGCCAACGTTCATGATCCACATCAACAACCTTTTGGTGCTGATTGCGATCTTCATGATGAGCCCCGCAGGGACCAAAGGGCGTTTGCTGAACAAATTGCGCCACCCAATGCTGGGCGGGTTCAAACTGTGGGCTTTCGCGCATTTGCTTGTGAATGGTGATCTGGCCTCGATCATCCTGTTTGGCGGATTGCTGGCCTGGGCCGTGGTCGAAGTGATCGTGATCAACAAGTCCGAACCCGACTGGACCCCCGGCGAACCCGGCACCTATGGGAAGGACGCGATGTTCTTTGTCGCTTCGATCGTTCTGCTGGGCATCATCGGTTACATTCACGGGCTGGTCGGTCCGTCGCCTTTCCCGTCTTAAGGATTTGACATCATGGCAAAACTCTATCGTCTGTTGACCGAGGAAGACACATCCGCGTTCTGCCACAAAGTGTCCGACGCGCTGGCAAAGGGGTGGGAGCTGTATGGCGATCCATCCTACGCCTATGACGAAAACAGCCGCATGATGCGCTGCGCACAGGCCGTGACCAAAGAGGTCGAGGCCGATTATTCACCTGACATGAAACTGGGACAGCAATAATGGCAAAAACCAATCCGGGCCGCTTTTTCGAGGATTACTCTGTTGGTCAGGTCCTGCAACACGCAGTTCCACGCACCGTGACCACCGGCGAGCGGGCGCTGTACCATGCGCTCTATCCTGCGCGGCACGCGCTCTATTCCTCGGACGAGTTTGCCCGGGCCTCTGGTTTGCCGCAAAGCCCGATTGATGATCTTGCCGCGTTCCACGTTGTGTTTGGCAAAACTGTCCCCGATATCTCGCTGAATGCGGTGGCCAATCTGGGCTATGCCGAGGGGCGCTGGCTGAAGCCGGTTTATCCCGGCGATACGCTGCGTTCGGAATCCGAGGTGATCGGCCTTAAACAGAACTCGAACGGCAAGACAGGGGTTGTCTGGGTGCGTACGCGCGGCCTGAATCAGCGCGATGAGGTTGTGATCGAGTATGTCCGCTGGGTGATGGTCCGCAAATCCGATTTGGACGCACCCGCGCCCGAGACGGTTGTGCCGGAACTGAAAAAGGCTCTGGGCGCACAGGATTTGATTGTGCCCGAGGGCCTCGATTTCTCGAACTACGATTTCACCCAAGCCGGTGAAGCGCATCGCTGGGGTGATTACGACATCGGCGAGACAATTGATCACGTGGACGGCGTCACTGTCGAAGAGGCCGAGCATATGTTGGCCACACGCCTGTGGCAGAACACCGCCAAGGTGCATTTCGACCTGACCTTCCGCCCCGACGGGCGGCTGATTTATGGCGGTCACGTGATTTCGATGGCCCGGACCCTGTCGTTCAATGGTCTGGCCAATGCGCAGATGATTGTTGGTTTGAACGGGGGCGCGCACGCCAATCCCTGTTTTGCTGGTGACACGATCAAGGCCTGGTCCGAAGTTCTGGACAAGGCGGAAACCGGCGTCCCGGGTGTTGGTGCGATCCGTCTGCGTTTAGTCGCCACCAAGGGCGGTGCGCCGTTCGAGCTGAAAAACGAAGACGGGCGGTATCTGCCGAATGTGCTGCTTGATCTGGACTATTGGGCGTTGATGCCAATTTAACGTCTTCCCTGACATTCATTTGATCGCGGCCTGCGCCATTCGTGCTAGGCTGCGGTCATGACCCTGTTTCGCACATTAGCAACCTGCGTCTGCCTGTCGCCGCCCGCCTATGCCTGCGATCTCGCTTTGGCGTTGGCGGTGGATGTCTCGGGGTCGGTCGACAGTACGGAATACCGTATTCAAATGGACGGTCTTGCCGCCGGTTTGCGCGACCCGATTGTGTCCGAGGCGCTGGTACGCGGACGGGCCCAAGTGATGCTGGTGCAATGGACGGGATCGTCGCGCCAGCAAGTCACGGTTCCCTGGACACGCATCGACAGTTTCGAGGCGATAGATCAGTTTGCGGACAGGGTAGGCAATGATCCTCGTGTCTGGCGCAATTTCTCGACGGCGATAGGCGAGGCGTTGGAAACGACTATGGCCTATTTTGACGAGGTTGCCGAATGCGAGCGGCATCTGATCGACATCTCGGGCGATGGTGTGTCGAACGAGGGGATCGAGCCGTCTGAAGTGCACCGAATCCTGCGGACCCGTGGTGTGACGGTGAACGCAATTGCCATCGAGGAAACCGAACCAGACCTGACGGCCTATTTCTTTGAAAACGTGATCGTAGGCGAGGGAGCATTTGTCGTTTCGGCCTCGGGGTTTGCCGATTATCCCGCGCGTATCCGGAAGAAATTGCTGCGTGAAGTGACCCAGCAAACCGCTGAATTGAAATAGCTGAATCGCAGATTCGGGGTTTCAGGCGCTAACATCACATGTCTCATAATGCTTTTGTGATCACGACTTTATTTTGTGTGATCACATATCACAAATATCCGCCATTTTGCATCAATTATCAGCTTTTTTGCAGCTGCAGCACGTGACAGAACGGCAAAAAACGGTAAAACCTTCGGAAGCCAACCGTAAAGGAGCCAACATGGCCGATGTAAATCGGGGCAATCGCCCTCTTTCACCCCATCTTTCGATTTATCGCCCGCAGCTGACTTCGGTGACCTCAATCCTCGTGCGTATCACGGGAATTGCGTCACTGGCGATCGCATTCTTTGTCGTCTGGTGGTTCCTGGCAGCCGCGACTTCAGAGTCGTCATTCAATTTTATCGACGGCCTGATGAGAAGCTGGTTGGGTGATCTGGTGATGTTCGCTGCGACTTGGGCGATTTTCTACCACATGCTGGGCCGTCTGCGTCACGTGATCTGGGACCTGGGGTACTGCGTGGATGTGCGGATTTCCGAGAAGCTGGGGATCGGTATGCTGGTGCTGGCTACGATCCTCGCCTTCATCACGGCGATCGCGGTTTAAGGAGACTGGTTATGAATTATCTCACTGACCGCAAGCGCGCGCAGGGAACCGGGGCTGGCGGCGAAGGTACGCATCACCACTGGCAGATGATGGTCAGCTCGGCCGCGCTGGTTGTTCTTGTGCCGCTTTTCGTGTTCGTCTTTGCCAACGGGCTGGGCAAATCCTACGAAGAGGTTCTGGCGTATTACGGTCGTCCGTTCCCGGCCATTGTGACTGGCCTGACAATGGTCGTCGTCATTCTGCACCTGGTGCGTGAAACACAGGTAGCGATCGAAGATTATGTCCACGGTGTCGCAGAAAAGCTGAGCCTCATGGCCGTCGCGGCGTTTGGCTACACATTGATGGCTGCAGGGTTGTTTGCCCTGATCAAGCTGGCTCTGTGAAACGCGCGGTAAGGAAATAGACAAATGACAGCTGCATACGAATACGAAACACACGAATATGACGTGGTTGTTGTCGGTGCCGGTGGGGCCGGTCTGCGCGCCACACTGGGTATGGCGGAACAGGGTTTGCGCACGGCATGCGTGACCAAGGTTTTCCCGACACGCTCGCACACGGTTGCTGCGCAGGGCGGTATCGCCGCGTCGCTTTCGAACATGGGACCCGACCATTGGCAGTGGCACATGTACGACACCGTCAAGGGCTCGGACTGGCTGGGTGACACCGACGCGATGGAATACCTCGCGCGTGAGGCTCCTAAGGCCGTGTATGAGCTGGAGCACTATGGTGTGCCCTTCAGCCGGACCGAAGAAGGTAAGATCTATCAGCGTCCTTTCGGCGGCCACACCACCGAATTCGGTGAAGGTCCCGCGGTGCAGCGGACCTGTGCCGCCGCTGACCGAACCGGCCACGCGATCCTGCACACGCTGTACGGTCAGTCGCTGAAGAACAACGCCGAGTTTTACATTGAGTACTTCGCCATTGACCTGGTCATGTCCGAGGACGGGCAGTGTCAGGGTGTCGTCTGCTGGAAGCTGGACGACGGCACGATGCATGTCTTCAACGCCAAGATGGTGGTGCTGGCGACCGGTGGCTATGGCCGCGCCTATTTCAGCGCAACCTCTGCCCATACCTGCACCGGCGACGGTGGTGGCATGGTGGCCCGCGCGGGCCTGGCCCTGCAGGATATGGAATTCGTGCAGTTCCACCCAACCGGCATCTACGGCTCGGGCTGCCTGATTACCGAAGGCGCACGGGGTGAAGGTGGTTATCTGACCAACTCGGAAGGCGAACGGTTCATGGAGCGCTATGCGCCCCAGTACAAGGACCTGGCACCCCGCGATTATGTCTCGCGGTCGATGACCATGGAGATCCGTGAAGGCCGCGGCCATGGTGAAAATGGTGACCACATTCACCTGAACCTCAGCCACCTCCCAGCCGACGCGCTGGCAGAGCGTTTGCCGGGTATCTCGGAATCGGCGCGCGTATTTGCAGGCGTCGACGTAACGAAAGAGCCGATCCCGGTTCTGCCGACCGTTCACTACAACATGGGCGGTATCCCGACGAACTATTGGGGTGAGGTTCTGAACCCGACCGCTGACGACCCAACTGCCGTGGTTCCAGGCCTGATGGCTGTGGGTGAGGCGGGGTGTGCCTCGGTCCATGGTGCAAACCGCCTGGGCTCGAACTCGCTGATCGACCTGGTTGTCTTTGGCCGCGCCGCTGCGATCAAGGCCGGTAAGGTTGTTGACGCGGACGCGCCGAACCCGGTTCTGAACCAGGCGTCCGTCGATAAGGCTTTTGATCGGTTTGATGCCATCCGCAATGCCAGTGGCGCGATCCCGACTGCGGATCTGCGGCTGGAGATGCAGCGCACCATGCAAGAGGACGCGGCCGTATTCCGGACCGCCAAAACCATGGCCGAAGGCGTCGAGAAAATGACTGCGATTGCAGCTAAAATGGACGACCTGAAAGTCAGCGACCGCTCGCTGGTCTGGAACAGTGACCTGATGGAAACGCTGGAACTGACCAACCTGATGCCAAGCGCTCTGGCCACCATCGTGGGTGCCGAGGCACGTAAGGAATCCCGTGGCGCACACGCGCATGAGGATTTCACCGAACGTGATGACGAAAACTGGCGTGTCCACACCGTCTCGCGTGTCGATGGCAACAAGGTCGAGCTCAGCTATCGTCCGGTGATCGTCGATCCGCTGACCACCGAAGATGAAGGCGGTATCAGCCTGCAGAAAATCGCGCCCAAAGCGCGGACATTCTAAATCCGAAGCACTGCGCGCCTCCTGTTTTGGGGGGCGCAATTATTTGTAAGGTCCTGCTGCTTTCGCAGGTTCTCTACAACAATTCAGACAAAGCCATTTTGAGATCGTTGGAGATGCGCGCCGGTTCGCGTGCGATAGCGAACTCGAAACACGCCTTTCGCTTTTCGATCAACTCCGCATCCGACATTGCAATGACGCGCATCAGCATGCGGATCAACCCGCGAGGGTTCTGAGCCGGATATAGCAGATCGTGGCAAGCCTCGGGTGTTGTTTGTTTGTGTGGGTCAATGTCCGGGCCGATGAGCGGCAGCCCGAATGTCTGGGCAAGCATGGCAGTGCCGGATGTGAAAGTTGTGGTCGACGGCAGAACGTAAGCGTGTGCCTGCGAAAACACGTGCGCGACCTCTTCATCGGGAATGCGATCTGCGACTACGGTGTTGTTCGGGTTTCGTTGAATGCGCCGTGCTAAGCGGCGCCCCGAGCGGAATACGCGACCAACTACTGAAAGGTGAAATTCATAACCCCGGTTGGTGAGCTTTTGGGTCGCCTGCTGCAGCCGATCCAATTCCCGGCTTCCGCGCATCGCGCCGAATGTCAAAAGCCGCGTGGTGTCGCGCAAAGGCAAAGGGCGGTTCAGAGTATGCTCGGCCGGTTCATAAACTCCCAGATAGCTGGGGTGCGGAATCAGGCGCAATTTATCTGGGTTAGTGCCGTATTCCGAGATCATGTGGTGTTTGGCGTTGGGTGTGTGAACATGCACCAAATCCACAAGCTGAGCCAATTGCCGGCGGCTCTCGCAGAAAATCGCGCTTTGATCTGCGGCGGCATGAGCGAATTTGTTGTGAATGGTCCAGATTATCCGCCCACCATTTGCCTGAAACTGCCTGAGCCGGTCAAACGCGATGGGAAAAATGGTGTTTTCTTCTTCACTCTCTGGGTTTCCAAACAGACGGTCATCCCAGTGAATGTGAATGATTTCGTTTTCGGCCTGAAATTCGGGCTGGGCAAATTCGGAAAATAAAACGGTGCGTGGGCCGGACAGATTGAATTCAGGTGCGCAGGCCGAATACATCATATTCTGATAAGGGTTCTTGGTCCCGTAAGGTATGTTAACGACGTTTGTCGGCATTCTATGTTCTGCCCTCAGCCCGTTTTGCACCTGCACATTCTTTTTGCGTCAGGAGTCCGTAAAGGCGAATTTGCCTAATTTTCTTAGGTGTTTTCAAGGTTAAAAGGTTGGCTTTCTGCGCTGCGGAGTATATCTATTAGCGGGATTTTAGCGAGGTCGGAAATGGTACAACTCACCCTGCCAAAGAACTCTCGGATTACGACGGGCAAAACCTGGCCCAAGCCGGAAGGCGCCAAGAATGTTCGTAAGTTTCAAATCTATCGCTGGAACCCGGACGATGGGCAAAACCCGCGCGTAGACACCTATTTCGTGGACATGGACAGTTGCGGCCCGATGGTTTTGGACGCGCTGATCAAAATCAAGAACGAAATCGATCCCACCTTGACCTTCCGTCGGTCCTGTCGTGAAGGGATTTGTGGATCCTGTGCGATGAATATCGACGGGATTAACACTCTGGCCTGTATCTACGGCATGGATGAGATCAAGGGCGATGTGAAGATTTACCCGCTACCGCACATGCCGGTGGTGAAGGACCTGATCCCGGACCTGACTCATTTCTACGCCCAGCATGCCTCGATCATGCCGTGGCTGGAAACCAAGACAAACCGCCCGGCGAAAGAGTGGAAACAATCCATCGAGGATCGCAAAAAGCTGGATGGTCTGTACGAATGCGTGATGTGCGCCAGCTGCTCGACCTCGTGCCCGAGCTATTGGTGGAACGGTGATCGCTACCTTGGGCCCGCCGCTTTGTTGCACGCTTATCGCTGGATCATCGACAGCCGGGATGAAGCCACGGGCGAGCGTCTGGACGAGCTGGAAGATCCCTTCAAGCTGTACCGTTGCCACACGATCATGAACTGCGCCAAGACCTGCCCGAAGGGTTTGAATCCGGCCAAAGCGATCGCCGAGATCAAGAAGATGATGGTCGACCGCGCAGTCTAAATCGGCTTAAAATCAAGCACTTGCCGCGTTGCGGTGAGTGCATGCCGACAATGCAAATTTAGGCAATGCGACTGCCCCTGATCAGTACTATTCTACGGTCAGGGAGGGGTGATATTACCGAGAACGGGATCGCTCCGATGGAAAATCAAGAACCAAAATCCAAGACAAGCACCTCAGACGCGCTTGAGCTGTTGAATCAGGCCTGGGCGTACTACACGCCCGAACCTACCGTAGCAGAAGAACAGCGTGAACCGGCCCTCTTCGAATACGCAAACGCTGCTTAATCCGACAGCAGACTTGCAGGCGATGTACAAAATGGGCCATGCAGGGGTATGCCCATTTTGCTTCTTGTTCTGGCTGGCGGTGTATTTGCCTATTTCCTGTGGCGGTCACGTACATCTTCATTGACGCGTGATTGTCGGTGGCGCCAGCACCGTAAGGAAGGTGTCTGGATCTGTGCCTATTGCGGGGCGCAGAAGGAAGGCGCAGATTCACCGACCAGCTGCCTGAAAGGGAAATAGAAGAGCAGGGCGACCATGCGCCCTGTCGGTGACTATGCAGCGTCAGGAAATGCCGCTTGCAGTGCGATTTCAACCATATCACCAAAGCTGCTTTCGCGTTCGGACGACGGCAAGGCCTCACCCGTCAACAGGTGATCTGACACAGTCAGAACGGCCAACGCGCGGCACTTGTGGCGGGCGGCCAGAATGTAAAGCTCGGCCGCTTCCATTTCGACCCCCAGAATGCCGTGGCGGACCATCTGTTCGTTCAGGTCGGGGCGTTCGTCATAGAACACGTCCGAAGAATAAATCCCGCCGATATGAGTGGGTGTCCCCTTCGCTGCGGCGGCCTGTGCGGCGGCCTGCAACAGTCCCCAATCCGCGCAGGGGGCAAAGTTAAGTTCTTTCAGGATGCCGCGCGATGGTGTGCTGAGCGTGGTCGACGTCATTGCCAGAATTACATCACGAATACCCACACTGTCCTGCATCCCGCCGCACGATCCAATGCGGATCAGGGTTTTGGCACCGAAGTCGCGGATCAATTCGTTCACGTAGATCGACAAAGACGGCATTCCCATGCCACTGCCCTGAATTGTTACGCGATTGCCTTTCCAGATACCTGTAAAGCCAAGCATGCCGCGCACGTCATTGACTTGTTTTACATCGTCCAAAAACGTTTCGGCTGCCCATTTCGCCCGATATGGGTCGCCAGGCAATAAAACAGTTTCGGCAATTTCGCCCTTTTCGGCACCAATATGAATTGTCATTTTAAGATCAGTTCCAATTGAGTTTCAGATTTCCAGATCAGAAATATCAGCGCCGGATTGCAGCGCGTCATGAATCCATTGCGGTTTCCGACCGCGCCCGGACCATGTCTGATTTGGATTTCCGGGATTTCTATATTTCGCCTTTGTTTTCGCAGATTTGCCCGACGGAACCGCATCCACAGCCAGATCAGACAATGAAAATCCGTATTTCGCGGCCGCCTTTTCAACCGCTTGCAGAGCTTCTTTACGCTCGCGTTTTTCAGCTTCCACCAAGGCCCGTTCAACTTGATCGCGCAATTCCAACAGGTCTTTGCGCGACATTTTTTCCAGATTCACAGCCACAATTCCTCTCCCCAGAATATTGATAGGCAATGTTCGCGATGGCCCACCGTAATTCCAAAGGAAAAGATTATCTATCCCCTTTGCACAGGGGATAGAAACAGAGCGAATGTATTTTGCAGGTCGTTTATTCAGCAGCCATATTTTGGGGGTCAACCAAAGTAACGATGTCACCCATGATTGCATTCAGCTCAAAGTTTTTGGGCGTATAGATTTTTGCGACACCCATGGCCTTAAGCTTTGCCGCATCGTCATCCGGGATAATCCCGCCGACAACTACCGGAATATGTTCCATCCCTTCGTCGCGTAGTCGGTTCATGACATCCTGCACCAGCGGAATGTGGCTGCCCGACAGGATAGACAGTCCAATTACGTGTGCGTCGTCTTCTGCTGCGGCCGTTACGATTTCCTCTGGCGTAAGGCGAATACCCTCATAGCTGATATCCATGCCGCAATCGCGCGCGCGGAAGGCGATTTGTTCCGCACCGTTCGAATGCCCGTCCAGCCCAGGTTTCCCGACTAGGAATTTCAGCCGGCGCCCCAGCTTGTCGCTAACTGCGTCCACGGCTGCACGCAGATCTTCCAGCCCCTCGGTCTTGTTCGAGACCGAGCCGGACACTCCGGTTGGCCCGCGATAGGTGCCATAGACCTTGCGCATTTCCTCGGCCCATTCACCCGTGGTCACGCCCGCCTTGGCGGCGGCGATCGACGGTTCCATGATGTTGGTTCCGTTTTGCGCCGCCTCACGCAGCGTGGACAGGGCAGCTTTGACAGCGGTATCATCACGTTCCTGACGCCATTCGTTCAGACGTGCGATCTGTTCTTGTTCGACGGCCGGATCGACCACCATGATACCGCCGTCCTCGGTCTGCAGAGGCGAGGGCTCGCCTTCGATCCATTTGTTCACGCCAACAACAACGGTTTCGTTCCGTTCGATGCGGTTCAGGCGTTCGGCATTCGAATCCACAAGGCGCGATTTCATGTACTCGATCGAGGCGACTGCGCCACCCATCGAATCCAGGTTGGTCAGTTCCGCCCGCGCGCCCTCTTTCAGTTCTTCGACCTTGGCATCCACAGCGGGGTTGCCGTCAAACAGGTCGCCGTATTCCAGCAGGTCGGTTTCATAGGCCAGGATCTGCTGCATCCGCATCGACCATTGCTGATCCCACGGGCGGGGCAGACCAAGGGCTTCGTTCCATGCCGGCAACTGCACCGCACGTGCGCGCGCCTTTTTCGACAGGGTCACCGCCAGCATTTCGATCAGGATACGGTAGACGTTGTTTTCCGGCTGCTGCTCAGTCAGGCCCAGCGAGTTCACCTGAACACCGTAACGGAATCGGCGGAATTTCGGGTTTTCGACGCCGTAGCGCTCTTGCAGGATTTCGTCCCAAAGATCGACAAACGCGCGCATTTTGCACATTTCAGTAACAAAGCGGATGCCCGCGTTCACAAAGAACGAAATCCGTCCACACAGGGCAGGGAAATCCTCGGCCGGGACGCGGGGGCGCAGCTCATCCAAAACGGCGATGGCGGTGGCCAACGCATAGGCCAGCTCCTGTTCGGGCGTCGCGCCCGCCTCTTGCAGGTGATAGGAACACACGTTCATCGGGTTCCATTTCGGAACGTTGGTATAGCAATACTCGGCAACGTCCGCGATCATCTTCAGCGAAGGTTTCGGCGGGCAGACATAGGTGCCCCGGCTTAGGTATTCCTTGATCAGGTCGTTCTGAACCGTGCCTTGCAGTTTAGAGACATCTGCACCCTGTTCCTCGGCCACTGCGATGTAAAGCGCTAGCAGCCAAGGTGCCGTCGCATTGATCGTCATCGAGGTGTTCATCTGTTCCAGCGGGATCTGGTCGAAAAGGACGCGCATATCCCCCAGATGGCAGACGGGCACACCCACCTTACCCACTTCGCCGCGTGCGAGCGTGTGGTCGCTGTCGTAACCGGTCTGAGTCGGCAGGTCGAAGGCCACCGAAAGACCGGTCTGACCTTTTGCAAGGTTCCCGCGATACAAGGCGTTCGACGCTTTGGCGGTGGAGTGACCGGCATAGGTTCGGATGAGCCAGGGGCGATCTTTCTGCGTCTGCGTCATAGCTGGACCTCGTGTTTCGGGCGGGCAAGAAAATTTCGTCACCGGCTTCTAAAGCGCAATTTTCGGGATATGTCAATTCGCTGCGTCGCGGCATATCACGTTCTTCAGATTGTAGGACGCAGCGTTTGGTGGCAGGGTGCGCGCATGACGCAGACTGTAGAGCTTCCGCTTTGGCTTTTTTTGCTGATCCTGGTGTTCGCCGCGGTCACGTTTGCCTCGCATTTTTTGTTTCCATCCGTGCGTTGGTTTTTTCGACGGCGTCTGGAACGCGCCGTAAAACGATTGAATCAACGCCTTAAACGGCCTATCCAGCCGTTCAAACTGGCCCACCGCCACGACATGATTCAGCGCCTGATCTATGACCCCCAAGTTGGACAGGCCTTACAGCAGCACGCGCGCGACACAGGTGTCCCAGAGGCCGTTGCCTTTGAGCAGGCCCGCCGATATGCCCGCGAGATTGTTCCATCGTTCTCGGCCGTTGCCTATTTCAGCATTGCGATCCGACTGACACGGTTGTTGAGCAACGCGTTCTATCAGGTGCGGCTCAGCTATCGGGACGAAGAAGCCGTCGAGAATATCGACCCTGATGCGACGGTGGTGTTTGTCATGAACCACCGCAGCAACATGGATTATGTCTTGGTTACCTATCTGGCGGCGCAGCACTCCGCGCTATCCTATGCGGTGGGTGAGTGGGCGCGCGTCTGGCCCCTAAGCCGTCTGATCCGCGCGATGGGCGCGTATTTTATACGCCGCAGGTCGGGCAACGATCTCTACCGTCAAGTTCTGGCCTGCTACGTGCGTCATGCGACCGAGGCCGGGGTGACCCAGGCCATGTTCCCAGAGGGCGGGCTGAGCCTGACAGGGGCATTAGGCCGCCCAAAGCTGGGATTGTTGAAGTATATTATCGACGGTACCTCAGCGGACGGTCGTGATGTCGTGTTTGTTCCCGTGGCGCTGAACTACGATCGTGTCCTCGAGGATACAATTCTAACCCGGGCTTCATTGGGCAACGAACGCCGGTTTCGGGCCAAGATCGGAGTGATCACAGGGTGGATCCTCAAACAGATCTGGCGGCGTATCATCGGGCGTTACAAACGGTTCGGTATTGCTTCGGTCCGGTACGGCCATCCGGTTTCGTTGCGCGCGTTTCGGACCGATCACCCGCGCGACCTGATGACCGATCTGGCGCGCGCCCTGATGGCAGAGATTCGTGATGCGATCCCGCTGGTACCAGTTCCTGCGGCGTGTTGGTTGATGCAACAGCACGAGGAGATGCCCGAAGAGGACCTGGCACATATGATTGTCGACCTGATGCGGCGGAACGGGATTTCCGACGAAGAAAACCGCGCTTCGGTCGACGCAGCGATCAATCAATTGGTCGAGCGGCGTATTCTGAAACGAGTTGATGGAAAAATATCCCAATCAGGCCAAAGGGTTGATCTGCTGGAATACTACGCAGCATCCGCCCCATTGGGGCCACATACCGGAGATGCTGCGGGCGCAAAAGGTTTTTCTGCATCCGCTGGGTCATAAAATTTCAAAACAAGATCAAAATCGGTTGCATTATTTCTCGATGAGCAATATTCCATCGGTTAACGCATGCGATTCTGCATCGCGGCAAAGGACTAGATAAAGGAGGCCAACATGGCTCTGGACACCGACAGCGGCATCGCGTCGTACGAGGCACCGGAAAAAGACCTCTATGAGATGGGTGAAATCCCTCCGATGGGGTTTGTGCCCAAACAAATGTATGCATGGGCTATCCGCAAAGAACGCCATGGCGAACCGGATACAGCGATGCAGCTGGAAGTGGTCGATGTCCCGAAGCTGGACAGCCACGAAGTGCTGGTTCTGGTGATGGCGGCAGGCGTCAACTACAACGGTGTCTGGGCCTCGCTGGGTAAGCCGATCAGCCCGTTTGACGGCCATGGTCAACCATTCCATATCGCTGGTTCCGATGCGTCCGGTATCGTTTGGGCTGTCGGCGACAAGGTAAAGCGCTGGAAAGTTGGCGACGAGGTTGTGATCCACTGCAATCAGGACGACGGCGATGACGAGCACTGCAACGGCGGCGATCCGATGTACTCGCCCAGCCAGCGGATTTGGGGTTATGAGACGCCCGACGGCTCATTCGCACAGTTCACCAACGTACAGGCCCAGCAGTTGATGCCGCGTCCCAAACACCTGACCTGGGAAGAAAGCGCCTGCTACACCCTGACGCTGGCAACCGCGTACCGTATGCTGTTCGGGCATGAGCCGCATGACCTGAAGCCCGGCCAAAACGTTCTGGTCTGGGGCGCATCGGGCGGTCTGGGTTCCTACGCGATCCAGCTGATCAACACTGCAGGTGCAAACGCGATCGGTGTGATCTCGGACGAAAGCAAGCGCGATTTCGTGATGGGGCTGGGCGCCAAAGGCGTAATCAACCGCAAGGACTTTAACTGCTGGGGCCAGCTGCCTACGGTCAACACGCCTGAATACGCGGCCTGGCTGAAAGAGGCGCGCAAGTTCGGCAAGGCGATTTGGGACATCACCGGCAAAGGTGTGAACGTCGACATGGTCTTTGAACACCCCGGTGAAACCACTTTCCCGGTCTCGTCGCTGGTCTGCAAAAAAGGCGGCATGGTCGTGATCTGCGCCGGCACCACCGGTTTCAACTGCACCTTCGACGTTCGTTATATGTGGATGCACCAGAAACGCCTGCAGGGTTCGCACTTTGCGCATCTGAAACAAGCGTCGGCAGCGAACCAGCTGATGGTCGAGCGTCGCCTGGACCCCTGCATGTCCGAAGTGTTCACCTGGGCCGACCTGCCCGAGGCGCATATGAAGATGCTGCGTAACGAGCATAAGCCGGGCAACATGTCGGTTCTGGTCCAGGCACCGCGCACCGGAATGCGGACGCTTGAAGAGGTTCTGGCCGCGCGCGACTAAGCCGCGTTAACTTTTATGCAACACACCCGCGAATCGGTTTTTCGGTTCGCGGGTGTTCCATTTTCCGAACTTAAACGTTTGCTTTCAAAGTGTTGCAAATTCCAACCCCACTGTTTTTGGGGAGTAGAAACCAGTGAATAGGCTAAGAAAATCTCCGCATGCTATGGTTGTGTTAACCCTTCGTTAACCGTTTCGGAGAGACCCTGATGGCGCAAAATGAGTGGATACTGGACGTTCTGTCGGACCTCAGCGCCTTTGCTGTTGAAAACGGTTTGACCGCGTTGGCCGAGCAGTTGGACGATACCAAACTGATCGCCGCAGCCGAGATCGCGTCTGGAAAGAATGAGGTGCGGGCGCCGGCCGATGGCAACAAAACTCGATATGAGCCAGGTTCTGGAGGACTTGGAAAACACCAGCACGCTTGATGAACTCGGCGATGTTGCCACGCGTTTGCGGGACAGACTGCAGGTCGAACACCTGATCTACCATTGGGTTGATGGGGCCGGAGACCAATACGGATATACGACCTATCCCGATGCCTGGGCCGAGCGGTACCGCGACCGAAATTACCACAGAATAGACCCGGTGATCTTGGGGTGTTTTCAGCGTTTTCATCCAGTGGATTGGAAGACACTGGATTGGTCAAGCAAAGTTGCCAAGACCTTCCTGAAAGACGCGTCAGAGCACGGCGTTGGAAATCAGGGCTATTCCATCCCGATCCGCGGCCCGAATGGTCAATTCGCTTTGTTCACGGTCAACCACTCCTGTGATGATGACGCGTGGCTCAAGTTTATTGAGACGCATGGTCGCGAGTTGATCCTGATCGCGCATTACTTCAACCGCAAAGCGCTGGAATTCGAAAGCGACCGGCAGCCCGAATCCGCGCGTGGATTATCACCGCGCGAAGTGGATGCCATGACTCTGCTTGCCCTGGGTTATAGCCGGGCGCAGGTGGCGCATTCCCTGTCGATCTCAGAACACACGTTGAGGGTCTATATCGAAAGCGCCCGTGCGAAATTGGGCGCGCAGAATACGACGCACGCCATCGCCACGGCACTCAGCAGAGGGTTAATAGTGGTTTAAGGACCGCGCGCTCTCAAAACAGGAAATTAACCAAGACTCTGTACCCCCTTTGTTCCTGCACAGGACGACAAGGGGAAAAGAGTCATGTTGCGCTATGTCTATGCGGACGAATTGCACAAATATCCAAAACTGGCCGAGGGGATGTTTCGGGACCGCGCCGATCAGTTCAAGACCCGGCTGGGTTGGGATGTTCACGTAAATGATAAGGGGGAAGAGCGGGATCAGTACGATGAACTGAACCCGATCTACGTGATTTGGGAGGAACCTGACGGCAGCCACGGCGGGTCCATGCGTGTCTTGCCCACGACCGGCCCGGTCATGGTGAACGAGGTGTTCGGCCACCTGACCGGTGGAAAACCGATCAACAGCCCATTGATCTGGGAAGTGACACGGTTTTGCCTGTCGCGCACGGCGAGCCCACACACCGCAGGGGCGATCATGCTCAGCGGGGGTGAGATGATGGAAGGGTTTGGTTTAACCCACATCG
Organism: Ruegeria sp. R14_0; assembly: GCF_017743975.1. Taxonomy (GTDB): domain Bacteria; phylum Pseudomonadota; class Alphaproteobacteria; order Rhodobacterales; family Rhodobacteraceae; genus Ruegeria. The sequence goes on along the minus strand of NZ_JAGHRC010000002.1, from coordinate 215,705 downwards.
CAGGCGTTTTCGATGCGCGCATGATTCGGATTTACCGCCTGATTGGGTCGTCTCCGATCGTGCTGGGCACTGAAGGAAAGGGGCGCGATCAGATCTCAGTCGGGCTGTGGCCGTACTCAGCCGATGACTGCAATCGCGTTGCCCAACGGGCGGGCATCCCGCGCGAGCTGTCGCGGCTGTGGTTCAAGACGGCCTTTGGAGTTGGCACTCAGCCCCGGTTTGCTATGTCCGCCTGACGGCACGAAAACCGAAATCCACGTCTGGTGATAGCTGGCGCGGCCTTGTAGGGTCGCGCCATGTCTTTGCCCCCCGTGACTTTCTCTGATGACCAGGCCGCCGCATATGACAGCATCTCTGAGATGCTGAAATCGGCAGGCGTAGACCTTGATGATGATGCGCTGCTGAAACTTCCTGGAAACGGGAAATCTGGCGTGATGGCGGTGATCGGCAAGGCAGGGTCTGGCAAGACGTTGTTGCTGGCCGAACTGTATAAGGCACTGGCGGAAACCGGTGTTCAAATTGTTTCGGGCGATTTCGAAAGCCGCAAGGCCCGCGACAAACGTAGCCTTGCCATTCTGGCCCCGACAAACAAGGCGGCCAGCGTCTTGCGTCTTCGTGGCGTGCCAGCAACGACGATTCACCGCATTCTCTACACGCCCGTCTATGACCCGGAATACGAACGCATCGCCGAGTGGCTGGCAGGCAATGACGAACGCCCCGAGATCGAAGGCCTGACTGACGAAGCGCTGGACCGTGCTGCGGCGTTTTATGAGAACAACAAGTCTATCCCCGGTGCTTTGGCGGCCGCTGGGTTGCGCGGGTCGGACTTCATCACCGGCTGGAAGCGCAGGGATGAGCCGTTGGATATCGGCTTTGTCGACGAGGCCTCGATGCTGGACGACCGGCAGTTTGAAGACCTGCAAGAGATCTTCCCGACGCTGTTGCTGTTCGGTGATCCCGCTCAGCTGGCCCCGGTTAACCAGTCCGGTAGCATGGTGTTTGATGCGCTGCCGGAACCGCGCAAGCAAATCCTGCACCGGGTGCATCGGCAGGATGCGGACAACCCAATTCTCGATCTGGCCCATGCTTTGGCGGACCCGCAAATGGGGTTCGAAGACTTTGAGCGCATGGTCGAACAGACAGCCCGTCAGGACGACCGCGTTGTCTGGGGTCAGCGGGTCGAGGTGGATCTGATGGCGCGTAGCCCGGTCCTTGTTTGGCGCAACGCGACACGTATTCGGCTGATTCAAGCGTTCCGCCATGTGCATGGTGCGCCTGACACCGAACTGCTGGAAGGTGAACCGCTGATCTGCGACGGGATCGAACTGCCTTTGAAGCACCGCAAAAAGCGTCTGGACCTTGAGGCGCGCGGGCTGATCAAGGGCGCGCAGGTCATCTATCTGGGACCGGGGCGCAAGCCGGGGTTTTCCCGGTTGCACGTGATGGGGGCCGAGGATCCGCAGGTCAGCGCCGCCTCGATCGTCAAAATCGAGATGCCGGACGAGGAAGAGCCCTTTATCCCCTATGCGGCCCGCATGGGCGCGACCTTTCTGCACGGTGCGGCAGTAACCATTCACAAGGCGCAGGGTTCGCAGTGGGACACTGTTCAGGTCTTTGCCCCTGACATCTACGCCGCTGCACGCATGGGCCGGACTGAGGCGGGTCAGCCGCTGTGGAAGCGTCTGGCCTATGTGGCGATTACTCGTGCGCAGGAGAGGTTGATCTGGGTCGTGCGGAATAGGTTGGCCAAACCGACCCATCCGCTGCGAGTGGATGATCTGCGTGCCGTACCGGCGGCTTCGCTGACACTGGAGGCGGAAGAGACATGAAATCCATCATTGTAACCGGCGCAAGCTCGGGGATCGGGCGTGCCACGGCCGAGCAATTCCTGGCCGAGGGTTGGACCGTTGGCCTGTTGGCCCGCAGTGCAGACACGCTGAACCAGATGGCGGCGGACCACGCCAATGCCGTGCCTCTGGTCGCGGATGTCACTGACGCGCAAGCTGTCGAAGCCGCTTTCGACGCGTTTCAGGACAAGGCGGACCGCCTGGATGTCCTGTTCAACAATGCGGGCATATTCGCGCCCGGCGGCACGATTGACGAGATCGTGTTGGACGACTGGTATCAAAGCGTCAACGTCAATTTGAATGGCATGTTCCTTTGTGCCCGCGCGGCGTTTCGGATCATGCGTCACCAGTCGCCACAGGGCGGGCGCATCATCAACAACGGCTCAATAGCGGCACATGTCCCGCGCCCGAACTCGGCGCACTACTCGGCGACGAAGCACGCTATTACGGGCTTAACCCGCAGCCTGTCGCTGGATGGCCGGACGTTCAACATTGCATGTGGGCAGATCGACATCGGCAACGCGCGCACTCAGATGGTGCAGGGGCTGGTCGATGCGGCCATTGCCAGCGGGCAAGAGCCCGATCCGACAATGGCCGTTGAAGATGCTGCGCGGTCCGTCCTGCATATGGCGAACCTGCCGCCTGAGGCGAACGTCCAGTTTATGACCGTCATGGCAACCACGATGCCTTATATCGGGCGTGGATGACGATCAGTTCTCGCGTAGCAACCGGAACGCGGTCGACGCCCCCCAACCTGCGGCAATGGCAATGACCAATGACATCAGGCCATACCAGACCGGCTGTTGGCGGGACATGTTGTACAGGAACCGCTCCAACCCGACTTTGCGCACGTCGATTGTGGTTTCGAATTGGGAAATGACCGAACCACCGCGGGTCAGGAAAATCCGCGCCGTGTATTCGCCTTCGGTCAGGTCTGCAGGCATCTCGATCGAGGTTCTGAACAAGGTTTGTTCGTCCACGGCCACTGTATCCTCGCGGATCGAATAAAGCCCTTCGTCTTCGCGGATACGCACGACCGCATCTGCAAAGTCCTGCGCGCCACGAACATTCATGGCCGCGCCAACAGACCGGATCGCCCGTTCGATTGAAATCCGATAACGAAGATCCTCGGTATCCAGCAGGATATCGTCCAGCGGTCCACTGGTCGCAACCGCATAGAAACTGGGGGCAAGGTCGACCAATACGCTATCGGTGTTCACCCAGATACCCAGTTTGCGTTCTTTGCGCCGCACGGTCACCGGGCTGGAGGGGCCAGCCAATGCCACGATCACCTCAAGCGGTGGGCCGTCAGGAATGGGGGCTTCGCGTTTGACCGCGCCAAAGATCAGGATTTCCGATCCGTCGAAATTGGCGGTGATGGCGACGCGATCCTGGCTCAGGCCCAGAACAACCGCTTCGTCGGTTGCAAGCGCCGGGCTGGCGCAGAAGGCAAGTACTGCAAGCAAGCGTTTCAGCATGATCAGTGCCCCCCGCCAGTACCAAGCGAATACAGCTCGGCTGGTTCCAGCAACAGGTCCAGAGCCAGCTTGCCGCAGACCACCAGAACCAATGCGGCCAGCAGCACGCGCAGCTGCTCGGCGGGCATACGCGCCCCGATCACAGTGCCGATCTGGGCCCCGATCACGCCACCGACCAGCAGCAGAACTGCCAGAACAACGTCGACGGTATAGTTCGTGGTTGCGTGCAGCATCGTGGTGAAACCGGTCACGAAGATGATCTGGAACAGGGAGGTTCCGACAACCACCTTGGTGGGCATTCCCAGCAAATAGATCATCGCGGGGACCATGATGAAGCCACCGCCGACGCCCATGATGGCCGACAGAATACCAACGAACAGACCCACCAGCGCTGGTGGAATGACCGAGATATACAGGCCCGATGTCCGAAACCGCATCTTGAACGGCATCGCATGGACCCAGCCCCGCTGGCGACGTTTTGGCGGTGCAGACCCGCCTTTCTTGGACTTGCGCAGTGCGTTCAGACTTTCGATGAACATCAAGCTGCCAACTACGCCAAGGAACACGACGTAGCACAGGGTCACAAGCAGATCGACCTGCCCCAGCCCCTTGAGATAGTTAAAGATCACCACGCCGAGCGCGGCGCCCGTTAACCCCCCTATCAACAAGACGGTTCCCATTTTGAGGTCCACCGTCTTTCGTCGGAAATGCGCCAGCACGCCTGAGAACGAAGACGCAACGATCTGGTTGGCCTCGGTTGCAACTGCAACAGCGGGCGGAATGCCGATGAAGAACAGCAGGGGCGTCATAAGAAAGCCGCCGCCGACACCGAACATGCCCGACAGAATGCCGACCATCCCTCCAAGCCCCAAAAGCAGGAAGGCGTTGACGGAAACTTCGGCGATAGGAAGGTAAATTTGCATATCGAGCTACTGCACGAGGGCTGACGGACCACGAACGGTGGCGCAGGCTGCCTCGGGGGAAAGGGGTGTGAAATTGATGCGGCGCGCGGCGGCAAGGCCCGGGCGCCTCATGGCGAATACTGGTGCAATGGGTCTGGTGCCAGCAGATTGATAAGGCTGAGAAACCCGGCAGACCCCAAGTCTAAGGTGCTCATGCAATCCCGCCGGCCTGTTTGGGGCCGGTTCCGAGTCACGTGGTATAATTGGGGGCGCTTGCATACCCCTTTAGAACGGTTGCGGCATGCAAAATCAACTCTGCATGCCGCCCTGCAGCGAACAGGACTGAACTGAGTCCGAAACTGGACTTATCAGCGCTCTTTCACATAGGGTTCACCACCCGCGCGCGGCGGGATGGCTTTGCCCACAAACCCGGCCAGAATGACGACCGTCAGGATATAGGGCAGGGCGTCCATGACCTGCACCGGAATGACGACACCACCCAAGTCGATGTTCTGGAACCGCAGCGCAATGGCCTGCAAAAGACCAAACAACAAACAGGCCCACATCGCGTGCCAAGGCCGCCATTTCGCAAAGATCAGAGCGGCCAGTGCGATGAATCCGCGACCGGCGGTCATCTCTTTGACGAACCCGGCCTGCAACGCGGTCGCCAGATACGCGCCCGCGATCCCGCAGAGCACACCGCATATGGCGACGGCGGCAAAGCGCAGACCAACGACCGACACGCCAGCGGTGTCAACGGCGGCGGGGTTTTCGCCTACGGCCCTTAGGCGCAGTCCAAAGCGTGTGCGAAACAGAATCCACCACGTCAGCGGGACCATCAGAAAGGCAATGTAGACCAGGATGGAATGGCCCGACAAAAGCTCGGAATAGATCGGTCCAATAATCGGAACACCGCTGATGGCTTCCGCAAAGGGAAACTCAATCGGTTCGAACCGACCGCCGCCGAACAGCGAGGGCGTTCGACCACCTTGTTGGAACCAGCTTTGGGCAATCAAAACGGTCAGCCCCGAGGCCAAAAAGTTGATGGCAACGCCCGAGATCAGCTGATTGCCCCGAAAGGTGATTGAAGCAACCCCGTGCAGCGCTGACAGAACCAGCGATGCGCCTATACCGGCCAGCAAGCCCAGCCAAACTGACCCCGTCACGGCCGCGACCGCCGCCGAGAAGAAGGCCGCGATCAACATCTTGCCTTCCAGACCGATGTCGAAAATACCGGCGCGTTCCGAGTAAAGACCCGCCAAGCAGGCCAGCAGCAGAGGGGTTGCCAGACGGATGGTCGAATCGAGGACCTGGATCAGTGTTACAAAGAACTCCATCACTCGGCCCCTTTCCGCATAGCCAGGAACAGCTTTTCAAGCGGCATCCGAACCATGTTGTCCAGCGCCCCTGTGAACAGAATGACCAGCGCTTGAATGACGACGATCAGCTCACGCGGGATCGAAGTCCACAGCGCCAGCTCTGCACCACCTTGGTAGAGAAAGCCAAACAGGATCGCGGCGAGGAAAACCCCGAACGGATGCGACCGGCCCATAAGTGCCACGGCAATCCCGATGAAGCCTGCGCCCTCGGTCGAGTTCAGAACCAGACGTTCCGCTTCACCCATCACGTTGTTGATGGCCATCAGCCCGGCCAGAGCACCCGAGATCAGCATTGCGACAATGGTGATCCGCACCGGGGAAATCCCGGCATAAACGGCACCGGTTTCAGAATGGCCATATGCGCGAATTTCATAACCCAGCCGCGTCCGCCAGATCAGCGCCCAGACAACCACGCAGGCCAGAAGCGCCACGAAGAACGAGATATTCGCAGGCGCGCCGCGGAACATCACGTTTTCTGCGGTCGAGAACATCGACTGGAAGGTAGGCAGGTGAACGGCTTCCGGGAACCGCGCCGTCGCCGGGTCTTGCGAGCCCTGCGGGCGCATCACGTTGACCAGCATATAGTTCAGGAAGGCGGCGGCGATAAAGTTGAACATGATCGTCGTGATGACGATGTGGCTGCCGCGTTTGGCCTGCAAATAGGCCGGAATCGCAGCCCATGCGGCACCAAACAAAGCGGCCCCCAGCCCTGCGGCCAGCAGGGCAATGCTCCAATGCGGCCAGTCTATGTAAAGGCAGACCATCGCGACGCCAAGCCCACCCAGCATCGCCTGACCTTCGCCGCCGATGTTGAACAGGCGGGCGTGAAAGGCCACGGCCACCGCCAGACCGGTGAACATGAAGTTGGTTGCATAGTACAGCGTATAGCCCCAGCCATAGGTCGACCCCAGCGCGCCCGTGACCATCAGGTTCACGGCCTCAACCGGGTTTTCACCGATGGCAAGGATCACCAGCGCGGAAAGAATAGCGGCCAGTATCAGACTGATCACCGGGATCAGAACGACATCGGCCCATTTGGGCATTTTATCCATGTTACGCGGCCTCTCCCGCAACACCGGCCATCAGCAGGCCCAGTTCTTTTTCATCTGTTTCATGGGGCAGACGCTCACCCATGATATGACCATCAAACATCACCGCGATCCGGTCAGAGAGCGAGAAGATCTCTTCCAACTCGACCGAGACCAGCAGGATCGCCTTGCCCTGATCACGCAGAGCAACGATTTGTTTGTGAATGAACTCGATCGCGCCGATATCCACACCGCGGGTCGGTTGTCCCACCAGCAACAGGTCGGGGTTACGCTCGATCTCGCGCGCGACGACGATTTTCTGTTGGTTGCCGCCCGAAAAGCTTTTGGCGGAAAGCCAGGCATTGGGGGGACGGACATCGAACTTCTCGATTTTGGCTTCGGTATCGGCACGCAGGGCCGCGTTGTCCATGAAGATCCCGCGCTTGTAGGCCGGATCCCGGTGATAGCCGAAGGCGACATTTTCCCAGGCGTGAAAGTCCATAATCAGACCTTCGCGCTGACGGTCCTCGGGCACGTGCGCGATGTGCTGCGCGCGGCGGGCCTGCCCGTCCGACCCCGCGCCGCTCAGCGCCAGGGGCGCGCCGTTCAGCTTGATCGAGCCCTCACCCGGACGCATACCGCCCAGAACTTCCAAAAGTTCCGACTGACCGTTGCCAGCAACACCAGCGATGCCGACGATTTCGCCGGCGCATACGGTCAGGTCGATGCCTTTGACACGCTCGACCCCAGCCGAATCAAAGACACGCAGGTTCTCGACCTCAAGGATAGGTTTGCCAGGCTGTGCGGGCACCTTATCGACCTGCAGAAGAACCTTTCGGCCCACCATCAGCTCGGCCAATTCCTCGGGGCTCGTGTCGGCGGTTTTGACGGTGGCAGTCATCTGCCCGCGCCGCATGACCGAAACGGTATCGGTGTTTTCCATGATTTCACGCAGCTTGTGCGTGATCACGATGATTGTTTTCCCTTCGGCCCGCAGGCGGTCCAGAATGCGGAACAGCTGATCGGCTTCGGCCGGGGTCAGAACACCGGTGGGTTCGTCGAGGATCAGAATCTCGGCCTTGCGATACAGCGCCTTCAGAATCTCGACCCGTTGCTGCATCCCAACGCCGATCTCGTCAATGCGTTTGTCGGGGTCGACGAACAGTTCGTATTCTTCTTCCAGATCTTTCAGCTCTTTCCGGGCCTTGGACAAGGACGGAGCCAGCAGCCCCCCATCTTCGGCGCCCAGAACGATGTTTTCCAGAACGGTGAAATTCTCGACCAGTTTGAAATGCTGAAAAACCATCCCGATGCCCGCAGCAATTGCCGCCTGACTGTCAGGGATGTCGGTCTTGTCGCCGTTAATCCAGATTTCGCCTTTGTCGGCTTTGTAAAAGCCGTAGAGAATGCTCATCAGCGTGGATTTGCCCGCACCGTTTTCACCGATGATCCCGTGGATCGTGCCGGGGGCGACGCTGATGGAAATGTCTTTGTTGGCCTGAACCGGCCCAAAGGCTTTGGAAATCCCTTTGAGCTCAATGGCGGGGACGGTCATGTCTTGCCCTCAATTGCCGAAAGGCCGCGGTGCACACGCGGCAGAGTGGAAGCGAGGCGGAGGTCTACCCCCGCCCCGCGCGTTATCAGAACTGCAGTGCCGGGCAGCTGTCGTTCTCGTAGTAGCTGACGACCGAGATGTTGCCGTCGATGATGCCACGACGCGCGGCTTCGACCGCGTCAGCCATCTGTGCGTCAACCAGTTCCCGGTTGTTGTCATCGATTGCAACGCCAACACCTTCTTCGGCCAGACCCATTGCGAACTTGCCGGTTTCCAGATCTGTGCCCGCTGTCATTGCGTCATAGACGGCAACGTCAACACGCTTCAGCATCGATGTCAGAACCTTGCCCGGGTGCAGGTGGTTCTGGTTGCTGTCCACGCCGATCGACAGGATGCCTTCGTCGGCTGCGGTTTGCAGGACGCCAACACCGGTACCGCCCGCGGCTGCATAGATCACGTCAGCGCCCTGGCTGATCTGCGCCTTGGTCAACTCGGAACCCTTCACCGGGTCGTTCCAGGCCGCCGGAGTTGTACCGGTCATGTTGGCAACAATGTTGATGTCCGGGTTCACGGCCTTGGCGCCTTGCGCGTAGCCGCAGCCAAAGTGACGGATCAGCGGGATGTCCATACCACCGATAAAGCCAACGGTGCCCGACTCGGATGCCATGGCGGCCATCATGCCGACCAGGTACGAGCCTTCATGCTCGGCAAAGCTGACCTGACGGATATTCGGAGCGTCCAGCCAGTTCACGTCAACCGCAACGAACTTGGTGTCGGGATAGTCTCCAGCAACGGCGGACAGCGGATCAGCCATGGCAAAGCCCATGGTGATGATCGGGTTGGCACCGGCTTCGGCAAAGCGGCGCAGCGCCTGTTCGCGCTGTGCTTCGGACTGAAGCTCGATCTCACGATAAGTGCCGCCGGTCTCATTGGCCCAACGCTGCGCGCCGTTATGGGCTGCTTCGTTGAACGATTTGTCAAACTTGCCGCCAAGGTCAAAGATCAGGGCCGGTTCGGCCAAGGCTGCGCCTGCGGTCAGTGCAACAGCGGCGGCAGCGCCCATCAAAGATTTCATCAGGGTCATTTGTTACTCCCGTTGGTTATTGTCGGTCGGGGCCAAGATAGCCCCGTTCACCCACTGTGAGCGAGCATAACTGTTGTGATGGCGGGAATTAAGGCCGTTTGCAACCGCCGTGGTCAACTGATTTTTGACCAATTGGTCGAAAAAATGCAGTGTGACGGCTTACTGAAGCCAAAAATCCATCACGATCGCATCGATTTTTTGATTGTTCTCGCGCGGATAGTATCCTTTTCGCAGCCCGCAGCGGCGATACCCAAAGAGGTCGTACAAAGCGATCGCGGGCAGGTTGTCTGCCGCAACGTCCAGAATCGCACGGGTGGCCCCTAACGCTGTGGCTTGCGCATGCCATTCTTGCATCCGTGCGCGGGCCATGCCTTGGCGTTGCAGCGTCGGGTGGGTGGCAATTGTCAACAGCTCCGCCTCATCAGAAACCACTTGGAACAGTGCAAATGATTGAGCATTTCCAACAACATGAGTGAACCGATTGGCCAGCAGATCCGCGAATTCATCTGCTGTCCAGGGGCGCGACTGGGTAAAGGCCGCGCCGTGTGTTTTGGACAGTTCTTCCGGGGTCATCCGTCCAGCAGAACCGGAGGAGTGTCTTTGGACGGTGCCGCATCTGCAGGCCGCACGTATAGGGGGGCCGGCGGCACGGTCGTGGTCTGCCATTTCACTCCGGCAATCCGTGCAATGGCGTGGACCTGAGCGTCCGGCTCGTCATTCATGATCAGGGGGCCGAGTGATTCTGCTTCGGTTTGCGCCATCAGCACCGGGCCTTTGTTGGGTACAGCAACGTAAACCTGTTCACGCGGCGCCCGAATAGCGGGCAGGGCGTCGGATGATATCTCGGCCAAAGCCTCGAATCCCGATACTCCTACGGCGGGTATCCCAAGGCCCAGGGCCAAACCTCGCGCGGCGGAGACCGAGATACGAATGCCAGTGAAGTTTCCGGGCCCGACGCCAACGCCGATTGCGGTCAGGTCTTTCCATGTGCAACCGGCCTCGGCCAGAACCTCTTCGAGCAGCGGCATAAGGCGCTCGGCCTGACCGCGTGTCATGGGGTCGACGCGAGAGGCCACGATTTGATCACCCCGCAACAAAGCGGCCGCGCAGTGCGCGGCCGATGTATCAAATGCCAGAATGATCTGGTCAGACGGCAACGGGGCGAACCTCGGTCACTTCGGGGATATAGTGGCGCAGCAGGTTCTCGATCCCCATCTTCAGCGTCAGGGTCGAAGACGGGCACCCGGCGCAAGCCCCCTGCATGTGCAGGTAGACGACGCCCCGGTCAAAGCCGTGGAAGGTGATGTCACCACCGTCCTGCGCGACCGCAGGACGCACGCGGCTGTCCAGCAAGTCTTTGATCTGGTTGACGACTTCTGCATCCTCACCCGTATGCTCGGCATGGCCCGAAGCCGGCGTTGCGTCCGCACCGATGGCCGGCTGGCCGGATTGGTAGTGCTCCATCACCGCACCAAGGATGGCGGGCTTGATGTGATCCCACTGAATGTCGTCCGATTTGGTGACGGTTACAAAGTCATTGCCAAGGAACACGCCGGTCACACCGTTGACCCCGAAAATCCGTTTGGCCAAAGGAGATTTTTCACCGGCTTCCGCCGACGGGAAATCTGCAGTGCCCGCTTCCAGCACGGTCTGGCCGGGCAGGAATTTCAAAGTTGCGGGGTTCGGCGTGGATTCGGTCTGGATGAACATGTCACGGCTCCGTTTCAGTTGTTTCTGATATGCGGGTCCGCGCCGGATAAGTCAAGATTTGGAACGATTCTAAATACCGGCGGCCAGCCTTAGTGCATCATCCAAGCGATCATCACCCCAAAACAGTTCATTCCCAACCAGAAAACTGGGCGCGCCGAACAGGCCCCTGGCTTGTGCGGTTTTTGTTTGCTCTATCAGGGCCGCCTTGATCTCGGGGTCTTTGGTTTTGTCCATCAGGTTTGCTGGCAATTCCGCAGCCATCAGGCAATCTGCAAGCACCGATTCCTCTGAGACATTGCGACCATCAGCAAACTCGGCCGAGTAAACAGCGCGCACAAAACGGCCTTTCTGGGCCTGACCCTGTATCGCGAGGGTCAACCGCGCGGCCTTCAGGCCGTTTTGTGGGAACAACTCGGGCCGACTAAATGTCAGGCCGCGCTGGGCCGCCAAACGCTCCATATCGCGCCACATATAGCGCCCCTTGGCCGGGTAGATATTGAAGGGTGAGTTGTCCCAGCCTTGTGCTGCGAAAATGGGACCCAAAAGGAAAGGGTGCCACTCCACGGCGACATTGTGCTGCGCCGCCGCCTCTTCGATTCGCATGGCGCTGAGATAGGAATAGGTCGACGCGAATTCGAACCAGAATTGGATACGGCGCTGCATGAGGGGGACCTCAGGTGATGGCTTCAAGCTTTTCCTTGCTCAGGTCGCCGGGCACAATTGTGATTGGAATCGGCAAGCTGCCCGAATTCTTGGTCAGCTGCGTGACCAAAGGACCGGGCCCTTTCTTTTCGATACCGGCACCCAGAACCAGAACGCCGATCTCGGGGTCGGATTGCACGTGCTCGATGATCTGAGGCACGGGTTCACCTTCGCGAATGGACAATTCGGGGTCGATTCCCTGTTTGTCACGCATCCATTTGGCGAATACCTCGTAATGCGCGTGGATGCGTTCCCGCGCCTCCTCCCGCATTGTTTCCGCGACACCGATCCAGTGGTTGAACTCATCCGGTGGTATGACGGACAGGATTGTCACACCCCCACCGGTATGGGCTGCGCGCATTGCTGCGAAACGCATCGCATTCAGGCATTCGCGGCTGTCATCAAGAATGACTAGAAACTTACGCATGGGTATCCTCATGTATTTCGGGGATCATGCCTGACGTGATACAGGCTGGCAACAGAGTGGATGACTAGCGGGTGCTTGCAGCCCAATCCCAGTACAGCTCGCGCGCGCGGCGCGCAATTGGTCCAACCTGGTATTGTGTGTCTTCCAAGGCTGTCACCGGCGTTATCTTGTTCATATTGCCGGTCATAAACACTTCGTCTGCCTCGTGAAAATCTTCGAAGCCGAGGACAGATTCGTGTACCGTCACACCGTCAGCACGCAGGTTCTTGATATGTCGCGCGCGTGTGATACCCGCCAGGAACGTGCCGTTTGGAGTGGGGGTGAACACCTCACCATCGCGGACCATGAAAATGTTGGCGGTGGCGGTTTCCGCCACGTGGCCAAGCGCGTCTGCGACCAGGGCGTTCGAGAACCCCTTGGACTTGGCCTCTTTCAGCATTCGGGCGTTGTTAGGATACAGACATCCGGCCTTGGCATTGACCACGGCGGATTCCAGCACCGGTCTGCGGAACCGTGTGGTTGTCAGCGTGACCGATGCGGTCTCGGGGGGCATTGGGATTTCTTCAAGGCAAATGGCAAATCCCGTGCTGTCCTGCTGTGGAACGATCGCCGTGGCGTCGCCGTCTATGCCCCAATACATCGGTCGGATGTAAACGGCAGAGCCTTTGGCGTAGCTCTCCAACCCTTCGCGGACAATCTCGACCATCTGTTCGGTCGTCACGGTCGGGGTCAACATCAGTGCTTCGGCAGAACGGTTCACTCGTTCGCAATGGGCCTCAAGGTCAGGGGCCAGCCCGTCGAAGAACCGCGCGCCGTCAAAGACCGACGAGCCAAGCCATGCGCCGTGGTCGGCAGCCCGCATAATCGGGGCGTCCCCGTTGTGCCACTGACCATCGAAATAGGTGCGGATGTTTTTACCAACTGCCATGACGCCCTCCTTTGCCCTTGGGGCAACCTAGGAAGGCGTCACGGGAAGGTCCAGCGCAATCAACCCTGTTTTGCGCCCACCATGCCCACGATGTCGTAGGTCTGTTGCAGGATCGGAGCGGCAATCGCGCGTGCTTTTTCCGCGCCTTGGGCCAAAATTCGATCAATCTCGGCCTCTTCACCCATCAAACGGGCCATTTCGGTCGAGATCGGGGACAGTTTGGCAACCGCCAGTTCAGCCAACATCGGTTTGAACTCGCCAAACTGCTTGCCACCGACTTCAGCCAGAACCTGTTCGGCAGTCTGATCGCTGAGCGCGGCGTAGATGTTGACCAGATTGCGCGCCTCGGGGCGTTCGGACAGGCCATCAACCTCGGAGGGCAGGGCGTCCGGGTCTGTCTTGGCCTTGCGGATCTTCTTGGCGATTGCATCGGCATCGTCGGTCATGTTGATCCGGGTCATGTCGGACGGGTCCGACGACGACATTTTCCGTGAACCGTCACGCAGGTTCATCACGCGCGGCGCAGGGCCGCCGATGACGGGTTCGGTCACCGGAAAGAAATCCACGCCATAGTCATGGTTGAACTTGATCGCGATGTCGCGGGTCAGTTCCAGATGCTGTTTCTGATCTTCGCCAACCGGCACATGCGTCGCGTGATAGGTGAGAATATCCGCCGCCATCAGCGCCGGATAGGCAAACAGACCCAACGAGGCATTCTGCGCGTTCTTGCCGGCCTTATCCTTGAACTGCGTCATTCGCTGCATCCAGCCCATGCGGGCGATGCAGTTGAAGATCCAGGCCAGTTGCGTGTGCTCGGCCACCTGGCTTTGGTTGAACAGGATGGACTTTTCAGGGTCCAGACCAGCGGCAATAAAGCCAGCGCAAACCTCACGCGTCTTTTCGCGCAGACGGGTCGGGTCTTGCCAGACGGTGATCGCGTGCAGGTCGACCATGCAATAGATGGTCTCAAAATCTTCGCCCTGCATATCCACAAAACGCTTGAGCGCACCCAGATAGTTGCCAAGGTGCAGGTTTCCCGAAGGCTGGATGCCGGAAAACACGCGCGGCGTGAACTTGGTTTCGGTCATCGAAGGGAACTCCCGTCTGGAAAAATCAGCTCCCGTCGCTTACCCATGAGGTCAAGGGACGTCAACAGCCGCGAAAGGCCAGCCCAATGAGCAGTGAGCATTATACACCCGCCGTGAACCCTCTGCCGCCCGTGGTGGTGGCGCTGGTGGTGTTCATCATGGGGATCGAACTGGCGTTTACGCTGGGTTCGCGCGGGATCGTCGGTGGACCATCTGCCGTCGGATGGCGGCTGGAGGCACTGCAAAGCTACGCCTTTTCCCCTGATATCTTCCATTGGATGATTGAAAATGGTCGCTGGCCGTTTGAACATCTGATCCGGTTTGTCACTTATCCGTTCGTGTCCGGCAGCTTTACGCAGGCGATTTTCGTCAGTGTCTTTGTTCTGGCCATGGGGAAAATGGTGGCCGAAGTCTTCGGCGGCATTCAGATGCTGATCATCTTTGTCCTGTCTGGGGTTGGCGGGGCCTTGGTCTATGCGCTGCTGTTGAATCCGCAGTATCCGTTGGTTGGAGGGTTTCCCCCGGTTTATGGCCTAATTGGTGCATTCACGTGGTTGCTGTGGCGCAAGCTTTCTCTGGTCGGCGAAAATCAGTCCCGCGCCTTCAGCCTGATCGCGGTCTTGATGGGCATCCAGCTGTTGTTCGGGTTGTTGTTCGGCGGCACGTCCGATTGGGTCGCCGATCTGGGTGGGTTTGCTACAGGGTTTGGCCTGTCATTTTTCCTGGCGCCGGGCGGATGGGCGCGGATCGTCGGGCGCATCCGCCGCGATTGATCAGGATCTGCGCAATGCCCGTTTGAACTCGGACAGTTCAAACGCTTTGAGCAGGTGACCAAGGGCGAAATACACCACTGCAGCAACAACGATCAGGATCAGCAGCGCCAGATAGCGCCATCCGGGTTCTTGGAACGCCCAGCCAAAAAGATGCATCGCGGCATATAGTACGACGCCCATTCCGGCCGAGGCCGCAACGATCCGCCATGCGCGACGTTTGAATCGATCATCCATGCGCGCCTCTTCGCCGAAACGCCGCGCGCCGATCGCCAACAGCGCAACCATGGCCCACCCCGCGACCGACGCCGCAATAGCCGGCGCAATCCACCCCACCAGAGGGTAAAGCCCAAACGCCAACCCGGCATTCACGATCATCGCAACCACGGCGTAACGGAACGGAGACCGCGTATCCTCGCGCGCAAAGAACAAAGGTTGCAGCAGTTTTTGCAGCATGAATGCGGGCAGGCCGATGCCATAGACTGCCACCGCCAGTGCAGTAGCCGCCGTATCCTCGGCGCTGAACTGGCCGCGTTCGAACAGCACTGACACCAGCGGTATGGGAATGATCAGAAAGGCAACCGTGGACGGAAGGCTCAGCAGTAGCGTGAACTCTCCGGCGCGCGAATAGGCATTGCGCGCGCCGTCCTTGTCCCCGGCGCGCAGGCGACGGGATAGGTCGGGCAATAAAACGATCCCCACCGCGATACCGACCACTCCCAGTGGCAATTGATACAGCCGGTCTGCGGCAAACAGCCAACTGACTGCCTTTTCGGTTTTCGAGGCAACAAGCTGGCCAACCACCAGATTAACTTGTGTGACGCCCATCGCCAAGGCGGCGGGCACCGCAATGCGCACCATTTGGCGCATTTCCGGGCTGAGCTTTGGCCATCCGGGACGAATGCGAATGCCTGCGCGCTCGGTCGCCACCCAAACCAGTGCCAATTGCGCGATGCCTGCAATTGGGATGACTGTGATCAGCCACCGGATGACCTCACCGCCGGACAAAGCCCCTGCGATCAGGGCGGTACACGCAAATATGTTCAGCAGAACCGGTGCCGCTGCCGCCGCAGCAAATCGACCTGTTGCATTCAATACGCCCGAGAACAGTGCCGCCAACGACATGAACAGGATATAGGGAAACACCACATAGCCGTAGTCCACGGCCATATCGAACCGTTCATCGCCATAAAACCCTTCGGCGGTTAGCCAGACCAGCCCGGGCATGAAGACCATTGCCAGCCCCACCAACGCCAGAACGGCTGCCGCAAGCAGGTTAAAGGCGTCCTGCGCGAACCCTTCGGCGTTTTCCTCGCCCTCGAGGCGTTTAGAGAACATCGGCACAAAGGCGGCGTTGAACGCGCCCTCGGCAAAGAAGCGGCGGAACATGTTTGGCAGTCGGAAAGCGGCGACAAACGCGTCCATGACCGGGCCCGGCCCGATATAGGCGGTTAGCAGGATCTCTCGCAAAAACCCGAGTATCCGGCTGGCGAGAGTCCAGAACCCGACTGTGAAGAGGCCGGAAAACAGCCGGATCTGCTTCATGAGCTCGCGCGCTCCACACCCTCAGTGATGGCCTTGCGCAGCTTGGCCTCAAGACCGCGCTGTTTGCTTTCCGAATGGTATTTCAGGCCGAACATATCCTTGACGTAGAAGGTGTCGACGACCTGTTCACCATAGGTCGCGATCACGGCATTGGCGATATACACGTTCGCCGCCGCAAGCGTTCTGGTCAGGTCGTACAGCAGGCCGGGGCGGTCGCGTGTGTCGACCTCGATGATCGTGTAAATCTCGGACCCGTCGTTGTCGAAGATGATATGCGTGGGCACGTTGAACGCGCGCTCGCGTTTCTTGATCTTATCGCGGGATTTTAGCGCGTCGCTCGCAACAACTTCGCCTTTCAGCGTTTTGTGGATCATCTGGGTCAGTCGCGGCAGACGGCTGGCCTCAAACGGATGACCCTCGGCATCCTGAATCCAGAACGCATCGGTGACGTAGCCATCTTTGGTCGTATAGCTGCGCGCATCCACCACGTTTGCCCCGACCAACGCCAGTGCTCCGGCAATCCGAGCGAAAATACCCGGGTGATCCGCCATGGCAAAACAGGCGCGGGTGGCGTCGCGGTCGTCATCCGGATGCAGGTGAATTTCCATCGCGCCGGGATCGCCGCTGTGTTCCAGCGCCCGCAGCATTTTGGCAAATTCAACATGCGTCGACAGGTTCAAACCCTGCCAATAGGGCGCATAGTGGCGTCCGGTTTCCGCCTTGAGGTCCGCTTTGGACCAATCACCAAGTGCCGCGCGCAATGCTTTCTTGGCCTCGGCGCCGCGGTTGGCGCGGTTGAGGTCCTCCATGCCGGTTTCCAGCGCCCGCTTGGTTTCTGCATGCAGGGCACGCAGCAATGTGGCTTTCCAGTTGTTCCAGGTATTCGGGCCGACACCACGAATGTCGCAGACCGTAAGAACCGTCAGCAGGTCCAGCCGTTTGACAGTCTTCACCGCTTTGGCAAAGTCACGCACTGTGCGCGGATCCGAGATGTCGCGTTTCTGCGCCATGTCCGACATCAGAAGGTGATAGCGTACCAGCCATTCCACGGTTTCCGAGTCGGATTTGTTCAGTCCCAGCCGCGGAGCCACCTTACGCGCGATCTGTGCACCCAGGATCGAATGATCCTCGGGGCGGCCTTTCGCGATATCGTGCAGCAACAAAGCGACGTAAAGAACCTTGCGATTGACGCCGCCTTTCAGGATCGACGAGGCCAGCGGCAGCGATTCAACCAGTTCACCCCGTTCGATCTGCGCCAGGTTGACGATGGTCTGGATGGTGTGCTCGTCCACCGTATAGCTGTGATACATATTGAACTGCATCATCGCCACGATGTGCTCGAATTCCGGCAAAAAGGCCGACAACACGCCTAGTTCGTTCATCCGGCGCAGGGCGCGCTCCGGATTGCCGTGTTTCAGCATCAGGTCCAGAAAGATGCGCTGCGCCTCTTTGTCGTGGCGCATGTCATCGTCGATCAGGTGAAGGTTAGCGGTCACCAGTCGCATAGCGTCCGGGTGAATCAGCATACCGGTGCGCAGGCCTTCTTCGAACAAACGCAGTAGGTTCAGCTTGTCGGCCAGAAAAGTCTTGGCGTCGGCGACGTCCAAACGCCCATGGACAACCTTGTACCCGGATTTGACACGCGGCTTGCGTCGGAAAATCCGATCCAGCAATGCCTCACCTTTGACGTGGGAGGCTTCGAGCTTGGTCAGGAAAATGCGAGTCAGTTCCCCAACCCGCGTCGCTTCACGGAAGTAGCGTTGCATGAACACTTCCACAGCCCGGCGTCCGGCCCGATCCTCATATCCCATGCGATCGGCCACCTCGACCTGCAGGTCAAAGGTCAATTGTTCGGTCGCGCGCCCAGTGACCAGATGCAAGTGGGATCGAACCGCCCACAGAAACTCTTCGGCTTCGACAAAGGTGCTGAACTCTTCAGGCGTGAAAAGACCCAGCGGAACCAGTTCGGCCACGTCCTGAACGCCGTATATGTACTTTGCAATCCAATAGAGGGATTGCAGATCGCGCAGACCGCCTTTGCCTTCCTTGACGTTGGGCTCGACCATGTAACGCTCACCTTGCTTCTGGTGGCGTTCGTCGCGTTCCTGCAGCTTGGCCTCAATGAATTGACGCTCGCTGCCTTTGAACAGTTCGGTCTTGAGGCGCTTTTCCAGCTCATCGGCCAGAGCCGTATCCCCCGCCAGATATCGCTGTTCCAGCATGGCGGTGCGGATGGTGAAATCGTCGGCCCCAAGCCGCAGGCAATCTTTGATCGTACGAGATGAATGCCCAACCTTCAGCCGCAAGTCCCACAGGATGTAGAGCATGGATTCAATCACGCTCTCAGCCCATGCGGTGATCTTGTAGGGGGTCAGAAAAAGCAGATCGACGTCCGAGGCAGGGGCCATTTCGCCGCGTCCATAACCCCCCACGGCCAGAACGGCGATCTTTTCGCCCTGCGTCGGCGTGGCTAACGGATGCAGATCGACACTGGCGACTTGCATTGCAGTACAGACCAGCCCGTCTGTCAGGTAGGTATAGGACCGGGTCAGAGGCCTTGCGTCAAAAGGGCGTTGGGCGAACGCATCCGCGATGGCCTTGCGCCCGGCTTTTTGGGCATCACGCAAAATACGCACGGTTTCATGCCGCCGTGCGCTGTTGTCTTGCGTGTTTTCAAAGGCTTCCGACAGTTGTGCCAGGACGGCGGTACTGTCGAAAATTTCATCGGCCGGACAGATCAGCTCACCCTGCGGGGTGAGCGTCAGCGCCGACTGATCAGAAACCGGCGCCGGAGAAGCTTTGAGGGGCGGAGTCAATCACTACTACCTGTTTGTTCTGGATCGTGGCAACGGCCAGACCGCGTTCGTTCGTGCCGTCAGACCGCAAGCGGAAGATTCCGCCAACACCCTGGAAACCGGCGTTCTGTGTCAATGCCGAAGCGGTCAGCGCGTCGGATTTGCCCTGGCTGACCAGCGCCGCAATCGCAGCAATTCCGTCATAGGCCAGACCGCTGATCGGGTGCGGGGCCTCACCATAGGTGTTGTTATACCGTTGGCGATACGCCTGCGCCTTGGACGGGTCAGGCAGGGCGAACCAACCACCCTGTACGCCGGGCAGTTCCAGCGTTTGAGCCGGGATGTCCCACCGTGTCAACCCGATATACTGCGTTGTCGACGGCGAGACTCCGGCCTCAGGCAAAAGCTGCGAAAACAGCGGTAGCGCCCCGGCCGTTGTGGCTGTCAGGAACAATGAGTCCGCGCCCGCCGCATCCACGGTCGATTTGACGGTTGGAACCGAGTTGATCACACCTTGCTGCGAGCGGTCATACCCGACGGTTCCTGCGTTGCCGACACGGCTGCTGCTCAGCGCATTGGCAATGGCCGATTGTCCAAGTTGTCCGGCCGAGTCGTTGCTGTGAACGATGACCATACTGGACTTGCCTTGCGATCCGGCGAAGTTGACCAGACGGTTTGCCGTGTTCTGGAAAGTCGGACCAAGCACAAAGACGTTGCCGCCTGCGATGCTTGTGTTGTTCGAGAAAGACAGAACGTTGACGTTGTTGCTCAGCACGGCCAATCCGGCCGAGTTGGCTGCCTGTGCATAGACCGGGCCCAGAATGACCTTCGCTCCGTCGGCCACCGCGCGCTGCGCAACTTCGGCCGCCGTGTTCGAACTGCCGCGGGTGTCATAAACGCGCAGATCAATCTGGACATTCTGCAGATCGGCCATCGCCAGACGCGCCGCGTTTTCTAGGCTGCGGGCCAGAGCTGCATCCCCGGAATTGCCCGACCCTGCTGGGACCAAAAGGGCAACCGGAACGGGTTTGGATGTGTTGATCGAGGGGCCTCCGCCCAGATTTCCGGGCTCACATGCGGCCAGCAACGCGGCGGTGGCAAGAATAGCAGCGGATTGCGCCAGCTTGCGAACGGGCTTGCAAACGGTAAACATCTAAATGAGAACTCCCTGTCCCGGCGGCTTGGGGTACCACCAATCTGTTAGGCCGCGATAATAAACGTCACGCTGTGAGGGTCCAGCTTTGAATTTCCAAAAAGTAAGATTGGGCGCTGGCCTGTATTTTGTTGCCACTCCGATCGGTACAGCGCGCGATATCACGCTCAGGGCGCTGGATGTGCTGGCATCGGCGGACGTAATCGCCGCCGAAGACACGCGCAGCTTGCGCCGGTTGATGGAGATTCACGGCGTCCCTTTGGACGGACGCCGAATCCTGGCGTATCACGATCATAGCGGCGCGGGTGCACGCGGGAAAATCCTGGAGG
Source organism: Ruegeria sp. R14_0 (assembly GCF_017743975.1). Classification (GTDB taxonomy): domain Bacteria; phylum Pseudomonadota; class Alphaproteobacteria; order Rhodobacterales; family Rhodobacteraceae; genus Ruegeria. Next base: position 194,985 of record NZ_JAGHRC010000002.1, on the reverse strand, counting down.
CGCTGCGCGAGGGTAAGTCCGTCGCGTATGCTTCTGAGGCTGGCATGCCGCTGATCGCTGATCCGGGTTACGATCTTGGGCGGCAAGCAGCCGAGGCGGGCCACACGGTGACATGTGCCCCCGGACCATCCGCTGCGCTGATGGCGTTGACGCTGGCGGGGTTGCCCACGGATGCGTTTTTCTTTGCAGGCTTCCTGCCCAATGCCTCCGGCGCCCGCCGATCGCGGATCGAAGCGTTGCGGGGCGTGCCCGGGACATTGGTGTTTTACGAGTCGCCAAAACGCGTTTCGGCTTGCCTGTCTGATCTGGCCGATGTGTTGGGTGGGAACCGGCAGGCGGCAATGTGCCGGGAGCTGACCAAGAAATTCGAAGAGGTCCGACGTGGGTCGTTGGAGGACCTGGCGGCGGGGCTACAAGATCAAACCGTCAAAGGAGAGATCGTTGTACTCGTGGACCGGGGTCATTCGGAAACTGTTAACGAATCCGACATAGAAGAGGCGTTGAAACGAGCCTTGGAAACCCATTCGGTTCGGGATGCGGCGGATCTGGTTTCTGAAATGTACAAACTACCGCGCCGCCCGATTTACCAGAAGGCTCTGAAACTGGGAAAGGGATGACATGACTGCACGATCCGTCAAAAGCTCGGTGTCGTATCATGCTGGGCAAGCGGCGGAGCAGCAGGTCGCATCCGATTATGAGCGTCGAGGTTACTCCATTGCCCATCACCGTTGGCGGGGTGCTGGCGGTGAAATTGACTTGATCGTGCGTGGTGCGGACGAGGTGGTCTTTGTCGAGGTCAAGAAAAGCCGCAGCTTCGATGTCGCTGCCCACCGGATCAACCGTCGTCAGATGGATCGGATTTGCGCCTCAGCCGCTCAGTTTCTTGAATCCGAACCCAACGGGCAACTGACGAATGTCCGCTTTGATGCCGCTTTGGTGGATGGCGCAGGCGCTGTTCAAATCATCGAAAACGCGTTCGATTTGGGCTGATCCCCATTGAACCGCCAGCGCGGCTGGGCCATGTATCGGGCGTGAAGCTAAGGGACACGCCATGAAAATCGCCTTTCAGATGGACCCGATCGGGGCCGTGGACATCAATGCCGACAGCTCATTCCGACTGGCCGAAGAGGCGCAGGCGCGCGGGCATTCGCTGTTTTTCTACAGCCCTGACCAATTGGCCTATCAAGAGGGCCGGATCACCGCACGTGGACAGGACATGAAGGTTCAACGCATAGCTGGCAACCCAGCTGAGCTGGGACCGGAACGCGAAGTTGATTTGAGCGAGTTTGACGTGATCTGGTTGCGTCAGGATCCTCCGTTCGACATGCACTACATCACGTCCACCCATCTGCTGGACCGCCTGAAAGGGCAAGCACTGGTGGTCAACGATCCGTTCTGGGTGCGGAACTATCCCGAGAAACTGCTGGTGCTGGATTTTCCTGACCTGACGCCGCCAACGACCATCGCGCGCGATCTGCAGACCATCAAGGCGTTCAAGCAAAAACATGGCGATGTCATCCTGAAACCGCTTTACGGCAACGGTGGCGCTGGGGTTTTCCGATTGGATGCCAATGACCGCAACCTGACGTCTTTGCACGAGCTGTTCACCGGTTTCTCGCGTGAGCCATTAATCGTTCAGAAGTTCCTGCCGGACGTGAGCAATGGCGACAAACGCGTGATCCTCGTCGATGGTGAAGCCGTGGGCGCGATCAACCGGGTGCCCGCCAAAGGTGAGACGCGTTCGAACATGCATGTGGGTGGTCGGCCCGAGAAAATCGGTCTGACGGACCGCGATCTTGAAATCTGTGCCGCGATTGGTCCTTTGTTGAATGAAAAGGGGCAGGTCTTTGTGGGCATCGACGTGATCGGCGACTACCTGACCGAGATAAACGTGACCTCTCCGACGGGTATCCAAGAGCTTGAGCGTTTCAACGGTGTGAATGTCGCCGAAAAGATCTGGCAGGCGATCGAAGCCAAACTCTAAAGTGCTGCCTTGGCGCTGATGCGAAAGCTCAGCGCCTCGGCCACATGGGGGCGGCGAACCTCGGCAGCACCTTCCAGATCTGCAATGGTCCGCGCAACCCGAAGGATACGGTGGAAGGCGCGCGCGGATAAGCCGAACCGCTCGGCAGCCCTGACCAACAGCTCTTTGCCTTCGGGATCGGGGGCGGCAACTTCCTCAAGCAACTTGCCTTCGACATCAGCGTTCTGACGGACGTCTGATACCTCTTGAAAGCGTTCGGCCTGGATGCTTCGCGCCTGTTCTACGCGTGCCGCAACGGTCGCCGAGCTATCGCCGGACGGCGGCAGATCCAGATCTGTGAACCCGACCGGGGGCACCTCGATCCGCAAGTCAAACCGATCCATGAGCGGACCAGAGATACGGCTCAGGTAGTCTTCGCCACATACAGGCGCGCGGGAACAAGCGCGGGCCGGGTCGGTCAGATATCCGCACTTGCAGGGATTGGCTGCGGCGACCAGCATGAACCGGCACGGGTATTTTACATGCGCGTTGGCCCGCGCCACCATGACCTCGCCGGTTTCAATCGGTTGGCGCAGGGTTTCCAGAACCGTGCGTGGAAACTCGGGGAACTCGTCCATGAACAGCACCCCGTTATGGGCCAGTGATATCTCACCGGGTTTTGCACCCCGGCCACCTCCGACAATCGCGGCCATGGATGCGGTGTGGTGCGGTTCGCGGAATGGGCGGCTGCGGCTGATCCCGCCCTCATCCAACAGCCCGCACAGGGATTGGATCATCGAGGTTTCCAGCGCTTCGGTCGGGGTGAGCGGTGGCAGAATGCCGGGTAATCGGGCGGCCAGCATGGATTTGCCTGAACCGGGCGTACCGGTCATGATCAGGTGGTGCCGGCCGGCCGCGGCGATTTCCAAGGCGCGCTTGGCACGTTCCTGCCCTTTGACGTCGCGCAGATCACGCGCGCTGGGTTCTAGCGTGACTTCGCCCGGTTGCGCAGCAGGCAAGGGAGATTGGCCCGAGAAATGCCGCACGACATCACCCAACGACCCGACCCCGATCACCTGAGTTGCATCGACCCACGCCGCTTCGGCGCTGGAGGCACGGGGGCAAAGCAACGCCCGATCCTCGGTCGCAGCGGTCATGGCTGCGGGCAGGGCACCAACCACCGGGACCAACGAACCGTCCAGCGACAGTTCGCCAAGCGAGACGGAACCTTCGGCAGCGTCGGGTGGTATGATTTCCAGCGCTGACAGCAGGGCCACTGCGATTGGCAGGTCGAAATGGCTGCCTTCTTTTGGCAGATCGGCGGGGGAGAGGTTGATCGTGATCCGCTTGGACGGCAGTGCAATCGCCATCGAGCTGAGCGCGCTGCGCACACGATCTCGTGCCTCAGAAACTGCCTTGTCGGGCAGCCCAACGATGGAAAACGCGGGCAGACCCGGTGAGACGGCGCATTGAACTTCAACCGGGCGAGCTTCTACGCCTTGAAAAGCAACTGTGTGGGCGCGGGCGACCATGAACGACCTTTTTGGTTAACAGGTCGTTGCTGCCACGGTCACGGTTTAAGAATCGTTAACAGCTCCGATCATGGTCGAGAATTTTGGCCACGCTCCGGGGTCTGCGACGGTTTTGTCCCGGCAGAAGCGGTTGCAGAACCCCCAGCGTTGACCGTCAAGTTCAAGGACATCGGCCACAGGTTTCCCCGAATAGGGGCAAGCATCGTTGATCGCCGCGTTGCCCTGAACAGATTTGGCCCGGGATACTCCGCCAATCGGCCAGGGTTCGGACGGTAGATCCATTGCGTAAGGGAACGGCTCGTAGCGCACCGTCAGCCCCATCGCGCGCCATTGGCGCACCGACAGATCCGAAAGCAATTCAATGCAATACGCGCGATTTGCGTCTGAGACCGGCAAACCATACCCGATGATCCGCGCCGCGACTGGCGTGTAGAACACGTCCGCCAACGAATACTGTCCGAACAATGGGCCGCTGGCCTTGCCGGAAACACTCCGAGCATGGGCCCAGAGAGCTTCGATCCGGCCCAGATCGGTGCGCGTTTCGGGCGATGGCTCAAACCCTTGCCAGCAGTGTTTCAGTTGCATTGGGCACTGGCCGCGCAACGCGGTGAATCCGGCTACCATTTCCGCGCAAAGCCACCGTGCGGTTGCGCGCGCAGCGGGGTCGTCCGGCCACAATCCTGCCTCGGGGTGCAATTCGGCCAAGGTTTCAGCCATAGCAAGGCTTTCGCCCACGACCGTACCATTTGGCAAGCGTAGAGCCGGAACGAGTCGAGCCGGAGCGAGGGGTTTCATATCCACAGCCATCGTGCCGGAATACAGCCCGATCATATAAGATCGATAGGGCAGGCCGAACTTTTCCAGCATCAGCCATCCGCGCATAGACCAGCTGGAAAACAGGCGGTCCCCAATAAACAAATCATAGGTCATGACAGGACGATGCCGCGTTGCGCGTGTTCAGTAAAACTTTGATTTGTGCTGGGCCGTATCACGGAAGGTGATTGATCCGCTCAACAGACCAGTGCTTTCCGTGATGTGTGATTTCGGTGACCGACAGGTTGTCGATACGGTGACTAAAGGCTTCTTGTGCGTCGACGCCAAGCGCGCGTTGCACCTGTGTCAGGATCACACCAAAATGCACAACGATCACAAGGTCGCGCCCGGTGTGCTGTGCGATAAGCCGGTCGACGGCCCCATCCACCCGAGCGCGAACCTCGTTCCAGCTCTCGCCGTTCGGGGGGCGCACATCGCCGGGATTGTCCCAGTAGGCAAAGGCAAGCTCGGGGTCTTCGGCTTCGATCTCTTTGAAGCCGCGCAACTCCCACGCGCCAAAGTTGATTTCGCGCAGCTCGGGCTGATGCGGCAGTCGGTGTCGGGTTCCCTGAATGGCCGAGGCGGTCTGATCAGCGCGGCTGAGATCAGAGGAAATGACAATCGCTTCGGCGGGCAAATGGTCATGCAGCCGGGCAATGGCCGCGCGGTCGCTTAAGTCAGCCGGCAGGTCGGACCAGCCGACCATCGTTTTAGCGTGGGTCGGGCCGTGGCGGACAAGGTGCAAGCGGGTCAATCCAGGCGTCCTTTCAGAACCAAGGGCAAGCCTGCAGTGACCTGAACCACTATGTCAGCTTCCGCCGCCAAGGCGATGTTCAACCGCCCTTGGGCCTCGCGGAACTGGCGGGACAACGCATTGTCGGGGACAATCCCGTGCCCGACCTCGTTCGAAACGATGACGACCTGCGCCGGACACTGCCGCAGGGACTGAAGCAGGGTAGTTTGGGCTTGTTCCAGATCGCTTTCGGCCAACAGATGATTGGTTAACCACATGGTGGCGCAGTCGATCAGGCAGGCGCTGTTGGGCGGCAGAGTCGCCAGTGTCGGACCGAGGTGCAGAGGGGCTTCGATCGTCTCCCAACCTTTGCCGCGCTGCGAAACATGGCGCTGAACCTTATCTTTCATCTCGTCATCAAACACTTGTGATGTCGCGAGATAGATCCGTTTTTTCCCTGAAGAAACAATAAGCTGTTCGGCAAAAGCCGACTTTCCCGAGGCCGCCCCGCCCAACACAAAGGTTAAATCCGGATCCACTATTATTACCTTTCATGTGATCCACCCGGTTCTGTTTTGCGTATCGGTCATAGGTCGGCAAAGCAACCCCGGCCCGCGCCTGTGAAAAGGGGAGATTTCAATGGCACTGGACAATGCGAACGACTTCTCGATGTCCCGGCAAGCGATGAAAGCCGAGCTTCTGGACGCGGAAACCGAATTACAACTTGCATATGCGTGGCGGGATGACCGCGACGAACAGGCGCTGCATCGTTTGATCACGGCCTATATGCGGTTAGCTATTTCAATGGCGGCGAAATTCAAACGTTATGGCGCGCCGATGAATGATCTGATCCAAGAGGCGGGTCTGGGTCTGATGAAGGCTGCTGACAAGTTTGATCCGGACCGCGGCGTCCGCTTTTCGACATATGCGGTCTGGTGGATCAAAGCGAGCATTCAGGATTATGTGATGCGCAACTGGTCCATGGTGCGCACGGGGTCGACCTCTTCCCAGAAATCCCTGTTCTTCAACATGCGACGTGTTCAGGCCCGGCTTGAGCGGGAAGCCGCGACCGAGGGCATGGATCTGGACCGGCACCAGTTGCACCAGATGATCGCCGCTGAGATCGGCGTGCCGTTGCGCGACGTTGAAATGATGGAAGGCCGCTTGTCCGGGTCCGATTTCTCTTTGAACGCTGTGCAATCGGCGGATGAGGATGGTCGGGAATGGATCGACGCGCTGGAAGATGATCGCGAACAGGCTGCCGAAACGGTCGAAAACAGCCACGATACCGAACAATTGCGCGAATGGCTGCTCACGGCGATGAAATCGCTGAATGATCGCGAAAGATTTATCGTACGCGAACGCAAGCTGCGCGAACCGGCGCGGACCCTTGAAAGCCTTGGCCAGGAACTCGGGTTGTCGAAAGAACGCGTCCGTCAACTTGAGGCCGCGGCCTTTGTGAAGATGCGCAAGAACCTTGAAGCCCAGTCTCGTGAGGTGCAACACTTCATCGCATGAGACACCTTGCGATTCTGCTTTGCGCACTTGTGGTTATGGCGTCAACGGGCCATGCCGAAGACCTTATACCTGACGACGTTCTGGCCTCTATGACTTCGGCGGACGTCGTCATTTTGGGTGAAATTCACGACAACCCCCAGCACCACGTCATTCAGGCCGAGGCATTGAAGGCCATCAACCCGTCGGCTGTCGTTTGGGAAATGGTGACAGAAGAAGGCGCGCAGCGACTTGCGGACAAGGCGGTGTCCAATCCCGAAGAGCTTGCCCGTATCCTGAAATGGATTGAATCCGGCTGGCCGCCTCTCAGCATGTATTACCCGGTGTTCCAGGCATCTGACGCGCCCGTCTATGGCGCGATGGTCCCGCGTACGGCTGCGCGGGCCGCGATGGAGCGTGGTGCTGCCACTGCGCTGGGCGCGGATGCTGCGCGCTATGGCCTGACGGTTCCTTTACCCCGAGACGAGCAAGCAGAACGCGAAGCGGATCAGTTGGCGGCCCATTGCGACGCGATCCCTGAAAGTGCCCTGCCGCAGTTGGTCGCCATCCAAAGGTTGCGCGATGCGGTCTTGACCCGGTCGATATTGCGCGCCACCGACGAAACCGGTGGGCCTGTGGCCGTGATCACGGGTAACGGGCACGCCCGAAAAGACCGTGGTATTCCCACGTTTATGTCCCGCCTGCGTCCGGGTTTGAACGTCTTTGTTCTGGGCCAGTCCGAGGATGGCGCAATAACCGGAGAATTCGACGCGGTGCTCGACAGCCCCGGCATTGAGCGCGAGGACCCCTGCCAGGCTTTTCAGACACAGAATTAACCGCTGGAACTGTCCCTTGGCCTTGCCTAATGTCGGGGCCGACCGGGACGGGAAGGGCACGACATGCTGGCATCGAAACGCATTCTGTTGATTATCGGCGCAGGAATCGCGGCCTATAAATCGCTGGATCTGATCCGGCGATTGAAAGAACGCGGTGCCTCGGTGACGCCGGTGTTGACCCGTGCTGCCGAAGAGTTCGTGACCCCTTTGTCCGTGTCCGCTCTGGCCGGTGAGAAGGTATACCGCGATTTGTTTGACCTGACGGATGAGGCCGAGATGGGCCACATCCAGCTGTCGCGCTCTGCTGACCTGATCGTCGTCGCCCCGGCAACGGCGGATATGATGGGCAAGACGACGTCTGGATTGGCCAATGATCTGGCCTCGACCCTGTTGATGGCAACGGACGCGCCCGTTCTGTGCGCGCCCGCGATGAATGTGCGCATGTGGGATCACCCCGCGACCCAGCGCAACCTCGCGCAACTGCAAGCCGATGGCATCCGTTTTGTCGGCCCGAATGAAGGCGACATGGCCTGCGGCGAATACGGCCCTGGCCGGATGTCCGAACCGCTTGAGATTGTGGCAGCGGTTGAGGCCGCTCTGGGCGACGGCCCATTGAAGGGCAAGCGTGTTCTTGTCACCTCTGGTCCGACGCACGAACCGATTGATCCGGTACGTTACATTGCCAACCGGTCCTCTGGCGCGCAGGGTACGGCGGTGGCACGGGCATTGTCCGCGCTGGGCGCTGACGTGGTGTTTGTCACCGGGCCAGCGGACGTTCCGCCGCCCGAGGGCGTTCAATTTGTTCGCGTCGAGACCGCGCAACAGATGTCGGACGCCGTGGACGCTGCTTTGCCGGTCGATGCGGGCGTCTTTGCCGCTGCAGTGGCCGATTGGCGGATGGCAACGGCTTCGGACAAGAAACTCAAGAAAAGCCGCGATGGCCTGCCCGTGCTCGAGTTTGCTGAGAACCCGGACATCCTTAAACGGATATCAAGGCTAGAGGCCGGACGGCCCTCGCTGGTCGTTGGTTTTGCGGCGGAAACCGACAATGTGATCGAACACGCCACGGCAAAACGGGCGCGCAAAGGGTGCGACTGGATCGTGGCCAATGACGTCAGCCCGGCAACGGGTATCATGGGCGGTTCGGAAAACGCGGTTACGCTAATATCTGACGATGGGGCCGAGGAATGGCCGCGCATGGGCAAGGATGCCGTGGCGCAACGTCTGGCACAAAAGATCGCCGACGCTTTGAATAGCTGAACAAGAGGGACCGAATGGTAGCAATTCGTGTGATCCGCGACGAGGGGGCCGACCCGGCGATTGCCTTGCCGTCTTACGAAACGACCGGAGCAGCCGGGGCTGATGTCCGCGCGAACCTGCCGGATGGCGCGTCCATCACTCTCGAGCCGGGTCAACGCGCTTTGGTTCCCACAGGGTTGCGGATCGAAATTCCCAACGGGTACGAAGTGCAGGTGCGACCCCGGTCTGGCCTTGCATTGAAGCACGGCATCACTCTGCCCAATACGCCCGGCACAATCGACAGCGATTATCGGGGGCCCTTGGGCGTAATATTGCTGAATGCGGGTCAGGAAAGCTTTGAGATTGCGCATGGCGAACGTATTGCGCAACTGGTCGTCGCCCCTGTGGTGCAGGCCACGTTCGAACCTGTTGAGGTCCTCAGTGACACGGACCGTGGCGCAGGCGGCTTCGGCTCGACCGGGCGCGGCTGATGTTTCTTGTCCTGATCCTTGCCGCCGGTTTGTGGGGCGTTGGCTATCTGGCCGGAGTATCCCGGACCGCTCGTATCGTGTCGGTCAGCGTATTGTTGGCCGGAGTGCTGATCATACAGCTGACATTGCCGGATGGGCATCCTCTGCGCGAGGCAACTGGCGGATCTGCGGCGTTGTGGCTGATTTTGGGCGGCACCGCGGTTTTGGTGCTGATCTATGGCAGGGTGCTGCAGGCACTGCGTAATCGCGCAACCCCACAGACAGCGGACGAACCCGATGCGCCTTCCGACAAGTTCTCGGAAACCGAGCTGGAACGATATGCCCGCCATATCGTTCTGCGTGAACTGGGCGGACCGGGTCAGAAAAAGATGAAGCAGGCCCGCGTGCTGGTGATTGGCGCGGGCGGGCTTGGTGCTCCGGCACTCCAGTATCTCGCAGCGGCTGGTGTGGGCACGATCGGTGTGATCGACGATGATGTTGTGGAAAACGCCAACCTGCAGCGCCAGGTGATCCATCGCGATGCCGATATCGGGATGCCAAAGGTGTTCTCGGCACAGCAAGCCATGCAGGCGCAGAACCCCAATGTGGTCGTGCTGCCCTATCACCGCCGTTTGAACGAAGAGATCGCAACAGACTTGTTCGGCGATTTCGACCTGATCCTCGATGGCACCGACAATTTCGACACCCGCTATCTGGCGAACCGAACAGCCGTCGCATTGGGCAAACCGCTGATCTCGGGTGCCTTGTCGCAATGGGAAGGACAGCTGAGCGTCTTCGACCCGACCAACGGTGCCCCCTGTTATCAGTGCATCTTCCCCGAAGCCCCGGCTCCGGGTCTGGCCCCGTCCTGCGCCGAAGCCGGCGTGATCGGTCCGCTGCCCGGTGTGGTCGGGTCCATGATGGCGGTCGAAGCGATCAAGGTGATCACCGGGGCAGGGCAGGCCCTGAGGGGCGAGATGTTGATCTACGATGCGCTCTATGGCGAAAGCCGCAAAATCACGCTGACCCGGCGTTCGGACTGCCCCATTTGCGGGACGGCCAAGTCTTAGGCGCAACCGCCGCGCGCCTGCGCGCGGCCCGGCCCAACCCTGCCAAGGCGCATCTTTGATGCGCGCTGCAGGGGCGGGAGACCCTGTTCGCTACGGCTGTGGCATCTCCAAATCTTCGCCTTTTTCGCGGCCATATTCAGGGCGACCTCTGGACCATCCTGTTCCCGCTCCCTAGCTTGACCAGCAAAGGAGATCCGCATGACCAACCCGATCCTGTCCGACTGGACCACGCCGTTCGAAATCGCACCTTTCGCCGAAATTTCGGATGAGGATTTCGCGCCCGCGTTGGAACAGGCCATGGCCGCCCACAACACGCAGATCGACGCGATTGCAAATAGCCCTGAACAGCCCAGCTTTGCCAATACGATCGAAGCGCTCGAAGCGGCGGGCGAGCAGATGGACAAGGTGCTGTCTGTGTTTTTCACTGTTGCAGGGGCAGACAGCAATGCGAAGCGGGAAGAGCTGCAACGCGAATTTTCTCCAAAGCTGTCGGCGCATTTCTCAGGGATATCGTCGAACAAGGCACTGTTTCAGCGCGTGGCCGATCTTTGGGCGCGCAAGGATGAGCTGGAGCTGACGGAAGAACAGGCTCGCGTTTTGATGTTGACCCATCGCGGGTTTGTCCGGGCAGGCGCGGCGCTGGAAGGCGCAGATGACGACCGCATGCAAGACATCAAATCGCGTTTGGCCTCGCTGGGAACCTCCTTCACTCAAAACCTGCTCGCCGACGAGCGCGATTGGTACATGGACCTGTCTGAGGGTGACCTGGAAGGGTTGCCCGATTTCGTCGTGAATGCCGCCCGCGCCGCCGGGGAAGAGAAGGGCGCAGATGGTCCCGTGGTCACCTTGTCCCGGTCCCTGATCGTGCCATTCCTGCAATTCTCTCCCCGTCGCGATCTGCGTGAGAAAGCCTACCGCGCCTGGACCGCGCGCGGAGCCAATGGCGGTGAAACTGACAACCGCGAGATTGCGGCAGAGGTTCTGAACCTGCGGGAAGAACGGGCCAAACTGTTGGGCTACCCCAATTTCGCAGCCTACAAGCTGGAAACCGAAATGGCGCGCACGCCGGACAGAGTTCGTGATCTGTTGATGCAGGTTTGGGAGCCAGCCAAGAAAAGAACGGATGCGGATGCGGAAATCCTGACCGCAATGATGCAGGACGATGGTGTCAACGGCCCGCTTGAGGCTTGGGACTGGCGCTACTACGCCGAGAAACGCCGCAAGGCCGAACATGATCTGGATGAGGCGGCGCTGAAGCCCTACCTCCAGCTCGACCGAATGATCGAGGCGTCTTTTGCCTGCGCCAACCGCCTGTTCGGCCTGGAGTTCGCGCCATTGGACGTGCCGCTGTACCATCCGGATTGTCGTGCATGGGAAGTGACGCGAGATGGTCAGCATATCGCTGTGTTCATAGGCGATTACTTCGCGCGCGGATCGAAACGCTCAGGCGCGTGGTGCAGCGCAATGCGGAGCCAGGCGAAGTTCCCCGAGGTGCAGGCCCCTATCGTGATCAACGTCTGCAACTTTGCCAAAGGCAACCCGGCGCTGTTGTCCTATGACGATGCACGCACATTGTTCCACGAATTCGGTCACGCCCTGCATCAGATGCTGTCCAACGTGACCTATGAAAGCATATCGGGCACCAGTGTTGCGCGCGATTTCGTGGAATTGCCCAGCCAGCTTTACGAACACTGGCTGGAAGTGCCCGAAGTGCTGGCTGAGTTTGCTACGCATGCTGAGACCGGCGAACCAATGCCGCAGGAAATGTTGGAGAAGGTTTTGAAAGCCGCAAACTTCGATCAGGGGTTCCAAACGGTGGAATACGTGGCCTCGGCGCTGGTTGACTTGGCGTTCCACGATGGCGCGGCACCAGCCGATCCGATGGCAAAACAGGCTGAGGTATTGGCTGAAATCGGTATGCCGCAAGCCATTAGGATGCGACACGCCACACCGCATTTTGCGCATGTGTTTGCGGGCGACGGGTACAGTTCGGGCTACTACAGCTATATGTGGTCCGAGGTCATGGACGCGGACGCCTTCGCTGCTTTTGAAGAGGCTGGCGGAGCTTTTGACCCGGACCGCGCCAAGGCGCTTGAAGAAAACATCCTTTCCACCGGTGGTTCCCGCGAGGCGGAAGACCTCTATCTGGCCTTCCGCGGGCGTTTGCCGGGGGTTGAGGCGCTGTTGAAAGGCCGTGGGCTAATCGCGGCTTAGTAGCCCAGAGAACGGTCAACGAGGTGAAGGAAGGGTTTGCCTTCCTCCCCTCGGATGATGTTCTGACAGATGACCTGCGCCGCAGTGACTGGGCGGGTTTCCGACGCGATATGCGGTGTGACAGTGACCTTGGGGTGCGCCCAGTATGGGTGTTCCGCAGGCAGAGGTTCCACGCGGAACACGTCCAGTGTCGCATGACCGATCTGACCTACATCCAACGCGGCCAGTAAGGCGTCGTCATCGATCAGCGGGCCACGACCGGGGTTGATGATCCGCGCGCCTTTGGGCAGCAAGGCCAGCGTGTCTGCGTTCATCGCGTTTTCGGTGGCGGGGGTGTCGGGCAGCAGCAAAACCACGATCTCGGCACTGGACAACGCGGTGCGCAACCCTTCGGCTCCGTGCAGGCAGGTTACTCTGGGGATATCCTTTGCGGTACGGCTCCACCCCGTCACGTTGAAGTTCAGCGCGGCGAGCGCTCGCGCAGCAGCCTCACCCAACGCACCCAAACCCAGCACGCAGACATGCCGTTGGGTCGCAAGCGGCGGGGCATCAGGGGCCCAAACGCCGTCCTGGACTGTGATATAGCGATCCATACCCAGGTGATAGCGCAGCACCTGTCCGACCACCCATTCCGTCATGCCCTGCATCAACCCGTCATCCACCATCCGTGCCAAGGGAACGGTCAGCGTGTCATTGCCCGCGATTTTCTCGACCCCGGCCCACAGGCTCAGAACCGCTTTCAGGCGTGTAAAGGGCGAGAAGTCCAGCAATCCACTGGCGGGGGAATAGACCACGTAATCGACCTGATCCGGTTCAAAATCGGTCGCGAGGTGGAAGTCCAGACCGGCTTGGGTCAGACCCTCGGACAGCAGCGGTTCATACACGGGCCATTGTTCAGGGCGCGCGGAAAACAGGACGTTTACTGGCATGAAGGGCCTTTCAGATTAACGGGGGCGGTGGATATGCGCGCTTTGGACGATACCGAAGGCTGCCATCAAAACCAGCATGGCCGAACCGCCATAGCTGACCATTGGCAGGGGTACACCCACAACCGGTGCTAAGCCCATGACCATCGACATGTTGACCGCAAAGAACAGGAAGAAGTTCAGCGCAATGCCCAGCGTTACCAGCGACGAAAACCGGTCTTTGGTGGCCAGAGCCGTGACCATGCAGAAGATGATGATCAGCGCGTAAAGGACCAGCAGGGTGATGCCACCGACAAATCCGAACTCTTCGGCCAGCGTGGTAAAGATAAAATCAGTGTGTTTTTCGGGCAGGAAGTTCAGGCGCGACTGAGTGCCCTGCATGAACCCGCGCCCGTTCCAGCCTCCCGAACCAAGTGCGATTTTGGACTGCGTAATGTGATAGCCAGCCCCCAGCGGGTCGGTCGAGGGATCAAGGAACGTGTCGATGCGGCGGAACTGGTAGTCCTTGAGCAATTGCCACTCGGTCCCGCGGCTGTTGAACACCGTCGCTATCAACCCGACAACGGCGGCGATAACGGCCGCGAAATAGGCCCAGTGGACACCGGCCAGAAACATCAGGCCCCCGCCTGCCGCCAGCAACAGGATCGATGTCCCAAGATCAGGTTGCTTGAGGACCATGGCCGTCGGGATCAGGATCAGGGCCACCGGGATCAAGACCCAAAGCGGGCGCGAGGTTTTGTGCGAAGGCAGCCAGTCGTAATAGGCCGCCAAGACCATGACCAGCGCGACCTTCATCACCTCAGATGGCTGCAATCGCATGAAGCCAAGGTCGATCCATCGCTGCGCGCCCATACCGATGGTGCCGAACAGCTCCACAAAAACCAAAAGGACAATCGAGCCCAGATAGGCCAGAACCGACATGTTGCGCCAGAACCAGATCGGCACCAGCGCGATGATGAACATCACAGTCAAGCCCAGCCCGAAACGCTCCAGTTGCGGTTCGGCCCACGGCATCCACGACCCACCCGCGACAGAGTACAGCATCAGGAAGCCAGCGCTGGCGACGCTGATCAATAACAGCGTCAGCGGCCAGTTCATAAACAGGAACTTGCGAAACCCGGTCGGCGTAGATTTGACGGCATACTCAAGATAGCTCATGCGCGGTCCTTTTCGGACGGGCGCGCTTTGGGGCGGCGGTCGCCTTCAAGCCGTTTTTGCTGTTCCTTGATGCGCTCGCGATCAGCGACTGGATATGCCTCAAGCGGCGGCGTGCCGTTATAAAGCGCCTGCAGCATGATATCGCGCGCGACCGGGGCCGCGGCCTTGGAACCGCCGCCGCCGTGCTCGACCACAACCGCAATGGCGTATTTCGGATTGTCATAGGGTGCATAGCTGACGAACAAGGCGTGGTCGCGCCGTTCCCAGGGCAGATCTTCATTGCGGATCACACCGGCCGCACGCTCGGCCTTGGTGATGTTGCGCACCTGGCTGGTTCCGGTCTTGCCCGCCATACGCAGATCATCGGCGATGATGCGGCTGCGATACGCCGTGCCGCCCCGGTCATTCGAGACCGAGAACATCGCTTTGCGCACCTGTTCCAAATTGGCTGGGTTGACGTCCAGCGGCTCGCCCGCGCCCGAGGGTTCTTCGATACCGTTCACGGACCGAACCAAGCGTGGTTTCACGGCCCGGCCCGTAGCGATACGCGCAGTCATGACGGCAAGCTGCAGCGGTGAGGCCAGCATAAACCCTTGCCCGATCGAAGCATTGGCGGTGTCACCCACCAGCCAGCTTTCCCCGTGAACCCTCTCTTTCCAAGCCTGATTGGGTGCCAGACCCGCCGCGACGGCGGACATCGGGATGTCGTGCTTGACACCCAAGCCGAACTTGCGCGCCATTTCCGAGATATTGTCGATTCCGGTGCGCAGTGCCACATCGTAGTAATAAACGTCGCAGCTGCGTTTGAGTGACAGGTTCAGGTCCACCGTTCCGTGCCCACCGCGCTTCCAGCAGTGGAACCGGCGGCTGCCGACTTTCAGGTGACCGGGGCAATAGACCGTGTTGCCAGGGCCGACCACGCCGGCCTCAAGCGCGGCCATCGCGGTGATCATTTTGAAGGTCGATCCGGGCGGATAGGTTCCCTGCACCGTCTTGTTTGCAAGCGGACGATACTTGTCATCCGTCAGCGTGCGGTAATCCGCGACCGAGATGCCGCGTACAAACAGATTGGGGTCGAAACTGGGGGCCGAACTGATCGCCCTTATGTCTCCGGTTTCACAATCAATGACGACTGCAGCAGCGCTTTCACCGGCCAGGCGCGCTTGGGCATATTGCTGAAGGTCCGCATCGACGGACAATTGCAGATCGGCCCCGGCCTCGCCCTCTTGCCGGTCAAGTTCGCGCATGACGCGGCCCGTTGCGTTGACCTCGACCCGCTTTGCGCCTGCTTTGCCGCGCAACATACTTTCTTGTTTGGCTTCCAGCCCGACCTTGCCGATCTGGAACCGTGGAATGCGCAGAACAGGCTCGGGGTCTTCGATCTGGCTGAGGTCATAGTCGCTGACGGGCCCGACATAACCGACCACATGGGCAAAATCCTCGTACCGGGGGTAGAGGCGCGCGGTGCCGACCTCGGGCGTGACGCCAGGCAGGGCAGGCGCGTTGACGGCGACTTTCGAAATATCCTCCCACGTAACCTGATCGGCCAGCGTGACGGGCAGGAACGGAGCGGATCGGCGCATTTCGGTCTTGGCGCGATCAATTTCATCCTGTGTAAGAGGGATCAGCTCGGAAAGTTTGGCAATGACCTTGTCGACATCACCCGCGTCTTCGCGGACCATCACAATGCGATAAGACTGCGTGTTCTGGCCAATGATCTGGCCGGTGCGGTCATAAATGCGACCGCGCGTCGGTGGGATCAAGCGAATGTTGATCCGGTTTTCCTCGGCCAGCAGGCGGTATTCGTCAGCCTGATCCACCTGCATAAACCGCATGCGGGCCGCCAGACCACCGATGAAAGCCGCCTGCAGCCCGCCCAGGACCAAAGCCCTGCGGGGCAGGCGCTTGTAGGCCAGGCCCTGGCTTTTTGGCTTACGCTGTTTCATGCCCGCGCTCCTCCGGTGACAGAGTCGGACACCGACACGCGCCGGACGCCAAACACGTTTTGGCTGAGAAGAACGAACAGAGGATAGACTGCAATTGTCAAAACCACTTGCACCACCACCGGGCCCAATGCCGCTTGTTGTACGGACAGAATAGCAAGAATGACGCGGTTCAAAAGGAAAACCCCTGTGATCACCACAGCGGCACTTGTCCATTCGGCGACAAAGCCCGCATCCCGCATCCCCGGCGCGGCCGAGCGCAGATAACCGGTTCCCAATACGACAAGGGCGGCCAACAGCCCTGGGGGACGCTGCAACAGCAGGTCCGCCATCAACATCACTGCCGCAACAAGAAGGATCGGAACATAGTCGGGTTGGCGCAAAACCCAAACGAATGTCATCGCGATCAGAAAGTCAGGAAATGGCCAGCGATCGGGCTGCGTGTCCAGCGGCAGAAGATGCAGGAACATGATCAGCACCGCCAGAAAAAGGTACAGCGCCCGCATGATCCAGATATGCGAGATTTGCCTATCCATCACCTGTCTCCGACGGGGTCAGGGCGGCTTCGGGTCGGCGGGGCCCGACAATGTCACCCGGATCGGTGATCACGGGGGCCGAATGAAAGCGCAGTACTCGTAGGAATTCGAGCCGTTCGAAATCTGCCGACAAGCGCACGCGCAGGCGCCCCCCGGGGTCTTCGGTGATCTGGCCAATCAGCAGACCGCCGGGGAACACGCCGCCATCGCCCGAGGTCACAACGCGGTCACCCGGGCGGACCAGTTCACGGTTCTCAAGGAATTCGACTGACGGGGACTGGGTGTTGTCGCCGGTGATCAAGGCGGTCTGGCCGGATGGTTGTATCGTGGCTGGAATCGCGCTGGAGGCATCTGTCATCAGGATCACCCGCGCGGTGTCCGGGCCAACACCCGAGATGCGCCCAACGACACCAATCCCGTCCATTGTGGCCCAGCCATCGCGAATACCGTCCCGCTCTCCTACGTTCAGCAGGACAGACTGGCGGAACGGCGAGCCGCTGTCTGCCATCACAACCCCGGTGATGTAGGTCAGGCGCGGGTCCAGACGGACATTGTTCAGGTCCAGCAGTCGGGCGTTTTCCTGTTCAAGTTGCAGCGCCGCTTCTTTCCAGGCGCGCATGATACGCAATTCGCTGCGCAGTTCCTGGTTCTGGGCGCTGAGCCGTTGGTAGCTTTGGAAATCGCGTACCAGATTGACGGCGGCGGTGACCGGGACCATGGCCCATTCCATCGAGGGCACAACACGGTCTACGACTTGCGCACGAAACCGTTCCACGCGCGGGCTGTCGATCCGCCAGATCAGAAAGATGCCGAGCAGACACAACACGACGATCCCCAGCAACAGGCGGCGCAAGGGGGTCGTGTATTCATCGCGCTGTGATCGGTCTTTTGCCACAGGTAACCTTCCCGTGCTGCTCGTGCCGAATTTACCCTATTTGGTAAAGGGTGCGCGCCTTAGCTTTCGTAGTCAATCGCGTGGCGCAGTTGTTTTTCGTATTCCAGCGCCTTGCCGGTGCCCAAAGCCACACAATTCAGGCTTTCATCGGCAATCGACACGGCCAGACCGGTCTGTTCGCGCAAAGCAAGGTCCAGATCGCCCAGCAGCGCGCCGCCACCGGTCAACATCACGCCCCGGTCCACGATATCCGCCGCCAGATCGGGTGGCGTGGTTTCCAGCGCGGTCATCACCGCCTCGCAGATCTGCTGGACCGGTTCCGACAGGGCCTCGGCCACCTGGGCCTGGCTGATTTCGATTTCCTTGGGCACACCGTTCAACAGGTCGCGGCCACGGATATGCATCGACTGGCCGCGGCCGTCATCGGGCATACGCGCGGTACCGATGGTGGTCTTGATCCGTTCGGCGGTAGATTCACCGACCAGCAGGTTCTGCTGACGACGCAGGTACGAGATGATGGCCTCGTCCATCCGGTCTCCACCAACACGGACCGAGCGGGCGTAAACGATGTCGCCCAACGACAGGACGGCAACTTCGGTTGTACCACCGCCGATATCGACAACCATGTTGCCGGTCGGATCAGTGATCGGCATCCCCGCGCCAATTGCGGCGGCAATCGGTTCGGCAATCAGGCCAGCGCGGCGCGCGCCTGCTGACAGAACCGACTGACGGATCGCCCGCTTTTCGACCGGAGTCGCGCCATGGGGGACGCAGACAATGATTTTGGGTTTCGAGAAGGTCGAACGTTTGTGCACTTTGCGGATGAAGTGCTTGATCATTTCCTCGGCGGTGTCGAAGTCTGCAATTACGCCTTCACGCATCGGGCGAATGGCTTCGATCGAACCGGGGGTTCGGCCCAGCATCAGCTTGGCATCCTCGCCCACGGCCAGAACCTTTTTCACGCCGTCCTTGACGTGATACGCGACGACCGAAGGTTCAGACAGGATCACACCGCGTCCCTTGACATAAACCAGCGTGTTCGCTGTCCCAAGGTCGATAGCCATGTCCGCTGTGAACAGGCCGCCCAGATTGCCAAAGATCCCCATGTTTCCCCTGATCCTGTATGTCGGTTTTTCTACTGCCCGCGACTCGACGGTTCCGGGACGGATGACTTATAGGGTGCCAACTCGCCCGGTAAAAGGGCTGATTCCACGGCAATCAGCACCTTTCCGCCTTAATGGTAGGGACTTTAGAAGGCAAAATGCTCTCATATCAACATATTTACCACGCAGGTAACCTTGCTGACGTCCACAAGCACGCAATTTTGGCGGAAACACTGGCGTATCTGACCCAGAAGGATAAGCCGCTGAGCTACATCGAAACCCATTCGGGGCGCGGGCTGTACCATCTGGACTCGGATCAGGCCATTCAGACCGGTGAGGCCGCGGCGGGGATCGAGCGTGTTCAGTCCGACGGTTGGTTCGATGCCGACCACCCGCTGAGCCGGGCGATCGCAGCGGTGCAGGCTCAACATGGCCCGTCCGCGTATCCGGGGTCACCGCTGATCGCGGCGAAGTTGTTACGCCCGAAGGACAAGATGCATTTGGCCGAACTGCACCCACAGGAATTCCGCGCCTTGTCAGCGGCTTTGGTGACGACCGATGCGCGAACCTATCGCCAGGACGGGTTCGAGTTGGCACAATCCCTGCTGCCGCCCACGCCCCGACGTGGTGTGTTGCTTATTGACCCAAGTTACGAAGTTAAAACAGACTACGAGCGGTTGCCCGGCATAATCGCCTCGCTGAACCGCAAGTGGAATGTGGGTGTGATCGCCTTGTGGTATCCGATTCTTGCGAACGGGCGCCACCGGGCGATGCGTGACGCCTTGGCGAAACGGGATTTTCCGAAAGTGCTGCATCATGAGGTGCAGTTTCCCGCCGCGCGCAAAGGGCACGGGATGATCGGCTCTGGCATGTTCGTCGTGAACGCGCCTTACGGCCTTGGCAATGCCGCGGATCAGTTGGACGTTCTGTTTGGCAGGCTGTCTGCCCAGACCTGAGTGACTGGGTGGCTCACTGTCCACACGAACGCTCTTTGCTGAACGGCACCCCGGCCTGGCAAAAAATCTGATGTGACAACAATAACCTCGTGGAATGCACGCCTTTTTTTAAGGTGTGCATCTTGAATTTTGGCGATCGTTTTGCAATTAAACTGTCATATGTGACAAATAACGGGAATCGGAGTACTTTGATGGACTTCCTAAACCGCCATATCAGTGACTTTCACCTAAGTTACTGGGAAACCATGATCGACGACTGGTTCTTCGTCTTTGCCTTGGCCTTTCTGGCCTTTGAGTTGATCCGCTATGCCGTCGTTAAAAAACTGAATTGGACGATGGTTGGTGACACGGTCACCAACTTCATCACTCTGGCCTTCTTCATTGGTATCACCTTTATCCTGCTGGCCGGCTTTTACATCGGCGCATATGTCTGGGCCTCGCAATATGCGGTGTTCGATATCCCGACGACGTGGGCCTCGTTCATCATCGTGCTGGTCCTGGCTGACCTCGCCTATTACTGGGAACACCGGATTCTGCACCGGATCAACTTTCTCTGGGCCACGCATTCGGTCCATCACAGCTCACCTTTCTTTAATATCTCGGTGGCGTATCGACACGGTCCGCTGGATGGGCTTTGGCCGCTGTTCTTTCACCTGCCGCTGGTGCTGCTGGGCTTCAACCCGTTCATGGTGCTGGTCGCGGAACTGCTGGTGCAACTGTATCAAACGGCCCTGCATACAGAGGTGGTCAAAAAGCTCTGGCGTCCGATCGAATACGTCTTCAACACGCCATCGCATCACCGCGTCCACCATGGATCGAACCCGAAATACCTAGACAAGAACTATGCCGGTATTCTGATCATCTGGGACCGAATGTTCGGCACGTTCGAGGAAGAAAAGGAAGAGGTGGTTTATGGCCTGGTCAAGCCTATCGACTCGGTCAACCCGTTCGTCGCCTTCCTTCATGGCTTTGCCCGGCTGTTCAAGGATGTCTGGAATATGCCCGGATTAGGCAACAAGCTGGGCGTGTTTTTCGGCCCGCCGGGCTGGCAGCCAGAGAGCGCGCGCAAACAACGCAAGCCAGCAGATTAAGCCGAAGGAACGCACAAGATGCCAAGCAACACACAACGCATCGTCGCGGCCATCGTAACGGCGGGACTGTTCGTCGGAGGTGCCTGGGTCGCCTCGGGGTTCGGGACAAGCGTCAGCGACGCCGCAGCGTCGAAATCGGCCACCGCCCTGCATAGCGGCCTGAGTGTCAACCTGCACGGTGCGCGCAGCACAAAGGGCAACGTGGTCGTCATTGCGTTTGATCAGGCGACGGCCTTTGACAACATGGACTACACCAAGGCCGCCGGATACCTTGAGGTTCCAGCTTCAGAACAGACGATGCGTTTCGATTTTCCAGATTTGAAAAGCGGCTACTATGCCGTCATCGCCTTTCATGACGAGAACGGAGATTACGGTCTGAACTATGATGCCGAATACCTCCCAACAGAAGGCTATGCGGTGTCGGGGATGAACGATCTCAACGGCATGCCGGTCTTCGAGTATTCGCTGATCGAACCAGGCAGGGCGTCAGACCTGACCTTATTCTACTGGTAACAAACAACCGGATGCCGGCACTCCCGGCATCCGGAAAACCATCTATCAGCCCGCCGTCATTTCGGCACTCAGAAACGCTTCGGGAGTGTCCACCTCTACCAGCTTGCGGCCCTGGATCTGCCAGAACCGGTTACCCACGTTCCGCAAAAAGCTACGGTCGTGACTGACCAACAGACAAGAGACGTCATTGCGGATCAGTTCAGCCTCCAGCGCTTCCTGCCCGTCGATATCCAGGTGGTTTGTCGGTTCATCCAGAAGATAGAAATTTGGGTTGCGCAGCCTGAGCATGAGCATTGCCAGCCGCGCTTTTTGCCCGCCTGACAGCTCACCGCTCTGGGTGTCTTGCATTCCAAAGGCGATTCCGGCCCCCGCCAGCACAGTCCGCGCGCGCTGATCGCCGATGTCGAACTGACTTGTCACCATCTCCAGTGGCGTTTTATCACTGTGCAACTGGCTCAGATGCTGGTCCGAGTAGGCCGGAACCAATGACGTTGTGCTTTTGACCGGGCTGTCGGCACCAGTCAGAGTGCCTTGGATCATACGAACCAATTGGGTTTTGCCGGTGCCATTGGCTCCTAACAGAACAACGCGATCGCCCTTGGTGATCCATTTCTGACCGGTCTTGTAGAGCGCCGTTCCGTCAGGGGTCTCAACGGTCAGATCATCCAAGGTGATCAATGCTTTGGCATGCGTCCCGCTGTTGACCAACCGGATATCCCCGGCCGAGCGTTCGCGATGCGCGGGTTTGGCCGCCGCTTCCAACTTGTTGGCCCGGTCCGCAAGTTGCTTGGTTTTGGTCAGCAATAGATCAGAGCCCGAATTGATCCCGACATTCTTCAACTTGGCCGCCTGACGCCGCAACTGGCGGGCTTTGTTCAGATCGTTGGCATGGCGGCGTTCGTCCGACGCGTCAACTTCAGCCAGCGCCGCGCGGGCCGCCGAGTAGGGCAACTGAAAGACCTGAGAGTTTTCGGGCCGCAGAAACAGGGTTCGGTTGGTCGTGGCATCCAGAAACGCCCGGTCATGCGAGGTGATAACAACCGGTGTATCCCTGGGCATCCCGCCTAACCAGTTTTCGAGCAGCGCGATGCGATGCAGGTCCAGGTGGTTTGTAGGCTCATCCAGCAACAGCAGGTCCGGCTCGGTGATCCATACAGCGGCAAGCAGCGCAGTGCGTTGCCAGCCTCCGCTAAGCATGCCGAGTTTCTTGTGAAAAAGATCGTAGGGGACGCTGAGCTCGTCCAGCACCACGTCCACCCGCCAGCTTTCGTATTCGGCCTGTTCGGTCGGAAGTGCGGCCAGGACGTGCTCGTACAATGTCTGTGACAATGCCTCGGACGGGATGTTCTGACGCACGTGGCCGACCCGCAGACCACGGGCACGCGTAATGTCGCCTGTGGTGGGTTCCAGATCACCAGCAAGGCAGGCGAGCAACGTGGATTTGCCGCGGCCATTGGCAGCGACAAGGCCGATACGGTCAGATTTCGAGATCGTCAAGTTCAGGTCTGAGAACAACGGGTCGCCAAGGGTCACCCCCAGCGCACGGATATTGATGATGGTCATAGGTATCTCGGGTCATGGAAATAGGGCCGCAGCGCGGCTATGGGCAGACCGTCGATAAAGGTGGTGTTCTCGGGTCAGCCCTGCAAACGGATCTGCAGGGCAAAACGGGGACCATGCTGAAGTCGGCGGATGATACGCATGTTCAGCTCTTGCCCTCCCGTTGTTGAATGTGAACCTTGCGGCAGATTATGCAGCCAAGTCCGTTCTGGCAACCCTCAGTTCAGCAGAGCGGGGGCTAAGGGACGGCACGCGCGGCGCCGCCCCTATCGGTGTCAGGTCAGATCTTTGTAGCTGATCTCACGCGCATCTGCACCGGGGCCGGTTTTTTCGCGGCGCATGATCAGGCGGTTCAGCGCGTGGATATAGGCCTTGGCCGAAGCCACGACCGTATCAGTATTGGCTGACTGGCCGGTTGCGATCATCCCGTCCTCTTCCAACCGCACCGAAACGGTGGCTTGCGCATCGGTGCCCGCAGTCACCGCGTGCACCTGATACAGCTGAAGATGCGCCTTGTTCGGATAGATCGCGCGGATGGCTTTGAAGGTCGCATCAACCGGACCATCTCCGTGTTCGGTTGCGATGATATCCTTGCCGTCCACTTCCAGCTCGACAGTCGATTCCGCCTGACCGCCTGTGCCACAGGTCACTTTCATCGACACCAGTTGCAGGTGGTCGTCCTCTTCATCCAGTGTCATCAACGCGATGAGGTCGTCGTCGAACACCTCTTTCTTGCGGTCGGCCAGATCCTTGAACCGTACGAAGATATCCTTGAGCTGGTTGTCGCCGACG
Organism: Ruegeria sp. R14_0; assembly: GCF_017743975.1. Lineage (GTDB taxonomy): Bacteria > Pseudomonadota > Alphaproteobacteria > Rhodobacterales > Rhodobacteraceae > Ruegeria. The sequence goes on along the minus strand of NZ_JAGHRC010000002.1, from coordinate 171,148 downwards.
TCATAGCCCAGCGTTTCCAGCTTGTCGCGCAACGCCGCGCGGCCCGAGTGTTTGCCGAGCGGCAGCGATGTGCCCGAAAGGCCGATATCCTCGGGGCGCATAATCTCGAAGTTTTCGCGGTTCTTCAGCATGCCATCCTGGTGGATACCGCTTTCGTGGGCAAAAGCGTTCTTGCCGACGATGGCCTTGTTGAACTGCACGTTGAAACCCGACACAGTCGCCACCCGGCGCGAGATATGCATGATCTTGGTGGTGTCGATGCCGGTATGCCAGGGCATGATGTCATTGCGGGTGCGCAGCGCCATCACGACCTCTTCCAGCGCCGTATTGCCCGCCCGTTCGCCCAGACCATTGATCGTGCATTCAATCTGGCGCGCGCCGCCGGCTACAGCCGCCAAAGAGTTCGCGGTCGCCATGCCAAGGTCGTTGTGGCAGTGGGTGGCAAAGATCACGTCATCCGCGCCGGGGACCGTTTCGATCAGGCGTCTGATCAGGTCCGCGGACTCCATCGGAGCGGTATAGCCTACGGTATCCGGGATATTGATCGTTGTCGCACCGGCTTTGATGGCAATCTCGATCACGCGGCACAGGTAGTCCCACTCGGTGCGTGTCGCATCCATCGGTGACCACTGCACGTTTTCGCACAGGTTGCGCGCGTGGGTGACCGTTTCGTGGATTTTGTCGGCCATTTCGTCCTGGGTCAGGTTCGGAATGGCGCGGTGCAGCGGCGAGGTGCCGATGAACGTGTGAATACGGTTCTTTTCGGCGTGTTTCACAGCCTCCCAGCAGCGGTCGATATCGGCAAAGTTGGCGCGGGCCAGTCCGCAGATGCGGCTGTTTTTCGACCGTTCGGCGATTTCGGAAACGGCTTTGAAGTCACCTTCGGAAGCGATCGGGAAACCGGCCTCGATAATGTCGACACCCATGTCGTCCAGCAGCTCAGCAATCTCAAGCTTTTCGGCGTGGGTCATGGTCGCGCCAGGGCTTTGCTCGCCATCGCGCAGGGTAGTGTCGAAGATCACGACGCGGTCTTGGTCGGTCACGTTTGTCATGGGAATCTCTTTCTTGTCTGTCCTAAAGCCATTTGGCGCGCGGGCGTCCTCCTCTGAGCGGGCGCGCCGGATGGCACGCTCAGAGGCGGATTAGGATCAGTAGGCCACGCAGAGACGCACCGCGAAGGGCGGCGTCGGCAATCAGGATATCTGCGCGGTTGATCATGGGGTTGAGGTTATACATTGCGCGACGGGAATGAAAAGAACCAATTTTCGCCATCTCTGCGCGACGAATTCTTTTTTCGCCCGTGTTGATCGGTCGGGTCAGGCGGCTAGGTCAATTTGCATGGAAACAGCACTTATCATCGGCGCATCAGGTGGCATCGGCAATGCAATCACCGCAAGATTGCAACAGCAGTCAGTTGCCGTCACCAGCCTGTCGCGATCGCAGGACGGATTTGACCTGACCAACCCCGAGGTGGTTGACCATTTTTTGTCGAATCTGTCCGGCCCGTTTGATCTGATCCTCGTTGCCTCTGGCGCGCTCGAGATTGATGGCGCAACACCCGAAAAAACCATCCGGTCGGTGTCTGCGCGGGCAATGATGGATCAGTTTGCGCTGAACGCGGTCGGGCCAGCATTGGTATTGCGGCATGCCGCCCGCCTTTTGCCGCGCGATCGTCGCGCCGTTTTTGCGGTGCTGTCAGCGCGGGTGGGATCGATTGGGGACAACCGTCTTGGGGGTTGGATCAGTTACCGGGCAGCAAAGGCGGCGGTAAACCAGATCGTCCACACATCCGCGATCGAGCTGGCCCGCACCCACAAACAGGCAATTTGCGTTTCGTTGCACCCGGGCACGGTGCAGACGGCCTTTACCCAGAAATATGTTGGACGACACCCCGCCGTCGCGCCGGATGAGGCTGCCCACAACCTGCTAACTGTCACGGCAGAACTTAGCCCCGAGGATACGGGCGGGTTTTTTGACTGGGCCGGAAAACCGGTGCCTTGGTAGTGGATCAGCCGTCCGAGGATGACGTATCTGGTGCGGCTTCGGTATCGCTCTCTTCGGGCGCGCTCACATTTTCACGCGGCAGGACGCCGTTTTCCCAAACGCCGGTCTCTTCCTGACCATTGGCATATCGCATCGTACCGTTGCCGTGGCGCTTGTTGTCCAGAAAGTTGCCTTCATAGACATCGCCAGTGGCATAGGTTGCCACGCCTTGGCCGCTGATTTTGCCCTCGGCCCAACCGCCGGTATAGCTAAAGCCGCGCGGTGTGGTGATAGTACCCTCGCCATGGCGTTGGCCGTCGTTGAAAGCACCTTCGTAGACGGTGCCGTCAGGAAAAGTCGCCTTGCCCTGACCCTGACGTGCGCCTTCGACCCAATCGCCCTCGTACCGGTATCCATTTGCGAAGGTCAGGACCCCGTTACCGTGGCTCAGGCCGTTTTTGAACTGGCCTTGGTACACAACGCCGTTGGGGTAGGTGGCTTTGCCATTCCCTTCGAAAATTCCAGCTTGCCATTCACCGTCATAGACCGTTCCGTCGGGATAGGTTTGGACCCCCTTGCCGTGAGGCAGGTCGGCGCTGAAGTCGCCGGTATAAGTTGCGCCGTCGGGATAGGTGACCTCACCCAAACCTTCGATCTGTCCGTCGACCCATTCACCGGTATAGTCAAACCCGTCGGTGCCCAGGAAACGCCCTTTGCCGTGGCGCCGGTCGTCGGCGTATTCGCCTTCGTAGGTCGCACCATTGGCATATGTGGCCTTGCCCGTGCCCTGACGGCGGCCATCTACCAGATCGCCTTCGTACAGATCGCCATTGGCTTGCAGCAAGCGGCCCTTGCCGGTCATGCGGTCCTGAGACCAAGTGCCGGTATAGGTCATGCCATCCGGGACCGTCAGGGTGCCCTGACCATCGCGCAGGCCGTCCTTGATGTCGCCTTCATAGACACTGCCCTGCGCCGAGGTGATCTTGCCGGTCCCGTGCTTGACGCCATCCACCCAGTCACCTTCGTAAGTATACCCGCTGGGATCGGTCAGAACGCCTGTGCCGTGATAACGCGCGTCCTTGAAGCCGCCCTCGTATCGTACTCCGTTTGTATACTTTGCGACCCCGGTTCCGTTGATGGACCCGTCTGCCCATTCCCCTTCATAGCTGCCGCCATCGGGATAGATGATCTTGCCCTGACCCTCAGGCTGGCCCTGCGCGAACATCCCCTCATAGACCGAGCCATTGACGTATCGCGCAATGCCCTTGCCCTGAATCTCGCCCTCGACCCATTCGCCGACATATTCGAACCCGTTGGGCAGGCGGTAGGTGCCTTCGCCATGGCGCAAGCCGTTCAGGAAGGTGCCTTCGTACACCCCACCAACGTCATCATCCGCAACGATCACCTGCCCGTCCTGCGCAAAGCCGGATGTGGCCAGCAATGCCAACGCCGTTGCGGCAAAAGAAATGCGGAATGCGTTCATGGTAGTTCCTGCGTTGCCCAGGTTTATGACTTGTTCGCGCAAAACTAGGATACCCGTGCGGACAGAGCAACGTGTTTTGCCGCATTTGCCTTTTACTCGCGGTCCGATCTGCTAAATGGCAATAGGACTGACGAGGGCAAGAGGGCAGCATGGCCGACCGTTTCCGCATTACTCTGGCGCAACTGAATCCCACGGTTGGGGATATTCAAGGCAACGCGGCCAAAGCGCGTGCGGCATGGAAACAGGGGCAAGAGGTCGGTGCCGATCTGGTGGCCTGTCCGGAAATGTTCATCACCGGTTACAATACGCAGGACCTGATCATGAAGCCGGTGTTCTATCGCGCGGCGATGGCGGCGGTTCAGCAACTGGCCGAGGATTGTGCTGACGGGCCGGCCATCGCAATTGGTGGGCCATGGGCCGAGGATGACAAGCTGTATAACGCTTACCTGATCCTCAAAGGTGGCCGCATCAGCAGCAAGGTGCTGAAGCATCATCTGCCCAACGAAACTGTGTTTGACGAAGTGCGCCTGTATGACGCCGGTCCGCTGGGCGGGCCATACTCGGTCGGCAACTCCCGGATCGGCAGCCCGATCTGCGAAGACAGCTGGCACCCGGACGTCGCCGAAACCCTAGAGGAAACAGGCGCCGAGTTTCTACTGATTCCGAACGGCTCGCCTTACTTCCGCAAAAAGTATGATGTGCGCCTGAACCACATGGTCGCTCGGGTGGTCGAGACGGGCCTGCCGCTGATCTATCTGAACATGGTGGGCGGGCAGGACGATCAGGTTTTTGATGGTGCCACATTCGGCCTGAACCCCGGCGGAGACATGGCATTCCGCATGCCTGTCTTTGACGAGGCTGTCGCGCATGTAGACCTTGAGCGCGGAAATGACGGCTGGCGTATCATCCCGGCCGAAATTGTTCCGCAGCCCGATGAGTGGGAGCAGGACTATCGCGCAATGGTTCAATCCCTGCGTGACTATATGGGCAAAACCGGGTTCAAAAAGGCGCTGTTGGGGTTGTCCGGGGGCGTGGACTCGGCGCTGGTCGCAGCCATCGCGGTGGATGCAATCGGTGCGGAAAACGTACGTTGTGTCATGCTGCCCTCGGAATACACAAGCAAGGCCTCATTGGACGACGCCGAAGCTGTCGCCAAGGCGTTGGGCGTGCATTACGACTATGTGCCGATCTCGGACAGCCGCGCGGCTGTGTCTCAGACCCTTGCCCCTCTGTTTGCGGGACGAGATGAGGATCTGACAGAAGAAAACATACAGTCGCGCCTGCGCGGTCTGCTGTTGATGGCTATGTCGAACAAGTTTGGCGAAATGCTGCTGACCACGGGCAACAAATCCGAGGTCGCAGTCGGGTACGCAACCATCTATGGCGACATGAATGGCGGCTATAACCCAATCAAGGACCTGTACAAAACGCGCGTGTTCGAGACCTGCCGCTGGCGCAATGCCAATCATCGCGACTGGATGATGGGGCCAGGGGGTGAGGTGATCCGTCCTTCGGTCATCGACAAACCGCCAAGCGCCGAGCTGCGCGAAGACCAAAAAGACAGCGACAGCCTGCCGGACTATCCCGAACTGGATGCCATTCTGGAAATCCTGGTGGATCAAGAGGGTTCAATCGCTGATTGCGAGGTGGCTGGATTTGATGCGGATGTGGCCCGTCGGGTCGAGCATCTGATCTACATCAGCGAGTACAAACGGTTTCAGTCCGCCCCGGGAACCCGGTTGACCAGCCGCGCCTTCTGGCTGGACCGCAGATACCCGATTGTGAACCGCTGGCGCGATCGCAACTAGGTCGACTCCGCCCGAATTTTGGCGCGGCTAAACAGTTTCAAAAACCCAACAATCAACACGACTTTCTCGCATTGTATCCGATGCGGGAACAGCGACTGGTTTGATTTGCACAATGGTGCCCAACACTCTTGAAAACACGACATTTTTCTGCCACATTTTAGCTTAATTGCCGCCTCAAGTGGGGCAGATGCGGCGCATTTAAGTTTAGCTCGTTATTTCGGTCGGGCTGTTTGTGTGACGCGTCATTAACTGGGTGTCTGTGTTAACGATTTGGTGTAAATATGCGTGAGCAATACGACAGGTCTCTCCACTCGCCATTGCCGTGGAAAACCATGGAGTCCGAGGGACACGAACTGAACGAAGGCAAACTCGATTCTGCGATTGCCGATCTGCTGGAGGCTGAACAGCCGACCCCGCAGCCAGCGCCGCAGGACGAACCCCCGACTGCTGCGGGTCTGCCTGAGTTGCCTTCTCAGGAAAGCATGAACGAAGAAACGTCTGCCCAAGGGGCCGGACTGGCCGCGACACTGCGCCAGAAATGGGCCGAGCTTTGCGGGGCTGCCTGACCGTCTGATCAGGTGAAAGAGAATAGTGCCAGGGATCAATCTGGCACTACGGACACATGTTTTGAAAATTGTGATCTGCACGCCCTGAGACGTGTTGCTTAAGGGCGGATACCACGCATTCATTGCGGTCCAAGCAATGAAGTAAGAGCGGCAGATGCCTGGCCCAAAGCCAACCCCCGTAGAACCTGACCTGCATCTGCCCAAAGCAGTGGACGTCGTCGTCATAGGCGGGGGAATTATTGGTGCTTCGACGGCTTTGGAGCTGTCCGAGCGGGGCGCATCGGTTCTGCTATGCGAAAAGGGTCAGATCGCGGGCGAGCAGAGTTCCAGAAACTGGGGTTGGGTGCGCTTGGGACTGCGAGACCCCCGTGAAATTCCGCTGATGATCGAAGCGCATAGAGTCTGGCAGGACCTCGACCAGCGCATTGGTCGCAAAACCGGGTTCACACGGTCCGGTATTCTGTTCGGCGCGTCAGGCGCGCGCGATCAGGACAATCTTGAGCGCTGGATGCGCAATGTCGAGGGCATGCAAACCGGTGCGCAGATGATTTCGGGTGCTGCATTGGGCAACCTGTTGCCTGGCAACCAAACCGGTCTGAAGTCCGCTTTGCACATGCCGTGGGATGGACGGGCCGAGCCACAATGGGCAACTCCGGCCATCGCCGAAGCGGCGCGTGACAAAGGTGCGTACGTGATGACCAATTGCGCTGTGCGCAGCGTCGATGTTCAAAACGGTCTAATCACAGGTGTCTTTACCGAACGCGGCCGGGTCTCTTGCACGCGTGTCGTGCTGGCGGGGGGCGCATGGTCTCGCTTGTTCGCCGGAAACGCAGGGATAGATTTGCCACAGCTCAAGGTCCTCAACACGGTTCTGCGTACGTCGCCAGTGCAAGGACCGGAAACCGCCCTGTGGTCGAACGATTTTGCCATACGAAAAAGGGCCGATGGCGGCTATACGATTGCTTCCGGACATGAGAACACGGTGGACATTGTGCCAGACAGCTTCCGGCTTGCACGGCAGTTTTTGCCCGCGTTTCGGCAGGAATGGAGGTCCTTGGGCTTCCGCCTATCCAAGCGCTGGTCGATTGAGGCCGGACAGGACCGATCATGGTTGCCGACAGACGTCACCCCATTCGAACATTGCCGCGTTTTGGACCCAGAGCCCTCCGCCAGGGCTTTGAGACGGGCTTGGACCCACGCGCGCAAGGGGTTCCCGGCCTTGGAGCAGGCCGAGATCGTGCAAAGTTGGGCTGGAATGATCGACGTCACGCCGGACGCGGTTCCGGCCATCTCGGCGGTCGACGAGATTTTGGGGATGTTCATCGCAACCGGGTTCTCAGGTCACGGCTTTGGTATCGGACCCGGGGCGGGGCGATTGATGGCCGATCTAGTGTGCGAGACTGATCCGTGTGTCGATCCGGCCGCCTTTCGACTGTCCCGATTCTCGGATGGGTCGAAAGTGCGGCCGGACGCGGGTTACTGAGGCGCTAGCCCATCATCTGATAGCTGACCGGGACAAAGCGGAAACCATCGCCACGGGTCTCTACATACCCGGCCGCCGGGAACGGCATGTGATACCCGATCATCGGAACCTTGTCGGCGGCCAGCATACCCAGCACATTGCGGCGCGCTGCAGTTGCGGCGGCTTTGTCCATATCAAAGCGCACTTCCCATTCGGGGTGGGCGAAGGACCAGACATAGTGATTGGCCAGATCGGCGGTCAGAACCAGCCGCTGCCCGTTGCTTTCCAGGTGATAGACCGTGTGGCCCGGCGTATGACCATAGGCCGCGACAGCTGTGATGCCTGACGCAACTTCGCCGCCGTCTTCAAGGAATGTCATCTTCTCGGCCAGCGGCGTCACTTTGGCGGCGACCAGATCGCCAACACGATTGCCGGCGTCCTGCGCGGACCAGAAGTCATATTCGGGTGACGCAGTAACGTAACGCGCGTTCGCAAAGGTCGGCGCATCATTGGTTGTCATGCCGCCGATATGGTCGGGGTGCATATGGGTGAGTACCACGACGTCGATCTGGTCCGGTGTGACACCTGCATCTGCAAGCGCGGCCTGAATACCGCCTTGGCCGAGGCCGGTGTCAAACAGAACCAGCTCGGATCCGGTGTTGACCAGCGTTGGTGTGAAGAAGAATTGCGCCACGTCTGGCGAAATGAAATTGTCTGCCGAGACTTTGGCAAAGTCTTCGTCCGAAGCGCCGCCGCCAAAGATCTCCTGCGCACCGTCACGCGGCAAGCTGCCGTCCAGCAGAGTGGTGACGGTGAAATCACCCAGCGCGAAAGACTTGGCGATGGTCGAATTTGCCTTGGTCTCAGCCCCGGCTGCCAGAACCGGTGTTGCTGCTGCGGCGAAAGGCAAGGCGGCTGCACTTCCAAGTGCTGCGCGGCGTGTCATTTTGATGGTCATTTTGGTTCTCCCTGTCAGAACACCATTTGGTAAGTCTAGGTCTGCGTGAGTCTGTTGCCAGTTTATACACGTGTAAGATGGGCTGCATGGATGAACATTACGTGTTAATTTTTGTTTAGGTCGGGATTTGCCAGCCGAGCCGTTGCCGGGCACTCGCTCGATCCGACCCTTTCCACCCAAAACGCCTTTGCTGGACAATTGCGCCATCCTGTGACAAGAGCCGCGCCAACAGGAGACACCTATGACCACCACCCGATTTGCCCCGTCGCCCACCGGTTACATCCATGTGGGCAACCTGCGTACCGCCCTGATGAACTACCTGATCGCCCGCAAAGCTGGCGGGACGTTCATCCTGCGTATCGACGACACTGACCCCGAGCGGTCGAAGGAAGAATATGTCGATGCCATCAAGCAGGACTTGGAATGGCTGGGCCTGCACTGGGACCGGATTGAGCGTCAGTCGGATCGCCTGGACCGCTATGCCGAAGCCGCAGACAAACTACGCGAGATGGGCCGGTTTTATGAGGCGTTCGAGACGCCGACCGAGCTGGACCTGAAGCGCAAGAAGCAACTGAACATGGGCAAGCCGCCGGTCTATGACCGCGCCGCGTTGAACCTCAGCGATGCCGAGAAAGAGGCGCTGCGCGCCGAACGTGGTAACGGCGTCTGGCGTTTCAAGCTGGATCACGAGCGGATCGAGTGGAATGACGGCATTCTGGGCGATATCTCGATTGACGCGTCATCGGTTTCGGACCCGGTGCTGATCCGCGGTGATGGCCAGGTTCTATACACGATTGCGTCCGTGGTCGATGACACCGAGATGGGTGTGACGGACGTGGTGCGTGGCTCGGATCACGTGACCAATACCGCGACCCAGATTCAGATCATTGAGGCGCTGGGCGGCACTTGCCCGCGCTTTGCCCACCATTCGCTGCTGACCGGCCCGCAAGGCGAGGCGCTGTCGAAACGTCTGGGCACGCTCGCGCTACGTGATTTGCGCGAGCAAGGCGTCCAACCGATGGCTCTGCTGAGCTTGATGGCGCGTTTGGGTTCGTCTGATCCGGTCGAGCTGCGCTCGGACATGGCCGAGTTGATTGAAGGGTTCGACATTGGCCGGTTCGGTGCTGCTCCTACAAAGTTTGATGTACAGGATCTGTTCCCGCTGACCGCAAAGCACTTGCAGTCGCTGCCGCTGGCCGATGTTGCCGATGCTGTGGCAGAAGCTGGCGTGCCCGCTGATCTGGCCGAGCCGTTTTGGGCAATGGCGCGCGAGAACATCACCACTCTGGCCGACCTCAAAGGCTGGTGGGAGCTGTGCCGTGATGGGGCCGAGCCGCTAATTGCGGATGAGGATCGCGACTTTATCGCCGAGGCCATCGCCCTTCTGCCCGAAGGTCCCTTTGATGGTGAGACATGGGGCAAATGGACCAGCGCGGTCAAGGAAGCCACGGGCCGCAAAGGCAAAGGCCTGTTTATGCCGTTGCGCAAGGCGCTGACAGGGATGGAGCGTGGGCCCGAGATGGCCGCACTGCTGCCGCTGTTGCAGGTGATCCGCGCCAAGGCATGATCGTTTCAGGAAATGAACTCGGAAAGGCGGGATCTAGCGGTCCCGCCTTTTTCTATGCGGTTTGCACAATCCGCGCCGCGATACGGCCGAGGCGGTCATCCACAAATTCCGTCTCGGTGGGCTTCAATTGCTGGTGGCGTGGATATCGGGGCTCTGCCCTGTCGTTCAAGATTGGTGCGTCCCAACCGTCGGTGGTATCAAAAAACCGATCCGCGCCCTCTTCCCCAAACGCGCGCAGATACCCCTGAACCACGACGTCTATGTAACTGAGTAGCAGGGGGTGCTGATTGCTTGGTGCATTGTGCTTGTCGTGCGGCACGGCGTAGACCGCAATCTCGACCTCATGTTTCAACGGATGAGTGATGGATCGGGTCGCAGGCACCCGGTCATAGGCCCATTCCCTTTCATCCAGCGCGGCCCAGTCGTTTTTGGGAACGTGTGCGATCATGCCCTCAATCTCGGAACCAGCATCAGGAACCGCTGTCAGAAAGGCGACCGGGCGCAGATCCGTGTGCCTCCAGGCGCGCCGCCACCCCTTCAGGCGGGCCGGTCGCGGGTCGGGAAAATCATGCGTCGACAGGTTTACAAGGCTGCCGTAGCCAAAGAAATAAGGGTCTGCCATCAGCCTCAGCGTCCTTTCGTGACGATTGATGTATGTCAAACCGGTTTTTTGCCGGACATGCAATAAGGTCGCATCTGGAATTTTGGGAGGTCACGATGCGGATTACCAAACGGACGAACATAGCGGTGCGCCTGCTGATGTATTGTGCGGCTCATCAGGACAGGCTGGTCACCAAGTCCGAGATCGCCGAAGTGTGCAATATCTCGGAAAATCACTTGGCGCAGGTGATCAATCAACTGAGCCAGCTGGACTATCTCAGTACCCAGCGTGGGCGCAACGGCGGTATGATGCTGGCGCGGCCCGCCAGTCAGATCCGCATCGGATCGGTGTTTCGCGATGTTGAAGGCAACCTGCCGTTGGCTGAGTGTTTTGCGGATGCTGACAACACATGTCCGCTAACCGACGCCTGCCGGTTACGCCTTGCGCTGCAGGACGCGGCCGAGGTGTTCTATGCCTCGCTGGACGATATCACTTTGGATGCCCTGGTATGTGACAATGATAAGTTGCTTCAGATCCTGCAACCTGTGGCTTGCGCGCGCGTCGGTTAATCGCTGGCGCGCAGAATGCGGGCCGGGCGAACGGCCAGGGGACGCAAGGCAAAGATCAGTCCGGCACCAAGTGTTACGATGACGCCGGCCACAACGATGCCAATGGCTGACGGCCAGATCACCGCGAAATTGGTGTCGAAGATGTATGTGGCTACAGCCCAGCCGCCCAAGATGCCGGTCAACAGGGCTACGCCACCAGCGGCCGCGCCCAACAGGACGGCGCGCAAGGCAAAGCTGAACAAGATGCGCCGCCGGTCAGCTCCGAGCGTTTTGAGAACCGCAGCCTCATAGCGGCGTGCAGGTTCCCCCGCTGCTGCAGCACCGATCAGCACCAGAAAACCCGTCAGAAGAGAAATCCCCGCGCCATAGGAGGTGGCGGCAGCGATGCCCGCCAACAGGCCCGAGACACGGTCTATCGCGTCGCGAACCCGGATCCCGGTGATGTTGGGGAACTGCCCCGCCAGATCGCGCAGGATTGCGGTTTCAGCGTCTTCCTCGGCATAGACCGTCGCGATAAAGCTGTGGGGCGCACCGGCAAGGGCCGCTGGGTTCATGGACATGATGAAGCCCATCCCCGCGTTCGAAAAGTCGACCTCGCGTGTCGAAGTAAGCTCTGCAGTGATGTCCCGGCCCAGAATATTCACCGTCAACTGGTCGCCCAGTTTTAGCCCCATCTCTTCGGCTTCTTCAGCGGCGAAACTGACTTGCGGCGTGCCGGAATAGTCCTCCGACCACCACTCGCCCGAGATGATGCGTGCATTATCAGGGCGCTGCGCTGAATAGGTCACACCGCGGTCGCCATCCAGAACCCAGTGGTCACCTGCCACCTCGCGCGCGGGCTGACCGTTGATCTGCGTGATGATCCCGCGCAGCATTGGCGCGCTTTCGATCCGGCTGACGGCAGGGTCCGAGGTCAGCCGCTCGGTAAATCCCGGCATCTGGTCCTTTTGAATATCGACGAAGAAGTAAGACGGCGCGACATCCGGAAGGTTTCCTGAAATGGCGTTGCGAAGCGTGCCGTCAATTTGTCCTACGGCAGCCAGCACTGAAAGCCCCAGCCCCAGAGACAACACCACGGATGCGGCGCCCTCGCGTGGGTCGGAAATGGCGGACAACGCCCAGCGTAAGGCCGGACGCCCGCGCGCTGATGGGGCACTGACGCGGGCCAGCTTTCGCACTGCGAACGCGGCGAGCGAGAGAAGGAGGAGCGCGCCTACCAGCCCTCCGGCAGTCCAGAGTGTCAGCCGGGCCGAGCCGCTGAACCAGGCTGCCGATGCGATGAGCAAAGCCAGTCCAAGGCCGGTGGCTGTCAGGTAAACGCCCCGAGGGAGCGCTTGGGCCGAGGTTAGCGCGTCGCGAAACAAGGTCGCTGCGCGCACGTCTTCGGTGCGCGCCAGGGGCCAGAGTGTGAACAGGAAGGCCGTTAGCAAGCCATATAGGGCGGCTTCGGCCAGCGGAGCGGTATACAGCGAGAAAACAGCGGGGACCGGCAACCGAGCCTCGATCACCGGGGCCAAAAGCAAGGGGAGCAGCCCACCGAGAGCCAAACCCAGCAGGATACCGATTGCTGAAAGGACGCCGATTTGGATCATGTAGGTTTGGAAAATCGTCGTTCTGTCAGCACCCAGCGTGCGCAGAGTCGCAATGGTCTCGGTCTTTTGGGACAGGTAGGCGCGTACAGCTGCTGAAACGCCGATGCCACCGACCGCAAGACCAGACAAACCCACCAGCACCAGAAACGCGCTGAGCCGCCCGACAAATTCGGCGATGCCTGGCGCGCCGTTGCGCGCATCGGTCCAACGCATGCCAGTGCCCTCGAAATTCTCGCGGGCTTCCATAGACAGGCCTGCTAAATCGGTGCCTTGTGGAAGGGTCAGGCGGTACTTTGTGGAGAACAAGGTGCCGGGGGCCAACAGTCCGGAGGCTTGCAAATCCTGGGTCCGAACAAGCGTTCGAGGGCCGAGCCCAAATCCATCAGCGGCCCCGTCGGGTTCATGCATCAGGGCAGCTGTCAGAACGAAGTCCTGCGTCCCAAGCGCAAACTGGTCCCCGACAGATAAGCCCAACCTATCAATCAGTGCCGGGTCCATGACCGCGCCGGGCAGACCTTGTTGCCCGCCAAGTGCGGCCGTCAGGGTCATTTGAGGGTCCAAAACCGGAGTGCCCAGCAGCGGATAAGCGTCATCGACCGACTTGACCTGCGTCAGCGCCCGCTGCGTCTGGTCGCCCTGACCGGCCACGGCCATTGATCGGAAATCGACCACCTCTGAGACATTAGTCCCGGTCTGGTCCATCCAAGCGCGTTCTTCATCGGTTGCAAAGCGATAGGTGAACTCCAGCTGCGCGTCACCGCCCAGCAGGGCCGCGCCCTCTTCGGTCAGGCCGGCCTGTATGGCGTGCCGGACCGAGCCGACTGCTGCGATTGCCGCTACCCCAAGCGCCAGACAGGCCAGAAAAACGCGAAATCCTCGCAGACCGCCCCGAAGTTCCCGGCGTGCCAGCCGCCCGGCCAGCCGAAGGCTCATTCCGCCGCCTCTTGCTGAGTGTCTTCCGAGATACGCCCGTCACGCAAACGAACAACCCTGTCGCATCTGCGCGCCAGGCTATGGCTGTGGGTCACCAGCACCAAAGTCGCCCCGTGTCGGTCCCGCAGTCCAAACAACAAGTCCACAATGGCCGCGCCATTCGTTTCATCAAGGTTTCCGGTGGGTTCATCCGCAAGCAATATCTGCGGACGCGGAGCCGCCGCCCTTGCAAGTGCTACGCGCTGTTGTTCACCGCCTGACAATTGCGCCGGGTAGTGGTCACGCCGATGGGACAGCCCGACCGCGTCCAACTCGGCCTCAGCCCGTTGAAACGAATCTTTCTGACCTGCCAACTCCAAAGGTGTCGCCACGTTTTCCAGCGCGGTCATGGTCGGGATCAGGTGGAAGTTCTGAAATACAACGCCCATTGCATTGCGTCGAAAACGGGCCAAAGCGTCCTCATCCATATCGGTCAGGTTCTGGCCGAGCGCTGTTATCGTTCCGCCCGTCGCTTGTTCCAAGCCGCCCATTAGCATCAGAAGTGAGGATTTCCCTGACCCGGACGGCCCAACCAACCCCAGCGTTTCGCCTTTTTGGACGGTCAGGTTAACCTCGTGCAGGATATCGACCCGTCCGGCATTGCCATCCAGCGACAAAGCGGCATTTTTAAGCGAAAGAACAGGTGTCGTCATAGGTCTTTCCAAAAGGGGGCGGTCAATTGGGATATGGAGCGGTTGAAAAAATGCGCAAGGTCTTGATGTCGGTGCTGTTTGCGTGTTGCGGCTTTGCCGCCACAGCCGAGCCGGTGGTGATCGCGGCGCTGGGGGACTCGTTGACGCAAGGATATGGACTGCCAGAGCAGGATGGGTTTGTCCCTCAGTTGGATCGGTGGCTAAAGGACCAAGGTGCGGACGTGCGGTTGATCAATGCTGGTGTGTCCGGGGATACCACCGCTGGCGGTGCGGCACGCGTGGATTGGACCCTGACGCCCGAGGTGGATGGAATGATCGTGGCCTTGGGTGGCAATGACCTGCTGCGCGGGATTGACCCTGCGGTGTCGCGTGCCAATCTTGAGACTATTGTCAATTCCGCGCGTGAGGCGGACGTGGACGTGCTGCTGGTTGGTATGCAGGCTCCGGGGAATTACGGGCCTGACTACAAACAGGCCTTTGATGCGATGTACCCGGATCTGGCGGGCGAGTATCAGTTACTGTTTGCGGAGAGCTTCTTTGAGGGGCTGCAACCAAATGGTGATCCGAACGCAGTTCGGCAGTACATGCAGCCTGACGGGATTCACCCCAACAAAAAAGGCGTGGCCCGGATCGTCGAAGCGCTTGGGCCGTCTGTGCTCGAACTGGTCAATCTGTCAGCCGGGCAGGACTGACCCATGCCGGGGCGCTTTTTCCTGACACGTCCGCTGTCTGAAATCGCCCAGGCGCTGAATGTGCCTGACGAGGTCGCCGAACAAACGCCACGCAGGAATATCCAGCCGGGGCAGGAAGTGATCGTAGTGACGCCGGATGGCCTGAAACCGATGCGATGGGGGATGATCCCGGTTGGACGAGTCAATGCGCGCGGTCGTCCGGTGATGGAGACCATCATCAATGCCCGATCCGAGACGGTGTTTGACAAGACCGCCTTCGAAGGCGTGGGGCGGGCCGTGGTCCCGGTGGACGGGTGGTATGAATGGACCGGTGAAAAGCGCCGCAAAACCGCATGGCGCATTGCCTCAGCCGATGGCGCGCCACTGTTTTTCGCGGTCATCACCGACACATGGCAAGCGCCCGGCGGCTTGCGCGTGGACCAGTTTGCCGCAGTGACCTGTCCGCCCAATAAAGATCTTGAGCCGATACACCATCGTATGGGCGTGCTGCTGAACCCTATAGACGTTCAGACCTGGCTTAACGGCACGGAAGACGAGGCCAAGGCCTTGGCCCACCCGTGGCCGGACGGGCTATTGCAGATCGAAGAGGCGACAGATGTCGACTGGTCCGGGCCGTAAACGCCTCAGACAACTGTGACGACGGTGCCGATCGGGACGCGCGCGTACAGATCGATCACATGCGAGTTCAGCATCCGGATGCAGCCGTTCGAGGCCGCCCGACCGATGGTCTGCGGTTGCGTGGTGCCGTGGATGCGGAAATACGTGTCGACCCCGTTCTGGAACAGGTACAGTGCGCGAGCTCCGAGTGGATTGTCCCCGCCGCCGGGTTGGACATAGTCATTGTCCTTGAACTTGGCATAGGTAACCGGCTCGCGCTCGATCATTTCGTCGGTGGGGCGCCATGTCGGCCATTCTTTCTTGACGTCGATGGTCGCTGTACCGGTGAATTCCAGCCCCGCCCTGCCGACGCCGCAGCCATAGCGGATCGCTTTGCGTGGTTCGGTGATGAAATAAAGATAGTACGACCGTGGCGCGACCAGCAACTGGCCCGGCTGGAATTGTTTTTTGACCCGAACGAACTGAGGCGTGGGGTCGTATTCAACGGCTTTCTTCTTGGCCGACGCAAGGCTGGGCGTCAGGCCCGCGGCCGCGGAAGATGCAAGGAATGTGCGACGTGTGAACATATCGGCTCTCTTCAGGACAACAGAAAAATCGTAAACCAGTGTCGGAATGATAGCCGATCTGGTCAATCATTGGTGAAGAGTAAACGAAATGTGATGTAATCGCAGAGACACACTTCTGTTGCAGTTTTGTCCCGCGTGGTGTGAAAAGGGCAGAGCTAACCTCTGCCCTTTCATAGCCTTAGGCCAGCGCGATGTCGTCGGCGCTTTCGCGGCCGTCACGACCCGAGCGCAGCTCGTACGTGACTTTCTGGTTGTCGGCCAGACCGGTCAGGCCCGAACGCTCGACGGCCGAGATGTGAACGAAGATGTCTTTGCCGCCATCTTCGGGTGCGATAAAGCCGTAGCCTTTGGTGGTGTTGAACCATTTTACGGTGCCTGCAGGCATATCCGTGTCTCCTGTTTAGTGCTGCCCACGGAGTTGCGGCAGCCTGGCGTCGTCGGTCTGGATCGAGTGACTGAGCGCCGATGACGGAGACAGTAGGTCGAAATAGAAAAACGTTAGCCCCTTGGATATGGCATCCAGAAGGCCGCAGGACAAGGGAGGATCACGCCAAGGGGTGCGAGTCTTGCTTAAGCGTCGATGGGCAACTCGTCCACGGTTCTGCGGTAAATGGACGAAGCAACAAAGCACTTGGGCAATTGGTCGATTACTGCGTCGATTGGACCATAGACCCTATCCGCAGCCGCCCTGAGTTCGGCCGGGATGTTTTTAGGTGCACGGTCGCGACGCTCAGGTGGGTCGAATTTCCAACCGGCAAACTGAGAAATGGTCTCTTTATGTTCCCAAAGCGCATCGTAGTGCACGCACAAAACTGGGACACTTTCAAAGGTGGCCCATTCCTTTACCTGCCGCGCCTGTTGCAGGACATCCCGTTCGAACAGCTCATCATAGGTGCCGGTCGCATTCAGATTGTAAAAGTGCTGCTCGACCCATGCGTCGCCGTATTTTTCCTTGGCGGAATATACGGAGAATGCTGATTCCTTGGTAGATCCGAAGCAAAAGACGACACGGGTGTTTTCGGGCCAGGAAGACAGCGCATCCGGGAAATCATGTGTCTTGAAAACGCACGGAGATTGGAAAGTGGCGTCCTTCAGCCGCGCAACGAAGGCCGACCGTTTTCCGGCAAGAGGGTCAACCTCCTCCATTGACTTTACGAAAGCTGCATAGGTCAGCGTGCTTCCGGACCGCCCATTGCTTGCAACTATGATGCAGATTTCCTGCCCGCTATATGGCCGAACACGTGCCCTGAGTGGCGCCAACAACTTGCGGATGCTGCGCCGCCACTTTTTTGCACGGGTTCGCCAAACGTCGTTCACCGCGCAAACTTCTTATGCTTCAACCGCTTGGGCTCTAGTGCATCTGGTCCCAGACGGCGCTTTTTGTCCTCTTCGTAATCCTCGAAGTTACCCTCGAACCATTCCACATGCGCATCACCCTCGAAGGCCAGAATATGCGTGCAAATCCGGTCAAGGAAGAAGCGGTCGTGCGAGATGACGACGGCGCAGCCAGCGAAATCGACCAGCGCGTCTTCCAGCGCGCGCAGGGTCTCGACGTCAAGATCGTTGGTCGGTTCGTCCAGCAGCAGGACGTTGCCACCCTCTTTCAGCAGGCGGGCCATGTGGACGCGGTTGCGCTCACCACCCGACAGCAGCGAGACTTTCTTCTGCTGGTCGCCGCCCTTGAAGTTGAAGGATGAGCAGTAGGCGCGGGAATTGACCTGCGCGTCGCCTAGCTGGATGATCTCGGCGCCGCCGGTGATCGCCTCCCATACAGTGTCGTTGTCTTTCAGGTCGTCGCGGGACTGGTCGACATAGGACAGCTCGACCGTGTCGCCCAGCGTGATGGTGCCACTGTCAGGCTGCTCCTGACCGGTCAGCATCTTGAACAGTGTCGATTTACCGGCACCGTTGGGGCCGATGACGCCGACAATGCCGCCGGGGGGCAGGGCAAAGTCCAGCCCTTCGATCAGTTGCTTGTCGCCCATGTGTTTTGACAGGCCTTCGACTTCGATCACTTTGCCGCCAAGGCGTTGGCCGTTGGGGATGACGATCTGGGCGCGGGTCAGCTTTTCGCGTTCGGACTGTTCGGCCAGCTCGTTATAGGCGTTGATCCGGGCCTTGGACTTGGCCTGACGGGCTTTCTGGCCCTGACGCATCCATTCCAGTTCGCGCTGCAGGGTCTTCTGCTTGGACTTGTCCTCGCGCGCTTCCTGCTCCAGCCGTTTGGCCTTTTGTTCCAGCCACGCGGAGTAGTTGCCTTCGTACGGAATGCCGCGGCCGCGGTCGAGTTCGAGGATCCAGCCGGTGATGTCATCCAGGAAGTAACGGTCGTGGGTGACGATCAGGATGGTGCCCTTGTAGTCGATTAGGTGCTGTTGCAGCCAGGCGATGGTCTCGGCATCCAGGTGGTTGGTCGGTTCGTCGAGCAGCAGCATGTCGGGCGCTTCCAGCAGCAGCTTGCACAGCGCCACGCGGCGTTTCTCACCACCCGAGAGGTTGGCAATGTTGGCGTCGTCCGGCGGACACCGCAGCGCCTCCATCGAGACGTCGATCTGGCTGTCGAGGTCCCACAGGTTTTCCGCGTCGATCGCGTCCTGCAAGGTGGTCATCTCTTCCATCAGCTCGTCCGAATAGTTCTCGGCGATCTCCATGGCGATCTCGTTGAACCGGTCGACCTTGGCCTTTTTCGCGGCCACACCCAGCATGACGTTTTCGCGGACGGTGAGGCTTTCATCCAGCTGTGGTTCCTGCGGCAGATAGCCGACCTTCGCGCCCTCGGCGGCCCAGGCCTCACCGGTGAAATCGGTGTCGAGGCCGGCCATGATCTTCATCAGCGTCGATTTACCCGCGCCGTTGACGCCGACAACACCGATCTTCACACCGGGTAGAAAGCTCAGGTGAATGTTTTCAAAGCACTTCTTGCCACCGGGATAGGTCTTGGAGACACCCTGCATGTGGTAGACATATTGATAGGCGGCCATGTCGCGTCCTCTGGGTCGGGGAAATCAAGTTGGACGGTGTGATAGCGGATGGTTGGGGTGGGGGCAATGGATAGGATCGTTGGAAAAAAGGATGGAACGTGGCAGAGCCTTGGAGTAGCTGCAGTAGTGATAGCTGCTTGTAGGATTTTGGGCGCGGGCAGGAGCGAAGACATGGAATTTATTCCGCTATTAAACGCCGTTGTGGGATTAAGTTTGCTCTTCTTTTCAATTTACCGAATGAAGAGGTTTCATCGGGACGCCGTACGCGTACGGTCGGAGATCTACAATGAACCTGTTCGTCCTGTGGATCGGATACATCCTCCAGTTCTCCCGCGAAGGTCACACACCCGGCCAGAAGACATTGCTTACCGCAGGTATTTTTTAAGTGAAGGTAAGTGGGTAGCTTTCGACGTGGTGACGTGCATGAGTCTATTTTTCATGCTTGGCAAACTAAGGTTTGGTTGTTGTTAAAACATCTTGTCTCCGGTTGGTCTCAACCCGGCTGCGTCAACTGGATCGGTTTGCGGCCTGCGCGGCGCGATTTGATGGTTAACGTCGAGGAGGTCATGATCTACGACGGTGGCCTTTTTGGCGACCGCAGCCGCGCGGGCAAGCGGGCGGTGACTTTGATCCAGCAGGAACATCTGGCGGCGATTGGGTCGTACCTGGGGCGCGAGGCGGTTGCGCCTGAGGTGCTTCGGCGAAATCTGGTGGTTTCGGGGATCAATCTGGCGGCGCTCAAGGGGCGCGAGGTGCAGGTGGGCGAGGCAATTCTGCGCTTTACTGTGATCTGCGCGCCGTGCAGCCGGATGGAAGAGGCTCTGGGCAAGGGCGGTTACTCCGCAGTGCGTGGGCATGGAGGCTGGTGTGCTGAAGTGGTGCAGCCCGGGCAGGTCAAGCTGGGCGATCCAGTGCAACCAGTTGATTGACAAGCCGCTTCAGTTCTGAACATCAGCGGAGGATGGAGCGATGCAACATTCCATACGCGCGACCCGGTCAGGTGATTGGGCTGTTTGGTGGGTCCTTTGATCCGCCGCATCGGGGCCATGTGCATGTAACTGTTGAGGCGATGAAGGCGTTTGGGTTGGATCGCGTTTGGTGGCTGGTGTCCCCCGGCAATCCGCTAAAGTCTCGTGGACCGGCGCCCTTGGCCCAGCGGGTCGAGGCAGCGCGGGCAGTCATCGATCATCCCCGGGTCGAGATCACGGATATCGAAGCGCTGACCAAAACGCGGGCCACGGCGGATACGCTTATGGCGCTGCGGCGACTTTATCCCGGGGTGCGGTTCGTCTGGCTGATGGGCGCGGACAATCTGGCGCAATTCCACAAGTGGAAGAACTGGCGGCTGATCATGGACAGCGTACCAGTGGGCGTAATTGCACGGCCCGGCGATCGGATTTCGGCGCGCATGTCGCCTGCGGCGCGGCTTTATGCCAAGTACAGGATTGATGGACAGGCGCGGCATCTATTGGGGCGGGCCGATGCGCCTGCGTGGTGTTTCGTGAACGTACCGATGGTCGATGTCAGTTCGAGCCAGATCCGCGCGCGCGGTGAATGGGATGGCAGGGTGTTGCCGGAATAGCCCCTATGCGCGCATAATCTATATCAACGGTTGTGCGCATTTGTTCCGTGAGATTTTATCTGACCCATGGCTAATCGGTTTTCTCGACGTGGATTTCTAGCAGGGCTGGGCGCGGCTTTGGCCCCTGGCATGGCTTTGGCAGAGGCGCCATTGGTGTCGTTGCGGCCGCAATTGCGCGGCGACCTGCCCTCGGGGGCCGAGCGTTTGGTTCAGGCGGCCGGACTGCGAGGCGAGGTTGTATTTGCAGTAGCCGACGCCACAACAGGTGCGGCGCTTGAGGCATTCGGAGGTGACCAGGGGTTGCCACCGGCTAGCGTCGGAAAGGCTTTGACGGCGCTTTATGCGTTGGATGTTCTGGGCGCGGATTATCGGTTCGAGACGGTTTTGATGGCAGATGGCCCGATCGAAAACGGGATCATCAAAGGGGATCTGATCCTTGTGGGTGGCGGCGACCCTTTGCTGGATACGGATGCTCTGGCGACGATGGCGGCGAACCTGCGTGAGGCCGGGATTACCGAAGTTCAGGGTGCGTTTAAGGTTTACGACGGCGCTCTGCCTTATGTGTTCAGTATTGATCCGGGGCAGCCGGATCATCTGGGCTACAGCCCTTCGATCAGCGGAATATCATTGAATTTCAACCGGGTGCATTTCGAGTGGAAGCGCGATGGCACCCGTTATGATGTGACGATGGACGCGCGTAGTGCGCGGTACCAACCTTCGGTCGAAATGGCCTCGATGCAGGTAGAGACCCGCAAGCTGCCAATTTATACTTATGAACCCAGCGCGCGACAGGATCGCTGGACCGTGGCCAAGGGCGCGCTTGGCAATGGTGGCGCGCGGTGGTTGCCGGTTCGCAAACCCGCGCTTTACGCGGGTGACGTTTTCCAGACCCTGGCGCGCGCGAATGGAATTGTGCTGGGTCGGGTGCAGGTGACGCGCGAAGCGCCGCAGGGAACGGTGCTGGTGGTGCACCAAAGCGATCCATTGGACAGTATTCTGCGCGGTATGTTGAAGTACTCGACCAACCTGACGGCTGAAATGGTTGGAATGGCTGCGTCGCGCGCGCGCGGGGCACAGTTGCAAACGCTGCAGGATTCCGCGGCCGAGATGAATCGCTGGGCGGCTGAAACCTATGGCGTGACAGGGATCGCTATGGTGGATCATTCGGGCCTCGGCGATGCCTCGCGTATGGCACCGGGTGATTTGGTGACGGCTTTGGTCGCTGCAAAACAGGCGGGTGCCTTGAGGCCACTGTTGAAGAAGTTCACCCTAGCGGACAGTCAAGGGCGCCCCGTCAAGAACCACCCGATCAAAGTCGACGCTAAGACCGGGACGCTGAATTTCGTATCCGGTCTGGGCGGGTTCATCACAACGCCAGGCGGGGCAGAGTTGGCCTTTGCCATTTTTACTGCTGATGTCGACCACCGGGCAACGATCCCGCGCGCAAACCGTGAACGGCCGCAAGGCGCGCGCAGTTGGAACAATCGCTCGCGCAAGCTGCAACGCGCTTTGATCGAGCGTTGGGGGTCAATGGCCGGAAGCTGAGGTCAGGTGGTGTGGCGGGCTCGGGCACCACGTTCGATGGCGGCGGCGTGAAGGCGATCGATGTTCAACTCGTACCGGATTTCTTCCAACAACCGCAACTCGGTCTCGGCCAGCGATCCGTCTGCCGCTGCTACATCGCAGGCGAGGGCATAAGCTGTTTCGTGCAGGCGTTCTGGCAGGTTGTCTCGGATCAGGCCGAACAGGGCGTCCAATCCATCTACTTGTTCGAACAGGTCAAACACGATTTGGGAAACGCGGCGGGTGCGGTCGATGTCATATTCCGCAAATACCGGAAGCATGTTCACTGCGCCTTCGATTTTGACCAGTTCGGCCGTCCGGATGGTTTCGTCAGAGGCAGAGATCGCAACCATGATCGCAACAAGGCAATCCTGAGGGGACATCGGGTGAGGTACTTGATCGTTCATGGTGTCGTCCTGATTAGGCTTTCTGCGCCCGCACGATAGGTGGGCCAGCGCGTGGGTTCAACGGATTTCGCGTCGCCGCTGCTAGAGAATGGGCAATGGCCCGCGGGTTTTGGTTTGGCGCAGCACGAAATTGCTGCGCGTGTCGCGGACCAGACCGGATTTCAAAAGGCGCTGCATGATGAAGTGCTCAAGCTCTTCAGGGGTTTTGGCATAGACCTTCAGGATAAAGTCGTGATCACCGGTTATTGACGCACACTCGACGATCTGGGGTTCGGTTTCGATCAGGCGCAGGAATGCGTTTATGCTGTCCTCCTGGTGTTCCCGCAGCGCCACGTGGACATAGGCGATTGCGTTCAACCCAACGGATTTTGCGCGGACCTGTGCCGTATAGCCTGCGATGATGCCGACGGCTTCAAGATCCCGCACGCGCCGCCAGCATTGGGACGCGGACAGTCCTGTGCGATCAGCAAGGTCCTGCATGGACAGGCGACCGTCGGCTTGAAGCTCCTGCAGAATGGCAATGTCGGCAGGTTGAAGTGTTTGTTTCATAAATTGTAACTCAGTGACATGTATTGACCAAAATACTAGTGAAGAAGCGTTATTCCAAACCAAACTTTCCGGCCAACAGCGCTAAACTTTTCCCAAGGAGGAAAAGTGATGCCCAAGTCGACCAAATATGTCGCCAAAGTCGCTGATGCGCGCGGCCATATTGCCTACACACCGGAAGAGGACGCTGTTTGGGCCGATCTTTACGCGGCCCAAGAGGAAAACGTTCAGAGATATATGGCGCAGGACTATCTGGACGGGTTGGCGCGACTGGACTTGCCGAAAACCTCTGTTCCGTCCTGCGTTGACATATCCGAACGGCTATTGGATCTGACCGATTGGCGGGTGCAGCCGGTGCCCGCGTTGATCGGTTTCAAAACCTTTTTTGGAATGTTGGCCGACCGGGTGTTTCCGGCCGCATCTTTCATCCGGTCGCGTGAGGATTTCGACTACATAGAAGAGCCCGACATATTTCACGAGATTTTCGGCCACACGCCGTTGCTGAGTGATCCGCGTTTCGCGGCATTCAGTCATGCCATCGGGAAGGCTGGCGTTCAGGCGAGCGACAAGGATTATTCTTGGTTGATCCGACTGTATTGGTTCTCGATCGAGTTTGGGCTGCGTCGACAGAACGGCCAGATCAAGGCACTTGGGTCGGGGCTTGCTTCGTCGCCGACCGAGTTGGTCTACGCCGTCGAGAGCGATCTTCCTGACCGCGATCCGTTCGATGTTCTGACGATCCTGCGAACGCCTTACCGCATCGACATGCATCAGATGGGCTATTTCGTGTTAGAGTCGCCCGAGGAATTGTTTGCAGCCGCCGATCGCGACCTGCTGGCCGACGTGCGGCAAGCTCAATCCCTTGGATTGCTGCCGAACAAGTTCCCTGAAAAAGCAACCGCAGCGGAGTGAACAGATCATGACCCTTACCGGAGAAACCTGCAGCCTGTCGGACAAAACCTGTGTGCCCTGCTCTGGCGGCGTGCCGGCTTTGACATGCGATGAGGCCAACGCTCACATGGCCCAGCTGTCATCGGATTGGCAGTTGGACGCGGATGCAAAGATGCTGAGGCGGCATTTCAAATTCAAAGGGTTTGCCAAAGCGACCTATCTGGCTAATCTGTGCGTCTGGCTGGCCGACCAGCAGGGGCATCACCCTGACGTCTGTTTTGGTTGGGGGTACGTGGATGTCAAACTGACCACGCATGAGATTGGCGGGCTCAGCGAGAATGACTTTATCTGGGCCGCTAAACTGGATCAGTTGACCGCCTAAACCGGCCTTTCTATCAGGAAAAACAGCCCGCTTTATTGACTCATGCTGCACCGGCACAATAGGAGGGGCCGGTCGGTTGCATGGGGCGACCGGCAGTGTTTTTCCCGATGGAGCAAATCTGATGTCTGAACTGCGTGAAACCGCGATTGCGTCTAAGGCCTGGCCTTTTGAAGAGGCGCGCCGGGTGCTCAAACGCTATCAGAAGGGCGCTCCGGAAAAGGGATATGTTCTGTTTCAGACCGGCTATGGCCCCTCGGGTCTGCCGCATATCGGCACCTTTGGTGAGGTCGCCCGGACGTCGATGGTGCGCCATGCGTTCGAACAGATCAGCGACATCCCGACCAAGCTGATCTGCTTCTCGGACGACATGGACGGTTTCCGCAAGGTGCCGACCAACGTGCCGATGCAGGAAGAACTGAAACAAGACCTGCATCTGCCGCTGACCAAGGTCCGCGATCCGTTCGGCACGCACGCGGGGTTTGCGCAGCACAACAACGCGATGCTGTGCGATTTTCTGGACAGTTTCGGGTTCGAATACGAATTCGCCTCGGCCACCGATTACTATACCAGCGGCAAGTTTGATGAGACGTTGCTGATCGCGCTGGAGCGGTTCGACAAGATTCAGGAAATCATGTTGCCGACCCTTGGGCCCGAGCGGCGCGAAACCTATTCGTGTTTCCTGCCGATCAGCCCCAAGACCGGCCACGTGCTGCAGGTGCCGACATTGGAACGCAACGTTGCCAAAGGCACGATCGTCTATCAGGAGCCCGATGGCGAAAAGGTCGAGATCCCGGTCACCGGCGGCAACGTCAAAATGCAGTGGAAGCCGGACTGGGCCATGCGCTGGGCGGCGCTGGGCGTCGATTACGAGATGTCGGGCAAGGACCTGATCGACTCGGTCACGCAGTCGTCGAAAATCTGTCGAGCGCTGGGCAAACAGCCGCCCGAAGCGTTGAGCTATGAGCTGTTCAATGATGAGCAGGGCCAGAAAATCTCGAAGTCGAAAGGCAACGGGTTGTCGATGGAGGAGTGGCTGACCTATGCCGCGCCTGAAAGCCTGTCGTATTTCATGTATCAGAAACCCAAAACGGCCAAGCGTCTGTACTTCGATGTGATCCCCAAGGCGGTGGATGAGTACCACCAGCAATTGCGGGCTTATCCGGGGCAGGATCTGAAGGCTCAGCTGAACAACCCCGTTTGGCATATCCACGGTGGCAACGTGCCGGAATCCACTCTGATGGTGCCCTTCGCAATGTTGCTGAACCTCGCGTCCGTATCGGGTGCCGAAGACAAAGAGGCGCTGTGGGGCTTTATCCGACGCTACGCCCCGCAAGCCACTGCCGAGACGCATCCTGATCTGGATCAGGCGGCTGGCTTTGCTGTGCGCTATTTCAACGACTTCGTGAAGCCCACCCGTCAGCACCGCGCGCCGACCGATCAGGAACGCGAAGCGTTGGAGGCTTTGAAAGCCGCGCTTGAAAGCTATGATGGCCCGATCGAGGATGAGGCGCTGCAATCGGTGGTCTATTCCATCGGACGCGAGCGGTTCGATCCGATGCGGGGGTGGTTCACCGCGCTCTATGAGGTGCTGCTGGGCGCGTCACAAGGCCCACGTTTTGGCGGGTTCATCGCGCTTTATGGCGTGCCGGAAACCATCGCCCTGATCGACAAAGCGCTGGCCGGAGAACTAGTCTGATTTGACCTGGTACCGCGTGGGGCTACCCTTTCGTCAGGAGGTGGCCCCATGCGTCGCTTACTGCTTGCCCTATCACTCAGCGCTGGACTGGCATCCGGGGCGTTTGCCCAGAGTGATGAGATCGAAGCCAACATCGCGGCGCAGATTGAGGCGTTTGAAGCGGATGATTTTGTCACCGCCTTTACCTTTGCCAGCCCCAACATCCAAAACTTGTTTCGGACGCCCGAGAATTTCGGAGCCATGGTCCGCAATGGCTATCCCATGGTCTGGCGACCCGCCGAGGTGAGGTTTCTTGAACTTCGCGAAATCGCCGGTGCCTTATGGCAAAAGGTCATGATCACGGATGGCAACGGACAAGTGCACATTCTGGACTATCAAATGGTGCAGCAGGAAAACGGCTGGAAGATCAACGGTGTGCAGCTTTTGGGCAATTCTGATCCAGCCGCCTAGCGCAACACCACCGTCACGGTGATATGAGCGGCGGTTAACCCCTTTTCACTACTCAGGCATTTGCGTTCGGGCAGCCCCGGACACTGGGTTTGTGCGCGCGGCCACCCGTTGTGCGCGTTTGGGAAAGGGATTTCTATGAACAAGGCAATCACCGACGGCATCGTTTTCATGCCGCCTGCTTTTGCAAATGGTTTAAACGTTTGGTCCAGAGGCGACGGAACACCGGGTTCGCCGATCTACGAAGGCTCTGGCATCGGAGCTTTTGTGCCAGCAGATCCGGATTTCGGCGGCTGTCTTGAAATTCTGAAGGTGCAGGCCACGCAAAAGCTGCGCTATATGGGTCAAACGCCTCTCATCCCGGGCTGCTATCTGCGGATCAAGGCGCGGGTAAAGGCGATCAGTGGTCCCTTGCCGCAGGTGCGTATTGCCGCCTGGGCTGGTGGTGCAAGCGATCAGCAGGTCACGGGTGTGGTGGATCAGGGCCCGGTGACCCAATTGTCAGGCTACGGCACGGTGCACGAAATCACCGCGATTGTCGGTACCGGCAAACGATCCGGCGTGGATATGCCGTGGGGTGTCGCCGCGCTTTATGGTCATTTTGGCCTGAACATCGAAGGCGCGAATGGCGCGGTAATTCGCGTGGACGACATTCAGATCACGGACGCAACCAGTATCTTCCTGCGCGAAATGATCAGCACGGTCGATGTACGGGACTATGGCGCGATTGGTGATGGCGTTGCCGACGATTCCGCCGCGTTTGAGGCGGCCGATCAGGCAGCCAGCGGACGTCGGATTTATGTCCCGAAGGGTGCATATCTTCTGGCGCAGAACACCTCGATGGCGTCTGAGATGGATTTCGAGGGCACGATCACGATGCCCGACGACAAGATGCTTTTGCTAACCAAGAATTTCGATCTGCCGGCCTATATCTCGGCATTTGGAGACGAAGAGCTGGCGTTCAAAAAAGCGTTTCAGGCGCTGCTGAACAATTCTGACCATGAATCGCTGGATATGGGTGGTCGGAAAGTCTCGGTCACGGCACCGATAGACATGGCTGCTGCGGTTCCGAACCGGCAAGGTGGTTTTTCGACTCGGCGCGTGATCCGCAACGGGCAATTTGATGTCAAGAACAGCTCGGCCTGGGATACCGAGACCTTCACCTCGGTCGCCACGTACAACCCGTCTGACGCCACCAAGCTGACCAATGTCGAAAACATCGCCAACATCCCGGTCGGTGCGCTGGTCCAGGGCAACGGTGTGGGGCGCGAGATCTATGTCCGGTCCAAGGATGTCGGGGCGGGTGAAATCACGCTGAACGATCCGATCTATGATGCGTCGGGCACGCAGACATTCACCTTTCAGTCATTCAAATACCTTCTTGATTTCAGCGGGTTCAGCACGCTGCGCAAGTTCGGCATGGAAGAGATCGAGTTCCAGTGCAATGGCCGGTGCAGCGCAATCCGGCTTGCGCCTTCAGGCAGCACGTTTGCGGTGACGAATTGCTTTATCAGCCGTCCAAAGGACCGCGGTATCACATCGCATGGAACCGGGTGTCAGGGTATGCTGATCGACAATTGCCAGTTTCTGTCGACCGAAGAATCCTTCAACGTTCCGGATCGCAAATCCATCGCATTGAATGCTAACGCCAACGACATCAAGCTGCGCCACAATCGCGCTGTGCGCTTCCTACATTTTGCCGTTCTGGCGGGGACGAACAATTTGGTGTTGGGCAACCACTTCTTTCAGGGTGACCGCATCCCACAGGGAGTTCGCAGTGCTGGATTGATCATGATCGGGACCTACAACAGCTCGACCATTTCCGAGAATTACGTCGACAACTGTTTTGTCGAGTG
Source organism: Ruegeria sp. R14_0 (assembly GCF_017743975.1). Lineage (GTDB taxonomy): Bacteria > Pseudomonadota > Alphaproteobacteria > Rhodobacterales > Rhodobacteraceae > Ruegeria. Next base: position 142,707 of record NZ_JAGHRC010000002.1, on the reverse strand, counting down.
GACGAACGAACGCGATGCGAACCCCGTTTACACCAGCGGCTACTCTTTCAGTTCGATGACAATCTCGGACAACATTTTTTATGCGAACGAAGTCGCGCCATGGTTCAGCCAGATCGTTATCCGACCGCATGGCGGGGGGCACTACCTGAACGGAGTCGTTGTGACGGGAAACAAGTTCCGCTCAAGCAGTGGTCGTATCGATCGGGCCGAGCGCGTCGATACCAGTTTTGCCGATCTGAACCATTCGGCTCATCTGAACGTGATTTTCGAGGACAATACATTCAACGGCATCAACGCGAAGGTCGAAAACCCGCTTCGGATCCGAAGCTCGCAGAACTCGGCTTCGTCAGTCTGGTCAATTTCTGCCGGGGGTCGTCTGCCCTTTGGCGGTAAGGCACGGGGCTGTGATGCGGTGACCGTCTTGGGTCCGCTGAAGAACGCAGGTGCGCAGATCGTACACGCGACGCCCTATGTCGAGCTGGAGCAGGGGGCTAACCAGGACAACATTCAGTTGCGCTGGCCCTTGCCGCTGAGCGGTTCGGTCTCAACCATGATGCGCATGGACTACTGAGCGGGGGCGCCTCTGACGGAACCTCAGAACGTGTTCCAAAGCGCTAGCCTGATGCCCGTGTTCTTGCGGGCATCATTGCGCTCCAGACCCAGAACCCAAGTCCTCGAGCTGTCCTTTGCGCGGATCATGATCGAGGGTCTGACCCTCCAATGCAAAGGGCGGTCGCTGCGGTACGCAGTTTCGATCTGCAAAAGCGGGTTGATCAAACGAGCAGAGGATAATCCAGCCGTCAGATCCAACTTGCGGTACAGTGCGTCATGTGTTCGGTATTCCAACGCAGCATCAATTGCGACCCAACCACTGGCCCAACCGGTTTGAAACCCTTTGCCATAGGACAGGGTGGCCTTGTACACCGCCCAGGCGCGGATTTGTTGGTGGTGCGCGCCAACAGCAAACTCGGCGGCAAAGCGGCCAGCATTATCGAAATCAGCAACGGGCAACCGCGCAAAGATCAGGGCGTGCCCGTAAATGTCGCGGTTCTGCTCGATATCCAGCCCGAGTGTAAGGTTTTCCCGCAACCCATATTCGGCGTAAAGCGACGCTTTGTAATCGTAGCCGTGGTCCTGGTCTTCGAAAGCCGTCGCGGCCGCTGACACAAAGGCGCTGCCCTTATCGCGTAACCACGCGCCGGACCATGCGGGCGAAGCCGCAAAAATCCATATCAGAATGCAAGAAACCCAACGCATGCGCGCAGCATCCGCTAGCATGGTTAACGGATCGTTAGGATTTAACCGTCCTTCGCGGTCTTCGGACATGAAAAGGAAAGGCGAGACCTTTGGGCAACCTATGTTAAACTTAAGCGAGACAAAGGAGAATCCAGATGCCGAACATCGCCAAAGACGCAAGCGTACAGACTGTCATCACAACCTTTGAAATGACGCCCGGCACCTGTCAGGATTTGTTAGAGGCGCTGACGGATGCCTATTCCGAGTTTATCTCGAAGCAGCCGGGTTTTGTGTCCGCTGGTCTGCATGTGAACGATGCCCAGACGCGGATAGCCAACTACTCGCAATGGCAAAGCCGCGAGGACTTTTTGGCCATGCTACGTACTCCGGAGATGCGGGACCGTAACCGCAAGATCAACGAGCTGTGCAAAAGCTTTGAGCCCGTGATGTACGACGTGGCTGAGACTTTTGGCGGCGCGTGATCTGGATCAATGCCTAACTGCCTGACCTGGTGCAGGTTTTAGGTATGAAAACGGAGGTGCGCGTCATGTATCACAACATTCTTGTCCCGATTTCCTTTGATGCCGAACGAGACGTCTCTGGGCCCTTGAAGCTGGCCCAAGTGCTTTCGACGCCAGATGCGCAGGTCACCCTGCTACACGTGGTCGAGCATATCCCGAGCTATGCCATTTCTTACATGCCGCCTGAATATCTGTCCGAGGCGCGCAAGGCCTTGCATACAGAACTGGACACTTTGGCGGAAAAGCTGCCTAACGCCAAAGGCGTATTGGTCGAGGGCCACTCGGGTCGCACCATTCTGGATTGGGCTGATGAGCATAAGCCTGACCTGATCATTCTGGCGTCTCACCGCCCAGGGATGCAGGATCTGCTGCTGGGCTCAACAGCCAACCATGTCGTGCGCCACGCGGCCTGTGCCGTTCATGTAGTGCGCTAAGCGGGCCAGATATCAGTTGGGGTAAGGCGCCATGCTTTGCCAAATCCGCCATTCAGAACGGCATCGGACACAGAAAACCGCACGAAGCCGAAATCGGCGAAATCCATGTAGAGCTTCGCGTTCGGACGCAGGCGCAAATACCGCGTGCGCAGCGTATCATGTTCGTCGGTCCCGCGGGCCACGAAACGGGCGGTGGCGTGCAGCGTCAGTCGCGGGTGCGTCAGCGGATCGCCGGTTTCGCTAGGCTCACCAACCAACAGGGCACAGTTAGGGTTGGCCTGCAACGCCCGTGTGTGATCGGAAAGGGTTGAGATCAGCGTGACCGGCCGGCCGTCCTCATCCGTCGCCAGAGCCACGCGGGAAACGGACGGCAAGGCGGTATCCGGACGCAACACGGCCAGTGCACCGTAACTGGCCCCCTCAATCAGATCATGGGCCATTTGACGGGCGGTTTCGTCAACTGGGCGATACGGGTCAGTCTTTGTCATCTGGGTGTTTGCCGTCGCTGTTGATTTCTGACCAGACCCTATATCCCTCTTCGTCAAGGTACGAGGGGGCGGGTCTCGGTTTTGCCATAAATTCGATCTAAGGCTTCATGCATGGAACACAATGATCCCGATCTGGACAGGCCGAAGAAATGCACAAGAACCTCGGCACGGCATCGCCGTGCGGACGCCCAGCGCAGACGGGCCTTGTCGCCAGTGCGCATTATCCTGATGCTTCTCATGCTACCAGCAACCACTGCTGCGATTGCGGTCGGTGTGTACCTGCGGACCTCTGAATTCGAGAGCCACGAGGCGCTGCTCCACCTGATCGCGATGGTGAGTTGCGATACGGCCGGTTCATTGGTGCCCGGCCCTTACCGCGAGGGCGAGCCGGGCTATCACGCGCGCAACGATTTGGATGGGGATGGTGTTGCCTGCGGCACGATTGCCCCCGTAGCTGCGACTCCCCAATCAGCCGAGGCTCCGCAATCGCCCCAACCAGCCGAAGCTCAGCAATCGCGGCAGTTGGGCACGGCCAAATTCGTGCGGCCCTGAGCGGACTGATCCGGGAATCTGACAGAGTGTGGTAGACTGCACGCGACGCGCCAGTCCGGCGGTCATCGGGGATTTCGCCCAATGAGGGAGGAGAAGTCATGTTCGCACGCATCACACAGTTCAAAATGAAGCCCGGCATGCGCGATGCAGCCGAAGCCAGAATGAATGAACTGAAAGACCAGATCATGGGCATGGAGGGCATGCACAGCTTTACCAATGCCATGAACGAAGACGGCAGCGGTTTCGTCGTCGCGGTGGTTCAAAGCGAAGAACTTTCCAATGCCAACGCCCCCAAAGTGACCGAGCTTTGGGGTCAGTTTGCGGAATTCCTCGAAGGCCCGCCTGCGCCGGCAGGGTTCGACGTCGTGGTTCACTGGGACAAGGGATAAAGCGCCACCCGGCGCTTGCCAAACCCCGGCCAATCGCCAAAGTAGGGGCGATGACCCGCGACGAGTTCAACAACTTTTGCGCCAGCCTCAAAGCCACCAGCCATGTTGTGCAGTGGGGCAACGCGGACGTGTGGAAAGTGGGCGGCAAGGTCTTTGCGATCTGCGGCTGGAACGAGGGTGCGGATGCGTTCACCTTCAAGGCCACCGATCTGGCCTTTGAGGTGCTGGGCGATGAACCCGGCATCCGCCCAGCGCCCTATCTGGCCTCACGTGGGATGAAGTGGCTGCAGGTCTATGAAGAGCGCGGGATGAGCGACGCCTCGCTGCGCGAACATATCGTGACGTCCTATGATCTGGTCGTGGCCAAGCTGACCAAAAAGCTGCGGGCCGAACTGGGCGTTTAACTCTTCATCGCCTGCAAAAGTTCTAGTAGCCCCTTGCGGTCGTCATCGTCCGTGTAGTCACCGGTCGCCAGACGCTCGGCGATGCGCAGGCGCAGGCGTTCCTGTTGGGTGCGGACCTCTTCACCGGCGGTTTCGGCGAGGGTCTTCATGATCACCGCCACCGCCTGCTGCCGCTTGGTGGTGGGGTTTGCGATGTAATCGACAAGGCTCTGCTGCCCGGAGTCGAGGATGTTTTCGGCCAGATCACGCAACTGCTCGCCATTGGGCAGCAAAGGGGCAGGGGCGTCTTCGGGCGGCAGGATTTCAGGCACGCTGCGTGGTGTCTCGGCCAGAGCATTCGCACCGTCGACAAAGGCTTCGGTGATCATGCGGGTGATCCTGATCGCGCGCGGGTCCTTGAACAGGGCCGAGGCGATGGCCACGCCGTAGTCCGTATAGACCCAAGGATTGACCCGCCGCCCGCCGCGGCCCTTGGGTTTTGAGATCACATTTTGTGATTGCAAATCGGCGACCTCGGCATCGGTCAGTTGAAAACGGTAGCCCTCGAACAGGTCCTTGTTGCGCGAGACCGCCTGATTGAAGGCACTGACGGATTTTCCGTAGAACTGCGCCAGATCCTCGGCCAGCACCACGCGAGTATCGCGCACCCTGTGAATGGCGCTTTGGACCTCATGCGTGCTGGGTAGGGTGTTGGAGTTCGTCATGGCAGCCGTTTGGAATCACAAATTGTGATTTCAAACGTGGAGGAGGGTGGGGCGGGGTGCAAGGGTGGAGTGGGAGTATGTTGGGAACGAGCAAAATTCTCTTGGCATGACGCGACGGAGATTGGGTATAACAAGATTGATCGAAAAAAGCAGGCTTAGTCAGAGAGGTCAGATCTCTCCAGCTGATCTGCCGCAGTATAACCGTCTGTAGTTAATACGAAATGTGTACCACTAGCGTTTTGCGATTTAATGAGCGAGAATCTTTTCAACTCCTCCAGCGCAGATTCAAGGTTAGCCAGCTCTCGGCCAATACGATGCTGTCCGTAAGAACGTTTGCCGGCCGACACCTTCGTTCCGGCAAGGGTTTTATCGAATATTATCAGTCCATCACCCCGCGACGCAGACGTCAAAAACTGACTCGCAACCGGTGATAAAATACCAGACCAATCCCTAATGTTTCCAAAAAATCCGCGATCATTGAATTGATCACCGCTATTTGACTGGCGGTCTTTTTCTATATCTTCCTTTAGTTCCTCGCCGCCAACTTCACCTGCTTCTTCAAGCCGTCTGGCAGCTTCAATCTTTGCTCGCTCCTGCTTGGCTTGCAAGTTTGCCTCGGCATCAACTCGTTCCGTCTCCATCAAAATCTCAAGGACCTTTAGGTCATGAGCAGCTTTGTGTTGTATACTATTCATCCTCAAGTTAGGCCGTTGTGCCCACCAAGCCCCAAGTGTCCTGAGCCAAGGCGTTGCCATGGCGAGTATAACGCCAGCTAATACTGGGAATACGGCAAGCGAAAAAAATGATGTGTTCGCATCAAAGTAGAGAAATTTTTGTCGAACTGGCCGGTCGGCAAACAAAAGGTACCATATGGGCTGCCAGTTAACTGCAAAAAAGCTAATCGCAATTGATCCAATAATGGGGCTTCGCAGGCGTTGAGACCACGCTTCCGACAAGTCTTTAAGAAAATCCAAATTTTCAATCCCCAACGCATTCAAATCGTGCGCACGATATAGTTGCATCGGGTGGCGTCAATACCGCTTAGGCAGATTTCACCGCTTCCGCCGCTTCACATTCCCACCCCGCTGCCCCGGCCTGCCAGCCGTTGACCGTCCGCGCGATTTCACCGCGTCTTCTGAGGCTTTCTCGACCGCCCACTGCCGCGCCATGGGGTCGTCGGCGACGGCGAGGTCGACCGCTTCCAGACGTTTGATCTCATCCCGGATATTGGCGGCCTCTTCGAATTCCAGGTTCTCGGCGGCTTTGCGCATCTGGTCGCGTAGACCGTCCAGATGCGCCTCGAGGTTCGCACCGTGCATCGGTTTGTCGATGGTGGCGGTGACGCGGTTCATGTCGACGTCGCCTTCGTAGAGACCGGCCAGAACGTCCTCGACATTCTTTTTCACCGTCTCGGGCGTGATGCCGTGTTCCTCATTATAGGCGATCTGCTTGGCGCGGCGGCGGTTGGTTTCGTTCAGGGCGCGCTCCATGCTGCCGGTGATCTTGTCGGCGTACATGATCACCCGGCCATCGGCGTTCCGCGCGGCGCGGCCGATGGTCTGGATCAGGGATGTTTCCGACCGCAGGAAGCCCTCTTTATCCGCGTCCAGAATGGCGACCAGCCCGCATTCGGGGATGTCGAGGCCTTCGCGCAGCAGGTTGATGCCGACCAGCACGTCGAAGGCCCCTAAGCGAAGGTCGCGCAGGATTTCGATGCGTTCCAGCGTGTCGATATCCGAGTGCATGTACCGCACCTTGATGCCCTGTTCGTGCAGGTATTCGGTCAGGTCCTCGGCCATACGTTTGGTCAGCGTGGTGACCAGCGTACGGAAGCCGTTGGCGGCCACTTTGCGCACCTCGTCCAGCAGGTCGTCCACCTGCATCGACACGGGGCGGATTTCGACCTCGGGGTCCAGCAGGCCGGTGGGACGGATCACTTGTTCGGTGAAGACGCCGCCGGTCTGCTCGATCTCCCACTTCGCGGGGGTGGCGGAGACAAAGACGGATTGGGGGCGCATGGCGTCCCATTCCTCGAACTTGAGGGGTCGGTTGTCCATGCAGGAGGGCAGGCGGAACCCGTGTTCGGCCAGCGTGAACTTGCGCCGATAGTCGCCCCGGTACATGCCGCCGATTTGCGGCACGCTGACATGGGATTCGTCGGCAAACACGATGGCGTTGTCGGGGATGAATTCGAATAGGGTCGGGGGCGGCTCGCCCGGCGCGCGGCCGGTCAGATAGCGCGAGTAGTTCTCGATCCCGTTGCAGACGCCGGTGGCCTCTAACATCTCGAGGTCGAAGTTGGTGCGCTGCTCCAGCCGTTGCGCCTCCAGCAGTTTGCCCTCGCCGACCAGTTGGTCCAGCCGGATGCGGAGTTCCTTTTTGATGCCGATGATCGCCTGCTGCATCGTCGGCTTCGGCGTCACGTAGTGCGAGTTCGCGTAGACCCGGACCTGTTCCATCGTCGCGGCGCGTTCTCCGGTCAGCGGGTCGAACTCGGTGATCTGTTCCAACTCCTCCCCAAAGAACGAAAACTTCCAGGCGCGGTCTTCAAGGTGAGCAGGCCAGATTTCCAGACTGTCGCCCCGCACCCGGAAGGAGCCACGCTGAAACGCCTGATCGTTGCGGCGGTATTGCTGGGCGACCAGATCGGCCATCACCTGCCGCTGGTCATATTCTTTTCCGACCTTCAGGTCCTGCGTCATCGCCCCGTAGGTCTCCACCGAACCGATACCGTAGATACACGACACCGACGCCACGATGATCACGTCGTCCCGCTCCAACAACGCCCGCGTGGCCGAGTGGCGCATCCGGTCGATCTGTTCGTTGATCTGCGATTCTTTCTCGATATAGGTGTCGCTTCGCGGCACATAGGCCTCGGGCTGGTAGTAGTCGTAGTAGGATACGAAGTATTCCACCGAGTTTTCGGGGAAGAAGCCTTTGAACTCACCATAGAGCTGCGCCGCCAGCGTCTTGTTGGGCGCGAGGATGATTGCGGGGCGCTGCGTTTCCTCGATCACCTTGGCCATGGTGAAGGTTTTGCCTGTGCCGGTCGCGCCCAGCAGAACCTGATCGCGTTCCCCGTCCATAACACCCCCGGCCAGTTCCTTGATCGCTGTTGGCTGGTCGCCGGCAGGGGCAAATTCCGTGTGCATCACGAACTGCTTGCCGCCTTCGAGTTTCAGGCGCGCGCGGACGTCTTCGGCGGTCAGTTGGGTCTTGTCGGAATGGGCGTATGGCATGGGTAGGCTCCGGATCAGGCCCTTACAGTTGTTCTTATTTTGTCCAACTGCAAGACCTGATCCGGTCTGGAAAGTCAGTTTCAGTAATAGGCAAATTGCATGTAGGGGATATCGTCTGCCTGCGCTTTGTCTGCGAGAGCTTTCAGGTTGCCATCCAGAACGCGGCCCATCATGGCTCTCATCAGGGTTTGACCCATAAGCCACCCCAAGGGGCCGTATTTCATTTGGTAGTCCATGCTCCAGATCACACGCGAGCGGCCGTTTGCCAGGGGCTCGATTTTGATCTCTGCATGGCCTTCGGTCAACGGCATGGCTGCCATTTCGGACAGGCGTACCCGGTATCCCTTGTTGACGTGCCAATCAGTTACTTCTTCGACCAGGGAGGTTCCGTTTTCGAAGTGGCAACGTCGCTTCGAGCCGACGCCATTTTTGCCAGTGGTCAATGCGTCGACCGAGGTGACCTGCGGCGCGAATTCATCGATATGCATAAAGCGACTGAGGATGGACCAGATGGCATGCGGTTGGGCATCAATGTCCAGGCTTCTATCGTGGTGGATCATGTCGGTGTCCTTTTCATGGGGTGTTACATTGATAAACAGTCCTGTTGCCAGTTTCTGTCATCAGGTGTCTCAACAACCGCGACAATTGCCACCTTGTCCCAGCCTGCGCTCTGGCGCATAAACAGTGCCAGCCAAGTGAGGACGGAGAGGCGACATGCGCGCACGGATTTACAAGCCTGCAAGGAATGCGATGACTTCGGGTATGGCCAAGACCCACAAGTGGGTTCTGGAATTTGCGCCGTCGTCCGCGCGCGAGGTTGATCCGCTGATGGGCTGGACCTCGTCTGATGACACGCAAACTCAGGTGCGGCTGAAGTTCGACACCAAGGAAGAGGCGTTGGACTATGCCAAGGACAACGGGATCGAGGTTCAGGTGAGCGAGCCGCACAAGCGCAAACCCAACCTGCGCGCGCGTGGTTATGGCGAAAACTTCGCCACCGATCGACGCGCACCCTGGACACACTGAATGATCGAAATTCGCGAGGCCGACCCGACCTCGGACGCGTTGCGCCCGGTGGTTGAGGCGCATTTTGCGCATAGCGAAACGGCGGGACCCGCAGAAAGCAATCACACCATGGATGCCAATGCATTGGCCGGGGTTGGGATTCGGTTCTGGGCCATGTTTGATGGCGATCAGGCGGTTGGCTGTGGCGCGCTGAAAGCTCTGCCAGATGGTACGGTCGAGGTGAAGTCGGTGCACATTGTGACGCAGGCACGCGGGCGTGGTCTGGCGCGTGAAATGATGAATCACCTGACCGATGTCGCCCGCACCGAGGGGGCGACGGCACTGGTTCTTGAAACCGGTGCTGCGCATCTGCCGGACTATACGGCAGCCCGTAAGCTCTATGAACGGCTTGGCTATTCCTATTGCGGACCGATTTTTGGGTATGAAAATGACCCCAACAGCGCCTTTATGCGCTTGGCTCTTGAACCCCGGAACTAAAAACCGCAAGAAGGGCTCAGCGGTCCCGTAGCTCAACTGGATAGAGCAGCTGACTTCTAATCAGCAGGTTGAGGGTTCGAGTCCTTCCGGGATCGCCATTTTCGCCAATACTTGTGCACGCTTACCAGAATACCACGCGGCGACCATCGGATAGCGCAGTCTGCCAATGCGTAGATATTGCCCCATCTGATCCCGGCATACGCAAGATATTGCCATCGCGACTACGTGTGCTGGCAAGACTTTGCCGATTGAGCCTGGCCCAGCCTTTTGCACTGCTATCTGCCCGTTTATTGCCCAACGTGGCTTCGACATATGCGCAAAATTGGAGAGTTGGGGATGACTCAGGCCAGCACACTTGAGCGGGAAATGCTAGAACTGATCAATGCCGAGCGTACCTCGCGCGGCCTTGAACCCGTTGCGCTTGAACTCCGCCTGAACACGTCGGCGGAAGAGCACAGCCAATGGATGCTGGCGACCGGGAATTTCTCGCATACCGGCGAGGGCGGCAGTTCCGCCACCCAACGTATGCGTGACGCAGGCTTTGTTTTGTCCGGTTCGTGGAGGACCGCAGAAAACATTGCCTGGCAAAGCCAACGTGGAGAGCCCGGGTTTTCAGACGACGTTGTTGGGCTACACAACTCGCTCATGAACAGTCCAGATCACCGTGCCAACATCCTTGACCCGAACTTGCGGTACATTGGCATCGGCATTGAAGTCGGCTCATTCGGCGGCGTACCTGCTGTCATCGTCACACAAAACTTTGCGCGTACTTCAGCTGCAGTTCAGCTTGATACGGGCGGTGCATCAGAGCCACCCTCGGACCCTGTGGTTGTCGCGCCTGAACCGACAGAACCGGCGGACGGCCCCGGGTCGACGTCATCGCAAGAGACCACGTCTTTTGGCGACTCGGAAACGGTCAGCGGAACTCCGGAAGAGTTGGATCAGGATGTGGTCACCGGGTTCGACGTTGGCAAGTCGCTTGTCATCGAAGGGGCCGAGTTCAACCGTTCGGATGTCCGATTCAACAGCAACTCGGATTTGGAAGTGGACACAGACGGCGATGGCGATACGGATTTGACGATTCTGCTTGGCGACGGGCGGGCAGATGGTGACGTATTTGTCTTTACCAAGGACGGGAACACCGTCGTAAGCTATGCGAACTTCTTGCCGGGCCTTGCGCCCGGTGTCCGCGTCGCGGACAGCGCGGTCAACGGGATCGTCAATAAAGATTATCTTGAAGGTGACGGCACAGCGGATTTCCGAATTGAGATGGTCAATCTCGGAACCGCAGATTTCAACAACGTTCTGGGCGTGTACGATATTCTGGAAAACGGCCAAATCGCCAACGTCCGCCTTATCTTTGCGAACACCAAAGAAGCGAGCGGAGCAGTAGAGCTCAGCAATCTGGCGGACGGAAACCGCCTTGGGTTCTTCGTTGTTCAGGATGGGGCGGCTTGGGCCGCTGGTTTGTCCGATACCGACGATCTTGGTTTCGTCGCCAGCAACGGCGGTTTGGCGGATGTGGATGACCAATTTGACTTTGTCCTAACCGTGAACGGCGATGCGGCAGGCGTTACCACGTTCCACGCCGAAAACGCGGCCTTGAACACCGATGATCAGCAGCACGCTCTGTCCGGTGTCGTTCGGGGCGGTGATGCGATGATCATTGGGTTCGAAGATCTGACCGGTGGTGGAGACTTTGATTTCGAAGATGTCGTCTTCACCGTTACCCGCGTTGAGGCGGACGCCGTCTAGGCTGACGCGCAGCGGGCGAAAATAACCCACAGTGGGACCAAAAGGTCCAAGGCTTTCTCGGCAAACACAGTGATTTGCCGGGGCAATTCGCCTGTGTTTGGTGCTTTGATTTCCTCGTACACGGCAAAGCCAATCGCTGACCGCGAGCAAATCGGCCGGTTTGCAAGTTGTTGATGACAAGGCGATCCCTCGCAACTTTTGGAAGTTGGTGAAAAAAAACTTGCAACCGGTTGCAAAGAGAAACATGCTGCGCCGCGAAGACTGGATTCGGAGAAGCCGCATGCTCAAGATCGGATTGTTAGGGGCCGGACGGATTGGCCGCGTACATGCGCAAGCCATTAGTGAGCACCCCAAAAGCATACTGGCCGCCGTGTCAGATGCTGTTCCCGAGGCGGCTGATAGTCTGGCGGGCGAATATCAGGCCGAAACACGCAGTTCCGAAGACATCATCGCTGACTCGTCGATTGATGCGGTGCTGATTGCTACGCCCACAGACACGCATTCCGACCTGATCGAGGCGGCGACTCGGGCCGGTAAAGCCGTGCTTTGCGAAAAACCCGTCGATCTGGACCTTGATCGGGCCATCGCCTGCCAGAAAAACGCATCGGAGACTGGTCAGCCAGTCATGGTCGGGTTTAACCGCCGGTTCGATCCAAATTTCACCGCACTGAAAACCGCGTTCAAAGCTGGAGAGGTTGGCAAAGCCGAATTGTTGTCGATCACTTCCTTTGATCCGGCACCCCCTCCCATCAGCTATGTCAAAGTTTCGGGCGGGTTGTTTCGGGACATGATGATCCACGATTTTGACATGGCGAACTATCTGATGGGTCAGCTGCCCACAGTGATTTCAGCAGTCGGAACATCAGTTGTCGACCCTGAGATCAGCCAGGCAGGGGATTTCGATACCGCTGTTGTTACAATGACTTACGCGGATGGTCGGCTCGCTGTGATCAAGAACTCCAGGCGCGCGGTGTATGGCTATGACCAGCGGGTTGAGCTGTTGGGGTCCAAGGGGCTGCTTCAGGCGCACAACATCCTTGAGAACTCGGTGGTGAAGTCGACGGCGGATGGTGTTGTCGGTGCTAAACCGACCTACTTTTTCCTGGAACGTTACATGACTGCTTACCGGAGTGAGTGGAGCGCATTTGTTGATGCCGTACAGGCCGGGTCAAGCATGCCAGTCACTCTGGAAGACGGCGTTGCAGCACTGGCGATGGCCGAGGTTGCGACCCGTTCGGCGCGCTCGGGAACGCCGGTCATGATGGGTGAAGTTTTGAAACCGGTTGCAAAATGATCGGATTTCCTGAAACTGAACATAGCCCCGGTTCACTTGGGGGCGGAGGAGATTCGGCCAAGGCCGAATAACTGGGGCTGAAGCCCAGACAAAACGATTGACAGTTCTATTGGGAGGAATGGAAATGAAAACATTCGTAAAAGGGGTTCTGATGGCCAGCGCCGTCGCGTTCGCCGGTGCCACTGGCGCGGCAGCGGAAGGCGAGAAGTATATTCTGATCAGCCACGCCCCGGACAGTGACAGCTGGTGGAATACCATCAAGAACGGCATCGCCTTGGCGGGCGATCAGATGGGCGTCGAGGTCGAATACCGCAATCCGCCGACCGGCGACCTTGCCGACATGGCACGGATCATCGATCAGGCCGCGGCGTCCGGTCCCAACGGCATCATCACCACTCTGGCAGACCCGGACATTCTTGAAGGCCCGATCAAAGCGGCCGTGGACTCTGGCATCGACGTCATCATCATGAACACCGGCACGCCGGAAAAGGCGCGTGAAGTTGGCGCGCTCATGTATGTGGGGCAGCCGGAATATGACGCCGGTTTCGCTGCAGGCCAGCGTGCCAAGGACGATGGCATCGGTTCCTTCCTGTGCGTGAACCACTACATCGTGCAGCCGTCCAGCCAGGAGCGTTGCCAGGGCTTTGCTGACGGTCTAGGTATCGAACTGGGCGAGCAGATGATCGACGCAGGTCAGGACCCCGCCGAAATCAAGAACCGCGTTCTGGCTTATCTGTCGGCCAACCCTGAGACTGAGGCCGTTCTGACGCTTGGCCCGACCTCGGCTGACCCGACCATTTTGGCGCTGGAAGAAAACGGCATGGCCGGTGACATCTACTTTGGCACCTTTGACCTGGGTGGCGAGATCGTCAAAGGCATCAAAAGCGGTGTGATCCAGTGGGGTATTGACCAGCAGCCCTTCCTGCAGGCCTACCTGCCGGTTGTCGTGATGGCCAACTACCACCGCTATGGCGTTCTGCCGGGCAACAACATCAACTCGGGCCCCGGTTTCGTGACCGCGGACGGGTTGGAAAAGATCGAAGAATTCGCGGGCGAATACCGCTGATCTTCATAACGGTGCGGACGCCGGATATGCGTCCGCACCCCCTTATTCAAGCATTCAGAACGACGCGCGAAGGAGGCAACAATGGCTGAGTCAGCGCAAACCGCGAGTGGCGGCGACGAGCGGATCAAAGAGATCTCACCCCTGCGCCGGGCCCTGATACGCCCCGAACTGGGTGGCATGGTCGGCACGGTGGCGGTGTTCACATTTTTCCTTTTGTTTGCCTTTGACAGCGGCATGTTCACCGCGCAGGGCGTAATGAACTGGTCCGTGGTTTCCGCGCAGTTCATGATCATCGCCGTAGGTGCATGCTTGCTGATGATCGCGGGCGAGTTCGATTTGTCCGTTGGTTCGATGATCGGCTTTGCCGGAATGATGATCGCGATCTTCTCGGTCACACTCAGCTGGCCGGTCTGGATGGCCATCATTGTCACCTTTGCGCTGTGCGTCTCGATCGGGGCGGTCAACGGATACATCGTTGTCCGTACCGGCTTGCCCAGCTTTATCGTGACGTTGGCCTTCCTGTTCATTCTGCGCGGCTTCACCATCTATTTGCCCCAGACGATCGAGCGGAAAACCATCATCGGTGGCATCCGCGATGTGGCTGAAGGCGATTGGCTGGCGTCGGTATTCGGCGGTAAGGTCGGGCAAGGTTTTTTCGTCTGGCTCGGTGACAACGGCCTGATCGAAACATTTGAACGCGGCACACGCCAGGGTCAGCCCGTGGTCGACGGGATTCCGATGCTGCTGATCTGGGCACTGGCGATCATCATCTTTGGCCATGTTTTGCTGACCAAGACCAAGTTCGGCAATTGGATCTTTGCTTCGGGCGGAGACGCCGAAGCCGCGCGGAACTCGGGTGTTCCGGTGAACCGGGTGAAGATCCTGATGTTCATGTTCACCGCCTTCTGTGCAACAGTTTTCGCCACCTGTCAGGTGATGGAGTTTGGCTCGGCCGGTGCCGACCGCGGGTTGCTCAAAGAGTTCGAAGCGATCATTGCCGTGGTTATCGGCGGCGCGCTGCTGACCGGTGGCTATGGCTCGGTTCTTGGGGCCGCGCTCGGGGCTCTGATCTTTGGCGTGGTGCAGCAAGGGCTGTTCTTCGCGGGCGTCGAAAGCTCGCTATTCCGGGTGTTCCTGGGCGTGATCCTTCTGGGTGCGGTGATCCTGAACACCTACATTCGTCGCATCATCACAGGAGAACGCTGAGATGACCGAAGATACCAAATTCCATCATGGCGATGCTCAGAACCAGAAGCCGATCATCCAGATGATCGACATCCAAAAGCACTTTGGGTCCGTAATCGCTCTGGCAGGGGTCAGCTTTGATCTGAAACCGGGCGAGTGTCACTGTCTGTTAGGTGACAACGGTGCGGGTAAATCGACCTTCATCAAGACTATGTCGGGGGTGCATAAGCCGACTTCGGGTGAGATCATCTTCGAAGACAAGCCGATGCATTTCGAGGACCCACGCGATGCCATCGAAGCCGGGATCGCGACGGTGCACCAGCATCTGGCGATGATCCCACTGATGAGCGTCAGCCGGAACTTCTTTATGGGCAACGAACCCACGCGCAAGGTTGCGGGGATCAATTTCTTCGACAAGAAGCTGGCCGATGAAATCACCATGGAAGAGATGCGCAAGATGGGCATCAACCTGCGCGGGCCGGATCAGGCTGTGGGTACTCTGTCCGGCGGGGAACGCCAGACAGTCGCGATTGCACGGGCTGTGCATTTTGGCGCTAAGATCCTGATCCTGGACGAGCCGACTTCGGCGCTGGGTGTACGCCAGACATCGAACGTTCTGGCGACCATCGACAAAGTGCGCAGTCAGGGTGTGGGCGTGGTTTTCATCAGCCACAACGTACGCCACGCATTGGCTGTTGGCGATCGTTTCACTGTGTTGAACCGGGGCCAGACGCTGGGCACCGCAAAACGCGGCGAAATCTCGCCCGAAGAGCTGCAGGACCTGATGGCAGGTGGTCAGGAACTGGCCGAGCTGGAAGGGTCTTTGGGCGGTACGGTCTGACGCGGTCCCGCGCGGATCGGACATATCAAAGAAACTGGAATTCAACCGACTGGCCGGTGTGGCCTTAAGTTGAAAGGGATCAATATGGGCAAGACTATCAGACTGACCGCAGCGCAAGCTCTGGTCCGCTATCTGGGCGCGCAGATGAATGAGGCCGGAGAGCCATTCATCGCAGGTGTCTGGGCGATATTTGGTCACGGCAATGTGGCCGGGTTGGGCGAGGCGTTACACGCTGTGAAGGACAGCCTGCCGACCTATCGCGGCCACAATGAACAGACCATGGCGCATTGTGCCATCGCCTATGCCAAGCAAGTGCGACGTACGCGGGCCATGGCTGTAACCTCGTCCATCGGGCCGGGTGCAACCAATATGGTGACGGCAGCCGCGCTGGCCCATGTGAACCGGTTGCCGGTTCTGATCATTCCCGGCGATGTTTTCGCGACACGTGGGCCCGATCCCGTTTTGCAGCAGATTGAGAGCTTTGGTGATGGAACGGTCAGCGCCAACGATTGCTTCAAGCCCGTCAGCCGGTATTTCGACCGCATCTCGCGGCCCGAGCATCTGCTGACCGCATTGCCACGCGCGTTCCGAACAATGACCGACCCGGCGGACTGTGGCCCGGCGACTTTGGCCTTCTGTCAGGACGTTCAGGCCGAGGCGTATGACTACCCCGAAAGCTTCTTTGAGCCGCGCGTTTGGTACCAGCGTCGCATCCGCCCCGATGAAGGCGAACTGGCCCGCGCCGTCGCGGCCATCAAAGCGGCAAAGCGCCCGGTCATCGTGGCCGGGGGCGGAGTGCACTATTCGGGCGCGACGGATGCGCTGCAAAACTTCGTGGAAACGCACAACATCCCGATCACAGAGACACAGGCGGGCAAATCCGCGCTGGCATGGGACCACCCGCTGAACCTTGGACCCGTAGGCGTGACTGGTGGGGAACCCGCTAATTCAGTCTGTGGCGAGGCAGATCTGGTCCTGGCCGTCGGCTCTCGCCTGCAGGATTTCACCACCGGGTCATGGGGGCTGTTTTCCAACCCGGAACGCGAGATGATCTGCTTGAATACGGCTGCCTATGACGCGGAAAAACACGGCGCAATGCCATTGCAATCGGACGCGCGGATCGGGTTGGAAGAGCTAGGCGCAGCGTTGCAAGGATACCGGGCCGATCCTGTGGCGGATACGCTGAAGGCCGACTGGTATGGCAAGGTCGACAAGCTGACGGATGCACCCGATGACGGCAATGCGCTGCCAACCGACATGCAGGTGGTCGGCGCGGTTCAACGGGCGTCAAATGACGATACGGTCGTTATGTGCGCGGCCGGAACCATGCCCGGAGAGCTGCACAAGCTGTGGAAAGCGCCGCGCCCCGGTGCCTATCACATGGAGTACGGCTTTAGCTGCATGGGCTATGAGATCGCTGGTGCGATGGGCATCAAGATGGCTCAGCCGGATCGCGATGTGATCTGCTTTACCGGTGACGGCACCTATATGATGGCCAACTCGGAAATGGCGACGGCGGCGATGATGGGTGTCTCGTTTACCGTAGTCATCACTGACAACCGCGGTTTTGGCTGTATCAACCGTCTTCAGATGGGCACCGGTGGGGCCGAGTTTAACAACCTGCTGGACCATGCGGTGCACGAAAACCCATCGGCCATCGATTTTGCCGCCCACGCTGCGGCGATGGGGGCGACTTCGGTCAAGGTCAGCTCGATTGCCGAACTGGAAGACGCTCTGGCTAAACGCGGCGAAATCAAAGGGCCTTATGTGGTGGTCATCGACACCGATCCCTACCCGTCGACCGAATACGGCGGCACGTGGTGGGAAGTTGCTGTGCCCGAAGTCAGCATCCGCCCCGAAGTGAACGAAAAACGCGCAGCATACGAACTGGCGATTAAGGAAAGAAACACGAAATGAGCGTGAAAATCGGGATCTCTCCGATCGCCTGGCAGAATGATGACCTGCCGGACCTGACGGCGGCGTACACGATGGAGCAGGCGCTGAAAGAGGCGCGCGAGATCGGCTATACCGGCGTCGAACGCGGACAGCGTATGCCCAGTGATACTGAGGGACTGCGCGCCTATCTGGACGGCAACGACATCGCGCTGTGCGGTGGCTGGTGCTCGGGCGCATCGCTGGTCAATGACTTCGCAGCGGAACGCGAAGCCGTGCGCGAACAGGTCGAACAGTTCGTGGCGCTGAACAGCCCTTGCATCGTTTATGCGGAATGCTCAAACACCGTCCAAGGTCAGGCTGGAACTCCGGTCAACAACCGCCCCAAACTGACCAAAGACGAGGTCCTGGCCTATGCCGCCAAGATCACCGAACTGGCCAAATGGATGGGCGATCAGGGCATGCCGATGGCTTACCACCATCACATGGGCACCATCATCGAAACCGAAGATGACGTGAACTGGTTGATGGAAGGCTCGGGCCCCGAGGTGAAGCTGTGCTTTGACACCGGCCACCTGCTTTTTGGCGGCGGCAATGTCATGGCGACCCTGAACCGTTGGGGTGATCGCGTGCATCATGTGCATTTCAAGGACATCCGCCCGTCTGTTGTGCAGGACGTCAAAGAGCATAATCGCAGTTTCCTGGACGCAGTCGTCGCCGGAGCCTTTACCGTGCCAGGCGATGGCTGCATCGACTTTCAGGCCGTGGCGAATGCGCTCAAGTCGATGGACTACGACGGCTGGATTGTTGTTGAGGCCGAACAGGACCCGGCCAAGGCACCGCCCTACGAATACTCCAAGAAAGGCTACGCGCACATTCTCGATGTCTGTGGGCAAGCAGGACTGGAGGTACAGGCTTAACCAACCCCTGCGGGGGAAACACCGAAGCCATGAAAAAGGAGATATCTCATGGTAAATCAGGAACTAGGTTTTGTCGGATATTTTGACCGGGAATCCTGTGATCTGGATGAATTCAAGGTGTTGACCTCGCAGAACCTTTTGGCCGAGGCCGTGCCGCACGCGGCCTCGATCGAAAAGAACGTACCGATCTACGACATGCACGTTCTGCGCCCCGCGCTGGAAGATGCGGGCAAGCGCAAAGCTTTGCTGGCAGAATGGGGGCGTGTGCTGGACAAATCAGCGGGCGTGATCGTTCTGAAAGCTGCATTCGCCGATACTTCGGTGATCGACCGGGCAACAGATGTCTTTCGTCAGATCATCGATGAAGAACGGCAAAGCGGCGCCGGTGAGGGTGACCATTTTGCGGCATCCGGCGCGAATGACCGGATCTGGAACGCGTTGCAAAAGCAATGTCTGCATGACCCCGAGGGCTTTGCGCTCTATTTCGGGAATACGTCTGTCGCAGCCGCGTGCGAGGCATGGTTGGGGCCGAACTATCAGGTCACCGCGCAAATCAACCAGGTGCGCCCGGGCGGCAAGGCGCAGCAGGCGCACAGGGACTACCATCTGGGGTTCCAAAGCGCCGATAATGCGGCACGCTATCCAGTGCACGCCCATCTGGTCACGGCAACACTGACCTTGCAGGGGGCGGTTGCCCATTGCGATATGCCGGTCGAAAGCGGCCCGACAAAACTGCTCCCGTTTTCGCAACTGTATCCGCCGGGATATCTGGCGTTTCATGACGAAGGCCATCGCGCATATTTCGAGGACAGCTACATTCAGCTTCCGCTTGAGAAGGGCGATGCTGTGTTCTTTAACCCTGCGCTGTTTCATGCTGCCGGTGAAAACCGCAGTGCGGGTATCGACCGGATGGCGAACCTGTTGCAGATCTCGTCCGCCTTTGGCCGTGCGATGGAAGCCATTGACCGAAGGGCCATGTCCGAGGCGGTGTTCCCCTCGCTTGTCGCATTGAAGCAGCGGGGCGCCTTGGTCGGCTCTGAATTGGATGCCGCCATCGCTGCTACGGCAGAGGGATACCCGTTCCCAACAAATCTGGATACGGACCCTCCGGTCGGTGGCAATGCCCCGGAAAGCCAGGCCGATATTCTACGTCGGGCTGTTTCTGAAGGCTGGACCGAAGCGCAATTGGCCGAGACCTTCTCGGCGCTGCAATCAAGGCAAGCTGCCTGACGCAAAACGGGCGGGTGTTCTAGCCCGCCCCAGACGGAGAAGAAGAGATGGCGGATCTGCTGAAAAAGCCTTTTGGTGCGCGTGGCAAAGTACACGACATCACCCCGGCCAGTGCCGGTTGGCGCTATGTGGGGTTTGGGCTTTACCACCTGAAGGCAGGCGATACGGCGGCCGAGGCCACAGGTGACCGCGAGGTCATTCTGGTCATGGTCGAGGGTAAGGCCCGCATCTCTGGTGCTGATCGCGACTGGGGCGTTTTGGGGGATCGGATGAACGTGTTCGAAAAGACAGCGCCACATTGCCTGTATCTGCCGAACGGCACGGAATGGACGGCGATAGCGGAAACGGATTGTGTTATCGCGGTGTGTTCAGCCCCCGGCAAGGGGGGGCATGCCGCCCGCCGTATTGGTCCGGACGGCATAACTCTGACCGAGCGTGGCAAGGGTGTGAATACCCGCTACATCAACAACATCGCGATGGAGAATGAAGACTACGCCGATAGTCTGTTGGTAACCGAAGTTTTCACTCCAAACGGGCATTGGTCATCCTACCCCAGCCATCGGCACGACGAAGACGACTTCCCCCGGATCACCTATCTGGAAGAGACTTACTACCACCGCCTGAACCCGGCGAACGGGTTCGGCATTCAACGTGTCTATACCGATGACGGCCAGTTGGACGAAACGATGGCCGTGTCAGATGGCGATGTGGTGTGTGTGCCGCGCGGTCATCATCCTTGCGGCGCACCTTATGGGTTCGAGATGTATTATCTGAACGTCATGGCCGGTCCTTTGCGCAAATGGCGCTTTGTTGCGGCCCCCGAAGTCGAGTGGATCATGGAGCGCGACGCCTAACGCGTCGGCTACCTCTGCGGAGGCGCGCCAAACGCTCGGATGACCACACGGGCCGCAGCCTCGACCGGGTCGTGGGTCTCTTTCAGGATCGTTACGCGGTCGAACCGGTCCGGGTCACTGTTGACCGCTGCGCGCAGGGCGTTGCCAAACGCCATGCGGAGTTCGGTCCCGATATTGAATTTGCAGATCGACGTTTCGCGCGCAAGGTGGCTGCGTTGTTCGACCGGTACGCCCGAGCCGCCGTGAATGACCAACGGCACATCGGTCGCGGCGTCTATGTCCGCAATCCGGGCTTCGTCCAAGCCGCCTTCCTTGTTCTGCTGCAAGTGGACGTTACCCACCGAGATGGCCATCGCATCGACGCCGCTTTCGCGCGCGAATTGGGCTGCTTCGGCTGGGTCTGTTCCGTTCGATCCCTCGCCGCCGGAATAGCCCACAAATCCGATCTCACCCTCGCAGGAAATACCGGCCGCATGGGCCATTTCGGCAATGGCGGCGGTTTCGTCGATGTTTTGCCGCAGCGGCTTGCGCGATCCGTCGAACATCAGGGATGTGAAGCCGCTGTCCAGCGCGATCTTGCACTCTTCGAACGTGTAACCATGATCCAGATGCGCAACGACCGGGACCGAGGCGTTCTCGGCCAGATGGCGGAACATCTTGCCAAGAATTGGCAACGGCGTGTGCTCACGGCAGCTTGGACCTGCCTGCAGGATCACTGGCGCGTTTTCGGCTTCGGCAGCGGCCACATAGGCGCGCATGTCTTCCCACCCAAGGGTTACAAGGCCGCCTACCGCATAACCTTGTTCATATGCCGGGGTGAGGACGTCTTTCAGGGTGACCAGTGTCATTTGAACTTGGCTATCATGTCTTTGATGCCCGGGATCGTCTCGACCTGATAGGCATGGGTTGGTTGGAAGTACTGGACCAGGGATCGCTGAGTCAGGCCGCCGAGGATGGTGAAATAGTACATCTCATATCCCGGCAGCACGCAGCATGGATGGTAGCCCTTGTCGATGCAGATGGTTGAGCCGTCGACGATGTGGTAGGCATCGCCCGGCTCGTTGTCTTCGCGCTGCAACATCTGCAGGCCCGAGCCCCAGTTGGGTTTGAAGCGGAAATTGTAGGTCTCGTCGTGCCGCGTTTCGTCCGGCAAACGATTGGTGTCGTGTTTATGGCTGGGGAAGCCGGACCAGCCGCCTTGCCCAACAGTGAACAGCTCGCTGACCAGCAGGCGACCGACCTTATCGTGCTGCTTCTGGCCGAGGATGTGCTTGATCTTGCGATGGGTTTTGGTGTCGTCGCTTCCGTACTGAACCAAATCATGTTCACGCACGTCGAAGGGTTCCAACACCTTGTCGTATTTGGCGCCGGCGATGAAAACTTCTGTGTCGTCCGATACGCAAACCAACTGAACCCTGGCACCGACCGGTACGTAAACACCTTCCGGTTCACCATCCCAAACGTCCTCGCCCCGTTTGCCCAGCTTGGCGTATTGCACGCCTTCGACGTCGACATCGACGCTGCCGGTGGCGGGAACGATGCAGGTCTCGTAACCCGGCACCTGATACTCGAACGCTTCGCCCTTTTTCAGTTTGACGATGTTGAAGTAATTCAGAGGGACTGTGGGGTCATCGGCATCGACGATGGGTTTGTTCTGATTGTCATAGGGCGCGATATGCATGTGGGTCTCCTATGTCGTTGGGCCGGGATGGCATGCAAGGAACGCATCCAGTTCCGGTGTTGTAGGCATGGCCGGTGCGCAGCCGGGCTTGGACACGACAATTGACGCGCAGGCCGAGCCGCGCATGACCGCCTCTTTCAGCGCGCTGCCAGCAGCGATCGAGGCCAGCAGCCCGGCCATAAAGCTATCGCCTGCGCCATTGGGTTTTACGGCAGTGACTGGAAAAATACCGGTTTCTATTTCTTGCCCGTCCACCAAAGTAACCGCGCCTTTTTCGCCCATCTTGTAGATGACGATCCGGCCCGGTTTGGAGGCGAGTTCCTGGGCTTTGGCAAAGCCTTTTTCGATGCCACCTGCCATGAACCCGAACTCTTCGTCATTGCCAACGATCAGATCGCTGGCTTCGCCTGCGCGCGACAAGACCTCGGCGGCGACCTCAGGAGACGGCCAGCTGTAGGGGCGGTAATCGATGTCGAAAATCACCGGCAAACCCGCCTTGCGGGCGTTGTCGAACGCGCGAAACGTGGCGCTGCGCGAAGGTTCCGAAGCGAACACCGTTCCGGCAGAGATCGCGGCCGAGAACTTACTGTAGTCGATCTTGTCCATATCTTCTTCGGTCACCTGAAAGTCGACCGCGCCGTTTCGGTAGATGACGTTCTGGAAGTTCTCGATCCGGCTTTCGTAGACGGCCAGCGACATGCGGTATTCGCCACCGATGACCCGGACATAAGATGTGTCGACTCCATACTGGGCCAATTTGTTCAAACAGAACCGACCCACTGCATCGTCCGAGACCGAAGTGATCAGCGCCGCCTGACTGCCCAGCTTGACCAGCCCCGCGCAGATATTCGCCGAAGACCCGCCCAGATCCGCGTGAAACGTGTCGGCGTCTTCGCTTTTGACGCCGACAGGATCGGCAAAAAGGTCCATGCCAGCGCGACCAAAGACCGCAAACCGGTTTCCTTTGATACCGTCTATCAAAGCGCTCACGTCGTTACCTCCGGCAAAAAGGGGCTGGCGAGGATCGTTGGTCCTTGCGTTGAATCGATTCACACGATACTGATTTTGCAACCGGTTGCAAATACATTGTTCGGAGCCGTGGCAGATGCCTGAAATCGGAATTGGAATCGTTGGTGGCGGCTATATGGGCAAGGCTCATTCGGTCGCGATGTCTGCTGTCGGTGCGGTGTTTAACACTGCCTTGCGACCGCGCCTTGAGATGATCTGTGCGTCCAGCCCGGAAAGTGCCGAGCGATATCGCGCGGCTTATGGTTTTCGACGGGCGACCGAGGATTGGCGAGCATTGGTTAATGACCCGGCGGTCGAGGCCGTCGTGATCGCTTCGCCACAAACAACGCATCGACAGATCGCCGAAGCGGCATTTGCGCTGGGCAAACCCGTCCTGTGTGAAAAGCCGCTCGGTTCGTCGTTGCAGGACGGCCAGGCCATGGTCGCCGCGGCGGAAGCGGCCGGTGTCACCAACATGGTCGGGTTCAACTATGTCCGGACCCCGGCAACTCAGTTTGCGCGCCAGCTGATCGCGCAGGGAGAGCTGGGGGACATCACCTGGTTCCGCGGCGAGCATACCGAGGACTTTTATGCCGACCCCGAGGCTCCGGCGACGTGGCGCACGACCGGAATGGCCAACGGTACAATCGGCGATCTGGCCCCGCATATGGTCAACGGCGCCATGGCCCTGATCGGGCCGATTATCGAGGTTATGGCCGAGGTTGAAACCGTTCACCACGAGCGTCCCGGTGGGCAAGTAACCAATGATGACCACGCCCAGATCATGTGCCGCTTTGCCAATGGCGCGATGGGCAACATTTATGTCAGTCGTATTTCGACGGGTCGCAAGATGGGCTATGCCTATGAAATATCGGGCACAAAAGGGGCCATTCGGTTCGATCAGGAAGACCAGAACGCCTTGTGGCTCTATCGCAGTGATGGACCCGAGGCAGAAAGAGGTTTTACCAAGATACTGACGGGTCCAGCCCACCCGGACTATGAGCCATTCTGCCAGGGTCCCGGACATGGGACCGGGTATCAGGACCAGATCATCATTGAGGCCAAGGACTTCCTTGAGGCAATCCACACCGGACGGGCAATCTGGCCCACATTCCGTGACGGGCATGAGGTTAACCGTGTTCTGGCTGCGGCTTTGGCATCATCTGAGCGGCGGCAATGGCAACAAATCGGCGACTTCTGAGCGCTGTAAACAACAAAAAAGAACCTAAGAGAGACGAGAACCATGGCAAAGCTGAAATGGGGAATGATTGGTGGTGGCGAAGGCAGCCAGATCGGACCAGCCCACCGCTTGGGCGCATTGGCCGACGGGATGTTCGAATTCGCCGCCGGCGCGCTGGATCACCGGCCCGATGTCGGTCGTGAATACGCCCAAAGGCTGGGCGTCGCCGCGGATCGTGCCTATGGCGATTGGCAAGAGATGCTGGCGGGCGAAAAGGACCGAACGGATCGAGTTGATCTGGTTACGATCGCCACGCCGAACTCGACTCATTTTGAAATTGCGAAGGCGTTTCTAGAGGCCGGGTTCAATGTGCTGTGCGAAAAACCCATGACCATGACGGTTGAAGAAGGGGAAGAGATCGTGCGCGTTGCCGAAGCCTCGGGCAAGATCTGTGCGGTGAACTACTGCTATTCCGCATATCCGATGGTCCGACAGGCTCGCGCAATGGTGCGTGCGGGGGATATTGGCAAAGTCCGACTGGTCGTGACCAATTTCAGCCACGGTCACCACGGCGACGCCACCGACGCGGACAACCCCCGTGTCCGCTGGCGCTATGATCCGGCGATGGCGGGTGTATCCGGGCAGTTTGCCGATTGCGGTATTCACGCGCTGCACATGGCCAGCTTTATCAGTGACGACGAAGTGAAAAGCCTGTCGGCCGACATGGCGTCGACCATCTCAAGCCGCGAACTGGAAGACGACGCGATGATCAACTTCCGCACCGAAGGGGGCGCGGTTGGCCGGTTGTGGACCTCTTCGGTGGCGATCGGGCGTCAGCACGGGTTTGACATTCAGGTGTTTGGCGAAACCGGTGGTCTTCGCTGGGCGTCCGAGCAGCCCAACCAGCTGATTTACACGCCAGTTGGCGGCCGCACGCAGATCATTGAAAAGGGTGAAGGTGGGCTTCACGACGAAGCGCAGCGCCTGTCCCGCGTCGCCATCGCGCATCCCGAAGGGTTCCCTCTGGCGGTCGCAAACATCTATTGTGATCTGGCCGACGCAATTCAAGGAGAGGTCCGGGACGGCCTTCCCACGCCATCCGATGGGGTTCGTTCGATTGCGGCGGTTCATGCAGCGGTCGCTTCGTCCGAGGCTGACGGAGCCTGGACGGACGCGCGCCCGCCGATGTTCCGTTGATCAGGGGCGGGGCCTTAACGTGCCTCGCTCGATCACACGACAGGGAAAGATCCGCGCCTCGGGATAGCGGTGCGGGTCTTTCAGCATCTCTTCGACCAGGTCGACCGACGATGTGATAATTTGTTTGATCGGCTGATGAATCGTGGTCAGATTAACGCTTTCCCAGCGGGACATCTCCATGTCGTTCAGGCCGATTATTCCGATGTCCTTGCCGGGTTTCAGGCCGTGATCTGAGAGTGCGGACAAGGCACCGATGGACAGAATATCATCGCCGCAGAAATACCCGTCCGCCGCTTTGTCCTTTAACAGCTTCAGCATTTCCTCGCGTCCGGCCTCAAACGAATATGCGCCCGCGAAAGAGTGAGACACTTCGAGGTCGGGGTTTTTCCCGACCTCTTCCATGAAACCGCGATATCGGTCCATCGCCGAAGTCGCGTCTTTGGGGCCGCCCAGATATCCGATACGCTTGTAGCCGCGCGCGCGCAGTTCCCGGGCCGCCATCCGACCGCATTCGACGTTATCGATCCCGACCACGTGTACCTCGGGCGACGTTGCCGAGCGTCCAAATGTGTGCACGACGGGAACCCCGGCGTCGTGAAAGGCCTTGGCAAAGCTGGGCGGCAGGGTGGAAGACGCCACAATCGCAGCGTCGACCGAATACTGGCGCAGCATCCGGACCGAGTTGGCCGGCTCGGTTTCATCGGTCAGATTCACGATGAGGGGACGCAGGCCTCGTTCTTGCAGCGCACGCGTGAACTGGTCGAATACTTCAAGGAAAATAGGGTTATGAAAGTTATTGGAAATCAATCCGATCAGCTTGGTGCGCCCCGTCGTGAGCGACGAGGCCAGCGCATTGGGGCTGTAGCCCAGCTCTTTTGCTGCCTTTTCAACTTTGCTGCGTGTCTTGGCGGAAACGGACGCACCTTCGGTGAAGGTTCTGGAAACGGCAGACCGCGAAACACCGGCCAATGCGGCCACATCCTTTAGGGTTACACCCATGATTGGCACCCTTTGTTCAGGGTAAGGCTAATTCGTGAATTCATGGTGAAAACACTATGCACTATTGCAAGAGACTTGCAATCGGTTGCAATGCGTTGACCTCTTTGACGTTGGGTGTCGTAGTTCATTGGGGGCAATGGTCGGTGATGAAAGGCTCCAACTCCCGGCAGAGTAAAATAAACAACGGGCTACTTTGCATATTGTAACTATGTCGCCAACTTCCGCATGGGAATTACCGTTTGGATGAATCGGTTGCGCATTTGGTCACGAATGCTGTCGGCATCGTACCCCTTGTCGGTCAGCAGCCCTAAAGGTTCCGGCAGATTGTCGTCCAACATGAGATCGAAGCCGAGATAATCGGACGTCTGGCCGGGCGTCAGGAACAATCCTGCTCTCGGTCAGCGCATCGAGGATTTGTTCCCGGAGGCCAGCAAGTATCCAACGCCGGACCTCTCGGATATGCTCTCGACCATTTCCCAAATTCTTCAGGAAGGTCCCGCCACGGTGCGCCGGTGCGTGCTATCCAGAACACGTCATCAAGAACAAGGCGGTGGTTGGTGGGTTTGCGCCCATTCGGGGCGCGAACGGAAAGCATGAACTGCTCAAAGCCTGATGTGAATCCCTTTTGACGACACGACCAAAAATCAACTTGGACCAGTCAGACGAGGCTGCTCAGTGCCACGCTGCATCCTATTCACCCAAAAGACTTTCTCACTTGATTGATCTGCTCAATTCCAGACCCGCAGGTTTTTCAACTCTTGAATGCCGCGCACGGTATTTTGCCGGCGTTATTCCGAAGTGTTCAACAAAGCGGGTTGTCATGTGAGCTTGCGATGAAAATCCGCATTCCATGGATATGCTTACGAGTGCTGCATCGGTTTGTCTTAGCATCTGCTGAGCACGATTCAGGCGCAGTCTGGAAAGATAGCTGCTTGGTTTCTCTCCAAAACTAGCTTGGAATTTGCGTGAAAAACCAGATGGTTTCATGCCAAGCTCTTCTGCAAGATCCCCAAGTGAAAGGCTGCCATCAACCGCAATTTCCATTAAGCTTAATGTCTTAGCTCGCAATAGGGTCGACATCTGCCGAGCCGCCAAGTGCTGTTTGTTTGTCTCCAAGTCGCGAGCGAGTTGTATGCAGATCGCCTGAACTAAAGTCTCGACCATTGCCGTATCGCCGACGCCGCATTCGCGGAACACGTCGTAAACCAATTGAATAAGGCGGAACAGCTTACTGCTTGGGGCACCAATGCCTCCTAGTAAGATGGTGTCGCTCTGCGCGTCGGCACCTCGTACGATCTCACTTGCCCGATGCATTTGGTCGCGCGGTATAATAATCTGAAATGCATGGAAATCGTCACCCGATGTTACGGCTTGCAGCGGCTGGCCAGCGGGAACAAAACTGGTGGTACCAGGTACCGCTTGTGCAGGCACGGGTTGGCGTGTTTGGCCCATTTCAAAAGAGATCAAATTCTGACGGCCTGAAATTTGCATCGTGA
The DNA here is from genome assembly GCF_017743975.1 of Ruegeria sp. R14_0. Classification (GTDB taxonomy): domain Bacteria; phylum Pseudomonadota; class Alphaproteobacteria; order Rhodobacterales; family Rhodobacteraceae; genus Ruegeria. The sequence goes on along the minus strand of NZ_JAGHRC010000002.1, from coordinate 114,638 downwards.
CGCGGTGGAATTCGCAAGGGGCCACAAAATGCCTCCCCGCCGAACGTCGAAGTTCTACTGCAAAGGGGCCCGCGTCGCTATGTCCAAGTCCACGAAGCAACGTGGTATGATCGGCTTGATGGCTGGCAATGAGCTGATCGATTTTCAGAAGGTTCTCTTGAGGGCCTGTTTCAGTCACTTTAGCGTTACTTTGCAGCAGAAGAACAACTTGGATGTCGGGTAGACTTTGCTACGCACGACTCTTGAGCTTGGACACAATGAGAGCTTGCAGTTTCCGACGCTATCCAGCTTGCGCGATGAAAGCTGCCAAGACCAGTTTATTTTTTGTGCAACTGCGGAAGCGATAATCAGAAGGTCAAAAAGGGTTGTTGGACAACTAACTAGCAAAAGACAGTATTCACGAATTTGTTACATCTTCGTTGAGTTTTCCTACAACTGGCTGAAATTCTGCAAACAAGTGAAAGATACATCGGCATCATGCTGGCATGCTCGTTGCCAACAGACCTGAATGGGTTTGATGGTTCGGTCTTTTGGGGGGCAAATGTCGGTTCATACGCGTGCTTTAGAAGAGCATCTGTTGCCCACCAGGCAAGTTACGCGCATTGCAAATATGCAGGTGCATGACGTGCGGAACATTGCCTCTAGCCTGTACCTAGCGGCAGAAGAGTTGCAGGGCTCACAAGATGTAAGGACCCGAATATTGGGCGCCCGGATTTTTCGCGCCTGTGAGCGGATCGCACAAGTCTGCGAATGCTCAGTGGCTAAGACGAAATCGCAACAAAGACTTCTTGGAATAACAAGAGATGTGGCCGAATTGGGTGCATCTGTTGCTGAAGCTAACACAAAAGTTACCTGCTGTGGAATCGTGGACCAGAACCTCGGCAGAATTGCGACGGCCGTGTTTCGCATCCTAGCCAATCTTGTCTTCAATGCGGTCACTGCACTGAATGCCTCACGCGGGGGTGAGGTATCGATCCGGACTCATTGTAAAGATGGCCGCACGCTCATTTTTGTTGAGGATACTGGCACCGGAACAACTCCAAAAGAGCAGGGCATAGGCAGCGGATTGGGGTTGTTGATCGCGGACTCGCTTGCCATCGAGATCAAGGCGAAACTGGAACGCAAGCAATACAAAGCCGATGGAACGGTCTACTGCCTGACGTTGCCAATTGCTGTTCCGGAAGGTGGAAAGCAGGACGATCCACTGTCGAAACTGACTGCCCCATTGAAAACCTGACGTGGACTACTTTCCTTGTAGCACTGAACTGTCATGACTTTTCGCCATTAAAATAGGCTGTGCGGCGACCAAAAAAGGAAGGCCAACTGATGTCAGAAGTTCCTGCTTTTGTTTTGAATGTGCTTCAGTACCTCGCATATGCATTCATTTTCGCAATTGGTCTTGCTGTCCTATGGATCGTGGTCACGTATTTCCGGGACAAAACCCAAACCGAAAGCACCTTGCGCAGAAACTACCCGGTCGTGGCGCGGTTTCGGTATTTCTTTGAACATATGGGCGAGTTTTTCCGGCAATATTTCTTTGCGCAGGATCGTGAAGAAATGCCGTTTAACCGAGCGGAACGATCCTGGGTGTATCGGGCAGCAAAGAACGTGGATTCAACCGTCGCCTTCGGTTCAACGCGCGATTTACGTCCCACCGGAACAGTCTATTTCGTAAACTGCCCTTTCCCGACCTTAGAGCAGGACGCCAAAGGTCCCTCGGCCGTGACGGTCGGGCCATATGCCCGGATCCCCTACACGACAGACGCGCTGTTCAATATCTCGGGCATGAGCTATGGCGCGATCTCGATCCCGGCAGTCCGGGCTTTGTCGCAAGGGGCCAAAAAAGCCGGTATCTGGATCAATACAGGGGAAGGGGGGTTGTCGCCTTACCATCTGGAAAGCGGCGCGGACATCGTTTTTCAGATTGGAACCGGCAAGTTCGGTGTGCGCAAACCCGAAGGGGGTTTTGACGAAGACAAGTTGCGCGCAGTCGCTGCGCATGACGCGGTCAAGATGTTTGAGATCAAGCTTAGCCAGGGAGCCAAACCTGGCAAGGGCGGTATTCTACCCGGCGCAAAAGTGACCGAAGATATTGCTGAGATCCGTGGCCTGAAAGTAGGGGAGGATGCAATCAGCCCCAACCGACATCCCGAGGTCAACAGCGTTGGCGATTTGCTGGATATGATCAGCTTTGTGCGCGAGGTCACCGGCAAACCTGTGGGTTTTAAGGCCGTGATCGGAGCTTATGGGTTCTTTGATGACCTGTGCGAAGAGATCAATAAACGCGGACCCGAAAGCGCGCCGGATTTTGTGACCATCGACAGTGCCGATGGTGGAACCGGTGCCGCCCCGATGAGCCTGATCGACAATATGGGTATGCCCCTGCGTGAAAGCCTGCCTCTGACCGTGGATATGCTGAACAGGCACGGGCTTCGAGATCGGATCAAGGTTTGCGCCAGCGGTAAGATGATCAACCCGTCCGAGGTTGCATGGGCCTTTTGTGCCGGTGCAGATTTTGTGAACTCGGCCCGTGGTTTCATGTTTGCACTTGGTTGCATTCAGGCCTTGCAGTGCAACAAAAATACCTGCCCGACCGGGATTACAACGCATAACCCAAAGTTGCAGTATGGGCTCGATCCGACCAGCAAGGCGGAGCGCGTTGCCAGCTATGCTAAGAACATGAAGAAAGAGGTCAGCATCATCGCGCATAGTTGCGGTGTGGCCGAGCCGCGGCGGTTGAAGCGGTATCATGCGCGCATCGTGCTGGACAATGGCCGCTCTGCCTCGATGGCCGACCTGTATCCCGAACCTCAGCGTCTTGATGCTGCTGAGTAAGCGAAGCTTTCTGACCAAAATGGCAGAGTGTTAGGTTCAAACTGCGGGTCAGGCTCATCCAGTCGACCCGACCACACACCAGGAGATCATATGTCAGCGTCTACCCACACCGCATCGCCCGTCACCAAGGCCTCGGATCTGCTGGTCGCAGCGCTTGAGGCAGAGGGCGTGGAATACATCTTTGCAGTACCAGGTGAGGAAAATCTGGACGTTCTTGAATCGCTCAGAACCTCAAAGATCGAACTGGTTCTGACCCGCCATGAACAGGGTGCAGCGTTTATGGCTGCCACCTATGGCCGCCTAACGGGCAAGGCCGGGGTCTGCATGGCAACGCTTGGGCCAGGGGCTACCAATTTTGCGACGCCTGCGGCCTATGCGCATCTTGGGGGCATGCCGCTGATCATGATCACGGGGCAAAAACCGATCAAAAAGTCAAAGCAAGGCCAGTTCCAGATCATTGATGTGGTGGGCCTGTTTGATCCCATCTGCAAGATGTCCAAGCAAATCGTTCACGGTAACACGATACCGTCCTTGATCCGCGAGGCGTTTCGCGTCGCGCAAGAGGAACGTCCCGGTGCGGTTTTGCTCGAATTGCCAGAGGATATCGCCGCTGAAGAGACCAACGAACCCGTTCTGCAGCCCCATCCGCGATATTATGCCGTGGCCGGTGACACGGTTTTGAACGAAGCGGCTGAAATGATCCGTGCGGCCAAGATGCCCCTGCTGCTGCTGGGGGCGGGCGCAAATCGGAAAGATGCGCGCAGTGCGCTCAGTCAGTTTGTCGATGTCACGCAAATTCCGTTCTTCAATACTCAGATGGGCAAAGGCGTGATAGATGAACGCTCGGACCTGTTTCTGGGAACCGCGGCCCTGTCGGACGGGGATTACCTGCATTGCGCGATCGATCGCGCCGACCTGATCATCAATGTGGGCCATGACGTGGTGGAAAAACCGCCTTTCTTCATGGAGGAAGGCGGCACCAAGGTGATCCATGTGAACTACAAGGCAGCGCAGGTCGATCAGGTCTATTTCCCACAGGTCGAAGTGGTGGGTGATCTGGCGAAATCCATTGCCCGTCTGGGTGAGATTCTGGGTGGCCCGCTCGAGTTTGATCGCGGTTATTTCCAACGCGTCAAACAAGAGACAGACCTGCACACCTCGGAAGGGGCCGACGACCCGCGCTTCCCTGTGATCCCGCAGCGTTTTGTGGCCGATACGCGAAAGGTCATGCGCGATTGTGATATTATCGCTCTGGACAATGGCATCTACAAAATCTGGTACGCCCGAAACTATCAGGCGTATCAGCCCAACACCGTTTTGCTGGACAATGCGCTGGCCACTATGGGGGCGGGGCTGCCCTCGGCCATGATGGCCGCCAAGCTTTACCCCGAGCGTCGGGTTATGGCGATCTGCGGCGACGGCGGCTTTGTGATGAACAGTCAGGAGATCGAAACAGCGGTTCGGCTGGGCCTTAATCTGGTGGTGACGGTCCTGAACGACAGCTCATATGGCATGATCCGTTGGAAGCAATCTCATGCCGGGTTCGATGATTGGGGGCTGGAGTTCAACAACCCTGATTTCGTGCAATACGCCCAAAGTTATGGCGCGACGGGCCACCGGGTTGAACGTACCGAGGATTTGGTACCGACCTTTGAAAACGCGTTCCAGGCGGGCGGGGTTCATCTCATTGATCTGCCGGTGGATTACAGCGAGAACCAGCGTGTTCTGATCGACGAACTGGCCGAGAAGGTCTGCCTGATATGAGCGCTTCGGTCGACGTCCTTAACCCCTTTGATCTTGAGGTGATCGACAGTGTCGACCTCAGCGCTTGGGATGAGGTGGATGCCATGCTGGACGTGGCAAACGCACTTTATCGCAAACGCGATGAGTGGTTGCCAGCCTATCAGCGGATCGCAATCCTGAAAGAAACTGCGCGGCTCATGTCTGGTCGCGCAGAAGAGCTGGCCATGCTGATCGCCAGCGAAGGTGGTAAACCCCTGGTTGACGCACGAGTTGAGGTTACGCGCGCCATCGATGGGGTCGAATTGTGCATCCACGAGATAGGCCAGATGGTCGGGCGGGAAATCCCGATGGATCTGACAGCCGCCGGAGCGGGCCGCATCGCCTTTACACAGCGAGAGCCTATTGGCGTGGTGGTCGCGGCCAGCGCGTTTAATCATCCGCTGAACCTGATTGTGCATCAGGTAGCACCAGCTGTGGCCACCGGCTGTCCTGTGATCATTAAACCCGCCATGGACACACCGCTGTCTTGCAAGACACTTGTCGACATTCTGCATCAGGCAGGCCTGCCACGGGGGTGGTGCCAGTTTGTCACCTGTCATAACGATGTGGCTGAGAAAATGATCACCGATCCGCGCGTTGGTTTCTTTTCCTTTATCGGGTCGGCACGTGTGGGGTGGATGCTGCGGTCGAAACTGGCACCCGGAACCCGATGCGCGCTTGAACATGGGGGTGCTGCCCCAGTGATTGTTGACGATACAGCGGACGTCGACGCCATGATCCCGCTTTTGGCCAAAGGCGGTTTTTACCACTCCGGTCAGGTCTGCGTTTCGGTCCAACGTGTATTCGCGCCCGCGGATATGGCCGCAGAGGTGGCCGAAAAACTGGCGGATGCAGCATCGGCGCTCAAGGTCGGTGATGCCCGTGATCCGAGCGTTGAATGCGGCCCCCTGATCCGACCGGCCGAGGTCGATCGGGTCGAGGAATGGGTTGATGAGGCCGTTCAGGGCGGCGCCAAAGCAGTAACCGGAGGCAAGCGCCTGGGCCCTACCACCTACGCGCCAACCGTCCTATTGAACCCGCCTACGGACGCCCGCGTGTCGACAGCCGAAATCTTTGGTCCGGTGGTTTGCGTCTATGGGTACGACCAAATCGATCAGGCATATGCGGTTGCAAATAACTTGCCATATGCGTTTCAGTCTGCGGTGTTTACCAACACGCTCAGCACAGCGATGCAAGCCGTACAGCGGTTGGATGCCACTGCCGTCATGGTCAACGACCATACAGCCTTTCGGGTTGACTGGATGCCTTTCGCGGGTCGTCGACAGTCTGGATACAACACTGGTGGAATCGGCTACACGATGCACGACATGACGCAGGACAAGATGGCTGTGATCAGGCTCTGAATGCGCACATGATCTATGCAGCCCCGGCGGCGAGCGGGGCTCAGATGTTTCCCTTTGCGGCTTCCGACAGGATGAGCTTGTCCACGGTCCGATCAGAAACGGCCCGACGCAGCCGGTCGTTCTCTATCTGCAGCCGCTTTTGTTCCCTTAGTTGGTCGGTGCACATTGCGCGATATTGCTTGCGTCAGCGGCAGTAGGTCGGCTCAGTGATCCGCACTTCGCGGACCGCATCCACGCGCTGAGTTCCCTGACCCATATACGTCCTCCTCGGTTCGTTTCACCTAACAGTCAAAAAGTTCAGAAACCCCGCGCTTTGTGTGCGGGGGATTTAAACAACAGAGCTCCGCGTCCGGGTGATGCCGGGGGGTGGGGTGCGACATTCCGACTCGGGTGGCGTTGGGTTGGTGCTGACAAAAGCCAGGTGAAGCGGTTAAATTTTAGTGTTGGGTTAGGGGTAAAACGGGCTCTGCCAAAATTTATTCAATAAAATCAGTGGATTTTGGTGGAGCCTAGGGGAGTCGAACCCCTGACCTCTTGCATGCCATGCAAGCGCTCTCCCAACTGAGCTAAGGCCCCATCAATGTACCGCTGTTGCGGTGGACGGACGTTTATGAGACGTCGGCGTCGAGTGCAAGACCAAAAATGGTAATTGCGGAAAAGATTCTGCCTTGCGTCCGCGGGTGGTTTGAGGCGGCGCAGAGGCCGCCCCGACCGGTTTTAGTTTTCGTCTTCCGACGACATATCGGTGATGTCATCCAGCGAAACGTTGTCGTTGCCGTCATCATCATCGTCCAGCAAATCGTCGTCCAGCTCGACTTCGACATTGTCGTCGTCGTCCAGCACCAGATCTTCGTCCGATGTGTTTTCGCGTGCCTTCGCCGATGCGGCGTCTTCCGCGTCTGCGGCAATCATCCGGCTTTTGCCGGTCTCAAGCTCCACGATCTCGCCGGTATAGGGGCTGATGATCGGGTCCTTGTTCAGGTCATAAAACCGCTTACCGGTGGTCGGGCAAACGCGCTTTACGCCCCATTCTTCCTTGGGCATGTCAAATCCCCTTGATATCAGGTGAGTCGTAATAATGATTCAGGTCACGTGCCACATGCAGCAGGCACTGTCAAAGCCTTTGCGCAGGAGAAACAGGCATATGGGGGACCACGCATTGCCCGGACAACCGCCGGTGCCGCTGACGCTGCGCAAATCGGCGCGGGCGCGGCGTATCAGCTTGCGGATTTCTCAATTGGATGGGCGGGTTACGCTGACTTACCCAAAGGGCGTGGCCGAGGCCGAGGCGCTTGACTTCGCCAGGGTCAAGGAAGATTGGATCCGCCAGCATCTGCAGGATCGGCCCACCCCGGCGGTTGTCGCGGTCGGGCGCACAGTCCCTGTCGAAGGCAAAGACAGGCGAATCGTAGCCGCCGAGGGTCGGCGCGTTCTGCTGGGCGACACCGAGATTGGGGTGCCGAAAGGAGCCGAGGCGCGCCGGTTGGCGCGTTTCCTGAAGGAACTGGCGCGGGATCGTTTGACCGAGGCCTGTGACGACTATGCGGCGATGTTGGGCCGCCCTTATTCCAGCCTGACGTTGCGCGATACGCGGTCTCGATGGGGGTCCTGCAGTTCCGCCGGCGGGTTGATGTTCTCGTGGCGCTTGATTTTGGCGCCCTCGGACATCTTGCACTATGTCGCGGCTCATGAAGTTGCACATCTTGCCGAGATGAATCATTCGCCTGCCTTTTGGGCGCAGGTTGAACGTTTGTTTGGTCCCTGCAAAGATCAAAGGCGGTGGCTGCGCGACAACGGGGCGCAGCTACATCAGTACAGATTTGACGCACCGACGAGTTGACCAAACAGCGGTTTGTGATCACATGGGGGCATGCTAAGTGCCCGTTCATCTGACTCTCAGCCCGCAGCCCATGATCTTGTCTATCGGGCGCTCCGCTCTCGTATCATGCACGGAGAGATGGCGCCGGGGCAGGCCCTGACACTGCGTGGGATCGGTAAGGAGTTCGATGTCTCGATGACGCCCGCACGCGAGGCAGTGCGGCGGTTGGTGGCCGAAGGTGCCTTGTTTCTGTCCTCGTCCGGTCGCGTGTCTACGCCCGAACTGTCCAATGACCGGATTGAAGAATTGGCGGCCCTGCGCGCGCTGCTTGAGGTCGAGCTGGCCAGCCGGGCCTTGCCCCGCGCGCATATGGCGCTGATCGACCGGCTGCAAAGCATCAACATGACCGTTGCGGAAATGGTCACCAAGCGGGACGCCGTCGGCTATATCCGCTCGAACCTGGAGTTTCACCGTACTCTTTACCTGCGCGCCCAGGCACCAGCGATGTTGGCGATTGTCGAAACTGTTTGGCTGCAGCTGGGACCCACGATGCGCGCGCTGTACGGGCGGCTGCGCCGGACGGAACCGCCCCATTACCACAAGCTGATCATTGCCGCGTTGAAGGCCGGGGATGAGCCTGGATTGCGGTTAGCGGTGCGGTCGGATGTGACGCAGGGGCTGCGTATGCTGGTCAGCTGAGCGGCTTGTTGCCGAGGTGGTCAGATTACCGATCAGCAGTATCGCCATGCTGGCTTGAGCGTCCGCTCTGCGGTACTCTGACCCAAATCACAACAAGAGCAGATTTCAGCCATGATCAATCGACGCCTTTTTTCATTTGGACTCGGGTCAACACTGTTGGCCGCATGTTCAACCGGCGCGCCGACCAGCGCGCCTGCAACCCGGATGCGGGCGGTTCCGAACGCAGGATGGGACGCCTGGGTCGCCGGGTTCAAGTCGCGCGCGACGTCGCAGGGTATTTCTCAGACCACGATCAACCGCGCGTTCCAGGGGGCAGGGTATTTGCCGGACGTGATCGAGCGCGATCGCAATCAGGTCGAGTTCAAACGCTCGCTCGAGGATTATCTGGCGATTGCTGCCTCGGATGAGCGGATCGCGACAGGCAAGCAGATGCTTGTGCGCCATGCCGGTACATTGTCTGCGATCGAGGCGCAGTACGGTGTCGACCGAGAGGTTGTGGTAGCCGTTTGGGGGTTGGAAAGCCGCTACGGAGCGCGCCGTGGGGACGTGCCGGTCATCTCCGCGACCTCAACGCTGGCCTATGACGGTCGGCGCGGCGCGTTTTTTGAAAAACAACTGATTGCCGCACTGAAGATCATTCAGGAAGGTGACACGACACCCGCAAACATGACCGGCAGCTGGGCCGGGGCAATGGGGCACACGCAATTCATCCCGACCTCTTATCTGGCTTACGCGGTAGATTTCACAGGCGATGGCCGCCGGGATATCTGGTCCGAGGATCCGACGGATTCTCTGGCCTCGACCGCGGCTTATCTGGCGCGTGCAGGTTGGGTGCGCGGGCAGCCCTGGGGGGGTGAGGTCGGCACGGTCTCGGGCTCGCCAGTCGCTGTGTTGCAACCGCAGAAACCCGGGCCGCGCATCGCGGTGTTCCGCAATTTTCAGGTGATCAAGCGCTATAACAACTCGGACAGCTATGCGATCGGCGTTGGGCATTTGTCGGACCGGATCGGGGGTGGCGCGCCGTTCCAGGCCTCGTTCGGTCCGGATGCGACCGGTTTGACGCTGGAAGACCGCAAAGAATTGCAGCGCCGCCTGACCTCGGCGGGGTATGACACGCAAGGTGCGGATGGGGTGATCGGAAACAACACCAAAGCCGCCATCAGCGGCTATCAGCGCGCCAATGGCCTTACCGTGACCGGTGAGCCTTCGGCAGCGTTGTTGCGCCAGCTTGGGGGCTGACGGCTTAGGCCGCCAACCCTTTTGATCCGATATCCAGGAATTTCTGCCGGCGGTCCTTGATCAGGGCCGCCTCGTCCTTGCCATCCAGCTCTTTCAGCATGGCGGCAATCGCTGCACGTACGGACTCGACGGCAGCAGGGCGGTCACGATGGGCGCCGCCCTTGGGTTCGGTGATGATGCGGTCGCAAACACCCAGCTTATAGAGGTCCTGCGCGGTCAGGCGCAGCGCCTCGGCGGCCTCGCGCATCTTTTCTGAGTCTTTCCACAAGATCGACGCGCAGCCCTCGGGCGAGATCACCGAATAGACCGAATGTTCCAACATCGCGACGCGGTTCGCCGTGGCAAAGGCCACAGCCCCGCCCGAGCCGCCTTCGCCGATGATGACGGACACCAACGGTACACCGATCTTCAGGCACATCTCGGTCGAGCGCGCGATCGCCTCGGACTGGCCGCGCTCCTCGGCCCCTTTGCCCGGATAGGCACCGGCCGTGTCGATCAGAGTGATCACCGGCAGGCCAAAGCGGCCCGCCATTTCCATCAGGCGCACGGCTTTGCGGTAACCTTCGGGGCGGGCCATGCCGAAATTCCGTTCGATCCGAGATTTGGTATCCGATCCCTTTTCGTGACCGATGACCATGACCGGCTGGTCGTTGAACCGCGCCAGACCGCCGATCACCGCCAGATCGTCGGCAAAGTTGCGATCCCCGGCCAAAGGCGTGAATTCGGTGAACAGCTCTTTGACATAGTCCTGACAATGCGGCCGCTCGGGATGGCGGGCCACCTGGCATTTCCGCCATGGGGTCAAATCGCCGTACAGCTCGTCCAGCAGTTTGGCGGCCTTGGCGTCCAGTGCGGCGGCCTCTTCGGCCACATCCATCTCTTCGTTAGCGCGGGCCAGAGCGCGCAATTCCTCGGCCTTGCCTTCTATCTCGGCCAGGGGTTTTTCGAAATCCAGATACTGGGTCATGACGCCTCTCAACGCGGAAGTTCATTGCTATATGACCTGACGTCGCCTGGGATGCAACTCAGCAAGATTTGCGGTCGACGATTATGCAACGTCGAATGGGCAGGAAAAAAGGAAAGCGCAAATGGCTACCAGCTACGAAGATCGCGTTTTGCGCGTGTTGGCCTACATCCACGACAACCCTGCTAAGGACCTGTCGTTGGATGCGCTGGCAGATGTCGCAGCTATGTCGCGGTTTCATTGGCATCGCGTGTTCCGCGCTATCACCGGAGAGACCTGTGCGCAGGCCGTGCGCCGTGTGCGTTTGCACCGGGCGGCCAATTGGCTGGTGCAATCCAATCGGCCGGTGGCCGAGATCGCAACAGATGTCGGCTACCCCAATCTCAAATCCTTTAGGCGTACCTTTTCCGAAGCCTACGGCAGCAGCCCGGCCGCATTTCGCAAGGCCGGTCAGTTCCTTCCTGCCCATCCACGTTTCAAAATCGGAGATTACCCCATGCACCCCGTTGTCACCCGCACCGACCCACCACGCCGCGTTATCGCCCTGCCACATAAAGGGGACTATACGCGGATCGGCAAAAGCTTTGAGGCTTTTGGAGCTTTATGTGAATCGCGTCAGCTATGGCCTCAGCTTGGCCCGGTTCTGGCGGTGTTTCTGGACAGCCCGGAGGACACCCCCGAGGATCAATTGCGCAGTTTTGCCGGGGCCGAGTTTTTCGGCGATGAGACGCCCAAAGGTATGGAAAGCCTGGAAATCCCCGGCGGCAAGACAGCAGTTTTGACCTATAAGGGCCCGTACTCTGGCATTCGCGCGGCCTATCTCAGCTTGTTTGGCAACTGGTTGCCGACCTCGGGCGAGGAACCAGCAGATCAGCCCTGTTATGAGATCTACCTGAACGATCCCCGCGTTACCGCGCCCGAGGATTTGCTGACCGAGATTTGTTTGCCGTTGAAGTAACTCAGTTCGGCCACAGAACAGGATAGAGCGACGCGACAAGTAACGCGGCCATTGCCCAGTTGAAAACCACAAGCCTGCGAGGGTTAGTCAGAAAACGGGCCATCTGCTGGCCCAGAACGGTCCATGTGCTGACCGAAGGCAGGTTCACCGAGCCGAACACCAATGCCACGACCACTATGGCTTGAAGGGTTTGATCCGGCGTGTATGCGGTGGTTGCCGTCAGGGCCATGGCCCAGGCTTTGGGGTTTACCCACTGGAATGCCGCTGCTTGCAGAAATGTCATCGGCGTGCCCGTCTCACTATGTCCTTCTGCCGGCGCGGCCCGCGCGATTTTCCACGCCAGAAACAAGAGATAGGCGACTGAGGCGACCTTCAGTGCGGTGTAGCTGACCGGGTAGGTGTCAAACAGCTGCACCAGCCCGGCACCAACCAATAGCACCATTACGGTGAACCCCAATCCAATTCCCAGCATATGCGGAATGCTTCTGCGGAACCCGAAATTCGCGCCCGATGCCATCAGCATCAGGTTGTTCGGTCCCGGCGTTATGGACGAGACAAAGGCAAAGGCGATCAGGGCCAGAAGGATATCGTAGGTCATATCGTGGATAATTGCTGCAATCTCGGCAAATGAAATTGCGTTTTAGTGCGGCGCTGGTCTAATGTCGCAATCAATGGCGAAAATTGATCACATAAACCAGCAAATATTGCGAGAGCTGTCGCAGGACGGCCGTATCAGCAATCTGGATCTGGCTGACCGGGTGGGTCTGTCACCCTCGGCCTGCCTGCGTCGTGTTCAGGAGTTGGAACGGTCTGGCGTGATCTCGGGCTATCGGGCGGTTCTGAACCCGTCGGCTTTGGGTGTGGGGTTCGTGGCCTATATCGGCGTCGGGTTGGGTGAGCATACCAAAGCTGCGCAGGAAGGCTTCGAACGCGCCCTGCAGCTTGCCCCCGAAGTGGTCGAGTGCCACAATATCACGGGCACAATCGAATACCTGTTGCGCGTCGAATGCGCAGACTTGCCGTCGTACAAGACATTCCACACCGAAGTGCTTGGGACTCTGCCGCATGTCACCTCGATTACATCTTATGTCGTGATGGACTCGCCCAAGGATATGCGCGCCTGACGCTGGAAATGTGATGTCCTACCGTCTTGCAGGGCGAAATTTCACAGCCTACTGTCTTTTCAAAGGTCGAATTGGGGGAAACACCCAAAGACCGCACACAGGGAGAAGACAATGAAACTTTTTCGGATCGGAGCGCTGGCCACTGTTGTGGCGTTGTTTGCTGGCGCGGCATTTGCTGCACCGCTCAAGCTGCAACCGGCCAATCCTCAACCCAGCCCGCAGGCGGGTCTAAATGTGAAATATGCGTGGGAGGGGAACCCGCCGCGCAAAATCCAAAACCTGAGTAAAGTGGGCTTTTTGCTAAAGAAAGCAAAACCCGGTGCGCCGCTGCGTGGATTGGATTATCGGGACACGAACGAAGGCGATCCTGTTCTGACCTACAATCAGGCATTCAACGTCGCTGCAGAGGTCACGGGCTATATACGGTTCGATTCACCCGGAGTTTATGAGCTCGAAACCTGGTCGAATGATGGCATCGACGCTTGGGTAGGGGGTCAGCAGATCGGCTATGTCAATGGCAGGCAGGGCTGCGAAGCCAATCAACGCACCGCTGTAGAGGTGCCGCAAGCGGGGTGGTATCCGCTGAAGATCACTTACTTTCAGAAATACGGAACGTCGTGCCTGATGATGAAATGGGGCAAGCAGGGTGAGAGGATCACCTGGACACCAAACGACGTGTTCGGCCGATAAAGCAAAGGCGCCCCGCGGGGGCGCCTTATCCTTTTAGACTAGTTGGCCGCGATCAGTTCGGCCTGTGCGACGATCACTTCGGCCTGCTTGATTGAGGCGATGTCGACCAAACGGCCTTTGTAGACGGTGGCACCTTCGCCATTGGCTTTGGCCTGTTCCATAGCGGCAAGGATTTCCCGGGCTTCGGATACAGCCTCGTCCGATGGGGTGAACACCTGGTTGGCCAGTGCGATCTGTTTCGGGTGGATTGCCCATTTCCCGACCATACCCAGCGTGGCCGAACGTTTGGCCTGCGCGATATAGCCTTCATCATCCGAGAAATCACCGAACGGACCGTCCACCGGCAGAACGCCATGCGTCCGGCAGGCGGCCACGATGGCGGCTTGTGCCCAGTGCCACGGGTCGGACCAGTGCTTTTCACCTTCGCGCAGCATGTAATAGTTTTCCTGCGTACCACCGATACCGGTCGTCTGCATTCCCATCGAAGCCGCGAAATCCGCCGCGCCCAGACTCATCGCCTGCATCCGCGGGGAAGAGGCGGCGATTGCCTCGACATGGGCGATACCGGCGGCGGATTCGATGATGACTTCGAAGCTGACCGGCTTGGTGCGGCCCTTGGCACGCTCGATCGCGGTGACCAGCGCGTCCACGGCATAGACATCTTCGGCGCAGCCAACCTTGGGGATCATGATCTGATCCAGACGGTCGCCAGCCTGTTCCAACAGATCAACCACGTCGCGATACCAATAGGGTGTGTCCAGCCCGTTAATACGTACAGACATGTATTTGTTGCCCCAGTCGACGGTGTTCAGCGCCTCGATCACGTTCGCACGCGCCACGTCCTTGTCCGAAGGCGCGACCGAGTCTTCCAGATCAAGGTTGATCACATCCGCCGCCGACGCGGCCATTTTCGGGAACAGTTTGGTGTTGGAACCCGGCCCGAACAGTTGGCAACGGTTGGGTCGCGCAGGGGCGGCGGGTTGAATGCGAAAGCTCATCTGGACCTCGTGCGAGAAAGGAAATTACGATTTTCTTGCCTCATGAGGTATTAAATTGCGTGGGCCATAGCAAGCGCCTTTGTGCAGATGCGGCAATGCATTCGCAGCAATCGCCGTCTTTTCTCGACTGGACAGCGATTAAAGTTTAATCGCTTTGAAAACTTGGAAGGATCATGCGTCAAGGGCAAAAAGAGCGCAAAAATTTCCCGCGTGACGGGGTGTTGCCAGACGAAAACGCGAAACACTCGCTGAAATCGTCCCATAGGCTGCGTCGGAATCAAAGGAGTGAACCGCAATGATCGAGACACCGTACCTGCTGTTTTTGGGCGATGCGCCCGACCAATTGGCGGCCAAAGTTGCGATAGGCATCAGAGACTGGCGCCCTGAGAACGCCGTAGGTCAGTACCGGATGGATGGGTGCAAGGCTGATCTGGGCATGACCGATATGACACTGGCCGAGGCGAAAGAGGCCGGTGCAAAGACGCTGGTGATCGGCGTGGCCAACCGTGGCGGTATTATCAGTGAAGCCTGGAAAGAGGTTCTGATTGCCGCGCTGGAAATGGGATATGACCTGGCCTCGGGCCTGCACAATCTGCTGCGCGACGAAGGTGATCTGGTGGCTGCGGCGCAGACACATGGCGGTACTCTGCATGACGTGCGCGTCCCGACAGTTGGTTATCCCATTGCCAACGGCAAAAAGCGCAGCGGCAAGCGTTGCCTGGCAGTTGGCACGGATTGCTCGGCTGGCAAGATGTACACGGCCATGTCCATGGATGCCGAGATGCGCAAGCGCGGCATGAAATCGACGTTCCGCGCCACCGGTCAAACCGGCATCCTGATCACCGGTCAGGGCGTGCCTCTGGACGCGGTGGTTGCGGATTTCATGGCCGGTTCAGTGGAGTATCTGACGCCGGAAAACGATGCGGATCACTGGGATCACATCGAAGGGCAGGGCTCGCTGTTTCACGTCTCGTATTCCGGTGTCACCATGGCCTTGATCCACGGCGGTCAACCCGACGCCCTGATCCTGTGCCACGAGCCGACCCGCACACATATGCGCGGCCTGCCTGAATACTCGCTGCCGACGCTGGCGCAGCTGCGTGAAACGGCATTGCCGCTTGCGCGGGTTGCCAATCCTGATTGTCAGGTCGCGGGTGTCTCGATCAACACCCAGCATCTGAGCGAAGAAGACGCGCGCGCCTATATCGAACAGGTCGAGGCCGAAATGGGCCTGCCCGCGACCGACCCCTATCGCTTTGGCGCGGGTAAACTGGTCGACGCCTTGGCTGCGATGTGATCAAAAGACTCCGCCGGGGACACCTCCGGCGGACAAGTTTTTCAAATGAAGAAGGAGCTGGCGCGTGCAGGTAGAAGTTTCTCGTGACGTGTTTCGGCTGGCGCAGGTTTTTACAATCTCGCGCGGATCTCGGACCGAGGCCAAAGTGCTGACGGTACGGATTTCTGACGGAACGCATCAAGGGTGGGGCGAATGTGTACCCTATGCCCGCTATGACGAAACGCTGGACTCGGTCGAGGCCGAGATTGCAGCGCTGCCTGCCGAGTTCACTCGCCAAAGCCTGATGGACCTGTTGCCTGCAGGCGCCGCGCGTAATGCGGTGGATTGTGCTCTGTGGGACCTTGAGGCCAAGCGCGCCCGAAAGCGGGCCTGGGATCTGGCCGGGTTGCCGGTGCCAGCGCCTGAGATCACCGCCTACACCCTCTCGCTGGATACGCCGCAAAAGATGCAGGCCCAGGCTGCAGAGAATGCCTTTCGTCCTCTGCTGAAGATCAAACTGGGCACACCGGACGATATGCCTCGGCTCGAGGCGGTGCGGGCGGGTGCTCCGGATTCCAAGATCATTGTGGATGCCAACGAAGGCTGGTCCGCTGCGGTTTACGCAGATCTTGCTCCGCATCTGGTGCGTCTGGGCGTGGCGCTGGTCGAGCAGCCACTGCCTGCTGGCGAAGATGATGCCCTGATCGGAATGGACCGCCCTGTGCCTGTGTGCGCCGATGAGTCCTGCCACGACCGCAGCAGCCTGCCTAAGCTGAAAGGCAAGTATGACGTGGTCAACATCAAGCTGGATAAAACAGGTGGCCTGACCGAAGCGTTGGCCCTGCGCGAAGCGGCGCTGGCCGAGGGCTACAAAGTCATGGTTGGTTGCATGGTTGGCAGCTCGCTTGCCATGGCGCCTGCTACACTTGTTGCGCAGGGTGCGATCATAACAGACCTTGACGGGCCGCTGCTGTTGGCCGAAGACCGCGACAACCCGCTGATTTTTGATAACGCCGGAGTGCACCCGCCCGTGGCTGCGCTTTGGGGGTGACGAACGCCCGGAAATCGATCCAGTGGATCGTTTTCAGTGAGGAACGGACGAAGCCCGGAGACGAAAAGGATAAGACATGACCCGCACCGTTTACGTAAATGGCGAATACCTGCCCGAGACCGAGGCAAAGGTGTCCATCTTTGACCGTGGTTTTCTGTTCGCAGACGCGGTTTATGAGGTCACAAGTGTTCTGGACGGCAAGCTGATTGATTTCGAAGGCCACGCCGTGCGCCTCAAGCGGTCGCTGGACGAGTTGGAGATGGCCGAGCCCTGCACCAAGGACGAATTGCTGGAAATCCACCGTAAACTGGTCGAGCTGAACGGCATTGAAGAAGGCCTGGTCTATCTGCAGGTCAGCCGCGGTTCGGATGGCGACCGGGATTTCGTGTTCCCGCCTGCGGATACTAAGCCCAGCCTCGTCCTGTTCACGCAGAACAAACCCGGTCTGGCGAATAGCCCGGCTGCTCAGAAGGGTGCCAAGGTCATCTCGATCGAGGACATCCGTTGGGGTCGCCGCGACATCAAGACCGTTCAGTTGCTCTACCCCTCGATGGGTAAGATGATGGCCAAGAAAGCGGGCTGCGATGACGCGTGGATGATCGAAGACGGATACGTCACTGAAGGCACCAGCAACAACGCCTATTTCGTCAAAGACGGCAAGATCGTTACGCGCCCGCTGTCGAACGACATTCTGCACGGGATCACCCGTAAGGCCGTGCTACGCATGGCGGCAGAAGCTCAGATGGAAGTCGAAGAGCGCTTGTTCACCATTGATGAGGCGAAAGAGGCGGATGAGGCGTTTACCACCTCGGCCAGTGCATTCGTCATGCCGGTGGTTGAGATCGACGGCGTCGCGCTGGGCGATGGAACGCCCGGGCCAATCGCCAAGCGCTTGCGCGAGATATACCTGGACGAAAGCCGCAAGGCCGCAGTCTAAAGAAAAGGCCCGCCAGATCGGCGGGCCTTCTTCGTTATAGGCGTCAGCCCTTTTTTGTGACGTTCTCTTCGAATGCGACCTTGAACGCGGCCTGTTTGTCGGGGCTGGCGTCGGTCTGATAGTTGGCTTTCCACTCATCCATGGTCATGCCGTAGAAAATTTGACGGGCTTCGTCTTTGCCCATTTCGATGCCCTTTTCATTGGCAGCTTCCTGATACCAGCGCGACAGGCAGTTGCGGCAGAACCCGGCCAGATTCATCATGTCGATGTTCTGAACGTCGGTGCGATCTTCCATCAGGTGTTTCTGCAGCCGACGGAACGCGGCGGCCTGAAGTTCGATTTCGGTTTGCTTGTCCATGGTTTGGCTCCGAATGACTGTATTGGGTGCTGTACCTGACCTAGCGGCCCCAGGGCGATGTTTCAATAAACAGCGCCTCAGGCCAGTTTCAAAGCCAGCCAAGGGGTGATACAGAAGATCAGTGTCAGGATCTTGTAGTTGGCCAGATATCGGAAGTACGCCCGTTTCACTGCAGGGCGCTCCATCTGAAACATTTTGCCGTGGATGCCTGCGATCCAGTCCTGCAACAGCAAGATCATCAGCGTTGTGAACAAGAGAACCGCGATGTTCAGTACGGCCATCCAGCCAAAGACGGCCGTCAGGAATTCCTGTGTCATGGTCGCCTCCTTTCCCCTATAATGTGGGGTGTTAGGTGATCCCTCACAATGCCGTGAGGGCTTTTGTCACAAGCTGCTATCGACCAGTGCATCCTGCAGGATCGGGGCGAGGCGCTCGGCCCAGGCCCGCTGTCCGGCATGGTCAGCGATCAGGTCATTGCGCAGTTCGATCAGGGCGTTGGGACGACCAAAGCTGGTGCAGTGTTTGTCGATCGCGTCCCCTGGTAAAACGCCGGTGTAGGGTTCGTTCACACCCACACACAGATCCTCTTCAGCCTCCAGTTGGTTGATCAAAGGGCGCGCGAACCGTTCGTCCGGAGTGTGCAGAACACCAACATGCCAAGGACGCGGGTCACGACCCCGCAATTGCCGCGTGAACGAGTGCATCGACACGATCACGGCATGGGGCAGGGCAGCCATTTGCGCCAGTGCGTCATGATAAGGGCGATAACACATGTTCAGGCGACGCTCGCGCTCGGTCGCGTCGGCGTGGCGGTTGCCGGGAATGATGGACCCGTCATACAGCTTCATCAGCAAGGTCGGGTCATCCTCACCCCGGTTCGGGTCAATCACCAAACGCGAGAAATTGGCGGCGATGACCGGTGCGTTCAGGAGTTCGCCCAGATGCTTGGAGACCTCATACGCGCCTACGTCATAGGCGATGTGGCGCTCCATATCCTCGCGCGGCAGGCCCAGATCACCCCCATTGATGTCCGGGGGTACCATGTTGGTCGCGTGGTCACATGTGATCAGCCAACGCGAAGGGCGATCGGCACCATGGATAAAAAACGGGGAATACGTCATAAGCCTGTCATCTAGTTTGTCGCAGGTGTACGGGAGTTGCTTTGAAAAGGGAATTGCGCAATAAGCGGCCTAAGCAATGTTTGCGGTAACATTTTCGCGGAATCAAGAGAAGACGTTAAGGGGGCAAGACCAATGCGACGCCTGAGAAATGTGAAAATCGTGGCGACGCTGGGACCGGCGTCCAACGACTATGACACCATCCGTGCCCTGCACGAAGCAGGCGCGGATGTCTTCCGCCTGAACATGAGCCACGGAAGCCACGATGAAATCCGCGAGCGTCACCGGATCATCCGTCAGGTGGAAAAGGATCTGGACAGCCCCATTGCCATTCTTGCCGACCTGCAGGGTCCCAAACTGCGGGTGGGCGTGTTTGCCAATGACGCAGAGGAGTTGGAAGAGGGCGCTGTGTTCCGTCTGGACCTCGACCCTAAACCCGGCGACATCCATCGCGTGTGCCTGCCGCACCCCGAGATTTTTGCCGCGCTGGAAACGGGCGCGCGACTTCTGGTCAATGACGGCAAAATCCGTTTGATCGTTAAGGAGTGTGGCCAGGACTTTGCCAATTGCACCGTTGAGGTCGGTGGTACGATTTCGAACCGCAAAGGCGTGAACGTGCCTGATGTGGTGCTGCCATTGGCAGCCCTGTCGGCCAAGGACCGGGACGACCTTGAGTTTGTGTGCCAACTGGGCGTGGACTGGCTGGCGCTGAGCTTTGTGCAGCGCGCCAAGGACGTGTTTGAGGCGCGTTCACTGGCCGACGGTCGCGCCTCGATTCTGTCCAAAATCGAAAAGCCCGCCGCGGTTGAGGCGTTTGACGATATTCTGGATGCCTCGGACGGGATCATGGTCGCACGCGGCGATCTGGGGGTTGAGCTGCCCGTCTCGGCCGTTCCCCCAATCCAGAAAAGACTGGTGCGAAAATGCCGTGGCGCTGCAAAGCCTGTCATCGTGGCGACGCAAATGCTGGAGAGCATGATCGAAAGCCCGATGCCCACCCGGGCCGAGGTTTCGGACGTGGCAACTGCGATCTATGAAGGCACCGATGCCATCATGCTCAGCGCTGAATCGGCCGCCGGTTCCTATCCGGTCGAGGCCGTTCAAACCATGAACAAGGTCGCCATCGAGGTTGAAGCTGATCCAACCTATACGCAGATCATCGCGGCCTCCCGCACCGCCAAGGGGACGACTATTGCGGACGGCATCGTGGCCGCCGCGCGCGAGATCGCTGAAAAGACCGACATCAAAGCAATTTGCTGCTTTACCCAAAGCGGAACGACGGCGCTGCTAACCGCGCGCGAACGCCCCGGCGTTCCGATCATCGCGATGACCCCCGCCACCGGAACCGCGCGGCGCTTGTGCCTGAGTTGGGGATGCCATTGCGTGATGACGCCCGAGCTTGAGCGATTCAAGGGCGCGGTCGTAAACGCCGCCCGCGCCGCCCGTGCCGGAGGGTTCGCCTCGGAACGGGATCAGATCGTAGTGACCGCCGGCGTGCCCTTTAACGTGCCGGGAACAACCAATATTCTGCGCATCGCGCCCTGTGATGAACGTCTGATCTATAACACCGACCCGGGTTGATCCGGGTCGTGCAGGGCGCCCGAATGTCGTGGATTCTCGGGATTCTGCCTAAATTTTAGACAAAAAATACATAGCATTTTCAGTGCTTAAGTGCGTATTTGGTTGAATTGAAAAGATAACCCTCTCTTTTTTGGGGTTTTTCCGGGATACTGAGCCCCAGGGGCAGTCTACTCAGAAAGTTCCAGGTTCCGGCTGCCCTGCCGGGGGCACGGGTCCCGGCATAACCAAAATTATTGGAGGAACGTCATGACAACGAAAATTGTCATTGGACTGGACGGGACAGAAACCGGAGAACGTGCCATCGCCTTTGCCAAAGATCTGGCCAAGCTGATCGGCGCATGTGAATTGCTGGTGGTTTATGTCATCGAATGGTCCCCATTCACTTTTCAAACCCCCGAGGAAAATGCGTTGCGGCACAAACGCCGCGAGGAAGAGGTCACCTTGGCCACCAACCGCATTGTCACTCCTGCCGTTGAGGCCCTGAAGGCCGAAGGCTTTACGGCCCAAGGTATCGTGCGCCACGGAGATGTGGCCGAAACGCTGAACGCAATCACGGTCGAAAACGGCGGAACGCAGATCATTGTCGGGCGCGCCTCGGCCGATGGGTTCAAGAAACGGCTGTTCGGCAGCTCGACCCAGAATCTGGTCATGCACGCCGACGTGCCTGTCACCGTCGTGAACTGAGGGGAGCAAGAGGAATGAACACGCTGAAACGTTTTGCTTTGGCCGCATTGGCCACCTTGTTCACCAACCCTGCTTTTGCGCAAGACGCACCGGGTCTGGATGATAGGATCAACCAGGCCTTTGCCGATTTCACGGGGCCTTTCGTCAGTTTCATCTTTGCGCCGTTTCCCGGCACCGGGTTCCCATGGATCGTGGGTTGGCTGGTGATCGCGGCGACTGTTTTTACGCTCTATTTCGCCTTCGTGCAGCTTAGGTTCTTTGGGCATGCGGTCAGCCTTGTCAAAGGCGATTACTCTGATCCCAATGACGCAGGTGAGGTGAGCCACTTTCAGGCTTTGGCCACAGCGCTTTCGGGTACTGTCGGTCTGGGAAACATCGCTGGTGTTGCGGTGGCCGTCGGGATCGGCGGGCCGGGCGCGACCTTCTGGATGATTGTCGCAGGCTTGCTGGGCATGGCATCGAAATTCACTGAATGTACCCTGGGTGTGAAATACCGGAACGAGTACGAAGACGGCACCGTTTCCGGCGGACCTATGTACTATATGTCCAAGGGCTTTGACGAGCTAGGCTTGCCGGGCGGCAAAATCCTAGCGGTTCTGTTTTCGATCTTCTGTATTCTTGGCGCGCTGGGCGGGGGCAATATGTTCCAGGCCAATCAGGCGCACCAACAGATCGCGGGCATCACAGGTGACTATCCGGGTTGGATCACCGGGGTGGTCTTTGCCATTATCGTCTTCCTGGTGATTGTGGGTGGCCTAAAGTCCATCGCGCGCGTGACCGAGAAAGTCGTGCCCTTCATGGGCGTCATGTACGTTCTGGCCGCGCTGGTGATCATCCTTATGCATGCCGATCAAATTGGCTGGGCCTTTGGCCAGATCTTCGCAGGTGCCTTCACCGGCCTCGGTGTCGCTGGCGGCATGGTCGGGGCACTGATCCAGGGCTTCCGCCGTGCAGCGTTCTCGAACGAAGCGGGCGTTGGTTCTGCAGCCATTGCACACTCGGCGGTGCGGACAAAAGAGCCGATCACCGAGGGCTTTGTTTCCCTGCTCGAGCCGTTCATCGATACGGTTGTGATCTGTACCATGACCGCGCTGGTGATCATCATCACTCAGCAGCTGATCGTTGATCCGGCAACCGGTAACTACATGCTGAACGAAGCGGGCAATGCGATTGCCACGGTTGATGGGAATAGCGGTGTCAGCCTGACCTCGGCGGCCTTTGCCAGTGCCTTTGGTTGGTTCCCATATGTGCTGGCCATTGCGGTGGTACTGTTTGCCTTTTCGACCATGATCAGCTGGTCCTACTATGGCCTCAAGGCCTGGACCTATCTGTTCGGCGAAGGCCACACCAAGGAACTGGTGTTCAAGGTCATCTTCTGCATCTTCGTCATCATCGGTGCGGCGGCCAACCTTGGCCCGGTCATCGACTTCTCGGATGCGGCGATCTTTGCGATGGCGGTGGTCAATGTCTTTGCGCTCTACTTCCTGATGAAGGTTGTGCGCCAGGAACTGGCCAGCTATGCCGAACGACTGAGAACCGGTGAAATCCGTAAATTCGAACACTAAGACCTTGCACCGGGGCAGCCAAGGTTGCCCCGGTGCCTGACCGCACTGCGAAAAGCGCAGATTCTGGTCAAAACCCCCTTGCCACTATGACTGAACTTGCGTAAACGGCGCTTCTGATCGCGTGACCGGCCGAGATGGCATGCCGAGTCGCGTTTAGTACCGAACCCTGAAAGGAGACGGAAATGCCTAAGATGAAGACCAAGTCGAGCGCCAAGAAGCGCTTTAAGGTGACTGCGACCGGTAAGGTCCTTGCTGGCCAGGCCGGCAAACGGCACGGCATGATCAAGCGGACCAAAAAGTTCATCCGCGACGCCCGTGGCAACACCACCCTGTCCGCCCCCGACGCCAAGATCGTCAAGGGCTACATGCCCTACGACCGCTAAGAGGAGATTAAGAGATGTCCCGCGTTAAAGGTGGAACCGTAACTCACGCCCGTCACAAGAAGGTCATCAAGGCCGCCAAAGGTTACTATGGCCGCCGTAAGAGCACCTTCAAGGTTGCCCGTCAGGCCGTCGACAAGGCCAACCAGTACGCAACCCGCGACCGTAAGAACCGCAAGCGCAACTTCCGCGCGCTGTGGATCCAGCGTATCAACGCTGCTGTCCGTTCGCATGACGAAGCCCTGACATATTCCCGCTTCATCAACGGCCTGAACCTGGCCGGCATCGAAGTGGACCGCAAAGTTCTGGCCGACCTGGCCGTGCACGAACCGGAAGCGTTCGGCGCGATTGTCGCCAAAGCTCAGGCCGCTCTGGCTGCCTGATCCTCTGAAAAGAGACAGTGAAAGAAAGGCCGTCCCGGTTGGGGCGGCTATTTTTTATGAATAGATAAGTCCGCTTCGGGCCCAAAGTGCTGAATGCTGTGATCAAGAACGTCAGCTTTCAGGTTCGCGTTTTTTTACTGCGCGTTTCGCCAAACCATCATTGCGAAGTGCTTCCCATCACCCAGATAGTTAGGCAAAGCTATTTCATGTTCAAAACCCGCTTGGAAGGCGATGCCGAGAGGCCGTAGTCCCGACCGTTCCAACGAAACCTGGTCGTCAATTGTCGACCTTTGAAACTCGGTCGTTCCCGACCTTTCGCGGAATCCAAAAAAATGTGTAGGGAAAGCTACGCCTTGTAGTTTTAGCCTCACGGCTAATTCTTGCAGGGACACAAGGAGCGGACCAATTTCCTTCGATACGTGAGCATGTCCGGGACCTGCCGTATATGCAAAGCGACTGACATATAGCCACGCTCCGTTTTTGTCGTGATTTAAAGCCGCGCCATCACCTGTCGCATCAGACCAAACCATTGGCTCTTGGATTGGCTTGCCAGATGTTCGGATCGCACATGCAAAACTGATGATTTGGTCTTCTTCCTCGCTCACAAACATCGCTTGTGGGAAAGTTGCAAAATAAGCCTCTAGCGTTTCTCGACTGTGATTTGGATGGCAGAAAGCTAAGCTTCTCCTGCCTACAGAATTGTGCCCCGGCCTTTTAGGCAGTCGCAACATCGGTTCAAGATCAACCAATTTCGCCCTTCGAGCTGCTTTATACTTCAACGGCGTCAATCTCCACTGCTTAGGATGATGCTAGTCGTAGCTGACCGGTTTATAGCGTTCTTGAAAGCAGACCTTGGCGCAGATGCAGCGAAAGTTCACTTTGCCCGCATTGCGGACTTGAGCGAAAACGGTCTTTGCATATTAGGAGTTCTCAGTCGAACAAACTTTCCGCAGGCTTTAGTTGCTGCCGTCCTTTTTCACCAACTGCGCCGCAAACGACACGCCTGTGCCTGGCCCGGCATAGGTGATCATGATCACGTCATCCAGATACACCCCGTTGAATATCCCGGCGGAAACGTCATCCCCGGATATTCCTGCCTCGGCCAGAACAAAGCGGGTGGGCTCGTCCAGCGAAAAGGTGCCCATCGCCTCTTCAACGATCCAGTCAGTATCCCCGATACGACGCCAGCGATTGGTGGCGGTGATCAGGTTGCCGTCCAGCTTGGTGATCTCCAGTTCCATTTCGGTCTTTAGCAGACCTTTCTCGTGGTTCGGGTTCGATTTGGCAAAGCCCACCAGATAGGTGCCGTGCCAGGTACCTACGATCTGGGGAAAGCCACTGCCTTCGTCTGCGCTGGTGGCGGAGGCGACCGCGAGAAGGGCAATGGTGGCGAGGCTCCGGATAAAGTTGAGTACCATTGGACACGTCTCCTGCATGGGGTGTGGTCGGTACAGGGTACCCGAGGCGAGGGATTTGGCAAACCCGTGTCAGAAAACACAAAAAACCGGCGCGGTGGGCGCGCCGGTTAAAGTTCATCTGCCGGAAGTGCGTGAGTGCTGGCAGATGTATTCCGTTAGGTTCAGCCGAACACGCGGCCCAGAGCGCCATCGACCGCGTCGGTGATCTGGTCGATGTCGTCCGCGGTTGCGATCAGCGCCGGCGAGAAGCACAGCGTGTTGTTGCGGCTGGGGATCGAGCGGTTGGTGGCACCGATGATGACGCCCTGCGCCATACAGTCGGCAACAACTGCCTGAACCTTTTTCTCTTCCATCGGTTCCTTGGTGGCGCGATCTGCGACCAGTTCGGCACCTAGGAACAGACCCTTGCCGCGCACGTCACCGATCACCTTGTGCTTTTCCATCAGCGCCTGCAGATTGTCCTTCATGCGGAAGCCCATATCGGTGCAGTTCTGCAGCAGGTTTTCGTCTTCGATGATGCGCATATTTTCGATCGCGGCCGCTGGACCGGCCGTGCAGCCGCCAAAGGTCGAGATATCGCGGAAATAGTTCATCGGATCCGAGGCATCGTCCTTGAACATGTCAAAGACTTCTTCGGTGGTGACCATCACGGCAATTGCCGCATAACCCGAGGCGACACCTTTGGCCATGGTCACGAAATCCGGCTTGATGCCGTATTGCTGATAGCCAAACCATTTGCCGGTACGGCCCACGCCGCAGACAACTTCGTCGATGTGCAGCAGGACGTCGTACTTCTTGCAGATCTCCTGCACACGCTCCCAATAGCCTTCGGGGGCTTCGATCACGCCGCCACCTGCGGTCACAGGCTCGAGGCACAGCGCGCCAACGGTTTCAGGACCTTCGCGCAGGATGACCTCTTCGATGGCATCTGCGGATGCTTTGCCGAATGCCTCACCGGTCAGGTCTTCCATACCCAGTTCGTGCTTGCGGTATTCCATGCAGTGCGGAACGCGGATGAAGTCAGGTGCAAACGGGCCGTACTGAGCCGTACGCTCGTCCTGACCGCCTGCCGACATGGTCGCTAGGGTCGAGCCGTGATAGTCGCGGTCGCGGTACAGGATCTTGGTTTTCTTGCCGCCATAGCGCTTGTGCGCGATCTGGCGCACCATCTTGAACACCTTCTCGTTCGCTTCCGAACCCGAGTTGGTGTAGTAAACGCGGCTCATGCCCGGCATTTTGTCGATCAGCTTTTCAGCGAAGATCGACCCGGGGATCGAGCCAGCCGTGTTCGCAAAATAGCACAGCTTCATAAGCTGGTCATAGACGGCTTTACAGATCGATTCGCGGCCATAGCCTACGTTGACGGTCCAAACGCCGCCGGACACAGCGTCCAGATGCTCTTTGCCATTCTGGTCCCAGACACGCATGCCTTTGCCTTCAACAATGATACGCGGATCATTGGTTTCAAAGGGTTTATGCTGCAGCAGGTGGTGCCAGATATGGGCGCGGTCAGCTTCGACCACGTGGGAAAGATCGTTTTCGTTGAACGTGCCGTCCATGACATGTCCTTTCAGAATGGCTGGTGCACGGGTTGCCAAAAATGGACTATCCCGGCTTTGTGTTTTCGATGGCTCAGATCACCGCGAAAGCTGTTTCGGAGATAGGGCCAGATTGCATCATCCCGTAATTCCAGTCCATGGCCGCGCCGTATTTTTACGGATTTGTCAGATGAACAAGTTTGTGCTCAATTCGCCCGAAGTGAAGAGGGAGGGTCAGCAAATGACACAAGCCAATATCTATGAGCGTCATTTGGACAAAAGCCGCGCGAATTACACGCCGATGTCACCGCTGAGTTTTATCGAGCGGACGGCGCTGATCTACCCGGATTACCCTTCGGTGATCTATGGCACGCGCCGCTATGCCTGGGCCGAAACCTATTCCCGCTGTCGCCGATTGGCCGGCGCTTTGTCCGCGCGTGGGCTTGGGGTCGGGGACACGGTGTCAATCATTGCCGCCAATATTCCCGAGATGTACGAGGCACATTTTGGCGTTCCAATGGCGGGGGCAGTTCTGAACGCGATCAACACCCGGTTGGACGCGCCGATCATCGCCTTCATCCTGAACCATGCGGAATCAAAGGCCTTGCTGGTCGATCCTGAATTCTCGGGCGTTGTGAAAGAGGCGCTGAAACAGGTTGATCACGACATTCTGGTCGTCGACATCGAAGACCCCAGCTTTGACGGTGGCGAAAAGCTGGGTGGCCTGACATACGACGCCCTGCTGGCCGAAGGTGACCCGGAATTTGACTGGTCCTTGCCTGACGATGAATGGGACGCGATCACGCTGAATTATACCTCGGGGACGACCGGTAACCCGAAAGGCGTCGTGTATCATCACAGAGGGGCTGCGTTGAACGCGCAATCGGACCTGCTGGATTGGAACATGCCCAAGCACTCGGTCTATCTTTGGACCCTGCCGATGTTCCATTGCAACGGTTGGTGCTTCCCCTGGGCGATGGCGGCGAATGCCGGGGTCTCGGTCTGTCTGCGGGCTGTTCGGGACGAGCCAATCTATGCAGCGTTCCGGGATGAGAAGGTCACGCATTTCTGCGGCGCGCCGATCGTCCTGAACATGCTGGCCAACGCGCCCGATCACCTCAAGGATTTCGACCATGAGATCAAGGTGATGACAGCTGGTGCCCCGCCGCCTGCGGCCGTAATCGAGAGCATGGAGAACATGGGCATCGAGGTTACCCACGTCTATGGTCTGACCGAGACCTATGGTCCCTCTGTCGTATGCGCCTGGAAAGACGAGTGGAACGATAGGGGTGCCGAAGAGCGCGCTGCGCTCAAGGTGCGTCAGGGCGTGCGGTATACGGCCTTGTCCGGGTTGATGGTAGCCGACCCGGATACGCTGGATCCAGTGCCCGCTGATGGCGAAACGATGGGCGAGATTTTCATGCAAGGCAACGTCGTCATGAAAGGATACCTGAAGAACGCCGAGGCCACGGACAAAGCATTCCGAGGTGGCTGGTTTGCCTCGGGTGATCTTGGTGTGATGCATCCGGACGGTTACATCGCGCTCAAAGATCGGTCCAAGGACATCATCATTTCGGGTGGCGAGAACATCTCGTCGGTCGAAGTCGAGGATATTCTATATAAACATCCCGCCGTGATGGAGGCTGCGGTGGTGGCGCGCCCCGATGATAAATGGGGTGAAACGCCCTGTGCCTTCATCGAGCTGAAGCCGGACGCGCAAGCGACCGAAGCCGAGATCATTGGGTTCTGCCGCGATAACATGGCCCATTTCAAGGCCCCGAAGTCCGTGGTGTTCGGAGCTTTGCCCAAGACCTCGACTGGTAAGATCCAGAAGTTCAAACTGCGGGATCAGGCGCGGGCGTTGGATTAAGCCTTGTCGAAAATCGACAGGTCAAGCTCTAGAAGTTCGCCCATCCAAACCGCCCGGTCCCGGTGATCCGCCAGATGGTCGCCGGTTTCCGGGTGGGTGAAGATAGTCAGGCCCTGCCGGTTCAGCATCAGCCACGGGATCACCTGATCAAAAGCGTCAGGCGCAAAGCCCAACTGACAGCTCCACCTAGGGTGTGGGCCGACATTTTTCGCATGCATCCGCCCCATTTGTACAGGAAACAGACGGGCAGCCTCTTCGCAGACCTGTCGGGCCGTGTCCTGCGTGTCGGCGTCGAAATAGACATGGGCGTGATAGCCGGTGATTTCGGGCATCTGGACCTCCTGCAACGATTTCGACGAAGGTAAGCACGGCCGGACGGTGTGACCACTCGCGCCCACACACAGCTTGTGTGCGCAGGGTCATGCGAGCGTTGGTGTCCGGGTTAATTTCGGCAAGGCTGTGGTGATCGCCGCTGGCCGCTCATTCCAGCCTTCCAAAACTATCGAGTGTCTTTCAGTGCCGCGGCTTTCAGCGCGTCTGACAATACGGCTGTATCGCCGATGTGGTTGGCCAGTATCAGCACCAGCCGCGCGTTCAGAGCGTCGCTGTCATGCCGGTCCAGCCCGTCATGAGCAGCCACCAGGTCGGCATAGAAACTATCGGCATTGTCCAAGTTGGGGGTGAGGATCAGATCGGCCATATCGCTTACTCCTTACCGGTGGCCCGGCGGATCGCTTGCCGGAATGCGTTTTCTTCGAACTTGTCGCGGCGGGCGGCTACGTGCTGGTCGGGACGGATCAGATACACTGCGCTGGGTGCATCCCCCAGATACCTGCGCTTAAGCTCCAACGTCAGATCGTCCTTGACGGACAGGGCCAACCGCGTGGCCGTAACTCCGCCTTCCTCGAGGCTGTCAGGCGCATCCGCATCAATCGTCAGCAAGGTGAACTGCCCCGCCAGTTTCGGCAGCAGAAACTCATCACCCAGTGGCGCATCGGGGCAGGCCGAGCCCGGCCGCGTCACCTCAGGTCCGTTCAGCGCATCGGCTGAACTGAGGGGCGAACCAGAATAGGCGCACGGCGTGCTGAGACGACCGGAATTCACCAGCGGGCGGGCGAATTCGTAGTGCTCGCTAAGGTCCAGAACGGCGTCCCGCAACAGGCGTGACATGTCGGATTTCGGCGTAATGAACTCGGTCGAGAGTGTGGACATACGGATGTTTTCGTCCGCGGCCTCAACCCTCTCTCGGCTGTAGCTGTCCAGAAACAGTTCAGGCGCTTTGCCGTCGATGACCAGTTTCAGCTTCCAGCACAGGTTGTCCGCGTCCTGCAGGCCTGAATTGGCCCCGCGCGCTCCGAATGGACTGACTTGGTGGGCACTGTCGCCCGCAAACAGCACACGGCCATGCCGGAACCGCTCCATACGGCGGCATTGGAATGTATAAATCGAAACCCATTCCAGTTCGAAGTCGACATCCTCGCCGAGCATTTCCTTTAGCCTTGGAATAACCTTTTCGGGTTGTTTTTCCTGTTCGGGGTCGATGTCGTTCCCCAACTGCAAGTCAATCCGCCAAACGTTGTCCGGCTGTTTGTGCAGCAAAGCGGATTGTCCGCGATTGAAGGGCGGATCGAACCAGAACCAGCGCTCGGTCGGGTAATCGGCCTGCATCTCCACGTCGGCGATCAGAAAGTTGTCCTCGAAGACGCGTCCTTCGAAATCCAGACCCAGCATCCGGCGGGTTGGAGAGTTCGCACCGTCGCTGGCGATCAGCCAGTCGGCCTCGACGTTATAGGGGCCTTCGGGCGTTTCGACTTCCAGCGTGACATGATCGTCGTGCGTGCCGATGGCTTCGACCTTGTTCTGCCCCCGAATTTCAATGGGTGCGCCGTCGGCCTGCAATTCCCGTACCCGCTCGACAAGGGCCTTTTCCATGTAATACTGCTGGAGATTGATGAAGGCCGGGTTTCCATAACCCGTATCTGGTTGCAGGTTGAACTCATAGACCTGCCGGTTGTCAAAATAGACTTTGCCCGCATCCCAGAGCACCCCTTTTTCAACCAGCTTGCGTCCGGCACCCAAACGGTCGGCGATTTCCAGTGAGCGTTGCGAGAAACAGATCGCGCGACTGCCGAAACTGACCTTGTCATTGTCATCCAGCACTACGGTTTCAACACCTTGCTGGGCCAGATCAATAGCTGCCGCCAGTCCAACCGGCCCCGCGCCGATCACGATCACCTTGTGACGCACCGAGGTCGCCGCGTCCTGATCAGGGCTGCGTTCGTAGGGATAGAGTGGAACTTCGAAGATCTTGTTCATGGGTTCTCCCCCAATACTCTGGCGCCGAGGGCGCAAGGTTCGAACTTCAACACAGGTGTGCCAAAGGCTTTGAGTCCATGATTCCACTTAATCCGCTGACGAAAAACGATCTGGATCAAGTTTGGCTGACTTCCTCACCCCAGCAGGGCTGCCGGGCCGCGGCAACCGTGCCTACTCTTTAGCCTGCCCGGAACGCATAGGCCTTGGCGATCTGGGTCAGCCTTTGATGTTGCAATCGATTTGCAAGATGCCGCACAGAATGTTGTGCGACGTCAGGCAGTTCCAGATTGCGCTGCTGCCCGCCTCATCGGCAATGAACCCGTCCAGGTTCATTGCGATGCAGCCAACAAAAGTTGCGCGCTGGCTTAGTTTCTTCAGCGCTTGAACGGGTCTTCGAGTGCGGGCAGTACGGTGCCGGTGCAATCACCAAAACCAATCGTGTACCCATCGCCACGGGCTTGGCCCGTCAGGGTCAGGGTATCGCCGTCCTCGATAAAGTTGCGCGTGTCGCCTGTATCCAGTGTCAGCGGTTCTTTACCGCCCCAACTGAGCTCCAGCAGCGAACCGCGTTCAGGCTTGGTCGGGCCCGAGATGGTGCCCGATCCCAGAAGATCACCGGTATTCATCGGGCATCCCGATGTCGCGTGATGTGCCAGCTGTTGCGCCGCAGAGTAGTACATCTCTTTGTAGTTCGTCCGGGCGATGGTCGTGGCGTCCTTGCCATCCGGGGCCATCGTGACTTCCAGATCGATGTCATACAGCATCGGTCCGCAATCCTTGAGATGATCCAGCAGCTCGTGTTCACGAGCGGGCGTATCGCAGCGGAAGGGCTCCAGCGCGGCTTTGGTCACGATCCAGGGACTTATCGAGGTTGCGGTGGCTTTGGCCTGGAAGGGTCCAAGAGGTTGGTATTCCCAGGCCTGGATGTCGCGTGCGGACCAGTCGTTCAGCAGGACATAGCCAAAGATGTTGTCATCTGCCTCTTGCACGGTGATGGGACCATCCGAAGGTGTGCCCACGATTGCGCCCATCTCGAGCTCGATGTCAAAGCGGCGGCTTGGCAGGAATGAAGGACGGTCATGATCGGGTGACTTGAGCTGACCCCAAGGGCGGCGGATATCCGTGCCGGACACCACGACGGATGAGGCACGGCCATTGTAACCGATCGGGATGTGCAGCCAGTTCGGGGGCAGGGCATTTTCAGGACCACGGAACATGGTGCCCACGTTTTGGGCGTGATGCCGGCCCGCGTAGAAATCGGTGTATTCGCTGACAGCAAACGGCATGTGCATTTCTGCATCACTTTGGCCGACCAGCAAAGGTTCGACCGTTTCTTGGTCTTCCGCCCCTTCGGCCAAGAGCGCGGTCAGCCGGTTGCGCAGGGCGGTCCAAACGGCGGGACCTTCTTCCATCAACGGATTCCAGAAGGGCAGGTCAAACAGCGGCTCATCCGCAAGCGTGATCAGCCCTTCGGCTTCGGCTGCGGTGACGTCCAGGATCATGTCGCCGATTGCGACGCCGCAGCGTGGATCTTCGCCTTCGGTCGAGAAGACACCATAGGGCAGGTTATTCAGGGGGAACGGGTGGTCGGCATCGTTGGCCGAGACCACCCAGGATTTCATCAGAGACATCTGTGATCCTTACGTTATTGAGTTATTGGGCATCCCGCAGGGATTTCAGTCCCAGCAGGAGAGCGGCCAGAATCATGAACCCACCGCCGGTGCGGTCCAGCCACAGCCGGGCAGAGCCTTTGAGCCGCGTGGCCAGCCAGCTGGCGCTGCCGCCATAAGCTGTCAGGAATAGCCCATCAAGCGTCAGGTAGGTGACCGAGAGAATGGCGAATTGGGGCCAGAACGGAAGCGTGCCGTCGATGAAAAGTGGAAAGAGGGCGGCAAAGAACACGACTGCCTTTGGGTTGGCGGCCGATGTGACAAAGCCCTGCATCCACAGCGATTTGCGGCTGGCGCGGGGGGCCGTCTGCGTTGTCTTGCGGTCCGCCTTGAGGATCATCTTGACCCCCAGGAACACCAGATAAGCAACGCCCAGCCATTTGATCACAGCCAGCGCTGTACCCGAGGCTGCGATGATTGCAGCCAACCCAAGCCCTGCCGCCAGCATTTGCAGCAAATTGGCCGTGAGGTCCCCGGCAGCCGTAAAAATGCCCCGGCCCAGGCCGTTGGTCGCGGAGTTGGACAGCATCAGCAACTGGCTGGGACCTGGCGTACTCATCAGCAGCAAGACCGTGGCCACATAGGTTAACCAGATATCAAAGCTCATCTCGGCCTCACTTTTTGCCCGGGGTTCCGTCGAACTTTTTCTCAAGAGAGGTCCAGCAGTCAATGTAGTCGTCCTGCAACGGAGCCTCTTTGGCGGCAAAGGGCGTCAGATGCTGCGGGAACCGGGTTTCGAACATGAAGGACATGGTATTGTCCAGTTTGTCCGGGCCCAGGTTGGCGTTTGAGGCCTTTTCGAACGCCTCGCGATCCGGTCCGTGCGGCAGCATCATGTTGTGCAGGCTCATTCCGCCGGGAACAAATCCCTGCGGTTTGGCGTCGTACTGGCCATAGATGTTGCCCATCAGCTCGGACATGATGTTCTTGTGGTACCAGGGCGGGCGGAACGTATCCTCGGCCACCATCCAGCGTTCGCGGAACAGAACAAAGTCGATATTGGCTGTGCCCGGTTGGCCGGAGGGGGCGGTCAGCACGGTAAAGATCGACGGGTCCGGGTGGTCGAACAGGATCGCGCCGACCGGGCAATAGGTGCGCAGGTCGTACTTGTAGGGCGCGTAATTGCCGTGCCAGGCGACCACGTCCAGAGGGCTTTGGTTGATCTTCGTCGTGTGGAATTGCCCACACCATTTGACGGTAACGGTCGAGGGCACCTCGCGGTCTTCAAACGCTGCCACGGGCGCTTTGAAATCGCGCGGATTGGCCATGCAATTTGCCCCGATCGGACCGCGGCCCGGCAGTTCGAATTTCTGACCGTAGTTCTCGCAGACAAAACCGCGGGCAGGACCCTCAAGAACTTCGACCCGATAGACCAGACCGCGCGGGATGATGGCGATTTCCTTGGGTTCGACATCAATGATGCCCAATTCGGTCGCAAACCGCAGGCGACCTTCTTGTGGCACCACCAGCATCTCGGAATCGGCCGAGAAGAAATAGTCATCCACCATGGACTCGGTGACCAGGTAGATGTGGCTGGCCATTCCCACCTGCGTGTTCACATCGCCCGCCGTTGTCATCGTACGCATGCCGGTCAGCCAGGTCAGCCCCTCATCAGAATGAGGCACCGCGTCCCAACGGTACTGGCCCAGACTGATCACGTCAGGGTCGACGCAAGGGGCGGATTTCCAATGGGGCAGGTCGATCTTTTCGTAACGATGCGAGTGCTTTACCGAGGGGCGGATGCGATAGCACCATGTGCGTTCGGGCGGATTGGCGGTAAAGGCCGTACCGCTCAGCTGTTCACCATAGAGGCCGTAATTGCAGCGCTGCGGACTGTTCATACCCTGAGGCAAAGCGCCGGGCAGCGCCTCGGTCTCAAAATCATTTCCGAAGCCGGGCATATAGCCCGCATGGGTGCCAACAGGCGTGCTGGCCTGGTTCAATTTATGCGGATCGGTCTGACGATTCATTCCGTATTCCTCCGTTTGCTGCTTGTCGGATAATAGTTGATTTTGTAACTAACAAGGATGACACAAGACGTTTCCGACAAAAAAGATGAGTTTGATCCGCAAGATTTCCTGCCCTACTTGCTAAACCGGGCCGCCGAGGAAAGCTCGTTAGAGTTTCAGCAGGTCTATAAGGATCGGTATGGGATGCTGCGGACCGAGTGGCGGGTATTGTTTCACTTGGGCAACTACGGCGAGATGACCGCAAAAGAGATTGGCTTGCGCGCTCGGATCCACAAAACCAAGATCAGCCGCTCGGTCTCAAAACTGGAAGAACGCAGATACCTGGTGCGTTCGCGTGATGCCGCCGACCGTCGGGTGGAACAGCTGGCATTGACATCTGCCGGTCAAGCGGCATATCGCGATTTACGCAAGGTCGCGCAGGCATATGACGCAAAACTCGCGGGATTGTTTTCTGCAGAGGAAACGGACCTGCTACGCAAAATGCTTCGACGACTGGCGCATATGGATTAGGCACTGGTAATTCCCTGTCCTCATTCCCAGATGAACAGCAGAACAAAAACGGGACAACATATGACGACCTCGGACAACGTGGCGGGCAAATCAAGCGACCTTATCAACTGGCTGGTCGCGCGCGGGCTTGAAGGATTGCCAAAAGAAGAACTGCTGGACGGGTATTGCAACCGACTGGTGGACTTGGGTGTTCCGCTGATGCGTTTTCACGCGGCGCAATCCACGCTGCACCCGGTCTACGGTGGAACCGGCTATAGCTGGTATCAAGGCAAGGGTGGAGAGCATCAGAAGTTCGAATATACCGAAGAACCCAGCGACCACTGGCGCGCGAGCCCTCTGTATGCCGTCCTGAACGAGGGCCTAAGCGTTGTGCACGAACGGTTGGTCGACCAGAACGAACCCAGCAAGTATCCGCTGCTGAATGAACTGCGCGAACATGGCGCCACAGAGTATTATGCGACCGGTGTTTCGTTCAACACCCCGACTCATATCGGTGCCGCCACGACGAACAAAGTGGTGAGCGGAGTGCTGTTGTCCTGGACATCGAATGCGCCCGAGGGGTTTCACGAAGACGATCTGGCATTGATCAATGCGGCGATGCCGCATCTCGGGCTCGCGCTCAAGGCGGCCTCGGACGCGCGGATATCGAAAGACCTCATGCGGGTCTATCTGGGACGCGATGCGGGGCGCAGAGTTCTGTCCGGTGAAA
The DNA here is from genome assembly GCF_017743975.1 of Ruegeria sp. R14_0. GTDB lineage: Bacteria > Pseudomonadota > Alphaproteobacteria > Rhodobacterales > Rhodobacteraceae > Ruegeria. The sequence goes on along the minus strand of NZ_JAGHRC010000002.1, from coordinate 78,832 downwards.
TCCGTCGCGGATCTTTGCAGCAGATCGATGCGGTGATCCTGAATTTTGACCTCGAAGACTTTACCAGCTTGTCCGAGGAACTGCCGGGCAATGCGCTGATCGACATGCTGAACGATTATCTGGCCGTGGCGGTTCATTCCGTTCACCAAAACGACGGCAACATCCTCAAGTTCATGGGCGACGGATTGATTGCCATGTTCGATGTGGGTGAGATCGATGCGGATGCACGTGCCGCGTTGGCCGCGGTTGCAGACCTGCAAGAGGGCATGGCCAATCTGAATGCGCGGCGCGAGGCGGATGGTTTGCCGGTGTCGAACTTCACTTTGGCGCTTCACGCGGGTGAGATTCTGTATGGCAATATCGGGTCTGAAAGCCGCCTGGACTTTACGGTTATTGGGCCGACTGTGAACCAGACCGCTCGGATCGCGGGAATGCACCGTGCGCTGGGGCAGCGCATCCTGATCTCGGATGATGTGGCCAAGGCTGCTCAACCCTGCGCGTCCGCCGATCTGATCTCGGTCGGGCGCTATATGCTGCGTGGGGTGGCGGAACCAAAAGAGCTGTTCACGGTGTACCAACCGGCTGAGTGACGGTTGTCTTGTGCAGGCGCGTCAGAAGTCGATTTCGACGCCCGGCAGGTTCAGTTCTTTCATCATGTCGCGCAGCTCTTGCCGGGCGGCGATGTTCGAGATGTTGAGCTGTTTGACCCCGATGTCCTTAAGGTCCAGCAGGGTGAGCCCACGCGGGAACAGCTCGCGGAAGATAACCCGTTCGGAAAAGCCCGATGCGACGCGGAAGCCGATCCGCTGAGACAGCATTTCAATCGCGCGCTGCATCTTTTCCTTGTTGACCATGCGCTGGGTGCCGACCCGGTTGCGGACAACGACCCAGTCGATGGGCTTCAACCCGGCCTGCGCGCGCAGTTGCCGCGCGTTCCACACCATTTCCGAATAGACCGACGGGCCAAGGATCTTCTCGCCTTTGGAATCGATCCGCGCCAGCAGATCAAAGTCGATAAAGCTGTCGTTCAGCGGTGTGATAAGTGTATCGGCCAGCGAATGGGCCACCTGGCTGAGACGTGTGTGTGAACCGGGGCAGTCGATCAGAATAAAATCGCTGTCGCTTTCCAACTCGGACACGGCGGCGGACAGGCGGTGGTCATAGATGTTCTCACCCGGCTTCAGCTTGGTCGCGTCAATCTCGGGCAAGTCGTGGTGGCGCGGGCTGGGCAGGGAGAGATCCGAGTTTTTCAGGAAGTTGCCGCGGTTTTCGAAATACCGGCCCAAGCTGCGTTGCCTAAGATCAAGGTCCAGGGTGCTGACTTTGTGACCCAAACGCGCCAACGCCGTTGCCACATGCATCGACACGGTCGATTTGCCTGCGCCGCCCTTCTCGTTCCCCACTACGATGATATGTGCCATGCTTTTTCCCACGTCCCGCCGTGCTTAACCACACGTTGTTATCAACCACTATATGTTGTGGAAGGCGGGAAGGGAAGAACCCCGAGCATCATCGCAGGGTAATATCAGGCTCTAATTTGGAAAACTCAATCGGGTGCGTTGGTTAGACCCCGCGCTTGCCAAAGCAGAACGGCTGTTTCACTGTTTAATTCAGGGTTTTGCAATAGGGGAACCGGTTGGACCATTTGTTTCTGAACGTGTTGAACGTGGTTCTGCCGGTGTTGATTTGTGCCGGGGTTGGCTATGCCCTGGCAGTTATTAAGGCCCCGTTCGACAACAAGGTTGTGGGCGGCATCGTTTCGCGGGTTGGGTACCCCACGCTGATCATCTCGCACCTGTCCACCACCAAGATTGCCGTTGGAACCTTTTTGGACGTCATGGCGGCCGCGGCCTTGGCCATAGCGGGATTTGGCCTGTTGGGTTTTGCTGCACTCAAAGTGATGCGCCTGCCCGTGCGTGCGTTTCTGACACCGCTCATGCACGGGAATGTCGGCAATATCGGCTTGCCGATCACACTGCTTGCGCTGGGCGACGCGGGCATGGCGTACACGATGGGATTTGTCGTTGTTGTGCTGATCAGCATTTTTACTGTTGGCATGTGGATTCCGGCGGGTGAGTTCTCGCCCCGGAAACTGGCCACGTCCCCGATCATTTATGCGGTGGTCATCTCGCTGATCCTGATGGCGACAGGATATAGCCTGCCTCAGCCGGTGGCAAAATCCTTCGACATCCTGGGCGGATTGTCGATCCCGCTGATGCTGTTGACGCTGGGCCAAACACTGGCAACGTTACAGATCAAAAGCCTTGGCCGAGCGGTGCTGCTGACTGTTTTGCATCTGGGCATGGCGGTTGCCATCGCCAATGCGCTGGTGTGGTCATTCGGGTTCACGGGGACGGAACGCGGCGCGGTGATCCTGTGTTGCCTGATGCCGTCTTCGGTGGCGACATATCTGTTCATCGACCAGCATGTGCCGGAATACGGGCCGGATGTGGCTGGCTTTATTCTCGTGTCGACTTTGGCCACGATCCTCGTTTTGCCGATTGCATTGTCCTATTGGATATGAGCCGCGCCCTATGCGCAGCGAAAAAAATCGCTAAACTGCTGAATAATTGCATTAAAGATCAACAGTTTTAGGGTGGTGTTATGACCGAAAAGCCGTCTGCTGATCCGGTTCACCAAGGCGGTGCCCGCGTCGTGTTGGCGATGACGGCCATCTGTATGATGGTTGTCGGCTTCAATACCACTGCCGTGGCAACCATTCTGCCCAATCTGAAATCTGAATTCGATTTGACCCCGTCCGGCCTGCAATGGGTCATGGCGTCTTATACGGTGGCCAGCGCATCGTTGGTGACCATCGTCAGCCGTCTGGGTGACATCACCGGCAAGATGGGTGTCTTTTTCTTCGGCATGATCGTATTTGCCATCGGCTCTACTTCGGTCCTGTTTGCGCAAGACGGTGCGATGTTGTTGTTCGGTCGTGGCGCGCAGGGGGCGGGGGCCGCCGCGCTGTTTGGAACGTCACTATCGTTGCTGACCGCCGCCACACCCGAGGAGCAACGTGCAAGCGTCACCGGGGCATGGGGCGCGATTGTAGGTTTGGCCATTGGGGTCGGGCCCATCCTTGGCGGGGCTTTTGCACATTACATCAGCTGGCGGGCTGTATTCGCGACCGACCTTGTGTTGCTGGTTATTGCTTTCGCGATCGGTCTGACCGTCAGCAAAAGGGGATATGTGCCGGACACGCGCCTGGCCGGTACAAAGTTCGACTATCCTGGGGCCTGTGCAGTGCTGTTTTTCCTGGGGCCGTTGTCCTTTGCCTTAAGCAATGGGGAAAGCAGCGGGTGGGCAACGCCTCTGACCCTGGTACCGCTGGCTGTTGCGGGGGTGGCGACGATCATCCTTGTCGTTGTGTCTCGGCGCAGCGAAGATCCCTTGATCGAGCTGCGCTACTTCAAGCACCCGCGGTATTTCATGGCCGCCGCTGGTATGTTCTTCACCGGGTTCACGCTGTTTTGCTTTTTTGTCTATTTCAATACATTTGTCCAATCGCCCGATGCCTTTGGGTATTCGCCTATCGGCGCTGGGCTTGCGATCATGCCGTTGAGCCTCAGCATGTTCGTGGTCTCGGTCACCGCGCCACGTTTCCTGGCACCCTACAGCTTTCAGTGGCCTATCGCGATTGGGCTGGGGGCAATGGCCTGCGGGTTCCTGTTGCTGATGACAACGACGAACACAACGCAATATGCCGAAATCTGGTGGAAACTGGTGATCGTCGGCGTCGGGCTGGGGATCTGTTTTTCGCTGCTTCCCCGTCTGGGCCTGCGTCTGCTGCCGGAAGAGCATGTGGGGCAGGGGTCCGGTGTGATCAACGCCTGCCTCTATTTCGGCGCCACGTTGGGTGCCGTGGTGGGTGGTCTGGCCGAAGCGATCACCACCCGCCGGGGCTTGTCCGAGGTGATCGCAGCCCTGCCTTCGGGCTCGACCCAGCGTGAGGATTTGGCCCACGCTCTGACCCACGGAACGCCCAGCCAGATTCAGCAATTGATCGCGGCAATGGACCCCGAGACCAGCAAGACCCTGGCCAAAGCACTGCGTGACGTGCAGGACAATGCCTTTGACAGCGCAATGCTGATGGCGGCCATCGCAGCGCTGGCCGGCATGGCGCTGGCGTTGATGTTGCTGCGCGGGCCGGTGCCACCCGTCCACAGCGCGGTTGACCTGACGCGCGGGCCGCAAAACTGAGGGCTGTTAGCCCCCAAGATACACCTTGTCTTTGGGGCGATAGAAAACCTTCTGGTCGTGAAGCTTGCCCAAAAGATCGTGGATTCGCCGCAGCGTGTCTTCGCGCTGGGCCTTGCCGGTATCACCGTCCTGCAGTGCAGTTTGCGACAGGGTTGCAACCGAACCACGCAGCGCTGTTTCGATCAGGTCCATATCCTCGACCGATAGCTCGATCATGTCATTGTACTGGGGCATTCTCATGGACCTCCGTGGGTTTCGAACCTGCGTTGCCGATCACTGTAGCACTTGTTTTCTGTCAACGAAATTTCCCTTCGATGAATGCGAGGGATCAAAGCTGAAAGTGAATGTGATCATCATGGCGCGCAGCCCGACAGCCTTGAAAACGAATTTTAGGATGAGATGACCCAAGAGTATCGATAAGATGCGGCTCGACAAAGACTTTGGACACGCGTTCGTCTTTGGACAGTATCGCAAGTACAGACTGCATACGTTGATTATCAACGATGTGGCTATGCCATAAAGGCTGCAGAAACTCGAAATCCCACCTCAGGCTCGGCCAGCGCTTTTCGCAATCTGTCGCACCCTTTTCGAATGCGAAATATCCAATTGGCGAACGGGTTGCGCCTTTCAAATACCCATCTTCATCTGCGTAGTAGAACGCCAGGTCGGCTTTTTCGCCATCATCGTGCGACAAGTGAGGCAGCAGTGGAAAGCCATCCAGAAACGGAAAGTTTGCGTCCAGAACAAGTGTAATGGTCCCGGGGTGCAACTGATCCATTTCAAGAGCAGTATCGTGCAATACCTCCGCAAGTTCTGGAGAGACGTAGTTTCTGTTGAGGGCGCAATACATCCAGCTTTGCACTTGCAGCGGACCATCAGACGAACAGTCAAGCGCAACACGTCCAAATTGCGGCGCGATCCAGATTGCAGCAACTGAGAGTGCGACATAAGCCAGAACGAAAGAAATCAATCGCCTCTTGAAACACAGGGCAATAATCCAGGCGATCCCGCCAATCTGCGTCAGCAGAGTCAGGATCAAAACGATAGAAGTGTGAAGCAAAATCCGAAGCATGGATGCAAGTTCCCACTGATCGCATCAGACGACAAATAGAATTGCGGTCGGACGGTGACGCCACAAAAAAGGCCGCCCCAAGGGACGGCCTTTTGCAATTCAACCCGGTCAGGCTTAGAAGCCCAGACCTTCGTATTTCTTCTTGAACTTCGACACGCGGCCGCCGGCGTCCATCAGGCGCGACGAGCCACCGGTCCACGCGGGGTGCGAGGAGGGGTCGATTTCCAGAGCCAGCTGGTCGCCTTCGGCGCCCCAGGTGGATTTCATCTGAACCACGGTGCCATCGGTCATTTTGACGTTGATGACGTGATAATCGGGATGGATGTCTTTTTTCATCTTTCCGCTCCTTACGCCTCGGCGCCAGCCTTGGGCTTGTAGTTGGTGACTTCTGCGATACGCGCGGATTTACCACGACGCGAGCGCAGGTAGTACAGCTTGGCGCGGCGAACGCGGCCACGGCGGACTACGGTGATGCTGTCGATGTTGGTCGAGTGCAGCGGGAACACACGCTCCACGCCTTCGCCAAACGAAATTTTACGGACGGTGAACGAACCGGCGATGCCGTTGCCACCTTTGCGCGCAATGCAGACGCCTTCGTAGTTCTGCACACGGGTGCGCGACCCTTCGGTCACTTTAAAGCCGACACGGATGGTGTCACCGGCTTTGAAATCGGGGATGTCTTTCCCCAGGGCGGCAATCTGTTCCGCCTCAAGCTGTGCGATCAGGTCCATCGCTGTTACTCCTATCTGCTCGTGGTTGGTCCACGAAGTTAAGCACGGCCTGAGAGCTCTTGGTCTTCACCGGGTCCTGCGTACAGCCCGCCAGAGGTCAGATCGAATGTTCCTTATGTCTGGTCTGCGCCGCCGCGCCATGGCCGAAGAAAGCCGGGTGTTGCGACATGATGCAAACCAAAACACCGGAGTCGCATGACGCGGCACCGGATTGCGCTGCTTTACGGGCTTTGTGCGCAGGGATCAAGCCTGAATCGCCATAAAATCCAGGGTTGGACGGTGGGATTTCGCCACCCAAAGACAACACCGTTGCCTTGTGACGCGGATCAGGCATTCTGGGGGGAATTACAAGAGCAGAAATTTGGAACAGGACCTTACCATGCGCACAGCTTTGATGCTGGCCGTTATGGCCTTTGCGACACTGTCTTGCGGTCGCAGCAGCCCTCCGCCTCAGCAGGTCGAGGCAAAGGCTTTTCTAAGCACAACGTCGCCCTCGGTTATCTTCCCCAAGTTTGGCGATGCGGATCCGCATCCTTGGGAAGGGCGACATCCCGGTCACTATCCGGTGCATGGTTTGGATGTGTCGCGTTGGCAGGGGCCCATAGATTGGCGCACGGCCAAAGCGTCTGGCGTCAGCTTCGTATTCATCAAGGCCACCGAAGGCGGGGATGTCGCCGATCCCATGTTCGAGGACCACCGCCGCGGTGCACAAGCCGCGGGTGTGCCTTGGGGGGCCTATCACTATTACTATTTCTGTCGTCCGGCGCATGAGCAGGCGAGGTGGTTCATAAAAAACGTACCCAAGGGCGCGGACCTGCCGCATGTGCTGGACATGGAGTGGACGCCACATTCCAAGACCTGCACCCTAAGACCCGATGGCGCGACAGTCCGGTCCGAGGCGAAACGGTTCCTTGATATACTCGAGCGCCACTATGGCCGCCGCCCCATCGTTTACACGACTGTGGACTTTTACGGTGACACCGATATTGACCGTCTACCCAAGACAGAGTTCTGGCTGCGCTCGGTGGCCGGGCACCCCCGCAACGTTTACCCCAAGGCCGTTTGGCGATTCTGGCAATACACGGGTACCGGCCTGGTTCCGGGTGTTCAGGGCAAAGTAGATATCAACACGTTTAACGGCCCGCCCGAGATCTGGGCGCGTTGGAAGGCGGGCGGAAATTAGACTTTGGGTTCGGCATAGCTTTCGATTGTGCCACCGCCGACAAGGTGGTCCAGGCGGCGTACCCTCTCGGTGCCCGAAGAATGATGCAGCCAGAACTGCTCTCCTCCTGTCAGATTGCGGCGTTCGAAACCGAGCTCAGTCATGCAGCGATCTACCTGGTCGATTTCGCCTTGGCGGCGCAATTCCTCACGCCCTGTGTAGGCGATTACGGAACCTACCAGAACAGATGACATCAGGATAAACGTCGGATAAGCGCCGATAACCGCGGCATTGCCGCCAATGTCTGCCTCGGTCGCGCAAGACTGGACGGCAACACGGGCCGAATGCAGTTTATGACCGGCTTGTGTCGGCACTGACATCTCAAGAGGTTTCGTAGTGCAAGCCGACAAGGCAAGCACCGAGACACAAATGTATTTTTTCATATTGCAGCCTGTATAGTCTTATTGGAAATCACTTCTGATACCATCTTATGGATGAGTAATTTCGGAGAAAAACAGCCACAAGTAGTGTGTTGCGAAAGCCCAGGCTTGCGGCACAAAAACCACACAAAAGCTCTTAGTCCTGTGTGTCGCGTCCCGGATCTGAATAACGTTCCCAAAGGTCCGGGCGCCGTTCGCGCGTGATCTGCTCGGACATTTTGTGGCGCCATTCGGCGATACGGCCGTGGTGGCCGGACATCAGGATGTCAGGGATCGGTCGCCCTTTCCAGTCGGCCGGTCGCGTGTATTGCGGGTGTTCCAACAGGCCTGATGAAAAGCTCTCTTCTTCGGCCGAGGCCTGATTGCCCAGAACACCAGGGATCAGCCTCACGGTCGCGTCGATCAGGGCCTGCGCCGCGATTTCGCCGCCGGTCATGACGAAGTCACCCAGGCTGACTTCCTGAACGCCGTAGTGCTCCAGCACGCGCTCATCAACACCTTCGAAACGACCGCAGAGCAGGGTCATTCCATCGCAGCGCGCAAGGTTCTGCATCATGCGCTGGTCCATCCGGCGACCCCGTGGGCTAAGATAGATCAGCGGCCAGTTGCCCCGAACACCTGCCATCGTGTGTTCGATCGCCTCGCCCAGCACATCGGCGCGCAGCACCATGCCCGCGCCGCCGCCTGCGGGCGTGTCGTCGACATTGCGATGCTTGCCCACACCGAACTGGCGCAAATCAACGGTTTCCAGCTGCCACAGACCTTCTTGCAGGGCTTTACCGGTCAGGCTTTCGCCCAGAACCCCGGGAAAAGCCGAGGGAAACAGGGTGATGATCTTGGCTTTCCAGACCCCGTGCAAATCGGGGGTCGGGGTCAGCAATTCGCGCGGCTTGAGCGTGGGGCGAATGGCTTTGCGTCCATAGGATTTACCTGGCTTGTCTGTCATGTCGTGCCGACCATCGCGTTTTTCGCCTGTTCAATTACCTCGGCCTTTTGCAGGGTCAGCGCGGCTTCGTCCAGCCGGGATCGGTTCAGCACCAGCAACTCGGCCAGTACATCTTCGGGCAGGCGCGTGTTGATCTTTGTGGGCGGCCCCAACTGTCCGGCCTTTTCTCGCGGCAGGTTCAGGAACTCGGCAAAGGGTGTGCCGGAACCAAAACGGCGCAACTGCATCTCCTCCAGCCAATCTACGGTGACTTTGACTGTGGGCAGCTTTTGGCGGATGTCTTCAACGGTGTCCTCAAGTGAGGGCAGGTGATCCATGTTCTCGCGGAACGCCTCAAAGTCCTGAACCTCACGGGTTCTTTCAAGGTCATGCGCCCAAAGGCTGCGCAGCCAGGAACCGCGCTGGCGCAGGGACAGGTAGATCGTGATGTCGACCTCCTGGCCTGCGAACCGGTCGTGTACCGCGTCAACCACACAAGCGGCCAGATCCGGCGCTGCTGCATAGCCTTGGTCGATGTTGCGGCTGGGGCGTAGGCCACTGAAATTCTCTTCGCTCAGGATCAGGCCGCGCCGTGTGCCAAAATTGCGCGTGGCCAGATAATCCCGCAGTTGCTTGCTGAAGTCGGACAGAGTGCCCAGCGTGCCGTAGATAGAGTGCCGTGTAGCGGCATTTGACAAGCCAAGCTTGCGCGTCTTGTAGGGCAACATCAGGGCAAAATGCGGCCAGATCAGCTCACGGTTTTCATACAGAAACGACTGTGCCGCAGTGGTTCCGGTCTTGTGGAATCCCAAATGCAGCAGAACACGCCGCATCAGATCAGCCCTTCGGGCGGGTCTGCGATGATGCGGCCTTTGTCCAGATCGACTGTCGGAACAGCCTCCAGCGTGAAGGGCAGCAAGACGGTGGCTTTCAAACCCGGCCCGTGCAATTCCAGCAGATCCGCCGCGCCGTGGTTCTGCACCGATTTGACCCGGCCCAGCAATGCGCCACCTGTATCGTAAACCTCAAGCCCGATCAGATCGGTGTGGTAGAATTCGTCATCCGGCAAAGATGGCAGCTGATCACGCCGTGCAAACAGGCGCAGGCCCTTCAACTCGTCGGCCTGTTCCTTGGTCTCAATGCCGCCCAGACGGGCGGCAAACCCGTTCTTAATCGCCTTGGTCAGAACCAAAGGATAGCGTTCTTTGCCATGCTCATCAGTCAGCGGCGAATAGGCTTCGATGTCTTCGGGGATGGCGCAATAGCTTTTTAACCGCACTTCGCCACGCACGCCGTATGACCCGGCAAGTGTGCCCACGCAGATCAGATCAGTCATTTGGCCCTTCCGTCGTCACACATAGCCCGTCCTGCCAGTCGCCGCGCGTAGCGCACGCCTCGCGCTGGTTCGAGCGTTCGAAAAACACTCCGACAATAAATGCGATCAGCAAAAGGATGGGAAGTCGTATCAGTCCAAACATCTGACTTTATCGCGTTTCCAGATGCAAACGCGCGTTGCGCTTTTCCCAGCCTGCGCGCTCAAGCTCGGGTCGTTCCGACATTTCTTCGGGCCAGCCCACGCAGTAATAGCCGACCAGAGACCAGTCGTCCGGTACATCCAGGTCGTGTTTCATCTGTTCGGGATCCAGGATCGAAACCCAGCCCAGGCCCAGCCCTTCAGCCCGCAAGGCCAGCCAGAACAAGGTGATCGCGGCAACAACCGAATAGCGGCGCATCTCGGGCATCGTGCCCGCGCCCAGACCCAGGCCTTTGTTGGTGCTTTCGTCCGAGAAAACCGCCAGTTGAACGGGCGCTTCCTGCATGCCGGACAGTTTCAGGCGACTGTATTTCAGCGCCTTGTCGCCGGAATAGCCTGCAAGGGCCTGTTCATTGGCGTTTTGGAAATTCTTCAGCGCTGCAGCGCGTGCCGCTTCGCTTTCGACGCGAATGACGCGCCAGGGTTCGCTGAGCCCTACAGAAGGGGCCAGTCGAAACGTGTCGAGGCAGCGCATCAGTACCGCCTCGTCCACGGGATCTGTACGGAACCGGCGCACATCGCGCCGGAGCCGCATCAGCAGTTCAAACTGCGTGCGAAAATCGTCGGTGAAAGTCTGATCCTGCACGCGTCCGCCTGCTTATTCTTCTGCCGCAGCTTCTTCAGCCGGTGCAGCAGCTGCTTCGGCGGCTTCAGCAGCCTTTGCAGCTTTCTCTTCAGCGCGCTCCTGCGCTTTCTTGCCCGGGGTACCCTTGTTGGGGTTGTTGCGCTCGGCCTTGTCACGTGTACCGGCAGCTTCCAGCATACGTGCGATACGGTCGGTGGGCTGGGCACCCTGGTCCAGCCAGTACTGAACGCGCTCCATGTTCATTTTCACGCGCTCTTCGCTGTCTTTCGGCAGCAGCGGGTTGTAGGTGCCCAGCTTCTCGATGAAACGGCCGTCGCGGGGCATGCGGCTGTCAGCCGCAACGATGCGATAGAAGGGACGCTTTTTCGAGCCGCCGCGGGCGAGACGAATTTTCATTGCCATGGTGGTATCTCCTTTAGATGGCGTTTACCGGGATCGTTTCCGGTTAATTCTGATGTTTCTTGTGGTGTCGGATGACTTCCTGAATGATGAAATTCAGGAAAGCCTTGGCGAAATCGGGGTCCAGATCGGCCTCTTTCGCCAGGTCTTCTAACCGTGCGATCTGCGCGGCCTCGCGCGAGGGGTCGGACGGGGGAAGGTCGTGTGCCGCTTTCAGCTTACCAACGGCTTGCGTATGCTTGAACCGCTCGCCCAGCGTATAGACAAGGATCGCGTCCAGCCGGTCGATGCTTTCGCGATGTTCTTTCAGCAACGTCGCAGCCTGTGTCACAGGGTTGGTCATTGGCTGGTCCTTTCGGTCGTCGGAGCGGTGTCAGAAATATCGAGTTTCGGATGCCGCCAGACCTGGCAGCGTTCGCCCATCACCTCGCCTTCACGCTCGTAAGCAGCGCCAAGGCGCTCGGCCAACGCACGCGAGCGGTTATTCTGGTGGGCGATGTACGAGATCGGACCATTGATACCCTGATGCTGGGCGGCATAGGCGCGGGCGGCGGTGGCCGCTTCGAAGGCGATGCCTTTGCCTTCGAACCCTTCGAACACAACCCATCCCAATTCGGGTTCGTCCCAGCCCGGCGCGTTAATGATCCCGGTCCAGCCCGCGAAAGCTCCGCTGGCCTTCTCGACGATGTGCCAGCCGCCATATCCCATGATGGCCCAATGCCCGAACCGACCCAGCAACGACCGCCAGGCCTCGATCGGAGTTTTTGGGCCGCCGACCATGTGGCTGCGTTCGGATGAGAAGAAAGCCGTCATCGCAGGTAGGTCGCCTTCCTGCGGCGCGCGCAGGATCAGGTTTTCGGTTTCAACGGTAGGAATGATGTACGAGGTCATGCGTATGCCTCCATCCCACCGTCACCATCGGCTGAGAGGTGACGATAAACCAACGTAACGCCGTCCTCTTCGACAATTTCGCGTTCAACAAACGCGCCAAGCCTTTCCGCCAGACGCGCTGAGCGTTCGTTGCCTTTGACGACAAAACTGGCGAGCGTATCCCATCCGAGCTGGTCGAACGCAAAATCCCGCGCGGCAGAGGCAGCTTCGAACGCGTAACCCTGTCCCTCACCGGCTTCGGTGAAAATGAAGCCGAGCTCTGGCTCGGGGTCTTCCGGCTCGAACCCGAGCACGACAAAACCCAGCAGCTGTGCATTGTTCTTGGCGCAAACCGACCACATACCGTGGCCACGTAGCGACCAGATTGCGACCATCTGGGCGAAATCATACCACGCATCCTCGCGCGACATGACCGTCAGATATCGCGCGCGAGGGCTGGCAACGATCTGAGCATAGGTGTCGAAATCCGACAATTGCGGCGCACGCAGAACCAGACGCTCGGTTTCCAACGTCGGTACGGCACCTGCCACCCGAGCCGCCAGTTCCGCCCCCTGAGCATTCGGCGCAGCTTCGAACCGGAAGGTCATTGCAGAACCTCCGGTTTGGCGCATGCGCGCAGGGATATGCAGGGGGCGAATGCCACGTTACTTCTTCTTGCCAAACCCGCTGAGGCCCGGAGGCAGAGCCATGCCGCCGCCCATTCCGGGCATGCCGGGCATCTTGCCGCCCATCGCCTTGGCCGCCTGTTCCAACGCCTTGGGGTCCATGCCCGCTGCCATTTCCTCGGGGCTGGGGCCGCCTTTACCGAACATGCCCTTCATGGCCTGTTTCAGCATCTTGCCTTTGCCCATCTTGCCCATCTTCTTCATCATGTCCGACATCTGCCGGTGCATCTTGAGCAGTTTGTTGAGGTCGCTGACCTCCATCCCCGAACCAGCGGCAATCCGTTTCTTGCGGCTGGCCTGCAGCAACTGAGGGTTGGCGCGTTCGCGTTTGGTCATGGACTGGATCATGGCGATCTGCTGGCGCAGGATTTTGTCGTCCAGACCGGCCTGATCCATCTGTTTGGCCATCTTGTTCATGCCCGGCATCATGCCCATCATGCCCTGCATGCCGCCCATCTGGATCATCTGTTCCAGCTGCATCTTCAGGTCGTTCATGTTGAACTGACCCTTGACCATGCGCTTCATCATGCGCTCGGTCTGTTCCATCTCCATCGTTTCCTGGGCTTTTTCGACCAGAGCAACGATGTCGCCCATGCCCAGAATACGTCCCGCGATCCGGTCCGGCTCGAAGGTTTCGAGCGCATCCATCTTCTCGCCCAGACCGACAAAACGGATCGGTTTGCCGGTAACAGCGCGCATCGACAGCGCCGCACCGCCGCGGCCGTCACCATCCATCCGGGTCAGAACCACGCCAGAAATGCCAACCTTGGCGTCGAACTCTTCGGCCACCTCAACAGCGACCTGACCGGTCAGGCCGTCGACGACCAGCAGGGTCTCGCGCGGGTCAACCGCGTTGCGGACCTGCTCGACCTCGTCCATCAGGACTTCGTCGATGTGCAGACGGCCCGCGGTGTCGAGCATGTAGACGTCATAGCCGCCCAGCGTCGCCTGTTGCTTGGCGCGCTTAGCGATATCTACGGGTTTCTGGCCGGGAACGATCGGCAGCGTATCCACGCCGACCTGCGTGCCCAGCACAGCAAGCTGATCCATCGCCGCCGGGCGATAGACGTCGAGCGAGGCCATCAGGACCTTTTTGCCCTCTTTCTCTTTCAGGCGCTTCGCCAGTTTCCCGGTTGTGGTCGTCTTACCCGAGCCCTGAAGGCCAACCATCAGGATCGGTGCAGGCGGGTTGTCGATCTTCAGCGCGCCGGGATCTTCTTCGCCGCGCAACACATCCACCAACGCATCGTGGACGATTTTGACGACCTGCTGACCGGGGGTGACCGATTTGGTGACGGCCTGACCAGTGGCCTGATCCTGCACTTTCTTAACGAATTCGCGGGCAACCGGCAGCGAGACGTCAGCCTCAAGCAGCGCAACCCGAACCTCTCGCAGGGCGGTTTTGACGTCTTCTTCGGACAGAGCACCCTGTTTGGTCAGCCGATCAAAGACGCCAGAGAGGCGTTCGGATAGATTTTCAAACATGCCTTCGGCCTCCTTAGCCGGTTATCTGGTGGCACTTCCTAGGTAGGAAACACCGGTTAAATACACAATTGCCCCCACGGGCGAAACTCGCTGGTGGGGGGCGATCCCTGAACGACTCAAGGGACCGGAAGATCAGACGCTTCCGGATGTTTGCGGCGATTTAGGCCGATTGGCTGGCAGAGTCAACCTTGCGCGCGGGCAGCCAGCCATTGACGGCATCCACCAGCCGGTGCGCGCCGTGTCCGCTGACATAAGCTTCGACAATCGGGTGGCGACCAGCGCTCATGCCTGTTTCCAGGATCAGAACGGGACGATGCATCTTGGACGTGGTCCTGTCGCGGCGCGGCCTGGCGGTTTCCACCTCGGCATGGGACAAGTTCGACAGCTCATGTTCTACGGTGTCATAGCCAAAGACCGATTGGCGACGGATCAAAATGCTATTGCTGTTGCGGTCCAATATGACCTGAACGCGGCGCACAAAGACGCAGAACGCGCCGATCCCCATCCCGCCACCGAACAGGGCAAAGAAGATGCCAAACAAAACGCCCTCGCCGCCTTCGCTGACCATAAACAGGCCGACACCGAAAAAGATGAGGATGAAGATTACCAGCGAGATGCCGATGAACCAGGGCGTGTTGGACAGGATCAATTGGTCGGGGGTATTGCGCGTCACTTTCATGGCGGCACGCTAACACCGAATTCTGGCACTGTCGTGGCTTGAATTCGTCCTCGCGTTGGGCGATGAGCGCATCCAACAGGAGGTTCCCATGGACGCATCATCTGCTTTTCAGGATACGCTGCCGCTCAGCTCTGACGCGCTCTTGGCGCAACTGGACGCGTGGGGGCTGGCGTTTCGGCTGCATACTCACGTGCCACTGCGCACGGTTGAGGAGGCAATGTCGGTTGAGGATCAGTTCATGGTGCCGGGCGAAAACGCTCTTCGCCTGAAGAACCTATACCTGCGGGACAGGAAAAAGCGAAACTATCTGGTGACGCTGGAACAAAGCCGCGAGATTGATCTGAAAGCGTTGGGTGCAGAATTGGGCGTCGGCAGCCTGTCCTTTGGATCGGCGGATCGGTTGTTGCAGAACCTCGGCATTCGTCCCGGTGCGGTTAGCCCTCTGGCGATGATCAATGGGGTGCAAAACGACGTGCGGTTCTTCATGGACGCCTCTGCCCGGACAGCAGACGTCATTTATATGCACCCGCTGGTCAACGACCGGACTGTTGCCATGACGCGCGACGATCTGATGGCATTCTTTGACCGGATCGAGTGCGAAATTAACTGGCTTCCCTGATTAGTCCCGCAATGCCTCTTTTAGCGTGGCCGCCACGTGCGCGGCCGATGGGTTGACGAACAGATGGCCATTCGCCTCGAACACAGGGTCGTCCAGATGGTCGGGGAAGGCCAGCGGAAGTTCGGTGCACGCCAACAGAATGGCTGTGCCCGGGCGGGCGTGCTTGTCACAGAACGCCAGCAGCCGTGCGTGCGCGTTATCGGATGCGCCGCCGTAAAAGTCGCTGTCGATCATCGCCTGCATCTCGGCAATCTCCGGCTCGGGCAGTCGGTCGTTGGCCGTGATGCCCTCGACGGCCAACCGGTCTGCGTAGTTGGTGGCCTGCATGGTCACGGTGGTTCCCAATACCAGCGCTTTTGACGCACCTGTCGATGCGGTTGCTTCGGCTGTGGCATCAAAAATGCTGAGGACGGGCATGGTGACGCCCTGCCGGATCGCGTGCAGGCGTGCGTGCGGCGTGTTCGAGGCGATGATGCCAAAGTCGCAGCCCGCGTTTTCCAGCGTCAGCAGCGCCTCGCGGAAGACCGCGTCAAACGCGGCCCAGCTTGCCTCGTCCCCAGCAGTACCACGCAAGGCTCGGGTTTTGGCTTGCGTCACGGATTCGATAGTCATCGGAGGAATAGGTAAGGGGGACCCATGACCGCGTTCGGCAAAGTGTCGGCTGGCCCCTTCCGCGATGGCGCGGTAGTAATCCACGGTCGAGGCCCAGCCAACGCCGCCCAGAATGCCGATTTTCTTCATGATAAACGCCCAGTCTGCCAAGTTTGGTTCGGGTGCAGACTGGACGTTTCAAAAGGTAAAGGCCAGAGCCGGATCAGGCGGCCAGTTCCAAAACCGCCTTTTGGGCATTGGCCAGGGCGGCTTCTGCATCCAGCGCCATTCTGTCAGCGGCCACGACGTCCACATCGTGAATGCCAATAAAGCCCATGACGTGCTTGGCATAGTTGGTGGCAAAGTCGATCTCGGATCCGACTTCGGTGCCGCCTGATGCAATGGCAAGGATCGCGCGTTTGCCTTCCAGCAAACCTTTGGGGCCGTTTTCCGAATAAGCAAAGGTCAGACCGGCGCGGGCAACGAGGTCGATCCAGGCCTTGAAGGCCGCAGGCACCGAAAAGTTGTAGATTGGCAGCCCGATGACGATGGTGTCGGCGTTTTGCAATTCACTGACCAGCTCATCCGACAGGGCCAGCAGGTCGCGTTGAACCTCGTCGCGCTGATCGGCCGGGGTGAAATTGGCGTTGATCCAGTCTTCGGTCAGCAAGGGCAGAGGGCTGGCCAGATCGCGGCGGATGATGCGTTCTGCGCCCAAATGGCCGACAATCTGGTTGGACAGGTCACGGGTGGCCGATCCGGTGCGACGGGCCGAAGCGTCGATATGCAGGATAGTCTTGGTCATGTCATCGGTTCCTTTTGGCAGGGATTCTGTGTCTGGGACCAATATGAGTGTTGTGTCTGCGAACGAAACACGGATATACCAACAGGTATTGTTGGATTTTGCACAATAGGTTTGGGTGATGGACAATTGGGACGAAGTCAAAACCGCCTATCAGGTCGCCCGGATGGGCACTGTCAGCGGCGCGGCCGAGATTTTGGGGGTGCACCACGCCACGGTAATCCGCCATATCGACGCGATTGAAGCGCGGTTGGGCGTCAAACTGTTCCAACGCCATGCCCGCGGGTACACCCCAACCGATGCCGGCGAAGACTTGTTGCGCGTCGCTCAGGCCACAGAGGATCAGTTCAATCAGCTGGTCGGCCGCATGAAAGGGCGCGGCGATGATGTCTCGGGCGAGCTGGTGGTGACCTCGCTGGCTTCGCTGGCGCCTCTGGTCGTTCCGGCGCTGTCCGAATTCCAGACGATGCATCCCGGCCTGATCGTGCGCTATCTGACGGGCGACCGCCTGTTCCGCCTGGAATATGGTGAGGCGCACGTTGCTATTCGTGCCGGGGCCGCACCGGACCAGCCCGACAATGTGGTGCAGCCCTTTATCCCTCAGGAGGTCGGGCTGTTTGCCAGCCGGTCCTACATCGCGCGCCGCGGCAAACCGTCAAGCCTGGACGAATTCCCGGACCATCTGTTCGTCAGCACTGATGACGAAAACAGCCGGGCACCTTTTTCCAAGTGGCTGCGCGAGACTGTTCCCGCCGAGGCGATCGCATTTCGCTGCACAAACAATTTCTGCATGCGCGAGGCAGTGCTGGCTGGGGCCGGTATCGGTTTCATGGCCCGGTGGGAAGCGTCGCGCGACCCCGATTTGGTCGAAGTTATGGAGCCGCTGCCCGAATGGTCCGGCAAGCTGTGGCTGGTGACCCACGTGGACCTCCACCGCACGACAAAGGTTCAGGCGTTTCTGTCGTTCCTCAAGGAACAGTCCAAGGGCTGGCTTTCGTGACACCGCAGGCGCGTGGCCATCTGGCCATGATTACATTTTCGATTTTAGTGGCAGGCAGCTTCTCGCTCGGGTCCATCGTGGCCAACCAGATCGCGCCTTTGGCAATCACGGCTGGTCGCTTTCTGATCGCGGCGCTTATCATTGGCATGGCCGCGTTGGTGACCACCGGCCTGCCACGCAGCGCGGCCAAGGCTCCGTGGCGCTATGCCGTGTTGGGCGGGTTGTTCGCCACCTACTTTGTCCTGATGTTCTACGGCCTGAAAACGGCTGATCCGGTCAGTACCTCTGCGGTGTTTACATTGACGCCTGTCATGTCCGCCATTGCTGGCTGGGTTCTGCTGCGGCAGGTCACAACTCCACGCATGGCGCTGGCTCTTACAGTTGGGGCGACCGGAGCAATGTGGGTGATCTTTCGGGCCGATTGGCAGGCCTTTCGTGCCTTTCAGATTGGGATCGGAGAGATCATCTTTTTCTGGGGCTGCATGGCCCATGCGATCTACACGCCAATGGTGCGCAAGCTGAATAGGGGCGAACCCGCCGTGGTATTCACTTTCGGCACCCTGGTTGCGGGGTGCGTGATCCTGACGGTGGTTGGTTGGTCAGACATTCGTGCCACCGACTGGGCGAACCTTCCTCTGATCGTCTGGGTGAGCTTGCTGTACCTGTCCTTCTTTGCCACGGCGGCCAGTTTTGTTCTGGTGCAATTTGCAGCGCTGCGCCTGCCATCGGCCAAGGTCATGGCTTACACTTACATTATTCCCACTTGGGTGATCCTTTGGGAAATCGCGCTGGGCCGGCCTGCACCGACAAGCCTTGTTCTGGTGGGCGTGCTTTTGACCGTGATTGCCCTGGTCCTTCTGCTCAAAAGCGAAGACCGGCCCGTCGCCGGCGCTGCACATCAATCCGAATGATGCTTGCTATTTCGTGGTAAACCTTCAACCTTCCGCTCGTATCAATCGGGAGGAAAGAATGAGGTCAGCCATTTTGTGTGTTGCCGCCGTGACCTTATCAGCCTGCGCTCAGGGCACGTCTGAAACGCCACTTCAGGCCTCATGCGAGGCGTTGGTTTCAGCCGAAACGGGCGTTCAGGCGGCCGATATCAAAGCCACTTCGACCGAGTCTGTTCCGACCGGGACTATTACAACGGTCGAGGTTGCAGGCGCTCAGGCCCCTTGGCTTTGCCTGGCGGATGCCACCGGTGTGGTTATCGGGGTCGAGTACAGTCAGGAGGGATAATCCTTTCGTCCGCATATGTGAGGCAGATCAAGGTGCGCCCTCGTGAAAGCGCTAGATTTGCGGTCAGGAGAAGGAGGAAACCATGTTTAGTCACATTATGATCCCGGTGGACATTCACCTGCCGCCAGAAATTCGCAAAGCGCTGGATGTCGCGGCGCAAATGGCGAAATGGCAACAGGCCAAGGTCACCATTGTCAGTGTAACGGGAACGCAGCCCGGCGACGTCGCACAGTCGGGTACGGCGGTCAGCGCCGAGTTGCAAACCATCGTGGATCAATTGTCAGAACAGAGCGGGGCCGACGTCGAGGCCCGCAATATCCACTCGGTCGACGTGGCTGCCGAGGTGGATGGTGATCTGACCCGAGCGGCCGAAGAGATTGGGGCGGACCTGATCGTCGTCGGAACGCATGCACCGCGAATTACCGACCACATCTTTTCCAGCCATGCTGGCTATCTGGCCAAGCATGCCAAGGTTTCGGTGTTTGTGGTCAGATAGGCTCAGGCCTTGTCTGAAGAGGGGAGTTCGGTCTCAAGAAACCGTTCGAACGCGTCAAGATTGACCGGCTCGAATTGACCGAACCCTTGCATCCAAACCGACGCCGCTCGTAGGGCGTCGGGCTCCAGTTTGCACCACTTCACCCGACCACGTTTTTCCTGAGAGATCAGCCCGGCCTTGGTCAGGATCACCAGATGTTTCGAAATCGCGGCCAGAGACATCTCGAAAGGTTCGGCCACATCGGTCACTGCCATATCATCCTCAAGCAACATCGCAAGGATGGCGCGGCGGGTGGGATCGGCGAGGGCGGCGAATACTGTGTCGAGATCCTTGGACATGGTCTCGCTCAATCATAGCGCTCGGGTTTGGTCAACCATTTGGTTGAATATGCGGATTCATCGCTTTTGGCGGTCTAGGCCATAAGCGGGCCGCAATCTCACACTCCCACCCGACGTAATAATTGTTCAAAAACAAAGCATTAACCTGCGTCATTTCGGGCGCTCAACAGCGTTGACTCTGAGCGCCTTCGCCCTTAGCACCCTACCCAAGACTGTGCGAGGGATTTGCCCGTGACCGATGACGACCAAAAGCAGCGTATGGCGCAGCTGGAGGCCAAGATCGAGGCGGCGAAAAAGGCCAAAAAGCCCGAGACCCGCGCAGACAGTGACATATCCGGGGGCGAACTTGCCTGGAGGATGGTCATCGAAATGGTATCCGGTCTGGGGATCGGATTTGGCATCGGATACGGGCTGGATAGCCTGCTCGGGACGATCCCGATCTTTCTGGTGCTGTTCACATTGCTGGGCCTTGTCGCGGGCGTGAAGGTTATGCTCCGCAGCGCGAAAGAGGTTCAAGAGAAACAAGCGGCGGCGACGGCTGCCGAGAAGGACGAGAGGGACTGAACGTGGCAACTGAGACCACCGCAGCAGAAGGCAGCAGCCTGGTTTTCCACCCGATGGATCAGTTCATCGTTAAGCCGTTGTTCGGTGACGGTGCAGTTGGCATGTTCACGATCACCAACGTGACCCTGTGGCTGTTCCTGGCGATCGTCGCAGTCTTTGGCCTGCTGGTGCTGAGCACGTCCAAGCGCGCCATTGTCCCAACCCGTATGCAGTCGGTCGCTGAACTGACCTACGGCTTTATCTACAAGATGCTGGAAGACATCTGCGGCAAGGAAGGCGTCAAGTACTTCCCCTATGTCATGACCCTGTTCATGTTCATCGTCTGCGCGAACTTCCTGGGCATGATCCCCATGTCCTTTACCACCACATCGCATTTCGCCGTGACCATTCCGCTGGCGCTGGCGGTCTTCCTGACCGTGACGGTTCTGGGCTTTGTCAAAAACGGCGCTGGCTTTCTGAGCCTGTTCTGGGTCTCGAGCGCCCCGCTGGCGCTGCGTCCGATCCTGGCGATCATCGAACTGATCTCGTACTTCGTGCGTCCGGTCAGCCACTCCATTCGTCTTGCCGGTAACGTCATGGCAGGCCACGCAGTTATCAAGGTGTTCGCAGGCTTTGCCGCGATCGCCGCGATCTCGCCCGTGTCCGTTCTGGCGATCACCGCAATGTACGGCCTTGAGGTCCTAGTGTCCTTCATCCAGGCCTACGTCTTCACCATTCTGACCTGTGTTTACCTGAAGGACGCTTTGCATCCGCATCACTGATCAGGGCGCTGCCCTGAGCACAGGAACGATAACCCAACATCGAAACTTCCAATTCGTAAGGAGATACATCATGGAAGGCGATCTCGCACACATCGGCGCAGGCCTGGCAGCAATCGGTTCCGGCGCAGCCGCAATCGGGGTGGGCAACGTTGCAGGCAACTTCCTGGCCGGCGCCCTGCGCAACCCTTCGGCGGCTGCTTCGCAGACCGCAACCCTGTTCATCGGTATCGCGTTCGCAGAAGCCCTGGGGATCTTCGCATTCCTGGTCTCGCTGCTGCTGATGTTCGCCGTATAATCTGCGGAACCTGATCCTTACGCGCAGGTGGGTCCAAGCCATAGCGGCCCACCTGTTGTAAAGACAAGTTTCCGACGGAGGATATCATGGCGACTGAACCCATTACAGAAGAGGTAGCCGGCTCGTGCGTCGACTCCTATGGCTCTGCCATCGGGATGCCGCAGCTCTGCTTCGATTGGTTCCCCAACCAGATTTTCTGGCTGGTCATCACGCTGGTCGTCATCTTTCTGGTCCTGTCCCGCGTGGCTCTGCCTCGCATCGCGGCTATCCTGGCGGAGCGTCAGGGGACCATTACAAATGACCTGGCTGCGGCCGAAGATCTGAAGGCCAAGGCGGTCGAGGCCGAAGAGGCCTATAACAAGGCGCTGGCCGATGCCCGTGCCGAAGCGCAGCGTATCGCTGCCGAAGCACGTGCGGAAATCCAGGCTGATCTGGATGACGCGATTGCCAAGGCGGACGCAGAAATCGCTGCGAAGGCGGCTGAATCGGAGAAGGCGATTGCCGACATCCGTGCCGGTGCGCTGGAAAGCATTCAAGTGGTTGCCAAGGATACGGCAGCTGAACTGGTCACCGCACTGGGCGGCGAGGCAGATGCC
Organism: Ruegeria sp. R14_0; assembly: GCF_017743975.1. Lineage (GTDB taxonomy): Bacteria > Pseudomonadota > Alphaproteobacteria > Rhodobacterales > Rhodobacteraceae > Ruegeria. The sequence goes on along the minus strand of NZ_JAGHRC010000002.1, from coordinate 56,762 downwards.
AAAGCCATCGACGGTGCTATTGACGCGCAGATGAAAGGATAAGTGACATGCGGAACACTCTTGCCCTTATCCTGACCTTCGGCGCAGCCAGCCCGGCCTTTGCTGCCAAAGGTCCGTTCTTCTCGCTGGCCAACACCGACTTTGTCGTCTTCCTGGGCTTCATCGTTTTCATCGCGGTTCTGTTCTACTTCAAGGTGCCGTCGATGATCGGTGGCGCGCTGGACAACCGTGCCGAAGGCATCAAGTCCGAACTGGACGAAGCCCGCGCCCTCCACGAAGAAGCGCGCAGCCTGCTGGCCTCGTACGAGCGCAAGCAACGCGAAGTTCAGACCCAGGCAGATGCGATTGTAGCCGCTGCCAAGGATGACGCTGCTCTGGCAGCGGAACAGGCAAAGGCCGATCTGGAAAAATCCATCGCCCGCCGTCTGGCAGCCGCGCAGGACCAGATTGCTTCGGCCGAGGCTTCGGCGGTCAAAGAAGTCCGTGATCAGGCAATCACCGTCGCGGTTTCCGCGGCCAACGCAGTTCTGGCCAAGCAGATGACTGCGGCGCAGGCCAACAAGCTGATCGACGCGGCCATCGCCGACGTTGGTGACAAGCTGCACTAGTCTTTGGTGACCCGGCGGTAACCTGCCGGGTCCGACCCGTTTCCCCTTCCTTATGATCTGAGTTCATCGGCCTTTCGCTTGGCTGTTGCGACGCGCGGCTTTTCGACTACGCTTGCACCACCAATGGTGCGGCTTCTCAGGGTTCGGGCCAGATTGCTATTACAAGAGGTCCAATGCCTGACCTGCCTTCAATCAGTGTTGTTATTCCGAACTACAATTGCAGCACGTTCATCGAACGCACGATCAAGTCGGTACTGGATCAGAACTATCCCATGCTGGATCTGATCCTGGCAGATGGCGGCAGCACCGATGGGTCGATTGAAATTGCAGAACGCTATCGCGATGCGTTCTCCCATATCATTTCCGAGCCGGATACGGGACAGGCAAACGCTTTGAACAAGGGGTTTGCCAAGGCGACGGGCGAGGTGATGGGATGGATCAACTCTGATGACATGCTCATGCCCGGCGGTTTGTCCCTGGTGGGATCGTTGTTTGCCTTGAATGCGGGTATCGATTGGGTGACGGGGCGCATGACCTGTCTGGATGAGGACGACAACATCGTCACGAACATTCGCCCGAAACCGATATCCCGCGCGCGTCTTTTGGCGGGTGACTATCAATGGGTTCAGCAGGAATCGACCTATTGGCGGCGCGGCTTGTGGGACAAGGCCGGTGGGCATCTGGATGAGTCCCTTAGTCTGGCCGTGGATGGTGAACTCTGGCTGCGATTTTCCCGGTACGCAAACCTGACCTCGGTCCGGGCCCAAATTGGAGCGTTTCGGTTCCGCAAGGGCCAACGGTCCGAGTCGATGCAGGCCTATCACGCCGAGATGCTGACAGCGATTGCGCGTGAGCATCAGTTAGAACAGCCCACAGACGATGTGATCCGGGATATTCTGGCGACGCCGGTTGCTGTGCGGACACGCTCAGAGGCTGAGGGTCGTTTTCCCGGACTGGCCGAGAAAGACCCCAAACCAATCGACCGCCTGAAACTGATGAAGCACGCGGTGTTGCGACGCTTCTATGGCCTTTGACTTCAGGGGATTTCCAGGGTGATTGGCGTTAGGCCCTGAAACACCGGAACAAGCTTTTAACTCTGAAGTGGCGTTCAGTTGTAACTTGTTTCGTGATCCAGACGTTGCTGCGCGATGGCTTCGTTGCGTTGGGCCTTCTGGTGGTCTTCCATGCACTGCTGCACATAGCTCAGATGTCTGTGCACGGCCTCGCGGGCGCCTTCGGGATCACGGGCCTGAAGGGCGGTGTTGATGGCGCGGTGCTGGTCCAGAATGGCCTCGCGCGTGGTTCGTTGCTGAAACATCATCTGCCGATTGTAAAACACGCCCTGCCGAAGCAGATCGTACATCGACCGCATCATGTGCAGCATAACGACGTTATGGCTGGCCTCGATGATCGCCATGTGGAACTGCGCGTCTAACTGAGCTTCGTCCTCGGCGGCGTTGCGGGCATGGGCAGCTTCCATCTTGTCGAATATCGTCTGAACGACTTTCAGATCACTCGCTGAACCCAAACGTGCAGCCCGCTCGGCCGCCAGCCCTTCAAGGTCGCGCCGGAAAGAGAGATAGTCGAACACCGCTTCCTCATGGCTGCTGAATAGTCGGATCAGAGCGGGGGAAAAGGCTGATCCCAGAACCTCGGCCACGTAGATGCCTGATCCAGCTTTGGCCGTCAGCAATCCCTGATCCTGCAGTTCCGCAATGGCTTCGCGCAGGGACGGGCGGGACACGCCAAGACGTTCAGCCAGTTCACGCTCGGCCGGCAGCCGTTCGCCGGGTCGCAAAATGCCGCGCAGGATCAACAGTTCGATCTGGCGGACCACGGCAATCGACAGCTTTTCGGTTTGAACTTTTTGAAAGGGCATGCAGGGCGTCATTTTCATAAATTGGTCAATTCATATGACCACGGATCGCCGGGTGGTTCAAGCAAGCCCGGTCACATGAGTGAAATAATGGGTCAGTATTATTGACTTTAATAAATGCCACAATACGCTGACTGCACATCAATGCGGAGGAGGCGTATGTCTACGCACGAATTGTTCGCCACGCGGGCGTCCCGGATGAAAGCGTCCGAGATACGCGAATTGCTTAAGCTGCTGGATCAACCCGGCATTATCTCATTCGCCGGAGGAATTCCTGATCCCGCGCTTTTCCCTGCCGAAGGGTTCGCGACAGCGTTTCAGGCTGCGTTGAGCCCCCAAATGCAGGCACAGGCGCTGCAGTATTCGGTCAGCGAGGGGTATGTGCCGCTGCGCGAGTGGTTGGTGGACCATATGCGCGAGATCGGGGTGGAGTGTGGAATTGACAATATCCTGATCACATCGGGTTCACAGCAGGCTCTGGACTATCTGGGCAAGCTCTACCTGTCCCCCGGCGATACCGCGCTGGTTGGTTGGCCGACCTATCTGGGCGCGCTGGCGGCGTTCAACGCCTATGAGCCGCGTTTTGACCAGCTCAGCATCGTGGGCAACCGGGGCGCTGCGGAATACGTGGAAGCCGCGGGCGAAGGGGCGGTCAAATTCGCGTATCTCTCACCCGATTTCGCGAACCCGACGGGTGAAACCGTGGACCTTCGTGGCCGAGAGGCTCTGCTGGATCTGACGGACGAGTTGAATTGCGCTGTGATCGAAGACGGGGCCTATCAGGCCCTGCGCTATGATGGCGTGGCAATTCCGCCGGTTCTGGCATTGGAACTGGCGCGCAAAGGCTCGATTGAAGAGTGTCGGACGATCTATTGCGGCAGCTTTTCGAAAACCCTGTCGCCAGGACTGCGGGTCGGGTGGGTTGTGGCGTCAAAGCCGGTGATTTCCCAATTGGTGTTGATGAAACAGGCGGCCGATTTACATTCGGCGACGATCAATCAGATGGCCATTGATCAGGTCGCACGAGCCTGTTTCGACACCCACATCCCAATGTTGCGCCGCGTCTATGGTGCACGCCGGGATGCGATGCTGCAGGCTTTGCAGGACCATATGCCCGATGGTGTTCAGTGGACAAAACCCGAAGGGGGTATGTTCATCTGGATGACCCTGCCGGTTGGAACAGACGGGGCCGACCTACTGGCCCGGGCTTTGGAGACGGTCAAGGTGGCTTTTGTTCCGGGCGGGGCCTTTTTCCCCGATGGCAGTGGGACCAACACGATCCGGCTGAGTTTCTCGAACTCGGATGAAGACACGATCCGCGAAGGCATCCGCCGTTTGGGCGAGGTACTGCGCACCTGAGCCTTGGAAAGGTTTTGTTAACCTCGCTGGTGCAAAGCTGTTGGCATGATCCGGTATCTGTCCCTCCTAGTGCTGGCCGCATGTTCGGCCGGCACGCCCCATTTTCGGGACGCACCCGCAACCCGGGTGGCAGTGAATGGCAGCGTCTTTGACGTACGGGTGCGGGGTGATCTGGCCGAGGCTGTGCGGATCAATACCCAATATGCCCCGCGTCTTGGTCCCATCCGGGACCGTGCCGCCCTGGCCATGGCACAGGTATCGGGTTGCCCGCTTTTGGATGTTCTGGGCGATGCAGCGGTTACCGTGGGCATTTTGGGTTGTGACCGGGAATTGGGGGAAAAGCTGATCTTCGGTGCGCTTCTCCGCAGACCCTATGAATGCACTGATTACGGCTATTACGAAGACTACGGCTATCAGGTTTTTGAATGCTCGCCCTATTAGAATACGCGCTTTTTCGCGTATTTTGGCAAGATATTGTGGATAACTCGGCGTGAAATCCCATATCCTGCGTTCCTCCGTTGACTCGACCCCAACAGCTTGCGCAGACTTCCAGATATAGGAATCACGGGACCAATTGCCTTTGCGCTTTAGCAAACTCAAACTAACCGGCTTCAAGAGCTTTGTTGATCCGACCGATCTGATCATCGCGGATGGGTTGACCGGTGTGGTGGGTCCGAATGGCTGCGGCAAGTCCAATCTTTTGGAAGCTTTGCGTTGGGTAATGGGCGAGAACCGACCCAAATCCATGCGCGGCGGCGCGATGGAAGATGTGATCTTTGCAGGCGCCGCAACGCGCCCGGCGCGCAATTTTGCCGAAGTTGTCCTGACCATGGACAATTCCGAACGCCTTGCGCCTTCGGGGTTCAATGACTCTGACCAGTTGGAGATCATTCGCCGCATCACGCGCGATGTCGGCAGTGCTTACAAGACGAATGGCAAGGACGTGCGGGCGCGCGATGTTCAGATGCTGTTCGCGGATGCCTCGACCGGGGCGCATTCGCCGGCGCTGGTGGGGCAGAACCGAATTGCCGAGCTGATCAACGCCAAACCCCGTGCGCGCCGCCGTATTCTGGAAGAGGCCGCGGGCATTTCAGGTCTGTACCAGCGTCGGCATGAGGCTGAGCTAAAGCTGAAGGGCACCGAGGCAAACCTGACCCGTGTCGATGATGTACTGGAACAGCTTGGAACCCAGCTTGCCCAGCTTGCGCGTCAAGCCCGTCAGGCGGCGCGTTACCGCGAGATTGGGGAGCAACTGCGCCAAGCCGAGGGCATGCTGCTATACCGCCGCTGGAAAGAAGCTGACATGGCCCGCCAGCAGGCTGAGGACGTTCTGCGCGAGCGGATCACCGAAGCCTCGCGTGCCGAGGCCGAAGCCCGCGCGGCCAGTGCCAAACGGGCCGAGATTGAAGAAACACTGCCACCGCTGCGCGAGGAAGAGGCCATCGCGGCCGCCGTTCTGCAGCGCCAGCAGGTCCAACGCGATCAGCTGACGGATCAGGAAACCCGCGCGCGCCAGACGATTGAAACACTCACCAACCGCATTCAGCAGTTGGGCAACGATATCGAGCGTGAAACCGGCCTGAACCGAGATGCTGGCCAGATGATCGAACGTCTGCAATGGGAAGCGCGCGAATTGGCCAAAGCGGCCGACGGGTATGACGACAAGGTGGCAGAAGCTGCCGAGGTCGCGCGCGAGGCTGCTGCGGTGCTGCAGGAGCGTGAAGATCACCTCTCGCAAGAAACCGAGGATATGGCGCGTCTGGTGGCGCGGCACCAATCGGCGCAGCGCTTGGTCGAAGACGGCCGCAAGACGCTGGCCCGGTCTGAGGGCGAGGAAGAAAAAGCCCGCATCGCCGTGGATGAGGCCCGAGATGCGTTGACCCGCACGAGTGAGGCATTCGAAGCGGCGCAAGCGGGCGAGGAAGAAGCCCGCGAAGCCGCAGAAGCCGCAGAAGAAGCATTGGCGGCTGCAGACGAGCTGCGCGGTGAAACTCAGGCTCGCGAAGCCGAAGCCCGCGCGCAGCGGTCCGAGGCCGAGGGTGAGCTGGGTGCGATCCGCGCCGAGACATCCGCCCTGGCTAAACTGGTGGAACGGGATACGGCCGAAGGTGGGCAGGTCATGGACCTGCTGCGTGTCGATCCCGGCTATGAAAAAGCGCTGGGGGCTGCGCTGGCCGATGATCTACGCGCGCCGCTGGTCGAAGGCGATGGCCCGTCGGGGTGGGTGCAAGTGGCCGGATACGATGCGGACCAGCCGCTGCCTGATGGGGTTGAGCCTTTGGCGCTGCACGTGTCTGGACCAGATCGCCTGAGCCGCCGGATCGCTCAGATCGGGTTGGTCGACGCGGATCAGGGTGCGCGGTTGCAGGCGTTGTTGAAGCCGGGGCAACGCTTGGTATCGCGGTCCGGTGACTTGTGGCGCTGGGACGGTTTCCGGGCTTGGGCCGAGGACGCGCCGAGTGCTGCCGCCCTGCGGCTGGAACAGCTCAACAAGCTGGAAGCGTTGAAACAGGAGCTGACACGCACCGAGGCGCAGGCCGACGGGGCTCGTGCCGCGCACGAGGCGCTGTCGCAGCAGCTGGCCGATGTCACCGAAGCGGACCGCCGCGCGCGTGAAGCCCGGCGTGCCGCCGATCAACGAATGGCCGAAAGCGCGCGCCAGTTGAGCCGGGCCGAGGCGGATCGCAATCTGGCACAGGGCAAGCTGGAAACACTGACCCTGGCTGTTGACCGGCACAAGGAAGATGCGATGTCCGCTCGCGCTCAGTTGCGTGAAGCCGAAGGCGCGCTGACCAGCCTTGGTGACCTCGACAGTGCTCGGGCGCAGGTTGAGGACATCAAACAGACGGTCGAGGCGGCGCGGATTACGATGCTGACCCACCGCTCAACCCATGATGAGCTGCGCCGCGAGGGCGAGGCGCGGACCCGGCGGACGCAAGAAGTCACCAAGGATCTGAGCGGATGGCGGCATCGGCTTGAAACCGCAGAGAAGCGGATTTCCGAACTGGCTGACCGCAAGGAGAGCTCGGAAGAGGAACTGTCAGAGGCGATGGCGGCGCCCAGTGAGATTGCCGAGGCCCGCGAAGAGCTGAACGAACTGATCGAAACCGCCGAAGCGCGGCGCGCCGAGGCTGCCGACAAATTGGCCGAGGCTGAGACCCAGCAGCGCGAGGTCGTGTTGGCGGAACGTGAAGCGGAACGTCTGGCCTCGGAAGCGCGTGAAGGCCGCGCCGCGGCTGAGGCACGCTGTGACGCGGCCAAAGAAGGTGTTGTGGCTGCGGCAGAGCGTATTGCCGAGGATCAGCAACTGACGCCCAACCAGCTGCTGAATCAGTTGGACGTGAACCCCGACCAGATGCCTGCAGCCGACGCGTTGGAGGCCGAGGTGAACCGCCACAAACGCCAGCGCGATGCGATGGGGGCCGTGAACTTGCGTGCCGAAGAGGACAGCAAGGAAGTTCAGGAAGAGTTCGATACGCTGAATAGCGAAAAGGCCGATCTGGAAGAGGCGATCAAGGCCTTGCGCAGCGGTATTGCCAGCCTCAATCGTGAAGGGCGCGAACGTCTGCTGACCGCGTTCGAGCAAGTGAACTCGAACTTCGCGATGCTGTTCAAGCATCTGTTCGGCGGCGGAGAAGCCAACCTGGTCATGGTCGAAAGCGACGATCCGCTGGATGCGGGCCTTGAGATCATGTGTCAGCCTCCGGGCAAAAAGCTCTCGACCCTCAGCCTGCTGTCGGGTGGTGAACAAACCTTGACGGCGACGGCGCTGATCTTTGGCGTGTTCCTGGCCAACCCGGCCCCGATCTGTGTTCTGGACGAGGTCGATGCGCCGTTGGATGACGCCAATGTCACCCGCTTCTGCGACCTGCTGGACGAGATGTGCCGCCAGACGGATACGCGGTTCCTGATCATCACCCACCACGCGGTGACGATGGCGCGAATGGACCGTTTGTTTGGTGTGACGATGCAGGAACAAGGCGTCAGCCAGTTGGTTTCGGTCGACCTCAAGAAAGCCGAGCAGATGGTCGCCTGACCGCTCACTGCAACGTTATGCCTCAAACCCTGCTTCGCGGGGTAAGGTGGCCCCATGACCCGATACCTGATCATAGCCTTGATGGCCGCAAGCCCGGTTGTGGCAGCTGAATGGCCCACGAAACCCGGCGATACCCCGTTGTCACCCGAGGAGTTGGACGCTCTGGCAGGTCGAACACTGACGTTTTATGACGATGGGCAGGCCAAGTTTTCTGCCGGCGGTGCTTATTCCTATACCTACGCCAGCGGAGATGCGGCCTTTGGCACCTATTCATTCGCCGACGATGGCAGCGTCTGTATCGCTTATCGAAACGGGTTCAGTCGTTGCGACCTGTATGTGCGCAGTGGTGAACGCTTGATCCTGATTGATGAGAAAGGCGACCGGTATCCGGTCCGGCCTGAATAACGCGGCTTGGATGCGGCGCTTTGAATGCTGCGTCCGGTAAAGTGTTTTGGGATTTCCACCGATCGAAATAAGCTCACGGGGCAGCTGGCATGGGCAGACCGTGCTGGCCAACAAAGGAAAAACACTTGAGCGAAGCATCGAAAGACACTTTGGCCCTCGGAAAACAGCGCGGCTCTCATGGGCGTCAACAGGAAGACGGCGTGCTGGTGATCCGCACTATTGCAATGCCAGCGGACACGAATCCCTCCGGGGATATTTTTGGTGGCTGGCTCATGTCGCAGATGGACCTTGCGGCCGGGAATATGGCAGGCCGCGTATCGCAAGGGCGCGGCGCGACTGTATCGGTCGAAGCGATGCAGTTTTTACGACCGGTAAAGGTTGGGGATGAGGTTACGCTCTACGCGACGCTGTTGAAAGTGGGGCGCACGTCGATGCGTATTCACGTGGATGCCTGGGCCCGCCCAAGATATTCCGAGAAAGCCCAAAAAGTTACAGACGCGGACTTTGTCTTTGTCGCGCTTGACGACGATGGTGCGCCGCGACCGGTTTTTGACGAAACGTAAGAGGACCGGGGCAAGGACAGCCCCGGTTAGCCAGCGTTTCTTGTTACAATTGGTTCAGCAGCTCCGCTGTGGGCCACGCATCCGCCGGAAGCCCCAGCCGCGCTTGTTCGGACTGCACGGCCGCCCGCGTACCTGCGCCTAAAATGCCGTCGATCTTGCCAACGTCGTGGCCACGTGCTTGCAGCTTGGTTTGTAACTGTTTCATCTGCGCGGCATTCAGTCCTTGCGGCGGATTGCCTGCGTCATAGATCTGCGCGCCCTCAAGCCGCGTGCCGAAATAGGCGGCGGTCAGGACGTAGACAAAGCTCTGGTTCCATTCGAAGTAAACGTCGAAATTGGGATAGGCCAGAAATGCGGGGCCTTTATGGCCCTGTGGCAGGATCAGTGAGGCTGGCAGGTTGGCCAATGACCCGCTGCGCGCCTGAATACCCATCGCCTGCCATTCGGACACCGGGCGCGATTTACCGGGGCCTGACAGGGACCAGTCCATCTGTGCCGGAACGGTCACCTCTTGCAGCCATGGCTCACCCGGTCGCCATCCCAGATGCGACAGCATCTTGCCCCCGGACATCAGCGCATCCGGTGCCGAGGTCTTCAGCGAGACCTTGCCGTCGCCATCCCCGTCCACACCGTTTTCAAGAATATCGCGGGGCAGCATCTGCACCATGCCAATCTCTCCGGCCCAGGCACCCGTCGTGCGCGCGGGGTCGAAGTTGCCTTGGCTATAGAATTCGATGGCGGCGAAGATCTGAGGTCGGAACAGTTCAGGTCGGCGGCAGTCATGGGCCAGAGTGACCAGCGCGTTGCGGGTATTGAAATCGCCCTGAACCGCGCCGTAATCGGTCTCGAACGCCCAGAAGGCCAGAAGTACACCGCGCGAGACGCCATATTCCCGCTCGATCCGGTCAAACACTGCGTCGTACTTGCGCGACATGGACGCGCCGCGATCAATCCGGTTTTGCGAGATCAGACGGCGTGAGAAATCAATGAACGGTTTCTGGAATACGCCCTGCGCCCGGTCGGCGCGCAGAACGGCCCCGTCCTGCTGAACGCCTTGGAAAAAGCCATCCACAGTGGATTCTTCGAACCCCTTCTGCACGGCCTCCGATTTCAGGCCATTCACGAAAGAGTTAAACCCGCCGCCGCATTGGGCCAGTGCGGGTGAGGCGAAAAGGGTGGCGGCAAGGATGCCCGAGAGAAAACGCATTCGTGTGGTCCGTCAGAAAATGAAGCTTGCCCCAACCCACACCGACACGAGCCCCAGCGCAAGCCCCCAAACCCGCCAGAGCATGTCACATGCGCGGAAAACCTCCTGTGCTCCAATTTCGCGGGGCGCGTCGCCATTGACCCAGGCCAGATCGCGCAGCTTGCCGTCGTAGCTGCGCGGCCCGGCCAGGGCGACGTTTAGCGCGCGCGCCATAGCGGCCTCGGGCCAGCCTGCGTTGGGCGAGATATGGCGGCGGGCGTCCGCGACCATCTCGGGCCAGCGCGCCCATTGGCCAGAAAGGCCCACGATCATAACGCAGGTCAGGCGGGCCGGGATCAGGTTCAGAACATCGTCCAGACGTGCGGCGGCCCAGCCAAAGTCACGATGTTTTTCGGTGCGATAACCGATCATGCTGTCGGCCGTGTTGATCGCCTTGTAGATCAGAATTCCGGGCAGGCCCCCGATCAGGAACCAAAACGCCGGGGCGATCACCCCGTCGCTGAGGTTTTCGGCGGCACTTTCGATAGCGGACCGCGCAACCTGTGCCTCGGTCATGTCACGCGTGTCGCGGGACACGATCATCGCAACCTTGGCACGGCCTTCCGATAGTGAGGTGCGCAGCCCGTCGGCCACGGCGCGGACATGGGAGACCAGCGATTTCTGCGCCAGAAGAATTGCGGCAAGGATGATCTCGATCACTGGTCCCAGAAGGGCCAGCGTGCGGCCCAGAAACCACGCGCCAAGAACAAGCAGCAGCACGACAGCGATCCCTTTCAGCCGCTTTCCTGTCCCCTTGTTGAGGCGTTTGTCCAGCCAGCCGATGACGTTTCCGATCATCACTGCCGGATGCCGGATGCGGGACCACAGCCAGTCGGGCTCTCCCAGTGCCGCGTCCAGACACATGGCGCACACCAGCAGGAAGGCCGTGCTCACAACGCGGCCTCCAGCCGGTCCCAAGCGTCGGCGGGGGGCAGGCCCAGCCGCAGGTAGGTGCGGGAATAGGGGAATACGCGACTCCAGATGTGAGAGCTGGCCAGTTTGGCCTGCCAGGCGGTTGCGTCGTCAACGTCATAGAGCCGGAACAGCGTGGTGCCACCGACCAATTTCGCGCCTTTGCCGGTGACCATCTGGTCCAGCCGGTCAGTGGCCTCAGCCAAATGCTGACGGGTTGATGCGGCCCATTCGGTATCCCGAAGGGCCTGTTCTCCGATCCGCAGGGCCGGGCCAGAGACCGCCCAGGGGCCGGTCAGGTCATTCAGCTTTGCAATCAGGTTTGGCTGACCGATTGCAAACCCCAGCCGCAATCCGGCCAATCCCCAGAATTTTCCGAAACTCTTGAGTACGATCACGCCGGGGTTGTCGGCCAAATGGATCAGAGACTTCTCGGGACAGATGTCACAGAAGCTTTCATCAATCACGGTCAGCGGAGCATCGGCGTCCGCTGCTCCCCAGATGCGCCCATCGGGGTTGTTTGGGTGGGCGATAACCCGCGCCTCGGCAGGGCCCTTCGCTTGAACGGTCCAACCCTGCGCAACAAAGGCGGCTGCGTGTTCGTTATACGTTGGTGTCGTGATCTGAACCCGACCCTTTGGTGCAAGCGCAGGCATACGGGCGATCAGCGCAGATGCGCCGGGCGCAGGTAGGATTGCGGCACCGTCGGGCACCGACCAGAACTGTCGCGCGGCGGCAGACAGGCGTTCAAACGCGCCGTGATCGGGTAGCGCGGTCCAATCCGATTGGGTCAGGTGCGCGATGGGGTACGGGTGCGGGTTGATGCCGGTAGACAGGTCCAGCCAGTCCTCGCGCGCGCCTCCGAACTGCGTCATTGCGCCATCCAGTCCGCCGCCATGGTCGCGGGCGGCGCGGGGGTCCAAAGTGTCGTTTGGGCTTGCCATATGGGATCTCGCCGGAATCGTCAGTTTAAGCCCGCTTCAAGCGGATTTTTGCCGTTTTTACAAGCAAATCCGCGTGATCAGCCCGGTCGAGCGACGCCATTAACACTTTGTTAAGGAATAGGCGTGATCACAAACAACGGGGGTCGGCACCACACACTCTACCAAGTGCCGAGGTTGTTGCAAATGAAAGTACTGATTGTTGAGAGTAACCCCGACCTTGGTCGGGTCTGGAAAAGGCATCTGGAACGGCAAGGCGCCGAAGTGACGCTTGTGGCCGGTCAAGAGGCCGCGATCCTTGCCCTGTACGGCACGGATTACGATATCATTGTGCTGGATCTGGTTCTGGAAACCGGCAGCGCCTTGGCTGTGGCCGATTTCGCCAGCTACCGCCGGCCCGAGGCACGGGTGATTTTTGTAACCAACACCACCTTCTTTTCCGACGGGTCGATCTTTGCACACAGCCCGAACGCATGCGCTTACGTCCAAAGCGGCACGCCGCCAGAGGATCTGGCGGCGATGGTCGAACATTACGCGGCGGGTCGCTGACCGCGCCCGTGCGGCTCCATATAGTCCAGGACCGGGTTCGTGGGGATGATCCGGTGCGGATTGATGCTGTCGTGGCTGTAGTGATAGTGGCGCACGATGTGGTGCATATTCACCGTCTGAGCGACGCCCGGCCACTGATATAGCTCGCGAGTATAGGCCCACAGGTTCGGATAATCGACAAGACGGCGGCGGTTGCATTTGAAATGCAGGTGATAAACAGGGTCGAACCGGATCAGCGTGGTAAACAGACGCCAATCGGCTTCGGTCATGCGATCGCCCATAAGATAGCGGTTCCCGCTCAGACGATCCTCTAGCCAGTCCAACGTGTCGAACAACGGTCCAACCGCGGCATCATAGGCCTGTTGGGTCGTGGCAAAACCGGATTTGTAGACGCCGTTGTTGACGTCGGAATAGATGCGGGCGTTCACTTCTTCGATGTCCTCGCGCATCGCCTCGGGCCAGTAATCGTCGGTGTTGCCGGTGATCCCGTCAAAGGCCGAGTTGAACATCCGGATGATTTCAGAGCTTTCGTTCGACACAATCGTCTGCTGCTTCTTGTCCCACAGGATCGGTACCGTGACACGGCCCGAGTAGTTCGGGTCGGCTTTGGTGTAAATCTGATGCGCAAAGCCCAGACCATACAGGGTGTCACCGGTTGCGCCGTGATCGTCCGTTTCAAACGTCCAACCATTGTCCAACATATCGGGATGCACGACAGAGACCGAGATGTGATCGCTCAGGTCTTTGAGTTCGCGAAAGATCAGGGTGCGGTGCGCCCAGGGGCAGGCGAGACTGACATAGAGGTGATAGCGGCCGGATTCCGCGTTGAACCCGCCCTTGCCCGAAGGCCCGGCGCTGCCATCCGCCGTCAGCCAGTTGCGAAACTGCGCGGCGCTGCGCTTGAAGGCCCCACCATTGGATTTCGTGTCGTACCATGTGTCGTGCCATTTACCGTCGACCAAAAGGCCCATGCTTAGTCCTCCGAAAAGCGGTTTGGCCAAACATAGTTCGATGGATTTGGTGATCCTATGCCGGACGGCGCGCAGCATGCCTGCGTTCATGCACAGCTCGGTTGAGATTTCTGTGCAACAGATTGAAATCAGGGCAACCTCTGCGTCCGGGTTCACTAGATTTTTACGATTTGGCCTTCACAATAATAGCCTCTGCCGAGGGGAACGTTTTATGAGTACCTATGTATCAAAGGAAATTTCAGCCGAATTGGATGCGGCACGAATCGCGGGTTTGAAGAAAACCAGCCGCCTTCGTGTCGAAATTGGTGACAATACATATAAGATTCTGAGATTGTGGAAAGACGGCTTTACGGTCGAGGCCGAAACCACGCCGCAATTGCGGGGGCTTGTCGATATCTACGATGGCGCAAATCACCTGTATCAATGCCTGATTATTGCGGATCAGGATGAAGCGGGCGAAATGCGCTATGAGTTCAAGCGCAGTACAGCTTCGGCCGACAGGGCGCCGCTGGATTTCTATCGCGCCCCGGACGCGCCGATTGCGCTGTTGGGGCACGAGGAATAAGTCTCAACTGGTTTCAGGCCGTCACTGCAAATCGGCAAATGCGCCTTTCAGTCGCGCGCATGCATCTTCGACGCGCCCACGTTGCGTGGCCAGATTGAACCGTTCGAAGGTCTCTCCACCTGTTCCGAAACCGGGGCCGGACGAGGTCGCGATCTTGGCATCTTCGCGCAAGCGGCGGATGAAATCGTCGTGACTCATTCCGGTGCCCGAGAAATCAACCCAAGCCAGATAGGTCGCCTGCAGCGGCATGGACCACAGTCCTGGGATATCGGCGATGGCCGCGTCAAAGATCGCACGGTTGCCAGCAAGATGCTCAATCTGCTCGTCCACCCATGCGGCCCCTTCAGGCGAATAGGCCGCAGTGATCATGGCCACGCCGAGCGCGCTGGGATCATAATCCAGTGTCTGGATACGGTGCCGCATGGCCGCGCGCAGCTTTGGATCGGGTATGATCATGTTCCCTGTGCGCTGCCCAGCGATGTTAAAGGTCTTTGACGCCGCCGTCAGCGTGACCGTCCAGGGCCGTGCATCAGGTGCTGCCACGTCCATCGGTACGAAGGTGTTTCCTGGATAGACCAGATCGTGGTGAATCTCGTCTGATACCAGGATCAGGCCGTTTCGTTCGGCAAAGGCCGCAACGGCGCGCAGCTCGTCCGGGGTCCAGACCCGACCGGATGGGTTTTGCGGCGAACACCACAGCAACATCTTCTCCGACCCGTCCAACCGGGACTGCGCGTCTTCCAGATCAAGAGCGTAGGTGTCGTCCTGCCGCACCAGCGGGCATTCCACCACACGGCGGCCCGATTTGTTCACCTTGTGGGCGAACTCATGGTAGACCGGCGTAAAGATCACCACTCCGTCGCCGGGTTCTGTCCAGACATCCAGACACAAAGCGATTGCATTGCCCAAGCCTTGCGAGGTCAGGACCCAATCTGTGTCGATGTCCCAGTTGTGGCGGTTCTTCATCCACCATTGGACAGCGCCCAGATAATCCGGGTGCATCCAAGAATACCCGAACACACCGTGATCGGCGGCTTTGCGCACGGCTGCGATCACGCAAGGCGCGGTCGGATAATCAGAATCTGCCGTCCACATGGCAAGCCCGTCTTGCGGTGATACACCGTAGAGCTGCTCCATCTTGTCCCATTTTGAACTGTTGGTTCCCCGGCGGTCGATCAGGTCGTTGAAAGTCATGTCTGCTCCATCTGTCGGATCGAAAGCTAGCCACTATTGCGGCAGGCGCAAGGGGGGCGTTGCGGCGCGGGACGGGATGCCCTAAATCAACCCCATGAAACGCAATATCCTGATCCACCCCGATCCCCGCCTGAAAAAGGTCTGTGCGCCTGTGGCCGACATCAGCGACGAGCTGCGCAAGCTGGCCGACGACATGCTGGAGACGATGTATGACGCGCCGGGTGTCGGTCTTGCGGCCCCTCAGATCGGTGTGCTTGACCGGCTGATCGTTCTGGACTGCGTAAAGGAAGAGGGTGAAGCCCCGCGCCCGCTGATCATGTTCAACCCTGAGGTTGTCGCGTCGTCCGACGAGACAAATGTCTACGAAGAGGGCTGCCTGTCGATCCCCGAGCAATTTGCCGAGGTGACGCGCCCCAAAGTGGTCGACGTGACGTGGATCGACCAGGACGGGAACCTGCAGCAGGAAACCTTTGACGGTCTCTGGGCGACCTGTGTTCAGCATGAGATCGATCATCTGAACGGCAAGCTGTTCATCGACTATCTCAAACCGCTGAAACGTCAGATGATCACGCGCAAGATGCAGAAGCTGAAACGCGAGCAAGCCCGCGCATGACCGTTCGTACCTGCCTGCCTTGGCCCGACAAACGCCTGCGGACCAAGGCCGAGGATGTTGCCGAGATCACCGATGAAATCCGCGCCATCTGGGACGATATGATCGACACGATGGAGGCGATGCCCGGCGTTGGCCTTGCAGCGCCGCAGATCGGTGTCATGCTGCGCCTTGCCGTCGTCGATGGCTCGACCGAGCGGGGCCGGGCGGTGCGGTTGGCGAACCCGGAAATCCTGCACAGCTCGGTCGAACTGCGCGAACATGATGAGGCCAGCCCGAACCTGCCCGGTGTTTCCGCCAAGGTGAAACGGCCACGTGCGGTGACGGTCAAGTTTCTGAACGAACAGGGAATGGTGGACCGCCGTGATTTCGTCGGGATCGAGGCCACCAGCGTGCAGCACCAGGTCGATCACCTGAACGGGCGGATGTATTTCGACCGGCTCAGCAAGGTCAAACGGGACATGTTGCTGCGAAAAGCCAAGAAACAGGGGTAGAGATGCGCGTCATTTTCATGGGAACGCCCGATTTCTCGGTTCCGGTGCTGGATGCGCTGGTCGAGGCGGGGCATGAGATCGCCGCCGTGTACTGCCAGCCCCCACGCCCGGCGGGGCGGGGCAAAAAGGACCGCCCGACGCCCGTTCATGCTCGCGCCCAAGCGCTGGGCCTGACCGTGCGGCATCCGGTGTCTCTGAAATCGGCCGAAGAGCAGGAAGCCTTTGCCGCTCTGAACGCGGATGTGGCCGTTGTTGTTGCCTATGGTCTGATCCTGCCACAACCCATTCTGGATGCGCCTGCGCAGGGCTGCCTGAATATCCACGCCAGCTTGTTGCCGCGCTGGCGCGGAGCCGCGCCTATCCATCGCGCGATTATGTCCGGTGACGTGCAAACCGGTATTTGCATTATGCAGATGCAGGCCGGGCTGGACACGGGGCCTGTTCTGCTGCGCGAGGCGACGGATATCGGCATCGAGGAAACCACCGACCAATTGCACGACCGGCTCTCGGTGATGGGGGCAGGCCTGATCGTTGAGGCTCTGCGCGAATTGCCCAACCTGACGCCGGAGCCGCAGCCCGAGGTCGGCGTCACCTACGCCGCTAAGATCGACAAGGCCGAGGCCCGGATTGATTGGTCCCGCCCCGCGGTCGAGGTCGACCGGCAAATCCGGGGCCTGTCCCCGTTCCCCGGCGCATGGACCGAGTTCGACGGCGCGCGCATCAAGGTGCTGGCCTCTCGGATGGCCGAGGGGCAGGGCGTGCCCGGTCAGGTTCTGGATGACGCCCTGACCATTGCTTGTGGTGAAGGCGCGGTGGACCTGCTGCGCTTGCAACGGGCGGGTAAAGGCGCGCAGGATAAGGAAACCTTTTTGCGGGGCTGGCCCATTCCGGCTGGCAGCCGCCTGACAGCGGAGTAGCCGATGTTCATGGTGCTTATGGGCACAGTCGTCATTGCCGGGATCGTCGGCTACCTGTCCGAGAAAACGGGCTTCACCCATAACGGGTACCTGCCGTCGATCATTATCTGCGTCGGCGGCGCTTTTTTGTTTTACTTTGTGCGTATCATGTTCGGCATTAGCTTTGGCCCACCCGGTCTGGACGCCGTGCTGTCATCTGTCGGCGCGCTGATCATCGTGCCGACCCATTGGAGGAAGTGATATGCCGGTCATCGCCCTGATCATCATCGGAGCCGCAGCAGGGTTCCTGGCCACTCGCCTGATGCGGATTGAGGCCAGTATCCCGGCGACCATGCTGATTGGTATCATCGGAGCACTGGTCGGCGGCATTGTTTTGCGCGCATTGGTCACCGTTGCGGGATGGTTATCGGGCTTTGTCGGGGCAGTGCTTGGCGCGCTGCTGGTGATTTGGATCTGGCAGACTTACTTTCGGCGCTAAAAGTGTGGCGGTTTTGGCCGCCCATTGTGTCAGTGGCGTGGTGGCCGCGCCTTGTAGACCGGAAGCCGCCAGCCAAACACTAGGGATCCCGCCCGCAGCGCCCAGCAGATCAGCGCGCAGGCCGCGAGCGTGGTCAGCTCGTCAAAGCCCAGTCTGTTTGCAAGAACGGCGACCACAGCGCCGGAAAAAGCGCAGGACACGTAAAGCTCGCCTTGTTTCAGGACCAGCGGCACCTCGTTGCAGACCACGTCGCGCATCAGCCCGCCCAGGCATCCGGTTGTCACTCCCATCAGCACCACGATGACGCCGGACTGGTTCAGAGACAAGGCAGCCCCTGCACCCGCCGCTGCGGCGATGGCCAGGGCGAAACTGTCCAGCCAGACCAGCCAGTTGTATCGGCTTTCGACCCGGTGTGCGGTGAAAAACACCAGTACGGCCGCCGCTGTAGCGATCAGGATGTAGTCCGGTTGTCCAACCCAGAACACCGGATGCCGATCCAGCAGAAGGTCTCGGATCGTGCCGCCCCCGACCGCCGTAAGGCAGGCCATGAAAGCAAAGCCCACCAGATCCAGTTGGGCGCGGCTGGCCACAAGCGCCCCTGTCAGGGCAAAGACAAAAACCGAGGCATAGTCGAGCAGCGCAAGACCGCTCACGCTTGTGCCTTTTTAGGTTTGAACGGAGCCATGCCAGCCCGCGCCAGTTCATCCGCCTTTTCGTTTTCGGGATGGCCCGCGTGGCCTTTGACCCATTCCCAGGTCACATCGTGGCGCATCTGAGCTTCGTCCAGCCGCTGCCACAGATCAACGTTCTTGACCGGTTTCTTGTTCGAGGTCTTCCAGCCATTCTTCTTCCAGCCAAAAATCCAACCTGTCACGCCGTTTTTCACATAGGCGCTGTCGGTGACCACCGTGATCTTCGAGGCGCGTTCCAGTGCTTCAAGCGCGCTGATCGCGGCCAGCAGCTCCATTCGGTTGTTGGTGGTCTCGGCCTCGCCGCCGTTCAATTCACGCTCTTTCAGGACCGTGTCGCCGTCCATTGCACGTAGCAATACGCCCCAGCCTCCGGGGCCGGGATTGCCGGAACAAGCGCCGTCGGTATAGGCAAACAGATCAGGCATGGGCGAGCACCAGAATGAAACCGTCATAAGACCCGGCCAAGCCTGTGCCCATGCCGGTTGTGATCTGGTCGATGGTGAATCCGGCCTGTGCCAGCGCTTCTTCGATCTCGGTTTGTGAGAAATAGGTATAATAGCGGTCAAGCTCGTCGCGATGTTCACCGGTGCCCAGCTTTAGTCCAAGAAAGAAGATGCCCCCGGGTTTCATGGCTCGCTGAATGGCCGCCAAGTGGCGCGAAAAGTCTGCGCGTGGTGCATGCAACAGCGAAAAGCTGGCATAGATACCGTCGTACACGCCATCTTCGGTCACATCATCGAACGTACCCAAATGCGCGTCCACGCCGTTTTCCCGGGCGTGGTTTACAAAGGCGGGCGTTGCATCCAGCGCGCGGACCCTTAGGCCTTGGCGTTGGAAAAACGTACTGTCCGCACCGGGCCCCGAGCCCAGGTCCAGCACAAAACCCTCGGGCACGACCGCTTCGGCAAAGGCCATGCGCGCCTCGATCTGTTCACGGGGCAAAGGGACGCTCAGGTATTCGGCGACATGGGTGGTGTAGGCGTCGATGGTCTGGCGGTCAGTCACAGGTACACTCCTACAGCAAGACATATCAGGACGACGGTCGTCAGCAAAATCCGCAGCCGCAGCCACCAAGTCGGCGTCAGCCGCCAATAGGCGAAAACCGCGTCCAGGATGAGAAGCCCGGCGAACCCGTACATTAGGTTTACGCCCGCCTCGACGGGGCCACCGCCTGTCATGAAGAACGCCCAAAGCGCCGGAAGGACCGACAACAGATAGCATGTCGCGGCCTTGCTGCCCGAGGTCTTTGTGGCAAAGCCCCACAGAACACCGGACATAAAACTCAGGATCACCGCGCCATAGAACAATTGAACGTACGGCCCGACCAGACGCGACCCCAGCGCCTGACGGCCCCAATCCTGCAGGTCGCCGTTCAGATAGGTCAATGCGCCCCATATGAACGGGATCAGCCCGGCCAGCCCCAGAACCAGCGGAGCGTTTGGGATGCCTCTCATGCGGGTTGCCTCAGAACGCGGGGCACTTTGAACTCGACGTTTTCGACGGCGGTTTCCACCAGTTCGACCGTCACGTCATAATGAACACTGAATGCGTCGATGACCTCGTTCACCAGGACCTCGGGCGCGGACGCCCCTGCCGTGATGGCGATGGATGAAATGCCGTCCAGTGCTCGCCAGTCGATATCCGACGCGCGTTGGACCAGTTGCGCATAGGTGCATCCGGCGCGCGAGGCGACTTCGACCAAACGTTTGGAGTTCGATGAATTCGGTGCGCCCACAACCAGCAAAGCATCCGACTTCGGAGCCACGGCTTTGACGGCCTCTTGCCGGTTGGTGGTGGCGTAGCAGATGTCTTCCTTGTGCGGGCCAACGATCGCGGGGAAACGGGACTCGAGCGCAGCGATGATGTCCTTTGTGTCGTCCACTGACAGTGTTGTCTGCGTGACAAAGGCCAGTTTGTCTGGGTTGCGTACCTGAACCGTGGCCACATCTTCGACTGTTTCGACAAGCAAAACCTCGCCCTCGGGCAGCTGCCCCATGGTGCCGACGGTCTCGGGGTGGCCCTTGTGGCCGATCATGATCATCTGCAGACCGGCATCGGCGTGGCGCTGCGCTTCGACATGGACCTTGGACACCAGCGGGCAGGTGGCGTCGACATAGATCATTTCACGCTCGGCCGCGGCCGCCGGAACGGATTTCGGAACGCCGTGGGCCGAGAAGATAACGGGCCGGTCATCGGGGCATTCATCCAGCTCTTCGACAAAGATCGCCCCCTTAGAGCGCAACCCATCGACTACGAACTTGTTATGCACGATCTCATGGCGCACATAGACGGGTGCTCCCCATTTCTGCAGGGCCATTTCCACGATCTTGATGGCGCGATCAACTCCGGCGCAGAACCCGCGCGGCGCGGCAAGATAAAGGGTAAGCGGTGGCTTGGTCATGTCTCGGTCTCCATAAGGCACAGGTAAGTCTTTTCCCGGCCTTGGTCCAGACAGGACATCGTCATTGAACTGACATGAATCGGTGCTAGCCAACAGGTGTTTCAGCACCTGTACTTAGTTAAAGAAACGCGGTCAGGTTGGAAAACCCGACCGCGTCTATTTCTTCCCCCCGGGTTTGTGAGTGGCCCGGTCTTATTGCCCGCCCGCGGCTACGCTGCGCGGCTCCATCGGCATTTCCCGCGGAGGCCGCCCGATCACGTCGCGCAGGTCTTCCAGCTCGATGAAGTTGTCCGCCTGGCGGCGCAGCTCGTCCGAAATCATCGGCGGCTGGCTGCGGATGGTCGAGACGACCGACACGCGCACGCCCTGACGCTGCAGGCTGGCAATCAGCGGGCGGAAATCCCCATCGCCCGAAAATAGCACGATATGATCGACGCGTGGTGCCAGTTCCATGGCGTCCACGGTCAGTTCAATATCCATGTTTCCTTTGACTTTCCGACGCCCCATGCTGTCGGTGTATTCCTTGGCCGGTTTCGTAACCATGGTGAAGCCGTTGTAGTGCAGCCAGTCAACCAGTGGACGGATCGGCGAATACTCGTCATTTTCCAGAAGCGCTGTGTAGTAAAAAGCCCGAAGCATTTTGCCGCGACGCATAAATTCTTGGCGCAGCAATTTGTAGTCTATGTCAAACCCCAGTGCTTTTGCGGCTGCATAAAGATTCGAGCCGTCGATGAACAGCGCTAGCCGTTCGTCTTTGTAGAACATAAATAGGTCCTTCCGGTACAATACAGAGCGCCGTGGTGTTACGTGAGTGGATATTGGAAATAGGCGGCGCGCTGGTATCCCTATAATTAGGCTATTTCGGCCGTATCGCAAGTATGCAATTCGCCGAATATAGCGAGTAGAAGGCACAATTTCATGTCAAACGCGGTTATCGCGCTCGGGGCCAATCTCAAATTGAGAGGTAATGAGCCCAAGGTGACACTTCGTGACGCACTTGACGCGATTTCGCGTCATGGGGTGGTGATTCGGGCTATCAGTCGGTTCTACGAGACCCCTTGTTTTCCCGCCGGGGCAGGGCCGGATTACGTGAATGCAGCGGCCTTAATCGAGACAGAAAAGTCGTCGGAAGATCTTTTGGAGGTGCTGCACCAGGTCGAGCACGAGTTTGGTCGCGAAAGGGTTCAGCGCTGGGGTATGCGCACGTTGGATCTTGATCTGGTTTGTTTTGACGATCATATCTTGCCAGATAGCGCCGAATTCGACCGCTGGTTGACCCTCTCGCCCGAAGAACAGAGGCAGCGCGCGCCCAAGCAGTTGATCCTGCCTCATCCGCGTTTGCAGGATCGCGCGTTTGTGCTGGTTCCAATGGCAGATGTGGCCCCGGATTGGCGGCATCCGGTGCTGGGTCGTACGGTCCGGGAAATGCTTGCCGACCTGCCGCCCGAGGAAATTGCGGCGGTAACGGCCGCGTGAAGGGTGCATTTGCAGCATTTCTTGCTTGTCAAGGCAGGGATTCGCGCTTAGATAAACGTCTTCCTGACATAGATTCAGTAACGGAGAGCGCCCAATGGCCCGCGTGACGGTTGAAGATTGCGTAGACAAGGTTCCAAACCGGTTCGAACTGGTAATGCTTGCCGCCCATCGTGCGCGCGAGATTTCCGCTGGAGCGGCAATCACTGTTGACCGTGACAACGACAAGAACCCCGTTGTGTCGCTGCGCGAGATTGCCGACGAAACCCAGAGCGCCGACGAACTGCGCGAGCGCCTGATCGAGGCCAACCAGACCCAGATCGAGGTGGACGAGCCGGAAGAAGATCAGATGGCTCTGCTAATGGGTGCGGAATCGGACAAGCCTGCAGATGACGACATGTCCGAAGAGAAGCTGCTGCGCGCTCTGATGGAGGCTCAAGGCCAGGGGTAAGCCCCAAAGATGAAGGTGCGGACCGGATGATTTCTGCAGACGATCTGATTGCGCTGGTCCGCAACTACAACCCCAAGACAAATGCTGACCGCATCGCCCGGGCCTATGGGTTCGGCAAGCAGATGCATGAGGGTCAGTATCGACATTCGGGCGAACCCTATTTCACGCATCCTGTTGCAGTTGCCGCCATCCTGACCGAACAGCGTCTGGATGATGCGACGATCATTACGGCGCTGCTGCACGACACGATCGAAGACACCAAGGCCAATTATGGCAAAGTCTCCGAGCTGTTCGGCGAAGAAGTTGCAAAGCTGGTCGATGGTGTCACCAAGCTGACCAACCTGCAGCTTTCCAGCCGCGAGACAAAGCAGGCCGAGAACTTTCGCAAGCTGTTCATGGCCATGTCCAAGGACCTGCGGGTCATTCTGGTCAAGCTTGCGGACCGTCTGCACAATATGCGCACGATCAAGGCGATGCGCCCAGAAAAGCAGATCGTCAAAGCGCGCGAGACGATGGATATCTACGCGCCACTTGCGGGCCGTATGGGTATGCAATGGATGCGTGAAGAGTTGGAAGACCTCGCCTTCCGCGTGCTGAACCCCGAAGGCCGACAGTCGATCATTCGGCGCTTTATCACGTTGCAGCGCGAAACCGGCGATGTGATCCACCGGATCACAGGTGACATGCGGCACGAGCTGGAAAAAGCCAGTATCGAGGCCGAAGTGTTCGGGCGCGCTAAGAAACCCTATTCGATCTGGCGCAAGATGCAGGAAAAGGATCAGGGCTTTTCGCGCTTGTCCGATATCTACGGGTTCCGCATCATTACGCAGACCGAGGAAGACTGTTACCGAACTCTTGGTGCGATCCACCAACGCTGGCGCGCGGTGCCGGGGCGGTTCAAGGACTACATCAGTCAGCCGAAATCGAACGGGTATCGCTCGATCCATACCACGGTGTCAGGACGTGATGGTAAACGGGTCGAGGTACAGATCCGCACCCGGCAGATGCACGATGTGGCCGAAACAGGCGTCGCTGCGCACTGGTCGTATCGAGACGGCGTGCGTTCGGAAAACCCGTTCGCGGTCGATCCGGCCAAGTGGATTGCCAACCTGACCGAACAGTTCGACAGCGAAGAGGATCACGAAGACTTCCTCGAAGCCGTCAAGCTCGAGATGTATTCGGACCAGGTATTCTGCTTCACGCCAAAGGGCGACGTGGTGAAACTGCCGCGTGGCGCGACACCGATTGATTTTGCCTATGCGATCCACACCCGCATCGGTCACGCCTGCGTGGGGGCCAAGGTGGACGGCATTCGCGTGCCTCTCTGGACCCGGATCAAGAACGGACAGTCGGTGGATATCATCACCGCCGATGGTCAGACGCCGCAGGTCACATGGCTTGAGATTGCGGTGACCGGAAAGGCGCGCACCTCGATCCGCCGGGCTTTGCGCGAAGTAGATCGCGAGCGCTTTATCAAGCTGGGCAAAGAGCTTGCGCGCTCGGGCTTTGAGCATGTCGGTCGTAAGGCCACCGACAAGGCACTGGATACAGCGGCAAAGCACCTGCGTCTGAAAGACAGGCACGAATTGCTTGCCCGACTGGGGAGTGCGGAACTGACAGCCCATGATGTCGTCAGCGCCGTCTATCCCGAGCTGACACAGGATGAAGGCGATGCCATTTCACCGCGCCGTGCAGTGATCGGCCTGGAACCGGGGCAGAAATTCGACCGAGCGCCTTGCTGTCAGCCTTTGCCGGGTGAACGCATTGTCGGCATCACCTATCGCGGCAAAGGTGTTGTGGTGCATGCGATCGATTGCGATCGCTTGTCCGAGTTTGAAAGCGAACCCGATCGCTGGGTCGATCTGCATTGGCATTCGGGCACCCACCCGGCCGTCTACGGTGCGACGCTTGACGTCACCATTGGTAATGACGCTGGGGTACTGGGGCGCATTTGCACATTGATCGGTGAGAAAAAGGCCAATATCTCGAACCTGGAATTTGTGGACCGCAAACCGGATTTTTACCGCCTTCTGGTCAGTGTCGAACTGCGTGACCTGGAACAGCTGCATTCGCTGATGCTGATGCTTGAGGCGGAAAGCGACGTTGCCGCGGTGGAACGCTACAGAGACAGGACCAAAACCGCAGTTGCGGCTGGCTGAGAAGGGGTGATCAGGAGTGGTATTCAAGCGCCGAGACCGACGCTCGCCCGTCCAGATCGCGTCTGAATTCGTCTATCCCAAAGGAGGATGGACGAGGGCTTTCCACTACGTGAAGCACCGTGTCCGCAGATTGCCGGATTCGCCAGAGCGTATCGCGCGGGGCGTGGGTGCCGGTGTATTCACCGCCTTTACGCCGTTCTACGGTCTGCACTTTGTTGTGGCAGCCCTGATCGGCCGATTGATCAACGGGAACATCCTGGCCTCTCTCAGCGGTACGTTCTTCGGAAATCCTCTGACCTATGTCCCCATCGGTGTGATCTGCCTGCAAACCGGGCATTTCATTCTTGGCGGTAATTTCGAAAAAGAAGAAACCAAAGGGCTGATGAAGAACTTCGTCGACGCCCTCGGGGATCTCAAGAACAACTTCATGGCGTTGTTTACCGACCGGGTCGCGGATTGGCGCGGCCTGGCCGTTTTCTATGATGAGGTGTTTTTCCCTTACCTCGTCGGTGGCATCCTGCCGGGCCTGCTGGCGGGCGCGATCTGTTACTATCTCAGCTTGCCGTTGATCCGAACCTACCAGCAGCGCCGCCGCGACAAGATCAAAGCAAAGTTTGACGAAATCAAACGCTTGGCAGAAACAAAGCCTGCCGTTCCGCAGCCGAATGCCCTAGGTTCGGACCGAGCGTTCAAGAAGGATTCGAGCGATGTCTGACAACCACCTGCGCCTGGGCGTAAATATCGACCACGTAGCCACCGTGCGAAACGCCCGCGGCGGGGCCTATCCTGACCCGCTGCGCGCCGCAAAACTGGCCGAAGAAGCCGGGGCTGACGGTATCACTGCGCATTTGCGCGAAGACCGCCGTCATATCTCGGATGATGATATCGACGGACTGATGGAGGTTCTGTCCGTTCCGTTGAACTTCGAAATGGCGGCCACCGAAGAGATGCAGAAAATCGCCCTGCGCCACAAGCCGCACGCCGTCTGCATCGTCCCGGAAAAGCGCGAGGAGCGCACAACCGAAGGCGGGCTGGAGGTCGCGCGCGAAGAAAACAAGCTGGCCCACTTCATCGCACCGTTGCGCGACGTGGGGTGCCGGGTGTCGATCTTCATCGCCGCTGACCAACGCCAGATCGAAGCTGCCCACCGCATCGGTGCCGAGGTGATCGAGCTGCACACCGGTGCCTATTGCGATGCAATGGCCGAAGGACACACCGAGGTTGCCGAGCGTGAGTTGGACGCCCTCCGCCAGATGTCCACGTTTGCCCATTCGCTGGGTCTTGAGGTCCATGCGGGCCATGGCCTGACCTATGATACTGTTCAACCCGTCGCAGCCTTCCCCGAAGTGCGCGAGTTGAACATCGGCCATTTCCTGATTGGTGAAGCCATCTTCCGCGGTCTTACGCCTGCCATTGCCGAGATGCGTCGTCTGATGGACGAGGCGCGGGGATGATCACTCCGGGTTTTGTCGCCATCTGGTTTGCCTGGCTGATGGCCGGGGGCTCTCCGGGGCCCGCGACAATGGGGATTGCAGGGACAGCAATGAACGAAGGCCGCCAAGCCGGTTTGGTATTTGCCCTGGGCATTTGCGCAGGCTCAGCCGCTTGGGGTATCGCCGCCGCGCTAGGCCTATCGGCGATCATGCTGGCCAATGTCTGGGTGTTCGAGGTGATCCGTTACGTGGGTGTGGCTTATCTTAGCTGGCTCGCGCTCAAGGCGCTGCGCCGTGCACTGACTTCGGACGAAGTGTCTTTAGGCAAGCCGGTTACCGGTTCGCCGCGTGCGGTTTTTGCCAAAGGCGCGGCCATTCACCTGACCAACCCCAAGGCGATCCTGAGTTGGGGGTCGATCTATGCCATCGTGGCCCCGAGTAGCGCCAGCCTAGCGTTGCTGCTCGGCTATTTCGCCATGCTGTACGCGGGGTCTTTGCTGATCTTTATCGGGTACGCCTTCCTCTTTTCCTCGGAACGTATGGTCGGCGTTTATCGTCGCGCACGCCGATGGTTTGACTTCGCCTTTGCCGGCTTCTTCGGGGTGGCAAGCTACAAAATATTGACGGTTCGGTTGCAATGATCCTCGGCATCGGCACAGACCTCGCGAATATCGAACGTATTCAGGGCACGCTCGACCGGTTTGGCGACCGGTTTCGCAATCGCGTGTTCACCGAGACTGAACAGCGCAAAGCCGAACGCCGTCATGACGTGGCCGGAACCTATGCCAAGCGCTGGGCTGCGAAAGAGGCGTGCTCTAAGGCGCTGGGTACTGGGCTGCGCATGGGGATCGCGTGGAAGGATATGGCGGTGACGAATCTGCGCACCGGGCAGCCCGTGATGCATGTTACCGGCTGGGCAGCGGAACGTCTGCGTGAGATGACGCCTGAAGGCCACGAGGCCACCATCCACGTCACGCTGACCGATGATCATCCTTGGGCGCAGGCATTCGTGGTGATCGAAGCGCTGCCGCTTAAAGATGCGGCGACGCAGCCTTGACTTGCCCCGAACCGACCCGCATGTAGCACCCCAACAACCTAACGACCGGAGAGCAGCATGGCCGAGGAAGCCAAAACAGGTAACCCCGTGTGGGAGACGATCAAAACCATCGTCTATGCTATGCTGATTGCGGGCGTGTTCCGAACCATCCTGTTTCAGCCGTTTTGGATTCCGTCAGGGTCGATGAAGCCCACCTTGCTGATCGGGGATTTCCTGTTCGTCAACAAGATGTCCTATGGCTATTCCTACGCGTCCTGCCCAAGTCTGATCATCCCCAGCGTCGGGCTGAACGTGGATGCGCAGGATATCTGCGGTTGGATGAAAAGCGATGAGAACACGCGGATCTGGGGTGGTGAGCCAGAGCGCGGTGATGTCATCGTTTTCCGCCACCCTGTCACCGGACGTGATTACATCAAACGCCTGATTGGCCTGCCTGGTGACCGCATTCAGGTGCGCGACGGACAGATCATCCTGAACGGCACCCCTGTGCCGCAACAACCGGATGGCGTGTTTACCGAGGTTGCTGAGCCGCAGGGTTCACAAGGTTTGCGTCCGCGCTGTGAAAACGGGCCTGTTGGTTTTGGTGGTGTCTGCGAAAAGTCGCGTATGATCGAAACCCTGCCGAACGGAGTGTCTTACGAAGTGCTCAATATCGGCAACCAAGCCGCCGACAATACCGGCATCTACACGGTTCCCGAAGGCCATTTCTTCTTCATGGGTGACAACCGCGACAACTCCAGCGACAGTCGCCTTCCGCAATCTGCGGGTGGGGTTGGCTATGTGCCTTACGAAGATCTGATCGGGCGCGCGGATCGCATTCTGTTCTCATCTGCTGGCCGCTCGATGCTGTTCTTCTGGACATGGCGCGGTGATCGCTTCTTCAAGGCGGTCAATTGAAGCTGTCGTCTGAGATAAAGGCTTTCCAACAGCGGCTTGGGTATGAATTCAAAAAGCCCGAACTGCTGGTGCGTGCGCTGACCCACGGGTCGGTGTCCTCAGCCACGCGTCCCGACAATCAGCGGCTGGAGTTTCTGGGCGACCGCGTTCTGGGGCTGGTCATGGCCACCGCGCTGTTAGAAGCCGACAAGAAAGCCTCAGAAGGGCAGTTGGCCCCGCGTTTCAACGCTTTGGTGCGCAAGGAAGCCTGCGCCGATGTTGCGCGGCAGATTGATCTGGGCGCCGTCCTGAAGCTGGGCCGGTCCGAGATGCTGTCGGGTGGTCGCCGAAAACAGGCATTGCTGGGTGACGCGATGGAGGCGGTGATCGCCGCAGTTTACCGTGACGCCGGGTTTGAGGACGCGCGCAACGTGATCTTGCGCCTGTGGGGAGATCGCATTCACAATGTCGAAGCGGACGCGCGGGACGCCAAAACATCGCTGCAGGAGTGGGCGCAGGCACGGGGGCAAAAGCCGCCTTCATACATAGAGGTGAAACGCAGCGGCCCGGACCATGCGCCGGTGTTCACCATTGCGGCCCGGCTGCAGGACGGGACCGAAGCGCAAGCGACGGCAGGGTCGAAACGTCAGGCCGAACAAGCCGCCGCGAAGGCGTTGTTGGAGCAGCTGAACTAGCATTGCTCGTCCGCTGGCAAATGTCACAATTCTCAATCTAACTTGAGGCTTATGGCAGACCTCGGGCCGCGCTCGTATCTGAGTCTCATCCGCATTGGTACTGACCTGTTGGCAAGGGGCCAAAGCGGAACGGATACAACGAGTTGAGGCATTCCCATGCAAAACGCAAAACTGACTACCGTGAATATCGGCTTTCTGTTCATCGCCGGTTTTATCGCCACGATCGCCTTCGATTTTTGGGGGCAGGTTGTCAGCCCCGGTATCGGCTGGGCTAATCTGTCGCCCGAAGGGCTGGCCCAAAGCCTGCTGTCCAGCCTCGGCCTGCCCAGCAATGCGTTTCTGGGCTTTTTTGTTCATTTCTATCTTGTGGGCCTGATCGCCTATCCGTTGGGATGGTTCCTGATCTTCAAACCAATCTGGGTTAAGGTCCTTGGCCCCGTTCACTTGTTTGCCGCTTCGGCGATTTATGGGTTTGGTCTGTGGGTCTTTGCCCTCGGTGGGATCACCACCCTGTCGGGTCTGCCGACATTCCTGAACTTTTCGGCGATCACTTGGGTCGCACTGATCGGACATGTTCTTTACGGGATCGTCATGGTCGCCATCCTGCGCCTGATCGCGCGTCAAAACGGCTGATCCCCAGAGCGGGCGCTAAATGCGCCCGTCAAACCACCCGGATAAACCCGGTTAACCCGGTTTTCTGGTGTTCGATCACATGGCAGTGAAATGCCCAATCGCCTGGGTTGTCGGCGACCAGCGCGATCTCGACCACCTCGTCTTTCAGCAACAACATCGTGTCGGTCATCAGCCGAGGCAACTTTCGCAAGTTCGACCGCAGCGGCACAAACGCTAGTCCATGCAGGTGTATCGGGTGCAGGTTGGGCGACTCGTTGCGAAGCCGCAGCACGTAGCTTTTTCCCAGGTCCAACGTCGCCAATGGTCCAGCCCCTTCTGCCGCATCGCCGGGCCAGGGTGTGCGGTTGATCGACCAGAAATTATACCCCAACGATCCGCAGAAGCCGTTGTTTGGCTCACCGCCTTCGGGGGTCCACCCAAATACAAACTCGTGCAATTCGGCGTTGTTAAGATCGGGTTTTGCCACTGGGTTCAAGGGGAGCGGGCGTAAGTCTTTCAGGTCGCGTCCCGCCGATGACCCAATCGCGCGCAGGCTGGCCATGGCTTTGGCCGGTTGACCGGGCAGCTTCGCCATCATAGCCACGCTTTCTCCTTCACTGCCGGGCATGGCAATTGCAAAGTCCACGCGCTGCCCGGGGCCGACCAAAAGCGGCTCATCCGCGCTGGGCATCGGGAGGTCGATCTCAACCGGGTGGCCATCCCAGGCAATGATCCGCGCTGCGCCGCCGTCCAGATGCAGTTTGTAGATCCGCGTCGTGTCCGTGTTCACCACACGTAGCCGAACCAGGCTCCCTGCCGCATGATCATAGACCGGGCTTTGAAGCCAGTTGGCCGTGTGGACATTGCCAAAAGTTCCTGCCCGCGCTGCGCCACGCTGGGTGTGAGCGGGCAAGAAGGCTCCGTCCTCGTCCAGCCGGAAATCACGCAGGTTGATGACCTGTTCGCTGTCGAATCCGACATCTTCAGGTTCGGCGATCACCATGACGCCGGTCAGACCGTGGGCCATCTGTTCCATCGTCATGCAGTGCGGGTGGTACCAGTAGGTACCCGCATCCGGCGGCGTGAACTCATAGGTGAACAACTCGCCTTCGCCCATCGGCATCTGGGTCAAGTAGGGTACACCGTCCATTTTGTTGGCGATCCGCAGCCCGTGCCAGTGCATCGCTGTATAGTCGGGCAACGTGTTGCGGACCGGCAACCGCATCACCTCTCCCTGTTTGCCATACAAAACCGGGGGTGGCGCGTCTGCAGACAAACTGACCATGCCGGTCGTTACCTGATCACGCAGGGCAAAGCTTGCCGGTTGGATCGTCAATTCCTGCGCACCCTGCGCAAATCCAAACCCTCCCAGACCCAGCGCACCGGCTGTGGCCCCGCTGCTCAAAAGAAACTCGCGACGTTTCATCTTTTGCCTCATATTCCGAACGGGTGCCTGGCTGGTTTTGGCGTGGCTAGGGATGGGGTGCCACCGTTTTTGCATGGCCGCAATGCGACAAATGCCTCTGGCCCGCGGGGGCTTTCTGCTATAGGGGTGCGCACCTGCAAACAGGATCGCCAGAGACATGACCACACGCGCCGGATTTATCGCCCTGATCGGAGAGCCCAACGCGGGCAAATCCACCCTGCTGAACCGCATGGTGGGGGCAAAGGTTTCGATCGTGACGCACAAGGTGCAGACCACCCGCGCCCGCATTCGTGGCGTGGCGATGGAGGGTGATGCGCAACTGGTGTTCGTCGACACGCCCGGCCTTTTCAAACCGCGCCGCCGTCTGGATCGCGCCATGGTCGCGGCAGCCTGGGGCGGTGCTGCGGATGCGGATCTGGTCGTACTGATGGTTGAAGCGCACCGTGGCATCACCGAAGGGGTCGAGCGCATTCTGGAAGGTCTGGAAGAGATCGGTCAGGGCCGCACCATCGCGCTGGCAATCAACAAGATTGACAAGGTGCCGTCCGAAGCGCTGCTGGCTCTGACCAGCGACCTGAACGCGCGCTATCCGTTTGCTGAAACCTTCATGATCTCGGCCGAAAAGGGATATGGCGTGGACGACCTGCGTGCGTGGCTGGCGCAGGAGCT
The DNA here is from genome assembly GCF_017743975.1 of Ruegeria sp. R14_0. Taxonomy (GTDB): domain Bacteria; phylum Pseudomonadota; class Alphaproteobacteria; order Rhodobacterales; family Rhodobacteraceae; genus Ruegeria. Next base: position 25,094 of record NZ_JAGHRC010000002.1, on the reverse strand, counting down.
GCCCGAAGGCCCATGGCTGTACCCCGAGGATCAGATCGCCGATCTGCCATTGCGCATGATTGCCGCCGAAATGACACGGGAAAAGCTGACCCTGCGCCTGCATCAGGAACTGCCCTATCAGCTGACGGTCGAGACCGAGAACTGGGAAGAGCGTAAGGATGGCTCTGCCAAGATCGATCAGGTCATCTATGTCATGCGCGATGGCCATAAAGGCATCGTGCTGGGTAAACGCGGTGAGACGATCAAGGCGGTCAGCCAAGCCGCGCGCGCCGAGTTGGAAGAGTTCCTGGACCGCAAGATCCACCTGTTCCTGCAGGTCAAAGTCCGCCCGAACTGGCTCGAGGAATCTGAGCGCTATTCGGAAATGGGTCTGGATTTCAAAGACGGAAACGCATGACGCGCCTGACTGCCGAATTCTGGGTTCACGCCTATCTGGCCCGGCTGCGGTTTCAGGAAATTCCGGCTTTTGTCGTGACCCACGGTGACGACACGGCGGGTGCGGTTTTGGTCAAGCTCAACACTTTGGACGGGCAAGCCGTCGCCTTTCAGCGCAGCTTTGATCTGATGAGCGGTGAGCGTAAATGGGTGGAACTGTCGTCCGGTGCCGAGACTGACGTGGATGAGGCGATCTCTCGTCAACGCAGCTTCGATCCTGACCTGTGGGTGATCGAAGTCGAAGACCGGCAAGGTCGACATTTGCTGGGCGAAGACGGGCTGGAGTAGTCGTAGCCCATTGAACGGACCAATCGGGCAGACCAAATTTGCTCACCCTGCCAGTTCAACACCGTTATTCCGAAGAACCTCGGCGAGTTTCACACCGTCCTGAACCGGTCCGGGTACCTCATGATCCAGAGCGGTAAACATCTCAACCGCTTGCGAACCGCGACCGCTGATTTCAAGCAGATGCGCTCCACCCGGGCCGAATTTGAAACTGTGCACCGTGCCCGCGGGAAAATGGACCAGGGTGCCTTCGGTCGCGATCCGCTGCTCTCCGTCCATAACGAAATCGACCTCGCCTTTGACGACGAAGAATGTTTCGTCCCACGGGTGCGAATGGGGCGGCGGGCCGTTGCCTTCGTGGCCGTAGTTGAGTGTGACGGCGTAATCTCCGATTTGCTCAAGCCGCGCCAGAACGGTGATCCGGTCGCCCAGGACATTCAAGGGCTCTGGGTAGTTGGATGGAGAGGTGAAAAAGGAATTCTTCATGCGAAACTCCAAATGGTGCAGGGCGCTTGCCAAGCAGTTTAGCACACCGCAGGCGCGCTCCGGTTTCGGCTTTGCTGACACATTTCGAAATTCAATTTCGTACCTGCGTTTGATCGTATCGGGTGGCATGCTATCTCAGGAGGTGAGCGTCCCCTATCGAGTTGAAAATCATGAAAAGCTTTGCAATTGCTTGTAGTTTGGCGGCCATTGGTCTGAGCCTGAGTGCTGTACCCTCAGCCGCGCAACAACGGTCGGGGTGGGTTTATCAGATTGATGGGCTGGCGGCCTATCAGGGGAACACGGACCTGAGCGGCGGCGGAGAGTTCTCGGCCAGTCGTGCGTTTCTGCGCGCCACCGCGCTGAACAATCTGGGTGGTGGAACTTCGGTCGGGTTATCCGCCAGCGTTGGCAGGTTCGACTATGATTTCAGTCAGGCCGACAATCAGCCGTGGCGGGATATTCGCGATATTCGCGTTTCGGTGCCTGTGCGGTTTCGCGTGGGCAATAAGGCCAGTGTGTTCGTGTCGCCGCAGGTCCGGTGGGACTATCAAAGCGGTGCCAAAGCCTCGGATGGCAGAACCTATGGCGTATTTGCCGGCATCGCGTGGCAGGTCAGCGAGAGCCTCACCATCGGCCCAGCCTTTGGGGCGTTCTCGCAGCTTGAAGACGACAGCACTGATTTCTTCCCGGCATTACTGGTCGATTGGGACATCAATGATCGGTGGAACCTGAACACCGGCTCGGGTGTGGGGGCGACGCAGGGGCCGGGTCTGACGCTGAACTATGCGCTGAGCGACACAATGACACTTGGGCTATCGGCTCGGTCCGAACGCATTCGGTTCCGGCTGGATGGCGACGGGTTGGCCCCGAATGGCGTCGGCGAGGACAAAAGCATCCCCGTGGTCGTGTCCTTCGGTTACAATCCCAACCCCGGGGTTTCTCTGAACGTATTTGCAGGGGCCGAGTTCGATGGCCGTCTGACTCTGGATGATGCAAACGGCGCTGAACTGAGCCGGCAGAGCTATGAAACAGCCCCCTTGATCGGCGTTGCCTTCCGGGCCCGGTTCTAGGTCATCACACCACTTGCGGACAGGGTCGCCTTGCGGTCTGTTACGGGTATGTAGCGGCCCGCAGAGTTAAAGGAGCCTGATTTGGACTGGCGCGATCACGGCATCCTTCTGACCACTCGTCGGCACGGGGAAACTGCGGCGATCATTGAAGTGTTCACAGAAGACCACGGGCGGCATGCGGGCGTCGTGCGCGGCGGCACCAGTCGCAAGATCGCGCCAATCCTGCAACCCGGCGCGCAGTTGGACGTTCTGTGGCGCGCGCGTCTTGAGGAACATCTGGGTACGTTTCAGGTCGAGCCTTTGCGTTCGCGCGCAGCGGCTGCCTTTTCGGGACGCCTGGCTTTGGCAGGGTTGAACGCGTCGGTAGCACTATTGTCCTTTTGCCTGCCCGAGCGCGAGCCGCATCCGGCGATTTACCGGCAAACTGAACAGTTGATGGACCTCTTGGGGCAAGACGAGATTTGGCCGTTGGCCTATCTGCGCTGGGAACTGGCGCTGCTTGAAGAACTGGGGTTCGGCTTGGATTTATCGGCCTGCGCAGTCACCGGGGCGACCGAAGGATTGGTTTATGTCTCGCCCAAAACCGGCCGCGCCGTCAGCGCTGAGGGGGCCGGAGAATGGGCTGACAAGCTGTTGCCGTTGCCACCTTGCCTGCGCGGGGAAGGGACCGCGCCAGATGACGAGATCGTTGCTGGGCTAAAAACCACCGGGTACTTTCTGGAACACCACCTTGCGCCGTCTTTGGGACACAACCCCGTGCCCGAGGCGCGGGCGCGGTTTGTGGATCAGTTTACTCGGCGGCTTTGAATACCATCTCGTGGCCGTCGTCATTGCGCAGGACCAGCACGTCGCCAGAGACTTCGGACTGCGTCATTGCGATCAGGGCGGCGAAGTAAAACCCTTCGGCTTCAAGCCCCGCACAGGCCGCCCGTGTGGCGGTCAGATCCATGATCTCGAACCAGGGGTAGGGCGCGTTCAAGGTACCGCTGTAGCTGTTGCAGGGGGCGTTGCCTGCGATCTTGCCCTCTTCCGGGAAGCGTAGCGTCGCGCTGGCCTCGAACGGCTGACCGTCAACCTCTTGTAGTTCCCAGGTGCGATCGCCTGCGCCGTATGCGGCGACAGATTCGTCCTTGTCGCATTGAAACAGGGTCATCAGAGGCAGGGCGAGGATCAGGCGCATCATCGTTTGTGACCTTTTCTCAGGTTAATATGGGTTCTCGCCACTGATAAGTTCGGCGCGGACGTCCATGCGAGGTCGCCAGTTGTACCGCGTGTCCTCGCGCACAGGTGCCCAGAACAACGCCCCGCTGTTGCGCCACGGATCCAGGATGATGCCATCATACATGGAATCTTCTTTTGCGCTGATCAGGGCCGAATGGTGGATGATCCGAAACGCCGTTGGGGGTGAGGTTACCCAGTGCAGGTCCAGCGTTCGGAAGTTTTCCTGTTGCAAGCGCTGGGTCATGGCCTGCGCCCAGTCGTTGCACAGGCCTTTTTCGCGAAAGCCGTTGATGACCTTGGCGTTGTGGATGATGGCCGAGTCTGTGACGTTCCAGTCTTTTTTCAGCTGTTTGGAATACGCGTAAGCAATGGAGGCGGCCCTCTGCGCCTCGGCCGGGTCGACCTGTGGCCCAAGATCGCTGATGGCCTCGGCCAGCGCGTCAACTTCGGTTTGCCCTACGAAGGGCTGAGAGGGTGCGCAAGCGCCCACGAGGAGGGCCGCAAGTGTTGCCCAAAGCGCAAAAACCAGTCGGGTCATTCTGTGCAGCTTCCCTTGTGCCTCGTTCATCGTGCAGCCTGCCCTAAAAGGGTTCGGACTAAAAGCAAAGGGGAAGTTCTTTTGTTCGGTGACGATTGGAGGAATGTCGCCACAGAAAGAAAAAGACCCGACACGAAGGCCGGGTCCAGTTGGGGAAACGGGATGCCTAATTCTGGTTAGCCCAGCAAACGCCGTGCAATAACCTGTGCCTGAATTTCGGCAGCCCCCTCAAAAATGTTTAGAATGCGCGCGTCACACAAAACGCGGCTGATCTTGTACTCCAATGCAAAACCGTTGCCGCCGTGGATCTGCAGACCGTTGTCTGCCGCAGCCCATGCCACACGGGCACCCAGCAATTTGGCCATACCAGCCTCAAGGTCGCAGCGCTGGCCGTGGTCCTTTTCCCAGGCCGAGAAATAGGTCAGCTGACGGGCGATCATAATCTCGACCGCCATCATCGCCAGTTTGCCGGACACGCGGGGGAAGTTGATCAGCGATTTACCGAACTGCTTGCGGTCCTGCGCGTATTGCATGGCGATATCCAGCGCACTTTGGGCCACACCGATGGCGCGGGCGGCGGTCTGGATTCGGGCGGACTCAAAGGTTTCCATAAGCTGCTTGAAGCCTTTGCCTTCTTCGCCGCCCAGCAGGTTCTCGCCCTTGACCTTGAACCCGTCAAAGCCCAGCTCGTATTCCTTCATGCCGCGATAGCCCAGAACCTCAATCTCTCCACCGGTCATACCGGGGGTCGGGAAGGGGTTCTCGTCCGTGCCCGGCGTCTTTTCGGCCAGGAACATGGACAGGCCACGGTGATCGGTGGTGTCTGGGTTGGTCCGGGCCAGCAGGGTCATCACATGGGTCCGCGCCGCGTGGGTGATCCAGGTCTTGTTGCCGGTGATCTCATAGTCGCCGTCGGCATTCTTGACCGCGCGGGTGCGCAGGCTGCCAAGGTCCGATCCGGTGTTTGGCTCGGTGAAGACAGCGGTTGGCAGAATCTCGGCGCTGGCCAGTTTTGGCAGCCAGTTGGCTTTCTGTTCGTCGGTCCCGCCTGCGATGATCAACTCGGCTGCGATTTCGGAGCGGGTGCCCAGCGAACCAACGCCGATATAGCCGCGCGACAATTCTTCAGAGACCACGCACATCGAGGCTTTGGACAGGCCAAAACCGCCGAATTCCTCGGGGATGGTCAGGCCAAAGACGCCCATCTCGGCCAGTTCCTCGATGACGTCCATCGGGATCAGCTCATCCTTGAGGTGCCATTCGTGGGCATAAGGTTCGACCTTTTCAACCGCGTAACGGCGGAACTGGTCGCGGATCATCTCAAGCTCTTCATCCAGACCTGACGCGCCGAACATGGTGGCGCCAGCCTGATCTTCCATCAGTGCGACCAGACGGCTGCGCGCAGCCTGAGAGTTAGCCTGCGCCATCAGGGTCTGAATTTCCGAGGACTGGAAGCCGGACAGAGCGTCCCAGCCCAGACCCATATCCTGCAGGCGTACAACCTCGCCTTGATTCATCGGAATGCCACCTGCAACCTGATGCAGGTACTCACCAAACGCGATCTGGTGCAACAGCTGTTCGACCTCGCCGAACTTGCCGTCTGCGTCCAGCGCCTCGGCCCAGCGCTGCATCTGTTGAAGCGACTGCGCATACGTCGCCAGCCATGCCAGACCATGGGCAGCTGTCTGATTGGCTTCGATCAATGCGCCCGAGATGCGGTCATCTGCGGTGACCATACCGCGAACCGACTCACGCGCGCGCTCGAACACTTCGTTGACAGCGGGCACTGCCACGCGGGTCAATGTCAGAAGATCGGGCAAAACAGCGGGTGTCGTCATCTGGGTCATATCCTGTCCGTCATGAGCCATGAATCGTGTCCTTTTCTGGTATCGTCTGGTCATATCATGCTGCACGTGCAGCGCAACAAAAATACTTATTACGTTGCGAAAAAGTTCAATTATTTCTCGAACGTTTTTGCGGTGCAGCGCACGTCAGGAATGCTATCAGGGGTGCATGACATTGTTTTCCTTACTGACTCCGCAGGACCTGCTGCTGGCTTTAGGTGTGGCGTTTCTGGCCGGTTCCATCAAAGGAATGGTCGGGTTTGCGATGCCCATGGTGTTGGTTTCGGGATTAAGTGTCTTTTTGCCGCCCGAACTTGCCATCGCAGGCCTTATCCTTCCGACATTGGTAACTAATGTTCTCCAGGCGTTTGGACAGGGTGTGCAGGCAGCTGTGTCGTCGATGAGGCAATTCCGCGTGTTTCTGATTGTCGGGCTGGTGTTTCTGCTGGCAGGGGCCCAGCTTGTGACTTTGGTGCCGCCATCGACCTTTTTGCTGATGATCGGTGCGCCAGTCACGCTCTTTGCCTTGATCCAAGTGCTGGGTGTAAAGCTTGTTCTTGCAAAACCGTCGGTGCGGATGGAAGCACTGATCGGCTCAGTCGCGGGCTTTGTCGGTGGGATGTCCGGGATATGGGGGCCGCCGACTGTCGCGTACCTGACGGCGTTGAATACGCCCAAGGCTGTGCAGATGCGGGTTCAGGGTGTCATCTACGGGCTGGGTGCAGTTGCCCTGACGCTGGCGCATCTCGGCTCGGGTATCCTGCGGGCAGAGACTGCTCCGTTTTCGGCGGTTCTGATCGTTCCTGCGGTGGTTGGAATGTGGCTGGGGCTACAATTGCAATCTAGGATCGATCAGGCGCTGTTTCGCAAGGTGACGTTGGTTGTCCTGCTGGTCGCTGGGCTGAACCTGCTGCGTCGCGGGTTGATGGGTTAGGCCCTGCGGTCCATGAAGCGAAACGTGAAATACAGCCCCAACATCAGGAAGAACAGCCCCGAGATGTCGCCGATCAGAAAGGCGATATACTCAATGCCTGCACTGCCAAAGCTCATGTTCGTTAGCGCGGATGCCAGGATCGAGGTGATGACGCCGACACCCATCACGCACAACCAGCAGGGTTTGCGATCAGGCCTTGGGAACAAATCCCATCCAATCCATTTGAATATATAGAACACGGCCGGAACGGTGGTGACAGCGATGGCAATCGCCAACAGGCGGCTAGGCAGGAATACGTCCGCCCCGCCAAGAAAGGCAAAAACCAAAAAGACCCCGGGCAGCAGCGCGAAAATCGCGCGCCATCCCAATAGCCATGCGGCAAGTACACGCACGCCGTGCGGCAAAAACAGCAGGCTGGCCCGGCTTGGGTATTCCGGGAAGAACATGTTCTGCAGCGGCATCAGCACCTCAAACGTGAGGAATGACGCAACCACATAAGCCAGCGAGGCGAAGAATGTGTCAGAAGCCCATCTGCGCACGGTGTTCAGCCAACGACGCGCAGGTTGGAGACATCATCTGGGCGCATGTACGATATACCGCCCCCGGTTTGAGTTGCCGCTCTGGGACAGATAGCCTTTTTGCACCAGCGATTTCAGCGCGCGAAAGAAGGTCGGGCGCGAAACGCTTTTGACCAGAGTGTGTTCAATCAGACCAAAAGTCCGCACTTCCTGATCCTGTTTGGAAAGCTCTTCGGCGGCGTAGTAAATGTCACGCTCAACCGGAGAGAGTTGCTCGAGCCCAAGGGTCTGTTCCATACTTTGCATCAATTTGCGAAGTTCGGTCAGTTTCGAGATTTCTGTCATTTCTTTACCTGTAGTTTTCCGTGTCGCCCCTTGCCAAAATACAAAGGTGAGAGATGCATTCGTTTTCAGTGGTGATTTGCAAGTCTCATATTGACACCCATCCCCGATGGATTACACTAGATATCTGATTAGGTTGCTCAAATCGCGAATGTGAGTGCGCGCTCATTGAGTATCCCCAAGGTCTTTACTTTCCGCCCGGTGCGAAAGCGCCGGGCATTTTCGTCATTATGACACCGTTGAGTACTCTAAACTGGCGAAACGGGCAATAAATTTGTATGCGCATTGCGCATATTACAACCATTGGGCGACTAAAGCTTTTTGTGTCGCCTCAAAAGAAAAGGGGGCGAAGCCGCCCCCTGATCTCTTCACCCGATTGCGACGGCTTTGATGTCATCGTCGATGAAGGGCAGGTACTGTTCAAAGTTCTCGGCAAACATCTGCACCAGTTTCTCAGCCTGCTTGTCAAACGCGGCCTGATCATCCCAGGTGCGGCGCGGGTCCAGCAGAACTTCGGCCACGCCGGGAACCGAGACCGGAACGTCAAAGCCGAAATTCGCATCCTTGCGGAACTCGGCATCGCGCAGCGATCCTTCCAGGGCAGCCGTCAGCAGGGCGCGGGTCGCGCGGATCGGCATGCGGCTGCCAACGCCATAGGCACCGCCGGTCCAGCCGGTGTTCACCAACCAGCAGGTCGCGCCGTGCTGGGCGATCTTGTCACGCAGCAGATTGCCGTACTCTTCCGGGCGACGCGGCATAAATGGCGCGCCGAAGCAGGTCGAGAATGTGGGCTGTGGTTCGGTAATGCCACGCTCGGTTCCGGCGACCTTCGAGGTGAAGCCCGACAGGAAGTGGTACATCGCCTGTGCCGGTGTCAGACGCGCGATCGGAGGCAGAACGCCAAACGCATCGCAGGTCAGCATGATGATGTTCTTCGGATGCCCACCCAAAGCGCTGCTGGACGCGTTTGAGATGTACTCGAGCGGGTAGGCGCAGCGCATGTTCGCTGTCAGCGAGTCGTCTTCGAAATCCAGCTCTTTGGTTTCGGGGTCAAAGACCATGTTTTCGATCACGGTGCCGAACTTGCTGGTGGTCGCGTAGATTTCCGGCTCGGCCTCGGCGTTCAGGTTGATCGTCTTGGCATAGCAGCCGCCTTCAAAGTTGAAAGTGCCGCGGTCCGACCAGCCGTGCTCGTCATCCCCGATCAGGGTGCGCGAGGGGTCGGCCGACAAAGTGGTTTTTCCGGTGCCGGACAGGCCGAAGAATACGGCCGTGTCGACCGGGTTGCCAACGGCGTGGTTGGCCGAGCAGTGCATAGGCATCACGCCTTTTTCCGGCAGCATGTAGTTAAGCAAAGTGAACACGGACTTTTTGTTCTCACCCGCGTATTCCGTGCCGCCGATCAGGATCAGCTTGCGATCGAAGTTCAGCGCGATCACGGTTTCACTCTTGCAGCCATGCTTGGCTGGATCAGCCTGGAAGCTGGGGCAATTGATGACGGTAAAGTGCGCCACGAACTCTTCCAGATCTTCGCGATCCGGGCGGCGCAGCAGGTGGCGGATGAACAGGTTGTGCCAGGCCAGTTCGGTGACCATGCGCACGTTGATCGAATAGGCTGGATCGGCACCGCCGACGAGGTCCTGCACGAAGTAATCGCGGCCTTTCATATGCGCCAGCATGTCTTCGTACAGTGCGTCAAACCCTTCGGGGGTCATCGCGGCATTGTTTTCCCACCAGATGGTGTCGGCAACGCTGTCGGTCTTGACGACGTGTTTGTCCTTGGGGGAACGACCGGTGAATTTGCCGGTGGTTACCAGGAAGGCTCCGCCATTGCCAAGGGTGCCTTCGCCGCGCTTCAGCGCCTCTTCGATCAGCGCCGGTTCCATGAAGTTATAATAGACATTGCCCAGACCCTCGATGCCCTGATCTTCGAGGCGGAATTGCGGGTTAACCCGTCCAGATGTCATGTGTGTCTTCTCCTGTGGCGGCGCGTCGGCGGTTGGGCCGGGGTGCGCTCTTGGGGCAGTATGCCGGGAAAAACCGGCGGATGGGCGGGTCTTATCACGGTCGTTTAGGGCATGAACAGCACGGTTTGACGTAGTTAGCGCAACCAAGTCAAAGTTTAGCGCCACCAATAATTTCCTGTCGGAAAACAAGGCGCTTTTACGCGCATGTTAACGGCTTTTTTGCCGCATCTGTGTGACAACAATCGCACGATTCGCAGATACGGATTGATTCGGGGCCATAAAAACGACAAAGATGCCTTACTAATAAGCGAATAATTGCGTGAGTGAGCAGGAATAGGGGTTAACCCGATGTCAAAGATTGCACTGGTGGACGACGACAGAAATATCCTGACGTCCGTTTCCATGACACTCGAAGCCGAAGGGTTCGAGGTTGAGACGTATAATGATGGACAGGCAGCGCTGGACGCTTTCAACAAGAAACTGCCCGACATGGCTGTTCTGGATATAAAGATGCCGCGAATGGACGGGATGGACCTGTTGCAGCGGTTGCGGCAGAAAACCCAGATGCCGGTGATTTTCCTAACCTCCAAAGATGACGAGATCGACGAGGTTCTTGGTCTGCGCATGGGCGCGGATGACTATGTCAAAAAGCCGTTCTCGCAGCGTCTTCTGGTGGAGCGCATCCGCGCGCTACTGCGCCGGCAGGAGGCAACCACGGGAGATGCGACCACCGCCAGCACCGGCGACGCCAAAGTAATGGAGCGTGGCGATCTGCGGATGGACCCGCTGCGCCACGCGGTCAGCTGGAAAGGGTCGGACGTGTCCCTGACCGTGACTGAGTTCCTATTGCTTCAAGCGTTGGCGCAGCGACCGGGCTTTGTCAAAAGCCGCGATCAGCTGATGGACGTTGCCTATGACGATCAGGTCTATGTGGACGACCGCACTATCGATAGCCACATCAAGCGCCTGCGCAAGAAAATGCGCGCCGCAGACCCCGAGTTTTCGGCGATCGAAACGCTGTACGGCATTGGGTACAGGTACAACGAAGAATAAGCGTGGCCATTAATCAGGGGTAACCGGGTCTCGTGCGCGATACGGAACAAGCCAGCGAATTGCGGGACGGTGATGTCGTTCTGGGGGATGACTGGGTCATCCCGCAAGACCCCGAGTCTGCCGAGCTTCGCGCTTCCCGTCGTCGTCGCAACCTGTTTTCCCTGCGCGGTTCGCCTCTGGCGCGCAAGATCATCACCCTGAACCTGATCGCTCTGGTCATCTTGGTGACGGGTTTGCTGTATCTCGACGACTCGCGGGGGGAACAGCTGCGGCAAACGGCCCGCAATTTGGTTGGCGACGCGCAGTTGGTTAGCAACGTGTTCGAGGCTCAGCTACGACAGACGGCGTCCGGGCTGACGCAGGATTCAAGCGCGTTGGACGTGAAAGATACTCTGGCCGGTCTCAGCCTGCCTGAAGGTGGAGAGGTCTTTGTATACGATGCGCGGGGTACGCTGATTGGGTGGGCGCGGGGCGCAGCATCGGAAACGCCGGCCTTGTTGGCATCAGAAGCAGAGCTTCAGACGGGCAGCACCGTGATCAGCGACGCGCTTAATGCAGTGTGGACGGGCTTGTCACGCGTGTTTTCCGGCAGTGAACCCGGCGAAGCACCGACACTGGCACAAAGGGTTCAAGCGATTGTGCCCAGCGCGCTGCAGGGTGAAGTGCAGGTACAGGCGGTTAAGGATGATTTCGGCGAAACGGTGATTGTAGCCGCAGCACCCATTCTGCTGGACAGCGCCGCGGTCGGCGCCGTGGCTATGGCCGGACCTTCGGGGGAAATCGACGCTTTGGCTCGTCGCGAGCAGGAGCGTATTCTGCAAATGTTTGTCGTCGCCCTGCTGGTTTCCATCGGGTTGAGTCTGGTGCTGGCTTCGACGATCGCCAACCCGCTTGCCGATCTGGCCGCTGCGGCTGAACTGGGCAAGGACCGAGGCGCGGGCGTGAATCCGGGACGGATCCGTATCCCCGATCTGACCGCGCGCCCGGACGAAATCGGCCTGCTCAGTCGCGCACTAAGGGGCATGGTGACAGCGCTGTATAACAGGATCGATGCGAATGAACAGTTCGCCGCTGATGTCGCCCATGAGATCAAGAACCCGCTGGCCAGTCTGCAATCTGCCGTGGGTACGCTGCGAATGGTCAAGCGCGAGGATCAGCGCGAGAAACTGATGGGCGTAATCGAACACGACGTGCGCCGCTTGGACCGTTTGGTCAGCGACATCTCGAACGCGTCCCGCTTGGATGCGGAACTGGTCAAGGAAGAAGAACAGCCCTTTGACCTTTTGAAACTGGTTGGCAATATCAGCCAGTATCTGGGCGAAGACGCGCGATCCAAGGGGATCGACTATATCACCGACCTGCCTGAAAACCCGATCATCATCAACGGGCTCGAGGCGCGTCTGGCTCAGGTCTTTGTCAATCTGATCACCAACGCGATTTCGTTCTGCGAAGAAAAAGATGCAATCCGCGTCTGGGTGCGCCGGCGCCAAAACCGCGTTCTGGTTGTGGTCGAAGACACAGGTCCCGGCATCCCCGAACAGGCGCTGACCAAAGTTTTCAAACGGTTCTATTCGCAGCGACCTGCCGAGCATTTCGGGAATAACTCGGGTCTGGGGCTGGCGATCTCGAAGCAGATTGTCGAGGCTCACGGCGGCGTAATCTGGGCCGAGAACATCCGCCCGACCGAGGCTGACATCACCTCGGACCCGTTGGGCGCGCGCTTTGTTGTCGGGCTGCCTGTTTGATCCATGAGCGGCCCGTCCGTCTATGATCTGGCCGAACACGATAGCGCCATCATTCACGCGAGTTGCGTTGCGGTTGCGGGGCAAGCTTTGCTGATTGTGGGTGCCTCGGGTTCTGGCAAGTCCGCTCTGGCGCTTCAGATGATGGCGCTGGGGGCCGACCTGGTCGGGGATGACCGGGTCGAACTGCGCGCTGAGGGTGATCAGATCTTGGCCGATGCAGCCCCGAACATTCGCGGAATGATCGAAGCGCGGGGTATCGGAATTTTGAGAGCTTCCGCCGTGGGGCTTGTGCCCCTGGCCTGCGTGGTGGATCTGGACCAACAAGAACAAAAACGGTTTCCGGAAGCAAATGTGATCCGCGCCCTGAGGCAATCTGTTCCCTTGTTTCGGGGACTCGGCGTTCCCAATTTGGCCGCAGCACTGATGCAATTGATGAAAATGGGGCGCGTGGGCTCGGAATGGTCCGGCAAATGAAAAAACAACGGCGCATTGTCCTGGTCACCGGTCCTTCGGGGGCCGGGCGGACGACGGCCATTCATGTGCTTGAGGATCTGGGGTTTGAGGCTATCGACAACTTGCCCATGGGCCTGCTGACGCGCCTTTTGGACGGCCCTGAAAGTGACCAACCCATGGCGCTGGGGATTGATGCGCGCAATCGTGATTTCTCGACCATAGGGTTTATCGAACTGGCCGCGCGCCTGCGGGGCATGGATCAGGCGGATCTGACGATACTCTACCTCGATTGTACTGATGACGTCCTGTTGCGCCGCTTCTCGGAAACGCGAAGACGTCACCCGGTCGCGGTAGATGCAAGTCCGGAAACTGGTGTCCGGCAGGAAAAGGAACTGCTGGCCCCGATCCGCGAAATCGCCGACACATTGATCGATACCAGTGCTCTGAACGTCCATCAGTTGCGCGAAGAGGTCGAGCGTTGGTTCGCCCCAAAAAGCGGAAGACATCTGGCCGTCTCGATCGAGTCCTTCTCTTATAAACGCGGATTGCCGCGCGGTTTGGATATGGTTTTCGATTGTCGTTTTCTTGCCAACCCATATTGGCGACCAGAGTTGCGCGCCGAAGATGGTCGAAACCCGGACGTGGCGCGCTATGTACAGTCAGACGATAATTATGCACCGTTCTTCGACCGCGTCGTCGATCTGTTGAAACTGCTGCTCCCAGCGTTCCGCGCCGAAGGCAAAGCGCATCTTTCTGTGGCATTCGGGTGTACTGGAGGGCAACACAGGTCGGTGGCAATGGCAGAAGCGGTTGCAAAGGCCCTTGCAGAGGAGGGGCAGCAAGTGGCAGTTAGGCACCGCGAAATGGAACGTCGATCGTTGAATGTGAGGCCGGATTGATCGGGATCGTACTCGTAGCACATGGCGGGCTGGCCCAGGAGTATCTGGCAGCCATGCAGCATGTGGTCGGAAAACAACCTGGGCTGGTCGCAATCTCGATCGAGGCGGATCACGATCGCGAAGCGAAACAGGCAGAGATATGCGCCGCTGCGGATAACGTCGATGCCGGCGATGGTGTTGTCGTTGTCACGGACCTGTTCGGTGGCAGCCCTTCGAATCTGAGTCTGAAAGCCTGCACGCCGCAGGATCGCCGTATTCTTTACGGTGCAAATTTGCCTATGCTTATTAAACTGGCCAAAAGTCGCCACCTGCCGATCGGGGATGCCGTGCGCCGCGCGATGGAGGCTGGACGAAAATATATTAACGCGCAAAATGTGACGTTGGACTAAGACCGGATTGATTAAGAATGACCAACCGAAGCTTGAAAATAATAAACGAAAAGGGTTTGCACGCCCGCGCCTCGGCTAAGCTGGTTGAGGTGGTTGAGGGCTTTGATGCGCAGGCAGAGGTGTCCAAAGACGGACTTTCTGCCTCAGGGGACAGTATCATGGGGCTTTTGATGTTGGCAGCCTCGCGCGGAACGACTATTGACGTCGAGACGTCCGGACCGGATGCTGAGGCGTTGGCAGATGCATTGGAAACCCTGGTGAACGACAAGTTCGGGGAAGGGTTCTGAACGGCTCGGTCGCGACACGAAAAACGGGAAGGCCAGGAATTGGCGGAAACAACGCACGAGACCAAGACAGGCCCGGTTGTGGATGGGACAGATGACCAGGGTGAAGTCTACGACCGTAGAACCCTGACCTATGCGAACTCGTTCGACGACGCCTGGACGTCCACGGCCATTCGGGCCATTGAATGGTGCACAGGTAAGCTGACCATTCTGCGCATGGTCAATAAGTTCGAAAAAAAGAATGAATACTATCGGGGCCAACGGTTCTGGGGCGGCGCGCTTGAGGTTATGGGAATCAACCTCACCACGCCGCAGGAACAGATCGCGCGAATTCCCAAAAAGGGGCCTGTGGTCGTCGTAGCAAACCATCCGCACGGAATGGTCGACGGCATGATACTGGCCGAACTGATTGGACAGGTTCGCAGTGATTATCGCATTCTGACCCGCTCGGTCCTGACCGGGCTGGATGAGGCTGCGACATCGTTCATGATTCCGGTACCATTCCCACACGACCCAGAGGCGCAGACCAAGATGCTGGAAATGCGCAGCAAGGCGATGGACCATCTGAAGGACGGCGGGGTTGTCGCGCTGTTCCCGTCGGGCGTGGTCATGTCCTCAGACGACTGGTTTGGCCCTGCGCAAGAGCGTGAATGGAATGTATTCACCGCCAAAATGATCCGTCGGTCCGGCGCTCAGGTGGTGCCGATTTTCTTCCCCGGAAGAAACTCGCGCGCTTATCAGATTGCCAACAAGCTGTCACCGATCCTGCGGCAGGGCCTGCTGCTTCATGAAATCGTTCGCTCCTGCAATAAACCGCAGTCCCCAGTGATCGGAGAGCCAATCTCGGACGAAGACATGAAACTGCTGGAACGCGATCCGCGCGGCTTTATGTCATGGCTCAGAAAACGCACCATGGCGTTGGGTGAAACGCTCAAGCGTTGATCCGCTCTTCATCTGGCTAAAAATATCCCGGGGGTGAGCCCGGATGAAATCCGGGCGAGGGGGCTGGCCCCCTTTTACCGTGTTGGAACCGGGGTTTCACCGCGATAGTCATAGAACCCGCGTTCGGTCTTGCGCCCCAGCCACCCGGCTTCGACATATTTTGTCAGCAGGGGACACGGCCGGTACTTGGTGTCCGCCAGACCATCATGCAGCACGTTCATGATCGCCAGACAGGTGTCTAGCCCGATAAAATCCGCCAGCTCCAGTGGACCCATCGGGTGATTTGCACCCAAGCGCATCGACTGGTCAATCGACTGCACGCTGCCCACGCCTTCGTAAAGCGTATAGACGGCTTCGTTAATCATCGGCATCAAGATGCGGTTCACGATAAAGGCCGGGAAATCTTCGGCGCTGGCCGCCGTTTTGCCTAAACGGTCCACCACGGCCTTGCAGGATTTGAACGTCTCTTCATCGGTGGCGATGCCGCGGATCAATTCGACCAACTGCATCACAGGCACAGGGTTCATGAAGTGGAACCCCATGAAACGCTCGGGCCTGTCGGTCCGACTGGCGAGCCGTGTGATCGAAATTGAAGACGTGTTGGATGTGAGAATCGTGTGTGGCAGCAAGTGGGGCTGCAGATCCTCAAAGATGGCCTGTTTGATCGCCTCACGCTCGGTTGCGGCTTCGATCACCAGGTCAGTCTGACCAAGCTGGGGCAATTCCAGGGTCGTGGTGATCCGGCTCAGCGCCGCGCGCATCTCGTCGTCCGAGATTTTTCCGCGCGATGCCTGTCGTGCCAGGTTGCCCTCAATCGTCGTCAACGCTTTGCCGAGCGCGTCTTCGGAAACGTCGTTCAGAAGAACGTTATACTCCGCCAAGGCCAGAACATGGGCGATACCATTGCCCATCTGACCTGCGCCAATCACTCCGACTGATTTTACATCCATGTTCAGGTGCCTTTGTGTCCCGCGATATGGCGACAGTATCGACAGATCGGGGCGGGCGGCAAGGGGATCAGTCCGTTCGAATTTGCTTCAAATGCGCACATTAGGAATTTCTCAAGATTTGCGGCTGCAAGATGGCAACCGGGTGAAAATGGGTGAGTGTTATGAGCTATCATCAAACAGGCTCGGGGGAACCCGGGCATGAAGTCTGTCAATATGACGGGTCGCGGCTGTGGTTTCGGGGCACACGGCGTGTATTGGATCAGCCCTATATGGCTTGCGCCGGTGGGGATGAGACATTTGGGCGGTTTGTACAACGCCCCTTTGCAACCCTGCTGGAGGAGCGCACTGACAGGCGGGTTCTGAACCTTGGTTGCCTGTTCAGCGGGGTGGATGCCCTATGTCTGGACAGCGGGCTGTTCGATTTGCTGAAAACGGCCGATCTATGCGTCTTGCAGGTGCCTGGATTGTTGGGGCAGACCAATCATTTTTATCGCGTGCATCCCAGGCGCAACGATCGCTTTCTTGAACCGACTGGTGATCTGATCCGCCTCTATCCCGAGGTTGATTTTACCGAAGTGCATTTTGTGCGCCACCTGATGACAAGCCTTCAGAGGTTTCCGGACGCACGTGTCGAGGTTGTTCTGGATGAGCTGCGCCGCAACTGGGTGCGTCAGGTCGGCGACCTTCTTCGCCGTTTAGACGTACCGGTGATCCTGCTAAGGCTTCAGGTGCTTCGCGATCCCGATGGTGCAGATCTTCTAGACCTCAATGTGACGGATGCGATGATCGAGGATGTCCGCCCGTTCTGTGCCCAATGCGTTGACGTTACAACACGGGTCTGCGGCCAGTCGGATGAGATTGAGGACATGCTGTTTGGAACGCTGCAGCAGCCGATGGCCGAACACATGATAGGCCCGGCGGCGCATAGGGCCATTGCTGATGAACTGGTCGCTTCAGTACGGAACCTGAACTGAAAAAGGCCCGCCATTTGGCGGGCCTTTCCATTTTCTTCAAAAGAGTTTCCTGGGCCAGGATCAGCCGAGTTTTTCGGTCAGCTCAGGAACAGCCTGGAACAGGTCTGCGACGAGGCCGAAATCCGCAACCTGGAAGATCGGGGCTTCTTCGTCTTTGTTGATCGCAACGATGACTTTCGAGTCTTTCATACCAGCCAAGTGCTGGATCGCGCCCGAGATGCCGACCGCAACATACAGGTCAGGTGCAACAACCTTACCGGTCTGACCAACCTGCCAGTCGTTCGGAGCATAGCCCGAGTCAACAGCGGCACGCGACGCGCCAACAGCGGCACCCAGCTTGTCGGCCAGTGTTTCGATCAGTTTGAAGTCTTCTTCCGAGCCAACCCCACGGCCGCCCGAAACAACAACGCCAGCCGAAGTCAGTTCCGGACGATCGCTTTCGGCAACCTTGTCCTCGACCCACGAAGACAGACCGGGGTTGTCACCAACTGCGATGGTCTCAACCGCAGCCGAACCACCTTCGCCAGCCGCGTCGAACGAAGCAGTACGGAAGGTGACGACTTTCTTGGCGTCGCTCGACTTTACGGTCTGGATCGCGTTGCCTGCATAGATCGGACGCTCGAAGGTCGAACCGTCAACCACACCGGATGCATCCGAGATGATCATGGCATCCAGCAGAGCCGCGACGCGGGGCATCACGTTCTTCGCGTCGGTGGTGGCGGGGGCAACGATGTGCTCGTACCCGTCGGCCAGTCCGACGATCAGGGCTGCGGTCGATTCCGCGAGGCGATGGCCCAGCGAGTCGTCTTCGGCAACCAGAACCTTGGAAACGCCATCGATCTTGGCGGCGGCTTCACCGGCAGCAGCGGCGGAACCGCCTGCGGCCAGAACGGTCACATCACCCAGCGCCTTGGCGGCGGTGACAGCCTTGGCGGTGGCGTCCAGCGCCAGTTCGCCGTTGTTGACTTCTGCGAGAAGAAGAACAGCCATTACACAGCCCCCGCTTCTTTGAGTTTCTCGACCAGCTCGTCTACTGAGCCCACGACGATACCAGCGGCGCGTGCCGGCGGCTCTTCGGTCTTGACGACTTCCAGACGCGGAGTGACGTCGACGCCGTAATCGGCGGCGGTTTTCTCGTCCAGCGGCTTTTTCTTCGCCTTCATGATGTTCGGCAACGACGCATAGCGCGGCTCGTTCAGGCGCAGGTCAACGGTCACGATGGTCGGCATCTTGACGCTGATGGTCTGCAGACCGCCATCTACCTCACGGGTGATCTTGGCGCTGTCGCCTTCGATGTCGACTTCGGAGGCAAAGGTGCCTTGCGACCAGCCCAGCAGGGCCGACAGCATTTGACCGGTGGCGTTCATGTCGTTGTCGATTGCCTGCTTACCGGCCAGAACCAGACCGGGCTGCTCTTCCTCGACCACTTTGGCCAGGATCTTGGCAACGGCCAGAGGCTCGATATCAGTGTGCACGTCATCGGCGGCAACAACCAGAATGGCGCGGTCGGCGCCCATGGCCAGCGCGGTACGCAGGGTTTCCTGCGCCTGCTTCACACCGATCGAAACCGCAACGACTTCGTCAGCCTTGCCAGCTTCTTTCAGACGAATCGCCTCTTCGACGGCGATCTCGTCGAACGGGTTCATCGACATTTTGACATTGGCGAGATCGACACCGCTACCGTCCGCTTTCACGCGGACCTTCACATTATAGTCAATCACGCGTTTGACAGGCACGAGTACCTTCATTTTGCGCTTGCTCCTCACAAATAACGGTAAGCCGCGTTGCGACTCCACCAATGCTCTCGGACGACTGAATAGCGTCTCAATTCACGCTGCAACAGGGCAAAATCGTCACGTCATGAACTTGAGACGTCGCGTTTCGTATATTTTGACGCAACGGCGCGAAACTAAATTGCTTTGCCACGGCTCAGCGGTTCGCGCCGGGAACCCACAAAACGTCCGCCGTGCCGTTGTCGTTGGCGCAGCGCGCGGCCACGAAAAACCAGTCGCTCAACCGATTGAGGTACTTCACCGCGACCTCGTTCACGGGTTCCATATTGGTCAATTCGACGGCCAAGCGTTCGGCTCGGCGCGACACGGTCCGGCAGACATGAAGATGGGCCGCCAGGCGGGAGCCGCCGGGCAGGATGAAGCTGCGCAGAGGTTCCAGCGTTTCATTCATCACGTCGATCTCGGCTTCCAGCCGGTCGATCTGAGCTGCAACGATCCGCAGCGGCGGGTAATCGGCCTCGGCGTCCTTTTCCATGTCTGGACGGCAGAAATCCGCGCCCAAATCGAACAAGTCGTTTTGAATACGGGCGAGTGCGGCGTCCACTTCGCCCTCGGCCTCGGTCCGGGCCACGCCGACAAAGGCGTTCAGCTCGTCAACCGTCCCATAGGCCGTCACACGGCCAGAATACTTGGCGACACGCTCGCCATTGCCCAAAGCAGTTTTCCCGTCATCGCCGGTGCGCGTGTAGATCTTGTTGAGTACGACCATTTATTGAACTCCTTGTCCGCGCAGCCAGACGTAGAGCACGATCAGCACCACGGCAATGAACTGGAACAGAATTCGCAGTTGCATCATCTTGTTGCTTTTGAGCGCGGCACTTTTACCGGCTTTGCCGAAGTTCGAGATGCCAATCACCAGCACAACGACAACCGCCGCCATGGCCAACAACAAAACGACCATCAAAAGGTCCATGGGTACACCGTCCGCTTCTCTTGTTTCCTGAGGGTACCATCTAGACCCCCACGTGTGAAAAGCGAACGGGTAATTTCGCCTCAGACGTCGGACAAGATGCGGTCGATGGTCCGGGTCGGCAAAAGGCGGCGCAGGTAACCGGCGATATAGGTCGGCGTGGTCACGTAGTAACGCGGTCGCGGTCTTTTGGATTCGACCGCATGGGCCAGCTTGTCGGTCACAGCAGATGCGGGAAGCTCAAAACGGTCGGGTCCGGAGGATTCGTATAGTCTTTTCAATAGCGAAGACTCGTACCTGTCCCGCAGGGCCGAGGACTCCCAGTTGATGAACCGCTCGAAGAAAGGGATCGAGTTTTCGCGGATTTTCGAGGTGATCGGACCGGGCTCAATCAAGATCGCCTTGATGTCCGTATCGGCCAATTCCAGCCGCAGGGTGTCGGTCAGACCTTCGATCGCGTATTTCGTGGCGACATAGGCACCCCGCCATGGGAACGCGACAAATCCCAACACTGACGAGTTCTGAACGATTCGCCCATGCCCCTGCGCCCGCATGACTGGAATCACTTGCCGGGTCAGCTCGTGCCAGCCAAAAAAGTTGGCCTCAAAAATCTGGCGCAGCCCCTCGGTCGGCAAATCTTCGACCGCACCGGGCAGGCCATGCGCCCCATTGTTAAACAGCGCGTCTAGCGTGCCACCGGTGGCCTCTAGGACTTCGGCCAGGCCTTCGGTGATGCTTTCGGCGTCGGTATAGTCAATGCGCGGGCTTTCAAAACCCTGCGCCCGCAGACGGTCGCAGTCGCGCTGCTGTCGGCACGACGCAAAAACACGCCAGCCGCGCGCACGCATACCGTGTGCTGCGTCCAGGCCGATACCGGACGAGCAGCCGGTGATAAGAATGGTTTTCTGCATGATCTTCCTGACCGTTAACCCACGTCAAAGCTATTGTGGGGATTGGGGCAGGACAATGATGGCACTACGTCAGTTTTCGATTTTTCGAACCAACGAGGCGGAAATCCAGCCGACCTGTTGCTCGGGCAACACGCGCAGGCGCAACCAACCGGTGCCGGATTCGCTCAGCACCTCGACCTGCTGTCCAATGGTAGCCTTGCCAATGATCGGATAGATCGTGCCCGGTCCGTCGCGCATATTGACCCGTGTGCCAGTGATTTCGCGGATATCCCGCGCGGGCTCGGGTGTCGCTTCGACTTCCACAGGCTCTTCGGCAACTTGCCGCAGACCTGCCACACCGTCTTCCAGTGAGGCCAGTGTGATGGTGGCGCTCTGATCGTCAAAGACCGACACACCGGACAAGCTGGGCAGATTGGCCGGTTCGGTGACGATCTGAACGACCTCTTCGGTTTGCAGGGGCGTTTGTACACGCTCTGACGGGGTGCGCACGGCGACATTGGTGACCAACTCTTCGACCCGCGCCGGTGCAACAGGCGCAGGTTTCGGCACCGAGGCTACGCGCTCTGGTTGTTCGGTTCGCAGGCCACGCGGTTCGAAATTCGGCCCGCCGCTCATCACGTAAAAGCACCAGCCCAGTGCAGCGAAAGTCAAAACAATAAGGCGCGTCATGGCGCATCCCCCGGCAATCATAAGGTACAAGAAATAGGCAGCAGTCTAATGAAGACAGCCTAGCATAATTCGGGGTCCGAGTCGAAAAATGGGGGAAATCCGGGACTTGCCTCCCCCTGTTGCAAAAAGCGCGACTTGTCCCCAGCAAAATACCTGCTGGTTGCTTTACCAGCGCGCTCTTGCGGCGTATCACATCATATATGAACGATACGATCGACGACCCCAACATGGAGGCCCCCGAGGGTGGGGGCGAGGTAGCTGAACCGCTGCGCCGCGCGATTGGCGAACGCTATCTGACCTATGCGCTGTCCACCATTATGCACCGGGCTTTGCCCGATGCCCGCGACGGGTTGAAGCCGGTTCACCGGCGAATCCTCTATGCCATGCGCGAGCTGCGACTCAGTGCGACGGGCGGATTCCGGAAGTCCGCGAAGATTTCCGGCGACGTGATGGGTAACTATCACCCGCATGGCGACGCTGCGATTTACGATGCGATGGCGCGTCTGGCGCAGGACTTTAACGTCCGCTATCCGCTGGTCGACGGGCAGGGGAACTTCGGCAATATCGACGGCGATAACCCGGCGGCCTCGCGATACACCGAGGCGCGGATGACCATTGTGGCCGAGGCGCTGCTTGAGGGTTTGAACGAAGACGCTGTCGATTTCCGAGACAACTATGACGGCACACTGACCGAGCCGGTTGTGCTGCCCGCGCAGTTCCCGAACCTTTTGGCAAATGGTGCCAGCGGTATTGCGGTGGGTATGGCCACGAACATTCCGCCGCATAACATCGCTGAACTCTGTGATGCATGTCTGCACCTGATCAAAACGCCGGACGCGCGCGACGACACGCTGTTAAACTACGTCCCCGGACCGGACTTCCCGACCGGCGGTGTGATCGTCGAGCCGCCCGAGAACATCGCGCAGGCCTATCGCACCGGACGTGGCTCGTTCCGTCTGCGCTGTAAGTTCGAGGTCGAGGATCTGGGTCGCGGCCAATGGCAGATCGTGGTCACCGAAATTCCGTATCAGGTTCAGAAATCCAAGCTGATCGAAAAGATCGCGGAACTGATCCAGACCAAGAAAATCCCGATCCTCGCCGATGTACGCGATGAATCCGCCGATGACATCCGGCTGATCCTCGAACCACGCTCCAAGAACGTGGACCCCGAGGTGCTGATGGGCATGCTTTATCGCAACTCGGACCTTGAGGTGCGGTTCAGCCTGAACATGAACGTGCTGATCGACGGCGTGACGCCCAAGGTCTGCTCGATGAAGGAAGTGCTGCGCGCCTTCCTCGATCACCGGCAAGAGGTGCTGCTGCGCCGCTCGCGCCACCGCATGGCGAAGATCGACCACCGGTTGGAAGTGTTGGAGGGCTTTATCGTCGCCTTCCTCAACCTCGATCGCGTGATCGACATTATCCGTTATGACGATGACCCCAAAGCCGCGCTGATGCGCGAGGATTGGGGCATTGACCATGTCCGTGCGACCGACGAATCCGACTATGTTTCGCCCAAACCGGGTGAGGGCGAGTTGTCCGAGGTGCAGGTCGACGCCATCCTCAACATGCGCTTGCGCAGCCTGCGCCGTCTCGAAGAGATGGAATTGGTGCGTGAGCGTGACGAGTTGATGCTGGAACGCGCCAACCTTGAAGATCTGCTGGCCGATGAAGGTCTGCAATGGGCCAAGATTGCCGAGCAGCTCAAAGAGACCAAGAAGACCTTCGGCAAAGACTACGAAGGCGGCGCGCGTCGGACTCAGTTTGCCGAAGCCGGGCAGGTCGAAGAAGTTCCGCTTGAGGCGATGATCGACAAAGAACCGATCACGGTCGTCTGCTCTCAGATGGGGTGGATTCGCGCCATGACCGGTCATATCGACCTGAAGCGTGAGCTGAAGTTCAAGGACGGCGACGGCCCGCGCTTCATCTTCCACGCAGAAACGACAGACCGGCTGCTGGTCTTCGCCTCGAACGGGCGATTCTACACGGTCAGCGCTGCCAACCTGCCTGGTGGGCGGGGCATGGGTGAACCGCTGCGCCTGATGGTTGACCTGCCGAACGAAGCGCAGATCATCGACATTCTGATCCACCAGCCGGGACGCAAGTTGCTGGTCGCCTCGGATGCAGGCAACGGCTTTATGGTGCCCGAAGATGACGTGCTGGCCCAGACCCGGAACGGCAAACAGGTGCTGAACGTCAAAGGCGACGAGACGGCGATGATCTGTAAGCCCGTTGAAGGCGATCACGTGGCTGTGGTGTCCCAGAACGGCAAATTCCTGGTCTTCCCGACTGAGGAACTGCCCGAAATGGGGCGCGGCAAGGGCGTACGTCTGCAGAAATACAATATGGCGCGCGGCCGACAGGGGACACTGGAACTGGATGGCGGCCTGTCCGACATCACCACCTTCAACTGGGAAGATGGCCTGAAATGGTCTATGGGCGGTGACAAGACCCGGCACGAGGCTGATATGTCCCAGTGGTTGGCCAAGCGGGCCAGCGTCGGGAAAAAGGCCCCCTACGGCTTCCCGCGTGACTATAAATTCTCGTGAGCAAGCCACGCTTGCGGGTGGATTTCTGCCGATACGGCTTGGCACAGGCCGTATCGGTGCGCTAGATCAAAGAAAAACAGGCCTATCGAGACGAGAGACATGTTGCGAGCATTCACCCTGATTACCGGATTGGCCCTGATGGGCGCCTGCGCTCAGACGCAGGTTTATGAAGCACCTGAGTCGCTGGGCGAGTTCAAATTGCGCGTCAACTACGCCTTTGCGGAAAAGGCCCGGCAGGGTCCGGTGTCGCGGGATGCGACCCCTAAAGAATGGGAAGATGCGATTCAGAACGCCGTGAACATCCGTCTCGGTCGATATGAGGGCGCACAAGAATACGACATTGGCATCAGCCTGGAAGGTTACATGCTCGCACCTCCCGGCGTGCCTGTGATCTACAACCCAAAGAGCACGGCGATCGTTCTCGTGAATGTCTACGATGTCCGCCAGAAAGAGTTTCTGGCCAAGGGCAAACAGTTTCAGGTTCTGGAAGACACCACGGGCGAAAGTGCCCTTGCCGGCTCGGGTCATTCTCGCACGCGGGAAGAGCAAATGGACGGTCTTGCACTGAAAGTTGCCGACCGTGTCGAAGAGTGGTTGGCCGAAGAACACAAGGACAATGGCTGGTTCGACAAGCGACCAGACCTGATCCAGCCGCTGGAATCCGTCGAAGTCACGCAAAATCCGGCGTCATAAACGGATTTTAAGGCAGGATGTGCTTGATTTTCCCCTTTGAACCAAATATCTCGCGCGCGCAGATGTAACCACGGGACCAAGGGTCCCCCAAATCGCAAAAGGGCGCCTGAGGAATGGCAAAGGAAAAGTTTGAGCGTACAAAACCGCACGTCAACATCGGCACGATTGGCCACGTTGACCATGGTAAAACGACGCTGACCGCAGCGATCACCAAGTATTTCGGTGACTTCAAAGCGTATG
>NZ_JAGHRC010000026.1 GCF_017743975.1 Ruegeria sp. R14_0 | reverse complement strand
AACAAAAAGGGCGTCCCGAGGGACGCCCTTTTCGTTCGATCATTCGCTTGCGCGAATTATTCAATAATCTTCGACACAACGCCGGCGCCGACGGTGCGGCCGCCTTCGCGGATGGCGAAACGCAGGCCGTTTTCCATCGCGATCGGTGCGATCAGCTCAACGCCGAACGACACGTTGTCGCCGGGCATGACCATCTCGGTACCTTCCGCCAGGGTCACGGTGCCGGTCACGTCAGTCGTACGGAAGTAGAACTGCGGACGGTAGTTCGCGAAGAACGGAGTGTGACGACCGCCTTCTTCCTTGGTCAGGATATAGGCTTCGGCTTCGAACTTGGTGTGCGGTGTAACCGAACCCGGCTTACACAGAACCTGGCCACGCTCAACGCCGTCACGGTCAACACCACGCAGCAGCGCGCCGATGTTGTCGCCCGCTTCACCGCGGTCCAGCAGCTTGCGGAACATTTCAACGCCGGTGCAGGTGGTCTTGGTGGTGTCGCGGATGCCGACGATTTCGATCTCGTCGCCAACATTGATCACGCCACGCTCAACACGGCCCGTCACAACGGTACCACGACCCGAGATCGAGAACACGTCTTCGATCGGCATCAGGAACGGCTGGTCAACAGCACGCTCAGGGGTGTCGATGTAGTCATCAACGGCCGCCATCAGTTCCTTGATCTTCTCTTCGCCGATTTCCGGGTTGTTGCCTTCCATCGCCGCCAGAGCCGAACCTGCGATGATCGGAATATCGTCGCCCGGGTAGTCGTAGCTGGACAGCAGTTCGCGAACTTCCATCTCAACCAGTTCCAGCAGCTCTTCGTCGTCAACCTGGTCAACTTTGTTCAGGAACACGACCATCTTCGGGATGCCAACCTGGCGGCCCAGCAGGATGTGCTCACGCGTCTGCGGCATCGGGCCGTCAGCAGCGTTCACAACCAGGATCGCGCCATCCATCTGCGCAGCACCGGTGATCATGTTCTTGACGTAGTCAGCGTGGCCGGGGCAGTCGACATGCGCGTAGTGGCGGTTGTCGGTCTCGTATTCCACGTGGGCGGTCGAGATGGTGATGCCGCGCGCTTTCTCTTCCGGCGCACCGTCAATCTGGTCATACGCTTTGAAGTCACCGAAATACTTGGTGATCGCTGCGGTCAGCGTCGTTTTACCATGGTCAACGTGGCCAATCGTGCCGATGTTGACGTGCGGTTTTGTACGCTCAAACTTTTCCTTTGCCAT
>NZ_JAGHRC010000025.1 GCF_017743975.1 Ruegeria sp. R14_0 | reverse complement strand
GTCATATCTTCGGTCCTTTGGAATTGAGGGAGGGTGAGGGCGACCGTCTTGCAGGCCGCGCCCCGGAGGTTTCCTTTGGGGGGCTTCAGGCCGCAGCGTCGCCGCGTTTCTCAGCCGTCCGGTCAACCAGGTTGAAATACAAATTCTCGGTCGCGCGCTTGAACCCCGGCGGTTTGCGCGGAGCGAGGCAGCGCACCGAGGCGCTGCAGCTCTCGCCGTGCTCCATCGCGAACTGCGTCACTTGGTCGATCAGATCATCCATGCCCGCGGCCTCGATGCGCTTTTCGGGGTAGTTCGCCAGCATCTGGAACTGGGTGACGACGAAGGCGCCATCGCGATGTGCGGGATAGAGGGTGATCTGGTAGTCGAGTGTCTTGGCCATCTCTGGTCTCCTGCGGCAGGCCGGACACGATCATCGCGCCCCTTGGAACCCGCCAGCCCGAAAGGACCGCCCTTTGTGCAAGGGCGATCCGTGGCGATGTCGGTGAAAAAGGGGCGTCAGTATTCCGACGGCAGAAGCAGGGTCAGGACCCGGCGCGTCTGATCAGGATCGGAGGGCTCAGGCGAGCCATAGGTGTAGTCGACGTCGTACAGGTCGATCTTGAACCAGACCTTCGTGCCGTCGAGGTCGATGACGCCCATCTCGTGCCATCCTTGCGGGTCGCTGTCAGCGTTGAACGCGTCAAATGAAGCCACGCTGCGGGTGAGAGCAAGCTGGGCATCGGGCCCAAGCGCTGCAACGCCACGGGTCATCACGAACTGGCCCTGCGGGGCATCGGTGACGAGGATATTGCCAAGGATAGAGCGACGAAAGGCGTCATTCTGCGAAGCGACGAGTGCGGCTTCCTTAACGGGATCGAGGTCAAGTGTGGTGGTCATGGGATATCTCCGGGACGGGCCCGCCGATCCGATATCGGCTGTTGGTAACCCGTCAGCCGGAAAGGGCCGCCCTCGATGTGAGGACGGCCCAAGGCTCATGTCGTGATCAGGTCAGCGTGCGGCTCGTCAAGCCGCATCCTCGCTGAGGAAGGCGGGCAAGGACGACGGTTCATCGCTCTCGGCGTCGCTCAGAGAATCTTCGGCGGACACATCCCCCTCCTCGGTCTCCGGCGCTTCGCCTGCCATGTCGGCAACAGCCTCCGCCGCACCGGCAAACACCATCCCGTCGGGCAGCCAGCGCGTCGTCCTGACAACCGTTGCGGCGTCGAACCCTTCCGTCTCGCCGGCCGTTTCCGCGAAGGCCCGCTCCATCGCGGCCGCGATATCGCCCTTACGCTCGCGATTGCGATCTTCGGCGTAATCGTCGCCAATGAGCTTGCGCGCGGTAGCGACCGCATGCCCCTTGTTGACCCGACCCCAGTAATTCTGAGCAGTCGGGCGCCAGCAGGCCGCCACATCGACGTCAAGACGCGCGCCGATC
>NZ_JAGHRC010000024.1 GCF_017743975.1 Ruegeria sp. R14_0 | reverse complement strand
CCGATCTCCTCGATGATCGGGGAGGGGCGATTGTCGGAGGAAAGCTGCGGCTTGACTGCCAGACCCGTCGCCCAGGCGAAAAGCGCCTGCTTGGCGGCAATGGGCAGCGCCGACATCGCCCGGAAGTTTTCGGGCTTCTCCAGCGTAATCCAGTCGGTGGCGAGGCCCTGCTCCAGCGCCTCGAGCATCTTCTGGGCAACAGTATCCGAATGCAGCACCTCGCGGTTCTGCGCCTGGAAGGGCCGGATCGAGATATCGAGCGCCTCGTTGTTGTAGGACCGCCCCAGAGCCTGCTCGCAGAGCGCGTAGAGCATCGCATCGAACGCCACCTCGAAATCCGCCGCCAGATGCGCCCGAAGGATATGCTGACGCGTCGCGCGCAGATCGTCGGCGAGGCTCGCCGAAATCCCGTTCGCCTTGCGCAAGGTCGCGGCCGGGTCGGAGGTGGGCACCGGTGTCGAGGAGGTTGGCGGCGTCACGTTCGGGCGGACAGGAGACGGGGCATCACCCGCGTCAGCACTATTTTCGCTCGGGACGACCGCAGCGGGGATATCTTCTGGCCGCACGAGGCCTTTCTCGACACGCAGCGCGCCGTCATGACCGATGGTCAGAACCACGCCCGCGATGGCACGATCTTCGTCCGCGTAAGGCTGCCGTTCGCGTTGCAGGGCCTCGATCTCGCGCAGGCGCGGCTCGATGGCATAATATTCTTCCGTCTCCGCGTCCGTCCAGTCCTCGCCGTCATTCTTCGCCGCCAGTTCTTCCTCGCGCGCAATGAGACGTTCTTCTTCGGTGAGCAGGTCCGGATCGGGGTCGATGTCCTGCGGATAGACCCGCCCGAAGCTGCGAAACGCGCCGTAATCCACCGAGAGATGCACCTCGACCCATTTCCACGTTCCCTCGAAGGTTTTCGCCGCAGCCTGCAGCTTTTCGATGGCGAGACGCTCTAGGAGTTCGGGGTTCTCCATATGGGCGCTGGCGCGGTCGTCGAAGAGATCGCGCAGCAGAACACCACCCGCCGCCTCATAGGCCTCAATGCCGACAAAGCGCCCGATGGCCGAGTTCGCCGAATGGGCGGTCTCGGTAAGATGGCGTTTGATGCTTTGCGGATGGATGTGATAGCCGCCCTTCACTGCGTTCCAGACCGCCAGCTGGCGATCATGGTCGTCGGTCAGTGTGAAAGCCATCACGCATTCAAGGGTCAGATCACCCGCGCGGAACTGCTCGATGATCTCGGGCGCGACACGGGCGAGTTTGAGGCGGCGGCGCACCAGGTCGACGGAGACGCCGAATTTGAGCGCGATCTCGTCTTCGCTGCGGCCCTCGGCGATCATCGCCTCAAAAGCCTCGAACTGGTCGGCGGGGTGCATCGCCGCGCGCTGGAGGTTTTCAGTTGCAGAAGTAAGGATGGCGTTGCGCTTATCATCGACGAGGCAGGGCACGGGGTGATCGGCGGGGATGACGCTGTCCTCAGCGAGCTGCTTCAGCGCCTTGAGGCGACGAC
>NZ_JAGHRC010000023.1 GCF_017743975.1 Ruegeria sp. R14_0 | reverse complement strand
TTCAGGACGTCTGGGCCAACCCCTTGGGCTTCGTGGTGACCTCCTACCGCGTCGACGCCGAGACCCTGGAGAATTGACCCAAATGAGATCTCTACCTGCGCTCCCCACCATGGTCCTCTTGGCGCTTGCCCTTCCTGTTGCCGCCCTCGCCGAGGCCACCCCGCAAGGCGGCCCGCTCGACATCCGCATTCGCACCGCCGTCTACAATGAGAACCAGGTCTACAGGATCGAAACCGATCTTCGGCATTCAACGACGATCCATTTTGGGGCGGGGGAGCGCTTCGAGGCGGTGATTGTCGGCGACACCGAAAGCTTCCAGGTCGACCCGATCCCCGAGCTTGGCAACGTGCTGACCATCAAACCGCATGTGGCCAATGCCTCGACCAACATGACGGTGATCACCAACCGCCGCACCTATTCCTTCCACCTGCGCGAGGGCTCGATCCCGAACCGCACCGGCATGTTCTTCGAGGTCCGCTTCCGCTACCCGGACGAAGAGCGTCGCACGGCAGGTGCAACCCAGCCCAAGGGCTTTGAGGCCCCGCGCAACTACAACTACCGCGTCTCGGGCGAAGGGGATTTCCGCCCCAGCCATATCTATGACGACGGGCGCTATACGTATTTCGTCTTCCCGGAGAACGGTCGCCAACCTGCCCTCTTCAAGGCCGATGACCAGGGCCGCGAACGCACGGTGAACTGGACCCAGCAAGGCAACACGGTCCGGGTGCTTGGGGTGAACACCTACTGGACACTACGCATTGGCGACGAGGTGATCTGCGCCTGGCGCGACGAGCGCACCATATACGTGAGCAACTGACCATGGCCGATCAAACCCCTCCCGATCTGCAGGACCGCCTCGACCAGTTCAGCCAGCGCGGCAAATCCAAACACCGGGCCAACAGCCTCGGGGTTGGTGCTCTCGCCGCCGCCCTCGCCCTTGGTGGCGCCGGCGTCGCGTATTTCCTGGCCACCGGGCTTCGGACAAGTGACAGCGCGCTTGAGACCTCCGATGTCGAGACCTTTCAGGACCGCCGCCCCGGCACCGGCGGGCGGCTGGAGTTTCCACCCGATGAGACAGAGCAAAGGGTCAATGACGCGCTGATCGCTGTCGAGGAAGCGCTGGACGTGCCCGCCGCCCCTGCCCCGGAACCGAGCGCCGAGGTGCTGGCCGAGATCGCCAAGCTCCGCGAGGCCCTCGCCGCCAGCCAGGCTGCCCGCAACTCGGAAATCCAGTCCGCCGTCGCAGACCTGCGCGAGGCCTTCGACGAACAAAAGGAAGCGCTTGAAGCGACGCTGACCGCAAAGGAAACCGAGCTGGCCAACCTGCAGCGCCAGACCGATACCCGCATCGAAGGGCTGCAAGCCTTGCTCGATGCCGAACGGGCGCAGCGCGAGGGACTGGAGGCAGAGTTGGACCGCGAAGGTTTGATCGCCGACCAGCGCCTTCTCGAAGAGCGCCGGCGTCAGGAAGAGGAGCAGCGCCAGCGCGAGGCCGAACGGGTCGCCGAGGAGCTTTTGACCGCGCAGATCAAATCCCCCGCCGTGGTCTACGCAGACGGTCCGCGTGGTGGCCAAAGTGCAGCGGCGGAGGCCGACACTGCGGCCGCTGTCGCCGGGGAGCCGGTCCTGTCAGGAAACGAGCAGTTCCTGCAGAGCGCGCGACCGCTCGAAGTGCAAGAAGCCGCCCGCCTCACCCATCCCGAGCGCACGCTGACCCAAGGGTCCGTCATCCAGGCCGCGCTCCAGACCGCCATCAACAGCGATCTACCCGGGTCTGTCGTGGCGGTCGTCTCCGAGCCGGTCCCGGCGTTTTCCGGGGACCGGATCCTGATCCCCCGAGGCTCCCGCCTTTTTGGCCAATAC
>NZ_JAGHRC010000022.1 GCF_017743975.1 Ruegeria sp. R14_0 | reverse complement strand
GTGGTGGGGCAGGGCGGGGGGCTGCGGCGTTCCGGGCAATGGGCGAGTACTACGGAGAGAAGATCACTCGTGGTCGCGCAGATCGGATGATAGGCGGCGTCAATATCAGCCGGTGCGGTCTCTTCAGCACCAGCCGCGCGCTTATCGATTACCGTCAACCGCGTGTCGATCGTGGTGCCATGCCGTGCGAAGACCTTGCCGTCGATGGGGGCCGAAAACACGACATCGGCGCTCTGGCCGATCCGCTGAAATGTCGACTGGAAGGATTTCAAAGAGGGACGGAAGCTTTCGCCGGTGATGACGACAAGCCGCCCACCAGGCGCGAGGCGTGCCAGGGCGGAAAGCACATGCTGACTGGTCGCTTGCCTAAACCGGCCCTCGACATGGTTGGCAGCGGAAAACGGCGGGTTCATCACCACGACCGAGGGCGTGATCGAGCGATCAAGACGATCGTCGATCGAGGCAGCATCGTGGTCAGATACGGCGGCATCGGGGAACAACTGCCCCAGTAGGGCGCGGCGCGTGTCGGCAAGTTCATTCAGCGCCAACCGTGCACCAGCGATCTTTGCAAAGATGGCCAGCATGCCCGTGCCCGTCGACGGCTCGAGCATCAGGTCGTCGTCCCGAAACCCGGCGGCCTGCGCGACGATGGCCGCGAGGGGCAAAGGCGTGGAAAACTGTTGCAGACGGATACTGTCTTCGGAGCGGCGCGTGTGAGACGGGGCCAGAGCCGTGAAACGTTCGATCATGGTGAGGAAGGCCTGCGGCGACAGTGCCTGACGCTGCATCAGCGCGCCGTAGCGCGAGAGTATAAGGATTTGGGCGACCTCGGCCGCCTCATAGGCGTCTTTCCAGACCCAGGCACCACTTGTGTCACTGGCACCGCAAGCATCTTCCATCGCGGCGCGAAGTGCGGCGGCGTCGATGGACCTGCCTGCCTCGAAAACGGGGACGAGGATTTTCGCAGCCTGCATCAGGTTTTGGGCGAAGCGTGGGGCATCCGGCAGGGCAGGGGCTTCGGGCTCGGTTGCAAGTTGGACGGAATGGGGGTGAGCGTTCATCGGCAATCTCCGGGGTTGAGGGTTGGCCCCGAGCCCCGCGTGCACTCTCTCACCCGGGAGGGGTCACCCCTCCCGCCCTGTCTCTCACTCTTTCATGGCCTCGAAAACTGAAGTCTTGGCAGCGAAAACTTATCCACAAAATCTGGGGATGACGCTGTGGGCGTTGTCGCGCAAACCCATGCCAGGCTGCTGGGACACGGCCGTGCCTGCATTTTGGGCACCTCCAGCGAAACGGACCCGACACACAGCAAGCTCGGGGACCGAATGGTCAACGAGGAGAAATCGCAAGAGCTCAGAATGGGGATCTGCAAATAAAAAGGCGACATCCGGGAGGAGGTGGATGCCGCCGATTATTCCGGATCGGCTCAGGGAGGAGGAGAGAACCGATCACAAGAGCGAACATAGGAGCAATGCTGCAGTCGCACAATGGGCGGGCTATGACTTTTCTGCAATGCAGCAATGCATGTCCGCGATCGGGTGCTGCCCATAGTTCCGGTGTGTGGCGGCGAGTTATTCTATGGATATGCGGTCAATGCACCGGTCGCGGGTGGCGCATGGGGATCGGACCGAGGAACGGCATTCCGCGCCTCCGGCAAACAATGCGTCTCATAGGCGCCAACAAACCCCCAGCAAGCGTCGATCTCCTCGCCACCCTGTTCGACGATGTAACCATAGACACGCCCACCAAGGTAAGAATCGTAGTCGGCGGTCTCACCACGTAAGATGTCTACAGCCTGTTCGCGCAGGGCCTTGGTCACGCGTTTTACACCGAATTCCTTTCGGACCGCTTCGAGCGTCACGTAGACGTAACCGACCTGCCCAGAATCCCACGGGCAGTGGAACCCGACGGTGTTCATCGCGAGACCGGAATGGTCATAGAGAAACACAGGCAGAATGATTGCCTTCCGCTCGGCGCGGTCCCGCAGACGATCCATCGAGAGATCGCTCTGATCCGAGACGCCCGCAAGATCGCGCAGGAACGCCTCAGGGCTGTCGTACTGATGGCTGTCACCCAGCCGATAGCGGCGGTGCCAGCAGATCAGCGTACCGAGGTTGCACCACTCTCGTGGGTCCTCAGCGTCGGGGTCGTGGTAGATCTTGATCGTGTGGCCCTGGTGGACCTCCTCGTAGACGGGATCTTGCATGTCCATGTCCTTTCTCGAAACGCAATCGACCCGCCAAGCCGGTTGTGGCGCAGGCGGGTCGATCTGGATGGGATCAGATGGTTGGTGAGTTTGCCGCCCGGCGGATCAGGCGGCGGCGCGATTCTGGCGATGCTGGACGTGCTCGACAGAGACCTTGAGAAGCCAATCCTCAAAGCCAAGAATGGTCTGGTGACCCGCAACCGCCTGGACCCAGGCCGCACGCGGATCGCTGCCGATCTGCGTCGGGTCGTTGTCGATCCGGCCATTGGCCATCCACGGTTCGGGTTGTATGCGTCCGAGCCAGTCAGCCAGTGACGGGATACGCCCCTGGCAGTCTTCGCGCACATGCTGCTCGCCGATCCAGCGGATCGGAACGACCCGGCCCGCGCTGTTGATCAGGCTGCGACCGAACACCCGCTCGGCATCATAAATCCCGACCGTATGATGTTTTTGGGCTCTGTGAACAAAGAGACCTAGGTGCTCTTTAGATGAGTCAAACCAGTCATGCACATGTTGGTAATCATCTGGAACACCGCCAAATCTACGGGCCGAGCTTTCGGCGTGGTGGAGAGGATGTGCCATGTCAGAGCCCCTCATGTTCTGTGGTGTCGGTCTCGATGAAGCGGTTCGAGTGGCTGACATCGATCTTGTCCGTCTCGAGCGCCCAGGTCAATTCGCCATAGCCGCCCTCGTTGTTTTCGAAGCCAGGGCTCAGCGCATAGGCAAAGTCCCAGCCGAAATCTTCGACCCGTCGCCGCAGCTCTTCTGTCAGGGTAATCGTGTCAGGCGTCACGACGACCTCCTCGACATTGCCGGAATCGCCATAGCCTTCATATTGCACGTCGAGGCCGGTCACGCCGAGGCCGCGCAGTTCGGTGAGAAGCGCCG
>NZ_JAGHRC010000021.1 GCF_017743975.1 Ruegeria sp. R14_0 | reverse complement strand
CGCTCGGCGCGGTCCAGGTCATAGTCGGTGTCGACAAAGATCGAATCGTCAGAGATCAGGTTGAGGTTCTGCAGTTCGGTGCGCGAATAGAGGTCTTCCAGCGGGATCTGGTAGACATTGCCATCGCGGTAGAGGCGCACCGAAGAGTTGTCGATATCGCTGACCGAGACGGATCCGGCGGCCGCCAGCGCCTCGCCCAGGGTCAGCTGGGTCAGGGTGATGGGCTGCACGCCGGGCTGGCCGACCGCGCCGCCGACCGAGACGCGACGCGAGTTGAACTCGGCGATCTCGAGACTGAAGGTGGGGTCGATCTGGTTTTCCACCAGGCGCTGGAACAGGATGGCCTCGGCCTCGTCCACGGTCAGGCCGACCAAGCGGACGCGCCCGACATCGGGGATGTTGATCGATCCGTCATCCTGCACGGTATAGCCGTTGCGGCTGTTCTGCGCGGCCAAGAGGCCCGACAGCTCTCCGGCGGTGCCTTGCGTTGACGGGGTCGACAGCACCAGCACGTCGCCGATGCCGATGGTGTAGGGTCCGGGATTGACCTGCGGCGGCGGGTCCAGCTGCAGACCTGCGCGCGATCCGTCCTGGGTGGATGGCGCCTCGGGCAGCGGGCCGGTGCCGCGCAGGCTGGAGCTGGAGCCGGACCCGGCGGATTGCGCAAAGACCGATGGCAGGGTTTTGGGGGCATAGGGCGAGCGGTTGGCCACCAGTACCGTTTCCGGTGTCACCGGCACAACGCGGACCTTGCCGGCGTCCGAGACGCCCGCCGTCACCGAGGGGCTGCGGTAGATGGTCGAGCATCCGGCGACCAGGCCGGTCAGGGCCAGCGCACTGAGGAAAAGTGGGATATGGCGCACAATACGTCCTCCACGGGTCAGAAACTTAACTGTCATCGGGCACCACCTTTATGAACATGTTGCCCAGAAACGGCCCGGTCCATTGCGAAGACTGGACGATACGGCCGGTGCTGTTGCGCACCCAGTAAACGTTGGTAAAGCGATCTGCCACCCCGAAGCAGTCCTCTTGTCGTTTTTCCGTGGCGACAGGGGTGCCGCGCAACAGGACGGTCTCGGGGCCCAGCGAGGTGATCTGGCAGTCATAGGCGCGCAGGTCGATCTCGTCATCGCCGTTGAGAAAGCTGTGGAACCGCTCGGCCCGGCCCGCGCCACTGCCCAGGATCAGCGCCGCGCTCTGACGGACATCCGAGCCCATCATGCCGTCGCCAAAGCCAAGGGCCGAGGTCAGCAGGCCGCGTTCCAGCGTGATGGTGGCCCCATCCGCGGTCAGCCAGGTCTGCACCCCGGCGCGCTCGGTCTCAAGCAGCATGACGCCAGCCAGATCGCGGCTGGGAAAGCCGACCTCAAGCCGGGGCGGGATCGGGCGGCGGGCTGCCAGCGCCTCAGCGCGCGGGTTGAACCGCGGCGCGTTGGGAAACAGCGTGCCCCTGAGCAGGTCGACATCGTCCTGCGCCTCACCGCAGGAAACCAAAACCAGGGCCAGCAGGGCAGTGCGCAGGATCTTCATCGCCAGAACCTCGCCCAGCTGCGCGACAGGTCCTGCGCGCGCGCCTCGCGGGTGACGCCATACAGCCGGTTGCGCACGTTCAGCCGTGCGCCGCCATCACGCAGGACGGGGCGGATGGTCTGGGCGATCTTGTTGCGCGACGGGCGTCCGGTCATCCACGCGATGGGGATTTCCAGCCGGATGCCCTTGTCGAACGAGCCCTCGCCGAACTCTTCGGAACTGACATTGGTCAGGGTAAAGAACGCGCCCACCTTGAAGCCGTTGTTGAACTCGCGGTCCAGGGTGAAGGTGGCGCCATAGTCGCCCGCCAGATAGCGCCCGACATCGACCTGCGCGTGATAGTCGCCCGGCAGATCGTAATAGGCCGAGACATGCCCGGTGAAGACGTTGTAGTCCTGAAAGCCGAACAGCACGTCAAAGTCACGCTGGACCACATAGTTGGCCTCGGCCCCAAGGGCCAGACGGCTGTTGGTGGGATACCACAGCAGCTCGGTCGACAACCCGCCGAACATGGTCTCGAGATAGCCCAGCGTGGTGCGGGCATAAAGGTTCTCGCCCGGTCGCCACATATACTCGCCGGTCATATGCTCGATCCGCAGGTTGGATTCGCGGGCATAGATGTTCCAGTCCGAGCGCACCCGCGGCAGGGTCGAATCCGAGGGCCGGGTGCTGTCGTCCAGGGTGCTCAGGATCGGCTGGCGCAGCCCGGTCGAAAAGGTCAGGCCCGGCGTGACGGTGTAATCCAGCTCCAGCGCCACACCCACCTCGTAGCGCAGCGGGTCGTCGGGGTCGAAGAAGGAAAAGTTCAGATACGGCCCGAAGCTGTAGGAAAAATGCGGGAAGGCATCGGTCAGAACGCCACCCTGCACCACCGGTAGCGTGTCCGAGATCTGGGCCCGGGCAAAGCTGCGCCAGGCATTGTCGGGGTCATGTTCCAGCTCATAAAGGTCGTCGCGATTGACACGCACCGCGCTCAGCGGCACGCCGTTCGACATCAGCGCGATGTCGAAATGCTCACTCTGGGGCGGCTGTTCATTGGCCAGCACCCGCGCGGTGCGGCCAAGGGCCTGCGCCGCCTGACCATAGCGGTTGTTCTCGACCCCGACGCGGACCGTGTCGCCGGTCTCGGACAGGTAGACCAGCCGCAGCCCCTCCTGGTTCAGCGCCGACTGCATCCGCGCCCGGATATCCTCCGAGCCCCGCCCGGCCGTTGTCGCAGCGACCTGCGCCTCGGGCTGCAACGGCGGAGGGGCAGAACCCTGCCCGCCCGGCGTCACCGCTTTGCGCGGATTGACGAAATAGCTGTAGGTCAGCCCCAGCGTGGTGCCATAAAGGTAGGATGTGGTCAGCTGCGAGCCGTTGTCGAACCGGTATTGGACGCCCAGGTTGATCGGCGAGCGTACGTCAAAGCCGATATCCTCGCGTTCTCGGGTATAAAGATCCGGCGAATACTCCGCCAAAAATGTCAGCTGATCATTGTATTGCCAGCTGACACCGCCGAACAAGGCGGCATCGCCACGGAACCAGTTTCCAAATTCCAGCTCACCCCCTTCACCGTTCGAGTTGGACGCCGGACGCGTGTCGAACCGGCTGCCGAAGATGCCCAGCGGGTTCGAGAACGCGCCGCGTCCCGCCATGCGCCCCCAGCCAATGCCGCCGGTCAGCTTGAACCGGTCACGAAAGGTCTTGGTGGCCACGAAATACTCGGCCGCATAAATGCCGGTGCCGCCAAAGTCGCGCAACCCCATCACGATCGCTGGGCCAGTCCTGCTTTCTTCGCGCAACCGGAAGTGGACATCAAAACTGCGGTCATACCGGTCGCCATCCGCACCATCCAGCCCCCGGATCAAAGCATAGCGAAAGCTGCCATGCACCCAGGGCAGCAACTGAAAGGTCATCGTCGCCCGGCCGGTATCCCGCAGCCCCGCCGCCGTGAACACCAGCGCGCCATCATCAAACATCTCGGCTGTCGGGATCTCAAGCAGACCGGGGGTGCCATAGGTGGACACCGACTGCGCCTGTGCAAGGCCCGTCGCCAAAACGCAAACCAAAGCCAAAAGGCCCGTTCGCAGGTGTGTAACTGCTCGAATCTTCACGT
>NZ_JAGHRC010000020.1 GCF_017743975.1 Ruegeria sp. R14_0 | reverse complement strand
CTCGAGGGCAATGCGGATTTCGGGGTGGCGGCGGTCTACCCGAACACCGATCCAAGCCCCATGAACAGCCGTCTCTTCGGCGAAGGCCGTGAGACCGTCGAGATGATGATCGTCGAAGTTGCGGGCGAGTTCGCGAGTGCCCCCGGTGTGGCCCGCGCCGGTCTCTCGGCCACCCAGTGGCGCTGCCTCTTCCAGGCCCTGATCAAGCAGGAGAGCCGCTTCAACGTCGCGGCACAAAGCCCGGTCGGCGCCTATGGTCTGACCCAGCTCATGCCCGGCACGGCCTCCGACCTCGGCGTTGACCGCTATGACGTGAAGGACAACCTGCGCGGCGGCGCGCGCTATATCACGACCCAGCTCGATCGCTTCGGCAATATCCCCCATGCGCTCGCAGCCTATAACGCGGGGCCGGGCCGGGTCATTGAATATGGCGGCGTGCCACCCTTTGCCGAGACGCAGGGCTACGTGCGCAATATCTCGAAGTTCTACAACGAATACCTCGCCGTGGTGGGCGGCGCCGACGCGCTCGGCACACTCTCGCCCTCGGACTTTGCGTTGGCCGAATATGCCAGCATCTCCGAGGCGGGCGTCTATTACGCCGCCGACAGTTTGGCCACCACCGAACAGGTGATCAATCGCCTGCGCGCGATCATCCTGCAGATCGATGCGCAGCCCAATGCCAAGGCGGCCTGGGAGCTCAACACCTACGCCAAGGCCGAGATCGGCCGCATCCTCAACCTTCGCGTCCGGCTGATGGCCGCCAACCAGCAGCGCGAGGCGGCCTATGCGCAGCACCTCGTCGCCGACCGGCTGGCCGAGCGCGACTTCATGCAGATGGGAGTTCCCGAATGAGACAGCTTCTCCTGACCGTAGCTGCGGTCACCACACTCGGGTTTGCCTCGCCCGCTGCTGCCCAAGGCGTGCCGACCTTCGATGGATCACAGCTTGGTCAGCTCGTGGCACAGCTCGAGCACATGGCCGAGGACCTGAATGTCCAGATGCAGCAGCTCGCCACCATGCGGCTGGAACTGGAGACCCAGTTGTCGCAACTGACGAACCTCGAGGCGCAGCTGACCTCCTTGATCGAAGGCAGTGGGCTGGGCGAGCTTTTTGCCACGGTCGAAGAATTCCGCGCGCTCCGCGGCAAGCTGGTTGCGCCCCTCAATACCGCACAGTCGCTGGCGAGTGGCGATTTTCTGAGCGGGTTCAATCCCGGCGCCGAGCTTTCGGCCTCGGTCGAGCGGGTGCTGTCTGGCAGCGGTTTCACCTCGGAGCGCCTGAGCACGCTCTCGGGCTCTGATCAACCCGCCGACAACCGCATCGCCGCTTCCGCCGGGGCCAGCGCCATGTTGTCGGTCGCGGCGCAGGAAAGCCACGAGGAGGCCGGTCAAAGCCTCGAACGGCTCGAGACCATGGTCGGGCTCATCGACGATCAGGACGGGCTGAAGGCCGCCGTCGATCTCAATACCCGCGTCACCGCCGAGCTCGGCATCATCCTGACCCAGATCTGGCGGCTGGAAGCGGCCCAGGGCGTCAGTGCCGGTCAACTCGGCGTTGTCGATGCCGCGACGCTGGCAGATGAGCGCAAGTTCCGCTCGATGGCGGTGGATCCATGAGCAAGTCCAAACTCACCCCGAGCTGTTTCACCTTGATGGAAGCTGGCCTCCTCAGCCTTTCGCTTGCCCTGCCGGTCGGTCTCCTCGTCCTGCCCGACCCGGCCTTGGGTCAGGATCGTCCCTTCACCTCGATGGAAATCGCACGGGATGACGCCGATGCGTGCCGCGTCCCCAAACCCCCGGTGGATCTCGCCGAGACCGCATACTTGCGCAATGGTTACCGCGCGATCCTGCGCATCCTGATCGCCGAAGAGGCACTGGCCACAGAGAACTGCACCTGCCTGCTGGACGACTTCACCTGGGACCAGGCACTCATCGCCCTGCCCCGGTTCCAGACCTCGGACAATCCACGCCTGCCCTTCAAGGTGCTCGATCTCTACGCGCAGGCCGACGCGTTCGAGGCGCAAGTTGCGGAGGCCTGTGTAAAGTAGATGGGTGTTATTCGCGACATCCTGAGCCAGGTCGACGCGGCGGTGGATACCGTGGCGCAGGACGGCTTTGTCTCCTCGGCAGGTGCTGTCGGTGACGTGATTTCTGCCGGGGCCGCGCTCCTTGTCGTGCTCCTCGGGATCAACGCGGTGATGCAACTCCGCCCCCTGCCCTTCGGCACCGGCTTTGCCTTCGGCATGAAGATCGCGCTCGTGGGGATCTTCGCGCAGAGCTGGGACAATTTCAGCATGATCTACGACATCGTCACGCGCGTGCCCGACTCCGTCGGAGCCTCGATCCTTGCGCTCACCGGCTCGGGCGACGAGGCCGGCGTCTATGAGAGCCTCGACAACATGGTCGCCCGCATCACCGCCTATGGCGACACGATCGGCGATCGCGCGGGCTGGGTCTTCGGCGCGGTCCTCGGTGCCATCTTCTTCGTCCTTTCCGCCGTTTTCGCCGCCGTCACCGCAGGGATCATCGCCTTCGCCCGCATTGTCTTCGCGCTGATGATCGTGATCGCTCCCTTCATGATCGTGACCTCGCTCTTTAAACCGACGCAATCCCTTTTTGAGGCCTGGACTCGCGCCACCATCGGCTATGCGCTCATGCCGGTCGCCGCCGCAGGGGCCGCGGGCATCATCGTCGCGATCGCCGAGGCCATCGGGGACGCCTCCGCCGATCCGGGCGATGTCGAGACCGTCAGCCTCATCCTGCCCTTTCTCGTCATCCTGATCCTTAGCGCCGGGATCATGGCCTCGGTCCCCTACATCGCCTCCAACCTCACCGGCGTGGTCGGCATTGCCTCGAATGCCGTGGGGCTGACCGGCCTCGCGCGCCAGGGTTTCGTGAACACGCGGGAGTATGGCACGGGTGCTGCCTCGCGCCTCGTCACCGGCAAATCGCCGCAGGAGCTGAACCAAATGGCCAATGCGGGCGTGGTGAAGACCGGCGAGATGATCCGGCAAAGCCCCGGCGCGCTCCTCTCCGCCGCCAAGGCCTTCCGCAAACCCTGATGTGAAAGACGATTGACTTGAAGAAGAAGGTACTTAGTTCCTCCGCGCCTGACCGCGACGCGTTTGAAGCGGATTTCATCTACGGGCCGCGGCGGCGCGAGCGTTTCGCCTGGTTCGTCGCGGCGGCCGGCGTGCTGGTCGGCGTGGCCGGCATGGTCGCGGGCGCGAGCCTCTTTCCGCTCAAATCGACCGAAACCTTCGTCGTCGTCGTCGACAAGGAGACCGGCGAGATGGACCGGGTCGCCGCTGTTCAGGCGCTGACCCTTTCCGAAAGCGACGCCATCATCCAGGCCAATCTCGTGGCCTATGTCGATGACCGCGAGACCTATGACCTGACAGATGGCGAGCAACGCATCAACTCGGTGCTCGATCGCTCGGATGGCGATGCCGCCCGCACATTGCGCGATCTCTGGTCATCTACCAATGAGGACTATCCGATCACCGTATATGGCCGTGACGCCAAGATCGAAGTGGTCATCAAGTCCGTGAATCAGATCGAGCGCGGCGTGGCCCAGGTCCGCTTCACCCGCACGCTGCGCCGTCCCCGCGACACCCGCACCGTGACCCGATCCTACGTGGCCACCGTCGGCTACGACTTCCA
>NZ_JAGHRC010000001.1 GCF_017743975.1 Ruegeria sp. R14_0 | reverse complement strand
AGTGTCAGCAACCCGGCCAACTTGCCGGGGGGCAAGTTGGCCGGGTTGCTGACACTGGCCGCGATCGGAGACCTGTTTGGCGCGTCCATGACCCTGTATGTTCTGATGCCCGATGATCTGGATGTCGGGTTTCCGTTCTTTTTCACGATCTATATCGGCGCGATTGCAGTCGGTATTCTGAGCCATGCGCCCGGCGGGATCGGCGCGTTTGAGGCAACGCTGATCGCAGGATTGGGCGCCTCAGGTCGTTCTGACGTTATCGCCGCCCTGTTGCTGTATCGCGTGGTCTATACCTTCTTACCGTTCGCTATCGCTTCGTTGTCGATCGCCGTCGCGTCCGCGCTGACACACCGCCACCATATCAGCGGGGCGGCCACCTGGGTTTATCGCGTGATCCGTCCGATTGTCCCAATGGTGGCGGCCGGTGTTGCTGCTGTGGCCGGTGTGATCCTGCTCGTCTCGGGGGCTTTGCCTGCCAGCAGTCAGAGCCTGGGCGTGCTGCGCGATTTCTTGCCTTTGTCCTTTGTCGAGGCCTCGCATCTGGTGGGCAGCGCAGTTGGTGTTCTATTGCTGTTGGTGTCGCGTGGATTGTTCCGCAAGCTCTATCGCGCATGGATCGTTGCGATGCTGCTGATGGTCGCGGGGTTTGTGGCCTCGATCACCAAAGGGCTGCACACGCACGAAGCCATCGGCATGTTGTGCACC
The DNA here is from genome assembly GCF_017743975.1 of Ruegeria sp. R14_0. Taxonomy (GTDB): domain Bacteria; phylum Pseudomonadota; class Alphaproteobacteria; order Rhodobacterales; family Rhodobacteraceae; genus Ruegeria. The sequence continues at coordinate 1,206,732 of NZ_JAGHRC010000001.1, read as the reverse complement.
ATTGCCTTGCTGGCCATGTTCCGGGGGGCGTTCTACCGTGTCAGCGGTGCGTCGATTTTCCGCCTGAACATCCCGTGGTTGGTCAGTGTGATCGCCCTGCTTCTGGTGATCTTCTGGATCGGGCTTTTTGCTTATTCGCATGTCGAATACCAGAACGCTCTGTGGTGGGACTTTGCCTGGAACGGCGATGCTTCGCGGTTTTTGCGGTCCAGTCTGGTCGTAGCGGTCATCCTCGGGGTGGTTGCCGTAAACTCACTGTTCGGGCGCGACGTGCCTGAACAGGTTCGGACTGAAATCCCAGCGGTCGTCGAACGATTGGCGCTGGAAAGCGAGGATACCGAGGCGCAGATTTCCCTGACCGGGGACAAGCAATTCCTGATTTCGCCGGGTGAGGACGCGTTTCTGGCCTATGCCGATACTGGCAACGCAGTGATCAGCAAGGGCGAACCGGTGGGCGACGAAACGGCGGGGCAGCAGCTTATCTGGCAGTTGCGCGAAATGGCGGATCGCGAGGGCAAACTGTGCGCTTTCTACAGTGTCTCGACGAAATACTTGCCGACCTTCCTAGATTTGGGCCTGTCCATCCTCAAGATCGGCGAGGTTGCACGTGTGCCGCTCAAGGATTTCTCGCTGGACGGCAAATCCCGCAAAAGGTTCCGTCAGGCCAAGAACAGGGCCGAGCGTGAAGGCTATGTGTTCGAGATCATTCCCAAGGAAAACCTGGCCCCAGTGCTGCCAGAACTGCGCAAGATCTCGGATGATTGGTTGCAGCATAAGGCTGGCGCGGAAAAAGGTTTCGCTTTGGGTGGGTTCGATGACGAATACCTGTCCTATTTCGACCATGCGGTACTGCGCAAAGAGGAAGGCGGGCAGATCATGGCCTTTGCCAACCTGTTTCAGGGTGGGCACAAATCCGAGCTGTCACTGGACCTGATGCGCTATGAGCCTGACAGTCCCAGCTTTGTCATGGACGCTCTGTTCGCCGAGATGATGAGCTGGGGGGCAGAGCAGGGATTCCACTGGTTCTCGCTGGGGGCCGCTCCGTTTTCAGGGATCGAGAACCGACAGTTGGCCTCGTTCTGGAACCGTGTTGGTGGGTTTGTCTATGAGCATGGCGAACAGTTCTATCACTTCGAAGGGCTTCGCTCGTTCAAGCAAAAGTTCGACCCGGAATGGAGCCCGAACTACCTGGCCAGTCCGGGTGGTTTGGCGGCACCCCGCATCCTGTACGAAGTGAACATCCTGATATCCGGCGGTCTGCGGGGGCTGACCAAATAAGCTTCAGTTCAGGCTGGCGCGGGTCGGGTCTTTTTCCAGAAGATCACCCCAATCGGTGCGATAGGCCATCTCGGCTAGAACGGTTTCGGGCAGGAATTCCTGGTTCTGCCGGATCTGCCAGCCGCCGCCCAAGCCCTTGTAGACGGCGACCAGGTTGCTGGAGACCTGCTGGCGCGCCTGAATCAGGTTGGCCTGCGACCGCAGCAAGGCGGTTTGAGTGTTCAGGATACGCGAATAGCTGGCGATGCCGTCCCGGTATTGGTCGATGGCGATCTCTGCGGCCTTGCGCGATGCGGCGACGCTGTTTTCGTAGAACCCGACCTGCTTGCGCGATTGGGCATAAGCCACCATCGCGCTTTCCACTTCGGAATAGGCCGTCAGAACAGTGTTTTGGTAGTTGGCAATCAGCGCCTGATAGGCGGCGTCCTGCGCGCGGACGTTGTTTTTTATCCGGCCATAGTTCAGCACATTCCAGACCACTCCGGCATTGGCCAATCCAGTGGTGCTGGACGATGAGAACAGGTCACGCCCACCGGAGGCCTGAAGGCCAATCGCGCCAGACAGGATGAATTGCGGATACAGATCGGCCAAAGCGATCCCGACCTGTGCCGATTGCGTGGCAGCGGCCAGTTCGGCCGCGCGTACGTCTGGACGACGACGCAACAGCTCGGCCGGGACGCCGACTGAGACATTGGTGCGTGCCGACGGAATGCGTCCGGAATTACCAAGCAGGCCAGTCATGCGCGATGGGGTGGTACCCAGCAATACCGCCAGCGCATTCTTGGCCTGCTGCAGATCGCTTTCGATCTCGGGCACCAGTGCCTTGGTGTTGTTCAGCAGCGCAGTGGATTCCTGCACGTCCAACTCGGTTGTGACGCCATTGTCGAAACGCAGCTGAGTCAGATCGGCGGACTCCTGTTGCAACTGGATATTCTCGCGCGCGACGGCCAGCGACTCCTGCAAAGCGCGGATGTTGACATAGAGCGCCGCGACGTCGCCGGTCAGAGTGACCAGAGCGTCGTCGTAATTCGCCACCTGCAGCGCCAGATTGGAGCGCGCGGCCTGGACGCCGCGGCGCTGTTGGCCCCAGACGTCCAGCTCCCACTGCGCATCGAACCCGACCTGCGAGGTCGAGAACTCGGTATCCAGCGGGATGATCCGGCGCACATCGGAAATCGGCCCAAGGTTATCGCTGATCTGGCGCCGCTCGATCGAGGCGCCTATGGCCTGCGACTGCGGATAAAGCTCACCGAACGCGATGCCCAGCTGCGCGCGCGCCTGCAACACTCGGGCACCTGCCACCTGCAGGTCCAGGTTCTGGGCATAGGCTTCGGCGATCAGCTTGTTGAGGGTTGGATCATTGAACGTCTCCCACCATTTGACCACGGGCGCACTGCGCGATGTCAGCCCGCTTTGACCCGCGCTGGGGCTGTTCACCTCGATCCACTGCTTCACGACCGGCGAGTTCGGGCGCACGAAATCCGGGCCAACGGGCGTACAGCCCACCAGCAAGGCGGCGCTTAGGGCCGTGCCCAGCAGTTGGCGATGAAGTTTGGCCCGGATCATGATTTGCGTCCTTAAATGTCCAATGGTCGAATGAAGTTGGCGAAAGAATACAGGCGTATGTTGATGCGTCGCAGGAACTCAAAGCTTTTGCCTTGCCCTGTGTAGATCGCCACAGCCGCGTGCCCACCAGCAGGGAACGTGTGGCCGTCGGGAATGTCCACCGAGATTTGCACCGCGATCCGGCCGGGCAGCTTCGGCAGCTCGAACCCGGGCAAGCGGCCCGAAGGCAGATACTGACCCTGACGCGTGGCCCACCAGATCGCTTCGACCTTGCCGGTCAGAATCTCACCAGGATAAAGATCCAGCGCGACCTCGACCGGTTGGCCGACCTCGACAAATTTCAGGTTCTGCTGCCGGTAAGTGGCGAGGATATAGGGGTTGTCCTTCGTCACAAAACTGGCAATCGCGCCCAAGCGAATGTCGCCTACGACCAGACCCGGACGCGCCTGCTGCGAGACAATCATGCCGTCCTCGGGGGCGTAAATCACCGTATTATCAAGGAAATACTGCGCCTTATCCAACTGCGCCTGCGCTTGAAGAATGCCGGTATTCACTCCGTCGATCTGGGAATCCAGAGCCAGTTGCGCCTTTTCCAAATTGGCTCCGGCCTCTTTGACCTGCGCCTGATCTTCGGTGACCTGTTCGTTCCAGCGATCCAGTTCGTCCTGACGCGCGCCGCCCGCAGGAACCAGATTTTCGTATCGCGCCTGTTGGGTCAGAGCATAGGCCAGCTGCGCGTTGGCGCGTTCGATCGCTTCGGATGCGGCGATGACGTCCTGTTCCAGAATCTTGGCGTTCTGCTCGGCCGCGACCAGCTGTGCGGTGGCTTCCGCGACCTCAAGCTTGAAGACGGTGTCATCGAACCGGTACAGCGGGTCACCCTTTTTGACCTCGGTGTTGGGTTCAACCAAAACTTCGGACAGAATGGTGGGTTCGGTCAGACGGGGGACGATCTGGATGGTGGACCGAACCACATGACTGTCGATGGAAAACGGCTGAAAGAACCGCAGGGCGACCAGAAAGATCAGCAGCAGATGCGCGCCAACCCAGAAGGACACGATACCCCACATGATGTTGAACTTCAGCCATTGCATCTTGAAGAAGATGAACCAGACAAAAATGATGTAGAACAGCGTAATGCCGAGGGCGACGAACATAGTCTGTGGTTTCCTTTGGCCTTAGCTTTTCTGCGTCTCGTCCGGGTCAAGCGGGTCGCGGTAATCCTCCGTCAACTCGCCGCCCAAGCGTTTGATTTCTTTGCGAACCGCCTCCCGTTCATCATCGGGCATGCGGCGGATATCGACGACAGTTCCATCGTGGAACGCCCAGATGAATGCATGGACCCAGGGCACGATTGCCAGGAAACCCATCCATCCCATTATTTTGATCGCTTCGGCATGCGGATGATTGCGCTTGATCGCGATGCGGCCCGGTAGCCCCATGATGAACAGAAACAACGCCATGACGGCGGCCAGTAGCAGAATCAATGCAACAAAAGTCAGATAGTCGTAATAGCCCAGTGGCTGCCCAAGTAACCCCATCTTCCTGCCTCCGATTGGGAAGGTTACCTTATCCTCAAATGTCGGTGGGCGGTTCGTCAATCTATTTGTGGCCAACTGTTGGTTGTGCCGTGACGAAAGCGGTGATTCCGGCGGTTGATCAGTTGCAGATCCGAAGGGCCGTGTTCCAGTCGCGGCAGCGGTCATTCAGGTCAGCAGCTACGGGATGGTCCGTGTAGAACGTGTCGATTTCAGCCAATGAGGTGATACGGGCAGGGGCGGCGCGTTGGAATTTTGAATGGTCGGCAACCAAAAAGGTGCGCCGGGTTTGGGCAAGTATGGTTTGGCTGACCAGAACTTCTTGAAAATCGAAATCCAGCAGGTCGCCATCCGTATCCAGGGCCGAGCATCCGATGACTGCATAGTCGAACTTGAACTGCCGTATCGTTGAGATCGTCAGATTACCCACAAGCCCACCGTCCGAGCGGCGCAGCACACCGCCCGCAACGACGATTTCGCAATCGGTGTTGTCCACCAGAATATTGGCGACGTTCATGTTGTTGGTGACCACCATCAGGTCTTTGTGCCCCAGCAATTGACGTGCGACAGCTTCGGTTGAAGTACCGATATTCATGAAAACTGACGCCCCGTCCGGGATGTCGCGGGCGCAGGCGGTTGCAATCCGCGCTTTGGCGTCCTCGTTAAGGGCCCGTCGATCCTCGTAGCCGATGTTCGAAACGCCCGACCGGATGACCGCACCGCCATGGACGCGATCAAGCTTTCCCATATCCGCCAATTCGGACAGGTCGCGGCGAATGGTCTGCACAGTCACCCCAAACTGGGAGGCCAAATCCTCGACCATGACGCGACCGTTCTGCTGGGCGATGTTGAGGATATCTGACTGACGAAAGGAGAGGGACATTGGGGGCTCCGAACAATGGCTGTGTTCGTTTTTGTTCTATTTTTGAGCTTTGGCAAGTGCTTATAGAGTATCCCGGCAATCCCTCGCGATTTCTGGATCAAATTTCGAAAAAAAACGAAAGCAAACATTGACGAAACGCACCAATGCCGGGTTAATGCCCGCGATATTTCCAGCACAGAGAATCATCCGGATATGGAACGGCACAGCGATACGGTCACGGACCTGTTCATCATTGGCGGTGGGATCAACGGGTGTGGCATCGCGCGCGATGCTGCCGGGCGCGGGTTGTCGGTGACACTGGCCGAAATGAACGATCTGGCTTCGGCGACGTCATCCGCCTCGACCAAGCTGTTTCATGGTGGGCTGAGGTATCTTGAGTATTTCGAATTCCGACTGGTACGCGAGGCATTGATCGAGCGTGAAACGCTGCTGCGCGCCATGCCGCATATCAGTTGGCCGATGCGCTTTGTGCTGCCGTACCACAAGGATATGCGGTTCGATTCCGAAACGCCGACGTCGCGGTTGCTTAGCACTGTAATGCCTTGGATGCACGGGCAGCGTCCGGCTTGGCTGATCCGTTTGGGACTGTTCATGTATGACCATCTCGGTGGGCGAAAGATCCTGCCGGGAACAAGCGCGCTGAGCCTGAGCCGCGAACCCGAAGGCGCGCCGCTGCAGGACAAGTTTCAGACGGCCTATGAGTATTCCGATTGCTGGATCGAAGATTCACGGCTGGTCGTCCTGAATGCCCGCGATGCCGAGGCACGAGGGGCCGAAATACTGGTGCAGACCGAGGTTCTGTCCGCCGAACGCGTCGATGACCTGTGGCAGGTCACCATCCGGGACCGCCAAAGCGATGAGACGCGCGTGGTGCAGGCCAGGATGCTGATCAACGCCGGTGGTCCCTGGGTTGGCGACATCATTCAGACGAAAATCCGGGTCAACTCTCGCGAGGGGGTGCGTCTTGTGCGCGGCAGTCATATCGTGACCCGAAAGCTTTACGACCACGACAAATGCTATTTCTTCCAGGGCGAAGATGGGCGCATCATATTCGCCATTCCATACGAGCGTGATTTCACCCTGATCGGCACGACAGATCAGGACCATCCGAACCCGGAAGAACCGCCAGTATGTACCGAGGCCGAGCAGGATTACCTGTGCGCCTTCGCCTCGAAGTACTTCGAAAACCCGATCACGCGCGATGATATCGTCTGGACGTATTCCGGCGTGCGCCCCCTGTACGATGACGGGGCCAGCAGCGCGACCGCGGCAACGCGGGATTACACGCTGAAGGTCGATGCGCAGGGTGGGGCGCCGGTATTGAACGTTTTTGGCGGCAAAATCACCACCTACCGGCGGCTGGCCGAAAGCGCGCTGGACAAGGTGGCGGAACACTTCCCCAATTTGCCTGGTCCATGGACTGCGGGCGTCGCTTTGCCCGGTGGGGATTTCCCGGTTGATGGGGTGCAGGATTTGGTTGAGGGGCTTTTGTCGGCCTATCCATTCCTTGATCGCGCCTGGGCCGAACGCTTGGTCCGTGCCTATGGGACCGAGGCCAAAACGATGCTGGGGGATGCAGGGACTGCAGCAGATTTGGGTGAAGACTTCGGTGCTACCCTGACCGCGCGGGAACTTGCATGGCTGATCGAAAAGGAGTTCGCCCGTACGGCCGAGGATGTTGTCTGGCGGCGGAACAAAATGGGCCTGCGGCTTAGCCAAGAGCAGATCGCCCACATTCAGGCCTGGATGGACACCAATAGCGCGCCTGTCGCGGCAACGGCCTGATCCATCCTGAAGGCCTGACGCAACGCCTGTGTGTGGGGTCCGCGCTGTGTCGTGTCTACTGGCCCCGACCTACCACTTGAACACGCGGCGCAAAACGCGAAGGTTGCCGCTGAACTTGTTGCCGCCAAGGTCACCGGCCAGCCTTTGCAAGACATCCGCGAACCCATAGCTGGGGATTGCATCCTGCACCGCTTTGACCTGAGCCTTGGTCAATCCTTTGCGAATTTTCCCTTCGGTGGCGTCGATCCAATCCGCTTTGCGGATGGCTTCGACGATGCGCTGGTTCGGCCCGCGATACGGAAACACTTTGTGGTGCCAATGAATGGCATCCTTTAGCAATTGAGGATCAAGACCCCAGCCGTGCTTTTCGTTGTCAGCCAGCGCGTGCGCCTCAGATGGTTCGAGATATGCAAGGTCGTGTTCGGTCCACAGGCCAATATCGTGGTAGACAAGCGCGGTTTCGACCATTGGGCGGGCCTCTTCATCGCCGTCCAGAAAGTGCATCGCAAAGGTGATCACGCGATAGACGTGGCCGCGATAGGCCAGATAGTCATCACCCAGCGCCTCGCGGTAGGGCTCAAACAGGCGTTCGACCCGGTCGCTATGATCAATAATTTTAACTTCATCGGTCATGTTTCTGGCTCTTTGCGTTTTGGTGGTCCCTTGTGTAAGCATGTGATTACATCGTGGTGAAGCTGTAAGTCAACAGGTGATTACTTGAGTGTCGAAGCAAAACAACAGATCGAGAGCAGTGCCAGAAAGCGCAATTCGGATGCGACAAAGGATTCAATTGTGGCTGCCGCCCGCGTCGAGTTCCAAAGAGCCGGGTACGAAAGCGCCAGTACACGAAAGATCGCCTCGGATGCGGGGTGCAATGTCGCCCTGATCAACCGCTATTTCGGATCAAAAATCGGTCTTTTCGAAACAGTGATGGAAGCGTGCATTGAACTGAGCCCGCTTGCCGGCCTGTCGCAGGATCAGATGGTCGCGGCCTTGGTTGACATCGCTTTGGGCAAAGTCGGGTCGCAAGGCGATTTTGATCCGGTGGTTGTCGCCATCAAGTCATCCGGGTCTGCCTCCGCGCGAGAGGTGGTTCGCGACAAACTGGGAAATCCAATGGTCGAAGAACTTGCATCGCTGATTGGCGGCGATGATGCGAAGCAAAAGGCCGGAGTAGTGCTGAGCATTATCTCAGGCATGTTCGTGGGACGCGTTTCCATCGGGGCCGATGCCTTGGCGGGGGACGAAAGTGAAATCATTCGACCGATGCTGACTGCAGCTCTGAAAGCAGTCCTTGCGACAGGGCGCGATTAGTATTTGAACCCTTCCAGAAAAAAGCCCCACCGATTTGGCGGGGCTTTTTCGATTATGCGGCTTCTTCGGTCGGGCCAGGGTCGTCCTTGGTGCCCTTGATCCATTCCCGCAGCCCTTGCAGCAAGGCGTACAAGACCGGCACCAGGATCACACCGACCAAGGTGGCCGCCAGCATCCCGCCGAACACGGCGACACCGATGGCCTTTTGGCTGGCAGCACCAGCACCGCTTGCGGCCAACAGTGGAACAACACCCAAAAGGAAGGACAGGGCAGTCATCATCACCGCGCGGAAACGCTGATACGCAGCCTCGGCCGCGGCATCCTTGACCGACAGGCCCTTGGCCCGTTGCTCCATCGCGAATTCCACGATCAGAATGCCGTTCTTGGACGCCAGGCCCACAAGCATGATCATCCCGATCTGCGTATACAGGTTGATGTCACTGCCCACGATGGCCACCGCGGCCACCGCTCCGAACAAGGCGACGATCACCGAGAGCAGGATCGATACCGGCAAGGTCCAGCTTTCGTATTGGCCCACGAGGAACAGATAACCGAACAGGATCGCAAGCCCCAGGATCACGATCACCAGCCCGCCGGACGCCAATTGCTGCTGCGCTGTCCCGGTCCATTCAAATGCATAGCCAGGGGGCAGGGCAGTCGTCGACTCCTCGGTCATCACCGAGATCGCGTCACCGGTGGACAGCCCTGGGGCCGGAACCGCCGTTACCGTCGCCGAACGGAACAGGTTGTGTCGTTTCAGCAAAACCGGGCCAAGCACGTTCTCGACGTCGATCAGAGTGCCCAGAGGCACCATCTCACCCTTGGTTGAACGGACATAAAGGTTCGAGATATCCTCGACATTGTCGCGGTACGAACCATCCGCCTGGATCATCACGCGATAGACCCGACCGAACAGGTTAAAGTCGTTCACGTAGTACGAACCCAGCTGCGCCTGCATGGTCTGGAACACCTCGGCCACGGACACCTGTAGCGTCTTGGCTTTTTCCCGGTCCAGATCGACGAATAGCTGCGGAACGTTGGCCCTGAAGGTGGTGTAGGCTTGGCCGATTTCAGGCCGCTGATTGGCCGAATACACAAAGGAACCGACCGCAGAGGCCAAATCCTGAGGCGAGCCGCCACCGGTTTGCTGAACTTCCATCTCAACACCGGCCGACATACCCAGACCCTGAATGGGCGGCGGGTTGAAGGCCACGATTGAGGCAGCGGATTCACCATTCGCGATGGCCAGAACCTTTGCGAGGATGGCGTTTGCGCTCAGGTCGTCTTCCTGCCGCAGGTCCCAGTTGTCGAGGTTAACGAAGATCGCAGCGCCGTTGGTGATCGTGCCGTTCAACAGCGAGAAACCGTTGATCAGAACGGTGCTGGATACGCCCGGGATCTGTTGAATCTGCTCGTCTACGCGAGCCGAAACAGCCTCGGTCCGTTCCAGAGTCGCCGCATCGGGCAACTGAATGTCCACAAACAGATAGCCGTTGTCCTCAAGCGGAAGAAACCCGCTGGAGGTGTTGGACATGATCGTACCGGTGCCCACTGCAAAGGCTGCAATCATTCCCAGCCCGACAATCGGCAGGATCAGAAGTTTGCGCACGATGGCGACGTAACCGCTGCGGATGGTGCCGATAAAGTTCTCGAACACGGCCAGCAACCCTTTGGGCGGGCCGGAACGTGCTTTCAGAACCAATCCACACAACGCAGGCGACAGAGTCAGTGCGTTGATGGACGAGATCACCACGGCGGTCGAGATCGTCACGGCAAACTGTGAATACAACCGCCCCGAGATGCCGGGCATGAAGGTCACGGGCACGAACACCGCCAGCAAAACCAGCGTGGTTGCAATCACCGGACCGGTGATCTGTCCCATGGCTTTGCGCGTCGCCTCGGCAGGTGGGAGCCCTTCGTCTGCGATGATCCGTTCGACGTTTTCCACCACAACGATGGCGTCATCCACCACGATCCCGATGGCCAGAACCAAGGCGAACAGTGAGATCGTGTTCAACGACATGCCAAACAGCAGCAGGAATGCGAATGTCCCGATTAGTGAGACCGGGATCGCAACCGCTGGAATGATCGTCGCGCGCCAGCTTCCAAGGAAGACGAACACGACCGAGATCACCAGAATGAATGTAAGGATCAGGGTCGAGACCACGTCATTCAGGGACTGTTCCACAAAGTCCGTTGTGTTGAAGGGGACAGAGTACTCTACGTCCGTCGGGAAAGTGCGCGACAAACGCTCAAGCTCGGCCTCGACACGCTCTGACACCGCCAGCGCGTTCGCGCCGGGGGCCTGATAGATACCGATGACGGTCGCGGGAACGCTGTCGAAATACCCCGACGCCGCGTAGTATTCCGCGCCCAGTTCGACCCGCGCAATGTCCTTGACTCGCACGATCGAGCCCGCATCACCGGTACGAATGACGATGTCGCCAAACTCGGCAGCGGATGTCAGCCGGCCTTTGGTTTTGATCGTGTACTGAAACGTCTGCCCCTCGGGTACCGGAGGCGCGCCGATGGAACCGGCCGACACTTCCACATTCTGTTCGCGGATGGCATTGATTACGTCACCCGGTGTGATGGACAGGGCCGCCATTTGGTCCGGGTCCATCCAGATCCGCATGGCATATTCCAGGTTGGTCAGAACGTCGGCTTTACCCACGCCCTGAACACGGGCCAGCGCGTCTTTCAGGTTGATCGAGGCATAGTTTGAGAGAAAAACACTGTCATATGTCTCGTTCGGCGAGGTCAGCGTGACCAGCAACAGCATATTGGTCGATGCTTTTTGCGTGACCACACCAGATGAGGTCACCTCGGCGGGCAGGGACGACATGGCCTGCGCCACGCGGTTCTGCACATTGACGGATGCGATGTCCGGGTCGGTGCCCACTTCGAACGTAATGTTCAGCGAATACGAGCCGTTATCGGATGAGGTGGACGTCATATAGATCATGTCGTCCACACCGTTGACCTGCGCCTCAATCGGGGCGGCGACGGTGTTTTCCACGGTTTCGGCGTTCGCGCCGGTATAGGTGGTCGTTACACTGACCACGGGTGGGGTAATGTCCGGAAACTGGGCGACAGGCAGGACCAGATAGCCAATGCCGCCCATGATCGTAAGGACAAGCGAAATAACAAGCGCCAGCTTTGGCCGGCTGATGAACAGGGCTGAGAACATCCGTTATTCTCCCGGCTGCTCGGATGCGACGACGGCATCCACCGCAACACCGGGGCGAACCCGCTGCAGGCCTTCGACGATCACGCTTTCACCTTCGCGCAGCCCGTCTGTGACGATGATCGCCGTGCCCTCGACGTCGCCCGTCGTGATGTAGCGCTGTTCAACCATCTGCTTGTCGTTGACCACCAGCACGAATTCACCGCGTTGATCACGCTGTAGCGCGGCTTGCGGGATCAACACCTGAAGCGTGGGTTCCAGGGCCTCGATCTGCACGCTCAGGAACTGACCGTCGATGATCAGGCGGTCTGCGTTGGGAAATTCAGCACGCACCGTGATCGCGCCTGTCAAAGGGTCAATACGGTTATCGACAAAAACGATCTCACCGGTTTCGTCCAATGCGGTACCATTGGGCAGAGTCAGATGGACATTCGGGCTCTTGTTGCTTTCGGCAAGCGACGCGGCGCTTTCGCCATATTGTTCAAGAACCGAGGTGAACTGCTTTTCATTCAACGAAAAATTTACATAGATCGGGGCTTCGCTGACCAGATTGACCAGAGGCGGATTTGTTGGCCCGACCACATCGCCGACACTCGTCTCAACCCTGCCAATGCGGCCAGCGAAGGGCGCGTGAATCTCGGTGTAGCTGAGGTCCAGTTCGGCTTGCTGGATCGCTGCGTGGGCAGCTTTTACTTCGGCCTCGGCAACCAGCTCATTCGCCCGCGCAATGTCACGTTCGGATTCCGGGGTTGCGTCACGTCTGTACAGCTCTTCTTTTCGGGCAAGATCGACTTTGGCCAATTCCAGATTGGCTTCGGCCCGATCCAGATCGGCCTTGCGGGATTCAAGCGTCGCTTCGTAAAGATCCGGCTCAATGGTAAACAGAAGATCGTCTTTTTCGACCAGCGCGCCGTCTTCTACATCCTGGGTCTCCAGAAACCCGTTAACACGCGCAACGATGTCAACTTTGTCGATCGCTTCGGCGCGCCCGATGAACACGGCCTCATCGGTGATCTCTTCGGTGTAGGCGGCTGCAATCGACACTTTGGGCGGTGGCGCGTCGCCTTGGTCCTGCGCAAGCGCAGCATAACTGACGCCAAGGCTGGCGAGCGCTGCAACGGCCAGTGCCGGACCTCTGTGTCGGAAAAAGGAGTTTTTGGTTGCAAGGGACATGGCAGGCGCCTCATTAAACTCAAGGATTTTGCGCCGAGGCCACCGTAATGGCCTGACGAGTCGTTTTAATTCTCATGCAGGATGGCCGTTTTGGCGGTATAGCTCAAGCTTCTTGAATGCGTCCTGTTGTGGCGGCAGGCGGAAATTTTCCGTCTTGCAGCATAACTTACACCAATATCTGTCGGCGTTTTTGGTGCGGTTCCGGGCATTTCCACAGTTGCACAAAAAAACGGAGGCCGCATAGCCTCCGTCCTTCATCCAGGTTGGATCGGTTGATCAGTCGCGGGTTCCGGCAAACCGGGTCTGCCAGTCTTCGCGCTGATCGTCGGTAATCTTCGCGAACAACACATCCGGCACCGAGAATTCGTGACCTGCGGGCAGAGCCTCGAGCGCGGCTGAGACATCCTCGGGCCAGCTCGTGTCCAGTGTGTTCATTGCGCTCAGCATCTTGGCTGTAGTCTCTGGGATGAATGGCGCGCTGAGCACAGCATAAAGACGGATCAGGTTCAGGCCCAACCGCACTTGCGCGGCGGCTTGCTCGGGGTCTTCTTTGAAGATCGACCAAGGTGCCGCAGCCTGAAGGTACTCGTTGCCCGCAACCCAAATCGCCCGCAATTCCTGCGCGGATTTGCGCACGTCCATCGCGTCCATATGACCTTCATAGGCGCGGACGCGTTTGGTCAGTTCCTGGATCAGCGCTTGCTCACGCTCACCATAGGTGCCGCCTTCAGGGACGGCCTCGCCGAATTTCGAGCGGCAGAACTTGGTGATCCGGCTGACAAAGTTGCCCAGAACGTCGGCGAGGTCTTTGTTCACCGATTGCTGGAAGTTTTCCCAGGTAAACTCACTGTCGCTGCTTTCGGGCGCGTGGCTCAGCAGCCACCAGCGCCAGTAATCGGCAGGCAGGATTTCCAGTGCCTGATCCATGAACACGCCGCGGCCCTGGCTGGTCGAGAACTGACCTCCGTCATAGTTCAGATAGTTGAACGATTTCAGGTGGTCGACCATCTTCCACGGCTCGCCCGAGCCCAGAATGGTGGCCGGGAAGCTGAGCGTGTGGAAGGGCACGTTGTCCTTGCCCATAAACTGAACATAGCGTACGTCATCCGCGCCTTTGTCGGTGCGCCACCAGCGCTCCCAATCGGCATCTGTCTTGCCGTTGGCATCCGCCCATTCCTTGGCGCAGGCGATGTATTCGATCGGCGCGTCGAACCAGACATAGAAGACCTTGCCCTCCATCCCCGGCCAGTCCTGATCGCCTTTCTTGACGGGAACGCCCCAATCCAGATCACGGGTGATGCCGCGATCCTGCAGACCGTCACCGTCATGCAGCCACTTCTTGGCGATCGAGGTCGTCAGGATGGGCCAGTCGGTCTTGCTGTCGATCCAGGCGTCCAGCTGGTCCTTCATTGCGGATTGCCGCAGATACAGGTGCTTGGTTTCGCGCACTTCCAGATCGGTTGAGCCGGAGATGGCTGAACGTGGGTTGATCAGATCGGTCGGGTCCAGCTGCTTGGTACAGTTTTCGCATTGGTCACCGCGTGCACGTTCATACCCGCAATTGGGGCAGGTGCCTTCGATATAGCGATCAGGCAGAAAACGGCCGTCAGCGTTGGAATAGACCTGCTTTTCACTTACCTCGCGGATCAGGCCCGCGTCATCCAACTTGCCCGCAAAATGCTGGGTCAGACGCTTGTTCTGCTCGCTGGACGAGCGGCCAAAGTGATCGAAGCTGAGGCCAAAGCGCTTGGCGATATCGGCCTGAACCGCGTACATATCAGCGCAGTATTCGGCCACAGGCTTGCCTGCCTTCGCCGCCGCCAGTTCTGCCGGGGTGCCGTGTTCATCCGTGGCGCACAGGAACATGACCTCATTCCCCCGGCCACGCTGATAACGTGCGTACAGGTCGGCAGGCAATTGCGAGCCGATCAGGTTGCCGAGGTGCTTGATCCCGTTGATGTAGGGGATCGCCGAGGTGATGAGAATCCGAGCCATGTTCCGTTTCCGCGTGTCTGTCTGCGCGCCCGTCTACCTTATGTGACCGGCCAGCAAAACCCCGGCTTTCGTCAGGACGGCATTTTAGGCGCGGCAAAAGGAAGAAATCGCGCTTCCCGCTGATTTGGAATTGCAGGGCCAGAGGGCAACCACGATGCCCTTAGGTTGTATATAGGAATCACAACTACTTGAATTTTCGAAATGACTACCCATCTATTTAGTATACCAAAGTATACAATAACAGGGGCAACTGATTGATGTTTGACTTTCTCCTCGAGGGTGCATTTGCACCCTTTACCTTGGCACTTGCGTTGCTGTTCGGCCTGCTTGGGCTGGAACTGATCGCGCTGGTCCTTGGTGGAAGCCTGATGGCGGGCGAGGGCGACGTCGATCTGGATGTTGTTGACGCCCCGGACCTGGACCTTGCCGATTTCGATCTGGATATCGACGCAGATGTCGACCTGAGCGACTTTGACCTGGCCCAGGTCGAGGCGGACGCCCCGGGTGCAGAACCTGCTGGCCCTCTAGCCTGGTTGGGTATCGGCAAGGTGCCGTTCATGATCTGGCTGGTTGTTCTGCTGGCAGGCTTTGGTCTGTCAGGTATGGGCCTGCAACTGGCACTGCGCGATCTGTTGGGCTTTGACCTGCCAAGTTGGATCGCTGCACTGCCGGCTGGCGCCTTTGGCCTTTGGTTTGCCCGCGGCTTTGGTGGCGTCTTTGCTCGCCTGTTGCCCAAGACCGAGACCGAGGCGATGTCGGAACGTTTGCTCGCCCGTCGCCGCGGCGTGATCACCCAAGGCACAGCCACGCGCGGACGCCCCGCCGAGGTGCGCGTCATGGATCGGTTCGGCAACACCCACTACCTGCGCGCTGAGCCGTTGCAGGACAAGGACTCGCTGGAACAGGGCACCGATGTGCTGGTGCTGCGCGACCGACGACGCGACCGGTTCGTTCTGGTCGGTATGTCTGAATAACCAAAATTTCTAACCCCATCACGGAGGATATTGCATGGAACTTCCATTCCTGGCCGTCACAGTTGTGACCATTTTAGCGGTACTTTTGTTCATAGGCCTTGTGCTTGGCCGTCTATATAAACGCGCGACCCGAGAGGTCAGCCTGGTGAAGACCGGTGCGGGCGGAAAGAAAGTCATCATGGATGGCGGCGTCATCATCGTGCCGCTGCTGCATGAGGTGAGCCCCGTCAACATGAAGACCCTGCGCCTTGAGGTGCAGCGCAGCGGTGAGGCTGCCCTCATCACGAAGGACCGGATGCGTGTCGATGTGGGCGTCGAATTCTACGTCTCGGTCATGGCGACTGAAGAGGGCATTGCCCGTGCCGCGCAAACGCTGGGTGACCGGACCTTCGACGTCGAGCAATTGCGCGAGATGATCGAAGGCAAGCTGATCGATGGTCTGCGGGCTGTGGCTGCTCAGATGACCATGGACGGTCTGCACGAAAACCGCGCCGACTTTGTGCAAGAGGTGCAGAATGCGGTGTCCGAGGACCTGCTGAAAAACGGTCTGTCACTGGAATCTGTCTCGCTGACGGCGCTGGACCAGACCCCGTTTGAAGCTCTGGACGAAAACAACGCCTTTAACGCCGTTGGTATGCGTAAACTGGCTGAGGTAATTGCAGTGTCCAAAAAGGAACGCGCGCAGATCGATGCCGAGGCAGAGGTAGAAGTGCGCCGTGCCGCGATGGAAGCTGAACGTCAGAAGCTGCTGATCGAACAGGACGAGGCCAAGGCGCGGATTGAGCAGGCCGAGAAGGTCGAAACGATGAAAGTTGCGCAAGAGGCCGAGATCGCTGCCCGGACCGAAGACTCGGTACGCGAGACGCAGCGCGCTCGGATCGCGCGTGAAGAGGCCATTCGCGCCGCCGAGATCGAACGCGAGCGCAAGATCCGCGACGCCGAAATCGCCAAAGAGCGTGAGATCGAAGTGGCCGAACAGGAGCGTCAGATCATCATCGCGCAGAAATCCGAAGAGGAAAGCCGCGCCCGTGCGTCCGCCGATCTGGCCCGAGCCGAGGCGACCAAGGCGACTGAGGCCGTCGCAACCGCGCAGAAAGTGGCCGAGGCTGAGCGTATCAAGCAGATCGCCCTGATCGAAGCCACCCGTGAAGCGGAACGTCAGGCCACTGCAATCCGTTTGGCCGCACAGGCCGATAAAGAGGCCGCCGCCGACCGTGCCGAGGCACGTCGTGAAGAGGCGCAGGCCGAGGCTGACGCGCTCAATATCCGGGCCGAGGCCAAGAAAAACGACATGTTGGCCGAAGCGGAAGGTAAGCGTGCGATTGTCGAGGCAGACAATGCTCTGTCGGTGGAACAGATCCGCATGAAGGTTGATCTGGCACGGATCGAGACCATGCCGTCGATCATCTCGGAAATGGTGAAACCTGCCGAAAAGATCGACTCGATCAAGATCCATCAGGTTGGCGGTATCGGCGGTGCCAATGGCAGCACTGCGACCAACAGCGACAAACCGGTGGTCAATCAGGCGCTGGACTCGATCATGGGGATGGCCGTGCAGATGCCTGCGCTCAAGAAGCTGGGCGAAGAGCTTGGCCTGTCGATGGAGAATGGTGTCGGCGGTGTCGTTAACGGCGCATTGGATTCCACTTTGGAACCGACTGTCGGGGCACTGGAAGAGGCGGAGCTTGTCGAGGACGAGACGCCAAGTCAGCAATAAAGACATGGGCCGGGAATTTCCCGGCCCTTTTCTATTGCTCCTCGCGCGACCGCTTTAGCAAACGACCGATGGTGAACGACGTGCGCGGGGCGTAGACATAGTTTGTCCTCTCTTCGGGCGTGGGGCGTGACCGCATCCGGGCAAGGCCAAAGACGATCAGGAACACATGGCCTATTGCGACAAAGGCAAATAGAGCACCAGGGCCGAACTGCTGAATCAGGGTCGATGAAATGTAGGGCGAGGCAATCGCCCCGAGCGCGAACCAGAACATCAGTGCGGCAGACAATTCGACCCGTTCTTCGGTCGTGGCAAAGTCATTCGCATGGGCCGATGATACCGAGAAAATGGGGAAGGTCGTCAGGCCAAAGATCACGGCGGCAAGCATCACACCCAGAGTCCCGGTGCCGCTGGCGGCCATCGTCACGCCACAGCTGATCACCGCGGCGCCGGATAGCCAGATCAACACCCAGCGTCGGTCATATTTGTCAGCCAGCCATCCGACCGGGTATTGCGCCAACGCGCCGCCCAAAACGAACGAGGCCAGGAAGAAAGCGATTTGGTCGACGTCCAACCCGACTTCCTGACCGTAAACTGGCCCCACCATCCGGAATGATGCGGAACTCAGTGCCGCTACGATCACGCCAGCAACGGCGAGGGGTGAGCTGCGCCAGGCCAGCTTGGGTTTCAGGCGCGGGGCATCTGGCGTCTTGGGCTGGCTTGCCGTCGTCAGCGTCAGCGGCAACAAAGACGCGCAGCACAAGATTGCCAGCAAGTTGTACGACACGTAGGACGCAGGCGGCAGAACCGCGATAATCAGCTGTGCGCACAGCGAGGCACCCATATCAGCGATGCGGTAAGTGCCCATTGCGCGTCCGCGCGTTTCATTAGTGACTTTGGCGTTCAGCCAGGCCTCGATCACCGTGTAAGCGCCTGCGACGCACGTTCCGGATGCGACACGAAGTACGGCCCAGATATAGGGGTTTTCGGTCAGGGTGTGCCCGATCAGGCCCATCGCCCCCAGAGCGGTGCAGACCGCAAAGGCGCGCGAGTGACCGACGCTGCCCATCAGCCGGGGTGCCCACCAGCATCCTACGAAAAAGCCCACGAAATGCGCCGAGCCCAGCAGACCGATCTGTTCCGTGGTAAATTCGAGCGTGATGCCCGAAATAGCATCCAATGGACCAACGCCGCCCGTTGAGAGCTGCAGCAGAATAACGGAAAGAAAGAGGGCGGCAAAAGAAATGATCGTGCGCATAGTGGGGCCAGCATTACCCTATCCGCCAGCGCTGCGCGTGCTTATTCGACCTTTGCGCGTCGTTTTTTGCCCTCGGGCAGTCAGGTGTTGCGCATCAGTTCCGCGCGGATGTTCAACGAGACCGTATCTGCGACCAGATCGGGATAGCCGGAAGCGCCATATTCGTGCCTGTCCAGTGCGCCGGACAGAAGGATCGACAGAGTGCTCAGGTCATCCGCCTCTGTGCCGGGTTTGCGGTACAAGTTGGCCTGCAGCGTGACCGGGCGTGTGACCCCGCGCAAGGTCAGGTCTCCGGTAATGGTCGCGCCTTCCGAGATACGGCCGGTCGGGCCCAGCTGTATTCGGGTGGATTGAAAGGTGATGGCGGGGAACTGCTGCGCGTTCAGGACGCTTTCGCTCAGCATAGGGCCGCGGGCAAAGGGCAGCCGTGTGCGTGCAGCGGCCACGTTCATCGCGACAGAGACCTGGCTGTCTTGCAACTGCTCGGTGTCGATCTGGATGTTTGCGGATTGGATTGGCATCGTCCCGGATTGTGGGATTCCAGACAGCACAAAGGAAAAGCCAACTGAGGTTCCGGCCAGTGACAGGGTGTACGGAACCAGTGCGGCCCGGGCTTTGGGGGCCAGGGGCAGGGCAGCAAGCCCAGCGATCAAAGAGCGTCTTGTCAACGTGCGCATACCGAAACGCTAGGGCGCACCCTGTGCTTTGGCCAGTCACAACTGGTGTGAAGAGCGTATGATCACAAGGGTGTGTCCTCTGTAGTGATCTGCTGCAGGTGCAGGCCGGCGCGCGGTTTGGTCTGGGTGGCGTGCCAGCTGACCGGGGGCAGGGCACGGGCGCGGCGGCGGGTCAGGGTCCAGCGGCGGGCCTCTTCCCGGTGATCGGCGGCCATGTGCCAGCGCGTCTCGACCCCTTGCGCACCGCCGTCGCCGGGTGTGAGCAGCAACCCCAGCGGAGCCCGCCCCATCGCGCCGCCCTGTTCAGCGGCCAGATGCATCCGTCGTATCGGCGTCAGCCCCGGCGCGCCCGGCAGATCACCGATGATCAGCGGGATGGCCCCGCTGCGCAACGCCTCTTCGATGCACCACAGCAGGTCCTCGGACCGGGTCGGGCGCACAAAGATAAAGCGAGCGGGATCGGCAAAGGCCATCATCCCATCGGGGTTCAGCTGGCCGGGTTCCCACGCGGGCGAAATCCATAGCACCGGTCCCTGCGCCTGACCTGCCAGCCACATGGCAAAGCTGCGCCGGGCTGGCCCGCAGGCCTCGTGCACGCGGGCCAGTTGCAGTCGGATCTGCGGATGAAGGTCAATCCCCGGCACCTCACGCGCGGGTTTGCGGCCAATAAGATGTGTAGACATGCTTTCAAGGTAGCATGTTCTTATTTTGTTCTCAATTGTGAAAAGCAGTGCTGGCGCCTTAACGCGACAGCAGCAGGCGGCCATTGGCGAACTGGATATTCGAAAAACGGTGCAGGTAATCCATACCCAGCAGGGACTTGTTCAACTCACCCTCGTTCACCCAGGCCGAGATATTGCGGTCCGTGATCGGCCCTAGGCTCAGCGTATCCAGGCTCACCGGCGCGGTTCGAACCTGACCATTGGCCGTGTTGGCCCGGCCGAAATAGTTCAGCTGATCGGGGTCGATGCCTATACGCTCGGCGTCTTGCGAGCTGAGGACAATCTGGCTTGCGCCGGTGTCGACCAGAAAGGTGATCGGTTGGCCGTTTACCTCTATCGGCAGATAGTAATGCCCGTCATGCGCGCGCGGCACTTCGATGGTCTGGCCGGTCACCGTCATTTGCGGGGCAGGGGAGACGGTTGTACGAATGTCTTCCCACAGGCCCACCACGGCAATCACGCCGATAAAGATAAAGACCCACGCCATGGCCTGCTGCATCGTTTTGCCCAGCGATTGTCGGTTCTGCGAGATGAACCACGCGACGACCGCCGCGCCCAGCAGTCCCAAATACGCAATCCGTGCAATATTGTCGCCGTCCATGCCGTAACCCCAAACAGATTTCCTAAACTGTATATGGGGATTTACGACGCGAATCCAAAGGCCTTTAGGCCGTCCAAAATGAATTGCACCGACAGCGCCGCCAGCAGCATGCCCAGCAGTCGCGTCAGCACATTCAGTCCGGTTTTGCCCAGAATTCGCGCGATCATCCCGCCAGCCAGAAAGAAAACGAAGACGACGGCCATAACCGCCAGCATGACGGCGCAGGCGGCGGCGATGCCTTGAATGCCCGGATTTTGGCCCGCCAGCAGGATGATCGTTGCAATCGATCCCGGCCCCGCGATCAAAGGAATGGCCAATGGAAAGACCGAAGGGTCGGGATGCTCTTCTTCCTCAGCGCGATCCTCGCGGCGTTTGGTGCGACGGTCGAACAGCATGTCCAAGGCCGTCAGAAACAGCAGCGCCCCACCGGCTACGCGGAACGCCTCCATTGAAATGCCGACAAAGCCCAGAACAGCCTCACCAAAAGCGGCAAAGGCAACCAGAATGCACACCGCGGTCAGGCAACTGCGGATCGCGGTTTTCCGACGGGTCGCCGGATCCATATCTTGGGTCAGAGCGACGAAGATCGGCGTGGTGCCAAACGGATCGATCACGACGAACATCGTGGTAAACGCTGTTACGAAGAAAGCCAGTTCGATCATGCTGCTCTCTCGGCTTGTTCCAATCGTTCGGCGGCTGCGACCCATAGCGCCTCGGCTTTTTGCATCGCTTCGACCACCTCGGCAAACTTGCGGTTCCAGGCTTCCAGATCGTTGATCTTGTCATCCTCGTACAGTGCGGGATCGGCCAGTTTGGCAGACAGCTTGTCGTGCATGTCGGTCAGTTTCTCGATCCGGTCCTCGCATTTGCGCAAATCCGCACGCAGGGCCAGCATCGCCTCGCGCGAGGGGCGCTTGGGCTTGGCCGCCTGCGGTTTTTCTTTCACCGGCTTGTCGCGCGACAACAGCATGGCGCGATAGGATTCCAAGTCGCCCTCAAAAGGTTTCACGGTGCTATCCGAGACCAGCCATAGCCGGTCTGCCACCAGCGACAGCAAGTGCATGTCGTGGCTGACCAGAACCACTGCACCGGAATAGGCGGTCAGCGCTTCAACCAGCGCCTCGCGGCTTTCGATGTCCAGGTGGTTGGTCGGCTCATCAAGGATCAGCATATGCGGCGCGTCGATGGTGGCGATGAGCAGCGACAGGCGCGCTTTTTGTCCCCCAGACAAGCGACCGACCAGCGTTTCCGCCTGATCCGCGTTCAGCCCGAACCCGGCCAGACGCGCGCGCCATTTGCCCGGAGCCTCATCGGGGCGCAGGCGGCGCATATGGTCAAAGGGCGTTTCATCCACATAGAGCTCATCCACCTGATGCTGCGCAAAATAGCCGATCCGCAGCTTGTTGCTGCGCGTCATCTTGCCCGCCATCAAGGGCAGGCGGTCCGACAGCAGTTTGGACAGGGTCGATTTGCCCTGACCGTTCTTACCTAGCAGCGCGATCCGGTCATCCTGATCGATCCGCAGGTTGAGGCGACGCAGCACTTCGGTTTCACCGTAACCCGTGACGCCGCCTTCCAGATTGATGATCGGAGGAGATAGCTCTTCGGGTTCCGGGAAGCTGAAGGCGCGCAGGGCGGCTTCTTGCGGGGTCGAGACCAGTTGGATGCGCTCGATCATCTTGAGGCGAGATTGCGCCTGCACGGCTTTGGACGCTTTTGCACGAAACCGGTCCACAAAACTTTGCAGGTGGGCGATGCGGGCCTTGGCCTTGGCGTTTTCCGATTCCGCCTGCGCCAACCGTTCGGCACGGCGTTCTGCGAACTTGTCGTAAGGCACCGCGTAATAGGTCAGCTTGCGGTCTTCCAGATGCAGGATCGAGCCCACTGCGCGATTCAGCAGCCCTCTATCGTGGCTGATGATGATGACCGTATGCGGATATTTGGCCAGATAGCTCTCCAGCCACAGCGCACCTTCGAGATCCAGGTAGTTGGTCGGCTCATCCAGCAGCAACAGATCAGGCTGCGAAAACAGCACGGCGGCCAAAGCGACACGCATCCGCCAGCCGCCCGAGAAATCCGAGCAGGGGCGCAGCTGGTCGTCATCGTCAAATCCCAGCCCTTTGAGGATCGAGGCCGCGCGAGCCTCGGCCGACCAGGCGTCGATATCGGCCAGACGGGTCTGGATCTCGGCAATGCGGGCCGGATCGGTGGCGGTGTCCGCCTCGGCCATCAGCGCGCTGCGTTCGGTGTCCGCGGCCAGCACGGTGTTGATCAGCGAGACATCGGACGAGGGCACCTCTTGCGCCACCCCGCCAATACGGGCGCGTTTGGGGATCGATATGTTTCCCGATTCCAGCGCCAGTTCGCCCCGGATCAGTCGGAACAGAGTGGTTTTTCCCGTACCGTTCCTTCCCACAAGGCCGACCTTGTGACCATCGGGAATTGTCGCACTGGCCCCATCGAACAGCGGGCGGCCTTCAACGGCATAAGTTATGTCTTCGATCCGTAGCATGACGCGCTCTTAGCAGAGCCTTTATGCCGCCGCCAGCGGCTTGGCATGTTCAAACCGGGGGTGATGTGTTAGCGCTGTGTCGTTTGCTTTTGTGAAACGGTTTGCATCATGCGCGCGGCTCAGACGCCCCCTTCACTGGTCACATTGATCTTTGCCACGGCGCTATCCGTGCTGTCGCTGAATATGTTCCTGCCATCGCTGGCGCGTATGGCCGACGATTTTCAGGTGGATTATGGCCTGATCAACCTGTCTGTTGCGGGCTATCTGGCGATCTCTGCGGTGCTGCAACTGATCATGGGGCCGTTGTCTGATCGCTATGGTCGCAGACCAATCCTGTTGATCTGTATGGCGATTTTCGCGGTGGCCTCAGTGGGCTGTGTCCTGGCCGAGTCGATCTGGGTGTTTCTGGGCTTCCGCCTGTTGCAAGCCGCTGTCGTGGCCGGGCCTGTACTGTCCAGCGCCTCGATCAGGGATCTTTATGAGCCGAACGAGGCGGCCAGCAAGCTGGGCTATGTTGCGATGGCGATGGCGTTGGCTCCGATGCTTGGTCCGATGCTGGGCGGTGCGCTGGATGTGCTCTTCGGTTGGCGGGCCGGGTTCATTCTGTACTCGGTTCTGGGGGCAGGAATGCTGGTGCTGTTATGGGCCGATTTGGGCGAGACGAACACGAACCGATCCGCAACCTTTGCGGCCCAGCTAAAAGAGTACCCGCACCTGTTCCGCGCGCGCCGGTTCTGGGGCTATGCGCTCTGCGCTTCCTTCTCGATCGGAGCATTCTATAGCTTCATCACGGGCGCGCCGCTGGTCGCGGCTGCGTGGTTTGACCTGAGCCCGGCGATGCTGGGACTTGGGATTGGGATCATCACCGGCGGTTTCATGGTGGGCAATTTCATCACTGGCCGTATCGCCGCGCGCACAAAGCTGACCACGATGATCCTGATCGGGCGGCTGGTCGCCTCAATCGGACCGTTCTGTGGATTGGTTCTTTTTGCCGCGGGTCACGGCTCGGTTTGGGTGTTCTTTGGGTCTGCCATTTGTGTCGGATTCGGCAACGGCCTGACCAATGCCAATGCGTCAGCCGGGGTCATGTCTGTGCGCCCGAAACTAGCGGGCAGTGCGGCCGGGCTTTCCGGCGCTATGATCGTTGCTCTGGGTGCGGTTCTGACCACGCTGACGGGCGCTTTCGTCAGCCCTGAGAACGGGCCGTTTCTGGTTCTTGGCATGATGTTCGTCAGCAGCTTTATTGGTCTGCTCGCTGTGCTTTACGTCCGCCGTGTCGACGCAACGCAGCCCTTGCCGGACACAATCTGATCGTCAATCGCCTTAGGCGCAATCATTCCACTTTTCATGAGGCACATACCGTGTTAGGCGGCGCGCGATGGATTTCGGCGCGGCGCTCGCGCCACATTGTAAGGAGAGGCCGACATGGCACTGGAACGCACATTCTCGATCATCAAACCCGATGCAACCCGCCGCAACCTGACTGGCAAAATCAACGCCAAGTTCGAAGAGGCCGGCCTGCGCATCGTTGCGCAAAAGCGCATCCACATGACCAAGGAACAAGCCGGCAAGTTCTACGAAGTGCACGCCGAGCGTCCGTTCTATGACGAACTGTGCGAATTCATGTCGTCGGCTCCGGTCGTTGTTCAGGTTCTGGAAGGCGAAGGCGCCATTGCCAAGAACCGTGAAGTCATGGGCGCAACCAACCCCGCAGACGCCGCACCCGGCACCATCCGCGCCGAGTTCGCTGAATCGGTTGGCGAAAACTCGGTCCACGGTTCGGACGCACCGGAAACCGCAGCAGTTGAGATCGCCTACTTCTTCTCGGGCATCGAACTGGTCGGCTAATCGGTCGCCTGACAAGTCTAAGGGCCGCATCCAACCGGGTGCGGCCATTTTTGTTTTCAGATCTCTCTAAGGTCTTTCGGTGCCACCCGAACACCAATCGCATCCAGATCAGCGATCATCCGGCTTTCTGGTGCGGTGCTGACGTTGGACTTGATCGCATCAAACTTTTTGCGCAGCGCTTTCTTTTCCTCGCCTTTGCAATCGTTCCACGGACGCCCCTGCAACCCCATCACCAACACATAGTAACCAATGAAATGCGGCCGGGTGCCTGCCTGCAGCAATCGGGCATAGGCTTCATCGGCTCCCATTGCGCGCAACTCTTGCGCCGAGTGGATGCCTGCGCGGGCGCAAGACTCTTCGAAGGCCGGGCCCAGATTGCGGATCGACGAGACAGGATCAGACATGCCTCGTCTTAGCTGGGTGACCCAAAAGAGTCATCGGATAGTTTTGACGGCAGGCTGAAACACGACGTCAGGTTGGTACAGGCGAAATAGTCATTGATTTGCTTTCTGGAATATGACCTCATGACGTCATGCTGTCATGAGGTCGCCAATGCCCAAAAACAAGGACGCCACGGAAAAGCCCGACAAAGGCAAGAAGAACACGTCCCTGCGTTTAGACGGGAAAACGCTGAAAGCGCTGAAAATCAGGGCGATTGAAGAGGGGACAAGTGTTCAGAAAATCGTGGAGACCCTTGTGAACGACTACCTGGATTCGTCGCGAAAGGGTCAATCCTGATGCCCGGAAATAACAGTTTTTTCGTTATTCCGGGCGCATTGGACGAGGTGAAATTCTCCAAATCCTTCAAGGGTTTGACGCCAAAGATGAATGACGCCAAACCAGTGCAGCGCTTTGAGCTTTTGGATTGTCATGACCAATCGCTCAGGGCGTCGGGCAGAGTCCTGATCGAAGCGGGCGGATCGCTGCACCTGCTGAAAGATGGGGAAACGATTTCGCAAAGGTGCAAGGGAAAAGGAAAGTTTGCACAGAACCTGCCCGCCGGACCTGTACGGGACGCCCTTGCCGATTTTCCCGAACTACGCGCTCTGATGAGCGTTGGGGCAGGGCAGATCGAAAATCGTGCGTTTGCCGTTCTGGATGACCTGCAGAAAACGCAGGTGCGCGGGACGGTGATGACGCTGTATTCGGATCGCGGACAAGTGTCGCTTGTGGCAGCCCAACCTTTGCGTGGGTATGATCGAGCGTTCCAAACCGTGTGCGAGTACCTCGAAACAACCGCTTCGGGCGTCACCGGGGTCGAACCTTTGTTCAACGCCGTGTTCCCGGATCTGACGGTCTACAAGGCCAAGCCCGAAATCCGCATTGGCACCCAAGAGCCTTCGATTGAGGTCGCAACCGACATCATTCGCACCTACATCTCTGTCGCCCGACAGAACGAGGCCGGTGTGATTGCAGACATCGATACCGAGTTTTTGCACGATTACCGCGTCTCACTGCGTCGTGTGCGCTCGGTCATCAGTTTGTTCAAGGGAGTGTTTTCACCGGAACAGACCGCAGAGTTAAAACGCGCGTTCTCTGACTTGATGGCCCCAACCGGGCGTGTGCGTGACCTGGATGTTTATCTGCTGGAAAAAGAAGACTACTTTCGCCTGATCCCGCCGCAGCTTCATGACGGGGCGCGGGCCATGTTCAAGCAGTTCGAAAAGGAACGCACTCAGGCGCTTGTCCGTCTATCCCGTCGGTTTCGCTCGCAGGCTTACGACCAGCAGATGACCACACTGGCCAAACTGTTCGCAGATCCCGGCAACCTGCAACCCGGCCCAAATGCCGACCGAGCAGCTTATGAATACGCCTGTGCCCTGATCTGGAAGCGGTACCGCAAGACTTGCAAACTGGCGCGCAGCATCACCCCGGACACTCCGGATGAAGACGTCCACGAATTGCGGATCGACTGTAAGAAGCTGCGATACCTGATGGAGTTCTTTGCGCCACTCTTCGATGCAAGAGCTTTTAAAAGGATCATCAAGCCATTGAAAAAGCTGCAAGATAATCTTGGATTGTTCAACGACTTCTCGGTCCAGCAAGAAGCGCTGCACAGCTTTGTTCAGCAACACAGCAACACGCAGGGACGTGCCGATGCGCAACTGGCCCTGTCCATCGGTGGGCTGATTGCAGTGCTGGATCAGCGCCAAAAGGCCGAGCGAGATCGCGTGATCGCAAACTTCCAGCGTTTTGACAGCCCGGACATCCGGCACCTGTTTCGTAGCTTGTTTCACCATAAAGGAGACTGAGGAGTGAAGATCATTGCCTGTTACAGCAACAAGGGCGGTGTGGGAAAAACCGCGACCTCGGTCAATCTGGCGTATTCCTATGCCAAGGCGGGCTACACGGTGTTGCTGTGTGATTTGGACCCGCAAGGTGCCTCGGGGTTCTATTTGCGGGTCAAGCCGTCCAAAAAGCTGACCGATGCGCGGTTTTTTGAGGATGTGGCACGGTTTACAAAATCCATCCGCGCCAGCGATTTCGAGGGGCTGGACGTTCTGCCCGCAAATATGACCTTTCGGGATTTCGATGTGTTTCTGTCACGGATGCGGAACAAGCGGTCTCGGCTGAAAAAGGCGCTGGTCGCCGCCGGCAGTGATTATGACGTGATCATTCTGGATTGCCCGCCCAACTTTTCGACCCTGTCCGAAAACATCTTCAAAGCAGCCGACCAGATTGTGGTCCCGGTGATCCCGACGACCCTGTCGGAACGCACCTTCGACCAGTTGGTCAGCTTTTTCGACGCCAAGAAACTGCCCAAGAATAAGCTGAAGGCATTCTTTTCAATGGTGCAACGCCGCAAGACACTGCATCAGGATACGATGGACGTGATGAAAAAGCTCTATCGCAAGCGGT
Source organism: Ruegeria sp. R14_0 (assembly GCF_017743975.1). Taxonomy (GTDB): domain Bacteria; phylum Pseudomonadota; class Alphaproteobacteria; order Rhodobacterales; family Rhodobacteraceae; genus Ruegeria. The sequence goes on along the minus strand of NZ_JAGHRC010000001.1, from coordinate 1,178,848 downwards.
TTCTGAATAGCGCGATCCCGTTTGCAGCGGACATCGAACGCATGGGGCAGAACCGTGCGCCGGTCAGTGTTTATGCGCCTCGCAGCGCGGCCAGCGCGGCCTATCAGAGCCTGTATGATGAGATCGAAAACGGAGTGGTTTCAAACACATGAGCACCGAAATTGAACGCAAGTTCCTGGTTGCAGACCTACCCGATCTAGGCAGCGCTAAACGGGCCGTGGTGCGTCAGGGGTATCTGACTGCGCCGGACGACTCGACCGAGCTGCGGCTGAGGCAGAAGAACGAAACATACTATCTGACGCTCAAGGGGGCTGGTGCCCTGGTGCGTGTCGAGCGTGAGGCCGAGATTACGGCCGCGCAGTTTGAAACCTTCTGGCCGGAAACCGAAGGTCGTCGGGTCGAAAAAGAACGCTTTACCGGCGAACTTCCCGACGGGCGCGTGTTCGAGTTGGACGTTTTTTCCGGGGATCTGGCACCGCTGCGTTTGGTTGAGGTTGAGTTTACCTCAGAAGCCGAGGCGCAGGCTTACACGCCACCTGATTGGTTCGGTGCCGATGTGACAGCCGATAAACGGTACAAAAACAAGATGATGGCGATCAATGGCGTGCCAGACTAAAGCTTGCGCGCCAGCTTGATCGTCGCTTCGAGACCCGGATCGCAATTGCGGGCCTCGAAAGCGCCCTGATGCATATGCGATATGGCTGCCACCAGTGCGAGGCCCAGCCCTGCATTGCGCTCGGTCCGTGCGGGATCAAGGGTGACAAAGGGCACCTGCAGACGTGGCAGTTCTTCCTCGGGCACGCCGGGACCACGGTCTCGTACACTCAGGCTGGCAAAGGGGCTATCTTCCGACAAAGTGATGGTGATGGCCGTTCCGTCTGGCGCGTAACGCATTGCATTTTCTAACAGGTTCGACAGAGCTTGCGACAGCAAAGGACGGTGCCCCTGTACGGCTTGCGCACTGCCGTGAACCTCAAGCGAGACGCCCTGATCTGCGGCGACGGGCTCATAGAGCTCAACAACATCGCCGACCAGTTGCTGCAGGTCCACCGGCTCGAACTGTTCCCGCCCGACACCGGCTTCGGCGCGTGAGATTTCGGTCAGTTGCCCCAGAACGCGCAGCACGTGGTCGATCTCGGCCGTCGCTCGGGCCACGTCGACCTCTCGGTCCAGATCGCTTTTGGTTGGGTCAGATAGCGCCTCGACCCGCTGACGCAGGCGGGACAGGGGAGAGCGCAGGTCGTGGGCAATGGAATTCGAGGTCGTGCGCAGGTTGCTGATCAATTCCTCGATCCGGTCCAGCATGGTGTTCAGCGTGCCCGCGACCTGGTCGAACTCATCGCCTGTGCCGCGCAATTGCATCCGGCGCGACAGGTCGCCCGAAACGATGTTTTCCGCCGTGCTGGCGATGTCCGAAAGCCGAGAAAACACCAGCCGCGTGAACATCCAGCCGGTCAAAAAGCTGAGCGCCAGTGCAATCGCGAGGGCCAGTCCGACGGCGCGCAGCAATGCACGGTCAAACTGTTGCCGGGCCAGTGCATCGCGCCCCACCAGCAGCCGCTCTCCACCGGGTAGACGGATTGAAGCGGCTGAGATTGGCACCAGTTGATCATTGTCCGCGCGCCGTAGTTCCAGATCGACCCAACCGCTGCCGGCGGTCACGTCTGACGGCCACTGTTTCAGGTTGCCCGCCAGTTTAACCCCAAACCGGTCAGTCAACAGATACAACGCGTCGCGTTCTGATGCAGATGGAAGACGCCTCTCGATCGCCTGCAGAAGGCCAAACAGACCACGTCGTTCGTATTCATCCGCCAGACCGGTGAGTTCGGCGGACACGACCGAGCGTGTCTCGCCTTCGATGCTGCGATTGGCGGTGAAATAGACAAGACCCAGCACAATTGCCGTCAGCAAAGTGCTGAGAACCATGCTGGCCAGAACGAGGCGGGTGCGAGAATTGTTGAACGAAAGTCGCAGGTTATCCATCGGATATCATGTAACCTGCACCCCGAACCGTTTCAATCAATGGCGGTCTGCCACCTTCATCCAGCTGGCGTCGCAGTTTCGAGATATGGACGTCCACAACATTGGTATTGGGATCGAAATGGTAATCCCACACGCCTTCCAGCAACATGGTCCGCGACACCACGCGGTTCTTGCGACGCAGGAAGAACTCCAGGATCTGAAACTCGCGCGGGGTTAGGGAAATCTCTTGCCCGTCGCGGGTGACCTTGCGGGTCAGCAGATCCATCTCGAGATCGCGACAGGTCAGCGTCACGCTTTCATCAGACTCCTGAGGACGTCGCAGCAGGGCCTCGATCCGGGCATGCAGTTCCTGAAAGGAAAACGGTTTGACCAGATAATCATCAGCACCCGAGCGCAGGCCTTTGACCCGCTCGTCCACAGCGCTCATGGCGGTCAGCATCAGAGTAGGGGTTTTGACCCCCGCAGCCCGAAGGGATCGGATCATCGAAAGACCATCAAGGCCAGGCAGCATCCGGTCCAGAACAATCGCGTCAAACCCGCCATCCGTCGCGTGGTACAGACCCTCGCGCCCGTCTGCAGCCTGCTCGACCACATAGCCTTCCTCGCCAAAGCCCTTGGCAATGAATTCACGAGTGTCTTCGTCATCTTCGACGATCAGCAGGCGACGGCTCATAGTCTGCATTCCTTTCTGTGGGGAGTTAAACATAAAACTCGGGTAAGTCACATGATTTGCTGAAATTACGTGCCGGGTGCGTTGCAGCGCACCCGGCAGTCCCGGCGGAGAGCGGACAATTCAATCCGCCGGGGAGGCGCACGCCAGAAATCCCCATCAAATGGCGTGCGCGGACTTCGGATCAGGCGATTTCGACCGCCACGAAGATCTGGTTTCCACCGCGATTGATCAAAACCAATGCGGGGTCCGTCTTTTCGCTGTCCAGCGCAGCCTTCAGCGCGTCCGGGGTGACGGTTTCTTGGCTGCCCAGTTTGACGATCACGTCGCCGCGTTGCAGACCGGCCTTGGCGGCGGGGCTGTCCGGCATCAGGTCGGTCACGACCACGCCGTCAACGTTTTCCCCTACGCCTGTCTGCGCGCGGTTGCTGTCGGTCAACGGTGCAACGGTCACACCCAGAGCAGTGCCCGAGATGCCTTCGTCGACGGATTTGTCGATCTCGGCAGAGGCGCTTTGGTGCTGGCCGATTGTCAGTTCAACGGTTTCTTCCTTGCCGTCGCGCAGAACCGTGAGGGTGCTGTCGGAACCCACTTTGGTCGTACCCACAAGGATCGGCAGGTCGCTGCTGGACTCGACGACTTCATCATTGAAGGTCAGGATCACGTCGCCCTGTTCCAGATTGCCCTCGGCCGGGCTGCCTGCGACGACGTCCGATACCAGCGCGCCGGTCGAGGCGTCTATCCCCATCGCAGCCGCGATTTCGGGGCTGACATTCTGGATCGATACACCCAGCCATCCACGGCTGACCTGGCCGTCATCGCGCAGGTCCGAAGCGATATGCTCGACGATGTTCGAGGTCACGGCAAAGCCAAGGCCAACTGAACCGCCGGTGGGCGAGTAGATGGCCGAGTTCACGCCGATCACTTCACCTTCCATGTTGAACAGCGGACCGCCCGAGTTGCCTTTGTTGATGGCAGCGTCGGTCTGGATGAACTCAGCGTATGGTCCGGCCGAGATGTTGCGGCCTTTTGCCGAAACGATGCCCGTGGTCACAGTGGAATGAAGGCCAAACGGGTTGCCGATGGCCACAACGTCTTCGCCCACACGGATGACGTCGCTATCGCCCAGTTCAACGGCTTGCAGCGGTTCGTCCGCGTCGATTTTCAGAACCGCGATATCGGTCAGCGGGTCGGTGCCAATGATTTCGGCGTCATAGCTGCGGTCGTCGCTCAGACGAACGGTGACGGTTGACGCGTTGTCGACGACATGGTGGTTGGTGATGATGTATCCCGCTTCGTCGAGGACAAAGCCCGAACCCAGCCCCTGGGCCGGTCCACGCTGAGGCGCCTGAAAGCCTTCGGGCGCGCCAAAGCGCTTGAAGAACTCACCGAACGGGTGGCCTTCGAAGTCAAAGTCCTGTCCCTGCGCCTGTGCTGACACGACGTCCTGTTCGGCGATGATGGTCACCACCGAGGGGGACACGCTCTCAACCAGATCGGCCAAGGCCTCATCCGCCAACGAGGGCAGGGCAGTGGTGGCCAGCAGTGCTGCGCTCAGCGCGGACGCGCCAACCAGGCCAGTGGCACGTGGCAAAAGCAGAGAGGATTTACGGATGCTCATTATTGGTCTCCTGTTTATGTCGCGCGGTTGCGGCCGCGCGTTGAAATAGGAGATGAAGCATCTGTCTGAGAGTTTCCTGAGCCAAGGATTAAGAAATCTTAATTTCGCCACAAACTGGTCGTTCTATCCCGTGGGGCACTACGAATTCGAATCAGGTTGGCCGATTCGGCCAATTGTTGACGAATTGAAAGTCAAACTCTGAAATTTCCGGAATTGATTCAGTTTTGGTAACAAATGATCCCTTGGAAAACCTGGCAATCAACCGCTCGTCTTTTGGTTGTGGGGTTCAATTTTGGCCTGTACATAGTTTAAACATATATGGGCAATAAAAATATTCTATGTGCCTTAAAGTTTGCGCATAACCTGTCATCGTCCCTATCTGCCGGTTTTGGGGCTCACCTTAGGGTAGAGCTGACTTAGGCGGGATGTTGCGCAAATGCCAACGTGATACGTCAAAAATTAACCGTTATCTCCAATTTTACGTTGTTTGGACTCACTGGATAGGTGACGATGATCTTGCCCAAGCGAGGGGGAGCCAGAGACACTAGGGGGTGTCGACGGCTTGTCACAGTCACTGGAAACGCTGAGCGGCATGTTAACGAGGGGGTCTTGTTTAGGTTCGGCGGCGGAATAGCCAGAGTGCCTTAAGGTATTTTTGGCCGCGTTTTCAGGATTGGTGAAAAGTGGTAGTCCTGTTTTGGGCAAGCGACCTGGTCGGAAACGATCGGGTCGCTTCTTATTTGGGGGGACGGTCCTCAGACGGACCTGTCTGCTTGCCACTTTGCCCAGTCTTCGGGCGTATCCAAATCCAGCAAGGCATTCCGACCGGGCAAGGGCTGAAGATAAACCTTATCCTGATGGGCGCGTACAACCGATTGCGCGCCGGTATCTCCGGTCAGGCGGCTGAGGGTCCCGAACAGGTATTGGTCGAAGACAACCGGGTGGCCGGGCTTGCCCGTTTCGGTCGCACCGCGCCAGATCAGGTGGTCGGGATGTTCGTCGACCGCCGCAATAACGCGGTTCAAGTCTTCCGCTGTGATCTCGGGCAAATCCGCCAGCAAGACCATAACGGCCCGCGAGTCGGAGGGCAGATGCGCCAAGGCGCCGCTTAGGCTGGCGTTCATCCCTTCCTCTGCATTCGGGATACGCGCGGAGACCACGTCCAATCCTTCCACGGCTGCATCACGCGGATGCGGTTCGGGTGGCAGCGCCACAATGACAGGTCCGGCCCGCATCGCCGTCAGCGCAGAGCGACGCAACAGAGGCACGCCGTCCACGATCTGCATCAATTTGTCGGACCCGCCCATGCGGCGCGATTGCCCGGCGGCCAGAAGGATAATCGGTATGTCGCTCATACCGTCACTTAGCCACCGAGGCGGTCCTTTGTCATCCCCGCATGCGCGCGCCATCAACGTCAAACAGAGGGGTTGAGATCACGCGAGCTTTGCGCATATGGCCCAAAATCTCAATTTCAACCTCCAGCCCGTCACGCGCGCGGTCCACTGGTAAGAACCCCATGGCCACCGACTTTTCGGCAAAGTGCGAATACCCGCCCGAAGTACAGAACCCGACAACCTCACCGTCCAGCCAGATCGGTTCATAGGCGTTGACGTCAGCATCCTCGGCTTCGACCTCGAACGCGACCAGCGTGCGTGTCGTGCCCTCGGCCCGCTCCAGTTCGGCGGAGGCGCGTCCGATGAAGTCCACGTTCTTGGAATAGGAAACAAAGCGGTCCAGACCGGTTTCGGCAGCGGTGTAGTCCGGTGAAAATTCGCGCATCCACGAGCCAAAGAACTTGTCCAGACGCAGGCTCATCATTGCCCGCATGCCAAATGGCACCATGCCGTGAGGTTGACCGGCCTGCCACAGGGTCCACCACAACTGTCGCTGGGCCATGGGGGCACAGTAGATCTCATACCCCAGATCACCGGTATAGCTGACCCGTTGAACGATGCAGTCTGTCATCCCGATGGTCATGCGCCGCACGTCCAGGAATTTGAGGTCCGAGATATCGGCACGTGTACAGGCTGCCAGCACTTCGGCCGCCTTGGGCCCAGCGATCTGGAAACCGTTCAAGCGGTCGGAGATGTTTTCGATCCCGACGCCGTCGTCCTGATTATGCAGAAACCAACGCATGTGGAACGCTTGGCTGCCGTATGAGGCGGTCAGCTGGAACTCGGTCTCACTCAGGCAGGATACGGTGAAGTCTCCGATCAGCTTGCCTTTGGGTGACAGCATGGGTGTCAGAGACAACCGCCCCGGTTTTGGAATGCGCCCAGCCATGATCCGATCCAGCCAATCGCGCGCGCCGGGGCCGGTGATGCGGTACTTGCCGAAATTGTGGACCTCGTTGATGCCAACGCCGTTGCGCACGGCGCGGACCTCGCGACCGGTGGCGTCAAACGCGTCCGAGCGGCGGAACGACGGCGTCTCGTATCCCGGCTCGTCCTCTTGGGCAAAATAGTTCGGCACCTCAAGCCCGTATTGCTGCCCCCAAACTGCGCCGAGATCGCTGAAGATGTCGTACATCGGGGTGGTCCGGTTTGGGCGCGCGGCGGGCAGTTCTTCGTTGGGGTAGGCGACGCTGAACCGTTTCTGATAATTCTCGATCACCTTCGGGCGCGTGTATCCGGGGCTGATCCAGTCTCCAAACCGAGCAACATCCATGGCAAAGACGTCGCGCTCGGGTTCACCTTCGATCATCCACTGCGCCAGTGTCAGGCCCACGCCGCCGCCCTGGCTGAACCCGGCCATCACACCGCAGGCCGACCAATAGTTGCGCATGCCCGGAACCGGCCCGACCAGAGGGTTGCCGTCGGGCGCAAAAGTGAACGGCCCGTGGATCACCGATTTAACGCCAGCCTCTGCCAGAACGGGGAAGCGTTTGTAGGCGAATTCGATACTATCGGTGATCTTGTCATAGTCATCAGGCAGCAGTTCATGACCGAACTCCCATGGGGTGCCGTCAACCGCCCAGGGTTTGCAAGGCTGTTCGTAGAACCCAATGCACAGCCCGCGCCCTTCCTGCCGCAAATAGCTTTCGCCGGCGGGGTCCATCACATGTGGGTGCTCACCGCCCGCGTCGATGATGGCCTCGATCTGAGGGATCGAGTCCGTGACCAGATACTGGTGCTCCATCGGGTGGAGAGGGAAGTAGACACCGGCCATTGCGCCTACTTCACGCGCCCACAGGCCGCCTGCGTTGACTATATGCTCTGCATGGATGGTGCCCTTATCGGTCACGACATCCCAGGTGCCGTCGCTACGCTGAATTGTTTCGCGCACCATGCAATGGGTTTCGATGGTTGCACCGCCCATCCGGGCCGCCTTGGCATAGGCATGGGTTGTTCCCGAAGGATCAAGATGCCCATCCAGCGGATCGTAAAGAGCGCCAATGATGCCGTCTGTGTTGGTGATGGGCGCGATTTTTCTGATCTCTTCCGGCCCGACGATCTCGGTCTCAAGCCCCATGAACCGATGCTTGGCGCGTTCCGCCAGCAGCATGTCAAACCGGTCCTGATTGTCGGCCAAGGTCACACCGCCCACATGGTGCAGGCCGCAGGACATGCCGGTGATCTCTTCCAGCTCTTTATACAGGCGGATCGTATAGCCCTGTAGCGCCGCCATGTTGGTGTCACCGTTCAGCGTGTGAAACCCGCCCGCCGCATGCCAGGTCGAGCCGCTGGTCAGTTCGGACCGCTCCAGCAGCATCACATCCGACCAACCCAGTTTGGTCAGGTGATAGAGAACCGAACATCCAACGACTCCGCCGCCGATGACTGCAACTTGGGTGGTGAGTTTCATGAACGACTCCTGATAGTTTCGACGCCAGTCTCAACAGCGGGTCGGTCATTGCAATACCAGCAGCGACAGAAAGTGTCGCACAGGGCGATCCGCGTGCAGAGCAGATCCAAAGATGTAGAAACCGGCGCTTACGCTAAAGCACCGGTTTATTTACTGTTTTTCGCCTAGGTCAAAGCGGGCGGATTTTGAGTTCCGTAATCCGGTTGCCTTCGCGTTTCGTCACCTCAAAGCGGAAGCCATGGAACGAGAAGACCTGACCGACAATGGGGATCATCTGCGCTTCGTGAATGACCAGACCGGCAACGGTGTTGGCCTCTTCGTCGGGCAGGGACCAGTCCATCGCACGGTTCGCGTCGCGGATCGTCGTGGCGCCTTCGACCAGGAACTGCCCGTCTTCGGTACGGGTCACCGAGACCTCTTCATCAATGTCGAACTCATCCGCGATTTCGCCGACGATTTCTTCGAGGATATCTTCGAGCGTGATCAGACCGCGCAGCGATCCGTATTCATCCACGACCAGCGCAAAGTGGCTGTGCATCCGCAGGAATTCCCGCATCTGATCGTCCAAAGTGGTCGTCTCGGGCACGAAATACGGGTCGTTGGCGACCTTGAGGATGTCGAACTCTTTCAATCGGCTGTCAGCGCCTTCATTACCGCCAGCGTGCGCATACATCGCGCGGAAGAGGTCTTTGGCGTGAACGACACCAACGATGTTTTCCTGCTCATCCCTGAATACAGGCAGTCGGGTGTGACTGCTTTTCAGGCATTGCTGAAGAATAGCCTCGGGCGGGGCATCCGCATCGATCATCTCGATGTTCGAGCGGTGCAGCATGATCTCTTCAACCGCGCGATCGCCCAAATCCAGCGCGCCCAGAATACGGTCGCGGTCTTCCTTTTCGACCACGCCCTCGGAATGGCCCAGTTGCAGCGCACCCGCAATCTCTTCCCGCACGGCCAGAATGTTGCTGTCCGGGTCGATCCGAACGCCAAACAAACGCAAAACGCCGCGCACCAGCACCCGCACGGCGGCCACGATGGGCGAGAATACGGTCACAACGATGCGGATGATCGGAGCAACGGCCGAGGCCGCCTTTTCGGAATTGGTGATTGCATAGGTTTTGGGCAGAACTTCGGCAAAGATCAGAACCAGCAAGGTCATGACCAGCGTGGCAAGCGCCACGCCGCTTTCGCCGAACAGGCGCGTGAACAGGGCCGTTGCCAGCGATGCGGCAAGGATGTTGACCAGGTTGTTGCCTAACAGGACCGAGCCGATCAGCCGTTCATTGTCATCGGTGATATCCAGCGCGATCTGCGCCCCGCGCGAGCCCTTATCGGCCTGCGCCCGCAGTTTCCCGCGCGATGATGCGGTCAAAGCCGTTTCAGAACCCGAAAAAAAGCCCGACAGGACAAGCAAAAACAGAATGGCGCCTGAGGTAAACCAGAATGCGCCGTCGATCAGAGAAGCAGAAGAGGGTTCCATCGGTCCTTGGTTGTTCGTGTTACTGCAACCGTTATGGGGTCGCGTATGCAGCGGATCAAGGGGTTAGCCCTTGTTGTCGTCGTCTTTCGCCAGCGGGTGATGCTGCAACACAAGCTCTGACAGGCGTTCGTCCAAAACATGGGTGTAGATTTCGGTGGTTGCGACATCTGCGTGTCCCAACAGCGTCTGAATCGACCTCAGATCAGCACCGTTGGCCAGCAGATGCGTGGCAAAGGCGTGGCGCAGGGTATGGGGCGTTACTTTTTCAGGTGAAACGCCGCCTTCGACAGCCAGTTCCTTGACCAGCAGAAAAAACCTGTGTCGAGTCAGGTGCCCGGATTTACCGCGAGACGGAAACAGAAATCTGGAGCGTTGACCACCATCTGCTACCAGCTTGTCTTCGGCCTCATCCCTGACATGCAACCATGCCGCCAAGGCATCGCGTGCGGGTGGCGACAGGGGCACCATCCGTTCTTTGCCGCCCTTTCCCAGAACCAACAGCATCCGGGGATCACCACGGGCCGAGGAGACTGGCAGCGATACCAGTTCGGTCACACGCATGCCGGTGGCGTAGAGAACCTCCATCAGGCAGGTGTTGCGCACGCGGTCCGATTTTTTGCGGCCAATGCGGCGCGCGGCGTCCAGCAGGCGGTCCACCTCGAAAACGTCCAGCGTTTTGGGCAGGCGTTTTTGTCGGCCCGGTCCTTTAATCTGAATGGCGGGGTTGGTTTCCAGCCAGCCTTCTTCGAAGGCGAACCGATAGAGTTGCTTGATCGCGGACAACCGGCGCGCGCGGGTTGAGCGGGACAAACCCTGTGCGTCGCAGTCGATCAGATATTGTTCGATCTGGTCGCGTTGGACGTCGGAGAACCTTGACTTGCGACGATCCAGCCAGTCCGAAAACTCTTTCAGATCGCGCCCATAAGCCAGCTGCGTATTGGTCGCTGCGCCCAGTTCTGCGGCCTGCGCCTGCAAAAAGGTCGAAATCCACAGCTCTTGGGTTGCGGGGGCTATCATTGCTATTTGTCCTGCAGAATCAGAACATTCAACGCAGCGCGGCGGGCTGTATCCTCAAGGCCCACCCGGCGCAACGTTGCGATCGCTGCAGTCAGATCAACAAGGTTTCCCCGTGATCCGTGGGCAAACCGCTCCATCGTTTCCAATATCGCCTCGCCCAACTGGTCATTGTCCAGCATAACCTCAATGTTCGACGGGATCGGGGCGGCCCAGGCAAACCCCTGAGCGACCGCATCCGCCAAAGGCGAGGGCGAGCGTGCGCGACCCGGATCGCCCTGTGCAAGGGCGGCGAGGAATTGGCTTTCATCCGATTCATCCGGAACCGAGAGGGCCGCGGTTTCGTAAAGCTCGGACAGCAAAAGGATACGCCAGCGCAGCTTCTCAGCTGTGAGATCCGTTAGTTCAACCTGAGACAAACGTTCTGCGAACAGTTCGGCAAACGGGACTTCCAATCCGACCGAACGCATTTGCGACCAGACCGAAGTGAGCGCCTTAGCGATTTTTTGGGGGTCACGGGACTCCAGCGCGGCCTCAAACCGTTGAACCGCCGAAACTCTGTCCCACACCGCGCCGGACGCCGCCGGAGAGCGCTCGGTATACAGCCCCAGCAATTGGTTGGGCGTCAATGCTCCAATCCTGGTCAGGCGCTCCGCAGCTTCGATTTGCGCTTTCCAGCCTGCCACATCCCGCAGGTCGGCATTTGCAAAGGCGCGGGGCAGAGGGGCCGATGGCAGGCGTTCTCCGATAGCCTCGAACAGACGAAAGGTCAGAGGGCTGGGATCGTCAGGTTGCGGTAGGTATTCTGCATCTTCGAACAGCTCGGGGCTTAGGAAGCGGTCCAGCAGATCCAGCTCGTCCGGCGGCAGAATTTGCAGCGCATGCGCGGCCTCGAGCGTCAGCGCCGCCGAGGCCCAGTCGCCGCGCCGTGCCTTGCAGAAAATCTGCGCGGCGTAGTCCTGAGACAGGTGCGGCTTTGCGATCAGCGAGGTGCAACTGCGGTCCTCATCCCCTGTCAACAGGGTGGCGTCAAACCAGCGCTTGAACCGCTCACGCGAATTCGTTGGGCCAGCCAATTGAACCAAGGACTGCGCCGGGTCCGCTGCGCCCAGCTGCATCAAACGGTCCAGGCGAGCAAGCAAAAGGGTCTCTTCGGCGTCCGACCCTGCAGGCGCGCGCGCTTCGGACAGGATCAGAGTGAACAGCAGACGCTGCATCGCGGGATTGTACCGCACGGGCACATGCGCGATCAGCTCTGCCAACCGATCCGCGTCGCTGTTTTGCCAAAGGTTCACCGGTAGCCCTGTGACCGACGATGACACCAGCCCCAGCGGTTGCGACAGGGCTTCGAGCGGTGTGACCTCAATATCCGGCTGAACGCCCGTTTGCGTCACCGGCGGTTCAAGCAGCACAGTACCCGGCAGATTCTTGGGCGGATCCGCGAGCCAGTCGATCACGGACAAAGGGCTCTGTTGCGCGTGCGCCGAACCGGCCAGCAACAGTGCAGCCAGGGCGGCTTTATTCCACATTCAGGATAACCGGCTCTCGAATCTCGTCTTGCGGGGCCGAAAAATCCACCCCGAAAATCGGGCCCAGATAGGCATAGCCCACCAGCCCCAGAAAACACAGGCAAACAACATATACCAGGAACTTGATCAGACGGCCCATTGCTCAACGCTGCCCCAATTTTGTCTTTTGCCATAGTTATAGCTGGCATTTTTCTTAAGATCACGTCATTCACAGTGAAATGAGCGAAATTAAGCATAACACCCACACCGAGGGCGCGGATGCGGTCTTTGAACTGCACAAAACGGTCGTTTTGGTTGGGATGATGGGGGCTGGAAAGACGGCTGTGGGCCGTGCTTTGGCCGCTCGGCTGGGGGTTCCTTTTCTGGACAGCGATGCCGAGATCGAATCGGCGGCCAATATGACCATCCCCGAGATTTTCGAACGGGATGGCGAGCCGTTTTTCCGCAGCAAGGAAAGCCAGGTCATCGGACGTCTTCTGGACGAGGAAAAAGGCATCCTGTCCACAGGCGGAGGTGCGTTTTTGGCCGAGCAGAACCGCCAGATGATCACCGAGCGCGGGGTCTCGGTCTGGCTGCGCGCGGACCTGAACGTTCTGTGGAACAGGGTTAAGCACAAAGACACGCGGCCGCTGCTGCGCACCGCCGATCCCTATGCGACTTTGCGCGCCTTGTACGAAGACCGCGTCCCGGTTTACGCCCAAGCGGACCTAACGGCTGAGTCCGACGGCGAAACCTCGATCGATAATATGGTGGACCGGGTTGTTGCGGCATTGCTGACGCGACCCGACGTATTGGAACGGAAGTAGATGCACCAAACCGTACATGTAGAGCTGGGCGACCGCTCGTATGATGTTGAAATCGGGCCGGATCTGCTGGCCCAGTCCGGCACGTTGATTGCGCCCCTGCTGCACCGGCCCAAGGTTGCGGTTCTGACGGATGAAAACGTGGGCGCCTTGCATCTGGAGGCACTACGCGATGGGCTTGCCGCGTCGGGTATCGAGATGACCGCGCTGGCCTTGCCCGCGGGCGAGGCCACCAAAAGCTGGCCGCATTTCGAACGCGCGGTCGAATGGCTGCTGGCCGAAAAGGTCGAACGCCGCGACGTGGTGATCGCCTTGGGCGGCGGCGTCATTGGTGACCTGGCCGGGTTTGCAGCGGCCGTCCTGCGACGCGGTGTACGGTTCGTCCAAATACCAACGTCGTTGCTGGCGCAAGTCGACAGCTCGGTCGGCGGCAAAACCGGCATCAACGCACCGCAGGGCAAGAACCTGATCGGGGCGTTCCACCAACCCTCACTCGTTTTGGCGGATACAGCGGTTCTGGGTACGATGACCCAACGGGATTTTCTGTCCGGCTACGGTGAGGTGGTCAAATACGGCCTGCTGGGCGACGCCGAATTCTTTGAGTGGCTTGAAGCCAACGGTCCGGACGTTTCGGGCGGGGATATGGCGGCGCGGGTGCGCGCGGTGACGCGTTCGGTCCAGATGAAGGCTGATATCGTGGCGCGGGACGAGACCGAGCAGGGCGACCGAGCGCTTTTGAATCTGGGTCATACGTTCTGCCACGCGCTTGAGGCTGCCACCGGGTATTCGGACCGGCTGCTGCACGGTGAGGGCGTTGCCATTGGTTGTGCGTTGGCGTTCGAGCTGTCTTCGCGTCTGGGGCTGTGTTCGCAGGAAGATCCAAGCCGCGTGAGGGCGCATTTGCGTGCGATGGGAATGAAGACCGATCTGGCCGACATCCCGGGCGATCTGCCAGGGGCTGGGGCTCTGGTCGACTTGATGGCCCAGGATAAGAAAGTCATCGACGGGCAATTGCGGTTCATCCTGGCGCGAGGCATCGGGCAAGCCTTTGTCACCTCGGACGTCCCGCGTGAGGCCGTGCTGTCGGTTCTTGAGGATGCGTTAGCGACCGTCTGATCAGCGTCCTCTGATCACCATCAACTCACCGATGTTCTCACGGGTGATGTAGCCCACCATATGCCCGGCTTGGGTGCAGACAGCGACGGCGGGTGCGCCCTTGTGCAACTGTTCCAGTACCATCTCAAGGCCGCTGGTCAGTTCGACGCGCGGTATGTCGGTCTCCATGATCGTGGTTGCCAGATCAGATCGCGGGGTCTCTTGCGCCAGAGCGTTGAACAGCCTGCCGCGCGCCACAAAGCCCAGAAGCGTGCCATCCGCGCCCAACACAGGGAATTCATGCTGCGTGGTGTGGATCACGGCCTGCGCCGCAGTGGCCAGCGTGTCGGTCGGGGACAGGGCGTGGAACTCGGTAATCATCGCATCGCGCGCCAGTACGCGCCGCGCAACCGAGCGCATGGCCACGTCCTGACTTTCGGCATTGGCTGCGACGAAAACGAAAACGGCGATCAGTACCAGTAAGGGGTTTCCAGTGCTAAGACCAAGGAAACCGAACGCGACCGCCACCATCTGACCCGCCAGAGCGGCCACGCGTGTGGCTTTGACCCGGTCCATGCGCAGGCACAGCAATGCCCGGAACACCCTGCCACCATCCATCGGGAAGGCCGGGATCATGTTGAACGCCGCAAGCAGAAGGTTCACGTAGGCCAACCGGTTCAGCAACCCGGCGCTGGTCAAGTCGATCCGGGCCATATCGGCCAGTGGCATCCCAGCACCCAAAACCATCAGAATGATGAAGATCACCACGTTGACCGCAGGGCCAGCCAAAGCCACCCAAACCTCTTGCATGGGCTTTTCGGGCATCCGCTCCAACCTGGCGAGGCCGCCGATCGGGAGAAGGGTTATATCGGGGGTTTTGATGCCGTATCGCCGCGCCGCCAGTGCGTGGCCGAACTCATGCGCAACGACGCAGGCAAACAGCGCCAGCACAAAGATCAGATTCTCGATCGCGGCAGGCATTCCGCCGTTGGAATAGGCGGCAAAGCCAACCCAGGCCAACAGCAGGAAAAAGGTGACATGGACCCTCAGTTCCGACCCGAGCAGGCGGCCGAGTGAGAAGGACCATGTCATCTCGTGTCTCCGTTTTGCTTAGAACGGTATCTCGTCGTCGTCGATTCCGCCGGATGCAGGGGCAGGGGCGCTGGACTGTCCGCCATAAGGGTCGCCATAGCCGCCGCCCGCCTGACCTCCGCCATAACCACCGGACTGGCCACCACCATAACCGCCACCGCCGCCTTCGCCGCGGCTGTCCAGCAGGGTCAGTTCACCACGATAGGGGCGAAGAACGACCTCGGTGCTATAGCGGTCCTGACCGGACTGGTCCTGCCATTTGCGGGTTTCCAGTTGACCTTCAATGTAAACTTTACTGCCTTTACGCAGGTATTGTTCAGCAATCCGCGCCAATGGCTCCGAGAAGATCGCGACCGAGTGCCACTCGGTCCGTTCACGACGCTCACCGGTGTTGCGGTCTTTCCAGTTCTCGGATGTGGCGATGCGCAGATTGCAAACCTTGCCACCGTTCTGGAACGACCGAACCTCGGGATCGCGGCCGAGATTTCCGACCAGAATGACCTTGTTAACTGAACCTGCCATGTATTTCCCCGTTCTTGTCTGACTGGCGTGCGCCCGAATCTGGCGCCCTTGTATCTTTGCGACCCTATACGGCCTGCGTCATGGTTAAAACACAGTTGATGAGTGCAACACCGGGCAAGAATTCGCGCGGGTTTTGTTCACCAAGCTTTCATTTTTTCCTGAAATATCTATAATCAGTCGGGTTCGAGAACGAGCGGGATTGTCTTTAATGCGTTTTCTGGTTGGTTGTTTTTCTGTTCTGAGTCTTTCGTTGGTCTCAATTCCGGCAGCGGCTGACACCTTGTCTACCAAAAGCCGCAAGGACATCTTTCTCAAGCAATCCAAGATCCTGGACACGCGCGCAGCGACCCAATACCGCGATTCCTCGCGCCTAAAGCCCAAAACCGCACAGCCGCAGTTCAGTAAGCGCTATACGGGAAAATACCGTGGCCAGTACCTAAACCTCGCGCGTGAGGCAGCCCGGAAACACAAAGTGCCCGAAGAGCTTTTTCTGAGACTGGTTCAACAGGAAAGCGGTTGGAATCCTCGTGCGGTCTCGCACAAGGGCGCCTTGGGTCTGGCACAGTTGATGCCCGGCACCGCGCGTCTGCTGGGCGTGAACCCGCATGACCCCAAGCAAAACCTTGAAGGCGGGGCGCGGTATCTGTCCTGGCAGTACCGCAAGTTCAAATCCTGGCGTCTTGCGCTGGCAGCTTACAACGCGGGTCCGAAAGCTGTTGAAAAGCACGGCGGTGTGCCGCCGTACAAGGAAACCCAGAACTACGTGAAGGTGATCTGGGGCGGATGACCCGCTCAGCACCACCGAAAAAAAACCGGCCCAGAGGCCGGTTTTTTCAGTTTTACTCTGCTGCGATCTTAATGACCGGCTCCATGCGGGCCAGGATCTCTTCGGACAGATGGCATTTGACCTGATGCCCATCCGCAAGCGTTTTGACCGGCGGCACGTCTTTCTCACACAGCCCACCCGGAACTTCGGATTTCCAGCGGCAGCGTGTCTGGAACGGGCAACCCGAAGGGGGGTTCATAGCCGACGGAATATCGCCTTCGAGAACGATGTGTTCCTTTTCGATCGATGTATCCGCAATGGGGACCGCACTCAGCAACGCCTCGGTATAAGGGTGATAGGGCGGCGCAAAGACCTGATCGGTGGTGCCAAGCTCGACCACATGGCCCAGATACATCACCATCACCCGGTCGCTGAGATAGCGTACAATCGACAGGTCGTGGCTGATGAACAGAAGGGTTGTTTTGTGTTCGCGCTGAATCTCCATCAGAAGGTCGGTCACGGCCGCCTGAACGGACACATCCAGCGCCGAGACCGGTTCGTCTGCAACCACGATTCGGGCATCCCCGGCAAAGGCGCGGGCAATGCCGACACGCTGTTTCTGTCCACCAGACAGCTGGCGCGGCATTCGGTCCGCAAAGGCACGCGGCAGTTTCACCAGATCCAGCAACTCCAGCATCCGCTGTTTGCGCTCGGCCTCAGAATTGCCGACGCCAAAGATCTCAAGCGCCCGGATGATCTGCCGACCAACGGTCATTGAAGGGTTCAGCGTGTCGAACGGGTTCTGGAAGACCATCTGAACTTCGCCCACAGTCTTGGCATCGCGTTCCTCGATCGGCACTGCCTCGATATTGCGGTTATCCAGCAGAATCTGCCCGTCTGTGGCCGTCTCCAGCCCCATCAGGACCTTGGCAAAGGTGGACTTGCCACAACCGGATTCGCCAACGATTGCCAGCGTTTCGGACTCATGCGCCTCGAAACTCAGCGTTTCGTTGGCCTTCACCACTTTCTTCTCACCGCCTCCGAACAAGGCATTGGCCGCGACCTCATAGTATTTCTTGAGGTTGTCCATCTTCAGAACAGTGCGGCCGATCTCGGCTTTTTCCTTTTGCTCGCCGACCGTAATCGGCGCGTTCCAGTCGATCTCTTTGAACTTCAGACAGCGCGTATGGTGCCGGTCATTGCCCGGCACAGGCTCCATCAGAATGTTTTGCGCGTCACAGCGGCCTTCCTCGAAGTAATCGCAGCGCGGTCCGAAATTACATCCCGGAGGGCGTTCATGAGGCAGCGGAAAGTTCCCCGGAATGGCCACCAAGGGCCGCGCGTTCTTGTCCGCACCCGGCAACGGGATCGAGCGGAACAGCGCCTGTGTATATGGATGCTGCATTTCGTCGAACACGTCGTGGATCGAGCCGCGCTCGACCGCCTCGCCGGAATACATCACGCAGAGCCGGTCGCAGGTCTCAAGCACCAGACCAAGGTTGTGCGAGATAAACAGCATCGAGGTGCCGTATTTCTTGCCAAGATCCTTGACCAGCTCGACCACAGCGGCCTCAACCGTCACGTCCAGCGCCGTAGTAGGCTCGTCCAGGATCAGCAAAGCGGGTTTCGACATCAGCGCCATCGCGATCACGATGCGCTGCTGCTGACCACCCGACAGCTGATGCGGGAAGGAATTCAACATCCGTTCTGGGTCGGGCAGGCGCACATCCGTAACCACCTCCAGCGCGCGGGCATACGCCTCTTCGGCGCCAACGCCTTCGTGGATCATCGGGACTTCCATCAGCTGTTTGCCGATTTTCATCGCTGGGTTCAGCGACGCCATCGGCTCCTGATAGATCATCGCGATCTCATTGCCGCGAATGTCACGCAGTTCATCCGAGCTCATCTCGGACAGATCGCGTCCCTTAAACTTGATCGTTCCACCAACGATGCGCCCATTTTTACCGAGGTCTTGCATGACCCCCAGCGCCACAGTCGACTTGCCGCATCCGGATTCGCCAACCAGACCAACAGCCTCACCGGGCTGAACGCTGACCGAAAAATCCATAACGGCTGGAATTTCCCGAAGGCGGGTGAAGAATGAAATCGACAGCTTGTCGATCTCCAGGATCGGGCCGTCATAGTCCGCCATTTTATTCATCTTGTATCTCCTCACCAGATCGCAGGGATCCCCTTCATCTGGCTAAAAATATCCTGGGGGTCCGGGGGCAAAGCCCCCGGCCTCGGTCACATCAATCCTTCAGACTTTCTTCGCGCAGACCGTCCGCCAGCAGGTTCAGACCAAGAACCAGCGACAACAAGGCAAAGGCAGGAGGAAGGGCAGGGTGCAGATAGATCGACAGAAGCTTGCGCCCCTCGTTGATCGTCGAGCCCCAGTCCGGGCTTTCCGGCGGCAAGCCCAAGCCAAAGAAACCCAAGGTTCCCAGAAGGATGGTGGTGTAGCCAATCCGCAGACAGAAATCGACGATCAGCGGGCCACGAGCGTTGGGCAGGATTTCCCACAGCATGATGTACCACGGACCCTCGCCGCGCGTCTGGGCCGCAGCCACATAGTCCCGTGTTTTGATGTCCAGCGCGAGGCCGCGCACGATGCGGAACACCGTGGGCGAGTTCACGAAGACCACCGAAACAAACACCACCAGAATCCCTCCGGGGATATCGAACAGGTCCAAAAAGGTTGGCAGTCCCCAGATGCTGTAGTCGTCAGTATTGATGACGTAACCACCCGTCGAGATCAGCGACAAATACAGCCACAACGCCAGACCAAGCACACCGATCAGCAGCGGAGTGCGGAAATTCGGGCGCGTGTAGTAGCGCGAGTTTAACAGAACGCCGATGAACAGGATCGGGAAGATGAACAACACGGCCGCCATATAGTTTGGCACTCCGGTCGCGACGATCTCTGGTGTTACCAGCAGGTAGAACAGCAGGATAACCGGGAAGGCCAGGATTAGGTTTGCCAGGAAGGACAGGAACGTATCCAGACGCCCACCGTAGTAACCGGCGGGCAGACCCAGAGTGATCCCGACCATAAAGGCAAACATCGTTGCCAGAGGTGCAATCTGAACCACGATCCATGCGCCCTTGACCATGCGGCTAAAGACGTCGCGGGCCAGGTTGTCGCCGCCAAGAAGATACCAGGCGTATTCGCCCTCTTCAGGGCTGGGCAGGGGTGTTCCGGGCACTTTGTTTTTCATGCCTGAGACCTGCACCAGCGGGTCGTGCGTTACGATCAGGTCCAGCGCGCCGAAGATGCCGGTAAAGACCCAGAACATCACAAGGCCAAAGCCGATCATGCCGATGGGGCTGTCGAACAGTTTGCCGTAAAGTCCTAGGCGACGTTTAAAGGCGATGGACATTGCAAACAGGATGATCAGCGATAACCACACAGGTAGAAACTGTTGTGAAATCGCTCCGATAATCCCGGCGCTGGTGCCCATCAGGATACCAAGCACGATGTAGGCAAGCGCGAGAACGACGCAGGCGATAAAGCTGTATCGCAGGGCCTTTTGTGTCAGACCACGCAGCCCGTTGCCCGCGCTTATGGTGCCGTCGATATTCACGCTCACCGGTGTTTCGGGCAGAACGATGCTGCCGATGATCCAGATTACGATCGATACAATCAACGCAGCCAGCGCAATCATCAGGATAGGGTTCAGAATGGCGATAGAGCCGGTCCAGCTAAGAGGTTCCATGATCTATCTCCCTTACGAAATGCGGATGCGCGGGTTGAGGTAGACATAGCCGATGTCCGAGATCAGCTGCGTGAACAGCACCACAAAGACCGACACGACCGAAATCGCCAGCAACAGCTGAATGTCGTTATTGCCCGCCGCCTGCACCAGCGCCCAGCCAAAGCCCTTGTAGTTGAACAGGGTCTCGACAATCACCACGCCGTTCAGCAGCCACGGGAACTGCAGCATGATGACGGTAAAAGGCGCGATCAGCGCATTGCGCAGCGCGTGTTTCATGACGATGTTGCCAAACGAAACACCCTTGAGACGCGCAGTGCGGATGTATTGCGCAGTCATCACCTCGGTCATCGACGCCCGGGTCATCCGAGCGATATAGCCCATCCCGTATAGCGAGATGGTCAGTACCGGCAGGAAGAAGTTCTCGAAGGTTGGGTTGTCCATCGCTGACGTCGCCGTGCCCTTGAACCATTTCAGGCCGACGGTCGAAGAGGTAAAGATCGCGATGAAGATCACGCCCGACACATATTCCGGCGTCGCCGTTGTAATGATCGAGAATGTGGACAGCGACCGGTCCAATGCTGATCCTTCACGCATCCCGGCCAACACGCCCACCAGCAGCGCAGACGGTACCATCAGAACCAGAACCCAGAACATCAGATAGCCGGTATTGCCGAGACGCGTTCCGACGATTTTGCCGACTTCGTCCTTGAAAACGGTTGAATAACCCCAGTCGCCCTGCAAAACGCCGCAATATCTGGGGGTCGTTTCCTCGGTCGATCCCGGCCGGGTGCAGGTGCCAAGGAACGTGCCGTCGTCCAGCGTCTTGGAAAAACCGGGGAGAACGCCCAGCCACTGACCGTACTTGACCAGCGTGGGTTGCAGATAGCCGCGGTTCTCAAGCCAGGTCTCAACCTGTTCGTCGGACATCCGCTGGTTGCCCTGCGTTTTCGCAAGCTTTTCTAGGTTTGGGTAAAGGTTGGTCAGAAAAAAGACCACGAAGGTTAGGCACAATGCCGTCAGTAGCATGACGCCGAACCGTCGGAGGATGAATAGTCCCATGATGGCCCCTGTTGTTCGGGTGTTCCGCAGATCATTGGACCATTGTCTGGCCTCGGACATCCGACCCCGTGTCGGCCTGTCTGCGGCTGGAAAGGGGCGCCCCGATCAGGCGCCCCCGTTTAAATCAGGCAGAGCTTAGGCCGCCCAGCCCCACTTATAGTGGTGGTGCTCAAAGGATACGTGCATGTCTGTGCCGACAAGCCCGTCCTTCATGTGGCGGTAAAGCGAGCGCCAGTAAGGCTGAATGGTCACGCCTTCTTCCTGGATCATCGCTTCGCCCTTGGCGACCACTTCGCGGCGCTTGTCCGCATCAGCGATGGCAAGCGCTTCGGTCAGCAGTGCGTCGAACTCGGGGTTCGCCCAGCCAAACTCGTTCCAGGCCTCGCCCGAACGATAGGCCAGTGCCCAGATTTGCACGCCCAGCGGACGGTGGTTCCAGTTGGTCGAGCTGTAGGGATACTTCGCCCAGTCGTTCCAGAACGTGTTGCCCGGCAGAACGGTCCGCTTGACCTTGATGCCTGCGTCACGCAGCTGTGCGGCAACCGCGTCGGTGGTGTTCCGGCGCCAGTCATCGTCGATCGAGATCAGTTCGTGCTCGAAATCAGCCATTCCGGCTTCTTCCATCAGTGCGCGCGCACCTTCGGGATCAACCTTTTGTGGCGGCAGCTCGAAATAATCCGGGTGGATCGGACCAACGTGGTGGTTTTCCGCAGGCGAACCACGGCCACCAAAGCCCAGTTCCAAGCAGACAGCGTTGTCCACGGCCATTTGCAGAGCCTGACGCACACGCTTGTCTTCGTAGACGCGCTTGCCGTCGACTTCGGCCAGCTGGTTCGGACGGATGACGATGGTGTTCATGGTCACCACTTCCGACTTCACATAGCCAAGGCCGTCCATCACGTCGATGAATTCACCAACCGATTCATACAGCATGTCGACTTCATCGGATTCCAGCGCGGCCAGCCATGCAGACGGGTCAGTGCCGTAGTCGATGTAGACGATGCTATCCAGAGCAGGGCGGCCAAAGACCTCTTCACCCCACCAGGTGTGGTTCTCGTTGCGCACCAGGGTGGCCTTCACGCCGACTTCCAGATCCTGAACCAGGTACGGGCCGGTGCCAACATTGTTCAGCAGGTCGTTTTCGCTGAACGAGCTGTGGACGATCGCTGCAGGGTAGTCGGCCATACCCGCGATCAGCGAGATATCAGAGGCCGGCAGGTTCAGTTTGACGGTCTGCGGATCGACAACTTCGATGCCACCTTCGATCGCCTGACCGGTGTTTTCGTCGACGAGTGTCGCGAAGCGGCCCGCCATCGAGTTGGTTTCCGAGCTCTTGTCGCACCAGCGCGCAATGTTGCGGGCCACGTCATCTGCGGTGAAGTCGTCGCCGTTGTTCCATTTGACGCCAGGACGTACTTTCAGAGTGTACACAGTTGCGTCTTCGTTGACTTCCCAGCCTTCCAGCAGCATGCCGCGGAAGGTACCGTCCGAGTTATACTCGACCAAGTTTTCAAGGGTGCCACGGGTGACGTTTGCGATCTGCGACCAGTCATAAGTGCGCGGATCTTTCAGTGCGCGGACTTCCATCTGAACGCGAAGGGTACCGCCCTCTTTCTTGGCGTCTTCACCTTCTGCATGAGCCGGTGCCGGCAGGCCAATCAGGCCATAGGCTGCTGCCGCTGTAACGCCCAAGCCGGTGGTGCGGGTCAGGAATTCGCGTCGGTTCAGCTTACCGTCCCGGTATTCCTGAGCGTGCATTTCTGCTGCCCAGTGAACCGGTGCTCCGGTCGTTGTTTTGTTTGTCATCAACATTACTCCCTGTGAAATGGTATTTTTTGGGATGCCTTAGATTAACCGCGCAGGCCGGTGCGATCCGGTTGGCGGTTTCTATCGTTGTTCTGGTTTCGCACGCTGCACATCCCCATGCACGACATTCCGCACCAGAAAAGGGGTGAGGTCAATGTTCGAAATCGTCATTAAAGGTAAAAAAACGACATTGACGGCCAGAGTTTACCCGGCGGCGCAGTGCTATAACACCCTAAGCGGCTTACGAAACGGCCAATCCAGCTGAACAGATTCGCGACCTGAGAGCGTGGTAAGACTTGCTTGAATTTTATTTGGTATCACTATGATAAATCGATTGTATTCCACGCCTTCATGCGCGCGCGAAACCAGGTGCGCTGTCGTTTGGCGAATTGGCGGGTGGAAATGGTCGCTCGGTTCCGCGCCTCATCCAGCGTCAGACTGCCATCGAGATAGGCCATCAGTTCGGGGACACCGATGGCTTTGAACGCGGGAAGCGACGGGTCGTAGAGATCGCGCATTTGCTCAACTTCTGTCAGAGCACCTGTGTCCAGCATTTGATCGAACCGTCGAGTGATGCGGTCCAAAAGCCATTCCTTGTTAACGTTGAACACAATCGGCACAGCGTCGTTCAGGTCCAGAACTGGTGGCGGTGTTTCGTCCTGCCAGGCGCTGAGGTTTTTGCCGGTGGCTTGCTGTACCTCCCACGCGCGCTGAACCCGTGCGCGGTTCTGTGTGTCAATGCGTTCGCGTGTGCGATCGTCGACCCCATCAAGTAAGGCCTGCAAGCCCAGCTTATCTGCCTGTTCCCGGATTTCAGGTGGCGTCGCCGGGATATCCGCCATGCCTTCGGTCAGTGCCGAAAAATACAGCCCTGTACCCCCCACGATGATCGGCCGAGCCTCGCCACGGAGCAACGGTTTGACCTCGCGCAGCCAGTGGCCTGTGGAATAGGGCTGATCGTAGGCGATATGGCCGTACAGCAAATGCCGCGCGCGGGCTTCATCCTCGGCTGAAGGGCGGGCCGAGATAACGCGCCAGCAGTCGTAAACCTGACTTGCGTCAGCATTCACGATGACGCCTCCGAACTGTTCGGCAATCTGCAAGGCCAACTCGGATTTACCCGATGCGGTAGGGCCTGCAATCAGCACGGGTTTATCGTCAGGGATCGGGGGCAAAAGGTCCAAAATCTGCGATGTAGGGGCTTTGGTCATTTCGGGCCGCCTCATTCCTAACCAACCGCATTGAACCTGCGGAGTTTTTGCTTCATTTTGCGCCGGAAATAAACCCGTGCCAGCCCGGAGCGCAACATGAGCCTTTCCCCGAATACCGAAACCGCCGAAACCCCAAAACCAAAGTATGATCGAGTGATGCTGAAAATCTCGGGCGAGGCGCTTATGGGCGATCAGGGTTTTGGCCTGCATCCGCCCACCGTTCAGCGCATCGCGCAAGAGGTCAAATCAGTGCATGATCTGGGCGTTGAGATTTGCATGGTCATCGGCGGGGGCAACATTTTCCGTGGGCTCAGCGGCTCGGCCCAGGGGATGGAACGGACCACCGCGGACTATATGGGCATGCTGGCCACCGTGATGAACGCGCTGGGGATGCAATCGGCGCTGGAAGAGATTGGTGTGTTCACACGTGTGATCTCAGCCATTCGCATGGATGAGGTTTGCGAGCCCTACATCCGTCGCCGTGCTGTGCGCCACCTCGAGAAAAAGCGGGTTTGCATCTTTGCCGCCGGGACTGGCAACCCGTATTTCACGACTGACACCGCCGCGACCCTGCGCGCGAACGAAATGGCCTGTCAGGCGATCTTTATGGGTAAGAACGGTGTTGATGGCATCTATGACAAAGACCCCAAAGAACATGCGGACGCCGTGCGCTATGACTCGGTCAGCTATGACGATGTTCTGGCCAAGCGCCTGCGGGTTATGGATGCCTCGGCGATTGCCCTTGCACGCGACAACAACCTGCCGCTGATCGTGTTCGGTCTGGATGAGCCCGGCGGATTCCGCGGCATTCTGGCGGGCGAGGGCACGTATACCAAAGTTCAGGGCTAAACGACGCGACAGCTTTTTGCATGTGCAAGCAGCGCAGCGTGCTTGACGAAGCTCTGCCTCCTCGGCAGTTTGGCCCTGTTCCCGCGGATTTACGCGCCGGGGGCTGTCTGCACGCGATGGGCGGCAGACTGGGCTGGAAGACCTGCCATGATTTCCGAGGTATCCGAAATCATGCTCGGGCACCTCTTGGTTGAACGTGCATGAGCAAGGAGAGACGTGCGATGAGCGCTCTGGATATCAACTTTGTCCGGTCACAGTTTCCGGCCTTTTCAGAACCCAGTCTGAAGGGACAGGCCTTCTTTGAAAATGCTGGCGGGTCATACACTTGCAAACCGGTCCTCGACCGGCTGACGCGGTACTACACGCAGCGTAAAGTGCAGCCCTATGCACCGTATGACGCCAGCCGTCTGGCCGGTGAGGAAATGGATGAGGCGCGCGCGCGGATGGCGGCCATTTTGGGTGTCGACACGGACGAGTTGAGCTTTGGCCCGTCCACGACGCAGAACACCTATGTGCTGGCGCAGGCTTTTCGGCAGTGGATGCAACCCGGCGAAGCGATTGTCGTCACCAATCAGGATCACGAGGCGAACTCGGGACCATGGCGGCGGTTGGCGGACGAGGGGATCGAGATCCGCGAGTGGCAAATTGATCCGGAAACCGGCTCGCTGAACCCGATGGACCTGGAAAACCTGCTGGACGAAAAGGTCCGGCTTGTGTGTTTTCCCCATTGCTCGAACGTGATTGGTGAGATCAACCCGGTCACTGAAATCACCGCGATTGCCCATGCTGCAGGCGCGTTTGTCTGCGTGGATGGCGTGTCTTATGCCCCGCACGGGTTCCCGAATGTGGGTGATCTGGGGCCAGATATCTATCTGTTTTCGGCCTATAAAACCTACGGCCCGCATCAGGGTTGCATGGTGATCCGGCGCACCATCGGGGAAATGCTGCCCAATCAGGCGCATTTCTTCAACGGTGACGTTCTGTATAAACGCTTTACTCCGGCTGGACCGGATCACGCCCAGATCGCCGCAAGCGCGGGCATGGCGGACTATGTGGATGTGCTCTGTGGCCATCACGGCGAAGCGGCAAGGGACGCCGCACAGCGTGGTGCTTCTGTTCACGACCTGATGCGCGATCACGAAATCGAATTGCTGCAGCCAGTGCTGGACGCGGTCAAGGATCGCAATGCGGTCCGTTTGATTGGGACGTCCGACGCGTCGCGCCGCGCGCCGACCGTGTCCCTCGCGTTGAACCGCAATGCCGAAGCCGTCGCGGCTGAACTGGCTGGACACGGAGTTATGGCCGGCGGCGGGGATTTTTACGCCGTACGCCCCTTGCAGGCGATGGGGGTGGACTTGGATCAGGGTGTTCTGCGAGTCAGCTTCACGCACTACACCTCGAAACAGGAAATTGATCAGCTTTTAAATGCACTTGACGACGTTTTGTGATCCATTGTCCGCTCTGCTTCGTAACGGAAGAAAACATCAGGGCGGATATGGAAAACGAGCGGTCACCGATCATTATGTGGTTCCGGCGGGACTTGCGCCTGTCGGATCACCCAGCACTGCGCGCGGCGGCTGAAACCGGGCGTCCGGTCATTCCCGTATATATTTGCGACGACAGTGTCGATGCGCTTGGTGCAGCGCCAAAATGGCGACTGGGCTTGGGCCTGAAAGCCTTTTCCGACGCGCTCCGGGACGCGGGCAGCCCGTTGATCCTGCGGCGTGGCGATGCTTTGACCGTACTTCAGGACCTGATCACAGAGACCGGGGCGCAATGCGTTTTTTGGTCTCGCGCTTATGATCCGCAAGCCATCGCAAGGGATACCAAGATCAAGGCGGCGCTAACGGATCAGAACATCTTGGCCAAGTCCTTTTCAGGCCATCTTTTGTTCGAACCTTGGACCGTCGCGACCAAAACCGGGAAACCGTTCCGTGTTTTCACGCCGATGTGGCGCGCGGTGCAAAACCGGGATGTTCCGGACTCTACCGACGCTGTAACGCATCTACCGCCGCCTGACACGTGGCCCATATCCGACGACCTTGAGGATTGGCATCTGGGCGCGCAAATGCAACGCGGAACAGCCGTTGTGGCACCGTTCGTTCGCCCGGGCGAAACCGCCGCCTTTCAAGCGCTGCATCAGTTTCTGGACCGTGTAACCGACTATTCCGAGCATCGGGACCGCCTGGACATCGACGGGACATCGAACCTTTCCGAATATCTGTCTTTGGGCGAAATCGGCCCGCGTAGCGTATGGCACAGGATCCAGCAGGCGGGCATTACAGGTGTGCAGGGGGGCGAACCCTATTTGCGCCAGCTCGTCTGGCGCGAATTTGCCTATCACCTGATGTATCACACGCCAACATTGCTGAGCGGCAATTGGAAACCCGAATGGGACAGTTTTCCTTGGAACACCGATCCTGACAGCCCCGAAGTAGTTGCATGGAAACAGGCCAAAACCGGTGTCCCGGGCGTCGATGCCGGGTTGCGGCAGATGTACGTGACCGGGCGGATGCACAATCGCGCCAGGATGATCGTGGCCAGTTACCTAACCAAGCACCTGATGACCCATTGGAAGATCGGCATGGATTGGTTTGCAGACTGCCTTGTTGACTGGGACCCGGCCGCGAACGCGATGGGTTGGCAATGGGTTGCGGGATCCGGGCCGGATGCTTCGCCGTTTTTTCGCATTTTCAACCCGCAGACGCAGCAGGAAAAGTTCGATCCGCAATCGCGATATGTCCGGCAATGGATCGCCGAGGGGCAGGCCAACCCACCCGAAACGGCATTGGCCTATTTCGACGCGGTTCCGAGGTCCTGGGGCCTCAGCCCAACCGATCCATACCCGCAGCCGGTTGTTGACTTGGCGGCTGGCAGGGCGCGCGCTTTGGCCGCTTACGAAGGTCGAAAGAACCAGTAAGGAATTGAAAACTTGCCAGAAACACAAACTCGGCCTAGCCTGTCGGAAAGGCCGCACAGGGGAGAGCGGATGATTTTGACGACCACAGACGGGCAGAAGGACCTGCCCAGATACTTTGCTCAGGTCTTTAAGATGCTGAACCGGATGCAATCCGGGCGGCTGGACATTGCCTTGCCGGACGGACGTATTTTCCGAACCGAAGGTGCGAAGGCCGGGCCAGTGGCACGTGTCGACATCCACAACCCGGACATCTTCGCCCGCCTGATCCGCGAGGGCGAATTGGGGTTTTCGGACGGGTATCTGGAAGGCGATTGGAGCACGCCGGATCTGCGATCCTTCATGGATCTTGTGCATTTGGGTAATGAAACTGTCTATGACGGCTTTACAGGCAAAGCGCTGGTCCAAATGTATGAACGCCTGCGGTTCTGGCTACACCGGAACAACCGGGCGCAGGCTAAAAAGAACATTTCGTATCATTACGACTTGGGCAATGAATTCTACGGCCTTTGGCTGGATGACACGATGACCTATTCCAGCGCTTTGTTCGAAACAGGGCAGGAAAGCTTGGAAAAGGCGCAAACCGCAAAATACGCAAGCCTTGTCGATGAAATGGGTGCCAAGCCCGGCGATCATATCCTTGAAATTGGCTGCGGCTGGGGCGGGTTCGCCGAATACGCAGCGAAAGAGCGTGGCCTGCGGGTCACAGGTCTGACAATCAGCCAAGAGCAGTTGAAGTTTGCGCAGCAACGTATGGAAAATGCTGGGCTTTCTGACATGGTTGAGCTCAAGCTGCAGGATTACCGCGATGAGCGCGGCCAATATGATGGCATCGCTTCGATTGAGATGTTCGAAGCGGTCGGCCAGAGATATTGGCCGGTCTATTTTGAAACTGTCCGGGACCGCCTGAAGCCGGGCGCGCAAGCCACGTTACAGATCATCACGGTCGCCGATCATAGGTGGGATGTTTACCGTAACGGTGTTGATTTTATTCAAAAATACATCTTTCCGGGCGGTATGCTCCCGGCCCCGACTGTGCTGAAGGAACAAATAACCAACGCTGGTTTGAACGTGGTCAAGTCGAAGGAATTTGGCAAAAGTTATGATCTGACGCTACGCCGCTGGTACGACACGTTTAATGACAAGTGGGACGAAATCTCGGAAATGGGCTTTGATGAGCGTTTCCGCCGCATGTGGAATTATTATTTGACCGCGTGCGGTGCGGCCTTTGACACCGGTAATTGCGATGTGACACAGATCACTATAGCGAAACCGAGTTGAGGAATGGACCTTAAGTAATGCCTACTGCCGCGCGTCTTACTGCTGCACTCTGTCTTTTGGTCGTTGCATTTCTGGTTTCCGGTATGATCATAGCAAATGGCGACGAAGGCAAAGACTACGGCATTTTTACCCAGGTCAACATGTTCATAGGCGTGGTTTGTGGTTGGTGGATCATGGGCAAGCGCGCAGGGCGCGGTTGGACGGCCGGGATCAACAATGGGTTAACCGGTATCGCAGCACTTGTATTCTGGGGCCTGTTTGTTCAGGGCGTTTACGAGATGTTCCGTCTGGCCATGCGGCATAGGTTTGATGGCCCGTTCGAAGCGTTGATCGCGATCTTTGAGATCGGCGTCGAGTACGGCCGCCAACTGATTGTTCCCGAGATATTGTGGACTTTGGCCATCGGGGCGTTGGTGGCCGGTTTGGCCACCGAAGAAGCACAGCGCCGCTGGCGCTGAGCCGGGCGCAGATTTACGAAAGAAAACAACAGTGTCCGATCTGTTCTTTTACGGAACGCTCCGGCATTTGCCATTGCTGGAGCTAGTTTTGGGGCGACCAGCCTCACAGCTGGAATTTTCTCAGGCTTCGCTGAAAGATCACGCCGTATACGCGGTGCAGGATCAGCCATTCCCGATGATCTTGCAGCAAGACGGTAGCGTCGCCCACGGTTTGTTGGTGCGGGGTTTGACCGGGGAAGACCGCAAGCGGCTGGTATTTTACGAGGGTGGCTTCGACTATGACCTAAGCCCTCAGACGGTCCATCCGGATGACGGGACGAGCGTTGAAGCACGGGTGTTTTACCCAGAGCCGGGGCTTTGGTCACCTGGACAGCCGTGGTCACTGCAGGCCTGGGTCCAGGAATGGGGAGAGATGACAGTTCTGGCCGCGCAAGAGGTCATGGCCCATTTTGGTCGTGTTGATGCAGCGCAGATCGCGCGCAGTTTCCCAGCGATCCGTACACGGGCTTGGGCCAGACTGGCAGCGCGCCAACGCGTGACTGGTGACACCAGACAAACCGAGACCGATGTCATCGTGCATGACCGAAAGCAGCCATATATCAACTACTTCGCAATGGATGAAGTCGCGGTGCAATACCGTCAATACGACGGTTCGATGGGGCCGGTTCTGAACCGCAGCGGCCTGATGCAGGGCAGCGCTGTGATCGTGCTGCCGTATGATCCGGTACGCGATACCGTGTTGTTGGTCGAACAATTCAGAACGCCGGTCTATCTGATCGATGACCCCGAACCCTGGATGTGGGAACCGGTCGCCGGAATGATCGACCCCGGCGAAAAACCCGAACAAGCAGCCCGGCGTGAGGCAGAAGAAGAGGCCCAGATCACGCTGAACAGTCTGCATTATGCGGGTGGGGCGTATTCTTCCAGCGGTTCATCGACGGAATACTTGCATCTGTATGTCGGGCTGGCCGATCTGACGAAAACCATCGACGATGGCGGGCTGGGAACAGAGGGCGAGGATATCAGAACGCAAATCTTGTCGTTTGAACACTTCATGGACCATGTGGACAGTCACGGGTTCAAGGATTTACCGCTTTTGGCGCTGGCCCATTGGCTTGCACGTCATCGTGACCGTTTGCGTGGATGACTTTCGCCGCTTGTGGTCGTCGCCCGCCGCGGGTAAATCTGCGTTGATCCGAAAAGAAATGAGGGCGCCATGCGCATTGCACGAGACCTTGCCGACGCAGTCGGAAAAACCCCGCTGATCCGCCTGCGTCGCATCAGCGAAGAGACCGGGTGCGAGATTCTCGGCAAGGCCGAGTTCATGAATCCGGGCCAGTCGGTCAAGGATCGCGCAGCGCTGTACATTATCAAGGATGCCATCGCGCGCGGCGACCTGAAACCGGGTGGCACCATTGTCGAAGGTACGGCAGGTAACACAGGTATTGGTCTTGCTCTTGTGGGCGCTTCGATGGGGTTCAAAACCGTCATCGTCATTCCGGAAACCCAATCTGAAGAAAAGAAGGATATGCTGCGCCTTGCCGGTGCCCAGCTCGTCCAGGTTCCGGCCGCGCCGTATCGCAACCCGAACAATTTCGTGCACTACTCGCGCCGCCTGGCGGAAGAGCTGGCGCAGACCGAACCGAATGGCGCGATCTGGGCCAACCAGTTCGACAATGTGGCCAACCGTCAGGCGCATGTGGAAACCACCGGTCCCGAGATCTGGGAACAGACCGACAGCAAGGTTGACGGGTTTGTCTGTGCCGTAGGCTCGGGCGGTACGTTGGCTGGTGTCGCTGAAGCGCTGCAGCCCAAGGGCGTCAAAATCGGTCTGGTCGATCCGATGGGGGCGGGGCTGTATTCGTACTACACCACCGGCGAGATCGCGATGGAGGGTGGCTCGATCGCGGAAGGCATCGGTCAAGTGCGCATTACCAAGAACCTTGAAGGGTTCAAACCGGATTTTGCATATCAAATGTCGGACAACGAGGCGCTGCCCTATATCTTTGACCTGCTGCGCGAAGAAGGTTTGGTCATGGGCGGTTCGACCGCGATCAACATGGCAGGCGCGGTGCGTCTGGCCAAGGATCTTGGCCCGGGCCACACCATCGTCACCATCCTTTGTGACTATGGCACCCGCTATCAATCCAAGCTGTTCAACCCCGAGTTTCTGCGTGAAAAGGAACTGCCGGTACCGGATTGGATGACCGAAGCACCGCGCAGCATCCCCGGCGTGTTCGAGGACGTATGATGCTGCGGCAGGTCCGCCTGTTCCTGACCCTTTTCGCGGTTTGCTTCGCGCTGCTGGGCGGCCCTGCTGCGGCGCAGTTGAACGATCGCCAAAGCGAGTATTATCAGGGGTGGGTCAAAACGGCGGACCGGGCCGAAACGGTTATTGAGGCCAATCGGGCCTCAAACGCCTCGCTCGAAAACCTGCGGGCAGAGATCAACGACTATCGGGATGATTTCAACCGGGCGCGCGGAGCAAACACCGAGCGCATTCAGACGCTTGAAAACCAGATCAAGGCGCTGGGTCCAGCACCCGAAGGGGACGCGTCCGAACCCGAAGACATCGCGACCCTTCGAAAGCACTTGAACGAACAGCTCAACAGTTTGCGCGTTCCCCAGATCATCTCGGAAGAGGCATTCAGCCGTGCCAATGGTTTGATCTCTGAAATAGATAAGCTGCTGCGCGATCGTCAGACCAAAGAGCTGTTAGAGCGTGGCCCGTCCCCTTTGAATCCTGCCCATTGGGGACCGGCCTGGGTCGATGTGAATGAAGCAGCGCAAGCGTTGTTCAATGAAGCCCGGCGCAACTTGAACACCGACATCGTTCACGAACGACTGCGTACCCGAGGTTTGGGTATTCTGGCCTTGGTGGTCGTTGCCGGGATTCTGCTGTTTTATGGTAAACGCTGGTCCGAGGCTGCTGGTGAGCGCCTACGTTCTTTCGGAGGGCAGGGCAGCGGCGTCTGGGCGTTCCTGACTTCGCTGCTGCGGATAATCCTTCCCTGGGCCGGAGTTTGGCTGTTGGTTCAGGCCGTTGTGCTGACCGGTGTGTTGGGGCTGCGTGGCACTTTGCTGATAGAGAACGTGCCGTATTGGGCCGCGATCATTCTGTACTATGACTGGATCGGTCGGCAGGTTTATGTGCTGCAAGAGGCGCAGGGTTTCCAAAAGCTATCACGTCAAAAAGTAACCGAACTGCGCGTCTACCTGGACATGCTGGCGGCATTTTTGATCCTGCATGAATTGGTGAACCTGTTCGAGCAGATCGAGAATATCTCGGACGCAACACGCGCCGTTGTCGCCTTTCCGGTCATCATCGCCACGGCGTTGGTGTTGTTGCGTGTCCGCCGGGTCCGAACTGTCGACGTGCCGGTCGATGATGACGAGCCTTCGGCTACGGCGCGCGCCGCCGGGTTCAGCCAGTTGGTCGAGTTC
Organism: Ruegeria sp. R14_0; assembly: GCF_017743975.1. GTDB lineage: Bacteria > Pseudomonadota > Alphaproteobacteria > Rhodobacterales > Rhodobacteraceae > Ruegeria. The sequence goes on along the minus strand of NZ_JAGHRC010000001.1, from coordinate 1,145,728 downwards.
ATTCGGCGGGCGCTGTTCCTGCTGGGGATTGCCAGTCCGATTCTGGCCGTTCTTGGGTACACCAACGCCGCAGAAGCCATTGTTTTCCCCGCAGTACGTTCGCTGGTTCTGATTGCAGCACTGGTTATCGTTCAGCGGTTCCTGACGTCTGTTTACGGATGGATCAGTGGGCAAGGCGACAAAGCAAAAGACTCGCTATTTGCAGTGCTGATCGGGTTTGCAATGGCCATTTTGGCCATGCCGGTCCTTGCGCTCTATTGGGGCGCGCGCGAAACCGACCTGCTCGAAGTTTGGTCGCGCTTGCTGCAAGGGTTCGATATTGGTGGGGTCACGATCTCCCCCAGCAACTTCTTCACCTTCCTGGTCATCTTTGCCGTTGGCTACGGCCTGACGCGCATGTTGCAGAGCGGGTTGCGCAATTCACTGCTGCCTAAAACCAGCATTGATCCGGGTGGGCAGAACGCGATTGTGTCAGGCACCGGCTATGTCGGCATTTTCCTGGCCGCCCTGATCGCGATCACCATCGCCGGGTTCAACTTGTCTTCGCTCGCGATTGTCGCTGGTGCCCTGTCAGTCGGGATCGGCTTCGGTTTGCAGACGATCGTGTCGAACTTTGTGTCGGGCATCATCCTTCTGGTCGAGCGCCCGATTTCGAAAGGTGACTGGATCGATGTGAACGGGATGATGGGTTATGTGCGCGACATTTCCGTTCGATCCACTCGGATTGAGACGTTTGACCGAACCGATGTGATTGTTCCGAACTCGGACCTGATCAGCGGTGTGGTCACGAACTATACGCGGGGCAATACGATCGGCCGTGTGATCGTTCCGGTGGGTGTCGCCTACGGGACTGACACGCGGAAGGTCGAAAAGATCCTGGGCGAGATTGCGAATACGCACCCGATGGTTCTGGCGATTCCCGCACCCAGCGTGGTTTTTCAGGGCTTTGGCGCAGACTCGCTCGATTTTGAAATTCGCGCGATTCTACGGGATGTGAACTGGGTGCTGTCGGTCAAATCTGACATGAACCATGAGATCAACCGCCGGTTTGTCGAAGAAGGAATCGAGATTCCGTTTGCTCAGCGCGATGTCTGGTTGCGCAATCCCGAGACCCTGCAACAAGGCAGCGGGCAACAGGCCAACGCCCCGACAGAACCGTCAGAGGCGCAACCGTCAACCAAACCCGTCGAGATGACCGAAGGCGATCTGTCCGACGGCGATGGTGACGAGGTTTAGCAGCCCTGGCAGGGCTTTCGATCAGAGGTGAATTTTTACTCTAATCGAGCCTTGCAAATCCCACGGCGATAGTCCAAATATCCCGCTCACGGAGAGGTGGCCGAGTGGTCGAAGGCGCACGCCTGGAAAGTGTGTAGGCGGGAAACCGTCTCCAGGGTTCGAATCCCTGTCTCTCCGCCACACCACCCTTGTTGCCGTTTGTACTGTCGTATTCCCGATGCCAATCTGGGTGAGTACATCACCACGGATTCAATCATTGCGCATGTCCAAGATTGACTAAATCAAAAATCTGATTGTTTACTTGTTGTTGAAATGCTGAGACATGCCCCGGCTGTTCCTGTCGGGTTCTGATTTTTTCTCTTTGGTCGTGTTACTTACACGGCGCGCAGGCAAGGGATTTGAAATATGGAAATTATCGCTGATCAATTGCGGACCTATCCGATCATGGCGTTGTTTTTGTGTTTGGGCCTCGGGTATGGGGTTGGCAAATTCAAGGTCGGTAAATTCGAGCTTGGAGGCATCGCCGGGACGCTGCTTGTGGCCGTGTTCGTGGGGCAGATCGGCGGGATCAACCTCAGCACAGACGTTCAGAATGTATTCTTCTCGCTGTTCATTTTCATGGTCGGTTACAACGGGGGGCCACAGTTTTTTGCAGCCCTGAACCGAACGGCCCTGACGAAACTGCTTGCAGCCTTCATGATGACCTTGTGGGGGCTGTTTTTCGTGATTGTCGTCGCCAGGTGGGCGGGGCTGGACAAGGGGCTGGCGGCCGGACTTGCGGCCGGCGGGCTAACCCAGTCGGCCATCATCGGAACTGCCGGCAACGCCATCGATCTGCTTGGCCTTGCAGCGGACGAGGCCGAAAAGCTGAAGACCAACATCGCTGTCGGTTATTCGGTGACTTATATCTTTGGCTCAATTGGCCCAATTCTGGCGGTCAGTGTCATCCCAATCATAATGAAATGGAACCTGCGGGAAGAAGCGCTGAAGCTGGCCCAAAAGCTCAGCGGTGGCGGACGTACGCTGGAAGAGGGTGAATTCCTGCCGATGAACCGCTTTGACGCAAGGGCCTACCGCGTTCAGGACGGTGCCCGGATTGCCGGACAGTCGGTCAAAGAGATCGAAGCGGGATTTGACGAAGACATACTGGTCGAACGTTTGCTGCGCGACGGTGTGGCCGTGGACGCGGCCCCCGATACAACGGTCAATGCGGGTGATCTGGTTGTCGTCTCTGGCTTGGTTTCCGGGCTGGCGAAGTTCGAAAGCTCGGCCGGAAGCGAGATTGGGGAAGTACCGCCCGAAATGGTCATCGTCGAGGAACGGCGCAATGTGGTGATCACCAACCCCAAGCTGGCAGGCAAAACCCTTATTCAACTGCGCGAGGCGATCTCGGCTGATCAGCGCCGCGGTGTCTACATCTCAAAGATCACGCGCATGGGGCACGATGTTCCGGTGCTACACAACACGGAAATTCATGCCGGCGATGAGGTCAGTATTGTTGGTCACAAAGACGACTTGAGCCGGGCCGCCAAGTTTGCCGGATATGTACCGCCTTCGGCCTCGGTTACAAATTTCATTGCCTTGGGGATTGGTGTTGCCGTTGGGTATCTGGTCGGCGAAATCAGTTTTGTCATTGCAGGAACCAAGGTGGCCCTTGGGTCGGGGCTTGGCTGTCTGGTGACGGGCTTGATCATCGGTTACCTGCGTACGCGCCGTCCCAAGATCGGGGGCATCAACCGTGGTGCGGCCAACTTCTTGCAGAGCTTTGGTTTGGCGGTCTTTGTCGGCGTGGTCGGCTTGAACGCCGGGCAGCCTGCACTGCAAGCTATTCAGGAATATGGCATCACCTTGCTGCTGCTTGGCGTCGTTGTGACGTTGATGCCCATGATCGTCCAGTTTCCGATCAATTACATCGCGTTGCGTATTCGCAATCCCATTGAGGCCTGCGCCGTCGTGACCGGTTCGCGGTCCGGCAACCCCGGCTTTGCGACACTGTTGGAAAAGGCGGGTAACTCGACACCAACGCCTGCGTTCACGATGACCTACGCGGTCGCAAACATATTCCTGACGCTTTGGGGGCCGCTGGTTGTGGCTTTTGTCCCGTAAGAGTCAGATCAACAGAATGACGATGACGGACCCCCATAGGGCCAATAGCACGTTGCCGACTGCGTAGCCTAACCCATAGCCAAGCGTGGGGACCTGGCTTTGCGCGGCTTCCTGAACGGCTGCGAGGGCAGGGGCAGAGGTGCCCGCGCCGCAACAGGTTCCCGCCAGGACGCCCTCGTTGATGTTAAAGACTTTGCGGCCGACAAAAATCGCCGAGCCATGGGCCAGTATGACGATGGCCAAGGATCCGATAATCAGTGACGGTCCGCTTTCCAGAACTCCGGCGACGAAGCTTGTCCCGGACGTGATCCCGACGCAGGCCACAAAAACGCACAAGCCGACCGAGTCGAATATCCATAATGTCGCCTCGGGCACAAAACCGAATGTCCTGCGCACTGAACTCAGCCAGCCTGCAACCAGACCGCCCAACAGAACACCAACCGATGTTCCAAGACCAAGTTCGATCGCCCCGTATTTCAGGGCAGGGATGCCGATCAGTCCGCCGAGCAAAATGAAGAACGCAACAAAGACCATGTCGGTCTTACTTGTTTCCCGGTCCAGGTAGCCCAGCGCAGCGGCGGCGTCCACAATATGGCGTCGGGTGCCAGAGACGGTTACCACGTCGCCTTTGTGCAAAGTGACACCGCGAAAGATCGGTAGCCGCTCGCCGCTGCGCATGATCCCGCGCAGAAAGACCGTGCGGGCCTCGGGCCGGGTCGATAATTCGCCCAGTGTTTGATTAACGACGGCGTTGTTCGTGACTACGATATCGTCGGTTTCAACCGGCAGATCCAGCAGCTCGGGGTCTTCGACCTCGTCCCCGATTTGGTCAGAGTGGTCGATCAAAAACGAGCGCATTCCAGCTATGGCGGCTATATCCCCGTCTTTCAGAACCATATCCCGAGAGGTCGGCAGGATTTTGTCGTCACGCCGAACGCGGTCGATGTAGGCCCGGACATGCTTGGGAACCTGGGCTTCGATTTCGGCAACGGTATGACCCGCGAATTCATGAGCAATGCGATATGCCCGTGCTTCAAAATCGCGGTGCTTCGGCACCATTGGCGCCGAGTCATCTTCCAGTTCGGCCTCGTGCTCCGCGCAGGCCTCTTTCAATGACCGGCCATAAAATCGCGGTGCCAGTTGCGTATGAAAGAAGATCGTCGCGATGACACCGACGAAATAGGCAACTGCAAATCCGGTCGCGATTTCGGCGTCGAATATCTGCTGGGCCGCTTCATCGGCCCCGGTTTTGGCGAAGGAATCGATCGCAACGCCAAGCGTGGCGCTTTCCGTCGCACCACCAGCCAAAAGCCCGGCAGCTATTCCAACCGAAAGGCCCATCAAAGGTGCCAGCAGAACAGCAACCACCAAAGCCACGACGCAAAGCAGCGCGGTGATGGCGATCTGCGGAAGGGCGCTCAGGTTCAACGACCGGAAAAACTGCGGTCCGGTTCTGTACCCAATCGAAAAGAGGAACAGTAAGAAGAACGCTTGTTTGAGGTCATCCGAGACGACGACACCTGTCTGGCCGACAAGGACGCCGGCCAGAAGACAGCCCGCCACCGATCCGACGGTGAACGAACCTATGGTGATTTTTCCAATCGAATAGCCAAGGGCAAGGCTGCAAAACAGCGCCAGTTCCGGGTGATCGATAAAGATCGAGCCGATCAATTCCATAAAGCTGCGCCCTTTGCCTGCAATCGTTCTTAGCCGTGCAAAGGCAGCCCCTTAGAGGCGCGATAGGCTTGCACATAGCCCGTTGCAACAGCCCGAACTGCGCGACCGATCTGTCGATAGGCGCTGTCATCCAGATTGGCGAAGGACACCCGCGCAGACCAGTTCGGCGCATCGAACCCCGATCCGTTCAACAGCACGATCCCGTGGTCCTGCGCCAGTTTGAACGAGATATCCAGTGGATGGACGTTTTCCTTGATCCATTCCACCACATCTTCGCCGACGTATTTCCGCAGCCAGAATTCAAAATCGATGATGCCATAGTACTTGTCGAACAGGGGGTTGTCGGGCACTTCGATCCCGAGACCTTCGACAAGTTCGTCAAAGCGATGTTTGAGGATGCCCCAGCAGAACGCCTGATAGTGTTTCTCTTCATCCATCAATTCGACCAGCGAGAACAGCGTCATCATCACCTGTTGCGGGACCGAAAGACCCGCAGTGTGGTTCAGCGCAACATCGCGGCTGTCGGCCACGATCCGATCGATGAACTTGAATGAGGACGGGTCAGGTGTCAGCGTCTCGTACCGGGCATTCACGACGGCTTTGACGTCCTCGGGGGCCTCGGCGATCATCTTGTCGAAGATGTTGTTCTGCGACACCAGAATCGCGCCAAGGCGCCAGCCTGTACAGCCAAAATACTTGGAGTACGAATAAACCCCGATGGTGTTTTCGGGCAGGTGACCCATAACAGACTCGAAGTTTGGCACAAAAGTTCCGTAGACGTCATCCGTCAGGATGATCAGATCTGGTCGGCGTGTTTTTACGAATTCCACCAGCCGCACCATGACCTCGGGGCTGATTGCGACCGAAGACGGGTTACCCGGATTGACCAGAAACAAGGCTTTGACTTTTGGGTCGGCAAGTTGTTCCAGATCGTCATCGGTAAGCTGGAAGTGGTCTTCTTCTTCGGACGAAACATCCACCACGTTCAGCCCGTAATCTTCAAGCACGGGCATTTCGAGGTAAGGGGTGAAAATCGGGGTTCCAAGGGCGATCGTATCGCCGGCATTAAGCAGTCGCTGATTTTTGAGCGCTTTGAAGATATAGCACATCGCAGCAGTTCCGCCTTCAACCGCGTAGATGTCGAACTTGGCGTCAGGCCTGTGCCCGGAACACATCGCCCACATCACGTATTCATGGACGATTGCCTCGTTATGCTGCAGGCAGCGGTCCGGCATCGGATAGTGATCGCCAATGATACCGTCAGTCAGTTCCAGTACGAAATCGTCAGGAGTGAAGCCGAACTTTTCAATTGCGAAATCGACGACGGCGGCCAGTGTATCCGCCCCCGGAGGGCCGTTCTTGTCTTGCGATGCCTGACAATAGGCTTTGAGGCGGTCATAACAGCCGGGCCCCTGCGGCATTCCCGCCAGGCCGACCTCAGCTTCATTACGATGCCGCTGCGCCTCGGTCATGGCGAACTGTCCCAGCAGAAAAAACGCCTCACGCGCCTTGGTGGCGATCCAGTTGGGGTTGCCGCGCCCTGCGTTCAGATAGGGCAGGGCCATCTGGCGCGACTCTTTTTGCGCCAGTTTGATGAGTTCGTCTTTGATTTGAAATGGGCTGAGGTTTTCGAACTTGTGGAGATCAAGTGTGTCAGACATCGCGTCACATCCATGATTTAAACATAGGAATAAAGTGATTTGATACTAAGGACCTGCGCCTTCGCCTGTAAACAGAAAGGATTGATCGGTTCGCCGGGTCTTCAACTGGAAAGAGTGAAGGTCCGTCAGTCGGAAACACGGCAACCCGATGGCTATTTCCCAGATTTGGACCAGCGCACAAGAAGGCTGGCCGCAATTGGCGCGCCAATGATCACCACGACGATACGCGTCAGGTGGTGCGTGACCACATACCCCAAATCCGCACCCGACACGATGGCCAAAACCGTCATTTCAGCCTGACCGCCGGGCGCAAAGGCCAGGAAAGCTTCGACCGGTTGGCCCAGTCCGATTGCTGTGACCAGGATTGTGAAAGCTGCGGCCAGCACGGCCAGCAGGATAACATACGTGAACCCTGCGGCCACAACGCGCCGGAGCTCTGACCAGGTAACGCCAACAAATTTGACGCCAATTCCACACCCGATGAAGAACTGCGCGAACAAAATCGCCTCACGCGGAGGACGTGTATGAACAAAATCCCCGAGTGACAGTGCCGCAGTCAGGATCAATGGTCCGAGGATAGAGGCACCGAACAAACCAATCTTCTCTCCGCCCTTCCAGCCGATAAAGGCTGCGATGACCATGAGAGCCAGTTCGTGGGGAGGCAGGGCCGAGGCCGGTTCGCCGAGGGGATTGGTCAACTCGGCCCCATAAAACACGGTCAGAAAGATGGGGGCCAACGTGACAATGATCAGAACACGTGTTCCGTGCACCAAGGACAGCACGCGCGGATTGGCCCCGGCCTCGGCGCCAAAGATGACCATGTCCTGAAAGCCGCCGGGCATTGCTGCATAAAAAGCGGTTGTGTCATCAAACCCCCAGAATTTGCGGAAGAATGGAACGCCAACCAACGCAATGAGCAGGATAAAGACGGGGACCAGCAAAAGCGACGTTGCCATCTTGGGCAGTTCAGCAAACAGGCTGGGGGTTATGGATGCGCCGACTGCGACACCAAGAATCGTTCTGGCGGCAACCGAGACCTGACCGAAATCCCGAATGGGTGCATGTGCCAGTGCCGCGATGAGACAGGCCGACATTGGGCCAAACAGAAAAGGCAGCGGCAGGTTCAAAAACCAGAACACTGCAGTGCCCAATCCGGCAATCAGAAGCGTGTTCAGTCTTTGAAACATTGCTGAAGAGTGCGGACGTGCGGAGGCCAAAGACGGGGTCCATCTGGGTTGAGTCTAAGATGTATGCAGTTGTATACAATATTGAAGTGATTGCAATGACCCGGCCCAAAATATCTCAATATGACACTGCGGATTTTTGCCTATTGAATGTGACTTAAGTCCCAATGACTGTTTTCGCGCACAAGCGTGCGAAGTGACATGTAGTTTCCGTAGCGTATAGGGCGGATGCGGAATTCCTGTTAGGACGGCCTTATGCGTAAGGATGACAGAATCGAAATCGGGTTTTTGCTGTTTGACGGCTTTCCGATGGCCTGCCTGACCTCGGTGATCGAGCCATTGCGGGCGGCCAATGAAATCGCCGGGCAAGAGGCGTTCTGTTGGACGTTGCTGTCCGAGCATGGGCAAAAGGTCAAATCCAGTGCGGGGGTCCGCTTTGAGGCCGAGCGGTCGTTGGCTGCTTGCAAGGTCATCGACATCCTGTTTCTACTCAGCAGCCCAACATCAGGTTTTGATGATGCATCCATGGGCAATGGCGCATTGCGCAGCCTTGGGCGTCACGGTTCCGTTCTGGGTGGGATCAGCGGCGGAGTTTTCCCTCTGGTGCGGTCCGGTGTGATGAGAGGGCAACCCGTTTCAGTTCACTGGTGTTATGAGGCTGCTTTTTTGGCCGAATTCCCCGAGGTCGACGCCCGCAGCGAGGTGATCGTAAAGACCTCGACGCGCTACACGGCGGCCGGGGCGGCGGCCGGGTTCGACCTGGCCCTGCATCTGATCGAGGAGCGTTTGGGCGGTGATGTCGCTCACGAGGTCGCTTGCTGGTTTCAGCACCCGATGATGCGCGGGGCAGGGGTGCGCCAACAGGTTCCGGCCGCGACCATGCCGGATACCGGCGACAGCCTTCCGCCTTTGGTGTCTCGCTGCGTTGACCTGTTTGCCGGGAATATGAGTGATCCGATTTCGATTGCAGACGTGGCCCGGACAATTGGTGTAACCCCGCGCCAGGTGGAACGGGCGTTCAAACAGGCGACGGGGCAAAGCCCCAGCCACTACTACCGTGCCATGCGGATGAAGGCGGCGCGGCAGATGGTTGTTTACACAAAAGACCCGATTGCAGAGATTGCCGCGGCCATAGGATACGGATCTGTCGCACCGTTGGTCACGCATTACCGATCTGCTTTTGGGGTCAGTCCCAGCGAAGATCGACGCAGAATCAATCGATTCCGCGTCGAAGACAATGCGCCTTTGCCGTCAGTCTGAGGCGTCCCTAAAGGGCTGATCGCATCGCCGTGACAATAGCATGATGCAAAGAGCCTGCCGAAGATCGCGGGCCGTAGATGCTGAACGCCTCCGATGACCGACAAAGAACAAAGCAGCCGACATGGTGGATCGAGCAGCGCGAGACGCTGCCCGCGCTGATCTTGCGCAGATCAAGCATGCACAACAATTCTAACACGGACGCCAATGGGTCGCCCGCAAGATCAAACCGGGTCCACGCGTCTGTCTGTTCGGTCACCGAAGCAGTGTCGCCCACGGCCGATTTGACCTGAAGGGCGAGGTCTTCGTGGCTGTCGAAAGGGGCCTCGACCATCCATTGATCTGGGCCGGACCAAAAGGCGGCGATCGTGCCTCCGGCGTGTTGTTCGACATCTGGCGCAGAGGCATCGATCAATTTCGCCAAAGCCGCTTGGGCCTTGGCTTCCTGTCCACGGCGCGCTGCTACGGATGCGAGTGCAACGCTCGGATTTTCTGTGCATGTGACCCCGGCTACAGTGTCAACACGCGGCGTGGTCCCGCCCAATGCGGTTATTGCAACTAGATCATGCACGCAGACGCTCTCCTTCAGGGTCAACGAAATGGGCTGATACGATTTCAACCTCGACAGTCAGATCGGTCAGGGGCGACACAAGGCGCATTTTCTCACCCATCCGATTTGCACCGTCCTTCAACAGCGCCAGCCCGATACTGCTGTTCAGAATGGGGGAATATGCGGCCGAAGTGGCATAGCCCTGGTCATTGGCCGCGTCGACCGGACCTGCAATGTTCATCAGATGGCCACCGGGGGTGATCTTTTCATCGGGCGAAACAGGTTTGATGCCAACCAGCCGCAGGACATCCGGTTCAACCAATGCCTCACGTTCGGAAAGAACCGATCCGATGCTGTCCTTCTTCTTGGACACCATCTTGCCCATGCCCAGATTAAGCGCCGTGGTGGTCCCGTTCAGTTCGTTGCCTGCCGCGTGGCCTTTTTCGATCCGCATCACACCCAGCGCCTCGGTGCCATATGGGACCACATCAAACTCTTCGCCCTCGGCCATCAACCGCCGCATAAGCGCATCGCCATAGCGTGCTGGCACAGCAATTTCGAACGCGAGTTCGCCTGAGAACGAAATCCGGAACAACCGTGCCCGCAACCCGCCGCAGACGGTGATGTTGCTGCAGGCCATGAACGGGAAAGCCTCGTTCGAGATGTCGAACTCGGGGTCGACAATCTTTTGCAAGAGCTTGCGCGAGTTCGGACCTGCGACCGCATATTGCGCCCAGGATTCGGTGGTCGAGATCAGCTGTACGTCCATATCCGGGAACAGGCACTGGCGCACGAATTCCATGTGGCGATAGACGCCGACGGCGTTGGCCGTGGTGGTTGTGACGACAAAATGGTCCTCGGCCAGACGCGCCGCGGTTCCGTCGTCCATGACCATGCCGTCTTCGCGCAGCATCAGGCCATAACGTGTTTTGCCCACGGCCAGCTTGGCGAACGCATTGGCATAGACCCGGTTCAGAAACTCGGCCGCATCGGTGCCTTGCACGTCGATCTTGCCCAGTGTCGTACAATCGCAAACGCCGACCGAAGCGCGGGTCTGGCGAACCTCACGGTCAACAGATTCCCGCCAGTGCGTTTCACCGGGCAACGGGAACCACTGCGCGCGCAGCCAGTTACCGGCCTCGACAAAGACCGCGCCGCGTTCTTTCGCCCAGTGGTGCGAAGGCGTCAGGCGGGTTGGGTGGAACTCTTGTCCCTTCATCCGACCCGCGAAGGCACCGATCGGAACCGGTGTGTAAGGCGGACGAAAGATCGTTGTTCCGGTTTCAGGGATCGATTTTCCGGCAACCTCGGCCATGATTGCCAGGCCGGTGATGTTCGAGGTTTTGCCCTGATCGGTCGCCATGCCCAGCGTTGTATAGCGCTTGAGGTGCTCGACGGACTTGAAACCCTCTTGATAGCTCAGCTTGACGTCTTTGACGGTCACATCGTTCTGTTGGTCGACCCAGGCCCGTTTGCAGCCTTCAACATACCAGAACGGTTTCTGTGCGATTGGCGCGTCTTCGGCCTCGGGCAGGTCAGGCAACACGCCTTTCAGGTCTAGTGCCGCCACAGCGCCCTCGGCACCTGATTGCAGCGCGCCATGGGTCGACATTTGGCCGTTCGCGGCTCCGGCGACCGACAGGCCAACCGGCAGGTTCGACCCCGGTACGAAAGCGGCCAGGGCCTCGTTCCAGACCGGGCGGCCGCGCTGATGGCAGGTCAGGTGAACATTCGGATTCCATCCGCCGGATACGCCCAGCGCACCGCAGTCCAGCGTGCGGGTCGAACCGTCGGGCAGGGCGACCTCGACAAAGGTCAATCCCAAGCGCCCCTTGGTATCAATGACGCGCGCACCGCTCAGGACTTCGTAGTCATAGTTGACCGGTGCGTCCTCGCGAACGTCAATCACCGCGCAAATGTGAACGCCCTTGGCGTGCAGATCAGCGGCAGTCCGGTGGCCGTCATCATTGTTGGTGAAGATTGCCACACGTGGCGCGGTTGTGACGGCAAACCTGTTGGCATAGGTCCGAAGCGCACTGGCCATCATGATGCCGGGGCGGTCGTTGTTTTCGAACACAATGGGCCGTTCGGTCGCGCCTGCGCACAGCAACGCTTTCTTGGTGTAGATGCGCCACAGGATTTGGCGCGGTTTGCCCGCAGGAAGGGTGGGCAGGTGGTCGCCGGTCCGCTCGACCGCGCCATAGATGCCGTGATCGAACGCTCCAATAACGGTGGTTCTGGGCATCAGACGAACGTTGGGCATGGTCGACAGCTCGGCCACGGCCTGCGTGGCCCAATCGCTGGCGTTCTGCTCGCCTAACGAGAACGTTTCGCTGTTCAACCGCCCGCCAAACTGAAAGTCTTCGTCCGCCAGAATGACATCCGCACCGGCGCGTCCGGCGGTCAGGGCTGCCATCAAACCGGATGGACCCGCGCCAATGATCAGCAGATCACAGTGGCGAAAGCCTTTGTCGTACTCATCTGGATCAGCTTCCGCCGACAACGACCCAAGACCCGCGGCACGGCGGATGATCGGCTCATAGACCTTTTCCCAAAAGGCCGCTGGCCACATGAAGGTTTTGTAGTAAAACCCGGCCGACAGGAAATTCGAAAACAGATCGTTCACGCCCAATGCATCGAACTTCAGGCTGGGCCAGCGGTTTTGCGAGCTTGCCTCAAGCCCGTCGAACATCTCGATTGTCGTGGCGCGGGTGTTGGGTTCTTTTCGCGCACCGGTGCGCAGCTCGACGATGCCATTGGGTTCCTCGGATCCGGCTGTCAGTAGCCCGCGCGGGCGGTGATACTTGAACGACCGCCCGATCAGCCGCACGTCATTTGCCAGCAGCGCCGAGGCCAGCGTATCGCCGGGATGGGCGGTAAAGCTGCGATTGTCGAAGCGAAAGTTCAGAGTGGTGTCGCGGTCGATCTGGCCGCCGCTCAGTCGATTGTTTTGCGTCATTTGGATCGCCCCCGCGCGCGGGCCACGTCGCGGGCCAGTTCTACCTTGGAAATCTCGTGTGTGGTCGTGTCGCGAGTCACGACCAGCCATGACCGGTCGCCTGCTTCGTGGTACCACAGCTCTTTGTGTTCGCCTGCTGGGTTGTCGCGCAGGTAGGCGTAATCATAGAACGCCTCGGCCGCGTCTTCGGCTTGCCAATCGGGACGATCGATCAGGGACGCATCACCCAGATAGGTGAATTCAGCGGCGTCACGCGGGCCCAGAAGGGGATGGTTGATAATCATGTCTAGCTCCCCTTAGTGCAAGTTGGGCTGGTTGCCCGCGCCGCGTTCGTCGATCATCCGGCCGGTTTTGAACCGGTCGAGACGATAGGCTGTGGCAACGGGGTGCGGTTCGTCCTTGGCCAGCAGATGCGCAAAGCAATGGCCCGAGGCCGGGGTCGCCTTGAACCCGCCATAGCACCAGCCGCCATTGAAGTAGAGCCCTTCGACCGGGGTGTGGTCGATGATGGGCGAGCCGTCCATCGACATGTCCATCACACCGCCCCACATCCGCAGCAGGCGGGCGCGGCTGATCACCGGCATCAGAGAGACACCACCTTCGCAGACGTCTTCGACCACGGGCAGGTTGCCGCGTTGGGCATAAGTGTTATAGCCGTCAATGTCGCCACCAAAAACCAACCCGCCTTTATCAGACTGACTGATATAGAAATGGCCGGCACCATAGGTGATGACGCTGGGCAGAACCGGTTTCAGCCCTTCAGACACAAATGCCTGCAACACGTGGCTTTCGATCGGCAGGCGCATACCCGCCATACCCATCACACGGCCCGAGTTTCCGGCTACAGCGCACCCGACTTTATTGGCACCGATAAAGCCTTTTGAGGTCTCAACACCCAGACATTTGCCGTTTTCAATGCGCAGGCCCGTGACCTCACAATTCTGGATGATATCGACACCGTGGCTGTCAGCGGACCGGGCAAAGCCCCAAGCGACCGCGTCATGACGTGCGGTTCCGGCCCGGCGTTGTACTAGACCGCCCATGATCGGAAAGCGCGCGTCGTCGAAATTCAGATAGGGGTGTTCCTTACGCACCTGATCGGCATCCAGCAGCTCGGCATCTGCGCCGTGCAGGATCATCGCATTGCCGCGGCGGGTATAGGCATCACGTTGCGCATCAGAATGGAACAGGTTGAGGATCCCGCGCTGGCTCATCATCGCGTTGTAGTTCAGGTCTTGCTCCAACCCTTCCCACAATTTCATCGAGAACTCATAGAACGGTTCATTCCCGTCCAGCATGTAGTTCGAGCGCACGATGGTCGTGTTCCGCCCGACATTGCCGCCACCGATCCAGCCTTTCTCGACAACGGCGACATTGCGCTGGCCATAGACCTTGGACAGGTAATGTGCAGTTGCCAGCCCGTGACCGCCACCACCAATAACGATGATGTCGTACTGGGCCTTGGGTTCGGGGTCACGCCAGACCGGTTTCCACCCTTTGTGGCCGGTAAGCGCCTCTTTGATGACTCGAAAGCCGGAATATCGCATGAATCGGACCTTTTTCGCCAGAATTCACTATTTTACCGTCGGGTGATATCCTCAGATGCGACATCGGTATGTCTGAATCAGACCCTTTCGGGCGCGGTATCCGGGATCAATTGCAAAAACCACGAGACGAATGCGTCCGCTTCGGGTGTCGCGCTTTGCTTGGCAAGAAAATAACCCTCGGTGGCTGGCGCAGATGCGTGGGATATGCGCTCAACCTGACCGGCATTCAGAGCATTTTGCGCAACCAAGGAATTCACAAGTGCCACCCCGTTACCGGTCGACGCCAGTTGCAGGGCCAAGCCATAGGAATCGACAAAATATGCCGGTGTGTGGATCGTATGGCCTGTGGCTTCGGACCAAGACGCCCAGTTGTCAGATGTCCCGACGGCTTCGATCAGGGGCAGGTCCTTGAACTCTCCACTCAGACCGGGTGCCTTAACGGCGATAAGGGTATTGGGCTGTAACGGAAGCGCGTCCCGCCCGACCTGTTTTTCCGATCCGAACCGGATTTCGACATCTGCCCGCAGCGCAGAATACTCATCAGGCCAGATTGTGCTGACGAAACGCACTGAGGTGTCTGGGTGCCGCTCCTGGAACCTGGGCAAGACCGGAGAGATTATCCATTCAATCACACTGATCGAGGCCGCCACAGTGACGTGCCGCGCGCGTTCTTCGGTCAGGTAAGGCGAGGCCGCGCTTTGCAGCGTCTCAAGCGCGGCTTCGACCTGAGGCAGCAGTTTGCGACCCTCATCCGTCAGAGAGAGGCCGCGCGGATGCCGATGAAACAACACAACACCAAGCCGCGATTCCAGCGATCTGATCTGCTGGCTGACAGCGGACTGGGTCAATCCGATTTCGTCCGCCGCAGCGGTTGAGCTGAGCCTCCGGGCCGCAGCTTCGAAGGATCGGAACCATGTCAGGGGGGGCAGGGCTTTGGGCATCTGAAAGTCACCTAGTAGTGCTGCTAATACCTAAGACCCAACTTCTTTCGTTTGTCAAAGAGCAGGCCGGTAAAAGATATTTCCCAAACACAAGATTGGGGGGCACCGTGCAGCCGGAAATTCGAAAAATCGTGACATTCGATGAGGAAGTATTTGTCGAAGGATACCGCAAGGCAGATCGTCCGTGGCGTATGTTTGCTGTGGCGGCGGTTGTCGCGAACCCTTGGGCAGGCCGGTATGTCGAGGATCTGCGCCCGGAAATTCTCGCTTATGGTCCGATCCTGGGGAACGAACTGACCAGTCGGATGATCGCACTTGCCGGAGATGGCGATGCGATCGAAGCCTATGGAAAAGCCGCAGTTGTGGGTTTGGACGGTGAGGTCGAACATGCCTCGGGGCTGATCCACACGTTGCACTTTGGGAACATCTTCCGGCAAGCGGTTGGTGCCAAGTCATACCTGTCATTCACTAATACCCGGGGGGCCGCGAACGCACCGATTATGGTGCCATTGATGGACAAGAATGACGCGGGTCGCCGGTCACATTACCTGACGCTGCAATTCGCCATTCCCGATGCTCCGCGCGCGGATGAGATTGTCGTGGTTCTTGGTGGCGCGACCTCGGGCCGCCCCCATCACCGTATCGGAGACCGTTATCAGGACTTGAAGGATCTGGGCCATGACGTGGACAACCCGGCCTCGGTCTGACATCGGCGATCTTGCCGCAATTGAGGCGGGTCAGGGTCCGCTTGTGATGATGCTCCACGGTGTTGGGCTGCGGGCCGAAGCTTGGGGCGCACAGATCGACACACTCAGCGCGGCCGGGTATCGGGTTTTGTGCCCTGATATGCCCGGACATGGGGGCACTAAGTTTCGCAATGCCTGCGGGTTGGAAGGTTACGCTTGTCCGATCAAGGACTTAATAGACGAACCGGTCGTACTGGTTGGCCATTCGATGGGTGCATTGATTGCACTGTTTATCGCGGCGTCCGGCCACAAACGGGTGAAGGGTGTAGCGGCGCTGAACGCGGTCTACCGGCGTTCACCGGACGCCCGTCAGGCGGTCCTGGCACGTGCTGCTGCGTTGGATGACACGGGGACGAATGACCCGACTGCGACGTTGAAGCGTTGGTTCGGTGACAATCCGTCAGACGAACATGCCGCCTGTTTGCGTTGGCTCAAAGAGGTCAATCCGGCCGGGTACAAGGCGGCTTACACCGTCTTCGCTGAAAATGACGGGCTGGCAGATGCGCAATTGGCGCAAATTGAATGTCCCGCTCTCTTTATCACCGGTGAGAAAGAGCCAAACTCGACTCCCCGGATGTCTCGCGACATGGCCCGCTTGGCGCAGAAAGGGCAGGCAGAGATCATCGCAAACGCCGCGCATATGATGCCTATGACGCATCCGTCCGAGGTCAATTCCAGTTTGCTGCGTTTTGTTCGGAGGTGCCTGCCATGACAGAAATCGATACCCGAGCCCTGCGCGATGCGTTCGGAAGTTTCATGACGGGCGTAACGGTCGTCACCACCCGTGACAGGTCCGGAGCGCCGGTTGGTTTCACCGCCAACTCATTCTCGTCCGTGTCCCTCGATCCACCCTTGTTGCTTGTGTGCCCCGGAAAGTTCCTGTCGAGCCACGACGTTTTTGCCGAATGCACGCATTTCGCCGTGAACATATTGGCCGACGGCCAGCAAGACGTGTCGAACACGTTTGCGGGCTTCAAGGGTGATCGTTTCGCGAAGACGGCCCATAGCGAGGGCCATCACAACTTACCTCTGATCGACGACGCATTGGCGCAGTTCTGCTGCGAAACGCATCAGGCCGTTCCGGCCGGAGATCACACGGTTCTGATCGGCAAGGTGAATGCGTTTCATCACGCCAGGGGCAACGGTCTCGGCTACGTAAACGGATCCTATTTCAGCCTTGGTTTGGAACGCGAGATGGATGCCAAGGTGCCCACAATCTGCGGGGCGATTGTCGAAGCCAACGGCAAGGTTCTGCTCGAACAAAAAGACGGCGCTCTGCGCCCAGTACAGATTGCTGGTGTCGAACCCGGCGGGCAGCGCAACAGGCTGGCAGAGGGATTGTCGGGTCGCGGTATCAGCGCGCAGATTGAGCAGGTCTATTCTTCGTTCAGCGATACCGAAACAAACCTGCACTACACGTTTTTCCTGGCGTCTTCTGACGGGAACTCTCCGACGGATGGTGCGGAATGGGTAAACGTGGGTGACCTGCCTGATCTGACATACGCCGCGCCTGGAATCCAACACATGATGACCCGCTATGCCGTCGAAGCCCGCGAAGGCGTTTTCGGGCTGTACCTGGGCGACGCCGAACGCGGCGAAATTCACAGTTTTCGGTAAAGGAGCCATTTGATGGAGTTTTCACTGTTTGCCCACGTGGAACGTCTGACACCGGACCAGCCGCACGATGTTCTGTACGACGAGTTCGTGAGTTTGGTGAAAATGGCAGACGACGGAGGAATGCGAGCGGTCTGGACGGGCGAGCATCACGGGATGGAGTTCACTATCGCACCCAATCCGTTCTTGTCTCTGGTCGACCTTGCGCATCACACACGTAATGTGCGGTTGGGGACGGGGACCGTGATCGCTCCGTTCTGGCATCCCATAAAACTTGCGGGCGAAGCCGCAGCAGCGGATCAGATGACAAAAGGGCGCATCGAACTGGGTGTGGCACGCGGCGCATATTCCTATGAGTACGAACGCCTGATGCCAGGGATGGATGCTTGGGAAGCAGGTCAGAGAATGCGCGAGTCTACGCCTTTGTTGCCGCAGATCTGGCAGGGCGATTGTGCCCACGAAGGCGAGTTTTATTCTTTCCCCGCCGCAACCTCGGCCCCGAAACCCTTTCAGGAAGACGGGCCGCCGATCTGGATTGCCGCAAGGGACCCCAACAGCCACGAATTCGGTGTCCACAATGGGTTCAATATTCAAGTCACGCCGTTGTGGCAGGGCATGGAGGAGATTGAGACGCTGATGAGTCGGTTCAACGATGCGTGCGACAGCTATTCAGGGGCTCGTCCAAAGATCATGCTGCTGCACCACACCTATGTCGGATCAGATGACGAGGACGTGGCACAGGGCGTGCAGGACCTGCGACGGTACTACAATTACTTTGGCGCGTGGTTCCTGAACAAGCGACCAATCCAACAGGGTCTGATCGATCCGATCTCGGCGGCAGAAATGGACGCAAACCCGATGTATACCAACGAGAAGCTGGCGCAGGATTTGACGGTTGGAACGGCCCAGCAAGTGATCGATCGGCTCAAACGATACGAAGATCTGGGCTATGATGAGTTCTCGTTCTGGGTCGACAGCGGCATGACCAACGAACGCAAACGCGCCTCGCTGGCGCGCTTCATCGACGACGTCATGCCAGCATTTCAGTGAGGACGATCATGGGAAATCTACCGCATTTTCAGCTGTTCATTGACGGTGTCTGGACCGAAGGCTCGGACGCGCAGGTGATGACGTCGGAAAACCCTGCAACAGGGCAGGGATGGGCCACGTTCGCCTGTGCCGCGCCTCAGGATGTCGACCGCGCTATTGCTGCTGCCAAGCGGGTCCTCGATGACCCTGAATGGCGGGACATGACGCAGACCCAACGGGGAAAACTGCTGTATCGTCTTGCCGATTTGGTGGCCGAGAACGCTGGCCACTTGGGTGAGCTGGAGACAACCGACAGCGGTAAGCTGCTGGCAGAAACCGCAGCGCAGACCGGGTATGTCGCCGACTACTACCGTTACTTTGCGGGGCTTGCCGACAAGATCGAAGGTACGGTTCTGCCCATCGATAAGCCGGACATGCACGTCTTTACTACGCGCGAACCGATTGGTGTTGTTGCGGCGATTGTGCCGTGGAACGCCCAGATGTTCTTGACTGCGACCAAGCTTGGCCCGGCGTTGGCCGCAGGATGTTCGGTTGTACTGAAGGCGTCGGAAATCGCGCCGGCACCGATGCTGGAATTCGCAAAGCTTATTGAACAGGCCGGGTTCCCGCCCGGTGTGGTTTCGGTCATCACTGGCGACGCCGAAAACTGCGCCATCCCGCTGACTCGGCATCCGGATGTCGATCGGATTGCCTTTACCGGCGGGCCAGAGACTGCGCGCCATGTGGTGCGTAACTCGGCCGAGAATTTCGCTGTGACCTCGCTGGAACTCGGCGGCAAGTCACCGATCCTCGTGTTCGAAGATGCCGATCTGGACGGTGCCGCAAATGGCTTGATTGCGGGTAACTTTGGCGCATCAGGCCAAAGTTGCGTGGCGGGAACACGGGGGTTGGTCCACCGATCTATCCTTGCACCTATTGTCGAGCGGATCGCAGAAAAGGCCAGTGCCATCCGGCTGGGCGATCCGTTGCAGCCTGAAACTCATGTCGGCCCGCTGTGCACGGCGGCGCAGGTCCGCAAGATTGAAGACACCCTGGGCAAAGCGCGGGGGCAGGGTGCTGTTATCCACTTTGGCGGAGAACCCGCGGATCGTCCCGGAAACTACATGAACCCCACTTTGGTCGAGTGCAAGTCGCCCGAGACCGAAACGCTGAAAATTGAAATGTTCGGTCCGGTGATGTCACTACTGCCATTCGACACCGAAGAAGAGGCCATCACGTTGGCCAACAGCACGCCATACGGGCTGGGCTCGGGTGTGTTCACACAGAACCTTGCGCGTGCGCATCGCGTGTCGAAACGCATTCGTGCCGGGATCTGCTGGGTGAATACCTATCGTGCAATATCTCCAATAGCACCGTTCGGGGGCTTCAATCAGTCCGGATACGGTCGCGAGGCGGGGGTTGAGGCGATCTTGGACTACACCAGAACCAAGACGACCTGGATCAGTACGGCGCAAGAGCCAATGGCGAACCCCTTCATAATGCGCTAGAGATTCGCAAAAGCAGGGCTTTAGGCCGGGAAGGGAGGCGATCTTGAAACTTGCAAAACCAAACTTCCCACCGCCGCTTGATGCCGCCGACCGCAAAGCCATTGCGCCGGTCATCTGCTACCCGCCAGAAACGCTCGATCCGCCAGACCTGACCAGTTTGGCGATGTTGCGCGAGGGGGCCGTCAAAACGGCCGAGGCCACCGCCGCGCCGCGCGATGCGGCCTGTATCGAAGTGCCCGCAGGCGCGTTTGTCCGGGTGGTTTCGGTCGATGGCCCGCAGGTTGGCGATCTGAACATGTGGAACAAGCATGACCTGACCGAGCGGTTTTATTCGGGCAAAACCCGTGCGCTTCATGGCACGCATCTGTCGACCGGCGATCGGATGTGGTCGAGTTTCCCCAACATGCGACCAATGGCGACCATCGTTGCAGATACTCTGGATTGGTACGGGTTCGATACCTATGGCGGCTCGGTCCATGATGTGATCGGTACGCGGTGCGATCCGTATACGGGGCGTTTGCTGTCCGGCGATGACTATCACTATTGCTGCCACTCGAATTTGACACGTGCGCTGTCCAGCCATTGCGACTTGCCTTTGCACGAGGCCGAGATGCTGGTCCATGACGTTCTGAACGTGTTCATGTGCACCGGATTTACGCGCGACACCGGCCAGTATTTCATGAAAGCCAGCCCAGTGCGGCCTGGCGATTATCTTGAATTCTATGCCGAGATTGATCTGATCGTCGGTCTGTCTGCGTGCCCCGGAGGGGATTGCTCGTCCGAGCATTCCTCGGACGCGGCCGCCTGTTATCCATTGCTGATGGAAGTCTATGACCCCGGCGAAGCAGCGCGCGCGGCGCATGTGCAACCGGATCGATCAAAGTACGACCGCACCCACGGCACCGGTTAACCGGTCAGGCGTTGACCGAGCCGCTTTAACATTCTGCAGCACAGGTCCAACTGTTCGAGTTCAAGAAACTCATCCGCCTTGTGCGCCTGTGCGATAGAACCCGGACCGCAGACAATGGCATGAACGCCCAGTTTCTGAAACAGACCGGCCTCAGTCGCAAAGGCAACAACACCGGTTCCATTCGCCCCCGTCAATTCGGCCACCAGATCGCGAGCTTTGTTTACATCCATTGGTTCGAGACCTTCGACCTCGGCGATGGCTTCTTGCGAGATGCTTGAGCCGCTGTGGACCGCTTGCATTTCCGGCAGCAGGGAGTGTTCGACGTAGTCGGCAAGCGTCTTTTTGACCAGATCGGCATCGCTTGCCTGAACGGGGCGCATCTCCCACGCTACTTCGGCTTTGCTGGCGATGACATTGTGGGCAACGCCGCCCGAGATTTGGCCGACATTAACCGTGGTGTAAGGCGGCTCGAACCGGCTGTCCGCCGGTGCGCGTGACATAAGGATATGGCGCAATTCCAACAGCTTGCCGATATAACGCGCGGCGTATTCGGCGGCGTTCACCCCATCATCGGGGGCAGAACTGTGCCCCTCTAAACCTGTGAACCGCGTCGTGTATTCAAAGCAGCCCTTGTGACCCTCGATCACCCGCATTTCGGTAGGTTCGCCGATGATTGCGATGTCCGGGACAATGCCACGCTCGGACAGATCGTTGACGAGGGTTTGCGCGCCAAGACAGCCGACCTCTTCGTCGTAAGTGAAGGCAAAGTGCAGCGGTTGGGTCAGCTTGTCCGCATCCATTGTTTCCCCAAAAGCCAGCGCAGCCGCGATGAACCCCTTCATGTCGCATGTTCCACGACCGAAAAGCTTGCCGTCAGTTTCAACCATCCGAAACGGATCGGTGGTCCAGTCCTGATCGGCCACCGGCACAACATCCGTATGTCCGGACAACAGGATGCCGCCGGGTTTGTCCGGCCCCATTGTGGCGAACACGTTGGCCTTTGCGCCGGTGTCGTCGCGGGTCTCAATACAGCGCGCACCCAGCGTCTCTAGTCGTTGGGTCAGATACCCGATCATGTCGAGATTCGAATCCGCTGATACCGTTTCAAAGGCGATCAGGTCAGCGAGGATTTCTTTGGATCTTTGCAAGCTCATGGCTTAACGAACAGCTTTCTGGGGCGGTTGCAGAAACACTCGGCAGGCCCGGTTTCGGTGATCAGGATCGACTCGGTGATTTCAAGGCCCCAATCGTCCATCCAAAGGCCGGGCATGAAGTGAAACGTCATGCCGGGTTCCAGAACAGTCTCATCCTCGGGGCGTAGGGAAATTGTGCGTTCCCCCCAGTCCGGCGGATAACTGAGGCCAATCGGATACCCACACCGCGCACCGCGTTCGATACCGGCGCGTTCCAGCGGTGCAGCAAGCGCCATCGCGATATCGCGCGCCTGATTGCCGGCGCGGGCGGCGTTAAGCCCGGCCTCAAGTCCTTCGACCAAAGCGGTTTCGGCCCGAAGCAGATGATCAGGTGGATCACCCAGAAACACCGAACGACAGAACGGCGTGTGATACCGTCGATAGCAGCCGGACAGCTCGAAGAACGTGCACTCACCCGATTTGAACGGCGCGCCATCCCATGTCAGATGTGGGGCTGCAGCGTCGGCACCGGACGGGAGCAGAGGAACGATGGCCGCGTAATCGCCCCAATCGTCACCAACTCCGGTAATGGCATCATGGTAGATCTGCGCGACGAGGTCGTTCTTGCGCATGCCCGGTTCTATGCGGTCCAGAACGCCGTCGATCACATGTTCGGATATCCGAGCGGCCTTGCGCATCAGGGCGATTTCTTCGTCAGATTTCACTGCGCGCTGCCAATTCACCAACGCATTTGCGTCGATCAACTCCGCTTTGGGGAGTTCCGCCAGCAGTGTCAGATGCGCCTTGGCTGAATAGTAGTAATTGTCCAGTTCAACGCCGATACGGCCTTTTGCCAAACCAATTTCCAAAATAAGCGCAGCAAGATTCTGCATGGGATGGCGAACCGTCGATTGTACGAATTCGTCCGCATAGCCATGAATGCGATCATCCGCCATCCACACCGTTCGACGTGCCCCGTTGGCATCCTGTTTCCGACCCCACCAGATTGGGTCGGCGTCGTGCAAGATCAGAACGCCTTGGTGTACATAGAACGACCAGCCTTCATAACCGGTCAGCCATGCCATGTTCGATGGATCTTCGACAAACATCGCGTCCAGCCCCGCGGCAGACATAGCGGCGCGCGTCTTGGCCAATCGGCGGTCGTACTCGGCGCGGCTGAAGGCCGGATCTGCATGTGGCATTTGGTGCTCCTGTCTGGGGAGAGTTTTATTGACAGAACTTGACGAATACGTTCACGTCAATGGGGATCACAGGGAAGACACCAAATTGAAAATCTCATCCAACCCCTATCGCGGCGGTCAAAAGCTGATCGATGGCGCTCCTTTTCCTTCGACCAATGTGGCTCGTGCGTCAGAATTGATCGCACGTTGTTTGTCGGCGGACGAAACCCCATTGGCTCGGGTCGATGGACTGGCAAAGGTGGCGGACCTTTGGGTCAAAGATGAACGTGGTCGGATGAATCTGGGGTCGTTCAAGGCACTGGGGGCGGCCTATGTCATTGCCCGGCACGCAGCAGATATGGCTGAGGAACCGAACAACACCACGCTGTCCGGCCGCACATACGTGACCGCGAGTGCGGGTAACCATGGTTTGAGCGTCGCGGCCGGCGCGAAGAAGTTTGGCGCAAAAGCCGTTGTCTATATTGCGGAAACTGTTCCAGAGAGTTTTGCCGATCGCCTTCGGGATCAAGGTGCTGAGGTTGTGCGCAGCGGTGCGGATTACGCTGCCAGCATGGATGCAGCCAGCCAGGCCGCGCGGGATAACGGATGGATCTTGCTGTCTGACAGTTCATGGGATGGGTATTACGAACTGCCGCACACGCTGATGGAGGGCTATCTGAAAATGGCCGCCGAAGCTGCCGAGCAATGTCCGGAGACACCAACACATATCATGCTGCAGGCTGGTGTCGGCGGCATGGCCGGAGCAGTTGCTGCCTATGCGCGCACGGTCTGGGGGGATGAACCTCAAATCATCGTGGTTGAACCCGATGCGGCACCTGCCTTGCAAGCGAGTATCGACGCAGGCGCTTGTGTCTTCGCGGGCGGTCCCGACAGCATCATGGGGCGCCTGGATTGCAAAGAACCTTCCCTGATCGCATTGAATGGGTTGGCCCGGGACGCCGACCGTTTTCTGACATTAAGTGATGACGATGTTGCCCGCGCGCTGCCCGCTATGGCCAATGCGGGCATTGCCACGACGGCGTCCGGAGGGGCAGGCGTTGCCGCCATCATGGACGACGATGTGCGCGCAGCGTTGGGAATTGGTCCCGAAGCGCAGGTTTTGTGTTTCCTCTCCGAGGTCGCTGAATGAGAGGGTTCGACGCGACGGAGTTCGCCGCGCGAACGGACCGCGCACAGAGTATGATGCAGGCTGCTGGCCTGTCTGCGCTGTTGCTGACCACGGAACCTGAAATCCGATATTTCACTGGTTACCTGACCCGTTTCTGGGAAAGCCCTACGCGCCCTTGGTTCTTGATCGTGCCATCCAGCGGCAAGCCAATCGCTGTGATCCCGTCGATCGGGGCCGCGCTTATGTCAGAAACCTGGATAGACGACATCCGAACCTGGTCCGCGCCGGATTTGACAGATGATGGCGTTAGCCTCTTGGCGGATACTCTGCGCGAGGTCGCGCCAGCGGATGCCATAATTGGTGTGCCTGACGGGCATGAAACTCATGTGAGAATGCCATTGGCTGACTTTCGTCGATTGCAGGAGGAAATCGGTAAGCGCGATCTTTGCGGTGACACGGGGATCGTCCGGGCGTTGCGAACGGTCAAATCTCCCGCTGAAATCACAAAAATTGAAACGGCATGCGCCATTGCCGGGCGCGCGTTTAAGCGCGTTCCCGAAATTGCGGGCGAGGGTATCGCGCTGGAGGCAGTGTTCCGCCGGTTTCAGATGTTGTGCCTTGAGGAAGGCGCAGATTGGGTGCCTTACCTTGCCGGCGGTGCAGAGCAGGGCGGTTACACTGACGTGATCTCTCCGGCAACAGATGCGCTGCTGCAGCAAGGTGACGTGTTGATGTTGGACACAGGTCTCGTCTGGGACGGGTATTTCTGCGACTACGACCGCAATTGGGCAATTGGTCGGGTCAGTGCAAACGTTCAGCACGCATATGCGGCGCTGATCGAGGCGTCGGACGCTGCCCTTGATATCGCCCGCCCGGGTGCGACTGCCGCCGATCTGTACCAGGCAATGAACTCGGTCCTTTCGCGCCACGATGCCGATACCGGTGCAGGACGCTTGGGGCATGGTCTGGGAATGTCGCTGACCGAATGGCCATCTCTGATTCCAACAGATCACACGGTGCTGCAGCCAGGTATGGTTCTGACGCTAGAACCGGGGATCGCTGTGGACGGGAAGGTTCTGGTTCACGAGGAAAACATCGTTATCACCGAGGGGGCACCCCGCTTTATTTCCCCTCGCGCCGGTTCGGAGCTGCCTGAGATATGACGCGCTTACCCTATTCAATCGATGCCGACGACCCGACTGCATCCCCGATGGGGTTGATCGTGTTGCAGGCCGACGAAACGCTGGAACCTGAATTCTCTGCGTATTTCTCGGACCGGACTTGCCCGATTTACGTGTCCAGAATTCCCAGCGGTAAAGAAGTGACGACCGACACTTTGGCGGATATGGAAAAGGCGCTGCCTGCTGCGGCGGACCTGCTGCCCAAAACAAGGCCTTACCGCGTTGTCGGATATGGCTGCACCTCGGCCAGCTCGGTCATCGGGTCAGAGCGTGTCGAGGAAATGGTACAAAGGACGTGCGATGCAGCGATTGTCACAAACCCTTTGAGGGCGGCGTCGGCCTGTGCTCACGCGCTTGGGGTGGGAAAGTTCGCCTTGTTGTCTCCATACATCGAAGAAGTGAACGATCCTTTACGTGAGGCCTTTGCTCGAAACGGTATATCAATGGATGTTTTTGGCACCTTCAGCGAGGCAGAAGAGGCAAAGGTTGCCCGAATCTCCCGGCAGTCCGTGATCGACGCGGCGATGGATCTTGGGCAGGATAAATCGGTTGAAGCTGTTTTTATAAGCTGCACAAATATAAGAACTTTTGGCGTGATTGATGAGGTGCAGGAGCGGTTAAAGAAACCGGTTCTGTCCAGCAATCAAAGCCTTTCCTGGCACATGCGCCAGTTGAATTTCGACTAAGATTTACACATCGCGAACGGCAATCGTTACACGAGTGACATATTTTGGTTGCGTGCTGCACCCTGCATGTCCTTAAATGGTGCGGACAGGTCTTTGAGATCCGGATGAACCGGGCAGGCAAGGACCGCACAGGGGAGACAATTCGGTAAATGTCAGATGACGCAGCGTTCGTCGAGTTTCAGCATGTCCAGAAATCATATGATGGTGAGATCCTCGTTGTAAAAGACCTCAACCTTTCCTTACCGAAGGGTGAGTTTCTTACAATGCTTGGGCCCTCGGGGTCGGGTAAAACGACTTGCCTGATGATGCTGGCAGGGTTTGAAACGGCCACTCATGGCGAAATCATGTTGGACGGACGTCCAATCAACAACATCCCTCCGCATAAACGCGGCATCGGCATGGTATTTCAGAACTACGCCTTGTTTCCGCACATGACGGTGGCCGAAAACCTGTCCTTCCCTTTGGAAGTGCGGAAAATCGGTAAGGACGAACGGGAAGAGAAAGTCAGGCGCGCGCTGGACATGGTTCAGATGGGGGCCTTTGGCAGTCGCCGACCGGCGCAGTTGTCGGGCGGTCAGCAGCAGCGGATCGCGTTGGCCCGTGCACTTGTTTTCGAACCTGAACTGGTTCTGATGGACGAACCCCTTGGCGCGCTCGACAAGCAATTGCGCGAACATATGCAGTTTGAAATCACCCGTCTGGCGCACGATCTGGGCATCACGACCGTCTACGTCACACATGACCAGACCGAAGCTTTGACCATGTCGGATCGGGTGGCGGTGTTCGATGACGGGCGCATTCAGCAGCTCGCGCCGCCGGATTTGCTGTACGAAGAACCGGAAAACAGCTTTGTCGCCCAGTTCATTGGCGAAAACAACACGTTGGAAGGCGTCGTTAAGTCAATCGACGGCGACACCTGTGTTGTGGCGCTGGACGATGGATCCGAAATTGACGCCAAGCCGGTCAATGTCCACGCGGCAGGCGATCGGACCAAAGTATCGATCCGGCCCGAGCGGGTTGAGTTCAATAAGGACCGCCTGCATGCGGATGCTCATACACTGAAAGCTACGGTAAAAGAGTTCATCTACATGGGCGATGTTTTCCGCTTCCGTCTGTCGGTTGCGGGTAACGACGACTTTATCATCAAGACACGAAATGCTCCGGATGCGGTCAGGCTGTCACCGGGGCAGGAAGTCGAAATCGGCTGGTTGGCGCAGGACTGTCGCGCGCTCGACGCCTGAGACCCAGAAACGACCCGCGTCGTCCGCCCGGGCGCGTGGGACAATCAGATGATCGGGTTGCCCCGTGACCCGGTCTTCAAAGTTAAAATTAACGGGTATAACAGGGAGTTAACAATGAAAGTTACTAAAACCACTCTATTGGCAAGTGCGGTTGCCGCTATTGCCGGTGGCGCAATGGCCGAAGAGATGACGATCGTCTCGTGGGGCGGAGCATATTCCAAATCGCAGCTCAAAGCGTATCACGAGCCCTATTCGGAAAAGACAGGCGTTACCATCCTGAACGATGACAGCTCGGCCGAAGCGGTTGCCAAGCTGCGCGCGATGAACGAAGCGGGCAACATCACCTGGGACGTTGTGGATGTGGTTGCTGCGGACGCCATCCGTTTGTGCGATGAAGGTCTGGCGATGGAGATCGACCCGGACACCATGCTGGCCCCGGCACCTGATGGGACGTCCGCAGCCGATGATTTCGGCGACCTGCTGGTCAGCGACTGCTTTATCCCGCAAATCGTCTATTCAACCACGTTCGGCTATCGTACCGATCTGGTTGGTGATACGCCGCCGACCGATGTTTGCGCCGTGTTCGATCTGGAAGCTTACCCCGGCAAACGCTCGCTGGAAAAGCGTCCGATCAACAACATGGAATGGGCGCTGCTGTGCGACGGCGTTGCAAAAGATGACGTCTATGATGTTCTGGCCACACCGGAAGGTCAGGATCAGGCCCTGGCCAAGCTCGACACTATCAAGGACAGCGTCGTCTGGTGGTCTGCCGGTGCCGACACGCCTCAGCTGTTGGCTGACGGCGAGGTCATCATGGGCTCGACCTACAATGGTCGTCTGTTCAGCGTGATTGAAGAGCAGAAGCAGCCTGTTGCCATGCTGTGGGATGCACAGGTCTTCGATCTTGATGGCTGGATCATTCCCGCAGGTCTGAGCGAAGAGCGTCAGAAACGCGCGCTGGACTACATCATGTTCGCAACCGACACACAGCGCCTGGCCGATCAGGCAAAGTGGATTTCGTACGGTCCTGCACGTGCGTCCTCGGCTCCGTTGGTGGGTCAGCACGCCGAACTGGGTATCGACATGGCACCGCATATGCCGACCGACCCGGAAAACGCCAAGAACACGTTCCTGTATAACTATGAGTTCTGGGCAGACTACCGCGACGATATCGACGCCAAGTTCCAGGCCTGGCTCGCGCAATAAGCGATTGCTCTCATGAAACTGTCGGGGGCGGCTCATCGCCCTCGACCCAAAGAGTACCCAAGGGGCACTGATGACTGACGCCACCCACCAAGACACCGGTCCAATGCTGGCCGCTGATGGAACGCCGCTCAAGCAATCTCTGGCGCGGTCGCTGCGACGACAAAAGCTGCGAGCCCTTATGCTGATAGCACCGTTGCTTCTGTTCGTTATGTTTTCCTTCATCATACCGATTGCCTCGATGCTATTCCGGTCGGTGGAAAACAGCATCGTGCAAGAGACTCTGCCCCTGACGGTCGAAGCGTTGCAAAGCTGGGATGAAAACAGCGGTGAACTGCCGGATGAGGCTGTGTTTGATGCCTTTGTTCGCGACATGGTGGTTGCAGTTGATAACAAGACCCACACGCGCCTGGGCTCGCGTCTGAACTACGAAGAAACCGGAATGTCTTCGATGTTCCGCCGCTCGGGGCGTAAGGTCGGCAAACTGGACCCTGAAACCGACGGGCCTTTCAAAGACCAGTTGATCGAGATTCATGATGGCTGGGGCGACCCGAAGACTTGGGCCGTCATCAAGACCCATTCGCCCGCCATCACCAACGGTTATTTCCTGAATGCTGTGGACATGCGCCGTACCCCTGAAGGGGCGGAAGCTCAACCTGAGGATAAGCAGATTCTGATCAAGCTGTTCGGTCGGACGCTGTTCATGTCTCTGGTCATTACCGGGTCATGCATATTGCTGGCCTATCCGATCTCATATCTGCTGGCGAACTTGCCGATGCGTGTTTCGAACATGCTTATGATACTGGTTTTGTTACCATTCTGGACATCCTTGCTGGTGCGGACATCCGCTTGGAAGGTGATGCTGCAGCAGCAGGGGGTCATCAACGAAACGCTGGTCTGGCTGGGGCTTGTCGCGGATGACGCGCGGCTTGTCATCATCAACAACCAGATCGGTACGATCATCGCTATGACGCATATCCTGCTGCCGTTCATGATCCTGCCGATGTATTCGGTGATGCAGACGATCCCACCATCTTACACGCGCGCCGCCAAGTCCATGGGGGCCACGAACTGGACGACCTTCTGGCGGATCTACTTCCCGCAATCCATTCCCGGCATTGGCGCGGGCTCAATCCTCGTGTTCATTCTGGCGATTGGCTACTACATCACGCCAGAGATCGTCGGGGGCACCAAGGGTGTCTTCATCTCGAACCGGATCGCGTACCACATCTCGTCTTCGTTGAACTGGGGACTGGCTGCGGCGCTGGGGACGATCCTGCTGGCGGTCGTTCTGCTGCTCTACTGGTGCTACGACAAGATCGTGGGCATTGATAACGTCAAGCTGGGATAAAGACTATGGCTGCACTTACACCAATATCCCGCAAACCGTTGTCGGTGGTCCTGCCGGCTGTCGCCATCGCCGGAGGTTTTGTCGGCATGTTCGTCGGCGCCGGGCAGGGCAATGTTCTGTTGGGTATCCTGATCGGCGCTGCATTGATGGCCGGATTGGCCTGGCTCTATATCAACGTGCTGGACAACGAACGCGTCGCGCGCTGGATCACGATCCTGGGTATTGGAGCAATCGGCTTTGTCTTTGCCGGAGCGACAGGGCTGATCGTCGGGCTGTTGGTGGGTTGGTTCTTTGCCTTCTTCATTTTCTGGCTGTACGAAGGCCGTTACCGTCAGAAACTGCTGCCTTACATGACCGGCGGTCAGGTATTCTGGCACTATACGTTTCGGGTGATCTGCGGGGCGATCTTCGTGTTCCTTATAACGCCGATCCTTGTGGTGCTGCCGCTATCCTTCAACGCGCAAGACTTCTTCACCTTTACGCCCGAGATGTTGCGTCTGGACCCCGAGGGGTACTCGCTGAAACACTATCGCGATTTCTTCACCAACAACGAATGGCAGCGCAGCTTCAAGAACTCGCTGATCATCGCGCCGATTGCGACCGTGATCTCGGTGACGCTGGGTACACTGGCGGCGATTGGGCTCAGTCAGTCGCACGTTCCCGGTCGGCGAGCTATCATGGGCATTCTGATCTCACCGATGATCGTACCGCTGATCATCTCGGCCACCGGAATGTTCTTTTTCTACAGCGACATCGGGCGCTTTCTTGAGGGCACGCTGGGCATGGATAAGAACTTTGTTGGCTATATCAAAGTCATCCTTGCGCATGCCGTTCTGGGTATTCCGTTCGTGATCATTACGGTGACGGCCACGCTGGTTGGCTTCGATCAATCGCTGACGCGGGCTGCTGCGAATATGGGAGCGGGTCCGGTGCGGACATTCTTTAAGATCCAGATGCCGCTGATCTTGCCGGGTGTGATTTCGGGTGGCCTGTTCGCCTTTATCACGTCGTTCGACGAGGTTGTCGTCGTGTTGTTTGTTGGCTCGGCCAGTCAGAAAACCCTGCCGTGGCAGATGTTCACCGGCCTGCGCGAACAGATCAGCCCGACCATTCTGGCGGTTGCTACGATCCTCGTGGTGATCTCGATCGCGTTGCTGACGACGGTCGAACTGCTGCGCCGTCGGTCTGAGCGTCTGCGGGGTCTTAGCCCGGCTTGACGCGACTCGAAAGCTGATTTAGCGATTTCACCATGCACCCCTGTCACGATGGCGTCGTGACGTAAGGCGGGGTGCATGGCTCTCGGATCCCGAGGCCGCTTGTCCTGAACGCCGGGACTTGTGGCCGGGCGATGCCAGTCCGGCATTGAGGAGAGTCAAAGATGAATGACCTGAACAATCGCCCCGAGTTCTTCACAAGCCATAACGGCGACAAGGCACCTTTGCCGTTCAGTCGCGCAGAATATGATCGTCGCCTCGCCAGCCTGCGCGCCACGATGGCCGCGCGTGATATCCCGGCGGTTCTGCTGACGTCGATGCACAATATCGCTTACTATTCGGGCTTTCTGTATTGCGCCTTTGGTCGCCCATACGGCTGCGTCGTAACGCAGGATGCCTGCACCACGGTTTCTGCGAATATCGACGCGGGGCAGCCGTGGCGACGTTCGGTTGATGAAAACGTCATCTACACCGACTGGAAGCGGAACAACTACTGGCGCGCTGTGGCCAGTCTGATTGGGTCGGCCCGCCGGATCGGCATTGAAGGAGATCATCTGACGCTGGCGATGCGCGACACGGCGCTGGACATGCTGGGCGGGCCTGAACTGGTGGACATCGCGCCTGACACGATGGCCGCGCGGATGGTTAAGTCTGCTGAAGAGATTGAATTGATTAAAGGCGGCGCAAGAACGGCGGATGTTGGTGGCGCAGCCATCCACGCCGCGATCTGCGAAGGTGCGACCGAGATCGAGGTCGCGATGGCAGGCCGCGACGCAATGGAGGCCGAGATTGCGCGTGCCTACCCGGATGCCGAATACCGCGACACCTGGGTCTGGTTCCAATCCGGGCTAAACACCGACGGCGCCCATAACCCTGTTACCAAACGCGCGCTTGAAAAGGGCGATATTCTGTCGCTTAACACCTTCCCCATGATCTCGGGCTATTACACCGCGCTGGAGCGTACTCTGTTTCTGGGTGAGCCGGATGCAGAAAGCCTGCGTATCTGGAAAGCCAACGTTGCCGCGCATGAGCTGGGCCTGAGCCTGATCAAACCCGGCGCGACCTGTTCCGGCATCTGTGAAGAAATCAATCGCTTCTTCGCGGATGAAGGCCTGCTGCAGTACCGTTCTTTCGGATATGGCCACTCATTCGGTATCCTCAGCCATTACTACGGACGTGAGGCTGGGCTGGAACTGCGTGAAGATATCGACACGGTTCTGGAGCCGGGTATGGTCGTCTCCATAGAACCCATGCTGTGGGTTCCCGAAGGCCAGAAAGGCGCGGGCGGCTATCGCGAGCATGACATTCTGGTGGTCGAGGAAACCGGTGCCGAAAACATCACCGGCTTCCCTTATGGGCCCGAGCACAACACAATCTGTGCTTAACTGAAACGGCAGGAAGGGCGCTTATCCCTTCCTGCCACGTTCGTGGAAAATGAACCCGATGAAGTTCAGCAGGACCTGCGCCGCTAAAATCTGAGTGCTTTCGGTCGGGTCGTAGTTCGGTGCGACTTCGACAAGGTCGATCCCGACAACGTCTCCACGTTTCGCCAGCCCATGCAGAATTTCCAGTACGTCATAGTACAAAAAACCGCCGTGGCTGGGCGTTCCGGTGCCCGACGCGATCGAGGGGCAAAATGCGTCGATGTCAATCGTCACGTAGTATCGTGCCCCTTCCGGAATGCGTGCCAGAACCCCATCAGTGCCAAGCTTACGCACCTGCCGCACGGACAGGATGTCGGATCCGCGGGCGCGGGCATCCTCATACCCTTCTTTGGCGGTCGATGACACGTTCCGGATGCCCAGTTGCGTCATGCCCGAAACATACGGTTTCTCGATGGCGCGTCTCATCGGGTTGCCATGTCCGGCGGTCACACCATGCCTTTCATCCACAAAGTCCAGATGCGCATCAATCTGAACAACGTGGATCGGCCCGTTCCGTTCGCAATCCCGTTCGAATGCGCTGATGCAAGGAATGTTGACCGAGTGATCTCCGCCGATGGTGACGGGCAGGGCGCCCGCGTTCAGCATCTTTTCAACACCGAACTGGATATTCGCATGGCTTTCCTCGGTTTTGGTGTGAATGATATCCGCGTCCCCGATATCGACCATTCGAACCGATGCATCCAGATAGGTGGCGTCATCCTCGTGATCATATGCGCCGGCATGCCCAAAGCTGAACAAGGTCGAAGCTTCTCGGACCGCTCTGGGTCCGAACCGCGCACCCGAGCGCCACTGGGTGCCAAAATCAAAGGGGGCGCCCATTATGGCGACGTCGGCTTCGATCTGATCCCAATTTTCAACATACGGAGACTTGCCAAAGGTCGAAATGCCCACAAACGGCAGGTTAAGGCGACCGCCGGAATATCCATGAGACGACATAGGTGTAACCCTGTTTATTGTTTTGCATGCGCAGCTTAGTCGGGGCTTGTGGTTCTTGATAGGTGTAACAGACGGATATTGTCTTGATTGTCCGCCGAACCGGTGCGTATCTGACGCAATTGGTTGAAAGGAAAAGCCGTGGGACGTCATGCACTGCCACCACAAACAGGGGCCTTTTACATCAACCTGGATCGCGTCCCGGCGCGTCAGGCGTTCATGGAAACACAATTCAACCATACAGGGCTGGCAGGCGCGCTGCGGTTCAGCGCGACGGATGCGCAGAACCCGGATGCGTTGGTCGGCAATGGCTATGTCCCCGGAACCGGCAGCCGGTGGGGGTTGAAAACAAGTGAGATCGCCTGTTTCGAAAGTCATCGCGCGGTTTGGAAGGCGGCCTTGGATCAAAACTTACAGGCCGTGGCAGTCTTTGAAGATGACGTCGAAATGTCCACGCAGGCGGGGGCTGTGATTGCGGGCCTGCTGGGTGACGCGGGGGGCTATGACATGGTTAAGTTGGACTACTCTCCTCGATCGCTTCGCTTTGGGCCTGAGGAAAGTATCGCAGGCGTCCCGGTGCGTCCCATGCTGGAAATGGCCCCCAGCGCCGCCGCCTATGTGTTGTCCCTTGAAGGGTGTCGCAAGCTTTTGTCCTGGTCTGAACGCTACTCGGATCATTTGGACGACTTCATCTCGATCCCCCGGCCTGACTGGCGGATGTATCAGTGTTTCCCGGCTGTCGGCGTCCAGATGATCTGGTCCAAACAGCAGGATCACACGGTCGAAGAGGTCAAGGTCAGTGAGCGGTCACAGGACCGCAATATTAACAGTGGTTTGGACAAGGGCCCAACGTGGTTCCGCATCCGGCGCGAGCTGTTGGCCACGCGGCGCAAATTGTATTGGCGTATGGGCGGGCAGGCGCGCCTGCTGCAAAGCGGCGGATTTGTGGGTTTCATCCCCTGTGCTGACGATCTGCAGGTCTGAAACAACGCGCGACGTCGTCATAAGCGTTAACAAAACTGTCAATATGATATAACCTTGTAACGTTGGTGCTGGGTAACGCTTGGGTTTTGGTGTGGGGCAAACAATCTACGAACGGTATGGCGGGTTCAAAACGATCAGTCGGGTCGTGATGACGTTTTATGAAATGGCCTTGGACTCAGAGCAGATCGGCGGCCACTTCGAAGACATAGACATGCCGCGCCTGATCGATCACCAGACCAAATTCGTCTCATCGCTGGTCGGGGGGCCTGCCTCGTTCAGTGACGACCGGATTGAGGCGGTGCACCGGCATCTAAACATTTCGCACGAGGATTTTGATGAGATGGCAGCGCTGTTCAGCGAGGCGCTTTCTCTTCATGGGATGGAAGATTCGCATATCAAGGTCGCCCTGGATGCTATTGAATCCAAACGTTCAATCATCGTAGCTCGCGACGCCGCATGAGCATTCTGGCCATAAACGAACAACTGCTTCGCGCGATTGGCGTGGGCGTTGCGGTCGTGCGGGCGTCGGACTTTACTTTTGTGTTTCACAATGGGCCGTTTGCCGAGTGGTTTGGCGCACCCAGCGATGGGCAGACCCTCATGGACTATTTCCCGGGCTTAGACACAAAAGAGCTTGAAGACGTGAAACAATCGGGCCTGCGTTATTCAGTGGAACTGCAGGTCAAACCCAAGCGCCGTACGTTGATCTTTGCGGCTGCCGTGTCCTTGGCCAACGGGTTGTCAGAACAGGTTCTGGTGGTCGAGTTTCAGAACATCACCCGTATTCGCGAACTGGAGAGTATGATCGACAGCTATTCGACCATGGTCGAACGTAACACGCGGGAACTGGAGCGCGAAAAAGAACGTGTTGAGCGGCTGTTGCTGAACCTAATGCCACGGGCCGTTTATGAAGAGTTCAAAACCTTTGGCGTCGTGACGCCGCAACTTTTCGATCAGGTCTCGGTCGTGATGTTGGATTTCGTGGGATTTACAGATTTCGCCGCAAAAACTGACCCAACGGTGACACTCAGCGAGCTGAACGACATATTCACCGCCTTTGACCGGATCGTTGAACAGTTCGGTTGTGAGCGGATCAAGACCATAGGGGACGCCTATCTGGCTGTTTCAGGGATGCCCGATCCGACACCGGATCACGCCACGGCAGTGGCCCATTGCGCGGTAAGGTTCTTGAGGTATCTGGAACGGCGCAACGAAAGCCATCCGCACAAATGGCAGGCGCGCGTTGGTCTTGGTATGGGGCCCGCCGTCGGATCTGTGGTTGGTATTCAGAAATACGTTTATGACGTGTTTGGCCCGGCAGTTAACATTGCCTCTCGGCTGCAAGTCTTTGCAAATCCTATGAATATCGTGGCTCCTGAGGATATGAAATATGCTCTGATCGACGAGTTCCAGGTCTCGGATCTGGGGCCAGTCGATATCAAAGGCATGGGTGAAATGGACCTGATCAACGTGACATCCGGGCTCAGCATGCCGTCGCCCAGATCTACGATCTAACCTGTGCTCACTCGTCCTGTGGCACCAGGCCAAGACCACGCAGGTAGATGCCGATCCCACTTTCCAAAAGATCTTCCGGCGGAAAAGGCGAGCTGGCCCCTGTGTTTCGTGCGTAAAGCTCAACAACGCCGTGGCTCATGGCCCAGATATGCGCGCTGAACATCGAGGCAGGCGGGCGTTTTTCCGGCGGGATGTGCTGAGAAAGGTCCGCGGCGGCCTTTTCCAATACGCTCCGCGCCCGGTTTGCAGCCAGCGACAGCTCGGGCGTGCGGTTAACGGAAATACCGCTTTCAAACATCGCAATGTAGTGCCCTGGGTGTTTTCGGGCAAAAGCCAGATAGGCGCGGCCCGTTGCCTCGAACGCCGCCAGCGCCGATGGCTGGCCTTTGTCATAGGCGTATTGCATCAGATCCGCGAACATCTCAAACCCCTGACGCGCGGCCTCGGCGATCAGATCCTCGCGACCGTGGAAATGGCGGTACACTGCGGCCGGAGTAACACCCGCGGTTTTTGCAGCCTCGGACAGGGTAAAGCCGGTCGGCCCCTTTTCTTCGATCAGCGACAGCGCGGCCTCGATCAGGGCTTGTTTGAGATTGCCGTGGTGATACCCGCGTTTGGTCATGCCTGTGTCACGAGCCTTTTTTGTTTAAGCCATGGGGAGCCATGACATAATTCACACTGCGCCATTCGTCCAACGCTCTGCAGGGATGGGGCACGGAAATGTCATCACGCCTCCCATATCTCGGGGCCGCCGCAGATCAGGGGGTCATTCTTGCCGATCGCCTTTTTGTCCTTTTCGTCGTAGTCCAGCCCGTGCAGGACAGTCCGAATGGCGGCGAGGCGCGCGCGCTTTTTGTCGTCTGAACGGACAATGGTCCAAGGGCAGTGATCCGAATGGCTGCGCGTCAGAGTTTCTGAGATGGACTGCGTATACTCATCCCACTTGCTAAGCCCCGCAACGTCGATTGGGCTGAGTTTCCATTGCTTTAGCGGGTCTGTCTCACGTGCCAGAAAGCGGTTCAGCTGTTCCGCGCGCCCAACGTTGAGCCAGAACTTGAACAGCTTGATCCCGTCATTGACCAACCCGGTCTCAAGCGGAAGAACCTGACGGAAAAACCGCTCACGCTCTTCTGTTTCGCAAAAGCCAAAGACGTTTTCGACCACGCCGCGATTGTACCAGCTGCGGTCGAAAAACACGATTTCACCGGCCGCGGGCAGGTGCTGGATGTACCGTTGGAAATACCACTGACTGCGTTCAGTATCGGACGGTTTGCTCAGCGCCACGTTGCGGGCGCCCCGAGGGTTAAGGTTTTCGCGAAAGCGTTTGATCGTGCCGCCTTTTCCGGCTGCGTCGCGACCTTCAAAGATGATGGCGATGCGGTGGTCGGTCTCTTTGACCCAGGATTGCATTTTGACCAGTTCGATCTGCAGCAATTCCATCTCTTGCTCGTAATCCTTACGTTTCATGCGTTCGTCGTAAGGGTAAGATGGGTTCAGGATGTCGTCCTTTCCCGCCTTTTCGATGGCTGATCGCACCTCTTTTGGCGCTTCTTTTCGAAAGTACTTTTCAATGGAACCTTTTTCGGAACGGGCCATGATCCACCTCGCGATAAAATCCAGTTCCTACTATGGATTAGCCGCAGGTTTAACGCAAACCCGCTCGTTCGGCCGCACGTTCGATTGCTGCCGCGACCTCGGGGGCGGCGACAACCTGCGGCATATGGCCAATCCCTGGAAGCTCGATCAGTTCGGCATTGGGGATCTCGTCTACCAACCGTTCGGCATGCCAGCCAAAGCTGACAGTTGTATCTGCAGTCCCATGGACGACTTCTGTCGGCACAGAAATCTCACCATAACGAGGCTGAAGGGCACTGACCTCATCCAGCAGGTTTGCGCGCTGTTTTGCGTTGGCGTGCATTGACGCGCGGCGCATGGTCAGGCCTGGTCCGAAGTGATCCGCATAACCATCGGGCGCGGTCTGAGGAGCAAAGACACGATCCAGCGCTTGTTCGACATACCATTCTGGTACGAAGGCCGTGATCAGGGGCAGGGCAAGCGCGTTCCCGGTTGGTGTGGACGCAAGTTTGTTAAAACCATCCAAAGGCGTCTCCCATGGGATCGCAGCAGGTGCGATAAGCACAAGGGCCGAAATATTCTCGGGCCGCGTCACAGCCCAAGCCAACGACACTGACCCACCATAGCTTTGTCCCGCTACGATGGGCTTGTCCGCCCCAAGTTGCGCAGCGGCTTTTTGGAGGATCAGTGCTTGCTCTTCAATGGTTTCCCCAGTGGGGTTGAAGCTGTCACTGTATCCTAGGCCCGGGCGGTCGAACACGATCACCCGGAAGTTTTCCGCAAGGATCGGGGCCAGAGAAAACGTCATGTCTCGGGTGTTTCCGCTGGATCCATGAATCAGGACGACATCCGGCCCTTCACCCATTACCTCGGCATGGACAGCGACGCCGTCGACCAGAACGATCTCGCCTTCGGGCGGGAAGTTGGCCTCGGCCGCAGCTTCGTTTTTCGCGGCTCGCCAGGCGGTCAGCGCGATCAGACCCATTACCAATAGGCCCAGGGATATGAGAACTTTAACGGCCAATGTTATCCATATTGAACGGTGTGGACTGGTAAATCTCGTTGATCCAATTGCCGTAAAGCAGATGCGCGTGGCTGCGCCACCGGTTTTGCGGCGGTTGCGAGGGGTCGTCGTCGGGGTAGTAATTCATCGGCACATTGATCGGCGTCCCGTTCGCGATGTCGCGGTCATATTCCTGCTTCAACGTATCGCTGTCGTATTCGAAATGGTTGAAAATGTAGATTGCCCGATGCGACGGGTCCTCGACCAGACAGGGGCCGACCTCATCACTGCCCAGCAGCGTGGTCAGGCCATCCGCGGTGTCGATCTCGTCCTGTTTCATTTCCGTCCAGCGGCTGACCGGGATGACACAATCATCCGAGAAGCCGCGCAAAAAAGGAGACGCCGGGACTCTGTTCTGATGGCGGAAACACCCAAATGCCTTGGCATCCAGCATGTGCTTTCGAACGCCGTGGAAATGGTTGATCATCGCCATACCACCCCAGCAGACGCCGAATGTGGAGTGAACGTTGGTCTGGGTCCACTCGAACACTTCGGTCATCTCGTCCCAATAGGTGACGTCATCAAACTCAAGATGCTCGATGGGCGCGCCGGTGATGATCAGACCATCGAACTTCTGGTCCTTCACGTCCTGGAAGGGCTGGTAGAACTCGGCCATGTGATCGGCGGCTGTGTTCTTGGTGCGATGCTCGGTCATGCGGATCAACGACAGGTCAATCTGCAGCGGAGTCGCCCCGATCAGACGCGCGAACTGGTTTTCGGTTTGAATCTTCTTGGGCATCAGATTCAGCAGGCCGATCCGCAAGGGGCGGATGTCCTGACGCATCGCCTGATCCTCGTCCATGACCATGACGCCCTCATTGGTGAGAACGTCATACGCAGGAAGGTCGGAAGGAATCTTGATCGGCATCAGGTGCAAGCCTTTGGAGTTTCAGTGTAGAGGCGGTAATTAAGCGCGGTTCGTCCGGGTCTCAAGGGTGCGTTCGATCAACTCGTCGAAATCAGCGGCATCCCGGACCTTGTGCATGTCTGCGGCAGTAACCGTTACGCCCCAGTTTTCAGCCATGGCTTCATAGCGTGGCTGGCGGTGCGCCAGCGCCCGCGCATAGGTCCAGCGGATGAATGCATCCGGGTCGACTGCATCCGCGGCGCAATCGTGTTCGGCCAGGTATTCTTCCCAAACGCGAGTCAGGAATTCGGGTTGATAGGACATCGGTTTCGGCGCTTTGTCGAAACGTCGGATCAGTTCAGCGGTGTGTTCGTCATCCCCCTTGATCCAAATCATCAGGGTGTGGCGGGACAGCTCTGTCAGGAGGTGATCGGCCGGATCATTGGGGTCGACCCATTCACAG
Source organism: Ruegeria sp. R14_0 (assembly GCF_017743975.1). Classification (GTDB taxonomy): domain Bacteria; phylum Pseudomonadota; class Alphaproteobacteria; order Rhodobacterales; family Rhodobacteraceae; genus Ruegeria. The sequence goes on along the minus strand of NZ_JAGHRC010000001.1, from coordinate 1,105,659 downwards.
ATCGATCCGCCTGTGTCGCAGATGAAGTTCGGGTACTGATACAAGCGTTCTGCGCGATCAATGAAATACTGGGTGTCCAGCAGGGCGTGGATTTCCGCCTGGCGAAACTGTTCCTGCCTGCGGCGATACTCGGTCAGGTCGAGGCCGCCAACATCAGGGTTGCCGGGCTTGCCCAGATAAGCGGCGACAGGTGTCAGGTTCTCGAACGAGATGTTTGATCCGATATAGATCGAATCCGTTAGCAGCAGTTCGCGCAAGAACGGGACTTTCATCGCCTCGGCTTTTGCGTTGTCGATGATGTATTCGCCCATATAGCGGGTGCCGATTCGGTAGTCGATCGAGTAATGAAACCAATCGCCAGAATCGCGCAGGACATTGGACACGTATGTTTTGCCAAGGCCGGACATGCCGAAAAACAGCACCTTTTTTCGCGCTGCCTCGCGCCAGTCTTTTGCCGAGCTGTAGATCATTGTCCGCTGTCCCTTTTTGTGACCTAGCTAAATCGGGCAGGGTGCGGCGTCAATCACGTGGGCGCGCACGATTTAGGATCACCAGCCCTATAGCAAGCACCGCAAACCCCAGAAAGGCTTGCGGCGGCAGGGCCTCATTGCGCAAAACGGCTCCCAGGACAATCGCGACCGGCGGGATGATCAGAGTGACCAGCATCAGATTACCGGCCCCGGCCATCGCCAGAACACGGTAATACAAGAGATATGCGCCCGCGGTCGCAAACAGGGAATAATAAGCGATGGCGGCCCAAGTGATCGCTGGTAGGTTCAGGGTTGGAACGCCGTCGATCATCAACGTGATCGGCAGCATCAAAAGGGTCGAGGCGGTCAGCATTCCGGCAGCGGCGACTATTGGCGACAGATCCGATAATTTGGCGCGAGCCCAGGCACTGGCCAGAGCGTAGGAAACGGTGCCCGCCAGAATCGCGAGCTGAGCAGCACTTTGCAGGTTGAACGTCGTGAAATTCTTCAGGCCGATTGCTATGGCCACGCCCAGAAAGCCCAGCCCCACGCCAAATCCGCGCGCGGGCGTCAGGCGCTCATCCTTGAAAAAGATGGCTGCGATCAATACCCCGAACACCGCAGTTGCTGCATTCAGGATCGAGGTCAGGCCCGTTTCGATGTAAAGCTGCCCCCAGGCCATCAGCGAAAACGGGACGGCATTGTTCAGTAGCCCCATAACCAGGAACGCGCCCCAAGTGCGGGGGCTGCGTGGTACGCCGAGGCGTTTGACCCAGACCACGAGCCAAAGCGCCAGCATTGCCCAGAAAACCCTGTGCAGGACCGAGGTCATCACGGGGATAGTGTCCAGCGCGACGCGGATCGAGATAAACGACGCGCCCCAGATTACACCCAACAGAAACAGTTCGGCCCAAGCCCTTGATGAGAGGTGTTTTTGTGGTTCCATAGCGTGTTGTTACACTCTCTGGCGTGGTGTTCGACCCGAAACCTGCGCAAAGAAAAACCCCGCCGGAATAGCGGGGTTTCAAAAGTCTTGAGCTGTGCTGCTTACTGCAGGAAGTATGTCAGCTGCAGACCGACGCTCCAGGCCGAGTTGCCCGAGAACTGGCCGCCGGTTGTGGTGGTAGCGTCGCCGATATCGGTGTAGCGGATACCGCCCGACAGCTGTGCCTGCTCGAACGAGTAGGTGCCGCCGACGCCCAGGCTCCAGAAGCCATCAGTCGGGCCAAGGTTCGAAACGGTGGTGTCGCCGGAGGTTTCGTAACCTGCGGTGATCGCGCCCGAAAACTCTTCCGAGAACTTATAGCCCACACCCAGCGAGTAGGTGAAAGTGTCGTCGTCGTAGTCAACCAGGTTCTGGTTTGCAGCGCCGACATACACCGGCGGTGCCAGTACGGTCTGCGGCCAGTCAACCCAGCGGATCGAACCGAACAGCAGTGTGTTAGGCGCAACGCCCGTCTGGAAGTCGAGGTTAACCGACTGGGGTGTTACAACTTCGGTCTGAGTCTGTGCCGTCACCAGCGCGGCCGGGATCGGCGGAACGCGGTTGATGGATTCGGTCGAGTCGAACTTGTGAGTGATTTTCGAGTTGTAGGTCAGTGCAACGCGTGCCGCGATTTCCGGGCGTTCCCATGCGACACCGACAACGTAGCCAAAATCAATCTCGGCACCGGATTCAAATTCGTATCCGGCTACGACAGGTACAGCGACGTTCGCATCTGCGCGCTGAGCGCGGATACCACCGATAGCGCTGAATCCACCATCGAACTTGTAGCGAAGCAGAGCAGTGATCGCATCAACGTCTGCCTTCGCGCGCAGTACGTCCGTACGTCCACCAACCGCAGCGGTCGGATTAATCGACAACGGGTAGTTCGACGGATAGCGGACATCGGCACCAAATGGCTCGTCATAGATCAGTGCGAAGTCCAGCTGATCGGTAAACGCGTGTTTGTAGGCCAGATGCGGGGTGAAAAAGCTGTTCGCGACGTTCCCGGACGAAACACCGTTTTGCTCACCGCTGACACTTGGGTTGGTGTAGCTGAAGCGGAACTGTACAACAGAACCTTCCTCAAACAGAATGTTTACGCCCTGGCCGCTACGGTCCAAACCGCCTGCATATGCTCCAGTTGCGCCAATGCACACCGCGCACGCCTGTAGAAGCGCTTTTTTCATTAGTTCCTCCCTCTAGGTCTCCTGAAGGTCGGTGCCTGTAATGTTGTGGTGCGGACCGACCTGTAATGTGGTGCTCGATACTTTTCTAAGCTTTACTTTACCGTCAACTGGTGACCGTGCGTTAATTGCGTCGAGTGTCGCCTGAGAGTGTTGCCAAACTGTTACGATTCTCAGCGTGGACGTTCAAAAAGATTCCTGAGAAGATCACGGCAGCACCCAGCAAGGTCCAGTGATCCAGAGGTTCGTGATACAGAACCATGCCCACCACCGCGATAGTCGGAAGGCGGGCAAAGTCAAAGGGGACCACAACGGTTGCCGGCGCGATGGCGAGCGCATTGGTAATGCAATAATGTGCCAAAAGCCCGGCCAGCCCCACCAGCAGCAAGAACGGAGCGGTGCTTGCCGATGGCAGCGTAATTTGCCCGTCGATCCCTGACGCAACCAGCCCCAAGGCGGCCTGCATGACAGTAAGCCAGAACATGATACATCCGATGCTTGCAAAGCGGGTGAGCGATTTGGTCGAAATGGTTGTCAAAGCAAAGAAAACAGCGGAGAGAGCGGCCGTTAACACACCCGCGCTGAGCGGCACAGCACCGGGACGGGCGACCATCAGAATGCCAGCGAAACCGATCAGTGCCGACAGCATGCGTACCGTTGTCAGACGCTCTTTCAACAACAAGGGGGACAGCAGGATGACCCAGATGGGCTGTGTGAACTCCAACGCGAAGACTTGGGCCAGTGGGATGACACTTACGGCATAGAACCAAAGGTTCTGGCCCGTGAAATGCAGCACGTTGCGAACGCCGTGAAGACCAATCCGTTTGGTCGATACCTGATGCCATGTCCCTGTGGCCGTCAGGATCAGAGCGACGACGCAAATACCCACGAGGCTGCGATAGAACATGATTTCGAACGTGTCATGGGTGACGCTCAACTCACGGCCAGCGACCGCCATGGATGAGAACGAGGCAATCGCCCCGGTCATCCAGAGCGCGGCCTTGCCAATCTGCGGTTTGGCGCTGTCCATTGCGATGCCTGCTAACCCCGTTTTGTATCAATCTGATAAGTATCGAAATTCACGCGTTTGGAAACAAAAAAGCCGGGACGAAGCCCGGCTTTTTGTCATTCCCACTCGATCGTTCCGGGTGGTTTGGATGTGATGTCATAGGTGCATCGGTTGATGCCCTTGACCTCATTGATGATCCGAGTCGCCGTTTCGCCCAGGAATTCGTGGCTGAACGGGTAATAGTCGGCGGTCATGCCATCCACTGACGTGACGGCACGCAAGGCGCAGGCATAGTCATAGGTCCGTCCGTCGCCCATGACGCCCACGGTGCGCACGGGCAGGATGGCAACGAAGGCTTGCCAGATCTCATCATAGAGCCCGTGCTTGCGAATCTGGTCGATGTAAACCGCATCTGCTTCACGCAGGATGTCCAGTTTTTCGCGGGTGATTTCTCCGGGGCAGCGGATCGCGAGGCCGGGGCCAGGGAAAGGGTGGCGACCGATAAAGCTTTGCGGCAAACCCAGTTCGCGACCCAAGGCACGAACCTCGTCCTTGAACAGCTCGCGCAGGGGTTCGACCAGTTTCAGGCCCATCTTTTCGGGCAGACCGCCAACGTTGTGGTGGGACTTGATCGTGACCGAAGGACCGCCCGAGAAGGACACGGATTCGATCACATCCGGATACAGCGTGCCCTGCGCCAGGAATTCGGCGCCTTCAATGGTGTCCGCGTGTTTCTGGAATACGTCGATGAACAGTTTACCAATGATCTTGCGCTTGGTCTCGGGGTCGCTCTGACCTTCCAGCTCGCCCAGGAACAGGTCGCTTTCATCCGCGTGGATCAGTTGGATGTTGTAGTTGTCGCGGAACATGCCCACGACTTCCTCGGCCTCGTTCTTGCGCAGAAGCCCGTGGTCGACAAACACACATGTCAGCTGATCGCCGATCGCCTCATGGATCAGGATCGCCGCGACCGAGCTGTCGACGCCGCCGGACAGGCCACAGATGACCTTTTTGTCACCGACTTGCTCGCGGATCTTTTCGATCATCTGTTCGCGGTAGGCGCCCATGGTCCAGTCGCCCTTGAAACCTGCCAGCTTGACGAAGTTCTCGTACAACTTTGCGCCCTTGGGGGTGTGGTGCACCTCGGGGTGGAATTGAACCGCATAGAAATGGCGCTTAGCATCCGCCGTGATCGCAAAGGGCGCGTTGGGCGAGGTACCGTAGACGTCGAATCCAGGAGCGATTTCACTGACGTGGTCGCCATGGCTCATCCAGACCTGTTCGTCCCCGTCCGCAAACCAGCCGTCCAGGATGTCCAGCTGTTCTTTCGGGGTCACAAACGCACGGCCGAACTCCGCTGTGCCATGCCCGCTTTCGACCTTGCCGCCCAACTGATGCATCATCACCTGCTGGCCGTAACAAATGCCCAGGATCGGCACGCCATAGTCAAAGATCTCTTGCGGCGCGCGCGGCGACCCCTCGCGCGTCACGCTGTCTGGCCCGCCCGAGAAAATCACGGCTTTCGGAGCCATTTCCCGCACGAAGTCCATCGTGACGTTCTGATAGGGGTGGATTTCGCAATAGACATTCAGCTCGCGCAGGCGGCGGGCAATAAGCTGCGTAACCTGGCTGCCGAAGTCGATGATCAGAAGGCGGTCATGGGTGTCTTGGGTCATGGTTGGCTATTAGGTCGCAAGCCTTGCATGTGCAAGCGCTATGACGTCATTTGTGCAATTGTGCCTCAGGAATAGACCGAAAGGGGACGGCATGTCCGATTTCATGTTGCGTCGCGCAAACCCGGCTGACGCAAGCAAGGTCACAACGTGTATCCAGCAAGCCTATGCGGGTCCTTTGCGCGACATCCCTGATCTGCCCGACGTGACGGCGTGTGCAAATGACGACATCGCTTCGCATCAGGCGTGGGTGTTTGCGGACCAAAATGATATCGCGGGCTATATCGTTTTCGATCAGGTTCGCGATGGAATCATGATCTACAATCTGGCTGTTGCGCCCAAAGCGCAAGGCGCGGGTTTGGCACGGCGATTGATGGCTAAAGCCGAAGAGGCTGCACGAGAAGCAGGCGTATGGGTTTTACGCCTTCGCACCCATCGGCTTATGGAGTCCACGGTCTCAATGTACCTCCACATGGGCTGGACGCAGGTCGAGGTGAACGGCAATAGCGTCTTGATGCAGAAAGACCTGCAATGAGCAAAATCGCCGCCTGGCGGGTTTGGTTTATCCAGATGTCGCTTTTCCCCCTATAGCGCCGTAAACTTGATGCAGTGCAGATGTTGGGTCCTGTAACAACCGGACCAAACCAACCAGTTAGACGGGATTTTCTCATGGCAGAGGCAAGCACCCGGCGCAGGGCACGAGGTGGCGGTGGTGCCGCTCGCCGGGCCGAACGCACCGCAGTTCGTATCGAAACCGCGAAATATATCGAACGGAATATTCCGAACTTCGAGGTTCTCAACGAAGAAGCGTTGGGAATCATCGAAACCAACGCGGAAACCATTCTGGCCGAAGTCGGTGTGAACTTCGTGGACAATCCCGACGCGTTGAAGCGTTGGAAAGATGCCGGTGCAGACGTGGACGGCGAGCGTGTGCGCATCCCGCGCGGTTTGGCACGAGAGCTGATCAAAACCGCACCCAGCGAGTTCACCCAGCACGCCCGCAACCCTGAAAAATCGGTGGTCATCGGTGGCCGCAACCTGGTTCTGGCTCCGGTCTATGGCCCGCCATTTGTGCGCGATGCAATGGGTGGCCGCCGCTATGCGACCATGGAAGATTTCAACAAGTTCGTAAAACTCGCCTATATGTCCAAGTGGCTGCACCACTCGGGCGGGACGGTGTGCGAACCGACTGACGTTCCGGTGAACAAGCGTCATCTGGACATGCTGATGGCGCACATGACCCTGTCGGATAAGCCGTTCATGGGCTCGGTCACTGACCCAAGCCGTGCGCAGGATTCCGTTGAGATGTGCGAGATCCTGTTCGGCAAAGAGTTCGTGCAGGAAAACACCGTCATGACCTCGCTGACCAACATCAATTCGCCGATGACATTCGACGATGTGATGATGGGCTCGCTTGAGGTTTATGCGCGAAACAATCAGGCCTGCATCATCTCGCCATTCATCGTTGGTGGCGCGATGGCACCGGTTTCGGTTGCCGGAACGCTGACGCAGGTTCTGGCTGAAGTTCTGGCCGGCGTGGCATATAATCAGATCATCCGTCCGGGTGCGCCCGCGATCTTTGGGGCCTTTGTGTCATCGATCGACATGAATTCGGGCGCGCCGACCTTTGGTACGCCCGAGGCGTCAATGGTCACCTATGGCGCGGGTCAACTGGCGCGACGCCTGAACCTGCCGTTCCGTTCGGCTGGCTCCTTCTGCGGCTCGAAACTGCCTGATGCACAAGCGGCTTACGAGACCGCAAACTCGCTGAACATGGGGCTGATGGCAGGCGTAAACTTCATGCTGCACTCCTGCGGCTGGCTTGAGGGCGGTTTGGTTGCCGACTTTGAGAAGTTCGTCATGGATGCTGACCAGTTGGGCGTTCTGCACGGTTTGGCAAAGGGCGTTGCCTATGACGAAAACGCGCAGGCGATGGACGCGATCCGCGAAGTTGGCCCAGGTGGCCATTACCTGGGGTGCGCTCATACGCAGGCGAATTTCAAAGAGGCGTTCTGGAAGTCCGAAGTGCTGGACTACAAGCCCTTCGAGACTTGGGAAGACGAGGGCGGCCGTGACACGCGGCAACTGGCCACGTCGCGGGTCGAGCATCTGCTGGCCAATTATCAGCAACCGCAACTCGACCCGTCAATCAACGCCGCATTGAACGAATACGTGGCGGAAAAGAAAGCATCCATGCCGGATGCTTTCACCTGATCACTGATATTGCGAGGCGCGGCTGGCTTTTAACAGTTGCGCCTCGCCCAAAAGCGCAATCAACAGATCCAGGTGACGCACCAGGGAATATGCGGCATCTTCGGCCAACCTTTGTGCGTTAACTTCTCGCTCCATCTCCATCAGCCGAACCAGAGCTGCTCCTGTTCCTGGCAAAGACCCGTATCCCAGGATGCGCTGCAAATGCCGGTCCCGATCATAGTCCTGCGCCCCGTGTTTCGCCGCCCGTGCCAACAGACGAGGGCGGCGGAGCGTTGTAATCATGGTCATCAGGTCCTGCATTTGAGTGTTCCCTTGGTTGAACAGAAGATAGCCATTTCTCACACAACCTAAGCGGGTGTTGCCTTGATTGAGCTCTCTCCGAACTCTGACTTCACGAGTGTTTATGATTTTGAATCAAATCTGGTTCTTGTCTCCACCGGTTAACGAACGAGTAACGAAAGCAACTCTAGTTAGGATTGGTTAACAAATTCTCCGGGGGCGATTGAGAACAGATTGGATTGTCGACGAGGGCAAGTAACTATGGAAGAAAACATGGCTTTCACCATTCCGGCTTGGGTACCTGAGGGGGCGCAACGATACCTGGCGCATACCGAAACCGGTCAATCGATCCGTGATATAGCGCGATCCGTTGGGTGCCATGCGTCAACCATACTCAGACAAATCCGGCGCATTGAAATGCGCCGCGACGATCCGCTGGTGGATGCCGCGCTGCAGTCGCTTGCGGAAACGCATTTCTCGGATCTGGATGGACGGGCAGGGGGCGCTCCTGCGGTGTTGGGCCTGCAGCCAGAGGACGCAGCTGCAAAAGACGAAGAGTTCAACAACGAGGCCCTGCGGATTATGCGTAGGCTTTGCGAAACCGGCGCGGTGCTGGCCGTAGCAGAAGAGATGGACAAGGCCGTGGTCGTCCGCGACAGCGGTGACAATGCCGCCACTAGAACCGCCGTTGTGGATTGTCGGATTGCGCAGGCGCTGGCGCTAAAGGATTGGATCTCCTGCGACAATCCCGGACGCATCTCGCGCTACCGTATATCGTCATCGGGGCGGGCTGCGCTGAGTCAACTGGTTGCCGAGGCTGAAAACAAGGCGCGTGCGAGGAACGAGTTCGGCATGGCCGAAGCGCAAACGCCTTTTCAGGCGCAGAGCAGCCAATCCACGTCCTCACCCCGTGCCCGTCGCATTCGCTACAGCGCAGCAGAAAGCCCTCTGATCGCTTTGGCACGCCGACGGGATCGGGATGGCAAGCCATTCCTGGACGAAACCCTTGTCAGCGCGGGCGAGCGTCTGCGCGAGGATTTCGAGCTTGCGCAGATCGGCCCACAGGTCGCCCAGAACTGGGATCACTTTCTGACCGCCGGGGGGCGCGGCAGTTTCAGCACGGGGACCTACGCCGGGCAAGGGTCGTCGGATGCACGGGCCCGTGTTGAACGTGCGCTGTCCGACCTCGGGCCGGGGTTGAGCGACGTTGCGTTGCGCTGTTGCTGCTATCTTGAGGGGTTAGAACTGGCTGAAAAACGAATGGGGTGGTCAGCGCGATCGGGCAAAATCGTTCTGCGCATCGCTCTGCAGCGGCTTAAACGGCATTATGAGGATCAGGTCGAAAAAACGCGCCTGATCGGGTGAACCTTGCCATAGTTTCTGATTGCGGTTTTTGAGGGTGGTGATAGGTAACTTCTATGAATTTCACCCTCAGACAGCTTCAATATTTCAGCGCGGTGGCGGATCAACGCAATTTTGGTCGGGCCGCGCAGGTCTGCCACGTGTCCCAACCAGCGCTATCCGTTCAGATCAAGGCGCTTGAGGAAACTCTGGGCGGACCGTTGTTCGAACGTCAGGCTCGTGACATTCTTCTGACCCCGTTGGGGCGAGATGTATTGGACTATGCGCGACAGGTTCTGGGCGCAGCGGATCGGCTGGATCAATTTGCAAGGGACAGTTCCAGCGGGCACCGTTCGTTGTCGATCGGGATTATTCCGACAATAGCTCCTTATCTGTTGTCCGGCGTCCTGGCCGGCTTGCGCACGACTGACGTCTCGCTCAGGGTGCAGATCCGCGAGGCCCGGACCGAGCGGTTGTTGACTATGCTGCGCGCCGGAGAGATCGACGCCGGCGTTATGGCGCTGCCATCGGGTGGAAACGAGTTGTTCGAACTACCGCTTTTTGAAGATCGCTTCTTTCTGGCGGGCAGTGCGGGTCGGCTGCAGACCGTTCCGACCAACCCGGACGCTTTACGCCCCATTGATCTGCAAAAAGCGCAGCTGATGTTGCTGGACGATGGCCATTGCCTCACGGATCAAGCGCTTGAGGTCTGCGGTCAGGACCGAAGCAGCGGGTTGATTAACATGGGCGCATCATCGCTGGCGACTTTGTCGCGATTGGTTGCTGACGGGTTCGGCCTGACGCTTATGCCCGAACTTGCTGCGCGGTCAGAGACCGAGGCTGTGCCGGGTTTGCAGCTCATGCGTTTTGGCGCGCCGCAACCTGCCCGAACGGTGGGTCTGGTCCGGCGGTTGTCGACCGGCAGAGAGGATTGGTTTGACAGCCTTGCGGAAGTTATCCGGCGTGTTGGCGAAGAGATCGTGACCGCTACACGCCAATAAAAAAGGCTCGCCAGTGGCGAGCCTCAACTATTTTGACAAAGGAGGGAGTCAGGCCAGCTCAGGCTGTTTGGCTTCGTCCAGATGCTTCATCAGGGTTTCCGGTGACGACACGCCGTAAGGGTCTTCGGGGCAGTTGTCCATCAGGCCGGGCTCTTCGAACCATGCTTCTACAACACCGTCGTTTACGATGGCGGCATAACGCCACGAGCGCATGCCAAAGCCCAGATTGTCCTTATCGACCAGCATGCCCATTTTGCGAGTGAACTCGCCCGAACCGTCGGGGATGACTTTGACGTTCTTCAGGTCCTGATCCTGCGCCCACTTGTTCATGACAAAGCTGTCGTTCACGGACATACAGTAGATTTCGTCGATGCCTTTGGCGGTGAAATCGGCGTAGCCGTTTTCAAACCCGGGCAGCTGATAGGTCGAACATGTGGGGGTGAAAGCACCCGGCAGCGAGAACAGGATCACCCGTTTGCCAGCGAAATAATCGGCGGTTGTCTTGTCTTCCCAGCGGAACGGGTTGGGGCCTTCGATTGCCTCGTCGCGGACGCGCGTGTGGAAGGTCACATCGGGCAGTTTTGCTCCGGTCTTCATGTTCAAATTCCTGTGATTCAGTTGTGACGTGCTGGCGATTTAAATCAGTTCTAAACTGCCTTCAATCCATGAAATGCTGCATCTGCAAGATAGGTTTAGTCTTATTGTCGATTGATTTTTCACGTGAAAAATATAGTTTAGGGTTAAACTAATTTGACGCTCGTGAGGTGTGTGCATAGCGGCTATGCGTCGCTGGTGTAACAGGCGTGAGTGTTTTATGTTATAGGTACACCAAGTTGACCCAAAGTCAGGAAAGCTGCCCGTGCGCGATCTGAAAATCCCGGAACAACGTCACCCTGAAAAGGCGCATCGCCCGGATAACGCCCAGCCTAAGAAGCCGAAATGGATTAGGGTCAAGGCGCCCGGCGGCAAGGGCTATGCCGACACCCATAAGATCATGCGTGAAAACAATCTTGTGACGGTGTGCGAAGAGGCCGGTTGCCCCAACGTGGGCGAGTGCTGGAGCCAGGGCCACGCCACCATGATGATCATGGGCGAGATCTGTACCCGCGGTTGCACCTTCTGCAATATCGCCACCGGTCGCCCGGACGAACTGGACGCGTTCGAGCCCGGACGCGTGGCGCATGCCGTCCAAAAGCTGGGTCTGAATCATGTTGTGATTACCTCTGTCGACCGCGACGACCTCAAGGACGGCGGCGCGGAACACTTCGCGCAAACGATCCGGGCGGTGCGACACCGGTCGCCCAAGACGACCATCGAAATCCTGACGCCTGACTTCCTGAAATGCGACCCGTCCGTGCTTGAGACCGTGGTCAAGGCCAAACCGGACGTGTTCAACCACAATCTGGAGACCGTACCGGGCCTCTACCCCGAGGTGCGTCCCGGCGCGCGCTATTTCCACTCGCTGCGACTTTTGCAGCAGGTCAAAGAACTCGATCCGTCGATCTTTACCAAATCTGGCATCATGGTCGGATTGGGCGAAAACGAACAACAGGTGCGTCAGGTCATGGATGATATGCGCGCCGCCGATATCGATTTTCTGACCATCGGTCAGTACCTGCAGCCCACACCTAAGCATCACGGTGTCGACCGGTTTGTAACCCCGGAAGAGTTCGCATCGTATGAAAAGGCTGCCTATGGCAAAGGATTCCTCATGGTGTCTGCGACCCCGCTGACCCGTTCGTCGTACCACGCGGGGGATGACTTTGCCCGTTTGCGCGACGCGCGCCAGAAAAAGCTGGAGCAAGGGTGACACCTGAAACCTGCGCTCGGCTGACCCGCCTGCGCCACGAACTGCACGAATATCCCGAAATCTCAGGGCAGGAGCGTGAGACCGCTGCTCGCGTGGCCACCCTGTTGCAAGGTTTCGGTGCCGATCAGGTGCTGACAGGTCTGGGTGGACACGGCGTCGCCGCGATCTTTGACAGTGGGCAGGCAGGGCCAACCGTGGGGATTCGGTGTGAGCTGGATGGGCTGCCGATCCAGGAAATCGGCACGTGCCACTACGCGTCGAAAGTTCAAGGTAAGGGGCACCTATGTGGCCACGATGGTCACATGACAATGGTGCTGGGCGTGGCGGAAGATCTGGCGCGCCGACGACCAGCACAGGGCCGCGTTGTTCTGATCTTTCAGCCAGCCGAGGAAACCGGACAGGGTGCCATCGCGTTTCGCGCGGATCCCAAGTTCGACCAAATCGCGCCTGACTACGTGTTTTCGCTGCACAACTTGCCGGGGTTGGCTCTTGGTGCGGTTGAACTGTGCAAGGGGCCGGCGAATTGCGCCTCACGCGGAATGAAAATCCAGCTTACGGGCAAGACGTCTCATGCTGCGGCACCTCAGGATGGGGTGTCCCCGGCACGGGCCATGTCACAGCTGATGGTGAAGCTGGCGGATCTGGGATCAGGCGGTGCATTGGGTGCCGCGTTTGCGCTGACCACCGTGACCCATGCCCGTTTAGGCGAGGCCACGTTTGGCATCGCGCCGGGGCAGGCCGAGATTTGGGTAACTCTGAGAACCGTTTCAGACACGCGGATGGAAAGCCTGATGGCTGAGGCCGAAGCGCTTGCAAATCAAACCGCAGCCGTGGATGGTTTGGACATTGCGATCAGCTATGACGATGTCTTCGAAGCCTGCACGAACGATGCCCAAGCCGTCGAAGCCATCGCTCAAGCATGCGCTGCACACGGGGTACCATGCGAATTGACCGAGGTTCCGCAAAAATTCTCAGAGGATTTCGGACAATTCGGCAAGGGTGCAAAATCGGCCATGTTCTGGCTGGGTTCAGGACATGATCATCCCCAGCTACATAACCCCGATTACGATTTTCCTGACGCGTTGATCCCGGTCGGAACCGGGATTTTCCTGTCTGCGGTTCGGCAGATGTTAGGCCCCACCGTTTGAACCGGTTCACTCTTCGACGAACCGAACCTTGCCGATAAAGGGCAGGTTTCGATTGCGCTGCGCGTAGTCGATCCCGTAGCCCACAACAAATTCATCCGGGATCTCAAAACCAATCCAGTCCGAGCGGAAGTCGACCTCGCGCCGGCTGGGCTTGTCCAGCAGGGCGATTGATTTCAGACGGCTGGGTTTTCGGCTGCGCAGCAGCTTGGTGACGTGGTTCAGGGTATGGCCCGTGTCGACGATATCCTCAACCACCAGAACGTCGCGCCCTTCAATTGCGCCACGCAAGTCCTTGAGAATACGCACTTCGCGGCTGCTTTCCATCGAATCACCGTACGAGGACGCCTCAAGGAAATCGACCTCGATCGGCAGGTCCAGTTCCCGTACCAGGTCGGCGATGAAGACAAAGCTACCGCGCAACAGGCCTACGACGACAAGCTTGTCCGTATCGCCAAATTCCGCAGTGATTTCCCGGCATAACTCCTCAATCCTTGCAGCGATGGCCTTGGCCGAGATCATCTCATCTATCACATAAGCGCGGTCAGTCATCGCAGCCCCCTTGATCTTTGGCGCGCAACATACGACATGACGCGCCATTGTCACCTGTAAAACCGGACGCCATGCCTACTCATTCGGAAACACGTCACCTCCCTTACACTGCCCAGCAGATGTACGAGCTGGTCGCCGATGTGGCCAAGTACCCCGAGTTCCTGCCCTGGTGCGCAGCGGCGCGTATTCGGCGGACCTATGCCGCGGGTGAGGCGCAGGTTATGGAGGCGGATCTGGTGATCTCGTTCAAGGTGTTCCGCGAACGGTTCGGCAGCCGAGTGACTTTGTTTGCCGATCAGAAACGCATCGACACCGAATACCTGGACGGCCCGTTCAAATACATGAAATCCGACTGGCAATTCGAAGACGCAGACGAAGGCGGCTGCAACATCTCGTTCCATGTGGATTTCGAGTTCAAGAACGCCATCCTGCAGGGGATCATTGGTGTCGTGTTTAATGAGGCCATGCATAGGATTGTGCAGGCTTTCGAAACTCGTGCAAAGGACTTGTACAGCTAGCCCTTTACCACCCGGCGGCGGTCGCTAGACTGCGCCCATGACCGGATTTACTGCTTCTCTGGCTGCTTTTGCGGCAGGCCCTATCACGACGACCTTGCAGACGCGGGTTGTCACATCTCTCTCCGTGTTGGACTGGATATCCGTGGGGCGCGCAGGCGTGGGCGAGCCTGTGTCGCGTGCCGTGCGTGATCTGATCCTGGGCGAAACTGGTGCAGAACAGGCGCAGTTGTTCGGTGGAGGTGCCGCGCCCTTGCGCGGGGCTGCTTTGGTGAACGGCACGGTCTCACATGCGTTGGATTACGACGACACGCACTTCGCCCATATCGGCCATCCCTCAGTTGCTGTACTGCCTGCTGCGTTGGCGGCAAGTGAATGGGATGATCGCATACTGGTCGATTTCCTTGAGGCCGCTTTGGTCGGGATGGAGACATCTATTCGCATCGGTCTTTGGCTTGGGCGCGACCATTATCAAGCGGGTTTTCATCAGACTGCAACATCCGGGGCATTTGGTGCGGCTGTGGCTGCGGGGCGCATTCTGGGTTTTGATGCGGTGCAGATGCAAAAAGTTCTGGGCCTGACCGCGACGCGCGCCGCCGGGTTGAAGGCGCAGTTTGGGACGATGGGCAAACCATACAACGCAGGTATGGCGGCCTCGGCCGGGGTCGAGGCGGCGCTGCTTGTGGCAGGAGGGTTTGATCCGAACGCAGACGCGCTGGAAGGAACCTACGGTTTTGGCGCCACACATAATGGGCAGGCGGACGCGGTGGCGGCACTGGACGGTCTGGGCGAGGACTGGCTGTTCGAAAGTGTCAGTCACAAGTTTCATGCCTGCTGTCATGGTCTGCATGCCGCGCTTGAAGCAGCACGGGATCTGGACATTGCCGAGCCCGAGGTGGCGGAGATCAAGGTCAAGACCCATCCACGCTGGATGAGCGTTTGCAACCAGATGTCGCCGACAACCGGGCTGGGTGCCAAATTCTCATATCGCACGGTGATTGCCATGCAGGCGCTTGGGTACGACACGGCCTTGCCCGCCAGCTATATGGAAAAAGTCTGTGCTGATCCGCGGTTGAAATCCCTGCGGGACCGGGTCTCGGTCGAGGCCGACGAAACCCTGTCAGAAACGCAGGCGCATCTTACCCTATTGCGCCGCGACGGCGCGCGACTGGAGGCCACCCATGATCTGCTGGCCCCGATGACATTGTCGGAACGCGAAGACCGCGTCCGTGGCAAGGCCGCCAAGCTGATCGGGAATGATGCGGCGGACGCGATCTGGTCAATGCTGCGCACCGGAGGCCGCGCCCGCGATTTGTCAAAGATGCTGGCGCGTTAAACCACGCGCCAGTGAAGTGGGAAGCCCGGGTCAAAAACCGTCACCGGGCCATCGCCGGATTCGATCTTGTCGGGATAAGTGACGGGTTCGCCCTTTGTCAAAGTGATGGTCTCATCGTTGACCGGCAGGCGATAGAACCCCGGTCCGTTCAGCGACACAAACCCTTCCAACTTGTCCAGTGCGCCTTCGCGGTCGAACATCTCGGCCACCAGCGACATGGTGTTGGTCGCGGTAAAGCAACCAGCACACCCGCAAGCCATTTCTTTGTTGTCATCCGTGTGCGGCGCGCTGTCGGTGCCCAGGAAATACCGCGCATCGCCCGAGGTCGCAGCGGCCAGAAGCGCCAGCCGGTGTTCCTCGCGTTTGGCGACGGGCAAGCAGTAGTAGTGCGGTTTGATCCCGCCCACCAGAATGTGGTTGCGGTTGATGATCAGATGGTGCGCCGTGATCGTCGCGCCAAGGTCGGCGTCATTGGCTTTGACGTAATCGACGCCGTTGGAGGTGGTGATATGCTCCATCACCACGCGCAGGCCGGGTGTTGCCCGGCGGATCGGATCCAGCACGCGGTCGATGAACACGGCCTCACGGTCAAAGATGTCGATCTCGGCATCCGTGACCTCACCATGTACGCACATCGGCAGGCCAATTTCGGCCATTTTTTCCAGCACCGGGCGTACCTTGTCGAAATCGCGAACGCCTGAGGCCGAGTTCGTTGTCGCACCCGCCGGGTAAAGTTTGACCGCTTTGACCAGACCACTTGCATGGGCCGCTGCCATGTCGTCGGGATCGGTATCCTCGGTCAGGTACAGGGTCATCAGGGGCTCGAACGTCATGTCCTCGGGCAGCGCGGCCAGAATACGGTCGCGATAGGCGGCGGCCTGATCGCCGCGCACAACGGGCGGCACGAGGTTCGGCATGATGATCGCACGTCCAAAATGGCGCGCGGTTTCGGGAAGGACGGCCTGCAGCATGGCGCCATCGCGCAGGTGCAGATGCCAGTCGTCGGGGCGGCGGATCGTGAGGGTATCGGTCATGGCTTTCCGCTAGCACAGCAGACCCGGTGGCGAAAGACCCCGTGTGGGGTCACAGACCTTGTCAACTCATCCGATCGTCGTAAGTCCCGGAAAGGACACGGCCTTGACGCGCGGGCATGGTCGTGACCTGTTGTGCCAAGGGAGAGACCAGAACATGACACAGCCAGAATCCATCGACGCCGTCCAATCCATGCTTGGCGAACAAGGTTATGTCTGTGGGCGGGCGCTGGCGACAGTGGTGTTCCTGTCGCTGAAACTGGGCCGACCATTGTTTCTGGAAGGTGAGGCTGGCGTGGGCAAGACCGAGATTGCCAAAGCGCTGGCCGCCGGTCTGAACCGTCGCCTGATCCGGTTGCAGTGCTACGAAGGTTTGGATGCGTCTTCCGCTGTCTATGAATGGAACTTTCCGGCGCAAATGGTCGCCATCCGTACGGCCGAGGCCTCGGGCGGTGCAGATCGCGACGCCTTGCAGTCCGAGCTGTTTTCGGATGAATACCTGATCGAACGCCCGCTGCTGCAGGCGATGCGCCCGGATGAAAACGGCGCGCCGGTTCTGTTGATCGACGAACTGGATCGCACGGATGAACCGTTCGAGGCTTTCCTGCTTGAGGCGCTCAGCGATTTTCAGGTGACGATCCCAGAGCTGGGCACCGTGAAAGCCCCGGAACCGCCCATCGTTATCGTCACTTCAAACCGCACGCGCGAGGTGCATGACGCGTTGAAACGGCGTTGCTTGTACCATTGGGTCGACTATCCCGATTTCGACCGCGAGATCGAAATCCTGCACGCTCGTGCCCCAGAAGCGGCCGACGCGCTGAGCCGCGAGATCGTCGCCTTCGTGCAGCATCTGCGCACCGAGGATCTGTTCAAGAAGCCGGGCGTGGCAGAAACCATCGACTGGGCCAAATGCCTGCTGGCTTTGGACGTCATCAACCTGAGCCCTGAGGTGATCGGGGATACTCTGGGCGCAATCCTGAAATACCAGGACGACATACAGAAACTGCAGGGGTCCGAGGCAAAACGGATACTGGATCAGGCCAAAGCGTCGTTGGAACCGGCCTGATGGTCGACGAACCGCTGACGATCCATATCGTTGGATGGCCAGGGTCCGGCAAGCGGACAATTGGGATCGCGCTGGCCGACATGATCGGCGGACGGCTGATTGACAACCACCTGATGTTGAACCCCGCGAGCGCTTTGTTCGTACGATCCGATCCAAGACATGCCGTTCTGCGGCGAGAGGTGCGAGCCGCGATTTATGAAGCGGCGTTGACATTGGGGCCCGACATTCCGGTGATCTTCACAGATGCGCTGGAAGAAAGCTCGGCCGACCGTGAACTGATCGCGCCGACACTGGAATTTGCGCGCAAGCGCGGCGGTCGGTTACAGCCCTTCATGCTTCAACTAAGCGAGCAGGAAAACCTGAGGCGTCTTTGTGATCCAGAGCGGCAGGGGCGCGGAAAACTGATGGAGCCAGACGTTCTGATGAATTTCCGTCGCGATCTGACTTTGCTGCGTCTTGATGGGGTGATCGAAATATCTGTCGACAAGCGCACTCCGAAAGAGGCTGCGCGCGCCATTGCCGATGCCCTGAACGGGGGATCGCATCTTGGTTGAGCAGATACCATTGGACATTCCGGAAAGTCCAAAACTGGCGCAGAACATTACCCATTTTGCACGCGCGTTGCGCAAGGCGGGGTTGCCCATTGGGACGGGCCGAGTTGTTGACGCCATTCGCGCCGTGCAGGCCGCAGGATTTACCGAAAAACAGGATTTCTACTGGACGCTGCACGCCTGTTTTGTGCACCGCCCGGAACATCGAACCGTGTTCGCCCAGGTCTTTCGTCTGTATTGGCGCGACCCCCGTTATCTTGAACACATGATGTCCATGATGCTGCCTGCTATTCGCGGCGTTCAGGAAGAACGCAAGGCGGACGCAGCCGAAAAACGCGCGGCCGAAGCGTTGTTGGACGGTGTCGAACAGGACTTGCCAGACGTTGCAGAGCAAGAAGAAGAGAGTGAGCTTGAAATCGACGCCTCGCAAACGGCTTCGTCCGAGGAACGATTGCGGAGCCTGGATTTTGAGCAGATGAGCACAGCCGAGATCGCGCAAGCCAAGCGTATGCTTGCGCGGTTGACGCTGCCGGTGAAGCCTATCGAATCCCGGCGCGGACAAGCCAGCCATCTGGGGCATCGCATCGACCGGGCCAGAACTCTGCGCGCTGCCATGCGACAGGGTGGAGAGCTGCATGAAATCATGCACCAAAAGCCCAAGCACCGCTGGCCGAACCTGGTCGTGCTTTGCGATATCTCGGGCTCGATGAGCCAGTACAGTCGGATTGTCCTGCACTTCCTGCATGCCGTGTCAAACGCCAAGGGGGCAGGCTGGGCCAGGGTGCACGCGTTCACCTTTGGCACGCGCCTTACCAACATCACCCGCCACCTGCAGCAACGCGATGTGGACGCGGCGTTGGCCGCAGCCGGGGCAGAGGCGCAGGATTGGGAAGGCGGCACGCGGATCGGCGAGTGCCTTCATGCCTTCAATCGGGACTGGTCGCGGCGCGTTATGGGGCAGGGCGCGGTCGTCCTGCTGATCTCGGACGGGCTGGACCGGGGCGACCCCCAAGCGTTGGGAAAAGAGATGGAGCGCCTTCACCTTTCGGCACGCCGGCTGATCTGGCTCAACCCATTGCTCCGGTGGGATGGCTTCGCGCCCAAGGCCCAAGGTGTGGCGGCCATGCTGCCCCATGTGGACAGTTTCAGGGCGGGCCACTCGATTGCCTCGCTCGAAGATCTGGCCGCTGTTATCTCGAAGCCCGACGATGTGGGTGAGAAAGCGCGGCTGATGACCGCGCTTTCCAACTGAAGGTCAGCTCAGCTGATCTTCGTTGCACTTCCGCGCCATTTCCATGGCCTTGTAGGTACCGGTCAAATCAACGGTGAAGGCGAATTCCTTTTCCGGGAACACGACCATGACCTTTTGCTTGGCGATGTCATCCGCGAACTGCGGATCATCTGACAGAACATACCCGCCCGAATATCCTTTGGTGATATTGCCGCGCATGCCGGTCGCTTCGCCCACGTAAAGGTTTTCGCCCAGCAAGATCGCTACGGCTTCTTTCTCACCGCGCTTGATGTCGGTCTCAGCTTTGGTGAACACGCCCACATAGCCGACGCCGCGGTCTTCGGTCAGGCCCATCTGGACCACGTTTTCCGAGTCATCAACGGCTTCGATCAGGCAGGTTTTCTTGTCCTGGTCGATGAATACTTTCCAGCCCTCAACCTCGCCGTAGCGCAGATAAGTGTCTGCAGTTGCGACGGTAGAAGTAAACAGGCCAAGCGCCAGTCCGAGTGTAAGAATACGTTTCAACTCTCTGTCTCCGTTGTGAAAAATTAATATGCGCATACTGGAATGCAGCAATTGCTCGTGTAGGCTAGAATCTGGGTTCGGCGCAATCAATGATTTGTCGGTAGCGTGCCGATCTGGGCTTGTATACGCCGATGCTGGCCCAGGGCTCAGTGATGGCGAAATACAGGATGTTCGCCTTTAGGCTTACTTTTCATTGCGCCAAACCTGCCTATGTTGGACCTGAACACGCCGGGAGGGTGCAATGGACAGATTCGACAACAGCCCTGAGACAGCCCTGAATTGGCATGCCGAGGGCCATCCAACCGCACTGGCCACGGTTGTTGAAACCTGGGGCAGCGCGCCGCGCCGCGTAGGCGCCCAGTTGGTGATCGCTGGCGATGGCCGGATTGAGGGATCGGTCTCTGGCGGCTGCGTTGAGGGTGCAGTCATCGTCGAGGCGCATGAAGCAATAGACGAGGGCGAGGCGCGGTTGCTGGAATTCGGTGTCAGTGACGAGGACGCCTTTGCCGTCGGGCTGGCCTGCGGCGGTACGATCCGCGTTCTGGTGGAGCCCATCGGATCTGTGCTTCCAGAACCCATGTTGCGTGATCTGGTTGCGGCCCGCGCCCGGCGCGAGCCTGTTGCCTATGAGGTAAACGTTGAAACCGGCCAAAGGGCGCTGCGTCGCAATGCCTATGCTAACCGAATGCGTATGGACTGGTCCGGTTTTGAAGATGACGGGCAGACATTTGTTGCCGTCCATAACCCTCCGTTGCGGTTGATCATTGTAGGGGCCGTCCATATCGCTCAGGCACTGGTGCCGATGGCGCGAATTGCCGGGTATGATCCCGCTATCATCGATCCGCGCGACGCCTTCGCCTCGAGCGCGCGCTTTCCCGGTGAGACGATCCTGACCGACTGGCCGGACGAGGCCGTTGCCAAACTGGGCATGGATACGCGGACCGCCGTAGTTCTTTTGACCCACGATCCCAAGCTGGATGATCCGGCGTTGGAGGCTGCCTTGCGCGCTGGCGTATTCTATATCGGGGCGCTGGGGTCCACGCGGACCCACGCGAAACGTGTGGCGCGGTTGACCGAAGCCGGGTTTTCAGAAGCCGAGATCGCTCAGATCCATGGTCCTATAGGCTTGGATATTGGCGCAGCGGGCCCATCCGAGATTGCGGTCGCCATACTTGCCCAAATGACAGCTGTGCTGAGGGGCAAAGCGTGAAGTTTGGTCCCGTTCCCACTGCCGAGGCCGCTGGTGCAATCCTGGCGCATTCGGTGAAAGTGCAGGATGCCAAGCTGCGCAAAGGCCTGGTCTTGACTGCAGACCATTGCAATCAGCTTGCCGACGCCGGGTATGACGAAGTCACGGTAGCGCGGCTGGAACCTGGAGATTGCCACGAGGATGAGGCCGCCGAGCTTTTGGCTGCAGCCCTTACACCGGACCCGCAAGCTGTGGGTTTGCGCGTGACGCAGCCATTTACCGGGCGTGTGAACCTGTTGGCGGACGGTCCCGGTGTCGTGGACCTGGATGCCGATGCGTTGCAGGCGTTCAATTGCGTAAACCCGATGATCACCGTCGCGACGGTACCGCAATATCAACAGATGGGACCGGGGGGAATGGTCGCCACGATCAAGGTGATCTCTTACGCCGTTCCGCGCGAAGATGTGTTGAAGGCCGCAAGTCTGGCGCATGCGTCCATTCGTCTTGCGGCCCCGGTCCACAAGACCGCCGGGTTGATCGTGACGGATATTCCGGGCGGTCCGTCCAACGAAAAGGGCATCGCAGCCATTCGCGGCCGGGTCGAGGCGCTGGGGCTCGCGTTAGATGAGGTACAAATCGTGCCGCACAAACCCGAGCCCTTGGCGCAGGCTATTTCGGAGGCATCGGGTGACATTGTGATGATCCTGACCGGGTCGGCCACGTCGGATGTGTTCGACGTCGCACCTCAGGCCGTGCGCGCAGCAGGCGGTAAGGTGGATCGCTTTGGCATGCCGGTCGATCCCGGTAACCTGCTGTTTATCGGCGCGCTTGAACGGCGCCCGGTGATCGGCCTGCCGGGCTGCGCGCGCTCTCCGGCGCTGAACGGCGCGGATTGGGTTCTGTCCCGCGTGGCGTGTGGGGTGGAAACGACCGGGGCCGATATCGCGGGTATGGGGGTCGGTGGGCTGCTTAAGGAAATTCCCACACGACCGCAGCCGCGAGCCGGGCGGAAAGCGTAACCCGATCGTCTGTTTCCGAAAGGCCTAGGTGGATTTATCGCCAAAGGCGACCCCTACGAACGTCGGATACAGGGGCTAAATATTTTTGTTCTCAAACAATTTTTCCCGTGTTTAACTCGGGACGGGAGATTTCATATTGGGAGGAAAATATGACACAGGTCTCAATGACCGTGAACGGGAAATCCGTGAGCGGTGATGTCGAGGGCCGGACACTGCTGTCCAGTTTCCTGCGTGACCACCTGTCGCTGACCGGAACCCATGTAGGCTGCGATACCGCGCAATGCGGTGCCTGCGTTGTGCATGTGAACGGTGAAGCGGTGAAATCCTGCAACATGCTGGCGCTTGAGGCGGATGGCGCTGATGTAGGCACCATCGAAGGGCAAGCCAATCAGGACGGCTCGTTGAACGTGATCCAGCAGGCATTTCAGGATCATCATGGCCTGCAGTGCGGGTTCTGTACGCCCGGAATGGTCATGAGTGCGGCAGCCTTGCTGAAAGAGAATCCGCGCCCGACCGAAAGTGAGATACGCAAGTATCTGGAGGGCAACCTGTGCCGTTGCACCGGATACCACAATATCGTCAAGGCGATCATGGCCGCATCGGGCCAGGACGTAGGTCACATCGCTGCCGAGTAAGGCAGAGACTGAGAATTTTCGACGAAAATTCCTTTCCAGGGAGGAGAACAAGCAATGCCCAAAGACAGTGGCATCGGAGCCAGTTCCAAGCGGCGTGAGGACGTACGCTTTCTGACCGGAGCAGGCAATTACACCGACGACATCAACGTGCATGGCCAGGCCTATGTGCATTTCCTGCGGTCCGACATCGCGCATGGCCGGATCAAAAACATCGACACCTCGGCAGCTGAAGCCATGCCCGGCGTAGTCAAGGTTTTCACCGGTAAAGACTTTGAGGGCGTGGGCGGAATTCCCTGCGGCTGGGAAGTCACGGACAAGCATGGCGCACCCATGCAAGAGCCGCCGCACCCAATTCTGGCGCAGGGCAAGGTCCGCCATGTGGGTGACCCGATTGCAGCCGTCGTGGCCGACAGTCTGGAACAGGCGCGTGACGCGGCCGAGGCGATCGACCTCGATATCGAGGAACTGCCCGCCGTTTTGGACATGAAAGCCGCTGCCCAAGAGGGGGCAACGCTCGTCCATGACGATCTGAAGAATAACATCTGCTACGACTGGCAGTTGGGCGAAACCGACGACGCGAAGGTCAACGAGGTTTTTGCCAATGCGGCCCATGTGACGACGCTGGATCTGGTTAACAACCGTCTGGTCGCCAACCCGATGGAACCGCGTGTGGCCGTGGCCGAGTATAGCCGTGGAACCGAGGAATACACGCTCTACACCACATCGCAGAACCCGCATGTAATCCGGCTGCTGATGTGTGCATTTGTTCTGGGACTGCCGGAACACAAGGTGCGCGTGGTGGCCCCGGATGTGGGTGGCGGTTTTGGCACCAAAATCTTCCACTATGCCGAAGAGGCGTTCTGCACCTTTGCGGCCAAAGCCTGCAACCGTCCGGTCAAGTGGACCGCCAGCCGGTCTGAGGCGTTCATGTCGGACGCGCAAGGTCGCGATCACGTTAGCACGATTGAGCTGGCGCTGGATGCAGATAACAACTTCATCGGTCTGCGTACCGATACTTACGCCAACTTGGGCGCATATCTGTCGACATTCTCCAGCTCGGTTCCGACTTGGCTGCACGGCACTTTGATGGCGGGCAACTACAAGACGCCGGTCATTCAGGTGAACGTTAAGGCGATGTTTACCAACACCGTGCCGGTTGACGCGTATCGCGGTGCTGGTCGGCCCGAGGCGACTTATCAACTTGAACGCGTCGTGGACAAAGCTGCGCGCGAGCTGGGTGTTGATCCGATTGCGCTGCGGCGTCAGAACTTTGTCACCCAGTTCCCCTATGACACGCCGGTTGCGTTGACCTATGACACCGGGGACTACAACGGCACTATGGACAAGCTTGAGGCGGCTGCTGATCTGGCGGGCTTTGCCGCGCGCAGGTCCGAGAGCGAGGCCAATGGCAAGCTGCGCGGTCTGGGCATCAACTGCTATATTGAGGCCTGCGGCATCGCGCCTTCGAACATCGTTGGTATGCTGGGGGCCCGCGCGGGTCTCTATGATGCGGCGACCGTACGGGTGAATGCCACCGGTTCGATCAGCGTTATGGTTGGTGCGCACAGTCACGGGCAGGGACATGAGACCGCCTTCCCGCAGGTTGTCGCTGACATGATCGGCATCGACGAGTCGATGGTCGAGATCGTGCACGGAGACACCTCGAAGATCCCGTTTGGCATGGGCACTTATGGCTCGCGCTCGCTCGCGGTCTGTGGCTCGGCCATGGTCAAGGCGACCGAGAAAGTGATCGAAAAGGCCAAGCGGATTGCAGCGCATCTGTTGGAGGCGTCCGAGGCGGATATCGAACTCAAGGACGGTCAGTTCAGCGTTGCTGGCACCGACAAATCGGTGGCTTGGGGCGATGTGACCCTGACGGCCTATGTCCCGCACAACTATCCTTTGGAAGTTGAGCCGGGGCTGGAGGAGACGGCGTTTTATGATCCCGCCAACTTTACCTTCCCGGCCGGTGCCTATGCCTGTGAAGTCGAGCTTGATCCTGAAACCGGTCAGGTCAGCATCGAAAAATTCACGGCAGCGGACGACTTTGGCAACATCGTCAACCCGATGATCGTGGACGGTCAGGTGCATGGCGGTATCGGTCAGGGTATCGGTCAGGCATTGCTTGAGAACTGCGCCTATGACGAGAACGGCCAACTTTTGAGCGCGTCCTTCATGGACTATGCGATGCCGCGTGCCGATGATGTTCCGTTCTACGGTGTCGATCATTCGAGCCAGACGCCCTGTACGCATAACCCGCTGGGTGTGAAAGGCTGTGGTGAGGCTGGTGCGATTGGCTCGCCGCCTGCTGTGGTCAACGCGGTTCTGGATGCGTTGAACTCGGGCGGCAAGGCGGTCGATCATATCGATATGCCAGTGAGCCCGTCGCGCGTCTGGGCGGCGATGAACAGCTGAGAGGTTGGGGTGCGAGGGGCCAGCCCCTCGCGCTCCCCGGGATATTTATAGCCAGATGAAGGGCGGATCCGCGCCTTTCGGAAAGGAAGACGAAATGTACAATTTCGAGTTTGAAAAACCCTCGACCATTGCTGATGCCGCAGCCGCATTGGGGTCTGAGGACGCGCAGGCGTTGGGGGGTGGGCAAACGCTGATCCCGACGCTGAAGCAACGGCTGGCGGCGCCTTCGTCCTTGGTGTCGCTGAGCGGGATTGCCGAGATGCAGGGCGTTTGCATTGAGGACGACGGGTCTGTGGCCATTGGCGGAGCAACCCCGCATGCGGTGGTCGCGCGCGAGGCTGCCAGCAGCTATCCCGCCTTGGCGGCGCTGGCGGGGCAGATTGGTGATCCTGCGGTCCGTAACCGCGGCACGATCGGCGGGTCGCTGGCGAACAACGACCCGGCGGCCTGTTACCCGGCCGGTGCGCTGGGATCCGGCGCGACGATCATTACCAATACCCGTCAGATTGCGGCAGAAGAATTCTTTGAGGGGATGTTCTCAACAGCTCTGGACGAGGGCGAGATCATCACCTCTGTCCGCTTCCCGGTACCGCAGGCTGCAAGCTATCAGAAGTTCCTGCAGCCCGCGTCCCGCTTTGCGCTTGTCGGTGTCTATCTGGCGCGGTTTGCCGATGGGGTACGCGTTGCCGTGACCGGGGCCAGCGAAGATGGAGTGTTCCGGTGGTCCGAAGCGGAAGAAGCCTTGAACAAGGAGTTCCGCGCGGATGCGCTGACAGGGCTGAGCATCAACCCGGCCAATATGATCGCTGACCTGCATGGCAGCAAAGCGTACCGCGCGCATCTGGTAAGCGTCATGACCAAGCGGGCCATCGAAGCCTGTATGTAAAAGCCAAACAATCCGAGAAGCCCCGGTGTCATCGCCGGGGCTTTTCTATGTGCGCCTGATTCTGGGGGGCTGGGACGGCCGCCAATAAGCACCCGTGTCCTCTCGGGACTTTTGGTACGCGTCGACGCGTTCGCGCGCGGCGTCTCCGCCAGCTTTGAACAAGTGGCCCAGAAGGCATTCCAAAACAACCATTGCCCCGGCGTAGCTTGCAAAATGATGAAGCGAACGGGTGCTGATTGGAAAGACAACATCCGGTTCAATGCCGGGGGCGACCACCTCGCTGTCGGCGATCAGGATGATCGGCATGGATTTGCGCCGGGCCAATCGCATGGACTGGATGGTATCGGACGAATAGGGGCTGACTGTGATCGCGATCAGGCAGTCAGAGTGGGTGGCGTCCAACAGGTCATCGGTCGCGGAACCCATATGGCGCGGGACAAGGCGCAGGCCGGGGTGCGCCATTCGACCCGCGTAAGAAAAGTAGTACGACAAAGCATAGCTTGCACGCGTGGCCGTAACAAAACACCTGTCAGAGCGTGTCATGATCTCAACCGCTTGTTTGACTTTGGCCGGGTGCATGAGCCGCAGGGACCGCATGACCACGTTTTGCGCGTTCTGAGCGAATTGGGCCTGAGCCGCGCTGAAGGTATCGCCGTCATGCAGATCGCTGAGCCAGGATTGCCCCATATGGTCTTCGCGGTCGGTCACTAGGGCGGTGCGGAACGGGGCGCGGAGGGCCTCGAACCCGTCGAACCCCATGCGATGGGCCAGGCGCACCAGTACGTTCGAGCTGACGCCGATCTTGGCGGATGTTTCGCGGATTGGGTCCAGTCCGAAGTCCGCGGGGTGGTCGAGGATGTACTTTGCAGCTGCCTGCAAACCGGGTGGCAGATCGTCAATCTGGTGCCGCAGGGAGTCGATAAGCTGGTTGAGAGATTGAGTCATTCTTCCAGAAAAACAAATGTTATGAAGATTGCAAATTGAAAACATGCTCTGGACGGATAACTGAGGGGCAAGTTGCTAAGGATGGTCTAATGTCTGAACCTGCGTCCGATACTCAAACAGCGCCAGGGCCTTATGTGCTTGTCGCCCCGAACGGCGCGCGCCGTGGACTAGGGGATCACGCGGAATTACCGGTTGGCTTGGACCAAATCGTTGCCACTGCAAAGGATTGCTGTCGGGCAGGTGCGAATGGCATTCATCTTCACGTACGCGATGACCGGGGACAGCACACGTTGGATCCAGGGCGTTATATGGAAACCATGGCCGAGCTGCGGCGCGCAGTACCGGATTTGCAAGTCCAGATAACAACCGAAGCAGCCGGTGTCTTTGATGTGGCCGCGCAATTGGATTGTTTGCGGACGGTGCAGCCGGAATGGGCCTCGATCTCGGTGCGAGAGGTTGCCCGTGCACCCCAGCTTGCCGGCACTTTGTACGGTTTGTGCGAGGATCAGGGAACACGTGTTCAGCACATCCTTTACGACCGTGAAGACGCAGCCCTGCTGGCGGACTGGCAGGCGCGAGGGATCGTGCGCAGCGAGCAAACAGACCGGTTGTTGGTTTTGGGGCGATACAGCGCAGGCCAACAATCCGCGCCAGAGGATCTGGACAAGTTTCCGCAAGACCCCTCGCAATGGATGGTCTGCGCTTTTGGGCGGCAGGAACATGCTTGCCTGTTGGCGGCGGCCAAACGCGGAGGAGACGTTCGGGTCGGGTTCGAAAACAGTTTGACCGACGGGGACGGAAATACTTGGGCAGACAATGGAGCGTCGGTAGCGGCGCTGGTCGCGGCTTTGAAAGGAGCGCATGAATGAGTAGTCATGTTTTTCCACGTCACACCAAATCGGAACTGCCGGTCGCTGTCGGGGGTGACGGCTGCTACCTGATCGACAATCAAGGTCGGCGTTACCTGGATTGCGGTGACGCGGCGGTGTCATGCCTGGGCCATTCGAACCCTGCGGTGATCAAGGCCGTGCAGGATCAGGTTGAACAGATCGCCTTTGCTCATACCGGTTTCATGACGTCGGAACCGGCCGAAGCCTTGGCGGACCTGCTGGTCAAGCATGCGCCGGGTGATCTGGATCGTGTGTATTTCGTTTCCGGCGGGTCCGAGGCGACCGAGGCTGCGATGAAGTTGGCCCGGCAGTACTTTCTGGAAATCGGACAGCCCGAGCGTCGCCGGGTGATTGCGCGGCGGCAGAGTTACCATGGCAATACCCTTGGTGCTTTGTCGGCAGGTGGTAATGAATGGCGGCGGGCTCAGTTTGCACCCATGCTGATTGAGATGACGCATATCGCGCCGTGTTACGAATATGCCGAAAAGCCCGATGGTGAGAGCAGCTTTGACTATGGCCAGCGCGTCGCCAACGAATTGGAGACCGAGATTCTGCGCCTGGGCCCCGAGACGGTTATGGCCTTCATGGCAGAGCCGGTTGTCGGGGCAACCCTGGGCGCGGTGCCAGCCGTTGAAGGGTACTACAAACGTATCCGCGAGATCTGTGATCAGTATGGCGTCTTGTTGATATTGGACGAAGTGATGTGCGGCATGGGGCGGACAGGGCATCTGTTTGCCTGCGATCATGACGGAGTTGCGCCGGATATCCTGTGTATCGCCAAAGGCTTGGGGGCCGGGTACCAGCCGATCGGGGCGATGATGTGCACCGGTAAAATCTACGACGCGATCCGCGACGGGTCGGGATTCTTTCAGCATGGTCACACCTATATCGGCCACCCGGTCGCAACGGCCGCGGCCTTGGCTGTGGTTACCGAACTGACAACGCGCGAACTGCCCGCGCGGGCGGGTATCATGGGGGATAGGCTGCAAGCCGCGCTGCAGGCCGAGTTTGGCCAACACCCAAGTGTCGGCGATATCCGAGGCCGGGGATTGTTTCGCGGGGTAGAGCTGGTCGCAGACCGTGAAACGAAAACGCCATTTGACCCGTCGCATGGCGTTGCAGGCAAGATCAAAAAGGCTGCACTGGCCGAAGGGCTGATTTGCTATCCCATGTCTGGCACCCGGGACGGGCGGCTGGGGGATCACGTTCTGTTGGCCCCGCCATTCATCATCGAAGACAAGCAGATTGACGAACTGGTCGGAAAGCTGAACCGAGCATTTGCTGCGTCGATCCCGGCGTGACGGGTTTCCCAGCTCCGTTAATCGCACGAAAAAAACCCTGTCAGAGAGGTCTCTGACAGGGTTCCAAAATCGAAAAGCGCGGGGCTTATTTCTGCGGCAGCGGGCCGATCATCATGATCATCTGACGGCCTTCCATTTTGGGCATGTTTTCGATCTTGCCCAAATCCTTGATGTCTTCGGCGACACGCTCCAACAGCTCGCGCCCGAGATTCTGGTGTGCCATCTCACGACCGCGGAAACGCAAAGTAACTTTGACCTTGTCGCCGTTTTCAAGAAATTTGAACACGTTCCGCATCTTGACGTCATAGTCATGCGTGTCGGTGTTGGGCCGGAATTTGACCTCTTTCACCTCGATGATCTTTTGTTTTTTGCGGGCTTCGCTTTCGCGCTTCTGCTGCTCATATTTGAACTTGCCAAAGTCCATGATCTTGCAGACCGGCGGGTTCGCGTTGGGCGAAATCTCGACCAGATCAAGTCCGACATCTGCGGCCATCTGCATGGCTTTTGCGGGATGAACCACCCCGACGTTTTCGCCTTCGGCGCCAATCAGGCGAATTTCGGGGGCACGGATCTTATCATTGACGCGGGGGCCGGTGTCTCTCTGCGGCGGCGCGTTGTGAGGTCTGCGAGCTATGGGTTCATTCCTTTGATGATTGCAGAAATTCGAGCCCGAAATCTAGACTGGCCTGCACGCCGTTTCAAGCGGCATAAACAACAGCCAACGTGAAAATTCCGGGTTTTGTCAGAGGTTTTTGTGGGTTCCGGGGCAAATCATCCCGGAACCGGCGTGTTGGATTAACCAACAAAGGCTTTTTCGATGACGAATTCCTTAGGTTCAGAGTTTGCGCCTTCGCGCAGACCGAACTCTTCCAGAATCTCTTTGATGTCCAGGTTGAACGCCAGCGAACCACAAACCATGGCGCGGTCAGTGTCCGGGTTGATCCCGCCTTCGATACCCAGATCGGCAAATACGGTGCCGTCTTTCAGCAGGTTGGTGATGCGGCCCATCTTGGGGCTCTCTTCCCGTGTGGTGGTTGGGTAATAGCGGATTTTGTCCGCGAAACCTTCGCCCATCAATTCGGCCAGCAATTCGTCCTGGCGGATGCTTTCAATCAGCTGACGGCCATACTCCAGCTCGGCCACTTCGCGGCAGGTATGGGTGATGATGACCTCGTCATAATCCTCGTAGGTCTGCGGTTCACGCAGCAGCGACGCGAAGGGCGCGAAACCGGTGCCGGTGGCAAAGAACCACAAGCGCTTGCCGGGCAGCAGGGCATCGTGGACCAGCGTGCCAACGGGTTTGGGCCGCAGGATGATCTGATCACCCGGTTGGATGTGCTGCAGCTTCGAGGTCAGCGGGCCGTCCTGCACCTTGATCGAGTAGAACTCCAGCTCTTCGTCCCACGAAGGCGAAGCGATCGAATAGGCGCGCAGCAACGGCTTGCCGTTGTCGCCCAGCAGACCGATCATCACGAACTCACCCGAGCGGAACCGCAAGGACGCGGGGCGCGACACCTTGAAGGAGAACAGGCTGTCGGTCCAGTGTTTGACATCTGTTACTGTCTGGGCGTCCGGAAGGACGGGGGCCTTAACGGCGGTTGCTTCGGTCACGGGCTTCATCTCTGTCATCGTTGTCACTGTCGGCTGGGTAAACCGACATCTCCGTTTAATCTTTGATCCAAGTCAGGAAAAGGGGCTTAATGCCCCTTTCAAGTCACAAGCTGGCGATTGTCGGTCTTAGCCGCGCAGGCGGGCCTGATAGTTGTGGTTCTGCCAATCGGAACGGGCAAGCCACTGATCTTCGGGCTGGCGGGTGGCCAGCGCGTTGTCGATCTCGACCTCGTCAAATCCGCTGCGGCGGGCCATGGCGTATTGATCGGCCAGAACGTGGCCCTTGGCGCGCAGCCGACCTGTATAGCCTTTCAGCCGCAAGACGCGGGCGATTGTAAATCCGCGACCATCAGCCGAGGACGGAAAGTCCACGCGGACCATCTGGGCGCTGCCCAAACGATCAATCAGCTCATCCGGGTCCGTGTCCGACGCGACGTCCAGCGCCACGACATCATTTGCCGCGTCTTCCAGAGTGACAAAGCCGTCGGTCCAGTCATCGGGGGCAAAACCCCCATCCGTTACGATTACGTTCATGTTTTCTCTCCAGCCCGCACCATCTTGCCGTCGACAAAATGGATGCCGCATTCTTCTTTGTTCTGATCGCGCCAGCGTCCGGCGCGGGGGTCTTCGCCTTCTTTGACCGGTGAGGTGCAGGGCGCACAGCCGATCGAGGGGTAACCTTTGGCCACCAGCGGATGCCGGGGCAGGTTGTTTTCGTCCATGTAGGCACGCACATCTTCGGGCGCCCAGTGGGCCAGCGGGTTGACCTTGATCCGGCCAGTGCCGTCTTCGACTTCAAAAAAGTCGAGCGCGGCGCGGGTTCCGGACTGAAACCGTTTACGCCCGGTGATCCAGCCGTCATATCCCGCCAAAGCCTTTTGCAGCGGGAAGGTCTTGCGCAGGTTGCAGCAGGCATCCGTGTCGCGCAGGCGCAGTGCGCCATAAGGGTCTTCGCGTTGTACGTCCTCATCCTCGGCCCGGATGATCTGGACGTTCTTCAGGCCCAGACGTTCGCTGACCTCGTGCTGGTATTCCAGCGTCTCAGTAAACAGCATCTGCGTGTCCACGAACAGAACTGGGGTCAACTTGTCGACCACAGCGGCCATGTGCAGCAACACCACCGATTCCGCCCCGAAACTAGAGACCAGAGCAAGCTCTTCGATCTCGTCCAACGCACCATGCATGACATCATGGGCGCTGTGGTGGCGGAACCGGGTGTTCAGCGCGTCGACCTGTTCGGTCAGTTCCGCGCGGTCTTTGCCCAGTTCCGTCTGGATCAGGTCAAGCGGCATTGGCCTGCGCCTCGGGGTAAAGCGCCGCTTTGAACGGTGCCATGCCTACGCGGCGATAGGTTTCCAGGAACGTTTCTTCGGCGCTGTCACGCTGTTCCAGATAGGTGTCCACGATGCGCTCGACGGCTGGCACGATCTCATCATAGGCAAAGCCCGGACCGGTGCGGTCGCCAACGGCGGCCGTTTCGGTCGCGTCACCACCCAGAGTGATCTGGTAGTTTTCGACACCAGCGCGATCCAGACCGAGGATGCCGATATGGCCGACATGGTGGTGACCACACGCGTTGATGCAGCCCGAGATCTTGATCTTCAGGTGACCGATGTCATGTTCCAGCTTCAGCTCGTCGAAGCGGGTCGCAATCTCTTGCGCAACCGGGATCGAGCGGGCCGTGGCCAGCGCGCAGTAGTCCATGCCCGGGCAGGCGATGATGTCGCTGATCAGGCCGATATTGGCGGTGGCCAGCTCGTATTCCTTAAGCTTCGCGTGGATCGCGGGCAGGTCCGATTTGTGGACATGCGGCAGGATCACGTTCTGCTCGTGGCTGATGCGCAGCTCGTCATAGGCGAACTCTTCGGCCAGATCGGCCATTACGCGCATCTGCTCAGCAGTCGCATCACCCGGTGTCTGGCCGTGCTTCTTGATCGAGATCGTGACGATCGCGTGGTCCGCGTTCTTGTGCGGCGCGATATTGGTGTCGACCCACGAACGGAAAACCGGATCGTTGGTGTAGGCGCTTTCAAACGATGCAACCGAGCCCTGACGGAAATCCGGCGCAGCAAAGTGGCCCTTGATCTCTTCCAGCAACGCCATGTCAGCGCCTTTGAACTGCGGGCGCACCTGCAAGAAGCGCTCGTTCACCTTGGCGCGGATCGCGTCGATGCCATGCTCATGCACGGTGATCTTGATACGTGCTTTGTACTTGTTGTCGCGGCGACCGATTTGGTTCCAGACGGAAATCGTGGCTTCTAGATACGCCAGCAGGTCGTCGAAGGCGACGAATTCGGACAGTTCCTTGCCGATCATTGGGGTACGGCCCAGACCGCCACCCACGATAACGCGGGCACCCAGAACGCCGTCACGCTCGACCAGTTGCAGGCCAATGTCATGCGCTTTGATCACGGCGCGGTCGTTTTCCGATCCGGTGATGGCGATCTTGAACTTACGCGGCATGAATTGGAATTCCGGGTGGTCGGTGGACCACTGGCGCAGCAGTTCAGCATAGGGGCGCGGATCGGCGATCTCGTCCGCGGCGGCACCGGCGAAATGGTCGGCGGTTACGTTTCGGATGGTGTTACCCGAGGTCTGGATGGCGTGCATGCCAACTTCGGCCAGCGCGTCAAGCATATCCGGTACGTCGTTCAGCTTTGGCCAGTTGTACTGGATGTTCTGACGTGTGGTGAAATGGCCATAGCCCTTGTCCCACTTTTCAGCCAGCAGGGCCAGTTGACGCATCTGCGCGCTGGACAGCGTGCCATAGGGGATAGCGACTCGCAGCATGTAGGCGTGCAGCTGCAGGTACAGGCCGTTCATCAGGCGCAGGGGTTTGAATTCGTCTTCGGTCAGCGAGCCGTCGATACGACGCTCGACCTGTGCGCGGAACTGTGCGTTGCGCTCAGCCAGGAATTCTGTGTCAAACTCGGAGTAGCGATACATGTCTAGCTGTCCTTAGTTGCAGCCCCGGTACTTTGGGGCCTTGAAAAGGGGAGAGAGAGAAGGCCAGAGGTCAGGCCCGGGGCTGCGTGGATGTTTCTTGTTTGCCGTGGGCATAGTTGGACGGGCCGGTGCGGCGGAAGTCTTCGCGGAAGTGGGTCGGCTCGGGGCCGTACTCACCGGCGACTGCGTCGGCCAAATAGGCACCGACGATCTTGTTGGCCTGACGCGCGGCATCCAACAGGCGGACCTGCGCGTGAGCTTCGTCCGTGATCAGCTCGGCCTCGGACAGTTCGCGCGACCAGCGGTCGTCTTCGGTTTGATAGATCACATCACCTTCCAACAAATCGTTGGCAGTGACCACTTTGGGGGTAAAAGCGCGGGCCATCAGGCGTGCTCCTTCTTGAATTCAGTCAGGGCCTGGGCCGCTTGGCGCGGGGCAAGGCCGTAGAATGTCAGTGTTGGGCCGTCCATCTCGGCGGCGTTCAGATCGGTGGGCAGCTGATCCAGAGTCGTTTCCAGAACCCGCTGATCGGGGCGCGAGGCGTTTTCGATCAGGGTCACGGGCGTCTGGCGGTCGGCACCGTGCATGATCAGGCGGCCTTGGATAAAGCGGGCGGATTTCTTGCCCATATAAATCGCCGCGACCGAACCCGCGCGTGCCAGCGCAGCCCAGTCGTGATCGGCAAATCCCTTCATGTCGTGGCCGGTCAGAAACCGAACCGAAGAATTGCGTCCGCGCCGCGTCAGGCTTTGTCCAATTCCGGCCACAGCAGCGGATGCTGCGGTGATACCCGGCACGATCCGCCACGAGATGCCAGCGGCCTCAACCGCTTCGATCTCTTCATCCAGGCGGCCGAACACGGTCGGGTCACCGGACTTCAGACGCACGACGCGATGGCCATGCTGGGCGTAATCGACCAGCAGGGCATCAATGTCTTCCTGTTTCCAGGACGGACCGAAGCCGGCCTTGCCCACATCGACAAGTTTTGCGGTCTTGCCAGCCAGTTCCAGCACCTCTGCGCTGATCAGGCGGTCATGCAGAACGACGTCCGCGCGCTCGAAAGCATTCAGCGCTTTGAGCGTCAGCAATTCCGCATCGCCCGGACCTGCGCCGACAAAGTCGACATGGCCGTTGGCATTATGTGATTGCGTAAGCTGCATTTCCGGTCTCGGGCGTTGTTTGACTTAGGTTGCAATATAGGAAATATTCCCGCCAAAGCGCCATATGGGCGGATAAATAAGGACAAACGTTCTGTTTGGGTTGGCCTTGGGAACGTTTGTTTCGAAACAAAAGGAAAAATGGAATGTCGGTGCGGATTGACGATACGGATCGGAAAATTCTGATCGAGCTGCAGCGTGATGCAAGCCAATCGCTGGACGAAATAGCCGCGCGTGTGGGCAGTTCCAAGACCCCGGTCTGGAATCGGATACGCAAGCTGAAAGGGGCAGGAGTGATCGGCCAGCAGACCGTTCTACTGGATGCCGAGGCGCTGGGGTTCGAGGCTACCTTCTTTGTGCTGATCCGCACCTCAGAGCACGAGGCTGATTGGCAGCACAAGTTCCTCAAAGCCCTGCGCGACAGGCCCGAAGTGCAAGAGGCGCACCGGCTGGCCGGGGACATTGATTACATCCTCAAGGTGCGGGTCAAGAACGCGCGCGCCTATGATGAGTTCTATCAGGCGCTGATCTCAGAGGTTCGTGTGCATAACGTGACCGCGCTGCTGTCTATGGAAGAGATCAAATCGACCACGATGCTGCCGTTGAACGCACTGATCGAAAACTAGGTTTGCACCATCAATTTGGTTAGCCCGTGAAAATGGTAGGTGTTCGAGTATTCCGGTTCAGCGCTCAGGCGCAGGTTGGGGCAACGGTCGAATAACACGGAAAGGCCAATGCGCATCTCCATCCGCGCCAGTGGCGCGCCAACGCAGAAATGCAGGCCGCCGCCGAAACTGGTGTTCGTGACGATAGGGCGCGTGGGGTCGAACCGGTCGGGGTCGGACCAGACCGCAGGATCGCGGTTCGCAGCACCCAGCAGCAAAGCAACCTCATCGCCGCGTTTGAAGGTATGGTCGAACGCCTCGATGTCTTCATAGGCATAGCGAGTGAACATATGCAGCGGAGGATCGTAGCGCAGGATTTCTTCGACCGTGCCGTCGATGGTATCTGGCATGAAGGCTTGCCGCCCGATACCCAATTGAAGAACCGTTTTCACTCCGTTTCCCAATGAATGAACCGTCGCCTCATGCCCGGCATTTAACAGCAGTATGCACGTGGCCACCAGTTCGTCGCGGGAGAGTTTCTCTCCATCCTCCTCAGCGGCAATCAATCGTGTGATCAGATCGTCCTGCGGGTCGGTGCGTCGTTGCTCGATATATCCCATCAAAAAGTCGGTGAATTCCTGCGATGATCTTGCCGCGACGGTCTCAGTCTCGGGTGTGCGGCTGGCCTGATACATCGCCACCATGTCATGCGACCAGCGCAGCAGGCTGGGTGCCATATCCTCGGGCACGCCCAAAAGGCGGCAGATCGTGATGACCGGGATCTGGGTGCAAAACGCGGGCAACAGGTCGAATGGCGCATCAGGAAAAGAATCGATCAGCGCGTGGCTGAGTTCATGGATCGTTGGCTCCAGCGCCGCAATCGCGCGCGACGTAAACGCGCGCATCACCAACGCACGCAAACGCGTGTGCCGGGGCGGCTCGGCTTCAAGCAACGAGTGCGCCTCGACCGCCAGCCAAGGGGCCAGATGTGCGGGGCCGGGCGTTTGCAGTTCCTCAGGCACCTCACGGCCAAAACGGCGATCTTTTAGCAGGGCGGACACTGCGCGATGCGATACCGCTGCGACCTTGCCGTAGTCCTTCCAGTAGACGAGGTCGCCATACGCGCGGGCCTTATCATAAAACGGATAGGGATTTTGAACGAAACCCGGATCGACCGGAGATTGAATGACCGTCTTCATGCGGCGCAGACTTGCCATGCGGCGCGCTGAATGCAAGACCCTATGTCATGCACAGAGTTTGGGTCATCCTGGGATTTCTGTTTGCCGTCGGGCTGTTGTCCGCTGGCGTCTGGTCCTATGGCTATCGCCAGGCGCTGTCGCAACTGAGCGAAAAGGCCGAAGCCGATCTGGAATTGGCCGCAGACCGGCTGAGCACTCAGATGCAGGTTTATCAGGAACTGGCGGTGTTGATGGCCACACATCCCGTTCTGCGGAGGCTTGAAACACCTGCACAGAAACGGGCGGCGCGGGCGATACTGTTGGATGTGGCCGACAAGACCTCGGCCGTTAACATGATGTATCTGGATCGCAGCGGTAGGGTGCTGGCCTCGGCCCAGCCAATCGCTCAGGAAAGCATGTCTGACCATCCAGCGTTTCAGCGCGCCATGCAGGGGGCGATGGGCAGCGCACACGGGGTCGTGGATGTCAGCGGGGATCGCACCTATTCTTACGCGGCTCCGACCTTTGGCCTTGATGGTCGTGTCGAAGGTGCGTTGATCGTGGTGGCCGATGTGCAGGATGTGGAACAAACCTGGCGCGGCAGTACCGAGGCGGTGTTCTTCATCGACGGGGACGGCGTTGTCTTTATCTCGAACCGGTCGGACCTTCTGTTCTGGCAACGGGACGAGGGGCAAGTGGGTCTGAAACCTCCGGGTGGTGAAGCGGTCGAGTTCGCCTCGGTCATGGTTGGCCCACATGAGGTGTGGCAGTTGAACTGGGGGCGTTACCTGCCCAGCCGGGCATTGCACCTGATGCTGGATCTGCCGGTGATCGACATGACAGCCGAAGTGCTGGTGGACGTGGCGCCAGCACAGCGTCTGGCAGGGCTGCAGGCCGCGACGGTCGCTGCAATCTGTTTGGCCTTTGGTGCGCTTCTGTTTCTGGCGACCGAGCGCAGGCGCACATTGGCTGAGGCAAACGCCGTACTGGAAACCCGTGTCGCGCAGCGGACGCAGGCTTTGACAGCCGCCAACATGGCGTTGCGACGCGAAGTGCGTGAACGCGAGGACGCCGAGGCTGCCCTCAAACACGCGCAGGAAGAGTTGATTCAGGCCGGTAAGTTAAGCGCTCTGGGGCAAATGTCGGCGGGCATCAGTCATGAATTGAACCAGCCTCTGATGGCAATCCAGCAATTCGCGGATAACGGGTCGGCGTTCCTGTCTAAGGGGCGCGAGGAAAAGGCCTCGGAAAACCTGACGCGGATCTCGGCCATGGCCGCTCGGATGGCGCGGATCATCAAGAACCTGCGCGCCTTTGCCCGAAATGAAAGCGAACCGATGGGCAAGGTCAATCTGGTGCAGGTCATCGACACGTCGGTCGAACTGACTGAGGCGCGATTGCGAAACGAAGGCGTGCGGATGGACTGGCACCCCCCTAAAAACCCTATCTTCGCTTGGGGTGGCGAGGTGCGCTTGGTTCAGGTCTTCGTCAATCTGATCAACAACGCCGCAGACGCCATGAGCGGCCAAGACGACCGCCTTATCCGCATCAGAATAGAAGGCGGCGACAAGCTGGCGGTGACCGTGCGCGACATTGGGCCGGGTATTGAAAACTCGGAAAAGCTGTTTGAGCCGTTTTATACAACCAAGGCCGTCGGGTCGTCCGAAGGGATGGGACTCGGGCTTTCGATCTCATATGGTCTGGTTCAGAGCTTTGGCGGTAATATCCGGGGCACCAATCTGGAGACCGGCGCTCAGTTCACGGTCGAGCTTGAACCGTTCTCGGAGCACGAAGTCGCATGACACGGAAAATTCTACTTGTGGATGACGATGCCGCTGTGCGAGAGGCCCTGGCGCAGACTTTGGAGCTGGCGGATTACGATCCAGTTACAGCAGGATCATTCGTGGCGGCCAAGGATCACATCTGTGCGGACTTTCCCGGTGTGATCGTGTCGGACATACGGATGCCCGGCCGTGATGGGTTTCACCTATTGAACTATGCCCGCGAAGTTGATCCCGATCTGCCGGTCATCCTGCTGACCGGCGAGGGTGACATACCGATGGCAGTTCAGGCCATGGGGCAGGGCGCGTTCGACTTTCTGGAAAAACCCTGCGCTGCGGCGGACTTGCTGTCGGTGTTGGAGCGCGCGGTGGACGCTCGTACGCAGGTGATCGAACAGCGCGTTTTAAAGTCCGAGCTAGAGCGCGGGGATCCGGCCGCGCGGTTGCTGTTCGGCTTGTCCGCACAGGCTGAGGCATTGCGTGAACGGGTCCGGTCCGTTGCGCCCACAGGCGCTGAGGTGCTGGTCACCGGACCGCCGGGCAGCGGGATATCCAAAGTGGCCGAAGTGGTGCATCTGATGTCACCGGTCGGTCAGGGGCCGTTTGTCAAACGTCCGGCGTCAGGACTGACGTCCGAGGGTCTGGCGCGGGTCTGCGAGGATGCAGCAGGCGGCTCCTTGTTTCTGGATGAGGTCTCGGCCATGCCAGAAGCCACGCAATACACCGCTTTGGAATTGGTCGAGCAACGTCCCGGCGCACGGATTGTGGCGGGGACAACCGCCGATCTAGCGGTGTTGTCAGAGCAGGGAAGGTTCAACGCAGACTTGTTCTATCGGTTGGATGTCATGCGCGTCCGCATCCCGTCTCTGGCCGAACGGCCCGAGGACATCCCGGTTATCTTTCGCCACTACGTCGCGCAAGCGGCTGAGCAGGCCGGGATCGCCGAGCCCGAGATCACCTCGGAACATCTGGCGTTGCTGATGGCCAGTGACTGGCCGGGGAACGCGCGATCTTTGATGTCGGCCGCAATGCGATTTGTTCTTGGTATGCCCGAAGAAGTCGCACGCGCAACTGATCTGGGATTGAGTGAGCAAATGGCGCGGGTGGAACGCTCGTTGCTGGTCGCGGCGTTGGGGCGGCATAACGGCAAAGCCTCGGACGCTGCGAAAGCGCTGAAGCTGCCGCGCAAGACGTTCTACGACAAGCTGGCGCGGTATCAGATTCGCCCTGAAGACTACCGCCGCTAGAATTGCTCCCGCCTGCTTTGACCGCATTATCATGCGTTTAAAGCCGTTGGGCCGGGCAGCCCGCTGACGCGGGCTGCGGTCGGTCTTGCGGGAATCATTCCTGTGGATTGCCCACGTTGATTCGCAGCTCGTGCGGAAATCCGCACAGCGCGCTCTGAGCGTGTGCGGATTTCCGCACAGGTGAAAAGGTCCGTGTCACTAGAAGCAGGCGATGCGCCTTTTAAGCTTATGAAATAATGTAAAAAAACATGGTGTGATGAAAGTTTGAACAAAAAGTTGAGCGGTGATCCGCGATTCGGTTCACTTCGCGGCATACGGCGTCCTTTTGGGCGTCGGCGAAAGGTTTCATGGAAGTCTGGGAGGAAAAGACAGATGAAATTCCTTACTACTGCTGCCACCGCATTGGCGCTGAGCGTTACGGCATCGGCCGCCATGGCCGCCTGTGACGATGG
The DNA here is from genome assembly GCF_017743975.1 of Ruegeria sp. R14_0. Lineage (GTDB taxonomy): Bacteria > Pseudomonadota > Alphaproteobacteria > Rhodobacterales > Rhodobacteraceae > Ruegeria. Next base: position 1,065,483 of record NZ_JAGHRC010000001.1, on the reverse strand, counting down.
CGAGATCGTGGTCAAGTTCGCGCACGTGACGAACACGGACAAACACCCCAAGGGCATCGCGGCCTCACTGTTGGAGCAGCGCGTCAATGACGAAATGAACGGCGTGATGTGCATGGAGGTCTATCCGAACTCCACGCTTTATAACGACGACAAAGTGCTTGAGGCGATGTTGCAGGGCGACGTGCAACTGGCCGCGCCGTCGCTATCCAAGTTCGAGAAATTCACCAAGCAGTTCCGTCTGTTCGACCTGCCGTTCATGTTCAAGAACATCGACGCCGTTGACGCGTTCCAGGCCTCGGCTGATGGTCAGGCGATGAAAGACAGCATGCAGCGCCGCGGCCTGCAGGGGCTGGCGTTCTGGCACAACGGCATGAAGCAGATGTCGGCGAACAAACCTCTGGTCGATCCGTCGGATGCAGATGGCCTGAAGTTCCGCGTTCAGTCCTCGGACGTGTTGGTTGCGCAGATGGAAGCCATCGGCGGTAGCCCGCAGAAAATGGCGTTCTCGGAAGTCTACGGCGCGCTGCAGCAGGGCGTTGTGGACGGGCAGGAGAACACCTGGTCGAACATCTACGGCAAGAAGTTCTTTGAAGTTCAGGACGGCATCACCGAAACCAACCACGGCATCATCGACTATCTGGTCGTGACCTCTGTGGATTGGCTGGACAGCCTGGATCCCGAAGTGCGTGATCAGTTCCTGACCATTCTGACCGAAGTGACCGAGACCCGGAACAAGGAAGCCTTTGCCGTGAACGAAGCGGCCAAAGCCTCGATCACCGACGCGGGCGGCATCATTCGTGAGCTGAACCCCGAACAGCGTCAGGCCTGGGTCGACGCGATGAAACCCGTTTGGGATCAATTCGCAGGTGACGTTGGTCAGGACAAGATCGACGCTGCTCAGGCGATAAACGCCGGGTTCTGATCCCGGTCCAGGCCGCGCGTCCGGGAACTGGGGAGTAATCGACGCGCAGGCCGGGCGGGCCGTATAGAGGCCCGCCAACCTTACTCTCATCACCAATAATGTGGGGACAGATATATGTCTGGTTCGAAACCCGGCCAAGGCGGGCTGGTCGACCATATCGAAGAGACCATGATTGCGGCGTTGCTGGGGCTGATGACCGTCGTGACCTTCGCCAATGTCATCGCGCGCTTTGTATTCAATTCCAACATCTTGTGGGCGCTTGAGCTGACAGTGTTCACCTTTGGCTGGCTGGTTCTTCTGGGCGCATCTTACGCGGTCAAGAAGCACGCGCATCTGGGTGTAGATGCCATCCTGAACATGCTGGGCCCGGCACCACGCCGTATTTTGGCGCTGATTGCCGTTGCGTGCTGTTTGGTGTTTTCGCTGCTGTTGCTGAAAGGCTCATACGACTATTGGGCAGTGTTTGCGGACTTGCCGCCCACCTCGGGCCGCTGGTTCCCGACCGGGTTCAATTTCGACGCGCGCAGCCAGAGCTTCTACGAGGTGGACGATATCCCCATGGTCGCGCCGCTGCGTTTCCTGGAAGACATGATCAACTATGGCGAGGGGTACGAAAAACTGCCCAAGGTGGTGCCGTATCTGGTGCTGCCGGTGTCGATGCTGCTGCTGGTGATCCGCTTTGCCCAAGTCGCAGTACAAATCTGGCGTGGTGAGACAGACCGTCTTGTCGCCAGCCACGAAGTCGAGGACGAGATCGAAGAAGTCCGCGCTCAGCAAGGAGAGCATGACTAATGGACGTCGTACTTTTATTCTCGATGGTCATCGGCCTGCTGTTGATCGGTGTTCCGATTGCCGTGGCGCTTGGCCTCAGCTCGACCCTGTTCCTGCTGATCTATTCCGACAGTTCGCTGGCGTCAGTCGCGGGTACACTGTTCGAGGCGTTTGAGGGGCACTTTACGCTGCTTGCGATCCCGTTCTTTATCCTCGCGTCGTCCTTCATGACGACGGGCGGTGTGGCGCGGCGGATCATCCGGTTCTCGATTGCTTGCGTGGGGCATTTGCCCGGTGGTCTGGCGATTGCGGGCGTGTTCGCCTGTATGCTGTTCGCTGCGCTCTCCGGGTCTTCTCCGGCAACTGTGGTCGCCATCGGTTCGATCGTGATCGCAGGAATGCGGCAGGTTGGCTATTCCAAGGAATTCGCCGCCGGTGTGATCTGTAACGCGGGTACTCTGGGCATCCTGATTCCGCCGTCCATCGTGATGGTGGTCTACGCTGCGGCCGTTGAGGTTTCGGTCGGGCGCATGTTCCTTGCGGGCGTCATTCCCGGCCTGATGGCGGGCCTGATGCTGATGGTCACGATTTACGTCATGGCCAAGGTCAAAAACCTACCCAAAGGCGACTGGAAAGGCTGGGGCGAGATCTTTGTCTCAGCGCGCGAAGCCGGGTGGGGTCTGTTCCTGATCGTGATCATTCTGGGCGGTATCTACGGTGGTATCTTCACCCCGACCGAAGCTGCCGCGGTTGCTGCCGTCTATGCTTTCTTCATCGCCAGCTTTGTCTACAAGGATATGGGGCCGCTCAGCACGGAAGAGGGCACACCGAACCTCCCGTTGCTGAAGAAGCCTTATGCATTGCTCACGGCGTTCTTCCACCCGGACACCAAACATACCCTGTTCGAGGCTGGCAAACTGACGGTCACGTTGCTGTTCGTGATCGCCAACGCGCTGATCCTGAAACATGTGTTGACCGACGAGCAGGTGCCGCAGCATATCGCGAGCGCCATGCTGTCCGCAGGTCTTGGGCCGGTGACGTTCCTGATCGTGGTCAACGTCATCCTGCTGATCGGCGGTCAGTTCATGGAGCCGTCGGGCCTTTTGGTGATCGTGGCACCGCTGGTGTTCCCGATCGCCATCGAACTGGGCATCGACCCGATCCATCTGGGCATCATCATGGTGGTCAACATGGAGATCGGAATGATCACCCCTCCGGTTGGTCTGAACCTCTTCGTGACCTCGGGCGTCGCTGGTATGCCGATGATGAGCGTTGTGAAAGCGGCCCTGCCGTTCCTGGCGGTGCTGTTCGTCTTCCTGATCATGGTCACGTACATACCGTGGATATCGACCTTCCTGCCGAACACCTTCATGGGGCCGGAGATCATAACGAACTAGCGATACACGCTACCTAAGAAAGGCCGGGTCTTCGCAGATCCGGCCTTTTTTATACCCCGTATTTGTTCAAATAATCCGCGACCCATTCGATCCCGCCAAAGGCGCGGCGGCGGCGTGAACCCCAATAGCCGATGCTGTCATCCAACAGCTCATTCGGGTTGGGGCGGCCATTGAAGATCACGATTTTCGGCCTTTTGGGGCGCTTTTTGTACTTTTTGAAGATCAGGCCAAACGGCCAGTAGTAAACCAGATGGATAATGCCGATGCACCAATTCTTGGGATAGCATTTCCGGTTGGTTGCAAGGGCCGAAATATAGTTCTGGTCGTTCTCGTATTTCGGCAGGTCCTTGGCCCCATCGAAGTCATCGAACAGGTGAAACTGCTCGGCCGGGACGTATCCAACGATCGACGAATTCCCGCGTGTCACCTTGTTCATGACCCACGGAATATGGTCCCAGATCACAGCGGGGATCATGCGCCAGACAAACCCGCGGAATTTGGGCATCAGGTATAGCCCGCCTTTCTCAAGCATAATTGTCAGCAACGGATCCAACTGCCCAGTGACGACCAGATCCAGGTCGAGGAAAAGCGCGGCGTCGTACTCTCCGACAATCTCACGGTCGAACATCAACAGCTTGGGCCACTTGCCGTGAATCCAAAGGTCTCTGTCCAGTTGAGGGAAGGCAAGGGGGGCTACCTTGATGCCCGGCTTTAACCCTTCGGTATTGTCGGTGATACAGATGAAGTCATGGTCCAGCGACATATGGTCCTGAACCGCAGCATACAGCAAATTGACGTAGTCAGGACCAAAAGCCTCGCCCCATTTCATGCAGATGATGCATGTCTTTGGCGATTTTGGGACGGCACTTTCCATTCTTATTCCTTACCAGTGGAGGTTCTGAACAGACGCAGCTGAAGGTAAAAAACACATCGCTCATAGGGCCATGCACCTCGCATCCCCTTGAAACCCGGTCAAGAGAATTTATCTGATGGATTGAGGACGACCTCGCCAATTTGGCCGATCATTCGGGACGACCCGAACAGATACGAGGTGTTCTTATGCCCTGGATATTATTGTTGTTCGCCGGTCTTCTGGAAATCGTCTGGGCGGTTGCCATGAAACAGTCCGCCGGTTTTTCGCGCGTGTGGCCCACCGCTGTGATGGGTGTGTCCATGATTGGTTCATTTGGGCTGCTGGCCCTTGCGATGCGGGATTTACCGCTGGGTACGGCATACACGATCTGGACGGGTATTGGCGCGGTCGGCGCTTTTATGGTTGGCATCATGTTTCTGGGCGAGGCGCTGACTGCACCCCGCCTGATCGCGGCGGCCCTGATCATTGCAGGGCTGGTCACCATGAAACTGGCCTGACCTCAGGCTTTTTGCAGTGCGTCGATGATGCCCGAGAAGTCCTGCGCCTTCAGACTAGCGCCGCCGACAAGCGCGCCATCTACGTTTGAGACTGCAAAGATGTCACCGGCGTTGCTCGGTTTGACTGAGCCGCCATACAGCAACCGGACCGAGCGGCCGACGCCTTCGCCGAAACGCCGTTCGAGCCGGGCGCGGATAAAGTCATGGACCTCTCCGATTTCGTCCAGGGTGGGGACCTTGCCGGTGCCAATGGCCCAGATCGGCTCATAGGCGACGATCAGGTTTTCGCCGGTCGATTGATCGGGGATCGAGCCGGACATCTGACCGCCGATTATGTCCAATGTGTTTGCAGCGTCGCGCTGTTCCAGGCTCTCGCCAACGCAAATGATCGCTTTCAACCCTGCGTCCATCGCGGCTCGCGCCTTGGCGCGCACGTCTTCGTTTTGTTCGCCGTGATCTTCGCGCCGTTCCGAATGGCCCAGAATGACGGCGGTCGCACCTGCATCCAGCAGCATCTGAGCGCTGATATCTCCGGTATGTGCGCCCGAGTCTGCAGCGTGGCAATCCTGACCACCCACAGTGATCGCCGCGTCCTGCACGACATCGGCGGCACGGTGCAGCAACGTGGCGGGCGGGCAGATCAAGACATCCACCGAAGCGCTGGGGTAGGAGGCGGCCAGCGACTGAAGCTCGGGCAAAGCAGCCGTGGTTCCGTTCATTTTCCAGTTTCCTGCTGCCAACTTACGCCGCATAGTGCTTACCCCCAAGATTAGTCATTGTTTGCCTTCGGATAACACCGGAAGCCCCACCTGACAATTCCGGTTGCAAAGGTGCGAACACAACGGCAGTTTTCCCGCCAGACAGGAGGACCCGATGATCGACGATCTGGATCTGGAGAAACTGGACCGGCGCGAGGCGTCGGAACTGGCCAAACTATTGCGCGCAGTGCGCGAGGTCGGGTTCCTGACTGTATCGAACACGGGTCTGCGCGCCGAACAGGTGCGTGACGTGATCGAGGCCTATCGGGATTTCTTTCACCTGCCCGAAGCCCAGAAAAAGACAGTAGACATGGCGGTGACCGGCTCGAACCGAGGGTGGGGTGCGCCGCATTCCGAACAGGTCGACCCCAACGCCAACCCGGATTTCAAAGAAGTGTTTGACTGCGGCTATGAACTGCCGCCCGGCAATGCTTATGCTGACAAAGGGCTGAGTGTTTATGCGCAAAACCTTTGGCCTGAATATCCTGTTGAATTTCAAAGCACTATTCGGATTTATTACAGCGATGCATGCAGCGTAGCGATGCGGATCCTAAGGGCGATTGCTGTGGCCTTAGGACGTGATGAAGCCAGTTTTGACAGGGCATTCGACACGCCTATGGCCTTGTTGCGCGGCAATTTCTATCCGGAACGTCCCTCGTGGGCCGGGGATCGTGATTTTGGCATTGCGGCGCATACCGATTACGGGTGTCTGACCTTGTTGGCCACCGACGGCTCCTCGGGGCTTGAGGTTCGTATGCCGGACAACAGCTGGCAACCGGTCGCAGCCGAGCCCGGCACTTTTGTCATCAACTTCGGTGAGATGCTTGAATTTTGGACCGCCGGTCAGGTCAAAGCGACTGAGCATCGCGTGGTCGGCGGCACACAGGAACGCATTTCCGTGCCGCTGTTCTTGAACCCATCCTATGATACGAACGTGGCCCCGCCGGGATCAGGTCAAACAATCAGCGCAGGCGAGCATCTGACGAACAGATACAACGAAACCTATGTCCACCTGCAGACGACTTAGGATTGCGAGGACAGCGCGTCGTCGAATTTGATGGATTCGCCGCAGCCGCACGCGTCGACAACGTTCGGGTTGCGGAACTTGAAGCCGGATTCCAGCAGCGAGACTTCATAGTCAATCTCGGTTCCGAACAGGAACATCTGCGCCATCGGCGCGATCATGATGCGGGCACCATCCTGTTCAACCACTTCGTCGTTGGTGTCAGCTTCATCAACGTAGTCCATGGTATATTCCATGCCTGCGCAGCCGCCTTTTTTCACACCAATGCGCAACCCGGCATGACCGCCGGACGCCATCAGGCGTGCGATTTGCTCGGCCGCTTTGGTCGTCAATGTCACGGCTTGTTTGCCGGGAATGCCAAACATGGTGGTCTCCGTTGCGCTCAGGTATCCCTAATCTAGGGCTCCGAGGCGTCAGGCTCAAGACATAGCAGGCCTGCTGACCTAACTTTTACTTTCGTTGTGGCTGCAGGAGGGGTTAGGCGAAAGTAAACTTGCGTCAAATACGTCCTTCGCCTTAGCCTGATTGCAGGATCACCGAACTTCGGAAAAAGGGTATTTGAACATGACCAGGCACGGGCAGTTATTGTTGAAAAAGCTAACATTGAAAACCGCTTGCGCGGTTCTTTTAAGCGCAGGTGTGGCTTCGGCCGCTGATGAAAAGCGGCATCCGGTGAACTGCGCGACGGCAGAGGGCGATCTTCGGGCCATCGCGTCCGAAAAGAAACACGCCCAGGATCAGCAAGCCGAAAGCATCATTGCAGTCACGCCAGCGGGGGCGTTGCTTGGACTGGTGACCGGGACGGAAAAGAAGCGGCTTAGCATGCTGAACGGCGATTACGTCAAAGCGCTGGACGAACGCGCGGCCGAGATCAAAGAAACCTGCAACGTGGAATAGCGTATGCACCTTTCCCAAAAGAACAGGCCGCCCAAAAGTGGAGCGGCCTTTTTATTCAATATCTTAGGAAGCAATCCTAAACTTACGTTACATGAACCCAAGTTCAAGGCGGGCTTCGTCCGACATCATCTCCATACCCCAAGGGGGTTCCCACGTCAGTTCGACATCAACCTCTTTGACGCCAGCGACGGGTTCGATGGCCTCGACGATCCAGCCGGGCATCTCGCCCGCAACCGGACAGCCCGGCGCAGTAAGGGTCATGATCACCTTCACTTCGTTTTCTTTGGTGATGTCGATCGTGTAGATCAGACCCAAGTCATAGATATTCACGGGAATCTCGGGGTCAAAGACGGTCCGGCAAGCCTCGACCACGGGCTCGTATAGTGGATGATCGATGGTTGAAGGTGCAATCAAAGGCGTTCCTTCAAACTGTTCACTTGGGTGCGTCATTCATGCCTCGGGGCTGTTACCTGAGCAAATATATAGGGAAAGCATAGGGCAGCGTCCAGTGGTGCCGTGGTACCAACGGACGCTGCGTCTCTTAGATCATTCGTTGATGTCGTGGTTGAAGGTTTTCACCTGACCATGGGGCAGGGCGAACATGCGCCGCAGGATCAACCAGGCCACAAGCGACAGAACGGCAAAGATCAACAGAAGCACGGGAAGGCTTGGTGCAAAGCCCGGAATTACAAGCAAAAGCCCCGTAACGGCCGCGCCAATCGCAAAGCCAAGAAATATGAACCCCGGCAGCACGATCTCGAGTATGCCCAGAGCCAGAGCTCCGGCCAGCCAAATCCACCATGTCAGCCAGAAGGGATCCGTCATTACTTTGCTCCTTTCAGCATCTTAAAGGCATCGCCAAAAGCTTCCAAGGCGTTAGCGGGCACCACGATCGTCTGCGAACCAGTGCCGTTACCCAGCGCGTTCAGAGCTTCGACCTGTTTCAAGGCGACCTGATATTGCGCGGCCTCGATCCCATTGTCTTGAATGGCTTTGGCGACCACACCGGTTGCATAGGCTTCGGCCTCTGCTTGGATACGGCGCGCCTTGGCCGTTTGTTCCGCGGCATAGAGTTCAGCATCAGCGCTCAGTTCGACGGCGCGTTTCTGACCCTCGGCTTCGGTCACCTGCGCACGGCGCGCACGTTCGGCGTTCAACTGCTGAAGCATCGCATCGCGGGTGGCCTGATCCAGATTCACGTCCAGAATTTCAGCGCGCGTCACTTCGATGCCCCAGTCGTCAACAGCCGTTTCGACGCTTTCCTGGATGCGCGCAATCAGTTGCGCCCGGTTGGATTGAACCTCGTCGAGGTCCATTTTACCGATCTCCGCCCGCACAATACCTGCTACGGTTGTTGCAATCGCGCCATCGACGTCGCGGATACGGTACACAGTTTTTTCAGGTTCAAGAATGCGGTAGAAAACCGATGTATCGATTTGCACCAGAACGTTGTCCTTGGTGATCGCGTCTTGTGTCGCATTGGGCAGCTGACGCTCCAAAATGGATATCTTGTGGCGTGCAACATCCAGAAAAGGGACGATAAAATTGATTCCTGGGCCAAGGACCGAATGCAGGCGGCCAAAGCGTTCAACCACGTATTTTTCAGACTGTGGCACGATCTTGATGCCTTTGAAGATCACGACGACAACCAAAACCGCGGCGAGCACGTAAATGATATTTGATGTCAGCAATCCAATGATCTGGTCTTCTGTCATAACTGTCCTCTGTTTTTGTGTACTATGGTATACACTTGGGGATTGTTTGGCCAAATTTCAACTCAGGTATGGCGGGAATGGATGCGGATGCAAATCGATGAAACCATGTTTTCCGAACGGAAATTTGCAAATGTGGCTGCTTTGCATCCGGCCGCCGATTGCGCTATCGGGCGGGGATGAAACTGATTATTGACACGGATCCCGGCATCGACGACGCGATGGCCATCGCCTATGCCGCGGCAGCCCCCGATATTGACCTGATCGGGTTGACCACCATTTTTGGGAATACACATGTCCACCAATCCAGCCGTAATGCGCGGTTCTTGTTGGATAAACTGGGTTTGCAAGCGCCGGTTGCTGAAGGTGCCCCGTTTCCCTGGGGCGCCGAAGGTCATGCGCCGTCGGAACATGTGCACGGCCCGGAAGGGTTTGGCGACATCACCGAGATTCCGCAGGTCGGATCGAACCACCCTTTGGCGGCGGCGGAATACCTGGTGGATCAGGCGCGGGCGCATAGGGGCGAATTGGTCGTGTGCGCCGTTGGCCCGTTGACAAACATTGCTGATGCAATGCGACTGGACCCCGAGTTCGCCAGCAACCTCAACCGGTTGGTTATTATGGGCGGGGCGGTCTTTTGCCCGGGCAACATCACCGAACACGCAGAGGCCAATATCTATCATGATGCAAAGGCGGCGGATGCGGTCTTTGCGTCTCCGCCCGATACGGTTCTGGTGGGACTGGATGTAACCTTGAAGACGCTCTACGAAACTGCGGATTTCGAAGCATTGGCCGAACGCTCGGTCGAAATGGGCGGGTTCCTGCGGGACATCTCAAGGTTTTATCTGAAGTTCTACAAGGACATCGGCGGGTTGGAAGGCTGTGGTTTGCATGACTCAACCGCTGTGATCGCCTGCACGCATGCGCCCATGTTCGAGATGGTGGAAACCGGTATTCGCGTCGTCTCAGACGGACCACAAGCAGGGGCCACTGTACCTGATGGCGACAGACCATCTGTTCGTGTGTGCCGGGACGTGGACGGGGCAGGGGTTGTCGAGTTGTTCACCGAGCGTGTCGCGACACTGCCCTGACGGCTTGCAATAGCAGCGAAGATCAGGCAATTGCTGCCCGGTTCAGCGACCCTGAGGCATTCACATGACAGACCGTTTCTCTTTTGACCTGAAGGCCACCGATGGCAAGGCCCGCACCGGAGTCATCCATACTCCGCGCGGTGACGTGCGCACGCCTGCATTTATGCCGGTCGGCACGGCGGCCACGGTCAAAGCGATGATGCCGGAAAGTGTGCGGGCCACGGGCGCGGACATTTTGCTGGGCAACACGTACCATCTGATGCTGCGCCCGACCGCCGAGCGGATCGACCGTTTGGGTGGACTGCACAAGTTCATGAATTGGGAGCGACCGATCCTCACGGATTCCGGCGGGTTTCAGGTTATGTCGCTGGCCGGGTTACGTAAACTGACCGAAAAGGGCGTGACCTTCAAATCTCATATCGACGGGTCAAGGCACGAATTGACGCCCGAGCGGTCGATGGAGATTCAGCGCCTGTTGGGGTCGGACATCGTGATGTGCTTCGATGAATGCCCGGCGCTGCCTGCGGACCGGGATCGCATAGCTGAATCGATGCGCCTGTCGATGCGGTGGGCGCAGCGGTCGCGGGATGCTTTTGGGGATCGTCCCGGACACGCGCTGTTCGGCATTCAACAGGGCGGTCTTGAGCAAGACTTCCGGGAGGAATCGGCCGAGGCGCTGAAAGAGATTGGCTTCGAAGGCTATGCCGTCGGCGGTCTGGCCGTTGGCGAGGGGCAGGAGGCGATGTTCGATGTTCTGGACTTTGCCCCCGACATGCTGCCGGTGGACAAGCCGCGCTATCTGATGGGTGTCGGCAAGCCGGACGATATTGTCGGGGCGGTCGCGCGTGGAATCGACATGATGGATTGCGTTCTGCCGTCCCGTTCGGGGCGCACGGGGCAGGTGTTTACGCGTCACGGTGTCGTGAACATCAAGAACGCCCGCCACGCTGATGACCCACGCCCGCTGGACGAGCACTGCACCTGTCCGGCGTGTTCGAACTATTGCCGCGCGTACTTGCACCATGTGTTCCGTTCGAATGAGATGATCTCGGGCATGTTGCTGACCTGGCACAACCTGCATTACTTCCAAGAGATCATGCAGGGCATGCGCGATGCGATTGCGGCAGGCACTTTTGACGCCTGGCAGGCCGAGTTTCACGCGCAACGCGCGCAAGGGGACATTGAGCCACTTTGATGGGCGTTTGGCGATTTGATGACCAAAATCGCCGATTAGTCCATCAGGCGCCTTGCAGTCCCGAACACCTCGGGTCATTCTCATCACGAGAGATGGCGGTGAGGTTGAAATGGGGCACATACTGCCCCACCTTTATCGTCCAAGACAGGAGACGGCCGGGCGTTGCCTCTATGAGGGACCAGAGCCGTCTTGCCAATGATAAGGATAGAGCATGCAAGAGCCCCTGAACTCCTCATACCCAGTGCTGCCGCTGCGCGATATCGTGGTCTTCCCGCATATGATCGTGCCGCTGTTCGTCGGTCGGGAAAAATCCGTCCGCGCACTGGAAGAAGTGATGCAGGACGACAAGCAGATTCTGTTGTCCAGTCAGATCGACCCGAGTGATGATGACCCCACCGTGGATGGCATCTATCGGTCGGGCGTGCTGGCCAATGTGTTGCAATTGCTGAAATTGCCGGACGGTACCGTGAAGGTGCTGGTCGAAGGTCAGGCACGTGTGCAAATCACGGAATTCCTTGAAAACGAAGATTTCTTTGAGGCCCGTGCCGAGTATCTGACCGAAATTCCGGGCGATGTCACCACGACCGAAGCGCTGCAGCGCACGGTCGCGGATGAGTTCGAGCGTTACGCAAAAGTGCGCAAGAACATCCCCGAAGAAGCCTTGACCGCCGTGGGCGAAACCACCGAACCCGCCAAGCTGGCCGATCTGGTGTCGGGTCACTTGGGCATTGAGGTCGAGCAAAAGCAGGAACTGCTGGAAACCCTCAGCGTCAGCGAGCGGCTTGAAAAGGTCTATGGCCTGATGCAGGGCGAAATGTCGGTTCTGCAGGTCGAGAAAAAGATCAAGACCCGCGTCAAATCCCAGATGGAGAAGACGCAGCGCGAGTACTATCTGAATGAGCAGATGAAGGCCATTCAGAAGGAGTTGGGCGATGGCGAGGACGGCAGCAACGAAGTCGCAGAGCTGGAAGCCAAGATCGCTGAGACCAAGCTGTCGAAAGAGGCGCGCGAAAAGGCCGAAGGCGAGCTGAAGAAGCTGCGCAACATGAGCCCGATGTCGGCTGAGGCCACCGTTGTGCGCAACTATCTGGACTGGATTCTGGCTCTGCCGTGGGGCACCAAATCCCGCGTCAAAAAGGATCTGGGACGCGCGCAGGAGATTCTGGATGACGATCACTATGGCCTTGAAAAGGTCAAAGAGCGGATCGTTGAGTATCTTGCCGTTCAGCAGCGTTCGAAAAAGCTGAAAGGCCCGATCCTGTGCCTTGTTGGCCCTCCGGGTGTGGGTAAGACCTCGCTGGGTAAGTCGGTTGCCAAAGCCACGGGGCGCGAGTTCATTCGCATCTCGCTGGGTGGTGTGCGCGACGAATCCGAGATTCGCGGTCACCGCCGGACCTATATCGGTTCGATGCCTGGCAAGATCATCCAGGCGCTGAAAAAGGCAAAAACCACGAACCCGCTCATCCTGCTCGACGAGATCGACAAGATGGGTCAGGACTTCCGTGGCGATCCGGCCTCGGCGATGCTTGAAGTGTTGGACCCGGAACAGAACAGCACGTTCATGGATCACTATTTGGAGGTCGAGTATGACCTGTCCAACGTGATGTTCCTGACCACGTCCAACAGCTACAACATGCCTGGGCCTCTGCTGGACCGGATGGAGATCATCCCGCTGGCCGGTTACACCGAAGAGGAAAAGAGCGAGATCGCCAAGCAGCACCTGATCGGCAAGCAGATCAAAAACCACGGTCTGAAGGCCAAGGAATTTGAGCTGACCGATGAAGCGCTGCAGAAGATCATCCGCACCTACACGCGCGAGGCGGGTGTGCGGAACCTCGAACGTGAAATCGCAAAAGTGGCCCGGAAATCGCTGACCAAGATCGTCAAGAAAGAAGCCGACGAGATCACCGTGACGCCGGAGAACCTTGATGACTTCCTGGGCGTGCCAAAGTACCGCTATGGTCTGGCTGAACAGGACGATCAGGTCGGTGTGGTCACTGGTCTGGCCTACACTTCCGTTGGTGGCGATCTGCTGCACATTGAGGCGCTGAAATTGCCGGGTAAGGGTCGGATGAAGACCACCGGTAAGCTGGGCGATGTGATGAAGGAATCCATCGATGCGGCCTCGTCCTATGTGCGGTCGATTTCGCCCCAGATCGGGGTCAAGCCGCCTAAGTTCGACAAGCTGGATATTCACGTCCACGTACCGGATGGGGCGACGCCCAAAGACGGTCCGTCAGCGGGCTTGGCCATGGTGACGTCTATTGTGTCCGTGTTGACCGGTATTCCGGTTCGCAAGGATATCGCCATGACAGGCGAGGTCTCGTTGCGCGGCAATGCGATGCCGATCGGTGGTTTGAAAGAGAAACTGCTGGCGGCGCTGCGCGGTGGTATCAAGACCGTTCTGATCCCGGAAGAGAACGAAAAGGATCTGGCCGAAATCCCGGACAATGTGAAGGAAGGCCTGAAGATCGTTCCGGTCAAGCACGTGTCCGAAGTTCTGAAAGCAGCACTGGTCCGCGAGCCCGAGCCCATCGACTGGGATGAGGCCGCAGAAGAGGCAGCGGCCGCCGCCGCAAAGACTGCGGACAGCGCAGGTCCGGCGGCGACAACGCACTAAGTGTGACAAACACACAAAAAAGGCGGGGGAGACCCCGCCTTTTTTTTGTTACAGGCCGATGACGGGCTGTTTGGGGTCCAGAATTTCCTCTTCTGCGATATATTTCTGGAACTTTTCGACCGACAGGGCCGAGCGTACTGCGAGCCCGAAAATCACAGCTGAAAACAGGATGCACAACGCGATGTCCCATCCGAAGAGGATTTGTTTTTGCGCACCTTCCCCGAACTGACCCAGATACGAGATCAGGCCGATTCCGGCGAAATAGGGCACCAGCCAAAGCGCCTCGGTCACGTCCATCTCATCCAGGCGATTTCGGAACCGGGCCAGCAAGAGAGCGCCGCCGACGATAAGTGCGATGCCGAGCCGCCAGACCGTATCCCAACCGCTCCAATAAACGATCAGGGTTGCGATGGAGAAGGCCGAAACGGCAACGATTTTCACCATCGGGATGCGGATCGACCTTGGGTGATCCGGCATCAGGTGACGCAAGCACACAACCGCGATGGGACCCACCGCGAAGGACATTACGATGGCCGCGCCATTCAGGGCGATAACCGTGGTGAACGGCACCGTAAGAAGAAACAGCACGCCAATCAGGTAGTTCAGGGCCAAGGCCCAGAGCGGCACCCCGAACGAAGATAACACTTGCAGCCGTTTGGGGAGAAAGCCATTTTTGGACAGGGCAAGCGCGATCCGCGCGTTTGATCCCGTGGATACAAGGCCATTCCCAAACGGGCCAATGATCGAGCCGACGTTCAGCACGCTCAGAAACCAGACGATCCCGACGGACAGGATCACTCCGTCCAGCGGTCCCTGACCACCAAAGGACAGGTTTGCCCAACCGTTCTGTATCAACGTCGGATCAAGAGCGCCGATAAAGGCGATTTGCAGACCAATATAAATAGCCGCGCACAAAACAATGGACAATACCAAGGCGGCCGGGATGGCGATCTTGGGGTTCTTGACCTCTCCGGCCATGTCGACCACGTGGCGAAAGCCTATGAAGGAGAAGATGACTCCGCCCGTTGAAACGGCTGCCATGATTCCTTGCAGGCCGTAGGGCGCAAATCCGTCCGGTGAGGTGAAGTTCGCGGTATCGAAACGGCTGGCAATCAGAAGCACCGAAAGCACAATCGGGATAGCGATCTTGGCCCAGGTGAGGGTCGCATTGACCTGCGCAAAGAACTTCACACCCAGCGCATTGATCACCACGAAAAGCAGCATGAAGAACAAGGCCACCGTGATACCCGCGCCGGTCAGGTCACCCGTGTCGGCGGCATGCAGCCACGGCGCATAAGGCGCGAGATATTTCAGCATTGCCTCGACCTCGATCGGGGCTGTGGTGTTGTACCCAATCCAGGCGGTCCATCCCATTGCCATGGAAACGATATTGCCGTGCGAGAACTGCGGAACGCGCGCGATGCCTCCGGGAATGGGCAACATGGCCGAAATCTCGGCAAAGGTTATCGCCAGAACGAACATGGCCGTCGCACCGATGACCCACGACAGGATCGCGGCTGGCCCAGCGTGTTGAACCGCAAGCAATGGACCAAATAGCCAGCCAGACCCGATGATTCCGCCAACCGAGATGAAGGTCAGGCCAAGAAGGCCAATGTCCCGCTTCAGTTTGGCCATTTCATTAACCCCGCCGATCAGCGCCGCTGAAGGTTACGGCGGACAGAAGGACGATACGCAACAGATGCGCGACCTGGCAAGCTTTGCCGATTCAAGTGCTTAGCTGGCGCAAGGGCTCAATAAGAGGATGGTGGGTGATAAGAGATTTGAACTCCTGACATCTTCGATGTGAACGAAGCGCTCTACCACTGAGCTAATCACCCGTAGACGGTGCAGTTACAGCGAGTCGGAAGGCTTGGCAAGATGGTCGGGTGCGAAATCGGGTCGTTGGTTCCACAAGCGGGTTTTTCACGGTCGCGGGCAGGGGGCCAATTCGGAAAAAATCAGCTTCTTCGAAAAAACTTCAAAACGCCGCTTGACGATGTCGGGGCGTAGCCATAATACACCCAAACGTTCAGCGATGAACGAACAGCGGGCGGTTGTAGCTCAGATGGTTAGAGTACCGGCCTGTCACGCCGGGGGTCGCGGGTTCGAGCCCCGTCAACCGCGCCACTGCTGTCAGCCTGGATCCGGGTTAAGGGATCACGAAAATAGATGCGCGGTTGTAGCTCAGTTGGTTAGAGTACCGGCCTGTCACGCCGGGGGTCGCGGGTTCGAGCCCCGTCAACCGCGCCATTTTCTCCTTCGCTTAGGGCAATGTGGTTAAGTTTTGTACGGGCAGCGATGCCTTGAAACGCATGATGTCAGGATGTGTCGGCAATAAACCGATTGTTCACACTTTGTTCTAACTTTTCTGTTGGAGACTCAGCCCGGCTCGCCTATTTCTAAGACACTTGTGTGTTGGGGGCCAAAATGGCTGAGCTTAAGAATATCGAGGTGCGCGGCGCGCGCGAGCATAACCTCAAGGGGATCGATGTAGACATCCCGCGGGATCAGCTGGTGGTGATCACCGGTTTGTCGGGGTCTGGCAAGTCGTCCTTGGCCTTTGACACGGTTTATGCCGAAGGCCAGCGCCGTTATGTCGAAAGCCTGTCGGCCTACGCGCGCCAGTTCCTCGACATGATGGAAAAGCCGGATGTTGACCACATTAGCGGTCTGTCCCCGGCGATTTCGATCGAGCAGAAGACAACCTCGAAAAACCCTCGTTCGACCGTCGGCACCGTGACCGAGATTTATGACTACCTGCGTTTGCTCTTTGCCCGCGCAGGGACGCCTTACAGTCCGGCCACCGGCCTTCCGATTGAGGCCCAGCAGGTTCAGGACATGGTCGACCGCATCATGACGATGGAGGAGGGGACGCGCGGTTACCTTCTGGCTCCGATCGTGCGCGACCGTAAGGGCGAGTACAAAAAAGAGTTTCTGGAATTGCGCAAGCAGGGTTTCCAGCGTGTGAAAGTCGACGGAGAGTTCTACGAACT
Organism: Ruegeria sp. R14_0; assembly: GCF_017743975.1. Taxonomy (GTDB): domain Bacteria; phylum Pseudomonadota; class Alphaproteobacteria; order Rhodobacterales; family Rhodobacteraceae; genus Ruegeria. Next base: position 1,048,732 of record NZ_JAGHRC010000001.1, on the reverse strand, counting down.
GGACGAACCGCCCACGCTGGACAAGAAATTCCGCCACGATATCGACGTAGTCGTGGATCGTCTGGTCGTACGCGAAGGGATGGAGACCCGGCTGGCCGACAGTCTGCGCACGGCCTTGGACCTGGCCGATGGCATCGCGATTCTGGAAACCGCCCCCCGCGAAGGCGACCCGGAACGGATCACGTTCAGCGAAAACTTTGCCTGTCCGGTCAGCGGGTTCACGATCCCCGAAATCGAGCCGCGCCTGTTTTCGTTCAACGCACCGTTTGGCGCTTGCCCGGATTGCGACGGTCTAGGGGTCGAGCTGTTCTTTGACGAACGCCTTGTGGTGCCTGATCAGACGCTCAAGCTGTACGATGGGGCACTGGCGCCGTGGCGCAAGGGCAAGTCCCCATACTTTCTGCAAACCATCGAAGCGATTGCGCGACACTACGAATTCGACAAGAACACCCCGTGGAAAGATCTGCCAGCCAAGGTGCAGCAGGTGTTCCTGCGCGGCTCGGGCGACGAAGAGATCCAGTTCCGCTATGACGAAGGCGGGCGGGTCTATCAGGTGACCCGAAGCTTTGAGGGCGTTATCCCCAATATGGAGCGTCGCTATCGCGAGACCGACAGCGCGTGGATCCGGGAAGAGTTCGAACGGTATCAGAACAACCGGCCCTGCGGCACCTGCGAAGGGTATCGCTTGCGGCCCGAAGCTCTGGCCGTCAAGATCGCGGGTCTGCATGTCGGGCAGGTGGTTCAGATGTCGATCAGAGAGGCTCTGGCCTGGATCGAGGATGCGCCGAACCATCTGAGTGTTCAGAAAAACGAAATCGCCCGTGCCATCCTCAAGGAAATCCGCGAGCGGTTGGGTTTCCTGAATAACGTGGGTCTCGAGTACCTTACGCTGTCGCGTTCAAGCGGCACTCTGTCCGGCGGTGAAAGCCAGCGCATTCGTCTGGCCAGCCAGATCGGGTCGGGTCTAACCGGCGTGCTGTACGTTCTGGACGAGCCCTCTATTGGCCTGCATCAGCGTGACAACGACCGATTGCTGGGGACCCTGAAAAACCTGCGGGATCAGGGGAACACCGTGATCGTGGTCGAGCACGACGAGGAAGCCATTCGCGAAGCCGACTACGTGTTTGATATCGGCCCCGGTGCTGGTGTGCACGGTGGTCAGGTGGTCAGCAAGGGCACGCCTGCGGAAATCGCGTCGGACGCGGCCTCGATGACCGGTCAGTATCTCGCGGGCGCGCGAGAGATTTCGGTTCCCGCAGAGCGCCGGAAGGGCAACAAAAAGAAAGTCACCGTTGTCAAGGCGACCGGGAACAACCTCAAGAACGTGACCGCAGAGTTCCCATTGGGTAAGTTTGTTTGCGTCACGGGTGTCTCTGGCGGTGGTAAGTCCACCCTTACGATTGAGACATTGTTCAAAACGGCCTCGATGCGGCTGAACGGCGCACGACAGACGCCTGCGCCCTGTGAGACGATCAAAGGGTTGGAGCACCTTGACAAGGTCATTGACATTGACCAACGACCGATTGGGCGAACTCCGCGTTCGAATCCAGCGACTTACACCGGTGCCTTCACTCCGATCCGCGACTGGTTCGCCGGTCTGCCAGAGGCCAAAGCGCGCGGGTATAAGCCGGGGCGGTTCAGCTTTAACGTCAAGGGTGGCCGGTGTGAGGCGTGTCAGGGTGACGGCGTCATCAAGATCGAGATGCACTTTCTGCCCGACGTCTATGTGACGTGCGAAACCTGCAAAGGAGCGCGGTACAATCGCGAAACTCTGGAGATCAAGTTCAAGGGCAAGTCGATCGCCGATGTGCTTGATATGACAGTGGAGGACGCGCAGGAGTTCTTTAAGGCCGTTCCCTCGATCCGCGACAAGATGGACGCGCTGGCGCGTGTTGGGTTGGGTTACATCAAGGTCGGTCAACAAGCCACAACCCTGTCCGGGGGTGAGGCCCAGCGGGTTAAGTTGTCGAAGGAACTATCTAAACGTTCAACCGGTCGAACGCTGTACATTCTGGATGAGCCGACCACCGGCCTGCACTTCGAAGATGTTCGTAAGTTGTTGGAAGTGCTGCACGAACTGGTGGACCAAGGGAACACGGTTGTCGTGATCGAGCACAATCTGGACGTCGTCAAAACGGCGGACCACATCATCGACATCGGCCCCGAGGGCGGCGACGGCGGGGGTGAGATCGTAGCGACCGGAACCCCCGAAGAGGTGGCCGAGGTCGAACGCAGCCATACCGGCCGGTATCTCAAACCGATGCTGGAAGGCAAAAAAGTAGCGGCCGAGTGAAGTTCGCGCACAGAACAGTCTTGGCGGCTGGTTTTGTTATTTCAGGAACTTACGCCGCCGCCGGTGTTTGTTCGTTGGCGCAACTGCACTGCGAATGCAGTGCGCTGTTTTCGGTGATAGAAACTGACGACCCAAAGTTTGATTCCAGATTGCGTGAGATCGCTTCACGCCTGCGAGTCGAAGCATATCCCGGTAATGGTAGGCAGCCGGTCGACGCTTATATTAACAGCTTGATAAAACAGTGGCACGCAACACCCTTCGATCACGATGGTTCTGTAAAGCTCGCCAACGCATTGGCCAGATGCGACAGATTTGTATCGGGCGATGTAAAACCGCCCAAAATCATAGTCAGCCCATAACTGGTCAAACTACGACCGCCCGCGCTTTTCGAACCGCGGAAGCATCGCCGAGAAATCCTTGCCCAGACCGTTTTCCGACTCAACAAACTGTTCATACAGTTCGGTTGCAACCTGACCCATTGGCGTATCTGCATCTGAGCTTTCGGCGGCCTGCTGGCTGAGACGTAAGTCTTTCAGCATCAGTTCCGCGGCAAACCCGGGCTGATAATCATTGTCCGCTGGACTTGCGGGTCCGACGCCCGGCGCCGGGCAATAGGCGTTCATTGTCCAGCTATAGCCCGAGGATGTGCTGACCACGTCAAACATCTTTTGCCGGTCCAGTCCAAGTTTGTCTGCCAACGCAAAGGCTTCGCAGGTGGTTATCATGGTCACGCCCAGGATCATGTTGTTGCAGATTTTTGCGGCCTGACCGGCACCGGCCTCGCCGCAATGCACGGCCTTTTGGCCCATGATCTCGAACAGAGGGGCAGCCTTTTCGAAAGCCGCGTCACTGCCACCGGCCATGAATGTCAACGTTCCTGCAGCCGCGCCACCGATACCGCCCGATACTGGCGCATCAACGGCTAAAACACCTGCATCCTTCGCCTGATCCGCTACGGCCCGCGCGCTGTCGACATCGACGGTGGAACAATCAATCCAGGTAGAGCCCGCGCTCATCGTGGGGATAATTTCACCCGCTACAGCCCGCAGGATTTGCCCGTTGGGCAACATGGTGACAACGATGTCTGCACCTGTCGCTGCCTCAGCGCCAGAGCTGGCCATGGTTACGCCTGGTACGCTGACATCCGCCATGTCGAAACCGACCACGTCATGCCCCGCTTTGGCGAGGTTGGCCGCCATCGGATTGCCCATGTTGCCAAGGCCGATAAACCCGATCTTCATTGTTATTCCTCCTCGAATGTCAGAGTGTCCGCACCCAATGGCTGCAGCATGTTCGAAACGGCCACGGCGGGGACGCCTTGGCCCTGATGCTGCCAGCTTGGGTTGCGATCCTTGTCTATGATCTGCGCCCGAATGCCTTCCAGAAAATCCCCGTGCTCCATCGCGCGATAAGTAAAGCGATACTCCATCTCCAATGCCTTGCGCATGGTCAGAGTTGGTGAGCGAAGCCGGTGCAGGATTTCCACGGTGCACGCCATGGACAACGGGGAGTTCCGGCCGATCAACTTTAACGCTGCGGCGGCATTATCATTGTCCGAGTTTTGAAGGCTGTTCAGGATATCACCAAGGGTCTCACCGCCAAAATCCGCGTCAATCTGGGATTGAAGGGTGGTCAGATCGCCTTCGGGCGGGGTCTCGGAATGGGTTTCAAGGCTGTCGGTGCTCCCGGATGCCTCGAGCATTTCGATCAGGTCTTGCCAGTGTTCGATCGGGATGTAGTGATCCGCGAACCCGGCCAAAATCGCGTCGGCAGGACCCATCCTTTGCCCGGTGATGCCCAAGTATTCCCCCAACCGTCCGGGCGCGAGCGCCAGCATCAATGTGCTGCCCACATCCGGAACCAACCCAATTGAGCATTCGGGCAGGGCGATTTGCGAGCTTTCGCCGACGATGCGATCGCTGCCATGGCAGCCGATGCCAACTCCACCACCCATGGTGAAGCCCTGCAGAAAACTGACCACCGGCTTGGGATATTCGAAGATCAGAGCGTTCAGACGATATTCATCCCGCCAGAACGTGCGCCCGTATTCATAATCCCCTTTTATCCCGGTGTCATAAAGCTGGGCGATGTCACCGCCGGCGCAAAACGCCTTTTCGCCCTCGGCGTCCAGTATGATCAGGTCTACGGCATCATCTTCGCGCCAGTTGCGCAGGGCGGTGTCTATGGCCATGCACATATCATAGCTAAGCGCATTCAAGGCCTTAGGCCGGGTCAGAGTAATGCGCCCGGCGCGGCCCGTGGTGCGGATGTAGATATCTGACATGACGTCCTCAGCGTTGAGAAAGCATCTGGCGCGCGACGATGACGCGCATGATCTCGTTCGTGCCTTCCAGAATCTGATGCACGCGAAGATCGCGCACAAGCTTTTCGATACCGTAATCGGCCAGATAACCATAGCCGCCATGCAACTGCAGGCACTGGTCGACAACTTTCGATCCCGTCTCGGTGACAAACTTCTTGGCCATGGCGCAGAACTTGGTGGCATCAGGCGTGCCCTGATCCAGTTTCCACGCAGCTTGTCGCAGGAAAGTCCGGGCGGCCTGCAGTTCGATCTCCATATCCGCCAGCCGGAATTGAAGCGCCTGGAATTGGTCGATGGACTGCCCAAAGGCCTTGCGTTCCGACATATACTGCAGCGTCATGTTCAGTCCGGTTTGGGCCGCCCCCAATGAGCAGGAGGCGATGTTCAGGCGACCGCCATCCAGACCCATCATCGCGTATTTAAAGCCGTCGCCTTCGACCCCGACTAGATTGTCAGAAGGGATTTTGCAGTCGTCGAACTGCACCTGGGCAGTGGGTTGGCTTTTCCAGCCCATCTTCTGTTCCAGCGCGCCAAAGCTGAGGCCGGGGGCACCATCCTCGACATACACGGTCGAAATACCCTTTGGCCCGTCCTGACCAGTGCGCACCATGCAGACATAGGCGTCCGAATATCCGCCACCCGAGATAAACGCCTTGGTGCCGTTCAAAGTGTACCCCTCGTTCGTACGTTCGGCGCGGGTTTTCAGTGCGGCTGCGTCGGAACCCGATCCTGGCTCGGTCAGACAATAGCTGAGCACGGTGTTCAGGCTGAGAACATCGGGCATGATCCGAGATTTCAGTGTGTCACTGGCGAAACTGTCCAGCATCTTGGCACACATGTTGTGGATCGACAGGAACGCCGCGACCGAGGGGCAGGCCATAGACAGCGCCTCGAACACAAGTGTGGCGTCGAGGCGGGACAGACCCGATCCGCCGCTTTCTTCGGAAACGTAAAGACCGCCGAATCCCAACTCACCAATTAGGGGCCACAAATCTTTGGGGATGGTGCCTTCGGCCTCCCACTGACGGGCGAAGGGAGCGATGTGTTCCTGCCCAAAATCATAGGCCATATCGAAGATCGCGTTCTGCTCTTCGGTCGTTGCGAAATCCATGGTGTGCCTCCCACGCTGCCCAATGAATTGAACGAGTGTTTATTTCCCAATCCTTACAGAAATTTTGCACGACCAGCAATCACCTGCATGACATGACAGCCAAGAGGCAGCGGATGTTCAAAGGTCCTGATGAAACTCTTCGATCAGGTGTCGGACGACCGCCCGTCCTGGGTCTTCGCCTTTGGCAGAGGCTTCGGCATGAACGCGGCGTTGACGGGTCGACGATGTGCCGTTCTGGGCAATTTGCACCAGTTTCGCCAGTTCAGGCATGGTGCCCAGTGCCTCGGCATCTTCGGCCAGCATCCCCATCAATTCACCCATAAGTTCAGGCATTGGCTTGATGGAACGTTCGCCAAAGTCGATCATCCCTTCGCCCACGCCATAACGTTGCGCGCGCCAACGGTTTTCGCCGATCAGGAAGCGGTCATATTGCCGCCAGCGCAGGTTTCGGTCCTTCAGCCGGCACAGCATCCGAGTTAGGGCCTGCACCATAGCGGCAAGCGAGAGGGTGTGTTCCAGCCGTGGCTGCACGTCCATGATGCGGGTTTCCAGCGTAGGAAACCGGTGCGACGGGCGCAAATCCCACCAGATTTTCGTCGTGTCCTCGATCACACCCAACTCAACCAGAACACCCGTGGTGCGTTCATATTCGGACCAGCTTGAGAAGACCGGCGGCAGGCCGGTGCGGGGCAGGTTGTCAAACACGGTCAAGCGATAGGACGAAAGACCTGTGTCCTCACCATTCCAATAGGGGGATGAGGTCGACAGGGCCAGCAGATGCGGAAGGAAGTACGAAAGCTGCGGCATCAGATCGGCGCGCAGGGCCTGATCTGCCACGCCCACATGGACGTGCATGCCGCAAATCAACATCCGCCGCGCCACGCCACCCAGCGCGTGTTGCAACGCGTCATAGCGGTCTTTGCGCGTGTGATGCTGTTTCTTCCAATCGGCAAACGGATGGCATGAGACAGCGATCGGGGCCAGATTGTGCTCGGCTGCACGCTTTGAAACGCATGACCGCAGGCGCTTCAGATCCTCACGCGCTGAGCTGATGGTGACATGGGGCCGTGTTCCGACCTCAATCTGGCATTGCAGGAATTCGGGGCTGACCTGTCCTTCGAAATCGGCCTGGCAGGCTTCCATTAGTCCCGCTGGAGCTTCGGCAAGTTCAAGGCTGTCGCGATCGACCAGCAGATACTCTTCTTCGATGCCCAGCGTGAAGTCTTGCTGCATTCCGGCCCTCGCAATTGTGTTCGGACCAGTGAATACGGAAATCGCCTTTTTGCCAAGTGTTTGCCTGTCGGGTTCTTGCAGAGGCCCTATCCGCACGGGTAAGGAGGCGGTGAACATGTGACCAAACCCGGAGCCCTTCGTGAAACCCAGGAAATTCCCGCGGCTGAACGCCGTTCTCGACCGGTTTGGTGTGAAGCTAATCGACAAGGTGACCGAACGCGATGAGCGTGCCCGCCTTGAGGCGTTTGAACGGGCAGGTGGGTTGACCCGTCCGGCCTACGCCCTGTCACCGGGGATGGAGGGGTTCGACATCAGCCAATTGGTGGTGGAGCATCAGGAACACGCTGAGGCGCTTAGTGCATTGAAAGACCCGGAGCGGAACAAAACCGGTTATCGCATCAATAACGGCTACTACGACAGCCCGGATGCGGATGCTCTGTATCTGATGATCCGCCGGTTCAAGCCCAAGCGCGTGATCGAGGTCGGTTGCGGCAACTCGACCCGTGTAACCCGGCAAGCGATCATCGATGGCGGTCTGGACACAGAAGTCACGGCCATTGATCCCTATCCAAGGGCGGATATCGCCCATGTGGTGGACCGGTTCGAGCAGAAACGGCTGGAAGACGTCGACCCGGCCCTCTTTGAGCAGCTTGAGGCGGGCGATGTCCTATTCATCGATTCCAGCCATGTTGTGCGCATGAGCAATGACGTCGCGCATTTGTTTTGTCGCATCATTCCGGCCCTGAAACCCGGTGTCGTGATCCACGTGCACGATGTTTTTCTGCCCTATGAATATCCCAAGCGGTTCTTCTATGACTGCCCAGGCTGGGGTGAGCAGTACATGCTCCATGCTTTGTTGCAATCTGGTTCATATTCAATGCTTTGGCCTGGATTCCTGTTGCAACAGGATCGCCCGGACGCCGTCGAAGCCCTGCCGTTTCTGAAGGACGGCCGCGCCCAGAGCATCTGGGTTCAGGTAAAATAATTCTGATCCTTTTGTGATCCGGTGCGTCAAAACGCCCGTACCCCTTTCCATAACAAGCTGGAGAGGAGTTTACAGCCATGTTCCGCCGTACGTTTATGGGCGCCGCCGCCGCACTTGCACTTGCACTGCCCGTCAAAGCGCAGGCCGCAGATATCGTTGACACCGCCGTATCGGCCGGGTCGTTCAACACCCTGGTCGCCGCCGTTCAGGCCGCCGGTCTTGTCGGCACGTTGAAAAGCGATGGTCCGTTCACCGTATTCGCGCCCACAGACGAAGCGTTTGCTGCGCTGCCCGAAGGTACGGTGGAAACACTGCTGCTGCCGGAAAACAAAGACCAGCTGGTCGAAATCCTGACTTATCACGTGGTTCCCGCCAAGGTGATGTCGGGTGACATCGCAGGTAAGCGCGCGAAGGTGCTGACCGTGCAGGGCGACCGCCTGAGCGTGAACGCCAAGCGCGGTGTCAAAGTGAATGATGCCGAAGTTATTCAGGCCGATATCGAAACCAGCAATGGCGTGATCCACGTTGTGGACGCAGTCATCCTACCGGAATAAGAGTTTTCAAATAAGAAAAAGCCCCGGTCCTTGTGGCCGGGGCTTTGTCGTCAGACCAGTCTGACCTGAGTTCCGATTTGGACCAGCGGATAAAGCTCTTCGACATGCTGGTTGTACAGACCGATACAGCCTGACGAGCTTTGGCGTCCGATTTTGCGGGTGTCATGGGTTCCATGCACCAGGTAAGCCGGCCACCCCAGATACATCGCACGTGTGCCCAGCGGGTTGCCCGGTTCGCCGCCTTCCATCCGAACCGGCAAAAGCGGATCACGTTCGCGCATCGAGGCGGTCGGGGTCCAGCTTGGGTTTTCGGCTTTGCGAACAACCTTGGTATATCCACGTTTGGTCAGTTCCTCGCTCATGGGAACCGAACTTGGATACAGCTTGTAGGTGCCATCCGGGCCCCAATAGTGAACCGCACGGCTGGTGATATCGGCCAACAAAGCGCCTACACCCAACGTATCAAAGTGGTCCTGCCAGCTTTGCTGTGAGAAAGACGAGATGTTGCGGCGCACCGGCAATTGCGTGCTGATCGCCTCTTCGGTTGTGGGGAACGCATCTGTGCTTTGGGCACGCACAAGGGCAGGCGCTGCTACAAGGGACGCAGCCCCCAGCAGGGCCGAGCGGCGGGTCATACGGGAGTTGGACACGAAAGCCTCCGACAGTTCAAACTGCTTAATCACATGATTGCGAGTAAATTATTTGCGGCGGATGGGAATTTCCAGCCTTTCAAAGCTGAATTTATCGTGAAGGCGCAGGTTTTATGAGGTTATGGCGAGTCTTTGCCACAGAAAAACCCGGCCGGGATCGGCCGGGTCTGGTGTTTTGCCAGCCTGGATCAGTCCATGGCCTTGAAGTTGAACTCGCCACCTTCCTTGATGCCCGACGGCCAGCGGGCCGTGACGGTTTTGGTGCGGGTGTAGAACTTGAAGCTGTCAGGTCCATGCTGGTTCAGGTCACCGAACATGGATTTCTTCCAACCACCAAAGGTGTGATAGGCCAGCGGAACCGGGATCGGGACGTTGATGCCGACCATGCCGATATTCACACGGCTGGCAAAATCACGCGCGGTGTCGCCATCGCGGGTGAAGATCGCGGTACCGTTGCCGTATTCATGATCCATCGCAAGTTTCAGTGCTTCTTCGTAGGAACCCGCGCGCACGGTCGACAGAACCGGGCCAAAGATTTCCTGTTTGTAGATGTCCATTTCAGGCGTCACGTGGTCGAACAGGTGCGGTCCGACAAAGAAGCCGTCCTCATAGCCCTGCAGGCTGAAATCGCGGTTGTCGACGACCAGTTTGGCGCCTTGTTCGACGCCCGAGTTGATCAGGCCAAGAATACGCTCTTTCGCGGCACCCGTGACAACCGGGCCCATGTCGACATCGTCGCCAGCGGTGTAAGGGCCGACTTTCAGCTTTTCGATCCGCGGAACCAGCTTTTCGATCAGTGCATCGGCGGTTTCTTCACCAACCGGAACAGCGACCGATACGGCCATGCAGCGTTCACCCGCTGCGCCGAAACCGGCACCGACCAGCGCGTCTGCAGCCTGATCCATGTCGGCGTCAGGCATGACGATCATGTGGTTTTTTGCGCCGCCAAAACACTGCGCGCGCTTGCCATTCGCGGTTGCGCGGGAATAGATGTACTGCGCGATCGGGGTCGAGCCAACAAAGCTAACGCCCTGAATGATCTCGCTGTCGAGGATGGTATCTACGGCCTCTTTGTCACCGTTCACCACCTGGAAGACGCCCTTGGGCAGTCCCGCTTCGACGAACAGTTCGGCCAGCATCAAGGGAACCGAGGGGTCACGTTCGGACGGCTTCAGAACCACGGCGTTGCCGCAGGCCAGCGCCGGACCAACGTGCCACAGCGGCATCATTGCGGGGAAGTTGAACGGCATGATCGAGCCGACGACGCCCAAAGGCTGACGCATGGAGTACATGTCGATACCCGGACCTGCGCTGTCGGTGAATTCGCCCTTCAGCATCTGCGGCGCGGCGATGCAGTATTCGATCACTTCCAGACCGCGCTGCAGGTCGCCTTTGGCGTCGGGGATGGTCTTACCATGCTCGCGGCTCAGCGCTTCGGCCAGTTTGTCCATGTCGCGGTTCATCAGGTGAACCATCGCCATCATGACCCGTGCGCGTTTCTGCGGGTTGGTCGCGCCCCATGCAGGCTGTGCAGCGGCGGCGCTTTCGATGGCCGCGGTCGTTTCTGCCGCGCTTGCCATTGGGCACTTGTACTGCACCTCGCCAGTGGCGGGGTTAAAGACGTCGTCAAACCGACCCGAGGTTCCGGCGACGTTTTCGCCGTTGATGAAATGGGACAGCTCGGTCATGGCAGATCTCCTCCGAATAGAATTGCGCGCAGGATAGGCTTGCATAATTTGCATGAACAGAGGCAATGTCTCAAAGAAGTTTTGCAAAAATGCAAAGGGCGGGTTTTGACACCAAATTGGGATGACATGCGGGTCTTTTTGACGGTTGCGCGCGAGGAAAGCCTGTCAGCCGCCGGACGGCAGTTGAAAATCGATCCCGCGACGGTTGGGCGTCGGATTGCACGTTTAGAGGCTTCTTTGGACGCCCCGCTGTTTACCAAGTCGCAGCAGGGCTATTTGCTGACAGAAGCGGGCGCGCGGTTGATGGAACACGGCTTGAAAGCCGAAGAGGCGATGCGTGCTGCAGCAGGAGCCATGGCGGGCACGTCCAAGACGCTCAGCGGTCAGATACGGATCGGCGCGCCGGATGGATCGGCCAACTACCTTTTGCCTCAGGTTTGCGCGAAAATCAGCGATGCCAACCCGGATCTGGATATTCAGATCCTTGCCTTGCCACGTGTGATCAACCTGTCCCGGCGCGAGGCCGACATGGCCGTAACTGTCAGCGCACCAACTGCGGGCAGTCTTTTGGTGCAGAAGATCACCGATTATAAACTGCATCTGGTCGCAACGCGCGACTATCTGGCTGCGCATTCCGAAATCCGGTCGCTCGAGGATATCAAAGGCCATCGTATGATTGGCTATATTCCCGATATGATCTTTGACCGCGAGCTGGACTATCTGGTCGATATCGGTGTTGACCGTGTTCCGCTTGCATCGAATTCGGTGTCGGTGCAGCTGCGTCAAGTGACGTTGGGCACAGGTATCTGCGTGGCGCATGATTTCACGCTGCCATTCCATCCGAACTTGCAAAAAATCCTAACGGATCAGGTGAGTTTGACCCGCAGTTTTCACCTGGTGCGCCATCAGGGTGACCAGCGGAACGAACGCTTGAACCGTTTTGCACAGGCCCTGTCGCATGGCATTCGTGAAGAGGTTGAGCGGCTTGAAGCCGAAGTGTCACCTTGACAGGTTTATTCATTCCGGCAACGCTTTGGAAAACAGGACATTATTTCGGAGGTTAAGCATATGCTCGTTCAGGCCATTCTGAAGTCCAAGGCCACCGGAGGGGTCGTCACTGTTGCGCCAACGATCACGGTGTCTGACGCTTCGAAGATCTTGTCGGAAAAGCGCATCGGTACAGTGGTCGTGTCTGAGGATGGTGGCGAGACGGCAATGGGCATTCTGTCGGAACGTGACATCGTACGCGAACTGGCCGCCAGTGGTAGCGGATGTCTGAACCAGCCGGTCAGTGCCTACATGACGCATGATCTTGTAACGGCCACGCAGCAAGACACTGTTCAGGACATCATGAGCCGTATGACCGAAGGGCGATTTCGCCACATGCCAGTTGTCGAAGAGGGCAAGCTGGTGGGGATCGTGACGCTGGGCGATGTGGTCAAGGCTCAGTTGGCTGAACTGGCCATGGAGAAGGACGCTTTGCAAGGCATGATCATGGGCCACTGACATCCTATGACCTAACGCTGCCCCTTGCGTCCGCGGCAGAGTTATGTTTGCTGGCGCAGAATGATTGTTGCGCAGGAGGCCCTGATGAGGGTTGGATTATATCCGGGAACTTTCGATCCAATTACTCTGGGTCATATCGATATCATCCGGCGTGCTGCGGCGTTGGTCGACAAGCTGGTCATCGGTGTCGCCATTAACCGTGACAAAGGGCCTTTGTTCTCATTAGAAGAACGCGTGGCCATGATTGAGGCCGAATGCGCCCATCTGACCGAGCAAACCGGAACCGAAATCGTTGCGCATCCCTTTGAAAACCTGCTGATCGATTGCGCCCGTGATGTCGGAGCGCAGATCATCGTGCGCGGTCTGCGCGCGGTTGCGGACTTTGAATATGAATTCCAGATGGTCGGGATGAACCGGGCGCTGGACGACTCGATCGAGACCGTCTTTTTGATGGCCGAGGCGCGGCATCAGGCCATCGCGTCCAAACTGGTCAAGGAAATCGCCCGGTTGGACGGGGACGTGTCGAAATTCGTCACGCCCGCCGTCAAAGCCGCTCTGACAGAGCGTTTAAGCTAGGGCGCCCATTGCGGCTGCGGTGTCCAGCATCCGGTTCGAAAAGCCCCATTCATTGTCATACCAAGCCAAAACGCGCACCAGGGTACCGTCGGTCACCTTGGTTTCTGGCAGTGAAACGGTTGAGCTATGCGAGTCGTGGTTGAAATCCACCGAAATCAACGGGCGGTTCTCGGCCGCCAGAACTCCGGGGATTTTGGCCGCGGCATCCACGAACAGTTTGTTCACTTCTTCTTCGGTCGTGGGGCGCGAAACCTCGGCGACCAGGTCGACCACGGATACGTTCGGAGTGGGGACCCGAATGGCCTGACCGGTTAGCTTGCCAGCCAGTTGTGGCAGGACAAGCCCAACGGCCGAGGCTGCGCCGGTTGTGGTCGGGATCATCGACAGGGCAGCAGCGCGCGACAGGTAGGGGTCTTTGCCCGCCGTGTCGTGGACTGGTTGGCTGGCGGTATAGGCGTGCACCGTGGTCATGTTGCCATGCACAATGCCAAGGCCCGCATCCAGTGCGGCGGCCACGGGCGACAGGCAGTTGGTCGTGCACGAGGCGTTCGAAACAACGGTGTCCTCAGCGGTCAGTTCGTGATCGTTGACGCCAAACACAATGGTTTTCACCGCGCCGTCTCCACGAGCAGGGGCCGAGATCAGCACTTTTTTCGATCCGTTTTCAAAGTGACGAGACGCGGCTTCGCGTGTGCGGAACACGCCGGTGCATTCCAAAACCACGTCGATGTCCGACCAATCCAGCTTTTCGGGCTCACGTTCACTGGTCAGACGGATTGGGCCTGCACCAACATCCAAGCCGGCTTCGGTCAGAGTGACCGGTTTCGAATAGCGGCCATGCACGCTGTCGAATTCGAACAGATGTGCATTCATTTCGGGCTTTGCCAGATCGTTGATGGCTACGATTTCAACATCCGTGCGGCCCGATTCCATCACTGCGCGCAATACGCCGCGTCCGATCCGTCCAAATCCGTTGATTGCCAGCTTGAGTGTCATGTCCTGCTCCGTCCGAAATTTGGCAAAAATGAAGTTAGCGCTAACAACGCTAGTTGAGCAGAAAAGTCAAGCGAAACCTGAGTCAGCGCCAGAAGGCGAGCCAGTCCAGAAAGAAGTATAATTTCTTGCCGAGGAACAGCAGGTGTTCGGTTCCAAACAGCGCGTAGTCGATCAAAAACAGGCTCAGGATCAATAGGGCAAGCCAAATGGCGATTTGATTGGTCATGATGGCCCCGGACGAAAACGCCCGCCCAGATAACCTGAGCGGGCGAAAAGGTTCAAGATTTCAGAGGTATCTTAGTTAAGCCGACCCATCGCAACAGCGACGTCCGCCATACGGACCGAGAAGGCCCATTCATTGTCGTACCATGCCAGAACGCGGACCATGCGGTCGCCGACAACGCGGGTCTGGTCGGGTGCGAAGATCGAGCTTTCCTCGGTGTGGTTGAAGTCGGTCGAAACCAGCGGGGCAGACTCATAGCCCAGAACGCGCTGCATCGAGCCCTGCGCGGCTTCGCGCACGATGGCATTCACTTCCTCGGCTGTCACGTCACGCGAGGCGCGGAAGGTCAGGTCAACAGCTGAAACGTTCGGGGTCGGGACGCGGATGGCGGAACCGTCTAGACGACCTTTCAGGTTGGGCAGAACCTCGCCCAGAGCTTTCGCGGCCCCGGTCGATGTCGGGATCATCGACATTGCTGCAGCACGGGCACGGTACAAGTCGCTATGGCGACGGTCCAGCGTCGGCTGGTCGCCGGTATAGGCGTGGATCGTGGTCATGATGCCGTGTTCGATGCCGATACCTTCGTCCAGTACCTTGGCAAGCGGAGCAAGGCAGTTGGTGGTGCAGGATCCGTTCGAGACCATTTTGTCGTCAGCAACCAGGCTGTTGTGGTTCACGCCGTAGACGATGGTCTTGTCAACGTTTTTGCCGGGGGCGGACAGCAGAACTTTTTGCGCGCCGCGCTCAAGGTGCGTGTTGGCCTTTAGTCCGTCGTTGAATTTGCCGGTGCATTCCAGAACGACGTCACAGCCGTCCCAGTCCAGCTCGCTCATTTCGTAGGTCGAGAACATCTCCATCGGGCCGCGGCCGAGATCCATGGTTTTGCCTTCGATAGCGACGTCGCGGGGAAAGCGGCCGTGGATGCTGTCGTATTTCAGCAGATGCGCCGTGGTTTCCAGCGGACCAGTCGCATTGACCTTGATCACTTCGATATCGTTCCGGGCGGATGCCGCGATATGCGACAATGTACAACGGCCGATGCGGCCAAAACCATTGATGCCGACCTTGATGGTCATGTGACGTCTCCAACTGCGCTTGCTTTGCAGGCCATATAGCCGCCATTGCCTATTCTCAAAAGAGTAAAAGTGACATATTTTTAACGTGTTAGCGCAAACCTACGCCGGTTGCGCTAACGCTTGCGCTAGCCGTCGGATCAGGTAGGCTCCGAGTGCGGCAGGTGAGATGAAAGGAAGCACCATGAGCGGTCTGTTGGCCCTGTTGGATGACGTTGCGGGTATTGCAAAGGTTGCGGCGTCGTCCGTGGATGATGTGGTCGCAGCAGCAGGCAAGGCGGGGGCAAAGACGGCCGGGGTCATCATCGACGACGCGGCAGTTACCCCGAAATACGTTCAGGGATTCGCCCCGGCGCGGGAACTGCCGATCATCTGGCGCATTGCACGTGGGTCTATTTTTAACAAAATCATCTTATTGCTGCCCGTCGCCTTGTTGCTGTCCAATTTTGCCCCGTGGATGATCACGCCCTTGCTGATGCTGGGGGGGTCATATTTATGTTTCGAAGGGGCCGAAAAGATTTTCCACGTCCTTTTCCCGCACGGCAGTCATGTCATCAAAGAAGATATGGCCATTCGCGATCCCGGTCACCTTGAGGAACAAAAGGTCAGAGGGGCGATCAAGACCGATTTTATTCTGTCCGCCGAAATCATGACGATTGCGCTGGCGGCGGTTGAAGCTCCGAATCTGTGGATGCAAGCAGCCACTCTGGCCGTCGTCGGCATCGGTGTCACAGTGGCAGTTTATGGCTCGGTGGCGCTGATCGTAAAGATGGACGATGTTGGGTTGTACCTGGCTCAGAACGCCTTCACCCCGATTGGCCGTGGATTCGGTCGTGGATTGGTCAAGGCGATGCCGGTGGTGATGAAGGTTCTGTCCGTCGTCGGTACAGCGGCAATGCTGTGGGTGGGTGGATCTATCGTCATTCATGGGATGGAGGTTCTGGGCTTTGGCTGGTTGGGCCACCACATCCACGATTGGGCCCATGCGATCGGTCATTCCGTATCCGAACAGTGGGTTGGGGTGGTCGAATGGGTTTCCAAGGCAACGATGGACGGCGTGTTCGGCTTGGCCTGGGGGATGGTGTTGATTCCTTTGGCGACCAAGGTGATCTCGCCTGCTCTTAAGGCGATCAAAGGCAATTCCGAGGGGCACTGACGCGAGGTTACTGATGTTCCGCGCGCGAACGCTACATATTGTCGGCGCGAGCTGAAGGAACCAGAGCCCATGTCCGAACTTACACTGTCCCAGACACTTAAGTCAGTTGCACGTGTCGACGAAACGTTGAACTACCCGTTGCCGCCGAACTGGATGCAGGGTCGGACGGGTTTTGGCGGGTTCACGGCCGCGCTCTTGCTGCATACGGCGCGCGCGCAACACCCGAATTTACCGCCTTTGCGCTCTGCCATGATCAATTTTACGGCTCCGGTTACCGAAGGGCCCGGCGTCAATGCTGAGGTCCTGAGGCAGGGCCGCAACGTGACGACGCTTTTGTCGCGGGCGCAGGTCGGGGGTCAAACGGCTGCTGTCGGAACCTTTTCTTTTGGAGCCCCGCAACAAAGCCAGATTGCGGTGGAACACCCGGCGCAGATCGCGCCAGTTCCGGAGGACACGCCCAGTTATCTGCCGCAGGGTCTGACCAAGGCACCAATCCCATTTCTCGATAACTTTGACCTTCAGTTGATCGACGGACAACTGCCCTTTGCCGGTTCCGACAGGGGATATAACCGCGTCTGGGCCCGTCATAGGGACCCGCAAATGTGGGACAGACTGGAGGGATTGGTCGCTCTGGCCGATGTACTGCCGCCAATGGTTTTCCCGCTGTTGAAAGCGCCGACAGTCAATTCTTCGATGAACTGGATGATAAATCTGTTGTCCGAGTCTGTTCAAACCCGTGACGGGTGGTGGTTGATGGAGAACCAGTTGACCGCTGGCCGCGATGGCTACAGCTCACAAGTGATGCGGATGTGGAACACGGATGGAGAACTGGTGGTCGATGGCATGCAGTCCGTAATAATCTTCGGCTAAGCCTTTCTAAAGCAAGTAAAAAGCCCCGGGCAGTTCCGGGGCTTTTCTTGTTTCTGACAAGGGGGTGCGGGTTTACCCCAGCAGTTCCTTAACCTTGGCAACTGTTGCCTCGGCTGTGATACCGAAGTGTTTGTACAGCTCACCTGCAGGTGCAGATGCACCAAAGCTGTCCATGCCGATAAAGCCTGCTTTGGCCTCACGACCACGCTCACCCAGCAACCAGCGATCCCAGCCGCCGGCGCGGACTGCGGCCTCGATTCCGACACGGACCGGGCCGCCCGGCAGGACGCGCTTACGATAGGCTTCGTCCTGCTCGGCGAACAGTTCCATCGACGGCATCGAGACGACGCGGGTACCAATGCCTTCGGCCTCAAGCATTGCTTTGGCTTCCATCGCCAGAGACACTTCGGAACCGGTGGCGATCAGAATGGCCTGACGTTTGGAGTCCGCATCAGCCAGAACGTAAGCGCCTTGTGCGGTCAGGTTCTTGGTCTTGTGGTCCTTGCGAACGGTCGGCACGCCCTGACGGGTCAGCGACAAAACCGACGGGCTGTCCTTGAAGGTCAGCGCCAGTTCCCAGGCTTCCGCTGTCTCAACCGTATCGGCGGGGCGGAACACATAAGTGTTCGGTGTCGCACGGCTGATTGCCAGATGCTCAACCGGCTGGTGGGTCGGACCGTCTTCGCCCAGGCCGATCGAATCGTGGGTCATCACGAAGACCGATGGGATTTTCATCAGCGCGGCCAGACGCATGGAGGGGCGGGCATAGTCGGTAAACGCCATGAACGTGCCGCCATAGGGGCGGATGCCACCATGCAGCGCCATACCATTCATTGCAGCGGCCATACCATGTTCGCGGATGCCGTAGTGGATGTAACGGCCCTTGCGGTTTTCCGGCAGGAACACGCCCATATCGGCGGATTTGGTGTTGTTCGAGCCGGTCAGGTCAGCAGAACCGCCAACGGTCTCGGTCATGATCGGGTTCACGACGTTCAGAACCTTTTCAGACGAGGCGCGGGTGGCCAGTTTCGGCTGATCTTCCGACATCTGCTTTTTGAACGCGCGGATGGCACCTGCCAGCTTCTTGGGTGCTTCAAACGCGTATGCGCGGTTGAACTCGGCCTGTTTGCGCTCGGACAACTGGGCAAAACGCTCTTCCCATTCTGCTCGCTCGGCAGCGCCGCGGGCACCAATGGCTTCCCAGGCCGATTTCACTTCGGCCGGGATTTCAAAGGCAGCGTGCGGCCAGCCATAGCCGTCTTTGGCAGCTTTGAGCTGATCCTGATCCGTCAGCGCGCCGTGACCCTTCGAGGTATCCTGTGCTGCGTGACCCAGAGCGATATGGCTTTCGCATGCGATCATGGTCGGTTTGTTCGACTGTTTTGCCTGGACGATGGCTGCATCGATCGCTTGCGGATCGTGGCCGTCGATTTCAATCACGTGCCACCCCGAAGCCGCAAAGCGGCGAACCTGATCGGTGCGGTCGGCGATATCAACAGTGCCGTCGATGGTGATGTTGTTGTTGTCCCAGAAGACAATCAGCTTGCTCAGTTCATGACGACCGGCCAGCGTTATGGCTTCTTGGCTGACACCCTCCATAAGGCAACCGTCACCTGCGATCACATAGGTATAGTGGTCAACGACTTTTTTGCCGTAATGCGCGCGCTGGATTTCCTCGGCCATGGCAAAGCCAACAGCGTTTGAGATACCCTGACCCAGCGGCCCGGTGGTGGTTTCGATCCCGTCGACCAGGAAGTTTTCCGGGTGACCTGCGGTCTTTGCGCCCAACTGGCGGAAGTTCTTGATCTCATCCAGCGTCACGTCGGCATGGCCGGTGAGATACAGCAGCGAGTAGACCAGCATCGAGCCGTGACCTGCCGACAGGATGAACCGGTCGCGGTCCGGCCAGTTCGGGGCCGTGGCGTCGAATTTCAGGTGCTTTTCAAACAGCACGGTCGCCACATCGGCCATGCCCATGGGCATGCCGGAATGGCCGGAATTGGCGGCGGCGACGGCATCAAGAGTCAGGGTGCGGATGGCCGCAGCCTTGTTCCAGTGTTCAGGATTGGCATTGCGCAGCGCAGTCAGGTCCACGGGCGTTGTTCCTTTGGATTACAGGCAGATGGGGCGCTCAATACCATTCACCCCTCAAAGTGCAAGCAGAACCCGGGGTTGCGGTCCGTTGATGCTTCAAGAATGCTGTCCAAGTGGTTGAAAGCAAACAGTGGGTATTTTCCGTTCCGTTCGGTTAGACTAGGGCAATACTCGGCCCGTATTGATTCGGACGGGCCCTCGAAAAAGTGAACCTTGGTAAAGAGGTGGCAGGGGCATGAGCCAAATCGAAGACTTACAGCGCCGTATCATTGCCGCGATGGATAGGATCGGAGCCGGAATGGACGCGTTGCGCGACGCGCCGGTTGCAAGTGGTGACCAGGATTCCGAGTTGCGCACGGCGCTCGAAGACGAACGCGTCGCAAACGCGCAGTTGGAAGAGCGGCTGAAATCTCTGAAAGAACGGCATGAAAAGGAAGTCGACGCCATGCGCGCCGACATGGAGGCGCTGAAATCTGCGCCTGCCGAAGATCCCGAGAATGGCGCGTTGCGTCAGCAGTTGGCCGAGGCGTCGGCCAAACTGGCCTCTGTCGAGGCGGCCAGAGCTGAATTGGCCGAGGCCAAGGCTGCGCTGGAAAACCACGATGAACTGGCCGCACTGAAATCGGAAAATGAAGAGCTCAGGGCGGTTGTCAGCAAGGCACAGGCCCTGGAACAGGAAAACAACCGCTTGCAGTCTGAACTGGCCGACAGCGAGCGAGTGGCCGAACTGAACGCCGAGCTTGAAATGCTGCGCGCCGAACGCACCAGCCACGGTGCGGCGATGTCGCGTCTGGATGATGACCTGCAGCGCATGCGCAAGGCTAACGAACAGTTGCGCGAGTCCGTGGATGAGTTGCGCGCCGCCAGCGAAGGCGGCCTGCCAGATGCCGAGCTTCTGAACCGCGCCACGGTGGCCGAACTTGAGGCGACCAAGGCTGCACAGGCAACAGACGCCGCCGAGGCCCAGGCTGTACTGGCTCGGCTGGAACCATTGCTGTCGCAGGCTAAACTGGCTGAGGGAGAGGTAGAATAATGCCCGAATTGACCATTCATATCGGTGGGCGCGGCTTTGATGTCTCGTGCCAGGATGGCGAGGAACAGTTCCTGCAAACTGCCGCCAAGATGTTGGACGATGAGGCGCAGGTTCTATCCGATCAGATTGGCCGGATGCCCGAGGCGCGGATGCTGCTGATGGCTGGCCTGATGTTGGCCGACAAAACTGCAGCGACGGATGACAAGCTCAAAGCGGCTGAGGCCAAACTGTCTGCACTCGAGGCTGAGTTGCAGGGACTGCGCAATCAACCTGCGCCCGAACCCGAGCGGGTCGAGGTCGCCGTAGTGCCGCCTTCCGTCACGGACACACTGGCCGAACTGGCCGCCCGGGCCGAAGCACTGGCCACGGTGATCGAGGAGAAATCGACAAAATGAACGCGTTGAAAACCGTTGCGATTGCAGGCCTGTTCGGTCTGCAGGGCGGGGCTGTGTGGGCGGATATGGATATCCTGCCGGTTACGTTCACCTGCGAAAATGGCGTGCCGCTGGAGGTTGCGTATTTCAACGCGCCGGATGGGTCCAGCGCCGCTGCAATGCTGGTGGACAACCAATTGGTCGCTTTGCAGCAGGTGCCCAGCGGATCGGGCATTCGCTATGAATCGCAGGGTTCCAACGGGTCTTACATCCTGCGTTCAAAAGGATGGGATGCGACCGTCAGCTTTCTGGCGACCGGTGGGGCCGCCAGTGAGCAGGTTGTTCTACAGAATTGCTCCAGCCGCTGATCAGGCGTTCGCTTCGCGGATCTTGTCGGCCGCTTCCTTGTTGTAGCCGACACCGTTTTCGTCAAACAGCGTGTCCAACTCGCCGGACAGGGTCATCTCGGTGATGATGTCGCAACCGCCGACGAATTCACCTTTGACGTAAAGCTGCGGCACGGTCGGCCAGTCCGAGTAGTCCTTGATCCCCTGACGAACTTCCTCATCGGCCAGAACGTTCACATCAGCATAGTCGACGCCCATATAGTTCAGCACTCCGGCGACGCGGGATGAGAACCCACATTGAGGCATCTCTTTGGTGCCCTTCATGTAGAGAACCACATCGTTGGCTTTGACGGTTTCGTCAATCTGGGTTTTTACGTCAGTCATTTCGCGTTTCCTTTGCTCTTCGGCATAATCGCTTTGGCGTACTCTTCTGGGTTCTTCCGAACATGGGTCTGCGCCGAGTTAATTGCACCGTCATGTGACTTGTAGGAGGAATGCAGGAGGTGCTTTCCATGCTCGGGTTGCGATCCTCGTCTTGATTTGCGTCCAGTCTTTGAATTGTTCCACGCAATGAGCGCGATCAGCAGAACAAAGACGGATACTGCAATTGAGATTACGATCGCATGCTCCATGTCACTCCGGCACTTTGGTGGTCAGCGCCAGCGCGTGCAGGTCTCCGTCGGGACCGTCCATCTTGCCTTTCAGGGCCGCATAGACAGCACGTTGCTGTTGAACTCGGTTCTTCCCTCGAAAGCTCTCGTCCACGACCATCGCGGACATATGGACGCCGTCATGCCCGCCAACCTGAATTTCCGCATCCGGGAAGGATTCACGCAGCAGGGCTTCGATTTCGTGGGCGCTCATCGGCATGTAGGTTTCTCCTGAAGGTCTTTCCCAAGATGTAGAGCGCGCGGACGGGGCGCGCAAGGGTGTGATGGGAACCAAAAAACAAGAAAACCTGCGCCGGGCAGGGCGCAGGTTTCTGAAGGCTTCACGCGCCTGGGCGTCAGGCCACGGCCTCAGCAAAGCTGCTGCGGAACGTGGTGGCCAGTTCTTCCAACGAGGCTTCCGAGCTGCCGATCCGGACCGCTTCTCCGGTGAACCGTCCGACTGAGACCAGCGGCACTCCCGCCTGACCAGCGGCGATCATCAGTGCTTCGGCCTGATCGAAGTTACAGGCCACCAGATAGCGCGCCTGATCTTCGCCGAACAGGAATTCGGTCGAGGCGTCGTCGAGGTGGACGCCGACGCCCGCGGATTCAGCCAGTTCAAACGCGGCCAGAGCCAGACCGCCATCGCCCAGATCGGTGCAGGCCTTGATCATGTCCCGGTTGGCGCGGATGAATTCTCCGTTGCGCTTTTCGGCGTCCAGATCGACATGCGGCGCATCGCCGTCTTCGCGGTTAAACACTTCGGCCAACAGGGCGGATTGGCCCAGATGGCCGTTGGTGTCGCCGATCACCAGAGCAACATGACCCTCGCGAACTTCGTTGCCGATGATTTCGTCAGTGTGGCTCAACAGGCCGACAGCGCCAATAGTCGGGGTCGGCAGGATCGCTTGACCATCGGTTTCGTTATAAAGCGAGACGTTACCGGACACGATTGGCATATCCAGCGCGGCGACGGCTTCGCCAATGCCTTGGATGGCGCCGACGAACTGGCCCATGATTTCTGGTTTTTCAGGATTGCCGAAGTTCAGGTTGTCGGTGGTCGCCAGAGGTTTGGCCCCGACAGAAGTCAGGTTGCGATAGGCCTCGGCCACCGCTTGCTTGCCACCCTCAACAGGGTTTGCGCGGACATAGCGCGGGGTCACGTCACTGGTGAAGGCCAGAGCTTTGTCGGTGCCGTGCACGCGGACCATGCCAGCACCCAATCCCGGTGTGCGGGCGGTGTCGGCCATGACCATGGTGTCATACTGTTCGTAGACCCATTGCTTGCCCGCGTAGTTGGGCGAAGCGAGCAGGGCGCGCAGACCGTCAATCGGATCAATCTGGGGCACCTCGGCCAGTTCTTCTACCTCTGGCGTCGCCTCCCACGGGCGGTCGTATTCAGGCGCAGTCGAGGAGAGTTTCGACAGGACCAGATCGGCTTTGACTTCGCCATTGTGTACAATCAGGAAGCGATCCTCGGCAATCGTTTCGCCGACGATGGCGAAATCGAGATCCCATTTCTCGAATACGGCGCGGGCCTCGGCCTCAAGCTCTGGTTTGAGGACCATCAGCATACGTTCCTGAGACTCGGACAGCATCATCTCATATGCCGTCATATTCTCTTCGCGCTGGGGCACATTCTCCAGATCAAGGCGCACACCCAGACCGCCCTTGTCGCCCATCTCAACGGCGGAACAGGTCAGACCAGCCGCGCCCATGTCCTGGATCGAGATCACGGCGCCGGTCTGCATCAGCTCGAGCGTGGCTTCCATCAGGCGCTTTTCAGTGAAAGGGTCGCCGACCTGAACGGTGGGGCGTTTTTCTTCGATGGTGTCATCGAACTCAGCCGAGGCCATCGTCGCGCCGCCTACGCCGTCACGGCCCGTCTTTGCGCCCAGATAGACGACGGGCATCCCGACGCCTGAAGCAGCCGAGTAGAAAATCTTGTCACTGTCGGCCAGACCAGCGGCGAATGCGTTCACAAGGCAGTTGCCGTTATAGGCCGGGTGAAAGCGAACTTCGCCGCCGACACAAGGCACGCCGAAACAGTTGCCGTAGCCACCGATGCCTTCGACCACACCGTTCACCAGTTGGCGGGTTTTGTGGTGACCGGGTTCACCAAAGGACAGCGCGTTCATCGAGGCAATCGGGCGAGCACCCATGGTAAAGACGTCGCGCAGAATACCCCCCACGCCGGTCGCCGCACCTTGGTATGGTTCGATATACGAAGGGTGGTTGTGGCTTTCCATCTTGAACACCACGGCCTGACCATCGCCGATATCGACCACACCCGCATTCTCGCCAGGGCCGCAGATCACCTGCGGGCCAGAGGTGGGCAGGGTGCGCAGCCACTTTTTCGAGGACTTGTACGAGCAATGCTCGTTCCACATGGCCGAGAAGATGCCCAGTTCGGTGAATGTCGGCTCGCGCCCGATGATCTCGAGGATCATGTCATATTCGTCGGGCTTGAGCCCATGTGCGGCGATCAGATCGGGTGTGATTGCGGGCTCTTGCATCTTCTGTCCTGTGTCCAAGTGGGCCGAGATTGCGCGCCTTGTAGGGCAAGGACGCGCCGGTGGGAAGAGTTAAGACCTGCGAGGCATAGTTTGACGCGGCCCGAGCTCAAAAAAACGGCCGCCGGGCAGGGTGCGCCAGGCGGCCGTTTTGGTCTTTATGGTGTCGTGCCTTTATTCCGGTGCACCGTGGGCAGAGCCGGGTTTCTGAGCCTGCTGCTCTGCTTGCTGGTTGGCAGCTTCACCGGCAGCAGCGCCAATGGCGGCCTTTTGCTCGTCACTCAGATGGTCGGCATCCTCAAGGCCCGGAATGGCAACGCGCACCTCGCGGCGGGCAAAGTCGATGCCGTTTTCCTTGAACGCGGCCTTGACCCGGTTGAAGATTTCCTTGCGCAGCGTGAATTGTTTGCCCGGCTTGGCCATGAACTTGCCGCGGATGATCATGCCGACATCGTCAAAGTCGAACACGCCCTGAGATTTGAAGGGCTGCAGGAAGCCATCCTTGTGGGTCTCATCCTCCATCATCTCGGCACCGATCTTTTTGAAGATCTTCTTGACCTTGTTCGGATCCGTGTCGAAGGGCACCGTGAACTTCAGCTTCATGATGACCCAGTCGCGGCTGTAATTGGTCAGCTTCTGAATCTCACCATACGGAATGGTGTGCACCGGACCGCGGTGGTGCCGCAGTTGCATGGAACGGATCGAGATTTTTTCGACCGTACCTGTCGTGCCGCCCACGTCTACGTATTCACCCACACGGAAGGCGTCGTCGATCAGGAAGAAGATGCCGCCCACGATGTCCGAGACCAGTTTCTGCGCACCAAAACCGATGGCCAGACCCAGGATACCGGCACCAGCCAGAAGCGGCGTGATATCCAGACCCAAAGCCCCCAGAGCGAGCAGGGCAAAGATGACAGCAATCGCGACCTGAGCAGTTACGCGCAGCAACGGCAGGACCGTCGCCAGGCGCGAACCGCCCGAACCACCGCCTTCGCCGGCTTCTTCGTCAGGGCTTTGTTCAGCTGCGGTCTGCTCTTTCGCCAGACGACGGTTGATCCAGAGCGATACGATTTCGTTCAGGATGTAGCCAATCGCGATGATGATGAAGAACTGGATCACCTCACTGCCGGCGTCCGAACGCCCGCCCGCAACTTGCTGAAGATCCAGATCCCACGCATCCGCGATCATGAGGATCACAAAGATGCCCGCAAGAACGCGTCCGATGCGGATGTAGCTGCGCTTAGTGGATTTATAGGCGCGTTCAGCGACAGGACCGTCGCCCAGCATGGGCGGTTGAAGGTGCCGCACCAAGCCCCGGATCAAAGTGTCCAGAGCAGGCGCAATCAGCAGCCAGAACATTGTGATGAAGTGCGCACCATGCGCCAACAACGCAAAGACTGCCGGGTTCCGCTGCGCGGCCAGATACTCGACCAACAGCCAAATGCCCGCAGACACACCGATCGCAAAATAGGGGTAAAGGCGCGCAACCTCTTCGTCGAATTTGGTGCGATCTGGGTCCGAGCCGCGCATCATATCGGACAGGCCGTCGCGGGCCCGCCATGCGATCAGGCCGACATAGATGTGGATCGCGGTGTTCAGCCAGAAGCCCAGACGGGACTCGCCGGGCGGAACGCCATTCAACGCGTTGAAGTCCAGAATGAACATCGTGAAGCCGATCAGAAGGAACAGGCCGATCAGGTTGCGATGCAGGTATTTTGCCCAATGATCGTCAACGTTTACCAGCCTCAGCCGGTGCTGATTGGGTGCCAGGATAAACCGGGAAATCGCGGCGCCCAGGCGTGGAAACCAGATCAGGAAAAAAACAAAAGGTGCCGCCTGCGCGATCTGTTGTTCGTCCAGCAACCGCCTGCCGACAAACACCAGTGTATAGTAGAAGACCAGAAGACCCAGAAATTCGAATATGAACCGTTTGAACAAAAAGGTTACCGCACCACGCAGATCCGATGAGGCATCGCCATCGATCACGTGGACCCAGCGGCGGGTCCAAAGGCCGACCAGTTTCTCGGCCGCATATCCGATTGCCAAAGCAAGAAATGTGAAACCGAACAGCGTCATCAAGCCGTTCGCACCGAACGTGTTTCCAAAATTGGAAAACGCTTCGACCTGAGCAGAGATCAGGACGGGGATTTTACGGATCACATCCAGCCAGGACGCGATCATGCTGTTGAAGGTCTCAGTGGTCGCCTGAATGAGGCCGCGCCGAGTAGGAGTTGCCTCGGCTTGTTTGGCGGCTACCGCGTCCAGTCGTTCCAGCAGGATCGCACGGACCTGATCATCGGACATGCGCGCTACCAGATCGTCTACCTGATCGGGTGTCAGATCTTCGGGAATGGTGACCGGGGCCGGCGTGCTTGTGCCGGTGGTGGTGCTGTGCTGTGCAAGCACCGGCCCTGATAACAAAACAATGGAAAACAACGCCATTAACAGGCGAGTGAGGTGAAACATCGAATCTGTCCTCGACCTAAAGTCTTGATGATTTTTTCGGGATCATACGACTAAGTGCCGGATTTTCCCAGATGTTTCACCGACTGGAACGCGAAATCAGAGCCAAGGGCAAAAAAAAGGCCGAGCACTAAGCTCGGCCGAAGTCCAACAGGGAGGTATGAAGATGATGAGCGTTTCAGCATCACCACCTTCGAGTGCTGATTTAGGGAGCAGTCTGTGAACGATCAAGGGTTTTAAGACTGACCATTGCACATGTCCGCTATGCTATTTGCGCATAGCTACAGTTTTCCCATTTGTTTCAGGTGTTTGCGCTGCGCAATGATCTCATCTTGGACAAAGTCACGGAAGGCCGCGACGCGCTTGGAATGGCGTAGTTCCTCGGGGTAAGCCAAATACACGGGAACATCGGCGGTTTCGATGTCCGACAGGACCGTCACGAGGTGCGGGAAGTCCTGAGTGACGTAGTCCGGCAACACGCCGATCCCCAGGTTGTGCAGCACACCCTGCAAAACGCCAAAGTAGTTGTTTACTGTCAGCAACGAGGTCGGGTTATACGTCATCAGATGCCGTACCATCATCGCGCTGGCACCGACCTGAGGAGCCGAAGGTGTCTGGCAAATCAGCCGGTGGTTCGAAATTTCTTCGGGCGTGGCTGGATTGCCGTGCTCTTCCAGGTATTCCTGCGTCGCGTACAGCTGCATTTGAACCGTCATCAGGCGTTTGCGGACAAGATCGGCCTGGCTGGGCTCTTTCATGCGGATGGCGACGTCCGCCTCGCGCATGGGCAAATCCAGGACACGCTCTTCCAACATCAGGTCGATGTTGAGATCGGGGTATTGCTCATAGAGTTTCGGCAGACGGGGGGCCAGCCAGAGCGTTCCAAAACCGAAGGTCGTCGTGACCCGCAAAACGCCAAAGACTTCTTCTTCGCTATCGCGAATGCGCGCGGCCGCGGCGTCCAGACGTTTTGACATGGCGGAGGTTGCGTCAAACAGCAACTCACCCTGTTCGGTCAGGATCAGACCTCGGGCGTGGCGGTGAAACAGGGTCGAATCAAGCGACTCTTCAAGCGCTCTGATTTGGCGACTGACAGCAGATTGAGACAGATTCAGCTTGTCTCCTGCATGAGTCAGGCTGCCCGCATCGGCAACCGCGTGAAATATCCTTAGCTTGTCCCAATCCATCGCCGCAACTTTCGTTATCCTTCCGAAGCCCTATATGAAATAGGTAACAAGTTCTACATTCAAACAGTTGAAAGGTTACAATAACTGTGCAGCGGACGCTATACAGGTCAGCATTTTTGACCTAAACTGCAAAGGAATGAAGCACACTGATCTGACGAGGGGAGGCGTCTGATGAGTCAGCCACAAATATCACTGAATGACCGTTTCGACCTTGAGAAGAACCCGGTCCTTTTGAACGGCACGCAAGCGCTGGTGCGTTTGATGCTGATGCAAAAGGCGCGCGATCGGCAGGCCGGGCTGAACACGGCGGGTTTGGTTACCGGTTACCGCGGGTCGCCACTGGGTGCAGTCGACCAGCAGATGATGCGGGCCCAAAAGCAACTGGCGGACAGCGATGTCACCTTTCAGTTCGGCCTGAACGAAGACCTTGCGGCCACGGCGCTGTGGGGCAGCCAGCAGGCGGGTCTGCGGGGCGATGGCAAATTCGATGGTGTGTTTGGCCTGTGGTACGGGAAAGGACCCGGTGTGGATCGTTCCGGTGACGTGATGCGCCACGCAAACATGGCTGGCACTGCCAAACATGGCGGCGTACTGATGGCGATGGGGGATGACCATACCGGCGAAAGCTCGACCGTTCTGCACCAGTCCGAGTGGTCGCTGGTCGACATGTATATGCCGGTGGTCAGCCCGGCGGGTGTGCAGGAAATTCTGGACTATGGGATCTACGGGTTCGCGCTCAGCCGGTTTGCGGGGGTTTGGGTCGGCCTGAAGACGATGAAAGACACGATCGAGGTTACTTCGGTCGTCGATGGCAGCCCGGATCGAATGAACGTGGTGGTGCCAGAGTTCGACATGCCCGAGGGCGGTCTGAACATTCGCCTGGGCGACACGCCACATCTGCAAGAGGCGCGGGTCATTGATTATAAGCGTTTCGCGGCCGAAACTTTCTCGCGCGCGAACAAGATGGACAAACGCGTCTGGGGCAAATCCGGCGCGAAAATCGGGTTTGTTGCGGCGGGCAAGAACTGGCTGGATCTGACCCACGCCATGTCCTTGCTGAATATCGATGAGGCCGAGGCCGAGCGATTGGGGATCACCACCTACAAGATCGGCCAGACATTCCCGCTGGACATGACAGGGTTCCATGACTGGGCCGAAGGGTTGGACCTGATTGTTATCGTTGAAGAAAAACGAAAACTAATCGAGGTGCAGGTTAAGGAAGCCATCTTTGACGACCGCCGTGGCCGCCGTGTTTACGGCTGGTACAAGGGCGGAGCCGGGACGCTGCACCGCGAAGAGCTGTTCCCGACACGCGGTGCCTTGGACCCGATCATGATTGCCGAGAAACTGGGCGACATTCTGATCGAAGAGGGGCGCGATACCGATGGCGTTCGCGCCGGCATGGCCAAATTGTCCGAGGCGCGCCGGGCAGACAATGCCGAGGAAATTGCAACGCGACTGCCGTATTTTTGCTCGGGCTGTCCACATAACAGCTCGACCAAACTGCCGGAAGGTAGCCGCGCCTATGCAGGGATCGGGTGTCACTACATGGTCCAGTGGATGGATCGTGAGACCACCGGGTTCACCCAGATGGGCGGCGAGGGCGCGAATTGGATCGGCGAAGCTCCGTTCTCGACCACCGACCATGTGTTCCAGAACCTTGGTGACGGAACCTATAACCATTCGGGTGTACAGGCGATCCGGGCCGCGCTGTCGGCCGGGACAAACATCACCTTTAAAATCCTGTTCAACGATGCGGTTGCCATGACCGGTGGGCAGGGCAACGAAGGCGACTTGAGCGCCGAAAGGATCGTGGCCGAGGTCAAAGCGATGGGCGTCAGTAACGTCGCGCTGGTCTATGACGAAAAGGAAGACGTGAATTTCAAGGCCCTGCCATCCGGCATCGAAACCCATGAGCGCGCTGAATTAATGGACGTGCAAAAGAAGTTTCGCGAGATCGAAGGCGTCTCGGTCATCGTCTACGTCCAAACCTGCGCTGCCGAGAAACGCCGCCGCAGAAAACGGGGCACTTTCCCGGACCCGGATAAGCGCGTCTTCATCAATTCGGACATTTGCGAAGGTTGCGGCGATTGCGGCGTGCAATCGAACTGTGTCTCGATCGTTCCCAAAGAAACCGAATTGGGCCGCAAACGTGCCATCGACCAATCCAGTTGCAACAAGGATTTCTCTTGTTTGAAAGGGTTTTGCCCCTCGTTCGTGACGTTGGAAGGGGCCAAAATCCGCAAGGAAGCCACAACCGAGATCGATCTGCCTGATCTGCCGATGCCGCAACTGCCGGCGATCAACGGCACGCATAACGTGGTCATCACCGGCATCGGTGGGACCGGGGTCGTCACTCTGGGCGCGGTGCTGGCGCAGGCCGCTCAGATCGACGGCAAGGGTGCCGGAATGATGGAGATGGCGGGGCTGGCCCAAAAGGGTGGGGCCGTCCACATCCACTGTCGTTTGGCCAACAAACCCGAAGACATCAGCGCTATTCGTGTCGCTACAGGCGAAGCGCACGCGCTGATCGGGGGTGATCTTGTTGTCTCGGCCGGGGCCAAGACCCTTGGACTGACGCGCACGGGGCAAACCGGTGCCGTGGTGAACAGCCACGAAACGGTCACGGGGGACTTTACCCGGGACACCAATTTCCAGATCCCCGGTGATCGGCTTGAATTGGCATTGCAGGCGCGGCTGAAAGACGATCTGTCGCTGTTCGACGCCACCGATCTGGCCCGCGCGGTTATGGGGGATTCGATCTATTCGAACATGATGGTCTTGGGCGCGGCCTGGCAGCGCGGGCTATTGCCGATCAGCCATGAGGCAGTGCTTCAGGCGATTGAGCTGAACGGAACCGCAGTTGAGCGTAACAAACGCGCGTTTGACATCGGTCGCTGGGCTGTATTGCACCCGCAAGAGGTCAGCGAAATCCTCAGCCCGAAACTGACCGAACTGCCCAAGACTCTGGACCAGTTGATTGAGTTCCGGACGACCCACCTGACTGAGTATCAGAGCGCGCGCTTGGCCAACCGATATCGCAAGTTGGTTGACGGGTTCGAGAACGAGACGGTCAAGGAAGCAGTTGCACGAGGGTATCATAAGCTTTTGTCCTACAAGGATGAATACGAAGTTGCGCGCCTTTTGCAGCGCAGCCGTGAACAGGCCAAGGCCGAGTTCGACGGAGACTTCAAAATGACGCTGCACCTCGCGCCACCGATCCTAGGCGGCAAGGACAGTGACGGACGTCCGCGCAAGCGCGCGTTCGGCGAATGGATGTTGGGCCCGCTCAAGCTGCTTTCGCGGATGAAAATCCTGCGCGGCACACCGTTCGACATTTTTGGATACAGCGCTGAACGCCGGATGGAGAGGGCGCTGATCAAGCAATATGAACGCGACATCAAAGAGATAGCGCCCTTGGTTACACCACAGACGCGCGACGCAGTGGTCGCTTTGGCGCGATTGCCGCTTGAAATTCGCGGCTTTGGTCCGGTGCTTCGCGAAAATGAGGCTAAGGCCGCAAAAAGGCGCGAGGAATTGCTGGCAACCATTCGGAACGGAGGGCCGGAGTTGCGTGCTGCGGCGGAATAACCCGTCACAAGGCTGTCACGAAAGCTAGGCAAAATTGTCACTTGCTATTATCTAGCAGGTGCCAACAACCGGAGTATTCGATGCCTTCGTCCCGCCACGTCGCTCGTGACATCTCATATTCTTATTCCGCCGAAACCAAGGGCGGACGCATGTTCATTCGGCTGATGGAAAACACCACCGGCCGATTGCGCCTGATCAAGCGCGCGGACGGATATGAACAAGAGGTTGCGAATGGCCGCGACTTCTGGTCGGTCATGGTGGAACGTTACGGCCTGTCGCTGAACGTTGTGGATGGGGCCCTGTCGAACATTCCAAAGACAGGTCCTGTGATCCTGATCGCCAACCACCCGTATGGCATTCTGGATGGTTTGATGATGGGTCACATGCTGTCCGAAGCCCGAGGTGACTTTCGCATTCTGGCGCATCGCGTGTTTCGCAAGGCCGAAGATATCAACCGCATCATCCTGCCGATTTCGTTTGATGAGACGAAAGAGGCGATGAAGCTGAACCTAGAAACTCGAAAAACAGCATTGAACTATCTGGGCGAGGGTGGGGCCATCGGGATTTTCCCGGGCGGTACGGTCAGCACGGGCGTAAAGCCGTTTTCTCACCCGATGGATCCGGGTTGGCGCGGATTTACGGCGCGGATGGTGGCCAAGTCGAATGCGACCGTTGTGCCAGTGTTCTTTGACGGCCACACCTCGCGCCTGTTTCAAATCGCCAGCCATTTGCACAACACTCTGCGCATGGGCCTGTTGATTAAAGAGTTCAAAAAACGCGTAGACACACCGGTTGATGTGGTGATTGGAAAGCCCATTGGCCGCGATGTTTTGGACCCCTTGTCCAAGGATACACGCAAGATGATGGATTTCTTGCGCAAAGCCACGTATGAGCTGTCCCCGAAGCCGTTGAAGTCGTATGACTACGGTTATGAATTTGAGGAACGGCATCGCGCCTGAAGGGGCAAATGGCAGTAGGCATCTTTGATTCTGGTCTGGGCGGTCTGACCGTCCTGAACGCCGCGCAGAAACGTCTGCCCGACGTGGATTTTTTGTATTTTGCGGACAGTGCGCATGCGCCATATGGCGTGCGCGATGCCGAGAACATTTATGATCTGACACGCAGTGCTGTCCGCGACCTGTGGAACCGGGGGTGTGATCTGGTGATTCTGGCCTGCAACACGGCCAGCGCGGCTGCGCTCCGTAGGATGCAGGAAGAAGGTGTGCCCGAAGGCAAACGGGTCCTGGGCGTCTTCGTTCCCCTGATAGAAGCACTGACCGAGCGGGAATGGGGCGACAACAGCCCGCCGCGCGAGGTTGCGGTCAAGCATGTTGCTTTGTTTGCCACTCCGGCCACTGTCTCCAGCCGCGCCTTTCAGCGTGAACTGGCGTTTCGCGCCATCGGAGTGGACGTCGAGGCACAGGCCTGCGGCGGTGTTGTAGACGCGATCGAAGACGGCGACATGATCCTGGCCGAAGCGCTCGTTCGGTCTCATGTGGACGCCCTGAAGCGCAAGATGCCGGAACCTCAGGCGGCAATTTTGGGCTGCACACATTACCCGCTGATGGCCGAGACGTTTCAGCAGGCGCTTGGCCCTGATGTTCAGGTGTTCAGCCAGGGTGATCTGGTGGCAGAAAGTCTTGCGGATTACCTGCAGCGACACCCCAATATGCAAGGTGAAGGGACGGGCGGTTTTCTAACCACCGGCAAACCCGATTTTGTGAGCGATCGGGCAACGCAGTTCCTCCGACGACAAATCACCTTCGAGGCCACCTGACTTAGGTCAAGGACGACGCCGAACCGATTCCATAAATCATCGACCGTCACATCGGCGGTCGTACTCAGTGACACACTTGAAGCAAGAGGTCTCACATGACCCACAAAATCGCAATTCTGGGCGCATCCGGTTACACCGGCGCCGAACTGGTGCGGTTGATCGCCGAACACCCGAACATGGACATTGTCGCGCTGTCGGCCGAGCGCAAAGCCGGCCAATCAATGGCGCAGGTTTTTCCGCATCTTCGGCATATGGACCTGCCGGATCTGTGTAAAATCTCCGAGATCGATTTTTCGCAGATTGACCTGTGTTTTTGCGCCTTACCTCACAAGACCAGCCAAGAAGTCATCCGGGATCTGCCCAAAACCCTGAAGATCATCGACCTGTCTGCCGATTTCCGGCTGCGTGACCCGGACGAATACGAAAAGTGGTACGGGAACCCGCATGCCGCGCTGGAGCACCAGGAAGAGGCGGTTTACGGCCTGACCGAGTTCTACCGGGAGGACATTCGGAATGCCCGTCTGGTTGCTGGCACGGGCTGTAATGCGGCGACGGGGCAGTATGTTCTGCGGCCATTGATCTCGGCTGCCGTGATTGATTTGGACGACATCGTGCTGGACCTGAAATGCGCAGTTTCAGGGGCAGGGCGCTCACTGAAAGAAAACCTGCTGCACGCCGAGCTGAGCGAAGGCTACAATGCCTATGCCATCGGTGGAACACATCGGCATCTGGGTGAGTTCGATCAGGAGTTCTCGGCTTTGGCTGGTCGGACCGTACACGTGCAATTCACGCCACACCTGATCCCGGCCAACCGGGGTATTCTGGCGACCACCTATGTCAAAGGGGATCCAAGCAGCGTGTATGAGGCGCTGACCAAAGCCTACGAAAACGAACCCTTTATCCAGATGCTGCCATTTGGCGAGGCCCCGTCGACCCACCATGTGCGGGGCTCGAACTTCTGCCATATCGGTGTGGTTGGTGATCGGATCGAACGCCGCGCCATCGTGATTGGAGCGCTGGATAACCTGACAAAAGGTAGCAGTGGGCAAGCCTTGCAGAACGCCAACCTGATGTTAGGTGAGGATGAAACCCGAGGCCTCATGATGGCCCCACTATTCCCGTGAGGACGGTATGAAAACGCTCAAGAAACGTCGTCGAGTTCAGATTATCATTCTGGCAGCTGTCGCTTTGGCGCTGTCGACGGCGCTGATTGGGTATGCGATGCGGGACGGCATCAATTTCTTCCGTTCTCCCAGCCAGGTCATCGCTGAACCGCCCGCGCCGTCCGAGGTGTTCCGCATTGGCGGACTGGTCGAAGAAGGTTCTATCGTTCGCGGTCAAGGTGAAACAGTTCGGTTCGTGGTGACCGATGGCGGCGAAAGCGTGCCTGTTGCATTTACCGGGGTGCTGCCGGATCTATTCTCGGAAAACCAAGGTATGGTCGGCACGGGCTCTTATGTGAACGGTGTCTTTGAAGCCACTGAAATTCTGGCCAAACATGACGAAACCTACATGCCGAAAGAAGTGATGGATGCTCTGAAGGAGCAGGGCGTCTATAAAGGGGACGAACAAAGCTAAACTCGGCATTCAGTGTCTGAAAGATGTAGCAGGGGCGTTGCGCCGGTTGGCCGGGCAGCGCCCTTAGGCGTTTTTGGATGTTAACAGGATTGATGGACGGTTTCCCCACACAACTGGCTGGGGAGGCGTCATGCAATCAGTACGGCAAATCGCAGACGACATCGTGGGGCGTGAAGGGGGCTTTGTGGACGACCCGGATGATCCGGGTGGCGCGACGAAACACGGCGTCACGGTACACACGATGCGGCATTTGGGGTTGGACCTGTCAGGTGATGGCGTGATTGATGGGCTGGATGTACGGCGACTGAGCAAAGCTCAGGCGGTCGAAATTTTTGTGCGGCACTATTTCGAGAAGCCCCGTTTGGGGCTGCTGCCCGAGGTCGTTCAACCGTCAGTGTTCGATATGTACGTCAATGCCGGTAACCAGGCGGTGCGGATCCTTCAGCGTTTACTGCGTGACATGGGGTTCGAGCTTGTTGTTGACGGCGTTGTTGGTCCTCAGACCGCCCGCACTTGCCAACGCGCGGCCGAACCGGATCCGGTGACATTTGCGGATGCATACGGGATTGCGCGGCGGAACTATTACTTCCGTCTTGCAGATCGCAGGCCGTCATCGCGGAAATATGCCCGCAGCCGGGCCGGGGGCAAAGGTGGCTGGATCACGCGTGCAGAGGAATTCGTATCGCCAACATACCACTTGTCGGACGCAGAGTTTCAACGGAGGGTTTCGGGATGGGATTGATCTCAGGCGTGTTGGCCTTTTTGTTTGGAAACGACCGGAACATTGTCCGCGAAACAGCTGAAGTATTTCGGGAAAACGCCGAAAACGGAGCCCAGCGGAGCCTTGCGACCCGTCAGCAAGCGGTCCAACAGTTTGGGGCAGAATTCCAGCTGGGACAGAAAACGCTGTTCAATCGCTTTGTAGATGGTCTGAACCGATTGCCGCGACCGGCAATGGCGCTGGGAACGCTCGGCCTGTTTGTCGCCGCGATGGTCGATCCCATTTGGTTTTCCGCTCGCATGCAAGGGATCGCCTTGGTGCCTGAACCGTTATGGTGGTTGTTGGGCGTTATCGTGTCCTTCTACTTCGGCGCACGTCACCAAGCCAAGGTGCAGGATTTGCAGCGTGAGATTTCCGCAACGATGATGCGCACGCCCCAGGTCGTCGAGAATTTGAAAACCCTGGACGAATTGCGTCTCAGTTTAGTTGGTGCAGCCAGCCCCGGATCTGATACCGAGTTGGCCCGGCAAGCCGAGCGACCAGAAGGGAACCCCGCGCTCGAACAGTGGC
The DNA here is from genome assembly GCF_017743975.1 of Ruegeria sp. R14_0. Taxonomy (GTDB): domain Bacteria; phylum Pseudomonadota; class Alphaproteobacteria; order Rhodobacterales; family Rhodobacteraceae; genus Ruegeria. The sequence continues at coordinate 1,012,597 of NZ_JAGHRC010000001.1, read as the reverse complement.
GACGCAATCGCAGGGGCTGACCCGCGACACTATGTTCGGAGTGTCAGGTCGAAAGTGATTGGTGCTTGTCCTGCAACCGGATTATATCCGGAGGCATGATTACAGAACTCGGCCATTTCGCTCTGATCCTCGCGTTTCTAGTCGCTATCGTGCAATCGATCGTGCCTCTGATTGGCGCGTCAAAACGGTGGGTCGGCTGGATGAGTTTTGCCGAACCCGCCGCAATTCTACAATTCCTGCTTGTCGCGTTTTCGTTCGGTGCGCTTGTCTATGCCTTCGTGACTTCGGACTTTTCGTTGCGCATCGTCGTTGAAAACAGCCATTCGGCCAAGCCGATGCTGTACAAGGTCAGCGGGACATGGGGTAACCACGAGGGCTCGATGCTGCTGTGGGTGCTCATCGTCAGCCTGTTCGGTGCGATGGCCGCGTTTTTTGGTGGCGGTTTGCCGCCAACGCTGAAGGCGCGTGTTCTGTCGGTTCAGTCGATGATCGCCGTGGCGTTTTTTGCGTTCATTCTGTTCACTTCGAACCCGTTCGATCGCCTGATCGTTGCCCCGTTTGATGGGCGCGATCTGAACCCATTGTTACAGGACCCCGGCTTGGCCTTCCACCCGCCTTTCTTGTATTTGGGATATGTAGGGCTGAGCATGGCGTTCAGCTTTGCAGTCGCCGCCCTGATCGAGGGCCGCGTTGACGCGGCGTGGGGCCGCTGGGTGCGCCCATGGACTCTGGCCGCTTGGGTGTTTCTGACCATCGGCATCGCGCTTGGGTCCTGGTGGGCCTATTACGAACTGGGCTGGGGTGGCTTCTGGTTCTGGGATCCGGTCGAAAATGCCTCGTTCATGCCGTGGTTGCTGGCCGCTGCATTGTTGCATTCGGCCATCGTAGTCGAAAAACGCGAGGCGCTTAAAAGCTGGACGATCCTGCTGGCGATTATCGCCTTCGGCTTCTCTTTGATCGGAACGTTCATCGTGCGCTCGGGCTTGCTGACATCCGTGCACGCCTTTGCCACAGACCCCGAACGCGGCGTCTTTATTCTGATGATCCTGGTTGTCTTTATCGGCGGCGCGTTGACTCTGTTTGCGGCGCGCGCGCAAGCGATGGAGGCCAAGGGTGTATTCGGAATGGTCAGCCGCGAAAGCGCACTAGTGCTGAACAACATCCTTCTGGCGGTCAGCTGCTTTGTCGTATTCTTTGGCACGATGTGGCCAATGGTGGCTGAGATGGCGTTTGATCGTAAGCTTTCGGTCGGGGCGCCGTTCTTCAACGCAGCGTTCACGCCGTTCATGGTGGCGTTAGGGCTTGCCTTGCCAATCGGGTCAATGCTGCCGTGGAAGCGGGGCAAACTGGGCAAAACAGCCTATTCGCTGCGTTATGTTTTCATATTGTCCGTCGCGTTGGCCATGCTGGTTTGGGCCATGCAGACCGGGCGCAGTGCGCTTGGACCCGTTGGTCTGTTCCTGGGGGCATGGATCACCTTTGGCGCAGCTTTCGACCTGTGGAGGCGCACGGGCCGCAACGGCAGCCTCAAGCGCCTGTTCCGACTGCCGGGTGCGGATTGGGGCAAAGCCGTCGCGCATACCGGTTTGGGCGTCACCATTTTCGCCATTGCCGGCCTGACCGCGTGGGAGGTTGAAGACATCCGCGTTGCGCAACCCGGCGAGCCGTTCAAGGTGGGGCAGTTCACCCTGACACTCGATGATGTACGCGAAGTGGAAGGACCCAACTATTTCTCGACCACTGCAGATGTTCGGGTGGAAAAGAACGGCCGCTCCATGGGTATGCTACATCCCGAGAAACGAAACTATCCTGTTGCACGGATGCCCACCACTGAGGCCGCGATCGATTATCGTTTCTTGGGTGATCTGTATGTCGTGATTGGCGACCAGCAGGCCGATGGCGGCTGGGTCATGCGTACGTATATCAAACCTCTGGCAAACTGGATCTGGGGCGGGTGTATCCTGATGGCGTTGGGTGGTTTCATCAGCCTTTCCGATCGCAGGTTCCGCGTTGCCGCCGGCGCGCGCAAGGCCCCTTCGGGCGGAGTACCCGCAGAATGAAACGCCTGATCCTGATTTTCGCTCTGATCGCATCGCCACTATACGCGGTGCAACCCGATGAAGTGTTGGACGACCCGGTTCTGGAGCAGCGCGCCCGCGACCTGAGCACCGGCCTGCGCTGTCTGGTCTGCCGAAACGAGAGCATTGATGAAAGCAACGCTGAACTGGCTCGTGATTTGCGCCTACTGCTGCGCGAACGGTTGGTTGCTGGCGACACCGACGAACAGGCGATCGCGTTCATCGTGGATCGCTACGGTGAATACGTTCTGCTGAAACCGACTGTCACCGGGTCGAACCTGATGCTTTGGCTGGCCGGGCCTATCATGCTGCTGATCGCTGCCGCGGTCGGCTGGAGCTTTTTGCGCAAGCGGTCACAAGCTGCTGGGGCCGAAGCCAAAGATAGCCTCAGCGACGCTGAGAAAGAGCGCCTGCGTCAGATTCTCGAGGACTGACCCACCCTATTTCTTTCCCTTGACCTCTAATTGAGTCAGTCTTCTGTCGTAGCATGGGAGAAGACTACATGGATTATGAGGCTATACGGATTGAAATCACTGACAATTTGGCAGTGGTTACCCTGAACCGACCTGACAAGATGAATGCGTTGACCGCTCAGATGCGGGCAGAGGTCACCCATGCGATGACCCACGCGGCTCGCCATGCGCGGGCCATTGTGCTGACCGGTGCAGGGCATGCGTTTTGTTCGGGTCAGGATCTGGGGGATTCGTCGACAACCGGCAAGCTCGATATCGAGAGGACCCTGCGCGATGAATATGACCCGATGCTGGAATCCATCTACAACTGTCCGGTACCGACCGTCGCGGCCGTCAACGGACCTGCGGCCGGGGCAGGGGCAAACATAGCGCTGAGCGCCGACGTGGTGATCGCTGCCGAAAGCGCGTATTTCCTGCAGGCTTTTTCGCGCATTGGTCTGATGCCGGATGCAGGCGGAACCTGGTTCCTGCCGCGTCAGATGGGCTTTGCCAAGGCGATGGGGGCCGCGCTTTTCGCCGACAAGATCAGCGCCCGGCAGGCGGACGAGTGGGGGATGATCTGGGAAGCGATTCCCGATGCCGAGTTTGACGCCCATTGGCGTAAACGCGCGGCGTATCTGGCCAAGGGTCCAACAGCCGCGTTCGGCGCAATCAAGCAGGCGATCCGAGGCACTTACGACAATACTCTGCCGCAGCAGCTAGAGGTCGAGGCGCATCTGCAGGGCGAATGTGGTCGTTCGCGCGATTTTGCCGAAGGTGTCGTGGCCTTCATGGAAAAACGCCCCCCGAATTTCGAGGGGCGCTGATCACGTTAAGCCCGGCGGCGGCGGCGCGTGCGCCGCTCTGGCACTGCTGCGCCCTCTTCGGTGCCGTCCGAAGCGGATGAGAACGGGCCCAGGGCATCCGCAATCTGGTCCAGAGTTGGGCGCGTTCCGCGGTTGGTTGTGTCCAACGCCTCACGCATTTTGCGCAGGTGATCGGGCATGGTGCCGCAGCACCCGCCGATGATCGTAGCGCCCGCATCCCGTGCCATGGCGGCATACTGCCCCATCAACTCGGGCGTGCCGTCGTAGTGGATGTGACCATCAACGTATTTGGGAATGCCCGCGTTGCCTTTGGAGATCACAGGGCGTTCCGTTCCTTGTGCCGCGAAGCCCAATACCGTGCGCAGAATATCTGATGCGCCGGTGCCGCAGTTGGCCCCGAAGGCAATCGGTGGATTTGGAAGGGTTTCAACCAGTTGCGCCAGATCCGCCGAGGTTACACCCATCATGGTACGCCCTGCGGTGTCAAAGCTCATGGTGCCGCACCAAGGCATGTCAGCTAGGGCAAAAGCTTCGGCAGCGGCTTTGAACTCTTCGGGTGCGCTGATGGTTTCGACCCACAGAACATCAACACCGCCGGCCTTAAGGGCTTCGGCCTGTTCGTGGAACATCTCGACCGCGCCTTCGTGGGACAGGCTTCCGACGGGTTCCATGATCTCACCGGTCGGGCCAACTGACCCGGCGACAACAACGGTGCGGCCGGCCTTGTCGGCCACTTCGCGGCCAAGTTCAGCGCCGATCCGGTTCAACTCACCAACGCGATTGTGCGCATCGTGCAGCTTCAGTCGCGCCGAGGTGCCACCAAACGTATTGGTCAGGAACAGGTCACTGCCGGCGTCAACCGACCCTTGATACAGGGCCCGGATCTTGTCCGGGGCCTCGACATTCCACAACTCGGGCGCGTCACCCGATTGCAGACCCATGTTGAACAAGTTCGTGCCCGTGGCCCCATCGGCCAGCAAAGCGTCTTTTGTTTCCAGAAGTTTATTGAGCGCGTTTGTCATGGGGGCATTCCCAAAGGGCCGTTTTTGGCCGTTATAATTTAGACGCCCCGTGTCTCATGACCGGGGCGTCAAATCAAATTCATAAAACTCATGAAGATCATGAGCAGAGTGGCTGGTTACTCGGTTTCGCTCATCACCTGAGCTTTGGCTTCGGGCAGAAGCTCGGCCATTTTGGCGCGGATCTCGTCATCCGAAGACAACGAGCCCAGATCACCCGATACCTTGCGGACCACGTCTTCGTGGCCAGCTTCTTCCATATCGGCGATCACAACCGTTTTGGCATAATCTTCCGCAGCCTCACCGGACTTGCCCAGTTTTTCTGCAGCCCAGAGGCCCAGCAGCTTGTTACAACGCGCCTGCGCCTTGAACTGCATTTCCTCATCATGTGCGAATTTTGCCTCAAAAGCGTTTTCGCGTTCGTCAAAAGTGGTCATTGGTTGGGGACCTCATATTCCAGAATCTTGTTAAACAGATAAAAAAATCACACTGGAATGTATAGCGAAAACAGCCGTTGCGCGACCAAATGTACTGTGCAACCAAATGTTGCAGGGGGCTGCATAAGGCTCCGTATAAGTATAGTATTTTAGGAGAATATGATGGCTCTTTTTTCGCGACTGCGGGGCGGCTCTTCTCAAGACACGTCCATTGCCCGTGCGGTCTTGGCCCCCGCTGTTCTAACGATGGCTGCGGATGGCCGTATCGACGATGCTGAAGTTATTCAATTGACCAACATGCTCACATTCAGCCCGATCTTTTTGCCGCTGGGTGGCAAAGCAACTGGCGAACTGATCAAGACAGTTCTGAAAGACCTGCAAAAAAGCGGCCCGGACAAAGTGATTACGGAAAGTGCGCAACTTTTGTCGCCTGCCTTGCGGGAAACAGCGTTCTGTTTTGCAATGCGCGTCGCGATGGCCGACGGAGTGCTGGAGGAATCCGAAAAAAACGTGCTGTCGGGCACTGCCTCGCGCCTGCAACTAAGCGATCAGGCGTTTGAAAGCATCGTTCACGTCGTCACCATGATGCAAAGATCAGCGGCGGCATAAATGGGAGCAAAGGACGGAGACGAGGATCGCGTCGGATTCAGTGCCTATATTTTGCTGTCTGAAGCTATTCAGTTCAATTCAGCCGAGATCGAACAGGCCCTGCTTGAAGATTACCCGTCGCTGGAACTGCGGACTGAGACCGGGTTCGGGATGAATCAGGATTGCGATACCGATCAATTCATCACCACGCCGATTCTTTTGGGTGCCGAGGGGGCGGACAGCACAATTGCGACACTGATCCGCTTGCCCGGTTATGGCACATGGGATCCGGAACAGCTCACACCTTGGCAAAGGTTGACCTTTCCCGAGGTGACGCAAGCGCTGCAGTACAACAAGTCTTACATTTGTGTAACGACCGGGGCTAAAGCAGGCGATGAAATACAAGCGTTTCGGGCGGCCCGTCTATGTTCTTGCATAGCAGCTCTTTTCGCCAAGCTTCCCGTTGCGTTAGCCGTGTATTGGGAAAGCGCTGATCACTTCTTACGCCCGTCAGACGTGGTCGCCATGGCCGACAAGGCGATTTCGGACGACATTCCGGTTGAACAATGGGTCGGCATGCGCCTGAACGGGTTTAAAGACAATGGCAAACAGCTCGTGGGGGGTGTCACCAACGGCCTGAGTCCGCTCAAGGGGTGTGAAGTGAGCCTAGCGGCCGCGCCGATTGATCTGGAAAACGCGGCCGCAACGCTTAGCATGACCGCAGCAATGTTGGCTGCCTTTGGCCACAGCTTCAATGATGGCGATACGCTGGGACACGAGGGACAGTCGCGCGAGGACTCCATGCGTATCCGGTTCGCGCCCAAGGGCACGAACGGGTCTTCCTGTGACGCATGGGTGCTTGTGCACCCAAAAAGCCCGTTTGACCACGAAGAGGAAATTGGAGAGATGCACAGCAGTCCTCCGCCGCCGGGGCAGGAAGTTCAGGTACGATCTAGAATGGGTTTCTTTAAACGAATGATGAGAGGTGGGCGCGACGCCTGACAACTTGCGGGTAGCGGCGCGCTGCACTATGAGGGCGGCAACTGCGCGGTATTCGCGTATTGCCGATATGGAAGGGGCCCCGATGGCGCGTCGCAAAAAGATCTACGAAGGCAAAGCGAAGATTCTGTATGAAGGCCCCGAACCGGGCACGATCGTCCAGTATTTCAAAGATGATGCCACCGCATTCAACGCGGAAAAGAAAGACGTCATCGACGGGAAAGGTGTTCTGAACAACCGCCTGAGCGAGTTCTTCATGACCGGCCTCAATCAGATTGGGGTGCCGACACACTTTATCCGCCGCCTGAACATGCGCGAACAACTTGTTCGTAACTGTGAGATTGTCCCGCTTGAGGTCATCGTTCGCAACTATGCGGCCGGTACGATGTCCAAGCGTTTGGGTATTGCCGAAGGGACGCAACTGCCACGCCCGATTGTCGAATACTGCTACAAGGACGACTCGCTTGGCGATCCGCTGGTGACCGAGGAGCATATTGCGGCCTTCGGCTGGGCCAGTCAGCAGGACATGGACGATATCCTAAGCCTCGCGCTACGCGTGAATGATTTCATGAGCGGCGTGATGCTGGCCGTCGGCATTCGGCTGGTCGACTTCAAGATCGAGACTGGCCGCGTGTTCGACGGAGATTTCCAGCGCCTGATCGTGGCAGATGAAATCAGCCCTGACAGCTGCCGCCTGTGGGATATCGAAACAGGCCAGAAACTGGACAAGGACGTGTTCCGACGCGATCTGGGCAACCTGACGGACGCTTATTCCGAGGTTGCGCGTCGTCTGGGCGTCTTGCCGCAAAGCAACGTCACAAAGCCTACGCTGATCAACTGATCGGCTAAATAAAAGGCAGAACCATTCAAAGCGCTGCGTCGAAGGACGTGGCGCTTTTTGCTTTGGAATTGGTTGTTTGACACGATGGGTTACTGCCTTCATTGTCGGACTGACCTGAAACCAAGGTAAATTCATCCCATGGCCGAACTCTTTGATCACGCTGTCTTTTTGAAGTACTTCGCGGCATTGATGGCCATTTTCAATCCGCTCTACGGCATCCCGATCTTTCTGAGCATGACCCAAGGCTACACGGCCGCCGAACGTAAGCGCGTTGCCTTGATTGTCACGGGGTCTGTGGTGGCATCGTCGATTGCCGTCGTGCTGGTCGGAGAGGAGATTCTGGCCGTCTTCGGTATTGATGTCGCGTCATTCCGAATTGCCGGTGGCCTGATAATCCTTGGGATCGGAATGTCGATGCTGAATACCGCAGAACCCTCGCAAAGCGATCAAAAAGCGGTGGATGCAGGCCACGAGAAAAAGTCCAACATTGCCGTGGTGCCTCTGGCCATTCCTCTGACCTTTGGGCCGGCCACGATCGCAACGACGATCGTGTTTGCGCATACCTTGTCAGATGGCGCGGAAATCGTGACGCTGGGTGCCGCTATTCTGATCGCCTGTGCGATAACCGGGGTCGGACTGCTGTTTGCCGTTCCGATTTCACGGTTTCTGGGTTCGACAATGATCAACGTCCTGACGCGGGTAATGGCGATCATTCTTGTGGCAGTCGCGGTTGAGATGGTGCTGACAGGTGCGTTTGACGCGGTTGATGCCCGCTATCCCGGGCTGACTGGCGGGAATTGAGTTTGGACGTGCCACAAACTGTGTGCCGACAAGGGTTGTCGAACGCCCATCGGCAGGTTATCCCCCGCGCAACGGAACGGGTCTGAACCGAGGCCCTCAGCTGGAGTTGCGAGAATGAAAGCACGTGTGCATGTGATGCTCAAAAACGGGGTTCTGGACCCGCAGGGTGAGGCAGTGCGTCACGCATTGGGTGCCATGGGCTTTGATCAGGTCGAAGGCGTGCGTCAGGGCAAGGTCATCGACCTTGAATTGGCCGAGGGCGCGACCGAGGCGGACATCACCGAGATGTGCGAAAAGCTGTTGGCCAATACTGTCATCGAGCGCTACGAGATCGAACTGGTCTGAACCGATGCGGGCTGCGCGTCTGATCACCTATCGTCAGCCCCTTGAGCTGGCGACCGTTGCTGACCCGGAACCGGCAGAGGACGGCGTTGTCGTGCGTGTGCTGGCCTGCGGCGTTTGCCGCTCGGATTGGCACGCGTGGTCAGGCTCGGACCCCGATGTTGTTCTTCCCATGACCCCGGGGCATGAATACTGCGGCGAGGTGGTCGCAGTCGGCCCGCGTGTCAGCCGTTGGAAGGTCGGGGACAGGGTGATCGCACCTTTTATCCTGGCTTGTGGTCATTGCCCGGATTGCGCCCAAGGACATCAGACCATCTGCGCGGATCAGGTCGTGCCGGGCTTTACCTGCGACGGGGCTTTTGCCGAATATATTGCTGTCGCGCATGCAGATGCCAATCTGACGGCGCTTCCTGATACGCTTGCTCCGGAAATTGCAGCGGCGCTGGGGTGTCGCGTTACAACTGCATGGCAGGCGCTGGTCGGGCGCGCGCAGTTGCAAGGCGGGGAATGGCTGGCCGTATACGGCGGCGGCGGTGTTGGGATTTCAACGCTGTTGCTGGGCAAGGCGTTGGGCGCACGCGTTGTCGTGGTCGATATTGCCGACGACAAACTGGCCTATGCCAAAAGCCTTGGCGCCGACGCGGTGGTGAATGCTGCAACGGACGATGCGCCTCAGGCCGTCAAAGACATCACCGGCGGTGGTGCTCATGTCGCGATTGAGGCTTTGGGGATTGAAACCACCACCGTTGCTTCCCTCAAGTCTCTGCGCAAACTGGGGCGTATGGTACAAATCGGCATGCCAACCGGCGATCATGCCGAGATGTCCCTGCCGATGGATGTTCTGTACTCGGGTCAATTGGCCGTCTATGGAACGCGGGGTATGCCAAGCTGGCGGTATCCCTCACTTATTTCGCTGATTTCTGGCGGATCAGTTGATCTGAGCCCGCTCGTGACGCGAAAGATAACCTTGAATCAGGTGAGTGATGAGCTTGCCGCTTTCGACCATCCAGCACCGCCGGGTGTTGCCGTGGTCACCGATTTTGTCTCGTAGGAGGGCCCGCCATGCGCGCAGCTGTCATCGTATTCCCCGGGTCCAACTGTGACCGTGATCTGGCCGTCGCTTTTGAACAGGCGGGGTTTCAGGTCGATATGGTCTGGCACAAGGATGCCGCACTGCCTGCGGGCGTGGACATTGTCGGTGTGCCGGGTGGTTTTTCCTATGGTGACTACCTGCGCTGCGGTGCCATCGCCGCGCAATCGCCGATCTGCAAGGCCGTGGTCGAACATACAGAACGTGGTGGATATGCGCTCGGCGTCTGCAACGGGTTTCAGATCCTGACCGAAACCGGCATCCTGCCCGGTGCACTGCTGCGCAATGCCGGTCTGAAATACATCTGCCGTACAGTCGGCCTGAAAGTGGAAACCAGCGACAGCGCCTTTACCGAGGGCTATAACGCTGGCGATGTGATCGGTATCCCAATCGCGCACCACGACGGCAACTTTTTCGCGGATGATGAGATGCTGGCCAAACTGAAAGACCAGGATCGCATCGCGTTCACCTATACCGAGAATCCGAACGGCTCGGTCGGTGACATTGCCGGTATCCTGTCCGAGAACCGCAGGGTCTTGGGGATGATGCCACACCCCGAACGTGCGGCGGACGAGGGTCACGGTGGAACTGACGGGACGGCATTGTTCCGCGCATTGTCTGGCGTTCTTGCTCCCGCGTGACTTGAGCTTGCGCCCCAGCCCGCGTAACTTTCCGGGATGAGTTCCGAAGTTCGCTCTAGCTGGTCCTTTCTGACAAAACCATTTCGCGGTGCGCCATTGGGTTGGCGGCTGCGGGCGGCGGTCATTTTCTTGTTGATCGCGACGGTTACGACAGTTTACGTGACCAACCGGCTTCTGACCGACCGTTTTACCGAGTCAACTCGGAACCGCGCCGAGGTGCGGCTGGCCCTGTACTCCGGGAACCTGCTAAGTGAACTCCGCAGGAACGCGATTGTTCCTCAGCTTCTGGCCCGCGATCCCACCCTGATTTCTGCCCTGCAATCCAGTGACTATTCGCTTTCTACTCAGCGTTTGATCTCGTTCGTCGAAGAGATTGGCGCGGCGTCGCTGATGCTTTTGGACGGGGATGGGCGGTCGGTTGCCGCAACCGACCGGGCGCGGTTGGGTGAGGCGCATCGCAACTCGCCCTATTTCATCGACGCGATCCGGTCGAACTCGACGATCTTTACGGTGATCCAGACCGAGTCCGGCGGCTACAGCTTTGTCTATTCACGCAGAATCGAGGCCAACTCTGAGATTCTGGGTGTTATCGTGGTTGAGGTCGATCTGCAGAAATTCGAACGTGCCTGGGCCGGTATCTCTGATGCGGTGATGGTGACCGACAGTACCGGAGCCATCATTCTGACGACCGAACCGCAATGGCGCGGCCTTGAAGAAAATGCCGCAATGCTGCGCCAGCCTCCGCAGGGTGCCATTCAGCGCGCTATTCGGGCAACGACCGATTGGACAGCACTGCCGCCTGATGCCTATCTGCAGGGCGAAGCGGTGATGCGGATGGAGACGCGCATCCCGTTCCGGGGATGGAAAATGACGTCGTTCACCACCTATCAATCGATTCGCGAAAAGGTGAACAGCGTAATCGCGCTCGAGATCATGGGCTTTGCGATTCTTCTGGCGTTGACCTTTTACGCGCTGAGCCGCCGCGCCACGTTCCGCATGGCTTTGTTCCAGCGCGAGTCGGCAGAGCTTCGCGCATTGAACACAAGGCTAAAGCGGGAAATTGCTGAGCGCGAACGGGTTGAAAAGACGCTGGAAGTTGCCGAACAGACCCTGGCCCAAAGCTCGAAACTGGCAGCCCTGGGCGAGATGTCAGCTGCCGTCAGTCATGAGCTCAATCAACCTCTGGCTGCAATGAAGACATATCTCGCCGGCGCGCGCCTGTTGTTACGCCGCAACCGCTCGGAAGAGGCGCTGGCAAGCTTTGGCCGGATTGACGGGCTGATCGAGCGGATGGGGGCGATTACCCGGCAGCTTAAGTCCTATGCGCGAAAGGGGGCGGACGCGTTTTCCCCTGTAAATCTTAGCGAAGCACTGGCCGCATCCCTGTCGATGATGGAGCCTCAGCTGAGGCAGCGGCATGTCAAGATTACCCAGATCCTGCCGGATGAACCGGTGTTGGTTATGGGGGACCGAATGCGGATCGAACAGGTCATGGTGAACCTCTTGCGCAACGCGCTGGACGCCACCAAATCGGTAAGCGAGCCGGACGTGGAAATCATACTGGCGGCAGGTGATATGGCGGTGCTGACCGTGCGCGATAATGGCTATGGAATCGAGGACATCGAAAACCTGTTCGAACCGTTCTATACTACCAAGCAACCCGGTGATGGGGTTGGTCTGGGGCTTGCCATCTCTTCCGGGATCGTGAACGACCATGGCGGACGGCTGACTGCTCGCAACAGCCCGCAAGGTGGGGCGGTGTTCGAAATGCAGTTGCCGATACTTGGAAGCGACGGCCTTGAAGCCGCGGAATAACGAGGAATGATTATGGCACAGGCCATGAAGATCGCCATTGTGGATGACGAACAGGACATGCGCCAGTCGATCAGCCAATGGCTGGCACTGTCGGGATATGACACGGAAACCTTTGCCAGCGCCGAGGATGCGTTGAAGGTTTTGGGACCCGAATATCCGGGCATCGTGATCTCGGACATCAAAATGCCCGGTATGGACGGCATTCAATTGCTGAAAAAGCTGATGGGCGCAGACAGTACGCTGCCGGTCATCATGATCACCGGCCATGGCGACGTACCCATGGCGGTTGAGGCGATGCGCGTTGGTGCGTTTGATTTCCTGGAAAAACCCTTCAACCCGGACCGCATGTCGGAACTGGCCAAACGTGCCAGCAATGCGCGGCGTTTGACCCTGGACAACCGGGCCCTGCGGCGCGAGCTGTCGGGTGGCACGCAGATCATGAACAAGCTGATCGGGGCGAGCCCGGTCATGGAGCGGCTTCGCGAAGACATTCTGGACCTGGGGCAGGCCGACGGTCATGTGCTGATTGATGGCGAGACCGGTACGGGCAAAACCCTGGTGGCACACGCGCTTCATGCCGTTGGCAGCAGGGCGGGCAAGAAATTCGTTCTGGTCTCTTGCGCGGCGCTTGAGGAAGAAGCGCTGTCCAAGCGCCTGTTCGGCCCGATGATGCCTGAAGACGCACAATTGCCCGCCATCGAAGAGGCGCGCGGTGGCACCCTTGTGTTGGAGGATGTCGAAGCGCTGAGCGATACGCTTCAGGCGCGCCTTTTGAGCGTGATGAACGATCAGGGAACCCCGGCCGAGACGCGTATCATCGCAATCTCCAACCTGCAGGAGGCAGGCAAGACCAGCGAAGACGTTCTGCGCCCCGACCTGTTCTATCGCCTAGCAGCGCTCCGGATCACCATGCCGCCATTGCGTCAGCGGGGAGAGGACATCCTGACGCTGTTCACGCGGCTGAGCGAGCAATTCTCGGAAGAATACGGGTGCGAAGCGCCGCAGGTGAGCGCTCAGGAGGCTGCTCAACTGTTGCAAGCCCCCTGGCCAGGAAATGTACGTCAGTTGATTAACATCGCGGAACGTGCGGTCCTTCAATCGCGCCGCGGCTCGGGCACGATTGCGTCGCTATTGATGTCCGATCACGAGGAAATGCAGCCGGTTATGACGACCGAAGGCAAGCCTCTCAAGGAATATGTCGAAGCGTTCGAGCGGATGCTGATCGACAATACGATGCGTCGCCACAAGGGCTCTATAGCCTCTGTAATGGACGAGTTGTGCCTGCCGCGCCGGACGCTAAACGAGAAGATGGCGAAATACGGGCTGCAGCGCTCGGACTATCTGTAAGGCAAAGAGGGGGCCAGCCCCCTCTTGAGCCTGCGGCTCAATTCACCCCCGGGATATTTTTGGCCAGATGAAGAGATCCCGGGGCCTCGTATTGGTCTTCTCGCAGTTTGCCCATTGTGTTTTCCACAGGACTGCTTTTATTGTGTCCGAACGGGCAGGGCTAATTTGCGCCCAAAAGTCCCGAATCTTTGAGTTTCGCTGCTCTGCTGTGGATGGTGATCAATCCCGCGCGGCAAAGCAGACCGATTGTGCCCCATAGGGGCAGTAGAACGCCTGAGCCCGCAGATGTGGGCGAAAGGAACAAATGGGCAGGCAGCGGCCAGAGCCGCACCTGTCGGAGAAGAACCGCGATGACGCGCGCGCAACGATTGAGTGTACGGGCAGGGGGCCACAGCGCCAGACCCTGCCGCGCGCCGTCCGATATCGCCCTGACAAGACACCACCCCAAAAGCGCCTGTCCTCCCGGACGGGTAAGGACAACGCGTTTGGCGCGGTGCACCAAGGAAACATGGCTAAGAAAATGCTTATCGATGCCACCCACGCGGAGGAAACCCGCGTCGTGGTGGTTGACGGAAACAAGGTCGAGGAGTTCGATTTTGAATCCGAAAACAAACGTCAGCTTGCTGGCAACATCTATCTTGCAAAAGTAACTCGGGTTGAGCCGTCCCTGCAGGCGGCCTTTGTGGATTACGGCGGAAATCGGCATGGTTTCCTGGCGTTTTCCGAAATTCATCCTGACTACTACCAAATCCCTGTCGCTGACCGTGAGGCGCTGATGGAGGAAGAGCGCGCCTATGCCGAAGCAATGAAGGCGCGGGATGAGGCCGAAGAATCCAAGCCGAAAAAGCGTCGCTCGCGGTCGCGGACGAAAGCCGCGGATGTGAAATCCGATGATGCGGTCGAGTCGATTGAGGTTTCGAACGAACCCACCGGCATGGAGACAATTGATCTGGATGAAGGTGAAGAGGGGGCAGATGTGCCTGTGCCTGAAGGCACCTCTCCGGTCGAACTTGTTGCTGAAACGCCTGTCGAAGAACCAGAAGATACAGTCGAAGAACCTGCTGAGGCTGAATCCGACGCAGTCGAAGACGAAGCGCAAACTCCAGTAGCGGAAGATTCGTCGGAACAGGAAGAGCCATCAGAGGCCGCGGCCGAAGAAGCCGCTGAGCCCGACGCGCCAGAGGCTGTTAAAGAACAGCAAAAAGACGCAGACGTTGAGGACGCTCAGGCGTCCGCAGAGGTCGAGGAAGAAAGCGCGAAATCCGAAGACGCTGATGAGACCGAAGCGCGTTCAGATGCGACGGAGAAAGACGACTCGATCGAATCCGTGGCCGACGAAGATGACAGCGAAGACATCCGTCCGCCGCGCAAACCGCGGCCGCGCCGGTACAAGATTCAAGAAGTCATCAAAGTTCGTCAGGTCCTGCTGGTGCAGGTCGTCAAGGAAGAGCGTGGGAACAAAGGCGCTGCGCTGACCACATACCTGTCGCTGGCCGGTCGCTATTGCGTTCTGATGCCCAACACAGCGCGCGGTGGCGGGATCAGCCGCAAAATCACCAACGCGCCGGATCGCAAGAAGCTTAAAGAAATCGCTGCGGATATCGATGTGCCGACGGGTGCTGGTCTGATTATTCGGACCGCGGGCGCCAAGCGTACGAAATCCGAGATCAGACGCGATTATGAATACCTCCAGCGTATGTGGGAGCAGATTCGCGAACTGACCCTGCAATCCATTGCGCCAGCGAAAATCTACGAGGAAGGTGATCTGATCAAAAGATCGATCCGCGACCTCTATAACCGTGAGATTGATGAGGTTCTGGTCGAAGGCGAAGGCGGATACCGCATCGCAAAGGACTTCATGAAGATGATCATGCCGTCCCACGCCAAGAACGTGAAGCGGTATGAGGACGCGCTGCCGTTATTCGCACGCTATCAGGTGGAAAGCTATCTGGCCGGGATGTTCAACCCGACCGTACAGCTGAAATCCGGCGGCTATATCGTGATCGGCGTGACCGAAGCGCTTGTGGCGATTGATGTGAACTCGGGCCGGGCCACGAAGGAAGGGTCGATCGAGGAAACCGCGCTTAAGACCAACCTTGAGGCCGCCGAAGAAGTCGCGCGCCAGCTGCGTCTGCGTGACCTCGCAGGTCTGATCGTTATCGACTTTATCGATATGGACGAGCGCAAAAACAACTCGGCTGTCGAAAAACGTCTGAAGGAAAAGTTGAAAACCGACCGTGCGCGTATTCAGGTGGGCCGCATCTCGGGCTTTGGCCTGTTGGAGATGAGCCGTCAGCGTCTGCGCCCCGGTATGCTTGAAGCGACCACGCAACCGTGCCCGGCGTGTCATGGCACCGGTCTGATCCGCTCGGACGACAACATGGCACTGTCGATCCTGCGTCAGATCGAAGAAGAGGGCACCCGCCGTCGCTCTCGTGAAGTATTGGTCCGTTGCCCTGTCAGCATCGCCAATTTCCTGATGAACCAAAAACGCGAGCATATCGCGCAAATCGAGGCACGCTATGGTCTGTCTGTGCGCCTGGAAGGTGATGTGCATCTGGTCAGCCCCGATTTCTCGATGGAGAAGTTCAAGACCGCCAGCCGGGTTGTTCCCGAAGCCAGTGCGCCTGTGGTCTCGGTCGATGCGTCCCTGATGGATCTCGTCGACGCGGACGAAGAAGAACAGTTCCAAGAAGAGGCGGTTCAGTCGGAAGAAGAGACCAAGCCCAAGCGCAAACGCCGCCGTCGTCGTCGGAAGAAAAGCAATGGGTCCGGTGAAACCCCCGAGGTGAATGCCGAAGAGGGTGACGCAGCGGCTGCTGAAGCCAAGACCGGCGCTGAAGACGAAGCGAAACCCGAGGGTGAAAGCGCTGAGCCTGCGGAAGAGGAAAAGGCGGCAAAGCCGAAACGCCGCCGCGCACCCCGTCGCAAGAAGAAAGACGCAGAAGCGGTTGAAGCAGCAGAAGAAACTGCTACCGAAGCTGCAACGGAAGAAACTGCGGAACAAGCTGTTGCGGAAGGCGCGGATGCACCGGCGGAGACTGCTGTTGAGGCTGTTTCGGAAGAACCGCCATCGGAAACGGCTAAAGAAGCTGCCGAAGATGCGGAACCGGTTGCTGCCGTAGCCGAGCAGCCCGAGCCCGACGCGGAAACCGTGGCCGAGGTTGAGCCCGTTCAAGCAGAACAGCCAGAACCAGCGGCGGAAATCGCCTCCAATGAGCCGCAGGAGCCTGCGGACGTAGCGGTCGAAGAGAAACCCGAACCGGTACTGGAGGTCGTAGCCGAAGAACCGGAGCAGCCTGCCAAGCCGAAACGACGCGGCTGGTGGTCGCTAGGTCAATAACCAGAAAAGGCGGGCCAGGTGCCCGCCTTTTTCTTTTCAACCCTCAGTCGGATTTTTGGATCAGATAGATCTGGTGCCCGTCAGCTTCTTCCTGCGATAAAAGTTGATGGCCGCTTTCGACGCAGAAATGCGGGACATCGACTATAGCGGCCGGATCATCAGCCAGCACACGCAGCACGGCCCCGGCAGGCATAGATTTCAAGCGTTTGCGCGCTTTGAGAACGGGCAGAGGGCACAAAAGTCCCAGCGCATCGAGTGTTTCTGACGGATTTGACATAAGGTTCAGATATTTCCACTTTGGCGCGGTGTCCAGCATGCAACCACGAGGATGTGACCGAATAGCCCCGTGACGCCGCCGCTCAGGTAACATATGTGCTGATGCATGTTCGGAATTGACATCATAGACGCGGGCCTGCTGCCTGCCATGTTCATCGCGCTGCTGGGTGGTCTGATCAGCTTTCTGTCGCCTTGCGTGCTGCCCATCGTGCCGCCTTATCTGGCGTATATGAGCGGCGTGACAATCCATGAGATGCAGGATCAGGCCCAGGCGCGGCGTAAGGCTACTCTGGCTGCTTTGTTCTTTGTTCTGGGCCTATCCACGGTGTTTTTGCTGTTAGGGTTCACGGCCTCCGCCTTCGGGGCCTTTGTGCTGCAGAATCAAGTTCTGTTTGCCAAGCTCTCGGGCGCGGTGGTGATTGTCTTTGGTCTGCACTTTCTGAACGTATTCCGGATCCCGTTTCTGGACCGCGAAGCGCGGATCGAGACCGGCGATTCCGGTGGGTCCGTATTTGGCGCCTATATTCTTGGTCTGGCTTTTGCCTTTGGCTGGACCCCATGCATCGGGCCCCAATTGGGGGCGATCCTGTCGCTTGCAGCGTCCGAGGCCTCGGTCGCACGTGGTACTTTGCTGCTGGGTGTCTACGCCGCTGGTCTGGGTATTCCGTTCCTGCTGGCGGCTATGTTCCTTAACCGCTCGATGTCGGTGATGAACCGGATCAAGCCCTATATGGGCACGATCGAGAA
The DNA here is from genome assembly GCF_017743975.1 of Ruegeria sp. R14_0. Taxonomy (GTDB): domain Bacteria; phylum Pseudomonadota; class Alphaproteobacteria; order Rhodobacterales; family Rhodobacteraceae; genus Ruegeria. The sequence goes on along the minus strand of NZ_JAGHRC010000001.1, from coordinate 994,954 downwards.
GGTGATGGGCGGCTTGTTGCTGTTCGTCGGCATCATGCTGATCACCGGCCTGTTCACCGAGTTTAGCTGGTGGCTGTTGGAAACCTTCCCGGCATTGGCGAATTTCGGGTGATCCACTGATCCGGCTTACCTTGACGCTCAGCCTGCGTTAACCTGCACCGCAGAAGGTAAGGCCATGAGCAGTCGGAATAATCATCCATTGGTGCGCAAACGCCGGGTATTCTACATTCCCGGCTACGATCCGATTCCGCCGCGCCGCTATCGCGAGCTCTACCGCACCGAAAGCGCCCTGCAGGCCGAGATCTCTGACTACCAGATCTCGGTATCAGCGAAATCAGGTGATGGTCCCTATGGCTGGCACGTGACATCCAGGCAGGGCGGGGTCGAGGTGTCGGTGGACCTGGATGTTCTGGTCTGGTCCGATATCGTGCGCGACAGTATGTCAACGTCGATCCCAGCAACTTACCTGCAGCTGTTTCGTACCGCGTGGACCTATATCTCGACCGGTACGCTGCGGCGTCTGATGCGGTTGCGAAAGGGGCCGGTGATAGCGGCCCTATATCCGGTTGGGATGCTTTTGGCGCAATTGTTTCTGGCGATTGTTCTGACACTCGCCCTGTCGTGGGCATTCCGCCCGTTCCTAGGATGGATTGGGATGATCCCAGCCGTTGCTGCGGCCTGTGGGCTGCTCATCTGGTTTCGCAAGCTCGATGGCAAGTTATACGCCTATTATCTGATGCATGATTACGCCTATTCCGCGCGGCTCAGAGGCGCGACACCGAACGAACTGCACCAGCGTTTGCGCAGCTTTAGCGCTCAGATCCGCGACGCGTTGCAGTCGGATGTCGATGAGGTACTGGTCGTCGGTCATAGCTCGGGCGCGCATCTGGGGGTAAGCGTGCTGGCCGATCTGATCCGAGCGGGTGGACTGCGCAAGGATAGGCCAGAGCTTTCATTCCTGTCATTGGGGCAGGTGGTGCCCATGGTCTCGTTCCTGCCAGACGCCCAGGATTTGCGGGCGGACCTGCAGCTTCTGTCTACGCAAGATGACCTGACATGGGTTGACGTCTCAGCCCCCGGTGACGGGTGTTCCTTCGCTTTATGCGATCCAGTCGCTGTCAGTGGTGTCGCGGGAACGGGCAAAAAATGGCCGCTGGTCCTGTCAGCCGCGTTTACCCAGACGCTGTCGCCTGAACGGTGGGAGGCGCTGCGCTGGAAATTCTTTCGCCTGCATTTCCAATATCTTTGCGCGTTCGATTATCCTGAACGATACGACTATTTCAGCATCACAGCCGGCCCTCAAACCTTATGGCAACGGTTTCGGGATCGCACTCCGTCGAAATCCAGGGTGGAAGAGGCGGTCTCGAAATACACAACGGTGAAGGCATGACACCGCCCAAGCCCTCACCACGCCCGGACAAGGTCTCGCTCTGGCGGTATATGAAGCTGTTCCGTAAGGACATTCTTTCAGCTCAGCCGCAAAGACTGTACCGCGCCTGGATGGCCGAGTTTCGTACGCCTTTCTTTCGATCCTACCTGATAAACCAGCCCGAACTTATTGATACCGTTCTGAAAAAGCGTCCCGAAGATTTCCCTAAATCGAACAGGATCAGTGAGGGGTTGAGACCCTTGCTAGGCGAGTCCGTGTTCCTGACAAATGGCGAGACTTGGAAGCGTCAGCGGCGGATCATCGATCCGGCGTTCGAAGGCGGTCGCCTGAAAGATACCTTTTCTGCGATGCATGTCGCGGGTCAGGCCGCAGTGGACCGTTTGCACCCGCAAGTTGGCGCGGTCGTGGAATGTGAAGAGATCACCAGCCACATCGCGGCAGACGTGATCTTTCGCACGTTGTTTTCGGTCCCCATTGAACACGAGGTGGCAGCGCAAGTCTTCGATAAGTTCCGGAGCTACCAACGCGAACAGCCTATTTTGAATCTCGCGGCCTTTGTCCCGCTGCCAAAATGGTTGCCGCGTCTTCACTCAAGGCGCACCCGGAAAAATGCAAAAGAAATCAGAAGGCTAATCCAGCGTCTTACAGCAGAACGCACCGAGCTGATCGCGCGCGGACGTGCTCCTGATGATCTGGCGACTAAGATCATGACGACGCGTGACCCTGAAACTGGGCATGGTTTCGACACGCAGGAAATGGTCGACCAGGTCGCGATCTTCTTTCTGGCGGGCCATGAAACCAGCGCCTCGGCACTGGCTTGGACGCTGTACCTGATGGCGATGTACCCCGAATGGCAGGCCAGGGTGGCCGAGGAGGCCGTGGCGCTCGACACGGCTGACTTTGCTGTCATGTCCCGACTAAAGCTCAGCCGGGATGTGTTCCGCGAAGCGCTGCGGCTTTATCCGCCGGTTCCCATGATGGTGCGCGAAGCCACCTGTCCCGAGCGGTTTCGCGACCGGGACGTGCCCGAAGGCGCGCAGATTGTCATCAGCCCATGGCACTTGCACCGTCAGGAAAGGCTCTGGGACCGCCCGGATGCCTTTGACCCAACCCGGTGGGAGACCGAGAACGGTAAAACCTGTCAACGCAACGCCTTTATTCCGTTTTCGGCTGGTTCGCGGGTGTGCACAGGGGCGGGGTTCGCCATGATCGAAGGCCCACTGCTTTTGTCTATGCTGCTAAGGCACTATCGGTTCGAACTGGTCGAAGGCCAAACGCCCGTTCCCGTGGCTCATTTGACCGTTCGATCGAAGGACGGCATTTGGTTGCGGTTGGTTGAGCGCTAACAAACTACCATCGCTGATCGGCTTGCTGTATGCGGTTTGAAAATGCGGAATCATATTGAACGGGAAAGTCTTATGTCCTTAGCAGAACAGCGCGCACAAATGTCCAACGGCGCAGGTTTTATCGCAGCATTGGATCAAAGCGGTGGTTCGACCCCAAAGGCGCTGGCGCTGTATGGCGTGGACGCCTCGGAATACAGCTCGGATGAAGAGATGTTCGGTGAAATCCAGCAGATGCGCGCGCGGATCATCCTGGCGGATGACTTCACCAAGGACAAAGTGATTGGTGCTATCCTGTTCGAACGGACCCTGGGCGAGGAAATCGACGGTCGAAAGGTGGCCGACTATCTCTGGTCGGTGAAAGGCATCGTGCCATTTCTCAAGATCGACAAGGGCTTGGAAGACCAAGCAAATGGCGTTCAGATGATGAAACCCATTCCCGGTCTCGCAGACACGCTGGCCAAAGCAGAAGGTGTGTTCGGTACCAAAGAACGTTCCGTCATTCACGAAGCCAACGCCGAAGGCATCGCCGCTGTGGTGGCGCAGCAATTCGATGTCGCGCGTGAAGTCGTCGCCGCAGGCATGGTTCCGATTGTCGAGCCCGAGGTGAACATCAACTCGACGTCGAAGGCCGAAGCCGAAGACATTCTGAAAGCTGAAATCCTGAAGAACCTCGACCAGTTGGACGATGGGCAGGACATCATGCTCAAGCTGACCATCCCCAGCCAGGCGGACCTGTTTGACGAATTGGCGGATCACCCGCGTGTTCTGCGTGTGGTGGCCCTGTCGGGCGGCTATTCGACCGAGCAGGCCTGTGATCTGCTGGCGCAGAACGGCAAGATGATCGCGTCTTTCTCGCGCGCTTTGACCGAAGGCCTGTCGAAACAGCAATCCGATGCCGAATTCAACTCGGCCCTGGGTGGAAACATCGACAAGATCTTCCGCGCGTCTGTCTGAGCGCTAGACGGGTTTGGTGAAATCGCGGCGCAAACGCGCCGCTTTTTCCCGCATCACGCAGTCTGTAGCGTGGTCATTCACCAAACCCATCGCCTGCATAAAGGCGAAAACGGTCGTGGGGCCGACGAACTTCCATCCGCGTTTCTTCAGATCCTTGGACATGGCCACGGATTCAGGCGACGTCGAGGCGGTCTGAGGGGCAGGCGGCACCTCTGCCTCATATCGCCAGACATAAGTGGCCAGAGAACCCTCGGCGGCGATCAACTCTTGTGCGCGACGGGCGTTATTGATGACGGCCTCGATTTTTCCGCGGTGGCGTATGATGCCGGCATCTTGCAACAGCCGAGCGACGTCCACATCACTAAACGCAGCCACTGCATTGATTTCAAAGCCTTTGAACGCTTCGCGAAAGTTCTCGCGTTTAGCTAATATCGTGCGCCAGCTGAGACCTGACTGAAAGCTTTCGAGGCACAGCTTTTCGAACAAGCGCTGGTCGTCTCTGACCGGGTAACCCCATTCCTGATCGTGGTACTCAAAAAACTCGGGCGCGGCTTGGCACCACGCGCAGCGCGTTTTGCCATCTGGTCCGTCAATAGTGCTGGTCATCTAAGTTCCCCATTTGTTCCAAATGAGAATACTCCGATGCAGCCTTGCGTCGCAAGGGTCAACCGCGGTCGCGATACCAGTTCAGGACAAACACCCGAATAGCCGATGCCAGCCCGGTTCCAGGGTCTCGCGCGACATCTATATCTGCCGCTAACGCGTTGATCGGTTGATTTTTCTCTTCCGCGATGTCGCGAAAAGCACGCCAGAATTCATCTTCAAGCGAAACCGACGTGCGATGCCCCTTGAGCGTCAGGGAGCGCTTTATGGGCCGACCGCTCATTCATCCAGTTCGTGACCGTCGAGGTCACGCTTCTGTTTTTCTTGCTGCAGTTTGTCGGCATTCTTTTCGGCCTTCGTTCGCCCAAACGCCACAGCGTTTTGGTCTGCGCGGGCCTTGCTTTCGGCCCGCGCTTTTTCTTTTCTGAACCGGTTCAGGTTGACCGGCTTGCCCATCAGTCTTTCGGGCCGATCATGTGTTCGGGGCGAACGACCGCGTCAAAGGTCTCTTCATCGACAAAGCCCAGCGCGATGGCCTCTTCCTTGAGGGTCGTGCCGTTCTTATGCGCCGTCTTGGCGACAGTGGTGGCGTTGTCATACCCGATGGTCGGCGCCAGCGCGGTCACCAGCATCAGCGATTCCTTCATCAGCTTGTCGATGCGCGGCTCATTGGCCTTGATGCCCAGCAGCATCCGCTCGGTAAAGCTGTCGGTGGCATCGCCCAGCAGTTGGATGGACTGCAGAAGGTTGTACGACATCATCGGGTTGTAGACGTTCAGCTGGAAGTGGCCCTGTGAGCCCGCAAACTTCATCGCCGCGTCATTGCCCATCACATGAGCCGCCACCTGTGTCAGCGCCTCGGCCTGTGTCGGGTTGACCTTGCCGGGCATGATGGACGAACCGGGTTCGTTTTCCGGCAGGATCAGCTCGCCCAGACCAGAGCGCGGACCGGAGCCCAGAAAGCGGATGTCGTTGGCGATTTTGTAGCAAGAGCCCGCAATCGTCGCCAAAGCACCCGACAGGAAAACCATCGCGTCATGGGCCGCCAGAGCTTCGAACTTGTTGGGGGCGGTGACGAAGGGCAGGCCGGTGATGTCGGCCATGTTCTTGGCCACGGCCTCATCCCAGCCGCCATGCGTATTCAGACCTGTCCCAACGGCGGTACCGCCTTGGGCCAGTTCATATATACCGGGCATTGCGGCCTCGACCCGGGCGATGCCCTGACGGATTTGGTGCGCATAGCCACCGAATTCCTGTTCCAGCGTCAGCGGCGTCGCGTCTTGCGTGTGCGTACGACCGATCTTGATGATGCCTGTGAACTCTTTTGCCTTGGCTTCCAACGCCGAGGCAAATTTCTCCAGACCCGGCATCAGCACGTCACGCACACTCATCGCAGTGGCGATGTGCATCGCGGTCGGGAAGGTGTCGTTCGAGGACTGGCCCATATTGCAGTGGTCGTTCGGGTGCACCGGATCCTTGGAGCCGATCACGCCGCCCAAAATCTCGATCGCGCGGTTGGCAATGACCTCGTTCGAGTTCATGTTCGATTGTGTGCCCGAACCGGTCTGCCACACGACCAGAGGGAAGTTGTCGTCAAACTTGCCCTCGACCACTTCACCCGCAGCCTGAATGACAGCATCCGCGATCGTTGCGTCCAGCTTGCCGATGGCTTTGTTCTCTATCGCGCAGGCCTTTTTGATCACGCCCAGCGCGCGCACGATGGCTACGGGCTGTTTTTCCCAGCCGATCGGGAAGTTCATGATCGAACGTTGCGTTTGAGCACCCCAATACTTGTCGGCGGGAACCTCCAACGGGCCAAAGCTGTCGGATTCGGTGCGGGTCTGGGACATCGGTCACTCCGTCTTGTATGCAGTCGCATGCCGTTTACCCGTGACAGCGTCATCGCGCAATCGGCCAGTTGGGCGCACCATAAGCTCAACACTGCCAAAGGTATAGGCGCATGGGTGCGTCATTTTTCTTTTGCACAGGGACATTAGGGCCATTGTGTGCGCGCAGCGCTCGGCTAGAATGACAAAATCACAGAACCGGAGGGTCCAGTGCTCCTGATTTCCCGAATTCACCCGCACAGGCTGATTGCAATGACCTTTGGTGCATTGTTTTGGGCGGCTTGTTTTACCCTTCAGGCGCAGGCGGGTGACATAAAGCCCTTTGTCGGAGATTATGTCGGTTCTGCCAATGTAGTCGATGACGATGGCACTGAAACGCCCCGGGACATGAGTGTGTCTATCCATGAGACGAAAGAGGGCTTCAACGTCAGCTGGAAGACCACGACCTACAAACCCGATGGCCGTGTCAAAGAGCAGTCGTTTTCAATCGACTTTAAACAATCGGATCGGTCTGATGTCTACTCGGCTGCGATGAAGCGCAATGTGTTCGGCCATGAAGTGCCTTTGGACCCGATGCAGGGCGAGCCCTTTGTGTGGGGCCGGATCGAAGGCCAAACTCTGACCGTGTTTTCGTTGTTCATCGATGAAAAGGGTGGCTATGAGCTGCAACAGTTCGACCGCACACTGGCAGAAGGCGGGATGAACCTGTCGTTCTCGCGGTTCCGTAATGGTGTGAAGTCGCGGTCTGTAGAGACCTTCCTCGAGAAAAAATAAACCCCGCGCGCGGCGGGGTTTACAGGTCGAAGCTTACTTTCGGAAGCTGTCCAGCGAGACGACGTCAGCGTCATGTTGGACCGGTGGTTCCTCGACCTCGATCGTTTCCTCAACGATATGCGTGGCGACCTCATCCTCATCCTCGGGGCTTTCGAAGCGCAGTCCGAATTCAACGGACGGGTCCACGAACGTTTTGATCGCCGTATAGGGGATATACAGCGGCTCTGGCGCATCGCCAAAGTTCAGCGTGATCGCAAAGCCCTCGTCACCAACTTCAAGGTTTTCGAACCAATGCTGCATGACAATGGTCATCTCTTCTGGATACCGGTCATGGAGCCAATCCGCCAGTTCGACACCGTCTTGCCTTGTATCGAAAGTGATGAAGAAATGATGTGCCCCAGGAAGGCCGTTCTCGGCCACGTTGGTCAGAACCTTCTGGATCAACCCGCGCATCGCGGTGTGCATCAGGGTTCCGTAATCAATGTCCTGCGGCATGTGTCATCCTCAAAAGTGGTTATCCCAAGCATAGGCGATTCCTTGGGAAACGAAAGACTGCGCGTAACTGGATTGTTTAAAGAAAGTGCAACCCGAGTCCGACTGCAGCCATTATGGTCAGCGTCAACCCCATGCCGAATTTTAGCTTGAATATCAACACCCCGGCCGCGACCGTCAGAGCCAAAGCCTGCAGGTTCAATGTCGCCACCTCGGGCCATGGCAGGCTTAGGATACCCCATGATTTTTGTGGGATCGTTCCAAAAAGAACGTTCAGCGCGAACCACACCGAAAGGTTGAGAATCACGCCAACCACCGCGGCCGTTATCCCATGCAGAGCGGCAGATAACCTGGGTCGCGCCGCCAACTGGTCAAGATATGGCGCGGCAAGGAAAATCCATAGGAAGCAAGGCACAAATGTCGCCCACAATGCGACCGCACCTGCCGCCAGTGCCAACGGCATGCCCCCGGTGATCTGACCAGTCAGCATGGCCACGAACTGGGTCACCAGGATCAGCGGTCCAGGCGTTGTTTCTGCAAGGCCCAATGCGTCAATCATCTGATCGGTCGTAATCCACTGATACTGATCCACGACGGTCTGGGTCATGTACGCCAGTACTGCGTAAGCCCCGCCAAAGGTGACCACGGCGAGGCGGGCAAAGAACCAGCCCAGATCGCTCAACAGGTCCTGTCCGGTCACAGTCAGCAAAACTAGAGGGCCCAGCCAAAGCGTAAGCCAGACAGCACTGGTCCGCAGCGGCCGTGCGGCACTTGAAGCGGGTGGGGCAATGCCTGTTGAGGCGTCGCCCTTGAAACTGAAATAGCCCCAAACAGCGGCAGCCAGAATGATCAGCGGGAAGGGCAGATCAAAGGCAAAGATGGCTATGAAGCCAAGCCCGGCAATGACCTTGTGCTCAGAATCCGTCAGAGCCTTGCGAGACAGGTTTCTGAGCGCCTGCAGAACGATGACGATGACTGTCGCCTTAACGCCCAGAAAACCAGCCTGCACCAAAGGCAGATCGCCGAATGCGGCATACAGGCCGACCAGCACAGCGATGATCATCGCGCCGGGCAGGACAAAGAGACCACCGGCGATCAGCCCTCCGCTTACGCCGCGCAACCGCCAACCCGCATAGGTGGCGAGTTGCATCGCCTCGGGGCCGGGCAACAGCATGCACAGTGACAGCGCGCGCAGGTAGGTCTGCTCGTCCAGCCAGGAGCGTTTCTCCACCAGTTCCTGATGCATAAGCGAAATCTGTGCAGCGGGCCCCCCGAAGGACAGCAAGCCGATGCGTCCAAAGATGCGAACCAAATCCGTCAGTGAAGGAGTCATGACTTGCGATCCGTTGGCCAGTCATGCCGTTCTTCGAACCCATCCCGCGCCCAACGGTACAGTGCATCATACAAATGCATACCCGCCGCCAAAGCTTCGTGGTCGTCGCGATATTGGCGGGACAAGCCCACTGATACGGCCAGCAGACCCGCCGCTTCGGGGGCAAGGTCGTGGCGATTGGTGTCGGCCGCACGCACCACGGTTGCCAGCCGATCCAGCGCGGGAGAGCGCAGCGTGAACTCGTCCAACATGGTGTCAAAGGTGCAGCGGTCCTGTCGATGGCTCCAAAAGGTGTTCTCGATATCGAACGGGGTCGCGTCAAAGATGGCGGCGGCGGCTTCGACCTCAGAGGGCGCGACAAACATGAACCGGGCGCGGGGATCGACAAAACGACGGATCAACCAAGGGCAGGCGATGCGGTCGATCTTTGGGCGATGTCGGGTGATCCAAAGCGAACCCTCTGGCCGCAGCATCTTGAGCATTGAGGCCGGTACACGGGGCGCATCTGTTGTCTCGCGCCAAGCGACCATTCCGCCTTCAAGGTATTCAGCTTGTGCGCCGTTGCTGCGAAGCATCGAAACAACGGCTTGGCTGAGCTTTTTGCCTTTTTGGCAGATCACGACGGCGGGGCGGTCAGCGATCAAAGCCGCCAGCCCCGCGACGTCGCGGGCTGAATGGCGAACCGAGCCTGGGATCAGATAAGGATCGGCCTCAAAATCCGCGTCGACACAGATATCGATCAGCATCGGCGCCTTGGGCGTTCCGATGAGCTTTAGCAATTGCTTTGGGGTTATGGCATTGGGCGCGGGCACAGCATGTCTCCTGGTTTTGTCGGATCCATGCGAAACTTGGGCTGACGCCTCACGGGGTGTTCGCAATCTTACCCCATGGCTCTAGCTACCGCGTAAGCGCCAGAGGGGTCAAGATTGCGAAAGACTTCAGGCCCAGTCCAGCCGTTGACCGGTCATACACACCGGTAGTGTGTCCTGCGGAAACTGTCCAAGCTGTTCGAACAGCGAAATAAAGTCGAACTGATTATACGCCTCAACCATGCGGCCATCCTTGATCCGGCCAAAGACACTGCCAGTGGCTTGTAGCGGCGCGCCGTTGTCGGCCCGTGTTGTGCGCAAGTGAATAATGGCCGAAACCCAATCGCCGTATTCGACGACTTTAGGCATTTCGACTTTGATATCACCCAGGATGTGGCGGAAAGCCATGACCAGATCGCGAAAATCGTCCGCGCCGACCTGCATCTCAGGAATAAGGCCTTCGGCCGTGGTGTCCGGCGTGAAATACTGATCGATGGCGTCGGTATTCCCGTTTTCCCAAACCTCTGAATACCATTCTCTGAGTAAATCTGCGTGCGACATCCCAGCTCTCCTGATTCTGTTGAGGTCAGCATGAGACGAAAGAATGAAAAAACTCTGAACATGTGCACGTTCAGGCAAAAAACTCAGACTTTAAGTGGGAAATGCAGGTTTCTGTTGCCAGGTACCTGCGAACCCCGCCTTACGCGGCTAGGCGTAAGGGCTTAAGTTTCGGTCTTGTTACTGCTTACGCAGCAACTGCAACCGGAGCACGATTGTCGTTTGCAATTGTACTATTTTCGCCGGTAACGGTGGCAGACAGCCGAGACAAAGCTAACCCCTTTAGACGTTCGTCGATCCTATTTCGGCCCCCCGATTCTGAAAGAGTTCCTCAAACGAAGGATACCTCCAGAAGGTATATGGTGGAGCCGCCGGGTACCGCCCCCGGGTCCGATCCGCTTATTACGAGCGCGTTTATGTCCATAGTCCCGAAGGACATACCCTATATAGGAGAGCCGCCGACCGGATGCAAACCGGGAATTCGCATCGCGATAGCAATTGATAACAGAGACTTAAGTCGCCCTGTTGATGTTCGCCAAAATTAACCAAAGTGCCAGAACCAGTTCGATTCCACCAAAAGTCGCTGCTTTGACCAAGGGCGGGTTGTCCAGAGCGACCGACACGAACCGACCCAAGGCCGCACCCGCATAGACCACGCCCAGCATCGCGTAGGCCATTGGGTTGTTCAGCCATAGAACAGCTATTCCGGTAACAACGAACAGCCCACCGACCGAGGCGCGCATCTCGCTCAGGCCCATGTTGCTGTCGGTTGTCGTCAGATCCAATGCCCCCAAGGTGAAATTGGGTGCCAGAAAGCCAAACATGCCAAACGCGATCGTCAATAGCGCGGCAATCACGTTCAAAGCAGTGGTCATCCTGATCTCCTTACGCGGGTTTACGGCGCTGTTGCGCGACATCCTGCGCCAATTGTCGCGTGTAATTCTCTAACTCAATCAACGTCACATCAACCTTTTCCCCATCCCGGCTTTCCAGCGCATCGGCAATCTGGCTGTGAAGGGCGATGATCGCTTCGCGGGAACGCGCGGTGAAGGTGATCATATTCATCAGGGGCTGCATAGCCTCGACCGCCCCGGCGAGTTGATAAGACAGAACGGGGTTGCCGGCACCATCCACAAGGGCCCGGTGAAAGGCCACATCCGATGCGCAGAACGCCTCGTCCGTCAGGCCCGGCTGGCTTTGTCGGTGAATCTCGGCCCGCATAGTGGCCAGTTGATCTGCGGTTCGACGCTGTGCCGACAGGGCAGCGCAAGCCCGTTCAAGCGCAAAGCGCGCCTCGCACGCGGTGTCGAAGCTGACGGCGTTCATTGACAGCAAGAGGGTCGAGGTCGTTATCTGCTGCGAATACGCATTCTCGAAACTCAGGCGGTTCACAAATGCACCACCGCTTGCGCCACGTTGCGTGCGGATCAAAGACTGTGCCGCAAGCCGTTTCAACGCCTCGCGCACAGTAGGGCGCGACACTTGGAACTGTTCGGACAGTTCCGCTTCGGACGGAAGGCGTTCGTCCACGATCAATTGTCCCGAAATGATGGCGTCGCGGATAGCCTGCGCAATCTGCGCCGACAGATCGGCAGGTTTTTTTGGGTCGATTTTCATATTCCGGGGACCATTGGTGAGATTTTATTTGTCTGACATTTAAAAGTCTGACATTTCAAAAGCAAGAACTGAGTCGGGAGGAAAGCGTGAGTCGCGCAGTTCTGAGGAATGGCCTTTGGCTGGGATTTTACGCCCTGATCCTGTGGGCGTGGTGGGTCATGTTCACCATGAGCCGGGATATGGATCTGGATTTGATCGGTCGCCCCGGTCCGATTGGTCAGGCGATGGCCGCAATGGACCCGCGCATGGACATGTACATGCCGATGGCCAATTTTGGCCCGTTGTTCTGGATGTGGGCAATCATGATGGCGGCAATGATGCTGCCGACGCTGGTCCCAACGCTCCGCGGCTATGAGGATCTGATCCGCAGCGCCAATGGCTCGCGCGCCGGGTGGTTGGGTGTGTTGAGCGGGTATTTGTTGGTCTGGGTCGGATTTGCCGCCCTGATCACCGGTGTGCAATTGGCGCTGCTGTTTGGCGGAGTGGTGGACATGCTGGGCATCGCCAAATCGGCGTGGTTCGCCGGAGGGCTGATGATCGCCGTCGGCGCGTTCCAGTTCACCCGCGCCAAAGAGGTCTGTCACGGTGTGTGCCACGCCCCCATGACGTATTTCCTGGGCCATTGGCGAACCGGGTTTGCTGGAGGCCTGCGGATGGGGCTCGGGCTGGGTGCATTCTGTGTAGGATGTTGCTGGGGATTTATGGCGCTTGGCTTTGTTGGCGGTGTCATGAGCCTGTTGTGGATGGGCCTGGCGACCCTGTTCATGGTTTTGGAAAAACTTCCCCAGATCGGGCATGCAGTGACCCGGCCAATGGGATTTGCATTGATTGCGGGCGGTCTTGTTCTGCTCGTCTATCCAATAAGCTACGGAGGATAAGCCAATGGCTAAGAACAGAAAACCCGAGGCCGATAAGCTGCCGATCAGCCAGCGCATTGACAGCCGTATGCCCAATCCCAAGCGGCGAGAGATGAGCCCGACCGACTGGTCCATCAAGGGTGAGTTGATCCTGAACTGTTCCTGCGACGTATTCTGCCCCTGTGTTGTGTCGCTGGGTGCGCATCCTCCGACTGAGGGGCATTGTCACGCTTGGATGGGCGTCATAATTGATGAGGGCCATTACGAAGGCGAAGACTTGTCTGGTCTGTGCGTAGGTCTGCTGGTCGATATTCCGGGCCGCATGGGCGAAGGGCAATGGAAAGTCGCCGCTTATGTTGACGAACGCGCCAGTGGCAAGGCGTATAACGGGCTGCTGCAAATCTTCAGCGGTCAGGCCGGTGGAACCACCGGCCTGTTTACCATGCTGGTGAGCGAGATCATCGGGGCGGAACGAGCTCCGGTTCAGATCGAACGCGACGGCACCAAGCGCCGCATCATGATCGGCCGCAAAATCCAGGGCGAGATCGAGATGCTGGCCGGTAAAGACGCGGATCACCCGGTCATGGTCTCGAACTCCAAGTACTGGATGGGCCCGGACATCATCGTGGCGCGCGGCACCAAATCCAAGGTGCGCGACTATGGTCGGGTATGGGATTTCGGCGGGAAGTCAGCCGAGATTTGCCCCATCGATTGGCACGGCCCCAAGTAACGATCACTGGCGCCTTTTGGCGTGGTTTGAACTTTTTGCCTGAGGAGGCTTAAGTGGCTCAAATTGCACTCTCGCGCCGCCTGCGCCGAACACCGTTCTCGGACGGGGTCGAAGCGGCTGGCGTTAAGGGATATACGGTCTACAACCGTATGTTATTGCCCACGGTTTTTGAATCCGCCGAGGCGGACTACCACCACCTGAAAAGCCATGTTCAGGTTTGGGATGTGTCCTGTGAGCGGCAGGTCGAATTGCGCGGACCGGATGCGGCACGGTTGATGCAGATGCTGACACCGCGGGACCTGCGCGGCATGCTTCCGGGGCAGTGCTATTACGTCCCGATCGTCGACGAAACGGGCGGTATGCTGAACGACCCGGTGGCCGTGAAGCTTTCAGAAGATCGCTGGTGGATTTCCATCGCGGACAGCGACTTGCTGCTGTGGGTCAAAGGCATTGCCAACGGATACCGGCTGGACGTGCTGGTGGACGAGCCCGATGTCTCTCCACTAGGTGTGCAGGGGCCGAAGGCGGATGATCTGATGGCCCGCGTCTTTGGCGACAGGGTGCGCGATATCCGTTTCTTCAAGTTCGATAAGTTCGAGTTTGAAGGCCGGGAGCTTGCGATCGCGCGATCGGGTTACTCCAAACAGGGTGGGTTCGAGATTTACGTCGAAGGGTCCGAGATCGGTATGCCCCTGTGGAACGCCCTTTTTGCGGCGGGTGAAGACCTGCAGGTCCGGGCGGGCTGTCCCAACCTGATTGAGCGGATTGAGGGTGGGTTGCTGTCTTACGGCAACGATATGACAGACGATAACACGCCGCATGAATGTGGTTTGGGCAAGTTCTGCAATACGCACACAGCGATTGGCTGTATCGGCCGGGACGCTCTGCTGCGCGTGGCAAAGGAAGGGCCGGTGCAGCAAATCCGCCCCATCGCAATCGACGGCGACCCGGTTCCGCCTTGTGATCGGCCATGGCCAATTGTTGCGGGGGGCAAAAAGGTTGGGCAGGTGACTTCCGCCAGCTGGTCGCCGGATTTCTCGACCAATGTGGCGATTGGAATGGTCAAGCTCAGCCATTGGGAGCCCGGTACTCGGGTCGAAGTTGAAACTCCGGACGGTCTGCGCGGCGCGACCGTGCGGGACACGTTCTGGATTTGATTGGGAATACGGGCATCAGCATTGGCTGGTGACGCTTTGAAAAAGAAGGGAAAGTTGAAATGTTCAATGCATTGGTGATGGATAAGGACGAAGACAGCGGTCTGGCAAGCGCGTCGGTCAAACAGCTTTCCGAAAGCGATCTGCCTCATGGCGAGGTGACGATTGCCGTTGAGTATTCGACCGTAAACTACAAGGACGGGCTGTGCATGTCGCCCAAGGGTGGTGGTCTGGTGCGCAGCTATCCGCATGTGCCTGGCGTCGACTACAGCGGCACGGTCGAGGCATCCTCGGACGAGCGTTACAAGCCCGGCGACAAGGTGGTTCTGACCGGCTGGCGTGTGGGTGAGGCGCATTGGGGTGGCTATTCGCAGAAAGCAAATGCGCTGGCCGACTGGCTGGTGCCGCTGCCCGAAGGTCTGGACACGCGGCAAGCAATGGCCGTCGGCACCGCCGGATTTACCGCAATGCTGGCCGTTATGGCGCTTGAGGATCAAGGCATGGAACCGGGGCAGGGTCCAGTTCTGGTGACGGGGGCTGCAGGCGGTGTTGGTTCTGTCGCGACCGCCATTCTGGCCAATCTGGGCTATGAAGTGGCCGCTGTAACCGGCCGACCAGAGGCAGGCGATTACCTCAAGTCCCTCGGTGCGACCACGATTGTTCCGCGCGAGGACCTCAATGAAACCGTGAAACGCCCGCTGGAAAGCGAGACCTGGGCTGGGTGTATTGATGCGGTCGGGGGCGAGATGCTGGCGCGTGTACTGGGGCAGATGAAATACGGGGCCTCGGTCGCAGCGGTAGGTTTGGCTGGCGGGGCAGGGTTGCCTGCCAGCGTCATTCCGTTCCTGTTGCGGGGCGTGAACCTTCTGGGCATCGACAGCGTGATGCAGCCCTACGCCAACCGCGTGCGCGCATGGCAGCGCGTTGCGACCGATCTGCCGATGGACAAGCTCGAGGCGATGGTCCACCCCGCAACCTTGAGGGATCTGCCACAATTGGGTGCTGATATCCTCAAGGGTCAGGTCAAGGGTCGCGTGGTCGTCGACGTTAACGCTTGATTCCCGCACGAAGGATTGGACCGGTCATGGCGCGCCCAGATCGGTCCTTTTGCCTTTGAAAGAACCCGAAATTGTCAGAAACACCTCTGGCCATTGGCGCAATTCCCGATCATCATTGCTATACATCCCAATTGCGATGGACTATGAGCCATGCAAACAGCACCTGAAGACGGGGAGTGAGCAGCATGTCTGACGATTTTGAACTGGACACCGACGATCTGAAGCGCCGCATGGAAGGCGCGATGGGCAACCTGAGAACGGAATTCGCCTCGTTGCGAACAGGCCGTGCGTCGGCCTCGATGCTGGAACCGGTGATGGTTGACGCTTATGGCTCGATGACCCCGATCAATCAAGTTGGTACCGTGAACGTGCCCGAGCCCCGCATGGTCACTGTGAATGTCTGGGACAAGGGCCTGGTGGGCAAGGTCGAGAAAGCCATCCGTGAAAGCGGTCTGGGTATCAACCCGCAGCTGAACGGCACTATAATCATGCTGCCGATCCCCGAACTGAACGAAGAGCGCCGCCGCGAACTGGGCAAAGTCGCCGGACAATATGCCGAACACGCCCGCGTTTCGATCCGTAACGTCCGTCGCGATGGTATGGACCAGATCAAGAAAGCCAAGGCCGACGGCATGTCGGAAGACGATCAGAAGTTCTGGGAAAGCGAAGTTCAGGATCTGACCGACGAAATGATCAAAACCGTTGACGCCGCGCTTGAGACCAAGCAGGCGGAGATCATGCAGGTCTGAGCCCCGGATATGCCCGATACCGCTCAAACGCCGAAAGGCCCACGCCACGTTGCCATCATTATGGATGGCAATGGCCGTTGGGCACAGGCACGCAAACGGCCCCGGCTGTTTGGGCATCAGGCAGGTGCAAAGCGCGTCCGCGAAGTGGTCGAGGCATGCCCCGGGTTGGGCATCAAGTATCTTACGGTTTTCGCGTTCTCGACCGAGAACTGGAAACGGACTCAGGTCGAAGTGGCCGGACTGATGAACCTGTTTCGCCGCTATATCGTCAAAGAGACGCGCAACCTGACGCAGGCTGGTGTGCGGGTCCGCTTTATCGGCGACCGCGTGCGACTGGACTCCAAGCTGATCGACCTGATGGACACGCTGGAAGCTGCCACTCAGCACAATGACTTGGTGCACCTGACCATCGCGCTGAACTACGGCGGTCGAGATGAGGTTGCGCGGGCAACCAAGCGTCTGGCGCGCGACGTGGCCGAAGGACGCTTGCGCCCCGAAGATGTGGATGAAGAAACGCTACCCAAGTATCTGGATACACGTGTTCTTCCCGATCCTGACCTCGTCATTCGCACCAGCGGCGAAGCGAGAATTTCGAACTTTCTTCTGTGGCAGTCGGCCTATTCGGAATACGAATTCATCGACACACTATGGCCCGACTTCACCTCGGCCGAGTTGGAGCGTCTGTGCCGCAGCTTTGGACGCCGCGACAGACGATTTGGAGCTGTCCCGGCATGAGCGAAGGCCGATGGTCTGACCTGACCGCACGCGTCCTGTCGGCGGTGGTGCTGGTCTGCATCGGCGCGGTCGAGGTTTGGCTCGGCGGCCTGTGGTTCGAAACCTTCATTGCAATCGCTTGTGGGCTGATGACCTGGGAATTGGTCCGAATGATCGACCCGAGTCGAAACGGCGTCGCAATCCAGCTTGGCATATTAACCGGCGTGGCGGTTATCCTGAGTTACCACCTTCCACCGCTTTATACGTTGCCGATCCTGTTGGCCCCAGCACTGGTTGGGGCAGGGCAGGTCGGCCGGTCCAAAGGAACCTATGTGTTGTTTGCCATCTGGATCGCAGCTTCTGGTCTGGGTTTCATCTCGATCCGCGAAAACATGGGCTTTGGCTGGATGGTCTGGTTGATCTCGGTGGTCGTGGCAACGGACGTGGCGGGGTATTTTGTGGGCAAAACCTTTGGTGGCCCTAAGTTCTGGCCCAAGGTCAGCCCTAAGAAAACATGGTCCGGCACCGCGGGCGGTTGGGCCGCTGCAGCTGTTGTCGGAACGATTTTTGCCGTCCACGCTGGATTTGGCGTATTGTTTGTCGTGATCTCGGTGCTTGCCTCGATGGCCAGTCAAGCTGGAGACATCGTCGAAAGCGCGACCAAGCGTAAGTTCGGTGTCAAAGACAGCTCGAACCTTATTCCGGGCCATGGCGGTTTTCTGGATCGGTTCGACGGCATGATGGGCGCAGCCTTATTCGTTTTGATCGCGGGAATTCTCTATTCCCCCGGAGCCATGTGATGCGCAAAATCTCAATTCTGGGCGCGACCGGATCCATCGGGCAAAACACCGTTGACCTGATTGACCGCGATCCGACAGCTTATGACGTGGTCGCGCTGACGGGCGGGGCCAATATCAACAAATTGGCCGAGGATGCCCGTCGCCTGAATGCAGATGTCGCGGTTACGGCTTATGAAGACCGATTGCCCGATCTTCGCGCGGCGTTGGCGGGCTCCAACGTCGAAGCTGCGGCAGGCCCAAAGGCACTGGCCGAGGCCGCGGCTCGATCAGCGGACTGGGTCATGTCGGCAATCGTTGGCGCTGCTGGGCTGGAACCCGGCCTTGAGGTCCTCAAACAAGGCGCGACGTTGGCCCTGGCCAACAAGGAAACCCTGGTCTGCGCCGGAGCGCTGGTTCTGGAGACAGCCAAAGCGAACAATGCCCGGCTTTTACCGGTGGACAGTGAACACTCAGCCGTGTTTCAGGCCCTTGTGGGCGAAAACATGGATGCGGTCGAACGTATCATCATCACGGCAAGCGGCGGCGCATTTCGTGACTGGCCCCTGAGCGATTTGGCCAAGGCGACGGTTGAACAGGCCTCAAGCCATCCAAATTGGAACATGGGGCAGCGGATTACGATAGACAGCGCATCGATGTTCAACAAAGCGCTTGAGCTGATTGAAACCAAAGAGTTCTTTGGCGTTTCCCAAAAGCAGATCGAGGTTCTGGTACATCCTGAATCCATCGTCCACGCACTAGTGGGTTTCAATGACGGTGGCGTCATGGCCCATATGGGCGCGCCGGACATGCGACATGCTATCGGCTACGCTTTGCATTGGCCGGATCGCCGCGATTTGCCCGTCCCACGGCTGGACCTGGCGAAACTGGGTCAGTTGCGGTTCAACGAACCGGATGAAGCGCGCTATCCGGCCCTGCGTCTGGCGCGCAATGTGATGGAACGTGGCGGACTGTCGGGGGCCGTGTTCAACGCAGCGAAAGAACGGGCGCTGGATCGGTTCATCGCGCGCGAGATTGGCTTTCTGCAGATGGCCGATATCGTCGAAGCCGTTCTGGACAGATTTGGGGCCTCGGACGGCCTTATTGATGCCCCTTTAACTCTTGATAACGTGGTGCGAACGGACCATTTGGCACGTACGTGGGTTGATGACTTTGTCATCCAACGAGCAGGATAAAACTTTGGACGTAATCTCTCTGATCCCTCAGTTCGGCAACTTGCTTTATACGATTGTTGCCTTTGTCATCGCGCTTTCGGTGATCGTGGCAGTGCATGAATACGGTCATTACATTGTTGGGCGCTGGTCGGGCATCCATGCCGAGGTGTTCTCGATCGGGTTCGGTCCCATTCTCTGGAGCCGCGTCGACAAACGCGGTACCCGCTGGCAGATCGCGGCGTTACCCTTTGGCGGATATGTGAAATTCCTTGGTGATGCCAATGCCGCTTCGGGCAAAGACGAAGCCGCCATGAACGAGATTGTCGAACAAAGCCCCGAGAATTTGCGTCGCACCATGCATGGCGCACCACTTTGGGCGCGTGCTGCCACCGTTGCCGCCGGTCCTGTGTTTAACTTTGTGATGTCGATCCTGGTGTTCGGGATGATTTTTCTGACACAAGGCGTGACCAAAGAGCCTCTGACCGTTGGGGCATTGCATCCGCTACCGGGTACTGTTCAGGAACTGCAGGACGGGGATGAGATCATTGCCATCGCTGGCATTCCGCTGCCCGATTCCGAGGTGGAGGGCGCGTGGAGCGAATTCACTGACGCACTGCCGGTCGAGCCGGTTCTTGACTATACGATCATCCGGGATGGGCAAACACTGGATGTGTCTGCCCCATGGCTGTTCCCGCCTTTGATTCAGCAGGTTGCGCCCCGCAGCGCTGCAATGGACATTGATCTGAAGCAGGGTGATGTCATCACCTCGGTCAACGGTGACCCGATCTTCGCGTTCGAACAATTGAAAGAGCACGTCGAAGGATCTGACGGTAAGGTGTTGCTGCTGAACGTTTGGCGCGATGGGGCCGATCTTGAGTTTGCGCTCGCCCCAAGACGCACGGACGAGCCGCAACCCGAAGGTGGATTTGTAACCCATTGGCGCATTGGCATCGTCGGCGGCATGATGATTGAACCGGCAACCGAAGCCGCGGGACTGTGGGATTCGCTTGCAGGTGGTGCTCGTCAAACCGTTCGGATCATCGACGGGTCGCTGTCCGGGATTTGGCACATGATCACCGGTGCCATCAGCACCTGTAACATGTCCGGCCCGATTGGCATCGCCGAAACCTCGGGCGCAATGGCCAGCCAGGGCGCGCAGAGTTTCATTTTCTTTATCGCGGTTTTGTCGACGGCAGTCGGTCTGCTGAACCTGTTCCCAATCCCGGCGCTGGATGGGGGTCACCTTGTGTTCTACGCCTATGAGGCAGTCACCGGGAAGCCACCCAGCGACGGTGCCTTGAAGGTACTGATGGGCGTGGGCATTTCACTGATCCTGGGCTTGATGATCTTCTCGGTATCGAACGATCTCTTCTGCTGATTGTGGCCGACACCTCATACAAAAGCCGCATTTTTGCCCCAATCCAAACCTAAACTCTGACACGAATGTTTTTTGTGTCAGAGGCTCAAAGTGACCAAAGCGCTGCGGAAATCATACAAAAGCTTTAGTTTCCTGTTCATGTTGAACTGGGACAACTTCCTGTTTTTTGGCATGACCGCTTTGGCCATGGCCGGATGGGCCTACGTGATCACTTTGTGATTCTCGCTTTGATCTGAGTGCAATCGAACAGCGGTCCACCGGGCCGCTTTGTTTTTTCCTGTTTTGACAAGGAAACTTAATCTCGCTACTCAACACTAAAGTCCTAAAATTCTGGGTAGAGAAAAAAATGACTGATAGGCGAGGCGCAGGCACATCCTGCGGGGGGCAGAAGCCAACAAACAAGATTTTGTGGCAGACGCTACTAATTTTTTCCTTTGTTTTTATAGCAGGCTTTACCTTCCGACCCGAGGTCGCGCAGGCTCAAAGCTACACCATCAATTCGTTCGATGTTGAGGGTAACAGACGGATCGAAACGTCTACGATTATCGCCCGAACCGGTATCCAACCGGGGCAGACCGTCACTGCCGGACAATTGAATGACGCCTTTCAGCGTTTGCTTGACAGTGGTGTTTTTGAAACAGTCGAACTGACACCACGCGGCAATACTCTGGTCATCGAAGTTGCCGAGTATCCGACCATCAATGCGATCAGCATCGAAGGAAACCGTCGGGTAAAAGACGACGTTCTGCTTGAGGCAATCAACTCGCAGCCGCGCCGGGTCTTTACGCCGCAGGCTGCCGAAGCAGATGCCGATCAGATCGCTGCGATCTATTCCGCGCAGGGTCGCGTCGCGGCCACGGTTATTCCCCGTATCATCCGCCGCAGCGACAACCGGGTCGATCTTGTCTTTGAGATTTCCGAAGGCACAACGATCGAGGTCGAGCGTGTCAGCTTTGTCGGCAACCGTGCATTCTCGGATCGGCGTTTGCGTCGCGTTCTGGAAACCAAGCAGGCGAACTTCCTACGGACCTTCCTGCGGGGCGACACGTTCATTGCCGACCGGATCGAATTCGACAAACAGGTGATCCGCGACTTCTATCTATCGCGCGGTTACGTGGACTTCCGGGTCAACAGCGCCAACGTAGAGTTCACGCGCGAGCGTGATGCGTTCTTCCTGGTGATGAATATCACCGAAGGGCAGAAGTTCTCGTTCGGCCAAATCAGCACCGTCAGCGAGATTCCGGGCGTGGACCCGGCGGCATACCAAGCTGCGTTGAAAATCAGACCGGGTGTTACCTATTCGCCGTCGCTGATCGAAAACTCGATTGCGCGTCAGGAGCGACTGGGCCTGAAGCAGGGTGTGGACTTCCTGCGGGTTGAACCGCGCGTGACGCGCAACCCACGTGATCTGACGCTGGATGTTCAGTTCGTTCTGACCCGTGGCCCGCGTATCTTTGTTGAGCGTATCGACATCGAAGGCAACACAACAACGCTGGACCGCGTGATCCGCCGACAGTTTGACACGGTCGAAGGTGACCCCTTCAACCCGCGCGAAATTCGCCAGAGCGCCGAACGTATCCGCGCCCTGGGGTTCTTTGCGGTGGCAGATGTCGAACCGCGTGAAGGGTCTTCGCCGAGCCAGGTGATCGTGGACGTGGATGTCGAGGAACAACCCACCGGCTCTCTAAGCCTCGGCGGTAGTTACTCGGTCTCGGACGGTTTCGGGATCGCAATTGGCCTGAACGAGTCGAACTTCCTCGGCCGTGGTCAGAACCTGGGCGTGACCCTGTCGACTGCGCAGGACTCTGAGCAATACATCCTGAACTTCACCGAACCCTATTTGCTGGGTCGCCGGTTGCAGTTTGACTTGGGTCTGGGTCTGGCCTCTACCAACTCCAGCTTTGCCAGCTACGACACGCAGCGGATCTTCTTTAACCCGCAGTTGAGCTATGCCATTGGCGAACTGTCATCCTTACGTGTGCGCTATGGCTGGGACCGCAGCGAGATGACACAGCAGGACGACGAAATAAACGGTGCCGTCATCTCGTCGGAAATCGATCAGGGCAAGCGAACGTCCAGCTCTTTGGGTGTCTCGTACGTCTATGACAGCCGTCTCGGTGGTCTGAATCCCAACGCGGGTGTCCTGTTCGAGATTGGCGTTGATGCGGCTGGTCTTGGCGGCGACAATGAGTACTACAAGTCCACCGCTCGCGGTATCGCCCAAACACGTGTGTTGAGCGAAGAGGTCGTGTTGCGCGCCACTCTGGAATTGGGCGCACTGCATTGGCGTGGCGACGATTTCAGCCGGACGATCGACCGCTTCCTGCTTGGCCCTCAGACGTTCCGTGGCTTTGAGCCTGCGGGTCTGGGTCCGCGTGACCTGTCCAACGGTCAGGATGACGCGATCGGCGGTAACTACTACTGGGTTGCGCGTTTCGAATCCGATTTCCCGCTGGGTCTGCCCGAGGAACTGGGCCTGCGGGGCGGCGTATTCTATGACGTCGGTAACCTGTACAACATCGACAATGTGAACACCGCTGGCGCCAACATCGTTGGGGCAGACGGATCCATCCGCCACGTCATCGGGTTGTCGGTTCTGTGGGAAACACCCTTTGGTCCGCTGCGCTTCAACTTCTCGAAAGCTCTGAAGAAAGAGGACTTCGACAAGGAACAAAGCTTTGACCTGACCGTTCAGGCAAGGTTCTGATCCCCGGATGTTGAACTCAATTTACTCGATTGTGCAGGGCCCTTCGCGGGCCCTGTGCATTTTGTTGGCTTTGATCGGCGGCTCGGCTCTGCAGGCCCAACAATTGGGCGTGCCTCAGGCCGAGGTGCTGACCTTGTCAAGCGACCGTCTGTTCACCGAGTCGCAATTTGGCCAACGCGTTTTGCGTCAGGTCGAATCCGAAAGCGCCTTGCTGGCCCAGGAAAACGAACGCATTGTTGCCGAACTCAGCAAGGAAGAAAAAGACCTGACCGAAAAGCGCGCCGAACTGGAACCGGAAGAGTTCCGCCCCTTGGCCGAGGCCTTTGACAACAAAGTTCAGTCTCATCGCGAGGGCCAGCGCGCCAAGCTGGACGCTCTGGCACGCCAAAGCGAAGAGGCGCGGCAGACCTTTTTCGAGCTCGCACAACCTATCCTGATAGAGCTGTTGCGCGAATCCGGGGCATCCATCGTGATTGAACGATCCAACGTGTTTCTCAGCTCGGATCGAACGGACGTGACCGATGCAGCAATTGCACGGATCAACGAGCTGATTGGCGACGGCAGCCAACTTGAGAACCAAGGCCGCGAATAGGTTCGCTTGCCCTTGGGGCGCTGTGTTGCTAACCACGCCACAAAGAGAAATCCATAACGGGACGACTGCAAAATGACCACGGAAACCAAAAGCGCAGACATTCAGCTGATTCAGCGGATCTTGCCGCACCGCTATCCGTTTCTGCTGGTGGACAAGGTGGTCGACATCTCGGGCTATCAATCGGCGGTCGGCATCAAAAACGTCACCATGAACGAGCCGCATTTCCAAGGCCACTTTCCTGGTACACCGATCATGCCCGGTGTAACCATTGTCGAGGCCATGGCACAGACTGCCGGCGTGATGCTGGGTGTGGGCATGGATGTGATCGACAGCGAGCTGCTGATCTATTTCATGAACATCGACAAATGCAAATTCCGCCGCAAAGTGATCCCGGGCGATGTGCTGGAAATGCATGTCGAAACCGTGCGCGGTAAGAAGGGCGGCAAAATCTTCAAATTCGCAGGCCGCGCGACGGTCGAAGGCGAGGTTGCAGCCGAAGCCGAATTTTCCGCCTATGTTGATTGGGACATGGAAAAGACAACATGAGCGGCATCCACCCAAGTGCAATCATCGAAGACGGCGCGCAGATCGGCGAGGGCTGTGTCATCGGCCCATTCTGTTTTGTCGGCAGCCAGGTCAAACTGGGCGACCGGGTCGAGCTGAAGTCGCATGTTGTTGTCACCGGCGATACCTCGGTTGGTGAGGATACGGTGATCTTCAACTTTTCGGTTATTGGCGAGATACCGCAGGACTTGAAGTTCGGCGGCGAGAATACGAGCCTCGAGATCGGCAAGCGCAACCGGATCCGCGAGCATGTCACGATCAACACCGGAACCGACGGCGGCGGTGGGGTGACCCGGATTGGCGATGACTGCCTGTTCATGGCAGGCGTCCACGTGGCCCATGACGTTCAGATCGGCAATCGTGTGATCATGGTGAACCATGCCGGCGCCGCAGGTCACTGCATTATCGAGGATGATGTCATCGTCGGCGGTATCTCTGGCCTGCACCAGTGGGTGCGGGTCGGTCGTGGCGCAATCATTGGCGCGCTGACTATGGTGCCGAATGATGTCATTCCATACGGTCTGGTTCAGGCCCCACGGGGTGAGTTGGACGGCCTGAATCTGGTTGGCCTTAAACGCCGCGGCGTATCGCGCGAAGACATTGCCGCGTTGCGCGCAGCTTTCCGCGAATTGTCCAAGGGCGACGGCACATTCATGGAACGGGCGCATCGGGTCGGGATCGACAACGAAAGCGAATACGTTCAACGTATCGTCGATTTCGTGACCGGCCACTCGGACCGGTCTTTCCTGACACCGGGGAAGTAACTCATGTTGGCGCTGATTGCGGGAACGGGCGTTTTGCCGGGTGAGGTCGTCGCGCAATTGGGCGAACACCCGGTTATCTGCGCAATGGAAGGCTTTCGCCCCGATACTCTGACGCCGGATATCGAGTTTCCGTTAGAGCAGGTCGGCAGCTTTATCACCGAGATCAAGGCCCGCGGCGTGACCCAGGTTTGCATGGCCGGTGCCGTCGGTCGTCCTCCAATTGATCCCACGCGGATTGATGCGGCGACGATGCCCTTGGTCCCGATCCTGCAACAAGCCATTATGTCGGGCGACGACGCTGCCCTGCGCGCGGTGATCGGTATTTTCGAAGATGCAGGTCTTGAGGTGAAGGCCGCGCATGAAATCGCGCCCAACCTTTTGCCCCAAATTGGATGCCTGACCCAGGCGCAACCGTCCGAAGCAGATCTTGCCGATGCAGACCGTGCCTCAGGCATCGTGCGTGCGATGGGGGCTGCGGATGTCGGGCAGGCCTGTGTGGTCTCAAAACGGCAGGCATTGGCCATCGAAAGCATCTTTGGCACTGCTTGGATGTTGCAATCACTAACGCAGCGTCCCGACGCCGGTGGTGGCGTGTTGTTCAAAGCGCCCAAACCGGATCAGGACCGCCGCGCTGATCTTCCGGCAATTGGGCCAGAGACTGTTTCAGGCGCGGTTGCGGCTGGTTTGTCGGGGATCGTGATCGAAAAGGGCGGTGTTCTTGTTCTTGAGAAAGATCGCGTGATTGCGGAATGTGACCGGCTGGGCCTGTTCCTGTACGTGCGCGAGCGGACGAACTGATGCGGGTTTTCGTCGTTGCCGGTGAACCTTCTGGGGACCGGCTGGGCGGAGCGTTGATGGAAGGGCTGCGTACACTTGCGCCTGAGGTGGAATTCCACGGCGTCGGCGGCCCTTTGATGGAAGCGCAAGGCTTGGACAGCCTATTTCCCATGTCCGAGCTTTCGGTCATGGGGCTGGTCGAAGTCCTGCCCAAGTTCTTTCACCTCAAACGGCGGATTGCCGAGACTGCACAGGCCGTTCTGGACACCAAACCGGATGTGTTGATTACCATAGACAGCCCCGATTTTTCGCTGCGTGTCGCAAAGCTGGTCAAAGCACAGAGCAGCATTCGGACCGTGCACTACGTTGCCCCCAGCGTTTGGGCCTGGCGGCCGGGGCGCGCGGACAAGATGGCCAAGGTCATCGACCATGTGCTGGCCCTGCTACCGTTCGAGCCGCCCTATATGGAGCGCGCGGGCATGGAATGCGACTTTGTCGGCCACCCGGTCGTGGGCGAACCGGTCGCCACCCATCAAGACATTCAGGCGTTCCGCGAGGCGCATGGCTTGGGGCAAGCACCCCTCGTTCTGGCCCTGCCAGGCTCGCGCCGGGGTGAGGTCGACCGGTTGGCCCCGGTTTTTGGTGAGGCGCTGCGCTTGTATCTGGAAAGCCGCCCGAATGCTCGTGTCGTGGTCCCGGCTGTCGCTCATATGGTTGATGCGGTGACCGAACATGTCCGCGATTGGCCCGGATCGCCAGTTGTAGTAGATCCACGCAACTTGCCTTCGGATCAGGCTCAGGTGCAAAAGCGGGCGGCGTTTGCCGCGGCAGATCTGGCGTTGGCCGCATCCGGCACAGTCTCGCTAGAGCTGGCGGCGCAGGCGACCCCAATGGTGATTGCGTATAACCTGAACTGGCTGACCACATTG
Organism: Ruegeria sp. R14_0; assembly: GCF_017743975.1. Classification (GTDB taxonomy): domain Bacteria; phylum Pseudomonadota; class Alphaproteobacteria; order Rhodobacterales; family Rhodobacteraceae; genus Ruegeria. The sequence goes on along the minus strand of NZ_JAGHRC010000001.1, from coordinate 968,307 downwards.
ATTGCCAAGCGAATGGTCAATCTGGACACCGTGACACTGGTCAATCTGGTCTCGGACACGCGCGCTGTGCCGGAATGTCTGTTGGACGATTGCGAACCGGTCAAGATTGCCGCGGCGTTGTCAGACGTGGCCACCAACCCTGCTACGCAGCAGAACGCGATGGACCTGACGATGGATCGCCTGGGCCGCGGCGGTGAAGCACCGGGTTTGCGCGCCGCCCGAGCGGTTTTGAACAGACTGCCCGATCATCATGCTTGAACATATCCTGTTCGCCATCTCAGCTGCGATTGTGACCGTCTCGACCAATCTGGACAATCTGGTCGTCCTCTTTGGCCTGATCATGGTGATCCAGACCCGCCGCGCGGTAGTCGGGTTTGCCGTGGCGCAGACCATCATCCTGGGCGTGGCGCTGATTATTGCCACTGGACTGGATCAAAGCAGGTTTCTGGATTGGGTTGGGTATCTTGGGATCATACCGCTGTCCCTTGGACTGTACGGTATTTGGCAACAAGCCAGGGGCTCGGACGTGCGTCGACCTCCCAATTCGGGGGCGACGCCTTCAGTCATCGCGCTGTTTCTAAGTCTTTCGATGGACACGCTGGCGGCAATGACGCCACTATTTGCAGATTCGGCGCCGGCGTTTCGCGTGACGGCCCTTGTTGGGGCGGGTTGTGCCCTAACAGCGTTGATCCTAATCGCCAGCTGGGGTGCGCCGCGTGCGCAGGTGCTGGGGCCGCGTTTCGCAAGACTAGACAGGATCGCCCCTTACATCATGGTTGCCGTCGGCCTGTACATCCTTGTGAACAGCCCGACAGACGTTTTGTGATCCCCAAGGTTTAGTACCCGCGCCAGATCCAGCCGCCGCCAAAGATCCGGCTGCCTTCGTTGGCGTAGAACACGCAGGCCTGACCGGGTGAGATGCCTTCTTCCGGCGTCAATAGCTCGACCTCGGCGGTGGTGTCCGACAGGGGACGAACGATGGCCTCACGCGGAGGGCGCGTGGACCGGACTTTGACCGACAGGTGCCATTCATCACGGGATGTGAAGGGTTCGTCTCCCAGCCAGTTGATCTCACGCACAGGAACAGTGCGTGTCGCCAGCATCTCTTTCGGGCCGACGACAACCTGTTTTTTGTCCACGTCCAGTTTCACGACGTATAGCGGCTCGGTCAGTCCGCCGATCCCCAGACCGCGGCGCTGTCCAATGGTGTAGTGGATCACGCCGTTGTGCTGGGCCAGTACGCGACCGTCGGCATGAACGATCTCACCCGGCTCGGCCGCGCCGGGGCGCAGTTTCTCGATCACGCTGGCATAGTTGCCATTGGGCACGAAACAGATGTCCTGGCTGTCGGGTTTGTCGGCCACCGACAGGCCATATTGCGCGGCCATCTCTCGGGTTGCGTCTTTCGAAGGCAGGTGGCCCAGCGGAAAGCGCAGAAAGTCCAGCTGCTCGGGCGTGGTCGAAAACAGGAAGTACGACTGATCCCGGTTCGCATCCTCGGCGCTGTGCAGCTCGGGTCCATTGGCGCCCATCTTGCGTTGGATATAGTGGCCGGTCGCCATGCAGTCGGCCTCAAGATCTTTGGCGGTTTCCAGTAAGTCCTTGAACTTCACTCGTTCGTTGCAGCGGATGCAAGGGACGGGCGTCGCACCGGCCAGATAGCTGTCTGCGAACTCATCGATCACGGCGTCCTTGAAAATGTTCTCGTAGTCCAGAACGTAGTGCGGAAAGCCGCGCTCTTCGGCCACACGCCGTGCATCGTGAATATCGATCCCCGCGCAACAGGCACCTTTCTTGGCCAGAGCCGCGCCGTGGTCGTACAGCTGCAGCGTCACGCCAACCACGTCATAGCCCTGATCGGCCAGGTATGCGGCGACAACGGAGCTGTCCACGCCACCGGACATGGCAACAACCACCCGTGTTTCCGACGGGGGTTTGGCAAAGCCAAGCGAGTTCAGCGGTGTCTCGGTATCGAGGGCCATGACGATTCCAGTGCGGGTTAAGAAAGACCGGCAGAATATAGGAAAATTCTACACACTCTCAAGGGGCGGTTTCACGCGGCATTAAGTAGGCTGTTGGCAGCTTTGTCGCAGTTGAAAAAGGGGCGAGAGATGTTTTTGCACAAAGTCGAAGGGCCAAGGTCTGTAACCCTGCCTGATGGAACGGTTTTATCGCGCGCTGATCTGCCACCGGCCGAGACGACCAGATGGGTCGCTTCTCGCAAGATCATAGTGGTACGCGGCGTTCTTTACGGTCTGATTTCGCTATCAGATGCCAAAAAACGGTACGGCCTCAGCGATGAAGAGTTCAATTCCTGGGTTTCTGCAGTGGCTGAACACGGAACAGACGCTTTGAAGGTCACGGCTCTAAAAAAATATCGACAACTTAAAGATGAATGTGAATAAATGATTCAACGGTAACGTCAGATTAACCATTTTTGATCAGGCTCATTTTGAAATTGGTAAGTTGACTAAATTGGAGCAGTAAATGCGTATACTTCTTGTCGAGGATGATCCTACCACGTCCAAAAGCATCGAATTGATGCTGACACACGCCAATCTGAATGTTTATGCCACAGACTTGGGCGAAGAAGGCATCGATCTTGCCAAGCTGTACGATTACGATCTGATCCTGCTGGACCTGAACCTGCCGGACATGAACGGGCACGAAGTTCTTCGACAGCTTCGCATCGCGCGGGTTGAAACGCCCATTCTGATCCTGTCTGGCGCTGATGATACCGAAAGCAAGATCAAGGGCTTCGGCTTTGGTGCCGACGACTACATGACCAAGCCCTTCCACCGCGAAGAACTGGTCGCCCGCATTCACGCGATTATCCGACGGTCCAAGGGGCATTCGCAGTCGGTCATTCATACCGGCCGTGTGGCTGTTAATCTCGATGCCAAGACCGTCGAAGTTGAAGGCAAGGCCGTGCATCTGACCGGTAAGGAATACCAGATGCTCGAACTGCTGAGCCTGCGCAAAGGGACCACTCTGACCAAAGAAATGTTCCTGAACCACCTCTACGGCGGCATGGATGAACCTGAGCTAAAGATTATCGATGTGTTCATCTGCAAGCTGCGCAAGAAACTCAGCAACGCAACAGGCGGTGAAAACTATATCGAAACGGTCTGGGGCAGGGGGTACGTTCTGCGCGATCCCCAAAGCAACAGCGTGGATGACCGCCGGATCGCGGTTGGCGCCTGACCTTTCGTGAACTTTGGTCGCCACCGGTCCAGGGCGGCCCCCTCACTCACTGAACAGCACGGCTGGACCTAGCCATGCCCTCGCCCTATCACTGGGATCAAATACGACGTGACAGGGCGAGGGCATGAGCGATTCAATTTCAATAACCGAGCTGACAGAAGAACAGGCACGCGCAGAACTTGAGCGGCTGGCCGGACTGATTGCGCGTGCAAACACGCTGTATCATGCAGAAGATGCCCCTGACATTTCCGATGCAGAGTATGACGCGCTAAAACGGCGCAACGCGGATATCGAAGCGCGTTTCCCTCAGTTGAAACGACCCGACAGCCCCTCGGATCAGGTGGGTGCCCGCCCTGCGGAAGGCTTTTCGAAAGTCGAGCACGCAGTACGCATGATGTCGCTGGGCAATGCGTTCGATGATGAAGACGTTGCAGATTTCGATCGCTCGATCCGAAAGTATCTGGGGCTGGATGACGCAACCGCGCTGTCCTTCACGGCCGAACCGAAAATAGATGGTCTATCCCTGTCCTTGCGATACGAACAGGGCAAATTGGTGCAGGCAGCGACGCGCGGCGACGGAGAGGTCGGTGAGAACGTCACTGCAAACGCCTTCACCATTGCTGATATACCGCACAGCATCGACGACGCTCCGGATATTCTGGAAGTGCGCGGCGAAGTTTATATGTCTCACGATGATTTCGAAAAGCTCAACGCTCGGCAGGCGGAACAAGGCGAGAAACCCTTCGCCAACCCGCGCAATGCGGCTGCAGGGTCGTTGCGACAGCTTGATTCAAACATCACACGATCCAGACCGTTGCGCTTTTTTGCCTATGCCTGGGGCGAACTGTCAGAGCCGTTGTCCGAGACACAAATGGGGGCCATCGAACGATTGGCTGGATTTGGTTTCTCGACCAACCCTCTGACTGCATTGTGTGAAACGACCGAGCAGATGCTTGATCACTACCGCAGCATCGAAGCGCAACGCGCGACGTTGGGCTATGATATCGACGGCGTGGTCTACAAGGTGAACGATCTGTCGTTGCAGGCCCGCTTAGGTTTCCGGTCCACGACGCCACGCTGGGCGATTGCTCATAAGTTTCCGGCAGAGCTGGCTTGGACGCGGCTTGAAGCGATCGATATCCAGGTTGGTCGAACTGGTGCACTCAGCCCGGTCGCACGGTTGCATCCGGTCACCGTTGGCGGGGTCGTGGTGTCCAATGCGACGCTGCACAATGAGGACTATATTGCCGGTCGCGACGCCAAGGGTGGCACGATCCGCGATGGCAAAGACATCCGGGTTGGCGATTGGGTGCAAGTCTACCGCGCCGGTGACGTCATCCCCAAAGTAGCGGATGTCGACATATCAAAACGCCCGGAAGGTGCCGAACCTTATGTCTTTCCCATGTCCTGCCCTGAATGCGGCAGCGATGCAGTCCGTGAGGAAGGCGATGCTGTTCGACGCTGTACCGGCGGCATCATTTGCCCGGCGCAGGCTGTTGAAAAACTGAAACATTTTGTTTCTCGGAAAGCCTTCGACATCGAAGGTCTGGGCGCGAAACAGATCGAAATGTTCTACGACGACCCCGACCTGCCGGTCAGAACGCCCGTCGACATATTCACTTTGCAAACCCGCGATGCGGCAAACCTCAACAAGTTGGCCAACCGTAAGGGTTGGGGCGCGCAAAGTGCCGGGAACCTCTGGGCTGCGATTGATGAAAAGCGTCAGATTCCCTTTGGTCGCTTGTTGTTTGCCCTCGGTATTCGCCATGTGGGTGAGGCTGCGTCCAACCTGATCGCGAACCATTATGGCACCTGGGCGGGTTTTGAACGTTCGATTAGCGCCGCCGCCGATTTCGAAGGCCCCGAATGGGACGATCTGCTGGCGATCGACGGTGTTGGTGAGGTTATGGCCCGCGCGCTGGTGTCCGCCTTTGCACAGCAAGCCGAACGCGCCAGCATAGATGCTCTGGTCGCGCAGCTGGACGTTCAGGATGCAAAACGCCCCGACACTTCGGGCAGCCCCGTTGCGGGCAAAACGGTTGTCTTCACTGGCACGCTGGAAAAGATGACCCGGGCCGAGGCCAAAGCCCGGGCCGAGGCACTTGGGGCTAAGGTCTCGGGCTCGGTCAGTAAAAAGACCGATCTGCTGATCGCGGGTCCGGGTGCAGGATCGAAAGCCAAGAAGGCAGCTGAGCTTGGTATCGAAACGCTGGATGAGGACGAATGGCTGCATCTGATCGGCACCGCATGAGTGGCCGTCCCGAAACGCTGTTTCCGCTATTCGCAGGGCTGGAAACGCTTGAGGGCGTGGGTCCCAAAACCGCGCAAACCATGGTGCAGGCGGGGATCGAGACGCCGCGCGATGTGCTGTTTGGCTTACCTTATGCGGTCGTCGACCGCCGACGGCGCGATACGATCAAGGGGGTCGACCTTCCCACAACGTTGACCGTTGAAGTCACAGTTGGCACGCATCGGCCCTCACGCAATCGGGGCGGAGCCTATCGTGTTCATGTCGAAGACTCGCAGTCCGATTTCCAGTTGGTCTTTTTTCACGCGCGCGGTGATTACCTGAAAAAGGTTCTGCCAGAGGGCAGCCGCCGGGTGATCTCGGGCAAGCTGGAGCTGTTCGATGGCATGGCGCAGATGGTTCACCCTGATCACATGCTGCCGGTGGACAGCGCGGGCGACATACCAGAGTTCGAGCCAGTCTATCACCTTACGCAAGGCATCACCCAAAAGACCGCGTATAAGGCTGCCCGCAGTGCGCTGGCTCGGGCACCGAAGCTGGCGGAATGGATTGATCCAGCGCAGGTTGCACAGCAAGGTTGGGCAGATTGGGCAACGGCCGTATCTTCGGCCCACAATCCGCAAGGCGCAGATGATGTGGCGGCCCATGCGCCAGCCCGCGAACGGCTGGCATATGATGAGCTTTTTGCCCATCAGGTGACACTGGCCCTTGCGCGTCAGCGCGAGCGTAAGGCGCGTGGGATTGTGAGTGTTGGGTCTGGGGCGCTGCAGTCCAAAGTTCTGGACAGTCTTCCATACAAACCGACGGACGCTCAGATGCGGGCGATCAAAGAAATCACTGCGGATATGGGGTCGGACGCGCGGATGAACCGCCTGCTACAAGGTGATGTTGGCGCAGGGAAAACTTTGGTGGCCTTCATGGCGCTTCTTGTCGCGGTTGAGGCGGGTGGTCAGGGCGTGATGATGGCTCCGACCGAGATCCTGGCACGGCAGCACCTCGAGGGTCTGCGCCCGCTGGCAGAAGAGGCTGGCGTGGTGCTGGAGATCCTGACGGGCCGCGACAAAGGTTCCGAACGACGCGCCAAGCTGGCCGCACTGAAACAGGGCGACATTCAAATTCTGGTTGGCACCCATGCGGTGTTCCAAAGCGATGTTGAGTTTCAGGCCCTGCGGTTGGCCATTGTTGACGAACAACACCGCTTCGGGGTGCGACAGCGGATGGAGTTGTCGGAAAAAGGGCAGGGCGCCGATGTTCTGGTGATGACGGCCACGCCAATCCCGCGCAGTTTGGCCTTGGCGCAATACGGGGACATGGACGTCTCGGTTCTGGATGAAAAACCGCCAGGTCGGAAGCCGATCAAGACGGCCATCATCAGCACGGACCGGATGGAGGAGGTCGTCGCGCATTTAAGGAAAGCGATCGATGACGGCCGGCAGTGCTATTGGGTGTGTCCTCTGGTCGACGAATCCGAGGTTTCGGACCTGACCGCCGCCGAAGAACGTTTCAAACGTCTGCGCGCAGTTTTGGGCGAAGGTATGGTCGGGCTTGTTCATGGCCAGATGCCCGCCGCTGACAAAGATGCAGCCATGGCCGCGTTTCAGGATGGTCGCACAAAAGTTCTGGTCGCTACGACCGTAATTGAGGTGGGGGTGAACGTACCCAATGCCTCGATCATGGTGATCGAACGGGCCGAGATATTCGGTCTGGCCCAGCTGCACCAGTTGCGTGGGCGGGTTGGGCGCGGAGAGGCGGACTCGACTTGCCTGCTGATGTATCAACCACCACTCAGCGAGGGTGGACGAAAACGTCTTGAGGTTCTGCGCGAGACCGAGGACGGGTTCAGAATTTCCGAGACGGACCTGCAGATGCGCGGCGCGGGCGACCTGATTGGAACCGCCCAGTCCGGGTTGCCAAAGTTCCGCATTGCGGATTTGGAGCGGCAGGCCGGATTGATGGCTGTCGCTCAGTCCGACGCGCGCAACCTGTTGAGCAAGGACCCAAAACTAACCTCGGACCGGGGACAGGCGGTGCGTATTCTGTTGTGGTTGATGAAACAGGATCAGGCTATCCGTTTAATTTCAGTAGGTTAGCGAAAGCGTTCCCATAAGTTCACAAATGTTCTCAAAAAGTTCTTTACCGACTCGGCAAAATATGAGAACAAAAGGTCAACAAAGGATTAAAACCCGACCGGAGGTGAGACCATGCTGACCCAGATCAAAACCGCCATTAGCCGTTCGCAGTCCACGCTTTTGCAGGATGCGGCGGGCGCGGTGTCCCTGGTGGTTATTTTGGTCGTTGCCCTTCACCTACCCGGAACGTTCTGACCCTTTCTGCCTGCGATCTCGTGCCGAAAACACCGTGCTGTCGTCCCCATTTCAGTCAAGGGTGACCTGCCTGTCCCAATTCCCTTGAAAGGGCCATGCCTCGGCCCTGCGCGGAAAACCGGATCCCACACGAGACACGCATAGCCTGCCGCCGCCCTTTCCGCCCGGAAGGTGCGGCGGTTTTTTTATAACTGCCCGGTCTTGAAGATTTCCAACATCGCAGACAGAACCGAATTTACTGCGACCGAAGCCAAGATCATGCCCATAATCCGGCTGATAATCGCAGCGCCCGAGTGGCCGATCAGACGAATGATAGGCTCGGCCAGCAGCATCAAGACAAAGGCGACAGCCACAACCGACAGCATGACCAATGCGGTAATGCCTTGATCGGCCGCGCTGTAGCGGTTGTTGTCGGTCAGAATTACCACTGCCAGCATCGCACCCGGTGACGCCAAAGAAGGCACCGCCAGCGGGAAAATTGCAGGGTTGTGTTGATGGAATTTGTCTTCTTGATCATCCTCAGCAGCGCGTTGCTCGATCTCTTGCTTGCTTTCACCAAAAATCATGGTCAGCGCGAACAGGAACAGAATAATCCCACCCGCCACCTGGAATGAGTTCAACCCGATATCCAGGGCCTCGATCAGCAATTGTCCGAAGACAAGGAAGAACAACAAAACGCCAGCACTGATGATTGCGGCCAACAAGGCCGTTTTGCGCCGTGCGGCAGCGCCTAGCCCGGCGGTGACGGCGATGAAAACGGGGATGGTGCCAATCGGGTCAATGACCACCCAAAGGGTGACGAAATGTTCCAGTAAACTGTTCAAACCAAAAAACTCCCCAATGCTGCGCGGAGGTTAGATTGGTTTGCGTTGAATTACCATGCTCAGGCGCAATTGGCCTGTTCGGCTTGCTCAACCGCCTCTGCGGTCGCGTCCAACGCCAGTAGGATCGAGGCATGACGGTTCTTGTACTCGCGCGCGGGCATCAGCACTTCCAACCCGTCAAATGGCGCGTCCGGGGCCGGGCCGTTTTTTTTCAGCATATCCGACAGCTGATCCCGAGCGGTTTCAATCTGTGCCCGCGTGGCACCGATTACAGCGGACCCAACAACCGAGGCCGAGGCCTGACCCAAGGCGCACGCTTTGACATCCTGACCGAATCCGGACACGTGACCATTCTCAACCTTGACGTCCACCGTTACGGTTGAACCACACAGCGGCGAGCGTTTTTTGACGGTCGCATCGGGATTCTCAAGCCGCTCCAGATGCGGAATATCTGCGGCAAGGGCCAAAATGCGCCCGGAATACAGCTTGATCAGGTCGTTCTCGCCGGACATGGCTTTCCCTCGTTGCGTGTTCCCCATACATAGTGGCCACGCACCGGGATGCAAAAGGTTTTTATAATGTCCGAGACCATCACATTTGATCCATCAAGCCTGAAGTACAATGAGGCCGGTCTGATCCCGGCCATCGCGCAGGATGAAGCCTCAGGCGAAGTTCTGATGATGGCCTGGATGAATGCCGAAGCAGTTGAAAAAACACTGGAAACGCGCCGAGTGACCTATTGGTCGCGTTCGCGTCAGTCGTTCTGGATCAAGGGCGAGACCTCGGGCCATGTCCAGGAGTTGGTCGATTTCCGCGTGGATTGCGACCGCGATTGCCTGTTGGTTCTGGTGCGACAGACCGGGGCGGCCTGTCACACGAACCGGCGGACCTGTTTCTATACGGCTGTGCGCGACGGTAGCGAAGTTGAGCTGATGAAGCCGATGGAATAGGTCAATTACAGCCCGACAGTGGCCCTGATCTGTTCTGTCGTTGCGCCTTCGGTTCGGTATTTTGCGATGGCTCGGGCGTCGTCCCGTTTGGCCAGGCGTTTTCCCGCGTCGTCTCGTATCAGCATGTGATGGTGATAAACGGGTGTCGGCAGGCCAAGCAGTGCTTGCAACAACACATGTATACGCGTGGCCTCAAACAAATCCTGCCCACGCACCACATGCGTAACGCCCTGAGCTGCGTCGTCCAGCACTACGGACAGATGATAGGACGTCCCCATGTCTCGACGGGACAGGACCACGTCCCCAATGGTGTCCGTCAGCTCTTGTGCATTGAACGCGATTTGCCCGGTTTCACCGTTGGGGCCCGTTCCAAATTCAATGAAAACACTATTTTTGTGAATGACTTCTGGGGTAGCGTTAAACAAACCCGACGCACCGGCCGCCTTTGCGATGTCCAGACGCAGGGGTGTATCGGTTGGCATGGGGCCGGACCGCTGGGATCTATGCCGACAGGTACCGGGATAGATGAGTCCATCAGGTCCATGCAGGGGCACGCCTTCCTGTGGCGCTCCGGCAGCGGCGGCAATGTCCCGGCGGTTGCAGGTGCAGGGGTATAGCAAGCCGCGCGACCAGAGTTCTCTCAGCACGTCTTCATAGGCTGGCAAACGTTCAGACTGACGCATCACCGGGACCGGCCAGCGCAAACCAAGCCAACTCAGATCGTCATAGATCTGATCTTCCCAATGCGTGCGACAGCGCGAACGGTCAATGTCCTCGATCCGCAACAAGAACTGACCGCCGGCCGCAGCCGCCAAGTCACTGGCGAGTAGTGCAGAATAGGCATGACCAAGGTGAAGCGGCCCCGTAGGAGATGGGGCAAACCGAGTGATAAATGTCACGTTTTCTCAACAACATATACGTCGGACTTCAGGTCCATTCCCGGCAGATGCGGTCCGTATTCTCGAAAGAGCAGTCGAGCGGCTCCCATGTCCAGCCAATCGCTGAGGCGGGTGGTGAACGTCGGATCATCAAGCGTGTGGTCGTTGAACGAGAAGGCCAGCAATCCACCTTTCGGAAGGGCTTTCATCAGCATATCGAATGTCTCTGGCGGCGCGGCGCCTGTGCCGATGACGCCAATTGCCGTAATCGCTTTGTACGCATCCTGCTCTAGCGGGTTTGGGTCTGTAATCTCAAACGTCGTCAAACGCCGGTAGACACCCTTCGCTTCGGCCCCTTCAAGCATTTTGGGCGAGGGATCAACGCCATCAATCACCTGAAACCCAACGTTACTTAGCGCTTTGCCCGAAAGACCGGTGCCACAGCCATAATCTAGAACCGGTGTCTGAGGTTCGGACATCTTGGACCAAAGAGCCTCGGCAACCCGGCCAGGTGTGGCATAACCGTTTGATCCGACCTCGGCATCGTAAGACGAAGCCCATTTTTGATAATGCGCCCGGGTGTCCTCGGGTGTTTCAAGATCGTACGTATCTTTTAGGTATTTGTCGCTCATGCCGACATGTTAGGCCGGTTGGGCACAACGCGTCCAGTCAGCAATGCGCCAGCCAGTCGGTCCATTCTGCCTTGGCCCGGTCGGTATAAGCCTTATAGCGGTCCTTGCGACCCCGGCGACCGCCTTTTAGGCCATCTACGGGACGGAACAGGCCGAAATTCACGTTCATTGGCTGGAACGTCTTGGCCTCGGCCCCGCCAGTGATGTGGTGGATCAAGGCGCCCATGGCGCTGTCCTGAGGGATTTCAGGCAGGGGACGGCCCAGGATTTCCGCCGCCGCCAAGCGACCGGCCAGCAACCCCATGGCAGCGCTCTCGACATAGCCCTCGACACCGGTGATTTGACCAGCAAAGCGGATGTTCGGCTTTGTTTTCAAGCGCATCTGTGCATCAAGCAATGTAGGCGAATTGATGAAGGTATTCCGATGAATCCCGCCCAGACGGGCAAAGCTGGCGTTTTCCAAACCCGGGATCATCCGAAACACTTCGGTCTGCGCGCCGTACTTCATCTTGGTCTGAAAGCCGACAATGTTGAACAAGGTGCCCAGGGCATTGTCGCGCCGCAACTGCACCACCGCATGAGGTTTTACATCCGGCTGGTGTGGATTGGTCAGGCCGACCGGTTTCATCGGCCCGTGGCGCAGTGTTTCGCGGCCGCGTTCCGCCATGACCTCAATGGGCAGGCACCCATCAAAGTACCCGGCGGTTTCGCCTTCGTGGAATTCGGTTTTGTCCGCCGCCAGCAGGGCGTCGATGAACGCCTCGTACTGATCGCGATCCATCGGGCAGTTCAGATAGGCTGTGCGCTCTTCCTCGGTCTCGCCCTTGTCATAGCGCGACTGCATCCAGGCTTTGCTCATGTCGATGCTGTCGGCATAGACGATCGGGGCAATCGCATCGAAAAAGGCCAGAGCCTCGGCGCCGGTTTCCGCACGGATCGATTCGCCCAATGCAGACGAGGTCAGCGGACCGGTCGAAATGATCCAGTGGCCGTCCTCGGGCAGGGCAGTGACCTCGTCGCCTGTGACCTCAACACGAGGATGCGCCAGCAATTTCGCGGTGACCGCCTCGGCAAAAGGATCGCGATCCACGGCCAGCGCACCTCCGGCGGGCAAGCGATGCGCATCTGCGGTAGTCATGATCAGCCCATTGGCCGCGCGCATTTCCCAATGCAGCAGACCAACCGCGTTCTGTTCATCGTCATCCGACCGGAACGAGTTCGAACACACCATCTCGGCCAGGTTACCGGTTTGGTGCGCAAAAGTGCCTACTTTGGGTCGCATTTCGTGAATCACCACGTCCACGCCCATTTCCGCCGCCTGCCAGGCTGCTTCGGACCCGGCCATGCCGCCGCCCACGATATGCAATTTCTGTGTCATGGGGTGCCACATAGGGCAGAGCAACGCACAACGCAACATGGCCTGCGCGCGGTCAAAAAAACCTAGTGATTTAAGGGGGTACTTGGGGTCGCCGCAGCGGGAATGTCAACGCCGGTGAGAGAAACCAGCTTGGAGGGACCTTCCGCTTACAGCGACCCAAAAGCGTATCTGGGGCCTAAGCCTTGTCTCAGCATTGCCACAGTGTTGCCCTTTTGAAAAGTACAAAAATGCGAACAGTGGCGAAAATTTCGCCTAACAGTCCCCTTATTGTTCCCAATTTGGTGGTCTTTTTTCGATAAATGCGGAAATCCCTTCTTCGGTATCCCGATGCATCATATTCTGTGCCATTACCTCTCCGGTATAGGCATAGGCCTGTTCGATGGGCATTTCGAGCTGCTTGTAGAAGGCCTCTTTTCCGACTTTCACGGCTGATCCAAGCTTGTCTGCAAGCTGCTCAGCCAAAGCGTTGGTTTCATGTTCCAACTGCATCTCAGGCACCACACGATTGATCAGCCCCAGTTCAGCCGCGCGGTCCGCCGGGATGAATGCGCCGGTCGTCAACATCTCGAACGCCTGTTTGCGGGGGATATTGCGGCTGAGCGCCACCATAGGGGTGGAACAAAACAGCCCGATATTGACGCCGTTCACGCCAAACCGCGTGCCCTCGGCCGCTACGGCCAGATCGCAGGTGGCCACCATCTGGCACCCAGCGGCCGTGGCGATGCCGTGGACCTGGGCAATCACCGGTTGGGGCAGGGACTGGATCGACAACATCATCTTGGCGCATCTGGCAAAGAGATCCTGAAAATAGGCCTTGCCGCCATCCTCGCTTTGGCGGCCGGCGGTCATCTGTTTCAGGTCGTGGCCAGCGCAAAACGCCTTGCCTTCACCGGACAGGATCACCGCGCGGACACTGCTGTCGTTACTCAGGGCGTCGAACTCGGCCTGAAGGGCGGCCAGCATCTCGTCACTCAGGGCATTCAGGCGCTCAGGCGCGTTCATTTTCAGCCGTGCGACGCCGCCCGTGTCGTTACGTTCCAGAATTCCCATCTTGCTCTCCGATCTGATGTCGGGCCAACTCTAGGGCGGCAAGTCGAGGAGGGGAAGTATGTCGTTGGTTTTGAACCGTGAACAACTGTCAGAGTATTTGGCCCATGTTTTTCCGCAGGTCGAGCGTGACTTTGCCATCGAAGAGGTGGACGACAGTTCGATCACCGTGCGGCTCAAAGTTGAGGACAGGCACTTGCGGCCGGGGGGTACGGTATCTGGACCGTCCATGTTCAGCCTTGCCGATGTCAGCGTCTATGCATTGATCCTTGCGCTGAAAGGACGGCAGTCGCTGGCCGTCACAACCGGTTGTTCGATGGATTTTATGCGCAAACCTGACGGTCGGGCCGATATGATCGCGCGGTGCACGTTGTTGAAACTTGGCAAGACACTTGCCGTGGGCGACGTTCTGATGTTCTCGGAAGGCGCGGATAAACCTGTGGCGCGGGCTACAATGACCTATTCATTGCCGCCCGCGGGATCTGCCGCAGCAGCGTTTGGATAAAAAAGGGCCGGGAAAACCCGGCCCAGGAAGAGGTCCCGTTAGGGACTGGGGATTGGTTAATACTGCCAGAAATGGCGTTTGACCTCGCGGTTGGCCTGCGAACGGGTCAGACCCACGTCTTTCAACAAGCGATCGTCCAACTGCGACAGGTTAATCCTGCTGCGGCGCTGTCGTTCCCACATAGTGACAGTCGCCGCAAACCGCACGGCCAGCGCGGCGATCATCGGCAGCCGGGGACTGTCGTTCAGCAGCAAGAGGGCGGGGTTGTGCATATGGCGTGTCATCTTGGGTATCCTTTCAAATTGTATTGACACAAAGCATAAATGTTCGGTACATGTGATTGATACATTCATGATTGTGTCAAAAGCAAAGGAAGAATTGTAATGGATACAATTTGGCCGGAAGCACTGCCAAAGTCCAAAGGCCCCAAGTATTCCCTGGTGGCTGACACAATACGAAAAGCGATTGAGAACAAGGCGCTGGAGGTTGGAACCAAACTCCCGCCGGTCCGCGAACTGGCGTATCGATTACAAATCACCCCTGGCACAGTGGCGCGGGCCTATACGATTCTGACGGACGAGGGGTTGCTACAAGCCGAAGTCGGACGTGGTACATTTGTCGCCCCTCCAAAATCGCCTTTGCTGGATGACGTCTGGGCGCGCCAGCTTCACCTGCGCGAAGACAAATACAGCGCCGAGGTCAGCCTGTTTAGCCCGCGACTGCCAGATATGGGGCAGGTGGCTTTGATCCGGGAATGCCTGAAGAAAGTGTCGCAAGCCGATCCCCGATTGCTGATGAACTATCCGACCCGCGACGCTTATCAACCGATGCGCCAAGCTGTGGTCGAGTGGCTGTCGGACCTCCCGCTGGGTCCAGTGACCCATGATGACGTGGTGCTGACCCATGGCGGTCAGAACGGGCTGTGCCTAGTGTTTCAGACGATTTTGCGTGGCCCCAAGCCGGTCGTTTTGGTCGAAGACCTATCGTACGCCGGTTTCCGTCGCGCAGGGGAGTTGATGCGCGCCGAAGTCGTCGGTGTCAAAATGGACAAGTGGGGCATTGATCCGGCAGCGATGGAGCATGTTCTGCGACAGACCTCGGTGCAGGCAGTCTGTGTCTCGCCCGAGGTACAGAATCCGACAGGAACCCATACCCCGCTGGAGCGTCGCAAAGAGGTTGTCGAGGTCGCGCGCCGCTATGATCTGCAAATCATCGAAGACGATTGTTACCGTATGGGGGACGCGCGCGAACCCAGCTATCGCGCTTTGGCACCGGAGCGAGGGTGGCACGTCTCGTCGATCTCGAAAATTCTGACGCCTGCTTTGCGCGTTGGCTTTGCAATTGCCCCGCGCGAACGCAGTGTGGATCTGCGGCGGTCCGCGGAATATGGGTATTTCGGCCTTGCTCAACCACTGGCCGAATTGACCCGGTTGCTGTTGTCCGACCCTCGCACGGCGCAAATTGCCAAAGATGTCCGTAGCAGAATGGGGGAATACGTTCGGGTGGCCGTCAACGCCTTGGGTGGGTTCGATCTGAATTGGGCACCGGATGTACCCTTTGTGTGGCTCAATTTGCCGTCCGGCTGGCGCGCCGCAGCCTTTAGCCGCGCGGCGGAACGCGAGGGGATTCAGCTGCGTTCAGCCGATGAATTCGCCCTGCGAGACGGCCGCGCGCCCAATGCGGTACGCATTGCGATGAATGGGCATGTGTCGCTGGATCGGTTCGAAGATGCCATGCAACGCTTGCGCCGCTTGCTGGACAATCCGCCGGAACAGATCAGCGTCTGAGGTCTTAGACCAACGGGGCAGGGTCCCCGAAAAAACCAGCCAGATGCGAAATCTTACACTGATCATTCAACAGAACGAAATCATGGCCAGCTACCATAACGACGCCGTCGGGGTCGACCATGTGCCAGGTAAAGTGCACGACATCGTGATGCTTGTTCGGTGTGCTGGTCAGTTCTACCCGACCACCCGAGCTGTGCAGGACCTCCCCAATATGATTGCACAGGTTTGAAAGCCCGCTTACGTCCGCTGTTGGATCGACATACCTGCCATCTTCGGCAAAACATCG
Organism: Ruegeria sp. R14_0; assembly: GCF_017743975.1. Lineage (GTDB taxonomy): Bacteria > Pseudomonadota > Alphaproteobacteria > Rhodobacterales > Rhodobacteraceae > Ruegeria. The sequence goes on along the minus strand of NZ_JAGHRC010000001.1, from coordinate 952,244 downwards.
GTTGAGAAGGTCACGACGTTTGGTTTGGTCTGCCTCTTGCCAGGCCGCCCCATAGTCAGCGATGGTTTGCTGCCAATCCATTCTGCGTCCCTTCTATTTTCTGGTCATTGGTCCCAGCAGTATATCTCGCAGCAACCTTTTGCGGAAATTGAAGGTGGATTGATGGGGTAAAATAATACCTAATTTATAAGACATTGTTTATTATGGCTTTTAATACGTTTGATGTTGTTGACCTGCACGACAAGGCCCTCTAAATACGCTCCATCGAATTCGGGCCGCTCCGCCTTGGGGCGGTCTTTCACATCAAACAGGACTATCCTGCCATGAAAACCTTTTCTGCAACACCTGCAGACATCGACAAGAAATGGATCCTGATCGACGCCGAGGGCGTTGTTCTGGGTCGTCTTGCCTCGATCGTCGCCATGCGCCTGCGTGGCAAGCATAAAGCGTCGTTCACCCCGAACATGGACATGGGCGACAACGTCATCGTGATCAACGCTGACAAAATCCAGATGACCGGCAAGAAGCGCGAAGAAAACTTCTACTGGCACACTGGCCACCCGGGCGGCATCAAGTCGCGCACCAAGCAGCAGATCCTCGAGGGTGCACACCCCGAGCGCGTCGTGACCCAGGCGGTCAAGCGCATGCTGCCGGGCAACCGTCTGGCGCGTCAGCAAATGACCAACCTGCGCGTTTATGCCGGTGCCGAGCATCCCCATGAGGCGCAAGCGCCCGAAGTTCTGGACGTTAAGTCCATGAACAAGAAAAACACCCGGAGCTAATGACCGATGGCTGATCAGATCAATACTCTCGAAGAGCTGAGCGCCGTCGCAGGCGTTGAAACCGTAGCCGAAGAAGTCGTTGTACGTGAACCCGTACGTGACGAACTGGGCCGCTCCTACGCCACCGGCAAGCGTAAAGACGCTGTTGCCCGCGTGTGGATCAAGCCGGGTTCCGGCAAGGTCACCGTAAACGGCAAAGACCAGGACAAGTACTTTGCTCGTCCCGTTCTGCAGCTGATCCTGCGCCAGCCTTTCCAGGTTGCCGGCGTTGAAGGTGAGTTCGACGTTGTTGCAACCGTAAAAGGCGGTGGCCTGACCGGTCAGGCCGGTGCGGTCAAGCACGGCATCTCGAAAGCGCTGCAGCTGTACGATCCCAGCTTGCGTGGCGCGCTGAAAGCTGCTGGCTTCCTGACCCGCGACAGCCGCGTTGTGGAACGTAAGAAATACGGTAAGCGCAAAGCGCGTCGTTCGTTCCAGTTCTCGAAGCGTTAATTCGCTGCCGAGTGCACAAAATCAAAGGGCTCGCATCTGCGAGCCCTTTTTCGTTGGAGCGGGAACGAGGATTACTCCTCGTACACCATTTTCCACGCGCCGTTTTCGACAACATTTACATAGACCGAGTCAGCGCCCTGGTGATCTTCAGGACCAAAGGTCATGTGATTGCCGACGAGGTCATCCTGATAATCCAGCGTCTCCATCGCGGCGATAAAGCTCTCCTGGGTCAGATCAGGGCCTGCGGCCTCAAGCGCCCGGACCATCATATCCGCAGCGGCATATCCCAGCATGGCAAAGCCAACCGGGTCTTCACCGGTCGCAGCTTTGTACTCTTCGATAAAGGCAGCTGGGGCGGGTTCGTCGGCCCGAGCCCACAGATCCTGCCATGAGGCTGCGGCATAAAAGCCATCGGTCACACCACCGGGAACCTGTGCGACCACGGTCAGGAAACTGGCCGAGGTGCCGAGGAACTTCATGTCTTCAAGGCCCATCTTTTTAGCAGTTCCGACCACGGTAATTGCCTGGCGCACACCCAAAGCGATTGTGACGATATCGCAGCCTTCTTCCTTGAGCTTGCTGAGCGAGCCCACGAAATCGGCTTCGTCGGGTTTGTGAGTTGTCTCAGCGGCAAAGGTGATACCGGCTTCTTCCGCTCCGGCCTTGCTGCCCTCTAGGATTTCTTCGCCAAAATCGGTCGGCAGATACATGGTGCAGACATTCTGCGCGCCAAACTGCTCGGCCAGATACTTCACTCCGACGCGGCTCTGATCGAAATAGGTCGAGAATGACGTGAATTTGTTGTCCATCGGATCCTGCAGCATTTGCCGCGCGGCGGTCAGGGGGGCAACGTTCGGAATGCCCTTTGGATCCAGCAGTTTAAACCCGGCCAGGTTCATCGGCGTGCCCAGGGATTGCAGCATGGCAAACACCTTGTCGCGGTTCAGCAGCTTGTTATAGCCCTGCATCGCGCGCGGCATCTGGTATCCGTTATCTTCGACAACATAGCGAATTTGACGCCCGTGCACGCCGCCTTCGGCATTGACGCGGTCAAAATAGACATTGGCCCCTTTGATCGCCGGAACGCCAACAGCCGCGAAGATGCCGCTCAGGTCATTGACCGACCCGATGACAACCTCATCATCGGTGACGCCTTGGGTCTGTGCGCTGGCGAAACTTGCCGCAGCTGTCAAAGCGGTGGCAGCTGCCAGCCGCGTGATCACATTCCTCATCTTAGTCCTCCCTTTGGGTTATCCCTTTTACTATTTGTACATGTCTTCGATCAGATGACCGTGTTTCTTTTCCACAAAGCTGCGTTTTAGCTTCATAGTCGCTGTCAGCTCATCGTCATCTGCTGTCAAAAGCACGTCTATCAGGCGAAAATCCTTGACCTGTTCGACGCGGGCAAAGTCCTTGTTGACCGCATTGATCTCGGCCTGGATCTGATCTTTGACCTCAGCAGCAGCGCACAGCGAGGCAAAGTTCGAAAACGGGATTTTCCGGTCCTGCGCGAATTTCTCAACGTTTTCCTGATCTATCATGATCAGCGCCGTCAGGTATTTGCGTTTGTCGCCAATGATCACCGCGTCCGAGATGTAGTGGCTGAACTTCAATCGGCTCTCAATCTCGGCCGGGGTGATGTTCTTGCCCCCGGCGGTGATGATGATGTCCTTCATCCGGCCCGAGATGGTGACATACCCGTCGTCATCAATATACCCGATATCGCCGGTGCGCAGCCATCCGTCTGCAGTGAACGTTTCCGCCGTCTTGGCGTTGTTGCGCCAATAACCCTGAAAGATGTTCAGACCTTTCAGCTGAATCTCTCCTTCGTCCGATATGCGGATGTCATTGCCCGGAACCCTGCGCCCGACGGTTCCTATCTTGTTATGTTCGATCGTGTTCAGCGTGGCGAGGCCCGAGGTTTCGCTCATCCCGAACCCCTCGATCAACGGCACGCCAATGGCCCAGTACCATTTCAGCAAATCGGTCGAGATCGGGGCCGCACCTGATCCGCCACGGCGCATTTTATCCATGCCCAACATCCGGCGCAAGTTGCGCAGAACCAGCCGGTCCCACAGCCAGTATTGAGCTGCCACTCCGGCAGGTACAGGTTTGCCCTCCAAAATGCATTCGGCGCGCGCCAACCCGGCTTTGATTGCCATTCCATAAGCAGCCCGGCCAGCAGGCGTGGCATCCTGAGCCATGATCTGAACCTGGGAATAGATCTTCTCCCACACGCGCGGCACAGCGGTGAAGGTCGAGGGCGAGACCTCTTGCAGGTTGGCAAACACCGTCTCTGGGCTCTCGGCGAAATTGACCGTGCATTTCGCAGCCAGTGGGAAGTAGACTGAAACGTCGCGTTCCAGGATGTGACACAGCGGTAAAAAGCAGAGCTGTTCGTCGTCACTGTGCGTTGGCAGGGCATGGGCGCCGCATTCGATGGCTGCCAGAATGTTTTCATGGCTCAGCATCGCGCCTTTGGGCATGCCGGTGGTGCCTGAAGTATACACCAAAAGGGCAGTATCCTGCGGCGTGGCCATTGCGATCTCGGCTTCGAACCGGCCAGGGTCCTCGGTCTCGACTTGCTGACCCAGTTTGTAGAATTCGTCAATCATCATGCAGCGGGGATGGTTCAGGTCATGCAGCCCTTCATCATCCAGAATGATGACTTTCAGCAGCTCGGGCACATCGTCCTCAACCTGCAGGAACTTGTCCAACTGCTCTTCATTCTCGACGATGAGAAAACGGCTGCCGCTGTCATTGACCAGGTATTTCAACTGGCTTGCTGAATCTGTGGTGTAGATGCCTGAGGCGATACCACCAACCGCCTGAATGCCCATATCGAACCAGACCCATTCCTTGCGGTCCTCCGACAGGATCGAGACAGCCTCACCTCGCTCCAGCCCCAATTTTCGTAAGGCCAGACCGATCCATTTGGCATGGTTCCAGTAGTCGGTCCAGGAGTAGGACCTCCAGATGCCAAAATCCTTTTCGCGATGGGCCGTACGATCGCCCAGTTCAGCGCAGCGTTTCTGGAAAAGCTCGCAGATCGTAACGCACTCGTCGACGCGCACGGGGCGCTGGCCGGGCGTCGCGTTCAGGCGAACGCCGTTGACCGTGATCTGAGGGGGCAGGGTGCTGATATTCATCTGTCTCACCTCCACGTCTTCTTACGTTTCCAGCGGCGGTTTTCCCGTGCGCCTTCTTCCTGCACGCCCAGATAGAAGTTCTGGATGTCCTCGGACTGCATCAGAACCTTCGCCGCGCCGTCCATCACGATGCGACCGACCTCCATCACATAGCCATGGTGGGCCAGTTCCAGCGCGGCATTGGCGTTTTGCTCGACCAGCATCATCGTCATGTTCTGTTCGTCGTTCAGCCGTTTGAGGATGCCAAAAATCTCTTGCACCAACAGCGGAGACAGGCCCAGCGACGGCTCGTCCAGCAGCATGATCTTTGGGTTCCCCATCAACCCACGTCCGATAGCCAGCATCTGCTGCTGCCCGCCAGAAAGGGTGCCAGCCTCTTGGTTGCGGCGTTCCTTGAGGATCGGGAAATACGAAAACACCAGATCGCGATCATGGTCGACCTGTCCTTTGTCCTTTAGCGTATACGCCCCAAGGCTTAGGTTTTCGTCCACTGTCAGAAGGGGGAAAACCTCACGCCCTTCGGGGACATGAACGATACCTTTCTGGACCACCTTGTGCGGTTCAGACCCCTGAATGTCTTCTCCGTGGAACGTGATTTTTCCCTTTTCCGGGTCCATCACACCCGACACGGTTTTCATCAGCGTCGTCTTACCCGCACCGTTTGCGCCAAGGATCGAAACGATCTGGCCCGGATGCACATCCAGCGATACGCCGCGGATGGCCATGATTGGGCCGTAAAAGCTTTCGATATTTCGGATTTTCAGGACGGGCTCGCTCATGACGCCTTCCCCAGATAGGCTTCGATCACCGCCGGGTGGGACTGGACCTCGGCCGGCGTGCCAAGCGCCAGCTTCGCGCCGTCTGCCATGGCCAGAACACGGTCGGACACGCCAGAGACCAGCCCCATGTCATGTTCCACCATCAGAACCGTGGTACCCATCTGCCGCCGGATATCGTCAATCCACCAGCGCATATCGGTCGTCTCTTCGACCGACAGCCCCGAGGCCGGTTCGTCCAGCAACAACAGCTTGGGATCGGTGGCCAACGCGCGCGCGACCTCGACCACTTTGCGGACGCCGTAGGGCAGGCCCGAGATCATCTTGTCGCGGAACGCCTGAAGATCGAGGAAATCGATGATCTCTTCGACTTTTTCGCGGTTTTCCAGCTCTTGCCGCCGTGCGGAGGGCAAGAACAGCACCTCGGACAACACGTTGGTTTTGCGATGGCGATGCCGCCCAACCAGAAGGTTCTGCAGCACTGTGGCATGTTCGAACAGCTCGATATTCTGAAACGTCCGCGCCACGCCATAGGCCGCCACGCCCGAGGGCTTGACCGCCAAAAGGTCGTGCCCGTCAAATCGGATCGAACCCGCGTGCGGATCATAAAACCGCGAGATCAGGTTAAAGACCGTAGATTTGCCCGCACCATTTGGGCCAACGATGGCAAAGACCTCTCCTTCTTCGACCTCGAAAGACAGGTCGTTCACTGCGGTCAGGCCACCGAATTTCAGGGTGACATTTTCAAACTCAAGCAAGCTCATCTCAGGCGCTCCGTCTTGAGGTAGGATTTCTGACGTTTGAACATGTCCTTTCGGTAGAAGGGGAACAACTCGAACCAGGTGCGGATTTTCAGCCAGCGGCCATACATGCCCATCGGTTCGAACAGGATGAAGGCGATCAGGATCATGCCGAAGATACCAAACTCCAGCCCCGGAATGGCAACGGTATTTCCGCCAAACAGCGCGCCGACATATTCCTTCGAGATCGACAGGAATTGCGGCAGGAACCCGATGACGATCGCGCCAAGAAACGCGCCGTGGATCGAACCCAATCCGCCGATTACGATCATCATCAACAGCTGGATCGAGATCACAACGCTGAACGTCTCATTGTTGAACGCGCCGGCATACATGCCCATCAGCGCTCCGGCCCAACCGGTCACCGCGCACGACAGCGCGAACGAGATCATCTTGGTGCGGGCAATGTCGACGCCCATCGCCTGAGCCGAAACCTCGGAGTCGCGCACCGCGATAAAGCTGCGCCCAAGCGGCGCGCGCAGCAGGTTGATGTATCCGAGGGTCACCAGAACGGCCACGCCCAACACCAGCCAGAAGAACTGCACCGGTGTCCCCCAGCGATCAACCAGAAAGCCGAAGATTTCAACGCCGCCAAGATACTTGCCCGACACACCGCCTGTGATCGGCTCGGCCAGAACGATGACGTCATCCATCAAGATGGACAATGCCATGGTGAAAATCGCCAGATAGATGCCATGCAGACGCAGGGCAGGGATCGCGACCGTCACCCCAGCCAGACCCGTCAGGATGCCCGCGAGCGGGAAGGCGATCAGGAACGGAACGCCTGCTTCCAGAAGGATGACGTTGGCATAGCAACCAAAAGCCAGAAACGCCGCGTGACCAAGGCTAACCTGTCCGGTATGGCCGGTCAGAACCATCAGACCCAGACCCGCGATGGCCCAGATCAGAACATTGGTCAGTTCTCCCAGATAAAACGCATCCAGCCACCAAGGCGCAGCGAAGATAATCGCAAGCAGGATCAGATAGAGGCTCAGCTGGTAGGTGTCCTTCCAGGGCCGGATGTCCTGCATGTAGTTAGTTTTGAAGATAACCCGCATCGCTTACACCTTCTTGACCCGAACCTGGCTGAACAGCCCATTGGGGCGGAAGATCAGCACGGCCAACAACAAGGCATAAGGCGCGACCTGGCTGTACCCGGCAGCGATATACCGGCTGGCGAAGGGTTCGATCACGCCGACAACCAGCCCTCCGGCCAGAGCGCCGGGCAGACTGCCGAAGCCACCGATGACCGCAGCTGCGAAGGCTTTGATCCCGAGCAAACCGCTGCTGGGATCAACCGAGCCCTTGGCGGCGAACAGGATGCCGGCGATCCCGGCGACCACGCCGGCGAGGGCCCAGATGAACCCCTGCACGCGTTTGACCGGGATACCCATGTAATAGGCCGCCAATTGGTTCTGAGAGGCACCCTGCATCGCGAGACCCAGCTTGGTGCGGCTGAAGAAAACATAAAGCCCCCAGGTCAGTAGGATGGTAACGACGATGACCGCCACGTCCTCCATCCCCAGAACCAGTCCGCCGAAACGCACTTCTTTCCCGGCCAAGGGGTTTTGCAGTGTCTGCGGCTCGTGCCCCCAGATCAGCCCGGCCACGAACCGGATTACAAATCCCAATGCGATGGTCAGGATCACCACGGCTGTTTGGCTTTCTCCGAACAATCGCCGGATGATCAGGCGATCCAGAAGGTATCCCAAAGCCGCCATGATCCCCAAAGAGATTGGCAATGCCAGCCAGAACGGCAGCCCCATATATTCGGTATTCGTCAGTCCGATGGTGACAAAGGCACCCAGCATCATGAAGTCGCCTTGAGCGAAATTCACGGCTTCAGTTGCCTTGTAAATCAGTACAAATCCAAGCGCGATCAGGCCGTAGACACAGCCATTCGCCAGCCCGCTGATCAGCAGCTGCGCGTTATCCAATTTTCTCCTCCCATGCCGGTAGGCCCGGCGTTTTTTAGGCCCCAAACGCCCTCCTACGTTCGGGGCCTTGTTCTACTATGGCGTGATCAGAACCTTTCCGTCACTCTTTTTCAGCGCGTCGGCCAAATTTCCTACGACGTCACGCAGCTTAAGTCGTTCCGAAACATCCGTTTTCCAGCGCCCATCGGCAAAGCGAGCCTGAACTTCCGCAACCACGCGCATCTGGTCGGCAGGCGGGGTCGAGGTCATCCATTGCGTCAGCCAGAACCCCTCGATCCGCTTGTTCATGAAAATCAATTGGCCCGTCTGTGTCAGCTTTGGCAGCTCGGGGCTGAGTTTTCCGTAAACAACCCATCGCGCGCCGTTGGGCATCGCGCAAAATATCTGTTCGGACAACTGATCCGCCACCGCATCCAGAAAGACACGGGGCTTTAGCTCATGGCTCAGTTCGGAGAATTTCTGGACCACACCCGGGTCCGTGGTAACCAGAACCTCATGCGCGCCATGCGCTTTCATGGATTCAACTGCCTCGGCCCGGCGCACAAGGGCAATGGGTTTCAACCCTAGATCCCGCCCCAGAGCACACATCAATTTGCCCAACTGGCTGGTTGCGGCAGACACCACAAAAGCCTCGCCGGCGCTGCGCGCGATATCGACCATGGCCATCGCGGTCATGGGGTTCACGATCTGGGCTGATCCGTCCTCATCCGAAATGTCGGGCCGCAGCGGGATGCACATGAGTGCCTGCGTCACCACGTATTCTGCCCAAGCCCCAGAGCCTGCCGCGACAAAGGCAACCCGCTGACCCTGCAACGCCTCGGCCCCTTTGCCGGTTGCCACAACGTCGCCGCAGCCTTCAAATCCGGCGGGCATACCTTTGACTCGCGGCTGCCCATATTCGCCTTTGATAAAGTGAATGTCGGAAGGGTTCACCGAGGCAGTGCGCAGTTTGATCAGAACCTGCCCGGGACCGGGTTCGGGAACATCAATCTCAGCCTCGGCCAGCCAATCGGCGGCGTCCTCGATGAACGGTCCAGACGGAGAACCGGTGTACCCGTCATGGGTTTGAATTACGGCGAACATTTTGGGGGGCAGGGTGGTCATGCTGTCTCCTATCCACTGTGCAGGCACAGGACCGACCGGGTCTGGTGCGTCTGGTACTGAGATTTAGGAAACAGCCAACCAAACGACCGCCCATACGTCAATCAAAGTGGGAACTGACGTAGCGGGAGCTTGCCCGCAACAAAAAAGGGCCGCTCGGAAACGAACGGCCCGGCAAGCTTATTGCTGCGATGTCAAAAGTGTACGCAGCTCTTCGATTTTCTCAGCGATCAACTGAGGCGACGCCTTGATTTCATCGAGGATATTGAGCGCCTGAGTCTTCATGTCTTGCGACAGCTGACTTTCCTGAACCGAAGCGACAATGGCATCATAGTCAAAATTCTGAACGGAAAGTGTCCCTTCTTCGATCCAGGAATTCACCAGATCCTGTCCCTGCGTGGCCAGTGACGCAACCTGATCGCTGGCTTGGTTTGCCAGATCGGTGGCTGCCTGTCCGGCTTGCTCGGCGGCTTCGGTGGCCTGCTCTGTGATGGAAGAGGCTGCCTCATTCGCCTGTTCGGTCGCCGCATCGACGGCGTCGTTTACAGCGTCACCGGCCTCTTGCGCGGCTGATTGCAGCCGTTCGGCCGGCGTGGGTTCCGGTTGGTTGAGGTAATAATAGATGCCAGCACCAAGGCCAGCGACGATAACTGCAAGTATAAGAGTACGCGACATAGGGGGTCTCCTTGAAATACGTGTCGCCCAGATGGGTTGAAAATACCGGAAATCAAAGGGGAATTCCCCGAAGTTCATTTCAAATCCGGGAATTGAGCCAGCCTGCGCCGATCAGATCGTAACGGATGGCAATAACACGCCGTCAGATGATCGATATGCGTGTTTAAGTTGAACACGGCCGTCATCCAAAGGGGATAGTGGCGGAGAGACAGGGATTCGAACCCTGGGTGGGCTTGCACCCACAACGGTTTTCGAGACCGCCCCGTTCGACCACTCCGGCACCTCTCCGCGGGGGTCTGTGAGGGGGGGATTTAGTGAGGAACGCGCGGCGGTGCAAGCAGAAAATTCCGAAAATTAACAAAGCTGGGATTTTCCGTTGCCTGACGCCGTAATTCGCCTAGGCTCTTGCGTATGACCTATGCTCGACACCGCGCCGCCGCGCCGCTTTTAGCCCTTGTTTTCACCCTTGCCCTTCTATCGCAGCAGGCGTTTGCGGCCAGTCGGGACCGGATCGAAGCGTTTTTGACCACAACCGGCTTTGACGTTGCCCTTGAAAGCATAGCGCTGGCCTCTGCATCGGCGCCGCAGATGCTTGGCATTGACCCTGACGGCTTTGGATCGGATTGGACCCGTCTGACCGAAGAAGTCTTTGATATCGAAGACATGCACAACACCGCCGTTTCGATTCTGGAACAAACGCTAAGCGATGATGCGTTGAACCACGCGGTCGAGTTCTATGCCTCGGATCTGGGGCAGCGCTTGGTTCAGGCCGAAAACGCGTCGCACATGATTGAAGACGATGAGGCCAAGCAGTTGGAAGGGCAGGAAATCGTATCGGGTCTGATCCAGGATGGCTCGAAACGGGTCGAAGAACTCAAACGCATGAACCGTGCAATTGATTCCAGCGGCACTTCTTTGCGTGCGTTACAAGAGATTCAGTTGCGCTTTCTTCTTGCGGCCAGCGCTTCGGGTGTGATCGACCTGCAACTGAGCGCAGATGAGCTGCGCGAAATGCTTCGACGTGGCGAGACCGGAATGCGTCAGGCTCTGCAACTGTCTGCTCTTGCTGGGGCGGCCTACACCTATCAGGACTTCTCGGACGCTGAGGTCGTTGCCTATGCCGACGCGCTTGAACAACCTCTGATGCAAGAGGTGTACGAGCTCTTGAACGCCATTCAATACGAAATCATGGCCATGAAATTCGAGGATTTGGCCGTTCGAATGGCAGAGCTGCACCCGGCACAGGATATCTGATGCGCATTGCTGCGGCCTGTTTGTCCTTTCTGCTTTTGGCTGTTCCCGCGGCAGCCTCAGATCGGGTTGAGCGTCTGATGCAGGCTCTCAAGATCGAACAGGTCGTTGAGATCCTGCGGGATGAGGGCAGGGTGCAGGGACAAGAGCTTGACGAAACGTTTCTGGGCAACACCGGTGGGCCCATTTTTGAAAGTCAGGTTGAGGAAATCTACAATCCGGCGCGGATGCAGCAGCAGATCGCTCAGACTTTCAAAAGCCGCCTGACGGACAGCCAGATGGACCGGGCAATCGTTTTCTTTGAAAGCGATCTGGGGCAAACCATCATAACGCTGGAAAACTCGGCGCGACTGGCATTCGCGGATGAGACCATCAAGGACATGGCACGCGAGGCTTACCTGGACAGTGCGCAGGACACCTCATTGTACCTGCTGGTCGATGAGTACATTTCGGTCAACGATCTTGTTGAACGGAATGTCCAAAGTTCCCTGAGTTCGGACTACAACTTTTTTCGCGGCCTGAGCGGCGAAACGGGCGCGAACCCCGAAGACATTCTGGCGCAGCTGTTGTCGGATAAGGACAGCGTTACGGAAGAGACCCGTACATGGCTGTACTCCTTTTTGCTGCTGGCTTATCAGCCCCTGACCGAAGCCCAGATGCGCGAGAACATCGCCTTTTCCCGCACCGATACGGGACGTGCCATGAATGAGGCCTTTTTTGTCGGCTTCGATCTGATCTATGATCAAGCCTACTTTGAACTGGGGCAGGCGGTCTCGCGCGCGCTCAGTGCATCGGATCTCTGACCTTCTATTTGCTGTTGACTTTCCCGGTCATTCTATGGATAAGCGCGCATCCCGGCCGGTTTCTCCGCGCCGGGTCTCGTTATTATTGACCCAAGGGGTTGCCCGAAAGGTCGTCACACAGCCCGAAAAGGGCGCGCTGTTCGAGGTGGCATAGGCCAGCAACACCCGGAAGGGGACCACAGAACGCGGGTTTGAAAAGGAAAGACGCATGTTTGCGGTCCTCAAGACTGGCGGCAAGCAGTACAAGGTTCAGGCGGGCGATGTGCTCCGCGTTGAAAAACTGGCTGCCGACGCAGGTGAAAAAGTTCAATTCAACGATGTTCTGATGCTGGGCGGTGACGCTCCGGTTGTTGGTGCACCTTTCGTTGAAGGCGCGGGCGTACAGGCCGAAGTGATCGAACAGATCAAAGGTGACAAAGTCATCAAGTTCGTCAAGCGCCGTCGTAAGCACAGCTCGAAGCGTACCGTTGGCCACCGTCAGAAGCTGACTCTGGTCAAAATCACCGACATCCTGGCATCGGGCGCTGACAAGTCTGGTATCAAAGCTGCAACTGGTTCGGCTCCGGCTGGCGAAGCTGCTCCGGCGGCGAAAAAGCCTGCCGCGAAGAAAGCCGAAGCCAAAGCAGAGGCACCCGCCGCTGCTGCTGCCGCTGACGATCTGACCAAGCTGAACGGTGTCGGCCCTGCCGCTGCCAAGAAGCTGGCAGAAGCTGGTATCGAGAGCTTTGCCGCTCTGGCCGCCTTGTCGGACGAGCAGATTGCTGCTATCGAAACGGTCAAAGTGAAACCCGAGTGGGTTGAGCAGGCCAAAGAGCTGGCCAAAGGCTAAGGAGAGAGAGAATGGCACATAAAAAAGCTGGCGGTTCCTCCCGTAACGGTCGCGACTCAGCTGGTCGCCGCCTTGGCGTGAAACTGTACGGTGGCCAAGCAGCCATCGCAGGCAACATCATCGTGCGTCAGCGCGGCACCAAGTTCTGGCCGGGCGAAGGCGTAGGTATGGGCAAAGATCACACCATCTTTGCAACCACCGATGGCGCCGTGAAGTTCCACAAGGGACTCAAAAACCGCACCTTCATTTCGGTCCTGCCAGTGGCGGAGGCCGCAGAGTAAGCCGAGACCCAGAAGGTTTAGAAAAATTCATGGGGGACCGGCAGAAGATGCCGGTCCCCTTTCTCGTTTTCAGGAGCGGTCCCATGACCGAAGTGATCAAAACAGAACGTCTTGTCCTACGCCGTTTCCGGCGTGAGGATTCGTCGCGTTTGGTCACGCTTCTGAACGAACTGGACGTCGTGCGCTGGCTGACCGTGGTACCGTATCCTTATGACACCGCGCATTCGGCCGAGTTCATCGACTCCATGTCCTACGACCAAGATGCCTTTGCGATAACCAATGAGGGTGTTCTGATCGGTTGCGTTTCGACCGGGTCTCAACTGGGGTACTGGATCGGAAAAGGGTCTTGGGGGCAGGGCTTTGTCACTGAAGCCTGCCGCGCGATGCTGGATCGGTTCTTTCGGTCTGATCGGGATGAGCTGTCATCGGGTTACCATCTTGGGAATGATCGTTCCAAAGCGGTCCTGTCAAATCTCGGGTTCAAGCCCAGCGGGCAGCATGCAGCCACAGTCCGGTCAACCAACGAAGATGTGACCATTCAGGACATGCTTTTGACCCGCAGGGATTGGGAGGCGACGCAATGACCGTTGCCACCACCAGTTTCCTGATCTTCGCAGCCTCTCAGGTGGGAACCCCCGGACCGGCCAATATGGTCCTGCTGGGCACCGGCGCGCGTTACGGGTTTCGGGCGGCACTGCCGTTTGTAGCTGGCGTGATCATGGGCAAACAGCTGATCATCTGGCCGGTTGGCTTTGGTCTGTTGCGGCTCGCAAATCAGGCCCCGATGGTCTTTACCGTGCTGAAATACGCCTCGGCGGCGTATATTTGCTGGTTGGCCTGGAAAATCGCCAACCTGCGCCTGTCGCGCAGTGAAACGACCGGAGAGGTGCCTGGGTTTTGGGCCGGGTTGATCGTGCACCCGCTTAACCCAAAGGCCTGGGCCATGATCATCGCCGGGTTTACCGGGTTTGTTGCGGCTGGCACGCCTACCTTTAACGCAACGTTCACGATCGCTTTGTGTTTATTGCTTTGCCAGGTGGTTTTACACCCGATCTGGACATTTGCCGGAGATAGAATTGCACACGCGGTTGAAGGGCAGCCGGTGGAAAAATATCTGATGTGGACGTTAGCTGGTCTGACTGTTGCGTCCGTACTTTTTGTGTTGTTCGGAGGAGGAACGCACTCATGAAACTTGAGACAATAATAAACCAGCCGGTCATCGAAACCGAGCGGTTCGATCTGCGCCCATTGCGTCGGTCGGATTTGGGTCTCATTGAGCATTACGCTGGCGATGAGCGCGTGGCACGCATGACCACGTCGATCCCGCATCCCATTCCACCGGGTTCAGTTGAGGCGTTTGTCACACGCTCAATGTCTGAAGAACGAACTGAGGACGTATGGGCGATGGATGCCACCAAGGATGGTGGTCCCGAACTGATCGGGCTGATCTCGCTTGAAAGACTGGACCGCAACCAGTCCGAGGTCGGCTATTGGGTTGCACCTGTCTATTGGAACACGGGCGTTGCATCATTGGCCGTTGAAGCTCTGGTCAATGCCAACCCGTTGGAAAACGCCACTATGTTTGCCAGCGTGTTTCAGGACAATCCGGCCTCGGCCCGGGTATTGACCCATTGCGGGTTTGAATACCTTGGGGATGCCGAAAGCTATTCGGTGGCGCGCGATGCGAATGTGCCCACCTGGACTTACAGTAAAAAACTCTGACTTGTGGCCGATGGGGCCTTTGCAGTAGGGGACACACATGAAATTTCTCGATCTTGCAAAGGTCTACATCCGGTCCGGGGCCGGAGGTGGCGGCTGCGTCAGCTTTCGGCGCGAAAAATACATCGAATACGGCGGTCCCGATGGCGGTGACGGCGGTAAAGGCGGGTCTGTTTGGGCCGAAGTTGTGGATGGGCTGAACACCTTGATCGACTTCCGCTATCAGCAGCATTTCTTTGCCAAGAACGGCCAGCCTGGTCGCGGTCAGCAGCGGACGGGTAAGGATGGCGACGACATCATCCTGCGCGTGCCCGTTGGGACTGAGATTCTGGACGAAGACGAAGAAACCGTCATCTGTGACCTGACCGAAGTTGGGCAGCGCTTTCTGCTCGCCAAGGGCGGTAATGGCGGCTTTGGCAACCTGCACTTCAAATCGGCCACCAATCAGGCCCCGCGCCGCGCCAATCCCGGTCAAGCAGGGATTGACCGCACGATCTGGCTGCGTCTGAAGCTGATTGCGGATGTGGGCCTGCTGGGTATGCCCAATGCGGGCAAATCCACCTTTCTGGCGGCCACATCAAACGCGCGCCCCAAGATCGCTGATTATCCGTTTACGACCCTGCATCCCAATTTGGGCGTCGTAGGGGTCGATAACGTCGAATTCGTTGTGGCAGATATTCCGGGTCTTATCGAAGGTGCCCACGAAGGGCGTGGTATCGGGGATCGTTTCCTGGGTCATGTCGAACGCTGTGCAGTGCTGCTGCATCTTGTCGACGGCACGTCAGAGACTGTCGCCGAAGACTACCGCACCATCATTCATGAGCTTGAAGCCTATGGCGGCGAACTGGCGAAAAAACCCCGCATTACCGTGCTGAACAAGGTCGATGCGCTGGATGAAGAGGAATTAGAAACCCAGAAGGCCGAGTTGGAAGAAGCTGTGGGTGGCCCCGTGATGACCATGTCCGGCGTGGCACATCTGGGCGTGACCGAGGTGCTGCGCGCGCTCCGCACACAAATCGACGAAAACCGCCTGCGCCAAAAACCCGTTGAGGAGAAGACGACGTGGCAACCCTGACTTCCGCGCGTCGCCTCGTAGTCAAGATCGGGTCCGCCTTGCTGGTGGACCGCGACACGGGTTTGTTGAGGTCGGATTGGTTGCACTCGCTGGCGCAGGACGTGGCGTGGCTCAAAGGGCAGGGGACCGATGTTATTCTGGTCTCGTCTGGCTCAATCGCGTTGGGGCGCGGTGTTTTGGGTTTGCCGATGGCGACCTTGCCTCTGGAACAATCACAGGCCGCCGCTGCTGTGGGCCAGATCCGATTGGCGCGCTCTTATGAAGAGGCGCTGACCCCGTACGACATCACCACCGCGCAGGTTCTGGTAACGCTGGAAGACAGCGAAGACCGCAGACGCTATCTGAATTCTCGCGCAACGCTTGAGACCTTGCTGAGCCTGGGCGTCGTGCCGATTGTCAACGAAAACGATACAGTTGCAACGGATGAGATCCGTTATGGCGACAATGACCGACTTGCCGCGCAGATCGCCGTAACCGTTGGCGCCGATCAGTTGATCCTGCTGTCGGATGTGGACGGCTTCTATACCGGTAACCCCAACGAGGACAGTACAGCCAAGCGGTTCGATGTGATCGAAACCATCACGCCCCAGATCGAGGAAATGGCGGGCGATGCCGGGTCCGGTCTGTCCAAGGGTGGGATGAAGACCAAACTGCTGGCCGCCAAAATGGCAACGGCAGCAGGGTGCGACATGGCGATAACCGAAGGGTCGACGCTGAACCCTCTGAAAACGCTGGAAGAAGGCGCAAACTGCACGTGGTTCACCGCAACACTTGATCCGCACGCGGCGCGCAAGCGCTGGATTTCAGCCATGAAACCGCGCGGCGAGATCGTGGTGGATGCCGGCGCGGCCAAGGCGTTGGGCAATGGCAAAAGCCTGCTGCCCGCGGGTATTGTCGAAGTCACCGGTGATTTTGGCCGCGGGGATCCGGTGGCTATCATCGATCCGCAAGAGCGTCGGCTGGCGCAGGGTCTCAGCCGCTATACCGCGCAAGAGGCGGACGCAATCAAGGGGCGGAAGTCTTCAGAGATCGAGGCTACGCTGGGCTATCCGGGCCGCGCCGTTTTGATCCACCGTGATGATTTGGCGCTGTAAGGGCGCGATGATAAAAAAAGACCGACCGAAAGGCATATGAGATGAAGGATTTCGACAACATTCCCGCCCTGATGGCCGATCTTGGAAAACGGGCCAAGGCAGCATCGGCCGATCTGGCCTTTGCCAGCGCCGAGCGTAAACACGCCGCGTTGATCGCAGCGGCAGATTCTGTTTGGGCCAACCGCGTCCAGATCATCGAGGCGAACAAGAAAGATCTGGAGTTCGGTCGCGAAAAGGGCCTGAGCCCGGCGATGATGGACCGCCTGATGTTGGACGAAGCGCGCGTGCAAGGCATGGTCGACGGCCTGCGCACTGTCGCGGATCAGGCCGACCCTGTCGGCGAGGTCCTGACCGAATGGGACATGGCCTCGGGCCTCAACATCCAACGAGTCCGTACGCCTTTGGGCGTGATCGGGGTGATCTATGAAAGCCGTCCGAATGTCACCGCCGATGCAGGCGCGTTGTGCCTGAAGTCGGGTAATGCGGTGATCCTGCGGGGCGGGTCCGAGAGCTTCCACTCATCAACCGCCATTCACGCCTGTCTGGTTGAAGGCTTGAAGGCCGCGAACCTGCCCGAAGACGCGATCCAACTGGTCCCCACCCGCGACCGAGCTGCGGTACAGGAATTGCTGACCATGACGGACTATGTGGACGTGATCGTCCCTCGCGGTGGCAAAGGTCTTGTCGGGCTGGTGCAGCGCGAAGCACGGGTGCCGGTATTCGCCCATCTGGAAGGCATCGTGCATATCTATGTCGATAAGGCCGCCGATCCGCAAAAAACGCTGGATGTGGTGCTGAATGCAAAGACTCGGCGAACGGGGATATGCGGTGCCGCTGAATGTCTGCTGATCCATCAGGACGTGGCCGAAACACTGGGCCGTGACATCATTTCAGCGCTGCTTGCAGCCGGTGTTGAAGTCCACGCCGAAGGCACGCTGGCCGTCGACGGTGCGGCCGCCGCAACCGCTGAGGACTGGGGCAAGGAATTCCTCGACAGCATCATCGCAGCCAAACCGGTCGCGGATATCAACGCGGCGATTGCACATATCCGGCAATACGGCTCGAACCACACTGATTGCATCATGACAGAAGATGCCGATACCGCCGCCCGGTTCTTTGAGCGGCTGGACAGCGCGATCCTGATGCACAATGCCTCAACCCAGTTTGCCGACGGGGGTGAGTTTGGCATGGGCGCCGAGATTGGCATTGCCACCGGCAAAATGCACGCGCGCGGCCCGGTCGGGGCCGCCCAGCTGACCAGTTTCAAATATCTGGTGCGCGGCAACGGGACGGTTCGGTCCTAGAAACGGATCACAACGCGGGTTGAGGTGGTTTCCGACGCAACCCGCCGTCCCATGGTCGCAGCCGTTTGCGGCAAGAGGGCGAATTGAACATGCGCGGGCGTGACTTTGTTGGCAAACTGCCCCTTGGGCAGGTTTTTCCAAAGGTCGGCGTCGACATTTAGCTTGTCGGCAACCCCGGTCACGGTCCAGGCACCACCTGTGTTTGCAACGGTAACGTCACCGCCCATCGGCATGGCACATTCGCAGCACATCAAAGCCAGAAACGCGAGTTTGACCTGATTGCGCGGCACCGCTTCGGTCACGTGCCAGTTGACGCGCACACGGCCGACGCTTTCAACGTCTTTCAACAGTTCGGAGACCTCGGTCCGACCCAAAGGCTGATCGCTGGCCGAGCCGAATGCGACGCGGAAGAACCGGATTCTTGCCCCCGCACTGCCGACACTGCCCGATATCAGCTCCATCTCGGGGCCCTGCACGGATCCGACCATCTCAAGCAGTTCCAAGCCGTTGGTGATCGCTCCAATCGGGCTGATCAGATCGTGGCAAATTCGCGATCCGATAAGCTCGGCCAGATTGACGTTGGTGTCGCCCATGCGTACCTCTCCTGTTGTATCTGCCGCCGGACCGGAGCCCGAACATGACAGACCTCAATGCTATACTCGCACCGGGCATGTACGTCCGCCACCCCGATTTCCCCGAATGGGGCATTGGACAGGTTCAGTCCAACATCGCTGGCAAGATCACCGTGAATTTCCAGGAACAGGGAAAAGTGGTGATTGACGGAAATCGCATCGCCCTGACGCCCGTCTTTGATCCGTGAAACTGGTTTAAGATTGGTTAACGCCTGCAACGGCGCCGCCGGTTGCCATCCTGCCGAAATCTGCGGTATCAGCGCGCAAACAAGAACGGAAACGCCGATGCCGAATGCAGGCCCCACTTTCACCGTCAAGCTCGCAGAGTCCGAGGCTGAATTGCGCGCGGCGCAAAGGCTGCGCTACGACGTATTCGTCCGCGAACTGGGCGGCGGGGGCGAGATGGTGGACCACGAGGCCGGGCTGGAGCAGGACCGGTTCGATCCCTATTTCGACCACATGCTGGCCTATGACGATGCCACAGGCGAAGTTATCGGCGTTTACAGGCTGTTACCGGGCGAACGTGCACTGGAATTGGGGCAGTTCTACTCCGAGGATGAGTACGATCTGACCGTTTTGAAGCAGAGCGGCCGCAAGCTGTTGGAGCTTGGTCGCTCTTGCCTGCATCCCGACTATCGCGGTGGCACAGCGATGTATCACCTGTGGAACGGTTTGGCCGCCTATGTAAACGAGCGCCAGATTGAGGTGTTGTTTGGTGTCGCTAGCTTCCATGGCATCGACGTGCAGAAACTGGCGCAACCGCTGTCGATGCTGCACCACAATCACATCGCCCCAGAGGACCTGAGGGTCAGGGCACAACCGGATGTGTTTCAGTCCATGGATCTGGTCGCGCCCGACGCGCTGGATCGGCGCGCGGCGATGGTGCAGGTACCCGCTTTGATCAAGGCCTATCTTCGGTTGGGCGGCTTTGTGGGCGAGGGGGCGTTTATCGATCATGCGTTCAACACCACCGATGTCTGCCTCATCCTGGACACCGCACGCATGAACGAACGCCAGCGCCGCATCTATGGCGGAGCCTGACCCGGTGTCCGAACCACTTTGGGATAGCGAGGACGCGCCTGACCCAATCGAACTGGGCGTTCTGGGTTGGCTACTGGTGATCCTTCGCGGCGTGCCGCTGGCATTGCTAGTTTTTGGGGGGCTGATCGTCCTGCTGGCCGTCCGTCTTGTCGAATACCCATTGTTCGGTCTTCGTCGTCCGGTCACGCCGTTTATCGCACAGTTTGTCTGCCGCAATGCGCTCCGGCTGCTGGGCATCGGTATTCGTTATTCTGGGGAATTGATGACCGAGCGGGGCGCCGTGGTTGCCAACCACACCTCCTGGCTGGACATCTTCGCGCTCAATGCGCGCAAACGGGTCTATTTCGTATCAAAGGCAGAAGTCGCCAAATGGCCCGGCATCGGCTGGCTGGCCCGTGCAACCGGCACCGTGTTCATTGAGCGCGACCGGAAGAAGGCTCGAGAACAGACACAGGTGTTCGAAGAACGCTTGAAAGCCGGGCACAAGCTGCTGTTTTTTCCCGAGGGCACATCGACCGACGGATTGCGAGTTTTGCCTTTTAAAACAACGCTCTTCGCCGCGTTCTTTGCAGATGAGCTGCGGGATTTCATGTATGTGCAGCCGGTCTCGGTGATCTTTCATGCACCCATAGCTCAGCCCGACAGGTTCTATGGCTGGTGGGGCGATATGGAGTTCGGGCCGCATCTGCTCAAGACCTTGGGCGCGCGCAGGCAGGGCGCGGTTGAGCTGATTTATCACACCCCGGCCAAGGTCAGCGACTTTCCCGACCGCAAAGCACTAGCCGCGCATTGCGAAGAGGCCGTGCGCCACGCGCATTCGTTGGCGCGCCTTGAAAAATAAGGGCGATTGGCCCTTGCACTGCATTCAAACCTGCCGTATACGCGCGCCATTCAAACCCGCAGGCGGGGTTTGGGCTTTGTAGGGGAGACATCCTTATCTGGCCCGCCGGTTGGAGCATCCGCTTCTTTCACCCCCGCCGAGGCGTAAACCGGAAAAGGAAAATAGCATGGCTCTTCCCGAGTTCACCATGCGTCAGCTGCTGGAAGCTGGCGTTCACTTTGGTCACCAGACACAGCGTTGGAATCCCCGCATGGGCCCGTTCATCTACGGCTCGCGCAATGGCATCCACATCATGGACCTGACCCAGACCGTTCCGATGCTGGACCAGGCTCTGCAGGCCGTTCGTGATACCGTCGCAAAAGGTGGCCGCGTTCTGTTCGTAGGCACCAAGCGTCAAGCCGCTGGCCCGATCGCCGAAGCCGCTGAAAAGTCGGCTCAGTACTACATGAACCACCGCTGGCTGGGCGGCACGCTGACCAACTGGAAAACCGTTTCTCAGTCGATCAACCGTCTGAACCAGATCGACGAAGCCATGGAATCGGGCGCTGAAGGCCTGACCAAAAAAGAGCGTCTGGGCATGGAACGTGACCAGTCCAAGCTGCAGGCTTCGCTGGGCGGTATCCGTGAGATGGGCGGCGTTCCTGACCTGCTGTTCGTCATCGACGTCAAAAAAGAAGCACTGGCCATCGCCGAAGCCAACAAGCTGGGTATCCCGGTTGTGGCTGTTGTCGACACCAACTGCTCGCCTGATGGTGTCGACTACATCATCCCCGGCAACGACGACGCAGCCCGTGCGATCGCTCTGTACTGCGACCTGGTTGCACGTGCCGCTCTGGACGGCATGACCGCTCAGATGGGCGCTGCTGGCGTTGACATCGGTGCCTTCGAAGAAGCTCCGGCCGAGGAAGCCGTTGCAGAAGAAGCACCCGCCGAAGCAGAAGCACCTGCCGAAGCGTAAGCTGCCCGTCACGTAAATGACATATGGGGCAGGGTATGACCTGCCCCAATTCCGTTTGAATTGAGGAGAGCCTAAAGATGGCAATCACAGCAGCAATGGTTAAAGAACTGCGCGACTCGACCGGCGCAGGCATGATGGACGCAAAGAAGGCGCTGACCGAAACCGGCGGCAACATGGACGAAGCCGTTGACTGGCTGCGCACCAAAGGTCTGGCCAAAGCGGCCAAGAAATCCGGCCGTACCGCAGCCGAAGGTCTGGTTGCAGTGCATGTCGACGGCGGCAACGGTGTTGCTGTCGAGGTGAACTCGGAAACCGACTTCGTCGCGAAGAACGCCGAGTTCCAGGAAATGGTTGGCAAGATCGCTTATGCGGCTGAAGGCGTCGACAATGTCGAAGCTCTGCTGGCGGCTGACCTGGGCGGCAAGAACGTTGCCGACACCCTGACCGACAAGATCGCCACCATCGGCGAGAACATGTCGGTGCGTCGTATGGCCAAACTGTCGGGCGACACCGTTGTGTCCTACGTCCACAACGCGGCCACCAACGGCATGGGCAAAATCGGCGTTCTGGTTGCTCTGTCCGGCGGCGACGAAGCCATCGGCAAGCAGGTTGCGATGCACATCGCCGCCGTGAACCCGGCTGCTCTGTCCGAAGCGGACATGGATCCGGCTGTTGTCGAGAAAGAAAAGCAGGTTCAGATGGATATCGCCCGCGAATCCGGTAAGCCGGAGCAGGTGATCGAAAAGATGATCGAAGGCCGCATGAAGAAATTCGTCGCGGAATCGACCCTGCTGAACCAGCAGTTCGTTGTGAACCCTGACCTGACTGTTGAAGCGGCAGCCAAAGAAGCAGGCGCCACCATCACCGGCTTCATCCGTCTTGAAGTTGGCGAAGGCATCGTGGTCGAAAAAGAAGACTTCGCAGCCGAAGTTGCCAAGGCAGCTCAAGGCTAAGCCAGACCGAGGCCCTGCAAGGGGCCTCAACCTGCACAAATAGGAAAACCGACTACGGAAACGTAGTCGGTTTTTTCGTGCGTGTTACGGCACTTATCCATCACTCACTTGAAGGGATTGAGGGGCCCCGCAGATGGGGATGGTCGAGGCCCCTCAAAGATTCCGACACAGAAACGCGGACAAATAAACGCCCTTATGCCAGAGTGATCGGAGAGCCCTGAAATTGCAAAGATCCGACCAAAACGTTCCCAGGCTAAAGCCACCACTCACGGAACAATATCACTTTGCAACTGGGCCTCAGATTCGGGAAGTCATGATTTCCTTACCCTACGTAAATTGACGCAAATTAGCGTCAAAAAGGGCACATCATGCTTCCATGATGAACATCTGGTTTTGCAAGGATGCCTTGAGGACCGCCTGCGCCGTCGTTTCCACGCTCAAAGCCTCTCGTGCGAGCCTGAGGTGCTTTTCGACGGTCGCTGCCGTCAGCCCCATCAGCAGGGCGATGTCCTGCGTGGTCTTGCCATCGCCAACCCATTCCAGCGCTTCGCGCTGTCGTTTGGTCAGCGCCCTGTTCGGCGCGTTATAGGGCAGGGTGAGGATTTTCAGATGCGCGACATTGTTCATAAGCAGAATGTCTTCGCCATGTTCAGCCCATATGTCATCAACCTCTTGCTGGCTGCGCCCGCCACCTGCTGATAGCGAGATGGCCCCTTTGGATCGCATTGAGACCGAGGTGAAGCTGATTGTATAGCCCGCAACAACACCTTTTGAGCGGTTGAACTCATGGACCCGACGCTCCTCGGCACTCATCGAGCCGTCGGCGCTCATGTCCTGGATCATTTTCCAGCTGGCCGCGCCTTCGTTGTTCAACGCCCATTTCAGCATCGGGGCGTTAAAGTACAGGCCGTCGCGCAGAAAACCATCCAGATACCCCTTGCCGTGGTTCGTCAGGATGGTGAAGTCTTCCGGATCGCCCAGCGACGTTTCCGTTCTGTAACGCGTATAGCCATAGAGCAAGCGATCAAATCCGAATTTCGCCATCTGACGGCAATGGGCATCCCAAAGCTCTTCCAGAGTTTTCACGTAACTGAGGAAATTCAGATACTCGCTTAGCTTCATACAGCCCCCTTGTCCCGAAAATGCGCTGACAGCGCATCCAGCGCCATAACGTAGCTTTGCAGCCCGAATCCGCAAATTTGGCCCAGTGCAACACGTGCAATGTAGGATTTGTGGCGGAAAGCTTCGCGCGCGTGGATGTTGGACAAGTGAACCTCGACCACTGGCAGCTCGACCGAGCTGATCGCATCCATCAACGCGATGGATGTGTGTGTGTAGGCCCCGGCGTTCAGAACGATCCCGTCCTGATTGCCCTTGGCACCATGAATGGCGTCGATCAGCGCACCCTCGTGGTTCGATTGCAGATGCGACACCTCCAATCCAATGGAGGCGCCGTGGCTGACACAGGTTTCTTCAACCATTTTCAACGTTGTATGCCCGTAAACCTCAGGTTGCCGTGTTCCTAGCAAATTAAGGTTCGGACCGTTCAAGATCAGAACTTTATGCATCAATTCATTGTCCTCGTTACCGGTTCATAAACTCGAATAGGTACGAATGTCCACCGGGCTAGGACTAACTGACCGCTTTGGGCCCGTAAGACATCCGTCACAACTCAGCTTTCCGGCATCGTAACCACAACTTTTCCGAGAACGGTTCTGTCGTTCAAGAGGGTCAAGGCCTCGCTGGCTCGATCCAATGAAAACCGCGCGCTGATTTGCGGTTTGATCTGAGCTTTCGCGTAGAGGTCAAACAATTCGCTGATGTTTTCGCTGTGGCCCTTGGGATCGCGAAAAACCGAGGCGCCCCAGAACACGCCCACGACCTGACACCCTTTCAGCAACGGCAGATTGAGCGGGATTTTCGGAATGCCAGCAGGAAAGCCAACGACCAGAAACCGTCCATTCCACGCCATGCTGCGCAGCGCAGGTTCCGCATAATCACCCCCAACGGCGTCATACACGACATCCACACCATTCGCGCCGGCCAATGTCTTGATTTCGGACGAGAATGCCTTTTGCGCGTCCCGGTCCATGTCGCGTGCATAGACGATGGCTTCATCCGCACCTACCTGAAGGCAAAATTCGGCCTTTTCCTCTGACGACACCGCCGCTATCACGCGGGCTCCCATCGCCTTGCCAAGCTCGATCGCGGCGCTTCCGACACCACCTGCAGCGCCCAGAACCAACAGCGTTTCGCCGGGTTGCAACGCGGCACGGTCTTTCAGCGCGTGATACGAGGTGCCATAGGTGAAGATAAAGCAGGCCGCGTCTTCAAAGGGCATCGTGTCGGGAAACTTGATGGCAGAGGCCGCCTTGACCGTCAGCCGAGTGGCAAAGCCACCATGTCCGGTCAGCGCCAGAACCCGGTCGCCGGGCTCAAACCCCGTTACGCCTTCACCAACGGCCAGAACCTCGCCCGCGATCTCTCCGCCCGGGGCGAAGGGACGAGGCGGTTTGATCTGATACATGTCCCGGATCATCAGCGTGTCGGGGAAATTGACCCCGGCTGCTTTGACGCCGACCAGCAACTCGCCTTTTTTAGGTTCGGGATCGGGCAGTGTCGTCAGTTCCAATGTGTCCGGCCCGCCCGGAGCGACGCTGAGTAAAGCTTGCATAATGATCCTGTTGTCCTTGTTATTCAGTTTAGGAGGAACTTTGGCGCAGCAGCAGATGTTGTCAAGAATCCAGCGGGATGGAAGTCTCGCCCATGACCGCCGTGCGCGCCGACACACAAAAACCGAGGAGCAGACCATGACCCCTGAAACCTTATTCTCACTGCAGGGTAAAACCGCGCTTGTGACCGGCGGCGCCACAGGGATTGGCCGGATGGCGGCCGAAGCTCTTGTCAGGGCAGGGGCTCGCGTCCTGATCGCGTCGCGCAAAGGAGACGCGTGTGAGGCGGTTGCCGCTGAGTTAAACGCGCTGGATGCGCCGGGCCATGCCGAGGGGTTCAGCGGCGATGTCGGCACGGAAGAGGGCGTTCAGGCCATGCTCGACGAGGTGAAGAGCCGAACGGATACCATTGATATCCTGATGAATAATGCCGGCATCACGTGGGGCGCACCGATGGGACAGTTCCCGTATCACGCTTGGGAAAAGGTTATGTCGGTCAATGTCGCAGGCCTGTTCGAACTGACACAGCGCCTGTTGCCGATGCTGATGAAATCGGGAACACCGGATGACCCTGCGCGTGTCGTCAATATCGGATCGGTGATGGGCGAGGTTCCGATGGGCGACGGCGCCTACAGCTATTCCGCCTCAAAGGCCGCTGTGCTGCACTTGACCAAGATCCTGGCAAAGGAGCTTGCGCCGTACCATGTCACCGTCAACGCCCTTGCGCCCGGACCGTTCGTTTCGCGCATGACCGCCTTTGCTACAGGCGACGAAGGAACTCGTGACAAGGTTGGAAAATCGGTGCCGCTGGGCCGTGTCGGGCGAGACGATGACATCGCCGGATGCATGTTGTTTCTTTGTGGGCGTGGTGGCAGCTATGTGACCGGGGCCGTAATCCCTGTTTCCGGCGGGATCAATGTCGTAACGGCTGGCAACATCTTTGCCGAAGCACTTTAGGATGTGGCGATTAGATGTCTGAAACAGATAAGAAATCACAACTCGATCTCGCCGCATTGGATGCGTACCTCAGCGCGCATCTGAAGGGTTATCAGGGTCCGCTGGAAGCCACCAAATTTGCAATCGGCCAATCGAACCCAACGTTTGAGTTGCGTACTCCGACCAAGACCTACGTGCTGCGCCGCAAGCCGCCGGGCGTGTTGTTAAAATCTGCGCATGCGGTTGATCGGGAATTTCGCGTGCAAACTGCACTGGCCGACAGTGCCGTTCCTGTTCCGCGCATGATTTTGTTATGCGAAGATGACAGTGTCATTGGCTCGTCCTTCTACGTGATGGAACGGCTGGAAGGGCGCGTGTTTCTGGAACCCACGATGGACGATGTCGACAGGGCCACCCGAACCGGGGTTCTGGACGAAATGAACCGCGTTCTGGCCGATCTGCATGAGGTTGACATTGATGCTGTCGGTCTGTCCGACTACGGCCCGCCAGGGAACTACTTCGAACGCCAGATCGCGCGCTGGACCAAACAGTATCGCGCGTCCGAGACCGCAACCGTCCCTGAAATGGACGAACTGATCGCGGCGCTCGAGGCCTCCATTCCCGAGGACGATGGCCAACGCACCCTGGTGCATGGGGACTATCGCATCGACAATCTGATGTTTGAACAGGACGGGACACGCTGCATCGGCGTTCTGGATTGGGAACTGTCGACGATCGGCCACCCCTATGCAGATCTGGCTGCGGTGATCATGCAGTGGCAACTGCCCCCCGGAAAAGAGGGGCGCGGTTTGGCCGGCATCGACCGCCAAGCGTTAGGATTGCCGTCAGATCAAGAGTTTATCGACCGGTATTCACAGCGCCGAGGATTGCCGGGGATCGATAATTTTGGGTTCTATCTGGCCTTCAACTTCTTCAGAATGGCCGGAATTCTGCAGGGCGTTTATAAGCGCGCGCTGGACGGCAATGCCTCGGACCCGAAACGCGCGCAGGTGTTTGGGGCATACGTTCCGATCTTCGCCCAGCACGGGCTTGCCGCTCTGAAAGACTAGTCATCTCATGCTGGCGCTTGGGACAGTTCCAGTTCGAGGTTTGCAAGGCTGTTCTTGCCAAAGAACATCTCGGTGCCCGCGAACATGGTGGGCACCCCAAAAACACCACGTTTCACCGCAGCTTTCGATTGCTCCTTGAGTTGCTGTTTGATCTCGGCATCAGTCATTGCTTCTCGAATCTTGCGGGCGGGCAGTTCGTTCTCTTGCAGGATGTCCATCAGAACGTTCAGTTCATCCACCTTTTGCCCGTGCACCCAGATTGCATCAAATATCGCGTCTATATATCTGGATTCCCAAGCTTTACCGGACGCAAAAAGTGCACCGCGCATGGCAAACTTCGTGTTCACCGGGAAATGCGGGCTCATGTGAAAGCTCACCCCGCGGCGTCTGGCATAGCGGTGCAAATCATGGGTTAGATAGGCAGTCTTTTGGCGGTTTTCCGAG
This sequence comes from Ruegeria sp. R14_0, assembly GCF_017743975.1. Classification (GTDB taxonomy): domain Bacteria; phylum Pseudomonadota; class Alphaproteobacteria; order Rhodobacterales; family Rhodobacteraceae; genus Ruegeria. The sequence goes on along the minus strand of NZ_JAGHRC010000001.1, from coordinate 924,629 downwards.
AACGCCTCGAACGGGTTTTGATTGTTGGTGGCCTTGAAAACCGTCGGCAGCAGAACCGGCACGTAACGCACCGTTTGATCGTGCCGCTTCGTTAGTTCGGGCAATACCTTGTGCGCTAAAAACGCGTTGGGGCTGCAGAAGTCAAAAATGAACTCTATGGGCTGCGTCATGGTCTGCCTCCGATAATGCGATCAACGAATTGCACTCTGAACCACCAATCGAATCTGTAACGCGTTCAGTGTAACAGTTGCACGAAGTGTGGCGCAGCATCCGACTCTCGAAACGCAAAAAAATGTGAATTACCCTGTTAATTCAGTGTGTCACCGGCCATGCTTGGACCATCGCCCGAGGAGGTTCAATCAAAATGTGCAGCCAGACGAGTTTTGATCCCGACCGATTGAACTGCGTTCGGGACTGGATGCAGCGCTATGTCGACGAGCGGAAGTACCCCGGCAGCTCGCTGCTGATAACTCAGCGTGGGTCAGAGGCATTTTTTCATAGTTGTGGCTTCAGAAGCGTCGAACAAGGCCTGCCGTTTGAACGCGATACCCTGGTGCGCATCTATTCGATGACAAAACCCATTACCTCGGTCGCGGTGATGATGCTGGCCGAGCGCGGTTTGTTTCACCTTGACGCGCAACTTTCTGATTTTCTGCCGGAATTTGGATCCATGCAAGCCTTGATTCCAGGCGCAGAGCGTTTGGATCAGACCGAGGACGCTCCAACTCCGACACTGCATCAGTTGCTGACGCATACCAGCGGTTTCAGCTATCCGTTCAACCCCGGTGTCCTTCCAAAGGCGATGGACGCGCAGGACCTCATCTTTGGTCCCGATCAAGGGCCGTTAACGGACCGAATCCAAGCGTTGGCGAGCCTGCCGCTGGCCTTTCAGCCCGGCAGTCGCTGGGAGTATTCGGTATCCACAGACGTTCTGGGCCGTGTTGTCGAAGTAGTCTCGGGCCAATCGCTGGAAGAGTTCTTTGCGCAGGAAATTTTTGAGCCACTAGGCATGACCCAAACCGGCTTTGCAGTGCCCAAAGGGGCAGGGGATCGGTTTGCCTCGCTCTACACCCCATTGGCCGGTGATGCGATGGCGTTGAACTCTGCGGAAACCGGAGACGATACGCTGCGCCTGACGGATCAGGCGGGTGAGTCGCCCTTTGAACACACGACCACCTTCTCGGGCGGTGGCGGATTGATCAGCACGATCGACGACTACGCCAGGTTTGCCGAGATGTTGCGAAGCCGCGGGCAGGGCAACGGCAACCGATTGCTAGGCCCCAAAACGGTAGATTTCATGTTGCACAATCACTTACCGGGCGACATTGCGTCGATGGGGCCGCAGAGTTTTGCCGAACAACCGATGGATGGTATGGGTTTCAGTCTGGCCGGTGCCGTTGTTGTGAACCCCGGCAGAACGCGAACAGCCGGGTCCCTGGGGGACTTCAGCTGGGGTGGCATGGCGTCGACCTTTTTCTGGATCGACCGCACCAACGATTTTTCCGCCGTGTTTTTCACACAGCTGTCTCCGTCAAGCTCTTATCCATCACGGGCCGAACTCAAGGCGCTTGTGTTGGGCGCGTTGATTGAATGACAAACGTCACCCTGATACGCCTTGCCCGTAGCCAACCGGAGACTCGCCAATGACCGAAGCTGAACGTGTCCTTCTTGACCTTTTGGACCTGGAAAGACTCGAAGTGGATTTGTTCCGTGGCACAGGGTCGGGGGGCGAGACGCCAACCCGGATTTTTGGCGGGCAAGTGGTTTCCCAAGCTTTGGCGGCAGCGTATCGAACGGTTGAGGATCGCATGTGCCATTCTCTGCATGCCTATTTCATTCGGCCAGGAGACCCATCCATTCCGGTTATTTATCAAGTGGATAGAGCGCGAGATGGAGGTTCTTTCACGACTAGACGCGTCGTCGCCATCCAGCACGGCAAACAGATACTGAACCTATCCGCATCCTTTCATATTCAGGACGAAGGCTGGGACCATCATCACCAGATGCCACAGATTGAGGCGCCAGAGAGCTATCCGTCTCGAACGGAATTGCGTGAAAAATACGCTCCGTTGTTGCCAGAGAAACTGCGCATGGAACTGACCCGCGAACGCCCGATCGAGGTGCGTGAGGCCAGTCATCTTGATCCGTTTAAACCGGAAAAGTCCGACGACCGAAATCAGGTCTGGTTCCGCATGCCCGGTGCAGTCGGAGCGGACGCCGCCACGCAACAGCTTTTGCTGACATATGCCTCAGACATGTATCTGATGGGGTCAGGCATGCGGCCGCACGGGCTCAGCTGGTTCACGGGCGAAGTCAACGCGGCCAGTCTGGACCACGCGATGTGGTTCCACGCGCCGATCCATTTTGAAAACTGGCACATGTATTCGATGGATTCACCGTGGAGCGGGCGAGGGCGGAACTTTAACCGGGGATCGATCTACGCGCAGGATGGCACTTTGGTCGCGTCCGTCACACAGGAAGGCCTGATGCGCAAAGCGCAACGCAAACCTTAAACATCCTCGATAAACGCCTGATTTAACTTCATCATTCCGCCCAACCAGCGATCATAATCACCAGCCTTGTGCCGGATGTAATCCAGCACCTGACCGTGCGGCAGGATTAGAAACTGCTCAGCTTCTATTCCATCGACGCAGGCCTGAGCCACATCTTCGGGTTCCAGCATCCCGTCGATAGACGCAACCGAGTCCTCGTGGCCACGTGTCATTTCTGACCGGACAGCCTGCGGACACAAAACAGAAACGCGCAGACCCTTGTGGCCATAGGTCAACGACAGCCACTCGGCAAACCCAACAGCCGCGTGTTTCGTGACGCCATAAGGCGCTGCACCAGGCTGGTTGAGCAATCCGGCGGCGGAGGCCGTCGTCATGATGTAACCGCCACCGCGTGAGATCATGCGTGGCACCAGATGCCGCGCGGTCCAGACATGCGACATAACGTTGATCTTCCAGATCCGGTCCCAGTCTTCGTCCGGCACATCCAAGCCGCCAAGTGTCAGAATACCCGCGTTGGCACAGAACAGATCGATTGGTGCGATCTCATCCTCAACGTGATTGATCAGAGCTTGGATGCTGTCTTCATCCGCAACGTCGCAGGTAAACGCATGTCCGCCAATTTCCTTTGCAACGGACTGAGCGGCAGCGGCGTCGATATCGGCGCAAACAACAGTCGCACCTTCGTGTGCAAAGCGGATGGCCAAACCTTTACCAATGCCATTCGCGGCGCCGGTTACAACGACAGTTTTTCCATTCAGGTGCATCCAAACCTCCGTAAGACACGTTCAGGAAAGGATCCTAAGGCATTGGCGATATGAGGAAAGCCCCAATCGCGCAATGCCGTTTATTTACCATAATACCGATTACACGATAATTGAAATATCCTAGTAGAAGGCCTGCAAACCAGTCTGGGCACGCCCCAGGATCAACGCATGCACATCGTGTGTCCCTTCATAGGTATTGACGGTTTCCAAGTTTACCATATGGCGGATCACCTGGAATTCCAGCGAGATGCCATTGCCGCCGTGCATGTCACGTGTCATCCGCGCGATATCCAGCGCCTTGCCACAGTTGTTGCGTTTGACGATCGAGATCATCTCGGGCGCGGCTTCGGCTTCATCCATCAAACGTCCGACGCGCAAGCTGGCTTGCAGACCCAAGGCGATTTCGGTTTGCATATCCGCCAGCTTTCGCTGGAACAGCTGCGTCTGCGCCAGAGGCTTGTTGAACTGCTTGCGATCCAAGCCGTATTGCCGTGCACCGTGCCAACAGCATTCCGCGGCCCCCATGACGCCCCAGCTGATCCCATAGCGCGCGCGGTTCAGACAGCCGAACGGACCTTTGAGACCTTGGACATGCGGCAACAATGCGCCCTCGTCCACTTCGACGCCGTCCAGAACGATTTCGCCGGTGATCGAGGCGCGCAGGCTCATCTTGTTTTGAATCTTTGGCGCGCTCAGACCTTTGAGACCTTTGTCCAGAACAAAGCCGCGGATCTTGCCGTCATGGGCATCGGACTTGGCCCAAACGATAAACACATCAGCAATCGGAGAGTTCGAGATCCACATCTTGCTGCCGGTCAAACGGTAACCACCGTCAATTTTCTCGGCACGGGTTTTCATGCCCGCAGGATCCGAGCCCGCATCAGGTTCTGTTAGGCCAAAGCAACCGATCCACTCGCCACTGGCCAGTTTTGGTAGGTACTTTCGGCGCTGTTCTTCGCTGCCATAGGCATAGATGGGATACATCACCAGTGAGCTTTGCACCGACATCATCGAACGATAGCCCGAATCCACACGCTCGACCTCACGTGCGACCAAACCGTATGACACATAGCCCGCGCCCAGGCCGCCATATTCTTCGGGAATTGTGGTGCCCAGCAGACCCATATCGCCCATTTCGCGGAAGATTTCCGGATCGGTTTCTTCGTTCTGAAAGGCTTCCAAAACGCGCGGCTGCAGCTTTTCCTGCGCATAGGCCTGCGCGCTGGCGGCGATCATACGCTCGTCTTCGCTGAGCTGATCCGCCAGACGGAACGGATCATCCCATGAAAAAGCGCCCATGTCTGGTGCATCTTTGGCGCGCAAAGTTGGTTTTGTGTTCGGGGCGTTCATCTTGCTTCTCCGCTCAATCAGCTTTTCCGCAAGGTAACCTGCAGACACCGCAAAAAACAGTCAGAGTTTCGCATTGAACTATGAGTAAACCGCATAGACCAGGGCGCGACCGCCCTGCCCTGATTGTATCACCCCAAGGCGTAGCCCGCGCCGCGTACCGTGCGCACCGGGTCTTCGCCGCCATGCTGTGTCAGCGCCTTGCGCAAGCGGCCGATGTGTACGTCAACTGTTCTGGTATCGACATAGATGTCGCGGCCCCAAACCCGATCCAGCAACTGTTCGCGGCTCCAGACACGGCCAGGTTTCTCCATGAACGTGCTCAGCAGACGAAACTCGGTCGGGCCCAGTTTCAACGGCTTGCTGTCGCGGCTGACCTTGTGGGTCTCGGAATCCAGGATGATGTCATCGAATTCCAACCGGATACCAACCGTTGCCGGACGCACACGGCGCAGCTGTGTACGAACGCGGGCCATCAGTTCCACAACCGAGTATGGCTTGACGACGTAGTCATCCGCCCCGGTCTCTAACCCGCGCACCTTGTCGACTTCTTCGGAACGGGCCGAGAGCATGATGATCGGGATCGAGCGTGTATCAGGCCGTGTCTTCAAACGACGGCACACCTCTATCCCGCTCAGGTTAGGCATCATCCAGTCCAGTACGATGATGTCGGGACTGTCTTCATCCACCAGCAGCAACGCCTCGTCACCGCTGCCCGCTTTGGAAACGCGAAACCCTTCTGCCTCAAGGTTGTAGGCCAGCACTTCGCGCTGGGCCAGTTCATCTTCGACCACCAGAACTGTAGGTTGATCAGCCGACATACCCAGTTACTCCTATACGGATTGCGAGGTGATATCGGCCTTTGGCCGCGCCTCGGCCGGGCGTTCACCGGTCACAAGATACACAACCTGTTCTGCAATCGCGGTCACGTGGTCGCCCATTCGCTCGATGTTCTTGGCGATGAAATGCAGGTGCATACAGGATGAGATGTTGCGCGGATCCTCGGCCATAAAGGTCAGGAATTCGCGAAACAGACCATTGTACATCTGGTCGACTTCTTCGTCTCGGTTGATCACATCGGTCGCCAGTTCGGCATCGCGCTGGATGTAGGCGTCCAGTGCGTCGCGCAGCATACGCTCAACCTCGCGCGCCATACGGCGCAGCGCGGCGGCGCTTCCGTTGATCTCACCAGCGTTGACCAGAACCGTGGTGCGTTTGGCGATGTTTTTCGAATAATCACCGATCCGCTCAAGGTTGCCAGAGACCTTCAAGACCGAAAGCACAAGGCGCAGATCGCTGGCTGTCGGTGCGCGCAAGGCAATCAGGCGCGCGGTCTCTTCGTCGATCAGCTCTTCCAGGGCATCAATGGCCTTGTCGCCCTGACGAACCTCTTGTGCCAATTCTTCGTCCCGAGTTTCCAGCGACCGGGCGGCTCCCATGATTGCGGCCTCGACCAGACCGCCCATTTTCATGATATGGGCCTGTATCGCCTCGAGATCGCGGTCGAATACGGATGCAATATGTTGTTCGCTCATGTTCAAATACCTGTCCTCAGCCAATACGGCCGGTGATGTAGCTTTCCGTGCGGGGATCTTCGGGGTTGGTGAAGATCTGCCCGGTTTCACCAAATTCAACCAAGTTACCTAAATGAAAAAATGCTGTCTTCTGGCTAACCCGCGCAGCCTGCTGCATCGAGTGCGTGACGATCACCACCGAATAGCGCGAGCGCAACTCGTCGATCAGTTCCTCGACCTGAGCGGTCGCGATCGGGTCAAGCGCCGAGCACGGCTCGTCCATCAGCAGGACCTCAGGCTCGGTTGCGACAGCGCGAGCGATGCACAAACGTTGCTGCTGACCGCCTGACAGGCCGGTGCCCGGAGCGTCCAAGCGGTCTTTGACCTCATCCCAGATTGCACCGCGGCGCAGGGATTTCTCAACGATCTCATCAAGTTCCGCCTTGTTCTTGGCCAAGCCGTGGATGCGCGGCCCATAGGCCACATTGTCGTAGATCGACTTGGGGAACGGGTTCGGCTTTTGGAACACCATGCCCACCTTGGCGCGCAGCTGCACCGGGTCGACGCGCTTGTCATAGATATCTTCGCCGTCCAGCTTGAACGACCCCATGACGCGCGCGACGTCGATCGTGTCGTTCATCCGGTTCAGACACCGCAAGAAAGTGGATTTACCGCACCCCGAAGGTCCGATGAATGCGGTGACTGTCTTATCTTCGATATCGACATTCACATCTTTGATGGCGTGGGTGTCACCGTAGTACACTTGGCAGTCACGGCACTCCAGCTTGATTTCATTGGTGTCCACTTGTCTCTCCACTCGCGACATGTCGTTCATTGTAGTGCCCTTCCTTACCAGCGGCGTTCAAAGCGGCGGCGCAGGATGATTGCGATGATATTCATGGTCAGCAGGAACATCAGAAGGATGATAATTCCGCCCCAGGCTTTTTCATAGAAGCCAACGTCCGCCCGTGCGGCCCAGGTATAGATCTGAGCGGGCATGGCCGAGTTTGGCTCGGTAAAGCCGGCCAGGAAGCCGTCGGGGTAACCGCGGGCAACAAAGCCCACCATTCCGATCAGCAGCAGCGGCGCGGTTTCACCCAAGGCCTGAGCGAGACCGATGATGGTTCCGGTCAGGATACCCGGCGCGGCCAGCGGCAGCACATGGTGGAACACGGCCTGCATTTTCGAGGCCCCTACCCCAAGTGCGGCATCTCGGATCGACGGCGGAACCGCCTTCAACGACGCGCGGGTCGAAATGATGATCGTAGGCAGCGTCATCAGCGTCAACACCAGACCACCGACCAGCGGCGCTGATTGCGGCAGGTGCATGAACTGGATAAAGACCGCCAGACCCAGAATACCGAACACGATGGACGGAACCGCCGCGAGGTTCGAGATATTCACCTCGATCAGGTCGGTAAACTTGTTCTGCGGTGCGAACTCTTCCAGATAGATCGAGGCGGCCACACCGATGGGCAGCGACAAGACCAGAACCACCAGCATCATGAAGAACGAACCCACGACCGAGGCACCGATACCCGCTCCGCCGGGGTTGTCCACGCCGGAATCCGCGCCGGTGATGAAGGGCCAGTTGAAGGCTTGCTTGATGATCCCCGCCTCTTTCAGCGCGTCGACCAGATCAAGGTCGCTCAACTGCAGGAAACGGCTGTCCTGCAGCGTATCGCGCGACACGCGGCCCTTGAAATAGCCGTCAACACGACTGGAGGCCGCCAGATCAAATTCGATCGGCTCACCCAGCCTATCCGGGTTTTCGGTGTAGAACGCTCGGATCGTGCCCCCGACTTTACCCAAAAGACGCTCGATCGCAGCTTCGTCAAAGTCGACACTGATACCGCTTTCGGCCAGTTCTTTGTTCAATTGAGCGATGAACAGGTCAGAATAGGCCTTCGTTTTAAACAGTGTACCCTCTGCCTCTTCGCGTTGTTCCGGCGTCAACGTGAACTCAACGCTCACAACGGTGCGGGTGAAGGCCGGGATGCCCTCTCGCAGGATCGACGCGAAGAGTACGACCAGAAAGAACAGACCGGTTGCGATGGCGATGATGCCATACAGGCGAAAGCGCTTCTCAGCCCGCGCCCGCTTGCGTGTCCGCTCATCCGTCGCCGTGAGCGATGTGCCGCGACGGCCCGTCTCGGGGGTTTGCATGCTGGCGTCGGTCATTCGTACTGCTCCCGGTACTTACGCACGATGTAAAGGGCGAACACGTTCAGCCCCAGCGTTAGGATGAAAAGGGTCATGCCGAGCGCGAACGCAACCAGCGCTTCGGGGGACGCAAAATCCGCGTCGCCGGTCAGCTGGCTGACGATCTTGGCGGTCACCGTTGTCATGGCCTCAAACGGGTTAAGGCTGAGCCGTGCAGCAGCACCAGCGCCCAAGACCACGATCATGGTTTCCCCGATGGCGCGCGAGGCCGCCAGCAGGATCGCACCGACGATACCCGGCAGGGCCGCAGGCAGAACCACCTGACGGATGGTCTCGGACTGCGTGGCGCCAAGGCCATAAGACCCGTCACGCATGGCCTGCGGCACCGCGTTGATGATGTCATCCGACAAGGACGACACAAACGGGATCAGCATGATGCCCATGACCAGACCCGCTGTCATCACAGCGGTACCGGCCTTCATCCAGCCCAAACCATTGTCGCCGAACACGTCCAGCAGCAGCGGGCCAACTGTCAGCAGCGCGAACAGACCGTAGACGATGGTGGGGATACCAGCCAGAACCTCAAGCAGCGGCTTGGCAAAGGCACGAACCCGTGGCGACGCATATTCGCTGAGGTAGATCGCAGCGAACAGGCCAATCGGAACGGCGACCAGAAGGGCAACGATCGAGATGTAGAACGTGCCCCACAGCAGCGGGATGATGCCAAGCTCGGACGAGCCGCCACGACCAGAGAAGCTGGGCGACCATGTGGTACCGAAAAAGAAGTCGGACGCGGGGTAGAGTTTGAAGAACTCCCACGTGTTGAACACCAACGAAAGGACGATGCCGATCGTGGTCAGAATGGCAATCGAGGCGGCGGCTAGCAAAAGGACGCGGACGCCCTGCTCTACCACATTGCGCGCGCGGTAATCTGCGTGGGTTTGCCACCACCCAATCGCTGCTCCGGCCAATGCCAGCAGGATCACCACGACAGACATGACGCTGTAACCGACGGCGTTCATGCTCGTATAGCTTTGGGCCGCATTCAGAATGGGCTGCGTGATCTCGGAGGTGACGACCTGACCCGCGTCTTTCAGACCTTGCGTTACGACAGCGACGTCCGCGTTCGGATCACGGGCGACCGAAGCTGGCAACTGACCCTGAGAAACCGCAGCGTCCAAACCGGAAGCTGCCCGGCGAACCTCGGCCATGACCAGGCTGCGCGAGGAGCCTTCCTTGATCGCTGTATCCGGGATCAAGCCGGACACCTGGGAATCGACGTAGAGAGGCTGCACCAGCAGCCAGATGATCAAAAGACCAAAGGCAGGCACCACGGTTTTCAGCATAACATTCGCACCGTAGAAGTTCGGCAGCGAATGCAAGCCACGTATGTCTCCGCCCGCGCTTTGCAGCGCACGGGACCGCCCCATTGCATAACCGATCACCGAAATTGCGGCGACGATCAGAAAGAGCCAAAGAATTGGCATGACACCCTCACTGGTCTCGATTGAAAGTTCAAAGCAGCACAGGGGCGACCAAAATGGCCGCCCCCTGCAAGTCGTAGATAGCCAAGATTAGCTGCCCGAGCCCATGGTCACTTCGTTGGCAATCGCTTCCTGAGTTTTTGCCAGCTCAGGGTCAGCAACGAGGCCGTAGTTGGCCAGCGGGCTCGAAGGACCAGCGATTTCGTCAGCAGTGAAGAACTGAGCGTATTCTTTCAGGCCAGGGATCACGCCGATGTGGGCTTTCTTCACGTAGAAGAACAGCGGACGCGAAACAGGGTACTCACCGGTCGAGATGGTCTCGGTCGACGGTGCGATACCCGACATGGTCGCGACTTTCAGCTTGTCGGTGTTGTTTTCGTAGAACGCCAGACCAAAGACGCCGATGCCGTTCGGGTTGGTGTCGATACGCGCCAGAGTTTCGGTGTAGTCACCGTCGATGTCGACCGACTTACCGTCTGTACGCACGTTCAGGCATGCGTCTTCTGCGTCGTCTTCGCTCATGCCGCCAGCGATCATGGCTTCCATGGCGCCGGTTGCTTCACAGCCGATCAGCAGAACTTTTTCTTCAAACACTTCACGGGTGCCGTGCTTGGTGCCGGGGATAAAGCCAGCGATCTCAACGTCGGGCAGATCCGCGTTGAATTCGGCCCAGGTGTTGTAGGGGTTGTCGACGACTTCGCCGTCTTTCAGAACTTTTGCGCCCAGAGCGTTGAAGATGTCCGACGGCTCGAACGCGTTGAAGGCGGGGCCGGACTGCTGGCTTGCGAAGACGATGCCGTCATAACCGATGCGGACTTCCATGATGTCGGTCACGCCGTTTTCGGCACAGGCTTTGATTTCTTTTTCGCGGATTGCGCGCGATGCGTTTGCAACGTCGATGGTGTTCTCGCCAACGCCTTCGCAGAAGCGCTTGAGGCCAGCGGACGAACCACCCGATTCAACAACCGGTGTCGGGAAGTCAGTGTTTTCACCGAACAGTTCTGCGACGATCGAAGCATAAGGCAGAACGGTCGACGAACCTGCGACTTGAACGTTGTCACGAGCAGCGGCGGTGGTGGCCGAAACAGCAGCGATAGCCAGCGCAGAAGCCGACAGTTTTACAAAGGACATTTCAGTCTCCCTGAAAAGTTTGATTGTGATCACCCCCATGATGATCCTGCGGGCACCCCTAAGTGCCGTGCGTAAGCCTTTTGTGACAGGTATGTAACAGCTTTATGACAAGTCACGATTTACTTAGGGTTTCTTAACTTGACGATGCGTAAAGTTGATCCCACCGAACAGCGGCCACTTGGAAAACGTACACATCAACGTGGCAGAATTACTGTGAAAACAGAGCCCTTGCCCAAATCGCTTTCCACGCGCAACCGACCACGGTGGCGGTTAACGATATGCTTCACGATTGCCAGGCCAAGCCCGGTTCCACCCAGCTCGCGCGACCTATGGCTGTCCGCGCGATAGAATCGCTCGGTCAAACGCGGCAGATGAACGGCATCGATTCCCGGTCCCTTGTCACAAATCTGTACACGCACGGCCGGGCCTCGCATCGCGGTGTCCCGTTCGGATGAGGTCAACCGTACATCCACAACGCCGCCGCTACCGCCATACTTGATCGCGTTTTCGATCAGGTTGGTAAAAACCTGACGCAACAGGTCGCTGTCACCGGTCAACGTAATCGGTTCGGACGGCGCATCCAGCGTGAGGGTGACGCTGGCATTCTCGGCCAGTGGTCGCAGAGAGTTCAACGTGGACTGCAATAACCCTATCAGCTCGACCTGTTCTTTCGGCCGGACCCGCTCTTCGCTTTCGACACGGTTCAGCGACAGCAGATCGCCCACCAGCCGGTTCATACGGTTGGCCTCATCCGTCATGATCTGCAGGAACCGCTCACGCGCGGCGACATCGTCCCGCGCCGGACCGCGCAGTGTTTCGATGAACCCCATCAAAGCGGTCAACGGCGTGCGCAACTCATGGCTGACATTGGCGACAAAATCCCGACGCATCTGGCTTGCCTGCTCTAGATGGGTCACATCCTGAAACACGGCCATGACCGCACCGCCCTCTACTGCACCTACACCCTTCATATACCGGCACTGAACCTCGAACGCCGTATCCTGGGCACCATCATTGGCCAAATGCCGGGTTTTGGCAGGGCCTTTTGTGCGCAAGCTCTGTTCCATCGCGTCGATGACCTGCGGCTGGCGCAGAATGGTCGCATAGTGGCGACCTTCGATGTTTTGGCCCAATAGCGTCTTGGCGTCCGTATTGGCAGCGATGATCCGTTCGGTCTGATCCACCATGAGTGCAGGCATGGGAACGGCCGAGATCATTTCGGCAAGCAGATCTTGGGGCATTTCAGACACTTTCGACAGATTTGCGGACGACCTAAGGCAGGGATGTCAAAGTTTCGCGAAACTTGCGCATGTTCTGCTGATAATGCAGCGCGCTGAACGTGATCTTTTGCGCCGCCGCTTCATCCAATTCCCGCACCACCTTGCCCGGTGAGCCCATGACCAGAGAGTTATCAGGGATCTCTTTACCTTCCGTGATCAAGGCCCCTGCCCCGATCAGACAGTTCTTACCGATCTTCGCCCCGTTCAGAACAATGGCACCCATCCCGATCAGAGTGTTCTCTCCAATCGTGCAACCATGCAGCATGACCTTGTGACCAATGGTGCAGTTCTTGCCAATAGTCAGAGGGAACCCGGCATCAATATGCATGACGCAGTTTTCCTGCACGTTGCTGCCTTCGCCCACGCGAATTTCTTCGTGGTCCGCGCGGATTGTGCAGCCGAACCAGACCGAGGCCCCCTGTTCCAGCACCACTTTGCCGATCAGATTGGCGTCCGGCGCGACCCAAGTGTCTTCGTGGATTTGCGGTGCGTGTTCACCCAAAGCATAGATCGTCATGACGTACCTTCGAATTCATTCTGCAGGGTTCGGACATGCTGTTGCAACGTGGGTTGCTGGATACGGCGCATACGCTCGGCGCTGACGATGGTTTTCAGCTTTTCCTCGGTCGCATCCAAATCGTCATTTATCAGCACATAGTCGTAATAGCCCCAGTGGCTGATCTCATCCCAGCTTTTCAGCATGCGCTTGGCGATGACGTCTTCGCTATCCTGCCCGCGGCTTTCCAGCCTGCGGCGCAGTTCGGGGATGGACGGCGGCAAGATAAAGATCGACAGCGCGTGCTTACCAAGGTCCGAGTTACGGATCTGCACTTCGCCCTGCCAGTCCACGTCAAAAAGGACGTCACGCCCGGCGTTGATCGAGTCGCGCACCGGACCTGCGGGCGAGCCGTAGAAATTGCCGAACACATGCGCGTGCTCCAGCATCTGGCCTTCAGAGACTTGCTGACGGAACTCATCCTCGCTCAGAAAGTAATACTCGCGACCATGTTCTTCGCCCGGGCGTGGCGCACGCGTGGTGGCCGAGACCGAGAACTCTAAATCGGAATCCCACTGCATCAGCCGCTTGGCCAGGGTCGATTTACCCGCCCCCGAAGGCGAGGACAGAATGATTAAAAGACCGCGTCGATCCGCCATTTGCGTGCTCCTGTGGTTATTCTACGTTCTGCACTTGCTCGCGCATCTGATCTATTACGGCCTTCAACTCAAGGCCAACTGCCGTCAGGTCCGCGCTTTGCGCCTTTGAACACAGCGTGTTTGCCTCGCGATTGAATTCCTGCATCAGGAAATCCAGCTTGCGCCCAACCGGTGCATCCTGCGCCAGCAAATCACGTGCCGCCACAACATGCGCTTTCAGGCGGTCGATCTCTTCTGTGATATCCGCCTTGACGGCAATCAGCGCCAGTTCCTGTGCGACGCGATCAGGATCGGCCCCTTGGGCATTGTCCATCACGCGGGCCAAGTTGTCCCGCAATGCCTCGGCCATCTTGTCTTTGCGCTGTTCAGCCAAGTCTGCGGCTTGGGCGGTCAGGGTCGCAACCTGACCAAGCTGTTCTTGCAGAATTGCGGCCAATGCCCGGCCTTCGGTCTGGCGCATTTCGATAAAGTCGGCCAACAAACCTGCGAATTCGGTCGTCAACTGCGCCACCAACGGGCCGGGATCATCGACTTCGCTGCCCGCATCCAACATTCCCTTAAGCGCGACCAGATCTGCCGCCGACGAGGGTGCCAGCGTCACATCGCGGGCAATGGCCATCTCTTGCGTGCGGGCCACGGCCTCGAGAACAGCTCCCATTGCGGCTTCGTTCAGGACGAGGTCGGGTTGGGATTCATCCCGGCTCAGGCGCAGCGACAGCGTCACGTTGCCCCGGCTTAGTTGCTTTGACATTTCAGCGCGCAGCGCCGCCTCAAGCCCGGTCAGCCATTCCGGCACACGCAAACGCATGTCCAGGCCCTTGCCGTTGACACTGCGCAGCTCCCACGTCCAGCTATGAGGTCCAAACACCCCTTTACCCGAGGCGAAACCGGTCATGGATTTTATCATGCCTGCCCTTTCAATAGCTGCCCGTTTCAGTTTGCTGGGCGCACCTAATGCGAACTGCGCGGTTAGGGCAAGAGTTTGCTGACTTTGGCTTTGTTCGCCAGTCGTTAACCATTCGTTAAAGATTTGCTCCAAAATTGAATCAACCCGCGTCAATCTTACACCTGCGCACGCTGGTCTCTGTCAGAGGTCCCCAGTCGTTCGCATTTTAGGAAAATGACGGTCGATAGACGCCAGGGTGATAGTAATGAAAACCATTTTCGTGAACGGTTTCGGGTCAAGTTTTGGGAAGATCGTCGCAATGGATCGTTTAGACAGCGGGCGCAGCCTTTCGCCCATCCGACAGGCCGAGGCCTATTGGACCGCACTTCTGACCGGTGACCGCGTTCCCATGCGGTCACAAATTGACCCGCGCGGGCTTGAGAACATCCTGGAATACACGTTTGTTTTGGAACGTATTGCCCCCGGACTGACGCGATTTCGTCTTGCGGGCAGCCATTTGAACAAGCTGGCCGGGATGGAGGTGCGTGGCATGCCTCTGACCGCCTTTTTCGAAGCCAGCGCGCGGGATCGGGTCAAAGAGATCTCGGAACAGGTCTTTGCCCAACCGGCGATTGCCCATTTGAACCTGACCTCTGCGGGTCGTATGGGACGCGTTCAGCTACAGGCTCGGATGATCCTGTTACCGCTCCGAAGCGATCTGGGCGACGTCAGCCGCATTCTCGGCGTTATGGTCAGCGATGGTGCAATAGGCGCAACGCCGCGGCGCTTTGCACTTTCCGAAGACAACCTTCGCCCGGTGTCAGAGGTTCAGACGCCACAATCACAACCGCAAATTCTTGAGACCGGGTTTGCCGAGGAACAAGAACGGTTTGAACGTCCCCGCTCACATCTGCGGTTGGTTGTCTCGCGGGACGATTAAGCAAAGAAAAAGGCGGGCCATTTCAGCCCGCCTTTTCATTTCTTTCGAAAAAAACTTAGCTGGCTGCGCGCTTGCTGCCGTTGCGGCGCAGGTTTGTCAGCTCTTCGGCAACAAGGAAAGCAAGCTCCAGCGATTGCGACGCGTTCAGGCGCGGGTCGCAAGCGGTGTGGTAGCGATCAGACAGGTCCTCTTCGGTCACCGCACGAACACCGCCGGTGCATTCGGTGACGTCCAGACCGGTCATCTCGAAATGCACGCCACCGGGGATGGTGCCTTCTGACTGATGTACACCAAAGAAATCGCGCACTTCGCGCAGGACCGAGTCGAACGGGCGGGTTTTGTACCCGGTTGCCGACTTGATCGTGTTGCCATGCATCGGATCGCAGACCCAAGTGACTTTGGCACCTTCTTCTTTCACGGCCTTGACCAGACGCGGCAGATGCTCACCGGCTTTGCCTGCACCGAAACGCGCGATCAGGGTCAGGCGACCCTCTTCGTTTTCCGGGTTCAGCTTGGACATCAGAACCTTGAGGTCCTCTGCCGTCGTGGTCGGACCACATTTCAGACCAATCGGGTTCAGCACGCCACGGCAGAATTCGACATGAGCCCCGTCCGGCTGACGCGTCCGGTCGCCGATCCAGATCATGTGACCGGACCCGGCAAGCCAGTTGCCAGAGGTCGAATCAAGGCGGGTCAGCGCCTCTTCATATTCCAGCAGCAGACCTTCGTGGCTGGTGTAGAACTCCACGGTCGAGAATTCATGGGTGGTGTCAGCCGTAATGCCAGCAGCCCCCATGAAATCAATGGTGTCCTGAATACGGTCCGCGATTTCCGAGTATTTCTGAACGTCCTGTTCATCCGTGAAGCCAAGCGTCCACGAATGCACCATGCTCATATCGGCGAAACCACCGGTCGAAAAGGCGCGCAGAAGGTTCAGCGTCGCAGCAGCCTGCGTGTAGGCCTGCAGCATCTTACCGGGATTCGGAATGCGCGCTTCGGGTGTGAAGGCCAGTTCGTTGATGATGTCACCGCGATAACTGGGCAGCTCGACGCCATCCACCACCTCGGTCGGGGCACTGCGTGGTTTGGCAAACTGGCCGGCCATGCGGCCCACTTTGACCACCGGCACCTTGGCGCCATAGGTCAAAACCATCGCCATCTGCAGCATTACCTTGAACGTGTCCCGGATCGCATCCGCACTGAATTGTTCAAAGCTTTCAGCACAATCCCCGCCCTGCAACAGGAAGGCCTCGCCGCGACCGGCGGCACCCAGATGTTGCTTGAGACGCCGTGCTTCGCCCGCAAAGACCAGCGGGGGATACTGTGAAAGCTGAGCCTCGACTTTGGCCAGCGCGGCCGCGTCGGTATAATCTGGCATCTGAACCCGGGGCTTGTTGCGCCAGTTCGTTTTTTGCCATTCGGTCATAGCTTTGATCTCCGCTGAAGTAATCAGGTCGTCTCTATACAAAATGATATGAAGACTGACCATATCCTTTTGCGCCTCTTGACGGGGGAAACAAGCTTTGGTCATGGTGGCTGGCAATAACGACGCCGGACGCCACGGAACACGGCGCCGAATCAAGGACACCAAGCCATGCAAGAGCAACGCCAAGTTGTCACAGTGGAAGGCACTGAGGCCAATCCTCACCATTTCGTCTTTGTCCTTTTGGACAAGTTTTCCCTGCTGTCTTTTGCCTCGGCACTGGACAGCCTGAGAATTGCCAACCGCATGGCGGACAAACCGCTTTATTCGTGGACGTTGGCCGGAGAAGGCGGCGATATGATGAGCTGCTCGGCCGGGACCACGTTCAAGTTGGATTCTGATCTGAACGAGTTACAGCGCGATGACGTTGTGCTGATCTGCGGCGGCGTAGACGTTCAGTTGGCAACAACCAAACGCGTTCTGAACTGGGTCCGGCGTGAGGCGCGGCGCGGTCTGCGCATCGGCGGGCTGTGCACGGCAGCTTACACCTTGGCAAAGGCAGGATTGCTGGACGGCAAGCGCGCCACGATCCACTGGGAAAACTCGGACAGTTTCATCGAAGAGTTTGACGAAGTCGAGCTGACCAAATCCGTCTTTCAGATTGACGGCAACCGCATGACCACAGCGGGCGGCACCTCGTCCATCGACCTGATGCTGAAGATCATTGCCGACGATTATGGTGAAGATCTGGCCAACGCCGTGGCGGATCAGATGATCTATTCATCGATTCGCACCGACCAGGATACGCAGCGACTGTCGACGCCGACCCGGATCGGGGTGCGGCACCCAAAGCTCAGCCAGGTCATCCTGATGATGGAGAAAAACATCGAAGAGCCGATCTCGCCTTCGATTCTGGCCAAGGATGTCGGCATGTCCACGCGTCAGCTGGAACGCCTGTTTCGTCGGTATCTCAGCCGCTCACCCAAGCGCTACTACATGGAGCTGCGCCTGCACAAAGCGCGCAACCTGCTGATGCAGACGGATATGAGCGTCATCAATGTTGCGCTGGCTTGCGGTTTTGCCTCACCCAGCCATTTTTCGAAATGCTACCGGGCGCACTACAACACTACGCCCTATCGCGAGCGTGGCGCGCAAAGCGGACGCTTATCTGTCTAACCCGACGGGATCATTTGGTAAACGGCGCCCTGACCCACTGAAATAAACCAGATCGAGCCGTCGGGGGCTTCGACGATGTCCCGGACACGTTCGGTTTCCGGGCCTTTGATCTGTTCGACCTCGCGCAGCGGCGAACCCTCAAGGCGTGCGATGTAATCGAATTTGAGAGATCCGACAAAGATATCACCGCGCCATTCCGGCCAAAGCTTGCCGGAATAGACCAACAACCCCGAAGGAGCGATGGACGGGTCCCAATAGAATTCAGGTTGTTCCATTCCCGGTTTCGACGTGCCCTCGCCGATCTTTTGGCCCGAGTAGTGAACACCGTAAGAGATCACCGGCCAGCCATAGTTTCGGCCCGCTCGAACCAGATTAACCTCATCACCGCCACTTGCGCCGTGTTCTGAAATCCACAAACGCCCCTGCCGGTCGAGGCCCGCGCCCTGAGGGTTTCGATGCCCATACGACCAGATCTCGGGCCGGATATCCGCCTGCCCTACGAACGGATTGTCAGCAGGTACCGAGCCATCGCGGTTGATGCGGATCACGGTACCCATATGGTTCGATCGGTCCTGTGCTGTCGGACGATCCCCCCGATCGCCTATCGTCACAAACAAAGTGCCGTCCTGCGCCTCGACCACGCGCGAACCGAAGTGACGGCCGGTCGAACCGCCAGGAACGGCCTCGAAGATGACGCGCACATTTTCCAGTTGCGCGCCGCTGTCAGAAAGCCGTGCAACGGCCACCGCTGTTCCGGCTCCTCCACTCTGCGGCTTGGAAAAGGTCAAAAACACTTCGCGCGATTGCGCAAAATCCCGCGCCACCGTGACATCCAGCAAACCTCCCTGCCCGTTCACCTCCACCTTGGGCACGCCGCTCACACGCGTCGCTTTGCCTTGCGACACAAAAAGAAGATCTCCGTCGCGTTCGGTGACCAAAAGGCCACCACCCGGCAGAATTCCGATGGCCCATGGCGTGTCCAACCCCTGAACGACAGCGGTCACGCGCACCGGACCCGCCGAAGTTTGCAGAGTGTCTGCATAAATTGGACCGCCAAAAATCGACAAGACCAGAATCGCAACTGCCCGCAGCATTACAATCTCCATTTCCGAAAATCAGCGACAAGTACATAAGAACAAATAGGATTGTTTCTGGCAAAAACACATTTGCGTTAGGACTTTTCTTTTCCAGACAGCTTGCCTAGGGTCTTGCCCAGAACGAATACGTTCCAATAAGGGAGTAACCATATGAAAAAGCTGCTTACAGCAACTGCAGCATCCGCTCTGCTGGCTGGTCCGGCGCTGGCCGAAGATGTCACTCTGGGCGTTCTGTTTGGCTTCACCGGCCCGATTGAATCGCTGGCGCCCGCCATGGGGTCCGGCGCGGAACTGGCGATGGCCGAAGTCACCGAGTCCGGCAAACTGCTGGACGGCTCGACCGTTACCGCATCGCGCGCCGACACCGGCTGCATCGACAACGGTCTGGCCACCTCGAACGGTGAACGCATGATCGCGGACGGCGTTGCGGGCATCATCGGCGGCGACTGCTCGGGCGTCACCGGCGCGATCCTGCAAAACGTCGCGATTCCGAACGGCATGGTGATGATCTCGCCGTCGGCAACCTCGCCCGGCCTGTCGACCATGGAAGACAACGGCCTGTTCTTCCGCACCGCACCGTCGGACGCGCGCGAAGGTCAGGTTATGGCTGACATCCTGCAGGACCGCGGCATCAACTCGATCGCGCTGACCTACACCAACAACGACTACGGCAAGGGTCTGGCGGACGCGATCCAGTCCTCGTTCGAAGCAGCCGGTGGTGAAGTGACCATCGTTGCCGCGCACGAAGACGGCAAGGCCGACTATTCGGCCGAAGTTGGCGCGCTAGCCTCGGCCGGTGGCGACATTCTGGTCGTGGCAGGCTATCTGGACCAAGGTGGTCTGGGCATCATCCAGTCCTCGCTGGACAGCGGTGCATTCGACACCTTCGGTCTGCCTGGCGGCATGATCGGTGACTCGCTGCCTGCGAACGTCGGTCCCGACCTGAACGGTTCGTTTGGTCAGATCGCCGGTTCGGGTGGTGAAGGTGCTGAAAAGTACTTTGCCATGGCCGAAGCTGCGGGCTTTGACGGCTCGTCGCCCTATTCGCCTGAATCCTATGACGCGGCGGCCCTGTTCATGCTGGCTATGCAGGCCGCGGGTTCGACCAACCCGGCGGAATACGGTGCCAAGATCATGGATGTTGCCAACGAACCCGGCGAAAAGATCTATCCGGGTGAACTGGCCAAGGGTCTGGAACTGCTGGCTGCAGGTCAGGACATCGACTATGTCGGAGCATCGGGTGTTGAGCTGATCGGCCCCGGTGAAAGCGCGGGTTCCTACCGCGAGATCGAAGTGACCGACGGCGAGAACAAGACCGTCAACTTCCGTTGATCCGGCGCTAAACGCCATAAATTCAAGCAGCCCGGGCCTTGTGTCCGGGCTGTTTCAATGAAAAAAGGCCGCACCTCACCTTTTCGGTTCGAGGAAGCAGAAACACCGGTAACGGTGGCTAGGGGAAAAGATGATCGTCGTCGAGGACGTGCACAAGCATTTCGGCGGGTTTCACGCGGTGGATGGGGCCTCGCTGGAAATCCAAAAAGGGTCCATCACTGGCCTGATCGGGCCAAATGGAGCGGGCAAAACCACTCTGTTCAACGTGATCGCGGGCGTTCTGCCGCCGACCAGCGGTCGAGTTTTCATGGATGGTGAAGAAATCACCGGCTTGCCGCCGCACGATCTGTTTCACAAGGGACTGCTTCGAACCTTCCAAATTGCGCACGAGTTTTCGTCGATGAGCTGCCGCGAGAACCTGATGATGGTCCCCGGCGCGCAGTCCGGCGAGTCGCTGTGGAACACCTGGTTCGGTCGCAAGCGCATCGCCGATGAAGAACGTGCTCTTAGGGCAAAGGCCGATGAAGTACTGGAGTTTCTGACCATCGAACATCTGGCTGATCACAAGGCCGGTCAGGTCTCGGGCGGTCAGAAAAAGCTGCTGGAACTGGGGCGGACCATGATGGTCGACGCCAAGATCGTTTTTCTGGATGAGGTCGGCGCAGGTGTGAACCGCACCTTGCTGATGACCATCGCCGACACGATCCTGCGCCTGAACAAGGAACGAGGATATACTTTCGTCGTTATCGAGCATGACATGGATTTCATCGGCAAGATCTGCGACCCGGTCATCTGTATGGCCGAGGGTAAAGTGCTGGCAGAGGGTACCTTGGACGAGATCAAAGCCAATGAACACGTGATCGAAGCCTATCTGGGCACCGGCCTAAAGAACAAAGACAAGCTGGAGGCCGGCGCATGAGCGACAATCCCTATCAGGATGACAAGGGCAACAAGGATGCCTCGATCACCAATACCCACGGGGTTGGCACCATGACGCCCGCTCATACAAAAAGCGGCGACACGCACAAGGTCGATGGCGGCCCGTTTCTGATCGGCGACACCATGACTGGTGGTTATGGCAAAGGGCCAGACATCCTGCACGATTGCACAATTGCCGTCGACAAGGGTGAGATTGCAGTGATCGTCGGCCCGAACGGTGCCGGCAAATCGACCGCAATGAAAGCCGTGTTCGGCATGCTTGATGTCCGCTCGGGCGCAGTGCGGCTGGATGGCGAGGACATCACCAACCTTACCCCGCAGGATCGGGTGATCCGCGGTATGGGCTTTGTGCCGCAGACCTCGAACATCTTCACGTCGATGACGGTTGAAGAAAACCTCGAGATGGGAGCCTTCATCCGCCGCGATGACATCAGCGAAACGATGGAGCAGGTCTATGACCTGTTCCCCATCCTGCGTGACAAGCGGAACCAACCCGCCGGAGAGCTATCGGGTGGCCAGCGTCAACAGGTCGCCGTGGGCCGCGCGCTGATGACCCAGCCCAAGGTCTTGATGCTGGACGAACCAACCGCCGGTGTTTCGCCCATCGTTATGGATGAACTTTTTGACCGGATTATCGAAGTGTCCCGCACCGGCCTTCCGATCCTGATGGTCGAACAAAATGCCCGCCAGGCGCTTGAGATCGCTGATAAAGGCTATGTGCTTGTTCAGGGACGCAACGCATACACCGGTACGGGTAAAGAGCTATTGGCGGATCCCGAAGTACGGAAAAGCTTTTTGGGGGGATAATCCCCCCAACTCACCGAATTACCCGATTGGCTCGCCGCAAGACCCAAAGTCCTGCGCGGCATGCGGACCTTTGATTGACATGTCGTAGTTGCGGTCCTCGAAGTCGACCACAAAGGTTACGACATCCTTGTCCATGATATGCAGGAAGGTCAGTGAATTCAGCCCCGAGATGATCGTGGCCTCACCCTTGATCTCGTCGGTGACAATAAAGCCTTTGTCCGTGGCCCCCGACCGCGCAAGCGTTACCGATCCGCCGGTGCTGTCCGAGATACAGTTCACAACGAAATCTGCACCGTTCAGCGGATCGCTCTGAGCTGCTGCGAGCCCGGGCGTTGCCAGCGCCAAAAGCATCGTCACCGTGTATTTCATGTCTTGCCTTCCTATTCCGTGGACCGTTGTTCGGCGGCCCGTATTCTTTGGTCTGGGCACTGCAGAAAACTGCGGGCCGCTCAGAAAAGTTAGGCAAATTCACCCAGGATCAAACCGGTGTTTGGCGCGTTTCACTTCATCTTGAGGTTGCGTGAGGCCGCCGGCAACCCGATGCCCCTGTGTTGCGAACAATCCCCGACGTAAACGATTCTGGATGTTACAATTCCAAGGTAGCTGAAACGGTCGGACGTTACAGGATGGGGTCGCGAAATGTGGCTGAATTAAGGCGACTGCGCGCGACCATCTGCTCAAATCACCAAGCGGATCCAAAATTTTACCTGCATTTTCAATACACATTACCGATGCGCGTCGCGAAAAAGAAATTTTCCACTTCAGAATTCTGACCCCGGAAGGATCAATTCTCGCCATTTTCCCAACCTAGTCAGGCGACGAAACCGGACCCATCCAAGGCTGGTTCTTCTGCAATCGGACCGATCTTTCGGCCAACATCCTTTAGGAGAATCTCAATGAAATATCTGGCCGCTCTTGCTGCCTTGATCCTGCCCGCTGCTGCGCAGGCCACAACGCAGAAAACACCGGGGGCTGAGTATGTTTACGAGTGTCAGATTGAAGAAATTTGCAAGTCCGGGAAATGCAGCCCTTTGACCACGCCGACCAAGATCACACTGAAACGGATCGAGGGCGAGTCCAAGGGCACCGTGACCATCAACGGCGAGGTGTCGGAACTTCATGTTTTCAAAGGGCTCGGCGCTCATGAGTTCCTGCAACTCGCCCAGGGCGGTAGCGTGGGTTACACGGTCGACGCAACAAGCGGCTCGCTGGCCATCCGGGCCACCGGTGCGAACAGCCGCAATGAGCGCGGAACATGTGTTGTTAACTGACAAACCCATCTCAATGCGGCTATGCAAGCCATCCTGAAACGCCCAATCAGGCGGGGGTTACCCCGCCTGAAAGCCCCCAAACCCAAACAGAACCGTATCGACAGTCGAGCACGGTCCAACTTTGTGGTTTTCAGATCAGAATTTTCCCGAAATAAGCCCAGAAAACGCGCGGGAATGATTGTGCATATGGCAAAACGCATGCCATAAAGCCGCACCCGAAAGAACGAGACGATCACATGGACTTATTGAACGCGTTAGTCGCGCTGGCAAACTTTGTCATCGTGCCTGCGGTTGCTTACGGCAGCCAATTGGCGCTTGGGGCGCTGGGGGTCACACTCATCTATGGCATCCTGCGGTTTTCGAATTTTGCCCATGGCGACACAATGGCATTTGGCGCGATGGTTGCGGTGCTGGTCACGTGGGGTCTGCAAGCCGCAGGCGTCAGCTTTGGGCCCTTGCCGACCGCCCTGTTGGCCCTGCCCTTTGCGATTCTGGGCTGTATCGTTCTGGTGCTCATCACAGATCGGCTGGTCTATCGGTTCTATCGGGAACAAAAGGCCAAACCGGTGATCCTTGTGATCGTGTCCATGGGTGTCATGTTCATCATGAATGGCCTGGTACGTTTTATCATCGGACCGGATGATCAAAGGTTCTCGGACGGCGCGCGGTTCATTGTTTCTGCCCGTGACTTCAAGGCGATGACCGGTCTGCGCGAAGGTCTGGCGATCAAGACATCGCAAGGCATCACCGTGATTGTTGCAGTTGTCGCCGTGGCACTTCTGTTCTGGTTTCTGAACAAGACGCGCACCGGCAAGTCGATGCGCGCCTATTCCGATAACGAAGATCTGGCGCTGCTGTCGGGCATCAACCCGGAACGCGTCGTGATGATCACATGGATCATCGTTGCAGCCTTGGCCACCACCGCAGGCGTGCTGTACGGGCTGGACAAGAGCTTTAAGCCCTTTGTCTATTTCCAACTGCTGCTGCCGATCTTTGCCTCTGCCATCGTGGGTGGCCTCGGCAATCCTCTGGGCGCCATTGCCGGTGGGTTCATTATCGCGTTTTCCGAGGTGACCATCACCTATGCGTGGAAAAAGGTGCTGACCTATATTGCACCTGAAAACCTTGCCCCGTCCGGTTTGGTGCAGTTCCTGTCTACCGATTACAAATTCGCCGTCAGCTTTGTCATCTTGCTGATCGTGCTGCTGTTCAAGCCTACGGGCCTGTTTAAGGGGAAAGCGGTATGACCGAGTCCGTCAAAAACACGCTGCTTTTCATCGTCGTCGGCGGCCTTATCCTGCTGACCGGTTTCACGCAAAGCTGGAACACGGCAATCCTGATCCTGAACATGGGGCTGATCTCGGCCATCATGGCGATCGGGGTGAACCTGCAATGGGGCTTTGCGGGCCTGTTCAACGTTGGTGTCATGGGCTTTGTCGCGCTGGGCGGTCTTGCGGTTGTGCTGATCTCGACCCCACCGACGCCGGGGGCTTGGTCCTCGGGCGGATATGGCATTGTTTTGGCGCTGTTGCTGGGCGCGGCGACGGTTGTGGCCGCCGTGATGGTCGCGACGCGCATGCCCAAAGGCCGGATGCGCACGCTGACGATCATCGCCATCCTGATCGTGGGATTCTTTGTCTATCGCGCTGTATTTGATCCCAACGTGGCCGGGGTCGAGGCGATTGACCCTGCCATCGCAGGTAACCTTGGTGGTTTGAACATGCCGGTGCTGCTGGCCTGGCCTGCGGGCGGTCTACTGGCCGCCGGTGCCGCCTGGTTGATCGGCAAAACAGCGCTGGGTCTGCGCTCGGACTATCTTGCGATTGCGACGCTGGGTATTGCCGAGATCATCATTGCGATCATGAAGAACGAGGATTGGTTGGCCCGCGGCGTCAAAAACGTCTACGGCATCCCGCGCCCCTCGCCCGTGGTTGGGTACGAGGTCGAACTCCAGAACGACCCGAGCTTCATTGCCCGCGCCGAATGGTTTGGACTGGATCTGGTTACAGCTTCGACCCTGTCGGTCAAGCTGGGCTATTCGCTGCTGTTCCTGATTGTTTTGCTGGTTCTGCTTTGGATGGCGCAGAAGGCGTTGCACAGCCCCTGGGGCCGTATGATGCGCGCCATCCGCGACAATGAGGTCGCCGCCGAGGCGATGGGCAAGGACGTCACCCGCCGCCACTTGCAGATCTTCATCCTGGGCTCGGCAATCTGCGGGATCGCCGGCGCGATGATGACCACGCTGGACGGGCAGCTGACGCCCAGCACCTACAACCCGCTGCGGTTCACCTTTTTGGTCTGGGTCATGGTGATCGTCGGAGGATCCGGCAACAACTTTGGCGCGGTTCTGGGGGCGTTCCTGATCTGGTTCCTTTGGGTTCAGGTCGAGCCAATCGGCCTGTGGCTGATGAACCTGATTACCGCCGGAATGCCAGATGGCAGCGCGCTCAAGGCGCATCTGATCGAAAGCGCCGCGCATATGCGTCTGTTCACCATGGGACTGATCCTTTTGATCGTTCTCAGGTTCAGCCCACGGGGTTTGATCCCGGAAAAGTAGGATCACAGACAATCAATTCTTGAAACCGCGCTAAACCTTTGGCGCGGTTTCTTGATTTTATGGGGTATACCGATTAGACGAACCCAGTACCGTCATGATCCAGCCCTCTTTTTGGCCAGAATTTACGCTAATTTGACGCTTGGCCCGCGATCATCCGGGAAACCTACGAGTAGAAGAAGAGTGCGCATGAATATTTCTCTCACCAAAACAATCCTCATCGTCCCGCTGTTCGCTGCCCTTGCCGGCTGTATCCCGACACCGGAAGATCTCGAGTCCACTCCGGTCAAAGTGCAAACGCCCAAAGGCGAAGTCACTTGTCAGCTGTATCGCCAGGACCGTGTGACCTGGGATCGCGCGATCAATTTCCCGGCGACCAAGATGTCTGTGCCCGAAGCGGACGCCTATTGCCGTCAGGAAGGCCAACGCCGTCTGAAGTAACGTGTCAGGCCTCGGGCAGGTCTAACCTGCCCGGCCCTTTGCCCGTCAGCGAGCCTTGAACAACCCGCCCAGAATGCCGCGCACGATGCGGCGTCCTGTCGTGCCTTTCAGTTCTTTGATTACCGCCTCGCTCATCGCGGTTGCGAATGTATCTTTCTTGCGCATGACGCGAGATGAGGATCGACCGACGCGGCTGCCGGAATAACGTCGCGCTGTTGCGAATTCCCGTTCTGCCGTCGATTGCGTCTCGATCTGTTCTTCGGCTTCGGCCGCTGCCTGCGCCGCTGCGTTTGCGCGGGCTTGCAGGATTTCAAAGGCTGATTTCCGATCCGCCAGCTTTCCGTATTTAACCTTCATTGCCGAAGCATCCATCAGCGCCTTGCGTTCGGTCTTGGTGATCGGACCAAGCTGCGATCCCGGCGGGCGGATCAGTGTTCGTTCAACAATCCCCGGAACCCCTTTTTTCTGCAGCATCGAGGTTACGGCCTCGCCAACACCAACCTCGCGGATGGCTTGTTCCGTATCGAAGGCCGGGTTTTCCCGATAGGTCTCGGCTGCAAGACGCAGGTTTTTACGGTCCCGTGCCGTGAACGCGCGCAGGGCGTGCTGCACCCGGTTGCCCAACTGGCCCAGAATGTCTTCGGGAATATCCGCCGGATTTTGCGAGATAAAATAGACGCCCACGCCTTTGGAACGAATAAGCCGCGCGACCTGTTCGACCTTGTCCACCAACACCTTGGGCGCGTCATCGAACAGCAAATGCGCCTCGTCGAAAAAGAAAACCAGCTTTGGCTTGTCCGGGTCGCCAACCTCGGGTAGTTCCTCGAACAATTCGCTCAGCAACCACAGCAGGAAGGTTGCATAGAGGCGTGGCGAGCCCATCAACTTATCGGCGGCCAGGATGTTCACGAAACCCTGCCCGTTTTCGTCCACGCGCATCAGATCGGCCAGTTCCAAAGCCGGTTCGCCAAACAACTTGGTGCCGCCCTGATTTTCGAGCACCAACAGACGGCGCTGGATCGCTCCGATCGAAGCGGTTGAAACATTGCCGTAGCGCAAAGACAACTGCGCTCGGTTCTCTCCGATCCAGACCAGCAGAGATTGCAGATCCTTGAGGTCCAGCAATGGCAGGCCTTCTTCGTCGGCCACCCGGAATGCGATGTTCAAAATCCCTTCTTGCGCCTCGCTCAGATCCATTAACCGCGACAGCAACAAGGGGCCCATTTCGGTTACTGTGGTCCGAACGGGGTGCCCCTGTTCCCCGAAAAGATCCCAAAAGGTGACCGGACAAGCGGCATAGGAATAATCGGCAAAGCCGATGCGTTGCGCCCGTTCCTGAAAAGCCTGGTGGAGTTTGTGACCTTCGCTGCCCGCCTTTGCCAGACCGGACAAGTCGCCTTTGACATCTGACAGAAAAACCGGAACGCCTGCTTGCGAAAACCCTTCGGCCAGAATTTGCAGCGTCACGGTTTTGCCGGTTCCAGTCGCCCCGGCGATCATGCCATGGCGATTGGCATATTTCAGCGTTAGCGACTGCGGTTGGCTATAGTCGTTGCCCGAACCGCCCAAAAAGATGTTTTCGTCCATGAATGTAAGGCCTTGTTTCCACCGATCTGCGGCCAGCATACAAATTTAACCTTTGCCTGCGAAAGTCTAATTGCTGTCCCCCGGCTGTGGTTGTGGGTCAGCATATTTCCTCCCTGTCGACTGACCGCGCCTCCGGGCGCGGTTTTTTTCACAAATCATGGTCGTAACATTAAAAATTCAGGTTAGCAGTTGACCGCTGCGTCTGCCTTTCGTAACGTCTGCGCATAACTAAGTCGGCCAGTCCGACGGGGAGAAAATTATATCGAAGGGAGCCGCTCTATCGGCTCCCTTTGTCGTTTGTGAGCTTGCCCTTTTCTGCTCCTCGAAAGGCGGCAAAAATCCGATCACATCTTGAATTGCGC
This sequence comes from Ruegeria sp. R14_0, assembly GCF_017743975.1. Classification (GTDB taxonomy): domain Bacteria; phylum Pseudomonadota; class Alphaproteobacteria; order Rhodobacterales; family Rhodobacteraceae; genus Ruegeria. The sequence continues at coordinate 896,463 of NZ_JAGHRC010000001.1, read as the reverse complement.
CACCTTAGCCGCTGACACTGTTGGCGAGGGATGATAGACGAAAGAAAAAGTCCAACACACACATTGCCGAGGCACTTATGATCAAGAACATCCTATCCGTAAGCCTGGTGACCGCCGCCTTGTGCAGCGGCGCTGCATTTGCCCAAGAGGCGACACAGGACACCGAAACCCAACCGCAGACCGGGGTCGGTTCCGATCTGGACTTGGGCGAAACTGGCCCCCGTCTGGGAGAGCAATACATCAAAGAGGAACAAGGCGACTGGGCCATCCTTTGCATCAATACCAACAACGAAGAAGATCCCTGCGCGATGCGCCAGATCCTGACCGGTGAGCAAGGTCAACCGATCGCAGAGATCACCATTGAACGGCTGCCCGAAGGCGTTGCCGCCGTTGCGGGTGCAACTGTCGTGGTTCCGCTGGAAACTATGCTTCAGGCACAAATCGCCTTTTCGATCGATGGCGGCCCGGGCAAACGCTATGACTATCATCACTGCAACCCTGTTGGCTGCCTTGCTCAGCTCGGCTTTACCCAAGGGGATGTGGACGCGATGAAGGCCGGCTCGACCGCCAAGCTGTCGCTGGTATCCGTTCTGGCCCCCAACCAGCTTTTGGAACTGCAAGTTTCGCTGTCCGGCTTCACCGCCGGGTTCGAAGGTTTGAACGTTCTTCAGAACTGATCTACGCTCAATAAAATAAGCGCCGCCGAAGTCCTTCGGTGGCGCTTTTTTATATCAGGTCGTTGGCTTAAACGCGTTTCAGCGCCAGCACCGCGTTCAAGCCGCCAAAGGCAAACGCGTTGCTCAGGACTACATCGACACGCGCCTCGCGCGCTTCGTTCGGCACGATATCCAACGCGCATTCTGGATCGGGTTCTTCGTATCCAATGGTGGGCGCGATCACACCGTCCCGCAACGCCATGATGCAGGCCAACAGCTCAACCGCGCCTGTGCCTCCGATCAGGTGACCGTGCATCGACTTGGTGGATGAGATCATCAGTTCATCCGCGTGCGGGCCAAACACATCCGCAACGGCCGCGCATTCCGTCTTGTCATTGGCCGCAGTACCGGTGCCGTGGGCGTTGATATAGCCAACCTTGTCTGCGCTGATCCGCGCATCGGCCAGCGCGCCGGACATGGCCCGCGAAGCCCCTTGTTTGCTGGGCATCACGATATCTGCAGCGTCGGAGGACATCGCGAAACCGACGACCTCGCACAGAATATCAGCCCCACGGGCGCGCGCGTGTTCGTACTCCTCGAACACGAAGACACCTGCGCCTTCGCCCTGAACCATCCCGTTCCGGTTCGCGCTGAACGGGCGGCAGGCGTCCTTGGACATCACGCGCAGCCCTTCCCAGGCTTTCACCCCGCCAAAACACAGCATCGATTCCGAACCGCCCGTCACCATGGCCGGGGCTGTGCCGCTGCGCACCATTTGGAACGCCAGCGCCATAGCGTGGTTGGACGAAGCACACGCGGTCGAGACCGTAAAGCTGGGCCCTTTCAGGTTGTGTTCCATCGATACGTGGCTGGCGGCTGCGTTGTTCATCAGTTTCGGAACGACAAACGGGTGAACCCGGTTTTTGCCATCCTCATAAACAGAACGGTAATTGTCGTCCCAGGTCGAAACGCCGCCACCGGCGGTCCCAAGCACCACACCAGACCGCGCCGCCAGATCGCCGTGAAACTCAATCCCGGACTGGTCTATCGCCTCTTTCGTTGCGGTCAGCGTGAATTGAGTGAACCGGTCATACAGGCTCATTTGTTGACGGTTGAACCGGCCCTCGGCCTCAAAGCCACGAACCTGCCCACCGATCTTGATGGCCAAACGCTCGACATCCCGAAACTCGAGGTCAGAGATGCCACAACGCCCTTCCCGCATGGCCTCGAGCGTATCGGCCACCGAATGGCCCAGTGAATTGATCGTACCGGCCCCGGTAATAACGACGCGTTTCATGAGATTATGTCAGACCTTTTCCGACACCAGCTTTTCGATCCCGGCGATGATCGCCGCAACGTTCGTGATGTCAAAGTCGCTGGCGCTGGGTTCGTTGGCATTGAACGGCACCGAAATGTCGAACTCTTCCTCGATCGCAAAAATGCTCTCGACCAGACCAAGGCTGTCGATGCCCAGATCCTCGAGCGTGCTTTCGGGGGTCACATCAGACGGCTCCAGCACGGCCTGCTCTGCAATGATTGCGATGACGCGGTCGCTGATGCTCATGACGATCCTCTGATTATCCTGTTGAGGGTGATTTAATCACTCGAAGGCAATTTGGAAACAGCCTTTTTCAGCGCCTCTACGTCACGCGCCAAACGCGGCAGACGCCGCTGCGCTTTGTAAATGTCTGTATGGCTTTCCATTTTGATACCCGGATAGCCCATGATCACACGCCCTTTAGGCACATTGGACAGAATTTTTGTCCCCCCGCCCGAGATCACACCATCGCCGATAAAGATGTTGTCGACCACCCCAGTCTGACCGCCCAGAACAACGTTGTTTCCGATCTCTACAGAACCCGACACGCCGGTTTGCCCACACAACAGGCAATCGCGACCCACACGTGTATTGTGCCCCACGTGGACCAGGTTATCGAGTTTTGAACCGTCGCCGATGCGCGTATTCCGAATAGTGCCGTTATCGACGGTACAATTCGAACCGACCTCGACATCGTCACCGATTTCCACGGCACCGAGGGAATGGATGCGCAGCCAACTTTGCGCGCGAGCCTCGCCCTGATCGCCCATTGTCTTTCGGGCGTTTTCCGCACCTGAGACTTCGGGGGTTACAAAGCTGAACCCATCGCCACCGATCCGGGCCCCGGGTTGCGCGATAAATCGATCCCCGATCTGCGCCCGTGCGCCAATGCTAACCATCTCGCGCAGAATGGCACTATCACCCAGAACCGCATCCATGCCGATGACACAGTGCGGGCCGATCACCGCGCCCTTTCCTATGCGCACCCGCGCTCCGATGACGGCCAATGGACCGATCGCAGCTCCTTCGCCAATTTCTGCTGTCGGGTCGATCACGGCCGAGGGGTGAATACCCGGTTCAACCCCCTGCCCGCGATCCAGCATCGCCGTGATGCCAGCCATCGCCATGCGCGGACGCGGCACAAATATCGCTGCGCTCAAACCCAGGGCTTGCCAATCGGCACCTTCCCACAACACGGCAGCACGAGCAGCCCCGGCGCTGAGCGCTTCGGTGTATTTCGGCGACATCGCCATGGCCAGATCGGATGGTCCCGCATCGGCCGGTTCTGCGGCGCGCTCGATGATAACGCTCAGATCGCCCTGGCTTTCGGCACCCAGGGCTTCGGCGATCTGCTGAATGGTATACTGCATGACGGGCTTCCCGAATTAAGGACCTGCCCCCGGTGCTTACCCCTGAACGTCCGGCAGGGCCACCCCTGCTTTCTGCAGAGCCTCCCAGATTTTCCGATCCCGGTCATAGACGTCGCGGCGATACTGCACCTCACCTTTCGGGCCAATATAGGCGGTGCGATAGATCAGATGAACCGGAACATGCTGTTCCAGCGGAACTGTCGTTTCCTTGCCGGTTGCCAGAATGCGATGGAAAAACGCCTTTGGATCTTCCTCTTGCTTGGCCAACAACGCATATGCAAACTCGAACGGCTGCGCCAATCGGATACACCCATGCGAGAACGCCCGCACCTCGCGCGCGAACAGAGATTTCTGAGGCGTATCATGCAGATAGATGTTGTACTTATTGGGGAACATGAACTTCACCAGACCCAGCGCATTACTTTTGCTGGGCGGCTGCCGCATCGCAAACGGGAAGTTCCGAGTGTTGAACTGCGTGAAATCCACGGCACCCCGGTTCACAACGCGACCGCTGCGATCCGTGATCTGGATATGCCCCACAGCGTTCGGGTTGGACTGCAGTTTGGGCAAGTACTCCTTGGTGATGATCGAGCGCGGGACATACCAGCTGGGGTTGATGACCATGTGCTCCATCTCGTCCGAAAACTCGGGGCTACGGCGATCATGAACGTTTTTGCCAATCACGGCGCGGGTTTCAAACGTGACCCGGCCTTCATCAACGATCTTGGCCGAGAAATCCGCCTGATTTACCAGAATGTGCCGCTCACCCCTCTCGCGCGGCAACCAACGCTCGCGTTCCAGGGCGACATAGACGGCCTTCAGGCGCTCGGACGCGGTCCGGTTCAGCTCGGTAATCGTCCCTTGACCAGCGACACCGTCCGCAGCCAGACCATGCGCCTGCTGAAAATCCTTTACCGCAGCCAGCAACGCGTCATCGAACACCGGGTTGGCTGTGGGCTTGAGATAGCCCATTGAAATCAAACGGTTCCGCAGCTTAATGACATTGGGGCCTGTGTCCCCAAGCTCCAGCTTGTCCACCGGAACGGACGCACCCCATCCACCCTGATGGACGAGCGCCTCAAGAGCCAGCTTCTGTTTCATCAATGCTCGGTACTGAACCGATTGCGGCGCGAGTTCGTCGAAATACGCGTCTCCGTCAGCGGCCGTCAGCGCCTGCAAGTGTTCTGCGGCGGACAGTCGTGAGACTTTGCGCACCAGCCCATCGTCAATTTGCGCAGGCCGCAACGCGCCTGCGTAGAGGTCATCTGCATAGCGGACAAACGCGCGGCTCAGCGCAATTTCAACCGCGCCCAGGTCCCGCAGCGAACGTGCGTCCTGCATCTGAGACATAAGGGACGACACGTCGTAGTCGCCTTGCGGCAATCCATGCAAATCCGTCGACGACAACGCCCGGATCAAACGGGCCCGGCGCGCCTGATGCTCCGCGCTTTCACCAACCCAGATCGGGGCAAAATTGTTGCCGCGATAAAAATCCGCCAGTCCTGATCCGGAAGGCGCGAACTCGGCCACCGCCATTTGAAACGCGGTATCCGGAGCAGACTGGGCATTTGCCACAGATGCTGCCGCCGAAACAAAAGCGGCGAAAATAAGACGTGTTGGCAATCGTAAAAAAGCTCGCATGGGATGGCCCTGATTATTCAATACTTTGCGCGTTCTGAGGCGCATGTCGGTAAAATATGGTTTTCAGCCGAAGGATTTGTCCATTCACAAATGCATCAAATTGATGCATCCCCTTCTGCCTGATGCGCGTTTGCATCGGCTGCAGTACGCCAATGCTTAATTGCCTCAATATTATACCGATTTGCATCACCTGCGCAAAAAACTGCCGAAAATTCCCCCTTGAAAAGGTGAATTTCAAAGACTTCTTGGCGGCCGTTCACGGCTGTGTCATAAATCCCGCATCTGGGATGGGAAAAAATTAACACCGCGCGCGTAACATCGTGTGCAGGCAGGAACAGTACGGGACGAAACTGAAATGACGATGAGCAGTACATCGGGCTTGACCCGGCGTGCCCTATTGGGCGCATTTGCAGCAACCGCAGTTGTAGCAGCACCAACTTATTCCAACGCAGCAGGATTCTTGCGCGGCGGCGGCGATATCCGTCGTATCCGCATGTATTCGGGCCGCACCGGCGAACGGATCGATATGATCTATTGGGTGGATGGCAAATACATCAAGGACGCCGTCAAGGAAGTGAACCACTTCATGCGCGATTGGCGCACCGATCAGGTCAAATCCATGGACCTGCGCACCATCGATATTATGGCGGCTTCGCACAACCTGCTGGACGTAAACGAGCCTTACACGCTGCTGTCCGGCTATCGCTCACCACAAACAAACGCAATGCTGCGCTCGCGCTCGCGCCGTGTGGCAAAGAACTCGCTGCACATGAAAGGCCAGGCCGCTGACCTGCGCCTGTCGTCGCGCTCGGTTTCGCAAATGGCCAAAGCGGCCATGTCCTGCCGCGCCGGTGGTGTTGGCAAGTACTACCGTTCAAACTTTGTCCACATGGACTGTGGCGAGGTCCGCAGCTGGGGCGGTTAACGCCCCTGATCTCCAGAATGCCGTTCCTACTTTGATTGAGCGTCGTCCCGCGCTCAGTCTTTGCAGTAATAGGCCGGCATCGGATTACGCACCTCGAACACCTTGTCCGATCACCAGCTTATCGTGATCGAAGCAACTGCACCCGGCTCTGTCCCGTACGAAACACCAACGTTGCCGTAAATGCGGTCGTTCAACTTCATACCGACCAATCCCGAGTACCCGGTCTCTCCATCATAGTACCCAAGACCGAAAGATGTCTGGATTCCGTCGTAATGTGGATTCTGCTGCAACGCCGCCAAGGACATTGCCGCCGCGATTCCGGCCGTATTGTTGGCGATGTTTTCCGCATTGCGCGCAATAGCATTCCGGTTTGAGGCAATCTCGTTTTGCAGAGGAATCATGCGCGCATAGTCAACTTGTCCCGTTTCACCCTGCGGCCCCACATCGCCTTGTTGCCCGGTTTCACCCTGTGGTCCGGTCGCGCCTTGCGGGCCTTGTGGTCCGGCAGGACCGGATTGCGATGGATTGTAAGCCTGGTTGCCCGCGGCCTTGGTTTTGGTTGTGCTTTCACCGTTGAAATAGGCTTTGTGCGTCTGAGCGCCGTTACCTTTTCCCCCGTAAACGATTGTTGTACCCGGGTTGACGACGAACTCTTTGTCGAACGTCCCGCCATACTGTTGCAACCGCACGGTTTGAGGCGCATCCAAATCGTTCGTGATGCGCCAAACTGTGGTTCCATCGCTCAGACGACCCAAACTCGTAAGGTTGGCCGCATTGACCACCCCCGCGGCCAGCAGGCTGCCCGGTATTGCCAGAATGGCGGCACTGATTTTGTTTTTGACTTTCATGGTGATGAACTCCTTTCTTCGAACGCGAGTTATTTCGATTTCAGGAGGGCTGCATTTGATGTCCAGCCACGGACAGCGGCGTCTGTTAATATTTGTGGCAGAACATGAAAAAGCGCCGGTTTATTCGCGGTCACTTCATTGCGCCGAAGTCGCATGTTCAAAGACAAAGTAGCGCCGTTTCAGGCGATCTGCCGTAGATATCCGGAACGATCTGTATCGGCGGCATGGGTTGATAGCATCGCTTCTACCTCGTCCATTTCTCTTGGGATGAATCCCGCAACTACCAGGCTAACGGCAAAGGAACAGTTGTGAAACGACCGGCGCGCTCGGGCGCGACCCGTGTTGTCGTCCGTTGGAAGCAACACTTTAGCAAAAGGGCGGGTGCCTTTGCCTTTACTACGGAAACCCGAAGGTTTTGTTGCCAAAAATGATTGATTAACCACGGATTCTGAAATTAATTTGAGTGTATTCACAAGTACCCTAGTGATACCTTAGGCTCAGTAATCTAAAGGCAGCGTGCTGCCGTTGTGTTCAGGACGTTACCCGTGATTTCGTTTACCATTAATGCCTTAGCCTTGTTCTTGCTGGCTGTGGCACTGTATTTAGCATACCACGCCGGGGCCTTTCAGCACGAATTCAAAAACAGGAAGAAACGGCCACCTGTGGTCATTTTTGCCATTGTTGTTGCGTTGTCTGCCTACCTGCTGCTGGTTTTCGCTTCGCGGTTTTAAGCGAAACGCAAGCAACAACAACCAACTGCAATCCAATCGCACCACTTGGACGGTGGCGTATCATCCATATCAAAAAGCCAAATGCGCTTATGGGCCTGCGCGAACCGTCGGGTTTTGACGTGATCTGGACGAAGAAGTGGCGCACCTGAGAGGATTCGAACCTCTGGCCTCTGCCTTCGGAGGGCAGCGCTCTATCCAGCTGAGCTACAGGTGCCTTGGCCGTTAGCTAACCTTGTTCCGATCCGGGTGCAACTGCAAATCTTCCCGGATCGGTCAGGATTCACGCAAACAAATCATGCGCCAGTTCGAGCGCATCGATCAGTGTGTCGACCTCGTCCGTGGTGTTGTAAAGGCCAAAGCTGGCGCGGCAAGTGGCCGTGACACCGTAGAAATCCATCAGCGGCCCGGCGCAGTGGTGGCCGGCGCGCACGGCTACGCCCTTTTTGTCCAGAATGGTCGAGACATCGTGTGCGTGCCCTGCCCCATCCAGTGTGAAGCTGAAGATCGCGGCCTTGTCGGGACGTGTGCCCTGTACCTGCAGCCAGTTCAGACCCGTCAGTTTCTGCATTGCGTAGTCGCGCAGACCAGCCTCGTACGCAGCGATGTTCTCCATCCCCAGGTCCATCATATAGTCCAGAGCAACGCCCAAACCGATGGTCTGTACGATACCGGGCGTGCCGGCCTCGAACTTCATCGGTGGATCGTTGTAGATCACCTGATCCTTGCTGACCTCTTTGATCATGTCGCCGCCGCCAATGAAGGGGCGCATTTCGGCCATGCGTTCGGATTTGATGTAAATCGCGCCTGAACCGGACGGACCGTATAGCTTATGCCCGGTGATGGCGTAGAAATCGCACCCGATATCCTGCACGTTCACCGGCATATGAACCGCGCCCTGGCTGCCATCGACCAGCACCGGAACGCCCTTGGCATGAGCGCCTTCGGTGATGGCTTTGACATCAACCACCGTGCCAAGAACGTTGGAACACTGGGTAACGGCAACCAGTTTCGTCTTGGGCCCGATCGCGTCGATCACCGCCTGCGGGTCCAAACCGCCGTCTGCATCCACATCGACCCATTTCAAAACAACACCCTGCCGTTCGCGTAGAAAATGCCAGGGAACGATGTTGGCGTGATGCTCCATCACGCTCAGCACGATCTCATCCCCAGCCTGCAAGTGCGGCATTGCCCAGCCGTAGGCGACCAAATTGATCCCCTCGGTGGTGCCCGAATTCAGAACGATTTCATTCTCATCCGCGGCCCCCAGAAAACGGGCAATCGTGCCGCGGACAGATTCGTACTTTTCCGTCGCGAGGTTGGACAGGTAGTGCAGCCCGCGATGGACGTTCGAATACTCTTCGGCATAGGCGCGTGTGACCGCGTCGATCACCACCTGCGGCTTTTGTGCCGAAGCGCCGTTGTCCAGATAGGTCAGCGGCTTGCCATTCACCTCCCGTGACAGGATCGGAAAGTCTGAGCGAATTTTCTGCACGTCATACATGGTCTTTTTCCCTATACCGGGCCGCCCGGCGTAAGTGCGAGGACAAGGGGAACTGCCAGCAAGGCAGATAACACGATGACCCCAAAGGATTTTGCAAGCGAACCGAATTGATGCGCTTCATTCAGGAAATGTAGCGTGACATAAAGGCTGATCACGGCTGTTGCCAACAAAAACATCACCATCAGGAACGGCAGAACAATCGTGATCGCCAGCGTTACCACCATCGCGGCGATCTGCAGAAATTGAAGCCAGATCGTCAACGTCAGAATGTCCTCGAACGAGGCGCGACCACCCAGGAACCGACCGACGAATAGAAACGCAGCAACGCTCAGCATCATGGTACCGGCCGAGCGCAGCAGGCCCAGAAAGATCGGCTCTGGCGGAAGAACCGGTTCCCCTTCGGGCACCGGAACCATCTGTTCAATCCCCAACTGGATTATGCCGTTCAATATGACAGCAAGGGCAAAGGCAAGCCACAGAACCTCGCGCCCCGGACGCAGCGCCAAAAGCTGGCGGGCTGCTTGGGCCGGGTTGGTCAAGGTCAGTACGGCAAGTTGGGCAATGCCTGTGGAATTCATTCTTGTTGCCTTTGCGCTTGGCTGAGACCTGCCACCCAGAACCACAGGAAGACGGCGAACCAGAGAGCTCCCACAATTGTCAGAGCGGGTCCAGAGCCGATAAATCCTGCAACAAGCCCATTTAACAGAACCAGCGGCGTCGAGGAAAGTAGCGCCCAAAACAGCGCCAGCCTTGCACCATATGATGTACCCTTACCTCCAGCCAGCCGCGCCGCGCCATAAGAGACAAAAGCCAGCAGGTAAAAAAACAGAGGCAGGATAAAGACAGTGCCCATCAATGCACCGCCCATAAGCATATCAAGCTCAAGGCCTTCGATGTGCGCGCGGCGTGCGAGGCTGGGCAATTGGGCGATGAATGCCACGACGCAGAACGCCATGACAAACACCAATGCCCTATCTTCGCGCGGACCAAGATCAAGAAGCCGGCGCACAACTCGCCCCGGCCCCCGATAGGTGGCCACGATATCCGAAGTCACAGGCATCAGCTATGCCGCGACAACCAGCCTTCGAGGCGGGTGACGATGGCTTCGGCCAGCGCCTCATCCTCGATCTCATCGACGGCCTCTGCCAAAAACGCCAGCGTCAGCATGTTGGTGGCGTCCTTCACCGGCACCCCGCGCGAGCGCAAGTAGAACAGTGCCGTCTCGTCGATCGCGCCCGAGGTCGAGCCGTGCGAACATGCAACATCGTCGGCGTAAATCTCAAGTTCCGGCTTGGCGAGGAACTGGCTGTCGTCATCCAGCAAAAGCGACTGGCTGATCTGATAGCCATCCGTCTTCTGAGCACCCTCTTTCACCAGGATCTTGCCTTGGAACACACCGGTCGCACCATTGCGCAGCACTTTCTTGAAGACCTGGCGGCTTTCGCAGTTCACCGCGTCGTGGGTAACAAACACGGTATCATCATGGTGAAAGTCACCATCGCCCACGCACGCGCCTGCGACGTGGGCCACCGCATCGTCGCCGGTCAGTTCGATGACCTGTTCATTCCGCGTCAACACTCCGTTCACAGTCAGCGTGAAGGACTTATAGGTCGATTCCTGCCCCAGACGGGTGAACATGTGTGTTGCTGCGCGGCGTTCGTGGTCCCTGCCCTGCGCGCGCACGTGATGCAACGTGCCGTTGTCGGCAATGTCGATCTCCATACACTTGTTAAAGCGCGAGGCTGCGGGGCCAGTTTCCAGGATGGTCGCCTCGGCATCGCTTTCCACACGGATAACGTGGTGCAGGATCGCGTCTGATGTCGCGGATGCGTGGCGGTAGATCAGGTTGATCGGCTTCGACGGTTTGCCCGTTACATGGATCGCAACACCATCCGACGCAAAGGCCGTGTTCAACGCAGCCAGAGGGCGCTGAACCGGTGTCTGCCCGCGCGCTTCCAGCACGCCGTACAAGTCCTTGGCCCAGTGAATGTCCTTGCAACAGATATCTTCGAGCCGGTCGATCGAAACACCTTCCATCGACAGATCGTCGGATTCATCGGCGTTAAAGACACCGTCCACGAACACGATTTTCAGACGGTCGAACTCGCTGAACACCAGCGACTCGTCATCAGCAAAAACCGCAGCCGGAGTTGCATCCGGTACCACAAGGCTGTCGGGGCGCGTGTATTTCCAATATTCGTCGCGACGACCCGGCAAACCCATTTCCAGCACGCGCGCCAGCGCATCCTCACGCGCGGCGCGGGTACACCCGGCGTCGGGCATGGTCAGCGTGGCCAACCGCGCCTCGGTCGCAGTTTGTTTAACTTCGGGCAGCGCCATCAGTTCACCTCGGCCAGAATGTCAGAGTAACCATTGTTTTCGACTTCCAGCGCCAGATCAGGCCCGCCGGTTTTCACGATCCGACCATCTGCCATGATATGCACAACATCAGGTTTGATGTGATCAAGCAGACGCTGATAGTGCGTAATGACCAGGAAACCACGGCCCTCGTCGCGCAGCGCGTTCACACCTTCGGCCACCAGCTTCATTGCATCGACGTCAAGACCCGAGTCCGTTTCGTCCAGGATGCACATCTTAGGCTCCAGCATGGCCATCTGCAGGATTTCGTTCCGCTTCTTCTCACCACCCGAGAAGCCAACGTTCACCGGACGCTTGAGCATATCCGCGTCGATCTTCAGCGATTTCGCCTTGGCGCGGACCAGTTTCAGGAAGTCGGCAGCCGACAGTTCGTCCTCGCCCCGGGCCTTGCGTTGCGCGTTCACAGCGGTCCGCAGGAAGGTCATGTTGCCAACGCCGGGAATTTCTACCGGGTATTGGAACGCCAGAAACACACCAGCTGCGGCGCGCTCTTCCGGTTCCATCTCAAGCAGGTCTTCGCCGTCCAGAGTGGCCGAGCCTTCGGTCACTTCGTAGCCGTCACGCCCCGAAAGCACATAGCTGAGCGTCGACTTCCCCGAGCCGTTCGGCCCCATGATCGCATGCACCTTGCCAGCTTCAACCGTTAGGTCCACACCTTTGAGGATTTGCTTGTCTTCTTCCTCAAGTTTCACGTGCAGGTTTTTGATTTCCAGCATTTCTTGTCCTTTAGCGTATCGCAAGAGGGCACTTGGCGCCCTGTATGTTCTGAATTCAGGGAAAGTCGGGGTTAACCCACGGATCCTTCGAGGCTGATCGCCACCAACTGCTGCGCCTCCATGGCAAATTCCATCGGCAGTGCCTGCAGGACGTCCTTGCAGAACCCGTTAACAACCAGCGCCACGGCCTCTTCCTCGTCCATTCCGCGCTGACGGCAATAGAACAGCTGATCATCGTCCACCTTCGACGTCGTCGCTTCGTGCTCGACGCGCGAGGAATTGTTACGGACCTCGATATACGGAACGGTATGCGCCCCGCATTTGTCGCCGATAAGCAAGCTGTCGCACTGGGTATAGTTCCGACTGTCTTTCGCTTTCGGGTGCATCGAGACCAGCCCACGATAGGTGTTCTGAGCCTTACCCGCGCTGATGCCTTTCGACACAATGCGCGACTTGGTGTTCTTGCCCAAGTGAACCATCTTCGTGCCGGTATCGGCCTGCTGATAGTTGTTGGTAATTGCGATCGAATAGAACTCACCCTGGCTTTCGTCACCGCGCAGGATGCAGGACGGGTACTTCCAGGTCACGGCCGAGCCAGTTTCAACCTGCGTCCACATCACCTTGGACCGGTCGCCCCGGCAATCGGCGCGTTTGGTCACAAAGTTATAGATACCGCCCTTGCCGTTCTCGTCACCGGGGAACCAGTTTTGAACAGTCGAGTACTTAACCTCGGCGTCTTCCTCAACGATGATCTCGACCACAGCTGCGTGCAACTGCGCCGTGTCGCGTTGAGGCGCGGTGCAGCCTTCCAGATAGGACACGTAAGAGCCCTTATCGGCGATGATCAGAGTGCGTTCGAACTGACCGGTGTTTTCCGCGTTGATGCGGAAATACGTGCTCAGCTCCATCGGACAGCGGACGCCCGGCGGGATATAGACAAACGACCCGTCCGAGAACACAGCCGAATTCAGCGTGGCATAGTAGTTGTCCGAAACCGGAACAACGCTGCCCAGGTACTTTTTGACCAGTTCAGGATGCTCTTTGATCGCCTCGGAAATCGAGCAGAAGATCACGCCGGCCTTTTTCAGCTCGGCCTGAAAGGTCGTGCCTACAGATACCGAGTCGAATACGGCATCCACAGCCACCTTGCGGCCTTCGGCTGGTGCATCTTCTGCGCCTTCAACGCCTGCAAGGATCATCTGTTCTTTCAAAGGGATGCCCAGCTTTTCGTATGTCGCCAACAGCTTGGGGTCGACCTCATCCAACGACTTGGGTTTTTCCTCCATCGATTTCGGACGGGCATAGTAATACTGGTCCTGAAAATCGATCGGCGGATAGTGCACCATGGCCCATTTGGGCTCTTCTTTCTGGGTCCAGCGTTCGAACGCGGCCAGGCGCCATTCGGTCATCCATTCGGGCTCTTCATTCTTTTCAGAAATCAGTCGCACGATATCCGGGTTCACGCCTTTGGGCGCGTACTCCATTTCGATATCTGTATCCCAGCCGTATTTATAGGTTCCGACCTCGCGTACCGCATCAACGGTTTCCTGATCGACACCCTCTTTTACCTGGGTCTGGTCCAAAGCGGCCATATGACACCCTCCGTCAGATCACGCAGCACGCGCGCGATGCTTCTTTTCTTTTTCAAGCCACGTTTCGGCGAAACGCAGCACGTCTTCTTCCGTAGTCCGAGGCCCCAGCGACACGCGGATTGCGCTGGCTGCTGTCACCTCATCAAATCCCATTGCGGTCAACACCGCGCTGGCCCGAACCTTGCCACTGGAACAGGCCGAGCCCGCACTGACAGCGAACCCCGCCAAATCCATCTGCATAACCTGCGTTTCCCCCTTCCAGCCCGGGGTGGCGAAACAGGTGGTATTTGGCAGGCGGTCCTGACCTTTCCCGACAAAAATAGTAGATTTAGAACCAGCCTCAAGGGCAATTTCTAGAATATTTCTAAATTCACGAACCTGTTCCCAAACGCCGTTCGACAAATCCCGTGCGGCTGCTTCAGCTGCGGCCCCGAACCCCGCGATTCCAATGACATTTTCGGTACCCGAGCGGCGACCCATCTCTTGCCCGCCACCCTTGATCATCGCAGGCAGATCCGTGCCTCGTTTCATAACAACCGCGCCAATCCCTTTCGGGCCGCCCAGTTTATGAGCAGAAATCAGCGCCATCTGCGCGCCCATCCAGTTGAAGGCCACCGGCAATTTGCCAAAAGCCTGCGTAGCGTCGGTAACCGCCAGCCCCTGCGGCAGCGACTGCACGATCCCCGTTTCCGAATTGGCCAACTGCAGAGTCGAATGCTCGGGATTGGCCACCTCGACCAAACCATTGGGCGCAGTCGGCAAGTCTTCGTCGATCCACGACCGGATCGCGTCATGTTCCACCGAGGACCCATGCAAACCTCGCCCGGCAAGTGTCAGGGCCGCGCCTTCGGTCGAGCCGGAAGTAAACACAACGTCCTCCCCATCGGCCCCAAAAGCCGCCGCGATCTGGGCGCGCGCGCGTTCAACCAGCGATTTGGCCGCCCGCCCCTCGGCATGGACGGATGAAGGGTTCCCGCACAACTCCATCGCGGCCATCATGGCCTCGCGCGCCTCCGGGCGCAGCGGAGTGGTTGCGTTATGGTCCAGATAAACGCGATTCATGGATGCATCTTTTCCTGAACACAAACGGGGCAAATCACAGCCAGCATCGGATCACTCATCCACAACAGAAAACAGACTGGGCACCGCCGGGCACGGGGCCAGGTCGTTCTTGATCACGTCCGACAAACGGGTCTGATGCAGAAACACATAGACATGCGCGCTGAGGCTTTCCCACAAACGGTTGGTCAGCGATTGTGCCCGGCTTCCCGAAGACGCCCCCGATGCACCCGCACCTTTCTGCAGCGCATCCACGGTCTCATCCACTGCAGCCAAAATCTCGACCACCCGAATCTCGGACGCAGGGCGCGCCAAGCGATACCCACCTCCCGGGCCACGTACAGATGCCACAAGCTCGGCCCGGCGCAGCTTGACAAAAAGCTGCTCCAGATAAGGGAGTGAAATGTCCTGACGCTCAGAGATTTCGCCCAGCGTCACCAAGCCCTCGGAGGGCTGTAGGGCAATGTCAGCCAATGCAACCATCGCGTAACGACCCTTCGTCGAAAGCTTCATTGTCTTTCCCTCATGGCAGGTTATACGCGAAAACATTGACGCCGCCGCCGCCAGTGCGTATCTCCGACAGGCAGCGCCTTGCGCATAGCATCACAATTAGAACCGTTCTAAAGTGCCTTACGAATACCGTCAAGTATATCGTGGCATCAGGAAGAAAAAGACAGGACCAAAGCACACATGCCCGAGGTGATTTTTCCCGGACCCGAAGGCCGCCTGGAAGGCCGCTACCACCCGCAAAAGGAAAAAGACGCACCGATCGCCATCGTGCTGCACCCGCATCCACAGTTCGGCGGGACCATGAACAACAAGGTGGTCTATAACCTGCACTATGCGTTCTACAACATGGGTTTCACTGTCCTGCGCTTTAACTTCCGTGGCGTTGGCCGCAGCCAGGGCGAATACGACCAGGGTGTGGGTGAGCTGAGCGATGCCGCCTCGGCACTGGACTACCTGCAGTCGATGAACAACAATTCCAAGCATTGCTGGGTCGCGGGTTTCTCGTTCGGTGCCTGGATCGGAATGCAGCTGCTGATGCGTCGCCCCGAGATCACCGGCTTTATCAGTGTGTCGCCCCCCGCCAACATGTACGACTTCTCGTTCCTGGCACCCTGCCCGTCCTCTGGCTTGATCATCAACGGCTCGGCCGACCGCGTGGCCCCGCCTGCGGACACCACTGCGTTGGTCAACAAACTGCATGAACAAAAAGGCATCACCATCACTCATAATGAGGTCGAAGGTGCCGATCACTTCTTCCAGGATCGTCACATGGACACGCTGATCACCGATGTCAGCGACTATGTGAAACGCCGCCTGACCGAGAACACGCGCTGATGTCAGACACCATCAACACCCTCGCCTCCAAACTGGCCGAGGACACGATGAAAGTGATGGATGAAACGGGCAACGACCGGTTCTTTGTCGAGGTGGGCGAGCTGCTGGGTGCGTCCTCTCAGACTTTGGAAGAGGCGTTCTTGACCGAAATCCGCGTGCGGATGGCAGAACGCAAAGCGCGCAAGTTCGTCATCGATACGCTGACCAAACACCGATCCCAAGTGAAAGCGATTGAAAAGAAATGACCGAAAGACTGTCCGCGCAACTTGAGTTCCTGAAACGCGCGGACAGGCTAAAGTCAGTCGATCGCGCAAACGCTCTTCTGGACCAGTCCCGATCCGAAAACGCCGCTGAACACAGCTGGCACCTTGCCCTGTGGGCTTTGGTGATGCAGCCGCTGGCGGCCGATGACGTTGATATCAACCGTGTCATTCAAATGCTGCTTTTGCATGATCTGGTCGAAATCATTGTCGGCGATCACCCCATCCATCTGGACACCGACTGGACCGCTGTCGAGCGCGCCGAACGTGCGGCCGCGGACCAATTGTTCGGCCTGCTGCCGGACGATCAGGGCGGGACTTTTCGCGCCTTGTGGGAGGAGTTCGAGGCCGACAAATCCCCGGACGCCAAGTTCGCCAAGTATCTGGACCGGTGCCAGCCGCTGTTTCAGGTTCTGTGCGCTCCGGCTCCGAATCCCCAGCATGTCGAGGTCGCGCGAGACAACCTGCGAGACGGACGCGCCGCCTATCTGGCGCACGAATTGCCAGAAGCCCACGCTTTGGCAAGCGCCCTGTTGTACGGGCAACCCGCACCAAAGACCGCCTTCTCTGAGCGCCTGCCGTTTTTGACCGAGGCAGATCAGTTGAAATCCGTCTACCGCGCCTCGCGCATTTTGTCCGGTGAGCGGTTTGAAAACTCAGCCGAACATTCCTGGCACATCATGCTTTTTGCCTGGGTGTTGGAAGAATACGCACAACCGGGCGTTTCCATGGATCGCGTCCTGCAAATGCTCTTGCTGCACGACATCGTCGAGATCGACGCCGGAGATCACCCCATCCATGGTCAGGTCGACCACGCAGCCCAAGAGGCCGAGGAACAAGCCGCGGCAGAGAGGCTTTTCGGATTACTGCCCGAGACACCGCAAAAGGCGTTCATGGCGCTCTGGCAAGAGTTCGAGGCCGCCGAGTCTGCCGATGCACGCTTTGCAAAAGCCATCGACCGGTTCCAAACGCCGATTGGCAATCTGGAAACAGGTGGCGGGTCCTGGGTGGATTTTGACGTCACATTCGCCCAGATCGAACACCGTGTTGGCACGCCGGTTCAACGCGGCGCACCAGACCTTTGGGCATGGTTGCGCCCGCAGTTGAGCAACTTTTTCACCGAAAAAACACCGGGATGAACGCGATTTAGCGCTCAACCCGGTTGGGTGACCGAATGCTGCCCCCTCTTGGTTGCATCGGTGTCAGCGGACACACTGCCCGCCAGCCAACCAAGCGTTACGATCAAAGCCGAAGCCGCAATAACGGATATTGCAAATCTGGTCACAAAAAGTACTCGCAAAAAATCACTCTAAACACGAAATAGATACCAGGCTTTTTTCTATTGAAACAGTACGGTTATCCTGACCAGTGCAGGCGTTTTCTCGTCTGGAAGCCCGTGTTTGAAATTCGTCGGCAGGCCGCGAGAATCCCCTTGCCGCCCAGCAAGAATTCGTGCTCAACCGGATACAGGAAACCCGGATTGAGAAACCCCGTGCCCAAAGCCTATTTGATACTCTTGCTGGCCGTGATCGCCGAAACGATTGGAACGACGGCGTTGCAGGCCAGCCAGCAGTTCACCCGGTTCTGGCCGTCGGTGCTGGTCGTGGTGGGTTACGGCGTTGCATTCTATCTGCTGGGTCTGACCCTGAAATACATGCCTGTCGGCATCGTTTACGCCATCTGGTCGGGTCTGGGGATCGTGTTGATCGCCATCATCGGGTTCATTGTGTTCGGTCAGCGACTGGACTGGCCTGCGGTGATCGGTTTGGCGATGATTTTGACCGGAATTCTGATCATTCACCTGTTTTCCAAGACTGCAGGCCACTGACGACCGGTTAGGGCTGGCCTATTCGGTAAATCCGCGTTATGCGCGCGGCAACTTCCCGTTCAAAGGCTGACCTCTCATGGACCTGCGCAACATCGCAATCATCGCTCACGTGGACCACGGTAAAACGACCCTGGTGGATGAGCTGCTCAAACAATCCGGCGCGTTCCGGGAAAATCAGGCCGTGGCTGAACGCGCCATGGACAGCAACGATCTGGAGCGTGAGCGCGGGATCACCATCCTGGCCAAGGCCACATCGGTCGAATGGAAAGGCACCCGCATCAACATCGTCGACACCCCCGGCCACGCCGATTTCGGTGGCGAGGTCGAGCGGATCCTGTCGATGGTGGACGGTGTTGTCCTGTTGGTAGACGCCGCCGAAGGCCCGATGCCGCAGACCAAGTTCGTGACCTCCAAAGCGTTGGCTCTGGGCCTGCGCCCCATCGTTGTCCTGAACAAAGTCGACAAGCCGGATGCCGAGCCTGACCGTGCGCTGGACGAATGCTTTGACCTGTTCGCCAATCTTGGCGCTGACGATGATCAGCTGGACTTCCCGGCGATGTACGCCTCGGGCCGCTCGGGCTGGGCTGATATGGAACTGGACGGTCCCCGCAAGGACCTGACCGCCCTGTTCGACCTGATCGTCGAGCACGTCCCTGCCCCAAAGCAGGCCGACAAGAAGGACGAACCTTTCCGCATGCTGGCCACCACGCTGGGCAGCGATCCGTTCATCGGTCGTATCCTGACGGGTCGCGTGGAAAGCGGAACACTGAAGGCAGGCGACAGCCTCAAGGCCCTGTCCCGCGACGGCACGCTGATCGAAAACTTCCGCGCGTCGAAAATCTTGGCCTTCCGTGGCCTGGCACAACAGCCCATCGATGTTGCCGAAGCAGGTGACATCGTCACCATCGCAGGTATGAGCAAGGCAACCGTGGCCGACTCGTTGGTCTCACCGCAGGTTGACGAGGCCCTGCCCGCTCAGCCCATCGACCCGCCGACCATCACCGTGACCTTCGGCATCAACGACTCGCCGCTGGCCGGTCGGGACGGGAAGAAGGTCCAGTCGCGCGTTATCCGCGATCGCCTGATGAAAGAGGCCGAATCGAACGTTGCCATCCGCATCACCGACACGCCCGGCGGCGAAGCCTTTGAGGTGGCCGGTCGTGGTGAACTCCAGATGGGCGTTCTGATCGAAAACATGCGCCGCGAAGGGTTCGAACTGAGCATCTCGCGCCCGCAGGTTCTGTTCCGCGAGGAAGACGGCCAGCGCATGGAGCCTATCGAAGAAGTCACCATCGACGTGGACGATGAATACTCGGGCTCGGTGATTGAAAAAATCACCGGCGCACGCAAGGGCGAGCTGGCAGAAATGCGCCCCGCAGGTGCAGGCAAGACCCGTATCATCGCCCATGTCCCGTCGCGTGGCCTGATCGGTTATCACGGTGAGTTTCTGACGGATACACGTGGCACCGGTGTTCTGAACCGCGTTTTCCACGGCTGGGCGGCCCATAAAGGTCCAATCCCAGGCCGTCGCGCGGGCGTTCTGATCTCGATGGAGAACGGACAGGCCGTCGCGTATGCGCTGTGGAACCTGGAAGAGCGTGGCCGGATGTTCGTCGCCCCGCAAACCGACGTGTATCAGGGCATGGTGATCGGTGAGCACTCGCGCGACAACGACCTGGAAGTAAACCCGCTGAAAGGCAAAAAGCTGACAAACGTGCGTGCCAGCGGATCGGATGACGCCGTGCGCCTGACACCGCATGTTCAGTTCTCGCTGGAAGAAGCGATTGCCTATATCGACGATGATGAACTGGTTGAGGTCACGCCAAACGCCATTCGTCTGCGCAAACGTTTCCTGGATCCGCATGAGCGGAAACGGATGGCAAAGTCAGCTTAAGCGTCTCAGCCTCACTGTTTCTCCACGGGGAACAATGGGCCCAATGTGACATTTTTGCTTCCATTTTGACTATTTTAGCTTCAAATGAGCCCGTTGCTCCAACGGGCTTTTTTGTTGTTTTTCATACAGTTTCGCCAATAGGTTGCATGTTTCTTCACCTTGGGTAGTGACAGCGCAAAGAAAAATGAGGCAGGATACGGCTGTATTTTTGTCAATTCTGTGGCACAATTACTTAGTTCTAAGGTGTAAGTAATGAGTTTAAAGGAGTAGCGCTATGCGCGTAAGGTCCCGTTTATATTCGTTTGTATTTGTATCCGCGACATTCCCATTTATGGCAACTGGCGCGGCATATGCGGCAGAAACCTGTAACGTCAAAACAGCCCGTCAATCCGTATCCACTGAAACGCTTTGTGGTTGCAAAGTGGTCGATAAGCGGATGTTGCGGTACATCCAACGTCGCGCTGACTTTGAGGATATTCTGGCCCGCACCTCTGAGGCCTGCCCTCTTTTCGCGGCAGTTTTGACCGATATCCCAACCGCAACTGTTCGAAACGATACGCGCAACGACGATAACGATAACAATGGCTCAGCAAGTGGTGCCAGCGCGTCGGCCGGCGGAAGCAATGGCTCTGGTGGAAGCGGCGCAACCACAACCCGTGGCGAAACTCGTGACGGCGATGGCGGCGGCAACGGCGGATCCGGAGGCGGCGACGGCGGTTCTGGTGGTGGCGACGGCGGTTCTGGCGGCGGCGGCGGTGGTGGTAACACCGGCGGCGGCAGCGGCGGCTCCGGTGGCGGCACTGGCGGCAGCAACGGCGGCGGCAGCAATGGCAGCGGCGGCAGCAACGGTGGCGCAGACAACAACAGCGGCGGCGGCAGCGGCGGCAGCAATGGCGGCGGCAACTCCAACAGCGGCGACGGTAACGGCGGCAGCAACGGCGGCGGCAATTCCAACAGCGGCGACGGTAACGGCGGCAGCAACGGCGGCGGCAACTCCAACAGCGGCGACGGTAACGGCGGCAGCAATGGCGGCGGCAACTCTGACAGCGGCAGCGGCAACGGCGGCGACAACAACGGCGGCGACGGTGGCGGCAGCGATGGCAGCGGCGGCGGTGATGGCGGCGGCGGCAGCGACGGCAGCGGCGGCGGCGATGGCGGCGGCGGCAGCGATGGCAGCGGCGGCGGTGATGGCGGCGGCGGCAGCGACGGCAGCGGCGGCGGCGGTTCAGCCGGTGGCGGCAGCGACGGAAGCGGCGGCACGCTGTAACGAACCCGCATACACCGCAGCCTGAGCGCGCAAGGTCAGGCTGGGTTGTGAAACAGGTTCAGTAAAGCCGTAAATACGACAGCTGAAAAAATCAGGGGCGACCAGGTGGTCGCCCCTTGTTACCATATCTAAAAAAAGATCAGAGCGATCAGCTTCGGCCGTAAACACCAACCCAATTACTTGGTTTACGAGGGTCTTGCATCCGAAGGAACAGATAGCGCGTCGCTGACCAGGGCTTGATCCGATTCGTCAGATTGTCCAACACCAGATCCCCCGAGGCCGAGCGATAGACCAAAACCGCATGCGCGTTGCGCTTCGTATCCAGCACAGTTGCGATCAGCAACTTGCTTGGATCAACGCCAGCCCGGATGAGATCACGTTTTTTCAACAACGCAAAATCTTCGCAATCGCCACCACGCGAGGTCGGCAAAGCCCACCGCTCGCTTGTACGGTATTGCACCTGATCCGTCACCGCACGCGTCGTCGCGTTGACCTGCCGGTTGATGCGCTGAATGATCTGCATTTCTTGCTGCGACGTCATGCGCGCCGATGCCTTGCTTGAGCAAGCCCAAGCGTATTGGCGACACAGTTGGCGTGCCCCTGATGGCGGAGGAGACGACGCAACTGTGCGAATGAAGTTGCCTTCACTCGCCTCAACTGCAGATCCGGCAAACACCGCCCCGCACACCAAAGCAGTAATCCCCACTGCCCGACCTGAATATGTAACCATCCGCCCAACAGCGGCCCTGAGTCCGATATCCAACGATTTCATGCCTGTACCTCGATCCCTGTCTACTCGGTCGATTGGCGACAAACGGGACCGTATTCGATTAGAACCAACTAACGGTAAACGGTAGCGCTTGTACAATCTGAGGCGACGCTGCAGGGGAAAAAGGGCGGAAATTCGTCACTCAATATGACCATTTCGCGCAAGAATTGCGGGCATGCCGCCACAATCTGGACGGGAATACATCTTATCGCCCACAAAAAATTTTATTAAGGCTCTGGAATCACGACGATTCAGGCAACGCCTAAAGCTGCCACAATACGACATCTTCAAATCGTGATATGTTCGGCTGAAATCCGCCCATCACGCGATATGACAGGCGGATTTTCTGCTCATCAGCCCATTGCGAGGGTTACTCGGTGATCTCAACAACCACAAGTTCACGCTCACTTGCGCCGCGAGCGTGGTCCAGAGCCTGCTGGTATTCGGGCGAGTTGTAGCATTCGACAGCCGCTTCGACCGAAGGGAATCGGGCAATCACGTTTCGCGGGCGCTCTTTCCCTTCCAGCTGTACATATCGCGCGGCACGGGCGATGAACGCCCCGCCGTGCTTGGCGATCGCAGGGCCGGCCAGTTCTGCGTATTTCGCATAGGCGTCTGCATCAGTAACCGTTACATGCGCAATCCAGAGTGCGGCCATATTATCCTCCCAAAACCTGTTCAGCGGCTTTGATCGCCGCATCTGCGTTCGAGGCGTCTTTGCCGCCCCCTTGTGCCATGTCCGGACGACCACCGCCGCCCTTGCCCCCCAGTTCGGCGACCGCTGCGCGGACAAGATCGACCGCCGAGACCTTATCGGTCAGGTCCTCGGTGACTCCGGCCGCCACAGCAGCCTTACCGCCTGCATCCGCAATCAGCAGAACAGCACCCGAGCCCAAGCGGCTTTTGTGCTCATCGATCAGCGATGGCAGATCCTTGCCCGACACGCCGTTCAACGCCTGCGCCAGGAACTTGACGCCATTCACGTCCCGCGCGTCGGCACCACCGCCCTGCCCGGCTCCTCCGGCCATCGCCAGATCGCGACGCAGTTGCGCCACTTCGTTCTGCAGGGCCTTGCGTTCATCCAACAGCGACTTGACCCGGTCCACCACCGTGTCCGGCTGCGCCTTCAGTTCCAACGCAACCTGAGCCAGCCGATGGTCTTGCGCCGACAGATAACGGAACGCCTCATCCCCGGTCAGGGCTTCGATCCGGCGCACACCTGCGCTGCTGGCGCTGTCGCCCAGAATCACGAAGGTTCCAATATCTCCGGTCTGGCGCACATGCGTGCCCCCGCACAGCTCGATTGACCAGGTTTCACCATCCTGCCCTTTGCCGGTCGGCGCTTTGCCCATAGAAACGACGCGGACCTCATCGCCGTATTTCTCGCCGAACAGGGCCTGCGCGCCCAGCCCCCGCGCATCGTCCGGAGTCATGACCCGGGTCTCAACCGTCGAGTTCTGACGGATGAAATCGTTCACGTCTCGCTCGACCTTCTGGATTTCCTCAAGCGTCAGACCTTTGGAATGACTGAAATCAAACCGCAACCGGTCTGCCGCGTTCAGCGATCCGCGCTGTGCGACATGATCGCCCAGCGTCTCGCGCAGGGCTTCGTGCAGCAGGTGGGTCGCAGAGTGATTGGCACGGATGGCCGTGCGACGAGTATGGTCAACCTCAAGCTCGACGGCGTCACCTTTGGACAAAGCGCCCTGATCGACGGTCACCTTGTGGGCATAGATCTTACCGTCGGCGAATTTCTTGGTGTCCTCGACCCGCGCCAAGTCAACGCGTTCCTCCAGACGGCGGATTTCACCGGTGTCCCCAACCTGGCCACCAGCCTCGCCATAAAACGGCGTTTGGTTGACAACGACCCAGCCAGAGCCGCCTTTTTCGATCTTGTCGACCAGCGCACCATCCATGATCAAAGCCGCGATCTGACCTTCCGCCTTTTCGGTGTCATAGCCCAAAAAGTCGGTCGCTCCGGCACCATCCAGAACGTCGAACCATACCGCCTGATCCGCAGCCTCGCCCGATCCGGCCCAAGCCGCGCGCGCCTTGGCTTTCTGTTCTGCCATCGCGGCATCGAACCCGTCCGTATCGACCGTGCGGCCCTTTTCCCGCAGCGCGTCCTGCGTCAGGTCCAGCGGGAACCCGTATGTGTCATACAATTTGAACGCCGCATCGCCGGGCAAAGCCGCGCCATCAGGCAGGCCAGCCACTTCGTCATCCAGCAGCTTCAGACCGCGGTCGAGCGTTTGTTTGAAACGGGTTTCTTCCAGCAGCAGCGTTTCTTCGATCAATGGTTGCGCCTGACCAAGCTCGGTATATTGCGCGCCCATCAGTTGAACGAGGGTCGGCACCAGACGGTGCATAACCGGATCTTTTGCACCCAACAGATGCGCATGCCGCATGGCGCGGCGCATAATCCGGCGCAGGACATAACCGCGACCGTCATTGCTGGGCATCACCCCATCCGCAATCAGGAAGGAGGTCGAACGCAAGTGGTCCGCGATCACCCGGTGGTGCACGTTCTGGTCACCATACGGATCGACCCCGGTCGCCTCGGCCGATGCCTCGATCAGTGTTTTAAACAGATCGGTGTCATAGTTGTCATGGCTGCCTTGAAGCAGAGCGCCGATCCGTTCCAGCCCCATGCCCGTGTCGATCGACTGCATGTCGAGTTCGACCATCGAGCCGTCTTCGAACTGCTCGTTCTGCATGAAAACGATATTCCAGATCTCGATAAAGCGGTCGCCGTCTTCCTCGGCCGAACCCGGAGGGCCACCCCAGATATGGTCGCCGTGATCATAGAAGATCTCGGTGCACGGACCGCATGGGCCGGTCGGGCCCATTTGCCAGAAATTGTCGCTGGTGGCGATGCGGATGATCCGATCCTCGGGCACCCCGACCTTTTTCCAAATCTCGAATGCTTCGTCATCGGTGTGATAAACGGTGGTCAGCAGGCGGTTTTTGTCGATGCCGAATTCTTTGGTGATCAGTTCCCAGGCAAAGGGGATCGCGTCGTGCTTGAAATAGTCACCGAACGAAAAGTTGCCCAGCATTTCAAAGAACGTGTGGTGTCGCGCCGTGTAGCCAACATTATCCAGATCGTTGTGCTTACCGCCGGCGCGTACACATTTCTGCGCGGTCGTGGCGCGCTGATAATCGCGGGTTTCAACACCGGTGAAAAGGTTCTTGAACTGAACCATCCCCGAGTTCACGAACATCAAAGTCGGGTCATTGCGCGGGACCAGCGGGCTGGATGCGACCACTTCATGACCCTGTTTGGCAAAATAATTCAGAAAAGTTGAGCGGATATCGTTCAGCGTGGGCATAAGGCTCTCTCGGCGCGCAATCATTTTGTTCCGAAACGGTTTATCCCCGTCCCCAAGGATAGTCCACAGCATAGGGCGCGCAGAACGAAACAAGGCGGCCAGTTGGGCCGCCTTGTTCCTGATTTCTTACAAAGTCACTATGCCTCGAGGATGTCATCCTCTTCCGCGGCACCGGGCGGCATGTCGAAATCCAGGCCGTGGGCCGCTCGGATCTTGTCTTCGATGTCCAGCGCAATACGGCCGTTGTCACGCAGGTATTGCTTGGCATTCTCGCGCCCCTGCCCGATGCGTTCGTCGCCATAGCTGAACCATGACCCCGACTTCTCGACCACACCGGCCTTGACGCCCAGATCCAGCAGTTCGCCCATTTTGGAGATGCCTTCGCCATACATGATGTCGAATTCCACCTGTTTGAACGGTGGCGCCACCTTGTTCTTGACCACTTTGACGCGCGTTTGGTTACCGACAACCTCATCCCGATCCTTGATCGCGCCAATGCGGCGGATGTCCAGACGAACCGAGCTGTAGAACTTCAGCGCGTTACCACCGGTCGTGGTTTCGGGGCTGCCGAACATCACGCCGATCTTCATCCGAATCTGGTTGATGAAAATCACCATACAGTTCGAGCGGCTGATCGAGCCGGTCAGTTTCCGCATCGCCTGGCTCATCAAGCGGGCCTGCACGCCAACATTGCTGTCACCCATGTCGCCCTCAAGCTCGGACTTCGGTGTCAGCGCCGCAACCGAGTCGACCACGACCATGTTCACCGCGCCGGACCGCACCAGCGTATCGGTGATCTCAAGCGCTTGTTCACCTGTATCCGGCTGCGAGATCAGCAATTCATCCAGATCGACGCCCAGCTTGCGGGCATATTGCGGGTCCAGCGCGTGTTCCGCGTCGACAAACGCACAAACACCACCACGCTTTTGCTGTTCCGCGATGCAGTGCAGCGTCAGCGTCGTTTTACCCGAGCTTTCCGGCCCGTAAATCTCAACAATCCGGCCCATCGGCAGTCCGCCGATCCCCAGCGCGATGTCCAGGCCCAAAGACCCGGTCGAGCTGGCCTCGATATCCTGCTTGGCATCTTCGCCCAGCTTCATAATCGAGCCCTTGCCGAACTGCCGTTCGATTTGCGCCAGCGCGCTGTCGAGCGCCTTTTGCTTGTCTGCGTTTTTCTTGTCGCTCATTGTCAGAAGATCCGCCATTGTCCTGTCGCCTTCTCTTTTGTCACACCCTTGATCGGGCGGCAATCGCTGCTTTGTTCGCCTCTTGTTCCTTATGGGACCAAAATGAGAACATTTCAACTAAAACTTACAGAACTTACTGTTGGGCAATTGTGTTAAAGAGTCGTTTACGCCAATCTGCGCTTGTTAAATTCCTCGACAAAGGGCGACTAAATGCTTGTTTTCTATAAGGAACGCCTTGCGTTTCTGGCTGTCCCAAAAACAGGCAGCACCGCCTATCACACCGCACTTAGCGATCGAGCGGACTTTGTTGTGACGGGCCCGCCCACGTTGAAACATGCCCCGGTCCGGCGCTATGACAGGTTTTTTCAGAACATCTTTCGTAAAATGTATGACACCGAGATGGAGATCATGGCGGTCGTGCGTGAACCGATTGACTGGTTGGGCAGTTGGTACAAGTACCGCAGCCGCGATGACCGCATTGGCCATCCGCATTCAACCCGGGATATGAGTTTTGACGATTTCGTTCAGGCCTACATGCAGACCCCGCGCCCCGAATTCGCGGATGTCGGCAGTCAGAGCCAGTTTTTCAGAACCAGAAACAACGGGTTCGGGGCCAAGCACGTCTTCAAATACGAGAACCAGGATAAGATCCTGAATTTCCTGCAAGATCGCTTGAATATGGAAATCTGTTTGCAGCGAGAGAATGTCTCGCCAATGCGGAAACTCGAATTGCAGGCCGAAACGATAGCGAAGTTCCGCGCCCAGCACGCCGCAGAGTTCGCCTGCCACAACGCTGCGCTCTAGTTGAGCTGCTGGAATACCGCCTCGGTCAGCTGATTCAGGGAAAACGGCTTGGGCAGGAAGGTCGAATTGGAAATCTCTGGCCCCGAATCCCCGAATGCGCCTTCGGTGTAGCCGGACATGAAGATCACCCGCACATCCGGGCGCGTCTCCATCGCCTTGCGCACCCAGGTCGGTCCGTCCATGCCCGGCATGACCACGTCCGTGACAAACGCATCTACAT
Organism: Ruegeria sp. R14_0; assembly: GCF_017743975.1. GTDB lineage: Bacteria > Pseudomonadota > Alphaproteobacteria > Rhodobacterales > Rhodobacteraceae > Ruegeria. The sequence goes on along the minus strand of NZ_JAGHRC010000001.1, from coordinate 868,822 downwards.
TCAATGATCCGTCTTCCAGCAGATGCAGGGCCTCTTCGGCAGATCCGGCTTCAAGTACGGTATAACCTTTCAAACGCAACGCTCGCGTCGCAAAGGCACGAACGGGCGCTTCATCTTCGACCAGCAGAACGACGCCTTCTCCCTGCCGGGCGCTTGGGCTTTCGGGCAACGCGGCGGTATCATCATCTACCGTCTGCGACGCAACCGAGACCGGCAAATAAACCGTAAACTCGGTCCCCTTTCCCTGAACGCTATCGACGAAGATGAAACCGCCGGTCTGTTTGACGATGCCATAAACAGTAGACAGACCAAGCCCCGTGCCTTCACCGGTGCGCTTGGTGGTATAGAATGGCTCGAACACTTTTTGCAGCTTGTCTGCGGGAATTCCGGTACCGCTGTCGATGACCTTGACGGTCACAAATTCACCCGTCGGCACGGTCGCGCGATCGCGTCTGAGTGGCTCGCTCAGCGACACGACCTCGGTCTCAATCCGCACTTCGCCGCCTTCGGGCATCGCATCCCGTGCGTTCACCACAAGGTTCATAAAGACCTGCTCCAGCTGCCTCTTATCGGCACGCACAGGTTTGAGCACCGGGTCATGGCTAAGCGTCAGGCGCACCTTTTCGCCAACCAGCCGGTTCAACAGATGAATGAGGTCCGAGATCGTGTCACGCAGATCCAGAACCTCGGGCTGCAGGGTCTGTTTCCGCGAGAACGCCAGCAACTGACTGACCAAAGCCGCCGCCCGGTTCGCGTTTTGGTTAATCTGAACAAGATCACCGTAGTTCGAGTCGTTCTGATCATGCCGCAGCAGCAATAGGTCGCAATGGCCAGAAATCGCGGTAAGCAGGTTGTTGAAATCATGCGCCACGCCGCCAGCCAACTGCCCGACCGCCTGCATTTTTTGCCCCTGCACAAACTGGGCTTCAAGCGTCTTGAGCTCGGTCGCATCGTTCAGGACTGCAATCAGGCAGACCCGCCCCTTGTTCACGGCACGGTTCAGCGTGACCTGCAAAAACACCTCTTTGTCCTGACGGGTGAGACGCAGAAATTCCGAACTTGGCGGAGCATCCTCTTGGTTGGCGACGCGGGTCAGCCAGTCCTGAATCGGGTATCCCAGACCGTGCATGATGTTGGTGACATTAGTTTCGCCAAGCGAAACATCTCCGATCAACTTGGTGGCCATGCGGTTGGCGTCCAAAATCTCGCCCTCGGGCGTCAGCCACATAACGGGTACAGGCAAATCGGCAAATCGTGTGTCACCGCCCTGAGCCCCTGCAGAGTTCAGCGGCAGCACCAGCAGATCCCGTACAGTACCTGAATGAGAAAGCTCCGAGATGGTCACCGGCATCTGTCCAGAGGCCGTCTTGGCCAATGCGATGTCTCCCGGTGCTGGGACATCATCTGGGAACACCTGGCTCAGATTGTCCGGCCTGCGGCCCAGAACCGTTTCAGCGACGCCGTTGACTCGCAAAACCGTTCCGTTGCGACCTTCGGTCAACACCGGTATCGCCGCGCCTTCCCACTGCCCCTCCTCATCCAAATGGAAACGCCAACAAAATACGTTTTGGCCAACGCTGAACACTGAGATCGGGACCGTAGAAGCGAAAGTTACAATATCTTCCCGCGTTTTGCCGTGGATTTCAGCGCTGGATTGCAGTCGAAGCAAGATGGCCGCAGGATTTGCAAACATGGATTTCAAGCAGTGTTCAAGACGCGTGCCGGGAAAAGCATGGATTTGTGCGCGCGCCCGAGAATTCGCAGTCAGGATGTCGCCATTGCCGGTTGCGATCACCGTCGGGAACAAATCCTGCTCGGCAAATAAGGCCATAACGTCGGCAGATGTTCGGGCCGACCAATCGGCAATCTGCCCCCGCAACACCACCAAGAGAGCCGTAGCCAGCAATGAAACACCAACAACCACAAGCCCCGTGTTCCAGACAGTTGGCAGGAGATCCACAAATGGGATCAAGATCAGCGACGCACCCAGAACAACCAGCGGGGCAAGGCGCGACAGCGCGGGGGTTTTTCGAAAACTGGGTTCGGAATAAATCTCAGCAGTTTCTGACATAAACAACTCGAATTGAAAGGCGTTGTCACACTCAGCCCAAATAAGGTTAACGCCCCCTTAAAAGGCGCGGCAAATTCCACCTTGAGTTGTTTTTCACTGATGCGTTATCGCGTCAAGTGGGCTAAAAAGAAGCCATCGGCACCGTGTGTCACCTGCCACGTTTTTCGAAACGTATCGGTCCAGTCCGGGTTGTCCTGCCTGAACTTGTCGATGATGGCACCGTTTTCGCAGTCCAGCATCGAGCAGGTCGCGTAGGCCAGAACGCCACTCGGCCCGACCAGATGGGCCGCTTTACTTATGATCTCAGATTGCAGATCGTTCAGCGCGCCCAACCCCTCTTCGGTCAGCGCCCATTTCCCAGCGGGCGCACGACGCCAAGAGCCACTGCCCGAACAGGGCGCATCGGTCAGTACAATATCGAAAGGCGCATGTCTCGCGACCTCATCAGGCGCAAGGCAGGTGACGCGCACCCCGGCCCGCTTTGCCCGCGCTGGTAGATCGCGCATGCGCCCGGTGTTTACATCATGCGCGTAGACCTGGACACCCTGATGCGCCGCCAGCGCCAGGGACTTGCCGCCTCCTCCTGCGCAATAGTCCAGCACCCGCAGCCCTGGTCGCAACTCAAGCGCCTCGACAACGGCCTGACTGGCCGCGTCCTGCAACTCGACCAACCCCTCATTGTAGGCGCGGCTTTGCGCGATCTTTCGGGCACCCTCTGTGACTTCCAGGGCTGTATCGCAGGCCGGATGCGCCTCGGCGCTGATCCCTTCGGCGGCGAGTGATACGATTGCTTCGGCCAGGCCCGTTTTGGCAAGGTTGGCACGCAGATGCACCGGCGCGCGACTTTGCAGCACTTGCGCTGCCGCTTCCGCCTGATCGCCGAGCGACGCCTGAAAGCGCGGCCATAGCCATTCGGGGATATCACAGCGTTCTGCATCTGACTGAAACGCGCGTGGCGCATCGGCCTCGACCAGAGGCTCGGGCGCATGGCGTTCCCCAGTGAACATCGTTTCCGGTGCCTCATCTGCCGCACGCAGCGCGCCAATCATCAGCCCGCGCCCCGTGTCCGAACCACCCAGTGCCGCAAATGAGCGTTTGCAACGCAGTGCCTGAAACACATGGTCACGCACCGCTGCACGATCTTTCGATCCTGCAAACCGGCTGCGCCGCGCCCAACCGGTCAGGGCTTTCTCGACCGGAGCACCGGCGAGGATCTGGTCTAGGATTTCAATCGAAGCCTGAACGCGTGCTGCCGGTGTCATTTAAAAATCCGATCTCGTAGCGCCCTTGGCGGGCCAAAAAGCAAAACGGCGCCCGCGTTGGGGCGCCGCGCTGCAAACGTTGTTGCTTTACATCACCCGGTAGTTCGGGCTTTCGCGCGTGATCTGAACGTCATGCACATGGCTTTCCTTGAGGCCCGCGCCGGTGATTTTCACAAAGTTGCAGTTCTTGCGCATCTCTTCGACCGTCGCACAGCCGGTGTAGCCCATTGCCGCGCGCAGACCGCCAACCAGTTGGTGCACCACCGCACTAGCCGAGCCTTTATACGGCACCTGCCCCTCGATCCCTTCGGGCACCAGCTTGTCGTTCGCCGCGTCCTTCTGGAAATAGCGATCCGCCGAACCGCGCGCCATCGCGCCTAGGCTGCCCATGCCGCGATAGGATTTGAACGAGCGGCCCTGATATAGGATCACCTCGCCCGGGCTTTCGTCCGTTCCCGCGATCATCGAGCCAACCATCGCGCAGGACGCCCCCGCCGCAATCGCCTTGGCAAAATCGCCTGAGAACTTGATGCCACCGTCCGCAATCACCGGAACATCTGCGGCAGCCGACGCGCAGTCCATGATGGCCGTCAGCTGAGGCACACCTACGCCTGCAACCATCCGCGTGGTGCAGATCGACCCCGGCCCGATGCCCACTTTGATCGCATCCGCGCCCGCATCGATCAGTGCCTTGGTGGCCTCGCCCGTGGCAACGTTTCCTGCGATGATCTGAACCTCATTCGACAGGGTTTTCACACGCTTCACTGCGTCCAGAACGCCCTGCGAGTGACCGTGCGCTGTGTCGACCACTATGATGTCGACACCGGAATCCACCAACTGCTCGGACCGCTCAAATCCAGAATCGCCAACCGAGGTCGCCGCAGCCACGCGCAAACGGCCCAGCCGATCTTTGCAGGCGGTCGGGTTCAGCACCGCTTGTTCGGTGTCCTTCAGCGTCAGCAGGCCGGTCAGCTTGCCCTGTCCGTCAACGACAAGCAGCTTTTCGATGCGGCGGGCGCGCATGAGGCTCTTGGCTTCTTCCAGATCGGCCGGTTCCTGCAGCATCGCCAGATTGTCAGCGGTCATCATAGCCTTGATCGGAGTGTCGTCAGACGTGGCAAAGCGCATGTCGCGGTTGGTTACGATGCCAACGACGCGGCCTTCATCGTCGACAACCGGGAAACCAGTGAAGTTATAGCGCTGAACCAGCGCCTGAGCATCCGCCAGCGTCTGGTCCGCGCGCAGGGTTACGGGGTTGTACACGATCCCGGATTCAAACCGCTTGACCCGGCGCACTTCGCGCGCCTGTTCTTCGACCGTCAGGTTCTTGTGAATGACCCCGATGCCGCCCGCCTGCGCCATTGCGATGGCCATGCGCGCTTCGGTCACCGTGTCCATGGCCGAGCTCAGCAGCGGGATATTCATGGTGATCTCACGCGTCACGCGTGTTGTCGTATCCGCCGTCGCAGGCAGCACTGTGGATGCGCCCGGAACCAAGAGTACGTCGTCAAAGGTAAGTGCCTCACGAATCTGCATCTGCTAACCCCATGCAAAAGCCCGTTTGGCGGTGACCCTATTACATGGATTCAAGGCAAGGAAAAGCCCCTGACCTAAACTAGTTTCCCCCTGCGACCCGATACCGCCGCAAAAAACGACGCAAGACGTACAAAACGTGCCGCTGAATGGCTTTCCCTTTGCGCGCAAACGCATATCTTGCCCGGCATACGCGCGAATACAAAAGGCAGGCCTAACATGACCACCGACCCCCTTGTCGTCTTTACCCCGTCGGGCAAACGCGGGCACTTCCCCGTGGGTACTCCGGTTCTGACCGCCGCTCGGCAGTTGGGCGTCGATCTGGATTCGGTCTGTGGCGGCCGTGGCATTTGTTCGAAGTGTCAGATCACGCCCAGCTATGGTGAGTTCCCCAAGCATGGCGTCACCGTTTCCGAGGATGCGCTGAGCGAATGGAACGCGGTGGAACAACGCTATGACGACAAGCGCGGTCTGAAACCCGGTCGTCGTCTGGGCTGTCAGGCGACGGTTCAGGGCGACATCGTGATCGACGTCCCGCCGGAAAGCCAGGTGCACCGGCAGGTCGTTCGCAAGGCCGCCGCTGCACGTGCCATCACGATGGACCCGGCAACAAGGCTGTATTTCGTGGTGGTGGAAGAACCCGACATGCACTCGCCCACCGGCGACCTTGAGCGGCTTGAACGCGCCCTGCGCGAGCAGTGGAACATAGATGCCGTTACTGCAGACCTGTCCCTGATGTCCAAGTTGCAGCCCGTGCTGCGCAAGGGCAAATGGGAGGTCACGGTTGCCGTTCACAAAGGCCACAAGGACGAGGTGGCGAAAGTCGTCGAAATCTGGCCGGGACTGCACGAACAAGGCCTTTACGGTCTGGCCATCGACCTCGGCTCGACCACCATCGCGGCCCACCTGACCGATCTGGAAACCGGTGAGGTCAAGGCGTCCTCGGGCCTGATGAACCCCCAGATCCGCTTTGGCGAAGACCTTATGAGCCGCGTGTCATATTCCATGATGAACCCCGGCGGTGATCAAGAGATGACGAAGGCCGTGCGTGAGGCGATCAACGATCTGACGACCTCGATCGCGGACGAAGCCGGAATCGACGCCGCGTTGATCGTGGAAACGGTCTTCGTGTGTAACCCGGTCATGCACCACCTGCTGCTGGGCCTCGATCCGGTTGAGCTGGGGCAAGCGCCCTTCGCTCTGGCAACATCGGAAAGCATGTCCCTGCCTGCCCGTGAGATGGACCTGACCAACATGAACCCCCGCGCGCAGGTCTATATCCTGCCCTGCATCGCGGGCCATGTCGGCGCAGACTGTGCCGCGGTTGCCTTGTCCGAAGAACCGGGCAAGTCCGAAGACCTGGTTCTGATCGTCGACGTGGGCACTAACGCCGAAATCCTGCTGGGCAATACCAGCCGCGTTCTGGCCTGCTCTTCGCCTACCGGCCCAGCATTCGAGGGTGCTCAGATCAGTTCCGGTCAGCGCGCGGCACCCGGCGCCATTGAACGTATCGAGATTGACCCCGTCACCAAGGAACCCCGCTTCCGCGTGATCGGGTCCGAGAAATGGTCGGACGAGGAAGGCTTTGATCAAGACGTCGCAACAACTGGTATCACCGGCATCTGCGGATCGGGCATCATCGAGGCGGTCGCCGAAATGCGCATCGCAGGGCTGCTGGACGAAGGCGGATTGATCGGGTCGGCCGAACAGACCGGCACCCCCCGCTGTGTGCCCGAAGGCCGCACGCACGCTTATCTGATCCACGATGCCAGCGCCGAAGGCGGGCCCCGTATCACCGTCACCCAAGGCGACATTCGGGCCATTCAGCTTGCCAAATCCGCGCTTTATGCCGGTGCCCGCTTGCTGATGGATGAGATGGAGGTCGATACCGTCGACCGCGTCGTTCTGGCCGGTGCGTTTGGCGCACATATCTCGACCAAACACGCGATGGTGCTGGGCATGATCCCGGACGCACCGCTGGATAAGGTCACCAGCGCGGGCAACGCCGCGGGCACCGGCGCGCGGATCGCCCTGTGCAATATCGCAGCCCGGTCCGAGATCGAACGCGTGGTGCGCGAGATCACCAAGGTCGAAACAGCCATCGAGCCCAAGTTCCAGGACCACTTCGTCGCCGCCAATGCGATCCCGCACAAGACCGACCCGTTCCCGGAGCTGGCGCAGGTGGTCACCCTGCCCTCGCCTTCGTTCAACACCGGCGGGTCCGAAGAAAGCACTGGTCGCAGGCGGCGCAGGCGGTCATAGTTGCCCCCAACACCGGGGGGCAACATGCAGATCGCAAACGAAGAACAGGCCGAATACTGGGGCAAGTCCGCATCCGGCGCGAAATGGTTAACGTACGAGGACAAGCTGGATCAGCTTATGTCTCCGGTTCTGGAGCTGGTACTGGACCGCGCCGGGCTGCAGCCCGGCATGCGAGTGCTGGACGTTGGCTGCGGCACCGGTGCCAGTTCGATTGCTGCGGCACAGGCTGTTGGCGCAGAAGGCCATGTTTTGGCCGCGGATGTCTCACAACCGTTTTTGGATCGCGCCTCGGTGCGGGCGTCCGAGGCCGGGCTGCCGAACATCGCCTTCCAATACGCCGATGCCCAGTCCCACCCATTCAACGAAGGGGATCGGGACGTCCTGATCTCGCGCTTTGGCGTTATGTTTTTTGAAGACACGGTTGCCGCCTTTGCCAACATGGCGCGGGCGTTGAAGCCGGGCGGTCAGATGACGTTTGCCGCGTGGGGGCCGCTGCGTCCCAATCCTTGGTTCAAACTACCGCACGTAGCTGCCACGGAACGCCTTGGAAATCCACCAATTGTTGACCGAAATGCACCCGGCCCCCTCGCGTTTCATGACCGCGAAAGAGTGACCGGGTTGCTTGAAAAGACCGGGCTTTGGGATGTGAGCGCCGAAGCGGTTCCCGTAACGCTGCATTTCAAGGGCTCTTTGCTGGACTGCGCTGGATTGTGCACACGTGTCGGCCCAGCGGCTCGCGTGATCAACCATTTCGACGGCACACCCGCAGATGTCACAGCTATTCAGCATAAAGTGGCCGAGGCCTTTCGCCCCTTTGCGACCGAAGGTGCAGTGCACATCCCGGCCGAGATCAACCTGTTTCAAGCGCGCCGAGCGGCATAGCACATCTGCCCAACCAAAGCGGTCCATCAATGTCAGAAAACGGCTGGAGCGGGTAACGGGAATCGAACCCGTAACAAGAGCTTGGGAAGCTCGTGTGATACCTTTTCACCATACCCGCCCGTGCCGGAAACGGATAGCATTTCGCCACCGCGGGCTGCAAGCTCTGATCTGCGGTATCCGCGCCCTATTCGGTTCGTGCGCGCAAGCTGTCGATCAGATCCCGATCCACCGTCATTACTTCGCGCGCAGCCTCTAGCGTACGCATATCCAAATGCTGCGGGCTCAGATCTAGCCCTTGTGAAAACGCATCAACAATGGTTTCCATCGCTCTGATCCGCGCATATTTTTTGTTGTTGGCGGGGATCACGTGCCAGGGTGCGATTTCGGTCGAGGTGCGCGCAAGCATTTCATCAATGGCCACCTCGGTCTCATCCCATTTCTCCCGATTCCGAAAATCCTCGTAGGTCAGTTTCCACCGTTTGAGCGGATTGTGCAGACGCTCGGTGAACCGGGCCATCTGTTCTTCGGAAGAGATATGGAAGAAGAGCTTGACGATCCGGGTGCCGTCATCAACGACCATCCGCTCGAAATCATTGATTTCTCGGTATGCGGCGCGCCAGCGTTCTTCCGGGGTCAGGTTTTCAAGACGCTCGACCAGGACACGCCCGTACCAACTGCGATCAAAGGCCGAGATCGCACCCTCTGGTGGCAACCGCTCCCAAAAACGCAGCAAGTAGTGGCGGTTCAGGTAATAATTACGCGGGGCCCCGATCGGCCACACTTTGAAGCTGCGCGGGTCAAGTGCTTGACTGATCCGGCGGATTGTCCCGCCCTTGCCTGCCGCGTCCCAGCCTTCAAAGACCAAAACGCCTTTGACGCCGTGAAACAGATAGGCTTGCTGGATCAGCGCCAATTGGGCCTGTAGCTCGACCAAACGCTCGAAGTAGTCTTTCTTGCTCAGTCGCTTGGTAAGATCGGCATCTCCCAGCCGAGGTGGATAATGCTTGCCCATGTGCTCTCCTGACCGTTGCTGCGATACGTTATGAGTATCACAGTGCGATCAGAGGCTGGCGTTGATCCGCATCAATATGAAAAAGGCCGGGCAAAATCTGCCCGGCCTTACAGTCAAACCTTGTGAGCCGATCAGGCGCGACGACGCCGTCCACCGCCGCGACGGCCACCCGCTGCACCAGCAGCCCCGGCCTCTTCTGGCGACTTGTTGAACTTGATCCACTCGCCGCCATGCGCATCGTTGTTGGTCAGCAGGTTGGCGGCACGGATCGCCTCCATTTCCTTGCCAGCGCGCGGTTTGGTCGAACCCAGACCGAACATCTGCACGAACGCCTCGTCATCCATGCCCTCGGGCAGGATGATGCCAGCTGCTGCAACGGCCTCTTTCTTTTCTGCGATCTTTTTCTGTGTGATCGGCAGAGCCACCGGGTTCATGATCGCGGACGTCATACCAGCTCCCATGGCCATTGGCAGGAAGGCGTTGTTGATGCCGTGGCGGTTCGGCAGACCAAACGAGATGTTGGACGCACCGCAGGTGGTGTTCACGCCCAGCTCTTCGCGCAGACGCCGGACCAGAGCGAACACTTGCTGACCAGCCGTTGCCATGGCACCGATGGGCATAACCAGCGGGTCCACGACGATGTCGTGCGCTGGGATGCCGAAATCAGCGGCACGCTCAACAATCTTCTTCGCGACGTCGAAACGGACATCGGGATCTTCCGAGATGCCGGTATCGTCATTCGAGATCGCCACAACCGGAACGTTGTACTTTTTGACCAGCGGCAGAACCAATTCCAGACGCTCTTCTTCGCCAGTGACCGAGTTCAGCAGAGGACGGCCCTCAGCCGCTTCAAGACCGGCTTCCAACGCACCGGGCACCGACGAGTCAATGCACAACGGCACTTCGACCAGACCCTGCACCAGCTCAACGATCTTGCGCATCAGCGGCGGCTCGGTCTCGTTCGGGTTAGGGTTCGAGTTGTAGACAACACCGGCGTTGATATCCAGAACGGTTGCCCCTGCCAGAACCTGTGCCAGCGCGTCTTTCTCGACGGTCGAGAAATCGCCAGCTTCCAGCTCGGCCGCCAGTTTCTTGCGGCCGGTCGGGTTGATCCGCTCACCGATGACACAGAACGGCTCGTCAAAGCCCAGAACGGCAGTTTTTGTTTTTGATTCTACGACTGTACGGGTCATGTCCGTTCCTTAAGCATTTGCCGGCTTTGCCGAAGCGCCGCCGTTGTTGATCGCCCAGTTGGCGTTGGTCTTGATGCCGCCAAGCGGGAAGAAGTGTACGTTGGTGATGTTGAAATCCGGGTTGGCCGCTTTGTGGTTGGCCAGTTCGGTGATCACATCGGTCGGCTCATACGGCAGCAGCAGCTTGGACACGTCCATGGCGCGCTTCTGCAGAACCTTCAGCGACGGGCCAACGCCGCAGGCGATGGCGAACTTGATCAGGGTCTGCAGTTTCGCCGGACCCGCGATGCCGATATGGATCGGCAGGTCGATACCCGCAGCTTTCAGACCATCGGCCCACTCGATAATCGGTTTGGCGTCAAATGCGAACTGGGTCGCCAGCGCCATTTCGGCATCGGTGGTCTCAGAGAATTTCTGTTTCCAACGCAACGCATCATCGACATTCTTGGTCGAGCCGTCCGGGTCGATATCCTTGTTGCCCTCGGGGTGGCCCGCGACGTGCAGACGCTTAAACCCAGCCTTGTCGAACAGGCCGCTTTCCAGCAACTGCATCGAGCTGTCGAAGTCGCCATGCGGTTTGGCAACGCCACCGGCCAGCAGCAGGGCCTGATCTACACCCGCTTCGCCCTGGTACATCGAAATCCAGTTTTCCAGCGTCGCTGCGTCCTTGATGATCCGCGCCGGGAAGTGCGGCATGACCGGATAGCCTTCGTCCGCGATGCGCTTGGCGGTCTTGACCATATCCTCGATGGGTGTGCCTTCGATATGGGCGATGTAAACGCGCGTGCCTTCGGGCAGTAGCGCGCGGAAGTCTTCCACCTTTTCGGCGGTGCGCGGCATCACTTCGATCGAATAGCCCTGCAAAAAGGCTTCGACGGTCGGATTCACCGGGCCGTTTTCGACCGCATCACGTTTCTTGAAGTTCAGCAAAGCCATTGCGGCCTCCCATAGCTGTCTCGGGCTCATGCCCAACCGTCATTGGCGATCAGCGCTTTGATGCGGTCCTGATCGTATTCCGTTTCCAGACGCACGGCTTCCGCCTCGGCGATTTCAGAGGGCTCGCCCTCAACCGCAAAAGGCTCGGCCTTGCGCCATTCCGCCAGGTAGGCATCGCTGTCCTTGGCGTTCACCTTCATGGCCGCGCGGTCGATGGCTTGTTCGAACCGTTCCTCCAACTGCCGCTTTGCGCCACGGCGGCCCTTGCCGACAATGACTTGGGCGGGGATATCGCGCCAGTAAACTATGGTGACGTCAGGCATTGCGTTTGATTCCTCCTAACCAGATGGACCGGTTCTAAACGTCTATGTGGGGGCAAGTCGGTCGATTTTCGACACACGACGCATTTCCAGCGACCTTTTTGCCCACGATGGGATACCGGGCTTGTAACGGAGTCTTCCTCAAAGACTCATATCAAAATTCTCATCACTTTAATGAGCGTCTTGCACGAAGCATGTCCCCGACCTATGGTCGGGGTAACTCGATAATCGGAGGGCGTTTAACATGGCGCCCAAGCGTCCCAAAGGTGCGGGCGCGTTCCCGAAGGCGGTCGAAAGCCCCGCGCCAGCAAGACCCGATCCGGATGCGTTGTATGCGGCGCTGGATCTGGGAACAAATAGTTGCCGCATGCTGATAGCCCAGCCTAAAGGCAGTGGCTTCCATGTGGTCGACAGCTTTTCCAAGTCCGTGCAATTGGGTGCGGGTTTGGAACGGACCGGACGGTTGTCTCGGTCCTCGATGGCGCGCACCATTCAGGCACTTCGCATCTGCCAGCAAAAGCTGAAACGCAACAGGGTCAGACGGATGCGTCTGGTCGCGACCGAGGCATGCCGCCGCGCAAAGAACTCACGCGACTTCATTCGGCAGGTCAAACGCGAAACCGGCCTGACGCTTGAGATCATCCAGCCCGAGGAAGAGGCGCGTTTGGCCGTTATCTCTTGCGCGCCGCTGGTGTCCACCAAGACCGAGCAGTTGCTGGTTGTCGATATCGGCGGTGGCTCGACCGAGTTGGTGTGGATCGACATCTCATCCGTGCCGCGCCGGGACCGGCCCGCAGCGATCATGCGCCTGCATCACGGGTTTCACACCAGCGAAAGCCCCTTTCCTGCGGCCAAGGTCGTCGACTGGATCAGTGTTCCTTTGGGTGTGGCTACGCTGCGCGACCAGTTTCACGATGTCGAGGATGACTCGGCCCGGTTTGCCCTAATGAGCTGGTTCTTCGAGGAAAATCTGGCCGATTTCGCGCCCTACAAGGACGAGCAGGCCCGTGAAGGCTTCCAGATCGTCGGCACCAGCGGCACGGTCACCACTGTCGCCGCCTCGCACCTTGGCCTCAAGCGCTATGACCGCACCAAGGTGGATGGCTTGCGCATGACCAGCGATCAGATTGACAAAGTCATACGTGGGTATCTAGAACTCGGCCCTCAGGGTCGGCGCCGTGATCCCCGGATTGGGGAGGACCGCCAGGCGCTGATCATGTCCGGCTCGGCCATTTTGCAGGCGCTGTTAAGATGCTGGCCCACTGACCGCCTTTCCGTGGCGGACCGGGGGCTGCGCGAAGGCCTGCTTTATGCGCAGATGAGCGCGGACGGTGTATTGGAAGACGGACCGTTCTGATGGCGAAGACACCAAGTGGCAAAAACACCTCGGGTCGCGGGCAACGCGACCTGAAGGTCAAGGTTAAGACGGCGCGCGGGCGTAAGCTCAGCTCGACCCGTTGGCTCGAGCGGCAGTTGAACGACCCGTATGTGAAACGCGCCCAGGCCGAAGGATATCGTGGGCGCGCGGCTTATAAGATACTGGAACTGGACGATAAGTTCCGCTTTCTTGTCCCTGGCGCGCGCGTGGTCGATCTGGGCTGCGCCCCGGGTGGCTGGCTGCAAGTGGCGGTGAAGCGGGTCAATGCGCTGGGCGAAAAGTCCGGCAAGCGGATCGGCACGGTTCTGGGCGTCGACCTGCAAGAGGTCGAACCCGTCGCCGGTGCTGAGGCCCATGTGCTGGACTTCATGGAAGACGACGCCGATGTGAAGGTCAAAGACTGGCTGGGCGGTAAAGCCGATGTGGTGATGTCCGATATGGCTGCGGCCTCATCGGGTCACAAACAAACCGACCACCTGCGCATCATGGCACTGTGCGAAACGGCGGCCTATTTCGCATTTGACGTGCTGGATGAAGGCGGCACTTTCGTCGCCAAGGTGCTGGCGGGTGGTGCCGAAGGCGATCTGCAGAAGCTGTTAAAACAGAAATTCGACAAGGTTGCGAATGTGAAACCGCCTGCGTCGCGCTCGGACAGTTCCGAGAAGTTCGTGGTCGCGACCGGATTCCGCGGCTGAATCAGTCGTCCAACGAAATTCGATCTTCGGTCAGCACCTGTTCGCGCAGCGATGCGACCGCGATGCCTTGCAACAAGAGCGCCTCGCCGTGGTTGATGTATTGTGGCGGTCGGGCGCGTAACTCTTCGACCCGCTGGCACACCGCCAATGGCCGTTTCATTTGGGACGTGTGGACCGGTTTCAGAAACATCGCTCACCTATACGCTGCGGCAGATCTTGCCTCAGCGTGAGGGATACTCGGGAATTTTGCCGGGAACGTGGCCGAAACCGGGCCAAGCCAAGCCGATTCAGCGGCCCAGCTGGTCCTGCAATTGCAAAAGGTTTGGGTCATCGGGGATGATCTCCAGCCCCTGTTTCAGCACCTCACGCGCAGCCTGAGCCCCGCGATTGATCTGCGCCAACTGGACCAGCATGGGCCAGGCCTCGGCCCGTTGCGGATCAAGTGTCACGACCTCTTGGAATGCTTGTTCGGCGGCTCTGGCGTTGCGGAACGTCAGGGCCATTCCCCCCAGAACCAGATGGGTTTCTGGGAAATCCAGTCGGTTTGAGATCGCCATTTGCCACTCGGACATGGCCTGCCCTGACGCTTGCTGCTGCGTGCGGGAAAGCGCCTGCGGCGGTATGTTCAGGAACTCTTTTGCTGCGGATATGCGGACGTTTCGCAGCGGGTCCGACAACAACGGTTCAAGACGCTGCACCTGATCAGGTAAGCTGGCCTGACGCTGCAACGGCGCTGCATTGGCGCGCACCAACGGATCCTCATCAGTCAGCAAGCCGACCGTCTGTGCTGCGACATCCGCAGAGCCATAGGGCTGTAAAAGATAAGCCGCTGTTGCGCGAATGATACCGGGCTGATCCATGTCAGTCGCAATCCCCAGCAAGTCCTCAGGCCCATCAGCGACGCCCAGCGTGGCGGCCTGAAAGGCCGATCCGAAATGCGGTTCTCTGTGCGCGCTATCCGGGAACCATCCTGCGATCTGTTGCGCAGCCCAGTCTTGGTCCTGATCCTGATGGCAATCCGTACAGGTGTCCTGTCCAAGCCCCAAGTCGGGACGCGGGATACGGAAACTGTGGTCGCGACGGCCGTCCACACCCATGTAGACGCGCTCGATCATATGGCATGTCTTGCACTGCGCGCCCTTGCTGCCGTCAGGGTGGTGATGATGCTCGGGCGAGTCGTACTCTTTCGCACTCAGCGTCGGGAACCGCGGGTTCGCAGCCGGAGAGTGGCATTGCGTGCACACCCCGTTTCCGTCTGCCTTCAGGGATGCGCTGTGCGGATTGTGGCAATCCATGCACCCTACCCCGCGATCATACATCTTGGACTGCAGGAACGAGCCATACACGTAGACCTCGTCCAGAATCTGCCCGTCAGGGTGATAGAGGCCGGGGCGCAGCACGGCCAGGTTATACGCGTCGTGAAACGGTGTACCCGGCAGCGGGTTGCCGTCGCCATGTGCCTCGCGCCGGGAATGGCAGCCCGCGCATTGCTGGATCTCAACCTCGGTCTGGCCCCGCCCCCAATCGATCAGGAAACCGGTGTCGCCGAGGCCCTCGGGCAAGCTCTGCCCCCCGACCCAGTCGATATGCGCCGAGCCGGGGCCGTGACAGGCCTCACACCCGACACCAATCTCGGACTGGGTCGAGCTATAGGTTCGGGTTTCGGCGTTGTAATTCTTTTCAAAGCCGGTGGCGTGGCATTCGGCGCATCGCGCGTTCCAGTTCTTGTACGGTCCGGTCCAATGCAACCCGTCATCCGGCGGCAGATCCTGATCAGGGTAAAGGTGAAACCACTCTTTGTTCTCGGTGTCCCAGACCACGTCAAAGCTTTGCAACCAGCCGGGTTCGGTCTGGAAAAGGTACTGTTGCAGCGGCTCGATGCCGACAACGGAATGCACACCATATTCGGTGGTAACCCCGTCTTTTTCGGTGACTGCCGCGCTCAATTCTCCATCCGTGTCCGAAAACTCCACCGACATGCCGTCATGTTCGAACCGGGTGCCGTCAAAATCAGCGACAACAGAGCTGTCTTTAACCTCGGTCCAGGCCAACGCGTGATGGGATGAAGACCATTCAGCGGCCACGTCCTTGTGGCATTCGACACACTGATCTGAGCCGACATACGCCGCTGACTGACCAAAAGCAGCAATGGGCAACAGCAGCCCGACGCCAAGAACCAGAACTTTCACGCCGACCCCTTACCCTGATTATCTTCCAGATCCATCAAAGCACCATTGTATTCGGCGCCAAAGATTAGAATGGCCGCACACAGATACAGGAAAATCAATGCCGCCATGACACCGGCCAGACCCGCATATGTGGCGCTGTAAGTTGCAAACTGGGCGATGTAGATCGAGAACCCCCACCCGCCTGCGGCCCATAGGGCCAGTGTCAGAATAACTCCGGGAAGAATCTGCATGATCTTGTGCCGCCGCGTTGGCAGGATCAGATGCGCCAAAAGAACGGTGCCTGCCGGAACCGCGACTGTGAAGGTCCAGCGCAGGCGTTCGACCGACAGCCAGTCCGACAGGTCAACATCCGTCTTTTCACTGACCAACTGCGTATAGACCGGCAAGACAACCTCGACCGCTGCAATGCCCAAAATGGCGACGCCGCCTACGATCACAAGCCCCAGGCATAGCAGCCGGGTTTTCCAGAACGGCCAGACGTCCCGGTCGTGATAGGCCTGGTTCATTGCAGCCCGTACCGCCATCACCCCATTCGATGCAAAGAAGATCGCCAGCAGACCACCCAAGGTGATGACGCCAGAGCCCGACTCCTGCAAAACCGCCCGCAATTCGGCAACGATTGGGCCCGCAACATCTTTGGGCCAGGCCCCGAACACCAACTCGATCAATTCGTCGGTGACATAGCCTTGCGACAAGGACCCGGCCAACGCCACCGTAAAAAGCACAAAGGGAAACAAGGCCAGCATCAGCGACATGGCGACGTGGCTGCTCATGACAAAGCCGTTTTTGTTGCTGAACCGAACTATGGCAAGCCACAGCGCCCTGATGGGTCGGCTGAAAGAGGGAATCACTTGTGCGCTCATTGGCAGAGCCTAACCCGCGGGGCCATTCCTCTGAAACGGCAAATCCGGGTTGCAACGTAAATTATCCCGGCCAAACATTTGCCCGCATTGCAAAATCCCGCTCGGCTATGCAGGATCGCCTTCCAGACCGACCACCAATCGGTGTAACGTGCCACGCGGTATCACAGGCGGGCTGAGCGATGACTTTGGAACCAGATCAGAACACGAGCGGCCCCCGGTTGAAACTGTCGGTCGTGCGGGACACGACCATCGTGGCCACGCTGATCGTGCTGGGCCTTTATGCTGGGTCTGCCTTTTTGATCCCGCTGACGATGGCGCTGTTGATAAACGTTCTGATCATCGCCCTCAGTGATCGTGTGATCGCCCTGACGCGCGTTCCCATCTGGCTGGCCAATATCGCCGCTGTCACGGTCGTTCTGGCCGGTTTGTTCATGATCATGTACATTCTGGGCAGTCAGGCCACGCAATTCGCCCGCTCTATCAGCACCTATGAAAACCAGTTCGACGGTGCCGTACACCGCATCACGGGGCTGGTTGGCAATGATGTGACAACATTCATCCGCGACAACCTTGTCAGCATCGATATGTCCTACGTGGCCCGTGTATTGCTGAGCAGTGCGACATCGCTGTTGAACCAGTTCTTTCTGATCAGCCTGTACGTCGCCTTCCTGATGGCCGAGCGTCTGGCCTTTCGAAAAAAGATCCGGCTGGCCGCAGGCAGCCCTGAAACCGGGGCCGAGTTCACGGCCATTCTGGACGCCATCACCTACAGCCTGCAGCGGTATGTCGGTGTAAAAACCTTTATCAGCCTTGTCACAGCGGGCATCAGCTATACCGTCTTCAAGATGCTTGGACTAGAATATGCAGAGACATGGGCCGTGCTGACCTTTGCGCTGAACTTCATCCCGTCGATCGGGTCGATCATTGCCGTGATCTTCCCGGCAATGATTGCCTTGGTACAGTTTGAAACGATCGGACCGTTCCTGATCATCGTACTGGGTTGCGGCACCATCCAGTTCATGATCGGCAACTTTCTCGATCCCGCCATGTTGGGCCGATCACTGAACATGTCCACCTTTCTGGTCATCCTGGCGCTGACCTTCTGGACCACGGTCTGGGGCCTGATCGGAGCGTTCCTCAGCGTGCCCCTGACGGTCTGCATTCTGATCATCTTCAGCCACATACCCGCTCTGCGCCCCGTGGCAATCCTGATGTCGCTGGACGGCCGTCTTGGCGATGACACACCGCCAGCGCAGGCCCACTAGTCTGTGAACAGCCCCATTTTCATAGGGTCAGAGATCTATCGCCATTCCACCTATGGCTCAAAACATCCTTTGGCTATTCCGCGTGTTTCCACCGTGATTGACCTGTGCCGCGCGCTGGGCTGGCTGGGCGCCAACAACTATCGCGTCAGCCCCTGCGCGAAACCCAGCGCTTTGCACCGGTTTCATACGCCCGAATATATCGACGCGCTGCAAACGGCCGAGGCTGCGCAGACCGTTTCTGACGATGTCCGCTCAACCTATGCGCTGGGCACATTGTCCAACCCCGTCTTCCCCGAGATGTACCGCCGCCCCGCCACCGCAGCCGGAGGGTCCATGCTGGGCGCTGAACTGATCCGTGACGGTGGCATCGTCTACAACCCTGCCGGCGGCACGCATCACGGTCTGCCCGACCGCGCCAACGGGTTTTGCTATCTGAACGATCCCGTTCTTGCGATCCTGACCCTGCTACAGATGGGTTTGGACCGGATCGTCTATGTGGATATCGACGCGCATCATTGCGACGGCGTCGAGGTCGCGTTCCACGGCTCGGACACTGTTCGCATGATCTCGATCCACGAAACCCGACGCTGGCCTTTTACCGGACGTCTTGAGGACGAAGCTGACGGCGCTGCCTTCAACCTGCCGGTGCCCAGGAACCTCAATGATGATGAGTTTGCCGCCATCCTTGATCAGTTGATCCTGCCCGCAACCCAGGCCTTTGCGCCACAAGCCATCGTTTTGCAATGTGGCGCGGATGCTGTGGCCGAGGACCCTCTGTCGCGTTTGGCCCTGTCCAACACTTCGCACTGGAAGGCGGTCGCCGCTCTCAAAGGCCTCGCGCCGCGATTTCTGGTTCTGGGCGGCGGCGGCTATAACCCATGGTCCGTCGGCCGGTTGTGGACCGGAGTATGGGCCACCCTGAACGGGTTCGACATTCCCGATAAGCTCGATACAAACGCCCAAGACGTTCTGCGCGCGCTGACCTGGAACCGGTCGGCAGGCCGCAACCCTCCGGCGCACTGGTTGGACACCTTGCGGGACGCTGCCAACCACGGCCCAGTCCGAGAGGAATTAAGACAGGACTTGGACCGATTGGCCGCGCGGATTTCACGGTAGATCGTCCGAACGAACACTGCTAACATACGGGTGTCACGACAGATTTTCTGCTCTCAGTCTTTTTCTGAACAACCACACTTCTAACACTGAATGTGGACGCCGATTGGACCCGCCAAATGAATGCACTTAATCAGATAAATGATCTCAAGGCCCGCATGGGGCAATCCATCATCGGACAAACCGACGTAATCGACCGCCTTCTGATCGGAATGTTGGCCAACGGCAATCTGCTGATCGAGGGGTTGCCCGGTTTGGCCAAAACCCGCGCAGTCAAGGCAATGGCCCGCAATCTGGACGCAAGTTTCAGCCGCATCCAGTTCACACCCGACCTCCTGCCCTCGGACGTCACCGGCACCGAGGTCTTTCAGCAAACCGACGATGGCGGAACCTTCCGGTTCGAGCCTGGCCCGATCTTTGCAAATATTGTCCTCGCCGACGAGATCAACCGCGCACCTGCCAAGGTACAGGCAGCTCTGCTTGAGGCGATGGAAGAACGGCAGGTAACCGTCTCAGGCACAACACATAAAATGGAACCGCTGTTCATCGTGATGGCAACGCAGAACCCGATCGAACAGGAAGGCACCTATCCCTTGCCCGAGGCGCAGATGGACCGGTTCCTGATGCATGTGCAGATCACCTACCCTCCGGTCGAAGACGAAGTTGAAGTGATCCGCCTGGTACGCGGAGAAGAGATTGCGGCGGGCAAAGGCGGGTCCAAGGATGCACCGCCGACGATCCCTCAGGACGCGGTATTCGCGGCGCGTGCCGAGATCGGGCAAATCCACGTCTCGGACGCAATGGACCGCTATATGGCAGACCTAGTGCAAGCCACCCGAACCCCGGGCGCACTGAGCGAGGAACTGGCCAGTTGGATCGACATCGGCGCCAGCCCGCGCGCCTCGCTGGCGTTGGACAAATGCGGACGCGCACATGCCTGGATGAACCAGCGTGATTACGTGGACCCCGCCGATATCCGCGCCATCGCCCATGACGTATTCCGACATCGCATAACGCTCAGCTTCGAGGCGCAAGGCAGTGCGAAATCCGCCGACGATGTGATTTCGGAAATCCTGCAGCTTGTTGCGCTGCCCTGATAGCTAAGGAACGCCGCGTGTCCCAGACCGCCGCCTATCCCGACGACCCGCGCATCCATGTGGATGCGGACCACCTGCTACGGTTGGGGCCTAAGTCGCGCGCGATCAGCCTTTTACCACGTCAGCCCGCTCGTTCCATTCTGAACGGACGGCACGCATCGCGTTTGCGCGGGCGCGGTCTGAACTTTGAAGAGCTGCGCAATTATCTGCCCGGTGACGACATCCGCACGATCGACTGGAAAGTCACGGCCCGCACGGGAAAGCCCCACGTTAGGGTCTATACGGAAGAACGCGACCGCCCGGCCCTATTGCTGGTCGACCAGCGAGTTTCGATGTTTTTTGGCACGCAAGTGTATATGAAATCCGTGATCGCGGCCGAGGCTGCGGCGATTTCCGCGCACAGAGTACTGGGTCAAGGCGACCGGGTCGGAGGGCTCGTCTTCGGCGACACCGATCTGGCCGAACACCGCCCACAACGTCGCCCCGCCGCACTAACGCGGTTTCTGTCATCTGTGGGCGCGCTGAACTGCAGCCTGCGCGCCTCGCAGCGCGCCGACGCGACAGTGACCCTAAACGCAGTGCTGAAACAGGCTGCCCGCATTGCGCATACCAACACACTGATCTGCGTCTTTTCGGATTTCGACGGGCTGGATGACAGCTCTGAGATTTTGATACGTGAACTTGCCGCTTCAAATGATCTGATTTTGTTCAATATTTCAGACCCAAGCTCTCGCGAGTTGGTACCCAACCTTAGGCTGACTGTATCGGACGGAGATAACCAGATCGAACTGGACAGCGCGGACACGGGTTTGTCGGACCGTATCCGTCAAGCGATGGAAGATCGGCTGGCTCAGTTGCAAACTTGGTCGCGCCGCTATGGGTTTCCCATCGTGCCTTTGACGACGGCAGAACCAACACTCGACCAGTTGCTCAGGTTGTTTGGTCACGCCGGAGGCCGCAGATGAGTGTAGACGTCGAAGGCAAATCACTGGTCGATCTGCTCGACATGCTCGAACCCGCGCCAGCGCCGGACCCGGTTTCCATGGTGCCGCAGACATGGGGGTGGGTTGTGCTTGCCGCCATTATTGTAGGGCTGATCGCATTTGTCATTCATGCGTTTCTTCGCCATCGACGGGTGAATGCCTACAGGCGCGAGGCGCTGACTGAACTGGCGACTGCAAAAGACAATCCCGCAAAGATCGCCGAGATCCTGCGCCGAGCGGCGCTTGTCGCCTTTCCGCGCGATAAGGTTGCTGGCCTGCACGGAGACGTTTGGATAAACTTCCTAAACGAAACATTTGACCAAAAACGCTTTTCCGGCACTGAAGCTGATGCGTTGACGTCAGCGCCTTACACGACCATTCCCGCCAATCCGGAATTGACGAAACTGGCGCAGCAATGGATCAAATCCCACAAACGCGAAAGGAATACGTGATGTTTTCCTTTGCCGCGCCTTGGGTGTTCGTCCTGCTTCCACTTCCCGCTTTGGTGTACTGGCTCGCCCCGCCTCACCGCGAGAAAAGCAGTTCGATCCGCATTCCCTTTTTCCGCCATGTTGCAAAGGCCGCTGGCGTCGAGCCCCGGTCAGGGTCTGTCATTCCGCGCCGCGCGGCCTTCCAGACTGGGACCGTGGTTGTAATCTGGTGCCTTCTGGTCATTGCAATGGCCCGCCCAGAAAAGCTGGGAGAGCCCGTGGTGATTGAAAAATCGGCCCGAGACGTAGTTCTGGCGCTGGATATCTCGGGTTCAATGGACCAGAGGGATTTCACCGCGTCAGACGGCGCGCCGACGCAGCGCCTCGCCGCAGTAAAGGATGTGTTGCGCCAGTTCATTGCCGAACGGCAAGGCGATCGGATGGCGCTGATCATCTTTGGCACCCGCGCTTTCGTGCAGGCCCCGTTTACCGAAGATCTTAATAGTTTGAATGGCTTTCTGGACCAAACTCAAGTCGGCATGGCCGGTCCGAACACAGCCCTTGGAGATGCCATCGGACTGGGTATCCGCACCTTTGAATCCAGCGAAGTTGACCAACGTCTGATGATTGTCCTAAGCGACGGCGCTGACACCTCCAGCCGTATGACACCGGTCAATGCAGCAGCTATCGCGGCGGAAAAAGGCGTTGTCATCTATACAGTTGGCGTTGGCGACCCGGACGCGTCGGGTGAGGATCGCGTTGATCTGGATGCGCTGAAAGATATCGCGGACAGAACAGGTGGTGCATATTTCTTTGCCAACGATCAGGACGCGCTGGCCGAAACCTATGCCCGCATAGATGAGCTCAACCCAAGAATTGTAGAGACGCAAAGCTACAGACCACGTGAAAGCCTTGCGCACTATCCGCTTGGGTTTGCTGTATTGGTGATGCTGATGACCTTGGCAGTCTTGCTGGTCGCCCAACGGCGCAAGGGTGCGGCATGATAGGCGTTTTGGCAGATTTCCATTTCCTTCGAGCAGGTTGGCTTCTGCTCCTCATACCAGTTTTTGCCCTTTGGTGGCTGATGCGACCTAAACCAAACGCCCGCACGCAGGCTATGTCCGGCATTGCGCCGCACCTTGCTGCTGCGCTTGAGTTGGGGGCTGACAACGCGAAACGTCTCTGTCCGATTGACGTTGCCATGATTGCTTCGGCTCTGGTCACACTGGCCGCCGCTGGGCCAACGTGGTCGCGAGCACCCAATCCGTTGGTTGCAGACACGGCCCCACTGGTGATCGCTCTGAAAGTGACCGACAGCATGGAAGAGCCTGACTTGGCCCCATCTCGTCTGGATCGCGCCAAGTTCAAAGTCACCGATCTGATCAACGCGCGCGTGGGCGCTCGAACTGCGCTAGTCGCATATGCCGGGACACCCCATCGCGTCGCCCCGCTTACCGAAGACGCCAATATTCTGCGCCCGCTACTGGAAGGCCTCACCCCTGCTGTCATGCCCAAACAAGGCGGCGCCGCAGCGGATGCGCTGACGCTTGCCGAGACGATCCTGAACGATAGCGAAACGCCCGGCGCTGTCCTTTTTGTGCTGGACGACCTCGACCCTTCGCAATTGGCCGGATTCGAGAACGCGACTGTGCCCGTGTTCTTTCTGACCATGCTGCCCAATGGTCAAAACATCGCACAACTCGATGGCTTGAACGGGGCGACAGTGGTTCCGTTCTCAGGCGATGATCGAGATATCAATCGCTTACAGCGTCAAATTCAATCGGCTTACACGGCTGCACTGGATGATGATGACCGCTTGGACTGGCAAGACAAGGGATGGGTGCTGGCCTGGCCAGCCGCTTTTCTGTCCTTGCTTTGGTTTCGCAGAGGTTGGGTAATCCGGTTGATATTGCTGGCCTTCTTCTTTGGGTCCCCGTCAGGCCCGGCTTATGCCGATGGCTGGCGCGACTGGTTTCTGACGCCGGACCAGCAAGGCAAGATCGCGATGAACCAGAAACGCTATGCCGAAGCGGCCGAGTTGTTTCAGGACCCCTATCAGGAAGGTTATGCACGACTAAAGGCCGGGCAGTATCCCGAAGCTGCCGCGATCTTTGCCGAGCTGGACACGCCCGAAGCCGCATTTTCCGAAGGCATGGCGCGCATACGCAACCGCGAATATCGCCCCGCTATCACGGCCTTTGAAACCGCATTGGACCGCCGTCCGGATTGGCCCGAAGCGCAGCATAACCTCGAGGTCTCGAAAGCGATCCTCGACTATGTTGAAACCACGCGCGAACAGTCTGATACCGGCGAGGAAGCCGGGATCGGGGCCGACGACACGGTCTTTGACAACGACGCTGGGCGTGGGGAACAGACGACCATTCAGGCCCCAACGGACGGAGCGCAGGCCATGTCAGCTGACCAATGGATCAGTACGATTGATACCGACATGCAAGACTTTCTGCGCAATCGCTTCCTGTTGGAAAATCAGGAGCAACAGCAATGAGATACCTTGCTCTCCTTATGCTTTTGATCCCGACGCATCTTTGGGCCCAGACCAGCGTCCAGCCACAAGTGACCGCCGAGGCACCCACGGAACCGGTCATGGTGGGGCAGCCTGCAATTGTGCGCATCAAGGTGCTTGTGCCAACCTTCATGCCCTCGCCTCCGGTGTTCCCGTCGCTTGAGCAAGAGAACCTTTTGGTGCGCCTGCCGGAACGTGCTTCGGGACCAGTGAGTGAATCCGTTGATGGTGAAACCTGGTCAGGCGTTCAACGCAGCTATCGCCTCTATCCTCTGCGCGCCGGGGACGTTGCGTTTGGTGCGCAGGACGTCGTGGTCACCTTTGCCGATCCCGAAACGAACGCGCCGGTGCAGGTCAGCGTACCCTTGCCGGACTTGACCCTGAAAACAGTGGTTCCCGAGGGCGCACGCGATCTGGATCCGCTGATCATCGCAACCGGTCTGACCGTCGATCAGCAGATCGACGGGGATACGGATATGGAAAATGGCGGATCGATCACGCGTCGCCTGACCGCCAAGATATCCGGGACGACACCGTTTCTGGTGCCTGAACTGATCCCGGACAACCCGGACCCGCTTTTGCGCGCCTATCCAAAAGAGCCCCGATTTACAGAAAATGAAGACCGGGGCGTTCTCTCGGGTCAACGGGTAGATGAAGTCGTCTATCTGGCGCAGGACGGCGGTCAAACCCAACTGCCGTCGATTACGATCCGCTGGTACAATTTGGGCGGCGATCAGGTCGAGACCATCAACATTGACCCGGTCGACCTGACACTGGCCCGGCCTAAGTGGCAACCGCCAGACACCGAAACGATTCTAAGGTTCGTGGTTTGGTTCGCCGCCTTTTCGCTGTTCATATGGCTTGCCATCCGGTTCCTGCGCCCGCGTGTCGACCGATGGCGCCGACTTCGGCGGGATGCGTTCCTGTCTTCGCCCGACTATGCTTTGGGTGAACTTAAGAAAGCGCTGCAAGATCATGATATCGCAGCAGCTTACGCGGCTTTGGAGATGTGGAAATCTCGCTGCGGCATGGCCAGTCAAACGACCAGTTTGGACCAGCACCTCGCCCAGATCGGCGCCGCCAGATACTCGGCGCATCCCGACACCAGGACCGAGGATTGGGCTGGTGCGCTGTCAGCGCTGGCGTCACTCAAGCAATCCGCGCAAGCGCCAGCGAACCCGCTGCCGCCGCTCAACCCCGGAGCTCAGCACTGACACGAAGCGATCAACTGGCGCCGGTCCTTCAGGCGCACGCGCCCGTATCCAAGTTCGATCAGCCCCGCATCTGCGAGACGATGCAAATTGCGATGTAACGTCGGCTGCGACACGGCCACCATCGCGGCCAGTTCTTCTTGCGAGATTACGATCCACCCATCGGATTTTGCGGTCCCTTCGTCCAAGTGCAAAAGGCGTAGAACAAGACGTTTTTCCGTGCCGGTCACAGCCAGATTGGCCATGATACGCAAAGCAGTTTGCATGTTTTCATGAGACAAGGCGTAGAAATCGCGAATGTAATCGGGATTGTCATCAACCAACCGGTCCAACCGAGGCGACGGGAAAAACAACGTTCGTGTGGTTTGGGTGGCAACGACGCTCACCAGCCTTCTGGCCTCGGCAAATAGGGCCAGATCCCCGATCCAGAACCCGCCACCTTGCCTGTGCACAACGAATTCCTGACCATCATCAGCGGGGGCTGTGATCTGAACTGCGCCTTCCAGAACCGCATAAACCCCGTTGGCCAAGTCGCCATACAGGTACAGCGACTCTTCAGCCTCAAAGGTTCGTTCAATTGCGCAGGCCAGCAGGTCCGACTGAAACCGCGCCCCACGCGCGCCAAACCAGCCAGAGCCCAACAATCGCTTTCGATCATGCGGATTATCAAACATTTGTATTCTTCAATCTAATCATATGATAGGTTTCGAGACATTGTCATAGCCTAAGATAAGGCTATTCGATTCTCGACGTAATGCGAATATTTCCTGCCGGGAATCAATACCTTGTTGGCAGATCTAAAACGATACTGATCGCCTTCAATTACTTTTACTTCAACGGATCATTAAGATCCGGTCAGTTCAGGAGCAAACTATGTCACCACCTCGTTCGATTGCAGAAAGTTGGCGCAGCATGATACGCAAATTCGCTGTAGCTTCGGTCGCTGTTGCACTGGCCCTGCCCGCATGGGCGCAGGATCAAAAGCCCAACATCCTGGTTATCTGGGGTGACGATATCGGTCAGTCCAACATCTCGGCCTACACGATGGGCCTGATGGGCTATCAAACGCCGAACATCGACCGCGTTGCAAAAGAAGGCATGATCTTCACCGATTATTATGGCGAGCAATCCTGCACCGCCGGTCGATCCTCCTACATCATGGGTCAGTCGGTTTACCGTACAGGTTTGTCGAAGGTTGGCTTGCCTGGCGCCGATCTGGGGATGCAGGTCGAAGATCCGACAATCGCGGGCCTGCTGAAAGATCATGGTTATGTGACCGGTCAGTTCGGCAAGAACCACCTTGGCGACAAGGATGAGCATCTGCCGACAAATCACGGGTTTGACGAGTTTTTCGGCAATCTATACCACCTGAACGCCGAGGAAGAGCCCGAGAATGAGGACTATCCCGGTGACATGGTTCTGGCCGATGGCCGGACCTTCCGCGAAGCTTATGGCCCGCGCGGCGTGATCAAATCCAAGGCTGACGGCACCATCGAAGACACCGGCCCGCTGACACGCAAGCGCATGGAAACGGTGGACGAAGAAACCGTCGCGGCTGCGATCGACTTCATCAAGCGCGCGCATGAACAGGGTCAGCCCTTCTATGTCTGGTGGAACGGAACGCGCATGCACTTCCGTACCCATGTCAAAGATGAGATGCGCCAACAGGCCAACGAGATCATAGGTGGCGTTGCCGACGAGTACACCGCTGGCATGATCGAGCATGACATGCATGTCGGACAACTGCTTGATCTGCTGGATGAACTTGGCATTGCCGACAACACCATCGTTCACTACTCGACCGATAACGGCCCGCACATGAACACATGGCCGGATGCTGCGGCAACGCCGTTCTGGGGCGAAAAGAACACCAACTGGGAAGGCGGCTGGCGCGTTCCGTCGATGGTCCGCTGGCCCGGCCAGATCGAGGCCGGATCGGTCACCAACGAGATCGTGCACCACATGGACTGGTTGCCGACCTATCTGGCGGTTGCGGGTGATCCCGACATCAAGGAAAAGCTGAAAGCGGGCTATAGCTCGTCAGGCATGGGCCGCGACTATAAGGTGCATCTGGATGGCTACAACATCCTGCCCCTGTTGACCGGTGAAACCACGGAAAGCCCACGTTCCGAGATCTTCTATTTCTCGGATGACGGCGACCTGACGGCGCTGCGCTATGACGACTGGAAGCTCATCTTCCTGGAGCAGAAAGCCTGGGCAACTCTGCGTGCTTGGATCGAACCCTGGACCGAACTGCGCATCCCGCTGATCGTGAACCTGCGTCGTGATCCGTATGAGCGCGCCTATCGCACCTCCAACACCTATTATGACTGGCTGTTGGATCGGGCGTATTTCCTGGTTCCCGCGCAGCAATATGTGGGTAACTTCCTGGCGACCTTCCAGGAATTCCCACCGCGCCAGAAAGCGGCAAGCTTCAACCTGGATCAGGTTATGGAGAAACTGACGACACCGACAAACAACTAAGTCGCGTGTAAGTCAAAACCGGGCCGCCACTTCAATGGCGGCCCTTTTTATCTTGAAATTGAATGAGAAATTCATGCGACACCTAGTTCTCAGCGCACTGCTGATCTGCGCCCCGCTATCCCTGCTTGCCGATCCCCTGCCCAGTTGGAACGACACCGACAGCAAAGACAGGATCATCGACTTTGTCGCCGCCGTCACAGACCCTGAACGTCCTGAATATGTAACGCCTGCCGAACGGATCGCCGTTTTCGACAATGACGGCACGCTCTGGGCCGAACAGCCTGTTTATTTCCAACTGTTTTTTGCCATGGACCGGCTGGCTGAATTGGCCGCAGACGATCCTTCGATCCTGACCTCCCCGACATTGCAGGCCGCAGCCGAGGGTGACCTGAACACCGTATTGCAAGGCGGCCATGATGCCCTGATCGAAGTTGTAAATGCCTCGCATTCGGGCGTTTCGGTCGACGCGTTTCAGGACGCAGTCGCCGAATGGCTTGAGACTGCCCGCCACCCCGAAACCGATATGCCCTATGATCAGATGACCTATCAGCCGATGGTCGAGCTGCTGCGCTATCTGCGGGACGAAGGGTTCAAGACATACATCGTCTCGGGAGGTGGTTTGCACTTCATGCGCGTCTTCGCCGAAGAGGCCTATGGCATCCCGCCCGAGCAGGTTCTGGGCACATACACCGGCACCGCCTATGCCAGCACCGACGGCACTCCGGTCATCACCAAAACCCCTGACATCGCCTTTGTCGACGACAAAGAGGGTAAGCCGATCAATATCGAACGCACCATCGGAAGGCGCCCGATCCTGGCAGGTGGCAACTCGGACGGTGACTTTGCTATGATGGAATGGACCACGGCGGGCGATGGGCCACGGCTGGGCGTTCTGGTGCACCATACGGATGCCGAGCGTGAATGGGCCTATGACCGCGAAAGCCCGATTGGCAATCTGGTCGATGGATTGGACAAGGGTCCTGAAATGGGTTGGGTGATCGTAGATATGGCGCAAGACTGGTCTCGCATCTACACTAGGTCGAATTAAACCGCCTTCGGAGCCCGATAACCCCATGTGGACATTGCTTGTTTCCGTATTTGTATTTGCACTTTATGCAACGGCAATTGTCTTCGCGGTGCGCGCGGCGCAAACCGCGCGAACCCCTCAGGGTGCCGTCGGTTGGGTGGTTTTTCTGATCGCCGCCCCCATGTTCGGTGTGCCGCTATACCTGTTTCTGGGGCACCACCGGTTTCGCGGCTACCGGATCGCTCGGAAGGAAAGTCAGCGTGTGGTCGAAGGGATCAAGACCTTCGCCGACTACTCAAAACCCAACGCAGACAAGATGCTGATCAACCCGCGCCCCTTCGAGGCGCTGGCACACATGCCCGTCTCGCGCGGGAACGGGGCCGAGTTGCTGGTTGATGGGCAGGCCACATTCGACGCCATTTTCGAGGCCATCGACGCGGCACAGGTTTACGTTCTGATTCAGTTCTACATCGTGCGGGACGACGCACTGGGTCAGCGACTTAAGGACAAACTGATCGCAGCCGCGAAACGCGGCGTCAGCGTCCGCTTCATGATGGACGCGGTAGGCAGCTATGCCCTGAACACCGACTATATCCAGGACATGCGGGACGCCGGTATCGCGGTCGTTGACCCCAGTGAACAGCGCGGGCCGAAGTTCCGGTTTCAGCTGAACTACCGCAACCACCGCAAGACGGTCATCATTGACGGTGAGACGGGCTTTATCGGCGGGCATAACGTGGGGGTCGAGTATTTGGGCCAAGACCCACACTTCGGTCGCTGGCGTGATACCCATATCAAGATGACGGGCCATATCGTCCGGCAGTTGCAGCTTATTTTCATCGAGGATTGGCACTGGGCGCATGAAGAGGATTTGATCGACCAGTTGGACTGGGCTGGCACAGTTTCAGATCAGGACATGAACGCATTGCTGGTGGCGACCGGACCGGGGGACGAGACCGAAACCGGCGCGATGATGTTCTTTGCTGCGATCACTGAAGCGCAGCACAGGATCTGGATCGCATCGCCCTATTTCGTCCCCGATATCGACATCATGACGGCCCTGAAACACGCCGCCTTGCGCGGTGTCGATGTGCGTATCCTTGTGCCTGACACCATCGACCACCGCCTGCCGTGGCTTGCCGCTTTTGCCTATTTTGACGAGATCCGCGCCTGTGGCGCGCAGGTCTTGCGCTATACTGACGGTTTCCTGCACCAGAAGGTGTTTCTGGTTGATGACGCACTGGCGGCTGTCGGGACCACCAATCTGGACAATCGGTCTTTTCGTTTGAATTTCGAGGCGATGGCGCTGTTCTTTGATGCGCGGGCCGCCGCTGCCGTGGCCGAGATGCTGGAGGACGACTTTGAGAACAGCTATACGCTGTCCCGCACACTCGGGCAGCAACCGGTCCACATACGCCTCGGCGCACCATTGGCACGCCTGTTTGCGCCGATCCTTTAGGACATGAACCGTTCCTGAAACACGCGGGTCATCAGGGCGACCATATAGGCGGTGGACAGTCCAAACGCCAACAGGCCCGTGACCGCGGCGAATGTGCCGAATATCCGCAGGTCCTCGCCCAGCACGATGTCGCCGTAACCGAGCGTTGTGAACGACACCAATGAGAAATACAGTGCCGTGTTCCAATCCGGCAGCACGTCGTTCGTGACCCAAACAATTGCCCAGATCCAGACCTGAATGGTGTGGGTCAAAACGATAAATGCCAGCGCGGTTGCGATCGGGCCCGCTGTCACCAGGATGACGCCTTTATTCTCCCAGCGTGCGATCAGCTTGTTTGTCATAACGGTGCATAAGGTCAGCAGGATGATCTCGACCAGAAAGCACAGCCCTAGAAACATGCTGCCCCAAAGGATTTGCTGCGACAAGGTCATGTTTTTGCATCCTGATTTCTGCTGACGACAAACAATGCCACAATGACCCGCGCGGGCCTGTGACACAACCCGCCCAATCCGGGCAGAGTGCGGCGAAAGGAACCGATCCTGTGCTACCTCTGGACAGTCGGCGAAACTGTTGCAAATCCTACTGAAAATGGGGACAAACATGCTTCTGACATTTGACAGGGTTCAGAAATCCTATCCCGGCGGACGCCCGGTACTGCGCGACGTGTCACTGACGTTGGAGCGCGGACAAACTCTGGCCCTGACCGGCGAAAGTGGCAGCGGCAAAAGCACACTGCTGAACCTGGCTGCGGCCCTCGACACCGTGGATGGCGGAGAAATCACTCTGGATGGCACAGCCCTGTCGCAATTGGATGATCCGGGACGCGCCGCCCTGCGCCGAAATGCGCTGTCTCTGGTGTTTCAACAGTTCAACCTGATCCCGTCATTGACCGTCGATCAGAACCTGTCCTTTCATGCCCGGCTTGCGGGGTTCCACGACCCCGAGTGGTGCGCGCATCTGGCCCAACGGCTGGGTCTGTCCGACTTGCTGCAACGCTACCCCGAGAACCTCTCGGGTGGTCAGCAGCAGCGTGTCGCCATCGGTCGCGCGATGGCCGCCCGACCGAAACTGTTGCTGGCGGATGAGCCAACGGGGAACCTGGATGAGACCGCTAGCGCAACGGTGCTGGATCTGATGCTGTCTTTGGTCGCGGACACTGGCGCCGCTTTGCTGTTGGTCACGCATTCCACCGAGATTGCGGCGCGTCTGGATCGCCGCGTGCACCTCTCGGGTGGGCATATCGCATGACACTGGCCGTCATTCAGGCGCTGGCGTCGCATTGGCGGGCGCATCGGCTGCAACTGGCGACCCTGTTGATCGGTCTTGCCTTGGCGACCGGTCTTTGGTCGGCGGTGCAGGCCATCAACGCCGAGGCGCGCGCAAGCTACGGGCGCGCTGCCGATCAGCTGGCTCTGGGTCAGTATGACGAGTTGCACAACCCAAGCGGTGCAATTCCCCTGTCGCAGTACATCGCGTTGCGGCGGGCGGGCTGGCAGGTTGCGGCCGTGCTCGAAGGTCCTTTGCGGATCAATGGTCGAACCCTGCGGCTTTTGGGCGTCGACTTTGTCGCCTACCCGGCTCTGCCTGCTGTTACCGAGGTCGAACAAAGCGAGACGCCGCCTGATCCTGCTGATCTGCTGACCGCACCGGGCCGATTGTTGACCACGCCTGAGGTGCAGCCGCTGTTGTCCGGGCAACCAGGCCTGCCACCGGTGCTGACGAGCACAGCGCTGCCGCCCGATCTGATCCTCACGGATATTGGCGTCGCAGAGGTTCTGCTGGACCGGCGCGGAGAGATCTCGCGCCTGATCATTTTGCCAGGACAACCGGGCTCTGTCCCGCCACTGTCAGAAATCGCACCGGACCTGCAGCGCATCGCGGCGGCATCACAGCTGGATACAGCACAGCTGACAGACAGTTTTCACCTCAACCTGTCCGCCTTTGGCTTGCTGTCCTTTGCTGTTGGGCTGTTCATCGTGCACGGCACCGTCGGGCTGGCGTTTGCCCAACGACGGGGGATGATCCGCACCTTGCGCGCGTTGGGTGTCTCGATGCGGCGTCTGGTCTGGCTGATCATGGCCGAACTTTCGATCCTTGCCGTCATAGGCGGGGTATTGGGTCTGGTGCTGGGGTTCTTTCTGGCCGGCGCGTTGCTGCCGGATGTCGCGGCGACGCTGCGCGGGCTCTATGGCGCGCCGGTCAGCGGGCAGATTACCCTGCAACTGCAATGGATACTGGCCGGGCTCGCCATGGCCTTGGGCGGCACCTTTCTGGCCAGCGGGCATGCCTTGTACCGACTGTCCCGGATGCCGATCCTCAGCGGAGCGGGGTTGCAGGCCTGGCGCAGCGCGGCCTCGGGCAACTGGCTTGTCGCGCTTGCAGGCGTAGCTGCCATTGCAATCGGCGTTTTGGCCCTGCTGCTGGTCGGAGGGTTGGTTGCAGGTCTCATCATGGTCGGTGGGCTGCTGGTCGGGGCCGCGCTGGTGCTTCCCTACTTGTTGTCGCGTGTCCTGATCCTGATGCAACGCATCGCAAAGGGACCCGTTGCGCAATGGGTCTGGTCGGACATGCGCGCGCAATTACCCGGACTGTCACTGGCCTTGATGGCCTTGCTGCTGGCTCTGGCCGCAAATATTGGCGTGGGCACAATGGTTTCCAGCTTTCGGCTGACCTTTACCGGTTGGCTGGATCAACGCCTGACATCCGAGGTCTATGTGACCGCAGCCGATGACCAGCAGGGACTGGAGATCGCGGATTGGTTGGCCCCGCAGGTGAACGCCGTCCTGCCGATCCGCAGTGTCGAGCTGGCGCATCCGTCCGGACCGCTGTTCCTCTATGGCATTATCGACGATGAGACCTATCGCGAGAAATGGCCGCTGATCGCCTCACTGGACGGCGTTTGGGATCAAGTCCTTGACGGGTCTGCCGTGTTGATCAACGAACAGCTCGCACGGCGCGAGAACCTGTGGCCCGGCGATAGCGTTGCACTGACCCCTTTAGTCACATTGCCCATCGCCGGGGTCTACTCCGACTATGGCAACCCGACGGGTCAGGCCATCGTGTCGATGCCGCAGCTGGACGCGATCGCTCCGGGTGCTGAAACGCGGCGGTTTGGCATCCGCATGAACCCGGACCGCGCTACCGAAATGACACAGAGGTTGCGTGAGAAATTCGACCTGCCGCCGCGCGCCGTAATCCAACAGGCAGCGCTCAAGGCGCAGTCGATGGCCGTGTTCGAAAAGACATTCGTAGTAACTTCGGCTCTGAATATCCTGACGCTAGGTGTCGCGGGTTTTGCCATTCTGACCAGCCTTCTGACCCTGTGGACCCAGCGCCTGCCGCAAATCGCGCCTGTCTGGGCGCTGGGGCTCACGCGTGCCGAATTGGCCCGGCTTGAGCTGTTGCGCAGCGTTCTGCTGGCAGCATTGACCGCTGTTTTGGCATTGCCGCTGGGTCTGGCACTGGCCTGGACCCTGTTGGCCGTCATCAATGTCGAGGCCTTCGGCTGGCGCCTGCCCATGTTCCTGTTTCCAGTCGATTGGATCTATCTTTTGGGCCTGACCCTGCTGGCCGCAGCCGTCGCTGCCGCCCTACCCGCCGCCCGACTGCTGCGCCTGCCGCCTGCGGATTTATTAAGAGTTTTTGCCAATGAACGTTAAAACGTGGATTCTCATCCTTATCCTGGCCTTGCCCGGATTTGTGCGCGCCCAAGGGTACGCTGGTCTGGGCGGCTCTGCCGAAGGGTTCGCTGTACCGCAGGCCGGGTACCAGTTTCAGTTCCCACAGGATCACGGCCCTCACCCCGCCTATCGGATTGAGTGGTGGTACCTGACCGCAAACCTCAAAGGCGAGGACGGGCGCGATTATGGAATCCAATGGACTTTGTTCCGGTCAGCCCTCAAGCCCGAGGAAACAGGCGGCTGGCAAAGCCCGCAGATCTGGATGGGCCATGCGGCAGTAACGACGCCCGACAAGCACTATTTTGCAGAACGTCTCTCGCGCGGTGGGATCGGTCAGGCCGGAGTGACGGCTGCGCCTTTTGAAGCATGGATTGACGAATGGCACATGCGCGGCCCGGACCCGAACAACGTCAGCCTGTCCGCAAATGGGGCTGATTTTGGCTATGACCTCAAGCTCGACACCCAGGGGCCGCTGGTGTTTCACGGTCAGCATGGGTACTCGGTCAAATCCGCAGACGGTCAGGCCAGCTATTACTATTCCCAGCCGTTCTATCAAGTCGAAGGCGTGTTGCACCTGCCCGATGGCAAGGTCGAAGTCACCGGGCAAGGATGGTTGGACCGCGAATGGTCCTCGCAACCCCTGGCCGCAGATCAAAGCGGGTGGGACTGGTTCTCGCTCAGCTTCGATGACGGCGACAAGATGATGGCATTTCGCCTGCGCGGCGACCGCGGAGACTTTACAGCAGCCACATGGATTGCCGCCGATGGCACGACAACAATGATCCCTGACGGTTCGGTCGCGTTCGAGCCACTTGCATCCGCCCCGGTCGCGGGCCGCGATGTCCCCGTTCAGTGGCGCGTCACCCTGCCCGACCGCAATCTGGACGTCGAAGTCTCGGCACTGGTGCCCGACGCGTGGATGGCGACCCGGTTCGAATACTGGGAAGGTCCGGTGCAGATCAGCGGCAGCCATTCAGGTCGCGGATACCTTGAAATGACCGGTTACTGATCCCCTGTCGCCCTTCTGTCACACGTCCATTCTATCAAGGCGGCGACAAGCGAAGGACGATGATTTAATGACTAAATTGAAAGTAGGCGCTGCATTGATGGTCGCCGATCTGGCAGCGCATCGCGACTGGTTGATCGACGGGCAGCGCGATCTGGAGATTCAAGATTTTCTGCTCCCCGATACCCTCGGAGATGCGGCCGAACCTCTGATAGAAGAGGCGAAATCCGCCCTCAAAGGCCATGCCGGGCGGCTTGGCATCCACGGGCCGTTTTACGACCTTCCGCTGGATTGCCGTGACCCAGATATCCGGGCCGTCATCCAGAAGCGGCTCAGCCAAGGTCTGGACGTTGCGGCATCTTTGGGTGCAACGCAGATGGTGATGCACTCGCCTTACACCACATGGGACCACAACAACCTGAACATGACCCGCAACGCTCGGCAAAGCCAAATGTCACGGGTGCATGACACTTTGCGCCCGATTGTCGAGCGCGCCCAGACGCACGGCGTCGAATTGGTGATCGAGAACATCGAAGACATTGACCCGACCTATCGCGTGGATTTGGCGGAAAGTTTCGGTTCGAAATACGTGCGCGTTTCGCTGGATACCGGTCACGCGCACTATGCCCATGGCTCAAACGGCGCGCCGCCGGTTGACTACTTTGTCCGGGCCGCTGGCGATAAACTTGCCCATGTGCATCTGCAGGACGCGGACGGGTATGCCGACCGCCATTGGCGCCCCGGTCAGGGCAGTGTCAACTGGCAGTCGGTTTTTGAGGCGCTGGTCGAATGCGCGCCACAAGCGCGACTGGTGCTGGAATTGCGCGACAGTAAAGACGTTCTGCCGGGCTTTGAGCACCTGTGCGCACTTGGGCTGGCCGAATAGCCCTAGCGCACCACGTAGACCGAGACACTGGAATGCCGCACGACACGCGCGGCATTCGGGCCCAGCAGGTAATCCTTGAAGTCGGGCTTGTGCGCCCCGATCACGATCAGATCACTACCGGCACTTTCTGCGGTTTTCAGGATCTCCTGATAAGCGGTGCCCGTGGCGACCACGTGGCGGATCTTTTCGTTCCGGTCTGCTCCAACGGCTGCGACACACATCTCGGCCAGTTTGGTATGCGCCTCCTCCAGCGCTTTGTCGTGGAAGTCGCTTTCGAAAAAGCCGGACACCCAGCTTTCTCCGAAGTCCGGAAGGACGGTGACCACGTCCAGCTGTGCGTTCTCCTGATCGGCCAGCGCAGCCGCTTTTTTCAGAACCGGCGCGTCAAGATCGCCATTGCTGATGTCGACGGCACAAAGAACAGCATTTGTCATGCGGGCACCTCTTCTTTTCTGGCGGCACGGCTGCGTTGCAGGAAGGCGATCAGACCCAGCAACAACATTGCCGGAATGTAGATCAGCTGTTTCGGCGGTTGGCTGGACGGCAGGCTGACCGAGGTCAGGCGTACGGCCTCATCCCCGTAGTAGTCAAAGATATCCAGATCGTCGGCAACCGGGGATCCAAACATCGGCTCTTCAAGTTTGACCAACCCATCCTCTTCGAGCAGCAGCAGGCCCATCGCATCAACGCGCGCTTGGCCCCCTTCTTCGCTGCCAACAGGCACGACCACAGTCGTGTCCGTCATCTCAAGCGTGTCAAAGTCCGGCCCGCTGATCACCATCCGCACTTCGGTGCCCGGTGGTGTTTGCCCTATCGTCTCGACAAAGGCAGACGGCTCGACCGAGGTGAAGGGTGGTGAGATGCGGTCCATGAAGAAATCAGGCCTGAACAGCGCGAAGGCCACAAAGATCAGCGCGAAGCTTTCGTAGATGCGGCTGTGGGTCAGGAAGTAACCCATGGTGCCTGCGGTAAAGACTAGGATCGCAATGGTGGCAAATATCGCCACTATGATCCCTTCGACCCAGGTCACATCAATCAGCAGCAGGTCAGTGTTAAAGATGAACACGAATGGCAGGGCAACGGTGCGCAGCGAATAGAAGAAGGCGGTAAAGCCCGTCTTGATCGCGTCTCCGCCCGACACGGCGGCGGCTGCAAAGCTTGCCAGACCAACCGGAGGTGTCACGTCCGCCATGATCCCGAAGTAGAACACGAACAGGTGCACCGCGATCAGCGGCACGATCAACCCGCTCTGCGCGCCCAGTTCGACGACCACTCCAGCCATCAGCGAGCTGACCACAATGTAATTCGCGGTGGTCGGCAGACCCATCCCGAGGATCAGGCTGAGCAGGCCCACCATCACCAGCATGAGGATCAGGTTGCCGCCCGACAGGAACTCGACCAGATCGGCCATCACCTGCCCGACACCCGTCAGCGTCACGGTGCCGACAATCACGCCCGCAGTCGCGGTCGCCAAGGCGATCCCAATCATGTTGCGCGCGCCGTCTATCAGGCCCTGCCACAGATCGGCGACACCGTCGATGAAGGTGTTGTAGACGTTGCTTTGTCCGCGGAAGATCGCCTTGAGCGGTTTCTGCGTCAGCAGGATCACAAACAGCAACGACGTCGCCCAGAACGCGGACAGACCCGGCGATTTCTGTTCGATCATCAGGAAATAGACCAGCACGATGATCGGCAACAGATAATGCAGACCGGCTTTGTAAATGTCTGCAATGACTGGCAGGGTGACTTCCTTGGCGTTCGGATCGTCCGGCTCAAGGTCTGGCACTGTAGCGGCCAGCTTCAGCAGCACCACGTAGACCGCACAGACGATCAGGCTGAGGACCAAACCGGCCATGGACGGCACCCAATTGGTCACCGCCTCGACCGGGAATTGCGAGCCGTAGCAGAGGCCAGCGAATACCAGGAAGAAGGACAGCATCCCAACAACAGTCCGCGCCAGATGCACGTCGCGGTCGCCCAGCGTGGGCATGTTCCGCTTCACCGCTTCAAGGTGCACGATATAGACCAGCGCGATGTAGGAAATCGCCGCGGGCAGGAAGGCGTGGGTGATCACCTCGACATAGGAAATGCCGACATATTCCACCATCAGGAAGGCCGCAGCCCCCATCACCGGCGGCATGATCTGGCCATTCACAGACGACGCCACCTCGACCGAGCCCGCCTGTTCACTGCTGAACCCAACGCGCTTCATCAGCGGGATGGTGAAGGTACCGGTGGTGACAACGTTGGCGATGGACGAACCCGAGATCAGACCGGTTGCTGCCGAGCCCACAACCGCCGCTTTGGCCGGACCACCGCGCAGGTGACCCAAGGCACCAAAGGCCATTTTGATAAAGTAGTTCCCTGCCCCGGCCTTATCGAGCAGAGCGCCGAACAGCACGAACAGGAACACGAATTTCGTAGATACACCAAGCGCGATGCCGAACACGCCCTCGGAGGTGATCCACATGTGGCTCATCGCCTTTTTCAGGCTTGCGCCTTTCCAGCGAATTACTTCGGGCACCCAATCGGATGAGCCGAAGAAAACATAAGCCAGGAAGATCGTCGCAATAATCGCCATTGCCGGGCCAAGCGCGCGCCGCGCGGCCTCGAACAACAGCAGCAGGCCGACCAACGCGACCCATTTGTCTGTGTCATCCGCAAGACCACCCGCATCGACGATCTTTTGGTAGAAGAAATAACCGTACAGCGCGACAAACGCACCAAGCAGGCCCATGATCCAATCCTGAATCGGGATGTGATCACGCGGGCTGGACTTCAGCGCAGGATAGGCCGCAAAGGCCAAAAACATCGCAAAGGCCAGATGAAACTGCCGTGCATTGTTCACGATGCTGCCGGGCAGCACGTAATTCGCAAGGGGTGAGGCCAACACGACCTGAAAGATCGACCAGATCGCAGCAACGACGGCCAAAAATACACCGACATTACCGACCGGATTGCGCCCACCCGCATCGGACGAGGCTACAAGATCCTGCAGCTCTTCTTCGGATAGCGGACGATTGGATTGTGTGTCGGAACTCATGAAATGTCTCCCCGTCGCGGCCGTTTCGACCTTCTAGTTCACCCGATTTGTTCGGGCTTGGGTAGCAGGGCGCCCGTAGGCGCCCTGCATCAGGTCTGGCTTACTGAATCCAGCCTTTTTCTTTGTAGTACTTCTCGGCGCCCGGATGCAGCGGGGCCGACAGGCCGTCTGCGATCATCTCTTCGGGCTTGAGGTTGGCAAATGCCGGGTGCAGCTTTTTGAAGTCATCGAAGTTTTCGAAGACCGAGCTGACAACCGCATAAACCGCGTCTTCCGAAACGTCTGCCGAGGTCACGAAGGTCGCGCCGACACCAAAGGTCGAGGTGTCGCCGTCCGAACCGCGATACATGCCACCGGGGATGGTTGCGGTACGGTAGAACGAGTTGTCGCCGACCAGCTTGTCGACGGCTTCACCGCTGACGTTCACGAGAACCGAGTCACATGCGGTGGTCGCTTCCTGGATCGAACCAGACGGGTGACCAACGGTGTAGACCATGGCGTCGATCTGGTTGTCACACAGAGCTGCGGACTGTTCAGCCGCTTTCAGCTCGGTCGCCAGTTCGAAATCATCGGTAGACCAACCCATTTCGCCCAGCAGAACCTCCATGGTGCCGCGCTGACCGGAACCTGGGTTACCGATGTTGACGCGCTTGCCCTTCAGGTCTTCGAAGTTGGTGATGCCGGAATCGGCACGCGCAACAACGGTGAACGGTTCAGGATGGACCGAGAAGACGGCGCGCAGGTTTTCGAAGGGGCCGGCCTCTTCGAATTTCGAGCTGCCGTTATAGGCGTGGTACTGCCAGTCGGACTGCGCAACACCGAACTCCAGCTCGCCTTCGCGAATGGTGTTGATGTTGTAGACCGAACCACCGGTCGACTCGACCGAGCAACGCACGCCGTGCTCTTTGCGGCCTTTGTTCACCAGACGGCAGATCGCGCCACCGGTCGGATAGTAAACGCCGGTCACACCACCGGTGCCGATGGTGATGAATTCCTCTGCATAAGCGGCCGGAGCCATAAGAGCAGCGGTCACGACCGCACCCAGGCTAAGCTTGCTGCTGTTTTTCATTTTTGAGAACTCCCAACTCTTATTGTGGATGGGAAACCGATCAGCGGCCCCCAACCAGGGACCTTGCCGGTACGGCAAGCGCGCCCGTGTTGCAACGGGTCAAGCATCTGAAATTTAAAAGTCTCCCAACATGTTTGACGTTTCATTCAGACACTCCGCTTGTCAACCCCCGCACCGGGCTAGATGGCCCAGATCGGCAGATGTGAAGATGTTTCCGAAACTTTCCCCCTTTAAACGCGGGGAATGGCAACAATCAGTGCGACAGGCTTGGACCGCGCCGGTTCATATGTGCTAACCACGCATAAACACTTTGAAACTTGGAAAGCCACAATCTAGGCTCAGCGCAGCGACCAAGTGTTTCAATGGACCGAACGAAAGGGCTCTGGACAGTGGACGGAAAATCTCCCAGCCCGATGCTTATGATCGCTCTGACGCTCAGCGCGGCCATTGCGGTTTGGGGTATCGCAGACCCGCAGGGGCTGGGCCGTATCGCAGCCTCAGCTGTTGAGACTCAATTCGACAGCCGTGGCTGGTTCATTATGCTTGAAGTCAGCGCGCTGTTGTTTGTGGCTTTGTATCTGGCTTTGTCCCGGTTCGGCGATATTCGCCTTGGCCCCGACGCAGCAGAACCCGAGTTTTCGACGCCAGCTTGGATTGCCATGTTATTTGCGGCTGGAATGGGCGTCGGACTGTTGTTCTACGGCGCAGCTGAACCCCTGACCCACTTCGAGGTGTTGCGCCAATACAGTCCGGACCCCAAGGCGGCTAGCCATGCATTGTTTGTGACCTATCTGAACTGGGGCTTTCACGCCTGGGCCATCTACGGAATCGTCGGCCTGGTTATCGCCTATTTCGCCTATCGCCGCGGCCGGACCCTGTTGCTGAGCGCCCCGGTTTTGGACGCATTGGGCGAAGCCCGCTGGACCAAAGCAATGGGCTGGTTGTTCGACCTGCTATCGATCGTGGCCATCGCCGTCGGGTTGGCAGGGTCTTTGGCGATGGGCGTCTTTCAGATCCAGACCGGGTTGGCCGGATTGATCGGGGTGGATTCACCCGGCGTTCTGACCCTGCCCGTCTTTGGTTTGCTGTGCATCGCGTTCATCATCCCCCTACGGCGCGACCTGAGCGACGGTATGGCCCGGCTCTCGAATGCCGCAATGCTGATCGCCGTTGGGATGATGGTTTACCTTCTGGTCCTTGGCCCAACGTCTTACCTCATGGACGGAATCGTCACAGGGTTTGGGCGTTACCTGTTCGGCGTCCTGCCCGCAGGGTTTTCGACTGCCGAGTTTTTTAACGACAATCTGGTCGGATGGTTTCACGGCTGGACATTGAATTACATGATCTGGTGGCTGGCCTGGTCACCCTTTGTCGGGATTTTCATCGCCCGGATTTCACGCGGGCGCACGATCCGGGAGTTCCTGATCGGAGTCGTCGTCACCCCGACCCTGTTTTCCATCCTGTGGTTCGGTGTGTTCGGAGGCCTGGGCTTTTTCGATGCGCTTCGACAGGACGGAGCGCTGGCGGCAGTCAACGCTGACAACCTAGACGCCACGACCTTTGCCCTGCTCGAGCGATTTCCGCTGGATCCCATCACGCGAACGGCAACGATCGCCGCCGCGTTCCTGTTCGTGGTCACCAGTGTGGTCAGCGCGGGCTTCACCCTGGCGATGATTGGCGCTGAAGGGGATGAGAACCCCTCGCCCAAGCTCAGAACCATCTGGGGCATCATCCTCGGGGCATTGGGTTTGGCGATGATTCTGGTCGGTGACATTTCATTGGTCAGGTCCATCATCGCCCTATCGGCGATCGCCTTTGTCTTTATCGTACCGATTCTGGTAATCTGCCTTTTCAAATCCCTGGTTCGCGAGGGCAGATCATGAGCGGCCAACTGATCGACACAGCCCTAAACTTAAACATTTTCGCCTATGTCGGATTTCTGGTCTGGCTCGCGCTGCGACCTGACCCCTGAGCCTCACCAATAACGCTGGGGTATCATTTGCGTCTGGCTTTTGCTTCAGCCTTAGCGGAAGTGCTAAATCAGGGAACCCACCGCACTGCCTCTAGTGACCAGTCGGTACTTCGTGAACAACGCCAATCGCCGTTGCTTCTAAGAACGCACTACTGAAGGGCCGCTTCCAGACGCGCGAAGCTGCAGAAACACCGCTTTGAATACTCAATTTTCCTGATCGATCCAGCATCCAGCCCCGCAGCTTTCCCACAATCCTCTCTGGCTGCACCGGCCATCTGGAACGCTGGACCGTTTCGCCCCGAGTTCTGAAGCTGTGCGCGCTGTGAAGTGGCCGTGTTTAAACGTTGCAAAACGTCGGCCTGCAGCTCGTCACCAGCCGCGGTGTCGGGAATCTGAACCTCACGATAGCTTCGACACGCCGCGAGTATTTCAGCCAAGCCGACAGTCACCCGACGGTTGCGACGATCCGCGGTGGTCACCGCGATCAGCAAGTCGGTTTTTCCACGGCTGGAAATATTGCCAATCTCGTCGACCGAGACACCTGCAGCCACCAAAGCGCGTGCCACTGTGTTGGCCCGCCTTAATCCCAAATCCTGGTTGTAGCCTGTCGAACCAACGGCATCCGTGTATCCAACGACAACAGTTGGTTTATAGCTGTTCACGGATTTCAGGCGCTGCGCGATCTCTTCGACCTGTTGCTTGCCCTGCGCATCCAACTGGTCCGAGTCAAAGTTGAAATTGACAGTGCCAAAGACCTCAGCCGCGACCGAGACGGGCAATATCACACAGGCCAGAAACAGAAAACTCCGTACGACTTGAATGCACTGTCTCATCTGAGCCTCACACAAAACGATACAGCAACAATGACAACTGGTGCGGAACTAGGCAAGTCCGAAGCTCCGCACTTGACGGGCGCTGGCAAAACTGAGGAAATGCAATAAGATAAAAATCAAGATACGTTAACTTGAATATTCGAGGTCGTGGATGCGCCAGTTGTTGAGGGCTTGTGTCATTGGGTGTCTGTCGCTGGCAGTTCAGTCCAAATCCATCGAAGCGCTGACGCTGGAAGATGCAATCCTGTTTGTGCTTGAAACAAACCCCGAAATCACCGCGGCGGAAGCCAACAAACAAGCCATCGAGTTCGAACTGCAGCAGGCGCGCAGCTTTTGGGCACCTCGGTTCGAGATCGACGCCTTTGCGGGTGGCAGCATAAACGACGGCAATACCACGCCCGACCTGTCCTCGGCGCAAAGCTGGATCGGCGGGTACGAACTGGGCATTCGGATGTCGCAGCTTTTGTTTGACGGCAAAGAAACGCGATCCGAAATCGAGCGGCAGGCCTACCGGATCGACGCCGCCGCCCTGCGGGTTCTGGAGCGGTCCGAGGTTTTGTCCCTCGAAGCGGTGCGTCTTTACGCTGATGTTCTGCGCGCCCAGTCTTTGGTGCAACTGGCACGTGAAAACCGGGACTATCACGTCGAGGTCCTGAAACGCATCCAGCGCGCCTTTGACAGCGGTGTGGTTGGCATTGGTGATCTGCAACAGGCCGAGGAACGCCTGATCCTGGCCGAAGATACGATCATCTCGTTCGAACTTGATCTGGAAGACATCAGTAACCTGTTCATTGTGGTTGTCGGGGTCGAGGCGGAAGGCCTGTCTACCGTGCCCGATATTCGCCGCGCCCTGCCTTCTGATCTGGATGCGGCGCTGCAAATTGCGCGACGAACCAATCCGACCATTCGGTTCCTGCAAGCCGATGTCGGCTCGGCCGAGGCGCTGTCGCGGCGCACAGATGCCAATGCATTTCCCAAACTATTCCTTGAGGCGGACGGGCGCGTCGGCGAAGATGTGGGCGGTTACGAAGGCGACGTTGCCGATGCCCGCATCGGGCTGGTCCTACGCTATCAGTTCCAGGGCACATCCAAGCGGGCCGCGCGCCAGGAAGAAGTACGCCGTGTGAGCGAAAGCCGGGCGCGGTTGCTAGCCCAGACGCGGCGTGTCGAAAACGAAGTGCGCCAAAGCTATTCGATCTATCGCTCGGCCCAACGGCGCACGAAGACCATCACGGCACAGGTTCAGATCGCGCAAAAGCTGCGGGATACGTATGAACAGGAATTCACTGTCGGGCAGCGCTCGCTTTTGGATGTCCTGAACACCCAGAACGCACTGTTTCAGGCCGAGGCCAACCTGGTGAACGCAAAATCCGCCGAAAACTATGTCAGGTACCGCATACTGG
Source organism: Ruegeria sp. R14_0 (assembly GCF_017743975.1). Taxonomy (GTDB): domain Bacteria; phylum Pseudomonadota; class Alphaproteobacteria; order Rhodobacterales; family Rhodobacteraceae; genus Ruegeria. The sequence continues at coordinate 824,740 of NZ_JAGHRC010000001.1, read as the reverse complement.
CCTCGATCGGTGTGCTGCTGAAATCCCTGAATATTGAGCCGCCAGAGGACTCGAACGTCTATGCAAGGGACGAGTTGAACGTGCAACCGCTTCGTCCGAAAGGCGATGAACAGAGACTGGACGCGAGGGCCTTCAAGGACTGGCGGAAGTCGCTGGATTAAACAACTCCTCGCAAACGGAGAAAATCAGATCACCACCGACGACACGCCAAAACAAGCAACCCGGCTCAGCATCTCGCCGCGCGTCGTCTCGGGCGAAAAAACTGCTGCCTCCGGCAAGTCGGATTGGCAGTTCAAACAACCTCCTAAAGACCCGTTAGCCAGTGCCGTGGCCGCCTGCATGCATCTGCGTGGTCGGGATATCGGGGTCGAGGTTCTGACAGCCGGCCACCCGTTGGATGCCCATGGCACCCTGAGCCCCGATCAGGCCATCAAAGCGGTTGAGGCCCACGGGTATCGCGCGCATCTGACGCGCCGCAAGCTGAACGACATCCCCACATCCGTCTTGCCCGCTGTTCTGTTTCTGTCTGGGCGCGAGGCCTGTGTGCTGGTCAAAAAGGACCACGATTCAGCAACGGTAGTCTGGCCATCGCGCTCGGATGATACGCTGACTCTGCCGCTTGCAGAGCTTTCGGAAACCTATGCCGGACACGCCTTGTTGTTGCAGACAGAGGCTGCATCTGCTGTCAGCGATACGCCATCAGACACGCCGCGCCACTGGTATTGGAGCGTGGTGAACCGGTTCTGGGGCGACTACATGCAGGTCATCATGGCCTCGGCCATGATCAACGTGCTGGCCCTGGCGATGCCGCTGTTCACCATGAACGTATATGATCGCGTATTTCCGAACGCGGCGGTGATCACGCTCTGGTCGCTGGTCGCTGGTGTGGGTTTGGCCCTGTTCGTGGATGCGATCCTGAAATGGGTGCGCGCGCGGGTTGTCGACAAGGTCGCGCGGCGTGTCGATCTGGCTGTTTCCGCCGAGATTTTCAGGCATATCTCGGACTTGCGACTGGACAGTCAGGCGCAGCCTGCAGGGGGCCTGATAAACAACCTCAAGGACTATGAGCAGGTTCGCGATTTCTTCTCGTCCCAAACACTGGCGTCACTGACCGATCTGGTCTTTGCCTTTCTGTTCATCGGCGTCATTGCCTATATCGGCGGCCCTCTGGCCTGGCCTCCGGCGATTGCATTGGTTTTCGTTCTGGTGATGGGCCTGCTGATCATGATCCCGCTGCGCCAGGCGTCCAATTCTGATCGGCAGATGACAGGCGTCAAAAATGCCGTCGCGGTCGAGGCTGTGACTGACCTTGAGACGCTCAAGGCCGTGTCTGGCCAAAGCCGGATGCAAACACGGTGGGAGCGGATGGTGTCAGAATCCGCAACGACACAGGAACGCAGCCGCCGCTTGGCCACGCTTGCAACAACCGTGACCGGATTTGCGCAACAGCTCTCCTCGATCGGGATCGTGGTCATTGGGGTTTATCTGGCGCTGGAAGGCAATCTGACGATGGGCGCCGTGATCGCGGCGATGATCCTGTCCGGCAGAGCCATGGCGCCTACGGCCGCTTTGGCCGGGCTGTTCGTCCGCGCGAGCTTTGCATTTTCAACGTTACGCGGACTGAACGCGTTGATGTCACAACCTTCGGACAAGGGCGTCTCGGGCGCGACAGTGAATGCGCCGGCCGAAGAGGGACGATTTGAGCTGAAGGCCGTTTCTCTGAAATACCCCGGCACCAAGGTTCCTGCGCTGAAAGAGGTATCGCTCACCACCAAGCCAATGGCGCGGATCGGGGTGATCGGCCCGGTCGGTGCAGGAAAGACCAGTCTGGTTCGCGTTCTTTCAGGCCTGTACGCGCCATCCGAGGGCATGGTTTTGTTGGACGGGCTGAACATGGCCCAGATTGCGCCTGCGCAACTGCGGAAAGACATCCAGCTTGTTCCGCAAGAAGCGGTTCTGTTCTCGGGAACGCTGGCTGAGAACATTGCCTTCGGCGTGCCCCACGCGACCAATGCCGACGTCCTGCGCGTGGCACGACTGGCAGGCGTGGATCGCATCGCCGCCTCACACCCGCAGGGATTTGGCATGCCCATCACCGAACGGGGCCGCAACCTGTCAGGCGGACAACGCCAGTTGGTCGCTTTGGCACGTGCTTTGCTCCCTCGCCCAAGGGTGCTGATTTTGGATGAGCCGACCTCTTCCATGGACACACAGACCGAAAAACTGTTCGTGCAGAATCTGGCGCGCATTTTGGACCACTGGCCCATGAGCCTGATCGTCTCGACACACCGCAGTTCCTTGTTGGCGCTGGTCGACACCTTGATCGTGCTGGACAACGGCGAGGTCACGGCCAAGGGGCCAAAGGATGTGATCCTGAAACAACTGGCAGAGAACAACACGAGGGTTCGCAGTGAGCAATCGTGATTGGGAACTGGTCGATTTCGCGCAAGGTCGCGAGGCGGCAAGCGTCCGGCGATCCTCGGGTTGGGTCTTTGCTGTTCTTCTTGGCCTTTTGCTGATCGTCGGCTGCGCACTTTTGTGGGCTTCGTTGGCGCGGATCGAGGAATTGGCCCGCGCCACAGGTCGCGTTGTCCCATCGGGTCAGGCCCGCGTTGTTGAAAGCCTTGAAGGCGGGATCGTCCGCGAAATCCTGGTGCGCGAGGGCGATGCAGTCACAGCCGAAGAAATCCTGGTACGGCTGGACGATACCAGTTCAGCCGCCAGTCTGGGCGAGTTGCGCGCGCAACAACTGGCCCTGCGCGCGCGTGCCTTGCGCCTTGAGGCCGAGTTGGCCGGAGCTCAAACGCCTGACTTTTCCTCGGCGGGTATCGACCCGGACAGTTCGCTGGCCGTACGGGAAAGCGCGCTGTTTGATAGCCGAACCGCCTCTTATGTGGGGCAAAGCGCTGTTCTGGATGCGCAGGTCCAACAACGCGTGCAAGAGATTGCGGAACTGGACGCGGCGCTGGATCGCGTGGCCGAAAACCTTGCCCTGCTGGACGAGGAGATCCAGATCAAAACCGACAGCGGCATCGTCCCCCGCGCCCAGATCTTGCCGGTCGAACGCGAACGCAGCGCCAAACGACAAGAGCGCGACGCGCTGAACGGGCAACGCGAACAGGCCCGAGCGGCCCTGACCGAGGCCGAAGCCCGTGTGACCGAGGCCGAATTGCAGCGCCGGGCCGAGATCAACATCGAACGGTCCGATACGCTCAACCAACTCAGTGTCATCGAAGAAAGCATCAAAAGCGCAACCGATGTTGTGAACCGGGCAGCTTTGCGCGCGCCGGTGGACGGCATAGTCTCGACCCTGAACGTCTACACCATTGGCGCTGTGATCGCGCCGGGCGAAGAGGTTTTGCGCATCGTCCCTGCAGATGACACCCTGCTGATCGAAGCGCGGGCCAAGCCCGAAGATGTGGCCTTTATCCGCCCCGGCCTGCCCGCCAGCGTGAAGCTGACGTCCTTTGATTTCACCGTTTACGGCTCACTTGACGGTCAGGTCACCCGCGTTGGCGTTGATGCCGAACAGGACGAGGCCACGGGTGAGGTTTACTTCCCACTGGTCGTCGAAACGCAAAGCAACGCTTTGGAAAAGGGCGATCTGCGTCTGGAAATCCGCCCCGGCATGGTTGCCTCGGTCGATATTCTGACCGGAGAGCGTACAGTTTTGGACTATCTCCTCAAACCTTTCCGAAAGGCCCGGTTCGAGGCCATGCGCGAGCGGTGATCCGGTTCAGATCACCGCAGTCTGCTGCGCGCCGCTGGCATCGTTAAAAATCACTTCGACCTGATTTCCAAAACCTCCGCCTGCTGCGTTCACCGTCACAGCCAACGCCCCCGAGACATCCAATTCACCGGTCGTATTGTCATAGGTGACCTCGGTTCCCAGATTGATCGGATCAACGCTGACAAGCGCGGTCAGATCGATCTGATCGCCCGCCCCCGGCCCCTCATAATCCGTGATCACATCAGACGTGGTCAGGTCAGTCATTACGAAGATGTCCGAACCGGTTCCGCCTTCCAGCGTGTCCGACCCTTCTCCTCCGGTTATCGTGTCGTTGCCAGAGCTACCAATCGCCCAGTCATCTCCTGCGCCAAGATCGACGCTGTAACCTTGGGCAGATGCGGACAGGTTGATGAAGTCGTTTCCGTCCAGCAGGCTGAACCCCTCGATCTCGGCATAGGGCGAGGTCGCGGACAGAACCACACCGTCATTCCCACTTGTCCCCTTGGCAATGTCGTTCCCCCCTGCTGCGCCGGTCACATCATCCAAAAGATCGCGCGTGGCACCGCCGGGATCGGTGATTGTCGTGCCTGTGGATTCCATTTGCAGGGTGTCGATGTCCAAATCGGCCTGTGTACTTGTACTGGCAGGAACCGCACCGCTATCAACGACATCATAAGTCAGAACCGGCGTTCCAACATAAGCGTTAGGTACCGTGATCTGAACACCTGCTGCCTGTACGTCGATCGCGACGTCAGGGTCGGTCGTTGCGATATTCGCAACGCTCAATGGTTGATCCGGATCGCTGGCATTGGCCAGCAAAGTCGCAAAATCGATAAAGAAAACCGGATCCGTTGAGGTCACGCTGACCGGGCCCGACACCGCAGGCTGATCATTGACGTCGATCGCGAAACTATCGCTTGGGCCGGAACCATGGTTTGTCGAAACCGTAACAGTCCCTTCCACGGCCCCCGCAAAACTCGCCGGAAGCGTGATTGCCAGTGCCGCGACCAACAGAGCGAAGTCAGCCGGAGAAGTGGCCCCTCTGCTCAGCGTCAATGTCTGTCGGTCCCCTGACAAACTGCCAGCCGAAACGGTTGTTCCTGCAGGCAAAGGTGCCGTGAACTGAACCAGGACCTGCTCCAGCGTTTCTGATGGCGTCGTCTGAGTATCCGTGACCGTCGCAGTGATGCCAAAGTCTACCTGAATGGGGTTGCCGGTTTGCGGGGCGGATTGCGGCATCGGATCAATCGTAACGGTAAGGTCCAATTCACCATCGATCTCGATCGTGAAATTACTGGTCTGATCGCCGCCTTCGTTTGTGGTCACCTGCAACGAGCCGTTCAACGCGGTTCCGTTGGTTGCGAAATCCGCGGGGAAGTTCACCTGCAACTGATTGAAGTCGGCCAGACTGCCGGTGAAGACAAGATCCCCGGTTACGGCAATCGGAGCACCAGCGCCGATCTGATAGGTCGTCCCCGCAGGGACGCCTGTGATCGTATACGTCACCTGATCGACAAACTCTGACCCATCGACATCCGTGACCTGAATGTCAAAATCACCCGCAGGCGTATAGCTAACGACATCGTCCGTTTCGGTCAGGACAACGTCTGGATCGGTCACTGTGAGTATGAGGTCAGGCGTAGGCGTGATCGTGATGTCCAGCGCGATAGGTGCGGATGTTTCAGTATCCGAAAATCCTCCACCGACGGCCGTATCTGTCGTTACCGCCACGACATCAAGGCTGATGTCCCCGGCAAAATCCGGAGGCGGTACAAAATTGACCACGGTCCCGTCGGGAACGAACACATATTGGCCGCCTGCGTTTTGCCCCAGAAACTCACCCGGCAAGGTAACGACGCCACCAACCGGGGTCTGCTCGACACCGGCAAGAAAGATCTTACCGCCAGGTGGAACGGTAATCTGAAAACTCATGGTTTCGTGCGGATCTGGCGTGGTGCCTTCGATCTGCAGCGAGTAGCTCAGACCATCGTCCTCCTGTCCGGTTCCCGGGATGATGTCCGCCTGTAAGGTCGGCACGTCTGCATCCGGGCGTACCTGCACCACAAAGTCGACCGAACCCGAAGCACTGTCCGAGTTCGCAAGCTCCAAAGTGTTGACCGTCAAAGTCAGAGGGATCTGAGACGGCAGCGTCGGGTCCAGCGCGTCCGGCGTCCGGGCGTGTTCATCCTTCAGCTTGATTTGGACCTGTGTCCAAGCCGCCGGAGTGATCGTGAAACTGCCGTCCCCATTGTCGATAAACCCGCTGGCGGGGCCCGTTACCTCAAGGTAATCCGGCACGCCGGACAGCACCAAAGTGACTTCCTCAGACCCATCCTGATCCGGTGAATCCGCGTCAATCACGCTTTTTAACGTAAACGGAATGTCTTCGATAATCGTGATGACCGGTGTCGGCCCGCTGGTGTCAACAAAGGGTTGGCCGGTGTCCGGGTCGATCGGTGTCTGATCAAAGTTGAAAAAGGGCGTGTCCGCGACAGGGATGATGTTGATTGTCCGCGTGATCGTATCAGACAGGGTGGAACCGTCGACATCCTCGGTCGTTGCTGTAACGCGATACTCCAATGGTCCGCTATAGTGTTCTCTGGCCGTTATTTGAACGGTCGCCAATTGAGCCTGAGTTACGGTGTAAGCGATAAAGCCGCCCGCGACCGGGGTGCCGGGGATCGGATTACCGCTGCCGTCCAGCAACTGACCTCCGTTCGCCCCGTCGATTTCGATGATGATATCACCGGTCAGGCGTTCACCGGGGTCGATCCCGTTGATCTCGATACCCGGAGTGAAAGGCGTATCTTCCAAAACCGAGTTGCCACCGGTCGTCGTAATGTCCGGGCCATCGACGACCGGATTGATGGTGATGTTGAAATTACTGGTCGCGCTGTCGGTGGTGCCGCAGGTGAAGTTGTTGAGCAGCATGAAATATTCAAGCTGGGTCAGGTTGTCGTACGGGTCATCCGGTCCAAATGTTTCGTTTGGGTCGAACGGGTTAACCGGGCTCGACTGGTGCTCAGGCGGCGTAAACAGGATCGAACCGGCCGTCTGTGTCGGATCGTTGGGATCAACGCCTAACAGCGCCAGATCAATGGCATACAGCCCTGTAACCGGATCAAACAGCACCGCCCCCGGTGGGTCGCTGCTCAGCGATGCGCCCGGAGGAAGGTTTATGCCCAACCCGAAGTCTCCGGTCACACCATTCGGCAGGTTCGATAGGTCGTCGATACTGTCATAGAAAGGCGGATTTGGTGTGATCTTGATCTTGAAGGCGATTTCTGTGTCTTCATCACCGCTGCCGACCAATTCAAGAACCGGCAGAGGCAAGTCCTGTTCCGGAGTACAGGGATTGCCGCCGCCACCATCAGGGTCCGGGACAACGACGATTGTAAAGTCTTCCGAAACCGCCGCCCCACCGGGCAAAGCGTCAATGGCTGCAATGACCTGTTCTGCGGTCAACCCTGCAAAGTTGGGCGGGTTATAATCATCCTCGACCACAATCGCGGTAAAGGTCATGTCGTAATACGTTGGCTGGCTTACATCCGCCGGGACAAATTCCAGGTTCGGCAATTCGGTCTCGGTGACCAGATAGCTTGTCCCGCTCGAGTCGATCGGCGTTGCGTTTGTAAAGGCCGTCGCCGGGTCCACACCGGTAATGATGTAGTAAATCGTCTCGGACCCGTCAAAGTCCGCATTGGCGGCCCCTTGGGGGACAAGAATTTCGGTCATTTCACCGCTCAGAGGGGTAACATTCTGGCTGAATGTGATGGCCTCGTTCTGGGAAATGATACCGCTGTCGATGGTGAAAATGCTCAGCCGTTTATCAAGCAGGAACGGCGCCGTATCAAAACCGGCATAGCCATAGATACGGTCCGAGTTTTCCACGCCGTCGACCACTTCATCCGGCCTGAAAATAGGATCGATCAGGTTTGGGTTTTGCGGAAAGGACGCCTCGTCCTGAACGGTTATGATCGGATCGTCGGCAATGCCTTTAACGGTCAAAGTGGCGGTTCCCGTTGCGACCTGAACCTGCGTCGGATCGAGCGTTTCGAAATAGATCAGAGACACGTCAAAAACGAAGTCTTCATTGCTATCCTGACCCGGAACGACCCAAAGGTTCGACGCCTGAGCGACCGTCAGTTCCAGAGACCCGCGGGGGCCGGTGAACACTGGCGTCAATTCGACCGAGGCCGGATCATTGGGCGGCCCATCGAAGAACTTTGGAACCCGCCCTCCGGAATCCGCGACAATGTTGCTGATGATCACAACATCCAAAATCGCCTCGGGCGATCCCGGAGAGTTTGTGGGGTTGTCGATCAAGTTTCCGTCGATCGGAAAGAACACAGCCTGATCTTCATTTGTCGAGTTTGTCTCACTCGGGTCGCCACCATCGACAATTGGGTCGATAAACAGCGTTTCTGGAAGAGTCGTCACTCGCGTACCGCCGCCGTCCGCTTCGGTGGTCACTACCTCTACGTTGACAGAAACGGGACCGGCAAAATGCAGCGGTATTCCTCGTGCTTCCGCCTCCAGCCAGCCACCGTTTTCCAAACTCCAAGTGTTGAAACCCGGAGGCGTGTTCACCTCGGTCAGCAAGGCCGGTATTTTGGGGCCACCCGGATTGGCAGGGTCAGGCACGAAAATGGTGATGAAATCTGGAACCTGCCTGAGCACAACGGCTGTAACTTGCTCACTGCCATCCTGATCCTGAATGATCGGATTGAACGGGATTTCCCAGACCCCTCCAGCCGCGTCGATGACGGCCTCGTTGCCTTCGGGCAGCGTTAAAATGACCGCAAAATTGTTGACCGGATCGACGTCCACATCAAACGTGGCATCCGATACCTGATCATCCGTCGTGACCGTGTTGTCATCTTGTGTGGTGAGTGTGATTGTCAGGTCATCACCAAAAAAATCTCCAGCAGACGTGAACGGATCGCTGTTTTCGCGGTCGATGTCATAGTCTTCATAGAGTGTCGGCTGAAGCTGAATTGAGCCTTCGAAGCTGGTGACATCAGGCACAAATGTGATCGTCAGCGCGCCCGTTGCAGCGTCATATGTCGCGCTGTCAATCTTGTCCAACTCGGACTGCGCCAGGGGGCCGGTGCCGTCAGAGGTGAAGAACGCTGCCGCATCAACATCCGATCCATTCAGGAAATCGGCAATCCAGTCGGTGGGCACGTTGCCAATGACCAACGTGCTCAACGCTTCCGAGCCATCCGTGTCGGGTGACGAGGCATCCAGCCCCACAAACAAAGCGACCTGTCCGGGCCCCGAGCCATCACCGGTGCTTTCCAGCAGGGTCAAAATCTCAGCCCCGTTGACAGACCCATCCTCGACGCTGGCCGACACTGCAGTCGGGCTGCCGGATGCAACTTCGGCCGCCGTCAACACAAAGACCGAGGCCGTCAGATCAGCTTCGGCCCTTGGGTTCACGGTTTGGGTGATTTGGAACGTTCCGGTGTTGAAGTTGTCGGATGTGTCATCCTCGACGTCACCGGTTGTGGTTTCGTTCCACGCCAGCGTTCCATTCAACGTCAGAACGCCGCTGAAATGCTGAGGCACGATCGTCTCAAGCGACTCGATGGCAGATGTGAACTGGGCCTGCGTTGCACCGGGTGCTGGCGTCAGGCTGTAGGAGACGCTGTCAGCGGTTGAGCCGGTTTGCGTGATCGTGACGAACCCTCGCAGCGCCGAGTCGCTGACACGCAATTCCAGTTGGCTGGTGTCTGATGGGTCAAACACGTCGCTGGCGGTCGCAACGCTGATCGTCAGGCTGAGCGACGAGATGGTTTCAGATCCGTCATTGTCTGCCAGGGCCGTGCCCGAGATATCGACATCGATCCGGCGTCTGTTATTGACGTTTTCGTTGACCGTGACGTCTGCTGCCGCAAAGTTCAGGTCGTCAACAATCGCATCCACGTCCACATCTACGCTGTCTGTTGCCGTCTGCGTATCCGTTGGCAGTGTCGCCGCCTGATCCACCGATGTGACGGTCGCAGTCAGTTCTCCGCCGACGATTGTTGCAACGTCCCTGTCGTCATTGGCCAGAGGCGTGACACGAACAGCTCCGTCGAAATCCGTTACACCGGGCGTTAGCGTGATCGTCAGCGTCGTTCCCGACAAGCTGGCCGATGTGATCTGGGCTGCACCCTGTTCGAACAACGCCAGATCGACCACACCACCCGTATCAGCAATCCAGCCCGGCGGGACGTTTTCGATCACGATCTGGGTCAGCGCTTCGGACCCATCCCGATCTGGTGTTTCCGCATCGATCAACAACAGGAATGAGCTGTCTTCGTCGACGATGAAATTGTCTGGCCCACGCTCATCCACATTCGGCGTGCTGTCATCGACCGACAGAATGATCGTCGGCTCGGCCACCGGCGTCACATTCAGCTTGAAGCTTTCGGTTGCGACGGTCGGGTCGCCTTCGTCCGTGTCGATGGTCACGGTTATGTCGATGACACCGGAATAATGCGTCGGCAAGCTGACAACGGCGAGGGTTTGCAGTTCGGCCACCGTGCCGGTCCACTGCGTGTTGCCTGCATTCAGGACCGTACCGTCGCTTAGCACCGTATCCCCGGTAGGCAAGTTGGCGAAATCCAGCGTCAGCGCGGTGATGGACTCGGACCCGTCAATATCCGTGATATCAACGTCCAGGTTCAACGGGATTGGCTGGCCCAGATCTTCGATCACCGTGATGTCCTGCGCGGTGATTTCAACATCCTGCTCGGAATTCACGGTGACTGTGAAAGTACCCGTTTCGACGCCGTCATTTGGACCGGTATCCGTTTCTCCGGCCAGCAAGGCCTCATCCGTGGTGAAGGTCGCACTTCCGGTGATCGGAGTTGTGGTCGAGAAATCGTCGGGCAGCCGGATAACAAGGTTTTGGTAGTCAGGCAGGCTAAGGCCCGTCAGGGTCAATACTCCGCCCGGTGTGGCCGCAAGAAACGTCACCCCGTTGTTTATGGAATACTGCGTGCCGGGCGGCAGACCGTTCACCACCACATCCACCGTTGCGATGGACTCAGAACCATCCGCATCCGTTGCCTGCCCGGTGACGGCATCTGCCAATCGGAACTCAAGCGGGGCGGTGGTCGTGTTGTCTTCGTCGGTATCGCCAGGCGCGTCGTTTTCATTCAGGACCAGCGCACCGGGTCCCGACAGATCCAAATCGCCTTCAGCAGACAGGTTGATGACCAGAAAACCATCGTCGACCCCGCCTTCGTTCGTGATGCCAACAACCTGAGCTTCAAGCACAGCAGCCGGGTTTTGGGTCGAGAAATCCGCTGGCAGTTCGATTACAAGGTTCTGGTATGTTGCGAAATCGCCGGAAAAGTTCAAAGTCGGGGACGCAGGCGTGAAGGTCGCGCCCCCATCCGTCGACACGCGCGTGCCCGCAGGCAGGGCGTTGAACACGACCAGCACCTGCTCGACCGATTCCGACAGATCGATATCCGTTGCTCTCGGCAGTATGAAATCGGCGGGCGTGACAAGCACGACATCATCGGTTTCGGCCAGATTTACCGTCGCGTCGTCGACCTCGACGTCACCTTCGAAATTGACCGTGACGGGGATTTGACCCGTCGTCGTGCCCTGATCGGTTACGATCTCCAGCGAGGCCTCAAGGTTCACCAGCGGGCTTGTGGTCGAATAGTCGGTCGGGAACACCAGACGCACATCGCGTGGGTCCGTCCCGGTCCCGTTATAATTGAACAGAAAATTCTCTGTCCCATCAGGGTTGGTGGAAAATGATCCAACCGGGGTCCCTGCCCCATCTACGGCTTGAGTGCCGGGTGGCAGGTTGTCCAGCGAGAATTCCAGCGTCTGGATGGTTTCGTCAGGAGGGATCTGGACATCTATGAAAGTAGACAGCAGCACCTCGACCGGCGCGTCCGTTTCAGTGGCGACGACCTCACCACCAATCGTAACGTCCGAGACTGGATCAACCACGATGACCTGAGGCGTGGTTACCTGACCCTCGGGCGTCGTGACGGTGATAAAGCTGGCGATTGTACCGTTGTAGTCACCGGGCAGACCCAGAACCAGCGCTTCGGCCTCGGCAACTGTTCCAGTCCAGACGCCTGTGGTCGTATCAAAATTGCCGGTTGGGAAAGTTGTACCCGCAGGCATGCCGAAAAACGTGATCGATACGCTGGCTGAAAACGGGGTGCCGGGTGTCGCGGTCTCGGACCCGTCGATATCGGTGATGTCGATGTCGATCTGCAGGTCTACGTCAACGCCGACGGAACTGTTTGGAACGCCGCCATCTTCCTCGGCTTCGATCAAAAGTGGCGCGTCCAGCTCGGCGTCCAGTTCAAAATCGATATCGACGACGCGGGTTGCAGTCGCCGTACCGTCCATAGCCGTGTCTGTATTGGGGTCCTGATCCTCATCCGTTTGTACATCCAGCGTAAAGGTCAGGGGCAATGTGTTGGAACCGTTGGTCAGGTCGGCCCGGTTCGCGGTCGAAAAGTCCTGCGGCAAGGTCAGTTCAAACGCGTCATAGGCCGCCAGAATATCCGCGACCGAAGCCGAATTCATCGTCAAGGTCAGTGTCGCAGCACCGGTCGCAGGATCATCGGCAATGGTCAGCACTGCGCCAGGCGGGGTCGTGATCGCCAGCGAGGCTGCGGTCGATCCCGCGGGAAGACCGGTGATCGTAAGCGTCAGACTCTCCAGACTTTCCGAGCCGTCGGCATCTGTCACAACTGGCTCCAGCAGGTCGGACGGGGTGATCAGCGTTGCAGAGTCCGTCTCATCGGGAATGGTGTCAGGCTTCCTGTCGTCGATGAACACGTCCCCTTCGGCCCCAATGACGATATCGAACGTGTCAGAGACCGGGGTGGTCAACACGCCGTTTTCCCGCGTGGTTACTGTCAAGTCCGCAACCAGCGTCGTAGGCGGGCTTTCTGTCGAGAAATCCGTGGGAAAGATCAGCCGTATTTCGGCGGGATCGAAACCGGAACTGTCCACATCGTAGTTCAGCACCAGATCCACGGTTGATCCGGCACCGGGGGTGAAAGTGCCGATGTCTGCCCCGTTTTCGTCAACCAACCGCGTGCCGGCGGGCAGGCCGTTGATGCTCAACTCGAACTGCGCCAGTTCTTCGTCCGGGTCGTCGATACGTATATCGACGAAATCCGAAATTCGGATGTCCAGCGGCGCATCCGTTTCCTGCGTTACAATGTCCCCGATGATCTCGACATCCGAGGTCGGTGTGACGACGATCTCTTGGTTTATGGTCTCGCTGCCCTCGCGCGTAGTCACCGTGACTTGCGTGTTGATCTGGCCCGAGTAATCCGGCGGCAGCGACAGGATCAATGCTTCGGCTTCGGGCACGGTACCCGTCCAGACATTGCCGTTCAATGTACCGCCATTGACCGTGGTGCCCGGCGGCAATGTGTCGAACCGAACCTCGACCATTGCGCCAAAAACAGGGTCATTCGGATCCTCGGTTTCCGAGCCATCCTGATCGTCAACCGTGATCTCTATCCCAAGATCAATGTCAACGCCGATGCTTGCGTTCGGATTGCCGCCGTCCTCCTCAGCGTCGATACGAGCCGGGCCGGACAGGTCGATATCTTCCTCGAACCCGATATCGATGACCCGCGTGACCGTAACGGTCCCGTCATTGGGCGCGTCCACTGCCGCCGACACGTCCTCATCCGTTTGGATATTCAGTGTCAGGCTGATCGGCAACTGTGTTCCGGATGTCAGGTCCGAACGGTTGTCGGTCGAAAAATCCGCAGGCACAGTGACCTGCAAGGAATCATAAGCGCTTTGGATATCAGCAACCTGCGTGACATCCATCGTAATCGACAGCGTCGCAGACCCATCTGCTGCTGCCGCGATGACCGCAGTGGCCCCGGCGGGCACAACGATCCCCAACCCGGCAAGCGTCGATCCGCCCGGCAAACCCGTAACGATCAACTCAAGCGTCTCATAGCCCTCAGAGCCGTCTGTGTCAGTCACCTGAGGTGCAAGCAGATCGGCCGGTTTGAAGGTGATCGGATCGTCGGTTTCGTCGGGCACCGTGTCCGGCGACGTATCGTCGATGACCGCGTCGCCCTCGGCCAATACCGCGATTTCAAAGCTGAACTGGCTTGAGCCCAGAAAGTTGGTCTCGATCGAAACCGTTGCCTGCAACGGACCCGGCGCGGCGTCGTTGCGGCTTTGCGTCGAAAAGTCGGTGGGATACGTCAGAGACAGTGCGTTGAAATCTGCCTCGGAGCCAGAGAATGACAGCGTCGCCACCCCGCCAGAGACCGTTATCTGGCCAAGGTTCGAGTTCGTACCCACCGGCAATCCGTTGATTTCCAGCGTCACAAGCGTGATCGCCTCGCCCAGATCAGCTTGTTCAATGTCGAATTGCAGAAACGAGGCGGGACGCATCTCAACCGGCGCGTCGGTTTCGCGCGCAACCGGCAGTCCGGACAGGGAAATCCTGTTGTCACCGGGTTCCGGCACGCCGCCATCGTCGAAGACTTCGCCCGCGAAGAATTGTTCATCCCGACGAAGTTCAGGTGGATACTCGGTTGGCGGCAAGAGCGGATTGTATTCCAGACCGATCAGAGGGTCGCCAACCCGCACCTCCTCCTGCTCTCCGGTACCGGGTCTTGTACCGCGCAGGTTTGTCATCTGGTCCAGTGTCAGGCTGGGAACATCGCCCAGCTGATCCCAATCCCCCAGCGCATCAATCGAATCCTGCAACCGCGTCGCGCTGAATGGAAAGCCCTCAGAAAGAAGGATATAGCTCGTCTCGGCACCTGAAATCAGCGCTACGGTTTCCCCATCTTCTGAAATCAGGAACAAGTCGCCATCTACAACCACAAATTTGGTGGCCACGAAGCCGTCGGGCAAATTAACCGCTGTTAAACCATCCGTGTCTACGATCAGGCGAAACAGATCGGGTGCGTTTATCAGCGCCGCGCTTAACTGCTCCGCCGTCGTCTCGTCGGGGAACCTGTGAGATTGGTCAATTGTATCCTTGGCCATCAGCGATCACCGTTCAAAAAACACTCCACACAATGCCCACTATAAGACCCTATTCGAATTTAGGTATCTTTATGTTTGTTGATATCTGCCAGACACTTTGGACCCGCACAGTTGTATGCGTGCCGGTTGTTTTGGGACCACGTTTGACAGTTTCCGCAGCCAGGGCGCGCGCGCCTTGCTCTGTCTTTGAAGTTGGGTATCGGGCTTGGATCATTCGGGGCGATCTCGCGACGCTCGGCGCGCAAGTTGGTCTGACTGACAAGATGTGACTTGCAACCCAGAGCAGCGTGTTTTCAAAGTTATGAAAACCGACCCGTTATCAAACCACTGAACCATCGCAGCAAATTTGATGCCAAACATGTCCGCGAGCAGGGTCGAACCCCAAACATTCCGATGCACGTTCTAAAGGGTTTAAGGTGGTGCCCAAGGAGAGACTCGAACTCTCACGCCCGTGAAGGCGGGGGATTTTGAATCCCCTGCGTCTACCATTCCGCCACTTGGGCCACAAACACTGGATTAGCGTCCAAGTTCAGGAAGGTCCAGAGGCAAAAAACAACCGATATTTAGTTTGTTTTCCTTCCGTCCTGTTGACGGCCCTTCGGTCGCGTGGTTTGGCTGGCTCGACACGAGACTGGGATTTTAGCACCTGATGTTGCGATCGCTCTATGACTGGACCATTCGTCTGGCCGAACACCCGCATGCCCTTTGGGCACTGGCCATTGTGGCGTTTGCCGAAAGCTCGTTCTTTCCGATCCCGCCAGATGTTCTGATGATTCCCATGATTATTGCGCGCCCCTCGCGCGCGTGGCTGATCGCCTCGGTTGCACTGGTCGCATCGGTTCTGGGCGGGCTGCTGGGATACGCAATCGGTGCATTCTTTTACGAGAGCATTGGCCAACCGATTCTTGAATCTATGGGCAAAGCGCAGGCCATGGAGCAGTTCAACACCAAGTTCAACGACTTCGGCTTTTGGGCCGTGCTGGGCGCTGGGATCACGCCTTTCCCGTACAAGGTTATCACCATCATGTCGGGCTGGACGGGCATGCCCTTGGGCACGTTCATCGCCACTTCGATTCTGGCGCGTTCGCTTCGGTTCTTTATCGTCGCTGGCCTGCTTTGGGGCTTTGGCGAGCCCATTCGCGCCTTCATCGAAAAGCGCCTTGGGCTTATGTTCACCCTATTCGTTATCCTGCTGTTCGGCGGATTTTTGGCGGTGAGGTACCTATGACCCGAAAAAGGCTTCTGATCCTGATTGCCGCTGGTGGCTCGGCTGCAATGTTGCTTGGGGCGTGGGGCTTTCAGCATCTGGGTGGCATGGCCCCGTGCAAAATGTGCATTTGGCAACGCTATCCCCACGGTGCGGCCGTCCTGATTGGCGTGCTGGCCTTTGCATTCCCCGGTATTCGTCCCCTGCCCCTTTTGGGTGCAGTGGCAGCCATGGTCACAGCCGGAATTGGCCTGTTCCACGCCGGGGTCGAGCAGAAATGGTGGGAAGGCCCCAGCAGTTGCACCTCGGGCGATATCGGTGGTCTTTCGACTCAGGAACTGATGGACCAGATCATGTCTGCGCCACTGGTCCGCTGCGACGAGATTCCGTGGGAGATGTTCGGCCTGTCCATGGCCGGATGGAACGCCCTGATCTCAGCCGGGCTGGTTCTGGTCTGGCTGGCCGCATTCCGCGCCAAGTAGCCGTTACAGCTCGTCCAGTTCTGCATCCCAATACAGAAAGTCGATCCAGCTGTCGTGCAGGTGGTTCGGCGGGAACTTGCGGCCGATATTCCGCAACGCTTCGGCATCGGGCTGACGAGGAGGCTTTCGCAGGGTCATCCCTGCCTGGCGCAGCGATTTTGAACCCTTCTTGAGGTTACAGGGGCTGCAAGCGGCCACCACGTTTTGCCAACTGGTCACGCCACCCGCCGCACGGGGGACGACGTGGTCAAAAGTCAGATCTCCACGGCTTCCGCAGTACTGACAGCGGAATTCATCCCTCAGAAATAAATTAAAGCGCGTGAAGGCCACGCGCTTTCTGGGTTTTACATAGTCCTTGAGAACAACGACCGACGGTATTCGGATCTCGGTACTCGGGCTTCGTACGACCTCGTCGTACTCGGCGACAATATCCACCCTATCCAGCCAGGCCGCCTTGATCGCTTCTTGCCAGGGCCACAGTGACAGTGGGTAATAAGACAAGGGGCGATAATCGGCGTTCAAAACCAATGCCGGATGATGCTTTAGCGCACCGGGTTCCCTGACAAATTCGGTCCTGAAGTCTCCATCCATGTCAGAATCGCTCCTCGCTCTGCTCTGCCCGTTTTTGACATCAGAGCGGGGAACACCCGCCCCGGCCTTAATCTAACTATATATCGTGTTAAAACTCTGACAAGCCCTGAGTTTCCACAATATCTCGGGGATTGGGTAATCCGAATCCGTAACAGCCACGTGACAGTTATCCACAGGTTGCGCCAATGTGGCCTGCGGGCTATGGCGAGGTCATGAGCTGGTTCATTCGATTCAACAAACCCTTCGACGTACTGCCGCAGTTTACCGACCGTGCAAACGCGGATTCGCCGCGCAGCACGTTGTCGGATTTCATCGATCTGCCCGGTGTGTACCCTGCGGGGCGGCTGGATCGCGACAGCGAAGGGCTGATGCTGTTGACCGACAACGGGAAGCTTCAGGCGCAGATATCGGACCCCAAGCACAAGATGGCAAAAACCTATTGGGTGCAGGTCGAAGGCCTGCCCGACGCAGCCACTCTCAGGGCATTGCGCGACGGGGTCGAGTTGAAGGATGGGCAAACCCGCCCCGCCAATGCCCGATTGATCGACGAACCCGAAGGGCTGTGGCCGCGTAACCCTCCGATCAGAGTGCGGCGGACGGTGCCGGATTGCTGGATCGAACTGACCCTGCGCGAAGGCCGCAATCGACAGGTACGTCGCATGACTGCGGCGGTTGGTCATCCCACGCTACGCCTGATCCGGGCGCGGATCGGCGATTGGACGCTGGATGGGTTGGAACCCGGCCAATGGGACAGCCTCCCCGCACCCGCACTCAATTCCGCGCCGCAACGCAAACGGGATCGCCGCGCGCGCAGGTGACGAAAACGCCTGATTGTGATAGGGTTAAGGCATGAAGGTCACCCGGACCATACCGCCGCCCGAGGGCATTCTGGAAGCCGCGCTTTACGTCGATGACCTCGACGCAGCCGAACGGTTTTATGGGGACATCCTGGCTCTGGAACAAATTCAGCGCGTCGCAAACCGGCACGTGTTCTATCGGGTCGGAGCCTCGGTCCTGTTGCTGTTCAATGCCGACGAAACCGAGCAACCGCCTGGAAACCCGAACCTGCCGGTCCCGCCGCATGGCGCGCGCGGATCGGGACACGTGTGTATGACCCTGTCGCGAGAGCAGATCGAAGAGATGCGCAAACACTTGCTCGAATGGAACGTACCCGTCGAAGCCGAGTTCGATTGGCCAAACGGCGCGCGATCACTGTACATCCGCGACCCCGCCGGAAATTCGGTCGAGTTTGCCGAAGGTCACTTATGGGCCTGATACCTTAGCGCAGCGGCTGTTTCTCACCACCCACAACGCGGTAAATCTCGCTGGAGGTGACGCCCACCTCACCCAGAACCGCTTGAAACTCGGCCATATGTGGCGCGGTGAAATGCGCCTCGAGCGCAGCTTGGTCCTGCCATTCTTCATACACGCGGAACCGGTTTGCGTGTCCAAGGATCTGGCTGAACTCGTAGATCAGACAGCCGGGTTCTTTCACAGTTTCCGCAACCATACGCTGCGCCGCTGCCACGGCTTTTTCTACGCCATCCGGCGACACTTCGACTGTACCTGTGACAATCAGCATGATCTGCCCTTCTTCAACTCGAACCGTTTGGAAATTCTGTCGACGGGCGTCCCGTCGCGCAAAGCGACGCCGTACGCGACCGAGTAATCGCGAAACCCCATCTTGTCGTAGTAGCTTAGCCCCGTTCTGTTATCGGCCCGGATGGTGGCATTGATCGCACCAAACCCAAGGGCCGCGGCCCGGGTGGCGGTTTCCGCAAACAACGCCCGCCCAGCCCCTTTCAGCAGCGGCGCACGTCGCGTGAACGTGGCGATATCGGCGCAGTCCTCGGGCAGGTCCTCATGGGTACCCAGCCATTGAAAACCGGCCACTTCGCCCTGATCGTCCAAGGCGACGTGGCAACATATCTTATCTACTCCATCCAGATAGGCCTGAGCAAAAAGCGCTTCCGAGAACGGAGTTTCAAACGCGGTCGTCCCGCCGATCGCTATGATATCATTGAGGATCTGGCAGGCGACTGCCACATCCTCTGGCATCATGGGCCGGACCGCGATCATCGCTACAGGCTCAGCTTGTCGCGCATAAAGGCCAGCGCGACGCTCAGGCCGTCCGGCGCTATCCCGTGGCCGGTGCCTTTCATGACATGGGCATAGACTTCCTCAAACTTGGCCGCCTGCAAGGCTTCTGCCGCTTCGGGCAGTGATTGCGGCGGCACTACGTCGTCCATATCGCCATGCACCAGCAGAACCGGCATGCGGCTTACGGTTTCGTCTGGCAGCAGGTCAGGTTCCAACAAACGGCCCGAGAAGGCGACGATCCCCGCAATCGGGTCTTCGCGGCGCGGGGCGACATGCAGGCTCATCATCGTACCCTGGCTAAAGCCGAACAATACGACCTGTTCCGGCAGCACGTCCTCATCGACCATCAGGGCATCAAGGAACGCGTTGAAATCCTCGACCGCCATTTCCATGCCGCGGCGCGCCTCTTCCTCGGACGAACCATCGATCCATGGGATCGGGAACCACTGAAACCCGTTCGGCATTCCGGGGATCTGTTCAGGCGCATCCGGCGCGACAAACAGCGTGTCTGGCAAATGCTCGCCCAGCGGATCGGCCAGCCCCAGCAAATCGGCACCATTGGCCCCATAGCCGTGCACGAACACCACGACCGAGCGTGTGTCGCCCGAAACCGGCTCTTTTCTGAGCGCATTCATAACCCGTGTCATCTGATCCCTTCTCGTTCTTTGGCAACCCGGTAATAGGCCCACAGCACCCGCGCCGCAACCGACCGCCAGGGTGACCAGTCTTCCGCCATTTGGCGCAGTTGTTTGTCAGTCGGCCGTTCCGGCAGGTCATAGAGAATGCGCGCAGCCTCTTGCAGGGCCAAATCACCGGGTGCGATCACGTCGGCACGGCCCAGCGAGAACATCGCATAAATCTCGGCCGTCCAGACGCCAATACCCGGCACCTCGGTCAGGATGGCAACCACGTCTTCGTTAGAAGCGACGCGCAACGCCTTGTAATCAATGCGCGCCTCGGCCAAGGCGCGGGCATAACGGATTTTTTGACGGCTTAGCCCGACTGCGCGCAAATCGTCGTCAGTCGCCCACATGATTTTGCGCGGGCCGGTCAGCTTGGCCTCTTGCAACCTTTTCCAGATCGCGTTGGCCGAGGCGACACTCACCTGCTGGCTGACAATCGCGCTGAGCAGCTGCGCAAACCCATCCGGGCGGCGGCGCAACGGCAATGGCCCGGTCTGATCCATCGCATACGCCATACGCGGGCAGGTTTCGGCCAGCCAAGTCGCCCCTTCTGCAACGCAGTCGGGTGTTTCGATGATCCGTCCAACGGACATGTGCCCTCCGGGCCAGAATAAGTACCGGCACGTTAGGCCGCTTTGCCGCAGATGCAACCCGCTTGTGCACAATCGTTTTCGCCGATACGCATGTCCCCATGACAATGATCACCGCCACCCCAGACGATCGTCAGGCCAAACGAAACGTCGCCGTTCTGGTTGCGGCCCAAGCCGTGCTTGGGGCGCAGATGCCGATGATCTTCATCGTCGGCGGGCTGGCCGGTCAGTCCCTGGCCACCAATGCCTGCCTTGCGACGCTGCCTATCTCGCTGATCGTTCTGGGATCAATGCTGGCGGCGACGCCGATTTCAGCCATCATGCAGCGCTGGGGCCGCAGGGCCGGCTTTCTGGTTGGTGCCACCGCCGGGGCGTGCGGAGGTCTGGTTGGGGCCTATGGCCTGTTCTTAGGATCGTTCCCGGTGTTTCTGTTGGGCAGCCTGTTGACTGGCATCTACATGAGCGCGCACGGATTCTACCGGTTTGCCGCCGCTGATACCGCGTCAGACGCGTTCCGGCCAAAGGCGATTTCCTATGTCATGGCAGGTGGCCTGGCTGCAGCGATTATCGGGCCGCAGATCGTCAAGATGACCTCAACCGCGTATGTGATCCCATTTTTGGGCACTTATCTCGCCGTCATCGCCGTAAACGCCATCGGCTCGGTCCTGTTCTTCTTTCTGGATATTCCCACACCGCCCAAACCGGCGGCGGATGCAACTAAAGGCCGGTCGCGGCTTGAGATGCTGAAGACCCCGCGCATCGCGGTCGCCATTATCTGCGCGATGGTGTCCTATGCGCTGATGAACCTGGTGATGACCTCGACCCCTCTGGCGGTTGTCGGCTGCGGTTTCAGCGCCAACGACGCCGCCGATGTGGTCACCAGCCACGTTCTGGCCATGTATATTCCCAGCTTTTTCACCGGGCAGCTGATCGCGCGGTTCGGCGTAGAGAAAATCGTGGCCCTTGGACTGGCCATACTGGCTGCTGCAGGGGTTGTCGCCTTGCAAGGCGTCGAACTGGGTAATTTCTTTGTCGCGCTGATCCTTCTGGGGATCGGGTGGAACTTTGGCTTTATCGGGGCGACCACGATGCTGGCCGATAGCCATGACGTGAGCGAGCGCGGTCGGATGCAGGGCCTCAACGACCTGTTGGTATTCGGCGGCGTAACATTTGCCTCACTCGCGTCCGGCGGGTTGATGAACTGCTCGGGCGGCTCGCCTGTTGATGGCTGGACCGCGGTCAACGTCGCGATGGTGCCACTGCTGACCCTTGCCGGTGGCGCGTTGCTGTGGCTGACGATGCGCCCACGCACGGCCTGACACGGTCACCAGCGCCCCGTCGCAACCTGGGCCATCAAAGACAACCTGCGGCGCATCTCGCCACAGCCAAGCGCCCCAACGGCCACTCGGTCAGGACGCGCCACGGCCTGTTTCAGGATCATTCCGGCCTGCCACCCCGCATGCAACGCAGGACCCGCCTGTGACGACACCGCGCGCCGATTGGACCGGGCCCGGTTCAATCGATCCAAGGCGTTTTGGGCCAGCTGCCGCACGCCCTCGGGCGTGCCATCAAGAAGTGGAATACGCCCACGGGCCTCAAGCTGCGGGACTGCGCGCAGCCAGTTGGCCACACCAACCCCATAACCAAAATCACGCAGAACATCTGCGTCCGCCGTTCCCAGAGCCTGTGCCGAAACCACCATCAGCGTACCGGCGCTGTGGTTGATATAGGCGTCAAAGTGATCCTGGTCTTCGAACGGGTCACGGTAGATATCCCAACGCCTTACGGCCACATATTCATCCAGCATCGCCGCCAGATGCGGCGACAACACACGAGACAAAGGCGTGACAACCTCGTGCCGCCGGACGGTCGGGCCTTCGGCGATTTCCTGCAAGGCATCGCGCCACCATTGCAGGCGCATCTCTGCGATCATCGGCTCTTGTGTGACCCACGGTGCACGCGCAACCTCGACGTTCAGGGCATAGATCGGAAACAGCACGGTCCGTGCCGCAACCGGGCCTGCCATCGCTGCCATGAACCGGTCAGGATCGGCTCGGTGCAACAGCGCGGCACACGCATTTACGTCATCATCAAACGGCCCGCTCACTCGGCCACCACGGCCTGAGGGCCGCAATCACGCACCAGCTTCCAGTGGATCGCGTCCAGCAGCGCCTCGAACGAGGCATCGACTATGTTCGCGCTGACGCCCACGGTCGACCAACGCCGCCCCTGCCCGTCCTCACTGTCGATGATGACTCGGGTCACGGCCTCGGTACCGCCTTGGGTGATACGCACCTTGAAGTCGACCAGGTGCATATCGTCCAGAATGCGCGAATACTGCCCCAGATCCTTGGCCAGCGCCTTGGCCAGCGCGTTCACCGGACCCCGGTCACTGCCGTCGCCATCCAGCGATTCGCTGACCGACAGCTTTTTCTCACCATCGACCTTCACCACGACGACCGCCTCGGACAGGCTTACCATCTTGTTGTACTTGTTCTTGCGCCGCTCAACGGTGACCTTATAGCGCTTCACCTCAAAAAACTCGGGCAGTTGCCCCAGTTCATCCCGCGCCAGCAGTTCAAAACTGGCCTGAGCGGTGTCGTAGGAGTATCCATCCGCCTCGCGCAGCTTGATCCGCTCGAGGATGCGGCCCAGGGCGGGATCACCGGCCTCGACGGCCAACCCGGCCTCGGTCAAACGCTTACGCAGGTTCGATTGCCCCGCCTGGTTCGACATCGGAATGACCCGGGCGTTGCCGACCGATGCCGGATCGACATGTTCATAGGTCGTCGGGTCCTTGAGGATCGCACTGGCATGCAGCCCGGCCTTATGCGCAAAGGCCGACGCGCCGACATAGGCCGACTGTTTGCTGGGCACCCGGTTCAGGATGTCGTCCAGCATCCGGCTGACACGGGTCAGACCGGCCAGAGCCTGAGCGTTGACGCCGATGTTATAGGTCGAGGCATAGGGTTCTTTCAGAACCAGTGTCGGGATCAAAGCGGTCAGGTTTGCGTTACCACAACGCTCTCCCAACCCGTTCAAAGTCCCCTGAATCTGACGCGCGCCCGCATCGACCGCTGCCAGCGAACAAGCCACCGCGTTTTCTGTGTCGTTATGGGTATGGATGCCCAGCCGATCACCCGGCAAGCCTGCCGCGATCACCGCGGACACAATCCGCGATACCTCAGCGGGCAGCGCGCCGCCATTGGTGTCACACAGCACAACCCAGCGGGCACCAGCGTCCAGCGCGGCGCGGCAAACCTCAACCGCGTAATCGGGATTGTCCTTGTAGCCGTCAAAGAAATGCTCGGCATCAAACAGCGCCTCGCGCCCCTGCGCCACGATATGCGCGACCGAGGCGCGCACATTCTCGACATTCTCTTCCAGCGGGATTCCGAGGGCATGGCTCACGTGATAGTCATGCGACTTCCCCACCAGACACACCGCCTGCGTGCCCGCATTCATCACGGCGGCCAGAACGTCGTCATTCTCGGCCGAGCGACCGGACCGTTTGGTCATCCCAAAGGCGGTCAGACGCGCTTTGGTTTTGGGCGCAGCATCAAAAAACGCACTGTCCGTCGGGTTTGCACCCGGCCAGCCGCCCTCGATGTAATCCACTCCCAACTCATCCAGAGCCTGCGCGATCTGCGCCTTCTCAGAGGTCGAAAACTGCACCCCCTGCGTCTGCTGCCCGTCCCGCAGGGTGGTGTCGTAGAGGTAAAGGCGTTCCTTGGTCATCACACACCCTCCAGCTTGGCTGCATCGAACCCGGTACCGGGCACGAGCTCAACGCCGTTCTTGCTCATGCGCACTTCAAGTCCGGCTGCAACATAGGCGGCCTTCAACCGATCAACCTCCGAGAAGTCCTTGCTCTGCATAGCGACCGCGCGGGCATCTGCCAAACGATCCGCATGGGATGAAAGATCAACGGAATCCGTGTCCGCCCAAGCGCCCATTTCCGCAGACAACAGCCCCAGAACCTGCGCGCTGGCCAGCAGTCTCGCCGCATCACCCTCTGCAGCCAGACGGTGCAACTCGGACAGTGCCCCTGCAGTGTTCAGATCATCGCCCAGAGCCGCGATCACCGCAGGGGCCGCGCTGGCGGCGGGCTCGATGCCCGCTGTCAGCGCCCGCCACTTGCGCAACGTCGCCTCGGCTTCACGGGCTTTCTTCTCGGTCCAGTCCATCGGCTTGCGGTAATGGGTTTGCAGAAACACGAACCGGATCACCTCGCTCGGTACACCCTGCACCAGCAGATCATGCACGGTGAAGAAATTGCCCAGCGATTTGGACATCTTCTTACCTTCGACCTGCAGCATCTCATTATGCAGCCAGTAGCGCGCGAACTCACCTTCGGGGTGCGCGCAGCAGCTCTGCGCGATCTCGTTCTCATGGTGCGGGAACATCAGGTCATTGCCACCGCCGTGGATGTCAAAGCTGGCGCCCAGCAACTCATAGCTCATGGCCGAGCATTCGATGTGCCAGCCCGGACGACCCCGGCCCCAAGGGCTGTCCCACCCCGGCAGCTCATCCGTCGACGGCTTCCAAAGCACAAAATCCATTGGGTTCTGCTTGTACGGCGCAACCTCGACCCGTGCCCCGGCGATCATGTCATCGACCGAACGGCCAGACAGTGCGCCGTATTTGGTCTTCCAGCTGTCCACGGCGAACAGAACATGCCCCTCGGCCGCATAAGCGTGGCCTTTGGCGATCAAGTCTTCGATCATCGCGATCATCTGGTCGATATACTGCGTCGCGCGCGGCATCTCGTTAGGTTCGAGCGCGCCCAAAGCGCCCATATCATGCAGATACCAGCCGATGGTCTCGTCCGAGCGTTCCTGCACCAGTTGCTCCAACGTGCCCGCTGCACCCGCTTTCTGGCGCGCCAGTGCGGTCGCGTTGATCTTGTCATCGACGTCGGTGAAGTTGCGCACATAGGTCACGTGGTCGTCGCCGTAGACATGCCGAAGCAACCGATAGAGCACATCGAACACGACAACAGGCCGCGCGTTGCCCAGATGGGCGCGATCATAGACCGTGGGACCACAGACATACATCCGCACGTTTTCTGGATCGATCGGAACGAAATCCTCTTTCGTCCGCGTCCGGGTGTTGTGCAGTTTGATCGTCGTCATCGGTCAGCTCCTAAGAACGGCAAAGCTTTTCGCGTTGGCGCGGGCTTAGCAACTTGTCTCAGGGATGAAAACGAAAGAAACCGGCCCGCTTGATAAATCAGCAGGAAATGCAGCAGATAATGATGCAGGTCATACGGTTCATGTTGCTTCGCATAGCACGGAGATACGATTGAGCCAAGGCTTGAGTTTCAATGCCTCTCAGCGCACCCTAGCATCCATGAGCCGCGAATTGGTCAATTCCATCTGCCGTACGTTTCCGGGGGCCGACCTGTCGGACCCTTGGGGTGGCGGCCATGATGCGTGGAAAGTCGGAGGCAAGATGTTTGCCTGTATCGGCACGGCGAATGACGGCGTGTCGGTCAAAACCGCGGACATAGAGACAGCTCAGATGCTGATCGATGCCGGTGTCGGGGTCAAAGCCCCCTATTTTCACCGCAGCTGGATTCGCCTGCCGTTTGACTGTGACGAGGATGAGATGCGCCATCGGCTGACCGCCTCGTATGATTTGGTGCGGGCTTCGCTGACCAAAAAACTACAGGCCACGTTACCGCCGCGAGACTGATTGACTTTTCCCAACGGCTCTGGCCCTGTCGGCCGGAAGTCACGAGCGGAGCGGGCCATGAAACTGTCGCAGCGTATTACTCAACTGACCGGAGGCGGCAGCGATGGGTGGGATGTATTCTACCGCGCGCGCCGGATGATGAGCGAAGGGCACCCAATCACAGAACTGACGATTGGCGAGCATGACATCCGCACGGATCAAGCCATCCTCGACGCCATGGATCTGTCCGCGCGGCAGGGCAATACCGGCTACGCGATCGTTCCAGGCAACGATCTGCTGCGCGATACGGTGGCGGCGCGTGTTCAGGCCCGGACCGGAGTTCCCACAAGTCGAAACAACGTTTTGATCACACCGGGCGGCCAGTCTGCCCTGTTCGCCGCGCATGTGGCTGTCTGTGATCCCGGCGACGTCGGCCTGTACCTCGATCCTTATTACGCCACCTACCCCGGCACCATCCGCGGTGCGGGCGCTACAGCACGGGCGGTTCAGACCTGGGCCGCGGATGCGTTTCAACCACGGGCCGAAGACATCGACGCAGCAGCGGACGGTGCAGTGTCGCTGTTGATCAACACCCCGAACAACCCAACCGGCGTAGTCTATTCCCGTCAAACCCTTAAAGGAATCGCCGAGGTCTGCCGCAAACGCGACCTCTGGCTGATTTCGGATGAGGTTTATGACACACAAGTCTGGGACGGCGTACATATCTCACCGCGCGCCCTGCCCGGTATGTCCGATCGCACGCTTGTTGTTGGGTCAATGTCCAAGTCGCACGCCATGACCGGATCGCGCTGTGGCTGGGTCGTTGGACCAGAAGAGGTGATTGCACATCTGATCAACCTTGCCACACACACCACCTACGGCGTGCCCGGGTTTATCCAGGATGCCGCCAGCTTTGCCCTGAATGCAGGCACTGATTTCGAAGAAGAGATCGCGGCCCCCTTCCGCCGACGTCGCGCTTTGGCGGTCGAGATTCTCTCTGCGCAAAACACAATCGGTTTGGTGCCTGCCCAAGGCGCGATGTACCTGATGCTGGACATCCGTGCCACCGGGCTCAGCGGTGAAGCTTTTGCCAACGCGCTGCTGGATACACACGAGATTGCGGTCATGCCGGGCGAGAGCTTTGGCAAAGCCGCCGCAGGCCATATCCGCGTTGCGATGACGATCGAGGATGAACGATTTGCCGCGGCGCTGAAAACAATCTGTGATTTCGCGGCAAGTTTGGCTGACAGCGCAGCCGCAGAATAGCTTCGCTTAGAACCGGAAGGTTGTGCGCAGGTTGAACACGTTCGTGTCGACGCCGCCCTGACTGCGTGTGACGTCATTAAAGTTCTGGCGCAGCGCCTCACCGCTGATGACAAAGCTGTCTCCGATCGGATAGGCAAGCCCGATTCCGTACACGGCAGCCGTGTCATTTTCTGGTGACGCATCAAGCCGTGCCGCGCCTACGACCACATAACCAAGCGCCGGTCCGAAATCGTAGCCGCCCCGCAATTTCAGGCGGGTCAGACTGTCCACGCTGCCTTCACCCTGCCCCAGATCCAGCGAGAGCCGGTTGTACTCCAACTCTCCGCCCAGGACAAAATTACCGAAGTCATAGTCATATCCGACATGCGGGCCAAAGGTTGTGTCGTCACCGCCCGAGCCATTTGGGCCATCGACATCTGCGTAACCAAAGCTGAACCCAGCGTACGCACCTGTCCAATCCTCAGCCAATACCGGAGCAGCGCCTATTGCCAGGCAGGTTGTCACGATGGCCTTCAGGGCTTTCATCAACCTCTCCAAAATTGTTTGCAGCTCGCCCGATCGGGATCGGGTTTTGTCACACAATAACTGGCTTGCAATCGTTAAAATTCCATTGCGATCACGGCGCACTCTTAAATAAGTGATAGAAGCATAACAGATTTTCCGGAATTCGGGAAAAAACTTTACCCAACGGCAAGAACTGATGCGCACAGGGCACAACACTTCGCTTTTGGACGGTTGGGTCGCAAACAGGACAGATTGTATGCCGTGGTATTGAGAGAGTGCGCCTCACCAGTTGAGGACCCGCATGCAAAGTGACGTTTGGAAAATTCGCCTGATCAGCCGTACCATTGGTGCGGATCGCGGGCGTGCCGCGCGGGGGCGGCCATTTGCGGTCTGAGTACACTCACCCTGAACGTACTTTTTCGACCGGACTCTAAACTATGAACGAACAAACCCGAAATTCATCGCGTAGCGGCGGCCGTGCCGCGCGTCGTGCTGCCCGTGCCACGGCTCTGCCGGAACATCTGCGCCCTATCCGCCCCGGTATGGAAGGCGGAACGCTGAAGGTTCTCACGCAGGCTCAGATCGAACGTATTCACGAGGCCGCCCTGACCGCGCTGGAAACCATCGGTCTGGCAGACGCACCGCAAAGCGGTATCGACTATCTCGTGGCAGCAGGCTGCACACTGGGCGACGATGGACGGATCCGCTTTCCCCGCGCTTTGGTCGAAGACACCATTGCCAAGGCCAATCGCTCCATCACCCTCCACAGCCGTGACGGGAATAACGATCTGGAGCTGTCTGGCAAGCGCGTCCACTATGGCACCGCCGGGGCCGCTGTCAGCATGGTCGACGTGCATGGGCAAGAGTACCGCGACTCGACCCTTCAGGACCTGCATGACGCGTCGCGTATCTGCGAACAGCTTGAAAACATTCACTTTGTCCAGCGCCCTATGGTGTGTCGCGACATCGCGGACAACCTCGAGATGGACCTGAACACCGTTTACGCGACGACCTGCGGCACGTTCAAACACATCGGAACATCATTTACCGAGCCCAGCCACGTCGCCCCGGCGATTGAGATGCTGCACATGATCGCGGGCGGAGAGGACAAGTGGCGGGAACGGCCTTTCATGTCCAACTCGAATTGCTTTGTGGTGCCGCCGATGAAATTCGCGACTGAAAGCTGCGAAGTGATGGAGGAATGCATCAAAGCCGGGATGCCGGTGCTGTTGCTATCCGCCGGTATGGCCGGAGCCACCGCACCGTCGACCGTTGCCGGGGCGATCACGCAAGCGACGGCCGAATGCCTCGCCGGACTGGTTTATGTAAACGCGGTAAGTCCGGGTGCTCCGGCGATTTTTGGCACTTGGCCTTTTGGCCTTGACCTGCGCACGGGCGCAATGTCCATTGGTTCTGGCGAGCAAGCTCTGCTGACCGCGGGCTGCGCCCAGATGCACCAATTTTATGATTTGCCCGGCGGTGCCGCAGCTGGCGCCTCGGATGCGAAACTGCCCGACATGCAGGCCGGTTGGGAGCAGATGTGTTCAAACGTCATGGCCGGTCTGTCGGGCCTGAACATGGTGTATGAGGCCGCGGGTATGCATGCCTCGCTGCTTGGGTTCTGTCACGAAAGCCTGATCCTCAGCGATGATCTGATCGGTCAGGCGCAACGCTGTGTGCGCGGGATTGAGGTGACGGACGAAACGCTGGCGCTGGATCAGATGGCCGAGGTCTGTCTGGGCGGACCCGGCCACTATCTGGGAACTGACGCGACGCTCAGCCGGATGCAGGCGGACTACGTCTATCCCACCTTTGGCGACCGGTCATCCCCGAAGGAATGGGTGGAACTGGGCAAGCCTGACCTGATTGAAAAGGCCGTGAAACGGAAGGAAGAGATCCTTGCGACCCCGTCAGCGGCCCGATTCGATCCGCTTCTGGATGCCGAATTACGCAGCAAATTCAACATTTACTTGCCTGCGTAACCCATTGAAATAAGGCGGCCCGTGGGGGAACGGGCCGCCGATGCCATCGCGGGATCAGCCGTTGCTGGGCGGTAGCAAACCTGCTTCCTGCGCGACGGCAATTTCATCCGCATCCAGCGACCCGTCGCCATTGGCGTCCATTGCCGAGAAACCATCGGCGTCAACATCGGGCAGAATGGCCTGGACCTCTTCTATGGTCAGAACCCCGTCACCATTGGTGTCTGCTGATGATTGCGCTGCGGCGATTGCGGGCAGACCAAGGGCGAATGCGGAAATGATTGCCAGGTTTTGCGGTTTCATTGTGATGCCTCCTAAGTGGTATTTGTGTGTGTGTTTTCGTCCGGACAGGCACCACAAACACCCAAACGCCTGAGGTCGTCACCCCACCCCCGACGCGCCGTCGAATTCGCGCCATTCTCCGCGTGTTTGTCCGAGTCGCGTCTGCAATCAACCGCTGGGCGAAATCGACAATTCGCGTTTCGGCGGTTCTTGCCCGATGCCTCAGCGGCGTTCCGGCAAAGCCCTGCCCAAATCGCTGAGTCGGTGCAGGAAAAAAGAAAGGGGGCCGAAGCCCCCTGTCAGTTTCGCCTTCCAGGCTCATTTCGTTGACCGCCCGGTGTTTTTTTGCCTGCGGCCTGGACTGCGCATGGGACGAGCGCACCCGCCCCGTGAAAGAGTGGGAGGGAGCAAATATTCCGCCCCACCCTGTTCCCGGCCAACACGGGCATGTCGGCCGAGTGGACCAAGGCATATTTGGTAAGTCTAAATGCCTTGATCCGTGTTCGTCGGGGTCGGTTACCTAGGGCAGCGTCCGACCCCTACACCCCGGGGTGCCGGGGCGTTAAATCCTGTCAGCTACACCCGCTTGTTGCGCCGCAGGTGTTGCACTTCATGCAGGTGCCGTTGCGCACCAGCGTATAGTTTCCGCATTCGCCGCAGGGGTCGCCCTCGTACCCTTGCATCTTAGCTTTGGTGCGAGCGTCCATGGTGGTCGCCGTGGCCGCTTCGATGGTAGGCGACTGGAATACCGCTGCGGTTTCCGCCATCCCTGAGGCGTCGCTCTGACCGCCATTCAAAGCCATCAAATCCTGTGGCAGTCGCTTGCGCAGATACCCGGTCGAGCTGATTTGTTTCAGCACTTCCAGTGACTTGGACGCCGCACTTTCGCTGATTTCCGAGACGTTCGAGACGCCCTCTTCCTCGCCCCGACCCAGATCATCAAAGGTCGCGCCTTCGGGTTTCACATGGGCCAGATCGGTGCGGTCCAGATAGGACACGGCCAGTTCGCGGAAGATGTAATCCAGGATCGACGTCGCGTTCTTGATCGAGTCGTTGCCCTGCACCATGCCCGCCGGTTCGAACTTGGTGAAGGTAAAGGCATCCACGAACTCCTCCAGCGGCACGCCGTATTGCAGGCCGACCGAGACTGCGATGGCAAAGTTGTTCATCATCGCGCGGAAGCCAGCGCCTTCCTTGTGCATGTCGATGAAGATCTCGCCCAGTTGGCCGTCTTCGAACTCACCGGTGCGCAGATAGACCTTGTGGCCGCCGACGATTGCCTTCTGGGTATAGCCCTTGCGGCGATGTGGCAGTTTCTCGCGATGGCTGCGGATCATTTCCTTGACCACGACCTTCTCGATCACCTTCTCGGCCAGAACGACGGCTTTTTCCTGTGTCGATCCGCTTTCCAGCACTTCCGCTGCTTCGTCATCATCCTCGACCAGTGCCGCCGCCAGAGGCTGCGACAATTTCGAGCCATCACGGTAAAGCGCGTTGGCTTTCACACCCAGCGACCAGCTGAGTTCGTAGGCCTTCTGGCAATCCTCGATGGTCGCGTCATTCGGCATGTTGATCGTCTTCGAGATCGCGCCCGAGATGAAGCTCTGCGCCGCTGCCATCATGGTGATGTGGCTATCAACCCCAAGGAAACGCTTGCCTTTCTTGCCGCACGGGTTGGCGCAGTCGAAGATCGAATAATGCTCTTCCTTCAGATGCGGCGCGCCTTCCAGCGTCATGGTTCCGCAGACGTGATCGTTGGCTGCGTCGATATCCGCCTTGGTAAAGCCCAGATGGCGCAGCAGGTCGAAGGTCGGATCATTCAGCTTGGTCGCTGGGATGCCCAGAACGCCGGTGCAGAAATCCTCACCCAGTGTCCACTGGTTGAACACGAACCGGATGTCGAAGGCGCTTTCCAGCGCGGCATCCACCTTGGCCAGCTCGTTCGGGCCAAAGCCATGACCGGTCAGCGAGGTGTGGTTGATCCCCGGCGCGTTGCCGATGGTGCCGTGACCGACAGCGTAGCTGACGATCTCTTCGATCTGCGACGAGGAATACCCCAGCTTTTCCAGCGCCGACGGCACCGAGCGGTTGATGATCTTGAAGTATCCGCCGCCCGCGAGCTTCTTGAACTTCACCAGCGCAAAGTCCGGCTCGATCCCCGTGGTGTCGCAATCCATCACCAGACCAATGGTGCCGGTCGGTGCGATCACGGTCGCCTGTGCGTTGCGGTAACCGTTCTTCTCACCGAGGCTCAGCGCTTCATCCCAGGCCGACATGGCCAGATCGATCAGACGCTTGTCGGGGCAGTTGCCGTGGTCCAGAGGCACCGGCTTGACCGCCAGTTTCTCATAACCCTCGGTCACACCCTGCGACGCGCGGCGGTGGTTGCGGATGACACGCAGCATGTGGTCGGCGTTGCGCTCATACCCTTTGAACGCGCCCAGCTCACCTGCAATCTCAGCCGAGGTCGCATAGGCCACACCGGTCATGATCGCGGTCAGCGCGCCACAGATTGCCCGACCCTCATCCGAGTCGTAGCTGTAGCCCATGTTCATCAGCAGGCCGCCGATATTGGCATAACCCAGGCCCAGCGTGCGGAAGTCATAAGACAGTTGCGCGATTTCTTTCGACGGGAACTGCGCCATCGTCACCGAGATTTCCAGCGTCAGGGTCCACAGGCGCGATGCGTGCATGTAGTCCGCCGCCTGGAAATCACCATCCTTGAGGAAGGTCAGCAGGTTCATCGACGCCAGGTTACAGGCCGTGTCATCCAGGAACATGTACTCCGAGCACGGGTTCGAACCGCGAATCTCACCGTCTTCGGGGCATGTGTGCCATTCATTGACGGTGTCGTGGAACTGAATGCCCGGATCGGCACAGGCCCATGCCGCATGACCGACCTTTTCCCACAGATCGCGGGCCTTGACGGTCTTGGCGACCTTGCCATTGGTGCGGTTGATCAGCTCCCAATCCGCGTCTTTCTCAACAGCGGTCAGGAACGCGTTGGTCACGCGGATGGAGTTGTTCGAGTTCTGGCCCGAGACCGAGCTGTAGGCTTCGGAATCCCAGTCCGTGTCGTAGGTCGGGAACTCGATGCTGTCGTGGCCCTGCCGCGCATAGTCCAGCACGCGCTTGATGTAAGTTTCTGGGATCGCGACCTTTTTGGCTTCGCGCACAGCGGATTTCAGGCTGTCATTCTTGTTGGGATCATACGCATCGTCTTGCGCGCCGTCCCAGCTGCGGATGGCCTCGAAAATGCCGTTCAGCATCTTCTCGTGCATCTTCGATCCGGCAACGATCGAGGCCACCTTTTGCTCTTCGATCACCTTCCATTCGATGAATTGCTCGATGTCCGGGTGATCTGCATCGACGATCACCATCTTTGCTGCTCGACGGGTTGTTCCGCCTGATTTGATCGCGCCAGCGGCGCGGTCGCCGATCTTGAGAAAGCCCATGAGGCCCGAGGACTTGCCGCCACCCGACAGCGCTTCGCCTTCTGCGCGCAGATGGCTGAAGTTGGTCCCGGTACCCGAGCCGTATTTGAACAGGCGCGCCTCGCGCACCCACAGATCCATGATGCCGCCTTCGTTCACCAGATCATCATCGACGGACTGGATGAAGCACGCGTGCGGTTGCGGATGCTCATACGCGGATTTCGATTTGGTCAGCTTGCCGGTTTTATAGTCGACATAGTGGTGCCCCTGCGCCGGGCCGTCGATTCCATAGGCCCAGTGCAGACCGGTGTTGAACCACTGCGGGCTGTTCGGCGCAGCGCGTTGGGTCGCCAGCATATAGCGCATCTCATCAAAGTAGGCGCGCGCGTCTTCTTCGGTCGAGAAGTAGCCACCTTTCCAGCCCCAATATGCCCAGGCACCGGCCAGACGATCGAAAACCTGCTTCGAGGAGGTCTCTCCATCGAATTCTGCGCCATCAGCCGGAACCGAGCGCCACAGGAATTCAGGAACGTCTTTTTCTTTTACTTTCTTGAGCTTGGAGGGCACGCCTGCCTTGCGGAAATACTTCTGCGCAATGACGTCGCTTGCCACTTGGCTCCAGCTTGAGGGGACTTCAATATTGTCCAGTCGGAAAACGATGGTTCCATCCGGGTTTCGGATTTCGGATGTCGCCGAGACAAAGTCCAGCTCTGCGTAAGCATCCTGCCCCGATTTCGTAAACTTCCTGTCAATCTTCATGTCCGCCGCCTATATTCAATTCACTTGTCCAAGGACGTCAGGTCCGGGGATACGAACCGATCGCCATGCCGTAATATCGGGCGTAATCAGCCGGTCGCCGCAATCCGCAGCGCAAAACCGACCCAACGGTGCACGTGAGTATGATGTGCTTTCCGACCCTCGCCCTGTGCCATATTCTGGTTTTGCTACCAGATTTAGTGGCCACCCTTCCGGCCTATACAACTTGACGTATCCACCCATAGATCGTCAACGGCATTTTTAAGTCATTTTTGATATCTTTTGTGTTGACCCGTATTTGAATCTGCCCGGTCGACGGCCATGCTCCGATTCCTCCACAGATTCATCCCCTGCAAGTCATCCTACTAAGGAGAAACCTCCAGCCCGATTAACTGTTTTTCCCGGCACAGTTAGCAGCATTTTGTAAACCAGGGTTATGATGATCAGAGTGGATAGGAATCACGGCGCGGCTATGTTCAGATCGAATGTGATGAAAAAGTTCTGATGGGCTGCATTGAAGGGAACAGGGTATATGGTGATGTTGCGTTTGCTACCGGTACTGGCCCTAATCGTGGCGTGCACACCACAAGATGTGCCCCCTCCGACGCGCAGCGCGCAGTTCGACACTTTCCCCAAAAAACTATTCGAAACCTTCGAAATCAGCTGTGGTGGCCCCGGTGAACGCTTTGAAAAAACGGGGAATCGAATATTTGAATGTACCGAGCTGCTGCCGCCGGACACCACGGCCTTCCTGATTCTCAATTATGACGGCTACCCGCAGGATCTGCCCAAAAGCGTGATGCGGCTGACCTCAACCAAGAATGCGCGTGGGTATCGCGTGGACGCAGACCTGTACTTCAACGTCCCGCGCCGCACCGGTCCAGCGGTCCAGGTGCCTGTAGAAAGTGAAACGCTGGATAAGGCGCTTGGCGCGCTTTACCAAGCGATGGGTGGTTCACCAACGTAAGTGAGAGAAGTGGTCGGGGCGGCAGGATTCGAACCTACGACCCCCTGTACCCAAAACAGGTGCGCTACCAGACTGCGCCACGCCCCGGACCGTGCGCCTTCCTAACGATGCCGATCTGATTTGAAAAGCCCTAACAGGACCAAATTGCCGGACCTTCGGAAAAAATTTCGTGCCGCATCACGGTTCCCGGCTGGATCGCGTAGCGCGCAGCCAGACCGGCGTTGATTTCCAGCACAGCAAAAACGGAATCGCCGCCTTCGATCGGGGTCAAATCACCGGGAATCGCGCCTTGATGGACTCGGGTAACCACCCCTGCCCGGTCCAGGAAAATGATGTCGAGGGGAATCAGCGTGTTCTTCATCCAGAACACAACGGGCTGCGGCGGATCGAACACGAACAACATGCCAGAGCGGTTGGGCAACGACTCGCGGAACATCAGCCCCCGAGAGCGTTCTTGCGGTGTAATCGCCAATTCGATGTTGAAACGAATCTGGGCCGAATCATTCTTGATGTCGATCCGGTCTGCCTGACATGCCGCCCAAGCCATTCCGGACCAAAGCAACAAGGATGCAACAAGACCCGGAAAAAACTTAGACATCAATCACTCAGTCATCCAGGGCAGCTTCCCAAGCGAGAACCTGTGCCGCCATTCGTCCACGTTTGCCATCGATGACTCGCATCGCCAGCGCTTCGCCCGGCTGCAAATCGGACAGGCCCGAGCGGCGCAGAACCTCGATGTGCAGGAACACGTCCTCGCCACGGCCGAACACGTTGGCAAAGCCAAAGCCCTTGCCTTTGTCAAACCACTTGACCCGCGCAGCTTCAAGCGGGGCCGCCGCTATCTCGACCGGGTCGAGTTCAGCGAAATCGGCCAGCATCATGGTATCGGTTCGCGCAGGCGGATCGACGCTGATGACTTCAACCGCCTGAACGCCGCGGTCGGTGCGATGAGTCATGATCTCAATGCCGGCACCATCCGCGACCGAGCTTTGGCCGAAATTACGCAACACGTTGACATGCAACAAAATATCAGGACCGCCCTCGTCGGACACAACAAATCCGTAACCCTTTGCAGGGTCGAACCATTTCACGTGTCCACGGACGCGGTACATATTGTTCAGGTCTTCTGGCACGGTGTTCCCATCGCGAAAATTACCATTTCGTTAAGGGTCCGATGTGTATGGGAATGACACGCAAATTCAAGCTGAAAAAATCTTTTCATTTCGGTCGTTTGCATTTCACGATACGCGAATGTCATGGATTCAACCTCTGTATCTGCCAGTCGGAACCCTCCTGATCCCGCTGCCACCGGAACCTATCATGCAACCGAAAGGCCCCATCGGCCCAAAATTCAATTTCGGTTGGTACCAGTCGATATCCCCCCCAGAACGGAGGACGTGGCGGATTCGGTCCAAGTTTGGCCGTGACCTTGGCCACCTCGGCCATCAGTGCCGCCCGACTGCTGAGAGGCTGAGACTGCTTGGACGCCCAGGCCCCCAATCGGCTTTTGAGCGAGCGTGAGGCGTAATACTCATCCGCCTGCGGCCCACTTTCTTTGGTGATTGTACCACGAACCCGGATTTGCCGCCGCAGTGATTTCCAGTGCATCACAAAAGCGGCCTTCCCGGCGCTATCCAACTCGGCCGCCTTGGCACTTTCATAGTTGGTGTAGAATACAAATGCCGCAGGTTCGATTTCTTTCAACAAAACCATACGCACGTTCGGCATGCCATCCGGGTCAACGGTTGCAAGGGCAATCGCGTTCGGATCGTTCGGTTCTTTGTCTTTGGCCTCGGCCAGCCACCGCTCCGCTATTACAAACGGGTCAGCGCCGGCAAAAATGCCGTCACGTTCGCTCATTCCCATCCCCTGGAAACCAATTACCGGTACCCTAGGGCGAGAACCTGCCACGGGCAAGAGCGCGCGGCCTTGAAGCAGCGCACCCAATGGCATAAACCATCCCAACATGACGCGAAGACAGGCGGAGAACCGAACATGGCAAATCAGTTGATGGCCGGCAAACGCGGCCTCATCATGGGACTGGCCAATGATAAATCAATCGCATGGGGAATAGCCCGCGCCTTGTCCGAATCCGGAGCAGAGCTGGCATTTTCCTACCAAGGGGACGCACTTAAGAAACGCGTGGATCCGTTGGCCTCGCAATTAGGCAGCGACATTGTGCTGCCGTGCGACGTCAGCGACGAAGGGTCAATCGACGCTCTGTTCACCGCGCTGGAAGAGAAATGGGGCAAGCTGGACTTTGTCGTTCACGCCATCGGCTTTTCCGACAAGAACGAATTAAGGGGCCGGTATGTTGACACCTCGCGCGCGAATTTCAAACTGACCATGGATGTGTCGGTCTATTCCTTCACGGCCGTGATGCAGCGTGCCGAAAAAATGATGTCCGAAGGCAGCAGCGCAATCACCCTGACCTACTACGGCGCTGAACAGGTGATGCCGCACTATAATGTAATGGGTGTCGCGAAAGCCGCGCTTGAGGCATCGGTCAAATATCTGGCCGAGGATTTGGGCAAGGACGGTATCCGTGTGAACTCGATCTCGGCCGGT
Source organism: Ruegeria sp. R14_0 (assembly GCF_017743975.1). Taxonomy (GTDB): domain Bacteria; phylum Pseudomonadota; class Alphaproteobacteria; order Rhodobacterales; family Rhodobacteraceae; genus Ruegeria. The sequence goes on along the minus strand of NZ_JAGHRC010000001.1, from coordinate 786,918 downwards.
CCGATCAAGACCCTGGCCGCCAGCGGGATCGGCGACTTCCGGTACATTATGAAATGGAACGAGTATAACTCGCCCCTGCGTCGCAACGTGACCATCGACGATGTCGGTAAATCGGCACTTTACCTGCTGTCTGATCTCAGCAGCGGCGTGACCGGTGAAAACCTGCACGTGGATTCGGGTTATCATATCGTCGGCATGAAAGCCGTCGACGCCCCCGACGTGGAAAAGGGCTAAGGATCATGAGCGCGAAAGATCGTCTGCCTCACGAAAAAGGGTTTCACATCAGCTGGGATCAGATTCACCGTGATTCCCGCGCGTTGGCCTGGCGTCTGGACGGGCAAGGCCCGAACGATGGCGCATGGCGCGCGGTTGTGGCCATCACCCGCGGCGGCATGGCCCCCGCGATGATCGTCAGCCGTGAACTGGACATTCGCACCGTCGACACGATCAGCGTGCGCTCATATCACCATCAGGAACAAGGCGAAGCCGAGGTCCTCAAGGCCCCGGATGCCGAGCTGATGGGTGACGGCGAAGGTGTTTTAATCATCGACGATCTGGTCGACAGCGGCAAAACGCTGGAACTGGTGCGCGATCTCTACCCCAAGGCGCATTTCGCAACGGTTTACGCCAAACCCAAAGGCCGCCCGATGGTGGATACATTCATCACCGAGGTCAGCCAGGACACCTGGATCTTTTTCCCTTGGGATATGGCCCTGCAATATGTCGAGCCCTATCGCGGCACAGACTGAAAACGCCCTCTGATCCCAAAGGGCATGAGGCGCAGCACCTTAAAGTACAGGCACGTCATGACCCACTCCCGCACAACGGCAACTTTTGCGCCTCCGGTCATGGAGGCGCGGCGCTGGCTTGAGGGGGTGACCTTTCCGGCCGACCGCCCGCTGATCAATGTCAGTCAGGCTGCGCCGGTTGATCCGCCGCCTTTGGCGCTGCGCGAAGAGATTGCCCGTTTTGCGGTGACCGAAGACAGTGCTCATTTGTATGGGCCTGTTCTGGGCAATCCAAACCTGCGTTCAGAACTCGCGCGTCAGATCGGGCTGCACTATGACGCGCAGGTTGCCAGCGAACAGGTGGCGATCACCTCAGGCTGCAATCAAGCTTTTGCCGCTGCAATCACCGCGATCACCGATCAGGATGACGAGGTGATCGTGCCGACGCCGTGGTATTTCAATCACAAAATGTGGTTGGATATGGCCGGGGTCCGGTCCGTTGATTTGCAAACCGATGACACGCTGCTGCCCGATCCGGCGATGGCCCGGTCCCTGATCACCGACAAAACCCGCGCCATTGTTCTGGTCAGCCCCAACAATCCCGGTGGCGTAGAATACCCTGCGCCGCTGGTTCGCGCTTTCTTTGACCTTGCGCAGGAACACGGCATCCGTCTGATCGTGGATGAGACCTATCGGGATTTCGACAGCCGCAGCGGCCCTCCGCATGATTTGTTTTCTCAATCCGACTGGGACCAGACCCTGATCCACCTGTATTCCTTTTCCAAGGCGTACAGGCTGACCGGCCACCGTGTCGGAGCGATCGCAACGAACCCGGCTTTTCTGTCCGAGATCGAGAAGTTTTTGGATACCGTCGCCATTTGCCCCGGCCAGATCGGTCAGCACTCCGCGTTGTGGGGGATGCAGAACCTGTCTCAGTGGCTGGCCGGAGAACGGGACGAAATCCTCGACCGCCGCGCCGCAATCACCGAGCTTTTGCCCCGTCTTAATGACAAGGGCTGGCGGCTGTTGGGGCTGGGCGCGTATTTCGCCTATTTCGAACACCCTTTCGACATTCCGTCAGATGAACTGGCCCGGCGGCTGGTAACTGAGGCGGGCATCCTGTTACTGCCCGGCACCATGTTCTTGCCGCAGGATGACCCGGCCGGGAAACAGCAGGTGCGCATCGCGTTTGCCAATCTGGACCGCGCCGGAATACAGCAATTGTTCGACCGGCTGGCCGCTCTGTCCTTCTGAGCTTGCCCCCCGACCGCACGCGTCGTATTCAGGGCCGCAACCGACAGGGCAGATACCTGCCGACAAAGCACAAAGAGGGCACGATGGCCGCAGGCATGAAAAACCTATCGAAGACCTTTGTCTGGATTCTCATGGGCCTTTTGATGCTTGGCCTGGCAGGGTTCGGCGCAACAAGCCTGACCGGCACCGTTCGCACGGTCGCCCAGGTCGGGAACGAGGATGTTTCGGTCGACGAATATGTGCGCGAGCTGCAGCGTGAAATCCGTGCGGTTGAACAACAGACCGGCCAACCCCTGCAGATGTCGCAGGCCGTCGAGTTCGGTCTGGACCGTTTGGCCCTGTCGCGCCTGACCGCTCTGGCTGCGCTGGACAACGAAGTCGGCGAGCTGGGTATCTCGATCGGTGACGAAAACCTGCAAAAGGAGATCGTTGCAATCCCGGCCTTCCAGGGTGTCAACGGCACCTTCGATCGCGAGGCCTATCAATTCCAGCTGGATCAGATCGGCATGTCCGATACTGAGTTCGAATCGGATCTGCGCAAGGAAACATCCCGTACCATCGTACAAAACGCGGTCGTCAGTGGCGTTCGCATGCCGGAAACTCTGACCCAGGTGCTGACCGACTACGTCGGTGCGCGCCGCAGCTTTACGGTCGCGACTGTTTCCCCCGATGCGCTTCCTACGCCCATCGGGGCACCCACTGATGCACAGGTGCAGGAGTTCTATGACGAGAATACCCAGCTGTTCACCCTGCCCCGCACCAAGAAGATTACCTATGCCATCCTGTCTCCGGAAATGCTGCTGGATCAGGTCGAAATCGACGAGGACGCGGTTCAACGTCTATACGACAACCGCGCCGCCCAATATCAGCAGCCCGAGCGTCGTTTGGTCGAACGCCTGACCTTTCCGGACGAAGAAGCAGCCCAAAGCGCCATGGCCCAGCTTGAGGTCGGCGGCACAACCTTCGAACAACTGGTCCGCGATCGTCAACTTGAACTGAGCGACATCGACTTGGGCGATGTAACCCGCGAAGACCTGGGCGAGGCTGCCGAGGGTGTCTTTGCCGCGGATCTGGACACTGTCGTTGGCCCTCTGCCGTCGACATTTGGCCCTGCGCTGTTCCGCATCAACGGATCACTCGCGGCCAACAACACTTCACTGGAAGACGCCGCCCCCGAACTGCGTGAAGAACTGGCCGCCGACCGCGCCCGTCGTCTGATCGAGGCGCAGGCCGAGGACATCAATGACCTGTTGGCCGGAGGTGCGACGCTGGAAGAGCTGGTCGCGGAAACCGAGCTGGAACTGGGTCAGATTGACTGGACCGCCCAAAACGGCGAAGGCGTCGCGGCCTATGACGGGTTCCGCAGTGCTGCCGAGGCTGTTCAGGATGGTGACTTCCCCGAGGTTGCCTTCCTTGAAGACGGTTCGATCTTTGCCCTGCGCCTGAACGAAGTGCTGGAGCCCCGGCCTGAACCTCTGGAAACTGCGCGCGACCGTGTGGTTGCCGCGTGGACGCAGGCAGAAACAAACAAAGCGTTGGAAGAACAGGCAAATACTGTGTTGGAACAGGTTCAGGCTGATGGCGATTTCACGGCCACCGGATTGCCGTTCCGTGTCGAAAACGCCCTGACCCGCACGGCCTTTCTTGAGGACGTGCCTGCCGATTTCATGACTCAGGTCTTTGAGATGGAACAGGGCGATCTGCGCGTCATTCCGGGCGCTGGCACCGCGTTTGTCGTGCGCCTGGAAGAGCTTCTGCCACCCGACGAAACCGACGAGCTGCGTCAGGTCAAAGACGCCCTGGCCACTCAGTTGGATCAGGCCCTGGCCCAGAACATCTTTGACGCTTTCGTCCGCGACGCGCAGGTCCGTGCCCGCCCCGTGGTGGATCAGCAGGCCCTGAATGCCGTTCAGGCGAGTTATTAAACGAGACCGCTTATGGCATTGATCCCAGAATTCGACAGTTTCACCCGCGCCTACGAGGCTGGCGAGAATCAGGTTGTTTATACGCGCCTTGCGGCTGATCTGGACACTCCGGTGTCGCTGATGCTCAAGCTGACGGGCGCGCAAAAAGACGCGTTCATGCTGGAATCGGTCACTGGCGGCGAGGTACGCGGCCGGTATTCGATCATCGGGATGAAGCCAGACCTGATCTGGCGTTGCCATGGCGAGACCTCAGCGCTGAACCGCTCGGCCCGTTTCGACCCCGAGGCTTTCACGCCGCAGGACGGCAACCCGATGGACAATCTGCGGGCGCTGCTGGCCGAAAGCAAGATCGACCTGCCGGATGATCTGCCGCAGGCGGCTGCCGGGCTGTTTGGCTATCTGGGCTATGACATGGTCCGTCTGGTGGAATACCTGCCCGACGTGAATCCCGATCCTCTGGGCCTGCCAGACGCGGTCATGCTGCGCCCGTCTGTCGTGGCGGTGCTGGACGGTGTGAAAGGCGAAGTCACAGTCGTGTCCCCGGCCTGGGTCAGCGAAGGCCAATCGGCCAAGGCAGCATACGCTCAGGCCGCCGAACGTGTGATGGACGCCGTGCGCGATCTGGAACGCACCATGCCTGCCGAGACCCGCGATCTGGGGGACGCCTCCGAGGTGGCTCCGCCGGTGTCGAACTTTACCAAGTCCGGCTACATGGAAGCGGTTGAAAAGGCCAAGGAATATATCCGCGCGGGTGACATCTTTCAGGTTGTCCCGGCGCAGCGCTGGACGCAGGAATTTCTCCTGCCGCCCTTTGCCCTGTACCGCTCGCTACGGCGCACAAACCCGTCGCCGTTTATGTTCTACTTCAACTTCGGCGGTTTTCAGGTCGTCGGGGCCAGCCCCGAGATTCTGGTCCGCGTCTTTGGGGATGAGGTCACCATCCGCCCCATCGCAGGAACCCGCCCGCGCGGCGCAACGCCAGAAGAAGACAAGGCGAACGAGGTCGATCTGCTGGCCGACAAGAAGGAACTGGCAGAGCACCTGATGCTGCTGGATCTGGGTCGCAACGACACGGGCCGCGTGGCCAAGATCGGCACGGTGCGCCCGACCGAAGAATTCATCATCGAGCGCTATAGCCACGTCATGCACATCGTCTCGAACGTTGTCGGTGAACTGGCTGAGGACAAAGATGCGCTGGACGCCTTCTTTGCGGGGATGCCCGCGGGCACGGTCTCGGGTGCGCCGAAAGTGCGCGCGATGGAGATCATTGATGAGCTGGAGCCGGAAAAGCGCGGTGTCTATGGCGGCGGTGTCGGCTATTTCAGCGCGGGCGGCGATATGGACATGTGCATCGCTCTGCGCACTGCCATCGTGAAGGACCAGAAGCTCTTTATCCAAGCCGGTGGCGGCGTGGTCTATGACAGCGACCCCGAGGCCGAGTTCATGGAAACCGTTCACAAATCGAACGCCATTCGGCGAGCTGCCGCGGATGCGGCGCGGTTTACAGGTTCTGGCAATTCCTAAAAGTAACGGCTGATCAACGCGATCAGCCGTTTTGCTTTGTGGGAGTTACTGAACTTCTTTCATCATGACCGCTGAAATCGGGGCCATGGCCACACGGCCGCCCCGGTCCTCGAGACCCCACAGCAACAGAGCCGAGATCGTGTCAGGGCGCAGACGGCCCAGCATCACCACAGTGCCTTGCTGCCCCGCGCGGAACGCGGCTTGGTCCAGAAACCGCCGCATGATCTTGGGATCCTGGCGCGCGCCATCAATATCGCGGAAGATGACACCCGAAGGCACTCCGTTGCGCGCGGCCAGTTTTTGGACAGTGTTCAAACCATTGTCCTGCGTGATCAGACCCCGCCCGGTGTCGCCGGCAATGGCAGCAACCTGATCTGCCAGTTTGCGGTTGCCCTGAATCCCGGTATCCACGCCTTCCAAAATGCCGACAGTTTCCGGCAAGGTATCCAACCAAACGGCCATCGAGACTTCGGCGTCCTGCGCGCTGGCGGCTTTGGGCAGATCGGCAAGGGCCAGAACTTCGAACCCGGCCTCGCGGTGACGGGCCATCTTTTCTGCCGCCTCTGGATCCGACGGGCTGACGGCAAAGCTGAGCGGATAGGGGAAATCCTTCAGCGCCTCAGCCCCAAACGCGCCTTCGTCGTCGATCAGAATGATAGACATGAGCGGCTTGGATTCGGGGTTTTCGAACTTGGCCGCGTAGGCATCAATGGGTTTGCCGGGTTGGATGACCACCGCCTGATCGGCCTCTGCCGCCGGCGCGTCATCGCGTTCAGTCAGTGGAACAACGCGCGTGCCAACGGTGAGGCCCGCGGTTTCAGTCTCTTCTCCACCGATCTGAGGAACGGCTGCAAGACGCGGCAGTTTACGCAATTGCAGGTCTTCTTCCCCTTCGACGGCGATCGGGTTGTCTGTCAGCGGATCAACTTCGGGCTCTTGCGGTTCAACTGTGACCGGCTCGGGTTGTTCCTCTGGCTGGATCGCCGCTATCTCGGGCTGCGGCTCGGGCGCGACCTCAGTCTCGGCGACCTCGGGTTCGGTGACTTCCGGCTCGGCGATTTCGGGCTCAGGCTGAACCTCAGCACTTTCGGGCTCGGGTTGTACCTCAACCCCTTCGGGCTCTGGCAGAACCTCAACAACCTGAGGTGCCGGCTGTGGTTCGACCTCGACGACAGTTTCCTCTTCTTCAACCGCTGCAGGCGGTTCTGGGGCAGTCTCGGCAACAACAGGTTCACCGTCGGAACTGGGCGAAGGCTGAATAGGCGCTGGCGCCTGTGGCACAACCGGGGCCTCGGTCGAGACCGTTTCATCCGTTGTCTCCGGAATCTCGGCCCCTTCGACCTGTGTAACGGTTTCGTTGATCTGGGGCTGGGCCTCTGGCGCGGCTTCGACTTCGTCCAGGCCGCTCAGCGTATCCGTTTGCTCGCCGCTCACATCCGGGGAAATCGGCGGTACAGTCACCAGATCGGCATCCGCCACGGTTTCGGCCGCGTCAGTATTGACCTCGGGCGCCTCAGCCGGAGCAGGCTCGGGCGCCTCAGCGGTCACAACCGGTTTTCGGGTCAAAGGGGTGTTCAGGGACAGTACCGCGCCAAGCAGCACCACAACGACCGCCCCCGCGATCATCCCGCCTAAAAATCCGCCCATCTTAACTGCCTCTCGCCTTCATCGTGCTTCGATCGCCTCAACGCCGTTTTTCGCGCCTTTGGCCTGCGATTGCGCTGGGAACAGGATGTCCTCTTGACGCTGCCCCGCAAGCCTGAGCATGTATGTCCCGACATTATACCGTGGCAAAGGGCTGCATCGCCAGTCTGAAATGCCTAAGCCGAGACAAGTGCCCAAATGCTGCTGCTGATCGACAACTACGACTCGTTTACTTACAACCTCGTACACTATTTAGGCGAACTTGGCGCCGAAATGGTCATTCGGCGAAATGACGCCTTGGATGTGCAGGAAGCAATGGCCATGAACCCGGCTGGCATCCTTCTCAGCCCCGGTCCCTGCGATCCGGATCAAGCCGGGATCTGTCTGGCCCTGACCGAAGCCGCGGCTGAGACCAAGACGCCGCTGATGGGTGTGTGCCTTGGGCATCAGACGATCGGTCAGGCCTTTGGAGGCGATGTCATCCGTTGTCATGAGATTGTCCACGGCAAGATGGGCACCATGCACCACACCGGAAAAGGGGTGTTTGCCGGGCTGCCGTCCCCGTTTGAAGCGACACGTTATCATTCGCTGATCGTTGACCGCGCCACCCTGCCCGATTGCCTTCAGATCACGGCAGAGCTTGAGGACGGCACAATCATGGGCCTGCAGCACAAAGAGCTTCCCATTCATGGCGTTCAGTTCCACCCCGAATCCATCGCTTCCGAGCATGGCCACGCCCTGCTCAAGAATTTCCTGTCCGAGATGAAAGTTCCCGCATGAGCGACGCTCTGAAACCGCTGATCGGAGCCGCCGCCGACCGGCCCCTGACCCGCGCCGAGGCTGAACAGGCCTTTGGTATCTTGTTTGACGGCGAAGCCACACCCAGCCAGATCGGCGGGCTTTTGATGGCCATGCGCACCCGTGGTGAAACCGTGGAGGAATACGCCGCGGCTGCGGCCGTGATGCGCGCCAAGTGCAATGCGGTGCAGGCACCGGCCGGGGCGATGGACATCGTCGGCACTGGCGGAGACGGTAAAGGCACCCTGAACATCTCGACCGCAACCGCCTTTGTTGTGGCGGGTGCAGGCGTCACCGTTGCAAAGCACGGCAACCGCAACCTGAGTTCGAAATCCGGTGCAGCAGATGCATTGGGACAGATGGGCATCAACGTGATGGTCGGCCCGCAAACTGTTGAAAAGGCCCTGCAAGACGCCGGTATCGGCTTTATGATGGCGCCTATGCACCATCCTGCGATTGCCCATGTCATGCCCAGCCGGCAAGAGCTTGGGACGCGCACGATTTTCAACATCCTCGGCCCACTCACGAACCCGGCCGGGGTGAAACGCCAGTTGACCGGCGCATTCAGCCGCGACCTGATCCGGCCGATGGCTGAAACGCTGGGTCTTTTGGGGGCCGAACATGCCTGGTTGGTGCACGGATCAGACGGGACCGACGAGTTGACCATCACGGGCGTAAGCTGGGTCGCCTCCCTCGAGGATGGCGTGGTCAAAGAGGTCGAACTGCACCCCGAAGATGCAGGACTGCCCGTTCATCCGTTCGAAGACATTCTGGGCGGAACGCCCGAAGAAAACGCCGTCGCCTTCCGCGCGTTGCTGGATGGCGCGCCGTCGGCCTATCGTGATGCGGTTCTGCTGAACTCTGCCGCGGCTCTGGTCGTCGCGGATGCAGCCGACGACCTGAAAGACGGCGTCGCCAAGGCAAAAGACAGCATCGACAGCGGAAAAGCCAAAGACAAAATCGCGGCACTGGCCCGAATAACGCAGGAGGCCGCATGACCGAGACGGTTCTGGACAAGATCAAAGCTTATAAACTGGAAGAAATCGAAGCCGACAAGGCCGCAAAACCGCTTGCGACGCTGGAAGGCGAAGCCCGCAGCGCCCCCGAGGTCCGCGGATTTGCTGACGCCTTGCGCACCGCCGCACGCCGGGGGTACGGTTTGATTGCCGAGGTCAAGAAAGCCAGTCCTTCCAAAGGCTTGATCCGCCCGGACTTCGATCCACCTGCGCTGGCCCAGGCCTATGAAGAAGGTGGGGCCGTCTGTCTGTCGGTATTGACCGATACCCCAAGCTTTCAGGGCGCCAAAGAGTACCTGACCGCTGCCCGCGCGGCGACCTCGCTGCCTGCCTTGCGCAAGGATTTCATGTACGACCCGTATCAGGTGGTCGAGGCACGCGCCTTGGGGGCTGACTGCATCCTGATAATCATGGCCTCGGTCGATGACGAACAGGCTGCGGAACTGGAACAAACCGCTTTTGACTGGGGCATGGACGTTCTGATTGAGGTTCACGATCGGGAAGAGCTTGAGCGGGCCTCTCAGCTGAAAAGCAGCCTGATTGGTATAAATAACCGCAATCTCAAGACCTTCGAGACGTCTCTTGATACGACCCGGCACTTGTCCAAGCTGGTGCCAGCCGATCGGACAATCGTGTGCGAAAGCGGTCTGAGTACGCCCGAGGACCTGGCCGACATCGCCCGCTATGGCGCGCGTTGTTTCCTGATTGGTGAAAGCCTGATGCGTCAGGATGACGTTGCAACCGCAACCCGCCACCTGCTGGCCAATCCGCTGATCCCCGGAGTGATGTGATGCCGCTCACCCATTTCGACGCTCAGGGGCAGGCTCATATGGTTGATGTCTCGGACAAAGAGGTTACCGACAGGGTCGCCGTCGCAGCTGGTAATATCAAGATGGCGCAAGACACCTTTGACCTGATTTCCGAGGGCCGCGCCAAAAAAGGCGATGTGCTGGGCGTTGCGCGTCTTGCGGGCATCATGGGGGCCAAAAAGACACCCGATCTGATCCCCCTGTGTCACCCACTTCCGGTCACGAAGGTTTCGGTCGAGCTGACATTGGACCCGGACTTGCCCGGCGTTCAGGTGCAGGCAACGGTCAAGACATCCGGCCAGACCGGCGTCGAGATGGAGGCGCTGACCGCAGTCTCAACCGCTGCGCTGACAGTCTATGATATGACCAAGGCCGTGGACAAGGCGATGGAGATTGGCGGCATTCGTGTCCTCCTGAAAGATGGCGGTAAATCAGGACGTTACGAGGCGACATGATCACCGTCGAAGAGGCCCGCGCGCTGCTATTTGATCTGGTCTCGCAACTGCCAAGCGAAACAGTCGCGCTGTCTGACGCTGCTGGTCGCGTTCTGGCACAGGACGTTCAGGCCACGCGCGATCAGCCCCCGTTTGCAGCCTCTTCCATGGACGGCTACGCAGTGAAATCCACCGAAGTCGAGCTGCATGCGATGTTCAAGGTCATCGGTGAGTCAGCCGCCGGGCGAAGTTTTCAAGGCTCGGTCGGCCCCGGCCAGGCCGTGCGTATTTTTACGGGTGCACCGATTCCCGAAGGCGCTGATTTCGTTGTAATCCAAGAAGATACAGAGCGTCGTGGAGATCTGATTACGATCTCGGACCTGCCCGGCCCCAAAACCAATATCCGCCCGGCGGGTGTTGATTTCACCGCCGGAACCAAAATCTCGGCACCGCGCCGACTACGCGCAGAAGATGTCGCCCTGATGGCCGCGATGAACATCGCCGCTGTGCCCGTTGCACGAAAGCCGGTGATCGCACTGATTTCGACCGGGGATGAGCTGGTGATGCCTGGCGAGGTTCCGGGCCCCGACCAGATTATCGCGTCGAACACCTTTGGCCTGAAGGCGTTGCTGGAAGAGGCCGGTGCCCATGTCCGCATCCTTCCCATCGCTCAAGACACGGTTTCGTCTTTGCGCACCGCGTTCGAACTGGCGGAAGGGGCCGATCTGGTTGTCACCATCGGCGGCGCTTCGGTTGGTGACTACGATCTGGTGTCCGATGTCTCGACCGGTTTGGGAATGGAGCAGTCGTTCTACAAAATCCGCATGCGTCCCGGCAAACCCTTGATGGCGGGTCGGATTGGTCAGACGGCAATGGTTGGATTGCCGGGAAACCCTGTGAGTGCAATGGTTTGCGGCTATCTCTTCCTGTTGCCAATGGTGCGCCGAATGCTGGGAGCCGAGCAGGTTCTGACTCCGTTTCAAACCGCGCACCTGACAGAGCCATTGGCCGAGAATGGCCCGCGCGAGCACTATATGCGCGCGATCCGTGACGAGGCCGGTATCCGCGCCTGCCCCGATCAGGACAGTTCGCTGCTCAGCGTTCTGGCGCAAGCGAACGCCCTGTTGGTCCGCCCACCGCACGATCCGGCGCGGCCCGCTGACGATGAGGTTCAGTACCTGCCAATCTGAGGCGCGTTCAAATCCGTTGACACAAAACGTGAACATGCGTAGAACAAAAGAAAACGCATGACCGACGAGGTGTGAGCAATGCTGACCAAGAAGCAGTTGGATTTGTTGGAATTCATCCACAAACGCGTTCAGGCGGACGGTGTTCCGCCCAGTTTCGATGAAATGAAGGCCGCGTTGGACCTAAGGTCCAAGTCTGGCATCCACAGGCTGATCACGGCGCTGGAGGAGCGCGGGTTTATCCGGCGACTTGCCCACCGCGCGCGCGCCATCGAAATTGTCAAACTGCCCGAAAGTTTGGGTGGCGAACCCACTGCGGCCTTCAAGCCGCGCGTGATTGAGGGCGACCGGCCCTCTGGTCCCCGCCCTGCGAATTTTGAACCGGTGACCGTGGATGCGATGGAGTTGCCTGTGATGGGTCGCATCGCCGCCGGTGTGCCGATTGAGGCGATCAGCCACGTTTCCCACCGCGTCGCTGTACCGGGCACAATGGTGTCGGGCAAGGGCGAACACTACGCATTGGAAGTGCGTGGGGATTCGATGATCGACGCCGGGATCAATGATGGGGACGTCGTGGTAATCCGCGAAACTTCGGTCGCGGATAATGGTGACATCGTGGTTGCACTGGTCGAGGATCAAGAGGCCACGCTGAAACGGTTCTTCCGGCGCGGTCAGGCCATCGCGCTTGAGGCCGCCAACCCGGCGTATGAAACCCGCGTTCTGCCCGAAGAAAAGGTCAAGGTGCAGGGTCGGCTTGTCGGTTTGATCCGCAGTTATTGACCCAGCTTGAACACCCGGTCCTCGCGGGTACGCGGGGACCAAAGTCTGTTTCCAATCGCCTCGGCGCTTGTTGTGATCTTGCCATCCATCAGTGCCAGACTACCCGTTTTCAACAGGCGCTTGGGGTCGAACACTTCGCAGCCTCCGCTCAGATCCAATGCCACCGCTGAGACGACAATCTGATTGTCCTTGCAGTCGGTAACCCCCTGTGCGGCACGTTTTCCCGTGACGTGCAGAACCTCTTTGCCCAGCCAGTCCACACGCTGAACGCCCCCCGTTGACTGCGGCCAACGGTTGGCGGCCTGGGGCTGTTCGGCTCCGTCGCCGTCATTCTCCAACCAGACGGTGGCGACGAAGCCGCTCCCTTTTTTCTTGCTTAGGGCCCGGCCCTGTTCGGTCATGACCCCAACAAGCCCGCCCGTATCCGCGATCAGAATATCGGGGCGCTGACCCTGCCCCCACAGCAGCAATGCCGCAACAACTGGTATGGTACCGGCCCATTTAACGCGCCCTTGCCACAACGCGACCCACAGCCCGCCAAGCGCGATCATCGGCAGAACGTAATGCGGTGGGCTGACCACATACCCTTGCGCCCCGTCCAGACCCGACACCCATTCCGAGACCGTCAGTATCCACTCTAACCCCAACCCCATGGCCATCAGGGGCAACGCCTCAAGGCCAATCGGGGCCAGCAAAGCAGCGACCACGGCGGATGGCACCACAATCGTGCCCATCACAGGCACGGATAGCATGTTGGCCAAAAGACCATAGTGGGACATCGTGTTGAAATGTGCGGCACCGATCGGCGCGGTTGCCAGCCCCGCAATGGCCGAGGACATCAACAACCCGGCAACAGGTTTCAACCAGTTCGGCCCCGGCATCGGCCCAAAATCTCGCAAGGCTCCGAATACGGCCACAAGTGCGGTGGTCGCGGCGAACGACATCTGGAAACCGGGACTCAGAAGGGATTCCGGACGTAACACAAGAACGATCAGCGCGGCGACGGCGACCGCGCGCAGGGAAATCGCGCGCCGGTCGATCAGGATCGCACCCAACATGACGCTGGCCATGACGAAGGCGCGTTCTGTCGCGACGTTTCCACCAGACAACAACAGATAGATCGTACCGGCCAGGATCGCGCAGACCGCCGCCAATTTGCGAATTGGAAACCGCAGGGCCAACACCGGTATCGCCGAGAACAGCACGCGGCACATCAGAAACACAAATCCGGTCAACAAACCCATGTGCAAACCCGAAATCGCCAGCAAGTGCGCAAGGTTCGAAGCACGCAGGAATTTCAGTGTTTCTTGCCCCATCCCACTGCGATCGCCCGTGGTGACGGCGGCGGCGAATCCCCCAGCCTCACCGGGCAGGATCGCTTGGACATGGTCGGAAATTGCCATCCGCCAGGCAGTGACCCTGACACCCTCGGGCTGCGGGGGCGCGGCGATCAGAACGGGAACGCGCGTGTATCCGACTGCCCCAAGCCGTTGAAACCAGGCATGTCGTCTGAAGTCAAAACCGCCGGGCTCGACTGGTCCTTGTGGTGGGGACAGATGGGCCGTTGTCATGATCCTTTGACCTGGGAACAGTGATCCTGCGCCACCGTGCAGGGAAAGCCGGACGCGCTGCGGCCGCCGATCTTTTGGCACATCCCCTATGCGCACCTGATCCAGCGTTACCCGCAGCGCATCCGACGCAGAGCGATCCATGGCCACGACCCGCCCCTCGACCGGGCCGTAGTAGCGCCATGACAGGACCGGCTCTGCCACCGTATGGGCGCGTGCACCCACCAGAATGAACCCGGCCGCGATCAGCGCCCCCCCTGTTACCAACGTAGCCCAGCCAGTCGGCAGCCTGCGCGCCATCCCCAGGCAAATGACCGCCGCAGCCGAAAGACCTGCGTAGGTTCGCCAATCCGGCTCAAACCGGAGGCTGAAGTACAGACCAATGCCTACAGCCAGACACACCGGAGACCACTGAAACAAATACCCTGTCTGGTTCAGCAATGCGGTCTCGACCCGTGCCAGAATACGCATGGTTGCCCCCGTCCTTCGGGCTCGTTAGACAGGCGCCAATCTATGCCCGACACGGTTACCAAAAGGTTAATCCAAACAATGTCCGATCAGGTCGTCACTCGTTTCGCTCCGTCTCCTACCGGTTTTCTGCATATCGGCGGCGCGCGCACCGCGCTGTTCAACTGGCTCTATGCCCGTGGCCGGGGCGGCAAGTTCCTGCTGCGGATTGAAGACACCGATCGCGAGCGTTCGACCCCGGAAGCCACGGCTGCGATCCTGCAAGGGATGGAGTGGCTGGGCCTGGATCACGACGGCGATGTGATCAGCCAGTTTGAAGGGGCCACACGGCATGCAGAAGTGGCGCATCAGTTGTTGGCCGAGGGTAAGGCATACAAGTGCTTCTCGACGCAGGATGAAATCACCACCTTCCGCGAGCAAGCGCGCGCCGAGGGTAAATCGACGCTGTTCCGCAGTCCCTGGCGCGATGCAGATCCGTCCACCCACCCGGTCGCGCCTTACGTGATCCGCATCAAGGCGCCGCAGGACGGCACAACCGTCATCCGGGATCAGGTCCAGGGTGACGTGACCATTCGCAACGATCAGTTGGACGACATGATCCTGCTGCGCTCGGACGGTACGCCTGTCTATATGCTCGCCGTAGTGGTCGATGACCATGACATGGGCGTGACCCATGTGATCCGTGGCGACGACCACCTGAACAACGCCGCGCGCCAGATGATGATCTATGAGGCCATGGGGTGGGATGTCCCGGTCTGGGCGCATATCCCGCTGATCCACGGACCGGACGGAAAGAAGCTGTCCAAGCGCCACGGCGCATTGGGCGCGCAGGAGTATCAGGCCATGGGCTACCCGGCTGCCGGGATGCGCAACTATCTGGCCCGTTTGGGCTGGAGCCACGGCGACGATGAGTTCTTTACTGACGCGCAAGCCAAAGAGTGGTTCGATCTGGATGGAATCGGCAAAAGCCCTGCCCGGTTCGATCTGAAAAAGCTGGAAAACCTGTGCGGACAACACATCGCGGTCGCCGATGATGCTGCACTGCGGCAAGAGATTGAAGCGTATCTGGAAGCCGCCAATTTGCCTAACCTCACGGAAACACAATCGGGTGATCTGGAACGTGCGATGTATTGCCTCAAGGATCGGGCGCGCACATTCCCGGAACTGCTTGAAAAAGCGCACTTTGTTTTGGCATCCCGCCCTATCGAGTCCGACGAGAAAGCGGCGAAGGCGCTGGCTTCAGTATCCGATGGTATACTGAAAGAATTGACGCCGCATGTGCAAAATGCTAGCTGGACCCGAGACGAACTGGAGCAAACCCTCAATTCGTTTGCAGAAGCGAAAGGGGTTAAGTTCGGCAAACTGGCAGGTCCGTTGCGGGCCGTGTTGGCAGGTCGGGCAGTGACGCCTTCGGTTTTTGACATGATGCTTGTGTTGGGGAAGGAAGAAACCCTTGCACGGCTTTCTGACGCAGCGACGTAAACCCAAGCTTCATATTTGGGTAACGCTGCTCCGCTAACACCCGGACTGCGCGCCCGCGCGCAGCCGTTGCCCGCAGCGTCGGACAGCGATCCGACATGCGCAAGAATGAGGAAGGGACACTATGACCGACAGTAATAAAACAGCCACTCTGACAGTCCATGGTGAAACGTACGAGTTGCCGGTTCATTCTCCGACCGCCGGTCCTGACGTAATCGACATCCGCAAGCTGTACGGCGATGCCGGCGTGTTCACGTATGACCCCGGTTTTACGTCGACCGCAAGCTGTGACAGCACCATCACCTACATCGACGGCGAAAAAGGTGAGCTGCTGCACCGCGGTTATCCAATCGACCAGCTGGCCGGAAAATCGCATTTCCTGGAAGTCTGCTATCTGCTGCTGTACGGAGAGCTGCCGCAGGCCAAAGACCTTGAGCAGTTCGAAACCACCATCACCCGCCACACCATGCTGCACGAGCAGATGCAGTATTTCTATCGCGGTTTCCGTCGTGACGCGCACCCGATGGCGATTATGGTGGGTGTGGTTGGCGCGATGTCGGCCTTCTATCACGACTCAACCGATATCTCTGACCCGCATCAGCGTGAGGTTGCCTCGCACCGCCTGATTGCCAAGATGCCGACAATTGCCGCATGGGCCTTCAAGTACCATACCGGCCAGCCCTTCGTGTACCCGCGCAACGATCTGGACTATGCATCCAACTTCCTGCGCATGTGCTTTAGCGTTCCGGCCGAAGAGTATGAGGTCAACCCAATCCTCAGCCGTGCGATGGACCGTATCTTCACCCTGCACGCGGATCACGAGCAGAACGCCTCGACCTCGACCGTGCGTCTGGCGTCGTCCTCGGGCGCAAACCCGTTCGCCTGTATCGCAGCCGGTATCGCCTGCCTGTGGGGTCCTGCCCACGGCGGCGCAAACCAGGCATGCCTCGAGATGCTGGAAGAGATCGGTTCGGTGGATCGCATCCCCGAATTTATCGAACGCGCCAAAGACAAGAATGACCCGTTCCGCCTGATGGGCTTTGGTCACCGTGTCTACAAGAACTTCGACCCGCGCGCGAAAGTCATGAAGCAATCGGCGGACGAAGTGCTGGATCTGCTGGGCATTGAAGACAACCCGAAACTGCAGGTCGCAAAGGCGCTGGAAAAGCAGGCGCTGGAAGATCCGTATTTCGCCGAGAAGAAACTGTTCCCGAACGTCGACTTCTATTCGGGCATCATCCTCGAAGCGATGGGTTTCCCGACATCCATGTTCACCCCGATCTTTGCACTGTCGCGCACCGTTGGCTGGGTCAGCCAGTGGAAAGAGATGATTGCGGACCCTCAGAACAAGATCGGCCGTCCGCGTCAGCTGTATCTGGGCGAAACCACACGCGATTACGTGGATATCGAAAACCGCTGATCATCGGTGACATTTTCGCAGCGCCCCAGACCTTGGTCCGGGGCGTTTTTCGTTTCAAAACAGGCTTAACTGGTCACCGGCCTGAGCGGGTTTGGCAAACAGATCGCACCGCAAGGGCGCTGTCTTTGTCATCAATTCCAGACGTTTCACCGCCAACCGGAACCGCTTGGACACCAGTTCCGCATACTCTCCTTCGCCACGCATGCGGTGCCCCCAGCGCGGGTCATAATCCCGCCCCCCGTGCATTTCGCGCAGCTTGGACATGACTTTCTCGGCCCGTGCTGGTTCATGTTCGTGCAGCCACGCTTGCCATAATTCCGACACCTCACGCGGCAGGCGCAGCATGATCCAACTGGCGGAATCGGCCCCGGCCTCTCGCCCCGCTTCCAGCAGGCTTTCCAGCTCATGATCGGTCAGCCCTGGTATGAGGGGCGAGGTCATGACACGCACCGGCACGCCCGCTTGGGTCAACCGCCTGATCGCTGCCAACCGGCGTGCGGGCGAAGGCGCGCGCGGCTCCATCCGCCGGGACAAATCCGGGTTCAACGTCGTCAGCGAAATACCAACCCGCACAAGCCCCAGCCGCGCCATTGGGGCCAGAATGTCCAAATCCCTCTCAACCAAGGTGCCTTTGGTTACGATTGCCACAGGATGTTGAAATGCTTGAAGAACCTGCAAGCACTCCCGAGTGATCTCAAGGCGTTTCTCGACCGGCTGGTAGGGATCGGTGTTGGTCCCCATCGCAAGTGTCGCCACCTTGTATCGCGGGGCTGATAGCTCTTTCCGCAGAACGTCGGCCGCGTTTGGCCGAGCAATCAGCCGGGTTTCGAAATCCAATCCCGGCGAAAGCCCCAGATAGGCATGGCTGGGACGCGCGAAACAGTAGACGCACCCATGTTCGCAGCCGCGATACGGGTTGATCGAGCGATCGAACGGCAAGTCGGGCGAACGGTTGTAGGTGATCACACTGCGCGCAACCTCTTCGCGCACTTCAGTCCTAAGTGGGGGCAACTCTTCTTCTGGTGCCCACCCGTCGTCGCAGGCCACCGTCGCAAACCGTTCGAATCTACCTGTTTCGTTGCTGGCCACACCGCGGGCCTTGATCTCGTGCGCAGGCATATTTGTTCCCGTTATGTTCCAACCCCATCAGTCTTAACCTCCCAACGCGCTTGCAACAAGCAAAACTGGCTGCCCTGCCCTTTGCACCCAACTGAGGTTTTCGCCCGGATGTGAACGGATTGCAGGATGTTGTTGCAGAAAATTCCATCGTGATCGCAAACAATTTGACATATACGTCGGTCCCGGAGCCGCCGAGGTCGCAATCGTCACAGTCTTACTGCGACGAAATGGCCAAAACGGAAAAAATGCCACCACGGGCCAACGGTCCGCTCAGCACAGGGAAATGCCCCATGTCCGATGAAGAAGACATCGTCCTGTCCGAACTGAATGACGACGAACTCGTCGAACAGATGTTCGACGATCTTTATGACGGCCTGAAAGAAGAGATCGAAGAAGGTGTGAACATCCTGCTGGAACGCGGATGGACCCCCTATGATATCCTGACCAAGGCTCTGGTCGGTGGCATGACCATCGTGGGCCATGACTTCCGCGACGGCATCCTGTTCGTTCCCGAAGTGCTGCTGGCCGCGAACGCGATGAAGGGCGGTATGGCGATCCTCAAGCCTCTGCTGGCCGAAACCGGCGCGCCACGTGTTGGCAAGATGGTGATCGGCACCGTGAAAGGCGACATCCACGACATCGGCAAGAACCTTGTGTCGATGATGATGGAAGGCGCCGGTTTCGAAGTCGTAGATATCGGCATCAACAATCCGGTCGAAAACTACCTGGAAGCGCTGGAAACCGAACAGCCCGACATTCTGGGCATGTCCGCCCTGCTGACCACAACGATGCCTTACATGAAGGTGGTCATTGACACGTTGGTCGAACAGGGCTTGCGCGAAGACTACATCGTGTTGGTCGGCGGCGCGCCTCTGAACGAGGAATTCGGCAAGGCCATCGGTGCCGACGCATATTGCCGCGACGCCGCAGTTGCGGTGGAAACTGCCAAAGAGTTTGTATCGCGCAAGCACAACCAACTGGCTGGTTGATGCCCCTAGATACTTTTTGGGTGGGCCGTCCATATTGGACGGCCCTTTAACTTTCCTGAGAGCCAATGACCGTTGGAGACAACGGCCTTTACAAATTTTCAATAGTGTTCTTACTACACGATGTTAAACAAGTTTCGAGGTTCCCGTGCCAACCACCTTTACGGCCATTTCACTTGGCGTTCTTCCAGATATTGACACCACAGAAGGCAACAACGTTGCCGAAAATGCTTCGGCGCTTGTCGGACTGACTTTCGGCGGGACCGGTGACGCCCTTCTGGCCGATGCTGTCACATGGAGCCCCGTCCAAGTATTTGGCGGCGTCTACGACATGGATGGCTCCCCGACAGAGCAGTTTTCGATCAACGGCGGCCCCGCACAGACGTTTGATGGCACCTCCATCTACAACGCGACAATTACTTACATCGACGGAACGACGGCCAACATTTCGGCGGTCGTGGCTCAGGACTTAGACGGCAACACGTATCTGATGCCCGAGTTTTCCGACAACGCCGATCAAACGGCATTGGAAGCCGGACCAATTCAATCCATCACCTTTAACAGTGTCCAAGGGAATTCTTTTTCTGGCCTCACGGCGGACCGTGAGACTTGGGATCTTGTTACCTGCTTTACAACCGGAACTCTTATTGAAACGGCCAAAGGCCCCATTGCCGTGCAAGACCTCCGCGCAGGCGATAGAATCCGAACGCTGGATCGTGGTATGCAAACGCTGCGTTGGGTCGGGCAACGTACGGTTCGCGCAACCGGAGCGTTTGCCCCGGTCCTGATCAAAAAGGGCGCGCTCGGCAATGATCGCGATCTTTTGGTCTCGCAACAGCACAGAATGTTGATCAGCGACTGGCGGGTCGAGCTGCACACCGGCCACCCCGAAGCACTTGCTCCGGCGAGACAGTTGGTCAATGGCCACGATATCGTCATGCAGTCCGGCGGTTTGGTGACCTACTACCACCTGATGTTCGACCAGCATGAACTGATTTGGGCCGAAGGCTGTCTGAGCGAAAGCTTTCATCCTGGCATTCAGGCGTGGAACAGTTTTGAGGATGCCACCCGGCAGGAAATCCTGGCGCTGTTCCCTGAACTGGCCGATCGGGGGATCACAGCCTACGGCCCCCCTGCCCGCCCGTCTCTGCTGTCATTTGAAACCCGGGCGTCGGTGGCCTGACACGCGATGTCGGAACCGGGCTTGCTCTGACCCGGCTTTCGTCCTTTGATGCTGCTACCTTTCAGGGAACGAACCATGCAGCAAAACAGCACTCCGGATGACGACAGCCTGACGACGCAGGGCTTTACCGAACAAGGTCAGACCGGCCGCATCTTGCTGCTGGCCTGCGGTGCCTTGGCGCGCGAAATCCTGCATCTGAAACAACGCAATGGTTGGGATCACATGAGCCTGACCTGTCTACCAGCCATTCTGCACGTGTACCCTGAACGGATCACCCAAGCCGTCGAGGAGGCCGTCGCAAAACATCGCCAAAACTATGACCAGATCTTCGTAGTCTACGCGGATTGCGGCACCGGAGGGTTATTGCAAAAGGCCTGCCAGGACATGGGGGTCGAGATGATCAAGGGCCCGCATTGCTATTCTTTCTTCGAAGGAAATCAGGCCTTTGAGGAACATGGCGAGGATGAAACCACCGCGTTTTACCTGACCGACTTTTTGGCCCGCCAGTTCGACGCCTTTGTGTGGAAACCTCTGGGCCTGGATCGCCATCCTGAATTGCGGGATATGTACTTCGGAAACTACACAAAGCTTGTCTACCAGGCCCAGACAGACGACGCTGACCTGACCGCCCGCGCCCGGGAATGCGCGGACAGGATGGGTTTGTCGTTCGAACGTCGGTTCACCGGTTATGGAGACTTGGAAACCACGCTGGCCGAGTGGGCCACCCGCGCGAACACAGCCTGAGTGTCAGGCGTTTTCCTGCGCGACCTCACGAATACGCTCGATCATCGACCGCAGCCCGTTTGACCGCTGCGCGGACAGGTGGTCGTTCAAACCCAGCCGCGCCAGTTCGCCTCCGGCGTCGACCTTGGGAACCTCAGCCACCGGCAAGCCGTTATACAACGACCGCAGCACTGCAATCAGACCACGCACGATCAATGCGTCGCTATCACCGTCAAAGCGGAAAACGCCCCCTTCGATTACAGCATGCAACCACACCTGACTGGCGCAGCCGTGCACCTTGGTGGCCGGCACTTTGAACGCATCATCCAGCGGCTCCATCGCCTTGCCCTGTTCGATGACATGGCGATACCGGTCTTCCCAGTCATCCAGAAACTCGAAATCCTCGACGATGTCCTCAAAGGCGGGCGTTGCCATGTCGCGGCGGTCCTTCTTGTTGCGTTCACATCTGTGACCTATGCCTCTGTTGGGCACCTGTCCAGCCCTGCCGTGGGTTTTCAAACTTTGGAAAGTGCGATAACCCATTGCTCAAATTACTTCTCTGAGCTTTGGGGCCATGAAAAAATCAATTCCTCTTCTGATGGTCGGCACTCTGGCATTGGCTGCCTGCAGCGGGTGGAGCGAGTCACGTGTGAATCCAACCAACTGGTTCGGTTCCAGCACGCCTGCCCCAGCCGAAACTGCGCCTGCAAATGATGCCAATGCCCTCATCCCTGAACAGCGCGAAAGATCTGGGTTGTTTAGTCGACCAGACGAAGAATTGATCGGGTTCCCCATAACCCGCGTTGATGAACTGCGGATCGAACCCACCCCATCCGGTGCGATCGTTTATGCCACCGGCACGGCGGCGCGGCAGGGGGCGTACAACGCCCGCCTCGTCAAAGTGGACAACCCGGAAAACGCCAAAAACGGTGTGGTGGAATACACGTTCGAGGTCAGCTACCCCGACTACGCAACCAACCAGGGCACTGAGAGGTCGCGACAGGTCACGGATGCGGTGAATATTGGCGCGAAGGAGTTGGGCAGTGTCCGCCTGGTCCGCGTACGTGCCGAGCAGAATGCGCTGGAATCGCGCCGCCGTTAACCTGGCAGCGCAACGACCTTGACTGCTTGCCCTTTGGCGGCCAGAGCGATCTTGCCGTCGCACAGTTTCAGGGCGTCTTCTCCAAACACCTCAAAGCGCCAGCCGGACATCGACGGAAGCTCGCGTTCGCCTGCGGCCAGTTGATCCAGTTCCGAGCTGGTTGCGATCAGCTTGGCGGCCACGCCCGAGCTTTCGGTTTTGGACTTAAGCAAGACGCGCAGCAGATCGGCCAGCGCCGGATTGACCTTGAGCTTGTCGCGACTGTTATCCACGCGCGGCAGTTGGTCCGCGGGGCAGTTCACACCACGTTTCACAGCGGCCAGAATACCTTCGGCAATTGCACCTTTACGGGCCTCGCGCAGCAACAGGCGTGACCCACCCAGATCAGAAGGTGTTTTGGGTTTGGTCGAAGCCAGCTCGATCAGGGCGTCATCTTTGAACACCCGGCTGCGCGGTACATTGTTGTCCTGCGCATAGCCCTCGCGGAACTGCGCAAGTTCGCGCACCACAGCCAGAAACTTGGCCGAGTTGGTCCGGGTTTTCACCCGCTTCCACGCATCTTCGGGGCGGATGATATAGGTTCCGGGTTCGGTCAGAGTGCGCAGTTCTTCGGACACCCAATGGCTGCGCTGCGACTTTTTCAGCTGCGCCGAAAGGTACTCATAAATCTGACGCAAATGCGTCACGTCTGCCAGCGCATAGGTCTTTTGTGCCTCCGACAGCGGTCGGCGCGACCAGTCGGTAAAGCGCGAGGTCTTGTCGACCCCCTGCTTACAGATTTTGCGCACCAGCGTTTCATAGCCGACCTGCTCACCAAACCCACAGACCATCGCGGCGACCTGTGTGTCGAACAGAGGTTTGGGAAAGACCGCAGCCTCGACCCAGAAAATCTCAAGATCCTGCCGCGCTGCGTGGAACACTTTGACAACGCTCTCATCGCGGAACAGATCGTAAAGTGGGTCGAGCGACAAACCGTCGGCCAGCGGGTCCACAAGAACCGCACTGTCCTCGTCCTCGGACGGGACAGCCAACTGCACCAAACAGAGTTTTGAATAGTAAGTCCGTTCGCGCAGAAACTCTGTATCTACGGTGACATAGTCATATTCCGCCGCGGCCTTACAAAACTCGGCCAGCTCTTGCGTCGTTGTCAGGGTTTTCATGCGCGCTGCTGTTCTTGCTCTTGTTCTCAGTGGCGGTTCATCGTCCGTTGACTGCCGTACCCCGCCGTATTGGCGACCATAGGCCGATTATGACGGGCGTGTAAATCACCCTGAGACGTTCAGGGCAGCAACACCGGAGTCCGATCCCCACTGGCGTAACGGCGCAACACTGCGGGGTAGAGTTTATGCTCCCAAACCAACACACGGGCCGCCAAAGCGTCGGGCGTGTCGTCAGCTTCGATATCCACTCGCGCTTGCCCAAGGATCGGGCCGTCATCCAGCGCAGCGGTGACTTCGTGAACGGAACACCCGTGTTCAGCATCGCCCGCCTCAATTGCGCGAGCATGGGTGTTGAGGCCTTTGTACTTGGGCAACAGCGACGGGTGGATGTTCAGCATCCTGCCCTGAAAGCGCGAGACAAAATCGCCAGTCAGTACCCGCATGAACCCGGCAAGGCATACGATGTCGGGCTGGGCCTGCTCCAATGGTTTCAGCAACTCGGCCTCGAACGCGGCGCGGTCACCTTTGAAGGGGCGGTGATCGACCGCTGCTGTTGCAATG
Organism: Ruegeria sp. R14_0; assembly: GCF_017743975.1. GTDB lineage: Bacteria > Pseudomonadota > Alphaproteobacteria > Rhodobacterales > Rhodobacteraceae > Ruegeria. The sequence goes on along the minus strand of NZ_JAGHRC010000001.1, from coordinate 763,050 downwards.
CCACGGTCGGCTGCTTTTTTCAGACCACCTGCATTGGGGTCATTGGACAGGACCAGACAGGGTCGCGCCGGGTGGTCACCGATCATGCTGTCGACCAGCGACACCATGTTCGAACCACCGCCGGAAATCAGGATTGCGACGCGCTTGTGGCTCACAACAGTTTGCCCGAATAGGCCATGCCTGCTGTGTCCGTGATAGAGCCGATCCGCGATACGTTTTCACCGGCGTCGGCCAGCAAAGCAGCCAGATCGTCAGCACGCTCTGCGTCACAGACGACAATCATGCCGATGCCACAGTTGAAGGTCTTCAGCATCTCGGCCTCGGCAATGCCACCGGTTTCCGCCATCCAGCGGAAGACGGGGGGCAGCTCCCACGCGGTCAGATCAATCTCGGCGCCCAGTCCTTCGGGCAAAACGCGCGGCAGGTTTTCGGTCAGGCCACCGCCGGTAATGTGGGCCAGCGCATGAACGCCACCCGCACGGATCGCTTGCAAGGCCTGTTTCACATACAGCCTTGTGGGTGTCAGCAGCGCCTCACCCAGCGTACCGTCGCCAAAGGGCGACGCAGCATCCCAACCCAGGCCCGAGATCTCGACCAGTTTGCGCACCAGCGAATACCCGTTCGAGTGCACCCCGTTCGAGCCCAGCCCCAACAGTACATCGCCCGCCTTTACGCCTGCCGGCAGATGCGCGCCACGTTCCATCGCACCGACCGAGAACCCGGCCAGATCGAAATCTCCATCCGGGTACATGCCCGGCATCTCCGCCGTCTCGCCACCGATCAAGGCGCAACCGGATTGCACGCAGCCTTCCGCGATACCTTCGATGATCCGTGCAGCAGTATCTGTATCAAGTTTGCCGGTCGCAAAATAGTCGAGGAAAAACAGAGGCTCGGCACCTTGGCAAATCAGGTCGTTCACGCACATGGCCACCAAATCGATGCCCACACCGTCAACGACACCGGTATCAATGGCAATCCGCAGCTTGGTCCCCACACCATCGGTGGCGCCAACCAGGATTGGGTCTTCGTAACCGGCCCCTTTCAGGTCGAACAGAGCGCCAAAGCCACCCAGCCCGCTCATCACGCCCGAACGGTCGGTGCGTTTGGCGGCAGGCTTGATCCGGTCGACCAGAGCATTCCCCGCATCAATATCAACGCCCGCATCGGCATAGGTGATTCCGTTCTTGCCCGTCGTCATGGCCAGCCCCTTATGAATGGTTCCCGCGCGGGTTATTCGATTGTGGGACATGTTGCAACGGTCAGGCTTGACGCGGGCGATCACCGTGGTACTCAAAGCGCCTAGGCGGGCCTGTAGCTCAATTGGTTAGAGCAGAGCGCTCATAACGCTTTGGTTGCGGGTTCAAGTCCTGCCGGGCCTACCAAATTCACCGTCTGACCTGATTTAGCGCCCGATAATAATGTCGGCGCAGAGGCCGCCCAGCCGTTCACTTTTTCCAAGACGCAGCACGCCGCCATGCGCGCGCGCGATGTCCGCCACGATCGCCAGCCCCAGCCCTACTCCGCTGCCCTGATTCTGATTGCGGGCGGGATCCAGGCGAGAAAAGGGTTTCACCGCCTCGGTACGCTGTTCAGGCGGGATGCCCGGCCCGTCATCTTCAACCCGGATTCGCAGGGTTTTGGCTGACATCGACATACTGATTTCGGCCCGATTCCCATACCGCACCGCGTTGCCGATGAGATTCTCAACCGCGCGGCGAATTGCAGTTGGGCGCAGCATCGCGGTGCCCTCACCCTCGACCGAGACCAGTTCAGCCTGGTGCCCTGCCCGTTGTGCGTCGTCTATGATTTGGCGCAGCAATACTTCGGGTTTGACGGCTTCGGGCGACCCTTCGGCAGCCCCGCGCGAGAAATCAAGAAAGGCGTCCAGCAGCAACTGCATCTCATCCACGTCCTGCTGCAGCGGTGCGGCGTCATCTTCGGGCAGCATGGACAGCCCCAGTTTGAGGCGCGTTAGCGGCGTTCGCAGATCGTGGCTGACACCCGACAACATCATCGTCCGCTGCTCCATCTGACGTTCGATCCGTGCGCGCATCTCCAGAAACGCACTGCCCGCAGCGCGAACTTCGATCGCCCCACCGGGCGAATATGGCACCACCCGGCCCCGCCCAAAGGCCTGTGCCGCGTCGGCAAGGCGGGTGATGGGGCGCAACTGATTGCGCATATAGAGAAACGAGATCGAGGTCATAACAACAGCAAAAAACACCATCGTCACAATCAACTGGTGCGGAGCAGCGGGCGACAGACGGCGACGATCCAGGGTCACCTGCAACAGGCCCAAATCGGTCTCAAGGTACAACCGGGCCTCATCCCCTGAGGGCAACGCGACAGAGACCAAATCGGGCAGTTCCGCGCGCAAATTGCTTTCGACCTGCGGCGCGATAAAATCGTACCAGCGGCGTCGTTCTGTCGCCGGGTCCTGTGCGGTATCGACAAAGCGGGCCTTCATGTCCAACGCCGCCACGTCCAGCCGAATGGCGGCCAGCGCCTGTTGCTGAGTCTCGGCCCCATCCATCGTTTCGAGCAGCAGCAGAACTTCACGCGTTGCGCTCTTGGTCATCTGTGCGGTGACGTCTTCAAGATGCTTTTGCAGAAAGGCGATGCCAACGACAAGCAGCAGCACGACAACCGGCAAAACCAGAATCAGTGCTGCCCGGGCATAGAGGCTGCGCGGCATATATCGTTTGAGCCATTGACTGGACATGCGCTAAACCTAACGAGCTGATCCGCCAAGAGAAAGAGCACAGAATGCAGGCGCCTGACGATTTCAACCCACCTGTCGGTCAAGCAATCGAATTGCAGCCGGGATTGCACCGTATACTTGCACCAAACCCATCCCCGATGACCTATCGGGGCACCAACACCTATTTGGTAGGCGAGCGCGACCTGGCGGTTATCGATCCTGGCCCCCTGAGCGAACCGCATCTCGAGGCGATTCTGAGTGCGTTGCGGCCGGGTCAGCGCATCAGCCACATCGTGGTCACCCACAGCCATCTGGACCACTCTCCCCTTGCCGCCCCACTGGCGGAACGCACGAGCGCACCGATTCTGGCCTATGGCGGACCACAGGCGGGACGCAGCGCGGTCATGACGCAGCTGGCACAGCAGGGTCTGGCCGGTGGCGGCGAAGGGATAGACACCGCGTTCCGCCCCCATATCGAGGTCACCGATGGCGAGCTTATCGACGGTGACGGCTGGCAGCTTGAGGTCATCCATACGCCGGGCCATTTGGGCAACCATATCGCTCTGGCGTGGGGTGACGTTTGCTTTACCGCAGATCACGTTATGGGCTGGGCCAGTTCCCTGGTCTCACCACCGGACGGAGATCTGACGGATTTCATGCAAGCCTGCCACAAGTTGCAAGCACGCGATTGGTCGGTGTTTCACGCAGGTCACGGCGCACCCATCACGGATCCCGCTGAGCGGCTGGAATGGCTGATCGCACACCGGCTGACGCGCGAGGCGCAGATCCTGGCCGCGCTGGAAGATCAACCCAGAACCGCCCGGCAACTGGCCGAGCGCATCTATACTGAAACACCGGCAGCATTGCTTCCGGCGGCCGAGCGCAATGTGTTTGCGCATCTTGTTGATCTTTATGGTAAATCAAAGATTTCAACACACGAGGATCTGTCTGTCGATGCCAAGTTTGTTCGTGCGGCCTAGCGGTTTGAAATTTTTTGCCGTTTGGTGCAGTTCCCCTCTGGACGGCAAAAATACAGGTTGTTATACGCCCCTCAGTTCCGGCGTAGCTCAGCGGTAGAGCAGTTGACTGTTAATCAATTGGTCGTAGGTTCGATCCCTACCGCCGGAGCCAAATTCCCCTAAAATCAAGCTCTTTGGCACCACCCCAGTAAGGTGTTTTTCCCTTGGAACTTTTTCGTCGAAAAAAATTACGCGCCCCTCTGGACGCCGCAGAAACAGGTTGCTATACGGCGCGAACCGTTCCGGCGTAGCTCAGCGGTAGAGCAGTTGACTGTTAATCAATTGGTCGTAGGTTCGATCCCTACCGCCGGAGCCATTTTCACCTCGATTTGGCACTCACCCCATCAGGGCGTCCTCGAAATCCGCGCGCAGATTGCGCTTTAGGATTTTGCCAGTCGCATTCAACGGCAACGCATCCACAAAGACGACCTTGTCCGGCACCTGCCACTTGGCGATCTTGCCGTCGAAAAAGGCGAGCAACTCATCTTCACTTGGGTCTTCACCTTCGGCTTTTACTGCCACCAGCAAAGGACGTTCATCCCATTTCGGATGGGGCACTCCGACAACAGCTGCCGTGGCGAGTTTCGGGTGCGCAACGGCTATGTTTTCCAACTCGACCGAGCTGATCCATTCCCCGCCTGACTTGATAATATCCTTCGACCGATCGCGGATCGTCATATACCCGTCGGGATCAAGCGTGGCGACATCGCCGGTGGCGAACCAACCGTCCTGCAGCAATCCTTCGTCCTGCAATTGGAAATAGCTGTCCAGCACCCAATGCCCCCGCACCAGCAGGTCGCCTTGCGTATCACCGTCATTGGGCAGATCGTTGCCGTCATCATCTACGATCTTCAGCTCGACACCATAAGGCGGACGGCCCTGGCTTTCGCGCAGCTTGTGTTGCTCTTCCAGCGGCAGGTCAAAGTGTTTGGCCATCGGGTTGTTCGTTGTGCCCAGCGGGCTCATCTCGCTCATGCCCCAGGCGTGGACGGTATCCACGCCATAGGTTTCGCGGAAGGTTTCAATCATCGACGGCGGGCATGCGGCACCGCCAATCACAGTGCGCGCAAGACTGTCCAGCTTGCTGCCCGATTGCGCGGCATAGGCCAGCAACCCCTGCCAGATCGTCGGAACCCCCATGGCAAGCGTCACGCCGTAGGTGTCGATCAGTTTCACCAGAGCTTCACCGTGCAGATCAGGCCCCGGCAGCACCATGCGCGAGCCGGACATGGCGCAGGCATACGGGGACCCCCACGCGTTTACATGGAACATCGGCACCACCGGCAGTACCACATCCATGGCCGAAAACCCGATTACATCGCAGGTGTTCGAGCCGAAGCTGTGCAGAACGGTAGACCGATGAGAATAGAGAACCCCTTTGGGATTGCCCGTTGTGCCCGAGGTATAGCAAAGGCTGGACGCAGTGTTTTCGTCGAAGCTGGGCCATTGGAAATCGTCATCCCCGGTTTCGATCAACTCGTCATAGAACACAACATCAGGGATTTGCGCGATGGCATCCTCGTTCCTGGGACCCATCAGAACGAAATGGCGCACTTCGGTCAGGTGTTCATGCAGCCCCGCGACCAGCGGGATGAACGTGGCATCAAAGAACAGAACCCGGTCCTTGGCGTGGTTGATGATATACGTCAGTTGCTCGGGGAAAAGGCGTGGGTTCACCGTATGGCAGACGAACCCCGCGCCCGAGGTGGCATAGTAAATCTCAAGGTGCCGCCGGTTGTTCCAGGCGAGCGTTCCAACGCGGTCTTGTGGTTCAAGACCCAGCTTCGTCAGCGCGGACCCCAGCTTGCGCGCGTTCTGCGCCACCTGTGCCCAATTGGTTTCGGTGACCGTTCCATCGGTTTCGACCGAGTAAATCTCAGTCTGGCCGTGATAGCGTTCGGCGTGATCAATCAGCGACGAGATCAGCAAAGGCTGCGTCATCATCTGTCCCAGCATGGACATCCTCCCTTTGTCAGCACCGCCTGCGTTGGGCCGCACTGTCTACTTGCCCGGAACACCTAGTTCGCTTTCGCGGGTTGTTCAGAGCTCTCCCTAGGGTACGACCCTGCCAATCATTTAATTGTCTGACAATAAAAGAATGCAGCCTTCCTTTACGGCAGGCCGCTAAAAAACGCGTTACTGGTCGCGATGGCGCATTGCATAGGCAACCAGCGCCGCGGTCGAGCCATCCTTGCCGGATGCGCTCTCTTCCCCGTTCACAATCGGTCCCAACGAGGTGGCCAGCTCTTTGCCCAGTTCAACGCCCCATTGGTCGAACGAGTTGATGCCCAGCAGAACGCCCTCGACGAATACGCGATGTTCATACAGCGCAATGATCTGGCCCAGCACAAAAGGTGTGAGTTTGGGGTACATCAGCGTCGTGGATGGCCTGTTGCCCGGGAAAACACGGTGGCGGGCCTGACGTTCCAACTCATCCCCCTGCAAGCCTTTTGCCTCCATCCGCTGGCGTGCTTCGCCCAGGGATCGGCCACGCATCAGCGCCTCGGACTGGGCAAGGCAGTTGGCCAGCAACAAGCGGTGGTGATGCGTCAATTCGGGCTCATGCCCTTCGGCGGCCACCATGAATTCGCAGGGGATCACGTCAGTGCCCTGATGGATCAGCTGATAGAACGCATGCTGCCCATTTGTGCCCGGCTCGCCCCAGACCACAGGGCCTGAGGGAACCGTCAGCGAGCTGCCGTCCATCGCCACGGATTTGCCGTTCGACTCCATTTCGAGCTGCTGGAAATAGGCAGGCAAGCGCAGCAGGCGTTGATCGTAAGGCAGCACGGCTCGGCTTGCATGACCCAGCACCTGACGGTGCCACACACCGACCAGAGCCAGCATCACCGGCATATTCTCGGTCCAATCGGCGGCGCGGAAATGCACATCCATCGCCTGCCCGCCCCGCAGGAATGCATCAAAGGCATTCGATCCGACCGCGATCATCACCGGCAGACCCACGGGTCCCCAAACCGAATAGCGCCCGCCGACCCAGTCGGCGAAACCGAACACGCGATCCTCGGGGATGCCAAAGGCTTGCGTTTTGTCCAGCGCACTGGAAACAGCAGCAAACTGTTTGGCGGGGTCGCCCCCACCATCCTCCATCCAGGCGCGCGCGGTGCGGGCATTGGTCATGGTCTCGATGGTCGTGAAGGTCTTGGAGGCGACGATCACCAGCGTCCGCGTCGGATCAAGCTGACGCAGCGTGTCGGCAATATGCGCACCATCCACGTTGGACACGTAATGCAGCCTTGGCCCGTCATGATAAGGAGCCAGTGCATGGGTCGCCATGACCGGCCCAAGATCCGAACCGCCAATGCCGATATTCACCACGTCGGTGAAACCGCCCCCGACCCCGGCGACCGCGCCGCCGCGCACCTCTTCGGCGAAGACACGCATGCGCTGCAACGTGTCCAACACGTCCGGCATGACGTCCAGCCCGTCGACTTCGACCGGTCCGCCGTCCAGATTGCGCAAAGCGGTGTGCAGAACCGCCCGCCCTTCGGTTTCGTTGATCTTTTCCCCGTCGAACATCGCTGCTCGACGCTCGGCCAAACCGGCCGCGTCACACAGGGCGATCAGGGCCCTGCGCACCTCATCGGTGATCTGAGTTTTGGAATAGTCGAACAGCAAATCACCGGTCGAGGTCGCGAACCCTTGAGCCCGGTCGGTGTCGCCTTCGAACAGGCTCAGGATCGATTGGCTTTCTGCTTGGGATGCCAAGGCCTTTAGTTGGGTCAACTGCATCTGCGTTACTCCGCCCAATGTACCGTCATGCCGGTCAGCGCCGCAGCAATGGGGGCTTCTTCCGGCGGCAAGGACATGGCCTTTTCCAACGCGTCACGCTTGGCGGCCCCGAAAATAATCAGGTGTTTGGACAGCGCCCCGTCCAACACCGGCCCGGTCAGTGTGATCCGCGCTTCGGGCTGCGTTTCAGGGCGCGCCACAGCCAGCGGCCGGGCGTGGCCGTCCAGCGCAGCCTCAAGCCCTGCCATTCCGGGAAACAGGGATGCCGTGTGCATGTCCTCACCCATACCCAGCACCAGGACGGACAATGGCAGGACCGGAGTGATCAGGCTTTCGATCTCGGCCAGCACCGCATCGGGTTCTTTTCCTTCGACATAGAGCGGCACATATTGCGCAACAGATGCGCGGTTTGTCAGCAGCCGCTGGCGGATCAGCCGTTCGTTCGACCGGTCGCTGTCACCCGGAACACACCGTTCATCGGTGGGCAGAACCCGCACACGATCCCATTCCAGATCCGCGGCGCAAAGACTGTCAAAGACCGGTCCCGGAGTCGTTCCGCCAGGCACCGCCAGCGAGACCATATCATGGTGCAGCAAGGCGGCCTCTAACTCTCCGGCCAAAGCGTTGGCGACATCAATGGCCAGCATGTCGCGGTCGGCATATTCCTGAATGTTCATGGGTTTATTCCTTGCCAGCGGCGACCATCTCGATTCATCAGCAGCTCGGCGTCGCCCGGGCCAGTGCTGCCGCTTTCATACGGTTTGGGTACATCGCCCCGCGCTTGCCACCCAGCGATGATCGGGTCGGTCCAGGCCCACGCGGCCTCAACCTCATCGCCGCGCATGAACAGGGTTTGGTTTCCCCGGATCACGTCCATGACCAAACGTTCATAGGCATCTGGCGGGTTTTGGTTCTCTGGCCCCAGCGCTTCGGCAAAACTCATGTCCAGAGGCACATCGACCAGACGCATCCCGCCCTGCCCCGGCTCCTTGATCGTCACTTTCAACGTGATCCCTTCGTTCGGCTGCAACCGGATCGACAAGACATTCGCGTGACGACCAGCATCCGCCCCAAAGATCGAATGCGGCGCGTCTTTGAACATTACGTTGATCACCGAAGACCGCGCCACCAAACGTTTGCCCGTGCGCAGATAGAACGGCGTTCCCGCCCACCGCCAATTGCTGACATGCGCCTTCAGCGCGACATAGCTTTCGGTGGTCGAGCGCGGATTGCCCACAATCTCACGGTACCCTTTTCCGCTGCCACTGCCATCGAATTGACCGCGGACGATGTGGTGCGGCTCGACCTGATCCAGCGCGCGGATGACTTTCAGCTTTTCATCCCGAACCGCGTCGGGATCGAACTTTGCCGGGGGCTCCATCGCGATCAGACAGAGCAGCTGCATCAGGTGGTTCTGCATCATGTCGCGCATCGCACCTGCGCGCTCATAATACTCCTCGCGGCCGTCAATGCCCACGGACTCGGCCACGGTGATCTGGATGTGATCGACATACTGGCTGTTCCAGAGCGGCTCGAACAGCATATTGCCAAACCGCACGGCCATCAGATTCTGAACAGTTTCCTTACCCAGATAATGGTCAATGCGGTAAATCTGACCTTCGCGGAAATGCTCGGCCAGCGTCGCATTCAAGGCGCGGGCACTTTCCAGATCGTGACCAAAGGGTTTTTCGACCACAATCCGAGTGCTGGAGGTCGCCAGATCATGAGCCTTGATCCGTTCCGCCAACGGTCCAAACAGCCGCGGTCCCACGGAAAAGTAAAACGCCCTAACTCGGTCTGCGGTCAACTTGGCCGCCAACTGGTCCCAGCCCTCGTTCGATGACCCGTCCAATGTCACGTAGTCGACGCGCTGCAAAAACGCGTCCAAAGCGGGAGCGTCCTGACACTGTACTGCGGCATGGGTTCGCAGCGATTCGGCCACAATGCCCTGAAACGCCGCCCGATCGTGTTCGGTGCGCGCCGCGCCGATGATTTGCACGGCGTCATCCCACTGTCCCGCGCAAAACCGTTTGAACAGCGCCGGTAAAATCTTGCGCTGCGCCAAATCCCCGGTCCCGCCAAAAATGACGAGATCGAACGGATCAACGGGTATGACGCGAGAAACCATGATTTTTCCTTACCTTGCCCCGCGGGGCATGTCCAATGTTAGCGCCATCAGTCAAGGCAAAAACAACTTCATCAAAACTCTGTCAGGTGTCGTTGGCCTGACTTAACTAATCCGACTCAAACGGCTACATCAAAAACAACTAGAATGAACCGGATACGGTAATGAAAGACAACGCGCCTCAGACCGCCAATATCGGCAAGTTTCAGAACAAACTGGTGACAGCAGATGGGCAGACCCGCGCTTCGGTTGCGCTGAAAAACCCGGAAACCCTATGGTTCAATACCGGCACGCTCTGCAACATCGAATGCGTCAATTGCTATATCGCCAGCAGCCCGACCAATGATGCGCTTGTCTATATCACCGCCGACGAGGTGCGCGATTACCTGGACCAGATCGAAGAGCGCGGCTGGCCCGTGCGCGAGATTGGGTTCACGGGTGGTGAGCCCTTTATGAACCCCGAAATGATCGACATGACCCGCGCCGCGCTGGAACGCGGCTATGAAGTGTTGATCCTGACCAATGCAATGCAGCCGATGATGCGCCGCAAGATGCGCGAAGGTTTGCTGGATCTGCAGTCCGACTATAGTGACAAGCTAACCCTGCGGATTTCTGTCGACCACTACCGCCCCGAATTGCATGACGAAGAACGCGGCAAGGGCAGTTTTGACAAGACGGTCATCGGTATGGAGTGGCTGCGCGATAACGGCTTCAACATCGCCATCGCGGGCCGCACGGTTTGGGGTGACAGCGATGCGGACAGCCGCGCTGGCTACGATGAGTTCTTCCAACAGCATAGCTTTGATATCGATGCGCAAAACCCCGGCCAGACCGTTCTGTTCCCGGAAATGGACGAAAACGTGGAAGTCCCTGAAATCACCACCGCCTGCTGGGGCATTCTGGACAAATCGCCGACCTCTGTGATGTGTTCCAACGCCCGTATGGTGGTCAAACGCAAAGGCGCCAAACGCCCAGCGGTGCTGGCATGTACCTTGCTACCCTATGAGCCAGAGTTTGAAATGGGCGAAACACTGGCCGAGGCCGAGGCCGACGTGCACCTAAATCACCCGCACTGCGCGAAATTCTGCGTTCTGGGCGGGGCGAGTTGTTCGGGCTAGTTCAACTCGGGCGATTTCCAGTACTTCGTGCCTGAAGCGCCGGCCGAGACGCGCCAGCCCTTTTTGCTCAGCACAAAGAATGACCGCCCGTCAGTGAACCTAAGCGTTTCGTCGGTGCGCTCGTCGCCATACATCGCGCCGGACTCTGCTGTGGCGTCGTAACCATTGATAATGAAATGGTTCAAATCCGCTTGGGTTTCGAACAGGATTACGAACTTGGTCTCGAACCCGCCAATGCCCACAGCCGCACCAACGCCGCCGGTTCCCATGTTCATGTAAGTGTGCTGGCCCGTCTCTTTATCCACTGCCACGCCGCGACCATACCCGGCAGCGACCGGAAAGACCGTAACTTTGCGGGAATCGAACGCGGCATACCCGGCACTAACATCGTACAGCGCCTGAGCCTCAGGGTTTTCCGCCAGCAGCTGCGCCAACACATCTGAGGCCATGACATCCAGCTTGGCGCGGGTTTCTTCTGGCGTGGCCTCGTTGGACAGAAGGTCAGATGTGGACGTTATAGTCTCATCCACCACACCGGCGCCTTTTTCGATCGTTTGACCGACGCTTTCAGCCCCACGTCCAATGGCATTCGCTGTGTTTTCAGCGCCCTTCTTGATTTTATCAAGGACGCCCTCAGCTGACACAGGTCCGCCAAGACAAATGGCGACTGCAAACAATAAAACTCTGGTCATTCCGTGTTCCTGCTCGTGATTTATGCTTTGGTCATCACGATACCGGAAGCGCCGAAAATGTATATGGGCTTTGAGCCGGATGCGTCTGCGTCAGTTCACGCGGAACTCACCGACCACGTTGCGCCATTCGCCGGGGGCGATCATCTTGCGATGGGTAAACCGCACCGAGTGCAGTGGCCCCTCGATCTCGCGTTGCCAAAATTCAATAAAATCGAAAAGCTTGGGATGATCTGGCGCAAGGTCGTAATCCTGCCAGATGAACGTGTTTAATACGTGAATGTAATCGGGCATGTGATAAAAAAATTCTGCCGTCGTCAGCCCATACCCCTTGAGCATCAGTTCTGTTTCGCTTTGCTCCATGCAGACCTCCAAAATCGTTGCAAGGTCTCTTCAGCATAACACGAAAACCACCTAATCCTTGGTTAACAATATGTTACCCTCATGTTACGGGGGTTTTTTGCGCGAAATGCGCTGCTTGCTTGCACCTTATGTGCCGGGTCTGATAAGGTACGTCCACAAGATATAGACCCAGCACAATAAACGGGCAGTTTACGTGAGCGATACGCCAGAAACCCCAGAAAACATGGATGAAACCCCGCCAGAGCGTCCCGTTTATGACGGCCCGACGGTGTCCATCGAATCCGAGATGCGCACGTCCTATCTGGACTATGCCATGTCGGTCATCGTGTCCCGCGCGATCCCTGATCTGCGTGACGGCCTGAAACCGGTTCACCGGCGCATCCTTTATGCGATGCACGAGACCGGCAACACGCATGACAAGGCCTACCGCAAATCGGCGCGACCGGTTGGCGATGTGATGGGTAAGTACCACCCCCACGGTGACAGTGCGATCTATGATGCGCTGGTTCGGATGGCGCAGGATTTCTCGATGTCGCTGCCGTTGTTGGACGGTCAGGGTAACTTTGGCTCGATGGACGGCGATAACCCGGCGGCCATGCGTTACACCGAAGTGCGGATGGATAAACCTGCCGCCGCGCTGCTGGCCGATATCGAAAAAGAGACGGTCGATTTTCAGGACAACTATGACGGTAAGGACCAAGAACCGACCGTCCTGCCCGCCCGCTTCCCGAACATGCTGGTCAATGGGGCTGGTGGTATCGCCGTCGGCATGGCGACCAACATTCCGCCGCATAACTTGGGCGAAGTGGTCGATGCGACGCTTGCTCTGATCGACGACCCGGATCTGACGTCCGAGCAACTGATCGAATACGTGCCCGGCCCTGACTTTCCGACCGGAGGCGTGATGCTGGGCCGGTCCGGCGCGCGCAAGGCGTATCTGGAAGGCCGTGGCAGCGTCATCATCCGCGCCAAGACCCGGGTCGAGGAATTGCGCAAGGATCGCTACGCGATTGTTGTGGATGAGATCCCGTATCAGGTGAACAAAGCCTCGATGATCGAAAAGATCGCTGAAGCGGTTCGTGAAAAGCGGATCGAAGGCGTGTCCCACGTACAGGACGAATCCGACCGCAACGGTGTGCGGGTTGTGGTCGAGCTGAAACGCGATGCGACGCCAGAGGTGGTTCTGAACCAGCTTTACCGTTTCTCGCCGATGCAGACTTCGTTCGGCTGCAACATGCTGGCCCTGAACGGCGGTCGACCCGAGCAGCTGACGCTGCGCCGCTTCCTGACCTCGTTCATCGACTTCCGCGAAGACGTTGTCGCCCGCCGCACCGCCTATGATCTGCGCAAAGCGCGCGAGCGCAGCCACATCCTGTGTGGTCTGGCCGTGGCGGTCTCGAACGTGGACGAGGTTGTTGCGACGATCCGGTCGTCTGCTGACGCCGCTGAGGCGCGCGAAAAGCTGATGACCCGCCGCTGGCCCGCGGCTGAAATCGAAGGCTATCTGCGCCTGATCGACGATCCTCTGTCCAAGATGAACGACGACGGCACCTATAACCTGACCGAGGTTCAGGCCCGCGCCATCCTCGACCTGCGCCTGCAGCGCCTGACCCAAATCGGCGTCAAAGAGGTCACGGATGAGCTGGAAGAACTGGCCGCCAAGATCAAGGAATACCTGGATATTCTGTCCTCGCGCGAACGCATCATGTCGATCATCGGTGACGAGCTGCGCAGCGTGCGCGAGCAGTTTGCCGTTCCACGTCGCACAGAGATCGTCGACTGGTCCGGCGACATGGAAGACGAGGACCTGATCGAGCGTGAAGATATGGTCGTGACCGTCACATCGGGCGGCTACATCAAGCGGACTCCGCTGGCCGATTTCCGGGCGCAAAAGCGCGGCGGCAAGGGCCTTTCGGGGATGCAAACCAAAGAAGAGGACGTGGTCACCACCCTCTTCGTGGCGAACACGCATACGCAGCTGCTGTTCTTCACCACCGAGGGCATGGTCTACAAGCTCAAGACATGGCGCCTGCCGCAGTCCAGCCGGACCGGTAAGGGCAAGGCCATCGTAAACATCCTGCCGATCCCGACCGGTGTCTCTATCGCGGCGATCATGCCAGTGGATGTGCCGGATGAAGAGTGGGAGAACCTGCAAATTGTCTTCGCCACCAGCGCGGGCGATGTACGGCGCAACCGCCTGTCGGATTTCACCAATGTCCGCCGCAACGGCAAGATCGCGATGAAATTGCCCGAGGGCGTGGAACTGGTGAACGCGCGCATCTGTTCGGAAGACGAAGACGTGATGCTGGTCACCAATTCCGGCCGTGCAATCCGCTTCCGCACCACTGACGTGCGCGTGTTTAACTCGCGCGAGTCGACCGGTGTCCGCGGTATCAAGTTGACCAATGGCGACCGGGTTGTCTCAATGTCGGTGATCCGCCATTTCGAGGCCGGACCGGATGAGCGCGCCGCCTATCTGAAAATGCGTCGTGCCGTGGCAGGAATTGCCGACGACGGTGAGACCGACGAGGACGAGGCAGCACCCGGCATGATCACGCAAGAACGCTACGCCGAAATGTCAGCCGCCGAGAACCTGATCCTGACGATCACGACCGGCGGCGCAGGCAAGCTGAGCTCCAGTCATGACTACCCCGTCCGCGGACGCGGCGGCATGGGCGTGGCCGCCATGGACAAGGCAATGCGCGGCGGCGAGCTCGTAGCCTCGTTCCCGGTTGATATCGAGGATCAGATCATGCTGGCCACGACCAAGGGTCAGTCGATCCGGGTGCCGGTCGAAGGGATCTCGTTCCGATCACGCTCGGCTGGCGGAGTGAAAGTCTTCAACACCGGCAAGGGCGAAGAGGTCGTCAGCGTTGCCTGGATCGCCGATCAGGGCGACGAGGAAGACGCCGAAGAATAAAGCGTATCAAGGCCTCGAACCTCTGGTTTCGGGGCCTTTTTCATTTTCGGCCAACAGGCATCAAACCGTTGACTTAACCCGCATTGCGCGCCGAAACTCATCAACAGATCGATTTTTTGTTGTGTTTGTTTATGTGTGCGAGGCGCGATCTGGCATGAAAGTCATTGCCTGTTATTCCAACAAAGGGGGCGTGGGTAAGACGGCGACAGCTGTGAACCTTGCCTATGCGCTGTCAACGGCAGGGGTACGCACGCTGTTGTGTGACCTCGACCCGCAAGGGGCTGCCGGGTTCTACTATCGCCTCAAACCCTCGAAATCCCTTAGCAATAGCCGTTTTTTTGAGGACACCAAGCGTCTGAGCAATGCTATTCGCGCGAGTGATTTTAGCAATCTCGACATCCTGCCCGCCAACAAGAGCTATCGGGAGTTCGATGTTTTACTATCGAAGATGTGCACTGACCATTCGCCGCTGGGCCGCGCTTTGGACAGGATTGAGTTCGACTATGAGGTCGTAGTCCTGGATTGCCCTCCGAACCTCTCGGTGATGTCCGAAGACATTTTTCAAACCGCAGACGCAATTGTCGTTCCGGTCATCCCGACAACACTGTCGCAACGCACCTTAAGGCAGTTGGTCAAGTTCTTTAAAAACAATGATCTTTCAATCGAAAAGCTGCATTGCTTCTTTTCCATGGTTCAGGTGTCAAAGACCCTGCATCGGGACACGATGGAGCAAATGAGAAACACCTACGGTCAGCGCTTTCTGACCACCCAAATCCCGTTTACCACGGATGTAGAGCGTATGGGCATGCATCGCGCGCCGGTCATGGTCAGCGCGCGCAATAGCCCGGCAAGCCAGGCCTATCTGGCCCTGTGCGAGGAAGTCGTTTCGCGAGTGTTCAAAACCTGAAAGTTTGCCCGCGTTCAAAGCCCGTAGAGCGCTCCGAACTTGTCTTCCAGATAGCTCAGGAACGGCTCTGGCCCCGGTTCAACGCCGCTGGCGCGTGTGATCGTGTCGCGCGGGGTATAAAGCGCGCCGTACTGCTGAAGGTTCTCGCGCAGCCAAGACGTTGCACCCGACGTGTCGCCTTGTGCCAGTTGCGCGTCCAAGTCCGGCACTGCCCCGCGCAGCGCCTGATAAAGACAACCGGCATAGACATTGCCCAGCGAATAGGTCGGGAAGTAGCCAAACAGCCCCACCGACCAATGCACGTCCTGCAAACACCCGTTCGACGGTTTGTCGACCGCGTATCCGAAATCCGCCTTGAACCGGTCATTCCACGCGGCTTCTAGGTCGCCGACCTGCAGATCGCCGGTCATCAATGCACGCTCAAGATCAAAGCGCATCATGATGTGGAGGTTATACTGCACCTCGTCTGCTTCGGTGCGGATATAGCCGTTATGGACACCATTCACGGACGCATAGAACGCGTCGGCATTTCCGATGCCGAAATCACCAAACGCGTCTTTCATCTGCGCGAACAACCAACCGGTAAAGGCGCGCGAACGGCCCAACTGGTTCTCGTAAATTCGGCTTTGGCTTTCGTGGACCCCCATTGACACGCCCATGCCCAACAGCGTCAAGTTGAATGCAGGGTCAATCCCCTGCTCATAGGCCGCGTGGCCGACCTCGTGGATTGTCGAGTAGAAGCAGTTGAACGGATCGGTTTCGCTGGTCCGGGTGGTGATGCGGACATCCAAGCCACACCCCGAACTGAAGGGGTGCACCGATTTGTCGATTCGACCCGTGTTCAGGTCATATCCAAAGGTCACGGCCAGTTTCTGGGCCAAGCGCATTTGGGCCAGTTCGTCAAAGGTGCCGGTCAGAGCCGCAGGCGCAGGTTTGTCCAACACAGCGGCGCGCAGAGCCACCAAGCGCGGGCGCATCTGGTCAAAGATTTCGGCAATCTGCGATCCGGTCGTGTAGGGCTCGTAATCCTCGACCATCGCGTCGTAGATGTCTCCGCCTTGCGCCAGCGCCGACCCTTCTTCGCGTTTGAGAGAGACAACCTCGCTGAGGGCGGGTAAAAACGCCGCCACGTCCTCATCCGCGCGGGCCTGGGCCCAGGTGCCTTGCGCGGCCGAGGTTACGCGGGCGATGGCCTTGGCCAGATCAGCAGGGACTTTGACCGTCCGCTCATAGGTTCGGCGGATTTCACGCAGTTGCGCCTGCCCAACCGCGTCCTCGGGCGTGGCTTGTTCCAGCCATTCCGCCACGCGAGGGTCGGAACGACGGGCATGCAGCACCGCTTCGATCGCGGCCATTTCCTCGGCCCGCTGGGGGGCCGCCCCGCGCGGCATAACCGTTTCCTGGTCCCAGCCCAATCGTCCTGCAATTTCGCTCAGCGCTGTTGTTTCGCGCTGAAAGGCCATCAGATCATCATAGGCTGCCATGGGGTCAAGCTCCGCGCAGAGAGGTTGCAATTGGGTAAGCGGTCAGGAACCGCGCCCGCAGGATCAGGGTCCAGACGACGACGGCCATGAACTGGTGGAAGATCGCAATCTGCCACGGGGCCGCATAGACCACTGTCACGATGCCGATCACCACCTGCAGGGACAGCGCCGCAAAGGCCGCGTTGAAGGCAAAACGTGTCTGCGGGTGCGCGCTGGTGCTGCCGCGCCGCCAAACGATCACGGCGAAGATGAACAGCAGGTAGCCAACGCAACGGTGGATGAACTGCACCAGACCGGGGCTTTCAAAGAAGTTCCGCCACATGGGTTCCAGCATCGCGGCATCGGGCGGCAAAAGCTGCCCTCCGATCAGGGGCCAGTCGGTGTAAGATCGCCCGGCGTCGATCCCGGCGACAAGCGCGCCAATGAGTATTTGCAAAAAGGTGAAATGCAAAAGGCCGGTTGAAAGCGAAAACAGCTTGGCTTCTTTCGCGCGGCGGGCCTGCATCAGGTCGCGTTCCTCGCGGCCCAGTTCAAAGATGTACCACGCCAGGAATCCTAGGATCACAAAGGCCAGTCCAAGGTGAACCGCAAGGCGGTAGCTGGCGACGGCGATCATACCTTCGCCTTGAGTGACACCCGAAGCGACCATCCACCAGCCGACAGCGCCCTGTACGCCACCCAAAAGGCCCGGGATCAGCAGCTTGGTTGTCCAGCCCGTCGGAATCTTGCGCGCGATCAGGAACCCGAAGAAGCCGATCGCCCAGACCAGACCGATCACGCGGCCCAGTTGGCGGTGACCCCATTCCCACCAGTAGATGAATTTGAAATCACTCAGCTCCATCCACTGGTTCTGGATACGCCACTGGTCGATCTGCTTGTATTTGTCGAATTCGGACTGCCAGTCGGCCTCGTTCATGGGCGGGATGGCCCCGGTGACGGGGCGCCATTCGGTGATCGACAACCCGCTGTCGGTCAGGCGGGTCAGCCCACCCACGGCGATCATGACAACCACCAGTGCAAACAGGATCATCAGCCAGACGCGAATGGCCTTGCGCGCGCCACCGCGCCCGCGGTCCAGCATACCGGGTTGAACGGCCTGTTGTTTTTCGGTGTCTGAGACGTCTTCGAAGATGCTGCGCTTACCGCTCATGCTGTCCTCTTGTGCCTTGGATTTCGTCGCAAGCTAGGGTGATGCGGAACATAGGTCCAGCCTCAGCCCTTGTCTTTCCAGCGGACCATCTGCCGCATGATCCCGTGCAGCATCTGCACATCCGCCCGAGTCATGCGCATCCGCGACCACAGGTTTCGCAAGTTGGTCTTCATGCCTTCTGCTTTTTCGGGCGGGTAGAAAAATCCCGCCTCTTCCAGACGATCCTCATAGTGTTCGACCAGTTTCTCGACTTCAATGCCGGTTGCCCAGTCGCCTTTGCCCAGATCCGTGGCCGCATGCACCACGTCTCCGGTTTGGCGCATCCACTCATACGCAGTCAGCAAAACGCATTGCCCAAGGTTTAGCGAGGCGTATTCGGGGTTCACCGGGACCGAGATGATGGCGTTGGCTTTGGCGATGTCCTCATTCTCAAGCCCGGCGCGTTCGGGTCCGAACAGGACCGAGACCTTCTCACCCGCAGCGACCATTTCGGAAGCCATCTGCATGGCACGCTCCGGGCTGTAGACAGGTTTGGTCAGACCGCGTTGACGGGCCGTGGTAGCAAAGACAAAGGTGCTGTCGGCCAGCGACCCGGCCAGATCGTCGAACAGCTGCGCCTCATCCAACAGCCGACCCGCCCCGCTGGACATCGCCACAGCCTTGGGGTTCGGCCACCCGTCACGCGGTGCCACGATCCTCATCCGGTCCAGTCCGAAATTCCACATCGCCCGTGCGGCGGCGCCGATGTTTTCACCCATCTGCGGGCGCACAAGCACGAATGAGGGCTGGGATTTATCGCTGGGCATGGCTGTCTCCGAAAGTTCCGCCTGCTGTAGTCTGCGCGCCGAAGCAGGGCAAGCCATCCGCGCCGTCATTTGCCGCCAAAACGGGTATAAAAGTTTGCTTCCCCGCCGCAATCCGCTAAACCGCGCAAAAGACTGAAAGCGAAGGACGCGCCAATGGACACCCCCGAGCAGCCGCAGATTTACCTGATCACGCCGCCGACCATCGAGTTGAGCACCTTCCCCAACCGTTTGGCCAGTGTGCTCGACAGTGCCGAGATCGCCTGTATCCGCCTGGCGCTTGCGGGCAGCGATGAGGACACGATCGCGCGCGCGGCCGATGCCTGCCGCGAGGTTGCGCATGCCCGCGATGTGGCGCTGGTGATTTCGAACCATGTCCTGCTGGCGCAACGGCTGGGACTGGACGGAGTGCATTTGGACGACGCGGCCCGTTCGGTGCGCGCGGCGCGCAAGGAACTGGGCGCGGACGCGATTGTCGGCAGCTTCTGCGGGGCCTCCAGCCATGACGGGATGACCGCTGGCGAAGCAGGTGCTGATTACGTGGCCTTTGGACCTGTGAGCGCGTCGACACTGGGGGACGGTACTGTAGCCGAGAAAGACCTGTTCCAGTGGTGGTCGGAAATGATCGAAGTGCCGGTGGTGGCCGAAGGCGGCCTGACGACTGACCTGATCCGCGACCTCGCCCCGCATACCGATTTCTTTGGCATCGGCGAAGAGATTTGGTCTCAGGATGACCCCGCCGCAGCGCTCAAGGTTCTTACCGACGCGATGTGAGCGTTGACCCTTGAACCTGCGCGGGGCCTGCGGCATGACGATCACATGACTCAGAACAGCGACATCCTTTGCATTGGCTCGGTCCTGTGGGACGTGATTGGCCGGTCTGCCAGCGCCATGCGGCAGGGTTCGGACGTGCCAGGACGGATCACCCGCCTGCCCGGTGGCGTGGCGATGAACATCGCCATGACGCTTGTGCGCTTTGGCATGACTCCCACCCTGCTGACCGCTATTGGCCGCGATCCCGAAGGGGATGAGCTGATCAATTCCTGTGCCCGGCTGGGCATGGTGACCGATCACGTCTATCGCTCGCAGGATTTGCCGACCGATCGGTACATGGCGGTCGAAGGGGCCAACGGCCTGATCGCGGCCATTGCCGATGCCCATTCGCTTGAGGCCGCAGGGGCCAAAATCCTGCGCCCGCTGATGCATGGACCGCTGGGGTACGAAAACGCACCGTTCGAGGGCCCGATCGCGCTGGATGGCAACCTGACGCTAAACCTGCTTGAGGAAATTGCCCAAAGCCCCGCCTTTGCGCGTGCAGATCTGCGCGTGGCCCCGGCCTCGCCCGGTAAGGCCGAGCGTCTGCTGCCCTTCCTGAAACATGCGCGCGCCACGCTCTATGTGAACCTCGAAGAAGCCGGCCTGTTGTGCCAACGCGAATTCGCCGATTCCGAATCCGCTGCCAAGGGTTTGCTAGACCGTGGCGCGCTGCGCGTGCTGGTCACCGACGGAGGAAACTCGGCCACTGTGGGCAGCGCGGATGAAATCCTGACACAAACACCCCCGTCCGTTCTGGTCACTCGCGTGACCGGCGCAGGCGATACATTCATGGCGGCTCATATCGCCTCAGAGGCCGGTGGCGCATCGAACGAAGAGGCTCTGACCCGCGCCCTGAACGCCGCCGCAACATACGTATCCGGAGAAACCCCACTGTGATCGACATCCAATATTCCGCCGAGGTCCGCGCCGCCAAAGACGCAGGCCAACCCATCGTCGCGCTGGAAAGCACCATCATCACGCACGGGATGCCTTACCCTCAGAACATCGAGGTAGCGGCACAGGTCGAACAAGACATCCGCGACGCAGGCGCGGTTCCGGCCACGATGGCGGTAATCAAGGGCAAGCTGCATGTGGGTCTGGAAGCCGACGAGCTGAAAGCGCTGGGTCAGGCACAAGGCGTCGCCAAACTGTCCCGCGCCGACATGGCCGCCTGCGTGGCCACCGGCGGCACCGGCGCGACCACGGTCGCGGCCACGATGATCGCCGCGCATTATGCAGGGATCGAGGTGTTTGCCACCGGCGGTATCGGTGGTGTGCATCAGGGTGCCGAGACGACGTTCGACATCTCGGCCGACCTGCACGAACTGGCGCAGTCCCCGGTGACGGTCGTGGCAGCGGGGGCCAAGGCAATCCTGGATCTTGCCAAAACACTCGAGGTTCTTGAAACGCTCGGCGTTCCGATCATCGCCTACGGGCAGGACGAATTCCCGGCCTTCTGGTCGGCGAAATCGCCTTACGCCGCGCCGCTGCGCATGGATAGCGCCGAAGACATCGCCACGGCACACGCGACACGCCGTGCACTGGGTCTGCCCGGTGGCCAGCTGGTCGCCAACCCAATCCCCGCCGACGATCAAATCCCGGCCGAAGAACTGGCCCCGATCATTGCCTCGGCGCAATCCGATGCCAACGCCCACCGCATCAGCGGCAAGGGTGTCACGCCTTACCTGCTGCAGCGGATTTACGAACAGACCGAGGGGCGTTCGCTGACTGCAAACATTGCGCTGGTGCGCAACAATGCCCGTCTTGCGGCTGGTATTGCACGCGCGCTGGCGGACCGGAGCGATTGACATAAAGCTATTGTACCAAGGCACCGGACTGCTTAACTAATTCGGCACAAAGCCGCTCAGGATCGCAATGAACACACCTTTTGACGAAGAACCGCATCGCCGACCGGGCCTGTTGTCCCGGCTGCGGGCGTCGTTCCTGACCGGTATCGTCGTCATTGCACCTGTGTGGTTGACGATCTGGCTGATCTGGTCGGTTGTCGGCTGGATCGACAGCGCGGTGCTGCCGTTGATTCCTCAGCGGTTTCAGCCGCAAGAATACGTGGGCATCAACCTGCGCGGTGTCGGGGTGGTCATTTTCCTGGCCTTTACCGTGGTTGTCGGCTGGATCGCCAAAGGTATCCTCGGGCGCTCACTGATCCATTTCGCCGAAAGCCTTGTGAACCGGATGCCGGTCGTCCGTTCGATCTATTCGGGTATCAAGCAGATTTCCGAGACGGTGTTCGCCCAGACCGAGCGGTCCTTTGAAAAGGCCTGCCTGATCCAGTATCCGCGCCGTGGAATCTGGGCGATTGGCTTTGTCTCGACCACCGCCAAGGGCGAAGTCGCCGAGCGTGCCGAAACCGGTGGGGATCTTCTCAGCGTTTTTGTCCCGACCACGCCCAACCCGACCTCAGGCTTTTTGCTGTTTTTCCCGGCCGAAGACGTAATTCTTCTGGATATGTCCATCGAGGACGCGGCAAAGCTGGTGATCTCGGCAGGCCTTGTCTATCCCAACGACAAAGACCCCACACAGCCGCCCGAGTGATCAGCTGAACATCTCGGGCAGGTTGACCGAGCTGCGCTCGCCCAGATCATCCTTGTGATCCGCCAGAAACCGATCCGCAGCAGCGCGGCCCGCGTCTTTCAGCTTGTGCAGGATCACAGGGTTCGGAACCGTCTTGGTCGCGACGGACAGATCGTTCATCAACGCGTCATCCGCGATCATATGGACCAGCACCCGGCTCATCTCGCCCGCCTTCAGCTTGCCTTCGGCCAACAGGCGCTGCACGAAATTGATCGCCCGCAGCTCACGCAGAAGCGACGAATTAAAGCTGATCTCATTGATCCGGTTCTGAATCTGCTGCGGTGTTTTTGGTACCTCATCCCGTTCCAGCGGATTGATATTCACAATCACCACGTCGTCGGGCAAACCGTCATTGAACAGCGGATAAAGCGCCGGGTTCCCTGTATATCCGCCATCCCAATACGCCTCGGTCCGGCCCGACTTGGGATCGAATATCTCAATCGCCTTGAACAGGTTTGGAAGACAGGCAGAGGCCAGGATCGCGTCCGTCGAAACCTCTTCGCCAGTAAACACCCGGATTTTGCCGCTGCGCACACAGGTCGCACAGACAAAAAGCTGTGGTCCCTGATCTGCACAAACTTCGTCAAAGTTGAACGTGTCGACCACCTGCTGCAACGGATTGCGATAGAACGGACCGTAAGCATAGGGCGACACCAGACGAGACACGGTATCGCCGACGGAGAACGGCAAGGAATACTCCATCGCCTGCGAGATCTGCGCCGGCTCGACCGCCTGCATCCAGTTGGCAAGACGCATGTCGCCGACGGCCCCCATCTGTGCCCAAAGACCGTCCAGACAGGCCCGCGCACCGTCGCGCCCATTGTGAACCATCCCGGATTTGAACGCGGCGCCGTTCAGCGCCCCGGCCGAAGTTCCAGTGATGGCCGCAACCTCGATATCGTCTTCGTCCAAAAGCCGGTCGAGAACACCCCAGGTGAACGCTCCATGCGCGCCCCCGCCCTGCAATGCCAGATTGATCCGTTTCACGACGTGACCCCTTCATCTTTTCCGAAATACTCCGGGGGTTTGGGGGCAGAGCCCCCATGGCGCCTCACAATGCTGTCCACCCACCGTCGACGGAAATCGTGGTTCCCGTGATTTGCGCCGCCGCGTCCGAGCACAGGAAGACCGTGGTTCCCCCCATCTGCTCAACTGTCGCGAACTCTTTCGAAGGTTGCCGTTCAAGCATGACGTTCTTGATCACGTCCTCGCGGCTCATGTTGTATTCCTTCATGGTATTCGGAATTTGCGCTTCGACCAGTGGGGTCAGCACATAACCCGGACAGATCGCATTACACGTGATCGGCTCTTGCGCGGTTTCCAGCGCGACCGATTTGGTCATCCCGACCACGCCATGCTTGGCGGCGATGTAGGCCGATTTGAACGGCGACGCCGTCAATCCGTGCGCCGAGGCAATATTCACGATCCGGCCCCAGCCCGCTTCGCGCATCATCGGCAAAGCCGCTGCCATCGTGTGAAAGGCCGAATTCATATTGATGGCGATAATCGCATCCCACTTTTCGACTGGGAACTGATCAACGGGTGCAACATGCTGAATACCCGCATTGTTCACCAGAATATCGCAAGCCCCCGCCTGTTCGATCAGGGCGCGGCATTCGTCCCCCTTTGACATATCCGCTTTGATGTAGCGCGCACTGGTGCCGGTCTCTTGCGAGATCTCGGCAGCCAAAGCATGATCCTCATCGCGATCCGTGAATGAATTCAGAACCACATTGGCTCCGGCCTTGGCCAGCTCGCGCGCGACGCCCAATCCGATCCCTGAATTCGATCCGGTGATGATGGCTGTTTTTCCCGAAAGGCTCATGGCCGAACTCCCTGAAGGTCCACTTTGGCGATACAGTGCCATGCTGCATCTGCAAAGAAAACGGGGAAACATTCCGCCCGCGCATCCGAGCCGGAAAAGCGCAAAAAAAACGCCCGCACGAAGCGGGCGTTAAGTTATTGAGGCAGGTTTCATACAGGCAAGAAACCTATCGAGCAGTGCATCCTTTATAAGCAATTCCGCGCCTTCGTCCAAGCTAAAAGTTTGATAATAAGAAAAATCATCGCTACGGTGAATCCCAACAAAATAAGGCCAGAGCAGGATTGTTTCCAAAATGAGCCCCAATTTTCTCCGCCCCGTTCGCCCCCTCGTCGCGGGAATCACCGTCCTTTTGGGGGCTGCAATTGCGCATGCAGATTCGGCTCATGGCATAGCTATGTACGGTGACCCCGCTCTACCACCGGATTTTGTGTCCCTGCCCTACGCGAATCCGGATGCGCCCAAAGGTGGCAAGGTCGTGTTTGGAAACACCGGCGGCTATAACAGTTTGAACCCCTTCGTGCAAAAAGGCAGCTCGCCCTGGCAGCTACGGTTTTGGACCCACGAGAGCCTGATGGGCCGCTCTTGGGACGAACCTTTCACACTTTACGGGTTGTTAGCCGAATCAGTTGAGACTGCGCCCGACCGCTCTTGGGTCGAATTTACCCTGCGCGAAAACGCTGAATTTTCCGATGGCACCCCGGTGACCGTGGATGATGTGATCTGGTCGTATGAGACGTTGGGCACCGAGGGGCATCTGCGGTACCGCGGTTTGTGGGGCAAGATCGACAGTATCGAACAAACCGGTCCGCGCTCGGTTCGGATCAGCTTTAACGAACCCGATCGCGAACTTGCCCTGATCGCCGGTCTGCGCCCGATCCTGCAAAAGGCGCAGTGGGAAGGCAAAGATTTTGCCGATGCCGGGCTGCATGACATTCCGGTCGGAACCGGCCCTTATGTCGTCGACAGCTATGAAGCCGGGCGCTTCGTGAACCTGAAACGCAACCCCGACTATTGGGGCGCCGATATTCCGTTCCGAAAAGGCACCATGAACCTGGATGAAATGCGGATCGAATTCTACGGCGACGGCACTGTTCTGTTCGAGGCGTTCAAAGCCGGAGAGCTGACCGCCGTGCGTGAGTTCAACGCCGACAAATGGGCCACGCAGTATAACTTTCCCGCCGTGCAACGTGGCGATGTGATCAAGACCGAGATCCCGCATGGAAAACCATCCGGGATGACGGGCTTTGTCATGAACACCCGCAAGGCTCCGTTCGACGACTGGCGCGTGCGCGAGGCGCTGACGCTGGCGTTCAACTTCGAATTCATCAACGACACGATCACCGGCGGTGCCCAACCGCGGATCACCTCGTATTTCTCGGGCTCGGACCTGGCCATGCAACCCGGCCCGGCCACCGGACGCGTCGAAGAACTGTTGTTGACCTTTCAGGACGACCTGCCACCGGGCACGCTGGAAGGCTACACCTTGCCCGAAAGTGATGGATCGGCGCGCAACCGCAAGAACATCCGCGCTGCAACCAACCTTCTGGCCGAGGCAGGCTGGACCATTCAGGACGGTGTGCTGCGTAACGCAAACGGTGACGCTTTTACCCTGACTGTCCTCCTGCAGCAGGGTGATACAGAAAGCGAAACGGCCATTGAGATTTATTCGCGCGCGCTGGAGCGTCTGGGCATTCAAGTGACCACCGAACAGGTCGACAGCGCCCAGTTCACGGCGCGCACGTCCGAACTGGACTTCGACATGACCTTTTTCCGCCGCGCGCTGTCACTCTCGCCGGGCAACGAACAACGTCTGTATTGGGGCAGCGAGACCGCGGACACGCCGGGAACCCGGAACCTGATGGGTGTCGCCTCATCCGCCGTGGACGGTTTGATTGACGCCATGCTGGCCTCGGAAAGCCACGAGGATTTCGTTTCAGCCACGCGTGCGCTTGATCGTGTTCTGACCGCTGGGCGCTATGTCATTCCGATCTGGAACTTCGATGTCGGCCGGATCGCCCATGCCAAAGAACTGAAACAGCCCGAGACTCTGCCGATCTACGGCGATGGTCCGGAATACATGCCGCAGGTCTGGTGGTACGAGGAATAAACTGCCCCACGAAGATCGGCGGAAATCAGCACAACACGCAGGCACGCCACATTTGGCATGCCGCACACCGCCCCTCGCAAGATGTTGTGATTTCCCCTAATGCGGGTATTCGACAAAAAAACTCATACAAAAGGCTTTACGGAACCGGTTCCGCCGGTATAGCCTTGCCCAATAGTTACGCGTTTGATGCGAATTGATTATATCTTTAGAATTCGAGACATAACTCTTCGCCCGATCCGTAGCACATTGAATTTACGGACCGGCCTCCACTCACTCAAAAATTAGGTCCGTCTGCCCGTTGCGGGTTGGCTGCAACGGGCATTTTCATCCCGACCATCAGCCCCCATAGGGTGCGACATTTTGTCATGCCCGACCATCCCCTTTGCATTCGTACCCTGAATCTCAGGCCGAGCAGTTGTGTAACCGATTAAACGGAAAGATCGCTGATGTTGAAATGGACCGATCTAACGCAAGACTGGGATGCAATGTATGCGCGCGCCAAGCGACGTTTTCCGAACCTGAAAGACCAGGACATGGTGCGGGTCAGCAAGGACCGTAAACGTTTCGAGGCATATCTGGCCGAATGCCACCAGCTGACCGTGAACGAAGCCCACGAAGAACTTGAGGACTTTCTGTTCACAGAAGGTTTGAATCGCGAATTCAGCCGCTCGTTAAGTAAGTGATGTCACCCACAGGATCATTGCGTCTTCGTCACTGACCGAGATGACGTTATGCCCCATGCTGCCGTCGTAATACGCGCTGTCACCACGGCGCATTTCGACGGGTTCGTAGAACTCGGTATAAAGACGCACCACACCCGTCAGCACATACAGGAATTCTTCCCCATCATGGCGAACCCAGCCATCGAACTCATCCATTGACCGCGCACGAACACGCGCACGATAGGGCAGCATCTGCTTTTTGGTCAGCGTATCGGCCAGCAGCTCATGTTCGTAGGTCGTGGTGGGATGCGCCGACCCCTCACCCATCCGTGTCACGGCCATCCGCCCAATCACCTGCTCGCGCTGCGGCGGCGTGAACAACTGCGGCACCGAGATCTCAAGACCGGTCGCGAGCTTTTTCAGCGCGTCATACGTGGGCGACATCTGCCCGTTCTCGATCTTGCTGAGCGTTGAACGTGCTAGACCGGCCTGGCTTGCCGCCTGTTCCAGCGTCCATTTCCGGGCTTTGCGCAGCTCGCGCACGCGCGCGCCGAGGTCCAGCGGTTCCACTTCCGTATGTTCGCCCGTGTCGCGCGCGATGCGGATCAACGATGTCTGGTCTTGGGTGCTCATGCGTCATTCTATAGGCGCAGCCCGTCCTGCTTGCAACGTACCAGTGGTCGCGCTAGCCAGTTGTCATGCTTTCGATATTCGATCAGGGGCCGCCTCCGCCCTGCCCGTCTCCGTTCAACCTGGCCGCCCATGTGCTGCGCAGTGCGGATAGGCTTTCCGACAAAACGGCTTTGTCCGTGCTGGGCTCTGACGGTGCACAGAATTGGACCTATGGAGACCTGAAACAGGCCATTCTTGGCACTGGAACGGGGTTATTGCAGGCCGGGTTGGCACCAGGTGACATCGCGTTGATGCGATTGGGGAACACGGTTGATTTCCCGATTGCGTATCTGGGCGCGATTTCTGTTGGTATTGTCCCCGTTCCGACCTCCTCGCAACTGACCGAACCTGAAACGGCGCGCATGATCGATGATCTGAAACCGGCCGCAGTTCTGCGCGACCCAGCGGTCGCCTGCGCTGCGCACCCTGTTCAGATCAAACTGAGCGATCTGACCGCGATGCGTGATCTGCCCCCGGCTGCGTTCCAGATGGGTGATCCGGACCGGATGGGTTACGTGGTCTACACCTCGGGCACGTCAGGCAAACCAAGGGCCGTGGCCCACGCGCACCGCGCCATCTGGGCGCGTCAGATGATGGTCGATGGCTGGTATGGCCTGCGCGAAACGGATCGGTTGTGCCACGCAGGCGCGTTCAACTGGACCTACACGCTGGGGACGGGCTTGATGGATCCCTGGACGATCGGGGCCACCGCCTTGATCCCGGAACCCGGGACCGACCTAAACGACCTGCCCGCCCTGTTGCACCAGCATCAGGCCACCATTTTCGCGGCCGCCCCGGGGGTCTTCCGAAAGGTTCTGAACGCGGGTGATACGGTCACCCTCCCAGATTTGCGCCATGGGCTGTGCGCAGGAGAAAAGCTGCCGCGCCACCTGCATGAACGATGGGTAGATACGACCGGAACAGAGCTTTATGAGGCCTATGGCATGTCCGAGTGTTCGACCTTCATTTCCTCCAGCCCGGCCCATCCGGCGCGGGGCGATGCGTTGGGGCAGCCGCAGCCCGGCCGTCGGGTGGCAATTCTGAGGCCGGACGGGCCAGTGCCGCAAGGTCAGGAAGGCACGATTGCGGTTCACCGGTCGGACCCCGGGCTAATGCTGACCTACCTTAACGCCCCAGACGAGGCCGACGCCCGCATGCAGGGCGACTGGTTCCTGACCGGCGATCAGGGCGCGATGGCTGTTGATGGGCAGATCACCTATCTGGGTCGAGACGACGACATGATGAATGCGGGCGGCTACCGCGTGTCGCCGGTCGAGGTCGAGGCCGCCCTGTCTCGCTATCCCGGCATAGCTCAGGTTGGGGCCGCAGCGGTCGAGGTCAAACCGGACACATTTGTGATAGCTGCCTTCTATACCGGGCCGGAAAAACTGGACGATGACGCTTTGCGCACTTATGTCGAAGCAAATCTGGCGCGTTATAAGCAACCGCGCGCCTTTATTCATCTGCCCGAACTGCCTGCTGGCGGGAACGGAAAACTTCTGCGCCGGGCGCTGCCGGCCTATTTCAAGGCGACCAACGAATGACCCAGACCGTCAAGCTTGATATCATGTCCGACCCGATCTGCCCGTGGTGCTATATCGGCAAAACCCATCTGGACAAGGCGCTGGCTGCGATCCCTGACCACCCGTTTGTCATCGAATGGCATCCCTTCCAGCTGAACCCCGACATGCCGGACGCTGGCATGGATCGGCGCGAGTACCTTGAGCGAAAGTTCGGCGGCAAGGAAGGCGCCGTCCGGGCCTATGCGCCGGTTGTCGAACATGCCAAGAACGCGGGCCTCAAGATTGACTTTGAAGGTATGAAACGCACGCCCAATACTCTGGACGCGCACCGCCTGATTCACTGGGCCGGGATCGAGGGCAAGCAGAACGCCATCGTGGACGCTCTGTTCGATGCCTATTTCGTGCAGGCCCGCGACATTGGCGATCACGAAGTTCTGGCCGATATCGCCGACAACGCCGGAATGGACGCGGCCGTTGTTCTGAAACTGCTAAAATCCGACGCCGACCGCGAGGATATCAGCAACCGCGACAGCCATTCCCGGCAAATGGGCGTCAATTCGGTCCCGACTTTCATCGTGGCCAATCAACACGCCGTTCCCGGCGCACAACCCCCTGAAATGTGGGAAAAAGTGATTGCCGAGATTATGTCTCAACTTGAGGCTTCTCCTGCAAATTAGCACAGACCCCTGTGCAATTTGACACCTAGCGCCACCTGATTTGCCGTGATAGCGCGATCAGGTCAGGAGGGCGTTATGGCCAATCGCATGTCTCGCGGCGAGTTCATCGCACTAATCGCAATGATGTTTGCAACGATCGCATTTTCGATCGATGCAATGCTGCCAGCCCTGCCGAACATTGGCGCGCAACTCAGCCCGGATGATGTGAACAAGGCGCAATTGATCCTGACTTCCTTTGTTCTGGGCATGGGAATTGGCACGTTTTTTACCGGGCCTTTGTCTGACGCGTTTGGGCGCAAACCGGTGATCTATGTTGGCTCGGTCCTGTATATCGTCTCAGCGGCTGCGGCCTGGGCCAGTTCCTCTCTCGAAGTGCTGCTGATCGCCCGTATCTTTCAGGGCATCGGCTGCGCAGCCCCTCGGGTGGTGGCCATGGCGATTATCCGTGACCTCTATTCGGGCCGTGAGATGGCGCGGATCGTGTCGATTGCGATGATGATCTTCACGCTCGTTCCCGCCATTGCGCCGATGATGGGCGCTGGCGTAATTGCCCTGACCGGCTGGCGGGGTATCTTTGCGTCGTTCATCCTGTTCTCGCTGATTACAGTCGTCTGGATGGGCCTGCGCCTGCCCGAGCCACTGGCTGTCGAAAACCGACGCCCGCTGCGCTTGCCCCTGATGATGGATGCCGCGCGCCAGATGTTTGCGCACCCGACCGTCCGTTTGTCGATAATGGTGCAAACCTTATGCCTGGGTATGCTGTTCACCATGCTGACGATGGTGCAGCCGGTCTATGACATCATTCACGGTAGCGCCGAGAGCTTTCCGTTCTGGTTCGGCTTTGTCGCACTGATGTCGGGCTCGGCCAGCCTGTTGAATGCGGCGTTGGTCATCAAGCTGGGCATGCGTCGGATCGTGACATGGGCCCTGGGGGCGCAGGTGATCTTTACAACCGGGGTCCTCCTGTTGAACGCAGCCGATCTTTCGACCACCTTGTCCTTTGCCGTATTCGTCAGCTGGCAGACCGCCGTTTTCTTCATGGCAGGCATGACCATGGGCAACCTGAACGCCATCGCGATGGAACCGATGGGCCATATCGCGGGAATGGCCGCATCGGTGATCGGGGCAATCTCGACCGTGTTCGCGGCAGCAATCGCCGCCCCCATTGGTCAGTTGTTCGACGGCTCGATCACCCCCCTGGCCATTGGCATCCTGACCATGAGCGCCCTGGGCTTTGGCCTGATGGTTCATATGGGCCGGATTGAAGACAGGCTGCTTGCCTGATCTGTGCAGAACCGGTGAATCGGGTTAACCTCCCCTCATAATGAGGGGGGATTTTCGATGAGCGATTATTACGATCTGGGAAACTATTCCTGTCCGGTTACCACATCCTCAGCCGAGGCACAGCTTTGGTTCGATCGGGGATTGAACTGGACTTACGGCTACAATCATGACGAGGCCGTGGTCTGTTTTCAGCGCGCATTAGAGTTCGACCCGGATTGCGCGATGGCGCATTGGGGCGTGGCCTATGCGGCGGGACCAAATTACAACCTGCCCTGGAATCTGTTGGACGACCGTGGGCAACGCAAGGCGCTGGCTTTGGCCTATGACGCCACGCAGAACGCTGTAGCATTGGCCGAAGGATGCACCCCGGTGGAACAGGCGCTGATCCGCGCCCTGCCGGCGCGATACCCTCAGCGCGATCCTGTTGATGACATGCACCAATGGGACCACGATTTTGCTGATGCGATGCGCGCCGCGTTTGCGGATCAGCCGAGGCACCTCGACCTGCGCACGATCTATGTCGAGGCGTTGCTCAACCTGACCCCATGGCAAATGTGGGACTTGAAGACGGGCCAGCCCGCCGAAGGGGCCGCCACGCTGGAGGCGCAAAAAGCGCTGGAAGACGCAATGGCCGACGATCCGGCCGCCATGTCCCACCCCGGTCTATTGCATCTGTATGTGCACCTGATGGAGATGTCACCGACCCCGGAAAAAGCGCTGAAGGCCGGGGATGTCCTGCGCACGCTGGTCCCTGATGCAGGGCATTTGGTCCACATGCCCACCCATATCGACGTGCTGTGCGGGCATTATCAAAACGTCGTTCACTGGAACGAAAAGGCGACCGAGGCCGACCTGAAATATTACAAACGTGAAGGTGCGTTCAACATCTATACCGGCTATCGCCAGCACAATTACCACTTCGCCATCTACGGCGCGCTGTTTCTGGGTCAAATGGAACCCGCGCTGCGCGCCAATCAGGGCATCTGGGATACCACCCCCGAAGAGATGCTGCGCACCGAGAGCCCGCCCATGGCGGATTTCTTTGAAAGCTACATGTCGATGGGGCCGCATATCCTGATCCGGTTTGGCCGGTGGGAAGAGGCAAAAGCCCTGCCCCTGCCCGAGGATCAGGATCTCTACCGCACCGTCACTGCGACGACCCATTATGCCCGTGCGATTGCATTCGCGGCGACCGGCGACGTGGCTGAGGCCGAGGCCGAAGAACAGCTTTTCCTGGCCGCAAAGGATCGGGTGCCGGAAACCCGGCTGTTGCACAACAACCGGGTGATCGACCTTTTGGAGATCGCCCGCGAAATGCTGCGCGGAGAGATCGAGTATCGCAAAGGTAACTATGACACCGCCTATGACCACCTGCGCCGTTCGGTCGAGTTGGACGACACGCTGCCCTACGACGAACCTTGGGGCTGGATGCAGCCCACCCGCCATGCGCTGGGGGCTTTGTTGTTCGAACAGGGACACGTGGCCGAGGCCGAAGAGGTGTATCGCGAGGATCTGGGGCTGGGCGGCACCCTCAGCCGCGCCTCAATCCATCCTGACAATGTCTGGAGTTTGAAGGGCCTGCATGATTGCCTGAAAGCGCGCGGGGAAACCGTTGAAATCCGCCAGATCAAACAGCGCCTGGATCTGGCGCTGGCGCGCGCTGACCGGGCCGTTGGGGCCTCATGCTTCTGTGCGCAAGCTGCGATGAAGGCGGCCGAATGACCCGCGTCTTTCTTCTATCTCTGATACTCTGCGGCCCTGCGCTGGCCGACCGGCAGACCTTTCCGCCGGTCGATGAGGCAGAGAGCGACCCGACACTTGTGGCCTTTCGCAATGATCTATTGGCGGACGTGACGGCCCGAAACACCGACGCCCTGATCGCGGCGGCCTGCCCCGACATCTACCTCAGCCACGGTGGCGAGGGCGGCCCGGAAGAGTTGCGCGAGCACCTCACCACAGGCGACGCCTACTGGCGCGATCTGGAAACCACCCTGTCCCAGCCGGGCTATTTCGATGATGAGGGCGAGTTCTGGATGCCGCATCAGTGGAAGATCACCCTGCCCGCCTCATTGGACCCGTTCGTGACCTACTATGTGACGGGTCAAAACGTGACCCTTCGGCAAGCCGCCGAGCCGGGCGCCCCCGTGTTGGATCAGATCAGCCACGAGATCGTCATCATCACGAATTATCGCGACGACGCCGAGTATCAGCCCGTTATGCTGACCGACGGCACCCGCGGATTCATGCACCGTGATTTCCTGTGGCCCATGACCGGCCACCGCGCCGCGTTCGTGAAATCGGACGCGGGCGACTGGCAGCTGTGCACCTTTGTCAGCGGAGACTAGGCCTTCGCCTTTTTCTTCTTCTCAGCCATGACTTTTTCGGCCAGATCCCGTGCGATGGCAAAGGCGCCTTTGATCTTGTCGGCGTCCTTTTTCCAGTCGCGCCGGACCACGATCCTGTTGTCCTTGACCTTGGCCAGACCGCTCTGGTTCTGGATGAATTCGACCAACCCCTGAGGCGACGCGAACTTGTCATTGTGGAATTGGATCGTCGCGCCCTTCGGTCCCCCGTCCAGCTTGGCAATGCCTGCGCGCTTGCACATCGCCTTGATCCGCACGACCAGCATCAGGGTGTTGACCTCTTTCGGCAATGTACCAAACCGGTCAATCAGTTCCGCAGCAAATCCCTCCAGCTCGACCTTGGTCGACAGCGATGAAAGGCGGCGATAGAGGCCCAGACGAACGTCCAGATCGGGCACGTAGTCCTCCGGGATCAGGACCGGCACACCCAGATTTATCTGCGGGGCCCATTGGTCGTCGGCATCCGAAAGCCCCTCCATCTCACCGGCTTTGATCTTTGCAATCGCCTCTTCCAGCATCGACTGGTAGAGTTCATAGCCCACGTCGCGCATTTGGCCCGACTGCTCTTCGCCCAACAGGTTGCCCGCGCCGCGGATATCCAGATCCTGCGAAGCCAGAGTGAAACCAGCGCCCAGGGTATCCAGCGAGCCCAGAACGCGCAGACGTTTCTCGGCCGTGGCGGTCAGTTTCTGGCGTGGTTTGGTTGTCAGGTACGCATAGGCACGGGTTTTGGACCGCCCCACCCGACCCCGAATTTGATAGAGCTGCGCAAGGCCGAACATATCCGCCCGGTGCACAACCATCGTGTTTGCGGTCGGAATATCCAGCCCGCTTTCGACAATCGTGGTCGCCAACAGAACATCGTATTTGCCGTCATAGAAGGCATTCATCCGATCGTCGAGCTCGCCCGCCGCCATCTGCCCGTGAGCAACCACATAGGTCAGCTCGGGCAGCTGTTCTTTGAGGAATTCTTCGATCTCGGGCAGGTCCGAGATGCGTGGAACCACGTAGAAACTCTGCCCGCCGCGGTAATGTTCGCGCAGCAGCGCCTCGCGGATCGTGACCGCATCGAACTCGCTGACATAGGTTCGGATCGCCAAACGGTCGATAGGCGGAGTGCCGATGATCGACAGATCGCGCACACCGGTCAGGGACAATTGCAGGGTCCGTGGGATTGGCGTCGCGGTCAGCGTCAGCACGTGCACATCCGAGCGCAGCTGTTTAAGACGCTCTTTGTGGCCGACGCCGAAATGCTGTTCCTCATCGATGATCAACAGGCCAAGGTTGTTGAACCGTATGCCCTTGGCCAGCAGCGCATGGGTGCCGATCACGATATCTACTGTTCCGCGCGCCAGCCCGTCGCGGGTCTGTTGCGCCTCCTTCGCGGATACAAAACGCGACAATTGCCGCACCTCCAGCGGGAAGCCCCGGAATCGCTCTTTGAACGAGGCCGCGTGCTGGCGGGCCAACAACGTGGTTGGCGCAATCACAGCGACCTGCACGCCCGACATGGCGGCGACAAAGGCTGCGCGCATGGCGACCTCGGTTTTACCGAAACCAACATCGCCGCAGATCAGACGGTCCATCGGCGCGCCGGAGTGCATGTCCTCCATCACCTCGGAAATTGCCCGCAACTGATCGTCGGTTTCCTGATATGGGAAACGTGCGCTGAACTCTTCCCAAGCATGGGGCGGCGGATCCATGACCGGAGCTTTGCGCAAGGCGCGCTCGGCGGCGATGCGGATCAGCTTGTCCGCCATCTCGCGGATGCGCTCTTTCAGCTTGGCCTTCTTGGCCTGCCATGCGCCACCGCCCAAACGGTCCAGCAAACCTTCGTCATGGCCGTATTTCGACAGCAGTTCGATGTTTTCGACCGGCAAATACAGCTTGGACTGCTCCGCGTATTCCAGCAGCAGGCATTCGTGCGCAGCACCGGCGGCGGTCACGACCTCCATCCCCATATAGCGCCCGATCCCGTGGTCGACATGAACCACCAGATCACCGGGCGAGAGCGATTGGGTCTCGGTCAGGAAGTTCTCGGCCTTGCGGTGTTTCTTGGGCTGGCGGATCAGGCGGTCGCCCAGAACGTCCTGCTCGGCGATCACGGTCAAACCGGGCGTTTCGAACCCGTGCTCCAGCGCCCAGACTGCCAGATGCAGACCGCGTTTGCCGATGCGCGTGCCGTCAGTGACGGGGATCGCTTCGGCCAGGCCTTCATCCTCGATCAACCCGGTCAGGCGCTCCCGGGCACCCTCGGAGTAAGATGCGATCAGGACTGGCCCCTTGGCCATCTTGTCGGTGATATGGCTTGCCAGCGCACCAAACAGACTGATGCTTTCCTGTTGCCGCTCGGGTGCAAAGTTGCGTCCGATACGCCCACCCGCGTCAATCACGCCGGGGCCACTGGCCTGTGGCAGAGGGCTGAACTGCATCACACGCCGGTCGCCGACCGCCTGTTCCCAGGCGGCATCATCCAGATACAGCAATCCGGGTGGTGTTGGCTTATACACCGTGTCCATGCGAGAGCGGTTTTCCAATGCCAGCCGACGCGTTTCATACTGATCCGCGATCGTGTCCCAGCGAGCCAGTCGCGCGGGCGTGACCTGATCATCCACGGTGATCGATGCCTCAGGCAGATAATCGAACAGGGTTTCCAGCTTTTCGTGGAAAAACGGCAGCCAATGTTCGATGCCCTGATGCTTGCGGCCTGCACTGACCGCTTCGTAGAGCGGATCGTCGGTGCCAGCTGCACCAAACTCGATACGATAGTTCTGGCGGAACCGGGTGATGGCGGCATCATCCAGAATGACCTCGGACACCGGGGCCAATTCGACCACATCCAGCTTCTCGGTGGTCCGCTGCGAGACCGGATCAAACCGGCGGGCACCATCCAGCACGTCACCGAACAGGTCCAGTCGTACTGGGCCGGATTCACCCGGCGGGAAGATGTCGATGATACCGCCGCGAATGGCATAGTCGCCGGGTTCCATCACCGTAGGGCTTTGGGTAAAGCCCATGCGCACCAGAAAGTTTCGCAGCGCCGTTTCGTCAACGCGCTGGTTCACACGGGCGGTGAAAGCAGACTCGCGCAGCACATCGCGCGCAGGCACACGCTGGGTCGCGGCATTTAGCGTCGTCAACAGGACAAACCGGTCGGGCATCTGGTGCACCAGTGCCGCCAGAGTCGCAACACGCGCGGCTGCGATGTCGGCATTGGGCGAGACCCTGTCATAAGGCAAACAATCCCACCCGGGAAAGACGAAGACTGGTATGTCCGGCGCAAAAAAGGCCAAAGCCGCCCGCATCGCCTCCATCCGCTTGTCATCGCGCGCGACGTGACAGACCGGACCGCCGGAACGGGCGATCTCGTTCAGCACAAGTTGCGCATCAAATCCTTCAGGAGCGCCGCCAACCGTCACATGGTTCGGAGCCGTCATCGCCTTGCCTTTCCGATTGCCCTTATCCCAGAACCCCGATCGACAGGTTCTGGTACATGCCCCAGAGGGATGTAATCAAAATTGAGATCATGCCAATGATCTGTGTATAAATTCTGCACCGCATCAGGATTTTTGCCACGGGTTCCAGTGAGGGTTCAATGCGGTTCAGCTTACGCGCCGCGCGGATATTGATCAGCATCACCAGTGAAACTGGGAACAGCAGCAGAAAAACGGCCTGCGCAAATTCCACCTCGTAAAAAAAACCCATTATCGCCAGACCGGTAAAGAAAAAACAGCTTAGCGCCATGAGAACCAAACCAGAGACGTCGACGATATAAAGAACTCGGTTCCTGTTGATCCGCACGATGTCCAGCAGATCCTGCTCAGCCTGTCCACCAATTCGACGCGCCCGCACAACCAGATCATAGGGCACACCCATGGCCCAATGGCTGGCCGAAGACCACAATACTGCCAGTCCGATCCAGTACCACAGATTCGAAAAGCTTCGCATGTCGATGAGTTCGAAAATCGAAGATTGCAAATCCACGCGTCAGCCCTTTGTTCACTGTCTTTGGGCGTTCTTCGAACAAGCGCGTCCATTGTACCCTTGAGACCACCGGGAATTCATGCCACCCAATGCACGAATATTCAAGGAGCGCGAGCCATGAAACCGACTATCGCCCCCTACCCTTTGACCCGATTTCGTCGGGCGCGCCAATCTGATGCCATCCGCGGGCTGGTCCGGGAAAACGCACTGACCACCGACGATCTGATCTGGCCGGTTTTTGTAAGGGACGGCGAAGGGATCGAAGAGCCTGTCCCCTCGATGCCTGGCGTGGTGCGCCGCTCGGTCGATCTGATTGCACAGGCCGCCGTCGAAGCACAGGCGTTGGGGATCCCGGCGATTTGCATCTTTCCTTACACGGATCCGTCCCTGAAAACCGAAGACTGCGCCGAGGCGTGGAACCCGGACAACCTGTCGAACCGGGCCATTCGCGCAATCAAGGAAGCCGCCCCGGAAATCGCTGTGATGACCGACGTCGCACTGGACCCCTACAACATCAACGGCCATGACGGGTACGTGGTCGATGGCGAAATTGTGAACGACCAGACGGTCGAGGCGCTGGTCAAAATGACACTTGCGCAGGCCGAGGCCGGGGCCGACATCATTGGTCCGTCAGACATGATGGATGGCCGCATCGGCGCAATGCGCCGCGCGCTCGAGTCTGCTGGGTACCACAATGTGATGATCCTGAGCTATGCAGCGAAATACGCCAGCGCCTTTTACGGTCCCTTCCGCGATGCGGTCGGCGCGTCGGGCGCTCTGACTGGAGATAAGAAGACCTATCAGATGGACCCCGCCAATTCGAACGAGGCCCTGCGCCTGATCGAACGCGACCTGACCGAAGGCGCGGATATGGTGATGATCAAGCCGGGCATGCCCTATCTGGACATTTGCCGCCGGGTGAAAGACGCATTTGGCGCGCCCACTTATGCCTATCAGGTGTCCGGAGAGTACGCGATGGTTCAGGCTGCGGCGCAGAACGGTTGGATTGATGGTGAAAAGGTGATGCTGGAAAGCCTGCTGGCCTTCAAACGCGCCGGCTGCGACGGTATCCTGACCTACTTTGCGCCGCAGGTCGCCCGCATCCTGCAAGGCTAAAACCCCGAGCAGTCGCAATATTTCGCCGATTGCCAAGGCTGTTGGGCCAGCTTTCCCGTGACACACGGACGCAATCGGCGTATTCTTGCACATAAGATCGGGAACACCCGACACATCAGGCAGTTATAATACAGAGAAAAAACATGAGCAGTTCCAACTCCCCCCGACTGAACCGTCGTGGCTTTGCGCTTGGCATGGCCGGACTGACGGTTACGGCAGCCTGCGGCAATGGCGTGGGCAATTCAAACGCAGCACAGATCGATGCCCGTGTGAACGTCACCCTGAACGAGATGTTCACCAAATTTCCCAACACCGTTGAAATCGCCAACAAATCCACTGGTATGTTGGTGATGCCTCTGATCACCGAGGCCGGGTTTATCTTTGGTGGTGGCTTTGGCCAGGGTGCATTGCGGATCAACGGTGCAACGGTCGACTACTACTCGGCCGTCAAAGGCAGCGCCGGCCTGCAGATCGGTGCACAGCAATACGCGCATGTGTTGTTTTTCATGACCGAGGACGCGCTGAATGACTTCCGCCGTTCCAGCGGTTGGACTGCAGGCGCTGACATCGGCTATGTGGTCGATGCAACCGGCAGCACCTTGTCGACGACAACCACCACTCTGCGCACCCCTGTGATCGCGGCCATCTTCGGTCAGGCCGGTCTGTTGTTCGGTGCAACGCTCGAAGGCACCAAATACACGCGCATCATTCCCTGATTTCGAATACCACACCCCCCTCAAGCGCACCCCGCCGCGTCGTCATTGACGCGGCGGGGTTTTTCATCTCAGCCGCTTAACTTAACGTTCGCGGGGCGTTCCTCTTTCGGTCGGTCAGCCCTTCCAGTAGGGTTCAGCCAATGATTTCGTACGGGAATGTGGGGCGTTCATGGGTCTTGTTTTTCGCTGGCTGGTTCGGATTGCAACGGGTCTGGTCCTGTTGGCGGTTGCAGCCGTGGTTCTTGTCTACTTCCTCGCCAGTCAGTCCCTGCCGGATTACGATCAGACCGTAGAAGTCAATGGGCTCAGCGCCCCGGTTGAGATCGTGCGCGACACGGCCAACGTCCCCCATATCCTGGCTGAAAACGACCCCGATGTTTTCTTTGGCCTGGGCTATGCCCACGCGCAGGACCGCTTGTGGCAGATGACCGTCATGCGCCGCACCGCCCAGGGTCGCCTGTCCGAGGTATTCGGCGCGCGCACGGTGGAAATCGATAAGCTATTGCGGCGGTTTGACCTTTATGGCCTGGCACACCGTTCGGTCCAGGTTCAGGACGATTACACCAAGGCGGCGCTGCGGGCGTACGCTGCGGGCGTCAATGCGCGATTGGATGAGATCAACGAGAATGCGCTGGGTCGCGGCGCACCCGAGATGTTCCTGTTCAACGCACCCGTTTCGCCGTGGCAGCCGGGTGACAGCATCGCAGTGATCAAACTGATGAGCCTGCAACTGTCCGGCCATCTGAAGGATGAAGTGCTGCGCGCCCGGACCTCGCTGATACTGAATGATCCGCAACGGTTGTCCGACATCCTTCCGGACGTACCCGGCCCGGGCATCGCGGCGCTGCCGGAATACGCAGCCCTGTTCCCCGGTCTGCCGCGTTATGCCGAGGGCACTCCGATGCCTGACACGCCCCTGTCTCCTTTCCCCAAACGCGGATTGGCCGGGGCATCCAACGCATGGTCCGCCGCGCCCTCGCGCTCGGCAATCGGAGGCACCTTGCTTGCCAACGACCCGCATCTGGGCCTGACGGCACCCGGCATATGGTATCTGGCGCGGCTCGAACTGGCCAAAGGCGGCGTAATCGGCGCGACTATTCCAGGTATTCCCGCGATCATGACCGGCCGCAGCGATCGTCTGGGTTGGGGCCTGACCTCGTCCTATCTGGACGATCAGGATGTGCATATCGAGCAGTTGAACCCCGAAAACCCCGAAGAATATCTGACGCCTGATGGCTACAAACGGTTCCGCACCCGCCCTTCGATCATCGAGATCAAGGACGAGGCACCCATCACCCTGACCCTGCGCTGGACCGAAAACGGACCGGTTCTGCCTGGCACTCACTATGATCTCGAGACGATCACGCCGCCGGGCCATGTCGCGTCCCTGTCCTGGACGGCGCTCAGCCCGCGCGACACGTCGATGACCGCGTCAATGGGTTTGATGAATTCCAACAGCGTGCGCGAAGCGATTGATGCAGCCGAGCTGTTCATCGCGCCCTCGCAAAACCTGTCACTGGTTGATACGGACACGATCGGCATGAAGCTGATTGGGGCGATGCCGAAACGGGACATCCGCAACCAAAGCCGCGGCCGCATCCCAACGCCAGGCTGGCTGGCGGAAAACCTGTGGCAGGGCCGCCTGCCATACGCGGACAACCCGGAATTCGTAGCCCCGGCAGG
This sequence comes from Ruegeria sp. R14_0, assembly GCF_017743975.1. Classification (GTDB taxonomy): domain Bacteria; phylum Pseudomonadota; class Alphaproteobacteria; order Rhodobacterales; family Rhodobacteraceae; genus Ruegeria. The sequence goes on along the minus strand of NZ_JAGHRC010000001.1, from coordinate 722,001 downwards.
CGGAATTCTGGGCAACACCAACAACAAGATCATCGACCGTCCTTTCCCAAACCATGTCTCGTACGAATGGGGCGACACGCAGCGCGTTCATCGTTGGGAGCGTCTGATGCAATCGCGTGAGGTTCACACCCGCGACAGCTTTATCGAAGCACAGCTGGACACCGTCAGCTTTACCGCCCGCTCGCTGCTGCCCTTGATCGGTGCCGATCTGTGGTTCACTGGAGCCTCGGCCCCCGAAGGCACGCCCGAACGACGGCGGCAAGTCGCCCTGTCGCTGTTGGCCGAGTGGAATGGTGAAATGAACGAACACCTGCCCGAGCCGCTAATCTACGCTGCATGGCTGCGCGCCCTGCAAATCCGGTTGATTTCCGACGAGCTCGGCCCGCTGGCCGCCGAGTACAAACACGTCGAGCCACTCTTTATCGAACGGGTCTACCGCGACATTGACGGGGCCTCGGTCTGGTGTGACGTGCGCCAAAGCGCGCCGGTCGAAACCTGCACCGACATGGCCCGGCTTGCGCTTGATGATGCGCTGATCTGGATCACCGAAAAATATGGCGGCGCGCTGGAATCGCTCCGCTGGGGTGACGCGCATCAAGCTACGCATGACCATCCGGTGCTGGGCACGGTCCCGGTGCTGCGTTTCTTCGTCAATATCCGCCAGTCCACAAGCGGCGGCGACAACACTCTGCTGCGCGGCCGGACGTCGGGTGAAGGGCCCGACCCGTTCCAGAACGTCCACGGCGCGGGCTATCGCGGCGTGTATGATTTTGCCGACCCCAACAGTTCGGTCTTCATCACCGCGACGGGTCAGTCCGGTCATTTCCTGTCACGCTACTATGATGATCAAGCGCAGCTGTGGAGACGGGGCGAATACATCCCGATGTCGCTGGACCTTGATCTGGCCCGCGCGGCCGCAGTCGGTGTGACCAACCTTATCCCGCGCTGATTTCGACGCTTCGGCAAGACCTTGCCCCTTTTTTTCGCGGTCGTGGACGCGCACCGGTGTTTTCGCCTACGATCTGAGAGGCGACCATTTCGAGCCGGGGGGTACAGATGGCCAGTATTCGGGATATGATGAACAATCTCGCCCGCGACTACGCAATCGCCTGGAGTTCTGGCGACCCGGACTCTGTAGCCAGTTTCTATGCCCCGGACGGGCAGATCATCATCAACCGGGGCGAACCCATTGTCGGCCGCGCCGCCGTCGCAGATATGGCGCGGGGGTTCTATGCCGATTTCCCGGACCTTGAGGTGCGCTGCGACATGCTGCGATGGGCAGGAACTCATGCCATCTTTGTCTGGACGCTGGAAGGCCACCACGCGCAAACCGGCAACCATGTCGTCACCCGCGGCTGGGAAGAATGGGAGCTGACGGCGGACAACAAGGTTCAATCGTCGCTCGGCTGGTTCGATGCCGAGGATTATCAACGTCAGATTGATGGCAAGTAACCTATTCCATCGTGATCTCGTAGTCTCGCGGGATACCCTCGGTCACCTTGAACCAGGCCGAGGCTTTTGTCCGTGCCTGATGCGCGTCGAAGGCGGCCTGGTTTTCGAACACCTCGCTGACGTTGAAACGGCCTGACACTTCCACGTCTTCCGCCACGTCAAAGGCGATGCATCCGGGCTCGGCCCGCGTCAACGCGATGTGATCTGACAACGCAGCGCGTACCTGCGCGATCCGGTTATCAGGTACGGAGATATAGCCGTTTAAGAAAACCTTGGCTTCTGACATCGTGAACTCCTGCGCAGATCACAGGGCGGCGAACTGCGCCGCCTGTTTGTCAGTCCACAAGACGGTGATCTGAAACCCATCCTCCGTCTGCTCTTCGGATCGCACGACGTCCTGGCGGAACAGCCAGGCCCGCTTGTTTCCTTCGGCAAATCCCAGCGTCAGAACATTTTCATGCCGCACGCCTTGCAGTTTCTCGGCGATTTCGGCCAGCAAGGGTTCGATCCCCTCACCTGTCACGGCAGAGATGGCAAAGATCGACGGATCACGCTCGGCCCGCGCGGACGCGGCTTCACGCTCGTCTTCGCTCAGCAGGTCGATCTTGTTCCAGACCTCAAGCCGCGGGCGTTCGTCATCCACGCCAAGCGAGGTCAGGATCGCCTCGACATCCTGCGCTTGCTCATCGGTTTCTTCGTGACTGATATCGCGGACATGGACGACAATATCCGCGCCCAAAACCTCTTCGAGCGTGGCGCGGAAGGCCGCAACCAGTTCCGTCGGCAGGTTCGAGATGAACCCCACCGTATCAGACAGGATCACCTCGGGACCGTCGGGCAGTTCAACGCGGCGCATGGTTGGATCCAGCGTAGCGAACAGCATGTCCTTGGCCATCACCTCGGCACCGGTCAGCCGGTTGAACAGCGTGGATTTACCGGCGTTCGTATAGCCCACCAAGGCCACAATAGGGTACGGCACCTTGGCCCGCGCCTTGCGGTGCAGTTCGCGGGTTTTGACCACCTTTTGCAGTTGCCGCCGCAGACGTACGAGTTGTTCGTCAATGGCACGGCGGTCGGCCTCGATCTGGGTTTCACCGGGGCCGCCGACAAAGCCCAATCCGCCCCGCTGCCGTTCCAGGTGGGTCCAGGCGCGCACCAGTCGCGTCCGCTGATAGCTGAGCGCGGCCATCTCGACCTGCAGCACACCCTCACGGGTCCGGGCGCGATCGCTGAAAATCTCAAGGATCAGTCCGGTCCGGTCGAGGATCTTGACCTTCCATGCCTTTTCCAGATTGCGCTGCTGAACAGGCGTCACCGGGCCGTCGATCAGCACCAGTTCAATCTCGTTTTCCTTGAACCGCGCGCCCAGTTCCTCAATCTTGCCACTGCCGAACAAAAGCCCCGGCTGGGCACGCTGAAGGCGCACGATTTCGGCCCCGATCACATCCAGATCGGGCAAAGCGGCAGCCAAAGCCACCGCTTCTTCCAGCGCTGGTTCGGGGACACGGCGCTGTTCATCTGATTTGATTTCCGGATGCAGCACCCAGGCCCGGGTGCGCACCCTGTCATGTTCCATCAAGAGGCGTCTTCGCCCTCATACAGGTTGATCGGCTGTGACGGCATGATTGTCGAAATCGCATGCTTGTAGACCAGCTGCGACTGTCCGTCGCGGCGCAGAAGCACGCAGAAATTGTCGAACCAGGTGATCACACCCTGCAATTTCACACCGTTGATCAGGAATATTGTGACCGGGACCTTTGCTTTCCGTACATTGTTCAGGAACGCGTCCTGCAGATTCTGTCTGTCCGAAGCCATATTTTTATAATCTCGCCATTGTTCTTGCTACGCGCTGCGGACCAACGCGCTCCCTCCGGCAGAGTATGGAGTGTCGTTAACCGATATTCCAGATGAAAAATCAGGCAGCCTTGCAGGTGAGGATTCTCAGTCCCGCCAGAGGCTTGGCGTAATCAGCGCAATGATCGCCAGCGTTTCCAACCGCCCGATCACCATCGCTGCGCACAGGGTCAGCTTTGCCCCCCAGGGCAAATCGACCAAGCGAATGGGAACATCGGTGGCCAATTCGATCAACGGACCCGTGGTGCTGAGCGCCGCGACGCTCAGAACCATCGCCTGTTCAAACCCCGACCCCATGGCTGCCAACAGCAGGTTAAACAACGCGGTCGTCAGAGCGAACATCATCAAGAAGATCCAGGCGATAAAGGCACCGTCGCTTTGGATGCGCCGGTTCCCTCCGCCAATGCCGCTCACGGATGAGGGATAGATCAGCCGGTCAATCTCGCGCGCGCCGTTCAGGTAGAGGGCAAAGACGCGCAGAAGTTTGACGCCCCCCGCAGTGGTCGCCACGCCGCCGCCGATCAGGGCCAGACCCATCAGGATCAGCCCGGGCGTACCCAAACCGGACAGTTGCTGCGCGTCGTTCCAGTTGGCGCTTTCAAAACCGGCCGTGGTCAGGAAAGACAACGCGGTGAACGTCATCCCCCAGATCACGCCAAGCGCCTGCATCGGCTCTAGCTGGTTGCCGATCTCAAGCACCCCAGCCCAAACCCGCGCAAACAACAGGGCCGCCACGAAGGCAACGATCATCAGGCCAATCCGAAACTCGGGGTCCTTATCCAGGCGGGAATAGCCCGTGGTCGCTGTATCGGTGGAAAAGGTCAGCCGTGAGAGCGCGAAGAACAGGAACAGGAAAAGGATGGCTTCACCCGTAATACCCGCCTGTGCCCCTTCCAAGCCACCCACCGGAGAAATGCCGGACGTGGCCATGGTGGACATCGCGTGACACACGGCGGTCAGTCCGTTTTCACCTGCGACCAGTAGCAGGATACAGATAACGGCGGTCAGACCCGCATAGACCGGTGTCAGGGTCAGGGTCACGCGGATCAAGCGACCGCGCGGATCGACCTCTTCGCTCTGGGCCACGCCCGAGACCGGACGGCCGGGCTGGCCGCGCGCTGTAATCTCGAACCCGCCCAGCGACAAAGGGGCAAGAATGGCAGCCGCTGCGATCCACATCAGCAAACCGCCCATCCATCCGACCAAAGCCCGCCACAGGTGCAGCGGCGCAGTTAGTCGGTCCGGGTCGGGAAACAGATCTGCGCCGGTCGTCGTCACCGCGCTGACCATGTCGAAATAGGCGTTCAGAAAGGTAGTGTTTCCCAAGGCGTCATGCAGCGGGATCGCCAGGAACAGAGGCAAAATCGTAAAGCATCCCAGTAAAACGGCCAGCTGCCCCAAGGTGCCGCGACGCGGTATTCGGTTTGACGAAGCCAAAGCGATGGTCGAAACGACAAACAGGCCCAGCAAACCGGAATAGAAAAATGACCGCGACGTGTCGTGGTCATCCAAAGCAAGCGCATAGATTGCCGGGATCCACATCGAAAGCGAGACAATGCCCCAGATCAAAAGGAACAGCGGCAAGCGCTGTATCAGCCTGATCTTTTGTCTCCGAGCGCGCGCCATCAGAAGAAATCGATTGAAACCTGTAACAGGCGCTCGACTTCGGGCACGTCCTTGGCCATCGCAAAGATCGCCAGCACGTCTTTTTCTTCGATCCGCAGACTGCCGGTCGGACGCAGCAGTTCATCGCCCTTTCGGACGGCCCCCACCAGAACGCCTTCGGGAAAATCGATGTCCCGCAGTTTCTGTCCGGCCATGGGAGAGGTCGACAGGACCTCGGCCTCGATCACTTCGGCCTCGGCATCGCCGATCGAATAGACCTGACGCACCCGCCCGTGACGGATATGGCGCAGGATCGAACTGACAGTGGTCGCACGTGGGTTGATGTAAGCATCGATACCCAAAGGCCCCATCAGCGCCACCATGCTGGGGTCGTTGATCAACGCAATTGCAAGGGCGCACCCCTCGGCCTTCGCGCGTACGGCAGCCAGCATGTTCGCCCGGTCATCATCAGTAACCGCCAACATCGCATCGGCGCGCTCAATCCCTGCCTCACGCAACAGCGCAGCATCCAACCCGTCGCCGTTCAGGACAATCGTGCGCTCCAGCGCTTCTGCAGCCAGTTCGGCACATTGGCGGTCGCGTTCAATGACCTTGGCGCGCACGCGACTTTCACGTTCTTCCAGTGTCCGCGCGACCTCGAGCCCGACATTTCCGCCGCCCACAATCACCACGCGGTCCTGCTTTTTCTGGGCTTTACCGAACACCTCCATGGTGCGGTCCACGTCTTTGACATTGGTAAAGACATAGCATTCGTCGCCGACAAACAGTTGGTCTTCAGATTCCGGAGCGAACAGCGTGCCTTCGCGTCGAACCCCAACCACAATCGAGCTGAGTGTCGAAAACAGATCCGTCAATTGGCGCAGGGGCGTGTTCACGATGGGGCAGTCTTCGTCGATGCGAATGCCCAGCAACTGCGCCTGCCCGTCCATGAACATCTCGGTATCAAAGGCCGAGGGGGCCGACAGGCGGCGCATGGCGGCGGCGGCGACCTCGCGCTCGGGGCTGATCACCACATCAATCGGCAGATGGTCGCGCCGAAACAGGTCCGAATGGATAGCCTGCAGGTAAGACTTTGCCCGCAGACGTGCGATCTTGCGTTGGATCGAGAAAATCGAGTGCGCCATCTGACAGGTGACCATATTCACCTCGTCCGAATGGGTCGCCGCGATGATCATGTCCGCATCCCGCGCGCCTGCACGTTCCAGAACGTCCGGATAGCTGGCAAATCCGGCGATCCCCTGCACATCCAGCGTCTCTGTCGCCCGGCGCACCAGATCGGGATTGTTGTCCACCACTGTTACGTCATTCAGCTCGCCCGACAAGTGGCGTGCGATCTGCCAGCCGACCTGACCGGCACCGCAAATGATGACCTTCATGTTTCTGGCCCTTCTGCCTGAAATCCTTGAATGACAGATGCCCCCATAGCGGTCAATTGAATTGTCATATCTGCCAGATTGAGGCAAGATAAGCCTATGAAATCAGTGCTTCGCCTGCTTGTTCCCGTGATGACCCTGTCCGCGTGCAGTGGCCCGCTTTCGCTGTATTACCGCGAGGGCGAGAGCGTCGCGCGCGCCCAGTCCGAAACCACGCAATGCCAGGTTCAGGCCGTTCAGAATGTGCCCGTGGCCAATCAGGTAAGACAAAGCCCGCCCACTTATTGGCCCGGCCGCACCTACTGCGACAGTCGCGGTCGGTGCCACCGGTCACCGGGTTGGTGGCAACCGGGGCAGATTTACACCGTGGACGTCAACGCAGGGCTGCGCAACTCGGTCGAGGCGCAGTGCATGGCGCGAAAAGGATTTCGACCTGTCAGCCTGCCGCCCTGCAAGCAGAATGTGAAATCTCAGGTTGCGCCAGCGCGTACTACGACACTGCCGCCGCTGGGAACCGAGTCCTGCTACGTTAAATTCGACGACGGATCATTCCAAATCATCACACCCGGCCAAATCTGACCGGATCACTCCGGTTCGACCTGCCGTCGCCTTGCCGCAAACCACAGGTGGAGTGCGATGGCGATAAGATAGATACCAATGACCACGGTCAGCATCCCTGCCTCATCCGTACGCAACAGGATTGCCAGCAAAAACGGCGTGCCCAGCAGGTTGCCGCCATTGCCCATTTGCGCCATCGCTCCATAGCTGAGCGCTTGCGCCTCTGCCGAAGTGTTGAGCTGCGGAACTGCCGCAAAGCTTCCCCCCTGAACCAAGCCCAGCACCGCGAACAGCGCGATGCACACGACTGTCAGTGGCGCGCCCAGAAACAGCGCTGATATCGTTAGGATGGCCAACCCAAATCCAAGGTTGATGACAAAGACGCTGGACACAAAGTTCAACAACAACGGAACAACCAGTAACGACAGCACGATACCTGCAAGTGGCATCAGCCCGGCAATCGAGGCCCGGGTCGCTTCGGGCAATTGACCGGGCAGAATTGCCAAAAGCGACACAAAGGTCAGTGTATAAAAGAACCACCCCAGCGCCGGAGCGGCCACAAATGCGGAACGGTATGTGCGCACGTGGACGTCTGCGATGTATCTCAGGCTCCAACGCACCCGCTCGGGCGGGTCCATATTCACCTGCAATCTGATCAACACAATCAGACCTGCAGTTGCCAACATCAAACCACCATGCAATCCGAAAAAGGCAGGCAGGCCGAACTGATCGACAAAAGGCAGGCCAATCCAGGCGTTCATGGCAAAAGCCACTCCGAAAAAACTGCTCCAAAGAACCATCGCTGCATTGCGGGCTTTGCCTTGGGTGATCTGCGCGATCAAGGTTGGCGCGGCGACGACGATAGCAAGATGCGACACCCCTTCCAGCACGCGGCTGATCAGCATCGCGTCAAACCCGGGGATCGTCGCTTGGTATAACGAGATTGCGCCGCCAAGAAGCAAGCCGAAGATCAATAATTTGACAGGCCCCACCCGGCCAGTAACCGCACCCGACACAGCCCCGAAAACGGCACCAATCAGGCTGATGATCGACAACATCCACCCCAGGAAGCCTGCGTGATCAGGATAAAGCAGCCCAACATCGGCGAAGGGCACCGCAATCTTGGCGAACTGCGTGGCAGCGCCCAAACCGGCAAGCCAGAGAATAAGTACTTGTGTAAAAACACGAACGGGCTGAGTCATGCGCCTGTTCTACAGGCTCGTTGAATCCAAGCACACGCATAAATTATGCGCGGCTTTCCCGTGCCCCGCTCACCAGCCGAACCGGAGTCCCATCGGACAGGTACAGACGTTCCCAAATGATCTGCCCCGCACTGATCCTGATTTGGTCATGACTAGCCTCAGAAGTGATAAAGGCTTTGGGTTCAGGGTGCTGAAGGTCCCACCAGCCATCCTTCTGCAACTCGGCTTCGGCTTGTCGGATTTCATCGGTTGCGAACTGCCACAGCGACACGCCCAGCAATGCACGCTGACTGGTTTTCCAGTCTTTGGCCCGGCTGGCCGAGTACGCCAGACACGCGTGACTGGCCTCTTCCACCAGATGGACGCATTCGTTCGAGTTCATCACCAGCCGTTTGAGCGCGCTGTCATCCCGTCTGGTTGAACTCAGCGTCGAAAAAACCGTGGCCTGCACGGCGGGCTCGGGAACCTGAACTCCGTTCTCCCACCTGGAAATCGTGGTCTGATCAACTCCCAACAGCTCGGCAAGTGCCGACTGTTTGTAGCCCACCGACCGCCGCATCCTTTTCAGACGCGGCCCAAATGCCGGATACCCTGCACCGTTTGAGGCTATCTGGAGCATCACTTTCGATTTCTCCATCCCGGCCGGCGGATTACTCCGCCGGTTCCGGTTCGTCGATTTGCGCCACGCGCGCGCCGGATTTGTTCGACGTTACAACCCCCAATGATTTCAACTTGCGGTGCAGCGCGCTGCGCTCCATCCCGACAAAGCTGGCGGTCCGGCTGATGTTACCGCCAAAGCGATTGATCTGGGTCAGCAGGTATTCCCGCTCAAACGCCTCGCGCGCTTCGCGCAGTGGCAGGGTTGCCAAGGCGCCAGACAGGACCACGCGACCAGAATCGTCGGTCTTTTCCTCTTCGGTCGGCAACTCACGGGCCTCAATGGGGCCTGTGCCGTCGCCAAGGATCAGAACTCGCTCGATCAGGTTTTTAAGCTGACGCACATTGCCCGGCCAAGTCATGGTCTGCAGCAGCGCTACGGCCTCTTCCGAGATATCACGGATCGGCAAGCCTTGGGTTTCATTGCACATTTCGATAAAGTGCTGCGCCAGAACCGGGATGTCCTCGCGCCGGTCCTCCAGCGACGGCACTGCAATCGGAACAACGTTCAGTCGGTGATACAGCTCTTCGCGGAACCGGTCACCTTCGATCTCGGCCTCAAGATCGCGGTTCGTCGAAGAGATCACCCGCAGGTCAACCCGCACTTTGTCCGAGCCACCGACCCGCTGGAATTGCTGGTCGACCAGCACCCGCAGGATCTTGGATTGGGTGCCCAACGGCATGTCAGCGACTTCGTCGAAATAGATCACGCCGCCATGCGCCTCTTCCAGCAGACCGGATTCGATCCCGCGTTCCGAGGATTCGCGCCCGAACAGCACCTCTTCAACACGTTCAGGTTCAATCCCGGCGCAATTGACGGTGACAAACGGCGCGTTGGCGCGGTTGGAATGGGCGTGAATATAGCGCGCGGCAATCTCTTTGCCCGACCCGGCCGGTCCGCTCAGCATGACGCGACCGTTTGACTTGGTGACCTTGTCCAATTGGCCCTGCATAGCCCGGAAAGAGGCCGATTTGCCGATCATGTCCGAGTTCGTCACCTCGCGCCGTTTCAGAGAAGCATTCTCGCGGCGCAGGCGCGACGTTTCCATGGCGCGGCGGATCACCACCATTAACTGATCAATATTGAAGGGCTTTTCGATAAAGTCGTACGCCCCCTGCTTGATTGCGGCGACGGCGATTTCGATGTTGCCGTGGCCGGAAATGATCACAACCGGCACATCCGGGTTGTCGCGTTTAACCGCCTTCAGGATGTCGATCCCGTCCATCCGGCTGTCTTTCAACCAGATATCCAGGATCAATAGACCCGGTGGTTCCGAGTTGATGGCCGCCATGCATTCGTCCGAGTTGCCAGCCAACCGGGTTGCATAGCCTTCGTCCTCCAGAATGTCGGACACCAGTTCGCGAATATCGCGCTCGTCATCTACGATCAGAATGTCACTCATCTTTGGCCTGCTTTCAGTTTGTTGGTTTTGATTGCCTGCTTTTGTGGCGCTGATGTCTGGGAAAAATTGCCCCCCGGCAAACGGATCACGGCCATCGCACCGAAATGGTCCTGTCCGTCGAAAACGGGCGCATCTTCCAAAGTCAGCGCTCCGCCATGTTCTTCTATGATCTTTTTGACGATGGGCAGGCCCAGACCCGTACCCTCGTCGCGGGTGGTGACATAGGGTTCAAACAACCTTGCCCGGTCCTCGGGCAGGCCTATGCCATTGTCCGCAATCGTGATTACCGTTCCCGCATCGTCATTGGTAACGTCCACTTTTATCTGTGGCTTCAGGTTTTCAGGTGGACCTTTTTTCTTAAGCGTTTCAATGGCCTCACCCGCGTTCTTTATCAGGTTTGTCAGAGCCTGATTCAGCATCGTCGCGTCCACATCCGCCTGGATCGGATGATCCGGTAAAGTCGCGTCGATCTGCACATCCGGTTGTCCGGCCTGCTGCAACAGAACCGCTTCGCGCACCAGTCCAACGATGTCTTCTTCCCGTCGGTCAGGTTCCGGCATACGCGCGAATTTCGAAAATTCATCCACGATCCGCCGCAGATCATTGGTCTGCCGCACGATCACATCGGTCATGGATTCAAGGCTGTCGCAATCCTCCTCGTCCAGCTTGCGCGAGAATTTGCGTTTGATCCGTTCAGCGCTGAGCTGGATTGGTGTCAGCGGGTTCTTGATCTCATGCGCGATGCGCCGGGCCACGTCACCCCATGCGGCCATACGCTGCGCACTGACCAGATCGGTCACGTCATCGAAAGCGACCACATAGCCCTCTAAGCCACCATCCTCGCCACGCCGGGTTGCCATCCGCACCAGCAGGTTTTCCAGCCGCCCTTTGCGCGTGACCTTAATCTCCCCCTGTACAGCCTCTTGCCCACTGTCCTTAAGGCTTTCAAACAACGGCAGGAATTCCGGAACCGCGATCCCAATCGCCAGATGTTCTTCGCCGCGCGACCAGTCCAAAAGACGTTCAGCCGAGCGGTTCACGAAGGTCACGCACCCATCCGAATCGACGCCAACGACGCCCGAGGTCACCGAGCTGAGAACCGAATCAAACAGACGGCGGCGGCGTTCGATTTGCTGAGTGTTTTCAAGCAGAGTGTCCCGCTGCCCTTTAAGTTGGCGCGTCATCTGATTGAAATAACGGCCTAACATGGCGATCTCGTCATCGCTGGCCTCTTCAATGACCTGAACGCTCAGGTCTCCGGCACCGACCCTTTGCGCCGCCGTTGTCAGACGCCCCACGGGACGCGAAAGGCGTTCGGCAAACCACATGCCCAGCGACATTGCTGCAAGGATCAGGATGACAGCGAAGCCAAGGTACAGAAGCCCGAACTCGAACAGAACCCGGCCCCTTTCGCTTTCGAGCTGTTGATAGAACTGCACCGTCTCTTTGGTGTCATCCAACAGAGTCAGCAACTCTCCGTCCACCTCGCGGCTGACATAGAGATACCGGTCCAAATAGGCCTGCAAAGGCACCAGGGCGCGGAATTCATTGTTTTGCCAATCGGCGATAATCAGCAGGCCATTATCGGTGGCCTCGACCATCTGCTCTGGCGTCGGAGCCTCGTAGTTGAACAGATAGGACCGGTCCCCGCGGGACTTGATTTCTCCACTGCCGTCAATGACATAGGCCTCACGCAGCCCGCGTTGAATCTGAGATTGTCCTTGCGCCAGAACCTCGCGCAACTCAGCATCTGAGATGTAGAAATCAAGCGACCGCGCGTTATCAAGATAGCGCGACAGAACGACAGCGTCCTGTGTCAAACCGCGACGATGCTCAAGCTCATAGGCCTCGGCTGCAGACAGGGACGATCCGACCACCTGGCGGACCCGATCCGAGAACCAACCTTCCAGGCCGATGTTCACAGTAAGACCTGCAAAGATCGCAACAGTCACCGTCGGCACCAGCGCCAGAAGTGTAAAGGCACCGATCAGCCTTAGGTGCAGGCGTGATCCGGCGGACTTGGCGCGGCGCGCAGCGATCAGGCTGCCCACCTGCCCCAACACCAAGGCTGCGACGACCAGCACATAAACCAGATCCGCCAGAAGAATCAGTCGCAGAGTGGGGGCGGCAGAGCCCAGATCAAAAGGACCGATGACCAGATAGGTGGCCAGCGCCAGAACCGGCCCCAGAAGAACCAGCCCCAAGGTGCTAATATTGCGCAGTTTTCGGGATTTCCGCCACCGATCAATCGATAGGATCAGCCCGCTCTGTGCTCGGGTTGCCACCGTCTGCCCTCATCCTGATGTGCCGCTTTCGCGGCTTACCGCCATATCTCGTGGTCGTTGCCGGATGCGTACCCGGATGCCACGCTTTGTGTGGCCATATTACATCAGTTTGCGGCGTCGTGTCACCTGAATATCGAGATCGGTGATTTTTTTGCGAAGCGTATTCCTGTTGATCCCGAGCAAATCGGCACATTTCGCCTGATTTCCGCCGGTTGCGTCCAATGCCTGTTCGATCAAGGGGGCCTCAACCTCGCGCAGGATGCGCTGATAGAGGCCCGGCGGTGGCAATAAATTGCCATGCAGATCGAAATAGCGGCGCAAATGGCGGGCGACTGACGCCGAGAGTTTTTCGCGCTCACCGTCCCCCAGAACCGGTTCCGCTTCGGGTTGGCTGCCCAACACCATCTCGACCTCGGATTTCGAGATCTCTTCGGCGCGGCTGGTCAAGCTCAGGCGGCGGATCGCGTTTTCCAGTTGCCGGACGTTGCCGGGCCACGAATACCGCCGGACCAACTCCACCGCCTCGGGGCTAAGCCAGCGCTTCGTGCCGTGTTCACGCTCTTCCCGCGCCAGAAAGTGGTCGGCCAGCAAGGTGATATCATCCACACGCTCGCGCAGAGCCGGAACATGGATCGTTGCGCCGCACAGACGGTAATACAGGTCCTGACGCACCCGTCCGCTCTCCATCGCTTCGGTCAGATCCGACTGGCTGGTCGCCATGAAGCGCGGGACATGGTCGCCGGGTGTGTCCATCATACGGACGATCCGGGCCTGAATCTCATCCTCGATATCGGCGATCTCATCAATCAGCAGCGTGCCACCACGCACACGGGCCATGATGCGCGCCGGGCCTTCCAAATCGCGCAGATCGCCTGCGGTCGCAGTTACGAAGGGCAGCGTGCGCCGATCCGAGAAGTCATGAATAGCGCGCGCGATCAAAGACTTACCGGTGCCACTTTCACCCGAAATCATCACCGACAGGTCAGTATTCATCACCCGCGCAACCAGACGATACAAGGCCTGCATCCCCGGCGTGCGGCCAACCAGCGGCAATTCTTCAGGGCGATCTTCGACCGGGGCAGCGGCTTCGCTCTGGACACGCTGTTTCTGCTCTAACGCCCGTGCGGTGCGCTTCATCAGATCCGGCAGGTCGAACGGTTTGGGCAGATAATCGTAGGCGTCGGCTTCAGCGGCCTGAATGGCCGTCATGATCGTATTCTGGGCCGAGATCACGATCACCGGCAGCCCCGGACGGTCCTGCGCGATCTTGGGCAGCATCTCAAGCCCGTTGCCGTCCGGCATGACCACGTCTGAGATGACGACATCGCCTTTACCTTCGCCGACCCAGCGCATCAGCGTCGTCAGGGATGAGGTCGCATGCACCTTGCACCCGGCCCGAGTCAGGGCCTGGGTCAGAACGGTTCGGATCGTGCGGTCGTCGTCTGCGACCAGTACTGTGCCATCCATCGGGTGCTCTCCTTACTTATCTCTGCTCGGCTGCCCGTCTCAGTTTGCGTCGCGCGGCGCGCGTCTGAGGGACAGGCGGAATACTGTGTGGCCCGGAACCGACTCGGCCGAAATCCAGCCGTCGTGGTCCGAGATGATTTTGCTAACCAGCGCCAGCCCAAGGCCGGTGCCGTTGTCCTTGCCGGAAACGAACGGGTCGAAGATGTCACTGCGAATTTTGTCCGGCAGACCGGGGCCGTCGTCGATGATCTCGATCTGAAGCGGCAGCGAATGCCCCGACCCGTCACTGCGGCGCAGGCGGAATGAATGCTCGAAATAGGTGCGCAGGCGAATGGTTCCGCCCTTGTCACCGGCCGCCTCGGACGCGTTCTTGAGCAGGTTCAACACCACCTGCAGCAACTGATCCGGGTCTCCAAAAGCCAGCGGCAGTGAGGGGTCGTAATCCTCGATGATCGTCATATGAGCGCCGAAGCCTAACAAGGCCGAACGGCGCGCACGGTCCAGAACATCATGAATGTTGACCGGTTTGAAATCGGGCTGAGACAAGTTTCCGAACTGCTCGACCTGCTCCAGCAGCTTTACGATCCGGCGGCTTTCGGCAACGATTAAATCTGTAAGCTCAAGGTCTTGCTGGCTGATATTCATACTCAACAGCTGTGCTGCCCCGGTGATCCCGGCCAGCGGGTTTTTGATCTCGTGCGCCAGCATTTCCGCCATGCCGATGGCCGACTGTGCCGCCGATTTAACGGTATTGCCCCGCGTCATCCGCCCGGCCAGTTCACGTGGCGACATCGTCATGATCATGAACCCGGGATGCCCCAGCAGCGGCGCGATCTGCAGCGCGCATTGCAACGGCGCGCGATTTCCCGAACCCACATCGACATCGTTCACGAACAGTGGTGTCCCTTGCTGCCGCGCGCGCAGGAAGGCCTCTTCCAATGGCGCATCCACGGCGATCTGATCCCAGACCGGGTGGCCAACGACCGCTTTGCGGGATGCGTTCAGGAACCCCTCGCCAGCCGAGTTCACATCCGTGATCCTATCATCGGCATCGATGATAAAGGCCGGAACAGGCAGCGATGCCCAGATGCTCTGATCCGAGGTCATGCCGCTGCCTCCGCATCGCCACTGAGCGCATCGCCTAACAAACGCATCACCTCTGCTGTGTCGCGCGAGGTCAGAACTGCGCGGCGCAAGGTGGGTGGGGTGCCGGCCTCATCCATGTACCAACCCAAATGCTTGCGAGCCACGCGCAGCCCAAGATCGCTGCCGTAGAAGGCCAGCATAGCCTCGTAGTGACCCCGCACCATGTCGATCAGGTCGCCAATGGCGGGAATGACCGGAGCATCCGCGCCGTACAAGTCGTGACAGATCTGGGCCAGCAGCCACGGCTTTCCCTGCGCCCCGCGGCCCACCATGACGCCATCTGCGGCTGACTGATCCAGCGCTTTGCGCGCCGCGCGTGTATCCACGATGTCCCCGTTCGCAATGACTGGTATTGAGACCGCATCTTTCACCGCCCGGATCGCCTGCCAATCGGCATGGCCTTTGTAGAACTGGCACCGCGTCCGCCCATGGATGGTCACCATGCAGATCCCGGCGTCTTGCGCCCGTCGCGCCACATCCGGCGCGTTCAGCAAGTTGTCGTCCCAGCCCAAACGGGTTTTCAACGTCACCGGAACATCGACCGCCTCGACCACCGCCTCGATCAGTGTCAGAGCGTGGTCCGGCGTTTTCAACAAAGCTGACCCCGAATAGCCGTTCGTTACCTTTTTGGCCGGGCACCCCATGTTGATGTCGATGACCCGTGCGCCGCGATCGGCGACCTGACGGGCAGCCTCGGCCATCCAATGCGCTTCGCGCCCCGCGAGCTGAACGGCCGTGTTCTCGACATCTGCCGACAGCTCTGCCCGCTCGCGCACGCCGGGTTTGGCCTGAACCATTTCCTGGCTGGCGACCATTTCGCTCACGACCATGCCCGCGCCAAAGCGCATCACCAGATCACGGAATGGCCGATCGGTGATTCCGGCCATCGGCGCCAGCATGACTGGCGGGTTCAGGGTTTTGTCAGCGAGTTGCAGGGTCAACGTGCTTAATCCTTGGGCAGTTGCGACTTAGATATCGAATTCGCGGCATATGAACAACAAAACGGCAGGAAACAAGCCTGCAAAATCATCACGTGCTTAATTTTTAGGCAGCATTACGCGGGTGATTGCCACTGCATTCACCGCAGCTTAAACACTGCGCTCAAATCACCGGAGATTTCGCCCTCATGACCACCGCCGCCATCATCGTCGCCGCAGGACGCGGGCTGCGCGCCGGAGGGGGGATGCCAAAGCAGTGGCGGCCCTTGGCAGGACGCCGTGTAGCCGATTGGACTCTCGACAGGTTTCGCGGTCAGGTCGACCATATCGTGCTGGTGCTGTCTGACGAGGATCAGACCGCTTGGGATGAGTTCTCCGGAACCGATCTGATTTTGACCGCCGGCGGCAATGATCGCGCCGGTTCTGTCCGCAACGGTTTGGCGGCGTTGGAGGGCCTAGAGGTCGAGCAGGTTCTGATTCACGACGTTGCCCGCCCCTGCGTCTCTGGCGAAACAATTCAGAACGTTCTGAAGGCGCTTTCAACGCATGACGCGGCCGCACCCGGGCTGTCCGTGACGGATGCACTCTGGACTGGGGACGGCGCGGTTGTCACAGGAACGCAAGATCGCGGCGGCCTGTTTGCGGCGCAAACCCCGCAGGGATTTTGCTATGAAGCGATTGTCGCGGCCCATGCGGCCCACCCGGGTGGTGCGGCGGATGATGTCGAGGTCGCCCGCACCGCAGGTCTGGACGTGGCCATCGTGGCTGGCGCCGCGGACAACATTAAAATCACCCGGCCCGAGGATTTTGCCCGGGCGGAACGGATATTGGGAAATCACATGGATGTAAGACTGGGCAACGGCTATGACGTGCACCGTTTTGGCGACGGCGATCACGTGGTCCTGTGCGGCGTGAAGGTGCCGCATGATCGCGGGCTGCAAGGCCATTCCGACGCGGATGTTGGCATGCACGCAGTCACCGATGCGATCTATGGCGCGTTGGCGCAGGGCGATATCGGCCAGCACTTTCCCCCGTCTGACCCGCAATGGAAAGGCGCGGCCAGCGAGACCTTTCTGCGCCACGCGGTCGAGCTGGCCGGGCAGATGGGCTATGGCATCTCGAATGTCGATTGCACGCTGGTCTGCGAATATCCCAAGATCGGCCCCCATGCGCCCGCCATGCGCGAGGAATTAGCCCGTATCATGGGACTGCGCGCAGATCAGGTCTCGATCAAGGCGACCACCTCGGAACGGTTAGGCTTTACCGGGCGCGGCGAAGGGATTGCGTCACTGGCCACAGCCTGCCTGGTGAAATCATGACCGCCGCGCGCCTGATTGGCACCGTCTGCGGCGTGGGTTACCTGCGCCCCGCCCCAGGCACCTGGGGATCGCTGGCCGCGCTGCCACTGGCCTGGGTCCTGCACACGCTGGGCGGATTTCCCCTGTTGGTTATCGCCACGATCGCCGTGTTTTTTGGCGGTCTATGGGCGACCAAGGTCATGACCGCCGGGCAGGACGACCATGACCCCTCGGAAATCGTGATCGATGAGGTCGCCGGGCAGTTTATTGCGCTCTGGGCGATCTCTTACCCCTCTTGGGCGCATGGGATTGAGATCACAGCGCTTTGGCCCGGTTGGATCGCGGGCTTCCTGCTGTTCCGCCTGTTCGACATCACCAAACCCGGCCCTGTCGGCTGGGCGGACCGCAAGGGCGACGCGATTGGGGTTATGCTGGATGATGTAATTGCAGGCGTATTTGCTGGGATCGGCGTGCTAATCCTGGCCGGTATCTCGCACGGAGTTCTGGGTCTATGAATGTCGCCGATCTGCTAGACCGCGCCAAGGCGCAGGGCGTGATGATCGCCACCGCCGAAAGCTGCACCGGCGGCATGGTCGCCGCCGCGCTGACGGATATTCCCGGCAGCTCGGCCGTGGTGGATCGGGGCTTTGTCACCTACACGAACGAAGCCAAGCAGCAGATGCTGGGCGTAAGTGCCGATACGCTGGACGCGCACGGAGCTGTGTCAGAAGAGGTCGCGCACGAAATGGCAGACGGAGCGCTGAAAAATTCAGGTGCACAACTGACAGTGTCCATCACCGGCATTGCAGGCCCCGGTGGATCAGAGTTCAAGCCCGAAGGCCGCGTATGCTTTGGGCTGGCTGTCGAAGGGCTGCAAACGGTCACCGAAACCATCGAATTCGGCGCATTGGGCCGCGATAAGGTCCGCCTGGCCGCCCGCGACCACGCGTTGGAACTGCTGTCGCGCAACCTTTAAACAATTGCACAAAATTAAAGCACACAGCGCCTTTGGCCGCACATTTAATCACCGGTTGGCAAAAAGCCCTTAAAATAAGCACTCTACTCGGCGGTTGCCTCTTTTTTCCCCGCCCCCTCTCCGCTTGAACGCCCCACGCAAGTGGAAGACGCCTAAAAGGAGACCGGCTGATGAATGGAGCCGATACCGCCTGGATCATAGTTGCAACCGCACTGGTCCTTTTCATGACATTGCCGGGCCTTGCCCTGTTCTATGGCGGCCTCGTGCGCGCCCGCAACGTGCTGAGCGTATTCATGCACTGTTTCTCAATCGCCTGTTTGATGAGCATTCTGTGGCTGGTCGCAGGCTATTCTATCGCGTTTGGCGACGGCGGTTCGGGCCTGTGGGGCGGTTTGGGCAAAGCCTTTCTGAATGGCGTCGATGCCGACAGCCTGTCGGGCAACCTGCCCGAGATCCTGTTCTTTGC
Source organism: Ruegeria sp. R14_0 (assembly GCF_017743975.1). Taxonomy (GTDB): domain Bacteria; phylum Pseudomonadota; class Alphaproteobacteria; order Rhodobacterales; family Rhodobacteraceae; genus Ruegeria. Next base: position 703,300 of record NZ_JAGHRC010000001.1, on the reverse strand, counting down.
CTTCCAGATGACATTCGCAATCATCACCCCCGCCCTGATCGTTGGTGCCTATGTGGAACGCGTGGGCTTTGGGTTCGTGCTGACGTTCTCGGGCCTTTGGATGCTGCTGTGCTATGCGCCGGTCGTCCATTGGATCTGGGGCGGCGGTATTCTGACCGATGGTGGTATTCTGGGTGAGGTCGGCGTGCGCGATTTCGCAGGCGGAATCGTGGTGCACGAAACCGCAGGTCTGGCCGCCCTGATCATTGCCATTGTTCTGGGCCCGCGCCGCAATCGTACGACCCCGCCGCACAACCCAGGCTTTGTGATGATCGGTGCCGCGATGCTGTGGGTCGGCTGGTTCGGCTTTAACGGCGGCTCGCAGTTGGCCGCTGACGGAGGCGCCGCGATGGCGATGACCGTCACCCATATCTCTGCCGCGACCGCATCGCTAACATGGGCACTCTACGAACGGATCAAGTATGGCAAGGCCTCGATGGTCGGTCTGGTCACCGGGACGATTGCCGGTCTGGCCTCGATCACCCCAGCTTCGGGCTATGTCGATCCGGTTCAGGCACTGATCATCGGTGCTGTTGCGGGTGTGCTGTGCCAAGAAGCGGTCAACGTGATCCGAAACGTTTTCAAGATCGACGACACGCTGGACGTGTTCGCCGTGCACGGCGTCGGCGGCATCTTTGGCACCATCATGATCGCTGTCTTTGGTCTGGGTGCGTGGACGGCGCAAATCGGTGGGCTCGTTATCGTCGGTGCGTTTACGGCAGTTGTCACATTTGTGTTGATCAAGGTGGTTGCGCTGATCACGCCGCTTCGCGTAGATGCGGAAACTGAGACAAACGGGCTCGATCTGTCGGTACACGGCGAACGGGCATACGACATGAGCAGCTAAGCCCACCTTGGCTGCGCATCGCCCGAAAGGGCGCAAAGCGGACCTGTCGCGGGTCCGCTTTTCTTTTGTGCGCAACCCTCTCGACTCTGGGCCAAGGGACAGGCTATCAGCCCGCAATGCCATTTAGCCCAGAGGTACCGTTATGATCCCCAGCTCCTTCCCCGATAGCACCGAAATCGCCCGCCTGACTGCACGGATGCTGCTGGAGATCAAGGCCGTACATTTCAATTCCCGTGAACCGTTCACGCTGGCCAGCGGCCTGCCCAGCCCGACCTATATCGACTGCCGTAAGCTGATTTCATACCCGCGCATCCGCTCGACCCTGATGGATTTCCTGACGGTCACCGTGATGCGCAATGCAGGGTTTGAGGCATTCGACAACATCGCCGGCGGCGAGACTGCTGGTATCCCCTTTGCGGCCATGGTTGCAGAACGCATGGCGCTGCCCATGACCTATGTGCGCAAAAAGCCCAAAGGCTATGGCCGCAACGCCCGGATCGAAGGCGCGATGAGCGAGGGCGAGCGCGTCCTGCTGGTCGAAGACCTGACCACGGATGGGGGTTCGAAGCTGTCTTTCGTGGATGCAATCCGGGAAACCGGCGCCACCTGCGGCCACACGGCGGTGATCTTCTACTACGGCATCTTCCCCGAAACGGAAAAGACGCTGGGCGACCACGGTGTGCAGCTGCACCACCTGTGCACCTGGTGGGACGTTCTGGCCGAAGCCAAGGCGCAAAAAGCCTTTGATCAGGAAACACTTGAGGGTGTCGAGGCCTTCCTGAACGACCCCCGCGGATGGCAGGAAGCCAATAAATCCACGTAAACCTCCTGTGGACGAATTGGGGATAAGCGCCAAAGAATCGGAACAAGGGCTACGATATCTGGTGACTTTTCCCTCAACTCCTACATAATAAGCGAAGCATGCACAGGTATCCAAACTATCCGGAAAGTTATCCCAAGGCCTTACCCGAACTTAACCACAGGTATTTCCAGATAGCTTGTTAGCGCAAATCGCGTGTAAAACCTCGGAACGGGCAGCGGGGACAAAATGAACGAGATAAGCAGCATCGAGCAGGCAGCGGCGCAGATTCAGAACGCCGAAACCATGCCGCATTCCATTGAGGCTGAACAGCAGCTTCTGGGTGCGATTCTGACCAACAACGATCTGTATGACCGGGTCGCTTCGATCATCGGGGCCGAGCATTTCTATGACCCGGTCCATGCCCGCATTTACGAGGTCGCGGCCAATCGCATCGCCAAGAATGCGCTGGCCTCGCCCGTTACGCTGAAATCTTTCATGGCCGAGGACGAAGGCCTGAAGGAACTGGGTGGTCCGGCTTATCTGGTCAAACTGGCCGGTGCCTCGATCAGTGCGTTCGCGGTGCATGACTACGCCCAGATGATCTATGACCTCGCCATCCGGCGCGAGTTGATCCGGCTGGGCCGCGACATCTCGGACAAGGCGGCGCGGGTTGATGTCAGCAGCGAGCCAAAAGAACAAATCGTCGAGGCCGAGCAACAGCTTTATCAGTTATCCGAGCAGGGCCAGACCGAACAAGGATTTCAATCCTTCCTCAAGGCGGTCACAGAAGCCGTCAACGTCACTAACGAAGCGTACCAGCGCGGTGGTGGCATGGCGGGGATTTCCACCGGTCTGGCCGACTTGGACAAACAGCTTGGCGGCCTGCACCCGTCCGACCTAATCATCCTTGCCGGTCGCCCCTCGATGGGGAAAACGTCGCTGGCGACTAACGTCGCGTTCAACGTGGCCAAGGCCTACAAGCGCGGCACCAAGCCGGACGGTTCTGAGGGCGCAATTGATGGGGGCGTGGTCGGGTTCTTCTCGCTGGAAATGAGCGCCGAGCAGCTTGCGGGCCGTGTTCTGGCCGAAGCGTCGGAGATTTCATCGCATAAGATACGTCAAGGTGACATGACCGAGTCCGAGTTCCGCCGCTTCGTGGATGCCGCCAAAGAGCTGGAAGCCTGCCCGCTGTTCATCGACGACACCCCGGCCCTGCCAATCTCGCAGCTTGCCGCGCGGGCGCGCCGGTTGAAACGGACGCACGGGCTGGACCTGCTGGTCATCGACTACCTACAGCTTTGCCGTGGTATGTCCGACAACCGGGTGAATGAAATCGCCGAGATTTCGATGGGCATGAAAGCCATTGCCAAGGAACTGAATATTCCTGTCATCGCGCTTTCGCAGCTGTCACGTCAGGTGGAAAGCCGAGACGACAAGCGCCCGCAACTGTCCGACCTGCGGGAATCGGGCTCGATCGAACAGGACGCCGATGTGGTGATGTTCGTGTTCCGCGAGGAATACTACAAGGAACGCGAAAAGCCCGGCGATCACGAGCTGGAAAAGATGGAAGAGTGGAAGCAGGCTATGGAGCGCCTGCACGGCAAGGCCGAAGTTATTGTCGGCAAGCAACGTCACGGTCCCATCGGCACGGTTGAGCTCTCGTTCGAGGCGCAATTCACCCGCTTCGGAAACTTAGTCAAACCCTGGCAGCAGGGTGGCGAGATCGAAGGCTACTAACCCCTACCAAAGCTCTGGTTTGTTGAAAGCTTCGACACAATGGGACGGCCCCTTGAAGGGTGCCGTCTCGGTCTCAGTCAGAGCTTGTCCCAACCACCCGTGCGGGTGGCTCAGAGGCATTGGGGCCGGAGCGAAATCCTCAGAGATCGGCACAAACCCGGATCTGCCATAATAAGCCGGATCGCCGTAGGTCACGACATAGTCGACATTCGCGCTGCGCAACCCTTCCAGACCAAACCTGATCAATTTCTGCCCAACCCCTGATTTCTGGCGATCTGTGCGCACCGCGACCGGTGACATCAGAAAAACCTGTCGTGTATCCTGCTCAAAGCGCAGACGCGAAAACAGTATACATCCCAACACCTTAGGTCCATCTTGGGAAATCGCGGCCTGCAGATCATCCTCGGGCGTATTTGATAGCAGATCGGATACCAGGGCCCCAATCACTTTGCCCTCATCTTCACCTTCCGAGTCCGAAAACACCTGCTGGAACAGCTTGGGCAGCGAGTCGCGCCACTGCGGGATTTCTGCGCTAAATTTCATCGTTCGCCCTGTCGGTCCGGCATCTGTAAAACCTCAATTTTGATACTCGCGCGCGTGGACACAACCTCTTTTTCGCCAATGGCTTGCAAGACAGGCCGGAACTTGCCCATGTTCGTGCCGAAGTTTGCAATAATCGTCGCTTCCCCTCTTGACCTGCCGCGATCCAATGTCATGAACGGTGCCATGAGTACCGCACGTTTGACGATCAACCTTCAGGCGCTGGCCAGCAACTGGCGGGCGCTGGATGCAAAAACCGAAGTCGAGACCGGCGCCGTGGTCAAGGCCGACGCCTATGGGCTTGGGGCCGAACCGGTGTCTGCGACCTTGGCCGATGAAGGTGTTCGCAAGTTCTTTGTCGCCGTCGCCGAAGAAGGCGTCGCCGTGCGCAAGGCCATCGGCCCCGGTCCGATGATTGCCGTATTCTCGGGCCATATGGAAGGCGACACTGATCTGCTGCGCGATCACGATCTGACGCCGCTGATCAACTCGCCTGAACAATTCCTGCGCCATCAGCAGGCCCTGCCCGATCACCCTTTTGGGATCCAGTTGGACAGCGGCATGAACCGACTTGGGCTTGAGCCCGCCGATTGGGCCGAACTGCGCCCGAAGGCCGAGGCGCTGACCCCTGCTGTTGTGATGTCTCACCTGGCTTGCTCGGATGAGCCCGATCATCCGATGAACCGCCAGCAACTGAAAACCTTTCGCGAGATGACCGATGGTACCACTGCGCCCCGGTCGCTGGCCGCCACAGGTGGTACGCTGCTTGGGCCTGAATTCCACTTTGATTTTTGCCGCCCCGGCGTCGGCCTTTATGGCGGCATGCCATTTTCCGAGGCAAAGCCCGTCGTGTCAGCCGACCTGCCGGTTGTTCAGGTTCGCCCTGTCGAGGTCGGTGAAACGGTCGGATACGGCAACAGCTGGACCGCGCGCCGCCCGTCGCGCATTGCAACAGTCGCCGCTGGTTATGCCGATGGCCTGCACCGTGCTATTGGCGGTGGTATCGACGCCTTTTCAGGTGGCAAGCCCTGCCCTGTTGTCGGGCGCATCTCGATGGACCTGATCACTGTCGACGTGACCGACCTGCCTGAAGACCCCGAACGGCTGCGCATTCTGAACGGCCATCAAACGGTCGACGATCTGGCCGAAGCGGCGGGCACAATCGGGTATGAGATCCTGACCTCATTGGGCGCACGCTATTCCCGAGGTTACGTGGAATGAACCCTTTGGCCGCGCTGGGTGGGTTGGGCCGCGCTGTCCTGTCCCTGCTTGCCACATTCGGCAAGGTCGGAATTTTTGCGGTGGACGCGATCTCACACATCTTTCGCCCGCCGTTCTACCCGCGCGAGTTCTTCGTGGCCCTGATGAATGTGGGCTGGCTATCCCTGCCGGTCGTGGGTCTAACCGCCATCTTTACCGGTGGTGCCTTGGCACTGCAGATTTATGCAGGCGGCGCACGTTTCAACGCCGAGGCCGTAGTGCCCCAGATCGTCGCAATCGGGATGGTGCGCGAGCTTGGGCCGGTGCTGGTTGGCCTGATGATTGCTGCGCGTGTGACCTCGTCCATTGCTGCTGAGATTGCGACGATGAAAGTGACCGAGCAGATTGACGCGCTGGTCACCCTGTCGACCCACCCGATGAAGTATCTGACCGCCCCGCGTGTACTGGCCGCCTTGATCACCGTCCCCCTGCTGGTCGGGATCGGAGACGTCATCGGCATCGCCGGTGGCTATGTGGTGGCGACCGAAAACCTGGGGTTCAACGCGGCAACCTATCTGCAGAACACCGTCAATTTCCTTGAAACCAAAGACATCGTGTCGTCTTTGGTCAAAGGCGCGGCCTTCGGCCTGATCGCGGCCATCATGGGCTGTTACTACGGCATGAATTCCGGCCGCGGCGCACAAGGCGTGGGTCGGGCCACCAAATCCTCGGTCGAATCCGCCGCGATCATGATCCTGGCCGCCAACTTCATTCTTACAGGGGTATTCTTCTCGGTATGATCAGAATGGAGAACGTAACGAAAGCTTTTGGCGACAATCAGGTTCTGCAGGGCATGAATCTTGAGATCCCCAAGGGCACGTCAATGGTCATCATCGGAGGCTCGGGCACCGGGAAATCCGTGGCTTTGAAGTGCATTCTGGGCCTGATTAAACCCGACAGCGGCATGATCTATGTCGATGGCAAAGACGCCACCAAAGGCGACCGAGATGCCTTTCTGGCCCGTTTCGGGATGCTCTTCCAGGGTGCTGCGTTGTTCGACTCTCTGCCTGTCTGGCAGAACGTTTCGTTCCGTCTGCTGCGCGGGCCATTGAAGCGCCCCGCTGAATATGCGCGTGAGATCGCGATTGAGAAACTGCGCCGCGTGGGTCTGAAATCCGACGTGGCCGACCGCTTTCCGTCCGAGCTGTCCGGCGGGATGCAAAAACGCGTGGGCCTTGCCCGCGCCATCGCCGCCGAGCCTGAGATCATCTTTTTCGACGAACCCACAACCGGGTTGGACCCGATCATGTCCGGCGTCATCAACGACCTGATCCGCGAAATCGTGACCGAGATGGGCGCCACAGCAATGACCATCACCCACGACATGAGCTCTGTCCGCGCGATTGCCGACAACGTCGCTATGCTGCACGGAGGCGTCATCCAATGGACCGGCCCGGTCAGCCAGATGGACGCCTCGGGCGATCCCTATGTTGAGCAATTCATCAGTGGCAGTGCCGAGGGGCCGATTGAGGCGGTGCGGTAATTCCAAACCTATCGGCGGGAGCGCTACGTCAAGCTTGTGGGTCGTGGTCCGGTTTTTTCCGCTTTGAAAATTCGACCACGCCTCTTACGAACATGATTATTGCAATCAGCGGAGTGACCCATACCGCCACGGGTATAATGGCGCTAGATCGGCTGTCCAAATAGAACTCTGGTTGCGCAGTAACGTAGTAGATAAAGACAATCTCGCAAACGACCATCACTATCAAGAAATAGAACATTCACAGTCCCGGGCATTCACGACAAAACCGAAATATGTCTGTAATGCTGGGCATGCTGAACACTCGATCTTTCATGTTGCTGTTTGGTTTTTCTAGTCTTTTTGATTTCAATTCAAGTAGACTGTTCAGTTAAACTTTAGTCTCTCTTGGAAAGCCATTTCCAGCTCAAGTGTCTAATATTGAGTATCGCACAAAGTAGCCCTTTTTCATGATCCTCCGCCTCGCCACCCTCTCCCTTCTGATCCTATACCCCATCGCATGGTTCGCCCCGCTGATGCGCGCGGGTCTGCTGCCGATCTTCGGCCTCAGCGAGATCAGCGTCATCACCGGGCTCCAGTCGCTGTGGAAGTCGGACATCTTCTTGGCGCTGGTGGTCACTGTCTTCGCCCTCTTCGCGCCGTATATCAAAACCATCGGCACCGCCCTGATCCAATGGGACCTGCTGGATGCCCGCGTTCAGCCTGCCCTGAACATCCTCGGCAAACTGGCGATGGCCGACATTTTCCTGATCGCGCTCTACATCACATTGGCCAAGGGGATCTCCTACGCGACCATCGAAACGGCGTGGGGATTGTACCTGTTCACGGCCTGCATTCTGGCCTCGATCGCGTTGGGCCACATTACCGAAATGACACGCAGTTCACGAAATCCTCAGAGCTAATTGATTGAAAACGCTTATCTGAGTATCATCTTTATATTTCGAGCAGTAAATATTTGTAGTTTCGGTCCTAAGCGGATCATTCTGTGTGTTTTAGATGTTCCCCGCTTTGGGCTGGTTTGTACCGGTTATCAAAGGAGTTCGTCTAGCATGACTGCCCTCCACAACATTACATTGCAATTTCAGAATGCCTTTTTAAGACTGACTTTTTTCCTCATATGCACTGCAGCGCTCTTCTCGGTCGGTGCGTGCCTTCTGTCCGCTTTGGGGGTCTTGCCCTGGCTATCGATGCAGGCCGGATTCGGCTCTGGTCCCGTGGTCGATGCGGGCATGTACATCCAGATCGGTTTGACCGTACTGATTCTCATGCTGGCCTTCTACCTGCCCGCAAATGCCAGGATGATGGCCCTTGAAACGTCTCATCGTAAGTTCTCGCTGAACATGCACGACGTGGCACAAGCCTATCAGCTGGCTCACGCCGCCGATCGGGGCGATACGTTTCTGCTGTCGTCCGAGTTTGATGCGGTCAAGGAACGAATGGCCTTTCTGCGCCATCACCCAGACCTGCAATCGCTGGAGCCCGAGATCCTTGAGCTGGCGGCCCAGATGAGCCATCTCAGCCACGAACTGGCCGAGACCTATGGCGACGCCCGTGTGAACCGCGCCCGGATGTTCCTGCAGCAGCGGCAGGAAGAGATTGAGCTGTTCCAGCAACGCATCGAAGAAGCGCAGGTCATCCAGCATGAATTGCGCCAGTGGACCCAGGATATCGAGATGGAGGAAACCATCGCGAAATCGCAACTAACCCGTCTTCGGGACGAGCTGTTCGAGCTGCTGCCGGAACTGTCGGCCCAACTGCAACCGCTCGCCGACGAGCGCGATCCAAAGAAATCGCGCGTTGTCGCGATGTCCCCGCCCCGCGCTGCAGAATAGGCGCGTCAGCGCCCGTCGCGCACGATGGCCCACCGGGCCCGAGGGCGCGACGCGCCACCGGCGGAGATGAAAGTCTCGCAAGGGCTTGAAGAACCGCCCGTCCTCGGGCACGAATTGCGCCATGGCAAAGACGACTTTCTCCTGCTCGGCCTGTGGCGCAACGCATACCCGATGGTCCGGGCGGTGTGATTCCTGCGGTGAATGGAACACCATCACGCAAGACGTGCCCCTTTCGGCTGGCCCCGCAAAAAAATCCCTCGGCGGCAAACGCGGCCAGTCCATCTCACTCACGGACCTGTCGACCGAGGAAACGCCCCCACCCCGCACCCTCTGCGGCGTAGAAGAGTTGGACCGCGTTTTGGGTGGCGGTCTGGTTCCGGCCTCGGCCCTTCTGGTCGGAGGCGATCCGGGGATCGGCAAGTCAACACTGCTGTTGCAGGCCGCTGCGCGGTTTGCTCGTGCTGGCGTCAAGACAATCTATGTCTCCGGCGAAGAAGCCAGCGCGCAGGTCCGCATGCGCGCCCGGCGCCTGGGGCTCGAGGATGCACCGGTTCAACTGGCGGCGGAAACCAATCTGCGCGACATCCTGACGACGCTTGAGGCCGAAAAGCCTGGCCTCGCAATTATCGACTCGATCCAGACCATGTGGGCCGACAATGTCGACAGCGCTCCGGGCTCTGTGTCACAAGTGCGGGCCGCGGCGCATGAATTGACCACGTTTGCGAAACGACACGGCGTCTCGGTCATCATGGTCGGCCACGTCACAAAGGAAGGCCAAATCGCCGGCCCGCGCGTGGTCGAACATATGGTCGACACAGTGCTTTATTTCGAAGGCGAACGGGGCCACCAGTTCCGCATCCTGCGCGCTGTAAAGAACCGTTTCGGCCCGGCGGACGAAATCGGCGTGTTCGAGATGACCGGCAAGGGTCTGGCGCAGGTCACCAACCCCTCGGCCCTGTTTTTGTCGGAACGTGGCTCACCCAGCCCCGGATCGGCCGTTTTTGCCGGAATTGAAGGCACACGGCCTGTTCTGGTGGAGTTGCAGGCGCTTGTCGCCCCTTCGCCCCATTCACAGCCCCGCCGGACCGTTGTGGGCTGGGACAGTGGACGGTTGGCGATGATCCTCGCCGTGCTCGAAGCACGCTGCGGCATCCCCTTTGCAGGGCTCGACGTCTATCTGAACGTCGCCGGAGGGCTCAAAATCGGTGAACCCGCCGCGGACCTCGCGGTTGCCGCAGCGTTACTCAGCGCGCGCGAAGACACCGCCCTGCCCGCAGACACGGTGGTTTTCGGAGAAATCTCGTTATCTGGGGCACTTAGACCCGCCCCGCAGACCGAAAACAGGTTGAAAGAAGCCCAAAAACTTGGTTTCACATCGGCAATCGCTCCGGCCGGTGGCAAAACCGGTACTGTGGCAGGTCTGACACTCACCCGACCCTCTGATTTGGTTGGGTTTGTTGGCGAAACCTTCGGAGCAGGTTAGAGTCGCGCCTTGAGGGGCAGAAAAAGAACAGGCGAGGGCCATGGAAGGTTTTACAATTATTGACGGGGTCGTTGCCCTGATCATCGTCGTGTCAGGCATTCTCGCCTACTCACGCGGTTTCTTACGAGAGGTTCTGGCCATTGCAGGCTGGGTCGCAGCCGCAGTGCTGGCCTTCATCTTTGCACCACAGGCGGTTCCGCTGGTGAAAGAGATCCCGGTGGTCGGAGATTTCCTGCGCGACAGCTGCGAACTTTCGGTCATTACGGGCTTTGCCGCCGTTTTCGCGGTGGCCTTGATTATCGTCAGCATCTTTACCCCCCTGTTCTCATCGCTGGTTCAGCGCTCGGCGCTGGGTGGGCTAGATCAGGCTCTGGGCTTTTTCTTCGGCATTGCACGCGGCATCCTGCTGGTTGCGATCGCGTTCTTTGTCTACGACACCGTGATGACCGGTCAGCCTTATACGATCGTGGACGAAAGCCGCTCGGCCAAGGTGTTCGAACAGTTCAGCGATCGGATCGAAGAACAAAACCCCGAGGCGGCCTTGGGTTGGGTGACACGCCAGTACGAAGAGCTGGTCGCCAGCTGCACCGAAGGTTCGGCACCTTCGGAAGAGCTGACAACACCGACCACAACGGAAACAGCACCTACCACAACGGAATAAGAAAAAAGCCCGGCATCAGCCGGGCTTTTTTACCGCAGCAGGGCGAAGTCATGCTGCACAGAATGTCTGCTTGCAGTCCAAAGCAGACCTATTGCTCCACTACAATATCGAACAAACCGTTTGCGAAGCAGTCATTCCTTGCCTCTGGAAAACCTACCATTGCGTGGACAGCGCTATCCATATGCCCGCGAACATCAGCGCTCCGCCAATATTGACCCAAGTATGCCAAACAGCATACCGGTAAGGCACAGTTTTTTGGGCGTAAAACACCGTTCCAATGACGTAGGCGGCAGAGCCCGCCAAGATGCACCACAATGTCGTAACAGGTAAATTCGTGAGGTCAGGAAGGGCACTCAACCCAATTGCGCCCAGCCCCAGGTAGGAGGCGGTTGACCATCGTGACTTGACCGTTTCATTGGTGATCTTGTTCCAGACGGCCACCGCTGTCAGCCCCCAGCAAATCCACAGCAAGGTCATCGTCCATGTCGTGCCTGCCAAGACGAAAAAAGGTGTGAAAGTACCCGAAATGCTGGGGTAGATCGCGGCGTGATCAATGCGCCGCATCAGTTTGCGCCCGTGGTGCCACGTGGAAAAGTGATAGGCGACGGATGCCAGATTGGAGGACAGCGCGCAAAGTACGTAAACCACGACCGCAAGAACCAGCTTTGGTTCGAGACCTAGGATTGATTTATAAAGAAGCACTCCACCGGCCGTTAGGATCGCCACCAGCCCGATCGCATGGACGGCAATGTCGGCATGGCGGTGCGACTGGACAGGGCTTGGATATGTCGTTTCCGTCATTTTGGTTCCAGGCAAAGGTTTGTCTGGCGCTACATCCAGACACGCCGAGTGTCCATGCTTCCGGCGCGTCAAATCTTGCCGTTAAGTCATATGCTGCTCGGTCCGTAGATCGGCCACTGGGTCAAGAATGTTGAGGGTCGGGCCCACATACCGCAATTGCGGGCGCTGAGTGGGTTCAGATCATCTCACTCCGATGTTCAGGAACTTGCGACGATCCACCTGGGGTCAGACAAACCCCTCACCTCCGCACACCGTACATCGGATTGTTTTCAAGCCGAAACAGCCATCGCACCGACCCATGATTGGCTTCCCATGGATGTCGCGGCTTTTAATGACCTCGCCTGCCCCGTTACAGATTGGACACGGCGCACGTCCCATACCCCTGCATCGGTGACACCGGCGCTTTACGGGTTCTTCCTTTTTTGTTCCTTGCTTGTGTTGCCACATGGCGTAAATCCACCAGAACCTTTGTCATTACTGCAAAACCTGTCACTTTTGTTATGACATCACACGCGGACCGCTCATGTCACGTTTTCAAATGCATTTTGGTCAAAAACACATGCGTCAAATTGCAAATGTGATCCTTTGATGACACAGGCGCAGTTAGGCATTATGTGAGTGCCGAACTGACATGGAATCGGAGCCGCCGATCTTGCTGTATCTGTTTTCTTTCGCGCTCGCCCTTGTGGCTCTGGCGCGCGTGCACCGCCAAGTGGTCGGGCGACAACACGCACAGTTACAGTATTTCAGCCAGCCCGACCTGCAAAGCTCATCACAATAAACACGTCGTAGAGATTGGAGCCCGTATATGTGTGGCATTTTGGGGATTGCGAGCAGGACGCACGATGTCTTTGCGGAGCTCTATGACGGGCTGCTGATGCTGCAGCACCGGGGTCAGGACGCCTCGGGGATCGTCACCTTTAACGGTGAGTTCTTTCGCGAGAAAAAGGCCAACGGACTGGTCAAGGATGTGTTCAACGCTCAGGACGCCGAGACTCTTTTGGGTAAGGTCGGCATGGGGCATGTGCGTTACCCCACCGCCGGATCGCTCAGCGCGGCCGAGGCGCAGCCGTTCTTTGTAAACGCGCCTTATGGAATCTATCTGGTCCATAACGGCAACATCACGAACACGGCCGAACAGCGTGAGAAAGTTACCGCAAAATATAGCCGCCATCTGCGTACTACGTCGGATTCGGAAATCCTGCTGAACGTGCTGGCCGACAAAGTGGCCGATGCGATCAAGGTGAATGGCAATGCCGAGCCGATCCGCAACATCTTTGCTGGTGTAAAGATGACGATGGAACGGGTTCAGGGTGCCTATTCGGTGATCTGTCTGGTCGCAGGCGTTGGCATGCTGGCGTTCCGCGACCCCTATGGCATTCGCCCTCTGTCGGTGGCCAAGCGCGATGTGGATGGTGAAGGCGATGACTATGCCTTTGCTTCCGAAGATGTGGCCTTCGGTATCAACGGCTTTGAAAAGCTGCGCGATGTGAAACCCGGTGAGGCCATCCTGATCGATCTGGACGGCAACATGCACACGTTCCAGGCGGTCGAAGGGCAGCTGACCCCGTGCATCTTTGAATATGTTTACCTCGCCCGTCCGGACTCGCTGTTGGACGGTGTTTCAGTCTACAAAACGCAAATGCGGATGGGGCAGACGCTGGCCCGCCAGATCGAGGCTGCGGGGCTAGAGATCGACCGCATCATCCCCGTACCGGACAGCGCCCGCCCCGTCGCGCTTGAGGTCGCCAAGGCGACAGGCATTCCTTATCGCGAAGGTCTGGTCAAGAACCGCTATGTCGGCCGCACCTTCATCATGCCCGGCCAGGAAGAGCGACAGAAATCCGTGCGCCGCAAGCTAAACGCTGTACCCCTGGAGTTCAAAGGTCATAACGTGCTGCTGATCGACGACTCGATCGTGCGGGGTAACACGATCAAGAAGATCGTGCAGATGTGCCGCGAAGCCGGAGCAAAAAAGGTGTTCATCGCCAGCGCCTCACCCCCAGTGAAGTTTCCGAACGTCTACGGCATCGACATGCCCACCAAGCATGAACTGATCGCCAATGGCAAAGAGATCGAAGAAATCCGGCAGGAACTGGGCGCGGATGCCTTGTTCTATCAGAACCTTGACGACCTGATCTGGTCGGCCAAGGAAGGCAACCCCGAGATCGAAGCCTTTGACTGCTCGTGCTTTGACGGCAACTACATCACGGGCAGTGTCAGCGAAGGGTATCTGGACAGTCTGGAAAACAGCAGCCGGGTCAGCAAAAAGCGGCAGGATATGCAAGTTCCGGGCGGGTCGTGGAACGGGGCCAAACTGGCCTCTGGCTAACAAAAACGCACCGAATCAAACTTGGTTCCAGACCCGTATCGCAACAGAGGTGCGGGTCTTTTTTCGGCATTCAACGCGCAGCACCGGTTGGTTTCCGCGCACAACTTTTCGATGAAGAAACCGCAATCGCAAGGGGTTCGACAGCGCGACTTCCGGCGTGAAGCACGCCACTGCCGCCGCCCCTTTTGTTCCGGGATCTGGTTTGATAGCCCCTGTGCCGAACCACTCATAAAACAAGGGGCCGGACCGCTTTGGTCGGGCCGGATTTCATGTCGAACGCCACCGTCAAAAGCGCGGCCACGCAGAAGGGCGCGTTGAAGAAGAATTCCGTTTCCGTCCTTGGTGTCTTTGGGCCCAAAGCCAATATGCGGGCCCTTATGCGCCTGTCCTCGGGCCGGGTCAAAGAGGTTAAGCCGGGCAGTCGGGTCTCGTCCGGCACTGTGATCGCCATCGATGAAGAAGGCATCATGCTGCGACAAAGCGGCCAGACACGTCGGATCGCAATCCCCGGCAGCTAAACTGCCTTGACGCCCTGCGCGCATGGGTTCAAACCGCCCCTATGACCGATCAGACCAAAATTGCCCTCATCACCGGGGCCTCGCGCGGTTTGGGTGCTGCCCTGGCCGAAGCATTGGCACCCGAGTATCACATCGTCGCCGTTGCCCGCACCACCGGCGGGCTGGAAGAGCTGGACGACCGTATCAAAGCCAAAGGCGGTGCGGCGACCCTTGCGCCCATGGACATCGCGGACCCGAACGCCATGGCCACCCTGTGTCGCGGGATCCACGATCGCTGGGGCAAAGTTGATCTGTGGATGCACACTGCGGTCCACGCCTCGGCCCTGACGCCTGTGCATTTCGTCGATCCGAAGGAATGGACAAAGGCCGTGAACATCAACGCGACCGCCACGTCTGTTCTGATCCCGTACGTCGCCCCCCTGTTGGGCGAGAGCGGCCATGCGGTGTTTTTCGACGACCCCAAGGCGGGTGAGAAATTCTATGGCATCTATGGTGCGACCAAGGCCGCGCAATTGGCGCTGGCGCGCAGCTGGGCGTTGGAGACCGAGCGCACCGGTCCACGTGTCTCGGTCGTAGAACCCGCGCCTATGCCCACAGCTGTGCGCGCGCGTTTCCATCCCGGTGAGGATCGTGATGTGCTGACCAGCCCCGCGGACGAGGCCGCGCGCATACTGGCGCTGCTGTAAAGGATGGCCCTGACGGGCCATGCCTCCGGCGGGGATATTTTTGGCCAGATGAAGCGAGCGGATTACGCGATATGCACCCCGTTCCGCCCGGCCAGATCAACGAAGAATTGCCATGCGACCCGGCCTGAGCGCGCTCCGCGTGTGGCCTGCCATTCGATGGCTTCGGCGCGTAGCGTTTCCGCATCGACGGATACGTCATATGCTGCGCAATAGCGGTCAATCATGGCCAGGTATTCGTCCTGATCGCACGGGTGAAACCCCAGCCAGAGGCCGAAACGGTCGGACAGAGAGACTTTCTCCTCAACAGCTTCGGACGGGTTGATCGCGCTGGACCGTTCGTTTTCGATCATGTCCCGCGGCATCAGGTGGCGGCGGTTTGAGGTGGCGTAGAACACGACATTCTCGGGCCGGCCTTCGATGCCGCCATCCAGCACCGCCTTGAGCGACTTGTAGTGCTGATCGTCGTGGCTGAACGACAGGTCATCGCAGAATAGGATGAACCGGTGCGGCGCGGCGCGCAGATGGTTCAGCAGGCGCGCGACCGAGCCCATATCCTCGCGTTGCAGTTCCACCAGTTTGAGGTCGGGGTGGTCGGCCTGCAACGTGCCGTGTACGGCTTTGACGAGGCTGGACTTGCCCATGCCGCGCGCGCCCCACAAAAGCGCGTTGTTGGCCTTGTACCCGGCGGCAAAGCGACGCGTGTTGTCCAGCAACGTATCGCGGGATCGGTTGATGCCAACCAGCAGGTCTAGATCGACGCGATTGACCTGAGCGACCGGTTCCAGCCGATCAGGTTCAACGTGCCAAACGAAAGCCGGGGCAGCCCCGAAATCCGGCGCGGCCAAAGGGGCCGGAGCCATACGGTCCAGAGCATCAGCGATACGGTTCAGGGCTAGGTCGTCCATGGGTGCCTCCGGGAGTTTTGGAGTTCAAACCATGTTCCGGCTGGCGCAACAAGAGCTTGGCATGAAAAAGGCGCGCCCGTTGGGGCACGCCTGATGTTCAAGGGTCGCAGAGGTTACTTGCCCTCTTCTTCGCGAATGATTTCTTCATCCGCTTCTTCCTCATCATCATAGTAGCCGTCGGCGCGCAGTTGCTTTTCGCGCTTTCTTTCAACTCGTGCGACCAGGAAGATCGACACTTCGTAAAGGCCGTAGACCACGACAAACAGGATGATCTGCGTGATCACGTCAGGCGGTGTCACCAGCGCGGCCAGCACAAGGATGGCAACGACCGCATACTTGCGGACAGATCCAAGACCTTCAGCCGAGACCAGCCCGGCCTTGCCCATCAGGGTCAGCAACACGGGCAGTTGAAAACACAGACCAAAGGCAACGATGAACTTGATCGTCAGGTTCAGATATTCTTGTGCGGACCCCTGGAACACCACGCTCAGCGGCGCTGCGGTTGTGCCTTCGGTTACTGCCTCTCCTTCAGCTCCAAACTGCTGGAACCCCAGGAAAAAGTCATAGGCCAGAGGTGTGACGACGTAGAAGGCAAAGCTTGCACCCAGCAGGAACATAAACGGCGAAGCCACCATGAACGGCAGGAACGCGTTCTTCTCAGAGCGGTAAAGACCCGGTGCCACGAACCGCCACATCTGCATCCCGATATAGGGGAAAGCCAGGATGAAACCGCCCAGCAGTGAGACCTTGATTGCGACAAAGAAACCCTCTTGCGGCGAGATAAAGATCAGATCGCAATCCTGTCCGCGTTCAGCCAGCACGTCACACAAAGGATGGGTGAGAAAGTTGAAGATCGGCGTGGCCACTGTAAAGCAAATGATCATGCCGATCAGGAACGCCACAACGCAGTGAATGAGCCGCGTGCGCAGTTCCGCCAGATGCTCGATCAGCGGGGCTGAGCTGTCTTCGATCTCGTCGGTCTTGGTCATGTTTTACTTTCAGTATTCAGCGCGGCCTCGGCCTCTTCAGCCTTGGCCAGTGCATCCGCAGCTTCCTTGGCCTTGCGCTCGGCTGCTGCGCGGGCGGTCGAGGCCTGAATCTTCTTGGCCTGCTCGGCGCGTTCTGCCGCCAGTTTGCCGGTCTCGCTATCGGGATCGAACTTGGTCGGGTCGATGCTTGTGGCCATGTCCTGTGCGGCTTTCTTCACACCATCCATGGCGGTGTTCACAGGGTTGGTTGCCGCATTCAGACCTTGCTTGATCTCGTTCACGCCAGCCTGATCCGCTGCCTCGTTCATGGCGCTGCTGAATTCGCGCGCCATGCCGCGGGCCTTGCCGACCCAGCGGCCGACATTTCGGAACAGCACCGGCAGGTCCTTTGGCCCGACAACAATCAGGGCAACGATGCCGATGACCAGAAGCTCGGTCCAGCCCAGATCAAACATCTGCGCTTAGGCCTTGTCTTTGTCGGTCTCAGGCGTGACGTCTTTCGCCACGTCGGCTGCGTCCTGCTCCAACTCGTCCGCGCCTTCTTTCACGCCCTTTTTGAACGAAGTGATGCCCTTGCCCACTTCGCCCATCAACGAGCTGATTTTACCGCGGCCAAACAGCACCAGCACCACAACGGCGATCAGCAGAAGACCGGGAAGGCCGATATTGTTGAGCATGTCTTATCTCCTTTGAAATCGGCGCACCGCACCGGGAATGTCATCTGCCCGTGTGTTTACGCCTGTGCGCGTCAACGCAAAAGCATGTCGCGCCGGTTCTCACAGCAAATTTGAACGGATCACGCGGATTTTGAGGGCTGGCAAAACACAACTGACAGGTTTATGTCAGTTGAGGAGGCATAAAACGCACCTGTCTCAGCAAACAGGAGCATCACGTGACACAAATCGCAGAAACCGTAACCTTCAAACTGGCAACCGATGTAACCAAGGAGGAGTTCGTGACCATCATGAAACGCACAGAATCCTTTGTTCGGAACGCCGAAGGCTTTGTCTTTCGCCGTCTCAGCGCGGGTGAGGACGGGCAGTGGACCGATACGGTCATCTGGACCGATATGGATTGCGCCCAGGCCGCCGCGACCGCCTTTCCCCAACAAGATTTTGCCCCTGCGGTCATGGCAGCAATCGCACCGGACTCGGTGACCATGCGTCACGATACGATCCATTGGACCATCGGGGCGTCATGACCGGCAAGAGATCCCATGCGCCGCACTGATCGGCTGTTCGATATCATCCAGATCCTGCGCGACGGCAAACTGCACCGCGCGCAGGACATCGCGGACCGCCTCGAAGTGTCGGTTCGTACGATTTATCGCGACATGGACACTCTGGTCGCCTCGGGAGTCCCGGTCGAGGGCGAGCGCGGCGTTGGTTACATGGTGCGCGAGCAGATCACCCTGCCCCCGCTGAACTTGACCCCGGCCGAACTTGAAGCCCTGAACCTCGGGATGGCCATCGTCGCCGAAGCTGCCGACCCAGACCTCAAAGCCGCAGCCGAGTCGCTGGCCGACAAGATCGACGCGGTACTACCCACGCAGGTCGTAGCCGAGGCTGACAGTTGGAAATTCGCCGTCTATCCATTTGCCGACGCGGCACGCGGATTGGCGCATATGGCGCCGATCCGCGCCGCCATCAAATCACGGCAAAAGCTGCGATTGTCCTATCGCCGAATTGACGGTGTTATGACCGACCGGATCATACGCCCGTTGCACATGGAATATTGGGGACGGGTCTGGACCCTGACCGCCTGGTGCGAACTGCGTCAGGGGTTTCGCGTCTTTCGCATCGACCTGATCGAGACTGTCTCACCCCTGCCCGAGGTTTTTGCGGATGAGCCCGGCAAACGTCTGAGCGACTATGACCCACACGCCTGACAGGCTTCATCTTTTCACAAATACTCTCGCCGAAGGCATGGCCCGTCAGGGCCACTCCTCTCACCGCAAGTAGGGTTCAGGATCGACGGATTCGAACCCTTTGCGCACCTCAAAGTGGACATAGGCATTATCTCCACCGCGCAAGGAGGCAAGTTTTTGGCCGCGTTTGACGCGGTCACCCTTTTTTACGGTGATATTTTCAACGTTCGCGTAAACGGTCAGCAGGTCGCTGTTGTGTTTGACCACAATGATCGGCACCTGATCCGCATCCGCCGTAATGGCCGCGACTGTGCCCGCAGCGGCCGCGTTCACCCGGGTGCCCGGAGACGACGCAATATCGATCCCTTCGTTTTTGCCTTTTTCATAGGTCCGAATGATCGTTCCGGTGACCGGCATGCCTAGAGCGGAATTACTTTGGTTTGTCGGAGCTTCGGCGGTCACATCCGGCGCAGGTTCGGCCGGTGCGATCACCTCGTCCGGCAAAGGTTGCGTCGCACTTGGGGGCGTCGGCGTGGGGGATCCCTGCCCTGGCTGCGTGATCGTGGTCGCGGGAACCGTCGCCGCCGCAGCTTGTCGCGGTGCGGGCTGGTTCTTGACCGGGATCAGCAGGAACTGGCCTTCACGCACGGTGAAGTCAGACCCCAACCCGTTCCACTCGGCCAGCGCATCAACCGGCACATCATAGAGGCGTGCGATCGTATAAGCGGTTTCGCCCCGCTTTACCTTGTGACGAATGGGCTCTGGCCCGGACGCCACCGGCGCGGGTGCCGGAGCGGGTGTCGCAGCCGTTTGCGCCGGTTCCAAGATCGCCGTACGCACTGTGCCATCCGCCGGGGCCTCTTCAATCGCAGCCCCTGCAATGGATGCAATATCGACCGAACTGGCAGCGCTGACTGTTCGGGGCAAAGCAACAACTTCGCCATCGCGCAGTTGATCTGCGGCCTGCAACCCATTGAACCGCGCGACTTCTTCAGCTGGCAGGCCGACACGTGCGGCCACATCGCTGACCGTATCGCCGCGACGGGCAACGACCACCTGGTAATTCGGATAAGTGATCACGCCACGCGCATCGGGTGCGGGCCGGTTGGCGGTGGCCGCCTGCGCCGCATCCGCAGTGGAAAACCCGCCGACGTTTCCGCGCAGGTCATAGTCAATGGGGCCTTCGCATCCCGCGAGCACGGCCAAAGAGGCCACACCTGCCGCGATTGCTGATTTGGAAACTGCTCTCATTTTACTGTCCTCACCGCCTGCCCCTGTTGTCCGGGGTTCCAGCGCTTATCGCAAATATTCCTTCACGCCTCGTCTTTGCCTAGCCCCTCCAGCAGAGGTACAAAACGGACGGGCAACAATTCGTCATAGTCCAGACCGGTCTCGGTACGCCTGACCCGGATCAGGGTCTGAACCGCATCCGACTGTCCCACCGGCAAAACCATGATACCGCCGATTTTGAGCTGCGCCAAGAGCGGCCCGGGCGGGTCCTCGGCAGCGGCGGTCACAATGATACGATCAAAGGGCGCTTGTTCCTGCAGCCCAAAGGACCCATCCGTCAACATCGCAGTCACGTTGGTCAGCCCCAACTCGCGAAACAGATCGGACGTTTCACGCACCAGCCGCTTATGGCGTTCCACGGTGTAAACCCGGCGCGCAAGCTTTGACAGGATCGCGGCCTGATAGCCCGAGCCTGTACCAACCTCCAGCACTGTATCCCGAGGCCGCACGTCCAGTGCCTGCGTCATCAGACCCACAACCGAGGGCTGGCTGATCGTCTGCCCGCAGGCAATTGGCAGCGGCGTGTCTTCATAGGCGCGCTCGGCAAACAGTCCTTTGACGAAACGGCCACGGTCGACCTGCTCCATCGCGGCCAGAACGCGCGCATCCGTCACCCCGCGTGAGCGCAGGGCAAAGAGGAACTGCATGGTGGTTTCTGGATCGGGTCCGGTCATTCGATTGTCTTCAGTTGATCCAGCATATCATGCGCCGTCAGATCCGCACGCATCGGCGTGACCGAAATGTAGCCATCCAGATTGACCGCCGCGTCCGTACCGGGCGCGGTGGGATTGTGCTGATAACCGCCCTTGATCCACAGGAACCGACGCCCCGATGGCGAGCTGTGCGGCTCGACCGAAAACCGCGTATCGCGGCGATAGCCTTGCGCCGCAATGCGGGTGCCCTTGACCTCATCCGCTGGCACGGGTGGGAAATTCACGTTGTAGAACAACCGGTAATCGCCCTGCTCGGCCGGTGTCGCATCCAGAATGCGGCGCACAAGGTCGGCCCCGAACCGCGTTGCGGTTTCGAACGGGTCGTCCAGCCCCAGATTGCGCGGGCCAAAGTATTGCGACAGCGCAATGGCCGGAACGCCTTGCAAGGCAGCTTCCATCGCGCCCCCGATCGTACCGGAATAAAGCGTGTTTTCCGCCGAGTTATTGCCCCGGTTCACACCCGACAAAACCAGATCAGGCGGGGTGTCTTTCATGACGTCGTGCAAACCTGCCAGCACACAATCAGCCGGAGACCCCTCGGCGGCGTAGCGACGCTCGCCCAGCTTGGCGACCATCATCGGGTGGGTATAGCTGATGCAGTGACCAACCCCGGATTGCTCGAAGGCCGGGGCCACGACCCAGATCTCGCCATCCGGGCCCGCCAGATCGGCGGCAATTGCCTCAAGCGCGATCAGCCCCGGAGCATTGATCCCGTCATCATTGGTCAGAAGAATACGCATCGCCCCATCCATCCCAGCGTTTTGACCTTGATAATCATGCCCCCGCGTGGCGGCAAGCAAAGCGCACCCGCAATCTGAGGCTTTCGGGCACCACTTGGCGCTAAACTGTCACACCAGAGCCTAAACCGGGAATACGAAACACTTGTCGCGGCGGATCGTCAGCCACATCACCCGCCCCGGACTAGGGACAAAGACATTTGGAACAGTGGCCTTCAGGATCGAGCCGTCATAGTCCATCCGAAACTCGACAAGGCTTTCATTGCCCAGAAACCGAGCCCGTTCGACCACGCCCCGCGCGGCAACGCCATCGGTTGGTGTTGGCAACGGCCCCTTGCCATTTCGGTCGAAATCCAGACGCACATGTTGAGGTCGGAAGACGATCTCGACATCGGTGTTGTCGGGCACGCCCGGCGCCAGAAACTGCCCAAAGGGCGTTTCCGCCAAAGCTCCATTCACTTTGGCGGGCAATACATTGACATCACTAAAGAAAGCAACAGCGGCTTTATCCGCCGGACGGGTGTAAACGTTGTAGGGCGCGCCTTGCTGAACGATCTTTCCGCGGCGCATCAGGGCGATCTCATCGGCCATACGCATCGCCTCTTCGGGCTCATGCGTGACCAGAACGACGGCCGCGTCTTCCTCTTTGAGGATGGCCAGCGTCTCATCCCGGATACCGTCGCGCAAGCGGTTGTCGAGGCCCGAGAAAGGCTCGTCCATCAGCATGATCCGTGGACGCGGGGCCAACGCGCGCGCCAAAGCCACCCGTTGCTGTTCGCCACCAGACAGATGATGCGGGTAGTCGTCGATAAAGCGCATCAGATCGACCTTGGTCAGCAACTCTTCAACGCGGGCACGCTTTTCATCCTTGTGCCCCTTCAGGCCAAAGGCCACGTTATCTGACACACTCAGATGCGGGAACAGTGCAAAGTCCTGAAACATCAGCCCAATTTCACGCCGCTCGGGCGGCACCCGGAACACCGTGTCGCAGATCAGCTTGCCATCGACATAGATTTCACCGGATTCCTGCATCTCGACCCCGGCGATCATGCGCAGAGTTGTCGACTTGCCGCAGCCTGACGGCCCCAACAGACAGGTCACCTGCCCCGCCTGCACCGTCAGCGAAACATTGTCCACCACGACCCGCCCCTCGTACCGGGCGATCAGATTTCGGATTTCCAGCCGAGGAGGAGTTGCGTTTTCTGTCACCGATGGGCCCCGTTGCCTTTCCCGATCAATTCCATCGGGCTTAGGCGGGGATAACAACCCCGCCCCTCAGGCGCAAGAGATCAGCAGCAGCCGCCCGATGCGGCCTCGCCGGTGGCCTCAAACGGGCTTTCGCCGCCACAGCCTTCGAAGATTCCGTAGTGGGTCGAGAAATCACCAATGAATTCAAAATGCCGTGCAAACCGCGTGTCTTTCAGCATCATCCATGTGTTGCCGCAGACGGGAAACACTTTGCCCGCCTCAATCGCGTGGTGGTCGTCCAGTTCGAACAGATGCGGCGCGTTCGGGATGGTTCCCTTGTAGATCACGGCCTGACCATAATCCTCGCACGCGGGCTCCAGCTCGGGCAGCTTGAACAAACGGTATGTTGCGGACAGGAAGTTCAGGGGCGCGACGCGCTCTTCCAGAACCGGGTTCTCGATGGTCAGCGGGCGGTGCGTAACACGGCGCGGATCACCGAAACCGGCCTTGCGCGACATCGACAGGAAGTCGTTCCAGTACAGCGCACCCGACAGGCACTCACCGTACAGAACCTCATCTTCAGCCATTTCCTGCGGCACGCGGCGGTCTGCATAGACGTCTGAGAAATACATCTCGCCCCCGTCTTTCAACAACCGATGCGCGCCACGCAGGACGGCGTCCTTGTCCGTGGCCAGGTTGATGACACAGTTCGATACGATGATGTCGAAAGACCCCGGCTCAAGATCCAGTTCATCCAACTTTTCGATATAGCCGTGGTGGAATTCCACATTCGACGCGGCATGCCCAAACGCCTGCGCGTGATAGTCCTGATGCGCGCGCGCGACGTCCAATTGCTCGGGCGTCATGTCCACGCCCACGACGCGGCCTTTTTCGCCCACCATGTCGGACAAGGCGTACACATCGCGTCCGGCACCACAGCCAAGGTCTAGAATACTCATCCCTTCAAGGTCCAGCGGCGCGATCAGGCCGCAGCCATAGTAGCGCGTCAGCACATCGTCGTGGATTTTCGACAGGGTTTTTTTGAGGTGATCCGGCATCTCATCCGGCGTGCAGCACGCGTTGGTCTGCAAATCCGCGCTGCCCTGCAGGACCTCGCCATAGTAATTCTGCACTGCCTCATGCTTCATTGCGGCTACCCTTCTGTCTGATCGCTGCTTTGCAGCTAATGCAGCGCCGGGCGCGGTGCAATCCGGGCGTTCGCGATCTGACGAAAGCGTGAGGATATTTGGGCACTAAGCCAGCAGTTCGAAGTCCACACCCGTGCGGACCTGACCGTTCACCTGTATCTCAAGCCGATGCGCGCCGGGGACAAGTTTGAACGTGGTCGCGTCGCCCTTGAGCTTATGTCTTTTGCTCAGCGTCAGAGCGCCTTCCTTCAGCGCGGCCTGCTTCAGCTTGTGAACCTTGGCTGAGGTTTTTCCACCAGGGCGCTGAAAATGAACGATATAATCGACCAGAACGGGCTGACGACCCGCTCCGCTCAGCGCCACATCGAACTCCAACGCTCCGCCGATCCGTGCTTCGCCGGTGATCGTGATATCCGCGCGGATATCCGCGTCCGGGTCAAAACCTAGCATCTTCATCGCGCGCGGATGACCAGACTTCACAAGCCCGCGCAAGGTGTGTGCGGTCATCCACTCCAGCTCGGCGCGGTCTTGTTGCGCATCTTCGGCCCAGACCTGCAATCGGTCCAATACAAGTTCGGGGTCTTTCTTGGTAATATCGTTCAAATGGTTCGCGACTGACCGCGTGACGTACCGCGTACCATCAGCATGCAACCGGTCCAGCAGTGGCAGCGGATCACTCAGCTCCAACCCCACCGCCTGCCCCCACGGCAAACGCGGGCGGGTGCCTTCGCTGACCAATCGGCGAACATGGTAACTGTCATGAGCGCACCACGCCTCCATCCGCGCGAGAACCTGTTCGGGGTATTCATTCAGGAACGGGCGAATGGCCCATTCCATTGAAAACCTCTGAGTAATCTGCTCCAGAACATCCAGCGCCTGATCCGGGTGATCCAACCCAACGGACACGACCCAGTCACCCAAAGGCGCAAAGATGAAATCACCAAAGTCGTCATCTGTCTTGGTTGGGTCTAACGGCGGCGGCAAAGCGCGCAGCAGCGTCGGTGCGACCTCGGGCAGATCACCGGGCACGGCCTGTTGCAGGCACTCGGCGATCCAGGCCATCCGCTCTTTCAGCTCAAGGTCCAGCAGGCGCGACATGACCTGCGTTTGAAATGCATCGGCGTCAAAGGATGCGTCAGCACCGGCAAAAAGGCCCGCCAGATAGCGGGTCTTTTCTGCGTTAAACAATTGATCCTTGAGCGAAAAGTTCTGTGCCATCGTCAAATCGTCAGGTTGGTCGCGCCGCCGTCCAGCAGGATGTTTTGCCCGACAATGAACCCGGCGTGCTGCGAACACAGGAAGGCGCAGGCTGCCCCGAACTCTTGCCGTGTTCCGTATCGGCGCGCAGGGATCGTCGCCTCGCGTTGCGCCCGGGCCTCGTCGATCGAGATCCCTTTTTGCGCCGCAACTCCGCCGTCCAGCGAATTTGCCCGGTCGGTGGCATGGATTCCCGGCAACAGGTTGTTGATCGTCACGCCGTTAGGGGCGACCTGACGCGCGGTTCCGGCCACGTATCCGGTCAACCCTGTGCGCGCCGCGTTGGACAGGCCCAAAGCCGGGATAGGCGCGCGCACGGATTGCGACGTGATGTTGACCACCCGGCCCCAGCCCTTGTCCATCATGCCCGGCAGCAACGCCTTCATGAACGCAATCGGGGTCAGCATATTGGAATCCAACGCCTTGATGAAATCGTCGCGATCCCAGTCCGACCACAGCCCCGGAGGTGGCCCGCCCGCGTTTGTCACAAGAATATCAACGCCCTGCGCCGCTTCGATCACCTGCGCCTGCCCCTCAGCCGAGGTCACATCGCAGGCAATGGTCTGGACCTGAACACCATGCGCCGCGCGGATACTGTCGGCCGACGCCTCCAAAGCCTCGGCCCCACGCGCATTCATCACCAGATCGACACCCGCAGCGGCCAAAGCCTCGGCACAGCCCAGGCCCAAGCCCTTGCTGCTGGCACAAACCAGCGCGCGTTTTCCTTTGATTCCCAGATCCATCCGATCCTCCCTGTCTTTGCCGCACATGTAGCACCAGCCTTTCAGGGAAGACCAGTAACCGTTCTGGGATCAGTAAAAGAACTCTTCGCGCACGATCTTACCGTCAGCGACATGATAAATTGCCACTTCGCGCATATCAAAGCTGTCACCACTTTCTTTCACGGTTCCCTTGACTTCGAAGATCACCGCAAAGCGGTCTTCGCCATGCATGAAGGGATCGCTGACCGACGCGTCGGTCACGTCATGCGCGCCTTCCCACCAGTCATGCTTGCCATGTATGGCTTCGCGGCCCTTCGCCTCGCGGCCCATGCCCATTGCATCCGCCGCTTCGACAGAAACAGCATCGTCAGCATAGAGTTTGTCCAAATTCGCTTTGGCGCGGCCTTCGCGGCAACCGGCGACCAGTTCGTTTGCAATTTCTTTTAAATTCATATCACCTCTCCATCATTTGTTCACCATATGTTCTCATTGCCACAGCCCAGCGATTCGAACCAGTCCCTTTGTCTTGCCTCGGCAGGATTCCCCGCATATACGCGCGTTCATGCTTGATACCGCCTCGAACCAACCCGTGTTGCCGCCCGAGATCGCCCGACGCCGGACATTCGCCATCATCTCGCACCCGGATGCGGGCAAGACGACGCTGACTGAAAAGTTCCTGTTGTACGGGGGCGCGATTCAGATGGCCGGTCAGGTGCGCGCGAAGGGTGAGGCACGGCGGACACGCTCGGACTTCATGCAGATGGAGAAGGATCGCGGTATCTCGGTTTCCGCATCGGCGATGTCGTTTGACTACGACAACTTCCGGTTCAATCTGGTGGACACGCCCGGCCACAGCGATTTCTCGGAAGACACTTATCGCACACTGACCGCCGTGGATGCTGCCGTAATGGTCATCGACGGTGCAAAAGGTGTGGAAAGCCAGACGCAGAAACTGTTCGAGGTCTGCCGCCTGCGCGATCTGCCGATCCTGACCTTCTGTAACAAGATGGACCGAGAAAGCCGCGATACGTTCGAGATCATCGACGAAATTCAGGAAATGCTTGCCATTGACGTAACACCTGCGGCGTGGCCGATTGGTGTGGGCCGCGACTTCATCGGCTGCTACGACATGCTGCGCGACCGGTTGGAGTTGATGGACCGCGCCGACCGTAACAAGGTCGCCGAAAGCATTCAGATCAACGGATTGGACGACCCGAAACTGGCGGAACACGTGCCCGAGCACCTGCTGGACAAGCTGCTGGAAGAGGTCGAAATGGCACGCGAATTGCTGCCTGCCCTTGACCCGCAGGCCGTGTTGGAAGGTCACATGACCCCGATCTGGTTCGGTTCGGCCATCAACTCGTTCGGCGTGAAGGAACTGATGGAGGGCATCGGTGCTTATGGCCCGCAGCCACAGACCCAATCCGCCCAGCCGCGTCAGATCGCGCCTGACGAGAAAAAGGTCGCAGGCTTTGTCTTCAAGGTGCAGGCCAATATGGACCCCAAGCACCGCGACCGGGTGGCTTTTGTTCGCATGGCCTCGGGCCATTTCAAGCGTGGTATGAAGCTGACCCATGTGCGGTCGAAGAAGCCGATGGCGATTTCGAACCCCGTTCTGTTCCTCGCCTCCGACCGCGAACTGGCCGAAGAGGCCTGGGCCGGCGACATCATCGGCATCCCCAACCACGGCCAGCTGCGCATTGGCGACACGTTGACCGAGGGCGAAGCGCTGCGTGTGACGGGCATTCCGTCGTTCGCGCCGGAACTGCTGCAAGGCGTTCGCGCGGGTGATCCAATGAAGGCCAAGCATCTGGAAAAAGCCCTGATGCAGTTTGCCGAGGAAGGTGCCGCCAAAGTGTTCAAACCCTCTATCGGATCGGGCTTTATCGTCGGCGTTGTCGGCGCGCTGCAGTTCGAAGTGCTCGCCAGCCGGATTGAGATGGAGTACGGCCTGCCCGTACGCTTCGAGGCGTCTCAGTTTACCTCAGCCCGCTGGGTCAGTGGCGACAAGGCCGAGGTCGAGAAATTCGTCAACGCCAACAAGCAGCACATCGCTTATGACCATGACGGCGACATCGTTTATTTGACGCGTCTGCAGTGGGACATCGACCGCGTTGTGCGCGACTACCCAGAGCTGAACCTGACCGCCACGAAAGAGATGATGGTGTAATGGTGCGGGCCGAAAGTCCGAATGGATGATGATCTGACGTATTCGGGTGGTCTGCCCGCCCTCCAAGACAGGTTCGAAAGGCGACGTGCGCCTTTCGAATGGTCGGACGTAGATTTTCCCGCGGCAGATGCCGATTTGGTCCCGCTGACGCATCAGATCGTGCCCGAAAGCGCGACACGGCCGGATCCCGGCAAAGCGGACACATCCTGGACCCGCAAACGCCAGCAAATCGCGCGGGAATTCGTCGGCAAATCGGAACTGGCCTTTCTGAATGCACAGCTGATCTCGAACCTGCGAAAACGGGCGTGGCCCAGTCACGCCCCTGCCCTGTTTTGCCGGTTGTGGGCCGAGCATTCGGAACACCTGTTGCAACAGCTTGATCTGCGTTGGCAGGTGTCTTCCATTCAGACATTTGCCGACCACGGCGCCACACAGGCGCAACGCGAAGTCGGGAGCGCGATGCGCATGCTGTTCGGCATCATGAAGCTTTATGAGTTTGAACGTCTTTTCTCTGGTCGCCCGCCCGACGTGCCCTATCCGCTGCGGCGCAAGGCGGATGCTGAACTGCCGATGGAGATGAACAGTTTCTCGTTCGAAGCCGGAGGGCTGGACATCAACATCCTGACGCCCGTATGGGCGCAGGCGAAAACCGACCAGACGATCGCCCCACTTGCCGACCATCTGTTCACCGCTTTGAACCGCGATCCCGGCACCGTGTTCCGACGCCTGGCCAAAATGCGTGAGGCGCGTGAAGCGCGCCGGGCGGCGCGACAATGACGACCTGGGGTATCGTGTCGATGGTTCGCGGCTCGACCCGCGACATACTTGGATTTGCGGCGCATCACCTCGGTCTGGGTGCGGACTATCTGTATATCTATATGGACGAGCCCAATCACGCGGCGCACCGCACCCTCAGGAATCACCCGAAAATCCGGGTGCGAATCTGCGATGATGCCTTTTGGAAGAACCGCAAGCGGGACCGGCCGGAACGCCATCAGGTCCGCCAGACGCTGCACGCGACATTCGCCTATCGCAACACCGATCTGGACTGGCTGGCGCATCTCGATGTGGATGAGTTCTTGTGGTCCGAAAAACCGATCCGGGAACAGTTGAATGCCGTCCCCAACGAAATCCCTGCCGTCCGCGTCCGCCCGATGGAGGAAATGGCAGGCGGCGAGGATTTGTATAAGGCTTATATCCCGAGCGGACCCGACCGCTCGGCGTTGGTGCAGTCGCTCTATCCCAACTATGGCGAATTCGTTCTGGGAGGGTTCCTCAGCCATACCCAGGGTAAGCTGATTGCCCGCACAGGCATGGAAAAGCTGAACTTTCGCATCCACAACCTGTTTCAGAACAAAGAACCCCTGACCTGCAAGTTCGAACTGTCGGGGTTGGAGCTGTGCCACCGGCATGCCCCAGACTGGGAACACTGGATGGCACATTACCGGTTCCGCATGGACCGCGGATCGTACCAGGCCGGCATGTCGCCCAACGTCCCACGCGAGTTGGGGGGATTGAACAAGAACGAACTGTTCAGCTGGATCGAGGAAGAACAAGGCACGGACGGCCTGCGCGCGTTCTACGATGAGATCAGCGGAGCCGACCCCGAGGTCCGGGCGCGACTGCAAGAACACGGCCTAATCCGGCACAGGCCTCTGGATCTGGACACCAAGATCGCGAAACACTTTCCCGGAAGCTGCTGAATTGTTGCGCAAAATCAGCAGCGGCCTTTGGCGACGTTAGGTTAAAGGCTCTTCATTTGACCCTGCCTCATGATTTTGTTATGTCCGCGCAAAGCCGAAATGTGCCTGACAGCGCATGGCCATCCGGGCCCGGCACTCCATTGACGCGCGGGCCAGGTCTAGTGTCCGCAAAAACCGGACATACATGACAAAATTCAACGAACTGAACCTGAACCCGAAGGTCCTCAAAGCCATTGAGGAAGCCGGATACGAAACGCCCACCCCGATTCAGGAGGGCGCCATCCCCCCCGCGCTTGAAGGGCGCGATGTGCTGGGGATCGCTCAGACCGGTACTGGCAAGACCGCCAGCTTTACCCTGCCGATGATCACACTGCTGGCCCGTGGCCGCGCCCGTGCGCGGATGCCGCGTTCGCTGGTGTTGTGCCCAACGCGGGAACTGGCCGCACAGGTCGCGGAAAACTTTGATACCTACACCAAGCACCTGAAACTGACTAAGGCGCTGTTGATCGGCGGTGTCAGTTTCAAGGAACAAGAGGCACTGATCGACCGGGGCGTGGACGTTCTGATCGCCACTCCGGGCCGTCTGCTGGACCATTTCGAACGCGGCAAGCTGCTACTGACCGGCGTTCAGATCATGGTGGTGGATGAGGCCGACCGGATGCTGGACATGGGGTTCATCCCAGATATCGAACGCATCTTCTCGCTGACGCCATTCACCCGTCAGACCCTGTTCTTCTCGGCCACCATGGCGTCCGAGATTGAGCGGATCACCGACACCTTCCTGTCCGCGCCCGCTCGGATCGAGGTCGCCCGCCAGGCCACCGCGTCCGAGACCATCGAACAGGGCGTGGTGATGTTCAAAGGCGGCCGCCGTGATCGTGAGGCCAGCGCCAAGCGCAAGACTCTGCGCGCGCTGATCGACGCCGAGGGCGAAAAATGCACCAATGCGATCATCTTCTGCAATCGTAAGACAGATGTGGATATCTGTGCGAAATCGCTGAAGAAATACGGCTACAACGCCGCTGCCATTCACGGCGATCTGGATCAGTCGCAGCGTATGAAAACGCTGGACGGATTCCGTGATGGCTCACTTCGTCTTCTGGTCGCGTCCGATGTTGCTGCCCGTGGTCTGGACATTCCTTCGGTCAGCCACGTGTTCAACTTCGATGTTCCCGGCCATGCCGAAGACTACGTGCACCGCATTGGCCGTACGGGTCGCGCCGGGCGTGAGGGCAAAGCCATCACCATCTGTTCGAAGCGTGATGAAAAGGCGCTGGATGCGATCGAAAAGCTGATTCAAAAGGACATCCCGCGGATCGAAAACCCGATCAAGGATGAGCCCAAGGAAGAAGCACAAAAGCCCGAGAAGAAAGCCAAATCTCCCGAAGGCAAGAAAACCGACAGCAAACGCGGCGACCGCAAAAAGGACAAGGACTCCAAAGGTCGTGGCCGCCGGGACGACGGCGGGCCAGCGGTTGTCGGCATGGGCGATCACCTGCCCAGCTTCATCGCGCTGAGCTTTGATGAGCGCCGCGCAGGCTAAATCGCCAGTACCAGCGCCAATATCGACACACCAAGCAATGCCATCCCGGCGATCTCACGCCGGGTTATGCTTTCGCGAAAAAACAGGATCGAGGCAAACAGGCTGAGGATCAGCTCGACCTGCCCCAGCGCTTTGACATAGGCCGCGTTTTGCAGCGTGAACGCCAAGAACCAGCAGAACGACCCGCAAAGGCTTGTGAGTCCAACAAAAACGCCGGTCCTGCGCGTCTGCCAGACCGCGCGCAATTCTGCCCTATCACGCCACAGCAGCCACAGCCCCATGCTGAGAAACTGGAATGTGACCACGACGGCCAGCGTGATCAACGCCCGGTACCAGGCGTCAATATCACCCAGTTCCAATGAAGCACCCCGATAGCTGACAGATGAGAAGGCAAACAGAACGCCTGAGCCCAACCCAAGCCGCGATGCCCGGTTGGTGAGGTGCGTCCACCAAACCCCGTCACCACCGGGATTTTTTGACAACAGCAAAACCGCCATCAAACCCACAACGATGGCGAACAAGGCGCCTGCCGACACCTGGTCGCCCAACACCAGAAAACCGACGATGGCCGTTTGGATGACCTCAGTCTTTTTGAACGTGATACCAACCGCGAAGTTGCGCTGCTTGAACAACGCCACGACGCAAATGGTCGCCAGAATCTGCGTCGTTCCACCGATCATTGCAAAAAACCAGAACCGCCCGGTCAGAGGCGGCAGGCTGAAACCTGTGACCTGCATCGCCACGATCAGTCCCAGCACAGCCAGAGGCATGGAATAGGCAAAGCGCGCAAAGGTCGCCCCCGCTGCCGAAAGCTTTACAGTGCTGAGCGACTTTTGCAGCATGAACCGCACGGTCTGAAACGCAGCGGCGGCAATGGTGACGGGAATCCACAAACTCATGGAGCCCCTTGTGTCGACAAATCAACCCTTTGGCCAGAGCGGATGCGCCACCGGATCTTTCGCGCGCCAGAAGTACGAGCGGAAAACCTGCCCGTAGGAGCGGTACACGTAGGCTTCATTGCTGGCCAGATAGCGATCCTTTCCCGCACGATACAGCGCAGGCAATCGATACCATGGCGCACCTGGGTTCATGTGATGAACGACGTGTAGGTTGTTGTTCAAAAACAGAAAAGCCAAAGGCCCCCGATCTTCCACGATCACAGTGCGGGCACTGGAATTCTCGTGCGCCCGGTGTTCCAGAAAGGTGCGAATCTTGACCAGCCCCAACCCGATGTAAGCCGACAGCACAAAGGCCCAAATCGGCATCGGGGACTGAGATACGATCCACAGAACGACGGCCACTCCGACCAAGTGAAGCGCCCAGGCCCGCAGTATGGCCCCATCCCCGCGCATGGCCCCGCGCAACTCATCGCGCAGGAACGTATACTGGCCGATCGCCGGCCCCAGAACCATACGCCCAAGCAACGTGTTATTCGCCCGCAGCAGTTTCCGCTGCCACCCCGTCAGAGCGTTCCAGACCTTGGGATCCAGATAGTTCGACTCGGGGTCGTCATAAGGGTCGGTCAGCGTCGCATCGCGGTGGTGCGCCAGATGCAGGTCGCGGAACCGGTTGTACGGGATGAACAAAGTCAGCGGCAGCGCCATCAGCGCCTCATTCAGCCAACGAGTGCGGAACGGGTGGCCGTGCAGCGCCTCATGTGTCAGCGACGAATGCAGCGCCGCGACCAGTCCCATGGCTGGAATTGCAAGCCAGACCGGCAATGTGAAAACCACCATGAGCCACACCGCATAACACACGAGGATCAGGGCGAAAGTGCCCCACTCGGGTCCCGGACGCTCAGACATTTCTGCCCCACGAGATACCCGCCCACACGCGCTCGTAGATCACATACATCGTCAGGCCGATTGCGGTGTTCACAATCGCCAGTGTTCCGCCTACGGCTGCCGAGCCCGTCGCGACCAGACCCACCACCGTCATCACGGCCAAGCCCATCGCATTCCACAGCACTGCCTTCACGACCGATCTTCGTCGCGTTTCCATTCCGTCACCCATATTGTTGTTATATTTTAAAAAATACGGGTCTGACCCCAGTTTGAAAATTCTGAATATGATTAACAAAACTCATCATCTGTGATATTTATCACCACATGCAGGATAAAATAGACAAACGAGACCGCGCCGCACAGTTCCGACTGCGCCTTGCCCGCGCCATGGAAGAACAGCATGTGAGCCAAAGCGCACTTGCCCGGGATATTGGCGTGGACCGCTCGACCGTGTCCCAGTTGTTGACCGGTGAAGGCGCACGCCTGCCCAACGCCCATGTGGTCGGCAGCTGCGCCTCGGCGCTTGGAGTATCGGCGGATTGGTTGCTTAGCCTGTCGGATCGCCCCGAAAGCGCGGCCGAGTTGCTGGCCAGTTCGCTCAGCATGACCGAGGCCCCGCGTGCACTGGTCGATGAACGGATTTTCGAGTGGCACCAAGAGGCCGCCGGATACAAGATCCGATATGTCCCGGCCACCCTGCCCGACATGCTGAAGACGCGCGCGGTATTGGAGTGGGAATACGCCCCGCATCTGGGCCGCACGGCAGATCAGGCCATCGGCGCCTCAGCCGACCGCCTGACATGGATGCGCAGCGCGCAATCGGACTATGAAATCGCGATGCCCCTGTTCGAATTGGACAGCTTTGCCCGCGCAACCGGATACTACGAGGGTCTTTGCCCCAACATCCGCCTGAACCAGATCGATCATCTGCTTGAACTGTGCGAGCAGCTTTATCCCCGGATGCGCATCTATCTGTTCGACGCGAAACGCCTCTACTCTGCACCGGTGACCATCTTTGGTCCTCTGCTATGCGTGTTCTACGCAGGCAGCCATTACATGGCCTTTCGCGACCGCGATCGAATCGAGATATTTAGTCGTCATTTCGATACGTTAGTACGCGAAGCGGATGTGACCGCCCGGGATTTTCCCGATCATCTCAGACATCTGCGATCGGCGATTCCCGCTTGAACATAATGCCAAAGATGCAAGCTGGGTCATCCTGTGTTACTGTCGTTGGGCGCGAACCTTCAGGCAATCCGATCCCAGACGGAGGAGCACAGGAATGGACGCACTGAAAACCGCTCAATACGCCCGGGCCCTATATTCGGCCCACGGAGACCAGGCCGAGGCGGAAGCCGCGCAGAAAATGCGCGAATGCGAAGCCGCGGGGAACATGGACCAAGCCCGCGATTGGCAGGCGGTCCGCCAGTCGATCCGCCAGATACGCGGTCCCAATCAGGGTTAAACCTTTGGGTCCGGGTTGACCGTATGCCCGTCGACGGCAATTACCTGCCCCGACACCAACCGAGCTGCGTCTGAGGCCAGGAACACCGCCATATTCGCGATGTCCCGCCCTTCGACAAAACGCCCCATCGAGGTGCCCGAAGCGTAACCTGCATAGACCTGATCCCGGGTCATTCCCTTGGCTTGCGCCTCGCGGTGCAGCACGCCCTCCATGCGGGGGCCCTCAACCGCGCCCGGACAGATCGCGTTGCATCGCACGCCATGTGGGCCCAGTTCCATCGCCAGGGTTTTGGCCAGACCGATCATCCCCCATTTCGCGGCCGCATACGGCGCGCGGTTGGGATAGCCATATTGCCCGGCGGTTGACGACGTGATGACCAGCGCCCCGCTGCCCTGGCGCTTCATCAGCGGAGAGGCGTATTTAGCACACAGGAACGCCCCCTCAAGGTTTACCGCCAGACACAAGCGCCACTCCTCCAGCGCGACGTCTTCGACCAGCGCGGTCGGTCCCGCGATCCCGGCATTGGCGCAAAGCGTATCCAACCCGCCCCATTCCGCTTCGATCTCACCAAACAAGACTGAAACCGCCGATTCATCCACGACATTTACCTCAGATCGCCGCCAATGGTCAGGGCAGTTCGACAGAGCCTTGGGATCGACATCCGCCACCCAAACTTGCGCGCCCGCGTCATCAAACGCTTCGGCCATGGCACGGCCAACGCCCGAAGCGCCGGCCGTGATCAGAACGCGCCCGCTCATGCCGGTTTGCGGATCGCGGCCCCGGCACCCTCGGGATACGGCAAGCCAGCCTGCGCTTCGGCGATGCGAGCCATAGCCGCTTCGATCTCGGCTGATGGGGCACTGGGACGACGTGTTTCCAGACTGACATGCAACAAGAAGCTCTCGCCCGTGGCCAGCAGCTTGTCCCCCTGATACATCGAGTGGAACACGTGCAGTTTCTTACCCTGCCCCAGCAACAGCTGAGTCCGCACTTCGATCTTCGCACCCGCATGCACTTCGTCGATATACCGAATGTGATTCTCAGCGGTGAAGTAGCTTCCACCTGATGAGATATAGTCCGCATCGCAGCCCATGATCTCCATGAACCGGTCGGTGGCTGCGGCAAAGGCTTCCAGATAGCGTGCCTCGTTCATGTGGCCGTTATAGTCGGTCCAGTCTAGCGGAACGGCACGTGACAGGGTCAGGATCGGCTGGCTCAGATCGGCTCGCTCCATCGTTGGCAAGGCACCCGGCTTCAGCGCAGCATCATGCTGGTTCAGCACCGCGCCGGCCCCATAGTTCTGCGCTTTCAACGCCCGCATCATCCCGACAAGGTTGTTGTCGCGAATCCGTTCAAGTTCACGGATCGAGTGCATGCCCGACTGCGCATCCGACTGATCCGCGATCATATCAACCAGCTCATCCGTGAATTCCGGCACGTCCATCAGCTTGGTCCAGGGCCATTTCAACGCCGGGCCGAATTGCGCCATGAAATGCCGCATCCCGGCCTCACCGCCCGCCACACGATAGGTCTCGAACAAGCCCATCTGAGCCCAACGGATGCCAAACCCCATACGAATGGCCTCATCGACCTCTTCGGTCGTAGCAATGCCGTCCTTGACCAGCCACAGCGCCTCGCGCCACACAGCCTCAAGGAACCGATCGGCAATATGCGCGTCGATCTCTTTTTTGATGTGCAGCGGGAAGAAACCCACAGATTTCAACAAGTCCTGCGCCCGCTTGATCATCTCGGGCGGGTTCTTGTCGGTCGGAACCAGCTCGATCAACGGCAGCAGGTAAACCGGGTTAAACGGGTGCGTCACCACGATCTGCTCCGGTCGCAGAGCGCCCTCCTGCAACTCGGATGGCTTGAACCCGCTGGTGGACGATCCGATGATCGCATGCGGGTCACAGGCCTCCTGCAACCCTTTGTAAACCTTCAGCTTCAGGTCCAAACGCTCTGGTACGCTTTCCTGAATCCAGGTCGCCCCCTGAACGGCGTCCGCCAGCTCGTCGTGGAACGTCAAAGCGCCCTCAGGCGGCAAAGGCACATCGCTGAGCCCCGGCAAAGACCGACGCGCATTCTCCAGAACCTCGCCAATCTTGCGCTCGGCCTCGGGATCAGGGTCGAACACCCGGACATCCCAGCCGTTCAGAAGAAACCGAGCAGCCCATCCGCCACCGATTACGCCGCCACCTATGATAGCTGCTGTTTTCATGCCATCCCGCCTGTCCAAGTACGTCTTTTCATCTTTTCAAAAATACTCCGGGGGTTTGGGGGCTGGCCCCCATATCCCAGGTGATTCACCGCGCGACCGGCGCCCGCTTGGTCAGCCCCAGCTTCTCTCGCACCTCCTGCGCGCCGATCACCCGCGCACCCATGTTCGAGACAATGGTGTTCGCCCGCTCAACCAGCTGCCAGTTTTCAGCCAACACGCCTTTGTCCAGCCACAGATTGTCCTCCAACCCGACGCGCACATTGCCACCCGCCAGCACAGCCGCCGACGCATAGGCCATCTGGTTCCGGCCTAGCGAGAACGCACTAAAGGTCCACTCATCAGGCACGTTGTTCACCATTGCCATGAAGGTGTTCAGATCATCGGGTGCGCCCCACGGAACGCCCATGCATAGCTGAACCAGGGCGTTTGGCTCCAGAATCCCCTCTTTCACCAGTTGTTTAGCAAACCACAGATGACCGGTGTCGAATGCCTCAATCTCGGGCTTCACCCCCATATCCGTCATCATCTTCCCCATCGCCCGCAGCGCGCCCGGGGTATTGGTCATGACGTAATCGGCCTCGGCAAAGTTCATGGTGCCGCAATCCAGCGTGCAGATTTCGGGCAAGCATTCCGCGATATGAGCGACCCGCTCGGACGCGCCGATCATGTCCGTGCCAGCCTCGTTCACGGGAAACGGGCTTTCCACGCCACCAAACACGATGTCGCCGCCCATCCCGGCGGTCAGGTTCAAAACCACATCCACCTCGGCCTCGCGAATGCGGTCGGTCACCTCGCGATACAGGTCCAGACGACGGCTGGGCGTACCGGTTTCGGGGTCGCGCACATGGCAGTGGACAATCGCCGCGCCAGCCTTGGACGCCGCGATCGCGCTTTCGGCAATCTGCTTCGGCGAGCGTGGCACATGCGGGCTGCGATCCTGCGTTCCACCCGAGCCTGTCACAGCGCAGGTGATGAAGACGTCGCGGTTCATTTCCAGAGGCATGGTGTTTTCCCCAAGTTATACCGGGTTTCGCCCTGACTTATCCTCAGGCTTCTCCCCGGATTCCGATTTGCGTTCACCCCCGACTCTGACGCAGCCTTGTGAAAACACTTGCCAGAATGCGAATCGAACTTGATGAAATCCGCAAAAAACATATTGCAGCCTGAACATCGCGCCCTGAAAACAGCGGTGCTGGTTCTGGACGAATGCAACACGCTCAGCTTCGCATCCGCCGTGGATCCAATGCGCGCCGCAAACCGGCTGGCGGATCGACCGGCATTTGACTGGGATTACGTGACCGCGACGGCCGAACCTGCGATGCTGACCAGTGCGCTGATGGTTCCCGGCATTCCTCTGGCCCGCTTGCAAAGCTGCGACCTGATGATCGTCGTCGCCGGGTTTCAACTGGCCCGCCACGCAACCCCCAGCCTACTGGCCGGTCTGCGCCGTATCGCGGCCACCGGCGCCACCATGGCCGGGATCGATGGCGGCCCTTGGCTGCTCGCCGAGGCCGGTCTGCTGAACGGCCACGCAGCAACCACGCACTGGGAAGACCTGGACAATTTCGCCAACCGCTTTCCAGAGGTCGACGTACGCCCCGACCGGTTTACGGTATCTGAAAACCGCCTGACATCGGGCGGTGCGATCCCCGCGGTCGAGATGATGCTCCATATCATCGCCGCGCGACATGGTGCCGGTTTTGCCGCCCGGGTCTCGGGCCTGTTTCTGTACGACGGCGCGCCCAGCCCAACCAAGCCGCAGAGCCGCACAGGCGCTCCACATCGGCACACTGCCCTGACGGCCAAAGCAAACTCCCTGATGGAGTCTTCCCTGGAAGACCCCTTGCCGCTGGCCGACATCGCCGAAACGCTTGGGACCAGCCCCCGCACCCTTCAGCAGCAATTCCGCCTGCGCCTGAACACCACTCCACAGGATCACTACCTGCAACTGCGTCTGGCCGAGGCCCGCCGCCTGGTTACCGATACAGACATGCCCCTAATGGACGTGGCGCTGGCCACTGGCTTTGCCTCACAATCCAGCTTTGCCCGCGCGTTTCGTACGGCGCATGGCCTTTCTGCCCGCGACCTGCGTCAGGACCGCACGCTGCCCACCCATCACTAACGGGATCTGCTTCATCTGGCCAAAAATATCCCAGGGGAGCCGCGCGCAGCGCGGCGGGGGCGGCGCCCCCTAGAATGGCATGGGATGCGCGCGATGCGCCTGACCAATCTCGGCCAGAACCTCATCTGACAACCGCAGGTCTTTCCCGGCAAGGATGTGTTCCAACTGGGCCACGGTCGTAGACCCGAAAATGGCCGACATCATGAAGGGCCGCGTCCGGCACCAGGCCAGCGCCATATGAACCGGGTCCAGTCCATGTCGTTCCGCGACCGCCAGATAGGCATCGACGGCACCAAACACGCGCTCATACTTGCGTCCGCCCATGGTGGGTACCAGATCCATGCGCGATCCCTTGGGCACCGCCCCGCCTTGATACTTGCCCGTCAGGAACCCGGCCCCAAGCGGAGAGAACGCCATCAGGCCCACATCCTCATGCACGCTCAGTTCGGCCATATCCGTGTCGAAGTGACGGCACAGCAAGGAATACTCGTTCTGAACAGATGCCACGCGCGGGGTGCCCATCTGCTCGGCCAGGCGCAGCCATTGCGCGGTGCCCCAGGCGCTTTCGTTCGACAGACCAAAAGCACGGATGTTGCCCTTGTCGACCTGCTGCTGCAGTGCCTCAAGGCATTCCTGCATGTTCTCCAACACTTCGTTGGTATTGTGCCCGGACGGCGCATAGTCCCAGTTCTGCCGGAACATATAACTGCCGCGGTTGGGCCAGTGAAACTGGTAAAGATCAATGCACTCCGTCTGCAACCTACCCAGCGAGCCTTCGATCGCCACGGGGATTGTCTCTGCCGAAATCGCGGCTCCGTCGCGCGCGTGCATGAACCCCGCGCCGGAGTGCTTGGTGGCCAGAATGTACTCATCCCGTCGCGCCTTGTTGGCGGCGCTCCAGTTTCCAAGAATCTCTTCGGTCCGCCCGACCGTCTCTTTCGACATCGGGTTGACCGGATACATCTCGGCCGCATCCACAAAATTGATCCCGGCGGCCAGTGCCATGTCCAACTGCCGGTGCGCGTCCGCTTCGGATGTCTGGGTGCCGAATGTCATTGTACCCAGACACAGGTCGCTGACCTCGATACCGGTGCGGCCCAAAGGCTTCATGTCCATCTGTCACTCTCCTGAAATCACTTGTAAGGCCTGACGCTCAGGCCTCGGCTTTCTTTTCCCAACGGCCCGTCTCCTCGGACCAGTATTGTGCCGAACACCCCGCGCCGGTCAGCGCTTTCCATTGTTCACGCGCGTGCTGGACGGCTTCCCCATCATTGCCGTCAAACAGAATGCAAACGCGGTCGAGTTTGTTGACCTCGTCAGGCTCGACCGACGCGCCGTCCACCGCCATGACGCAGGTCGGGTCATTGGCAGCCTGCGCCTCGGTCGTCAGCAGAATAGGTTGTGCTGCATCATGCGGGCCACCGGTCCGACCATGTGGCAGAAAGCCCTCCTCGGGTCCCAGCCACAGTTTTTCATCCAACCAATCCATCCGTGCGGGATCAGTGCCCCGCACGGCAATCTTCCACCCGGCCTGCCGCGCCTTGTCCAGCAGCACCGGCAAGGTGTATTCCAGTGGCTGGCGGGTCAGGTGGTAGAAATAGACGGCCCCCATGTGCTTACTCGAAATTGTCCTGCACAAAACGGCTGAGCGCGCGTACACCCCAGCCGGTCGCGCCTTTGGGCGCATAGGACGTCTCGGACGAGACCGAGGCCACACCTGCGATGTCCAGGTGAATCCACGGCGTATCCTCTTTCACGAAGCGCTGCAGGAACTGCGCAGCCGTGATCGAGCCTGCCGGACGGCCCCCCACGTTCTTCATGTCGGCAATCCGCGATTTCAGCTGTTTGTCATAGGCGTCACCCAAAGGCATCCGCCACGCGCCTTCATCCTCGGCACCCGCGGCTTTCAGGAAGGCGTTGCAGAACGTGTCGTTGTTCGAAAAGACACCGGCATTCTCATGGCCCAGCCCGATGATGATTGCACCGGTCAGAGTGGCCAGATCAATCATACCCACAGGTTGGAACTGTTCCTGCGCGTACCACATCACGTCGCACAGAACCAAGCGGCCCTCGGCATCGGTATTGATGATCTCGACCGTGTCGCCTTTCATGGATTTGACCACATCACCCGGACGGGTGGCGTTGCCAGACGGCATATTCTCGACCAGACCCACCAGCCCCACTACATTGGCCTTGGCTTTACGCTTGGCCAGCGCCCGCATAGTACCCGCGACAACGCCCGCACCGCCCATGTCCATGGTCATGTCTTCCATGCCGCCCGCTGGTTTGAGCGAGATACCACCGGTGTCGAACACTACGCCCTTGCCGACAAGAGCCAACGGCGCGTCATCCTTGTCGCCACCATTCCACTGCATCACCACAACCTTCGAGGGGCTGACCGAGCCTTGCCCGACGCTCAGCAGTGTGCGCATGCCCAGCTCGGCCAGCTTGTCTTCCTCCAGAACTTCGACCTCAAGCCCCAGCTCTTTCATCTCATCCAGCCGGTCGGCGAATTCGGTGGTGGTCAGCACGTTGGCCGGTTCGTTGGTCAGGTCGCGCGTCATGCGCACACCGTCGGCCACCGCGTAGAGCGGTGCAAAGCTGGCCTCGACCTCATCGGCCTTTTGGTGGCTGATGGTGAAGGCACCGGGCTGATCCGCCTCTTTGGACTTGTGCGCGTCAAAGTCATAGCTGCGCAGCGCAAGCCCCATCGCCAGATCTTCGGTACGGACCTGATTTCCGGCCATGACCAGCACAGGCCGGCCGTCCGCCAACTTGGCCAGTTTGGCCCCTGCCTTGCGCGCTTCGGCTGGATCGGGGCGACGGTCCAGGATCAGAATGTCCAGCGCCTCGGCCGCCATGCCGCTGGGCCAGGCCAGCGAGACCACATCCCCCGCTTTGACCTTTTCGAACCGGTCGCTTTCAACCAGACGGGCAATCGCGCCGCGGGTCAATCGGTTGGCGCGCCGCACAGCCGGACCCATTTTGGCCTCGGGTGTTACGATGACGACAACGCGCCCCTCGGCCTGTGCCATTTCATCCACGTCGAAAGCCTGAAAACGGATCGGTACAAGACTGCTCATTGCAAACTCCTCAAAATCAGTTCCCCAAGACCTAGCCCGCGCCGCGCGCCTTGACCAGATAGCAGTTTTCCCCGGCCCGCATTTGCATTACAGTCCCGGAAAAAATCCGACAGGCTCGGGGGAGAAGATCTTGGCAAGACAGGGCAGGCATAGGCCGTCACGCACATGGGTGCGCTGCGGTGATTCTGGTCTGTACCCGGCACTGAACCGGTTGAAAATTTGCGTTGCGGAGGGTCCCGCGTGATCCTCGACCGTTATTTCGCCCGCCGTTTCGTTCAAAGCTTTCTGGTTATCGGCGTTATTTTTCTGACTCTGATGATTCTGATCGACCTGATCGAGCAGGTCCGCCGCTTTGACGAAGTAAACCTCTCGTTCGGCCAATTGCTGCAACTGACCTTGCTGAACACACCCGCCGCGATCAGCGAGATGCTGCCGCTGCTGATTATTCTGTCCACAATCGCGTTGTTCATCGGGCTGGCCCGCAGTTCCGAGCTGGTGGTGACCCGTGCCACGGGACGGTCGGGCATCCGCGCCCTTTTGGCGCCCGTGGTCATTGCATTGATCATCGGCGCGATGGCGGTTGGCCTGTTGAACCCAATCGCTGCGGCCACGTCCGAGGAGTACAAGCGACTGGCCGAAAGCTACAAGAACGACGGCGGTTCAACCCTGTCGATCAGTGCCGAAGGGCTGTGGTTGCGTCAGGGCTCGGCCAATGGGCAATCAGTGATCCACGCGCGCGAAACGTCGAACGGGGACACATTCACGCTGAACGAAGTCACGATCATAACCTTTTCCCCGGACGGAACACCGATCCAACAGATCACGGCAGATCAGGCCGATCTTGAGGGCGGTACATGGGTGCTGAGCAACGCCAAGATCTGGTCATTGGAAGACGGCGTGAATCCCGAAACCCACTCAAAGGAACACGCGCGGCTTGAAATCCCGACATCGCTGACGCGTCAGCGGATCCTGGACACGCTGGGCGAGCAGGATTCTGTATCCATCTATGATCTGCCGGAACTCATCCGCGATCTGCGCGAAGCGGGGTTTTCGACCAAGCAATACGAGGTCTGGCTGCAGGTCCAGCTGGCCCGCCCGCTGTTCTTGATGTCGATGGTTCTGATCGGTGCCGCATTCACCATGCGCCATGTGCGTTTCGGCGGCACCGGGATCGCCGTTCTGACCGCCGTATTGCTGGGCTTTGGCATCTACTTCATTCGCAACTTTGCCCAAATTCTGGGGGAAAACGGTCAATTGCCTATCTTTGTCGCGGCCTGGGCCCCGCCCTTTGCAGCCATTCTTCTCTCCCTCGGCCTTTTGCTGCACGCGGAGGACGGCTGATGCGGATTTTAACCGGCTTGCTGCTATCCGGTGCCGTCGCACTGGCAATGCCTGCAGGCACTTTGGCCCAGTCGCAACCCGCCACAAACGCGCCCCAAAGTACCGCGCAAGAGGATCAACCGGCCCTTCTGGTCGCCGACCGCATCTTTATCACGCCCGAGCGCAATCTGGTCGCCGAAGGCAATGTCGAGGCGTTCCAGGGTGACACTAAAGTCACCGCGTCACGCATCACATACGACCGAGAGACCGGCAATCTGTCGCTGGAGGGGCCGGTTCGCATTGATCAGGGTGGTGCCACGACCTTGCTGGCAGATTCGGCCGAGTTGGATGACGGCATCATGAACGGCCTTCTGATCGGCGCGCGCATGGTGTTTGATCAACAGGTCCAGATCGCTTCGGTCCAGGCCACGCGGGCCAGTGGGCGCTATACGCAGTTCAGCAAAGTCTCGGCCACATCGTGCCACGTCTGCGCCAATGGCAAACCGCCAATCTGGCAGATAAGGGCGCGCAAGGTGACGCATGATCAGCTGGAACGTCAGCTGTATTTCGAAGGGGCGCAGTTTCGCCTTCTGGATGTGCCGGTCTTCTACCTGCCCTACCTGCGCCTGCCTGACCCGACACTGGAACGGGCCACCGGCTTCCTCGTCCCGTCGCTGCGCACGACATCGCAGCTGGGTACGGGGCTGCAGGTGCCGTATTTCATCAAAATGGGCGACCACAAAGACCTGACCCTGACACCCTATCTATCGTCCAAAACCCGCACGCTGGGGTATCGTTATCGACAGGCATTCAGACGCGGGCGGATCGAGTTCACCGGCGCATTCACCCGCGATGACCTGCAACAAGGCGAGGATCGCGGCTATTTGTTCGCCAATGGTTTCTTTAACCTGAACAACGACTTCCGCTTACTGTTTGATCTAAAGACAACGTCTGACAACGCCTATCTGGCCGATTACGGCCTGCCCGACTTTGACCGCCTGCGCAGCGAGGTGGCGCTAGAACGTATCAAACGCGATACCGCCTTCCGCACCAGTTTTATCCACTATAAATCTTTGCGCGACAGCGAAAATGAAGAAGAGATTCCGTCGCGTATCTTCGACCTCTACTTCCAAAAACGCTACTTCCCGACCTCGGTCGGCGGTGAAGTGCGTCTGGGCTTTGTGACCCACACCCACAAGCGCACCAGCGATGAGGACATCGTGGGCCGCGACGTGGCGCGCGGAACATTTGATGCGCAATGGCTGCGCAGCTGGACATTTGCCTCGGGTTTGCGTGCTGACGCGCAGCTTGGG
This sequence comes from Ruegeria sp. R14_0, assembly GCF_017743975.1. Taxonomy (GTDB): domain Bacteria; phylum Pseudomonadota; class Alphaproteobacteria; order Rhodobacterales; family Rhodobacteraceae; genus Ruegeria. The sequence continues at coordinate 658,745 of NZ_JAGHRC010000001.1, read as the reverse complement.
ACGTCGGTGGACACCTTCAATATCCGTGACGACAGCCAGTTTCCTGATCGCGTGACACGGGCCACGCCGCGCGCGGCGCTGACGCTGCGGTATCCCATGAGCCGACGCGAGACCTCCGGCGCGATACAGGTTCTTGAACCCATCGCGCAGATTGGCTGGACGCATGTGACGGATCAGGACGTGCCCAATGACGAAAGCACCTTTCAGGAATTCGATCAGGGTAACCTGCTGTCCCTGTCCCGCTTTCCGGCACCCGATCGGCGTGAAGATGGCACGACAGCTGTTTTCGGGCTGAACTGGTCGCGCCAGGCCCCCAATGGATGGCGGGCACTGGCCACTGTCGGTCAAGTCTTTCGTTCGACCGCGGACCCGAACTTTAACCTGACCTCGGGCCTTCAGGGCACCGCATCTGACATCTTGCTGGCGGGTCAGCTACAGACAGCGAATGGCTGGTCCCTGGCGGGCCGCGGTCTGTTGAACGGCGACTTTAGCTTTGCCAAGGCCGAGGTGCGCGCCGCTTGGGTTGGGGAAAACGCTGATGTTGTCGGCAGCTATGTCTGGCAAGAGCCGGACCCGGCGGAAAACGTGGATGACGAGATCTCCGAGATCTGGGTGGACGGGCGTTACCGTGTGGATCAGAACTGGCTGACAACGGCGCTGGCACGATATGACTTTAGCGAATCCGAACCGATCCGCTATGGGCTGGGGATTACCTACCAGAACGAATGTGTGCGGGTTAACATGACTGTCAGTAGACGATTTACCTCGTCATCAAGTATTGAGCCTTCGACAGAATTCGGGTTTACCGTTGCCCTGACAGGTTACTCCGTCGAGGGTGGCGGCCAACAGTACAAGAGAAGATGCAGTTGATTTCAGGTTTCTCCCGATTCATTCGTTCCGGTTGGCTAAAACCGGTCGCACCGGCGCTGGCTGCCGTTCTGGTGACCCTCTCCGGCGCGCAGGTGCAGGCGCAAAGCCTGTTTTCGCCTGCGATCAAGGTCAATCAGGACATTGTCACCTGGTACGAGCTTGAGCAGCGTCAGCAATTCCTGTCAGCACTGGGCGCACCCGGCGCGACCGAGGCCGAAGTTCGCGAAGCATTGATTGACGAACGGCTGCGCAAGCAAGCCATGCGCGAGGCTGGAATCGAGGCCGCTCCTGAAGATATCCAAGTGGGTATTGACGAGTTTGCCGCCCGTGGTCGACTGTCGACGGACGAATTTCTGAATTTGCTGGCTGATGCTGGGGTTTCACCTGAAACCGTGCGGGACTTCGTTGCCGATCAGTTGTCGTGGCGCGACTTTGTCAGCGCGCGCTTTCTGTCGCAGGCCCGTCCCAGCGAGGATGAGATCAACCGCGCCATGGGTCAGGCAGGCAGTGGCGGGCTTCAGGTCCTTTTGTCCGAGATCATCATCCCGGTGACACAGCAGACCGTTGCGCAGGCCGAATTGCTGGCCGAGGAAATCGCGCTTTTGGAAGGGTTTGACGCCTTCTCTGCGGCTGCGACCCAATACTCCGCTGCCGGCACGCGCAATGACGGCGGACGATTGGAATGGCTGAACCTGACCGATCTGCCCCCTGCACTGCAGCCGGTGATTCTGGAACTGAAAAACGGCGATATCACGCAGCCGCTTTCACTGCCCAATGCTATCGCATTGTTCCAACTGCGCGGATTGCGAGAGACCACAGCCAGCGCCCCACGCTATTCCAAGATCGATTACGCCGTCTACAACATGGCGGGTGGCCGCAGCGCCGAAACCCTGGCTCGCGCCGCCAAACTGCGCGAAGAGATCGACACGTGTGATGACCTGTATGGTATCGCCAAGGATCAACCGGCTGGGGTTCTGCAGCGGGTCGACGCCAGCCCATCCGAGATCCCGCGTGATGTCGCGATTGAGCTGTCCAAGCTGGACCTGAACGAAGTCTCGACAACGCTGACCGGCAACAATGGCCAGACGTTGAAGTTCCTGATGCTGTGCACCCGCACGCTGGATCGCGGCGAGGACACCTCACGCGTGGATGTGGCCAACGCCCTGACTCAGCAGCGCCTGCAAGCCTTTGCTGACAGCCTGATCGAACAGATGCGCGCCGACGCCACGATCATCGAGCAATGAGCGCGCCCATCGCGCTCAGCTGCGGCGATCCGGCGGGTATCGGGCCCGAGATCGCCGCCAAAGCCTGGGCGGAATTGCGCGTCTCCTGCCCGTTTTTCTACATCGGGGATGCTGCACACCTACCTGCGGATACCCCCGTTCAACGGATCGACAACCCGGCAGCGGCCACCGAAATCTGCGCGACCGCCCTGCCCGTATTGCAATTGGATTTTCCTGCCCCGAACACGCCAGGGCAGCCCGAACCGGCCAACGCACCCAGCGTGATTGATGCCATCGAGACCGGTGTCAATCTAGTCCAATCCGGCGCGGCATCGGCACTTTGCACGGCGCCCATCCACAAAAAGGCGCTGATCGATGGGGCCGGGTTCGCCTATCCCGGCCATACCGAGTTTCTGGCTGCACTGGCCGGGCAAAAACGCGTCGTCATGATGCTGGCGAGCGATCAGTTGCGTGTGGTCCCCACCACGATTCACATCCCGCTGTCGCGCGTTCCCTCCGAGCTCACCCCCGAGCTGCTGCGTGAAACCATCGCTATCACGGTCGAAGGTCTGCGAAATCAGTTTGGCATTCCACATCCACGCATCGCGGTTGCCGGGCTGAACCCGCATGCTGGCGAAGGTGGGAAGATGGGGCAGGAAGAACTCGACTGGATCGCGCCACTGATTGCGGAATTGCCCAACGATTCGTATCTGGTGACCGGCCCCCATCCGGCAGACACATTGTTCCACGCCGCCGCGCGCGCGCAGTACGATGCGGCGGTCGCGATGTACCACGATCAGGCGTTGATACCTATCAAAACGTTGGATTTCGACCGGGGTGTGAATGTGACCCTGGGCCTGCCATTCATACGCACCTCGCCGGACCATGGCACGGCTCTGGACATTGCCGGCAACGGAATCGCCACCCCCACCAGCCTGATCGAGGCGCTGAAACTCGCCCAGCGGATGGCGCAGGCCTCTTGACCCTTCACCTGGCTGAAAATATCCCCGCCGGAGGCAAAAAATCTCTGGCGCTCACCCATCCACACGCGCCACGGTAATCGGATCATGAGCGCAATCGACACCCTTCCCCCCCTGCGTGAGGTCATCGCGACCCACCAGCTTTCAGCGCGCAAGTCGCTGGGGCAGAACTTTCTGCTGGACCTCAACCTGACCGCCAAGATCGCAAGGCAAGCAGGCGATCTGACCGAGTGCGACGTGCTCGAGATCGGCCCTGGCCCGGGCGGCCTGACCCGTGGCCTGCTCTCCGAGGGTGCGCGCAAGGTCGTGGCCGTTGAAAAAGATACCCGCTGTATCGCGGCTCTGAACGACATCGCGGCGGCCTATCCCGGCCGGCTCGACGTGATCAACGGGGACGCACTGGAAATCGACCCGCTGGCACATCTGACGCCGCCGATCCGCATTGCCGCCAATCTGCCTTACAATGTGGGCACCGAACTGCTGGTCCGCTGGCTGACCCCGCCCAATTGGCCGCCGTTTTGGCAAAGCCTGACCCTGATGTTCCAGCGCGAGGTTGCCGAGCGGATCGTCGCGCAACCGGGCAGCAAGGCTTACGGCCGGTTGGCCATTCTCGCCCAGTGGCGGGCCGAGGCGCGCATTGCCATGTCCTTGCCACCCGGAGCGTTCACCCCGCCACCCAAAGTTTCCAGTGCGGTGGTGCACCTCACCGCCCTGCCGGAACCACGCTATCCGGCTGATGCTGCCACGCTGTCGCGTGTCGTCGCCGCCGCGTTCAATCAACGCCGCAAGATGTTGCGTGCGTCGTTGAAGGGCCTGGCCCCCGATATCGAGGACCGTTTGCAAGCTGCGGGCATCAAACCGACCGAACGCGCCGAGCAAATCCCGCTCGAGGCGTTCTGCGCCCTAGCCCGCGAAGTTCAAAAAAGCTGAGCTACAACGAAAAAAGCCCCGGACCAGGATCCGGGGCTCTTCGCTAAATTCTGGTGCCGAGATTACTCGGCTGCTTCTGGCGCATCGCCGTCGCCTGACGGAGTGCCTTCAGCCGCCGCTTTGGGCTTGCGGGTGCGTGGGCGGCGCGGCGCTTTTTCCTTTTTCGCTGGTGCGTCTGCCGGCGGCGACTCCACCGGGCTTTCCGGGGTTTCGACCAACCCGGATTCCGGCGCAGAAGCCTCGGGCGAGAAATCCATCACGTCGGGCTGCGGCGCTTCGGCAGGATCGGCCTGACGCGCGGCGGCTTCGCGTTCCTGACGCTCGGCGCGTTCGCGGTCGCGCTCGGCCTGCCGCTCGCGGTTCTGACGCTCCTGTTCTTCGCGACGCGCTTCCATCTCACGCTGCGCCTCGCTCAGCAGGCGCAGGTAGTGTTCTGCGTGCTGCTGAAAGTTTTCGGCGGCCACACGGTCGTTGGACAGCTGGGCGTCGCGCGCCAGCTGGTTGTATTTGTCGATGATCTGCTGGGGCGTACCGCGCACCTTGCCTTCTGGACCCGAGCTGTCAAAAACCCGGTTAACGACGTTACCCCCAGAAGGGCGATTGCGGTTGTTCTTGGCCCGCGAGCGGGATTTGGAAGATCTCATCTTACTTTACGTCAGCCTTGTCATTCGATGCCGATCTGTTCGCGTCCTGCACTGCTCAAAGGCTTTAGCCGTCACGCGATGTCGACTTTTTTGGGCTTGGCGTCAGGGGCCCGCTGAAACAGCGTCAACCTCTCCGACTGATCCTGAGTAAACACGTCCTGCGCGTGCAGACAAGGGGGTTGTCCAAAATTTCGCAGCTTTTTTACATCATTCGGCGCTTTTCGGCGTCAGGTTGCCAGCTTATTGGGGCATTCTGGCAAAAACCACGCGATCACGACCATCCAGATCAGGAATGATCCGAGCGGCCGTCAAACCGGCCGACTCGAACAAAGCTGCGACACTGCGTCCCTGCGATGGGCCGATTTCCACCAGCAAGCGCCCTCCGGGCAGCAAAAAGTCCGGCGCGCCAGCCGCAATGTGCCGATATGCGCCCAGACCGTCGCCCTCGTCCGTCAACGCCATGCGCGGCTCGTGCTCACGTACTTCGGGCGAAAGTGCATCCATTTCGGCCAGAGAAATATAGGGCGGATTCGAGACGATAAGGTCGAACTGCCCCTCAACGCTTTCGAACCAGTTGGATTGCAGAATCTCGACGCGGTTCTGCACATGATGCTGCACTGCATTGGCGCTGGCCTGCAAACAAGCGGCCTCGCTCAGATCGACGCCCACGCCTACCGCACTGGTCCGTTCGGCAAGCAGTGTGATCAGGATACAGCCAGACCCGAGCCCCAGATCCAGAACATGATCAAACGGCTCGCTCAGCGCGGCTTCGATCAGCGTTTCGGTTTCAGGGCGCGGGTCCAATACGTCGCGACTCACCCGGAACCGGCGGCCATAGAATTCGCGTTCGCCCAACAAATGTGACACAGGCACACGAACAGCGCGCAGAGCGATCAGTTGATCATAGCGCTCGGCGATCTCGGGCGACAATTCCTCGGGGGCGATCAGGGTCACGCGGCTGGCCTCAATCCGTGCCGCATGGGCCAGCAAAACCCGCGCGTCCCGCGCCGGATCGTCAACACCCGCCGCCCGCAGACGCGCTGTGGCGGCGACCATCGCCTGCGCTGCCGTCAAAGCCGCGATCATTGCGCCATCTCGGCCAGCAACCGAGCCTGATCGTCCGCGGTCAGTGCGTCGATCACCTCATCCAGATCACCCTGCATTACCTGATCCAGCTTGTAGAGCGTCAGGTTGATGCGGTGATCGGTCATGCGGCCTTGCGGGAAGTTATAGGTTCTGATCCGTTCTGACCGATCCCCCGACCCCACCTGACTGGCCCGGTCGGCGGATCGTTCGCTGTCGATCCGCTGACGTTCCATATCGTATAGCCGTGTCTTGAGCACCTGCATCGCGATCTCGCGGTTGCGGTGTTGGGATTTCTCGGAACTCGTGACCACCAGACCCGTCGGAATATGCGTGATCCGCACGGCCGAGTCGGTGGTGTTCACGTGCTGCCCGCCTGCACCCGAACTGCGCATGGTGTCGATACGGATGTCATTCGCGTCGATCTGGATGTCCACATCTTCGGCCTCGGGCAGCACCGCGACCGTCGCGGCCGAGGTATGAATCCGCCCGCCGCTTTCGGTTTCGGGCACGCGCTGCACCCGGTGCACGCCGGATTCGTACTTCATCCGGGCAAAGACGTTCTCGCCCTTGATATGGGCGACGACCTCTTTGATCCCGCCCAGATCGGATGCCTGCTCCTCGATGATCTCAAACTGCCATCCGCGCGTCTCGGCATAGCGCTGGTACATGCGCAGCAGATCGCCTGCGAACAGCGCGGCCTCATCCCCGCCGGTTCCGGGGCGGATTTCCAGCATGGCCGGGCGCGCATCTGCTGCGTCCTTGGGCAGCAACGCCAACTGCAAGGCATGTTCAGCCTCGGGGATGCGCGCCTGCAGCGCAGGAATTTCCTCTTCGGCCAGTTCCTTCATGTCAGGATCAGCCAGCATCGCCTCGGCCTCGGCGAGATCGGCCACCAGCTGACGCCATGCCATGATCTGATCGACCACCGGCTTGAGGTCGGAATACTCTTTTGCCAGCACAGCGATGTCCCCGCCCGAGGCGCCATCGGCCATGGCGGCTTCGAGGTACTGGAATCGCTGGGTTATCTGTTCAAGACGTTCTTCGGGGATCATCCCGGCGGTGTCTATCAATCCGGGCCTTTGGTCAAGGCCCGTCCGTGTGCTAGGTTACTGCACATGAAACGGTTGATACTTGCTTTAACACTGTTCGTAACGCCCGCACTGGCCGATGTGGTCGGCCCCGGAGGCAAGGTTCAGGACTGCTATTGCACCGACAAATCGGGCTCACGAGTTGAACTGGGCGAGATGATCTGTCTGCAGGTCGACGGCCGCATGTTCATGGCGCAGTGCCAGATGTCGCTGAACGTTCCCATGTGGCGCGAGGTGCAGGAAGGCTGCTTGTCCTCAGGGCTGCAGCAGAGCAAGCCACCCCTCAACACGGGCCCGGTTTACCCCAAAATCTGAGCGCCCAAAGCGAAGGCGCGCGTAGATGCGCAGGGTGTCGCCGTCCTGCTGCACGGTCGTGTAGTCGGGAAAGCCGATCACTTTGGTTCGGGTGATATAGGTGATCATCCCCTCGTCGATCGAACCGGCCAGAACTGACGTGCGCGGCGTGTCGCGTGCAATTGCGTCCAGTTTTGCCAGGCCGTCCGGCCCGGTCTCGACCGCGCGAACGGCCCCTCCTTCGAGATCGCGGTTTTGCTCACCATTGGGAGCCACATGCCATTTCGCAGGATCCGAGGGGGCGAGACGGATATACGCCCACAGCAGAAAAACCGCACCAATACCAAGCCAAAGCGCTATCATCTTCATCCCAATCCAGTCCCTTTGGGAAAGAATATCCCGACCGACCGGTGGAGCAAGCCGTGAACCTGCCTACCGTGACGTCACACCGGGCAGAATGCACAAAAGCTCGAACAACAGATTGGCTGCCGTCAGCGCTGTGTTCCCCGTTGGGTCATAGGGTGGAGATACCTCGACCAGATCGCATCCGACCACGTTCACACCCGCCAGCGCATGGATCAGTTGCAAGGCTTGCGGCGTGGTCAGCCCTCCGATCTCGGGCGTGCCGGTGCCAGGGGCATAGGCCGGGTCGAGGCTGTCGATGTCGTAGGTGATATAGACCGGGTGATCACCGATCGTCTTGCGGATCTGCGAGCCGATCTCAGTTAGGTTCTGCTGCCACAGCTCCCACGCGGGGAACTGACGAAAACCCCAATCCCGCGCCTCAGAGAAATCGCTGGCGGCGTAGCCCGAACCGCGAATACCGATCTGAAACGTCTTTTCCGGGACGATCAGCCCCTCTTCGTAAGCGCGTCGAAAGACGGTGCCGTGGGTTTCACGCTCGCCAAACATCTCGTCATTCACGTCCGCATGCGCATCCACATGAACCAGCGCGACCGGCCCGTGTTTCGCTGCAACGGCACGCAGGATCGGCAGAGTGATCGAATGATCGCCCCCCATCGCCACCGGAATCACGGCCTGATCCAGGATCGCGTCATAACTCTCCTTGATGATCTTCAGACTGTCGGCCAGTGAGAACGTATTGATCGCCAGATCCCCGATATCCGCGATCTGCAGGCTGTCAAACGGGGCTGCGGAATTGGCCATGTTATAGGGCCGGATCATCGCGCTTTCGCTGCGGATTTGCTTGGGCCCGAACCGCGTTCCCGACCGCCACGAGGTGCCGATATCCATCGGAATACCCAGCACCGCCACATCCAGACCAGCCAGCGAGTCCGCCTGCGGCAACCGCATGAACGTGTTCGGCCCGGAAAACCGCGCCAAATCATTGCCGCTGATCGGTTGGTTAAAGTCAGTCATGCCCGTATGTCTCCCGTCCGGCTTTTGGTTAACCAGATACCGGAAAGATGGCTAACCAAAGGTTAATCCTGCACCAGCTTGTTCCACCCCAACAGGCAGATGATCTGCGTCGCAACATGCGCACCCGCGATGGCCGTAGCGCCCGAGGTGTCATAGGGCGGAGAGACCTCGACCACGTCCCCGCCCTTGATATTGATGCCGGCAATATCGCGGAGGATGATCTGGGTCTGGATTGAGGTCAGACCACCCCAAACTGGCGTGCCGGTGCCTGGAGCAAAGGCTGGGTCCAGACCGTCGATGTCAAAGCTCAGGTAAACCGGACTGTCACCGAGGATGCTCTTGATCTTTTGCGCCACGGCGGCGGGGCCGGCTTCGTAGACCTCGCGTGCGTCGATGATGTTGACGCCCAGAGTGTCCTCATTTGTTGTGCGGATACCCACCTGAACGGACCGTTTCGGGTCCACAATCCCAGACTTCACCGCCTTGTAGAACATCGTCCCGTGGTCTACGCGGGACATGTCGTCATCGGCCCAGGTATCGGTATGGGCATCAAATTGCAGCAAAGACATCGGCCCGTATTTATCGGCATAAGCCTTGAGGATCGGGAAGCTGATGTAGTGATCGCCGCCCAGCGTAACCGAGGACACATCAGCAGCCAGAATGGTGCGAATATGGTCGGTCAGCGTATCGGGGAAAGCCGGGATATTGGCGTAATCATAGGCCATGTCGCCATAATCCACGATGGCCAGCTCGCTAAGCGCATCGAAAGGCCAGCCATAGGGCGCATCGGGGGATTGCAAGGCACTGGCTTCGCGAATGGCGCGCGGTCCCAAGCGGGTGCCGGGACGGTTCGTCACGGCCTGGTCAAACGGCACACCGGTCACGGCGATATCGACGCCTTTCAGGTCCTTGGTATAGAGCCGTCGCAGGAACGATGTCGCCCCGCCAAAGGTATTCTCGTAGGACAGCCCCTTGAGGTCCGGGTTGGTGAACGCCTCATCCACCTGATTCTTTGCGTCTTCCAGTGCCATGTCTTCCCCTTATCAGCCCAGCGGCTGCGCCTTTTCGACGATGCGTGCAAAGAACGAAGCCCCAACCGGCGCGATCTCGTCGTTGAAGTTGTATTTTGGGTGGTGCAGCCCGGCGCTGTCACCCTGCCCGACGAACAGATAGGCACCGGGACGGGATTGCAGCATGAACGAAAAGTCCTCGGCCCCCATCATCGCGTCGATATTGGCAATGACCTGAGTGTCTCCGGCAATATCGCGGGCGACCCCAGCTGCGAAGTCTGTCTTGGTCGCGTCATTGATGGTGGCGGGGTAGTTAACCTCGTAATCCAGCCGCGCCTCGACGCCATAGGATTGCGCCTGCCCCTGCACGATCTGCTCCATCCGTTCCATCACCATCTTTTGGACGGTCGGGTCGAATGTGCGCACCGTGCCGTTGATGTATGCCGTGTCCGGGATCACGTTGTTCACGGTACCGGTGTGGATTTGAGTGACCGAAACAACCAGATCATCCAGCGCATAGTTGTTGCGGCTGACGATGGTCTGGATTGCCTGTGCGATGCCACAGGCCGCCATCACCGGATCGCGGGTCTCATGCGGCATGGCTCCGTGACCGCCGACACCTTGGATATGAACCTCGAACGTGTCCACGGCCGCCATGATCGGGCCCGGTGTGGTGTGAAACGACCCCTCGGGCAGGCCCGGCGCATTGTGCAACGCATAGACTTGAGAGATGTCGAACCGGTCCATGATCCCCTCATCCACCATGATGCCTGCGCCGCCGCCTTCTTCTTCGGCCGGTTGAAAGATCAAAGCGACGCGGCCGCGAAAGTTCCGCGTCTCGGCCAGGTAACGCGCGGCACCCAGCAACATCGTCGTATGTCCGTCATGACCGCAGGCATGCATCTTGCCCGGGTTGGTCGAGGCGTATTCGACCCCCGTCTCTTCCGGGATCGGCAGAGCATCCATGTCCGCGCGCAAACCAATGGTCGGCCCCTCGCCCTGACCATTGATGATGGCGACGATTCCGGTTTTGGCGATGCCTTCGTGTAGCTCATCCACTCCGAACTCGTGCAGGCGGTCTGCTACGAAGGCTGCCGTTTCGTGGCATTCGAACTCCAACTCGGGGATCGTATGCAGGTGCTGGCGCCATGCGGCCATATCGGCAGAGTAATCGGCAATTCGGTTGACGACGGGCATCTGGGGTGGACTCCTGATCGGGACTGCGGAATGGATGCATCTGACACCGGAACGAAAGGGTTCGCAATGGCCGAAAATCCTCTGATCCATGACAGCGACGCAGGTATCGAGCGCCTGTTGGAAATCATGCGTCGCCTGCGCGACCCTGAAACGGGGTGCCCGTGGGACATAGAACAGGATTTTGCCACCATCGCGCCTTACACAATCGAAGAGGCCTATGAGGTCGCCGACGCCATCGAACGCAATGCTTACGATGAGTTGAAAGGTGAGTTGGGCGATCTGCTGTTCCAGTCGGTCTTCCACGCGCAAATGGCTGAAGAGGCTGGGCATTTCACCTTTCAGGATGTGGTCCGCACCATGTCGGACAAGATGGTTGCCCGTCACCCACACGTGTTTGGCGATGAATCCCGTGACAAATCGGCAGACCAGCAGACCGTGGATTGGGAAACCATCAAAGCGGCTGAGCGCGCAGGCAAGGAACAGAAAGGCGCGCTGGACGGTGTGGCGGCGAACCTGCCTGCGCTATTGCGTGCGCATAAATTGCAAAAACGCGCCGCCCGCGTGGGATTCGACTGGCCGGATGCCAGCCATGTGCTGGCCAAAATCACCGAAGAGGCAGCCGAACTGGAAGAGGCGCGTGACAGCATGGATGCCGATGCGCTGGAGGATGAATTTGGCGATCTGCTGTTCGTAATGGTTAATCTGGGCCGCCATCTGGGGATCGAACCCGAGGCCGCCCTGCGCCGCACCAACGCCAAGTTCACTCGTCGGTTCGAACAGGTCGAAGCACGTCTGGCCGCCCGGGGCAAAACACCGTCACAAAGTGATTTGGCCGAGATGGACGCGCTGTGGGACGAGGTGAAAACCGAGGAGCATCGCGCCAACGGCAAACTCCCGCCTGTGGATGCCGCGAACGGGGTCTGAAACCGCTGGACAAGTGCGGTGACACTTGCGAGTGTCCGCGCTTCAAGACCCCGGAGGCAAAGCATGGCACCGCGCAAAATCATCATCGACACCGATCCCGGTCAGGACGACGCCGTCGCCATCCTGCTGGCCCTGGCCAGCCCGGAAGAGGTTGATGTTCTTGGCGTTACTGCCGTCGCCGGTAATGTACCGCTGGAGCTTACAGCCAAGAATGCCCGGATCGTTTGCGAACTGGCTGGTCACACGCAGATTCCAGTCTATGCCGGATGCGACCGCCCGTTGAATCGGCCTCTGGTCACGGCCGAGCATGTTCACGGCAAAACGGGGCTGGACGGCCCCGTGCTACCCGATCCCGAAATGCCGCTGGCCGAGGGGCACGCGGTTGACTTCATCATTGAAACCCTGCGCGCACACGACCCCGGCACGGTGACGCTGTGCCCGCTGGGGCCGCTGACCAACATTGCGACAGCGTTCCAAAAAGCCCCCGATATTGTCGACCGGGTTCAGGAAATCGTTCTGATGGGCGGAGCATATTTTGAGGTTGGGAACATCACTCCGGCTGCTGAGTTTAACATCTATGTCGACCCCGAAGCCGCTGATATCGTGTTCAAATCCGGCGCTCATATTGTCGTGATGCCATTGGACGTGACCCATGACGCGCTGGTCACACCACACCGCAATGATGCATTCCGGGCACTGGACAGCAAAGTTGGACATGCCGTGGCAGAGATGACCGATTTCTTCGAACGCTTCGACAAAGAGAAATACGGCTCGGAAGGCGCGCCGCTGCACGACCCCTGCGTCACCGCCTATCTGATCCGCCCTGAGTTGTTCTCGGGCCGCCACATCAATGTTGAGATCGAAACACAGTCAGAATTGACCTTGGGCATGACTGTAGCCGACTGGTGGCGGGTCACCGACCGCGCACCAAATGCCATGTTCATGGGCGATGTTGACGCTCAGGGGTTCTTCGACCTGCTCACCGAACGGCTGGCTCGGCTATGAGCGCCGCACTCCGCCTGGCCCGCCCCGAGGATCTGGACCGTTTGATGGGTCTGGTCACCGCGTTTCACACCGAAACGCAGATCGCGCAGAACATGGATCAGACCCGCAACGCGTTGGCCCCTTTGCTTGAAGGGATCCCCCATGGGTGCGTCTACCTGATCGGCCCAGGGCGCGCGCCCTTGGGCTATGTCATCCTGACCTTCGGTTGGTCGGTCGAGTTCGGCGGCATGGACGCGTTCGTGGACGAGATTTACATCCGCCCCGCCGTCCGCGGCCGTGGCATTGCCACCGAAGTTCTTTTGGATCTGCCCAAAGCGCTGGCCGAGGCTGGCTTGACAGCCCTTCACCTCGAAGTTGATCGCACCAACGAAACCGCACAGAAACTGTACCTGCGCACCGGGTTCAAACCGCGCGATCGCTATGTGCTGATGAGCCGTAAGCTCTGAAACAGATCGGTATTCAAGGGCGTTGCCGCCCTTCCCCCCGTGGAAGCCCTAGCGAGCTTCGCCGCGATACATGTACGTTGGCGATTGCATTTCCAGAACCGGGTCGTTGGCTGACACCTGCGCCCCGGTGATCGGATACGTGCCCGGCCCTGCGCAGGCCGCCAGAAAAACAGCGCTGATCACTGAAGCTACGAGAAGGAATTTCGAACCAGTCATGGCGTTCTCCTTTCTGTAATGCAGCCAACCTATGCATCTCAAAGTGATACAAATAGGAAAAAGTTCACACAAAACAGAAATTATGCCGCCAATTTGCAGGCTAAATTGATTTCCCTAGGAAAAACAAAGTGAAACAGCGCAAAAATTTTTAGGAGTTCTGCGGTTTTTTCACCATGCCCTTGCGCAGGGGCATCTCAAAAAACACTAATGTGTCTTTCGCGATCTCCGGCACTTCGAAATATGCGTCGCGTGGATTGAACCCCATCGAAAGGTACAAACGGATCGCCGCTTCCAGTGGTTTTCCGGTGTCCATGCGAATGACATCAAAGTCCTGCTTGCGGCATTGATCAATAAGGGACGTCATTATCGCGAATCCCGCCCCCGTCCCGCGGGCTGCATCACTCACAAAGACCCGTTTGATTTCGGCGACGCCCGGCTCAATTGTCCGGAACATACCGCACCCAACGGCTTGTCCGTTTTTGAGTGCCAGCCTCACGCCACCGCTGGGCGTGGCATGCTCGACTTCGATCTGATCCATCAGCTTGGTGTAAACATCTTCGGGATAATAGGTTTTTGCGACGCGCACGGACTTTTCGTCCAGCGTCATCAGAAAATCGCGGTATTCCCAACACAAACGCCGAACCTCATCAAAGTGGTCCGGCGTCTTGGCTTCAATAACATCTAACAAAACAGTGTCCTCAGAAAACAACTGAGGACCAGTTTAGCAGTGTTGAGATCAGTTGCGAAGGATCGAAGTCCCTGCGTATTCCGCGACTTCGCCCAACGACTCTTCAATACGGATCAGCTGGTTGTACTTGGCCAACCGGTCCGACCGTGCCAGCGATCCGGTTTTGATCTGACCGCAGTTGGTTGCTACCGCAAGGTCCGCGATGGTGGCGTCCTCGGTCTCACCCGAGCGATGGGACATCACGTTGGTATAGCGTGCGCGGTGGGCCATATCGACGGCGCGCAGGGTTTCGGTCAGCGATCCGATCTGGTTCACCTTGACCAGCATCGAGTTGGCACAGCCACGCTCGATCCCCTCGGCCAGACGTGCCGGGTTGGTCACGAACAGATCGTCGCCCACCAACTGCACCTTGTCACCAATCATGTCGGTCAGCGCTTTCCAGCCGTCCCAGTCATCCTCGGACATACCGTCCTCGATCGAGATGATCGGGTAGTCGTTGACCAGAGCAGCCAGATAGGCTGCGTTTTCCTCGGAAGACAGCGAGATCCCCTCGCCCGCCAGAACGTACTTGCCGTCCTTGAAGTATTCGGTCGCGGCGCAGTCCAGTGCCAGGTGGATTTCTTCACCCGGCTTATAGCCTGCCTTTTCGATGGACTTCAGAATGAAATCCAGTGCCTCGCGAGTGCTGGCGATGTTCGGGGCAAAACCGCCTTCGTCGCCGACACCGGTGGCCAGACCCGCAGCCGACAGCTCTTTTTTCAGGGTGTGGAACACTTCGGACCCCATGCGCACGGCTTCGCGGATATTCGCGGCCGAGGTCGGCATGATCATGAATTCCTGAATGTCGATCGGGTTGTCCGCGTGCTCGCCACCGTTGATGATGTTCATCATCGGAACCGGCAGAACACGGGCCGAAGTGCCGCCCACGTAACGGTACAAGGGCTGCGTGGTGAAATCCGCGGCGGCTTTGGCCGTTGCCAGCGACACACCCAGGATCGCGTTTGCGCCCAGACGACCCTTGTTCTCGGTTCCATCCAGTTCGATCATGGCGCCGTCGATGGCGACCTGCTCGGTTGCGTCATAGCCGACCAGTTCCTCGGCGATCTCGCCGTTCACGGCGGCAACAGCCTCGAGCACGCCTTTGCCCATATAACGCGACTTGTCGCCGTCGCGCTTTTCCACCGCCTCGTAAGCACCGGTCGACGCGCCAGAAGGGACAGCAGCGCGGCCCATGGTGCCGTCTTCAAGGATCACGTCCACTTCGACCGTTGGGTTCCCCCGGCTGTCCAGGATTTCGCGTGCATGGATGTCGATGATAGTGCTCATGAGGCCCGTCCCTATGGCTGAATTCATTGCACGCCTCATAGCATCACGCAGCCAAAAGTAAACCGTTGATGTTACCGCTAACAGGTATATTCACTGGCCTTTAGGGCTAACAGCCTTCTGTTTGCGCAAACGTGCGACGATCCGTCAGGCCGCAACCGCCATTGCGCGGGCCAGGCGGCGTTCGCGCAAAAAGGTATACATACCCGACCCGATGATCAGCGTCGCGCCCGCTATCGTCATCATGTCAGGACGCTCACCAAACATCATCATGCCGGCCGCAATAGAGAACACCAGTCGGGTGTACCGGAACGGTGTCAGGGCTGAGGCCTCGCCGATCCGCATGGCCGTCACGATGGCGTAATAGGCCAGAACGCCAAAGCCGATCGCGCCTAGATACGGGCCAACATGCGCGGATTGCAGTGGAACCACAGGCTGGCCCATAAACACCATCAGGGCCGCGCCGGCCAACGCTATGCCCAGATAGGCTTGCAAGGCCACAACGGACGAGGCAACGCGCGCATCCAGCTTGCGCGTGATCAGATCGCGCGCGGCTATGGCAATAACGGTGGCCACCACAAACAGGGACTCAGGCTGGAACCCGGCCAAACCCGGTCGGATGATCATCAGCACGCCGACGAAACCAACACCGATGGCGCTCCACCGTCGCCAGCCGACCTGCTCGCCCAAGAACAATGCTGCCCCTACAGTTACCGCCAGCGGCATGGCCTGAAAGACAGCCGCAACGGTGGACAGATCGACCAGAGACAGCGCGGTGACAAAGGTCACCGCACCAAACGCCTCGGACCCGGCACGCAACAGCGGCAAGGGTTGCCACGCCAGCGGGTCAAAGATGCGTTTACGGGTAACCACCGACATGCCCACAAACACAAGGCCGCAGACCACGCCAAGGATGATCATGATCTGACCGGTCGAGACACTGGCCGACAGGTGCTTGATGAACATGTCCTCAAGCGCGAAGGCGGCCATCGAGCCGACGATCAGCAAAATGCCGTGTACGTTGTTCATGCGCGTGTCCGTAGGATTGGGCCGAAAAATCCGGGCCGTTACCTCACAGAAACCGTATCATCCGCGACGTCGCAAGCGATATTGCGACAAGTTTCATGAATTGCCGTGGGGCCATCAATCGCGTTTGGTGATGGATCAGTCCTGTTCCAGCGGAACGCCGTACAGTTCCAGCCGATGCCCTTTTAGCCGGTACCCAAGTTTGGCTGCGATTTTTTCCTGCAGGGCCTCGATCTCGGGGTCGACGAATTCGATCACCTCGCCCGATTGCATGTCGATCAGGTGGTCGTGATGGTCACGTTCGGCATCTTCATAGCGCGCGCGCCCGTCGCCAAATTCCAGACGCTCGAGAATCCCGGCCTCTTCGAAAAGTTTCACGGTCCGGTAAACCGTAGCAATCGAGATGCCTGCATCGACATCCGAGGCTCGTGCATACAACTCTTCCACATCCGGGTGGTCATCGCTCTGCTGCAACACCTGAGCAATCGTACGGCGCTGCCCCGTCATGCGCAGGCCTTTGGCTTCACAACGGGCGATGATCGTGTCGGACATAGTTACCCTCAAAGTAGTTCGGGCTTCTGTCTTAATACGTCTGCTGCGCTGGCGCCACAGGGGAATTGCGCTTAGGCCACCCGCCGCAAGTCTGCCCAGATCGGCAGATGGTCAGATGCGATATGCGCAGGTCGCGCGCTGTGGACGCCGTGCACCACTGCCTCAAGCCCTTCGCCCAGCGCGATCCGGTCCAAAGCGCCCAACGGCTGAGCGGCGGGAAAACTCGGCACCGGCGGCAAAAAACGCATATCCGGGGCCAGGTGATCCAGCACCGGTTGACGTGACCATTCATTGAAATCCCCGGCCCAGACAGTTGGCATTTCGTCCAGTTCATCGTCGCACCGCCGCAGCTGGTGGATTTGCTGCCGCCGGGAGGCGGGCAGAAGACCCAGATGCATACCCATGACGCGCAGCGGGCCGATCTGGGTGTCAAACTCGACCCGAACCGCGCCGCGCGGTTCGAACCCCGGCAAATCGTGGTGTCCGGTCTGACGCACGTCGATCCTGTCGCCGCGCCAGATGACCGCATTCCCGTGCCAGCCCAGACTGCCCGCGCCACCCAGATCAACAATTTCCCAGCCTGCTTCATCCAGCATGAAATGCGGCAGAGCAGCGGGCCGTGGCGGCAACCTCTTGTCGGCCTCTTGCAGCACGACAATGTCAGCCTGCATGCTTTCGATAACCTGCAGGATACGCTGTGGCTGACGGCGAAAGTCCAGCCCAACGCATTTCTGGATGTTATAGCTTGCAATCCGCAGGGTTGACGTAGGCGACATAGGGTTCCGATCAAATCACTGAACGCCAAAGTGCCACGCTTGTGGCCGGGCGCAACCCCTCAGTGTGCCGCATGCGGGTCCTGCAGCGGATTGAAACAAGGCGTCACTGCACAAAATTCAGGCAAGTGGCGCGCGTATGAACGCCATGCTTGATCCTTATGTTGCCGATACTCTATCCCGGCAGCACACGGCCTCATACCCGGAGCACCAATGGTTTCCAGCGACACAATTTCGAACAATCGCGCTTGGGCCAGCATCGTTCTGGTGATCGGCGGGATGATGTGGGGTCTTTACTGGATCCCGGTGCGCTTTTTCTACGATCTTGGCCTGACCGGACCCTGGCCGGGGATCGCGATGTACAGCGTGGCCCTGTTGGCGCTGGTTCCCTTCATCTGGGCAGAACGCGGAACACTGGCCTTGCAGTGGCGTGATCTGGTGTTCAGCGGGATGTTTACCGGTGCAGCCTTCAGCCTTTACTCCATCAGCCTTGTCTATACGGACGTGGTGCGGTCGATCCTTCTGTTCTACCTCACGCCGATCTGGGGCACGATTTTGGGGCGTGTGTTCTTGGGCGAACGCCTGAGCGTCGGGCGACTTGCGGGTCTTGTCTGCGGCGTCGGCGGCTTGTTCGTTGTGCTTGGGGGATCGGGCGGCATCCCCCTGCCACAGAACACGGGCGACTGGCTGGCGCTGGCGTCGGGTATGTGCTGGGCGCTGGGGACACTTGGCCTGTACCGGACCAGCACGATCTCGGCCTCTGGACAGGTCTTTGCTTTCGTCGCGGGCGCGCTGGTCCTGTCGCTGCTCAGCCTCATCGTCTTGCCGGAACCTGTGCTGCCGGTCATTGCCCAGGCTGATCTGATCTGGACCCTACAGTTCGTTCTGCTGTCTGCGTTCTACACTCTGCCGATGGTGTTCATGACGATCTGGCCCGCCACCAAGCTCTCCCCTGCCCGCGTCGGGTTGTTGCTGATGAGCGAAGTGGTCGTGGGCTTGGCCTCGGCCGCTGCGTTTGCCGGCGAACCGTTTGGTCTGCGCGAACTGTTAGGAGCGGTGCTGATCGTTTCAGCCGCAGTCCTCGAGATCCTGAGGGACTAGCGAGATAGCGCGTATCCCACGTGTTGGACTTGCCCCGACAAACCGGTATCTGTTCGGGTGTTTGATGCCATATCAGGACGTTGCCCATGTCGATGCCAACCGCGGACCGCCGAAAACAGCTTGAGGGGCGCGCGCTGATCGTAGCGATGATCGGCAACCTTTTCATGGGTGCGGCGGGTATTCTGGCCGGGATTCTGTCCAACTCGAACGCGATCATGATGGATGGCTTGTTCTCGCTGGTGGGGTTTGGATCTGCATTCCTGGGTCGTCAGATCAGTTTGCGGATCGACGCAGGCCCCGACAAGCGCCGACCCTTCGGCTATGCGGCGGATGAGGCGATCTTTTCCACTTTTCGCGCGCTCTCGTTGCTGGGTCTGGTGCTGTTTGCCATCACCAACGCGGGCAAGAACATCTACAGCTACTACACCGGCATGACGCCTGAGCCGCTGATTTTCGGCCCTATGTTCCTCTACTTTGCCACGATTGGTCTGACCTGCCTGCTTTTGTGGGCGTTTCACTTTTTCACTTGGCGCAAGACCGGCAAAGCCAGCGCGATCCTGCGGCTGGAAGCCAAAGCGGCGCTTTTCGACGGGTTGTTCACCGCGGCCGCTGCGATTGGCCTTGGTGCCATTTACCTATTCCGGGACGGAGCGCTCGCGGGCATTGCGCCCATAGGTGACTCGATCATCGTGCTGTTCCTGTGTTTGCTGGCCATCGGATCCTATCTGCGCGACTTCCGCGGCGGGTTGGGAGAGCTGGCATATGCCACGGCCAGCCCTGACCTTCTGGCCGCCGCGCGCCGCGCCTTGCGCCCCGCGATCACCGAGGATGGCGGCGCATTGCGGGACATGTCCGTGACCAAACAAGGCCGCACCGTTCTGATTACGGTCTACTATGACCCGCTGCGTGCGATCACCGCCGATCAGGTCGACACACTGAACCTGCGCATGATCGCCGATGCGCGGCAGGCTATCGACGGTGCAGACGTGTATCTGATGATCTCGCAATATGCGCGACGCTGGCCGGACGAAATTAATCCCTATCGCGACGAGGCTTAAGCAGTCAGGTTCCGCAAAACGTTGCGTGCACCACTTCGCTATCGGCTGGAGGTCGTTTGAGGTCGTCCGCATCCGGCTGATCTTCGTAGGGTCGAGACAGAACCGAGTTCAGCCGATGGAATGGCTCGTAGTCCCTTTGAACTGCCGACTGAATCATCTGCTCAACGCGATGGTTACGGGCAATGAAGGCCGGGTTTACGGCAGCCATAACGGCCTTTGGATCCTGTTCGCGGCCAATACGCGCGGTCCACAACTCGGCCCAGCTGTCATAGGCTGTCGGATCGGTGAATTGATCCCGCGCAGCCCCTCCGCCCAGCGCCCGGAACGTATTGGTGAAATCGGCCTGATTCTGCGCCATCCGCGTCAGCAAGTCCGAAATCAGCTCAAGATCGCCCTCTTCCTCAGTCACCAGTCCGATCTTGGCACGGAACCGTTTCAACCAGTTCTCCTGCAGCAGCCCGGGCATGGCGTGTACGATCTCGGTCGCTTCTTCTACGGCAGCGTCCTTGTCCTCCATCTGCTGGATCAGGGCCGTCGCCAATTGCGCCAGATTCCAAACCGCGATGTCGGGCTGGTTGGAATAGGCGTATCGTCCCATCCGGTCGATTGAGCTGTAAACGGTATTCGGATGATAGCTGTCCATGAATGCGCAAGGGCCATAGTCGATGGTCTCACCGGCGATCGAGCAATTGTCGGTGTTCATCACCCCATGGATAAAGCCCACACTCATCCAAGCCGCGATCAGCTGCGATTGGGCCTCGACCACGGCGCGCAACAGGTCCATGGGGCCGTCGGCATCCGGATAGTGGCGCGCGATGGCGTAGTCCGTCAGTTGACGCAGGCTGTCCAACTGCCCGCGTCCGGCAAACACCTGAAACGTGCCGACGCGCAGGTGGCTTTGGGCCACACGGGTCAGAACGGCTCCGGGCATCGGTCCTTCGCGCAGCACGATCTCTCCGGTCTCAACCGCTGCCAGGGCTCGGGTCGTCGGAATGCCCAGCGCATGCATCGCCTCGGACACCACATATTCGCGCAGCACGGGACCCAACCAGGCGCGCCCGTCTCCGCGACGACTGAATGGTGTCGGGCCCGAGCCTTTCAGCTGAATGTCTCGACGAACGCCGTCCGCTCCAACGGTCTCGCCCAGCAGAACAGCGCGTCCATCACCCAGTTGTGGGTTATAGCTGCCGAACTGATGGCCGGAATAAAGCTGCGCAATCGGCTCGGCCCCATCCGGCAGCGTATTGCCTGCGAAGGCTTCGGCCATTTCTTCGACATCACCCGGCGTGACGTTCAGAATCTTGGCCAATTCCGCGTTGAACGCGATCAGGCGCGGCGCACGTACAGGGATCGGCGCCTGCCGTGCATAGAAGCTGTTAGGAAGGCGGGCGTAGCTATTGTCGAAAGGGATCGTCAGGGTCATGTCGCAAACATATTCCTTGCGCGCACGAATACCATAGCGGATCAACGGATCGCGTGCATAATCAGCCCGAAAATCGAGAGGCCCCATGACCGCACAAGACATCATCGACCACCTGAACCTGCAGCAACATCCCGAGGGCGGCTGGTTCCGCGAAACCTGGCGTGCCGAGAACGAAGGCCGCGCCACCGGCACCTGCATCTATTTCCTGCTGGCTGCAGGCGAAAGCAGCCATTGGCACCGCGTGGATGCGACTGAGATCTGGCTGTATCACGCGGGCGCGCCTTTGGTCCTGTCGCTCAGCGCCACGGATGACGGTCCCGCCACCGATCACCTGCTGACCCCAGACCTGTCGAAAGGCGCGCCGCAACTGATAGTGCCCGAAAACCATTGGCAGGCCGCGCGCAGCACCGGGGATTACACTCTGGTCAGTTGCACCGTCTCACCGGGGTTTGAATTCGAAGGGTTTGAGCTGGCCCAGCCCGGCTTCGACATCCCACGCGGCTGAGGCATGGATCACCGCGCCCTCATAGCGTCCCTGCCGACCGAGGCCAAAGAGCGGCTGCAACAGCGTTCGGATTGGGCGGGGTTGTGTCATCTGGCGGGCTATCTGGCGCTGCTGGGTGTGACCAGTGCAGGCATCGCACTGCAGGCGCCATTGTGGCCGCTGCTGATCCTGCCTCAGGGCGTTTTGTTGGTGTTTCTATTCACGCTCAGCCATGAATGCACCCACAAGACGCCCTTTAAAACCGGCTGGGTGAATGACGTTGTCGGGCATCTTGCTTCAGTGGCAATTGCCCTGCCCTTTACATGGTTCCGGTACTTTCATCTTGCGCACCACAAGTGGACAAACCACCCCGAAAAAGATCCCGAACTGGGTGGCAAGCCGCGCCCGCAAGATCGGCGGAGCCTGCTGATCTACCTGTCCGGCTGGCCCTACTGGTCAGGGATGACGCGCGTCCTGTTCCAAAATGCCTTTAGCCGGATTGACGCCCCATACCTGCCAGCGCGCCAGCATAAAGCCATGCGGATCGAGGCACGCCTGCTGCTGGCCCTCTATCTGGTCGCTGCACTAAGCCTGTTCGCCTCCTCGCTACTGCTGTGGTTGTGGATTTTGCCAGTTTTGATCGGTCAACCGTTTCTTCGGCTCTATCTTCTGGCCGAGCACGGCCTCTGCCCGCCGGTTGCCAATATGCTCGAGAATTCTCGCACCACCTTCACCAATCGAATCGTGCGGTTCGTGGCATGGAACATGCCCTACCACGCCGAACACCACGCCTTTCCGAATGTTCCGTTCCATCAGTTGCCTGCGTTGCACGAGTGGACGCGGAAACACTTGCAGTCGAGTTCGGACGGATATTCGCAGTTTACAAGGGACTATGTACAAAGCGTGAAGCCCCAATCGTTCAGCTAGCCCGCTGCGGCAAGGCAGCTTTGAGCCCAAGGCGGAAGTTCATTTTCCTAAAGCGAAACGAGTGGTTTTGGACGGTTTTGCATTAGCCTGACCCCAAGTAGTAGAGACAAACATCCAAAAGCCAATCCGATAGCGAGAGCATTGGCAACGAAGATGCCGCCAAACAAGGATATTGCTGCTCTTCCCGCCTGCTCGACAGACGTATCTACTACGATCGATACCCAGTCTTGAAGGTATAATGCGAACAAGACCGAGAGCCCTATGGGCGAAACGATAAGCGCTGTGCCGAGAGAGACCAATCCTCGGCCGAAGACGGCACGCAGTGTTGACCCTTTCAGTACTATCGCAGCTGTGGACGCAAAAACGAGAAGCACAGAGAACAGGACTAGTGACATGTCCAAAACTGGGGGTAGGTCTTTCGAGACCGCCCCGCTGACGGCCGAGGTTAAGGGCAATAGAACGAAGGTCACAAGCCCTGCAGCAACGAGCCCTGTGAATAGCTTTGGCAACACGCCAGGCGAACCGCTACCGCCGTAGTTGTTTTTAGCTGGTATGGGCAGAGCCGGGTCAATATGATCCCACTGCACAGACATTGGTTTTGCACTAGAAAGCATGAAAGCCCCCTTGAATAGTTGATTTTGAGACCACCTAGCCAGCCGCTTGTTCTTGGGAATCTGGTAGCCCGGAACGGAGTTTCTTTCGGCGCTTGGACTAATATCTGCGCGATCTAGACATGCCGACGCGCGAACATTGGTGTCCTTGCCGTTTTCAAGTGATGAACAACCTGATTGCGTAAGCGAATATCGCTAGGCAAAGGACGCTGCCGAACCAGATCGCGCTGAACCAGAAAACTTGCTTTAGCAGTTTCAATGGAAACTCTCCTCTGGATCGATCTTTCCGCGGAAAACCCAGTACGTGTAGGCGGTGTAGGCCAGGATCACAGGCAGAAGTATGACGGCTCCGACCAGAGCAAAGGCCAAGCTGCTGTCCGGCGCTGCGGCTTCGGCAATCGTGAGGCTTGGGGGTAGCATATAGGGATAGAAACTGATCCCAATGCCAAAGAAGCACACGACGAACAAGGCAATTGCGCAGAAGAAGGGCAGATAGTCGCGCTGTGTCTTCAGGCCGCGATGAAGCATCCATGCAATGAGAGCAACAACAGCCGGCACACACACAGAGAAAACGACACCGGGCCAAGAAAACCATCTGATCAGATAGATTGGATCTTGGAGCGGGGTCAAAAGACTGACTAGGCCAATCAACCCGAGCGTCATAAGCATCAGCGGGCGGGCATAAGAACGCATCTGTCGCTGTATTCCGCCCGTTGTTTTCATATTGAGCCAGGTCGCGCCTAGCAAGGCATACCCGATCACCAAGGCCACACCCGTGAGGACAGAGAACGGCGTCAGCCAATCCCACTGCCCGCCTGCGTACAGCCGTTCCTCGACCGGGATACCCTGGACCAGCGCGCCAAGCGCGATGCCCTGGCAGAGGGCGGCTACGGTTGACCCACCGTAAAACGCAACATCCCAAAGCCAACGCCCGCGCACCGTGCGCCACCGGTATTCGAAGGCGACACCGCGGAAGACAAGCGCGAGAAGCATCACGATAACGGGCAAATAGATCGCGGGCATCACCACAGAGTACGCTAGCGGAAAAACGGCGAACAAACCTCCGCCTCCCATGACCAGCCAAGTCTCGTTCCCGTCCCACACAGGCGTGACCGAGTTCATCATGACATCGCGATCTTTGTCGGTTTTTGCGAATGGAAAGAGGATCCCAATTCCAAGATCGAACCCATCTAGGATCACATAAGTCAGAACGGCAAAGGAAATGATAACTGCCCAGATTGTCGAAAGCTCAAGCATTACGCTGCCTCCGCTTTGGTCAAGATTTCAGTGGGTTTGTGACTTTTGTGGCAAGCTTCGACGGGTGGTTTTCCCATCAAGCGCAGCATGTAGAATGTGCCCGCTCCGAACACCGCGAAGTACACGACGATGAAGGCAACAAGAGACGCGGCAACTGCAGGCGCATCAACTTGGGAGAGGGAATCGGATGTCCGCATGAGCCCGTAAACCGTGTACGGCTGGCGCCCCACTTCGGTAGTGATCCAACCGGCCAGTACCGCCACAAACCCGCTAGGCGCCAACAGAACGGATGTCCGCTGCAACCAGCGATCGTCGTTGAGGCGGCCGCGAACTCGCTGAACAAGCGACCACAAGCCGATACCCAGCATGGCAAAGCCGATGGCGAGCATGATGCGGAAACTGTAGAATACGATTGCGACCGGGGGTTCTTCGTCGTCAGGAATAGTGTCCAGCCCATCAAGCGGCGCATTCAGGTCATGTTTCAGGATCAACGATGAAAGTTTCGGGATTTCGATGGCGTAGTCCACGCGCTTTTCTTCTTCGTTTGGAATGCCGAACAGGATCAGCGGTGCACCTTCGGGGTGGCTGTCAAAGTGACCTTCCATCGCCATCACTTTCTGCGGCTGATGCTCCAGCGTATTCAAACCATGAAGGTCGCCGGCAACGATCTGCACAGGGGTGACCAGAACGGCCATCCACATTGCCATCGAGAACATTCGGGTGACCTCAGCCGTGCGATTGCGGCGTAGTAAATGCCAGGCCGCAACCCCGGCCACCACGAAAGCAGTGGTGAGATAGGCGGCAAGAACCATGTGTGTCAGTCGGTACGGAAAAGACGGATTGAAAACAATCGACCACCAGTCAACGGGAATGAACTGCCCCAGTTCGTTGATGTCGAAACCAGCCGGGGTTTGCATCCATGAATTGACCGACAAGATCCACGTGGCCGAAATCAACGTGCCAAGGGCGACCATCGCCGTGGCCATCATGTGCAAACTGGGACCGACGCGTTCACGACCAAAGAGCATGATGCCGAGGAAACCAGCCTCGAGGAAAAAGGCTGTCATGACCTCGTAGGCCATCAAGGGCCCAATAACAGGGCCTGCGGTGTCCGAGAATACGCTCCAGTTCGTGCCGAACTGGTAAGACATCACAATGCCGGACACGACGCCCATGGCAAAGCCTACGGCGAAGATCTTTTTCCAGTAGTTGAAGAGGTTGAGGTAGACCTTGTCTTTGCGCCATAGCCAGAGGCCGTTGAGAACGGCCAAAAAGCTGGCCAAGCCAATGGAGAAGGCCGGGAAGATGATGTGGAACGACACAGTAAAGGCAAACTGGATGCGTGCCAGGGTCTCTGCGTCGAAGTTTGCGAATAGGTTCATTGCCGTGTCCTTTGGCATTGGGTTGCAAAGTGTGGCAGGGAACAAAAGCACTTCAGCTGCCAGCTCGTCGATGTCATTCAGATGAGCCGGATTTGGGGTGGTGCCGGTTTCAGTTCGTTTGGGTTCTGGACGGTTGTTTTTGGGTTTTGGACAAAACTCGGTTCGAGTTAGTCGACTGAAAATTGAAACCGCGAGCGCCTCGGGCGTGTGACGTTCAAAGGCCCAAAAACAAAGTTGCCACCCGGCTCGATTACGAGCCGAATGGCAACCTATCAGAAACTGTGCGAGTTCTGTGCGGGATGGTCAGTCAAACTGCGTCTGGATGCTAACAGAGCATGCTGACCGGTCGGGTTTGTTCGGCTGTGTTTCTCCTTTTTCTATTTCGCTGGCGGTCAAGCTTTAGTCGTTCCAGTCATTATGCTCTTCTTTGAAGTCGTCACGACGCTCTTGAGCTTCGTCCTGCGCGTCTTCGAAGTTGTCCTTCTGGATCGCGCCGCCCACGGCCCCAACTGCGGCACCCGCTGCAGCGCCACCCACGATGCTTTCGCCAGCGATACCGGCGACAGTGGCACCGACAACTGCACCCTTAATCGCTTTGTCGGTGACGTAGTCAGCATGAGCAGTCGCAGCCATGGTGATCAGAAGTGCGCCTGAGATCGGGGCGATAAAAAGTTTCTTCGAGGTCTTCATAGGGTTCATCCTTGTTCTTGGTCAGCAACCACCGTGGCTGCTGTGTGCCACTGAACTAGGTGACCCCGCGGCCTGCTTTCTTTTGGAGACGGGACAAGGTTTTGTGGATCTTGGACATCTTTCGACCCCTGACGCTAAGCCCTTTATCGGCCAGCTCTACGGAACCTGGCGGGTGTTTCACCTGTCCAGCGCTTGAACGCCACCGAAAAGGCGGCCTGATCTGCAAATCCAAGCATGAAGGCAACCCGGGCAACACCTTCTCCACTACGAAGCATCCGCTTGGACAAGTCGCACAACACCCCTTCTAAAAGTGCTTTAAAGCTTGTTCCCTCGGCCGACAGGTGCCGGGTCATAGTGCGCCGCGTCAGTCCAAGCTCTCCGGCTATATCGTCGCCATTTGGTATCGGTCCGGGAAGACGCTCTCCAAGCATGTCTACAATGCGGTCGGATAGACTGCGGACAGCATCAGGCCGAGCCTTCAATTGCTCTTCTCCGTGCCTGCGTAAATGCCCCAATAAGGTGGGGTCTGCCGTTGGTATCCGAAAACTCATGCCGTTTGAGGGCAGAGCCAAGGCGTATCCGGATTTGAAGCCTGAGACTTCACATCCTGCCAAATCCGCCAGTTGCCTACAGTGCTCGGCATCGTCCGTTTCCAACTCGATAGAGATCGGGGCAAGCCCGCCAGAGGTGATTTGTTGAACTCGCTTGTAAAGACCAAATATCAGCATTTCACGGTGGCGAGGATATTGATGCGCTGGGATAACACTGCTCTCCAGAGTGATCTTTGGCTCATCTGGTGCCCCCACGACGTCTAAGCGCAGGTCAGGGTCTTGCATTGCATAAAAGCGCTGTGTCAAAGCCAGCGCGTCTTCCACCGTTTCGGCTGCCCGCACGATGTAAGCCAGAAGCGTTCCCGGACCTTGCGCCGCAAGCCCCACTCGCGCGGCGAAGGTTTTGTCTTCCAGAACCCGGCACGCAGTTTCAACTGCACCCGCCTCATGAAGCAGCTCGACAGTGGCGTCGGGGCTGTTGCCGATATCAACGGGTACCCCAGCCATCTCTAAGACTTCAGGAAACGGAATGCGCGCTCCGGGTTCTTGCGAATAGCGCAACCCAACGTTTTGCAATCTGTAAGCGCTGATGCGTGGCACTCGTACGTCCTCCCCTGATTTGCACGCAACCCCCTGCAGCCACTGCAATTGTCCAGAAGCCAATAACAAATGTCCAGAACCCTCAGGATCGCGATCGCGAGCGCGGTTAGGTCCAGGTCATCAGAAAGGAAACGACCATGATCTACTTCGCAAGGTACTACCGCGTACTAAGGGCAATCCAAAACTCCGCCAAACAAGAGTGGTCCGGGGGGAACATCCACGGTCTGCACACCTCACCACTTGGCGAGAAAACACCGAACGGGCGTCGTTGGGATCCACCCTACTCTCCGCAGGAGAGACCATCAGAACCCGTACAAAAACCAACCGAGAATTGACGTTCTCAAGACACCAAAAAACCGACACGCGCAGCTTGGCTGCGCAACAAAAGGACTTGAAACATGAAACCACCCACGTTCCTGATGGCGCCTGTACTTGGGCTCATCTCAACGCCTGCCTTTGCCGCAGGCGGCGATCCCAGATGGTGGGTCGCGCCCAATCAAACCGACACTTATGCATGGGTCGGCTTGGTCGTTCTCGCCCTTGCCATCCTGCTGGTCGTACATCTCTATGCGCGCTTTGAACGCTATACCGAACACAAATCAATCGGCACTCCGCTGCGGACAACTATTCCGACGATGCTGACCGTGGCGCTGGCGTATGAGCTGATGCCTGCACTCAGCCACTTTAGCAACCTGCTGCCGGGCGCCCTGATCCTGACCGCAATCGCTCGCGACTTCATGTTGTGGTGGCGTCCTTCGAAAGAGGAGATGGTGAAATGATCGAACTTCTCGTCACATCTTTTCCGTTTGTCCTGCGCGTGATCTATCTGAAATGGCGCGGGATGCCCGTAACGCTCTACAACGTCCATCGTGCGGTCTTTATGTGGTTTGTACTGGCCCTGATCGTCTTTTTTGCGGTGTTCTATTACTATCCCAAGTCCTACACCGGCCTTGTCCCGTTCCGGACTGTACCTGTCGTGGCCGAAAATGGTGGGACCGTCACGGACGTATTCGTAAAGGGCGGAGAACGTGTCCAGCCTGGTGACCCGCTGTTCGCCGTCGAGAACGCGTCTGAACAGGCCGCAGTTGATTTCGCGCAGCGCAAAGTCGAGGAAATCGAAAGCGCGAAACTGGCGGCCGAGTTGCAAGTCGAAACGGCACAGGCCGTTCTGGACGCGGCGCTCACCGCCAGAGAGCAGGCAAAACTGGTTCTGTTGGATCACCGCGCTTTGCAAGCCAAAGGGTCTGCCGCGTTTCAGGTAAGCCAATTGGAACGGGCCCAAGCGACCTTGGATACGCGCGAGGCAGAAGTTGAAGCCGCTGAAACACAACTGGGTGTAGCGCAAGTTCAGGCGAACGCCGTTTTGCCAGCCCAGCTTGCGTCGGCGCGTGCGTCGCTGAAACAGGCCCAGGTCGAACTGTCCAAAACGTTGACGCTTAGCTCGGTGAACGGTGTGGTCGAACAGGTCACGCTCAACGTTGGATCGCGTGCCGCTCAGGCGGCCATGAGCCCCGCTATGCTGATCGTCCCTGACCGCAAAGACGCTGAGCGCGGACGTATCGTGGCCGGGTTCTCGCAAGTCTCCCGCACTGAGTTGTACGAAGGCATGGCTGCGGAAGTGGCGTGTGAAAGCAACTTCAACATCTCGATGCGCAATACGGTTCTTCCAGCAAGGATCGTACGCATTCAAGAGTCGATCTCTTCCGGGCAGCTTGCGCCCAGCGGTCGACTGATCGAGCCTAGTGAAAAGGCGAAACGGGGTCAGGTCGTCGTTCATCTGGACCTCGTACACCCAGAGCACCGCGAACTTCTGGTACCCGGAAGTGGTTGTATCGTCCAATCCTACACCACCAGTTTTGAAGGTGACATGGAAGGAACACTTGTCGCCCACGGTATCCAGGCAATGGGTATCATCAAGGCGGTTGGTCTGCGGGTCAAAGCCTGGTTTGGCCTGACCTCGGGCATCGGCCTGATCGGTGGCGGACACGCCTGATTTTCCGAAGACCCTCCGGTTCAGTAAACACGGCTCCCGAAAAAAATTGGGAGCCGTTTCCTTTTTTGCGGACAGATCGCATGCCGAAAAATGCGATTTCTTTCACGGCTTTCTATTACGCGGAGAACGGCTGGAAGGACCGTTCAGGCGGTTTTTTGCAAGGAAATTAAAGCCATATGCGGTGGCCCGGAATGTCAACTTTGTCCGCGAAGTGGTATCCAAGCAACCACTTTTTCCACCGCCCCCTCACGCAACAGAACTCACAACCCCACCCCCAACCAGCGCTTTGACCCCCGTCGTCCCCGGACATGACGTCGGCAACCTGCGCGAGACGCGGGCGGCGAGGTACGCGAAGGCCTGCGCCTCGAGCATGTCGCCGTCCAGACCCACCGCCTCGACCGGCTCGACCGGGCAATTCAAGGCGGCGCGCAGCATCTCCATCAGCACCGGGTTGTGCCGACCGCCTCCGGTCACCAGCAAGCGTGTGGGGCGTTTGGGGCAATATTCCATCCCCTGCACCACACCTGCGGCGCACATGCCGGTCAGCGTGGCCACAGCATCCGCATCGCTAAGCTCCTGCACCAGCTTGATCATCTCGGCAAAATCGTTCCGATCCAGCGATTTCGGCGGCATCCGGGAAAAGTACGGCTCGGCCAGAAACAGCTCGAGCGCGCCCATCTCGACCGTTCCGCCACGCGCGACCGCGCCGTCTCGATCCATAGGCAGGCCAAGGCGCGCCTGCATCAGGTCATCAATGGGCGCATTTGCGGGGCCTGTGTCAAAGGCCAGCAACGCGCCTGGGGCCTCGGGGCCGTCAAAGCTGGGGTCCACATAGGTCAGGTTGCCGACACCACCCAGGTTCAGGAAACACAGCGGCTGAGTTGCACCGATCCATTTGGCACAGGCAAAGTGAAAGAACGGCGCCAGCGGAGCGCCCTCGCCCCCCATCGCGACGTCATCGCTGCGGAAATCCCAAACGACCGGGACGCCCAGAGCTTGCGCCAGCCCTTTGCCATCGCCCACCTGCAGCGTTCCGCGTCCGCGGGGTTCGTGCGCCAACGTCTGGCCGTGCACGCCGATCAGATCGACCTCGTCAAACTCGGACAGAGCCTCGGCATGGGCCACGGTCACCAGTTCGGCCGCGGCGTCGACGTCTGGCCCGTGCCATTGGCCCAGCGCCGCGCGCAGCACCGCGCGTTCATCGTCTGAATAAGGCCGATAGCCGCTGGGGCCAAAGCCGATGATCCGGTGTCCGTCCGTTTCCACAACAGCAGCATCCACCCCATCCATCGAGGTGCCGGACATTGCGCCCAAAACCCTGATCGCGCCTGATTGTTTGTTGGCCCGGCCCACGCTTGTCTCTCCTGCGCTTGGTACGTGAACACCGTCATGGTTGAGCGGCGTTGCCCGTTTAAACTGCCCCTTGATCAAAAGCCAAGGCAAGGCAGATCGCACAAGGCGCGCGCTTTTTCCCTGTAGTTTGGTATAAGGAACACAAATCGGAATTTGGTGCACATGGCGGACACATACTCGCAAAAACAACCCTCGGAAGGCAGAAACTATTTCCTGATCTTCTGGTCCGGGGCGCTGGCGACGATCGGGGGACAGTTGATCAACCCCAACCTTGTTCTGCCCTTCCTCTATCTGGCCTTGGGCGCGCCAACCTTCTTTGCCGGCATGCTTCTGCCCTTTGTCACCGGGTCGCGGCTGATTGCTGAGATATTTGTCTCGCCTTTCATCAACCGCATCACCCGCGCAAAGCTGGCGGTTTATGCTCCGAACCTGTTGACTGCGGGTGTGCTGGCGACCGTTGCGTTGTTTTCAACCAAACTACCCGGCCTCATGATCGTGCTGCTGTTCCTGACCACCGCGATTGTCTTGGGGTTGTGTCAGGGGATCACCAGCCTTGGCACCAGCCAGATCTACGGCATGTCGGTCCCGGCCGAGAAACGGAACCGGATGGTGTTCGCGCAGGCCACCATTTCCGGCGTTCTCGCCATCATCGTTGTGCTGGTTACCCGCGACCTGCTTTCGGGCGATCAACCGATGCAACGCCACATCGTCGTCCTGTGGTGCGGTGTCATCGCGATGTTCGCCGCTGGCGTCGCTTTTGCTGGCGTGCAACTGCTGGAAGAGGAACAGGCCGTCGCACTAAATCCTGCGAAAAAGCATAAACCATTGGCCGAGTTGGCAACCGGGTTCAAGACCGGCATGGCCTATCGGTGGTACCGCAAGTTCCTGACGGCGCGTCTGATCTTTGTCTCGGTCGAGCTGGCAATGCCCTTCTACACCATCCACGCCGCGACGCTGCACATGGGAACCAAGCACTCACTCAGCTATTTCGTGATCGGTGCCAGCCTGGGGATGGTCATCGGTTCGATCCTGTGGGGATGGCTCAGCAATCGGATCTCGGTCAAACCGGTCATGTGGCTGGGTTGCATGATCGCCGCGGTATCGGCCGCGATGGCATTGGGCTTCACTTTCCTCGGCTATGCCCAGAATGTCTGGGCCTATGCACTGGTGATCATGCTGCTTTCACTGGGCGGGAACGGGGTCATATACGGGCGCTACCTTTACCTTATTCAGATGAGCGCCGAGCAAGAGCGCCCCTACCTGGTCGCTTTGGGAGACGTCAGCGCGGGTCTCGTCGGAATGGTCTTTGCGGCGATCCTTGGGGCCGTGGCGCATCTGCACGATCCACTTACGCCGATTTTTGCCCTATTGGTGCTGAACCTGATCGCCGTGGCCTATGCGTTTCGCCTGCCACCGGTCAAAAGCTGAAACAGCCCGCATTTTTATTGGAAATGGTGGCTTTTCCTTAACCGGCACCCCGCCTATACAGTGCCCCGCAACACTAACCCGAGGCACGATATGACCTACCACCCCAAATCGGATTTCATCGCCACGATGATCGAGCGCGGCTTTCTCGCCGACTGCACCGATTATCAGGGCCTTGATGAGGCGCTGATCAGCGGGGTGCAAACAGCCTATATCGGTTATGACGCCACAGCGCAGTCGCTGCACGTCGGTCACCTGATGAACATCATGGTCCTGCGTTGGCTTCAAAAGACCGGCCACAAGCCGATCACTTTGATGGGCGGTGGTACCACCAAGGTGGGTGACCCCTCGTTCCGCTCGGACGAACGCCCCCTGCTGGGCCCCGAGCAGATCGATGCGAATATCGCTGGCATGAAGCAGGTGTTCTCGAAATACCTGTCCTATGATGACAGCGACACCGGTGCGCTGATGCTGAACAATGCCGAATGGCTGGACGGCTTGAATTACCTCGATTTCCTGCGCGATATCGGACGGCATTTTTCGGTCAACCGGATGCTGTCCTTCGAGTCCGTGAAATCGCGGCTGGACCGCGAGCAGTCGCTGAGCTTCCTCGAGTTCAACTACATGATCCTGCAGGCCTATGACTTCCTGGAACTGAACCGCCGTTACGGCTGCGTTCTGCAGATGGGCGGCTCGGACCAGTGGGGCAACATCGTCAACGGTATTGACCTGACCCGCCGCGTGCTGGATCACGAGATCTATGGCCTGACCACGCCTCTGCTGACCACCAGCGACGGCCGCAAAATGGGCAAGTCTCAGGGCGGCGCGGTGTGGCTGAACGGCGATATGCTGTCGTCTTACGAGTTCTGGCAATTCTGGCGCAACACGACCGACGCCGATGTGGGCCGCTTCCTGAAAATCTTCACCGAACTGCCCGTGGACGAATGCGACCGTCTGGCCGCCCTGCAAGGATCCGAGATCAACGAGGCCAAAATCCGCCTCGCGAACGAAGTCACCACCCTGCTGCACGGGGCCGAAGCCGCAGCAAAGGCCGAGGCGACTGCCCGCGAAGTGTTCGAGAAAGGTGGCGTTGGCGGGGATCTTCCGACTCTGACCCTAAGCGCGGATGAGCTCGGCGATGGCATGTCCATCGTGCAGGTCATCGTGAAGTCCGGGCTTGCAAAGTCAGGCAAAGAGGCCAAACGCCTGATCGCCGAAAATGGTGCCAAGCTGGACGACGCGCCGCTGACCGATGCGGGGCTGATGATCGACGCAGTTGCGTTGGCGTCCCCAATCAAGTTGAGCGCCGGCAAAAAGCGTCACGCATTGGTCCAGTTGGGCTGATACAAACACACTACGAATAGAAAAAGGCCACCCGACGGGTGGCCTTTTTTGTATCGAGAGCTGAAACAGCCCGGCTTAACGCTCTTCTTTCCCGCCGCCGTTGCTGCCGCCATTTCCGTGGCCGCCGCCGTGACCGTGGCCACCACCGTTGCTGCCGCCATTGCCATGGCCGCCACCGCCCTTACCTTGGCCGTTGTTGCTGCCGCCATTGCCGGTGCCGGGGCCTGAACCGCCGTTGTTGCCGCCACCGTTTCCGGAGTTTCCAGCATTCCCGTTGCCATTGCCGGGACCACCGTTGTTTCCTCCGTTGCCGTTGCCGTTGCCGCCGCCGTTTCCACCGCCGTTACCGTTGCCGCCACCGTTGCCGTTGCCGCCACCGTTTCCGCCGCCGTTACCGTTGCCGCCACCGTTGCCACCGCCGCCATCGTTGCCGCCGCCACCATCGTTGCCGCCGCCACCGTCGTTACCGCCGCCGCCGTCGTTGCCGCCGCCACCATCGTTGCCGCCGCCACCGTCGTTGCCGCCGCCGCCGTCGTTGCCGCCGCCGCCATCATTGCCGCCGCCGCCATCATTACCGCCGCCGCCGTCGTTGCCGCCGCCGCCATCATTACCGCCGCCGCCGTCGTTGCCGCCGCCACCATCGTTACCGCCGCCGCCGTCGTTGCCGCCGCCACCGTCGCCTCCGCCGCGCGGATCACCTGGGGCGCCACCACCGCCATTGCCGCCGCCACTATCGTTACCGCCGCCGCCAGATCCGCCGCCAGAGGAGCTACCTCCTCCAGAAGATTCGCCGCCCGAACCATTCTCACCGCTGGAGTTGGAACCGGTCCCAGATGAACCGCTGGAATCGCGGTCTTCACCGTTTGAGGTGACCGCCGTCGCAATCGTTCCGGTTGAAAAATCCGTCAACAATGCGGCCAAACCTGGGCATTGTTCGCCAGTTGCGGCCAGAATCGAATCGAAATCGGAATGCCGTTGCAACCGGCTCAGGAAACTCGGTGTCACCTGTGTGCAATCACATAGCGCTTGATAGTCTCCGGCGTTCGCAGCGATCCGTGCTGTCCGTGCGTCGCAAACCCCAGGTGCAGCCTGCGCTGCGGTTACCAACAACGCCCCGACAAACGGAGAGGCTACCAAAGCCGAAACGCTGGATTTCAGTTTAATTCGCATCATTTAACTCCTTGCGCCTTAACACCCAAGTGCGTCAGGGCCTTCGGTTACCAAGTGAGAGCCGCAAATGAAGTGCGGGTAAATGCCCGCTGAAGATGCGTTAACTTAGGCTCATCACCACTCATAAATTTCGGGCGCGACACCAGTTGTGACGGTCCGGTAGGCCACATATACAAGATCTATTCCGACCGCCACGTTAAAAGTGGCGGAAAAGTGTCAAAATTATGGAAGGGTATCCATGATGCAACTGTCGTCATCCGCTGCAATCGTAACTGGCGGCGCGTCAGGTCTAGGTGAGGCCACCGCCCGCTATTTCGCAGAACAGGGCGCACAGGTGACGATCCTGGATCGCGACGCCGAACGCGGCCCCAAGGTGGCCGCAGAGATCGGCGGGCATTTTGCAGAAACGGATGTGACCGATGAAGGCTCGGTCGGGTCGGCAATCGCGCAGGCGATGAGCAAGATGGGTCGCATCACGGTCGCGGTGAACTGCGCCGGGATCGCTTACGGCATCAAGACGGTCGGCAAAGATGGCCCGCACCCTCTGGACGCGTTTCAACGCACAATCGACATCAATTTGGTGGGCACGTTCAACGTCTCGCGTCTGGCTGCTGCAGAGATGGCCAAGAACGACCCTGAACCGGACGGCGCGCGCGGCGTGATCATCAACACCGCCTCAATCGCTGCATTTGACGGACAAAAGGGCCAGGCCGCCTATGCGGCCTCAAAAGGTGGCGTGGTCGGAATGACACTGCCGATGGCACGCGATCTGGCTTCGACCGGGGTTCGGGTGATGACCATCGCACCGGGAATTTTCATGACCCCGATGCTGGCCGGCCTGCCCGAAGAAGTGCAGCAGCAACTGGCAGCGGATGTTCCCAACCCTGCCCGCCTGGGTGATCCGCGCGAATACGGGCGGCTGGCCGGGTTCATCGTCGAAATGGGGTACCTGAACGGAGAGGTCATCCGCATCGACGGAGCGCTGCGCATGCGTTAATCCTGTCTCATGACCGAGTGGGAAAAAATGAAATCCGGGCAGTGGTACTGCTGCCTGGACCCTGAACTGGAAGCCTTGCGGGCGCGGGCACGCCGAGCAGTTTATTCGCACAACACCTGCCCGCCGGATGCCCGCGGTGCGATGGCTTCGGACCTAAGGGATTTGTTCGCTGAAATCGGGCCCGACTGCTATCTCGAAGCCCCGTTTCATTGCGCCTATGGGTTGAACATCCACCTCGGCGCGCGAGTCTATTTTAACACAGGTTGCGTGGTACTGGATACAGCCCCGGTTCGGATCGGCGATGACACGATGTTTGGCCCTCATGTGCAAATCTATTGCGCCCAGCACGCCAAGGACCCGGCGGAGCGCGCACAGGGTCTTGAGGTTGGTCTGCCCGTAACCATTGGCCGAAACGTCTGGGTTGGCGGGGCCGCTATACTGATGCCCGGCATCACCATTGGCGACAACGCGATTATCGGCGCAGGCAGCGTCGTAACCAAAGACGTCACCGCAGGGGAAACCGTCGTCGGCAATCCGGCCCGACCGGTGACCTAAGCGCCCTCGGCCTTTTCTTCGAGCGTCAACCACTCGTCCTCGGCTGCCGCCAGCTTCTCTTGTCGCTCGACCAGAGCCTCAGTCGCCTTCTGGAACTTGACGGGCTCGCGCGTGAACAACTCGGGATCTGACATCAGTTCCTCAAGCTTGCCAATCTCGGCTTCGAGGCGGGCGATCTCGGCGGGCAACTTCTCTAGCCGGTGCTTTTCCGAGAAAGACAGCCCTGATTTCGGTTGCGTCTCTTGCTTTTGCTTCGGCTTGGAAGTTTTTGCTTTTTCAACCTTCTTCTCCACGGCATCGCCACGCTGCGCAATGTAATCGGACCACCCGCCCGCATAGACGGTCGCGCGGCCATTGCCCTCCATCGCGATGGTCGTCGTCGCAACGCGGTCCAGAAAATCCCGGTCGTGGCTGACCAAAAGGACGGTGCCGTCATAGTCGTCCAGAAGTTCTTGCAACAGGTCTAGCGTTTCGACATCCAGATCGTTGGTCGGTTCGTCCAGAACCAACAGGTTAGACGTCTTGGCCATCAGCTTTGCCAAAAGCAAACGCGCTTTTTCTCCGCCCGACAGGGACTTAACGGCCGCTCTTGCCTGTGCATCGTCAAACAGGAATTCCTTGAGATAACCAACCACATGCTTGGGTTGACCACCCACCATCACCTGATCGGCCTTGCCTGAAACCCGCATCTCGGGATCTCCGGTCAGGCTGTCCCACAGGGTCATTTCCGGGTCCAGCTGTGCACGGGTTTGGTCAAAAACGGCAATCTCAAGATTGGTGCCCAGCGTTACCGAGCCTTCATCCGGCTGTTCCTGGCCCAACAACATCTTCAGCAGCGTTGTCTTGCCCACGCCGTTCGGGCCGACAAAGGCCACGCGATCACCGCGCTGCACCAACAGATCAAAATTCCTGACAATCTGCTGCGTGCCAAAAGACTTGGCCAAGCCCTTGGCTTCGATCACTTTTCGGCCCGACTTTGGTCCGGCCTCCAATGTCATGGCGGCTGCGCCCTGACGCTTGATCTGCGCCGCCTTCTCGGCCCGCAATGCCTGCAGTGCCCGTACCCGGCCCTGGTTCCGCTTGCGCCGGGCACTGATACCTTCAACGGCCCACTTCGCCTCGGACTTGATCAGGCGGTTCAGCTTGTGGCGCTGCTGATCCTCTTCTTCCCAAACCTTGTCGCGCCACGCTTCAAACGCCTCGAACCCCTGTTCCTGTCGCCGGACCATGCCACGATCAATCCACAGCGTCGCGCGGGTCAATGCGCGCAGGAAGGCACGGTCGTGCGAAATCAGCACATAGGCCGCGCGGGTCGCGCCCAGCTCGCGCTCCAACCACGCAATCGCTTCGATATCCAAATGGTTGGTCGGCTCGTCCAACAGCATCAGATCGGGTGCCTCGGCCATCAGCTTGGCCAGCGCCGCACGTCGCCGTTCCCCGCCTGATGCGGTTTCAACCGCACGCGAAGGATCGAATTTAAGCCCCTCGCCTGCGCGCTCGACCTTATAAAGTTCACCGGGCTCCAACCCGCTCGAGGCATAGTCACCCAATGTGGCAAACCCATGCATGCTAGGGTCTTGCTCCATGTACCCGACAGATTTCCCCGGCGGGACAACGATCTCACCCTTGTCGGGTTCGACTAGGCCGGCCATCACTTTCATCAGCGTGGATTTACCGGACCCGTTCCGCCCCACCAGCGCCACCCGGTCGCCCGGCTGAACAACCAGATCAAGCTCGGAAAAAACCGGATCACCCCCAAAGGTCAGGGAGATGTCGGACATCTGCAACAAAGGAACTCTCGCCATGTCCGCCAGCTAAACCGGAGGACACAAAGCGTCAACGCCCCTGCTTCATCTTTTCAAAAATACTCAACTCACCCGGCCACCGCCCGCAGCAACTTTTTCCGTGCCGGGGGGATCGCTCCGATTTCAAGCCCTGTGAACACATGCAGCGTGTTCATATGCCGGTCGACCACCGCGTGATCACTGACCCAACCGCCCATCATCAGGTAGGTGCGCAGCAATGGCGGCATCCGCATCATCGCCTTTTTCAGGTCCGGCTTGCGCCGCAAGCGGGCGGCGAACTTAAAAACATCCGGGGCCTTGACCCGTGGCAGCCAGCGCTTCGGCGCCAGGTGCCGGTGCTTGAGCATCGCAAAAGCATCCAGATATTCGGCCGTTTCTGTCCCGGCAAAGGACGAACAGCCAAACAGCATTTCGATGTTGTTGTCGTCCACATATGTGGTCATCGCCCCCCAAGCGACCCGCAGAATGTCAGGGTCAGTCCAGTCCGGATGAATGCAAAACCGCCCCATCTCGACCATGCGACCTTCGAAATCCCTAAGCGCTGCAAGATCGTAGAACCGGGCCGAGTAACTGCGGTCAATCTCGGACCCATGTTCGATAGTCAACATCCGAAAACAACAGACAAGCTGGTGGTCCGCGCGGGCATCTTCGATCAGGATATGCGCACAGATTGGATCGAAATCATCCTTGTCTGGCTGGCCTGTGCCAAACGCCAATGTGCGCAAATCCTGCGCCGCTGTCACATCCCTGGCGGACTGTGCCAACCGTGCCCGATATCTGCCCTTACCAAGCAATAGTGCCATGGTCGCATCCTCCGCGGTTGCTGACCTGTTTCCTGTTGCCGCGCTTCTATCACAGAACGTATGACCGTCCTGTGACGAGAACAAGATGTGGCGAACCTTACTCGGACGCGCCTGGAATATTGGCTGGGTTGAAGTTGCCGATGTTACCCAGCAGCTGACTCAGGAAGTTTCTGTTCGTGACAGCGGATTCGGTCACGCGACGGTCCAGAACGACCACATAGCCGTCCTCAAGCCCAAAGCGTTCGATGTTGCGCACAACACCGCGTTGGTCAAAGCTGATGGCCACCAATTCGCGGGATACGACCTCGGGGCGTTTCGGCCCATAGTGGCGCACGCGCGAGCGGACGTAGTAAAAACCAGAGTCCCGCACCACACCGGTCGAAGTGGGCGCGCCGATTGTTTCTACGACGCTTTCACGGTTATCGACGCCCACTTTGATCTCGGCCAGTTGATCGGCAGGAGGAACATACCCATGATTCTTGAAGATGGGCGTACAAGCGCCCGCAGCAACCAAACAGGCCGCAAAGACAAGCGTTCTGGACGCCGGTTTCAACCTGTTCACAACCTTCAACATTCACATCCTCTTGCCTTGGGACCTTGCGGACCCTATCCGATTACATAAACCGCAGCCCCGGTTCAACACAGGAAAGGCTCACGAATGAGCAACAACACATCTCTGCGGGTGGCCGACCTGCCCCAAAACGCCCCGACACCATTTGAATTGCGCCCCGACGCACAAGGGCTGGACACCATTCGTGCCGATTTGGGGTTGTTGGGCCTGCGCAAGGTCAGCTTTGTGGGTGACGTTAGGGCACAAGGTAAGCGCGACTGGATTCTGACCGGAAAACTCGGTGCTACGGTGATTCAGCCCTGCGTCGTGACGCTCGAACCGGTAACGACACGTATCGACGTGCCCGTGTCGCGCGTGTACCTGGCCGACTGGTCCGACCCGGACGAGCCCGAATTCGAAATCCCCGAAGGCGATGAGACCGAGCCGCTGGGACCTGACATCGATCCTGCATTAGTCATGATCGAAGCACTCTCGCTTGCCCTGCCCCAATATCCGCGCAAAGACGGCGCCGCGCTGGAACAAGCCGATTTTACCGAGCCGGGCAAACAAGCGATGACAGACGAAGACGCGAAACCGTTTGCCGGGCTGGCGGATTTGCGCAATGCGTTGAAAAAAGACGAGTGACAGAGGTCTGATTTCCTGTCATAGCAGGCCTCCAGAAAAATCGCTTGAACATGTCGAGAATCGCAGTATTTTCGCGCGCTCATCGGAATTTGGGTTGGACATTGCGGGGCTCGTCCCCTAAACGCGCGTCAAACCACGAGAAAACGAAGAACGTAACCCGGCCAGCAGCGAATCTGCGGGCCCTTAATAGACAAAGGTTGAGACCATGGCTGTCCAACAGAACAAAGTTTCCAAGTCGCGCCGCAACAACCGCCGCGCACATGACGCTCTGGTTGCTGCAAACCCGAACGAATGCCCGAACTGCGGTGAGCTGAAGCGCCCGCACCACGTTTGCGCGTCCTGCGGCTACTATGATGACCGCGAAGTCGTCGCTCAGGCCGACGAAATCGACCTGGACGAAGACGCGGCCTAAGCCTTTTAACTCGTAGGCTAAGGCATGACGGAACAGCCCACGCAAACCGGACGGATTACCATCTCGGTTGACGCTATGGGCGGAGACTCGGGGCCCGCGACTGTTGTTGCGGGCATTGCCAAATCGGCAAACAAAAACCCCGATATTGCATTCGTCTTGCACGGCCCCGAGCAGGTTTTGCGTAAACTTGTCGCCAAACGGCGTGTCCTGCAGGGGCGCGTCGTTTTTCGTGATTGCCCCGATGTGGTCACGATGGAAGACAAGCCCAGCCAGGTTGTCCGCAGCGGCAAGCAGACCTCGATGTGGTCGACGTTGGAATCGGTGCGCCAGGGTGAGGCGCACGGAGCAGTATCGTGCGGCAACACAGGCGCATTGATGGCGCTGTCGATGATACGGCTGCGCAAACTGCCGGGCGTAAACCGTCCGGCGATCGCGATTCTGTGGCCGTCGCGCAACCCGCAGGGGTTCAACGTGATGCTGGATGTGGGCGCGGACGTCCGCGCCGATGCCAAGGATTTGCTGCAGTATGCGCTGATGGGCGCGTCGTATGCCCGCAATGGTATGCTGCTGGACCGACCCCGGATCGGGTTGCTGAATGTCGGCACCGAAGAACACAAAGGCCGGGCCGAGCTCAAAGAAGCTCACACCATGATCTCGGACTTCTCTGACCAGGCCAATTTCGATT
The DNA here is from genome assembly GCF_017743975.1 of Ruegeria sp. R14_0. Lineage (GTDB taxonomy): Bacteria > Pseudomonadota > Alphaproteobacteria > Rhodobacterales > Rhodobacteraceae > Ruegeria. The sequence continues at coordinate 617,269 of NZ_JAGHRC010000001.1, read as the reverse complement.
TCGTAGGCTTCGTCGAAGGCAGTGACATCCCCGGCGACAAGGCCGATGTTATTGTAACCGATGGTTTTACCGGAAATGTTGCGATCAAGACCGGCGAAGGCACCGCCAGCCTGATCGGTGATCTGCTGCGCGAGGCGTTCAAGTATTCCCCCCTGTCGCGGCTTGCATCGGTTCTGGCGATCACCTCACTGAACCGCCTGAAGAAACGGATCGACCCGCGCCGTGTGAATGGCGGGGTTTTCCTTGGCCTCAACGGAACCGTGGTCAAATCACATGGTGGCGCAGATGCCACCGGCGTATCGGCAGCCGTCAAACTGGCCTTTACCCTGGCTCAGTCCGGTTTTGCCGAAAAATTGGCGGCACGGGTTGCATCGACAGCCCAGCTTGCACAAGATGCCGCCCACGTACCGCCAAAGGCGGGCGAATAACAATAAAAGGCAGTAACCCAAAATGGCAGGCCGTTCAGTTGTTGTAGGTGTCGGACACTATTTGCCAGAGCGCATCGTTCCGAATTCCGAATTTGAAAAAACGCTCGATACGACGGATGAGTGGATCAGAACCCGCTCGGGGATCGAACGTCGCCATTTTGCCGCCGACGATGAAACAACGTCGGACCTTGCGACCAAGGCAGCCGAAGCCGCACTGGCAGATGCCGGTCTGAAAGCCGAAGACATCGACGCCATCGTACTGGCAACCTCCACCGCCGATCTGACCTTCCCCTCGGCCGCAACGATGGTGCAGTCGCGGCTGGGCATGACGAACGGATTCGCCTTTGACGTTCAGGCCGTTTGTGCCGGGTTTGTCTTTGCGCTGACCAATGCCAACGCCCTGATCCTGTCGGGACAGGCCAAGCGTGTTCTGGTCATCGGGGCCGAGACATTCTCGCGCATTATGGATTGGTCGGACCGGTCCACCTGCGTGCTGTTTGGGGACGGTGCCGGTGCCCTCGTGCTGGAACTGCAAGAGGGGGAAGGCACCGTGCAGGATCGCGGCATTCTTTCGACCGACCTGAATTCGGACGGGCGCTATAAGGACCTGCTGTACGTCGATGGTGGCGTGTCCACTCAGTCGACCGGTCACCTGCGCATGCAGGGCAATCAAGTCTTCCGCCATGCCGTTGAAAAGCTTACAAAAACCGCTGAAACCGCACTGGGTCGCGCGGGGCTGAGCAGTTCTGACGTCGACTGGATCGTGCCGCATCAGGCCAATATCCGCATCATCCAGGGCACGGCCAAAAAGATGGGCCTGCCGATGGAGAATGTCGTCGTAACCGTACAGGATCACGGCAATACTTCGGCTGCGTCGATTCCTCTGGCCCTGTCCGTCGGCAAGGAACGCGGCCAAATCAAACCCGGAGACCTGATCGTGACCGAAGCCATCGGCGGCGGTCTGGCCTGGGGCGCCGTGGTTCTGCGTTGGTAACCGGCGCAAAACGGCTTACACAGCCGCTCGCAATTCATTGATATTGACAGCGAATTTCCCGTCACCATATGCTTTGATAGCAACAGGGGAATTGGTATGGGCGATAAAACACTGACGCGAATGGATCTGAGCGAGGCTGTTTTCCGCGAGGTTGGCCTTTCACGTAACGAAAGTGCTCAGCTTGTAGAAAGCGTGTTGAACCACATGTCCGACGCCTTGGTCCGTGGCGAACAGGTCAAGATTTCGTCTTTTGGCACGTTCAGTGTTCGGGACAAAACCGCCCGTATCGGCCGCAACCCCAAAACCGGCGAAGAGGTTCCAATTCAGCCCCGCCGTGTTCTGACGTTCCGCCCGTCGCACCTGATGAAGGATCGCGTCGCCGCTGGGAATCGCAAATAAGTTCGGGACGCAACGGTCATGAGCAAGTCCCCCGACGCCTTTCGCACAATTAGTGAAGTTGCGGACTGGCTGGGCGTTCAGGCTCATGTTCTGCGATTCTGGGAAAGCCGGTTTACTCAGGTAAAACCCGTAAAGCGCGCTGGTGGGCGGCGGTACTACCGACCGAACGACATGCGCCTGTTGGGCGGTATCAAGAAGCTGCTGCACGAAGATGGGATCACCATCAAAGGCGTGCAGCGTATCTTGCGCGAACAGGGTGTATCCTATGTCTCGGGGTTGTCGCCCAGTCTGGACGAACCTGCCCCGGTCGAAGGCACCAAAGCGGGCGACAGCGTTGTCGTTCCCTTCGCCACCAAGCCCGCCGCGACCAGTGGCCAGATCGATCTTGATCTTGGCGATCCGGCCCCGGCGGCAGAAGCGGCAGAGCCTGCCCCGCAGCCTGTCAAAGCCGAACCAACCCCGGAAACCGACTCGCCCCCACCTCAGGCGGCAGAGCCCGCACAGCCCGAACCAGAATACCTGGACGAGGCCCCCCTGCTGGGTGGAATCGCGACGCAAGCCTGGGAACGGACCGAGTTCGACGACGATCTGCTGCGTAAGATCGCGCCCATCGCCAAGGACTTGCGTACTGTTATCAACCGAATTGAGAACCGGTCGGCAGGATAAGAAAAAAGGCGATGATTTCCTCTTGCCCCTGCCGGGAAAGTCTTTATGAACACCTCAACGTCGGGCTATGGCGCAGCCTGGTAGCGCGTCCGTCTGGGGGACGGAAGGTCGCAGGTTCGAGTCCTGCTAGCCCGACCAAATCACACCGACGTTTATGGCAGACAGGCCAGATCCCGCTCTGGCATCAGGGGGGATCGGAATGACAGGTGTATGCCCAAACCAGCAGATTGAGGCGATGATCGAGCGTGGAGAGCTGTCCGCGAGCCCCGCGATCATCCCCGCACAAGTGCAGCCAGCCAGTCTCGATTTACGTTTGGGAACAGTAGCTTACCGCGTTCGCGCCTCGTTCCTTGCCGGTGAAGGCCGCTCTGTCGCGGACCGGCTGGCCGAGTTTGAAATGCACCGCATCGACATCACCGATGGCGCCGTTCTGGAAAAGGGCTGCGTTTATCTGGTGCCGCTGATGGAATCCTTGGCATTGCCCACCGACACAAGTGCAGTCGCCAACGCCAAAAGCTCAACCGGGCGACTGGACCTGTTGACCCGTACCATCACCGATGGCGGCACCGAATTTGACCGCGTGCCCGCTGGCTATACCGGGCCGCTCTATGCCGAGATTTGCCCCCGCTCCTTCTCGGTTCTGGTGCGTCCGGGTATGCGGCTGAATCAGATCCGCTTCCGTCAGGGGCAGGCCGTGCTCAGCGACGACGAGCTGACCGCGTTGCACAACGACTCGCCGCTGGTCGATGGCCCGGCCGTTATTCAGGACGGGCTGGGGTTTTCGGTCGACCTGCAACTGCCCGACACCGATCTGGTGGGGTATCGCGCGAAACCCCATACCGGTGTGATCGATCTGGACCGGATCGGAGAGTACGACCCGCAGGAATACTGGGAAGAAGTGCGCACCAGCGATGGCCGTATCATTCTGGACCCCGGTGCGTTCTACATTCTGGTCAGCCGCGAGGCGGTGCACATTCCCCCCATGTATGCTGCCGAAATGGCCCCCTATCTGGCGATGGTGGGCGAGTTTCGTGTGCACTATGCCGGGTTCTTCGACCCCGGATTCGGTCACGCCGCAGCGGGCGGCGCAGGATCACGCGGCGTGCTGGAAGTCCGCTGCCACGAAGCCCCCTTCGTGCTTGAGCACGGGCAGGTTGTCGGGCGGTTGGTCTATGAGAAGATGGCCGAAATGCCTACGCAGCTCTATGGCGCAGGCATTGCATCGAACTATCAGGGACAGGGTCTGAAACTGTCCAAACACTTCAGGGCTGTCTGATACCTCTTGAGGCGGTTCAGATGCAGATTACACGCTGCCCCAGGCAAATTTGCTAGGCTTGACGGTTACTGTCGTCATTTGCGCCAGTGTCATGAGGCACAGCGGATCTCTGTTTGGGCTTGCCCATACGGCCAGCCATATCAAAGCCTTTGTCGATACCCTTATTGACGACCCGCCGCATGATCTGGCGAATGATCATGTCGATGATGCGATTCATGTTCATTGCTCAACTCCTCAATTGGGCCTCAACATAGGCGATTTCTGCGGCAACAAAAGGGCCGATTGATCACTCTTCCTCGAACAGTTCGGTCTGATCTTCGTCTTCTTCGTCATCACGCCCCTCGCCCAGCGGGATTGTTCCCGGTGGTGGCCGGTTTTCAAGCAACCCCGCAGCGCGCAGTTCCTTGAGGCCCGGCAGGTCGCGGGCGTTCTCGAGGCCGAAATGGTCCAAGAACTGAGGTGTCACCACAAAGGTAACCGGGCGACCGGGCGTCATGCGGCGACGGCCCAAACGAATCCACTCCATCTCGAGCAGTTGGTCGATCGTCCCGCGTGAAACCGAGACGCCGCGGATCTCTTCGATCTCGGCCCGCGTGCAGGGTTGGTGATAGGCGACGATGGCCAGCGTTTCGATCGCTGCACGGCTGAGCTTGCGAGTCTCAACCGTTTCCTTCTGCATCAGGAATCCCAGATCCGGGGCCGTACGAAAAGCCCAAGCGTCCCCCACACGCACGACGCGCACTCCGCGCCCTTCATAGCGTTTCTGAAGCATTTCAACCGCTTGCGCCGCATCGCTGCCATGCGGCATGCGTGCTTCAAGGTCGGCGACGGTGACCGGTTCGGCGCTGGCGAACAGCACGGCCTCGACCATGCGTTCCTGTTCCGCCAGCGGGGGCGCTTCGAACAGGGTGCCGGTGCCTTCGTCTTGCGGTTCGTCAGTCACGTGTGTCAGTCCTTTTGCGCAGATGGATCGGAGCAAAGCTGTCGCTTTGCTTGATCTCCATATGTCCTTCTTTCACCAGCTCCAGCGAGGCCGCAAATGTCGCGGCCGTAGCCGAACGCTTTCGTACCGGGTCCGCATCCCAACCGTCTGGTAAATACGTCTCCATATCCGTCCAGGTGCCCGCGAACCCGATCAGCGGGCGCATCCGTTCCAGCGCCTGCTCCATCGTGAACACGGCGTCTCGGTCCATCACAAATGGGCGGAATTCGTCGCGCGTTCGGATACGTGCGTAGCCCTGCATCAAATCCAGCAGCGTTGCGGAGTAGGTCACCGTGCGAATGCGGGTGACGTCTTCGCCCTGCCCGCGTTTGAAGAAATCGCGCCCCAGCTGATCGCGCGCCATTAGACGCGCCGCCGCATCGCGCATCGCCTGCAGACGTTCAAGCTGGAATGCCAGGTGGGCGGCCAGTTCCTCGCCCGATGGACCTTCGTCATCCGGATCCGGCGGCAGCAGCAATCGGGATTTCAGGAAGGCCAGCCAGGCGGCCATCACCAAGTAGTCGGCGGCAAGCTCAATCCGCAATGCCCGCGCCTTTTCGACAAAGGCCAGATATTGCTGTGCCAGCGCCAGAACCGAGATCTTCCGAAGGTCGACCTTTTGCGTCCGCGACAAGGTCAACAAAACATCCAGCGGGCCTTCGAACCCGTCGACGTCAACGATCAGCGCTTCGGCCGCAAGACGATCTGCGACCGAGACAGGGTCTTCGCTGAAAAGATTATCGTTCATATACCTGCCCGCCCATTAGGGCAGATAGTTCCGCCTCGGCGGCTTGGATGTCAAGTTCCGCAGGCTTTTGTCGCATCGCCAAAGCCTTTTCCGCGCGTTTTTGCCCCTGTTCTGACATCTCTCCGGCGACATCCAGCACCTTGGCGCGGGCCTCAAAAGATCCGTTGCAGTGCAAAACCACGTCGCAGCCTGCGCTCAACGCTTGTTGGGCGATCTCCTCTGGTGCGCCGCTGAGTGCCTTCATCGAGATATCGTCGGTCATGATCAGCCCATCAAACCCGATCTTGTCGCGGATCAGGCCGATCACTGTCGGTGAAATCGTGGCGGGCTGTGGGTCGATCCGGTCATAGACCAGATGCGCGGTCATCCCCATCGGCAGATCGTTCAGCGCCCGGAAGGGGGCGAAGTCTGCCTGCTCAAGCTGGTTTTGGGTCAGGTCCACATGTGGCAGGTCGTGGTGGCTGTCCAGCGTGGACAGCCCGTGACCCGGCATATGCTTCAAAACGGGCAAAACACCGCCGTCCAGATGCGCCTTGGCCACGGCCCTGCCAATCCCGGAAACGAATTTGGGATCAGTACCATAGCAACGGTTCTTCAGAAACGGATGCGTCTCGTCACGCGCCAGATCGACCATCGGGGCGCAGTTGCTGTCGATGCCCAGTTCGAACAGTTCCTGCGCAATCAGCCGATAACGCAAATACATAGCGCGTTCAGCCTGATCACCTGCACGCGCGGCATGGTCCAGCGGCGGCATCCATTCGCGGGCCAAAGGGGCGCGCAGGCGCTGCACTCGGCCGCCTTCTTGGTCGATTGTGATTGGGCAATTGCGCCCGACCGCTTCGCGGAAATCGTCGCACAGCGCGCGAACCTGATCGGCGCTCTCGATGTTGCGTGCAAATAAAATGAACCCGAACGGGTTCATCTGGCGGAACAACCGTTTTTCTTCAGACGTCAGGCGTAGGCCCTCGGCATCGGTAATCGCAGCGCCGAATGTCACCGCACGCTCACCGGGATACAATCTGCACCTTGCGCCACAAGCGCCGCACAGAACTGGCGCGAGTCACTCAGGTCGTCGAACCCGAGAACGCGCAGACGGTAAAATGTGCGTCCACCGCTTGAGGTTTTTTGGATAACACGCTGTTTTCCAACCATATACTCTCCGAACCGTCCGTTCAGACGATCCCATTCCGCAAGCGCAATGTCCGAGCTTTCATAAGCCCCCAACTGCGCCAGTCGCGTCCCCTTGGACAGAGAGTTCGGGTCCACATCCAGCCCGACGGCCGCTTTCACCGCGGCGTTGATCGCAGCTTCGGTGTTGCTGTTGGCAGAGATGCCGCTGGGCGTGGCCCTAGCGGGTCGTGTGGTCGGACGCAGAGACCGACGCACGCCTGGCAAGGCTGCCAGTTCCGGGTCCGGCAACTGGGCTGCCAAATCTGCGGGGTCAATGGCGGGCTCATCGTCGGGCAAGGCCAACGAAGCCAGCTGCACACCCTGCTCTGCCGGCTCGTCGGTCTTTGCGGCCTCACCGGCCAGCTCAGCGACCAGAGCGTCTACTGAGTTCTGGCGCAGCTGCGCCGCTTCTTGATCCGAGATCTCTTTTTCGACCACGTGCACAGCCTGCGTGGGCTTCAGCGGCTCAATCGGCGTATCTTCTTCGGTCAGAGAGACCGGGCGCGGCGCCAGGATCAGGCGATCCGCCGGGGCTTCTGCCGTACCAACCGCTGCAACGGCATTGACGGCCAGTCCCTGGTGATCGGCAGGTGTGCCGCCGGGGTTCTCTGGCTGAATACGCATGGGCCCTTCGATGGCGCGCACAACGGGAACGCCGCTGACATCGCGCATCACCAGCTTATAGCCCCAGACACCGATTCCAGCGACCAGCGCCAGAGACGCAACTGCGCCCAACGCATTGACAATACGGCCTAACCCCGCCCCGCGAGGTGCCTGTTCATACCCGTGCATGTCATCGGAATACTCATACCCATCCTGAGGATGTGGCTGATTCGTGTAATGCATCTCCTCGGGGCGCATCTGCCCCGAGTAATCGTAATTCGCCATGTCCGCCTCACCGCCCGTTTCGCACCAGAAAATAAGGCGCGCGGGTCATTTCTTGCCTACCTCGTACCGGCGGTTCGGGCGGTGTTTGTTACCGCATCTCCTGCGCCGGGGTGACGCCAAGAATACCCAAGCCCGCTGAAATCACAACAGAAACGGCCCGGGCCAATGCGATTTTTGACTGGCTTGTGGCAACATCGCCATCCTGGATGAACCGCAGCGACATCTCATCATTGCCCTTGTTCCACAACGCGTGGAAATCTCCGGCCAATTCATACAGGTAGAAGGCCACCCGATGCGGTTCATTGGTCCGCGCCGCGATCTCGACCAGACGCGGCCATTCGGCCAGCTTTTTGGCAACTGTCAGTTCCGAGGCGTGGTCGATCTTGCTCAGATCGGCACCTTTCAGGGTGGCGTCATCTGTGGCGATCTCGGCCTCGGCTGCGCGGCGCAGAACACTCATCACCCGCGCATGCGCATATTGCACGTAGAACACGGGGTTCTCGCGGCTCTGCTCCAGCACCTTGTCGAAGTCGAAATCCAGCGGCGCGTCGTTTTTGCGGGTCAGCATCACAAACCGGGTCACGTCCGGCCCGACCTGATCAACCACATCACGCAGGGTGACAAAGTTCCCTGCCCGCTTGGACATCTTGAACGGCTCGCCATTCTTCCACAGCTTCACCAGCTGCGTCAGCTTGATATCCAGCGGCACCTTGCCATCGGACAGAGCCGACACGGCGGCCTTCATCCGTTTGACATAGCCACCATGGTCGGCCCCGAACACGTCGATCAGCGCGTCAAAGCCACGGGTCACCTTGTCATAGTGATAGGCAATATCGGGGGCGAAATAGGTCCAGCTGCCGTCCGATTTCTTGACCGGGCGGTCGACGTCATCGCCATGCTCGGTGGACTTGAACAGGGTCTGCTCGCGCGGTTCCCAGTCTTCGGGCTTTTTGCCCTTGGGCGGTTCCAGCACGCCTTCGTAGATCAGGCCCTTTTCAGTCAGAGACTGTAGCGCGGCCTCAATCCGGCCTGTGCCATAGAGCGATTTCTCCGAAAAGAACACGTCCATCTCAACGCCCAGCGCCTTCAGATCGGCGCGGATCAGATCCATCATTGCGTCGGTCGCAAAGTTGCGCAGCTCTTCCAGCCATTCACTTTCTGGCTTGTCGATCAGGCTGTCGCCGTATTTCTCTTTCAGCGCCTCACCGATCGGGATCAGGTAGTCGCCTGGATATAAGCCTTCGGCAATCTCGGGGCTCAACCCGTTGGCTTCGCGATACCGTTCGTACGCCGACCGCGCCAGTACATCCACCTGTGCGCCACCGTCGTTGATGTAGTATTCCCTTGTCACATCATGGCCCGAATACGCCAGCAAGCTTGCCAAGGCATCCCCGAACACCGCGCCCCTCGTATGGCCCACATGCAGCGGACCTGTGGGGTTTGCGGACACATACTCTACGTTTACCTTCTGCCCATGCCCCATGGTCGAGCGGCCAAAATCGGTGCCCTTTTCCAGCACGGCGGCCAGAACGCTCTGCCACACGGATGGCGCAAGCCGCAGGTTCAAAAAGCCCGGTCCAGCCACCTCGGCACTGGTGATCCGGTCATCCGCCGCCAGCTTCCCGGCCAGAACATCGGCAATATCGCGCGGCTTCATCTTGGCCGGTTTCGCCAGCACCATCGCCGCGTTGGTCGCCATATCGCCATGCGCTGCATCGCGCGGCGGTTCGACCGCCACGTTGTCAAAGCTCAACCCTTCGGGCAGAGCACCTTCGGACTGCATCTGTGCCAGCGCGTCCAGTACCAGACCGCGGATCTCGGAAAACACGTTCATTTCGAATGTCCTTTTGCTTGCCCGGCGGTTTAACACGCAAGGCGGCAAGGTCAATGGAAGCCATCAGTTTAGGCTTGGATTAGCAATAAACCCGGCTAAGCTCGGGCTAAATTCCAACCGGAGAGACCCCTATGCGCCTTGCCCTGACCTTTGCCTTTGTTCTGACCTCGGCCATACCACTGTGGGCTGACATGCCCGCCCCCCAAGGCCATGTGCTTTTGACCCTAGGTGGGGCAGTCACGGAAACCAACCTGCCCGCCCGCGGCGAGAACGACGGCGGCATGCTTGGGTTCCTTGAGGTTCAGCATAGCGGGGCCGCCGGTTTCGACGCCGCCCTGCTGGACGGGCTAGAGCAGGTTGAGATCACCATTCCCTACGGCCCCGAGGACAACCAACGCGACATCGCCTTTTCAGGGCCGCGCCTGTCGGATCTTATGATCATGGCCGGAGCCGAGGGGAAAACCGCAAAACCGATGGCGATGGATGGTTATCAGTCCGAAATCGCGTGGGACAGCATCGCCGCCCATCAACCCATCGTCGCAACCCATGCCGATGGCGCACCGATGGGCATAGGTGGCTATGGTCCGACCATGATTGTTTTCCCGCCGACCGATGACGAAGACCTGGCCTCGGAACAGGCCGGGCAGCAGGTCTGGGCACTGGCCTATATCGGGATCGAGTAATCAGGCACCGGTGAGCCTTGCATGATCCTGCAGGGCGAACCGATCCGTCATACCCGCGATATAGTCCGACACGATCCGAGCCAGTGCGGTCTCGTCCCGTGCCGCTTCGATGTCTCTGTGCCAACGGGCCGGCATTTGTTTGGGATCGTTCAGATAGATCGGAAACAACTCTTCAACGACCGTACTGACCGTTGCACGTACTTCCATAACACTGGGTGCTCGGTACATCCGGTTAAACAGAAAAGCGCGAATTTCTTTGAGTTGCGCCCATAAGGCGTTCGAGAACTGAACCACCGGATAGCCCAGATTGCGAATATTCTCGACGCTTTGCGCACCCGAATTAGCGATCAAATCGCGCGAAGTGTCGATTACGTCAGACACCATGACGCCAAAGACCCGCCGCAATGCCTCATGCCGGCGGCGATACGGGTCCAGCCCAGGATACCTACGGTCCACATCGGCGTAGCAGTCGCCAACAATCGGCAATTGCCGGATTTCATCATCAGAAAACAGCCCCGCCCGCAGCCCATCCAACAGATCGTGATTGTTGTAGGCAATGTCATCAGACAGCGCGGCAACCTGCGCTTCGGCACTGGCGTGCGTGTCCAGTTCCAGATCGAAACCCTCATTGCATTCGGCCAAGGCCCAAGGCAAATCCCCCACGACGGGGCCATTATGCTTGGCGATCCCTTCCAGGCATTCCCAAGTCAAATTGCAACCATCGAATTCGGCATAGTGGCGCTCCAGCCTGGTCACGATGCGAATGGCCTGCGCGTTATGGTCAAATCCTCCATAAGGCTGCATCAGCGCGTGCAACGCGTCTTCGCCCGTATGTCCGAACGGGGTGTGTCCCAGATCATGGGCCAAGGCGACAGCCTCGGTCAGTTCCGGGTTCAAGCCCAATGCCCCCGCAATTGTGCGGGCAACCTGTGCCACTTCGATAGAATGCGTCAGACGCGTTCGGTAACTGTCGCCCTCATGTTCAACAAAAACCTGCGTCTTGTGTTTGAGCCGCCGAAAGGCGCTGGCATGAATGATCCTGTCCCGATCACGCTGAAAGCATGACCTGAAACTGCTCTCCTCCTCTGGCACCAACCGCCCTCTCGCGCGATTGGGATCCGAGGCAAAACCCGCTCTTTCCAAAGGCCTTGTCCTTGTCGCCTGTCCTAAGGTTTCATATATTGTAGCCTGCTTGGGAAATAAACCTTTGGAGTCCGGCATGAATCTGCCTCCGACAGTCACAGAACGCGCCTTTGAACGTCTGGCCGAGATCGGCGCGGCGAAGCAGGGTCAAGCCCTACGCGTCGCCGTAGAAGGCGGCGGATGTTCCGGTTTTCAATACGAAATCGCGCTGGACGAGCCAAAAGAAGATGACCTTGTGCTGGAAGGCAAAGGCCAAAAAGTCATCGTAGACTCGGTGTCCCTGCCGTTTCTTGAAAACGCCGTGATCGATTTCACGCAAGAACTGATCGGTGCGCGGTTTGTGATCGATAACCCCAACGCCACCTCCTCTTGCGGATGCGGTACCTCGTTTTCGATGTAGCGCCGGCGGGGGCTTTGCCCCCACACCCCCAGGATATTTTCAGCCAGATGAAGCAGGGATCCGCTCTCCGACCGTGACGCCGAAGAGCTTCACCTGGCGCGGTCATCGGCGTCCCCGCCTGTACCGCTCAACTGTTTTCGCTGCGATTGGTTAACGATCCATTTCTTCATCTGGCCAAAAATATCCCGGAGCGCGAGGCAGAGCCTCGCAACCCGGCTATCCGCCTTGCTGCTGGGCTGGATCTGCGCGATAGGTTGCAACAAGGTTTCGGAGGATCGCGCATGAAAATCGCCACGTTCAACATCAATGGTATCAAAGCCCGGGCCGAGGCTCTACCGCGATGGCTGGACGACGCCCAGCCGGACGTCGTGCTGCTGCAAGAGATCAAATCGATCGACGAAAACTTCCCGCGCGAACTGTTTGAAGACCGAGGCTACAACGTTGAAACACATGGTCAGAAAAGTTTTAACGGCGTTGCAATACTGTCCAAGTTTCCTTTGGAGGACGTGTCCCGCGGGCTGCCTGGTGACGACGAGGACGAGCAGGCGCGCTGGATCGAGGCCACCGTGATCGGCAAACGGGCGCTTCGCATTTGCGGCTTGTACCTTCCCAACGGCAATCCCGTGCCCGGCCCGAAATACGATTACAAACTGGCCTGGATGGAGCGTCTATACGATCGAGCGCGCGACTTGCTGGCCAGTGAAGAACCCGCGCTTATGGCGGGGGATTACAACATCATCCCGCAAGCCGAAGACGCCAAGCGCCCGGATGCGTGGCGCGAGGACGCCCTGTTTCGCCCCGAAAGCCGGGCCGCGTTCCGCAAAATCCTGAACCTTGGTTTCACCGAAGCGTTTCGGGCCGTCACCCAAGGCCCCGAGCACTATTCATTTTGGGATTATCAGGCTGGGGCTTGGAACAAAAATGACGGCATTCGCATCGACCATTTCCTTCTGACACCGCAGGCTGCCGATCTTTTGCGCGATTGCCGCATCGATGCCGAGATTCGTGGGCATGAAAAGCCCTCGGACCATGTGCCGGTCTGGGTCGATCTGGATCTGTGAAAGATCAGGCCGTCGCGTCGTAGTTGTAAATCCAGTCGTACTTGCGGGACAATCGCGGACCTATCGCCATAAGGGCGGCCTGTGCGGCCAGCCGCATCGGGCCTCGCAAGTGGAAATTTCGCGCATTGGACCCCGCCGCGGCAACCACGCGCTGCGCCCTGCGATGACGCGCGGTTTCATAGGCAGACAACGCTTGGCTTACTCCAGATTGCTCATCAAATGATCGGGCCAATACCCAGGCATCCTCAAGCGCCAGGCAGGCTCCTTGCGCCATGAAAGGCAGGGTTGGATGAGCCGCATCGCCCAACAAGGCAATACGGCCGTTCTGCCAGTGCTCGGCTACGGGTCGCAGGAACAACGCCCAGATATGGGGCTCTTGGATCTGCCCCAGGATTTCCCCGACGAGGCCACCAAAATCGGCGAACCTTGCCCGCAACTCCTCAGGGTCGCCGCGCAGGCGCCAGCCTTCCTCTTGCCAGTCGGACCGCTCTTCAATTGCAACAATGTTCATCAATGTGTGGTCACGCAGCGGGTAAGTGACCACATGCCGCCCCGGTCCCATTGTCAGAGCCGCACATGGTTTTTGATCCTGACGGTTCCAGGGGATTGTCGCCCGCCAAGCCACCTGATGCGTGAACTGCGCCACCTCTGGGCCATTCATATCCGCACGAACCGTGCTTTGCCCACCATCGGCAGCAATTGCGCAATCAACGCTCAGGCTGGTGCCATCTTCCAGTGTGATCTGGACCTCTGAGGGCTGTTTGAGCACTTCTGCGACCCGTACACCCAATCGAAACACGATACCTGCCCGCTGCGCTGCTTTGTGCAGCAATCCCAACAGATCAGCACGGTGGTAGTAGTAGGTCGGTCCGGCAAGCGGTGCCGGTATCTCAGTCACAGACCGCCCTGCCCGATAGTCGCGCAATACTGTTCCGTAAGAGCGCAACCCTGCCTCGGGTGTATCGCCCACAACATTGAGGGCGCGCAGAACCACCATCCCGTTTTCACTGATCTGCAGGCCAGCGCCGACCTCGGTGAGCTCTGCGGCCTGTTCGAAAACCGTGACCTGGCCACCGCGCTGTTGCAGCGCCAGAGCTGCGGCAATACCGCCTATGCCGCCACCGATGACGCCGAATTTCAGACCGTTGATCTTCATGCCACCGGCTTAACGCAAAAACGCCGGAGCGAAAGGCCCCGGCGTTTAAGAAATCTTGTTTTCTCAGCGATCAATCGTCGCGGTGGACCTTCTCGCGGCGCTCGTGACGCTCTTGCGCCTCCAGCGTCATGGTCGCGATTGGCCGCGCATCCAGACGTTTCAGCGAGATGGGGTCGCCCGTCATCTCGCAGTAGCCGTATTCGCCCTCGTCGATCCGGCGCAGGGCCGAGTCGATCTTGGCGACCAGCTTGCGCTGGCGGTCGCGGGTCCGCAGTTCCAGCGCGCGATCTGTTTCCTCGCTCGCGCGGTCTGCGACGTCCGGAATGTTACGGGTGTTGTCTTGCAGCCCTTCGATCGTATCGCGGCTGCCTGCCAAAAGTTCATTCTTCCAGTCCAGCAGCTTGCGACGAAAATACTCCAGCTGCTTGTCGTTCATAAATGGTTCGTCTTCGGCTGGACGATAATCCTCGGGCAGAAATACTTCCTGCTTCATTTTTGCTCCCTCGGTGTGGCCTGCAACGCCGGTCACCTTACCTTCACCTGACATGCGGCAATCCCCTTCTGCGCTGCGTTTATCCGACGACGCAAGGAATGTCACTATGCAAACGTCGTCCCACGCGGCGTCACTGTGAATTGTCTAAATATGAGACTAATAACAAGAAAACCTTGTTTTTCTGTGGATTTTAGCAGGCATTTTTGCGGCGATCACAAATGGGAGGGACCCGATTCATGCGCCCGAATCAACCAAAGGCCCTGGACTCACTGATCAATTTCACCCGCCACGACGCAGCGACCCGCCTTGTCAAATTTTTCGCCCCGCTATAACCCCAAGAACAGATGCCGCGCGATTTCAAAATGAGGGGCCCATGACCGCACGTTTCCAAGGTACAGCCGAGTATGTTGCAACCGACGACCTGACCATTGCTGTAAACGCTGCCGTAACGCTGGAACGGCCGCTTTTGGTCAAGGGCGAACCGGGCACCGGCAAGACCGAGCTGGCCAAACAGGTTGCCGGCGCGCTTGGGCTGAAAATGATCGAGTGGAACGTGAAATCCACCACCCGCGCACAGCAGGGCCTGTATGAATATGACGCCGTCAGCCGCCTGCGCGACAGCCAACTGGGCGATGAGCGTGTGCATGACGTGTCGAATTATATCCGCAAGGGCAAGCTGTGGCAGGCGTTTGATGCCGACGAAAAGGTCGTTCTGTTGATCGATGAAATCGACAAAGCGGATATCGAGTTTCCAAACGACCTGTTGCAAGAGCTCGATAAGATGGAGTTCCACGTCTACGAAACCGGTGAGACCATCAAGGCCAAGAACCGGCCCATCGTCATCATCACCTCGAACAACGAAAAAGAACTGCCCGATGCGTTCCTGCGTCGCTGTTTCTTCCACTACATCCGTTTTCCGGACGAGACGACCATGCGCCGGATCGTCGAGGTACATCATCCGGGCATCAAGGACGCGCTGCTGACCACCGCTCTGACCCAGTTCTACGAAATCCGAGAAACGCAGGGGCTGAAGAAAAAGCCGTCAACCTCGGAAGTGCTGGACTGGCTCAAGCTGTTGCTGGCCGAGGACCTGTCATCCGAAGACCTTAAGCGCGACGGGGCAAACGCCCTGCCCAAACTGCATGGCGCGCTGTTGAAGAATGAACAGGACGTTCACCTGTTCGAGCGACTGGCCTTTATGGCACGCAGCAAGCGCTGAGAAATTGAACACTCGTTGATCCCTGCTTGCCTTGCGGGGTGCCGGGTGTCAGCATTGGCGACAGGGCGGTCCGGCGTTGTCGGGCATTCCGACCCGACGACTAAGGAGCCACCGCTTGCCTGACACCCTCACGATCCGAGCACTGCAGCCCTCAGACCGCGCCCAATGGGCCGAGATGTGGTGCGATTATCTGGCCTTCTACGAAACCACGGTGCCAGATCAGACCTATGACAACACCTTCGCGCGTTTGCTGGGGGATGATCCCAACGATTTCTCGTGTTTTGTGGCCGAAGCGGATGGCCAGTTGGTGGGGCTGACCCACTATCTGTTTCATCGTCATGCCTGGAAAGAGGAAAGTGTCTGCTACCTGCAAGACCTGTACGCCCGGCCCGAAGCCCGCGGCACAGGTGTCGGCCGGGCCCTGATCCAGGCGGTATATGACGAGGGGGACCGGCAGGGTGCGCCCTCGGTCTATTGGCTGACGCAGGATTTCAACCACACAGCGCGCAAGCTGTATGACCGCATAGGCAAGCAAACACCGTTTATTCGGTATCAGCGCCCATGATCCGCTGGACCGCGTTTCTGTTTGGCTTGGCCGTGGCCGGGTGCACCTCGGTTCAACCGCCCGAGCCGCAGACCCGCGTCCGAGCGATCGAGGCGCAGTTGCCCCCGACCAAGTCGTTCTCGGCCACGCGCCCCGTGGCTCCTGCCCGATCAAACAAGAACATCGCGGCGGATTTCATTTCGCTGCACTTCGCGCTTGAGGGCGGGACCACCCTGCCCGTCTTTACACGGTTCGAAACGCCAATCACTGTGCGTCTGACCGGAACGCCGACACAGTCGATGCAGCGTGATCTGACGCACCTTTTGGGTCGCCTGCAACGCGAAGCCGGGATCGACATCAAACAGATCCCCGCAGACCAACAGGCCAACATCACGATCCAAGCCGTCAGCCAGGAGCAGATCCAGCGCATTCTGCCGCAAGCGGCCTGTTTCGTGGTGCCCAACGCCTCGAGCTTTGAGGAATACCGCAAGGATCGCCGCAAACGCAAAAGCAGCTGGACTGCGCTGCGCAGTCGCGAACGTCTGGGAATTTTCATCCCCTATGATGCCAGCCCGCAGGAAAAGCGCGACTGCCTGCACGAGGAACTGGCACAAGCGCTGGGGCCGCTGAACGACCTGTACCGCCTGCCGGACTCCGTTTTCAATGACGACAATATCCACACCATTCTGACCGGCTTCGACATGCTGATCCTGCGCACGGCGTATTCTCCGCAACTGCGCAGCGGCATGACCCGCGAACAGGTGCAGGCCGTTTTGCCAGGCATCCTCAGCAGGTTGAACCCACGCGGTGATGCACTGCCCGCGCAAGAGGTCGCGGCCACGCCGCGCGAATGGATCAACGCGGTCCAGAAATCACTGGGTTCACGATCCAGCGCGCGCACCCGAAAGAGAGCGGCGCAACGGGCGGCGCAGATCGGGAAAGAACAAGGCTGGACAGACCACCGCCGCGCTTACCCGCACTATATCCTTGGCCGCATGGCACAGTTCGACGACCCGCAAGAAGCACTGCAGCAATACCAGATCGCCATGCAATATCTGCGCGCAACACCGGGCACGGATATCCATCAGGCCTATGTGACGACGCAAACGGCAGCCTTTGCGCTGGCGCAGGGAAAAGGGCCTGACATTCTACCCGAACTGGACCGGGCAATCGCAGTCATGACACGGGCCGAAAATGCCTCGCAACTGGCGACGCTGTTGCTGTTGAAATCCGAAGCGCTAAATCAGGCCGGACGTTCGAAACAGGCACGTTCCGTCAGGCTGGACAGTCTGGCATGGGCGCGATACGGCTTTGGCTCGGACGTCGTGGTACGGTCGCTGATGCAGGAAGTTGCCGAAGCTCCGACCACCAACAACAGAGGCGGGTAACGCATGGTCGTAGTATTGGGAATGGCAATTCTGGGGGCAATCCTGGGGGCGCTGGCGGCACGCAAACGCAATGGCAGCGGCGCGGATATGGCCCAATACGCGGCAGGGTACGGCATCGCCTTTGCGCTTGTTGGCCTCATCCTGTCGCTCATCCTTGTTCGACTGGTGGTATAAGCGATGTTTCTGCCCTTTTTTGAGAACCTCCGCAAAGCAGGAATCCCGGTCTCGCTGCGCGAGTACCTGACCTTTCTGGAAGGGATGAAAAAGGGCCTGGCCACCTATGATGTCGAGGCGTTCTATTACCTCGCCCGTGTGTCGATGGTGAAGGACGAACGCAATATTGATAAGTTCGATCAGGCTTTTGCCGCCAGTTTCAAAGGTCTGGAAGAGATCAGCTTCGACCAAGTGCTCGAAGCTGTCGACATACCCGCCGAATGGCTGGCGAAGATGGCCGAAAAACACCTGTCTGACGAGGAAAAGGCCGAGATCGAAGCCATGGGCGGCTTTGACAAGCTTATGGAAACGCTGCGCGAGCGTCTCAAGGATCAGGAAGGTCGCCACCAGGGCGGCAACAAGTGGATTGGTACTGCGGGAACGTCTCCGTTCGGGGCTTATGGCTACAACCCTGAAGGTGTTCGGATTGGCCAGAAGGAAAGCCGCCATCAGCGCGCGGTCAAGGTCTGGGACAAGCGTGAATTCAAGAACTTGGACGACACCGTTGAGCTTGGGACGCGCAACATCAAAGTGGCGCTGAAGCGCCTGCGCCGCTGGGCACGCGAGGGCGCGGCGGATGAGCTTGATCTGGATGGTACCATCCGCGCCACCGCAGAACACGGCTATCTGGATGTCAAAACACGTCCCGAACGCCACAACGCGGTCAAAGTGCTGCTGTTTCTGGATGTCGGCGGATCAATGGACCCGCATATCAAGGTCGTGGAAGAGCTTTTTTCGGCCGCACGGACCGAATTCAAGCATTTGGAATACTACTACTTTCACAACTGCCTGTATGAAGGCGTCTGGCGCGACAACGTCCGCCGCTGGGATCAGCAGACCTCTACCCACGAGGTGCTGCATACATATGGACCGGACTATAAGTGTATCTTCGTCGGCGACGCCTCGATGAGCCCTTATGAGATCGCCTACCCCGGCGGCGCGAATGAGCACTGGAACCAAGAGGCCGGTCAGGTCTGGCTGCAGCGCGCGCGCGAACAGTGGACGTCGAACCTGTGGATCAACCCGGTGCCTGAAAAATACTGGGAATACACCCATTCCATCAGCATGATCCGCGAGATTTTCGAGGACCGCATGGTTCCGATGACGCTGGCCGGGCTGGAACAAGGTATGCGCGAACTGACCCGCTGAGGCTTAGATCTGTAGGACCGGCGCCCAGGCGATGCGGAACGAAACCGCAAGGAAAAACAACACACTGCCGGTCAAAACGAAGACATGCCAGATCGTGTTGTGGAACGGCAGCCAGTCCGACAGATAGAAAGCAATACCCGCTGTGTAGACGATACCACCCGTGATCATCAGCACCACGACGGGTTGCGACAGATCAGCCAGCAGCGAATGCCCCGCCCAAACGGCAGCCCAACCCATCAACACGTACAGCGCCAAGCCGATCCAGCGGAACCGATGCGGGTCGATCATCTTCAGAACTGATCCAAGCGTTGCTGACGACCAAAGACCGATCAAAAGGCCCGTCGCGGGCGCTCCGGAAAGCATGATGAAAGGCGTGTAAGTGCCTGCAATTTTGACGTAAATTCCTGAATGATCGAGCCGCTGCAACAGGTATCCCCACCTGTCGGACTCCACCATGTTGTACAGCGCCGAGAAGGACAGCATCAAAAGCAGCGTAAACCCATAAACCGAGGCCCCTAAAACCACAGCGGGTTCCGTCCGGTATTGGGCCGTCAGCGCGATCAGGCACGGGACGGCGATGATTGCCGCTGCGATTCCGATCACATGCACCACACCATCACTGATGCGCTCTGCGCGGCTGTAGGCCGGGCGGATATCGGCAGAAGACCACATAACACAAAGCTATTGCGCGGCCCCCTATGCGGCAAGGCTGACGGCCCCAGTGTTTCACACTGTGACGACATATTGATCGCTGTGAGGTAGGGCCGCGCAGACGAGACCGGCGCCTGCGCGGCGATCAGTTCAGCGGCTCATTCGGGAATGGCGCAGATTGCGCAGATCAACATCAGCAGCAGGCTCAGTCGCGGGTGGTGCGGCAGAGCGCGCTCGGGGACCGGGTTGATCCGGGTCCGGCAGGATGCCGTAGATCAGCGCGGACCATCCGAATATGTTCGTGAACAAAACTGTCGGCAAACAGGCCAACATCGCCAGAGATCTGGAAAGCGGCTCTGGGATTTCCCAAACCACAACGGACAGCATGCCGACAACGATATAGAGAATAAGCACCACGCTGGACAGGATGAAGACACAACCGCCCCTCAGAATGCCTTTGGGATCGGACAACCAGGACGGGGTAAACCGCGGTATTCCCATAACAATTCCGCAAAAGGCCGCTAGTATCAAGCAGACCACCGGATAACCGATGCTGTGCCCCTCAGGTAGCCCGTTGATCAAACCGGCCAGCAGCAACGCAGAGACCAGAATTGCGTATTTTCCCTGTGCCCGCAGCCCGAATTTAAATGCGCGAAATGAGATGTTCTTCATGTCAAACCTTGTTGAAAATGCGAAACTAAATTCACTCTATGCGTGAAGTTTGGCAGGATTGGGACCGTAGGTCACAAATTGTCAGGCCCGGTTGCCTATCCCCCTGCCCGGAACCATATTTAGACTATGCTTCGCCTGACACCTATTCTGCTGGCCATCGCCTATGCCGTCGTGATGTACCGGATCTCTGTCTGGCGCACCCATCGGGAACTGGATGAGAAATCCACCGAACTGGCCGACCCTGACCTGAAGCGGATGACCGACCGTTTGGCGGCTGCGCTTGGGATAGATCGAGTGCCGGTTTATATCTACGAGATTGACCCGGTGAACGGCCTGGCAGCCCCGGATGGGCGTATTTTCATCACGCGGGGTTTTTATCGCAAGTTTCGCAGCGGCGAGGTCTCGGCCGAGGAGATGGCCAGCGTGATCGCACACGAATTGGGGCATGTGGCGCTGGGGCATGCGCGGCGCAGGATGATCGATTTTTCGGGCCAGAACGCCTTGCGGACGGCATTGATGATGTTGATGAACCGTTTCATTCCGTTCATCGGCGCGTGGATCGCGAATATGCTGACACATCTGCTGGCGTCGCGCCTGTCACGTGGCGATGAGTACGAGGCCGATGAGTATGCCGCTGCCTTGCTAACCAAAGCCGGGATTGGGATCGGGCCTCAGAAGTCGCTGTTTCACAAGCTGGAAGACCTGACCGAGCAGCGCGCTGGCGTTGTGCCCGCATGGCTGATGAGCCATCCCAAAACCGATGAACGGATTGCGGCGTTGGAAGCGCTTGAGCAGCGTTGGAGCCGTGGCTGATGTCTGCGCAGCGAGAGGCCAGCCTCTCGCGCTCTCCGGAATATTTTTAGCCAGATGAAGTTGGATCCCGCTTATGCAGACAGCGCTTTGCCAAGACGTGGGAGGCGGGCTTTTTTCATCAGCGCACGCAGCGTCCAATGATCGCCTGACAGGCGGTTGGCCTCGGTCAGGACACGGTTTGCTGTGTCGCTCATGCCCTCTGGGTCGGATTGCCAAAACCCATGCAGCAGGCTGTCGGGGTCGCGACGATCCAGCCCTTCTTCGGCCAGAATATTCTTGGGGAAATCCTTGGCGTTAACAGTGACGATCATGTCAGCGGACGACGCGACCGCTGTTGCCAGAACATGAATATCAGCGCTGTCCGGCAACCAGAGGCGCTGTTCCAGATTTTCAGCTGCTGGGTGCTGTGCCTTTGGCCAATTGGCTTGGGCCAGCGCGATTTCGGCACGGGCCTGCGCCTCGCCCGCGGGGCCAAGCTTGCGCGCGGCCCGGGCCCATTCTTCGAGGATGCGCGCGGACCAAACGGGCGTGAAATGGCCCAGTTTGGCTGTGCCCAGCAGCATCTCTCGCATCACCGTGGGATAGATGACGCAGGTATCCAGAACCGCCTTCACAGACGGTAGAACACGGCTTTGAGGTATCCGCTTTCTGCCAGTTGCGGCAATTGCGGGTGGTCGGGCCCGGCGAACCCGGTGTGGATCAATTGCGCCTGTCGTCCGGCGCGACCGATCCCGCGCGAGGATGCATCCCGGAACCGACCAAGATCTGCCGCATGCGAACAGGAACACAGACCCAGATAGCCGCCTGGTTTGACCAGCGGTGCGGCTAGGCGTGCGATCCGTTCATAGGCGCGCAGGCCCGCGTCCAGCGCCTGTTTTGAGGGCGCAAAGGCTGGCGGGTCGCAGATGACCAAGTCGAACTGTGCGCCCTCTTGGCCAAGCTGGGTCAGAACGTCGAACGCATCGCCTTGGCGGGTTTGGAACTTGTCCGCGAAACCAGAGGCCTCTGCGCCCTCTGTCGCAAGCGCCAATGCAGCGTCCGAGCCGTCGACCGACAGCGCCTGCCCCGCGCCGCCCGCCAGCATGGCCAGTCCGAAACCGCCCACATGGCTGAAGACGTCCAGAACATGCGCACCCGGTTGGACCAGCCGCGCTGCAAAGGCGTGATTGGGGCGTTGGTCGTAGAACAGACCGGTTTTCTGCCCCCCTGTCAGGTCAGCCATATAGGTTGCCCCGTTCATGGGCACGGAAAGCGGTGCGTCCGGCGCTGTGCCGCGTAGGGTGACACTCTCGTCATCCAGCCCTTCAAGCCCACGGGTTCGGCCCGATGCGTTTTTCAGAACGGTTGTCACTCCGGTCACAGCAACCAGCGCGTCGGTCAGCTTGTCCAGGTGCGCCTCGGCCCAGGCTGCGTTGGGCTGGATCACGCAGGCATCACCGAATCGGTCGATGATGACGCCCGGAAAGCCGTCCGCCTCGGCGTGGATCAGGCGGTAGTATGGCGCGTCGAACAGACGCTCGCGCATCTCAAGCGCTCGGCGCAGGCGGGTCTCGAACCAAGCTGCATCCAGTTGCGCGTCCAGATCACGGTCCAGCACACGGCACATGATCTTGGACTCGGGGTTCACGGCGACCAAAGCAATCGGCGCGCGTTTGTCGTCTTCCAGCACCGCCAGCGCCCCTGCAGGGATTTTGCGGGTCCGCCGGTCGGTGACGATGTCGTTGGCATAAACCCAGGGAAACC
This sequence comes from Ruegeria sp. R14_0, assembly GCF_017743975.1. Taxonomy (GTDB): domain Bacteria; phylum Pseudomonadota; class Alphaproteobacteria; order Rhodobacterales; family Rhodobacteraceae; genus Ruegeria. The sequence continues at coordinate 594,556 of NZ_JAGHRC010000001.1, read as the reverse complement.
CATGGCGCAGGCCGCGCGCATTGGCTTTGGGTTTCAGGCGGATACGGGGACGGTCGGCAGATTGGGTCATGACGCCCTCATAGTCGCGAACGCCCCGAGGGAAAAGCCCTAGCGGTCGCGCGAGCGCCAACCGCCCCGGCGTTTGGGTGCTTTGGCGGATTGCAGCCCTTCGGCCAGCACCTGGGTCATCGGATGATCAGCCGCTTGCTGAGAATACGCGGTGTGAAGGTCAACCAACGCCTGCGCCTGATCCCGTTCGGGTGGCAGGCTCAGCGCCCAATCCAAAAAGATACTGCGGCACTCGGGCAGAGTGATCCCGTCGATCCGATAAGCTTCGCGGATCAACCCCTTGTGATCGTTTGGATCTTTACTCTGCGCCATCATCTTTCCCCTTGATCACGCTGCCGATGATCTGGGCAGCTGTGTCGTAACTCTCCTGCAGCGCGCCCTGCAGTTGTTCGACCTGTTCAAAGCCTGTGGCACGACACAGGAAGGCCGACCCACCCTCGCCGATCTTGTCGGCTTCGATGACCTTGCCGGACAACAGGCGCGCGGCGCATTGCACGGACCAGCATAGGTCATAACACGCCTTTAGGGTTTGTGCCTGCGCGACGTCGAGCAACCCGGCAGCGACGGCACCGTCCAGGCCGGAATGGACATCGCGCTGCGGATTACCGGACAGCAGAGCGCCGGTTTCGGCGATAAGTTCGATGTCCATCATTCGGCCGGGGCCGTTCTTGGCGTCCCAAATCCCGGCCGGAGACTTGGCAGCAGCCAGACGCGCCCGCATCTCGGCAACTTCGCGCAGCACTTTGTGATGGTCCCGGGGCTGAGACAGGAAACTCTCGCGGAATGCCTCAATATCAGTGGCCAGGCTGGCCTCACCCGCAACCACGCGGGCCCGCGTCAGGGCGAGATGCTCCCACACCCAAGCCTCGTTTTGCTGATAGTTGGTAAAGCTCGCCCAGCTGGTCGCAACGGGCCCCTGATTGCCAGAGGGGCGCAAGCGCATATCGACCTCGTAGAGCCGCCCCTGCGACATGGGCGCAGACAGTGCCGTGATCAGCGCCTGTGTGAAGCGCGCGTAGTAAGTGCGCGTGGCCAAAGGGCGTGGTCCGTCCGACATCTCCTGATCCAATGGGTCGTAAATCACGATCATATCCAGATCGGATTGCGAGTTGATCCGCCCGGCCCCAAGTGACCCCATGCCCAGCACGGTTGCACCACGTCCCGGAGCAGGACCGTGTTTCAGGGCAAACTGATCAGACACACGCGGCAGGATGGCGGCAATCACCGCGCTGGCCAGTTCTGCATATTGCTGACCGGCCCGTTCGCCGTCGATCAGGCCGCGCAGGTGGTGGACCCCGACGCGAAAGTGCCATTCCTTGCACCAGCGGCGGGCCAAATCCAACTGGCTTTCGTAGTCGGTTTCTTGTGACAGCGCCTCATCCAAATCTGCCTGCAATGCGGCCTGCCCCGGCCAATCAGAGAAGAAACTGCCGCCGATCACCGCGTCAAACACCGAGGCATTGCGCGACAAGTGCGCGGCCAGAGCGTGAGACGTGCCGACGATGTCGATCAGCAGGTCGATCAGATGGGGGTTGGCCTCGAACAGGGAAAACAGCTGTACCCCTGCGGGCAAGCCGGACAGAAAGCCGTCCAGCGCACGCAGCGCCTCGTCCGGTTGGGCGGTCTTGGCAAGGCGCGACAGCAATTCCGGCTTGAGGCGTTCGAATATCCGCGCGCCGCGTTGCGAGCGCAAGGCGGGGTATGTCGTCCAGCGAGCCATAATCTTTTGGTCGAATTCCACAGCTGGACCCCCCGTCGGAGCCGAGGCGCCCGGGGCGAAAAACCCCTCGGTCAGTTCGTGCACTTCTGTCAGGCGGCGGGTCAGGTCGTCGGTCAGTTGGGTCGCGTCGATGCCCATCAGGCAGGCGACGCGTTCAATCCCATCCGGCGATTGCGGCACCTTGTGAGTCTGGGCGTCGTGGACCATCTGTATGCGGTGCTCGACCTCGCGATGGGCGCGGTAATGATCGGTCAGCTTTTCGGCGACGTCCTGCGGAACCCATCCCTTTTCGGCCAGTGCCGCCAATCCCGGCACCGTTCCACGCACACGCAGGTCAGGGTCGCGGCCGCCGGCAATCAACTGACGGGTCTGGGTAAAGAACTCGATCTCACGAATGCCGCCCTGCCCCAGTTTCATGTCATGGCCCGGAATGGTCAGCGCACCACCCGTTCCCTTGTTCTCACGAATACGCAGCCGCATGTCGTGAGCGTCCTGAATGGCCGCAAAATCCAGATGCCGCCGCCAGACAAAGGGGCGCAGCGTGTCCAGAAACCGCTCACCCGCCTCGATATCCCCTGCGCAGGGGCGCGCTTTGATATAGGCCGCACGTTCCCAAGTGCGCCCCAGACTTTCATAGTACCGCTCGGCCGCCTCAGCCGCCATGCACACCGGCGTTACGGCTGGATCGGGGCGCAAGCGGAGATCGGTCCGGAACACGTACCCGTCCGCCGTCTTATCGCTGAGCGTGGCGCAGAAATTCCGCGTCGCTCGCACCATACCGTGCCGCGCGTCGTAAAAGTCATCCGGATCAAAGCGCGTCTCATCGAACAAGACAATCAAGTCGATATCCGAGCTGTAGTTCAGCTCATGCGCGCCCATCTTGCCCATCGCCAGGATGATCATCCCGGCGGCGGTTTCGACATCCTCCGGCCCCATCCCCGGCAGTTTACCACGCCGGATCAGGGTGGCGATTTCGGCCTTGGCCGCCACATCCGCAGCCAGAGCGCCGAAATCCGTCAGCGCCGCAGTCACCTTTTCCAATGGCCACGCACCAGCCAGATCTGCCAGAGCGGTCAACAACGCCATGCGCCGTTTGGCCAGCCGCAATCCCGGCTTCAATTGATCCGGCGGCAGATCCCGCGCCGCTTGTAGGACGTCAGCCAGCGCATCGTCGGGCTGCTGCAGAGCCGAGGCCAACCACTCCTTCTCTCGGTCAATCAAACTTTTCAAATAGGGACTGGATCCTGCCGCGCCAGCGATCAACTCTCCCTGTTCGGAGGTAATACCGCCGACCGCTGTTCGCGCCTCATCGCCGAGCGCCGGATCGAAGGCACGGGGCAGCCGCTGAATGGAAAGAGGCCCGCTCATGCTTTTTCCATCGGAGTATCCTGGCTGAAACTGTTCACCCACACGTCATGTCGCCGTTCCCACAGGGACGAAATCAGCATCGCCTCCCAATCTTGGGCACCCGGTCTCTGGTAGTCAGCCCGATACGTCAAAAGAACGATGTCAGGGGTCAGCACCCGTAAGCGCGTATCGCTGAGTTCATAGTTTGACATGGTGGGCGCGTCAGCAAACTGCCCCACATGGTCGTCCCGGTTGGCAAACCCGGTGGGGTATACCCCCAGAAAATCCGCACTCAGCAAGGCCCGATCAGCAGCGGCATTGCCGTCCACAAGTGCTGCCCAGACCTGTTTTTCCAAGCTTAAAATCTCATCAATCGTCGGAGGGGACGTGTTTTCTTCATATTGCATAGGCGGAAAGTGCGCCTGTTCCAATGCGAGGTCAACGCCTCAAAAAACGCAAAATGTAAATCATTTTCACATTGCCCCCTTGCAACCGTCGCTTCAGTTCCCATCTAGACAATGTGAACGCAATTTACATCAAACCCGGAGAACCCAAATGACCGCATTGTCCGACCACGCCGTCCCTGAAAATCCGGGATGGCTCTACCGTGCCGAAGCCTGGATGGATGACAAGGGCAAAGGGGCCTGGATCGCCGCCATGGTCCTTGGTTTTATCTTCTTCTGGCCCGTCGGCCTGGCTCTTCTGGCCTATATGATCTGGAGCAAACGCATGTTCAGCAAATCCTGCAGCCGCCGCAAGTCCTGGCACAGCCACATGAGCGCGATGAAACCCTCGGGCAACAGCGCTTTTGACGCCTACAAGGCCGACACCCTGGCCCGCCTTGAGCGCGAGCAACAGGACTTTGAGGCCTTCCTGCGCCGCCTGCGTGAAGCCAAGGACAAGGCCGAGTTCGACCAGTTCATGGACGAACGCGCCCGTGAAAACACCGATGAGCCAGAAAACGGCGAACGCGCCTAAGCCATCCTTGCCCTGTCCCGGATTTCGGGACAGGGTGACCAACAATCTCACCCGGAAAGCATCGAATGACCCACCTGCCCGACCCAGACAGACAGCCTGAGTTCTACCAGTCCGTCGCAACCAAACGGTTTATTGCCTGGTTGTTCGACATCGCCTTTATTTCATTGCTGTGTACAGTCGCGATCCTGTTGACCTTTGGTCTGGGCTTTTTCGTTCTGGCCCTGATCTATGCCGTTGTCAGCTTTGTCTATCGCGTCGTGACCATCTCAAGCGGCTCGGCCACCTTGGGCATGCGCTTCATGGGAATCGAACTGCGCGATGCGTTCGGATCGCGGATGGATTTCGGCAAAGCAATCGCCCACACGGCAGGCTATTTTGTCTCCATGGCCTTCCCCGTCATCCAAGTGATCTCGGTCATCATGATGCTGACCAGCGCACGCGGCCAGGGCCTTACCGATGCGTTCCTTGGAACGGTCATGATCAACCAGCGCGCGTAAAAAATTCAACAGCGTGAATCACTTGGCGGCTCCGGGATCGGTTGCTATCATCCGGTCCCAGGAGACACGAGACGTTCATGCGACACACGCTGCCAATCGCGCCACAGTTCTATGTGACGGCACCACAGCCTTGCCCCTATCTTGAGGGCCGGATGGAGCGCAAGCTGTTCACTGCTTTACAGGGCGAAGGCGCAGACCAGCTGAACAATTCGCTGTCGCAACAGGGGTTTCGCCGTTCGCAGAACGTGCTGTACCGCCCATCCTGTTCGGATTGCGCGGCCTGCCTTTCAGCCCGAATCGACGTCTCGGCCTTTCGTCCCAGCAAAAGCCAAAGACGCGCGGCAAAGCGCAACGCTTACCTACAGCGCCGGGCAAACTCGCCCTGGGCCACAGACGAACAATACGAACTGTTCCGCCGCTACCTCGACACCCGTCACGCAGACGGCGGCATGGCGGATATGGACGTCTTTGAATTCGCCGCGATGATCGAGGAAACCCCGATCCGCAGTCGCGTCGTAGAATATGCCGACCCCGAGACCGGAGGCCTGATCGGCGTCAGCCTCACGGACGTTCTCGATGACGGGCTCAGCATGGTCTATTCTTTCTACGACCCCCAGCAACCCCAAAGCTCGCTGGGCACGTATATGATCCTCGATCACATCGATATCGCGCGTGAAGCCGGATTGCCCTACGTCTATCTTGGCTATTGGGTGCCGGGCAGCCCGAAAATGGGCTACAAAGCCCGCTTCTCCGGGCTCGAGGCCTACTATCAGGGTGAATGGGTCCGGGTGAAAAACCCATTGGATCTGACGGATTCCAGCCACCACCCGCTCTCCACCGCGCCCATCGCGGAACAGGTGGCCAGCATCCAACTGCCCGACCGCCACCCCACCAAAGGCTGATAGTCCATGAACCAAAGTTTGTTTGCCGTCACCCTGGTGGTGCCGGACTACGATGACGCGATCGCGTTTTATACCAAAACGCTCAACTTCACCCTGCTACAGGACATTGACCTCGGGGAGGGAAAGCGCTGGGTCCGGGTTGCGCCTCCGGGCGCAGGCGACGCCTCGCTGTTGTTGGCCAAAGCCGACGGGCCCGATCAATCCGCCGCCATCGGAAACCAGACCGGCGGCCGCGTGGGCTTTTTCCTGAAAACGGATGATTTCGACCGCGATCACAACGCAATGACCACCGCCGGCGTCCATTTCGAAGAAGACCCGCGTCACGAACCTTATGGCACGGTCGCCGTCTGGCGCGACCCGTTCGGCAATCGCTGGGACCTGATCCAGTTCACCTGATCCGCACTTCATCTGGCCCAAAATATCCCGGGGATGAATTGGCCACAGGCCAAGAAGGGGCAGCGCCCCTTTTCCAAAGCACTCAAAGCAAAGGGGGCCTCAAAAGGCCCCCTTTTCAATTTGATGACACTTACCAGATCAGTTCGGGATCAAATCCGGAACGATGGTGACAATCGTCGGGAAGAACCACAGGATCGCAATCCCAACCACCTGGATGACCACAAACGGAATGATCCCTCGGTAGATATGGCCCGTTGTGACCTCTTTCGGCGCAACGCCCCTGAGGTAGAACAACGCAAACCCAAACGGCGGCGTCAGGAACGACGTCTGCAAGTTCACCGCGACCATGATCGTCACCCATTTCGGATCGAACGACCCGCCATAGATCACAGGCCCCACGATGGGGATCACGATGTAGATGATCTCAAGGAAATCCAGCACAAAGCCCAGAATGAACAGCACCAGCATCACGATCAGGAAGACCGTGAACTCGTTGTCAAAGCTGCGCAGGAATTGCTGGATATAGTGCTCACCGCCGAATGAGATCACAACAAGGTTCAGCAACTGCGACCCGATCAGGATGGTAAACACCATCGAGGTCACCTTGGCCGTCTCACGCACCACCGGCGTCAGAACACCGCTGGAGAACAAGACCCAGCACCCATAAATCAGCCCGAACAGCGCGAACAGATAGGCACCGTATGCGACGATAAACGCCACCCAGGTCTCAAAGCTGACGCTGCCCTGATTGATACGCAGGTCAAAGTTGACGCCCATCAACAACGCGATGATCACGGCAAAGGTCGACCAGATGATCACTTTGCCCGAACGCCCCTGATCCTGCAGCTTGCGATACGCCGCCAGCATGATCGCACCACCCGCACCCAGCGCTGCCGCCGGTGTCGGGTTGGTCACACCACCCAGGATCGAGCCCAACACCGCGATAATCAGAACCAGCGGCGGGAACACCACCCGGATCAGATCGTTCGTAGCGCATCGGGCTGCCGCTTCCTTGCAGCCATACATTGCCAAGGCGAACGGCACCGCCAACAGGACAAAGGTCAAGCCCGAAGACGTTGTCGGCGCGATGAACAGGACATCGACCAAAAGCATCAGCAGCAGGCCAATCGCCCCAACAATCAACGGCTGTGTCGGCTTGGACGGCGTAATGCCGCGCGCCAGAACCAGTGTCAGCCCCAGCAGAACAACCATGACCGCGACACCGGTACCAATCGGCGCGGCCGCGGCGACCTTGGCGTCGCGCGCTGCGGCCAGTTCTTCTTCGCTCAAACGCTCGGCATTGGCGACACCGCCTGCGGCGTCAATCGCCTCTTGCTCGGCAACTGCCTGATCCCAGGCCGATTGCCCATGCAGCTCGATCATCGACGCCTGACATTCTGCGGACACGTTGGTGCGCAGCGACGCGCCTTCACCAACGTCCGAGAAGGCCGACACGTTGATGTTTTGGCTGCCAATCACCCCAACACTGCCCAGCATGATTGTGCCCACGATCAGAGCAACAGGTGCACCCAGCAACCATGTCAGACCTTCGCCGCGTGTGATCGGTTCACCGCCGCCGCCCGAGATCTCAACCGCCGGTGCTTTTTCAGGGTTCAGCAAGGCATAACCAAAGGCATAAAGCGCATAGAGTAAGGCCAACATGATCCCTGGCAGCAAAGCCGCCTGGAACAGCGTCCCGACCGAGACCACCGCAGGCTCACCCAGATAGGTCAGCGCGTCGGTACATCCGGCGTCCTGAGCACGGGTTTCCTGAGCCGTCGAGTACAGATCCCCTGCCAGCGTGCCCAACAGAACGATCACGATGGAGGGCGGAATGATCTGCCCCAACGTCCCCGATGCGGCAATCACACCCGTTGCCAGCTCGGGCGAGTAGTTGTTGCGCAGCATGGTCGGCAGGGCCAGCAGACCCATGGTCACAACCGTCGCGCCAACGATGCCGGTCGAGGCCGCAAGGAATGCACCCACAACCACGATCGACACGGCCAGACCACCCGGCAGCGGGCCAAAGACGCGTGCCATTGTGGTCAGCAGATCATTGGCGATCTTGGACCGCTCGAGCGTGATGCCCATCAGAACGAACATCAACACGGCCAGCAGGGTTTCGATGGATTGTCCGGCCAGAACGCGTTCGTTCATACGGTTCACGATGAACGAAACGTTGCGGTCCAACGCGGTTTCCCAGCCTGCGGGGAATACCGGCTCGCCTATCCTTGGCAAATCCGGGTATCGGAACACCGACACCGTGTCCGGTTTGACCCCGGAATTCACCAGGTCCCGATAAGCGGCCGATCCGGTGTCAATGGCCTGGTGGATCAGCAGTCCGGCGCTGTCCAGTGCGGCGATGATACCGAAGGAAATGACACCCGCGCCGCCGATGGCAAAGGCCACCGGAAAGCCGGATAGGATGCCTCCGAAAAGGCAGAAGAATACGATAATGAGGCCTATCTCGACGCCATCAAGTCCGAATAACATAGTCTGGGTCTCCGTCCCTAATGTGCGCCTTCGTAGGCTTCTTCACCCTCGCCAAGGCTGTCCTTGTCGAGGTATTTTCCAACGCTGTCCGGCCCTTCCACATATTCCAGATACGAGCGGTACAGGAACGCAATGGCGTGCAGGAACACCATGCCTGCAAAGGCCACCAGCAAGATCTTGAACAGGAAATAGGCGTTGAACCCGTTGGGGCTGAACCCGATGGTTTCGACGTTCCAGCGCAGCGCGCGAGACTTCATAACCAGACGATCCAGCGTGTCACTGGCCGAGGGTTTCGGCACGATCAGGTGGCGCCACATAAAGTACCAGCCATACATCCAGGTCAGCACCGCCATCGGCATCATGAACAGAACCGCGCCCAGCATGTCGACCACGCGCTTGGCGCGATGGCTGATGCCGGCATAGATCAGGTCAACCCGCACATGACCGCCCTGCACGAATGTGTAGGTACAGCACAGGCAGACAACCATGGCATTGTACAACTTCAGCTCTTCAGCAAACCAGCTGATATCCATCTGAAACGGGATGCCAAGTCCAAAGGACATATCCGGACGGGTAAACACACGCTGCATGAACACGATGATGATCTGCTGGATCACCATCAGCAGACCGGCCCAGGCAAAGAACCGACCGGTTGTGTTTGCGAAACCTTCAAGGCCACGCACGACGCCCCACATGAAACTCCGATGATAGAGCCCGATGGCGGTCACAACCAAAAAGATGGCAAAGACCACAAAGAAGAACTCGACCGAGCCACCATAATAGACAAAGCGCATGATGGCTTCTTTGTCCGACCAGTTGAGCCAGAGCTGCGGATGCGTGATCGCATACCCGAAATTATAGAAGGCTTCGGCAATGTTCTGAATGAACCAGATAAGTCCATTCCACAGGGCGCCGAAGAACGAGATACCGTTTTCGTCCTGCATGTTGTCCCCAGGTCGTATCAGTTGCACTGCTGACTATAGCGGTTTGATGGATCCGCGCATACGCAACAGCGAAAGGTTCCCCCGCCTTGACGGGGAAACCATTTGAACGTTCGGAAAACGTTTAACCGCGGACGCGGTCGCGCTGCGAGGTGTAGACACCCGACGACAGGTTGTTCCATGCCGACGATGCGGCCATCGACGTCATTGCGCTGTCGTGGATCTTTTTGAACAGCTCGTCGCCCATGTTTTCGTCCAGAACTTCCTGGCTGGCCTGACCAAAGGCATCCCAGACGCTGTCCGGGAATTCCATGACCTTGACGCCACCCGACTGCAGACGCTGCAGGGCTGCACCGTTGTTGGCCAGGAATTGCGCCAGGTTCCACTGGTGCGCTTCGGCTGCGGCGATCTCGATGATCTTCTGCTGAGCAGGTGTCAGGCTATCAAAGACTTCGCGGTTGGTCGCCAGCGACAGACCCGCGCCCGGCTCGTGGAAGCCTGCGGTGTAGTAGGTCTTGGTGATTTCCTGGAAACCAGCCTTTTCGTCCGCCCAGGGGCCGATCCACTCGGTGCCGTCGATCGCACCCGAGGACAGCGCCTGATACACTTCCGAACCCGGGATGTTCTGAACGGATGCGCCCAGTTTGCCCAGTGCCTGACCACCAAGGCCCGGCATACGGAATTTCAGACCCTGGAAGTCTTCGGGGCCGTTGATCTCTTTCGAGTACCAGCCACCTGCCTGTGCACCGGTGTTACCGGCCAGGAACGACTTCAGGCCAAAGATCTGACCCAGTTCGTCATGCAGCTCCATGCCGCCGTCGTGGTAGTACCAGTTCACCAGTTCCTGCGCGGTCATGCCGAACGGAACAGCGGTGAAGAAGGCATAGCCCGGGTGCTGACCGACGAAGTAGTAGTCTGCCGCGTGGTACATGTCGGCCTGACCCGACGAGACCGCGTCAAACACTTCGAACGCGCCAACCAGTTCACCGGCAGCCTTGATGTCAACGGTCAGGTTGCCGTCCGACATGGTGGTGATGCTGTCGGCACAACGCTGCGCGCTGTCGAAAACACCTGCCAGGCCGCGACCCCAGGATGTAACCATGGTCAGCGTGCGCTTGCCCTGCGCATAGGCCGGTGCCGCCAGCGTGGTGGCCGCAGCTGCCGAGCCGCCCAGAGCAGATGTTTTCAAAAATGAACGACGATCCATATGAGTGTTCCTCCCCTACATATTCAATGCCCGGGCGAATGCCGGGCGCAGTCGTTTTCAGTGCGCGACAGCCTAATGACAGGGATGTGAATGTGAATACCTAGTACTACGTAGGCGGCGGGGTTTTTGCGGTTTTCCGGGGTTCAAACCATGGCAAAGTCAAAGAAAACCTGCGCCTGCCGCCCCGAAACCATGCCTGTTGACCCAAAAATTTTGCATTTTCCCGCCCGCTTGCGTATCGATTCGGCTATGAGGGGATTCCGTAATCTGATCTCGCTGACCTATGGGCAGAAACTGTCGCTTGTTGCAGCGATTCCGCTGGTTGTGGCTGTGGCTGCGATCGCGTTTTTTGTCGCTCAGGAATCCCGCGCTACGGCCGAACGCGAAATTCAGGCGCTGGAACGACGTCTGATCGAGGCCAAGAAGGAAGAGCTGAAGAACTACGTCACGCAGGCACGCAACGGATTTGCCTATATCTACGGGCGCGCGTCGCCGGATGACGAAATTGCTCAGAACCTAGTAACGCAGATCCTGTCGGCGATGATCTACGGCAAGGACGGCTTCTTTTTTGTTTATGACTATGACGGCAACAACCTTGTCAGCCCGCGTCAGACCGAGTTCATCAACCGCAACTGGGAAGGTCTGACTGATAGCGACGGCACCCCTGTTGTCGACGAATTCATCAGCCTTGCCCGTCAAGGGGCCGGGTGGCACAGTTTCATGTGGCAAAAGCCCTCGACCGGGGAAGAGGCGCAGATGATCGCCTATGTGGTCGGCCTGCAGGACTGGCGTTGGGTCGTCGGAACCGGGGTTTTTATTGACGACATCGTCGCCACTGTTGCCACCGCACGGGCCGAGGTTGAGGCACGCGTGCAGCGCACATTCTCTTACATCGGCGGGATTGTTCTGGCGGCCGTGCTGGTCGTTTTCGCCTCTGGCATGTTGTTGAACGTCCGCGAACGGCGCTTGGCCGATGCCAAGCTCAAAGAGCTGACACAGAGGGTTTTCGACGCCCAGGAAGAAGAACGTGGCCGCGTGGCTCGCGAGTTGCATGACGGGATCAGCCAGATTCTGGTCGGCGTGCGCTATACGCTGGACAATGCGCGCCGCCGCCTGTCGCGCGGCGACGACGAAGGCGCGCGCGAGCCGCTGGACAAAGGGATCGACACTTTGGGCAACGCCATCACCGAAGTTCGCCGCATCAGCCGCGACCTGCGCCCCGGCGTTCTGGACGATCTCGGCCTCGGCCCTGCCCTAAAGGCCCTGACAGACGATTTTTGCGAACGCACCGGGATCGAAACCGAGTTCTCGACCGTCGTTTTCCGCAACCGGCTGGACCAGGACAGCAAGATCGCCCTCTACCGTATTGCACAAGAGGCGCTTACCAATATTGAACGCCACTCTGGCGCGACCCGTGTTACAATCGACCTGCGCGGCCATAAGAAGGGTGCGACAATGCGGATCACCGACAATGGCCGCGGCTTGCGCCCTACACCTGATCCCGCAAACCCCGGTATTGGTCTGCGCAACATGCAGGAACGCATCGAACAACTTGACGGGTCATTGCGCATTCTGTCATCACGCGCCCCACGCAGCGGCACAGTGATCGAGGTCAGCCTGCCCCTCAGCCACTTGCTGCCACCGCAGGAAGACGCAACTTTGAACCGAAAGGCCGGTACATGAGCGATCAGACGACCCGGGTTCTTATCGTAGATGACCATCCGATGGTCGCCGAAGGGATCCAATCGATCCTTGAAAGTTATGATGAGATCACGGTGGTTGGAACGCTGGGCAGCGGGCAAGAGGCTGTCGATCAGGCAACTGACCTGATGCCCGATGTGATCCTGATGGACCTGAACATGCCCGGTCTTGGCGGCCTCAGCGCCACCGAGATCATTCTGGAACGTCTGCCCCAGACGCGCATCCTGATCCTGTCCATGCATGACAGCCCGGAATATATCTCGACCGCGCTGAGCCACGGGGCAAAGGGATATGTGCTCAAAGACGTCCCCACGGATGAGATCAAACAGGCCATCGACGCGGTGATGCGCGGCGAACAATACCTGTGCACCGGGGCCAGCGGATCACTGCAGCCCAAAGGCGACAGCGCCCGTGAGGCGCTGACCGGGCGCGAGCAGACAATCCTTCTGGAACTGGCCCAGGGCAAATCAAACAAAGAGGTGGCCGCGGCGCTGGATATCTCGGTCCGGACCGTTGAGACGCACCGCAAGAACATTAAGCGCAAGCTCGGTATATCCTCCACCGCTGGCCTGACCCGCTATGCGCTGGAACACGGCGTGCTGCAAGGCACTAGCCCCGGCTTCTGACCCCGCGCAACCGCAGCGCGGCACGCGCTGCCGGGCCCAACCAGAGGAGATGCGCCGCAGGCGCGTCGACGATGGGCGGGAGGCACTGTTATCTGGGCCGGATGTCCTCGCCAAAAAACACCAGCGTCCCGTCTTCGTCCAGAACATGAAACTCGCGCTGCATGTAGGGCTGATCAAAAGGCGGGCGCACCCGTCCTTCCGGCAAGTCGGCCAGCCCGGCTTTCATGGTGTCGAAAAGGTCATCAATCCCGTCCACGTCGATGTAAAACGACTGGTTGTCGCCCAATGGCCGGCCATCGTCGCGCGGCGGACACTCCAGCAATCGGATGGCAACCCTGCCGCGTTTCAGAAAGGCGTAATTGTCCTGTCGAAATCCGCAGGTAAATCCCAGCCGGTCGCAATAGAAATCAATCTGTTTTTGCAATGACGAACACAAGACAAACGGGGTGAGTTGCAGCAGTTCCGGCATTAGACCCTCCGACTTCGAACCCTGCTTTCAGTCCTACTCCGAAACCGCTCAATCCAACAACTCATCCTTGCGCAGGCCGGCGCGGGCGTGGTGGTGTGGCAAAACTCGTCCATAGAGTTGTTTCGTCCTCTCAACCCCGCCGCACATCCCTTGGGCCTCGACGAAAGAGAAAATACCCACATATCGTCTGCGCGCGCCTTTGACCGGGGCAACACGGTGCAGGGAATAGCGCCCCTTGAAGATCTGCAAGTCTCCCGGCTGCAACTCCAACGTCCGAACGCGGGCCCGGTTTCCATCAAGCACCGACGCGACCGAGGCAAAATTCTCATCCTCACTGCTGCGCAGGTTCGGGACGTATTCAAAGGCCCCGCCCTCCTCGCCATTCTGGATGGCCAGCGTCACGGTGAAATTGTTGGTGTCAAAGTGCCAGGGAAAGCCCTGTCCATCCTCGACCAGATTGATGATCACATCCGCCAGAGGGTCATCATATCGAAAGAACCGATCTTCCGGCTCATCCAGCGCGGCGCGAATGAACGGCAGGAACCCCTCGAATTCATAGATCCGGCGCAGCGGGCCAGCCTTCCGAAAGTTGTCCGCGGGCACAAAGGCATTCGACCTGTCAAAGAACCGCCGCACCGGGTGATTGCGCTCCAATTCGGGATTGTCCTGCGAGAAATAGGCGTTGGTTCGATTGAACGACCGGTGCGCCTGCCCCGCCACCGCGTCCGCCTCGGCCAAAAGCTGCGTCAGACCGTCGACGTGAACAAATCCGGGCAGGACAGCACAGCCGTCCTTATCTAACTCTCGCCGCAGGTCAGCGATCAACTGATCGTACGCGCGCGAGCCCGGGCAATCGATTGGATAACGTCCTAGATCAATCAGATCGTGGATCATCCTCGGCCTCCCTCACCTGTTCGGTCAAGCTCAGGGTGCCTCAGTCGGATGCCTGCATCATGCTTGTTTTGGACATTGCGATGCCGCTTTTTGACCGCCCCGGGAACGGCAATCAGCAAGGAGAAAGGGCAGTATTTCCCATTTGTTCCCCACATGCGTCAATCCGCGCAATAAAATGTCGCAAAATTCACCCCTCGGGTTAGAAAATTGGTGCAATTGACTGTTGACGCCCCTTTCCCTCGGTCATAATGTCCCCACCACGCAAAGAAGGAGCCTCTGGCGATGAGAACGCTAGTCGTAATCGTAGGAAACACGCGCATGGGCCGGTAACGGTAAACCATAATCGAACCCATGCGCCTCCGAAAAAACTCGGGGGCTTTTTTTTGGCATAACGCAAGACACACATGTCGCGAACGGAGCAAAGCAGATGACACGTGAGATGACCGGCGCAAAGATGGTGGTTCAGGCCCTTAAGGATCAGGGCGTGGACACGGTATTCGGATACCCCGGCGGTGCTGTGCTACCGATCTATGATGAGATTTTTCTGCAAAACGACATTCGCCACATTCTGGTGCGGCACGAACAGGGCGCGGTTCACGCGGCCGAAGGGTATGCCCGCTCGACCGGCAAACCCGGCGTTGCCCTGGTGACATCCGGTCCCGGCGCGACCAACGCGGTAACCGGCCTGACGGACGCGCTGTTGGATTCGATCCCGATCGTTGTTCTGACCGGTCAGGTTCCGACCTTCATGATTGGCTCGGACGCGTTTCAAGAGGCCGACACCGTTGGCATCACCCGCCCCTGCACCAAGCATAACTGGCTGGTGAAGGACACGGACTCGCTGGCCGAGACCATGCATGAGGCATTCCACGTCGCCACCTCGGGCCGCCCCGGTCCGGTGCTGATCGACATCCCGAAGGATGTTCAGTTTGCCTCGGGCGAATACAACGCACCCAAACCGTCGACCTCGCATTATCAGCCGGTTCTGAAAGGTGATCTGGAAGAGATCACCGAGCTTGTTGCAGCGATGGAAACCGCCAAAAAGCCGGTTTTCTATACAGGCGGCGGCGTCATCAACTCTGGCCCGGCGGCCAGCCAGTTGCTGCGCGAGTTGGTGGATTCGACCGGCTTCCCGATCACCTCGACCCTGATGGGGCTGGGTGCTTATCCGGCGTCCGGCAAGAACTGGCTGGGCATGCTGGGGATGCATGGTCTGTATGAGGCCAATCTGGCGATGCATGACTGTGACCTGATGATCAATATCGGCGCACGTTTTGATGACCGGATCACCGGCCGGATCGACGCGTTCTCGCCCAATTCAAAAAAGGCCCATATCGATATCGACCCGTCCTCGATCAACAAGGTGATCCGTGTGGATATCCCGATTGTCGGCGACGTTGCCCATGTGCTTGAGGACATCCTCAAGGTCTGGAAAGCGCGCGGTCGCAAGACCAACGCGCCGGCGGTTGCTGAATGGCAGGCGCAGATCAATGACTGGCGCAAGGTTAACTGTCTGGCGTTCACCAACAGTGAAAAGGCGATCAAGCCGCAATACGCGCTGCAACGCCTTGAGGAACTGACCAAAAAGCACGACCGCTATATCACGACCGAGGTTGGTCAGCACCAGATGTGGGCGGCGCAGTATCTGGGGTTCGAAGATCCAAACCGCTGGATGACCTCGGGCGGTCTGGGCACCATGGGCTATGGCTTCCCGGCCTCGATCGGCGTGCAGATGGCTCATCCGGATGCGCTGGTCATCAACGTGGCGGGTGAGGCGTCTTGGCTGATGAACATGCAGGAAATGGGCACCGCCGTTCAGTATCGCCTGCCGGTGAAACAATTCATCCTGAACAACGAGCGCCTGGGCATGGTCCGACAGTGGCAGGAACTGCTGCATGGTGAGCGGTACTCGCACAGTTGGTCCGAGGCGCTGCCCGATTTCGTCAAGCTCGCCGAAGCGTTTGGCGCGAAGGGCATCCTGTGTTCCGACCCGGCCGATCTGGATGACGCGATCATGGAGATGATCAACTATGACGGTCCGGTGATCTTTGATTGTCTGGTCGAAAAGCATGAAAACTGCTTCCCCATGATCCCCTCGGGCAAGGCGCATAACGAAATGCTGCTGGGCGAGGCCGAGACGCAGGGCGTGATCGACTCCAAAGGTTCGGTTCTGGTTTAACAATGTTCGTCGAGTGCTGCCGGGCGCTATGGTGCCCGGCCATTTCAAGATGATGAAAGGGACATAAATGTCTGCCCTACATATCAAAAAAGGCGCGACGCGCCACTCTGCCTATAACCTACGCCCCACCTTCTCGGACGTGCAGGAGCAGCATACGATTGCGGTTCTGGTCGAAAACGAACCGGGCGTCCTGGCGCGTGTCATCGGGCTGTTCTCGGGTCGTGGTTACAACATCGAAAGCCTGACCGTCGCCGAGGTGGACCATACCGGACACCTCAGCCGCATCACCATCGTCACCAAGGGCACGCCGCAGGTGATCGAACAGATTAAGGCGCAGCTTGGGCGCATCGTCCCTGTGCATGAAGTGCACGACCTGACTGTCGAAGGCCCCTCGGTCGAGCGCGAACTGGCCATTATCAAGGTGGTCGGCGAAGGTGACAAACGCGTTGAAGCTCTGCGTCTTGCCGATATCTTCCGCGCCAGTGTTGTCGACAGCACGTTGAACTCATTCATCTTCGAGATCACCGGTGCACCGGACAAGATCGACGCCTTTGCCGACCTGATGCGCCCGCTGGGGCTGGTTGAGGTCGCACGCACAGGTGTCGCTGCGCTTTTGCGCGGAGACTGATATCATGGCCTCGTCCCTTTGTCGGGGCGAGGCACCCTCTCAGGAGTGCTGGGGCAATACAGCGGTATGTTGCCAATGAGCATGACCGCCCCAAAAGATCATACAAATCGACATAAAGCCTGTTGCGTTTAGCTGCCCCTTCGCTAGCTTTGATGGGGTAGTGTGGCGTTGGGATGCGTCCGCTAGGGTCATCAGTACGATTTTGGAACGCATGAACGACCGAAGAAGGTCAGCTGCGTCGCGCTTGTGAATGATACTCTGGAACCTGGGACAGAAATGATCAATTCTACCCGCAGTCCTGATGAATTGCGCAGGATGTTTGGCGCAAATCTGCGACAGTTGTCGCGGCAGTACTCCTCGGTGTCCGAACTGTGCCGTCAACTGGGAATCAACAGAACTCAGTTCAACAGATACCTGTCAGGCGAGAGCTTTCCTCGCCCCGATGTTCTGGATCGCATGTGCCGGTTCTTCGAGGTCGATGCGCGCATACTGCTGCGGCCTCTGGACGAGATCGAGCTTCCTCCGATTCACCCGGCCGCATCGGCACTGACCGAATTTTTGGGCTCTGGCCCATCGACGCTGACCGAAAATCTGCTGCCGGCAGGGTTTTACTATGTGACGGAAACAGGATTGGACGGCGCGCCCTCGGCTCGGCACCGGCTGATCCACGCCCGGCGTTTGCCGCAATGCACACTGGTGCGCAGCTACGAACCGGGCAACGGCGCGGAACAGTCGCATCCGTCACGACGCGAAGTTCAGGGGATCGCGGCCTGCGCCGGCAAACAGATTTATATCCTGATGTCCAGCCGGGCTGCGCAGAACAGCCGTATCTACCTTGTGACACGGGGCGCGGAGGAAAACGCTGAACGCTGGCGCGGGGTTGCGATCTGCCTGTCCAAGACCAATGCGCAGGCGACCACCATGCGCCGGCTCACGCTGAATTATCTGGGTACCGAACCCAAAGCCGCCTTGCCTGCGGCGCGCGCCGCCAAGCGCTTTGAGCAAAGCGCAGCCTAAGCAGCCTTATCGCTTTGCCCGGCACCGGCCAGCGTGATCTGACGATACAGGTGCCAACTGGCGTGTCCCAGCAAAGGCAGCACGATCAGCAGACCCAGAAACCACGGTATCATAGCCAAAAATGTCAGAACGGCCACAAAAAGCCCCCACCCCAACATCACCTTGGGGTTTGACTGAACATAGCTGAAACTGGCGATCATGGCGGTCACAAAATCCAGTTCCCGATCCAGCAGCATTGGGATCGAAAGCACGGTAATCATGAACAAGAGAATGGCGAACAGGGCCCCGACGACGCTGCCAACAACCAGCATGGTCAAGCCGTTCGGCGTCAGAAACACCTCGAGCGACGTTGAAACGTTGGTCATCGTCGACAGCCCCATGAACAGCGCAAAAATCATGTGACCCAGGAAGAACCAGAACAAGAAGATCACCACGATGATCGCACAGATCGAGGGCAACTGACGGCGGCTTTGCTGCACCACCACCCCGAAAATTGATCCGAAATCAAGCGGTTCCCCCTGCTCTAACCGGTGTGATACTTCATACAGCCCCACGGCCGCAAATGGCCCCAGCAGCGGAAATCCGATAGTCGCCAGCACCAGCCAATACGAGGTCTGCGTCTGCAGCGTTACCCAAGCCATGGCCCAGCCCGCCAGCACATAAAACCCGCCGAACAGCAGGCCAAACAAAGGGGCGCGTCGAAAGTCAGCCCATGCCCGGTGCAGCGCCTCGCGCAGCATCTGTGTCGTCGCTGGCCCCATATCGGGGACCCCAAAGGGTTTTTCCATTTTCCGTCTTTCCTCCGGTTTTCCGGCCTCTCCTCAAGCCGGGCGTTTTTGCGGCCACCCCGTCGCAGCGTGATACGCAGCCCCAATCGACAGAATGCGCCCATCATCCCCGCGCGGTCCAAAGACCTGCATGCCCATCGGCAAGCCACCGGCTCCGAACCCAACGGGAACCGACAGGCAGGGCAGCCCGATCAGGCTGACGGGGACAACCACTTGCATCCAGCGGTGATAGGTGTCCATCGGCGTTCCGGCGATCTCATTCGGAAACGGCACCTGCACCTCAAACGGCCACACCTGCGCCGAGGGCAAGACCAGCGCGTCATATGTGTCGAACAGCATCGCAGCGCACCGGAACCAATCCGACCGGACGACGCTCGCCTGATGCACCTGCATCGCGGTCAGGGCCTGTCCCCGGTCCAGCTCCCACCGGGCGGTGTCCTTCAACTGGGCCTTTTGATCCGACAACGGTGCCAGACTTGCCGCCACGCTCCAGGATCGCAGGGTCGACCAACTTTGGAACATGTTCTCAGCGTCGAATGGTGGGGCGACCGTCTCGACCTGCGCGCCCAACTGCGCAAACACAGACAAGGCGTCTTGGCACTTCGCCAGAATACCGTCTTCAAATGGCAAGGCCCCGCCCCAATCGCTCAACCAGCCAATCCGATTGCCCGTCAGATCCGCCGCTCGAACCGGTGATACGGGCGGACTGGAAACATCCGCTGGGTGCCTCGGGTCCGACCCTGAGACCACGTCCAGCAATACCGCCAGATCCTCGGGGCTGCGCGCCATGGGACCGAGCGTCGACAATTGGTGCAGAAACACATCGCCTGCGGGCTCGGGCGGGACACGCCCCCAGCTGGGACGGAACCCATAGACATTGTTCCAGGCCGCCGGATTGCGCAGGCTTCCCATCATGTCGGATCCGTCCGCCAGCGCCACCATTCCGGTTGCCAATGCGACCGCGGCACCACCGGACGACCCACCGCAGGTGCGCGCAGGGTCATACGGGTTGCGCGTGGCACCATAGACCGGATTGAATGTATGCGAGCCCAGCCCGAATTCCGGCGTGTTGGTCTTACCGATCAAAATAGCCCCCGCCGCCCGCATCCGCGCCGCGATCAGATCGTCCTTCTGCGGAACAAAATCCCGAAACACCGGCGATCCCTGCGATGAGACCACGCCCGCGACATTCACCAGATCCTTGACCGCAATCGGCAGACCATGCAGCGGGCCTGTCACCGGGCCATCATCCAGCGCCCGCGCCTCGGCCATCAAATCCGCCTCAGCGCGCAACGCGACGATGGCGTTCAACGACCCGTTCACCGCCGCGATCCGATCCAATGTCGCCCGCATCAGGTCGGCCGCCGAAAGACGCCGGGCCGAAAGGTCCGCCAACAAGGCAGTTGCAGTTGTCTGACTCAGATCCATCCCATGGCCCAATTGCGTCCCGTGTCCTTACGTCGCATTCAGCCTAGCCGGGGCAAACTCTCATTTAAACCCGTGTTTTACATATACCTTTTAGCAGTAACCTGCAGCGCGGGGATCCGCTTCATCTGGCCAAAAATATCCCGGGGGAGTCTCCGCCTGCGGAGACGGGGGCAGAGCCCCCTTTAACTGTCGCCTTGCGCCTCAGACCGGCTTTTACCCGCCACGTCCATAGCCAGCGTCGCCGCCATGAACCCATCCAGATCACCATCCAAAACACCCTTGGTGTCCGAGGTCTCGTGGTTGGTCCGCAAGTCCTTTACCATTTGGTACGGTTGCAGAACGTAGGACCGGATCTGGTTGCCCCACCCGGCATCACCCTTCGCCTCATGCGCCGCGTTGATATCGGCGTTTCGGCGATCCAGTTCCTGTTGGTACAGACGCGATTTCAGCGCCTTCATGGCGATATCACGGTTCTGGTGCTGCGATTTCTCGGACGAAGTCACAACGATGCCAGTCGGAATGTGCGTAATCCGAACGGCCGAGTCCGTGGTATTCACGTGCTGCCCACCCGCGCCCGAGGATCGATAGGTATCAATGCGGATATCCGCCGGGTTTACCTCAATCTCGATATTGTCGTCCACCACCGGATAGACCCAGACTGAGCTGAACGAGGTGTGCCGCTTGGCCGCCGAGTCATAAGGCGAAATCCGCACCAACCGATGCACGCCGCTTTCCGATTTCAACCAACCATAGGCGTTGTGACCGGAAATCTTGTAGGCGGCAGATTTGATACCCGCCTCTTCGCCCGCTGTCTCAGACTGCAACTCGACCGTATAGCCCTTTTTCTCGGCCCAGCGGACATACATCCGCGCCAGCATGGAGGCCCAGTCGCAACTTTCCGTCCCGCCCGCGCCCGAGTTGATTTCGAGGAAGGTGTCATTGCCGTCAGCCTCACCATCCAACAACGCTTCAAGCTCTTTCTTGGCGGCCTTGGCACCCAGCTTTTTGATGGCCTCTTCTGCGTCGGTGACGACCTCTTCGTCCTCTTCCATCTCACCCAGTTCGATCAGTTCGATATTGTCGCTCAGATCGGTCTTGATCGACTCGTAGGTCTCGATGGCATCCACCAACATCTGACGCTCGCGCATCAGTTTCTGTGCGTTTTCCGGGTTGTCCCACAGGTTGGGGTCCTCGACACGCGCGTTGAACTCCTCAAGACGATGAGGGGCGGTCTCATAGTCCATACGCTGCGCCAGCAGCTCCAGCGACTTTTCAATTTCCGCCACGGTATTCTGGGTTTCGGCGCGCATGGTCTTGTCCCAACTTGCTCAATCAGGCCTGCGTGATAGCAAGAGGTTCAAGGCTCCACAAGACAGCGGAGCCTTGAAACATATTAGGTATCAGTAAAGGCCGCCCGTCGAAAGATCGCCCTGGCTGGCATTGGGTCCAACGGTAACGGTATTGCCGGTCGAGGTGGTGACCTGACGGCCCGAGTTGGCCTCTTCGAACAGCGGCAGGTCTGATCCCATCGCAAAGCCACCGTCATAAACGCGGTCGATGAAGCCGTCGACACCGTCGCGGAAGTACTCGGCCACGACATAGTCGCCGGTTGCATCCGCAGGCAGGCGCGCGCCGCTGAAACGGTCGATCTTGATGAAGTGTCCACCTTCGGGCACTTCAAACGGACCACCACCGTATTTCTCAACAGCCTTCTCCATGAAGCTCTGGAAGACCGGGCCGCACATCGTGCCGCCATAGGCCCCCCGCCCCATCGGGCGCGGGCGGTCGTAGCCGATATAGCAACCCGCCACGATGTTCGACGTAAATCCGATGAACCACGCGTCTTTGGATTCGTTGGTCGTACCGGTCTTACCTGCGGTCGGAACCGGCAATTTGACATGGGCCGAAGCCGTGCCGCGATCCACCACGCCTTTCATCATCGAAGTCAGCTGATACGCTGTGATCGCATCCATGACCTGAGAGCGGTTGGTTTCAATCGTGGGCGACTCGTCCGGTTCGATCCAGGCCGAGTTACAGTCCAGACACTGCCGGTCGTCGTGGCGGTAAATTGTCTTGCCAAACCGGTCTTGAATGCGGTCGACCAGCGTGGGGTCGACCCGCTCACCACCGTTCGCGAACATCGCGTAGGCGGCCACCATCTTATATAGAGTCGTTTCTTCGGACCCCAGCGAGTTGGCCAGGAATGCGCCCATGCGGTCATAGACGCCGAAGCGTTCGGCATAGCCCGCGACAACTGGCATGGTGACCTCTTGCGCCAGACGAATGGTCATCAGGTTCCGCGACTGTTCGATCCCGGTGCGCAGCGGCGTCGGACCATAGAACTTGTTCGACGAGTTTTTGGGCCGCCAAAGGCCTTGCGGCGTGTTCACCTCGATCGGCGCGTCCACAACGATGGTTGCGGGGCTGTAACCACTGTCCAGCGCGGCCGCGTAGACAAAGGGCTTAAAGCTTGACCCCGGCTGGCGCTGCGCCTGCGTGGCGCGATTGAACACCGAGTCCTGATACGAGAACCCGCCCTGCATCGCCAGAACACGGCCAGAGTTCACGTCCATCGCGACGAAACCGCCCTGCACTTCGGGCACCTGACGGGCGGACCACTGGCCTTCCTCTCCGGCCATGACCAAAATGACGTCACCGCGTTTGAAGTTTGCCGCAAAGTCGCCCTGCATCCATTTGATATCGGAACGTGGGACGATTCCGTCGGCCGGGCCGTCTTCGATGCCCACAGTCAATTGTTGCTCACCGACGTTCAGGACAACGGCCGGGTACCATTGCGTCGGCAAAACGACGTCACGAGGGATTTCCATGATGGCCAGCGCCTCGCGCCATTGCGCTTCATCCGCCAGCTTTTCCTCGGGGATGACTTCGCCGGTGCCGCGCCATTTGCCACGCGAGCGGTCGTATTTCTGCAGCGCCGTGCGCAGGGCCTTGGCAGCCTCGACCTGCATCTCTTCATCCACCGAAGCGCGGACGGTGAAGCCGCCGGTAAAGAACTCACCCTCGCCGAAATCCTCGCTCAACTGACGGCGAATTTCGTCGGTGAAATAATCGCGTGGCGGCAAAGCAGTGCGGAAGCTTTCGAAATCGCCATTCTGGACCGAGCGCAACGGCATTTCGACTTCGGTTTCATACGTCGCCTGATCAATGTAGCCATTCTGGTTCATCTCTCGCAGCACGTAGTTCCGGCGTGCCAGCAGACGGTCCTTTTGCCGCACCGGGTGATAATCCGACGGAGCCTTGGGCATCGCGGCCAACGTCGCGGCCTCGTGCGGGGCCAGCTCTTGCAGGGTTTTGTTGAAATAGGTCTGCGCGGCAGCGGTCACACCATAGGAGTTCTGGCCCAAAAAGATCTCGTTCATGTAAAGTTCGAGGATCTGTTCCTTGTCCAGCGTATCCTCAAGCCGGGTGGCGAGGATGATTTCCTTGATCTTGCGCTCGGCCCGGCGGTCCCCGGACAGCAGGAAGTTCTTCATCACCTGCTGGGTGATGGTCGACGCACCGCGGACGTTCTCACCCTTGGATTTCACTGCTTCGACGCCGGCGGCGATGATACCGCGCGGGTCATAGCCCTGATGGGTGTAGAAATTCTTGTCTTCCGCCGAGATAAAGGCCTGTTTCACCAGATCGGGAATTTCCTCGGACGGCGTGAACAGGCGGCGTTCCTGCGCGAATTCGTCAATCAGTTGACCTTCACCCGAATAAATCCGGCTGATCGTCGGCGGCTTGTACTGCGCCAGCGATTCATGGCTGGGAAGGTCGCGCCCATACATCCAGAAGATCGCGCCAACGACCAGCGCGGCCATGAAGATACCCAAGGTCACGAGGCTGAAGATCGCCCCGAAAATCGAAAGAATGAAACGGATCACGTTACTGCCTTTTGCTCGCGGTGCCGCCTATATAGTGTTGCACCCGCTTGGGGTCAAAACACGATGGCCAATAATAGCCTGTTTACGCCGCAGGGTCACTGACCAATCAGCGATCTTTTGATCCGGTCTTCCTGCCGCCACTTCTTCAGACCCTCTACGATGCCCTGCGCCATGCCCATCCGCCATTCCGGGTTCCGGATGTTTTTCAGGTCCCGAGGACTGGACAAAAAGCCAAGCTCCACCAAAACCGATGGGATGTCAGCAGCCTTCAGAACCGAGAAAGAGGCGGTGCGGATCGGTCTGCTGTTCATCGGGCCACCTTGCTGCGTCATGCCATCGGCCAACGCACGGGCCAACGCATCGGTGCGGGGTTTGGTTTCCTGCCGTGCGATATCCAGCAACACGTCGGCCACCTGATCATCTGCGCCGCTTAGGTCGATGCCAGCGATCAGATCCCCGCGGTCATGACGTTCGGCCAGCTTGTCACTGGCCACGTCCGAGGCGGCTTCGGACAAGGTATAAACCGCCGCCCCGTGCGCCCGCCCCTCGGACAGAATGTCTGCGTGCAGTGAGATGAATACATCCGCCCCTGCCCGGTGCGCCAACGCGATGCGCCGTTCCAGCGAGACGAATTGATCATCCACCCGCGTCATCACAACCTCGAACCCACCGGCCCTCAGCATCTGTTCCCGCAGCTCGCGGGCAAAGGTCAGCATCAGGGTCTTTTCGTTCGAGCCGTCTACTTCGGCCCCCGGATCAATGCCGCCATGGCCGGGGTCCAGCATCACCCGCAGCGCGCCGGATGCACCCTGACGTGGCACAGCAGGTGTCACCGCAGGTTCTGGCAAATCCCACCCCTGCTGACGGGGTACGCCCGAACCTGCGGCAAATGTATCGAAATCGGTACCCATCAGGATCAGCGACAGGTGCGCCCCACCCGTGGTCTCATCAATGCGCAACTCAGCGCTGTCGACGGCCAAGGGTGCACCCAATTCCAGAACCATCCGCGACCAGCCCGGGACATAGGCGCCAAATTGCACGCCGCTGATGCGGTCGCTTTGCAAAAACGTATTGGGATCAAGACCGGTCCAGTCGACCTCCTGAAAATCCAGAACCATGCGATAGGGATCGCGCAGGGAGAACACTCGATACGGCACGCCCTGACTAAGGCCCAGATCGATGCGCACTCCAGCGCGGCCTTCATCGACAATCCGGCTGTCATCCGGCACCACACGCGCAAGAGCGCTGAAATCATGCGCGACAGCAGCCGTCGTCAGCGCCCAAAACAGCGCGATGGCGTAGAAGATCCTGCTCATGGCCTCAAGTTTTCCCGAGATCGTTTAACCGATACCCTAACGCATCCGGGTCGCGTTGTGAACGGCTCAGGCCTGTTCTTTGATCGCGCCGCGCTGAGCCATAAAACGGTGCAGTCGAAGCAGACCCTCTTCGATATCCGCCGTGGACCGGGCGTAGGAAAACCGCAGGGTGGAATGCCCCCGTTTCGGATCGAAATCCAAACCCGGCGTGACGGCCACCCCGGCCTTGTCCAAAACCTCAGCCGCAAAGGCGCGGCTGTCGTCGGTCAGGTCAGAGACATCGGCGTAAACATAAAACGCCCCATCAGGTGGCGCGATGTTGGTAAAGCCCGCCTTGGGCAGACCGTCCAGCATCAGCGCGCGGTTGCGGCGATAAACATCCAGATTGGCCTGCAATTCTTCTTCGCAATCCATCGCTGCAAGTGCGGCCACCTGGCTGGCATGAGGGGCACAGATGAACATGTTCTGCGCGATCCGTTCGACCACGCGCACCTGATCCTCGGGCACCACCATCCAGCCAACCCGCCAACCGGTCATCGAGAAGTACTTGGAGAACGAGTTGATCACATAGCACTCGTCCGTTAGCTCAAGCGCGGTGACGGCTTTGGCCTCGTATTCGAGGCCGTGGTAAATCTCATCGCTGATAAAAGACGCGCCCTGCCCCTGCGCAGCCTCGATCAAGGACCCCATCGCAGAGTGATCCAGCATAGTGCCTGTGGGGTTCGCCGGCGATGCGACCATCAGGCCTTGCAGGTCAAGACTGGCGAAATCCGACGGAACCGGCTGCAGGCGGTTCTCGGGCGCGGTTGGCAGATCCACCGGCACCAAGCCCAGTGCTTTCAGAATCTGCCGGTAAGACGGATAGCCCGGCGCTCCGATCCCGACCCGATCACCACTGTCGAACAAGGCGGTGAAAGTCAGCAGAAACCCGCCGGACGACCCGGGCGTGATCACCACGCGTTCGGGGTTCAGGTCGACGTTGTACCACTCACCATAAAGGCGTGCGATCCGTTGCCGCAGTGCAGGCAGACCCAACGCCACGGTGTAGCCCAGCGGGCCTTGCTCCATCGCTTTGGCCAAAGCCTCGGTCGCGCCTTTGGGTGCACCGGTTCCAGGCTGGCCGACCTCCATATGGATTATGTGGCGACCAGCCTCTTCGGCTTTACGCGCGGCCTCCATCACGTCCATCACGATGAAGGGATCGACCCCGGACCGGGTTGAGTTTCTCATGCCCATCTCCCATGTTGCAGCCATGGCTTTTGAACGCGTATCAAGGCTGGCGTCAATCCCGGCCCTGTTGCTGATTGCAGTGACATGGGTGAGCAGCGCGTCGCAGTCCAGCGCCCAAAGTCTGATCCGTGACCCAGACATCGAACACGGCCTGCGTGAGCTGGCCTTTCCCATCCTGCGCGCCGCTGGGCTGAACACCAATCGCGTGCGGATCCTGGTTGTCAACGACAGCACGTTCAATGCGTTCGTCATAGATTACAACGCGATCTACGTGAATTACGGGCTGATCCTGTCCGTCGAAACCCCCGAGATGCTGCAGGCCGTGATCGCCCACGAAGCCGCCCACATCGCCAACGGCCATCTGGCCCGACGCATCGAAAACATGCGCGCAGCACAGCGCAATTCGCAGCTGGGCACTGCTCTGGCCCTTGTTGTTGCCGCCGCCGGAGGTGGAGAGGCCGCAGCCGGCATCGCCGCTGGCACCTCGGGTGCGGCGCTGCGCAGCTTTCTAGGGCACACGCGGGCCGAGGAATCCTCGGCTGATCGCAGCTCGGCCAGCTATTTGCGCGCTGCGGGGATTTCGCCCAGCGGTATGGTCGCCCTGCACCAGAAATTCGCAGGTCAGGAATTGCTGAGCACCGCAAATCAGGACCCTTACATGCGGTCCCACCCGACCAGTCGCGAACGCCTGCGCGCTGCCCAGGCTTTTATGGGAGAGTTCAGTGATCAGGCCCCCGCCAACCCCAATGCCGATTACTGGTTCGCGCGGGTTAAGGGTAAGCTGTCAGCCTTCCTTCGCTCGCCCGGCTGGACCCTGCGCCGCGCCAAAGAAGAAACCGCGCAGGACATTCGCCTGATGCGCGAAGCTGCCGCATACCACCAGAACCGCGATCTGCCCCGTGCGCGCGCCGCGATCGACGCGGCTCTGGAGATCCGGCCCGACGACCCGTTCTACTACGAACTCAAGGGGCAAATCCTGTTAGAAAACAGACAGCTGACCGAGGCTGTTAAAGCCTATGGTCATGCCGTTGATATGTTGCCGAACGATCCCTTGCTGATGGCAGGCTACGGGCGGGCGTTGCTGGCCGACGGGCAGACACAGGCCGCGCTCGATGTGCTTGAAAAGGCGCGCGCACGGGATTATCGCAATGCAAGACTGATGCAGGATCTTGGCATGGCCTATGCCAAGGTCGGAAACAACGGTATGGCCTCGGCTGTGACCGCCGAAAGATATGCGCTGCAGGGCCGGTTGGCCGATGCAGGCATCCACGCAAGACGCGCCGTCGGGCAATTGCCCGAAGGCTCACCAGGTTGGCAACGGGCACAGGATGTGCTGATTGCCTCGGAACACGCGAAGAAAAAGAAAAGGAAACGGAAATGATCCTCAGACATGCCGCTCCCGCCCTTCTGGGGCTTTCCCTGATCACCGGCCCCGCGCAGGCGCTGGACCTGAGCACCATGAGCGATGCCGAACGTGAACAGTTTGGTGCGCAGGTTCGCGAATACCTGCTGGAAAATCCCGAAGTGATCATCGAGGCGATCAACATCCTGGAACAGCGCAATGCTGCTGCTGAAGCCGCCGCTGACAAGGATCTGGTCGCCGCCAACGCCGAAGAGCTGTTCAACGACGGCTATAGCTGGGTGGGCGGCAACCCCGAAGGCGACATCACCCTGGTCGAGTTCATGGACTATCGCTGTGGCTATTGCCGCCGCGCTGTGCCCGAAGTGGCAAGCCTGCTGGCCGAAGACGGCAACATCCGCCTTGTGATCAAAGAATTCCCGATTTTGGGCGACGCTTCGGTCCTGTCCTCGCGCTTTGCCGTCGCAACCAAGCATGTTGCTGGCGACGATGCCTACAAACAGGTGCACGATGCGCTGCTGGAGTTCACCGGCGAACCGTCAGAGGTTGCCCTGCGCCGCATTTCGGACGGTCTGGGCCTGGACAGCGACGCCATCATCGCCGCGATGGACAGCGAGCAGGTGACCGACGAAATCACCCGTACCCGCGCTCTGGCGCAACGCATGCAGATTTCCGGCACACCTTCCTTTGTGCTGGGCACCGAAATGCTGCGCGGCTTCCTGCCTGCGGATCAAATGCTGCAGATTGCAAACGGTGTTCGGGCGGAACGCGGGTAACTTGTACGGGGCGGTCATGCCGCCCCTTCACATCTTTGCCTGGAGCGCCGGATCGTTGGTCCGGCCCTTCTGCTTACTGCTTCATTACCAAACGCACTTTCCTTTGGAGGGGTGTTTCGATAACCATTCAACCACAGATAGATTGGTTACTCAGAATTTGAGCGCGCAGACATGAAGACAAAAGGCGTAACCCTTTACTACGTGACCGCTTTTTGGGCTGTGCTGACACTTGCAATCGGACTGTATTACCTGTTCTCAGGCACAACCACCACGGCGGACGTCAAAGTCCGCGCTGCGAACTCTGCAACCTCCGTCGAGATTGGAAGCTGGGACCCTGGCGACGCAAAAATCCTGAACCTCAGGGGGAAGCCGGTTGTCATTTGGCGCCGGGATAAGGATGAAATGGCAAGGGCTTTGGCGCAATTTGACCCGACGATCCCGTTAGAGGACTGGTCTGAGGCGATAAACTCTGGCGCGCTTGAGCGGGGGCTTGAGCCAGAGGCATTCGCCAACGTCGAATGGTTCATCGCCAGCCCGATCAGCACGGCGGGGCCTGGCTGCATTGTGCAAAAAAAAGCTGGCGACTTTGACGGGTTCTTTGATCCCTGCGCTGGGGTCCACTACGATATGTTGGGCCGCCCACAAAAGGGCCCGACCAACATCAACCTGAAGGCGCCGGCCCGCACGATCGACCCGGACGGGCAACGCGTAACAATTTCACTCTTTGGACTGCCAGCAACCAGATAAGCCGGTTTTACTCCGCCGCCTCACGCGTCGCGCCCAGTTCTGCCGCCTTCTTCTCGACCTCTTCAACGATGTGCTCGATCATCTGATCGTTGGACATCTTGTGGCTGGCCTTGCCCGCCAGATAGACCATACCTGACCCTGCCCCGCCGCCAGTAAAGCCCACGTCGGTCATCAGTGCCTCACCCGGGCCGTTCACCACGCACCCGATGATCGACAGGCTCATCGGAGTTTTGATGTGTTCTAACCGTTGCTCCAAAGCCTCGACAGTCTTGATCACGTCAAAACCCTGCCGCGCGCAGGAGGGGCACGAGATGATGTTCACACCGCGATGGCGCAGGCCAAGGGATTTGAGAATTTCATAGCCGACCTTGACCTCTTCGACCGGATCGGCAGACAGGCTGACACGGATCGTGTCGCCGATGCCCATCCACAACAGATTGCCCAGACCAATCGCTGATTTGATGGTGCCGGACACAAGCCCGCCGGCCTCGGTAATCCCAAGGTGGATCGGTGCGTCGGTGGCCTCGGCGATGCCCTGATAGGCCGCAGCAGACAGGAAAACATCGCTGGCTTTCACGCTGATCTTGAATTCGTGGAAATCGTTGTCCTGCAGGATACGGATATGTTCCAACCCGCTTTCGACCATCGCGTCGGGGCACGGCTCGCCGTATTTCTCAAGCAGGTGCTTTTCCAGACTGCCTGCGTTCACACCAATACGGATCGAGCAATTGTGGTCGCGCGCGGCCTGAATGACCTCTTTCACGCGGTCCTCGCTGCCGATATTGCCCGGGTTGATCCGCAGACAAGCGGCCCCGGCCTCGGCGGCCTCGATCCCGCGGCGGTAGTGGAAGTGAATGTCCGCCACGATGGGCACCGGGCTTTCGCGCACAATCTCTTTCAGGGCTTTCGACGACGCCTCATCGGGGACGGACACACGCACAATGTCCGCGCCCGCTTCGGCAGCGGCCTGAACCTGCGCCACGGTCGCTGCCACATCCGTTGTCAGCGTGTTGGTCATCGTCTGAACAGCGATGGGCGCGTCACCCCCGACGGGGACGTTTCCGACCATGATCTGGCGGGATTTACGGCGATAGATGTTCTTCCACGGGCGAACGTGATTGAGAGACATGAGGACGGGTCCAAAGCTGCCAGAGTTGCGTCTTAGATAGTCCGCCTACCCGGCTACCGCAATGGCCAGATCACTCGGCCGGGGCTTCGGTGACCTGTGCCTGAAGTTCCGCTACCAACTGCTTGAGTGCGCTGTTCTGCTCGGCCTCGAGATCGGCAACCTCATAACGTTCGGAAACCGCATCCTTGGACAGCACAACACCTTTGGTCACCGTACCCGGTGCACCAACGGGGCCGTAATGCGCGCCATTCATCGAGAAATAGACAGAGCCCGAAGCCCCCGCGCGCAGTTGGGGCGGCTCTTCGGTCAGGGGAATTTCAAACGTGCTGCCCTGTTCGACCGTACCCAGGGTGCCTTCGAACAGAACGCTGCCATCTGCAGCGCGGATGCGCATCCAGGACGGCGCGACCGCTACGATTCTCAACGCGGTGTCTACCTGTTCGACGACCTGTGGCAAGGTGGGGCGTTCCACCGTGTGCACTTCGGCCACTTCGACCTTCGGCGGCTCGGGTGGGCGGAATGTGCCAACGGTGCGCGGATCCAGAGTGGCGATGGGGGCATCCCGGGCCACGAGAACCGGCACATCCAACGCCTGCGGGCGATAGAGGCGGTCCAGCGCTTCGGGCGTTGGCGCAGCGGAATCTGCTGCCTCTGCCAGTTCGAGCGGAGCACGCGCCGCGTCCAGCGGATCAAGATCGGACAGAACGACGGGTGCTTGTTCGACCGGGCTGACCTGAACCTGCTGGATTCGGTTCAGGACCGACCAGCCGCCGTAGCCAATACCGCAAATCACGGCCAGCAGAACCAAAGACGACCCAATCGCGCGCGGTTCGATCTGACTGACCAGAGACTCCCGGCCAGGAACATATGGCGTATTCGGAGAGATGAACGGATCGCGCCCCATCGGTCCGCGCGCAGGCAAACCACCAGATGGTTTGCGTACGACCGATGCCTCGGCGGACATGCCATGCGCCACTTCAAACCCGCTTTCGGCACAGAAGGTGGCAAAAGTCTCGTCCGGGTTCATACCCAGATAACGGGCATAAGAACGCACATACCCGGCGATAAAGCCGGGTGTGTCAAACGCATCGGGATCAGCGTCTTCTATGGCAGCAATGTAGTTGGCTTTGATCCGCAGTTCGCGCTGAACATCCAGAAGGGACTTGCCCATTGTCGCGCGCTCACCACGCATTCTGTCGCCAAGCCGCACTTCATAGTCGTCGAAGCCCTTTGGCCGGACGTCTGTGTCGTCTTCGGAATCGCGCTGTGATCTGCGCCCAATCATTCCTGCTGCCCCATTCTGCCTTCTGCGCGTTACACGCTAACGACGAATCGATCCCATAACGATTCGTGCGTCCCTTTTGTTAGGATAAGCTTAACACGCGACAAGCGTATTGCACACTTTGGCGTGAGGTTAACCTGCAAGTTCGGCGCGATTTAGCGCACAATGTGACCAAAGTTCGTCCATCGCTTGGATCAAACGGTTCATTTCACCCGGTCCGTGAACCGGCGACGGGGTAAACCGCAGACGCTCTGTGCCGCGCGGCACAGTGGGGAAGTTGATCGGCTGAACGTAGATTCCATAGTCATCCAGCAGCCGGTCGCTGAGAATTTTGGTATGCACCGGGTCACCTACGATCACCGGAACAATGTGGCTGCCGTGATCGATCAGGGGCAAGCCCATCCCTTTCAGACGCAGCTTGAGGATCTTGGCTTGGGTCTGGTGCTGTTCGCGCAGTTCTGGCGCGCTCTTGAGATAGGCAACCGAAGCCGCAGCACCCGCCGCCACCGCTGGCGGCAGAGAGGTCGTAAAGATGAAGCCCGGAGCATAAGACCGCACGGCGTCACACATTTTCTCGCTTGCCGCGATATAGCCGCCCATTACGCCATAGGCTTTGGCCAGCGTTCCGTTGATGATGTCGATGCGATGGGCCAGACGATCACGCTCGGTCACACCGCCACCACGCTGGCCGTACATGCCAACCGCGTGCACTTCGTCGATATAAGTCAGAGCGCCAAACTCGTCTGCCAGATCACAAATCTCTTCGATCGGGCCAAAATCGCCGTCCATCGAATAGACGGATTCGAAGGCGATCAACTTGGGGGCCGCAGGGTCGTCAGCCTCGAGCAGTTCACGCAGGTGGGCGACGTCATTATGACGGAAAATCCGCTTGGCACCGCCGTTGCGGCGCACACCTTCGATCATCGAGGCATGGTTCAGCGCGTCAGAATAGATGATCAGCCCGGGGAACAGCTTGGGCAGCGTGCTGAGCGTCGCGTCGTTCGCGATATATGCACTGGTGAACAACAAGGCGGATTCCTTGCCGTGCAGATCGGCCAACTCAGCCTCAAGACGCTTGTGATACACCGTCGTGCCCGAGATGTTACGGGTTCCGCCCGAACCGGCACCTGCAGCGTCAACCGCTTCGTGCATGGCTTCCAGAACGACCGGATGCTGCCCCATCCCAAGATAGTCATTGCCACACCACACAGTGATGTTCTGCTGTGACCCGTCAGGGCGTGTCCGTACGGCGTGCGGGAAATGACCATTCCGGCGTTCGATATCAATAAAGGTCCGGTAGCGACCTTCATCATGCAGCTTGGCTATCGCCGTATCGAGCTGAGCAGTATAATCCACCGGTTTCTCCTTCTGCGCCCGACATTTGCGTTTGTTTGCCGAACCCGTTGTTCCCTCAGATGACAGGCTTTGCTGTCCCTTCGGTGTCGCTTCCCCTAGAATAACGTGCCTAGCGTCAATCTCGGAGTCGCAACTTTGATCTGCATCAATTATCCCTGATCGCGCCTTTCGACAAGTAAAGTTACGGCCATCGGACGCGAGGAAACGACGCAGGCAACCCTGCGACCTGAAACAGGTTTCCTATCTTATCACCGATTTCCTGCTGATACAGGCTGGACGGCGCTGCCGGTGCTGTTAGGTTCCGCTGCAATTCACGACCATTCAGGAGACGCTCATGTCACTAGACGCTGTTCTGAGCAGGATCGACGCCGATCTGTCCACATCCATCGACCGGCTGATGGAGTTTCTGCGCATCCCGTCGATTTCAACCGACCCTGCCTATAACGAGCAGGTCGAACAGGCCGCCGACTGGCTTGTCGCCGACCTGCAAAGCATCGGCATCGCCGCCGAAAAACGGCTGACAACCGGGCACCCGATGGTCGTTGGCCATGTGGGCGAAGACGGCGACGCCCCGCACGTCCTGTTCTATGGCCACTATGACGTGCAGCCGGTTGACCCGCTCGAACTATGGAAGCGCGACCCGTTTGACCCGGCACTGGAAGACACTGAAAACGGTCAGGTCATCCGTGGCCGTGGCTCGTCGGACGACAAGGGCCAGCTGATGACCTTTGTCGAGGCCTGCCGTGCGTGGAAGGCTGTTAACGGCACCCCGCCCTGTCGCATCACGTTTTTCTTCGAAGGCGAAGAAGAATCCGGCTCGCCCTCGCTGGTCCCTTTCCTCGAGGCCAACAAAGACGAGCTGAAAGCCGATCTGGCACTGGTCTGCGACACCTCGATGGTCTCACGCGGCGTGCCGTCCATCGCGTCGCAACTGCGCGGTATGCTCAAGGATGAGTTTACCATCATCGGCCCCCGCATCGATCTGCACTCGGGCCACTATGGCGGCCCCGGCCTGAACCCTCTGCGCGAGTTGTCCAAGATCGTCGCATCCTTCTATGACGACGAAACCGGTCGGGTCGCCGTCGACGGTTTTTATGAAGGCGTCCACGAAGTGCCCGCCGAGCAGTTGCGCCAATGGGAAAACTGCGGGTTCAATGAAGCTGAATACCTGAATTCGGTCGGCTACTCCCAACCACATGGCGAAAAAGGCTATTCCACGCTGGAACAGCAATGGGCGCGCCCGACGCTGGAAGTGAACGGCCTTTGGGGCGGCTACAACGGCGCAGGCTCCAAGACCGTGATCCCCTCCGAGGCACATTGCAAAATCACCTGCCGCCTTGTGGGCGATATGGACCCCGACGCGCTGCGCGACAAAATCCGCAAACACGTCGAAGATCGCCTTTCTCCAGACGCAAAGGTTGTCTGGGACAACGACCTCGAAGGCTCACCTGCATCCGTCATGAACCTCGACCGCCCCGAATTCGAAGCGGCCCGCGGCGCGCTGTCCGATGAATGGGACCGTGAGGCGGTCTTTACAGGAATGGGCGGATCAATTCCGGTTGTTGGTTACTTCGATACCGTTCTTGGCCTGGATTCAATGCTGGTCGGCTACGCCAATGACGACGATGCTATCCATTCACCCAACGAAAAGTATGATGTAAAAAGCTACCACAAGGGCATCCGGTCCTGGGCCCGTATTTTGGACGCATTGAACAAATAGAACTTTTGCGAGGCTCTGCCTCGCGCTCCGGGATATTTGAGGCCAGATGAATAAAGGATCCCTTGCTTCATCTGGCTGAAAATATCCCGGGGGAGACGCCCGCAGGGCGGCGGGGGCAGAGCCCCCTTTTTACATGTGGATCACACGCCCATAGGCGTCCAGCACGCTTTCATGCATCATCTCTGACAGCGTCGGATGCGGGAAGACCGTGTTCATCAGGTCTTCTTCCGTGGTTTCCAACTGTCGACCGACGACATAGCCCTGAATCAATTCGGTAACCTCTGCGCCGATCATGTGCGCCCCCAGCAACTCACCGGTTTTTGCGTCGAAAACGGTTTTGATCAGCCCTTCAGGTTCACCCAAAGCAATCGCCTTCCCATTGCCGATGAAGGGGAACTTGCCGACCTTGACCTCATAGCCAAGTTCTTTTGCCTTTGCTTCCGTGTATCCGACCGATGCGACCTGCGGTTGGCAATAGGTGCATCCCGCGATGCTTTCGGGTTTTACGGGATGCGCATGCTGGCCAGCAATAAGTTCGGCGACCATGACACCTTCGTGGCTGGCCTTGTGTGCAAGCCAAGGCGCGCCCGCGATGTCACCAATTGCATAGAGGCCGTCGACACCCGTGCGGCAATACTCATCTGTAACCACGTGGGTCCGATCGATCTTGACGCCCAGAGCTTCGAGCCCGAGGTTTTCGACATTGCCTACGATCCCAACAGCCGAGATCACGGTATCAAACTCGTGCTTTTCGACCTTGCCGCCGGTTTCGATATGGGCGGTGACCTTACCCTTGGCCCGGTCCAATTGCTTGACCATCGCCTTTTCCATGATCTTCATGCCCTGCTTGGTGAAAGCTTTCTTGGCAAAGGCGCTGATTTCGGCGTCTTCGACCGGCAGAACACGGTCCATGACTTCGACAACGGTCGTATCTGCACCAAGCGTGTTGTAGAAGCTGGCGAATTCGATCCCGATCGCGCCGGACCCGATAACCAGAAGCTTCTTGGGCATACGCGGCGGCATAAGCGCATGTTTGTATGTCCAGACGAGATCGCCGTCCGCCTCAAGCCCTGGCAGTTCGCGAGCGCGGGCACCGGTGGCGAGAATAACATTCTTGGCCGTCAGCTCTTCGTTACCCTTGTCGGTTTTGACGCTGACTTTGCCTTTCGCGGGGATCGTTGCCTCACCCATGATGACGGTGACCTTGTTCTTTTTCAGAAGGTGACCCACACCGCTTGTCAGCTGCTTGGCTACCCCGCGCGAGCGTTTTACTACCGCGTCCAGGTCATAGTCGATCTTGTCTGCGCTCAGGCCAAAATCCTTGGCGCGCTCCATCAAGTGGAACACTTCGGACGACCGCAGAAGTGCCTTTGTCGGGATGCATCCCCAATTGAGGCAGATGCCGCCCAGATGTTCGCGTTCAACTACGGCTGTTTTCAGTCCCAGCTGTGCGGCACGGATAGCAGCCACATAACCGCCCGGACCGGCGCCAATTACGATCAGATCAAAAGATTGTGCAGCCATGTTTCCCTCTCGGCGCAGGTCGATTCAGAAATTAGTTTACCATTAAACTAAATCTCGAAACGCATCAACATATTGCCCCCGCGACAAATGCGACGCAGGGTAAGGCAGCGCGATATGCGCTGTTTTCAGCCTATACCGCACGCCCTTCAATGGCTAGAACAGAGACACCGGCCCCACGCGGACCCTGTGAAACCCAAGTCATTTGAAAGGCTTAACATGGCCAAAACACTCAAAGATCTGTTGCTTGCCCTGCTGAACGCCACGCTCATCCTGGTTGCGCTATGCTTGTTTCTGGGTTGGAAACTAGCGACGACCGTCGACGACATCACTGGTAAGTTTGCCGAAAAGGTTCAGATTGTCGCCCCTTTGAAAGAAGAGGTTCAAGGCGTTCGCGGCGAATTGACGGCCTTGCGCAGCGATCTTTCGTCCATTCAGCTGGCCGGAGCTGTTGCTGACAGTGTCACGGCCCAGAAATTGTCTGAGGTCCTGGACAAACTGGATGATCTGGAAGGTAACCTGCGCGGGGCGCAGTCGAAAATGGCAGAGCTGACCGAGTCTCCGGACCAGTTGATCAACACAGCCATTGAGAATTCGGCCGACATTGTTGCCGACCGGATAATAGCAATCCGCGGGTGCGAACCAGCGTCCTAGCTGGCTGCCGACTGCAACTCGCGCACTGTGGAACCGTATCCGCCCATGCTGACATAGGCGGCTTCATGCTCGGTCATTGGCCGCGACAATGCGTCGTTGCGATAGGGGAAACGACCGAACTTCCGGATCACTTCACGATGCGCCCGTGCGTGCAACAGGTTGCCGTCGTCGCTGTTGGTCATATTCTGACACATCAGCCGCACGCAGCGTTCCTGATCACACAGGTTTTCCGAGTGCATAAGAGGAAGATAGAAGAACTGGCGCGCCGGTTCATCGATCTTCATGTCCCACCCCTTGTCGATCGCGCATTTCGCTGCCGAGAGGGCCGCGCGATCCGATGCGAACGCCTTGGCGCTTCCACGGAACATGTTACGCGGGAACTGATCCATCAGGATGATGTAGGCCAAAGCACCGCTGGGATATGTCAGCCAGAGCGAGAACCTTCCTTCATTCGCAGCTTCCCACGTTGTCAGGAACCTGTCGCGAATGTCTGCATCCAAATCGTCGTCCTGTAGATACCAACCCTTTGGACCGACTTCATCTAACCAATAACTCAATACTTCTTCAGGACTTGCCATGCCCTTAACTCCGTCGTGTTTCCCACCCCAGGGGACGTAAGGTCATTTAAGTGTGTTTTACACAGTTGTTACAGTAAAAAATTGCAACACTTGCGACATAATCTTGTGTCTTAGGCAACATCTTGCGTCTCTTGTTCGGCTTCGGCGGCTTCGATCGCCACTTCTTGAGCCAATTCCACAGCAACGGGTGAGGCCGTTGGATAGACCGGCGACAGGGACCCGGTCTCGTCGACGGGGATCGCCGCACGCTGTGTCATACGGTAAAGCGCATAAGCTGCCATGGTCACCAACAGCGCCGCAATAAACAGGAAGAACCCGGACGGACCAAACACGCCGTCTCCCATCAGCCAACCGGTAATCAGCGGGCCAGCGATTGCGCCCAAGCCATTGATAAAGAGCAACCCGCCAGAGGCCGCCGCCATATCCTCATGCTCGAGAAAGTCGTTTGCGTGCGCAATCAGCAGTGAATAGAGCGGGTTCGACATTCCTCCGATCACAAAGGCCGAAACCAATAGCAGCGGGAAGGTCACGCCGAACACCATACCAACAACGGCCGCACAGGCCCCGACACCGGCAACCAGCATGATCAGGAACCGCCGGTCCATGCGATCCGACATCCAGCCCAGCGGGTACTGCAGGACCAGCGCACCGATATAGAAAGCAGCAACGAAGGTCGAAATCTCAACCAGCGACAGCCCAGCGCGCGCGCCATACACCGAAGCCATCCCGAACTGTGCTGAGAAGACGCCCCCCAGAAGGAACATGCCGACACAGCCCAGTGGCGAATAGCCGAAAAGTTCGCGCAGGGTCATGGGTTTCGTGGTGTCAAACGCTGGTGTGGGTGAGATGGACAACAGGATCGGCGCAAATGATACCGAAACCAGGATCGAAGCGATGACGAAGGTATCGAAGCCAGCCGGGTCGCCAACAAGGACCAATCCCTGCGCGGTGATAATGCCGGTCATCTGGAAGATCATGTAGAGCGACAGGGCCTGACCGCGGTTTTCGTTACTGGCCGCATTGTTCAGCCAGCTTTCCGCGGTCACGTACACGCCCGAAAAGCAGAACCCGATCACGACGCGGCCCAAAATCCAGACAATCGGATCTGTCATCAACGGGTACATGATCATCACGGCAGAAATGAATGATGCCAGCGCCGCGAAAACCCGCACATGCCCAACACGTCGGATCATCTCAGGTGCAAATCGCGAACCGCCCAGAAACCCAAGGAAATACGCTGACATCACGAAGGACATCTGCAGGGTCGAGAACCCTTCGATCTCACCCCGGACGCCCAGGATCGTGCCCTGCAGTCCGTTGCCGACCATCAACAGGCCCATACCAAGCAAAAGCGCCCATGCGCTGGAAAGGACCTGAAGCATTTGGGGCCTCCGAAGAATCTCGACCAGAAGTTTGAGTCCGTTTTGCTATGGAAAACGGCTTTGGTCATGCTTGTCTACGACATCGAAAAGATTCGATCCCGACAAGACGCCCCTTACGGGATCAAAAGCGACGAATCTCCGTAAGAGAAGAAGCGGTATTTCTGTTCAATGGCATGCGCATAGACCTGCTTCATCCGCTCTTGACCCATCAGGGCCGACACCAGCATCAGCAGGGTCGACTTTGGCAAATGGAAATTGGTCATCAAAGCGTCGGTCACATGGAACTTGAAACCGGGATAGATGAAAATGTCGGTTTCACCTTCCCACGGCTCGATCTGACCGGATCGGCTAGCGCTTTCGATCAGACGCAGAGCAGTTGTGCCGACCGGGATCACCCGGCCTCCGGCCGCCTTGGTGTCGCGGATGTCCTGCGCGGCTGCGGCGCTGACCCTGCCCCACTCGGCGTGCATCTTGTGGGTCGTCACGTCCTCGACCTTGACTGGCAGGAAGGTGCCCGCGCCCACATGTAGGGTAACATGAGTGAACTCTACGCCGCGTGCAGCAAGCGCCTGCATGAGCGCATCGTCAAAATGCAGAGAGGCCGTGGGCGCCGCCACAGCGCCGGAATTGCGGGCCCAGATCGTCTGATAGTCGGTCTTGTCCTGCTCGTCCGCCGGACGCTTCGCAGCGATGTAGGGCGGCAGCGGCATTGCCCCTGCCCGTTCCAGCGCAGTGTCGAAATCCTCGCCCGTCAGGTTGAACTGCAGATAGGCCTGCCCGTCCTCAACCCGATCCAAAGTCGCGCTGAGTTCGTTCGAGAACCGGATGTCCTCGCCCGGTTTCACTTTCTTCAACGGCTTGATCAGGGCGGCCCATGTGCCATCGGCCTGCGGGTCCAGCAACGTCGCCTCGATCACGGCGGAAACCGGACCTTGCGCGCTGTCGCGGTGCCTGCGCCCGTTCAGGCGCGCGGGAATAACGCGCGTGTCGTTCAGCACCAAACGGTCCCCCGGCTGCAGCCAGTCCGGCAGGTCAAAGACGTGCGCATCCGAGATCGCCTGCCCCTCGGACACCAAAAGGCGCGCGGACGAGCGCGGGTTGGCTGGTCGCGTGGCGATCAGGTCTTCGGGCAGATGGAAATCAAAATCGCTGAGTTTCATGGCCGCGCCATACAAGCCCGCATCAGATTCAGCAACCGCCCATTCAATTGTCTCTGGGGGGTGAACCAAAGGTCTGTTTGGGCTCATCCGGTTTCTGCGGCACGGCGTTGGGCCCGTCAGAGACTGTCGGGGCTGGTGCCCGCAACAGATTGCGCAAAAACAGCGGTGCAAGACCGGACAACGGGTTGACCGACACGCGCGGCTGGGTCAGTGGTCCGGTCAGGCGGTAGTTGAAGCCAATGACCCCCTCGCCCTTTTTTGTGAAGACACTGCCGATGGCGTTTACCAGATAGATCGGAGAAATCGCCCCGCGCAGATTCAGCATACCTGCCACGGTGTCAATCGTCCCATCAAAAGACAGCCCGATCGAAGGGCCAACGGCGCTGCCACTGAGGACCTTGATCTCGGTCGGAGTGATCCGCATCCGGCTGTCTATGGTGGTGAAAAAGATGCCCTGCCCCGTCATTTCGTCCAACAGACCAACCAGACTGATCGCGTCCAGCAACGCGGCCATCGCCGGGGCATCGGTGATGCGGGTGTTCACAATCTTAAGGATCACATCATAGTTTCCGGGCGCAGTCACCGGTTCCAACTGCAGGTCCAGCCCGCCACCGCGTGCCTGTGTGATGACCCCCGCCGACCGCAAAACGGCCCCAGCATCATTCGACTTGATGTTCACGGCGCTGCGCCCATTGCGGGGGCTCACCTCTCCGCTGACCGCGGCGCCGCCATTCACTTGGGACGTAAAGGTGCCGTTTATGCCACCGGTTGTTTGAAACGAGCCCCTGAACCCGGTCAGCGCCACATCTTCGGTCACCTGAAGGCGGTCCAATTCAACGTCCAGCTTTGGCCCGGGGCCGGATCCACCTCCGCCGCTGCCTGAACCCAAGGTCGCACGACCCAGGTTCAAAACACCGCCCTGCACCACGATATTGGGCACCGGGCCGCCGCTGTTTATGAGCTCTGCCGGAACGGCCAGCCAATTGCCCAGATCGAACGAGCTGAACCGCATCCGGTCAAACTGCCCACCTTCCCGGAACGTTATCGAGGCCGTGCTACGCAGCCCCGCCACGTCCAGTTGCAGGTTTTCCACGCGCGGCTGTTGTCCCAGCGTTGCGTCCAACACCATCGTACCGGTCGACGCTGCCCCTTTGCGCCATCCGAGTTCCGGGATGGCAAGACCGACCCCCGCCAGATCCGATGTTGCCGAAAGTTTGATGGGTTCATCCGCACCGATCCCAACAGTAACGTCCGCTGTTCCGGACCCAGTCAGCATACTCGCGGGCAGCGGTACCTTCAGTTCGCTCATCAAACGTGGGGACAGTTCGATCTGGCCCGTCAACTGGCTGCGTTGGGGTCCATCCCCGCCGATAGGCTGTCGCCAGGCAACCTGCATTGGCACCTGACCAAACAACCCGTTGCCGTCAATTTCCACCTCTGTCTGGTTCCCCGTCAGGTTCAGCAGACTGGCAGTGACCGCATATCCGGGAACCAGCTTGTCGCTTTGGACGTTTTCGATCTCACCTGCGAAGTGAAACTCTGTATCCTGAAACTTGAGTTTTTTCTTCAACGGCAAGGCCAGCGTCCCCGTCAAGTTGACCTGACCCTCTGCCAGATCGACCGGCAGGTTTGCCTTGCTCAACAGGTTCAGCGGCGGCCGGTCGAGCAGTGACAAAGCGGCCTCGACGCTGCCCCAAGCATTGATCCGCGCAATCGCGGGTGTTGCGCCCTTGGCAGTTGTGTCGGGAATGATGAATGAGGTTCCCGCCACATCAACTGCACCGCCCTGATCCGCGACAACGATCCCGTGTTCTGCAGTGACGGTGAACCGGTCTTTCAGAAGGCTCAGGCGGCCCTGCCCGTTCTGGATCAACGGCAGGGTTTTGGCGAACCTGATCTGGGCCTGATCGAATCCAACCCCAAGGTAAATGTCCGGTTTATTGCCGGGATGCAGACGCAGGGCGAATTCCACGTCAGAGAACTGACCTTCGTACAGGTTTTCCGCCACCCATTTACGCGGGTTCGGGGCCAGCGCCTCGGGCCAGTATCGCAGCAGGTTCTCGGACCCCATCTTATCCAGTTGTGCATCCAGCGCGGCCACCCACCCGTCCGGCTGCCCGATCAACTTCCCCGTCGCATGAAGCTCGTGCAACCCGTCAATGATGGTCAGCTGCCCCAGTTCCAGCTCGAACGGGGCCAGCTTCATCTGAAAATCCAGATCGGCGCGGGCGGTTTCCAGCGACTCGGGGAACAGACCCCCGGGATAGATATCAATGCTATTCAGGGTCAGCTGTGCGGTCAGGCTTTCAAGAACGCCATTCTGGATCCCGTTCAGAAACGCCGTACCCTCGGCCTGAACGGCCCCCAGGTCGGACACCAGGGACGCTTCGTCAAAGTCCAGAATCTGACGCTTGGGGTCGTAAGTGAAATAGGCGCGCGCCGAGTCAAATTTGATCGGGCGCGTTTCGGGCGTAGGCTGCACAACGCCCGCGTCCAGGTTCAGCGTGGCAAATAGTGGACCCAACGCGGCCTGGCCATCGACACTGCCGCGGAGCGAGCCGGAGATCGGAGCCTTGAGTACTTGTAACCATCCCAGCGCCACGCTTTGTCCGGCAATATCCTCGGACGGCAGATCAGTGATCGACACCCCAAAGCTGGCCTGGGGACTGCCAAGGACGCTGGTATAGTTCGCCTCAATCGTGCTGGCGTAATCGCGCCCGGTCAGCACCGAGAAACCGGTGGCCAGCCGCATCTCATTGCCTTCTCTGGTGGCCGAGATATGTCCGCCGTCAAACACCCAAGCCCGGCCAAGCCGCAAATCTTGATAGTCCAGCGTCAGCGATTCCAGATCGATCGAACGCAACCCCGACAGGATCGGGGACAGAAAGACATCGTCCGACTCTTCAATCAGTTGCGCCAGTGTTGGCGCGCGTTGAACAGGCGCACTGCCTGTGCCAACAGTCAGCGACAGCGCTCCATCCTCGCCACGGGTCAAGGCGATCTGCGCGCCGCGCAGAGTGATCCGCCGAGGCCTGATCTGACCGCGCAGCAAACCGCGCATCGACAGCCGGGTCCGCAAATCCGAGACCTGCGCAATCTGCTGACCCGCCGCGTCGCTGATGGTCACATCGGTCAGCCGGATACGCGGTCTCCAGTTTTCATTGACGATGAAACTGGCGTCACCAAACGTGAAGCGCAATCCACCCAGGCTTTGCTCCAGTCGCGCCTCAACCCTCTCTTTGATCCATTCGGGGGCGTGCAGTTGTTTTCCGATGACAAAGAACCAGCCAGCCCCGGCCAGCAGGCACAACAAAATGATGGTTCCGACGAGCCAGCGCGCCGCAATACGACGCCGCGACCGGCGGCGCGCAGGCTTTTGCGGCCGGTTTGCACTGGTGTCTTCGTCCTGAACCAATTTTTTATCCAAGCCTTTCAACCCGCTCGCGTCGCCCTATTATGCCGGACAGCCCTTAAAAACCTTTAGCGGAGTTTCCAATGCCCGACGTTACAGACATCGCCCCTGATTTCACATTACCCCGCGACGGCGGCGGCGAGGTGACCCTGTCGGACCTGCGCGGCGGTTCCGTCGTGCTGTTTTTCTACCCTCGTGATGATACGCCGGGCTGTACCAAGGAATCCATCGGTTTCTCGGAACAACTTCAGGCCTTTGCCGATGCAGGTGCTCAAGTTTTTGGCATCTCGCGGGACAGCGTGGCCAAGCACGACAAATTTGTCGCTAAGCACAGCTTGACCACTCCGCTGTTGTCTGACGAAGGATCGTCGGTCTGTGAGGATTACGGCGTTTGGGTCGAAAAGAATATGTACGGCAAGAAATCCATGGGCATTCAGCGCTCGACCTTCCTGATCGATGCGGACGGCAAGATCGCCAAGGTCTGGCGCAAGGTCAAAGTGCCCGGCCACGTGGATGAGGTGCTGGAAGCCGTCCGCGCCCTGTAACCCTCTCGACCACGGTCGCCATCCGGTTTATGAGCCGCCAACCTCAATCAGCGGAGCAAGCCAGTGCCCAAAACACTGACCCAGATGGCGACCGAAGTTCTGACCACGGCAAATGGCCGGGAAAAGACGGCTTTGTCCAAGCGCTACGCCGCGGCGTGGTTTGCATCGCGCAAGGGTGACGCGCCCTCGATTGAGGTCGGGACTGCAACGCCACCGCTGAACCCGGCCCGCCCGGACAAACCCGAACTGTTGTCGCCGCGCGAAGTTCCCAAGCGCAAGCCCGGATCTGAGGCCGGTCGCATTGCCTTGCTGCACGCGGTTGCGCACATCGAACTGAACGCGGTCGACCTGCATTGGGACATCATCGCGCGGTTTGGCCACGTACCGATGCCGATCGGTTTCTACGATGACTGGGTCAAATGCGCCGAGGAAGAGTCG
Source organism: Ruegeria sp. R14_0 (assembly GCF_017743975.1). Taxonomy (GTDB): domain Bacteria; phylum Pseudomonadota; class Alphaproteobacteria; order Rhodobacterales; family Rhodobacteraceae; genus Ruegeria. The sequence continues at coordinate 549,783 of NZ_JAGHRC010000001.1, read as the reverse complement.
CGGCATTTCGAGATGGTCTGCGATTGTCTGGAAAGCATGGGCAGCCACTACGGCGCCCTGCCCGCTCATGCCGGGATGTGGCGCGCTGCCGAGGATACCGCCGAAGACTTGATGGGGCGTTTGGCCGTTGTTCCCATGGTGCTTGAGGCGCGCGGGCTGGACGTAACTCCGGGCATGATCGACATCTTCCGCAAAGCGAAGGCCGAGCAGGCGATTGCCGCGCTGGAAGTCATCTATGCCGAAGAAGTGGGCCATGTGGCTTATGGGTCCAAGTGGTTCCATTTCCTGTGCGGGCGCGACAACGCCGACCCCAAGGACGTGTTTCACCAGCTTGTGCGCAAGTATTTCCACGGCGCGCTCAAGCCCCCTTTCAACGAGGAAAAACGCGCCGAAGCCGGGTTGCCGCCGGATTTCTACTGGCCTTTGACCGAGGACATGCCGCTGCCCGGGCAAGCGCAATAAACACGCAGAAGTTGACGTTATCGGCAAGTTCTTGCCTAGAATCGGCGGTAAAATCCTGTAACGCCGGGTCGATTGGTTAACAAACTTGCCCACAGGCTTCTCTGCCTCTATGCACTTCGCCCAAGGGACGGCTATCACTCACGACCGGCCCGATCTTTGGGGATGGAGAGGTAAGACGCGTGAGAACTCGTCTGGCAATAAAATTACACTCACTGCTTGAGCGGCACTTTCCTGAACGCCGCGTCTTTCTGAAATCGGACAATGATACCCGGTTCATCCGGCTCAGCTCGGAAACGCAAATCATTGCTGTTGCCGGTGTCGCGGTTTTTGTGGGATGGACCGCTGTCGCCACCGCGATCCTTCTGATGGACAGCATCGGTTCGGGCAATTTCCGGGAACAGGCCAAACGCGATCAGGCGACCTATCAGGAACGTCTGAACATCATGTCTGCAGAACGTGATATGCGCGCGCAAGAAGCCATTGCGGCACAAGACCGGTTCAACACCGCGCTCGAACGGATCTCGGCCATGCAGTCTGAACTGTTGGCTTCGGAAAACCGCCGCCGCGAACTTGAGACCGGGATTGACGTCATCCAGACCACGCTGCGGGCGACGATGAAGCAGCGCGAAGAGGCACGCACCGAGCTGACCAAGCTGCAGCAGGACGCGGGCAACGGCGACATGTACATGGCCGCAGTCGGCAACCCTGAGCAGATGAACTTCATGACTGAGGCGCTGGCGCGCACGGCCGAGGAACGCGACCAGATTGCAGCCAACGCTCAGGACGCGCTGGAACAGCGCGACGATCTGGAGTTGGAAATACGGCTGATGCAGGAACGCAGCGACGAGATTTTCCGCCAGTTGGAAGAGGCGATGGTGATCTCGGTCGAGCCGCTGGACAAGATGTTCCGCAAGGCTGGTATGCCAACCGACCGCATCATTGAAGAAGTCCGCCGCGGTTATAGCGGCATGGGCGGCCCCCTGACCCCCATCTCTTACAGTACGCGCGGCGAGGAACTGACCCCCGACGAGATCCGCGCGAATGCTCTGCTGCAACAAATGGATCAGCTGAACCTGTATCGCATCGCAGCAGAGAAAGCGCCGTTTGCAAGCCCGGTTCACGACGTCGTTCGTTTCACGAGCGGCTTCGGGACTCGGCGCGACCCCAAGACAGGTGGTCGCCGCATGCATAACGGCGCCGATTTCGCCGGTGCCCATGGCACCGATATCTTTGCCACCGCCGACGGCGTTGTCACCCATGCGGGATGGCAATCCGGATTTGGTCGGCTGGTAAAAATTAAGCACGCCTTCGGAATTGAGACACTTTATGCCCATAACACAAAGATACGTGTGAAGGTTGGTCAAAGGGTCTCGCGCGGGGATCATATTGCTGATATGGGTAGCACCGGACGGTCAACCGGCACGCACCTGCACTATGAAGTGCGCGTGAACGGAAAACCAGTTAACCCAATGACTTACATCAAGGCTGCGAGAAATGTTTTCTAAGAGCAAAATCAACGAGCCCTCGTCCGCTGCACCCGAGGCGGCAAAACCTGCCGCTCCGGCGACTCCGGCTGCTTCTGCACCGACAGAAAACAAGGCCAGCACCGCGCCCAAGCCCAAGCCGCCGGCGTCGGTCCTGTCCTCGGACCTGCACATCACGGGCAACCTCAAGACCTCGGGCGATATCCAGGTTGAAGGTACTGTCGAAGGCGATATCCGCGCCCACCTGCTGACTATCGGTGAAACCGCGACGATCAAGGGCGAAGTCACCGCTGATGACGTCGTGATCAACGGCCGCATCGTAGGTCGCGTGCGTGGTCTGAAGGTCCGCCTGACGTCGACCGCGCGTGTCGAAGGCGACATCATCCACAAGACCATCGCGATCGAAAGCGGCGCGCATTTCGAAGGTTCGGTTCAGCGTCAGGACGACCCATTGAACCCGGGCCGCAGCGGCAAGTCGGGCGCAAACCCGGCCGCCGAGGTCAAGCAGTAACGCTGACCACCTGAGTTAGATTGGAACGCCGCGGGGAGACCTGCGGCGTTTTTCGTTTGCCGGCGCCAGATGGGATTTCCGGTTTCAACCAGAGGCCTTACGCCTATAGTGGCCCCCATGCTGTTCTTCTTTCTCGCCCTGGCGCTTATCGCCGGTTTCGTTCTGTATCGCCACTGGTCCAAGACACAGGCGCGTAACCAACTGCTGTCCACTCCTTTGACGGATCACCAGCGCCAGATTATCGAAGAGCATGTGCCACTGATCCGTCGCCTGCCGCTGGATCTGCGGGTCAAGCTGGACGGCAAGGTCAACTTGTTCCTGGATCAGGTCCGCTTCTTTGGCTGCGACGGGCTGGAGGTCACCGAAGAGATGGAACTGGCCATCTCTGCACAGGCTTGCCTGCTGATCGTGAACAGCGACCTGTGGTACGACAACCTGACAACCATCCTGATCTACCCCAACGCCTTCAAATCGCGGCAGCGTCGGCAGGATGGCTATGTGATCAGCGAGAAAGAGATCGTGCGCACCGGGGAAAGCTGGGATCGCGGTCCGGTCATCCTGTCCTGGCGACACAGCGAACTGGGCGCGTTGAATGACCATGACGGGCAGAACGTGGTCCTGCATGAATTCGCCCATCAGATCGACGACCTGTCGGGCGGAACCAACGGCGTTCCGATCCTGAGTGACGGCCAGAGCTTTGCCGAGTGGGAGCGGGTCTTTCTGACCGCCTACGACGCCCATGTGCACGCGGTCGAGCACGGGCGGCATACCGTCATCGACCCCTATGGCGCGACCGGCCATGAAGAGTTCTTTGCCGTTTCGGTCGAAGTGTTTTTTGAAAAGCCCCGCGCGCTCAAGTCAGAGGTGCCAGGGGTTTACGATCAACTTTCCAAGTTGTTCCGTCTCAATCCGGCCGAGTGGGGTTAGCAGCCCAATCAAGATCCCTGAACATTGGGTTTCACCGACAGATTCACAGAAGAATTAACAAAATCATTTTTTTGATTTACACTGAAACCATTGTTTTCTGGAGGACTTTTCATGTCATCAAAACTCATGGCCGAATTCTTTGGCACGTTTTGGTTGGTTCTGGGCGGTTGCGGCAGCGCCGTTTTGGCCGCTGGGGTCGCCGATGTGGGCATAGGCTGGCTGGGCGTTTCCTTTGCCTTTGGCCTGACGGTTCTGACCATGGCTTACGCCGTCGGGCATATCTCGGGCGGGCATTTCAACCCGGCGGTCAGTCTTGGGCTGATGATAGGCGGACGGTTCCCGGCCAAAGATCTGATCCCCTATTGGATCGCTCAGGTCATCGGCGCGATTGCAGCCGCAGCCGTTCTGTACCTGATCGTCAGCGGTGCACCCGGCTTTGAGGGCGTGGGCGGATTTGCCTCGAACGGATATGGTGAGGCATCACCAGAAGGCTATTCGCTGATGTCCGCTCTGGTGATCGAAATCGTCATGACTTCGTTCTTCCTCATCATCATTCTAGGGGCCACCTCCAGCGGCGCACCAGCCGGTTTCGGCCCCATCGCCATCGGACTTGGGCTGACCCTGATCCACCTGATCTCAATCCCGGTGACGAACACATCCGTCAACCCGGCACGGTCCACCGGGGTTGCTCTGTTCGCGGATGCGCCTGCCCTTGGCCAGTTGTGGTTGTTCTGGGTCGCCCCATTGATCGGTGGCGCAATCGGCGCGTTGATCTGGAACGCCATGACAACGGACGACTGACACAAAAGCGGGGGGATTATTTCCCCCGACTTCCTATTCCTAAGCTATCATCCCTGAAGACCGCACTCGCATACGGGGAGAGATACATGCTTCGGACATTGATCGTCACAACGATGGCATTGAGCGCAACAGCAGCCTTCGCGCAGGATGCCTGGCAAACAATCCCTGAGCCCCCAGCAATGCCAGAGGCCGCGTCCAGCGGCACGGCCAATGTCAATGGTATCGACATGTACCACGCAACCTACGGCTCTGCCGAAGGCACACCGATTCTGCTGATCCACGGAGGGCTGGCGCATGGTGACATTTGGGCCGCGCAAGTGGCCGATCTGTCCAACGATCATCGCGTGATCGTGGCGGACACGCGGGGGCACGGACGAACGACCAATGATGGCAGCACCTACAGCTACGACCTGTTGGCGCAGGACTATCTGGCGCTGCTGGATCATTTGAACGTGGAACAGGTGCATCTGGTTGGATGGTCGGACGGCGCCAATATCGGCTACACGATCTCAACAACGGCACCAGAGCGATTGGCCAGCCATTTTGCCCATGCGGGCAATGTCACACTGGACGGGATAGATCCATCCGTGGAAACCAACGAGGTCTTTGGGGCCTACGTCGGGATGATGGCCGAAGACTATGCTGCCATGTCCCCCACTCCGGATGGGTTCGAGGCATTCCTGGGCGGCGTGGCGGCCATGTGGGCCACAGAAAAGCCCGGCGGGCTTGAGGGGTTGGCATCCGTAACCGTGCCCACTCTGGTCGTGCAGAGCGAACATGACGAGGCCATCCTGACCGAGCATTCACAGGCGATTGCTGAAGCGATCCCCAATGGTGAGCTGCTGATTTTGAAAGATGTCAGTCATTTTGCGTCGTTTCAGGACCCGCAAACCTATACGCAGGCGATCCGAGACTTCATCGACCAATGAAGAAGAACCCGGCGCCAGTGTCAGCGCCGGGGTCAAATCGTTACTCGGTGACGGTGACCTTTTTCATCACGTCCGGCTGGCCGATGACGGCACCATTCTGCCCCTCGCCACGTTTGATCGCATCCACGACATCCATGCCGTCGGTGACCTGACCGACAACAGTGTATTGTCCGTTCAGGAACGGACCCGGAGCAAACATTATGAAGAATTGCGAATTGGCGCTGTTCGGGTCCTGAGCCCGCGCCATACCAACAACACCCCGGTCATAGTTGAAGTCCGAGAATTCGGCAGGCAGGTTTGGACGATCCGAACCACCCGTACCAGCACGACGCATATCGCCGCCCAGGCGGCCATGTTCAACATCGCCGGTTTGCGCCATAAAGCCGTCGATCACGCGGTGGAATACCACGCCATCATACTTGCCTTCGGCAGCCAGAGCAGAAATCTGCTCGACATGCTTGGGGGCGATGTCGTCAAACAAGTCGATGGTAACGGTGCCATTGGCCCCCTCGCCTTCGATCTCAATCTCAAGACCTGTGGCCAGCGCGGGGCTGGCCAACAGTGCAAATGCAGCGGCCAGCTTATACATCGGCTGCCACTTTCACGCTGATCATCCGGTCAGGGCTTGCTGGCGGCTCGCCCCGCACGATCGCGTCTACATGCTCCATCCCGTCGATGACGCGGCCGTATACGGTGTACTGGCCGTTCAGAAAATGGTTGTCCTTGAAGTTAATAAAGAACTGCGAGTTGGCTGAATCCGGGCTCTGCGAGCGTGCCGCACCCAGCGTGCCCCGGTCATGCGGCAGCTTCGAGAATTCCGCCGGAACGTTTGGCAGCGACGAACCACCGGTGCCTGCCATGCGCAGGTTGAACCCGTCTTCCATGTCGCCGTGCTGAACGTCTCCGGTCTGTGCCATGAAACCGTCGATCACACGGTGGAAGGCCACGTTGTCATACTCACCACCGCGCGCCAGTTCCTTCATGCGAGCGCTGTGCTGGGGGGCCACGTCGGGCAGCAGTTCGATGACGACATTGCCGCCCTTCAGCTCGATGATGATTGTGTTTTCGGGATCTTTGATCTCGGCCATGAGGCCCTCCTGTCGTTTTGTCTTGGCCAAATAACTATGCGCCGGGGGCGTGAATGCCAAGTGACGCATTGACCTGAGGGCAAAATGAAGGAAAAGAACCGCCTAAATAACTTTCACATTTGTCGAGGATTGCGCGATGGGCTGGAAAACACTGGACGACATGGACCTGAACGGCAAGCGCGTGCTCGTGCGCGTGGACATCAACGTGCCGGTGGTCGACGGGGTCGTGACTGACGCCACGCGGATCGAGCGCATCGTGCCCACCGTCAAAGACATTCTGGCCGCTGGTGGCAAGCCAATCCTGCTGGCCCATTTCGGACGCCCCGGCGGCGAGCGTCGCCAGAACCTGTCGCTGAAGCAGCTTGTTCCCACCTTGGAGACCGCGTTTGGCACCAAAGTGCGCTTTGGCGATGACTGCGTCGGGATCGAGGCAGAGACCGCCGCCGCAAACCTGGCCGCTGGCGAAGTGTTATTGCTGGAAAACACACGCTTTCACGCAGCAGAGACCAAGAACAGCCCCGAGCTGGCCGCGGGCATGGCCAAGATGGGCGACGTTTATTGCAACGATGCTTTCTCGGCCGCGCACCGCGCCCACAGCTCGACCGAAGCGCTGGCCCGTCTGTTGCCTGCCTGTGCGGGCCGCCTGATGCAGCAAGAGCTGAGCGCGCTTGAGGCCGCTTTGGGCTCGCCCAAGCGCCCCGTGACCGCCGTTGTGGGCGGGGCCAAGGTTTCGACCAAATTGGACCTGCTGGGCAACCTGATCGAAAAGGTGGACTATCTGATCATTGGCGGCGGCATGGCGAACACCTTCCTTGTCGCGCAAGGCGTCAATGTCGGTAAATCGCTGGCAGAGGTGGCGATGAAAGACACCGCCTCGGAAATCTTGGCAAAGGCCCAAACGACAGGGTGCGAGATCATCCTGCCGCGCGACATCGTTGTCGCCGAGAAGTTCGAGGCACACGCACCCAATCAGGTTCTTCCAGCCGATCAGTGCCCGGAAGACGGCATGATCCTGGACGCTGGCCCGGAAACCGTCGCAGCCATCACCGAGATATTCGAGAAAAGCCAGACCCTGATCTGGAACGGCCCTCTGGGCGCGTTTGAGATCGAACCGTTCGATACCGCGACCAACGCCGCCGCCCTCAAAGCGGCTGAGCTGACGCGGGCCGGAAAATTGGTATCGGTCGCAGGTGGAGGAGACACCGTGGCCGCGCTGAATGCATCCGGGGCGGCCAAGGATTTCTCGTACATCTCGACCGCTGGCGGCGCATTCCTGGAATGGATGGAAGGCAAAACCTTGCCCGGCGTTGCAGCGCTGGACCAGTAACCTCGAAAATCGCCGTGACTTGCGGGCAAGTGGCGTTCAAGGTCGCTTCCCGTTTTTCTATTGGATGCGCCGGGAAAACCGTTGTCTTTACGGCCAGCGGAAGAAGGGCAGCGATCCGTTTTGAGGTTTCTACGCGATCACATTTTTCGAGGATCTGCAAATTTTGCGAATCAGGGGATTCACAACCCGAATCACCTATGACATAGTGACCGCAGATGTCCGAAAAGGGCACGTTATTGAGGCAGACTTCATACGGCGGTAAACAGAGTGTCCCGTTCCCATCGGCCCGGTTTGGGCGCAGTTGCATTCTACATGGTGGCGTTCATGCTAGGTGTGTATTTCACCTTTGCCGCTGTGCAGGGTGACTATGGCCTGTTTCGACGGGTCGAGATTGCAGCGGAACGGGACGCCCTGTCGCGCGACCTGGCAAAGCTTAAGGCCGAGATTGCCGAGATGGAAAACCTTACACGCCGCCTGTCGGACACGTATCTTGACCTTGACCTGCTGGATCAACAGGCACGTTCGGTGCTTGGCATGATCCGCTCGGATGAAATCGTCATCCGCTGATCAGGGCCAAAGCGTTTTTCAAATTCCACTGAATTATTACGCCTTTTGGGGCGAACCGCGCGCAATCGGACGCTGCGTCATATTTACCCTCGCCAGATCGCGGCAAATGCTTTATGAGATAGTTTAACGCTAAACTATCTTGCCGAGAGGGGGAGATCGCCACAATGGCTGCGCGAAAAACCACAAAGAAACCAAACGTTTCAGCGGAAGAACTCACCACCTATTACCGGGAAATGCTGCTGATCCGCCGATTCGAGGAAAAGGCCGGTCAGCTTTACGGCATGGGTCTGATTGGCGGGTTCTGCCACCTTTACATCGGGCAAGAGGCTGTTGTTGTCGGCCTCGAGGCTGCGGCCGAAGAAGGCGATAAGCGAATTACTTCCTACCGTGACCACGGCCACATGCTGGCCTGCGGCATGGATCCGGGCGGCGTGATGGCCGAATTGACCGGACGCATCGGCGGCCTGTCCAAAGGTAAGGGCGGCTCGATGCACATGTTCTCGAAAGAGAAGCACTTCTACGGTGGCCATGGCATCGTCGGCGCGCAGGTTCCGCTGGGTGCGGGTCTGGCCTTTGCCGACAAGTATAAGGAAAACGGCCGCGTGACCTTCACCTATTTCGGTGACGGCGCAGCAAACCAGGGCCAGGTTTACGAGACGTTCAACATGGCCGCCCTCTGGGAACTGCCCGTGGTTTTCGTGATCGAAAACAACCAATACGCCATGGGCACTGCGCAGGCACGCTCAACGTCCTCGGCTGACATCTACCACCGCGGCCAAGCCTTCGGGATACCCGGTGAAATGGTTGACGGCATGGATGTGCTGGCGGTCAAAGCGGCGGGCGAAAAAGCCGTCGCGCACTGCCGCGCTGGCAAGGGGCCGTATATCCTTGAGATCAAGACCTACCGCTACCGCGGCCACTCGATGTCCGACCCGGCCAAGTACCGTACGCGGGAAGAGGTTCAAAAGGTTCGCGAACAAAGCGACCCGATCGAACACGTGCGCGAGCTGCTTCTGACCGGCAAACACGCGACCGAAGATGATCTGAAAGCGATCGATAAAGAGATCAAAGAGATCGTCAATCAGGCCGCCGAATTCTCAAAAGAAAGCCCTGAGCCTTCCGTCGAAGAGCTCTGGACCGATATTTACGCCTGAGAGGACGATTAAGACATGGCAACCGAAATTCTCATGCCCGCCCTTTCGCCCACGATGGAAGAAGGCACGCTGGCCAAATGGCTGGTCAAGGAAGGCGATACCGTATCCAGCGGCGACATCATGGCCGAGATCGAAACCGACAAGGCGACGATGGAGTTCGAAGCTGTCGATGAAGGCATCATCGGCAAGATCCTGATTGCCGAAGGCACCGAAGGGGTCAAGGTGAACACGCCCATCGCGGTGCTGGTGGAAGAAGGCGAAGACGCCTCGGCTATCCCCGTGGCTGCGCCCGCAGCCGCAGCGGGGAACGAGGACGCCCCAGCGGCGGTTGAGGCCCCCGCTCCTGTCGCCGCGCCTGCCGCGCCCGCCGTGGACCTGTCCCCGGACTGGCCAGCGGATGCGCCGATGATCCAGCAGACCGTGCGCGAAGCGCTGCGCGATGCGATGGCCGAAGAAATGCGCAAGGACGAAGACGTCTACCTGATGGGCGAAGAAGTCGCCGAATATCAGGGTGCGTACAAAATCAGCCAGGGCATGCTGGACGAATTCGGCGCGAAGCGCGTGATCGACACCCCGATCACCGAGCACGGTTTCACCGGCATCGCCGTCGGCTCGGCCTTTGGTGGTCTGAAACCGATTGTCGAGTTCATGACCTTCAACTTTGCCATGCAGGCGATCGACCAGATCATCAACTCGGCCGCCAAGACGCTTTATATGTCCGGTGGTCAGATGGGTTGTCCCATCGTGTTCCGTGGCCCGAACGGTGCTGCTGCGCGCGTGGCAGCCCAGCACTCGCAGGACTATGCCGCATGGTACATGCAGGTGCCCGGTCTGAAAGTTGTGATGCCCTATTCGGCAGCCGACGCCAAAGGCCTGCTGAAGTCGGCGATCCGCGACCCCAACCCCGTGGTGTTCCTGGAAAACGAAATCCTCTACGGCCGTTCGTTCGACATGCCGCAGGTGGATGACCTGACGGTCCCGTTAGGCAAAGCGCGCATCTGGCGCGAGGGCACGGATGTGACCATCGTCAGCTTTGGCATCGGGATGCAGTTCGCTCTGGAAGCCGCCGACAAACTGGCCGAAGAAGGGATCAGCGCAGAAGTAATCGACCTGCGCACCATCCGCCCAATGGACACTGGCGCGATCATCAATTCGGTTATGAAGACCAACCGTCTGGTGACCGTCGAAGAAGGCTGGCCGCAAGGCTCGGTTGGCAGCTACATCAGTTCCGTCGTGATGCAAGAGGCGTTCGACTATCTGGATGCGCCAGTCATCAACTGCACCGGCAAGGATGTTCCGATGCCCTACGCCGCGAACCTGGAAAAACTGGCACTGGTGACCACCGATGAGGTGATCGCCGCCGTCAAGCAAGTGACATATCGGTAAGGAGCGACAGACAGATGCCTACAGAAATTCTGATGCCCGCCCTTTCACCGACTATGGAGGAAGGCACGCTTGCCAAATGGCTGGTCAAAGAAGGCGACACCGTCTCCTCCGGCGACCTGTTGGCCGAGATCGAAACCGACAAAGCCACGATGGAGTTCGAGGCCGTCGACGAAGGCACCATTGGCAAGATCCTGGTCCCAGAAGGGACCGAAGCGGTCAAGGTCAACACCGCAATCGCAGTTCTGCTGGAAGAGGGCGAGAGCGCTGACGATATCGCGGCCACACCTGCCAAAGCCCCCGAGGCGGCTCCTGCCGCCGCGAGCAACGAGGCTGACGCGCCCGCGGCACCCGAGGCGACCGCCCCTGCCCCAGCCGCTCCGGCCAAAGCGGATGGTGGTCGTATCTTCGCCTCGCCTCTGGCCCGTCGCATTGCAGCCCAAAAAGGACTGGATCTAGCTCAGATCACCGGCTCTGGCCCGCACGGTCGCATCGTGAAAGCCGATGTTGAAGGCGCAACAGCAAGCGCACCCGCTGCCGCCCCGGCCGCTGCAGCCGCGCCCGCCGCTGCTGCACCTGCGGCTGCACCTTCCGGTCCGTCGGCGGATATGGTCGCGCGGATGTACGAAGGTCGCGAATACGAGGAAATCCAACTGGACGGCATGCGCAAAACCATTGCCGCGCGCCTGTCCGAAGCCAAACAGACGATCCCGCATTTCTACCTGCGCCGGGACATCAAGCTGGACGCGTTGCTCAAATTCCGCAGCCAGCTGAACAAGCAGCTCGAAGGCCGTGGGGTCAAACTCAGCGTTAACGACTTTATCATCAAGGCCGTCGCCAACGCGCTGCAACAGGTTCCCGCCTGCAACGCGGTTTGGGCCGGTGATCGGGTTCTTCAACTGAAACCTTCAGACGTGGCCGTTGCGGTCGCGATTGAGGGCGGGCTGTTTACACCGGTCCTGCAGGATGCCGACACCAAATCTCTGTCCGCTCTGTCGACCGAGATGAAGGATCTGGCCGCCCGCGCCCGCGAACGCAAGCTGGCCCCCCACGAATATCAGGGCGGTACGTTTGCAGTTTCGAACCTGGGCATGTTCGGCATCGACAACTTCGACGCCATCGTGAACCCGCCACACGCGGGTATCCTCGCGGTCGGAACCGGCGTCAAAAAACCGGTTGTCGGCGATGACGGAGAGCTGACCGTGGCGACCGTGATGTCGGTCACCATGTCGGTCGACCACCGGGTCATCGACGGTGCGTTGGGCGCTGAACTGCTCAAAGCCATCGTGGAGAACCTGGAAAACCCGATGGTCATGCTGGCCTGACATAGACCACAGGCCGCGCCAAAACCAAACCGGCGCGGCCTATCCTGATCACGACTGTGATGTGAGCATCTGTGATCGCCGCACAAGTTGCGACCTTCCGCACCTCTGACCACCTTGTTTGTGAAGAAACCTCAAACAAAGGTGCGCTATGCCCCGCATGTATCCGGCTATCCCATTTCTGATTGCGGCCCTTGCGGTCGGACTGCCCGCGCCAACACTCGCAAAACCCAACACCTATCCCGGTGAACATTCCGCATTCACGTCTGATCCCGCCGAAGCCGCAAAACGGCAGGCCGAGCGTGCGAAACGCAAGGAAGAGCGGAAAAAACGGCGCGAAGAGAAACGGAACAAGCGGTTGAACAAGAAAGATCAACCGCTTGAACTCAGGTGACTTACTGGTCTTTGCCCAGCATGTGATCCATTGAGATCGCAGGCTGATCGCATCCGGCCTCACCCACAATCTTGGCAGGGATGCCGGCAACGGTCTTGCAGGCCGGAACCTCTTGCAGAACGACCGAGCCTGCCGCGATCCGGCTGCAGTGACCAACCTCGATATTGCCCAGAACCTTGGCCCCCGCACCGATCAGCACACCATCACCGATCTTGGGATGGCGCTGCTCTTCTTCCTTGCCGGTCCCGCCCAGCGTTACTGAATGCAGCATCGAGACGTTGTCGCCGACGATGGCCGTCTCACCAATCACGATGGAATGGGCGTGGTCGATCATAATCCCCTTGCCGATCCTTGCGGCCGGGTGAATATCGATCCCGAAAATCTCGGACGAGCGCATCTGGAAGAAATACGCAAGGTCATAACGCCCTTTGCGCCATAGCCAATGCGCCACGCGATAGGCCTGCATGGCCTGATACCCTTTGAAGTAAAGGATCGGCTGCAGCAACCTGTGGCAGGCCGGGTCGCGTTCGTACACGGCCATCAGGTCGGCACGCGCGGCTTCGATAAGTGACGGATCGTTGGCATAGCCTTCGTCCACGATCTCGCGCAGAACCATCATCGACATTTCGTTCGAGCACAGCTTGGCGGCAATCCGGTAAGACAGCGCGCGTTCTAGGCTGCGATGATGCAGAATACAGGCGTGCACCAGCCCGCCCATCAGCGGCTCTTTGTCCACGGCTGCCTGAGCTTCGGCCGTGATACGATCCCAAACAGGGTCGACAGGGGTCACGTGACTGCGCTTTTCGAACATGGCTTTTCATCCTTTGCTGCGCCTAGAATGCCATTTAGTGGCAAAAAGACCAAACGCAAACCCGTGATCTGCAAGGTAACGGAAATGAATGAAACGCAACTGGCCGGGTTCAAGGCCCGGATACTCGCCCGATTGGCCGAACTGGCCGAGCATTCAGCGTTGGGACATGAAGCACAGGCGGTGGTCGATCTGGACCAGCAGGCCGTGGGACGCCTGAGCCGGATGGACGCGCTGCAAAACCAAGCCATGGCCAAGGCGCAGCAGGCAAATCGGGACGTTGAGACGCTTCGGTTAAAGGCTGCGTTGGCCCGGATTGAAGACGGCGAATTCGGCTATTGCGAGGACTGCGGCGAGGAGGTTCCGGTTGGCCGACTGGAACTGGACCCCGCCGCCAGCAAATGTGTCAGTTGCGCTTCTGGGTAACGTGGAATTGAACCAGACAGCGCAGAACTATCTCAAAACACTGACAATATTGAAGATCGTCAAAGTTGGGTTCATCGGCCAACGGCCGTGCGCGCGCCGCCATCATCAAGGATCCATTGCCAAACATCGGATGCAAATGCCCTGTCTGGCCAACGTGAATGTCGGCCAGTTCAGCTTCGCGCAGCATCGTGGCGCACAGTTGCTCACGGGATGCCGGCGGCGCGTTCAGTAGAACCCGCGCCGCTGCACTGACATCACCATGCAAGACAGGCCGCATAGGGGTTCACCCGATCACAAGGCGTGCCGCAGGACCGGGCCCGAAACTGGCCGAGACTTGGGCCACTTCGACTGTGAAACTGCCTGTTGCGCCATCTGCGACCTTCATCTCAGACAAGTAAGTCCAGCGCGATTCTGACAGGATCTGTTCGCGCACGACCCCGCCGTTAACCCTGATTCTCAGCAAATAGGATTCGGTTTCTTCGCCCAGCGGGACATCCAATCCCTCCCAGCTGTCGCCGTCCAGACGGGTGCGGCGAACCCACGAAATCTGGTCCCCTTGCGCTGTCGCCGTGGCCTTAAGGTGCACCGGAGCATACGGCCGAAGACCATTCCCGTCGAAGGCATGCACCTGATGGACAAAGGACGGATCATCATATGCTCGGGTACCCGGCCCGATGCGGTAGTTTTTGGCCACGCGCCGTTCCGACCGCAACAGCCCGGTCTGAAAAACCCGTTCATCCAGCAGAACAAAGCTCGACCCGTCGGGCCAGACATCCGGCATGGCGGCATCTGTTCCCAGTTGCCCACGCAATCGACCGGTCAGCGCATAGACTCCCTGATCCTCCAACGAAGCCGTAGCGAACTGGAAGAGCTCCCAGTTGCCTGGGGTTCCGTCGCCGATTGCGGCCAGGTTTGCGCCGTTCAACAAAGCCTCGCGTGGGCGCGACTCCAACAGGCCATCAACCAGACGTACGCGCAACGGTGCGCCATCGTCCCAAAGACCAACGCTGGCCCGCCGCAAGGGTGTTTGGGTGGTTCCGATGACAGCTTGCGCAGAGATTACCTCTTGCAGCGCGTAGTCCTCGTCATTGGCGGCCGAATAGACCGCCGCACTGCCCGGCCATGGGTCCGCGGTGACGGCGATATAAGGCGCATGTGGAACTTCCGATCCAGTCAGCAGCGGCAAATCCAGAAAAATGGGGAACACCGGAACCGGGGCGACGAAGGGCTTGGTCGAACCCTTGTCGTCGGGCAAGTCCGAAGGCGCGTAGACGCCCGGCTCTATCCGAACAGCGTCGGCCAACTGCATCTCGGCTTGTTCCAGCCGGTCGATGCGGAACCGAACGCCCTGCTCGTCGCCGTCCAGAGTAACGACATCCCCCGCGCCGATATGGGCCAGTGATGGCGGCAACGCAAAGCGCACGGTCTCGCGCGACACGCGCGCCTCGCTCAGCCAACGTTCAGCCGTCTGGCGACCCTCCGCGCGCGTCATTGAGAGCGGCATTTCGTTGACAGACACCGAATGCGTGCGCGCGTCAGGCAAGACGGCCTCTTCAGCTACAATATCGTGGTCCGAATCCGACTGTACAAAGCGCAGGCGCACGCGGCCGGTCATTTCGGCCTCGGCCTCGCGGCGGTGCTCAATCCCCGTTTCGATATCCGAACTCAGCGCCAGCCTATCCGGATCCAGAGTAGTCGCGCGCTGCCCCTGACGCATCTGGAATCGCAATTCCCCGTCCCGTTCGATCGCATCGAACCCATAGCGCAGCATCAGCGGCTGCAACGCGGATCGCGCGTCCGAGACCTGCTCGATCGCGTAGCCGCGTACAACGCCATAAAGGCGCGAAGTGTCGATGTCGGTGACACCTGCCCCATGGCAAATCTCGGTCACCACCGAGGCCAGCGTTCGCGCTCCGGACCGGCCGTTCAGCCAATGGCCGCGCGGATAGTTTTCGCCGTCGCTCCACTGCTGTTGCAGGTTGGGAAAAATCGGATAAGGCCGCGCATCCCAGGCCCAGACATAGGCGTTGGACAGGTCAATCATCCTACCGCCATAGGTCTCTGAGATCGGATTGTTGTTCCCTTCGGACCAATAGCCCAAAATGGCCCTCAGATACTGTACCTGCATGAAATCATCGCGCAGCCCGTTCGAGTACCGCGGCAGTTTGGATTCCGAGGATTTCGGGTCCAGGAACTTGTTCGGCTGATTGGTCCCTTTATCGATGGCGGCACAGCCCAGTTCAGTGAACCAGATTGGCTTGGACTTGGGCACCCAGGCCGTCCGGTTGGCTTGCCGCACACCACCGATCCGTTCGTGGTGGGGTTGCGACCACCAGTTGCGCAGATCCTTGTACCGCCAGATCCACGGCTCATTGTGATCTTCATCTTTGATGGGGGTCCGTATCTGGGCTTTGGACTCCTCGGGCGAGGCATAGAACCAGTCATATCCTTCGCCGCCTTCGACATTGCCGCGCAGGTAGTCCAGATCGTAGATCGCAGGCGCGCCGGCATTGGCGTCAGCGTGATCCTCTCCGTCGCGCCAATCTGACAGAGGCATGTAGTTGTCGATGCCGACAAAATCGATGTTGTCATCGGCCCAAAGCGGGTCCAGGTGAAAATACCGGTCACCGCGGGCGTCGGCGGGTTGATAGCCGAAATATTCGCTCCAGTCAGCGGCATAACCGATTTTGGTGTCCGGTCCTAGAATTTCGCGCACTTCGGCAGCAAGCGTGCGCATCTGTGCGACAGCCGGAAACCCGGTCGCACCCCGGATCTGGGTCAGGGCCCGCATCTCGGACGCAATACAAAACGAGGTCACGCCACCCGCTGCCTTGCACAGCGCGGCATAATGCAAGATGAACCGGAACAGCCCCCATTCCTGCGGGCCGTTATAGGTAACGGTACCATCGCCAACAGAGAAATCACTTGCGCGCGCCTGTCCAAAGAACTGCGCAACCTGTGCATCGGCCTCGGCGGTTTTGTCAGGCGAGCCGGCGCGACCCGGTGCCGCGCTAAGTGTGATCCTTCCCCGCCATGGCAGGTGCGGTTGATCGGCAGCATCCGACCACGGGTCCGGCAGGCTATTGCCCTTTAGCTGGTCCATCAGGATGAACGGGTAGAACATCACCCGCTTGCCCGAGGCTTTCAGGTGCCGGATTGCCTCGACGACCGACGCGTCGGCAGGCGTGGCCCCATAGATTGGTCGATCATTTTCGAATTGCACAACTGGCGCTGCGGCGCGCGAAACCCCGGATACGCTCCAAGGCATATTCTCACCGTCGAACTCTTTATGCAGAACCTTCGGCTGTACCTTGCACTGGCCACAGCGCAGATCGTCACCAAACCACGAAACAACCAGCGAAACCGCGTCACAGGATGGCAGCTCGGCACTTAGCGCGCGTGTCGAGGTCACCAGATCCGCAACACCCGAAGCCGAATGGACATTCGCAGCCCAGTTTTGCCCCTGACCTTTGGAATAGTTCACCTGAGTACTGGCCAGCGAGTATTCTCCGGTTCCGGGTATCATCGCCACACCGCGCACAATATTGGACACAGCACCCGGCGTATCCGGCAAACCTGGCTGTTCTTGTCGAACGACTTCAAAGGAAAACTGCGGTACCCGGTTCCCGAACGCGGCCAACTGAAAATCTTCGATCACCACATAGGCCGTGCCCCGATAGGCCGGAACCTGTCCTGTGCCCTCGACAGTCTCGATCAGCGGGTCGGGCAGCTGGTCATCTGTGCCCTTGTAGATGCGCATGTTCAGACTGGCGCGTTCCAGCTCTTCACCATCGGCCCAGATACGTGCGACATCGGAAATCTGCCCAGCGCCGACCGCGATGGCCAAAGAGATCGAATAGCTATAGGTATGTGTCGTCGTGGTGGTTGTGGCCGAGCTTGGCCGACGCGAGCCCTTTCCGCCGCGCGTGGATTGCGTCGTGGTGCTGGTGCTGCGGGTTTCCAGGAAATCCGAGGCCCAGATCACCTGGCCTCCAACCCTCATCCGGCCGAAAACAGTCGTGACCGGAGATCCCTCTCCGGTTTCGGTCAGTCGGAAACGGTCCAGGCGTCCGGTTTCCACGACCTCGCTGCCGCCGCCCATCACGGACTGGCTCATCAATCGTTGGTCGATGACCCTGCCCAAGGTCGCGCCGACGGCCCGGCCGATGATTGCCGTGGACAGACCCGCGACAGTGCCACCGATTGAACCGCCAATTGCGGCTCCGGCTGCAGAAAGAACAATCGTAGCCATTTACCTGACCTCCAGCGGAAATGCGAAACAGGCGACAACCCGGCGCTGCCAGGGGCCGCTTAGGGCGTTTTCGACAACGCCGTGCCCGGAATAGGCGTGAATGAACCGGGGAACGGCCCCGGTTTCGCTGACAACGCCCACATGCTTGGCCACGCCACCGTCGCGCATTCGAAACAGCAAGACGTCCCCGGGCTCTAGATCGTCGGGCGATTTGGCCGTCAGGTGGCGGCGCGCAGCCGCCCACATGCGTTCTTCGCCCTGTGGTTCGGACCAGTCCATGCTATAGCTCGGCACCGCCTCGGGCTCTGCCCCATAAAGCGTGCGCCAGATGCCGCGCAACAACCCCAGGCAATCGGTGCCTGCACCCCTGACGGATGCCTGATGCACATAAGGTGTACCCAGCCAAGTACGGGCTTCGCTCACTATGTCTTGTCTTGCGACGCTCATCGTCTGCTGCCCCCCTTGTTCGGGTTGTCTTTCTTGGGAACAGCCATCACCCAGTCTTCGCCCGGCAGGTCAGGAAACCCCTGGAAATTGATGAGGTTGTTGAACTTCTTTCGGCAGGTCTCCATGCGTTTGTCGCAACCCGCCGTTAACCGAACGCGGTCGCCTTTGGCCAAACCGCCGCTGATGCCTGTCCACAAGGTTAGGTTGCGCCCGCCCGCGATGCGCTCGTCCTGTTTGACCGACGCCCAAAGCCCCACGGCCTTGCCGGTAATGACGTCCAGACGACCACGTTCGAACCAAGCTGTATCAGGCGCCTCGGCCCCACGTAGTTGCAGCACGCTGCCCGCTGACAGGCTGACCACCTCGGCTTCAGCCTGAAAGCCCGAAGAGGTCACCTTGAACCGGCAGGACGCGTCGCCCAGAACTGCTGTGCATGGTTTCTGATAGATGCGACCCAAGGGGCGGTTCAACAGATCCGTCAGCCCGCGCAACTCGGCATGGAACGCACCGCCGCCGCGCCGCATTTCACCGATCGAGCCGCGAAACTGCAGTACCCTCTGATCTGTGTCAGCCCAATTGACCAACCATGCGCGGACCTGCGCACCGTCGAACCGACCGGCCTCGATGTCATCTTCTGTGATCGCCGCATCCGACAGCGCTCCCATCGCCTCGGAGTTGTCAATCGAAAGCCCGGTCGCCTGCTCGATTGCTGCAGCGGTCAGGCCCGTGCTGGCCTTGAAGGTCAGCCCGTCAAAGCGCAGTTCCATATCGTGATCGGTGAACCCGTAGACCTGCCCGTCCGAACGCTGAATGGCCCAGCACCGACACGTGGTTGTAACTCCGCTCTGCAGATGCGCCTGCAATCCGTTTTTGTCACCGCTCATCAGACGCGCACCTCGACCACGGGGACATTCGGCACGTCGCCTGCCTGGAAGCTGGCTACGCTGGTCTGAATCTTGTCGGTATCAAAACGCACCGGCACATCGAACTCGAACCCCGCGGTGATCTCGACATCCCGCGGCGGCGCATTTTTGAATGAGACACGACCGCGGGCCAAATCCACCTCGAAATCCACGCCCTCGCGCATTTCGTCCTGCTCAAGGCCCAGTTTCACAGTGCCCAGAACCGGCTTGATGATCGGCCGGACGTATTTGAACCCACCCGAGCTGTAGGTTTTTATCAGCTGGAACTCGGTCGTCTTGCCGTCACCACGCGCGATCGTTTGGTCGGCGTTGCCGACCTCGGCCGTCGCTGCACCGGATTTGAAATCAGACCAATCCTTCCACCGGAACCCGAACATCTGCCCCTGCCGCGCCTCGAAGAACGAGATCAACGTCTCAATGTCATCCAGCGATCGCATCCCAAGCCCTGCGTCATAGCGACGGCGGGAATGGGCCCAAGGCGTGTTGCGTTCTTCAAACCCGTTGGCCAGCGTCACAATATCCGTGCGCCGTTCGGGACCACCAACCGAGCCAAAGCTCAGGCTGGCTGGAAATCTAACCTCGTGGAAATTCATGGCCTGCTCCCTGATTTACCTGTTGCGACTGCCGCGCCCCAACGCGCGGCTCATCTGTGCGGCGATCTGGTTTTGACTGCGGCGGAACCCCTGTACATCCGGTGTGGTGATGTTCATCACCACGTTAACGGCGCGCCCGCCGCCCGAGTTGCGCACACCCAGCTTTCCATCTGGCCCGCGCGCAAGAGGCATGATCGCCTCGGGCCCAGCTTCGCCCATCAGTCCCGTTGCGCCGCGCATGGGAAACATGGTCGGGCTGCTGACGACGCCGCCATTGGCAAAAGGCATGACACGTCCCTGTGAAAAGCTGCCGCCATTGGCAAAGGGCAACAGACCCTGCACCAACCCGCCAACTGTTCCAGCCAACATACCGCCGAAATGATCCGTCACCGGTTTGATCGCCGCCGAATAGGCCGTGCGGATCATCGAGTTTTTCAGAACGTCCAGCGCATCCGACAGGTTCATCCCGTCCAGCACCACGCCATCGAAGGCTTTGCGCAATCCGCTGGACATACCGCGTTCCAGCGTGGCGACATCCTTGCCCGTTTCTTCAAACGCGGCGCTGATCCGTTTCATCTGGCTGTCGAAAGCCGCCGCCATCGAGGCCGCATCGCCAAGCGAGTCGCCCAGCGCCTCACCGCGCTCCTGCAGGTCATCGAACCCGTCACGATCCGTCATCACGCTCTCCTTGTGTTGTGTCCGGGTAGGCCGCCAACAAGGCATCCAGGCCCGCCCGGTTCATTGCGGGCAGGCCTGCGCCCTGTCCCAGCATCAGCTGCAGCTCGGCTGGCGTCAGCCGCCAGAACTGATCCGGCGTCAGACGCAGGCCGGTCATCCCGGCCCGCATAAGGACAGGCCAATTGAACCCGCTCATGCCTGCTCGGGGACCATAAAGGCCCGGGCCAGCAGCTCGGCCGCCGCCCGTGCGCCCGCCATCGGCCCGCCCTCGATCTCGGCCCGCAGCAGGTCGGCGCGGGCCACATCGGCGCCACCGCCCCGCAACCCGGCCACGATCAGCGCCAGCACGTCGCGGCTGGAGTAAGCCCCACCCTCGAACCGCTGAACCAGATCCACCAGCGAGCCAGTGCCCAGTTCCGTTTCCAATTCCGCCAAAGCGCCCAGCGTCAGCTTGAGCACCCGCCGCTCTCCATCGATGGTCAATGCCACTTCGCCCGTCCACGGATTGGCCATCGGATTTACAGCGCCGCAAAGCTCAGCGCGCCAGCGCTGGCCAGGCTCATCTCATAGGTCGCCTCACCGTTATGCGAGCCCGCATATTCGATGCCCGTGACCTGAAATGGACCTTCGACGATCCCGAAATCCGGAATGATGACCTGAAACTCGGGCGTTTCTCCATCAAAAAACAATTGCCGCGTGCGCTCATCCGTTCCGGCGTCCTTGAACACGCCCGAGCCGGAAATCGACGCAGATTTGACTCCGGCACCTGACAGCAGTTCACGCCAGCCGCCCTGGCTTTCCAGACTGGTGACATCCACGCTTTCTGCGTTGAAACTGACCCGCGTGGCGCGCAGTCCCGCGATGGTTTCAAACAGGCCGCTGCCGTTCATATCCACTTTGACCAAAAGGTCCTTGCCGTTCTGGGCACCCATATGCTCACTCCGTTGATAGTTTAGTCGTCTTCCACGCGCGCGCGGAATCTCAGGTCGATCTGGCGGATTGCGCCGCCGGTTCCGGTCCGCCGGGCCGAGGCACGTTCGAACCACAGGCCCACAAGGCGCCCTCGATCCAGGCTGGGCGTGCCCTCTTCCAGCGCATCACAAACTGCACCGGCCAGGGTCTTGGCAGCCCCAAACCCGGCGGCCTCGGACACGACTGACACTGTAAAACGGTGCACTGCACCATTGCCTGACCGATCCGACGCATCGCGCACCTCTTCCGGTCCCAACGTCACATAGGTCTGTGGAACTGCACCCGCTGGAACCGCGTCATAGATCGCGCCACTCGCAAGGGCGCTGACCTGCGCGTTGTCAGACAACAGCTGAAACACCGCCGCCTGTAAGGCTGCTGAAACGCCATAGCTCATGCCGCCACCTCTTCATCTGCGAAACAGGTCAGGTACTGACCACGAGGGTCACGTTCGGCGACCGCGCGGATCACAAAGCGGCGTGCGCCTTCGGTGAACCGCTGATCCGGGGATGGCCGCAAGCCGGACCCCTGCGGAGCGCCCCGGACCACAATGCGGTAGCCTACCCGTGAAACGGGAATACCAGCCACCTTGCGCTCGGCCCCGCTGCGCGCCGTGACCTCGGCCCAGAGGGTGCCAAGCGCCGTCCATGTCTCGGTGAACCCACCTGACCCATCAGCCACACGGACCGGCGCTTCTAAAACGAGCTTTCGGTTTAGCCGCGGCGCCTTCATTGCGTCACCCCAGCACCAAACCGCACAGTGCGGTACCGCTGGATCAGGCTTGTGACCCCAAAAGGCATGCACCCCGCGCCCAGCGCAGTCTCGTCCCGGTATTCGTAGTAGTGCGCAGCCAACAGCAATACCGCCTGCCCCAGATCGGCGGGCAAACCGCCCCAATCTGCGGCCATGCCAGCAGAAAACACGATCCTAACCGAACCGCCCTTGGCGATCTTCGGCAGAAATGTCCCCTTGGGACGCAGCTTTGGGCGCTGACTGTCTTTCTCGGCACGGTACACATCTGTAGCCAGAGCGGTCTGAGCGCCGTCTGCAGCAACCAAGGTCACGCTACTGATCTGGGTGACCGGAGCCACCGGCAACACTTCACCTGACTGGTCCCGCCAAACGTTCAAGCTCCAGGAAAACTCCCGCTCGATCAGGACTTTACCAGTGCGTGCTTCAATCGCTGCAATCGCCGCACGCAGGAAACCCTTCAGTACTTCGTCCTGCACGCTGTCTTCGGCAAATCCCGTGCCCAGCCGCAGATGCGCCTTGAACTGATCCACCGGCAACGCCGCATCCGCGATGGCGGTCTCTTCGATCAACATCATCCATTCACTCCGCAATCTCGGACCCCTCCGGGGCCTCATCCTTGGAAAATGACGGGCACGCGCCGCCCCACGTTGCTCGGACGGAGGGGAGCAGCTAGACAACGCAAGGGATCTCACCCCGGCCCGCGCCCGCCGCCCGAGGGGCCAGCGGCCCCTCGGATCCATCACCACTTAGGCGGCGCCGAATTTCACCAGCTTGATTGCAGCAAAGTCGCTCACGTCGCCGCCCACGCGCTTGGTCGCGTAGAACAGAACATGCGGCTTGGCGCTGAACGGGTCGCGCAGCACGCGCAGGTCAGGACGCTCGGCAATGGTGTAACCGGCCTGGAAGTCACCAAACGCGATCGAGAAGCTGTCGGTGCCCGCATCCGGCATGTCCTCGGCGATCAGAACCGGATAGCCCATCAAGCGCGCAGGCTCACCGGCGGCCAGACCATCGGACCACAGGAACCGGCCATCGCTGTCCTTCAGCTTGCGGATCAGACCAGCGGTTTTCGAGTTCATCACGAACGTGCCGTTAACGCGGTACTGGGCACCCAGCGCATAGACCACATCGACAATCGCATCCGCCTCAACGCCGCCCGCAATACCCGTGGGCACATAGCCAATATTGCCCCAGGTCCAGACATCATTGTCGACCTTGGCGTGATCCAGAATGCCCTTCGGCTTGTCCGCCCCATCGCCCGAGATGAAGGCCGCCGCCTCGGCGCGGGCGAACTTGTCGGCGATACGACCGGCCAGCCAGCCTTCGACATCAAACGCGCTGTCATCCAGCAAACGTTGTGACGCCTTGGGCAGCGCGCTCAACTCGTGAAGCGCAATCGAGATACGGTCAATCGACGGCGTCGCGGTTTCCGTTGCTGCGGTATTCTCATCCGCCCAACCCGCACCAACGTCGGTGTGATCGATCAGCACATCAAACGAGTTGGCCTCGACATTCACCACCGACGCAATCGAACGGATCGAAGCAGTGGACTTTAGCACCGACTTGATAATCTCGGCCGTCTGCGGATCAACCAGGTAGCCACCATCGCTGTTGACCGCACTGGACAAAGATTTCGACTCCATCTCAAGCCCGCGCAGCCCGTCATCCTCGCCCGAACGCACATAGGCATCAAAGGCCTTTTGGTGCGGGGCACCGTCTTCGATCGAGGCCGCAAGGTGCGGACGCGCCGCAATGGTTGATTTACGATCCAGCATGGTCAGTCGCTCTTCTGTCTGTTGCAGTTGGGTTTTAACTTCGGCCTTCAGGCCCTTGAATTCATTCACGAAGCCAGCCATCGCCTGCTTCACCTCCTGAACCAGGGGCGCACCCTCTCCGGTCAAGGCCGGGATCTCGGTCTTGCTCATCAGCACTTCCTTTTCTGGGTGGGTTTGAGGCGCTAGGGTCGCGCCAGCTCCAGCCGGGCGTTGTTGAACACCTCGGCAATACTACGCCAGGTGTTCTCGGCCTCAGGGTCCACGCCCTTGGCCGCCACCCGCGCACTGGGCAGCATCGGGAAAGTCACCAAAGACACTTCCCACAGCTCCAGTTCGGTCAGGACCCTCTGGCCCTTTTCATTCTTCACGGCCCGCCTCGTGCGGTACCCAATGGACAGCCCGTCCATTGCGCCCGCGCGGATCAGCTCGGCCGCCTCGCGACCTTTTTGGGTGCTTTCCAAAAGGCGACCTTTGACCCAAAGGCCGCGGTCATCCTCACGCACCTCATCCCAGACGCCGATGGGCTGCGCCGGGTCATGCTGCCACAGCATTTTAACCCGCTGACCCGCCTTTTTTAGCTCGGCCAATGAGGCGTCATAAGCCCCTTTCTGGACCACATCGCGGCCCTGATCGACCTGTCCGAACAGGCTGGCATAACCCTCAATCACCGCGTCATCGGTGACCGACAGACTGTCGCCAAACCGTGCGAATTTATGTTCCAAATCCATAAACTTCTCCATGTAACCCGCTGAACTCATGGCGTTACCGTCAGAAAGGACTGGAACGCCTGCGCCAGGATCACGGCCGCTACGCCATAAACCGTCAGCCATAACCGTCGCTCCAACCGCTCCATCATCTCTTCGATCTGATCCAAGCGCCTGCAAAGATGTGCATGCTGAATCTCGGCCACTCTCTCATGCGCGGCCAGGCGCAGGCCCGGCGCGCAATCAAACGGGGGATACCCATCAGCCATCCGCGCTATCCGACAGCGCTGGCAGCCCCAGCAGTGCGCGTTTTTCAGCCTCGGTCAGGAACTCGGCCCGGCTGACCCGCGCCCATTGCGCGTCGCGTTCCGCCGACAATGCAGGCACCTGATCCAGATCAGGCTTCAGCATCATCTGTTCGCCCGTGAACCCCGAAAGCCACTCGGACACCGCCGCCGCCACCCGCGTCACCAGAGGCAGCACGGTCAGGCGATAGAACGCCCGGTTGGCCTCCTGATAGTTCGAATAGGTCGCGTCGCCTTGGATCCCCAGCAGCATCGGCGGGACCCCAAAGGCCAGCGCGATCTCACGGGCGGCGGCTTCCTTGGTCTTTTGAAATTCCATGTCCGAGGGCGAGAAACCCATCGGCTTCCAATCCAGCCCGCCTTCCAGAACCATCGGTCGGCCAGCATTGCGCGCCCCGCGATAGTTCTGCTCGATCTCGTCCGATAGACGGCGGAACTGATCTTCGGCCATCACCCCATGGCCATCTCCCTTCCACACCAGCGCCCCCGACGGCCGCGCCGCGTTATCCAACAGCGATTTCGACCACCGAGACGCGCTGTTATGCACATCAATTGCCATCGCCGCCGCCTGCATCGGCGAGAACCCATAGTGGTCATCCTGAGGGTGGAACGATTTGATGTGGCAAATCGCGTCTGTCGCAAACCGATGCTTCTTGCCACCAACCGCGTAGTCATACGCCTTGGGCCACCCATCCGCGCCTGGCACGACGCTCATCCGGTCCGAGCGCAAAACGTGCAGCTCAACTGGCAGTCCTTCTTCAGCCTGAACCGCCTCAACGTAGGCATTGCCCGACAGCAGCAGCTGCCCGAACAGAGCTTCCATCAACTCCGCCCGCCCCTGCGCCGCATTCGGACGGCGCATCAGCGACAGGATCGGATGCGTCTCATAGCGCTGTGCCTGATCCTGCAACACCAAAGGCAGAGCCGCCGCCGCCTCGGCAATCAGTTTGACCGAGCGAAACCCCACCGGGTTCCCCGAAAACCCCGTCCGCGTCAGCGACACCGCATCCCGAGGGCTCCACGCCACGCGCCCGCCCGTCTGCCACGCCACCACAGGACCCGCCGCGCTCGCCTTCGCCTCTGGTGCCTCGCCAGCCGATCCACGACGCAAGAAATCGAATACCATCTGTGCTCCTTTCTGCCGCCGCTCTGCCCGGCTTGTTCAAAGGAGTTATGACGGAAAGAAGTTTAAGGCTTAGGAATGGGGCGTACGGATGATGGGCAACGGGGGACCCTTCCTTCGCAGAGTCCCAAATCAGCCCTTTGCCTTCTTCAAGCCTATCATCACTTCAGGCAACGATTAGAGGTTTTCTGCGCTGCATTCATTGGACAAACTTGTAGATTAAAACCGAGTCTTACTAGTATTCTCCAGAGCGTTAGGAGCAGCCAAGTATGACCCGAGATCAACTAAGCCGAGCAGAGCGCAAGTTGGCTGCGCAGATCACCCTACTGCTTTACAGACGTGTCGCAAGTCAGCTTTCATCGATATCCGGACCCGACCCTGAGTTTCGTTACGCAGGACCTGAAGGCGGTGACTTACTTGTCAAAATCGGGCTTTGCGAAAGAGGTGAACAACCATATGAGTACGTTCTGGTGGTCGATGAATCCGCCGTGATCAAGATGGTTGAAACGCGGAAGGGCCTGACATCGAAAGACCTCAATACTCTTCTGAATTTCTTCTTCCAGTTCTTTATAGCGCATGGCCGAATAGGCTGTCTCAGCAGTACGAGAGAGTTGTTTTCACCAGGCGCAAAACAAGAAACTTTGGCACAAAGCTTGATAGAGAATGGGTATCTCAGTCGTCACGGACAGCAGGTCCAATGGACGGATTACGCTTCTAAACAAATGGAAGCCAACGGTCATTGGGAAGGGGGCGTTTCGCACTACGACGAGCGTACGACCGCTGATAACCTACGCTTTAGCAAGATCTACTCTGAAATGCCTGAGAGCTTGATAAAAATTCTCGCCGAAGCAGCACAAACTCATGGGAATTGGAAGGTTATTGAACTTCTCCCTCGATATTATTGGAACGGCAAGTGGCTTGCTGAGCCAATGTCAAAATATGAAGCCGGTAAATTTGGGCAGCTTGGACTTGTTGTGATGGGACGATTGGTCAATAGGCTAAAGTCGGAACACGGATTCTAAATTCTCAATGCGGACTGAAACTACATTCTACCATGATGCAGCGGCGTTTACTTTAGATGTGAAACACATGACTTAATTTGACTAGCTCAGTCGATTGTACCTTCTACAAACTCCGCACCCGAGGCCGCCGATACGCCCCAGCAGGCCCCACAATCAACTCATGCAGCGCCCAGACCAGCGCGTCGACCCGGTCGGGCGATCCCTGCCCTTCGAACCCCCGCGCGGTCATCTGGCACATCTGTTCCTCCAGCGCGTCAAGCCCGGTCGCATGGCGCACCCGCCCCTGCTCGTACAAGGCCGCCACAGGCTCGGCCCGTGCGACCTTGCCGCGGGATGCCCGCACCGCGCGATAAGGCACCAGAGGATCCACCTGCCGCACGACCTCTTCCACTAGTTGCCCGCCCTGATTGACCTCGGCCACCAGCCGTTCGGCCCCGAACTCGTCCATCGCGTCAATCGCCGCCTGCGCCCAGCCCGCCGGGCCAACGCCTTGCACCGTCCGGTCGGCCAGCACATAGGCCCGCCATTGCTCAGGTGGCCCCTGCACCTGAGCGCCCACGACCACGATCCCGCAGGCATCCGCATCCGACCCAGCTGTTACCGCCGGGTCCAGCGCAACGACGATCCGATCCAACTCGGGCACCTGTGCACAGCGCGCCGCCTCTAGCATCGATCCCGTCCACAGAGCCCCTTCGGCATCCGACAGCAGCACCCCGTCCAACTCCTGCCGCCCCAGCCGCGTGCCGGCGTACCGCGCGCGCACCTCCTCCAGAAACGAGTCCGCCAGATTGGCCCGGTTCGCCTCGGTCGGCGCATGTGTCTGCACGGTCGAGGGCGACGCTAGTAATTCCTTCAATACTTTCACATTGCGCGGCGTGGTGGTCACACACACGCGCGGCTGATCCCCCAACCGCAACGCAAATTGCAGCATGTCCCAAGTCTCACCGGCCTTTTTCCACTTGGCCAGTTCATCCACCCAGGCCGCATCAAACTGCGGGCCGCGCAGCCCCTCTGGATCATGCGCCGAAAATGCCTGCGCCTCGGCACCGTTGGGCCAGATCAGCTTGCGTTCCGATGCCTTCCACTGTGGCCGTCGGTCCGGCGGCGAACACTGCAGTATCCCGCTGTCGCCAAAAATCATAACATCGCGCACCTGATCGAACGTCTCACCGATCAATGCCACTCGGCTAGCCGAACCTTTATCCAATGGCTTCGCCCCTTCGACCACAGAGCGCACCCATTCGGCCCCAGCCCGCGTTTTCCCCGCACCGCGCCCTCCCATGATCACCCAGGACCGCCAGTCGCCCTCGGGCGGCAACTGATGCGGCAGCGCCCAGAACTCGAACAGGAAAGGGAGGGCACACAGCCCCCCCTCCCCGATCTCACTCAGAAATCTATCCCGAACCGCAGCAGGCGCGGAGGCGAGCCAGCCTGCACCCAACCTCAAATCGAGCGCGCTCAAGGTCGAGCGCATACCCCCCTTGGGCAATTCCGGCTTGTCTGTGATGTTGTTCGACAAAGCTTGTCTCCACTTTCTGACAACTTCGGATCAGCCCCTCTAACTGCCCGAGTTGCTTGGCTGAACCAGCAAGATCTGCATCCTCCCCGGCTCCGATTTGCCTGCGCAGTTCTTCCGCTGCCTGGCGCAAACCGCGAATGGATGACTCAAGCGACTGCAAAAGTTCCGCCGTCTGGGACATCCGCTCTTCCGGGGTAATCAAAGTCATGTTTGCCTGTGACCTCATGCGTGAGTTTTCTCCGCACGAGAGAAACGAAAAACGGCCACCGGGTCGCCCCGGGGCCGTTTGCCCACTTCTTCTAGCATGCCACAATCAGTACAGGAAAAGGATCGCAAAGTCAATGATTTACGCAACAGGGACGCAACACCCAGCGTACACTTCACGTTAACAAAACATGACTTCAAGCGCGTCTGACAATTCGATTGCCACCCCGCCGGAATGCTGACTAAGCTTCGACAAAATGCAAGGAGAGCGCCGATATGAAACGCATCTACGACTTCAGCCGAAACCCGGCGCACCGCAACTATACGGTTGCAGATTTAAAGAACCTGAAGGGCTCCGGCCGTACGCTGTCGATGGCGAACCCTGCGAACAATGAAGAGCTTCGGGCTTGTGTCGAGGCTGGTATCGACCTGTTTGTCGTGGGCGCCGATCAGATGGCCGATGTCCGCCAGATTGCCCCAAATCACTTCACGGGTGCCGGATCGACCTGGGCTCAGTTCGGATCGGATGATGAGATTGTGGCGCACGCATACGAAACCATGCGGAACGGGGCCGACATGTACTATACCCTGCGTTCTCTGGACGTCATGGAACGGATGGCAAAAGACGGCATCCCGGTTCAAAGCCATATTGGGTTGATACCTACCTTTAGTCATCATTGCGGTGGTTTACGCGCTTGGGGCCGGACCGCTGATGAGGCGATGAAGGTCTACGAAACCCTGAAGCGGATGGAGGATGTCGGCGTCTTTGCCGTCGAAGTCGAATGCCTTGCCGAAGAAGTGTTGGCCGCGGTGAACCAAAAAACGACCGTCGTCACCTTCTCATTGGGGTCCGGCAATGCCGGAGACGCCATTTTCTCATTTGTTGCTGATATTTGCGGCGAGGCCAGCGAAGAGGACAAGCCGCCCAAACATGCCTACGCCTTTGGCAATGTCGGCAGGCTGCATAAACAAATCCATGAAGAGCGGGTCGACGCGCTCTCGCAATTCCACAGTGAAGTGACTGCGCGCAATTTTCCGTACCCCGAAACCAATATCGGGATGCGTGATGGAGAACATGCCAAGTTTTTGGAAGCGCTCGATAAATGGAGCTCCACGCACCAATAAAGCCTATGCTCTGGAATTCAGATATCGTGAAATCGAACGCTGTCTCTGCACGGCGTTCGAAATGGTACACGCGCTCCGAAACATCAACGAACGCTTGACAATTCCCCTCGCAAACCGCATGTGGCCTCAATCACAGCGCTGAAGCGTGAACACCGACGGTCGTAACCGACCCCACAGCGCCATTACCATTCTCCAGTTCCCCATCACGCAGGGTTCTTGAAGCGACGGCCAGATGCCGCAGGAACCGCCTGCACGTCCCGAGGCCTCGCGGAAACCCTGCCTGTCACGCGCTGCGTGGCCCTACAAAAGACGTCTGCAGGGCCAAAGCCTTGTGGATTACAAAGGATAGTTATTTGTTCGACTTCGACATGCTGGGTCTCGCCCCGGCCCTGAATGACGCGTTGAAACGCGCCAATTTCTCGCAACCAACCCCAATCCAGAACCAGGCCATTCCGTTGGCCCTGAACGGCCACGACATTCTTGGATTGGCGCAGACAGGCACCGGCAAGACGCTGGCCTTTGGTCTGCCGCTCATCGACCACCTGCTGGCCCAGCCCGGCAAACCAGCCCCCAAAACCGCCAAAGCTTTGATCCTCGCGCCGACCCGCGAAC
This sequence comes from Ruegeria sp. R14_0, assembly GCF_017743975.1. GTDB lineage: Bacteria > Pseudomonadota > Alphaproteobacteria > Rhodobacterales > Rhodobacteraceae > Ruegeria. The sequence continues at coordinate 519,196 of NZ_JAGHRC010000001.1, read as the reverse complement.
TGGTCAACCAGATTGCAGAAAGCCTGCGCAATCTGACCGGCAAGACCAAGCTGCGCGTTGCTACGGTGGTTGGCGGGCAATCCATTGGCAAGCAAATCTCATTCCTGTCGCGCGGTACTGACATTCTGGTCGCCACCCCCGGCCGCCTGATCGACCTGATGGAGCGCGAAGCCGTTGACCTCGGCCAGGTACGCCATCTGGTTCTGGATGAGGCCGATCAGATGCTGGACATGGGCTTCATTCACGCGCTGCGCAAAATCGCCCCGAAACTGGGCACCCCGCGCCAAACCATGTTGTTCTCGGCCACCATGCCCAAGCAGATGGAAGAGATCAGCCAGGCCTACCTGACAAACCCTCATCGCGTGCAGGTCTCACCTCCGGGAAAAGCGGCCGACAAGATTGCACAATCGGTGCATTTCCTTAGCCGCGCCGAAAAACCTGCCAAGCTGCGTGAGGTTCTGTCCGCGGACATGGGCGCGCTGACCCTGGTCTTTGCGCGCACCAAACATGGCGCGGAACGTTTGATGAAAGACCTTGTCAAAGACGGGTTCAACGCAGCCTCGATTCACGGCAACAAAAGCCAGGGGCAGCGTGACCGCGCCATCAAGGCATTCCGCGCGGGCGAGATCAACGTGCTTGTCGCCACGGATGTGGCTGCGCGCGGCATCGACATTCCGGACGTGGCCTATGTGATCAACTATGACCTGCCCGAAGTGCCCGACAACTACGTTCACCGCATCGGACGCACCGCGCGCGCCGGGCGCGAGGGCGAAGGGATAGCATTCTGCGCCCCCGATGAGCTGGATCAGTTCCTCCAGATTCAAAAACTGATGAAGGTCGAAATTCCCGTGGCAAGCGGCACCATGCCCGCCGAGGCCGAACCCAAGAAGCCCCGCAAACGCGGCGGGTTCCGCGGCCGCGGGGTCAAGCCCAAAACAGCAAACGGAGCGTCAAAACCTGGCCCTTCCAAACGCCGCAGACCCCGCCGTCGCCCTGCAGCATAAGCCGCAGAAAACGGGCCGTGTTTTCCGGCGGAGTCACTTCCCAGAAGTGCCGCACCGTCAAAACAATTCAAGGTGCAACGGGCCTTGCAAGGAAAACACCCTCGCAAGAATTTGCGAGGGTGTTTTGATCTCAAACGCCGGATGCGCAGACTTAGCTGACATTCGGTTATTTGTTCATTCTGCGTTGTAAGCGTTTGAGATCGCCCCGAACGATCCATCTATGTGCGACGCCGACAGGTATCATGTACGCATGTCCGAACCAATTGTGGACCTCAACTGATGATGTGATCCTGACAGCAGGGCCATTAGTTGAAACGCAGGTCATGACATCAAGATGGCGGTCTCGTGCGGTCAGAACCAACGTTTTCTCATCAAAGTACTCGACTACAAAAAAGTCCAAGTAATCTCCGACTGTTACATCCATTGCGGCTTTACCACTGAAACCCTTGATCGGCTTCACGCCAAACACACCGGAAACCGCATCACGCAGCCAAAACGCTAATTTCAAAAACGGTTTCGGTTCGGCCATAGCGAAGTTCCAAGCCTCAAGAGGAGTGATTTCACGACACAATTGGGCACTCTGAGTGTCGAAGTAATCCAGCTCTGGTACGGGTTTGAGTACGCGGGCATTGATATCGGCGAGATTGATCATGAGGCACGTTAGCTGCGCCGCAGCATTCGGTAAAGTGGGCTCAAAGCTGACATTGAGGTATCGCTGATCGCGCAACCGTTGGCACATGATCAGCGACAATTCTGGTGAAAGGATTGCTCTCTGCAGCAGCCCCTTTAGTTGCTCGAGCTGTTTCTCTCCGCCTCGATCTCACGCCACTTGGCGACGTTGCGGTTGTGTTCTTGCAGGGTTTCGGCGAACGCGTGCCCCCCAGTGCCATCTGCCACAAAGAAGATAAAGTTGGTCTCTTCCGGGGCGACGGCGGCCTCAAGGCTCGCCAGTCCGGGATTGGCAATCGGCGTCGGCGGCAAACCGTCAATCACATAGGTGTTCCAAGGCGTTGCCCGGCGCAGCTCACTCCGGCGCAGACCGCGCCCAAGCGTGCCCTGACCCTTGGTGACGCCATAGATGACGGTCGGGTCTGTCTGCAGTTTCATGCCCTGTTCCAGCCGGTTGACAAAGACACTGGCAACCTGGCCGCGCTCATGCGGGACACCGGTTTCCTTTTCGATGATCGAGGCAAGGATCAGCATCTCTTCGGGGTTGCTGATGGGCAGCCCGTCCTGACGGCTTTCCCATACCGCATTGATGCGCAGTTGCTGCTTGTCCTGCATCGCTTGCAACACGGCGTTCCGATCATCACCCGGCGACAACTCATAGCTGTCCGGGGCAAGCATTCCCTCGGCTGGAATTTCAGAAATTTCACCTGTCAGCAGCTCAATCGCCTGCAGACCTTGGGCGATCTGCCATGACGTCACGCCTTCGGCCACAGAAACACGATAGCGGGTGTCGGCCTCTTCACGCTTTTGGGCGTATTCTGCAGGAATTTCCTCGTCGGTTACGTCAAAGGAGGCAATCTCGACGAAATCCAGCGTGGCCGGGTCCAATTCGCGGATCCGCGTTTGGATGCGGGTGACACCGATACGATATTCGATCTCAGACCCGCAGGTACTTGCGCCGCTGCTGGTGATTTCGTCGATGATCTGTTCCATCGACGCGCCTTCGCGGACCAGAAAACTGCCGGCCTTCAGCTGCTGGGCCTTGTCAGTGTAGTCCGCCGCCATGCGGAAGATCGTGGCGTTGGTAATCGCCCCCTGATCTGCCAGCTCATTGCTGACGCGGGTCATGTTCGACCCGCTTCTGACTTGCAGACAAATAGCGGTTTCCAGCGGGCCCTCGGCCTTGTATTGCGACTGCCCCCATACGATCAGCCCGCCCATCAGGAACAGGCCAACGATCAACAGGGTCAACGCGTTCGAAGCAAGAGCCCGCCACATTTAGCTGACCTTTCCGAAGATCACGCTGGCATTGGTGCCACCAAATCCGAACGAGTTCGACAGCGCCACGTTGATCTCACGCTCGCGCTTTTCGTTCGGAGCCAGATCAATCGGCGTTTCAACAGCCGGATTGTCCAGATTGATCGTCGGCGGTGCCACCTGATCACGGATCGCAAGGATCGAGAAAATCGCCTCAATCGCGCCAGCTGCACCCAACAGGTGACCGGTGGCCGATTTTGTCGAAGTCATGGTCGCACTTCCGGCATGCTCACCCAGCAGGCGTTCAACCGCGCCCAGCTCGATGGTGTCCGCCATTGTCGAAGTACCGTGTGCGTTGATGTAGTCCAGATCTTTCGGTTCCAGCCCGGCGCTGCGCAGTGCGGCTTTCATCGAACGCTCGGCCCCATCGCCATCCTCGGACGGCGCAGTGATGTGGTAGGCGTCGCCTGACATTCCATAGCCCAGGACTTCGGCGTAAATCTTCGCGCCACGTGCTTTGGCGTGTTCGTATTCTTCCAGAACGACGATGCCTGCGCCTTCGCCCATAACGAACCCGTCACGGTCCACATCATATGGGCGGCTCGCTTTTTTCGGATCATCGGCATATTTGGTCGACAGCGCCTTACACGCGTTGAAACCGGCAATACCGATTTCGCAGATGCAGCCTTCGCCACCACCAGCAACCATCACGTCCGCGTCCCCTGCCCGGATTATGCGGCTGGCGTCTCCGATCGCGTGTGCACCGGTTGAACAGGCCGTTACAACCGAATGGTTCGGCCCTTTGAACCCATGACGGATCGAGACCTGACCGGATGCCAGATTTATCAGTGCACCGGGAATAAAGAACGGCGACACACGTCGCGGGCCCTTGTCGCGGATCAGGTTTGCCGTTTCGGCAATAGAGCCAAGCCCGCCAATACCGGAACCGATCAACACGCCCGTGCGCAGGCGATCTTCTTCACCCTCGGGCAACCAGTTTGCGTCCTGACAGGCCATATCGGCCGCAGCGATGGAATACAGGATAAAGTCTTCGATCTTGCGCTGCTCTTTCGGCGGCATCCAATCGTCGGGGTTGAAGGTTCCGTCGGTGCCATCACCGCGCGGGACTTCGCAGGCATAGGTCGTGGTGACGCCGCTTGCTTCGGCATCAAACTGCGTGATCGGGCCCGCGCCGGATTCTCCATCCAGCAAACGCGACCAGGATTCCTCGACCCCGCTGGCCAAAGGAGTGACCAATCCCAGACCGGTTACAACGACTCTGCGCATGAAATGCCTCTTGCCTGCTTCCTATTTGAGAACCGCTCATACCCCGGCCCGGGGTCCGGGGGCAAGAGCAACAGCGCATTCCGCACCGGCACCATTCTGCCGGGTCGTCTATCCATGCGCCTTGTACCGAAAGAAAATGCCCCGCCTCTTTCAGATATCGGAAAGAGGCGGGGCAAAGGTGTGTAAGGACGAATTACTGGAACTCGGCCACTGGCTCGTGGGCCTGATCGGCGACGGCAAGCGCGTCAGCCAAGTCTATAGTTTTGCGGAACAATGCGCGTCCAACAAGCGCGCCCGAGATGTTGTTCACATACGCCAGACGCGAGATGTCATCGGCAGTCCGAACGACACCGCTCGCGATCACCGGCGTCCGCGACACCTCGGCAATACCAGAAATCAGACCCAGTTGCGCGTCGACATCTTCAATGTCGCTATCAATGTCGGTGACCAGAATCGCCGCAAACGGGGTGCCTTCAAACGCCTTGATGAAGGCGTCGGGCGTGAACGCGCTCTGGCTGCGCCAACCTTCTGTCATGACCTGCCCTTGCCAGACATCCACGGCCAGAACGATCTGATCGGGGTAGAGCTTGGCCAATTCCTTGACCAGGTTCGGATCCCAGGCTGCCAACGTGCCGATCACGATGCGTCCCGCGCCCTTGTCGATCCAGTACTCGACCTGCTCCCGCGTCCGCATGCCGCCAGCCAGTTGCACCGACATCTCAGACGAGCGGATGATATCCTCGACCAGCTCTGAATTGGTATCGCGGCCTTCGATCGCGTCGAAATCCGTCAGGTGCATCCACGTGGCCCCGGCCGCAGACCAGCTGCGCGCCGTCTCCGTTGGATTCACATGCCAGATCATCGCGTTTTCCAGACGGCCCTTGTCCAGTGTGACGCACCGGCCGTTCTGCAATTCCATCGTGGGGTAAATCCTCATGAGCTTTCTCCTCTGCTCAATCGCTCTGCCAAACCAGAGTACCATACACGCGCAAGCTCGGCCCGTTTTGACCGGGATCGGCAAACCAAGCGCAGTTTGCGGCATTCTTAAAGTCTCAGATTGCTAGTGGCGCGGCGGCGGCCCGTTGCGGCGCAGCAGCGTGACCTCGCTGCCGTTGAACTCGCATTCGCGCATCGGCGTGTAGCCCAGCTTGTCGGCCAGCTTTTGTGAGGCGGAATTAGTTGAATTGACCATCGCAACCAATGGCCCGGGCATGATCCGGTCAAACCAGTCATGCGCGGCCTGCGCGGCCTCGTACCCCAACCCTTGGCCCTGTGCCTCGGGGACCAGAATCCAACCGGCTTCGGGGAATGTGTCGAAGTCCTCGCCAATCGAGCGATTGCCGTAAAAGAACCCGGCCTGGCCGATCATCTGCCGATTCGACTGCTGGACCACAGCCCACTGGCCAAATCCCGCCATCTGCCAGTGTCCTGCGTTGCGCAGGAAGGAATCCCACGCTTCTCCGCGCGAACGTGGCTTGCCGCCGATATGCCGCACGATGCAGGGGTTCCGCCAAATCTCGGCGAACCGGTTAAAATCCTCTGGCCGCATGGCGCACAGCGTCAAGCGGGCCGTATTGATCATCGGGGTGGATCGTATCATGCCCTGCCCGCTCAGAATTATGTGCCTCGGGCAAAAGGGTGCGAACGAAAACGGCACCTTGCAAGCCTGAAATCGTTGCAGACATAAAAAACGGCGCCTCCGTTGCCCGGAAGCGCCGCTTTTTTAAGATTTCGAAGCTCTTAGGAGGCTTCCGAGATGAATTTGACGGCGTCGCCAAATGTCTGGATGGTCTCGGCTGCGTCATCAGGGATCTCGATGCCGAACTCTTCTTCGAAGGCCATAACCAGCTCAACAGTGTCCAGGCTGTCTGCGCCCAGATCGTCGATGAAGGACGCGTTTTCGGTCACTTTGTCTTCTTCAACACCCAGGTGCTCAACAACGATCTTTTTAACGCGATCTGCGACGTCGCTCATGTCTATTCCTCATTCCGTTTTCAGGGCCTAGTGCCCGGTTCTGCCCTTGCCCGCTCAGGCTGGCTTTGATTTGCCCGATGCGGGCGGTTGGGTCCCGGCTGACCGGGAAAGTAGAAGGCCGACCGTTTGGTCGACCTCAGCATTTATGCGCCGCCTATAGCATAGACAACGCTCAAGGCAAACGCTTTCGCATCTGCCTCGGTCCGCGCTCACAACATGGCCATACCGCCGTTAACATGCAAGGTTGTTCCGGTGACATATCCGGCTTCGGGGCTGGCAAGATACAGAACTGCCGCGGCAATTTCGGATGCATCGCCCATGCGACCGGCGGGAACCTGCCCAAGAATGCCGGCTTTCTGATCATCCGTCAGCTTGTCGGTCATGGCCGTCGTGATGAAACCCGGCGCAACCGCGTTCGCCGTAATGCCACGGCTCGCAACCTCGTAAGCCAGCGATTTGGTCATGCCGACCATACCCGCCTTGGATGCGGCATAGTTCGCCTGACCGGGGTTGCCGGTGGCGCCCACCACAGACGAGATGTTGATGATCCGACCCCAGCGCGCCTTCATCATGCCCCGCAGGACGCCTTTGCACAGCTTGGCGGTCGAGGTCATGTTCACGTCGATCACGCTCTGCCATTCTTCATCGGACATACGCATGAACAGGTTGTCCCGCGTGATCCCGGCGTTGTTGACCAGAATATCAACGGACCCCATCGCCTCGGCCGCCTGCTTGGGCAGCGCGGCGACCGCCTCACCATCACTCAGGTTACACGGCAGAACATGGGCCCGCTCGCCCAGTTCGGCGGCCAGTGCCTCAAGCGGCTCAACCCGTGTGCCCGACAGCGCAACAGTGGCCCCTGCGCCATGCAGCACGCGCGCGATCTCGCCACCAATCCCGCCGGACGCACCGGTGATCAGCGCATTCTTCCCTGTCAAATCAAACATTCGATCTTCCTTTTGCAGCGCAACTTCCGTCGCACATTGTTCTTACGATTCGCTCTGAACCACATTCTGCACGTCGTCCGGCGTGCCAACAGCCTTACCCGCAATCGCGCGGTCGATCTTGCGGATCATGCCCGACAGCGCCTTGCCCGCGCCAATCTCCCACGTCTCAGTGACGCCCTGCGCGGCCATGTACTGAACGCTCTCGCGCCAGCGAACAGAACCGGTGACCTGCTCGACCAGCAATTGCCGGATCAGATCCGGGTCACTCACGGCCTCAGCGCGCACATTGGCGACCAGCGGAACCGCCGGGGCCTTGATTTCAACCGCGGCCAGCGCCTCGGCCATCACATCCGCCGCAGGTTGCATCAGCGCACAATGGAACGGAGCACTAACGGGCAGCATCACAGCGCGCTTCGCGCCTTTTTCTTTGGCGATCTCAGCGGCGCGTTCAACGGCGGCCTTAGCGCCCGAAACAACGACCTGTGTAGGATCGTTGTCATTCGCGGCCTGACACACCTCGCCCTGCGCGGCTTCGTCTGCGACAGCGCGCACCGCCTCAAGGTCCAATCCAAGAATGGCGGCCATCGCGCCCTCACCAACTGGCACAGCGCTTTGCATGGCCTGTCCACGGGTCCGCAACAGGCGCGCGGTATCCGCGACCGACAGTGCACCGGCGGCCGCCAGTGCCGAGTATTCGCCCAGCGAGTGCCCCGCCACAAACGCCGCGTCCGTGACCGAGACCCCTTCGGCCTCCAACGCGCGCATCGCGGCCATCGAGGTCGCCATCAGCGCAGGCTGTGCGTTTTGCGTCAGCGTCAGGTCCGCGATGTCGCCTTCCCAGATCAGATCGCTCAACTTTTCGCCCAGCGCGTCGTCGACCTCATCGAAAATGGCCTGTGCGGCCGGGTATGCCTCGGCCAGTGCTTTACCCATGCCAATGGTTTGGGCACCCTGCCCCGGGAAAACGAACGCGCGTGTCATTGCAACCTCTTGGATGACGTTAGGTTGCGACGGGGTGTAAACCGAGTGAACGAGCGGCACAAGCTCTGCATCCGAACACGCATCCTGTGCGCCAGAAGCTATTGTGTCCGACCCCCCTATAATTAGGGTGGCATCAGCAAACAGACCGGAGCCTGAAACCAATGTCCCTTGCAAATAGCACCCATAGCTACGGAGGTGTTTCGAAAACCTTCCACTGGCTGACGGCCCTGCTTATTCTGACAGCCCTTCCCATCGGCTGGTTCGCAACCCGGCTGGCCCATGCCATCGAAGACCCGGCCATCCCAACGACGCCGGAGGATCTGCAGCAAGCGGCCCAGCTGTTTTCACTTCACAAAACAATCGGTGTTACGGTGTTTTTCGTGGCCCTCGCCCGCATCCTCTGGGCGATCAGTCAGCCCAAACCCGGCCTGCTGAACGCCGACAACAAGCCCGAGGCATTTGCCGCCGAAACCGTGCATTGGCTTCTGTACGGCTCGCTCGTGCTGGTTCCCCTGACCGGCTGGATCCACCATGCGGCGACGGAAGGGTTTGCCCCGATCCTATGGCCGTTTGGGCAAAACCTGCCCTTTGTGCCCAAATCCCCCGCCCTGGCCGAAGCAACCGGTGGATTGCACTTTGTCCTGATGCTGGTGCTGGTCGGCGCCTTGGTTCTGCACATCGCCGGCGCGCTCAAGCACCACGTGATCGACAAGGACAGCACGCTGCGCCGTATGCTGCCCGGACGGGTCGAACTGCCGGAGCCGCCCCAACAGTGGCACTCACCGGTTCCCGCACTTGCCGCTTTGGTGATCTGGGCTATGGCGCTTGGTATCGGATGGTTTGACGGAGCCTATTCGGCGCATCCTGCGGGCGATCACGCCTCGGCCGAGCTGGATGCAGTCCAGTCCGACTGGCAGGTGCAGGAGGGCACGCTGGGGATTACCATAACTCAGTTGGGCAGCCCGGTGACCGGCGGGTTTTCGGATTGGACCGCAGCGATCACCTTTGACGAACCCGCAGAACCGGGCCCTGCCGGGACTGTTGATGTGACTGTGGCGATCGGCTCTTTGACCATTGGCACGGTTACGCAACAGGCGCTTGGGGCGGACTTCTTTGACAGTGCGCAGTTCCCTACCGCCAAATTCACCGCTGATCTTTTCAAAACCGATCTGGCTTACGAAGCGCGCGGCACTCTGACTATCCGGGACAAGTCGATGGACGTTGTCCTCCCGTTCGAGTTGGACCTGCAGGACGGCATCGCAAAGATGCAAGGCGCGCTAGAGTTGAACCGGCTTGATTTTGACGTCGGCACGTCGCAACCGACCGAAGAGTCTCTGGCCTTTGGCGTTACGGTGAATGTTGAGCTGACGGCTAACCAAGGGCAATAAAATCTAACTTCACCAAAACAAAACCGCCGGGGTCTATCGATCCCGGCGGTTCTTTATTGTCAGATCAGGTCGACTTAGTCGGCTTTCTGTGCCTCGACCGAGATGCGAACCTCGACCTCATCACCCACGAAGGGTGCGAATTGGCCGAGATCGAAATCGCTGCGAACCAATGTGGTGGTCGCGTCGAATCCCGCCCAAGGTTTGTTTGCCATCGGGTGATCACCGACCTGGTTCAGCTTCGCGTCCAGTACGACCGACTTGGTGACGCCGTTCATGGTCAGATCGCCGGTGATGTTCGCGGTGTTATCACCGGTAACTTCAATACCAGTCGAGGTGAAGGTGATCAGATCGCCCTCTTGCACGCCAAAGAAGTCTTCGGTCATGAAGTGATCTTCGCGCGGCTTCCAACCGGTGATCATTTCAACAACCGGCATCGACACAGTCACGCTAGAGGCAGCAGGGTCTTCCTGATCGAACATGATCTCGCCTTCAAAGCCCGAGAACATGCCGTAGGTGGTCGAAAACCCAAGATGGTTGTAGCTAAAGATGACCTGGCTGTGGCTGGGGTCCAAAACGTATTTCTCGGCGCTGGCAAATGCCGAGGTCGCCGATACGGCCAGTGCAGCAGCAAGAAGGGTGGATTTCATGACAATCTCCAAATTATTGTGGATGCAAACCAATAGGCATGCTCGGTAACGAAAATGTGCCGCCCTGAGGCAGCACACAAGTCATATTCGCTCACACTTTCTGTTCTCAGGTGAACAGAATAGAATTTAGGCGAAGATTGTTACACTTCCACTCAATTGTCCCTTGAGCGCTCGGCTAACATCCGCCGATTGCAGCGGCAGTTTCATCAACAAGCTGCCATCCACGTCAAAGAGTTCCACCTGATCGTCTGCGAACCGCGCACCACCCAGGGTGTCATAGCTGCGGCGCAGTACTGTCTGCGGACGGCCGTTTTCGTTTTTCTGCAGTACCCGAACTTCGCGGCGGATCGGGTCGAAATACGCATCCGGGCGTTGATCCAGAACCTGAACCGTCAACAGGCTGACCCCGATCAGCAGGAACATCAACGACGCCGCCAGTTTGATCGGCCAAACCTCAGTCGCCATGACCGCACCGGGCATCAACCACATTGAGAATGCCATAATGATCAGGAACGCTCCAACAAAGCGCGCCAAAATGGTTCTGGCCTGCCAGTTCGGTGCAAATGCCACAAGAACTGGAACCGATTGGTCGTAAGTCGCGTTTTTCGCAGACTTGTCGAAGGTATTCGTGTTCGTCGCCGTCATATCACTGTACCTTGTATAAGGTTGCCGCCTTTGTTTGGTCGTTCCGGCTAGTCCCCGGTATGCAAAACAACTTTGAGCCGAAAAGCGTCAGGAATTGGGCGGCGCAATGTTAATTGGATGTTAATAGCGCGGCTTCACCACGGCATTTACGCGGGGCTTGCCCCCCGCGCCGAATGGTGTATACGGGGCCATCCTTCGCAAGAGTTATGAATCGCGCAGCCTCTCGTGGCCGGGTCGCGGAGGGTTGAATGGCCCTGCCTTTGAAATGCGCCTTGATAGAAACAGGAGTGCACATGCCACTGTATGAGCATGTAATGATCGCGCGTCAGGACCTGTCCAACGCGCAGGCAGAAAGCCTTGTCGAACATTTCGGCACCGTTCTGGCTGACAACGGCGGCAACGTCGTCGACAGCGAGTACTGGGGCGTCAAGACGATGGCTTACAAGATCAACAAAAACCGCAAAGGCCACTATTCCTTCCTGAAGACCGACGCCCCTGCTGGCGCCGTTCAGGAAATGGAACGCCTGATGCGCCTGCATGACGACGTTATGCGCGTTCTGACCATCAAGGTCGACGAGCATGCCGAGGGCCCCTCGGTCCAGATGCAGAAGCGCGATGAGCGCGAAGGCCGCCGCGAGCGCCGTTGATCAACGCCTGACGAAAGGACATTTACCATGGCCGCAAAACCATTTTTCCGCCGCCGCAAGGTTTGCCCGTTCTCGGGCGACAACGCGCCGAAGATCGACTACAAAGACACCCGTCTGCTGCAGCGCTACATCTCTGAGCGTGGCAAGATCGTTCCTTCGCGCATCACGGCCGTTTCGGCAAAAAAGCAGCGTGAACTGGCCCGTGCTATCAAGCGCGCCCGCTTCCTCGCCCTGCTGCCCTACGCTGTGAAGTAAGGAGAGACTGATATGCAAGTTATCCTTCTGGAACGCGTTGCGAAACTGGGTCAGATGGGCGACGTCGTTGACGTCAAGCCTGGCTACGCCCGCAACTTCCTGCTGCCCCAAGGCAAAGCGCTGAGCGCATCGGACGCCAACATCGCGTCGTTCGAAGCTCAGAAAGCCCAGCTTGAGGCCCGCAACCTGGAAACCAAGAAAGAAGCTGAAGCTCTGGCTGAAAAGCTGGACGGTCAGCAGTTCATCGTGATCCGCTCGGCATCGGATGCTGGCGCTCTGTACGGCTCGGTCACCCCGCGTGACGCCGCAGACGCTGCAACCGAAGCAGGCTTCACCGTCGACAAAAAGCAGATCGCCCTGATCGCACCGATCAAGGAACTGGGTCTGCACTCGCTGGCAGTCAAACTGCACCCCGAGGTCGAAGTTGCAATCCAGATGAACGTTGCCCGCTCGGAAGAAGAAGCCGAACTGCAGGCATCGGGCAAGTCGATCCAGGAACTGGCCGCTGAAGAAGAAGCCGCCGCTGAATTCGAAATCGCCGAACTGTTCGACGATATCGGTTCCGCAGCTTCCGAAGACGACGATCTGGTTACCGAAGAAGCACCGGCTGAAGAAGACGAAGCCAAAGCCTGATCTGGCTACTCTTGAATGAATGAAAGGCCGCGCCGAAAGGTGCGGCTTTTTTTTATGACCTGGCCAAGGCAAAGGCACCACCAAGGCCGGATACAGCAATCACTTGGAAAATATGCTATGCTGTGGTCGCGCGGCCCTGCCGCCCCTGCCGCATTTTTTTGAAGTTCATTTTAGTTATTTGTTTGCGTGATCGCGCATCTGGGCGGACCGCGATCCGACAGGAGAAAGCGTCATGGCATCTTTGTGCGACTATATCGTCGTGAACGACGGCTCATTTTCATTAAACCCCGGCGAAAGCCAGACTTTCAGCGACCCGATTCCGTCCAATCTGATCATCGGAACCAACCGAGCCAAACCGATCCTCGCCTTCAAGGCTTGGGCAACACCTTCCGGAGGGGCGTTCCAGATCGAGATCAACGATACTCTAATTTATGGCCCGTCCATGTCCGGCGGCGACATTCGCGGATTATGGGAGGCCTTCCCCGGAACCGTTCTGAACCCGGGGATCAACAACACCGTTCAGTTCCGCGCGACAGAGAACAAGATTTGGTTTGCCGATGTCATCTTGTGGTTCCAGGTCGAAGCGTAACCGCGTCGGACTGATATCCTAGACAGTGAAACAGGGCGAACAAGCGACACAACCCGGCGTAATTCAGCGCGTGGGCTACAGGTCAGCTTGCGGTTGCGCATGGCTGGTTTATCATATTCCGACCCCCATCGGAGACTTTAAATGCCCCAATACACGCGTCGCACCTTGCTCGTTGCACTTTTGGCCGTGCCCACGCTGGCCGCCTGTGGCAGCGAACCCAGCACCCGGGAAGCGACATTCGACCCGCCACTTTATCCCAACGAGACGCCAGAACTGCGCGCGTCGATCAACAAGTGGGCGGATCACTATGAACTGCCCCGAGAGCTGGTGCACAAGCTGGCCATTCGCGAAAGCACGCACCGGCCCTGGGCAGTGAATCGTCCCTACTACGGCTTGCTCCAGATTCTGCCGGCCACTGCGCGCTCGATGGGATACACCGGAACACCGCAGGGACTACTGGACGCAGACACCAACCTGGAGTTTGCCGGAAAGTACTTGCGGGGCGCCTGGCTATTGTCAGATGGCGACCAGAAACGCGCCATTTTCCTCTATGCCAAAGGTTACTACCCCGAGGCAAAAGCACGCGGTATGCTGGTTGAGACTGGTCTGGTTTCGAGATGACGCTAGGTAAACAAACTGGCAAAAGAGTGCGCGGGCTGAAGTTATACCCCCAAAAGACACCCTCGCACTATGTTGCCAGAACCACGCAATATGCTTAGGCGTTTTACATAATTAGCTTGCGTCAAGTACCTAACTTGACGCAACGTACACACTGAAATGGACAGATATGGCATTTCTTTGGGGAAAGAAATGCCTTCCGCAAGGGTTGGACAGGTGAAACTAGTAGACTTGGCCGCGATCGACCACGAAGAGAAGTCGGCAGCCGACATCATTAATGCTGTCTGCGAAGAGCTTGGCTTTGACTACGCGTCCTATGCCACTTTCAACCCTGTCAAAGGTGACGTTCAGGGCTATGCAAACTACCCTGACGAATGGAAAATTCACTATGGAAGTCAAGGCTTTCACCATTTCGACCCCACTTTGTACCAATCCGCGCTCAGCATCGCGCCTGTGGATTGGGGACGTTTCAACCACGACGAAAAGTTCCATTCGGTTTTTCGCGATGCGCATGATTTTGGCATTACGTCCCGCGGCTTAACTGTTCCGGTGCGTGGGCCTTATGGAGAATGTGGGCTGCTGAACGTGACCCGCAATTGCTCGGACGCCGAATGGGAAAAGCTGAAAAAACATGTCATGGGAGACCTGCAGATGGCTGCTGTTCAGGCGCATGATACTGTGATGCAGTCCGGCCTGCTGGCCAAAGCGCTGTATCTTCCGGCCCTTTCGACCCGTGAACAAGAGATTCTGCAATGGGTTGCCGACGGCAAATCCCAGCAGGACATTGGTGACATTCTGTCAATTTCGCACCGAACCGTTGAAGTTCACATGCGATCAGGGCGTGAAAAACTGGGGGCTTTGACAACACCTCAGGCCATCGGTCGCGCGATCGGACTTGGGCTAATTGCCCCCGGATAATCAAAAAAGATCAAAAATACGGGAAACCCCCAATAGTTTCAGACGTAAACTTGGTTAACCTCCTACTTACGGTAACCAGACTGTAGGGGGATGGAAATGATCATCGTAATTGATGGTATTAACCAACATAAGTTTAAAGATGTCTTGGATGAGATGCACAAACTTCGCGCGCGCGTGTTTGGCGATAGGCTTGGCTGGGACGTAAATATCGTCGACGGGCGCGAGCGCGACCATTTCGACGACCTTCATCCTGCACACGTAGTCAGCATCAACGACGAGGGGAACGTTGTTGGGTGCATGAGACTGCTGCAGACGACCGGGCCGCACATGCTGTCGGACGTGTTCCATTCGATCCTGGATGGCGAAGCGCCAATCCGCAGCGCCCAGGTCTGGGAAGCGACCCGTTTCTGCGTCGACACCAAGAAACTCGGCCGTGGTCGAGGTGTGAACTCAGTTTCCTATGTCACCAGCGAAGTGATGATCGGATCCTTCGAATATGCGAAGACGGCTGGCGTGCTGGACTCGATCGCCGTGATCGATCCGGTCATGAACCGCGTACTGCAACGTTCGGGCAATGCTCCGTATGACTACCTTGGCACTGCTAAACCGATGGGCAAGGTGGTGGCGATGGCCGCTCTTATGGACTGCTCAGAGGAACGTATTTCCGGAATTCGCGACTATGCAGGCATCGAACATGATGTCTTTCTGAGCGAAGACGCAGCGCTTGAACTGTTCGAGAAGTCGAAGGTCAAGGCAAATGCCGCGAACTACGATCACCAGCCCCTGAGCCAGCTGGAAAAGTACTTCGTCGAGCAGATGAATGCTGCAACGTCCAAAGAAGAAGTTGAATCTGTCTTGAAGCTGATCGAAGCGCTTTCAGACCGGTTCACACCAGAGCAAAAGAATGCTCTGCTCAGTTCCCCCCGTGCTTTTGCTCATGAGGCCTGACCCCCTCACCTCATAAGTTAAAGCCACAAAAGCGGAGCCGTCTTATTTCAGACGGCTCCGTATTTTTTTGCCCGTCAGGAGATGGGCAGACGAGGATTACTCCTCGTCCAGTGCCTCAACGGCTTTCTGCAGGTCATCTTTGCTGACTTCTTTGTCAGCAACCTGAGCCAGTTCAAACACGTAGTCGATGACCTTATCTTCGAAGATCGGCGCGCGCAGTTGCTGCTGCATCTGTGCGTTCTGCTGAACGAATTCAAAGAACTGACGTTCCTGACCAGGGTACTGACGTGCTTGGTTCATGATTGCCTGAGTCATCTCGGCATCGGTCACTTCGACCTCGGCCTTCTGACCCAGCTCGGCCAGCAGCAGGCCCAGACGCACACGGCGTTCTGCCAGTTTGTTGTGTTCGTCGGTCGGCTCGACCTCACCGTGGTCGTGGCCTTCTACGTCCGGGTTTTCTTCGTGGAACAGCTGATGTGCGATCTGCTTGGCTTCCGCCTCAACCAGCGACGGCGGCAGGTCAAACGAGACTTTCTCGTCCAGTGCGTCCAACAGAGCACGTTTCATGACCGCGCGCGATGCACCGGCGTATTCCGCCTCCAGACGCTCGGCGATCTGACCCTTCAGGGCTTCCAGATCTTCTGCGCCGAACTTGGTGGCCAGTTCGTCGTTAACCTCGGCCGCAACCGGCTCTTTGACCTCTTTGATGGTGCAGGTGAAAACGGCGTCTTTACCGGCCAAGTGCTCCGCACCGTATTCCTCGGGGAACTTCACCTCGACATCTTTGACTTCTTCAGCCTTCACGCCAACCAGCTGCTCTTCGAAGCCGGGGATGAAGCTGTTGGAACCCAGAACCAGCGGATAATCCTCGGCCGAACCGCCTTCGAATTCTTCACCGCCCACTTTACCAACAAAGTCGATCACAACCTGATCGCCGTCCTTGGCTTTGGAACCCTTGCGGCGCGCTTTGAAGTCCTGAGCGGTTTCGGCCAGGTTGTTCAGCGCTTCTTCGATGGCTGCGTCATCGGCTTTGACAACCAGCTTTTCCAACTCGACCGATTTCAGGTCAACTTCGGGGATCTCGGGCAGTGCCTCATAGGACATTGCAACTTCGACATCGTCGCCTTCTTTCCAGTCTTCGTTGGTCATTTTGACCTCAGGCTGCAGCGCCGGGCGCTCGCCGCTGTCTTCAAAGTGCTTGTTCATCGCACCGTCGATGCTTTCCTGCATCGCTTCGCCCAACAGGCGCTGGCCAAATTGCTTTTTCAGCAGCGCCATCGGCACTTTGCCTTTGCGGAAACCCTTCATCTCGATTTCCGGCTGCGCTTCGACCAGTTTCTCGTTAACTTTGTCGTCCAGCTCGGCTGCGGATACGACGATATTGTAGCCGCGTTTCAGACCTTCGTTCAGCGTCTCGGTAACCTGCATTATGGTAGTCCCCATAGGATTCGGGGCGCGCAAAACGGCGCGCCGGGCAAATTTGACGCCTTCTATTTGCACAGCCGCCGGCGTGCAAGGGGCAATGGCCGGGTCAGCCTTGTTTTGCCGCGGATTTGAACAAAAAAACGCCCCGGACAAGACCGGGGCGCCTGCAGTTAATGTGAAACGTCGTCAGAACTTCCAGAGCGCACCCAGCACCCAGGCTTCGTTCTTGTCAAAATCGACCGTGTCATCGAAATCGTGGTTGCGGTATTTCAGGTAGGCATCCGTGTTGATCGCATCGATGCGCTGTACCACAGCAATGCCCCAGGATTTGGTGCTGGAGCCCTGGTTTTCGAAATCCGAGCCATCGAAATAGTCGATACCTACGCCGGTTTTGCCCCACGACACCCAGTCACCTTCATAGGCCAGCTTGGTGTACCAATAGTCCGGATCACTTGCACCGGCCGAGGTATTGTCCCGCGAACCCAGAGCTGCGGTAAAACTGAAACCGCTTGGCAGCAGCACCGAAGCGGACCCGATTGTGTCCCTCTGCTCGCCGGAACCATCGTCAAAGTCCCGGACAGCATAGGCAAAACTGGCCGCGAACTCGATCCCATTTGCGAAGGTGTTCCCGTATTTTAAGGCGATGTCATAGTAGTCGTCGTCATCGCTGCTGGACAGAATGTTCTGACCATAGGCTATCGCGGCCGAGAAGCCGTTGAAATCCGGCGTGTCGTACCGGATCCTGCCCCGGCGACCACCGTCAAAGTTACTGGACGAGTCGCCCACCGTAATGTCACTTAGAACGCCGTCCGCACCGCGATAAAAGAAGGCACCGTTTTCGTCGTTCGTGAAGGAATAGAGCGCGGTCCCGACATAGGACAGGTCAGTTTCCGCAGCCCCGTCCGAGGCCATACTGCCCTGACCGGCCGAGAACTTGCCGTACCCGCCCTTGAGTGAGAAATCGACATGACGGATATCCGACCGTGTCCAACCATTGGTGTTGGTTCCGTTCTGGTTTGCCGTGGCAGTACTTGGCAGCCCCAAACCCGACTCGAACCGGAACATGAACTCATTGCTGCCATAAGGTTGAATGACGCGCAGACCCACGCGGCTGTTGGACAGGTCATTGTCCAGCAAACGTGTCTCGGTTTCCTGCCCATCGTCGACCGAGACGATCACCGGGTCGAACTGACCATATAGCTCGACCGAACCACCACTGTTGTTTTGGTATTTCAGGTCAGCAAAGGCAGGGATCGCAGTGGTCGCCGAAAAAACCGCAGCCACCGGGAGAACTTTCAATTTCACTGTCATTTTCTTCACCATCAACGTTACGGTTGTGGATACCGCCAAAAAGAGAAGCCAATGTGACAGCCCACGACCCAAAGAACCGAATAACTCGCACTCAGGACTTCTGCCTCACGGCTCAAATCGGCAGGAAGTAAATTCCAAATTTTTTCAAATATTTAATCTCCAAGCCTTCGCAGGATGGGGATTCTTTCTTCAAGTCTGCCACTCTGCGGAATGTGTTTCAAAAAGAATGACATGCATTAATGCATATACGTGTGGCTATTTCTTGCCGACCGCACAAAAAAGCGGCCATTTTCCGCCCATTCACTATGTGACCAGGTTTCGAAAAACCTTGGGCAATTGTTCAGGCAAATCCTCGGCAATCAAGCCCGGCCCGAACTGACGTGCGCATTCCACGTGGAGCCACGCTGCGGTTTCTGCTGCCTGCATTGGGGCGAAACCACGTGCCAACAGCCCCGTGATGAACCCGGCCAGCACATCACCGGACCCCGCCGTTGCAAGCCATGGCGCCGAACGATCATAGTGGGCCGCGTTGATTGCACAGCGCCCATCCGGTGCCGCAATCACCGTATCCGCCCCCTTGAACAGAACCACGCACCCTGCCCGCTTGGCGGCCTCGCGCGTCGCGTCGACCTTAGAGCACGCGGGGCCTGTAGTTGGGACAGCGGCCAGCTGCTCGGCAATATCGGGGAACAGCCGCGCAAACTCGCCGCCATGCGGTGTCAAAACACAATTCTCATGCAGTTGACCAAACAGATCGGCGGGATCATCCGCAAAAGCCGTCAGTGCATCCGCGTCCAATACCGTCGCGCGCCCGGCCTCAAGGGCGACCGGTACCAATTCCCGCGCACGATGCAGCCCCAACCCCGGCCCGAGGCACAGAGCATTCAGGCGATCATCCTCCAGGATTTCCGACAGCACACCCCCATCTTCAATTCGCCGCAACATGATCGAGGTCACGTGCGCCGCGACCTCCAGCAGGGCCGCCGGAAGAACACCAAGCGTCACAAGCCCAGCCCCGATACGCAATGCGCCCCGGGCAGCCAGACGTGCTGCGCCGGTCTTGCCCGAACCACCCGACAAGATCAGTGCGTGCCCGTGAGAGTATTTGTGATCCCTCGTTGTCTTGGTCCACGGAACACTCATATTGGATACAAGCTGAACCACTTTATTGGACATTTGGCGCTGAAGCCCAATTGGCTTGGTCCGAACCAGGCCGCAATTTACGGGGCCATCGTTGATCATGTGGCCAACTTTCATGTCATGGAACGTAACAGTGAGGTCAGCCTCGATAACACTTCCAAGTACGCGGCCGCTGTCGGCGCATAGGCCGCTTGGAACATCGATTGCCACAACGCGCGCGCCGTGGCGCCGCATCAGGTGCCTTGCGTCTTCGGAAGCCAACAGCGTGAAAACTCCTTGGAAAGGACGCGTCAAACCGGTTCCGAACAATCCATCAATAACAAGGTCAAATTCAGGCGGAAACTTCAGGTAGTCATCGACCAAAGGAGGTGGATTGATTTGACGAACCGCGACCTCGCTTTGCTCTTTCCATCGCTCATAGTTCGTTCGCGCATCCGGCGGTAGCTTTTCCGGGTCGCCATACAGAATTACTTCGACCTCCCAGCCCCATTCTTTCAGCAACCGCGCAACGACGAATCCGTCGCCGCCATTGTTCCCCGGTCCGCACAGCACCACCGCGCGACCAGAGGTTTTTGCCAGTTCCGGCCATTCTTCGAAAATCGCCTCGACAACGCCACGGCCAGCCCGTTCCATCAGTTCCAGACCAGTCACCTCGCCAGACTTGATTGCGGCCTGTTCGATGGCACGCATCTGCGCTGCAGTCAGCAATTCCGTCATTCTAATTCCCTCAGCGATTCACTTTCGCTTACTTTTTGTGCAAACCGATCAAAATTTGACCTGCCGCCTGTTTTCTAAGCGCCCAACCGGGACCAATTTCGCAATCACATTGCCGACCGAATTTAGACGTGGTCAGTGCCAAACTGACAAGAGTTAAAGGGAGCCCGGGATGAAGAAGATCGAAGCGATCATCAAGCCGTTCAAACTCGACGAAGTGAAAGAAGCGCTGCAGGACGTCGGCGTCCAGGGTCTCAGCGTGATCGAAGTCAAAGGCTTCGGCCGTCAGAAAGGTCACACCGAACTTTACCGCGGCGCAGAGTACGTCGTTGATTTCCTTCCCAAGGTGAAGGTCGAGGTCGTGTTGGACGACGATCAGGTCGATGCGGCCATCGACGCCATCGTTGCGGCAGCCAAAACCGACAAGATCGGTGACGGCAAGATCTTTGTATCGCCTGTGGAACAAGCCATTCGTATCCGGACCGGTGAAACCGGCCCGGAAGCGCTGTAATCGAACAAACTCAAACCAGAGGACTAGAAAAACATGAGCAAGGACGCAGTTCTTCAGCTGATCCGGGATGAGGACGCCGAGTACGTCGACATCCGCTTTACCGACCCGCGCGGCAAGCTTCAGCACGTCACCATCATGGCTGACCAGGTTGATGAAGACTTCCTGGAAGAGGGCTTTATGTTCGACGGTTCGTCCATTGCGGGCTGGAAGTCGATCGAAGCGTCGGACATGAAACTGATGCCCGACACCGACAGCGCCTATGTCGATCCGTTCTACGCGGAAAAAACCATCTGTCTGCATTGCTCGGTTGTCGAGCCCGACACCGGCGAAGCTTATGAGCGTGACCCGCGTGGCACCGCTCAGAAAGCCGAAGCTTACCTGAAATCCTCGGGTATCGGTGACGCAGCATTCTTCGGCCCCGAAGCTGAATTCTTCCTGTTTGACGATGTCCGTTTCTCGAACAGCATCAACAAGGTATCCTACGAAGTTGATGCAACCGACGCGTCGTGGAACACCGACACCGAGTACGAAATGGGCAACATGGGCCACCGTCCGGGCGTCAAGGGCGGTTACTTCCCGGTCAACCCGATCGACGAAGCACAGGACCTGCGTTCGGAAATGCTGTCGACCATGAAGCGTCTGGGCATGAAGGTCGACAAGCATCACCACGAGGTTGCGTCGTGCCAGCACGAGCTGGGTCTGATCTTTGACAGCCTGACCAAGCAGGCGGACGAGCTGCAGAAGTACAAGTACGTCATCCACAACGTTGCGCACGCCTATGGCAAATCGGCCACCTTCATGCCGAAGCCGATCGCAGGTGACAACGGCACCGGCATGCACGTGAACATGTCGATCTGGAAAGACGGCAAGCCTCTGTTCGCTGGCGACAAATACGCCGATCTGTCAGACGAAGCGCTGTACTTCATCGGCGGTGTTCTGAAACACGCCAAGACGCTGAACGCCTTCACCAACCCGTCGACCAACAGCTACAAGCGTCTGATCCCGGGCTTTGAAGCACCTGTTCTGCGCGCCTATTCGGCTCGCAACCGTTCGGGTTGTGTCCGTATTCCGTGGACCGAAAGCCCGAAAGCCAAGCGCGTCGAGGCCCGCTTCCCCGACCCAGCTGCGAACCCCTACCTGGCGTTTGCTGCGCTGCTGATGGCTGGTCTGGACGGCATCAAGAACAAAATCGATCCGGGCGAAGCCATGGACAAGAACCTGTACGATCTGCCTGCCGAAGAACTGGCCGACATCCCGACCGTTTGCGGCAGCCTGCGCGAAGCTCTGGAAGCTCTGGCATCCGATCACGACTTCCTGCTGCAGGGCGACGTGTTCACCAAAGACCAGATCGACGGCTACATCGCACTGAAGATGGAAGAGGTCGAAACCTACGAGCACACGCCGCACCCTGTCGAGTACGGCATGTACTACAGCTGCTAAACAACAGCTTCCAACAAATACTCTCGAAGGGGCGTCGGGCGGGCGCCCCTTTTCTTTTCCCAGACCCGCCGCCGCTTGACTGGCGCGCAATAACGTCAGAGCCTTCCGCGAAACTCAACACGGGAGAGAACGATGCGCCTGATGCTGAAATTCACGATACCAGTCGAAAAGGGCAATCAGGCCGAAAAGGACGGCACGCTTGGCCCGGCGATTGACGCTTTGGTTAAACAGGTGAATGCCGAAGCTGCCTATTTTGCCCTTGAGGGTGGCAAACGCATGGGGATCGTCATCTTTGAAGAAGCCGATCAGGCTCGCATGCCTTCTATCAACGAACCGCTGTTTGCCGCGCTGAATGCAAGCATAGAAATCCAACCTGTGTTAACGTCGGCAGATCTCCAACGCGCATTGTAGACCAGTTGCAACCGACAAGACTGAGGACCCCATGCTGCGACCCGCTGTTCTGATTGCTTTCCTTGTGGCCACACCAACCTTGGGCACGGCCGCCCCCTGCGGCAATACCGGCAGCGGGTTCGAAGCCTGGAAAAGCGACTTTGCCAGGCAGGCCAAGCGTGCGGGTGTCAAAAGGAAGGGGTTGCAGGCGTTGGCGCAGACGCAATATGCCACACGCACGATTGCAGCCGATAGAAACCAGAAAAGCTTTAAATACTCTTTGGACAAGTTCATGCGTGTCCGCGGCGCAGATACGATTGTTTCGCAAGGGCGCAAGCGAAAGGCGCGCAACCCGCAGTTCTATGCCGCGCTTGAACGCCAATACGGGGTTCCTGCCGGGGTTCTGATCGCCATTCACGGGATGGAAACGGGCTTCGGGAATTTCATGGGCGACAGTCAGGTTGTTTCCGCAATCACAACACTCGCTTACGACTGCCGACGGTCGGATTTCTTTATTCCCCACGCGCTCGGAGCGCTGAAACTGGTCGATCAAGGCAGCATTACGACAGCCACAAAAGGGGCAAAACATGGCGAACTTGGGCACACCCAGTTCCTGCCCGGCAATGCGATGAAGTACGGCGTAGATGCCACAGGCGATGGTCGTGTCGATTTTTACAATATGACCGATGCACTGGCCTCGACCGCCAATTTTCTGCGTAAGAAGGGCTGGAAACCGGGGCGTGGCTATCAACCGGGTCAGCCAAATTTCGCGGTGATTCAACAGTGGAACGCGGCCTCGGTTTACCAGCAATCCATCGCAATTATGGCGGCCCGAATCGACGGATGAGGCCGCCCAGACAATCGGGCAAATGCGGCAAAATCTGGCCACATTGTCGCCACAGACATTAAACGGCCCCTAAAAAGCCTAGGTTTCCATAGCGTAATCAATCCCGGCGATTTCTCATTTTTTTCCATTTTTGCCCAAATCTGCCCCAGATCGCTTGTTAGATTGTTTCCAGGACAGGATGCGACAAAGGACAGCGCAGTGACTCCGAAGCACAGCTATCACGGTGGTCTGCAATTCAGCGGTAAGACCGAGGACGCGATCGAGCGGTTCAGCGATATCGTTGCCAAGACCCTTGAGGACTACGGCCACCTGATTGAGCGCAAAACCCTTTTGAACACCACCGAAGCCAGCATCGTTTCCAGTCAGTATCTGATACGCCTGACGCTGGACACCCGCGTCGTGGATACCGAAAACCGATACGAACGCCTTAACCGCACGGCTGGTCTGAAGACGATCCAGAAACCGGTCGTAACTCTGCCGAAGAACAGGCTGACGATAACCGTAACTCCGGTTTCCCCCCTTCTGGACGACAGCGAAGTCTCTGAACTGATGCTGGTGGTGATCCTGTACCGAATGGTCGACGTCTGCGCGACGCAGCGCGTTGAATGGCTATCACCGAATACCGTTTTGACCGTCGAACAATTCATGAGCGCGTTTGACACTCTGACCCCCAGTAAGCCGCGCAACAGAAAACAGATTTTCGAGGCAGTGACAGGCCCGTTTGCCGGGTTGGACGTTACTGACACGGAAGACCTGGATGAGCCAGAAAAACAGGCGCTGAAACCAGCAGCCCGGCCGATCCAGCTGTCGGATGAGCAGTTGCTCAGCATCGCCTTCCGGACAGAACCTATCGAGCAGAATACCGATCGGGACGACACGCCCCCCCTCGACCACGAGCGACCCAGTGACATTATCCGGCTCTCCAGCTGGGGATTGACGGGTGCCGTGGCAAGCGTGTCGGTCCCGATTGCGGTCTCGTTGGCCGCTGTCAACCTGATCAAGGGCGAAGACTTTCGCCTGAATACTCAGGTGCTGGCGTATTCGGTCGCGATCTCCGCTCTCAGCACAAGCGGAGCACTCGCGGGCGTCGCCGGCGCTCTGGGCCTCTAGCCCTATTATCAATGACCCTCCTTGGAGGCCCCGCCATCAGGCGGGGTTTTCCATTTGGGCAACCAGTTCTGCCGCCAGCACGTATGTGTGAATTGAAAACACAACCGCCTGCGTTTGCGGCAAACGCAGCAATACCTGCCGCTCGCTACGCAGATACTGCGCTGAACCGGCGGTCTGCGGGTCGCGACGTTCATTTGCGCTGCGCGGCTGATGCAGCTCAGCATCCTCGTACCAGAGCGCGTTGAAGCGCCACAAAGGGCGCCCTGGCTGTATCCCGTCAAACAATCGCTGAACGCGTCGCGCTATGTTCTCGTCATAACTGTCCACAGGGATATGAATGTCGATCAGGGGTCGCATGAATTTCTCGGACAGTGTCCAACTGGCGGGAAAGCACAGGATCGCCCCGGTCAACACATGCGCGTCGCCCTGTTTTTGCAGGATGCAGAAATCCTCTTGTACAAGCTTACACAGCGTATCCAACGGTCGGTCCCGGTCCACCAGAACACTCTGCCCGTCCGGACGCGTCACGTAATCGGAGCTGCCGGGATAGACTTGGGCAAGGACGATATCCAACAGCTCTTGCGAGGCGGGAATGGCAGCAGGATCCAGCGCCAGAACATCCGAGCGCCGACTGCTCAACAACTGTTCCCGATGTTGCATCTGGGCAGCGAACGCGTCGTCGCAGTGCAACCAGCTGTCCATGCTGGCCGGTTGAATGCCGGGCAAGGGACGCTCTTCCAATGGGTTAAACGGGATCGAGGTCTGTAGAATACGGGTCATGAATATGACCTATCATCAGAAAAACGGCCTGTCGGTCAAAAAGCGACGACCGCGCGGTCGCAATTTTTCAAGACGGCACTCGATTGATTCTCCACGTTGGGCACAGGCAGGGAGGGCCGCCATGAATCAGCATTATCGCGATACCCGCAAAATTGACCCAACCAAGGGCGCGACGCTTGGCGATGGCACCCCGAACGAAAATGACCGGATCGAGATTGGCCCGACCCAGCTGGCGTTTTCCGAATGGGAGCAGGCCGGACTTGCCCTGCCCGATCTGGCGCGCATGCGCGAGCACCGCTGGAAGCGGCTGACCCAGGCCATTGTGGATCGCGGCTATGGGGGGCTGCTGGTCTTCGACCCGCTCAACATCCGATATGCGACCGACAGCACCAACATGCAGCTGTGGAACACGCATAACCCGTTCCGAGCCGTTCTTTTGTGCGCTGATGGGTATATGGTGATCTGGGACTACAAGAACTCTCCGTTCCTTTCCACGTTCAACCCGCTGGTGCGTGAACAGCGCTCGGGCGCGGATCTCTTCTATTTTGATCGCGGCGACAAAGTGGATGTGGCCGCAGATGTGTTCTCGAACGAGGTGCGCGTTCTGATCGAAGAACATGGCGGTGGCAACAAACGTCTGGCCGTCGACAAGATCATGCTGCACGGCCTGCGCGCGCTTGAGGCGCAGGGGTTCGAGATCATGGAGGGCGAAGAGCTTACCGAAAAGACCCGCGCCATCAAAGGGCCGGATGAAATCCTTGCCATGCGCTGCGCCAACCACGCCTGCGAGACCGCGGTTGCCGAGATGGAGAAGTTTGCCCGCGCCAACGTTGGGGACGGCAAGACGTCGGAAGATGACATCTGGGCTGTCCTGCACGCCGAAAACATCCGCCGTGGCGGTGAATGGATCGAGACGCGTCTGCTGGCCTCGGGCCAGCGCACCAACCCGTGGTTTCAGGAATGCGGACCGCGGATCACGCAGAAAAACGAGATCATCGCCTTCGATACCGATCTGATCGGGTCCTACGGCATCTGCATCGACATTTCTCGAACATGGTGGATCGGGGACGAAAAGCCTCGGCCGGACATGGTGTATGCGATGCAGCACGCGCATGAGCACATCATGACCAATATGGAGATGTTGAAACCCGGCGTGATGATCCCCGAACTGACGGCCAACGCACATAAGCTGGACGACAAGTTTCAGGCGCAGAAATACGGCTGCCTGATGCACGGTGTGGGTCTATGTGACGAGTGGCCTCTGGTGGCTTACCCCGACAAGGCTGTCGCGGGCTCGTACGACTATCCGTTGGAACCCGGCATGGTCCTGTGCGTCGAAGCTGCCGTTGGTGAGGTTGGCGGCGACTTCTCGATTAAGCTGGAAGATCAGGTTCTTATCACCGAAGACGGGTATGAGAACCTGACCACCTACCCATTTGATCCGCAGCTTATGGGGCTAAGCTAACGTCTCAGTCGGGCCAATGCGACCGCCGGACATTGCCGTGCCAGTCCTCGGATATAGGCGCGGCAGTTTCCGCTGTGCCCGAAGAAATGTGCGGCCAATTCTGACCAAGCGAAAACCCGATCATCCCGGTCAGAGCGATCGCGATTAAAACATCCGGGCGCAGTATCACGCCCCTGGGTTCAGATACGGTATGTGCCATGTGAGCCTCCTGAGCTGAATAAGTGCCGTGACCGCAACATGGGGGTGCTTCGAAAATTAGTGAAACGAATATTTAATGGGGCATGCATCACATAAATTGATTCAATCAGCCGCTTTTGTGAGTATTGAAAAATGTATCTGATCCTCACCTTCCCGTGACGCGTCTTACAATAGGGTTGAGAGCCCATGAGGATGCACTCAGTATTGGGGCATCCCGCCAAGTAAGGAACTGCCATGCCCACCGAACGCATTACCTTTGCCGGCCACGACGGCAACCAATTGGCCGCGCGACTGGATTTGCCGGATGGGCCGGTCCTGGCGACGGCTTTGTTTGCGCACTGTTTTACGTGCTCCAAGGATATCCCAGCCGCACGTCGGATTGCCGCACGGCTGGCGGCTATGGGCATTGCGGTGCTGCGGTTCGATTTCACCGGGTTGGGGCATTCCGGTGGCGAGTTTGCCAACACCACCTTCACCTCGAATGTCGAAGACCTGATCGCAGCGGCGCAGTATCTGGCAGGCCGCAACATGGCCCCTGCTCTTTTGATCGGTCATTCGCTGGGTGGTGCCGCGGTTCTGCGCGCACGTGCAGGGATTCCCAGCGTCAAAGCCGTTGTGACATTGGGCGCGCCCGCTGATCCCGGCCACGTGTCCCATCACTTTGAAGACGCGTTACCGGAAATTGCGCAGGCGGGCTCTGCCGAGGTCACGCTGGGCGGGCGTCCGTTCCGCATCGGCAAGGCGTTCGTGGACGATATCTCCGAGACGGCTCTGCTCCCGGCGATTGCAGAACTGAAGGCCGCCCTGCTGATCCTTCACGCTCCACGGGATGAGACCGTCAGCATCGACAACGCCAGCACGATTTTCCTGACGGCCAAACACCCCAAAAGCTTTGTAACGCTTGATGACGCCGATCACCTGATCACCCGCGCCTCGGACGCCGAATACGCCGCGGATGTGATTGCGGCCTGGGTGAAACGCTATGTCAAACTTTGCCCTCCCGCCCCGCCTCCGGGCGCGCCAGAGGGTGTTGTGCGCGTGACCGAAGCGGACCCCGAAGGGTTCTTGCAAGACATTCAGTCGGGCCCGCGACACCACGCGGTTGCTGACGAGCCTGCCTCGTATGGTGGCACCGACCGGGGCATGTCGCCTTATGGCTTCGTGTCTTCTGGTCTGGGGGCCTGTACGTCGATGACAATCCGCATGTACGCGCGGCGCAAACGCTGGCCTCTTAAGGGCATCACGGTCGATGTGTGCCACAATAAGGTCCACGCGCAGGACGCCGGGCTTGCTGGCGAGGGCAAGGTCGATCAGTTCCGCCGCAAAATTCGTCTGGAAGGCGCGCTAACCGCGGATCAGCGCGCGCGCCTGCTGGAGATCGCGGACAAATGCCCCGTACACCGGACCTTGGAAGCGTCAGCCAAGATCACGACCGAGTTGCTGGACTGACCTTGCGACTCAACGCCGCCCTGCAGGGCGGTGGATCGGTGGTCTCGCGACCGGAGGCCGCGCAACGGGCGGTCGGGGCCGGTTTGGCGGCCGCGATACAGGCGGTCTGTTCGGTGGTTTCGCGATAGGCGGAACCGGACGCGCCGGCGGACGCCCGTCAGGCGGCCGGGGACGATCCGGGCGATCGATATCAATATCCACGTTGACGTCGTGGTAATAGTCGTTCCACAGCATCGAGTCATAGAACGGGTCATACCCGTACCCCACGCCGACGGTCACGCCATCACACGCCGACAGCGTCAGGCTGGCCGCCCCTAATCCAAGGGCAAGGACTGCGCGTTTTATCAGTTTACGGGTCATCTGCGCCTCCTCACTGTAGGGACCGGAACGACGCAAATACGGCGTTTAGGTCGTCCACATACGCCGGATCGGCCCCATCGCGCAGGATCGCCACGGCAACTGCCACCCGGCCGTTTGGCAGGTCAATCACTGTCGCGGTGAAATTCACGCCGCGCCTTTCGCGCATACCAGTCCCCCGGATCACGCGCGCAGGCAGGCCGCCAATTCGCGTCGTACTGGTCCCGGTCACGGTTGGGTCTTTGACCAGAAACTTGTCGATATCCTGCAGATACCGAAGCCCATCGTCGATTGAGGCGACACCGACCGGCGATACGAAGCCCATCCAGGCGCTATCATCTGTAACAGGCCGCAACCCCATCACGCGGGCAACCGCGCGGGGGTCTCCCAATTCAGTGTCCTCGATCTCACGTGGGCCGCCTGTACGCAGCGCCCAGAAATCGGGCACCGAAAAGCTGAACAGTGCGCGCCCATTGTCAGTATAGGTGACCGGAGTATCCGCTGATGCCGGGCCTCCTCCCGTCCAAAACGCGACGCAAATTGCCAGCGCCGAGATGAATTGTATCCGCATATTGAAATAACCTGATTACATGATCGCAGTCAGGTTGACCCGTACGGCATTGACTTGTCCAGTGATTTCAGTCCGAGAAAACCCCGTCCGTGGTGTCACCGCTGTCGTCCACGAACCGGATCACATCGCCGCTTTGTTGCACGTCGTAGCAGGCCCAAAGATCGGACGGCGGCCAGAGCGAGCAATAGCGATCCTCACGAACCGCCCAGCGCCCTGCACTGGGGCGACCCGAAAAATACTGCGTCAGCATCGTATCATCAAAGGTCTGCCAGATACCCTCACCATAATCGAGTTTCTGCCCGGACAGCGCCGTCAGAATCTCATCCCCCGTCAGCGGTCGGAACTCCTCTGCCGCGAGATATCCGGGCCAAAGGGCCAAAATCAGGGCAAACCGTCTCATATTCGCACTCACGCCTTGTTCCTTAGTCTGCGCGGGTTTAAACCCCGCCGCATTGCATCCTGCCAAATCACAATAAGGTGCCGCTGCCAATGATTCCACGCTATTCCCGCCCCGATATGGTCGCCATCTGGTCGCCCGAATCCAAGTTCCGCATCTGGTACGAGATCGAGGCCCATGCCTGTGACGCCATGGCCGATCTGGGCGTCATCCCGCGTGAGAACGCCGAGGCCGTCTGGAAAGCCAAGGACGTGGAATTCGACGTCGCCCGCATTGATGAGATTGAAGCCGTTACCAAGCATGACGTCATCGCATTCCTGACCCATCTGGCCGAGCATGTCGGTAGTGAAGAAGCGCGGTTCGTACATCAGGGTATGACCAGCTCGGACGTGCTGGATACCTGCCTCAACGTGCAACTGACCCGCGCCGCTGATCTGCTGATTGCCGACCTCGAAGGTCTTCTGGCCGCCCTCAAGCGCCGCGCCATTGAACACAAGAATACCGTCCGCATCGGCCGCAGCCACGGCATCCATGCCGAGCCCACCACCATGGGTCTGACCTTTGCCCGTTTCTATGCCGAGATGGACCGCAACCTGTCCCGGATGCGCGACGCACGTGCCGAGATCGCAACCGGCGCGATCAGCGGCGCTGTCGGCACCTTCGCCAATATCGACCCTGCGGTTGAAGAACATGTCTGCGACAAGCTGGGTCTGGTGCCCGAACCGATCAGCACGCAGGTCATCCCGCGCGACCGCCACGCAGCCTTCTTTGCGACCCTGGGCGTGATCGCCAGCAGCATCGAAAACATCGCCATCGAAATCCGCCACATGCAGCGGACCGAGGTGCTGGAGGGGGCCGAGTTCTTCTCGATGGGGCAAAAAGGCTCGT
This sequence comes from Ruegeria sp. R14_0, assembly GCF_017743975.1. Taxonomy (GTDB): domain Bacteria; phylum Pseudomonadota; class Alphaproteobacteria; order Rhodobacterales; family Rhodobacteraceae; genus Ruegeria. The sequence goes on along the minus strand of NZ_JAGHRC010000001.1, from coordinate 488,796 downwards.
CTGCAATGCCGCATAAGAAGAACCCGGTGCTGACCGAGAACCTGACTGGTCTGGCGCGCATGGTGCGCGCCGCCGTGATCCCCGCGATGGAGAACGTAGCCCTTTGGCACGAGCGCGACATCTCGCATTCCTCGGTCGAACGCATGATCGGGCCGGACGCGACGATCACGCTGGATTTCGCTCTGGCACGACTGACCGGCGTGATCGACAAGATGCTGATTTTCCCCGAGAACATGATCGAGAACATGAACAAGTTCCCCGGCCTGGTGATGAGCCAGCGGGTGCTGCTGGCCCTGACCCAAGCCGGCGTCAGCCGCGAGGATGCCTATGCCATGGTTCAGCGCAACGCGTTGAAGGTTTGGGAACACCGCACCGATTTCAAAGAGGAGCTTCTGGCAGACCCCGACGTCACAGCCGCGCTGAGCCCGGAAGAGATCGAAGAAAAATTTGACCTTGGGTACCACACCAAGCACGTCGATACGATCTTCGCCCGCGTTTTTGGCGAATAAACCTCTTGCGATCAAACAGTTCGCAAGGCCCGGTTCGCACAGCGCGATCCGGGCCTTGTTCTTTTGCCAGATTGGGCAAAACCGGGTATGATGTTGGGAAATGTCCGTTACAGGAGAACCGACATGATCCGCACTTTGATCTGCGCACTGGCCCTTGGTTGCTCAGCCTCCGTTGCATTGGCCTGCAGTGGCCATTCCAAGCAAACTCAATCCTGCGCGCCGGGCACATTTTGGGATGCTGAAACCCAAACATGCGCCAAAATTGTGAACAGCTGAGAAAATATTTTCCTATTCGTGAATAAACGCGAGCGTTCGGTTGTTAGCTTTTTTGAAGAACGCACTATGCTTTCTTAAAGAAGCCCCGAAAACGGAGTAGGAAAATGCGCCTAGTACTCGCTTCAGCCATCGCCCTTCAGGCCTTTGCCGTCGCGCCGGTCGCGCTGGCTGCCGGAGGTGACAGCAGCAGCCCGCCAAAACCGACCAATACAACCAAGAAGTGCCTGTTCGGCCGCGTCTATGACAAAGACGCCGGACGCTGCGTGAGGCCGGACAAAACCAACTTTACCCAGGACGAGCTGTATGACGCCGTGCGCGAACTGGCCTACGAGGGTCAGCTCGAGAATGCGCAGGAAATCCTGCGTATAATGGATCAGGACGACGATCGTGTTCTGACCTATTGGGGCTTTACCTATCGCAAGATGGGCGAACTTGACCTGGCGAACGCCTATTACTCGGACGCCATTGCGGCGAATCCCGACAACCTTCTGGCCCGCAGCTACATGGGTCAGGGTTTTGTGACCGAAGGCAAAACTGATCTGGCAATCGCTCAGTGGCGCGAGATCAAGGCGCGCGGCGGTGAAGGCACCTGGGCCGAAGCGTCCTTGCGCGAGGCCATCCAGACGGGACTGACCTACAGCTACTAGGGTTCAGCCTTTCTTTACCCGTTTCCCGATACTCTGCCTGTGGAACAGAATCTTGGCACCACAGGCAGATGCAGGACACAAACTCTTTGGTACAACTGGCGCCGGGGGCCGCCGCCCCTGTCGCGGATAGTCGGGATGCAGACGCAACGCGTGTCGTCCCCAAAGCGCTAAGCAGTCGGCAGAAGGCAGCCGTCGTTGTGCGCCTTCTGTTGAACGAGGGCGCGGATATTCCCTTGGAAGAGTTACCGGATGATCTGCAGGAAAAGCTGACCCATCAGCTTGGGCAGATGGGTCTTGTGGATCGGGTGACACTGACATCCGTCGCGCATGAGTTCGCCGAGGCGCTGGACAGTGTCGGCCTGTCCTTTCCTCATGGGCTGGCCGGAGCGCTGGATGCGGTCAGTGACAGGATCGCACCCGCAACCGCGGCCCGATTGCGCAAAGAAGCCGGGGTGCGCCAGATCGGTGACCCGTGGCAGCGACTGCACGAAATTCCAACCGAAGATCTGGCCGAGATGGCCAAGGCGGAAAGTACCGAAATCGCCGCTGTCATGCTGTCCAAACTGGAAACGGCCAAGGCCGCGCAATTGTTGGGGCATCTGCCCGGCCCCATAGCTCGGCGGATCACTTATGCCGTGTCCAAGACGGCAAATATCACACCCGAGGCGGTCGAGCGGATTGGCTGGTCACTGGCGGCTCAGCTCGATCAACGTCCGGCCACTGCCTTTAGCGATGGTCCTGGCGTGCGGGTCGGAGCGATCCTGAATCAATCCGCTGCAGCAACGCGCGACGGGCTTTTGACGGCACTGGACGAAGAAGACACCGATTTTGCCGCAGTTGTGCGCCGCGCGATCTTCACCTTTGCCCATATCCCATTGCGCATCCTGCCCCGCGATGTCCCTACGGTTCTGCGCGGCGTGGAACAGGCCGAGCTGGTGACTGCGTTGGCCGGGGCCGCGACCGACGCGGACAAGGCCACGGTCGATTTCATGCTGTCCAACATGTCCAGCCGCATGGCCGACAACCTGCGCGAAGAAATCGCCGAACGCGGCACGGTCAAACTCTCCGAGGCCGAAGACGCCATGACGCAGATCGTCGGTGCCATTCGTACGCTGGTCGATGAAGGCGCCGTAACCCTTATCGAGGAGGACAGCGACGAGTGACGTCCCACCTTGCGTATTGCAACGCTTGTGGTTGTGGTTTCTGCCTTGTATGTCTGACCCGGCAAATCGCAGCAGCCGGTGAGACCAGAATATGCCCGTCGAAAAGTCGGAACTAAGCCGCACAGAGCTTAGAAAATACTACATCACCGGATTGTTCATGAAAGGCATCATCGGGGCCATGCGTTTGCTGCCCTATGAAACCCGGCTGGCGACTATGGGAGCGATTGCAAGGGGCTTGTCTCCGTTGATCGGCTTCACCAAGCGGGTGCGCAGCAATCTGAAACTGACCTGCCCGGATTTGCCCGAGGAAGAGGTCAAACAGATTTGTCGCGACGTACCCGACAATGCCGGTCGCGCGATCATGGAGCATTTTTCACCCGAAGGCTTCACCGAACGCCAGCGCAACGCCAAGGTCAGTGGTTCTGGCATCGCGGCCTTTGATGCCGCGGTCGCCGAAGGTCGCCCGATCATGATGATCACGGCGCATTTTGGTCACTACCTTGCGGCCCGTATCGCTCTGCAAGAGCGCAGCGGCCAACCGATCGGATGCCTGTACCGCCGCATGGCGAACCCATATTTCAATGACATGTATGTCGACGCGTTCTTCAAGACCGGCTCACCCATGTTCGAACAGGGCCGCCGCGGCATGGTCGAAATGGTGCGTTCGCTCAAGAAAAGCGGGATCATCGCGATTGTCTCGGATCTGCACGCACATGGTGGCGAAGAGTTGACGTTCTTTGGCAAACCCGCCGTGACTTCGGTGCTGAATGCAGAACTGGCCATGAAATACAACGCCGTGCTGATCCCGTGCTATGCCGTGCGACAGCCCAACGGTTTGGATTTTGAAATCGTCCTGCACGACCCGGTGCCACATACCGACCCCAAGACCATGACTCAGTTCACCAATGATGATCTTGAGGCGATGGTGAAGCAGCACATGGGTCAGTGGTTCTGGATTCACCGACGGTGGAAAACATGGAACGGTCTGGGCGTTCAACCCGAGGACATGCCCTGATCACTTGACCCGCGTGGCCGCAACAATCGGGCCATGCCCGGCGCGCTGAACCAATACCACAGCAGGCAGATCCGACGCCAAAGTGACCGTAAACTCCTGCGGCGCGATCCCGTCCCATTGCCCGGCCAGATGCCAGTCTTCGACCACATTGGCATAGTCCAGCTCATGCCCTGCAAGCTCACCGCGCCGGATCGATGCATGACGCATCGGTGAATACTGGATAATCCGCACGTCGTATGCTTCGTCGGCGGGCAATTCGACCGGCGTGACTTCGACCGCCACATCATCGCCCGACCGGGTTGCCGTGACCGAGGCTTGCGGCGCGGCCTTCAGGTGGTCATCGATCAGTCGGTCCAATTCACGCGATTGCGCGCCGACCACGTCCTGTTGACCGTTCACCACCATCTGAGGCGTATAGATCATCGACCGCCCACCCTCGCGGGCGTAGGCGCGCTGGCGCAGAGTGTGATCGGGGTCGGCGTATTCGTCTTTCCACCCGATGTAATCCCAGTAATCCACGTGCAACGCCAGACCGATCACATCGTCACGCTGCGCCAAATCGTGCATAATCAGATCAGCGGGCGGACAGGACGAACAACCTTGAGAAGTAAACAATTCAACCACCACCGGGTCATTCTCGGCCACTGCGGCAGTGGCAAGGAAGAAAGAAGCAAGTGCGGTTGCGCGAACGGATTTGATCATTACGAGTCTCAGGTTTTTTGCCGGGTGTACCGTTTGGTTTAGCGGCAAGCCCGCTCAACCTCCAATCAAGGTTTCTTGAGACATGCGACTCTCGTACCCCTTAAATTCTGTGTGCAATGGTATACATTAAGCGCAACGCATCGCCTTGGTTCTTGAACCAAAGGCTTTGGTGATGCAGATATCACATAGCGAATCCCGAGACCTAAGTCATTTCAGAGGGAGGCCACAGATGCCCATCAAAGTCGGACAAGATACTGCCAAAACACGCCGCAGCCTAAGCGTGAACGGCAAATCCATTTCCTATTACTCGATCCCCGCCGCGCAAGAGGCCGGTTTGGGCGACTTCTCGCGCCTTCCCGCCGCGCTCAAAGTCGTCTTGGAAAACATTCTGCGGTTCGAGGATGACGGTTTTTCCGTTTCCGTCGACGACATCAAAGCCTTTGGCGAATGGGCGACCAACGGCGGCAAGAACGCGCGCGAGATTGCCTACCGCCCTGCCCGGGTGCTGATGCAGGACTTTACCGGTGTTCCAGCCGTGGTCGATCTGGCCGCGATGCGCGACGGGATCAAAGGGCTGGGCGGCGATGCGCAAAAGATCAACCCGCTGAACCCGGTTGATCTGGTCATCGACCACTCGGTCATGATCGACGAATTCGGCAACCCGCGCGCGTTCCAGATGAATGTGGACCGCGAGTATGAGCGGAACATGGAGCGTTATCAGTTCCTGAAATGGGGTCAGTCGGCCTTCAACAACTTCCGCGTTGTGCCCCCGGGAACCGGCATATGTCACCAGGTGAACCTTGAATATCTGGCCCAGACCGTCTGGACCGACACCGATCAAAATGGGGATGAGGTCGCATACCCTGACACCCTGGTCGGCACCGACAGCCACACCACCATGGTCAACGGCATGGCCGTCCTGGGCTGGGGCGTTGGGGGGATCGAGGCAGAGGCCGCGATGCTGGGTCAGCCGATCTCAATGCTGATCCCCGAGGTTGTGGGTTTTGAACTGACCGGATCGATGGTCGAGGGCACAACCGGCACCGACCTCGTTCTGAAGGTCGTGGAAATGCTGCGCGAAAAGGGCGTGGTTGGTAAATTCGTCGAGTTCTACGGCGAAGGTCTGGACCGCCTGCCGCTGGCTGACCGTGCTACGATTGCCAACATGGCCCCCGAATACGGCGCGACCTGTGGCTTCTTCCCCATCGACGGTGAAACCCTGCGCTACATGCGCAACACCGGCCGGGATGAGGACCGTCTGGCGCTGGTCGAAGCGTATGCCAAGGAAAATGGCCTCTGGCGTGATGAGAACTACGCCCCGATATATACCGACACGCTGACGCTGGACATGGGCACGATCGTCCCTGCGATCTCGGGCCCGAAACGCCCGCAGGACTATGTTGCCCTGACCGATGCAAAGGCGGCCTTTACCAAAGAGATGGCCGAGACCTTCAAGCGACCGATGGGCAAACAGGTCGAGGTCAAAGGCGAAGAATACGGCATGGAGTCGGGCAAGGTCGTGATCGCCTCGATCACCTCCTGCACCAACACGTCGAACCCGTACGTGATGATCGGTGCCGGTCTGGTGGCGAAAAAGGCGCATGAGCTGGGCCTGAACCGCCAGCCTTGGGTCAAGACATCTCTGGCCCCCGGATCGCAGGTTGTGTCCGAGTATCTTGAAGCCGCAGGTCTGCAACAGCATCTGGACGCCATCGGGTTCAACCTTGTCGGCTATGGCTGCACCACCTGCATCGGCAACTCCGGCCCGATCCAGCGGGAGATTTCGGAGGCCATTTCCGAAGGCGATCTGGTCGCCACCTCGGTCCTTTCAGGCAACCGCAACTTTGAAGGCCGGATCTCACCTGACGTGCGCGCCAACTATCTGGCTTCGCCGCCGCTGGTGGTGGTCTATGCGCTGGCTGGCACGATGGATATCGACCTGACCTCGGAACCGATTGGGCAGGATAAGAACGGCAATGACGTCTTCATGAAAGACATCTGGCCGACCCAAAGCGAGATTGCCGAACTGGTCGAAGCAACCGTGACCCGCGAGGCGTTCCAGTCCAAGTATGCCGACGTCTTCAAAGGTGATGACAAATGGCAGGGCGTCGAGGTTCCGCAACAGGAAACCTATGACTGGCCGCCGACCTCGACCTACATCCAGAACCCGCCTTACTTTCAGGGTATGGGGGCCGAACCGGGCACCATCTCGAACATCGACGGTGCGAAGGTTCTGCTGATCCTTGGCGACATGATCACCACCGACCACATCTCGCCCGCAGGTTCGTTTGCCACAACCACACCGGCCGGCAAGTATCTGACCGATCGTCAGGTTCAGCCGCGCGAGTTCAACTCGTACGGCTCGCGCCGTGGCAACCACGAGGTCATGATGCGCGGCACCTTCGCCAACATCCGCGTCAAGAACGAGATGCTGGACGGTGTCGAAGGCGGTTACACCAAAGGCCCCGATGGCGAACAGACCTCAGTTTATGAGGCGTCGATGGCCTATCAGGCGCAGGGTGTGCCTCTGGTCGTGTTCGGCGGTGAACAGTACGGCGCGGGGTCTTCGCGAGACTGGGCGGCTAAGGGTACTGCGCTGCTGGGCGTCAAGGCGGTGATTGCCGAAAGCTTTGAGCGTATCCACCGCTCGAACCTGGTTGGCATGGGCGTCATCCCGTTGGAATTCACCGGCGGTGACACCCGCAAAACGCTGGGCCTGAAGGGCGATGAAACCGTCTCGATCCACGGTCTCGACTCGGTCGAGCCGCTGCAGGAGGTGCCCTGCACCATCACCTACGGCGACGGTACTGAGAAGACAATCACGCTGAAATGCCGGATCGATACCGCGCCCGAGATCGAGTACATCGAAAACGGCGGCGTGCTGCAATACGTCCTACGGAACCTGGCGAAAGCAGGTTAAAATACCAAAGCTCCGGCCTCTGCGCCGGGGCTTTTCATTTTCGGACTTCGCGTCCTCGCACCCGCATTCCCAGAAAAGAGCGCGTGCCGCAGGCACGCACCGCTTGGCAACGGTTTCGGTTACCGACCGGCCTTCTCCAGCGCCGGGCGGATGGTGCTTTCGATTACGCGCTGCGTGATCGGACCTGCGAAACGCAAAATGATTGTGCCCTCGCCGTCGACAACATAGGTCTCGGGTACGCCATAAAGACCCCAATCCAGCGCCATGCGACCCTGCTCATCCCGCCCGATAGCTTCGTAGGGATCGCCGAGCTCGGTCAGGAATGCATCCGCATTAGCCAGTTGGTCCTTGTAGTTGATGCCGTAAACCGGAATACCCTCTTCCGACAGGGCCTCAAGGTTTGGGTGCTCGGCGCGGCACGGGGCGCACCAACTGGCCCAATAATTCACCAGCTTGACCTCACCATCGCGCAAGGTGGCATCGTCGAACGGCGTCTTGCCCGGAAACTCGGTCAGAACGACCGGCGGGGCGGGCTGACCTTCGCGCGCTGATGGCAACGCATTGGGATCCTCACGGAACATCCCGATCCCCGCCAGAACGGCGAAGGCGCCGAAAATCAGCGGCGGAGCGATCATCAGGGGCGAGATTTTAGCCATTGCGCGTCATCCTGTTTTCGATCTTTTCCATCTCGGCCCGGACCTTGCGGCCACGCAGGATCGAGAAAACCACAAGGGCGACCAACAGCACCAGAGAGGCCGCGTAGGACCACAGAACCGCGTCCGCGTATTTCCCTAGATCAGGCATCATCCGCCAACCCTTTCCCGTGCCAAAAGCGCCTTGATCCGCCGCGCCCGGATTTCGGTTCCGGTACGATAAAGCACCAGCGCAATGAACAGCAGCACAAACCCGATCATGCACAGCAGCAGCGGGTAGAAGTAGATATTCGACACCTTCTCTTCCGTGTCCGAACCGGTCACGGCCGCTGCGCGCATCACAGAGGCCCCCTGATGCAGACCCTGGTTCCAGAAGTTCACAGCATACCGGCTGAGAAGCGCAAAAACCGAACCGACAAGACACAAGACTGAGGTCAGATCAGCAGCCGTGTCAGAATCCTCGATCGCTTCCCAAAGGGCGACATAGCCCAAGTAGAACAGGAACAGAATCAGGAACGATGTCAGGCGCGGATCCCATGCCCACCATGTGCCCCACATCGGCTGCCCCCAGATCGCGCCGGTTACCAGGGCGATGAGTGTCATGACGATCCCGACCGGGGCTGCGGCACGCGCGGCCAATGCGCTGACGTGGTGACGTCGCACCAGCCAGACCAGTGAGGTTGCCAGCATCATCAGCCAGCAATTGATCGCCATCAACGCCGCAGGCACGTGCAGGTAAATGATCTTGACCGTCGAGCCCTGCTTGTAGTCATCCGGCGTAAAGAAGAACCCCCAGACCAGGCCAACGACCAGGCAAATGGCGGACGAAATCCAGAAAACCGGCAGAACCCGTTCACTGGTTGCCAGGAACTTGCGCGGGTTGGCGTATTCCCAGAGGGTGTTGGCTTTGGCTGCGATAGACATGGGCCTTATCTAGTCCGAGTCGTGTTTGTTCTCAATTGACTTCAGTCAAACTGCGACCGCGTCACCGAAGGTTGATCCGCAGCACCGCTGCGCTGGCAAACGGCAGCAATGCGATTGTGGCTGCGGTGATCCCACCCAGCATAAGCAGCGGGGTTTGCGTTTCCATACCTGTGGCCCCGCGACGGGCAACTTCGGCCCCAAAAATCAGCGTGGGAACGTAGAGCGGCAGAACCAGCAAAGACAACAACAACCCGCCGCGTTTCAGGCCCACGGTCAGGGCAGCACCAAAGGTTCCGATCACGCTCATGGCCGGGGTGCCAATCAGCAGCGAAATAACTAACCAGAAAAAGCCCGGCACCGGCAGGTTCAGCAAAACACCCAGAAACGGCGTAGCCAGAACCAATGGCAAACCGGTCGTCAACCAATGCGCCAGCGCTTTGACTGACACGACAGCCTCAAGCGGCAAAGGAGCCGTGGCCAGCAAATCCAGTGATCCATCCTCCCAATCCAAAGCCAGCAGGCGGTCCAGCGACAGCAGGCAGGCCAAAAGCGCACCTAGCCACAGGATACCGGGCGCGATGGTGGATAGCAGCGAGGATTGCGGGCCAACTGAGAATGGCACCAAAACGGTCAGGATCAGGAAGAAGGCGAGGCCCAGTCCAAAACCCCCTCCGGCGCGGAAGGCCAGTTTCAGGTCGCGCAGCAAAAGGGCGATCACAGGAAGCCTCCGTCAAAGTCGTCGATGGGTTTCGGCTTGGCCTTGTTGGGGCCCACATCCAGAACCTCTCCTTCCAGGCCGAGGTCGATATGCGTCGCAATCAGGGCCGAGCCCCCCTGCCCCAGATGCGCGCGCACGGCGTCGGCGAACATCCGCACAGCGTTCTTGTCCAGCGAAACGGTCGGCTCGTCGAGCATCCAAATCGGCCGCCCGGTGACCAGCATCCGCGCCAGACCAAGGCGGCGTTTCTGACCGGCTGAAAGGTTTCCCGCATGGCGGTCGGATAGTTCGTTCAGTTCAAAGGCATCCAGTGCGGGTTGGATGCCTTGTGTGCCAAAGACCGAGGCCCAGAAGGTCAGATTCTCGACCACAGTCAGTGTTGGCTTCAACCCGTCGGAATGCGAGGCATAGGCAATTTGATCCTCGGCCCCTTCGATCGTGCCAGTCAGTGGCGGCTGCAATCCGGCCAAGGTGCGCAGCAGCGTCGTTTTGCCAATACCGTTCGGCCCGCGCAGGATCAGGGCGCGCCCGGGCTGTAACGAGAAGGTTAGTCCTTCCAGAACGGGAATGCCGCCACGGGTGATGGCAAGATCGGTTACGGTCAATGTCATACGGTCCCGCTTATCCTATTGCGCATAGGGGCAAAAGGCGGGATTTGCCGCAGAGCAACGCGCGTATCGCCTTTGGTGATCAGACGAGCGAGGGGCCAGCCCCTCGCGCTCCCCGGGATATTTTTGGCCAGAGGAAGTGGACCCTATCAGGTAGCAAGCAGCGCCAGCGCTATACGACGGCCTTCGGAGAGCAGAACATTATAGGTGCGGCAGGCCGCAGGTGAGTTCATGATCTCGACCCCCATGCCTGCCTGTTCGAGCGCGGATCGCATATCTGTGGGAATGTGCGCCAGTTCAGCGCCGGTTCCGATCAGCAGGACATCCACTTGCCCGGCCAGAGCAAGCAAGGGCGATTGGTCGTCGAATCCCCCCCATGTGACAGTGCCCGCGGGACCCGTCAGCACCGAGCCTTCATACACCTGCCCTCCAATTCGGAAAAAGCCCGGTCCGTAGCCATCGACAGGCGACGCATTGTTATAAGTGATCTCATTCAATCGCATGGGCGTCCTCTATGCCCCATATAGGTAGACCCGACAAGGCGGCAACCGCGATCGCAAGATAGGCCGCGAAGCGATAGATTTTCTCTTTTTCCGGATGGAACAGCCAGCCGCCGAGCCAATTGCCCAATAGGTTGGGAACCGACAGAGCAAGACCCAGAAGGATGCCGTCCTGCGTCACGCGCCCCATGGCAGACAGGAATCCGAAAATCAGAAAGTCAAAACCGAAGAGAAACAACAGGATCGTGGCACGTATGACCTCGACCGGCAGCGGGCGGGACATGTAAAAAAGGATCACGGCTGGTCCCGGCAGGCCAGCAACACCGCCCAGAAATCCGGCGGCGCCACCGATTGCCGTCACCATCGCGCGTCGCACGCGGCCTTTGTAACGCAGACCCAGTATCAGGATGGCCAGCATGAACAGAGCCAGCAGGCTGACCGCGTATCGGAACACTTCGGGCGCGACCAGTGTAAGCAGCCACAAGCCGACCGGCAGAACCAGGGCGCATCCCAGCAGCAGCCGCACCAGATCGCCGCGATCTACCGCCTGCCATGCCCGTCGCAAGTTGGGCAATGGCCCGAAAATGTCCATGATCGTCAGCCCGATTAGCGCCCCAAACGGGCCCAGAAACGGCGTCGCCAGTGGTAGGAAGACCAGCGCAGTTCCAAACCCGGAAAACCCGCGCACGATCCCGCTCAAGAGTGCCGCAAAAAAGATCACGGCCAGCCCCGTGGGGGACTGGCCGAACAGTTCAAGCGTCCACATTCGCGAACTGATTGCCCGCGTTGTTGGACGGTTTGGACCAATCGCGCTTGACCCCCAGCCACAACAGGATGGTCGAGGCCACAAAGACCGAAGAGTAGGTCCCCACGATCACGCCCCAGATCATGGCAAAGACAAAGCCACGGATCACGTCCCCGCCCAACACATAGAGCGAGATCAGCGCCAGCAGCGTGGTGACAGAGGTCATGACCGTCCGGCTGAGGGTTTCGTTGATCGAGATGTTCAGAACCTCTTTGAGGTCTTTCTTTTTGTACTTCCGCAGGTTCTCGCGCACGCGGTCGAACACGACCACGGTGTCGTTCAGCGAATACCCGACAATCGTCAGCAGCGCCGCAATAATGGCCAGATCGAACCGGATTTGAAGCTCTGAGAAAATCCCGATGGTCAGGATCACGTCATGCACCAATGCGGCTACAGCGCCCAAGGCGAATTGCCATTCGAAGCGCAGCCAGATGTAGACAAGCACCGCGCCGATCGCCAGCGCCACCGCGATAACCGCCGTCTGGATCAACTCGCCCGAGACTTTGGGGCCGACAGATTCGACCGATACAAACTGGATGTCCGGCGCGGCCACTTTCAGCGCCTCTTCAACGGCGGTGACGGTCTCAGCCGACACCGATTCTGCGTCGGCCTGAGCCTGAATGCGGATCATCGCAACGTTTTCGTCCGGCCCGAAGGTCGGATCAAAAATCTCGGTGATGGACACATCGCCCAGTTCCAGCGGAGCAATGGCATTACGATAGGCGCCGACGTCCACGACCTCGGCGCTTTGGGTCCGGATCGTGGTCCCGCCGCGGAAGTCGATACCGAAGTTCAGGCCCTGAATCATGAAAGAGGTGAACGCAATCACCATCATCAGTCCGGAGATGCCCAGCCAGATCTTCCAACGGCTGAAGAAATCGAACGAGGTGTTCTGGGGTACGAGTTTAAGTCTCATGTCAAACCTCGATCGTTTTCGGACGGCGGCGTTCGAACCACATGACGATCATCAAACGCGTCACGAAGATCGCGGTGAAGACCGAGGTCAGAATACCAATTCCCAAGGTAATTGCGAAACCGCGTACAGGACCGCTGCCCATTGCGAACAGGATGGTCGCGGTAATGAACGTGGTCACGTTCGCGTCCAGAATGGCCGACAACGCCTTTTCATAGCCCAGTTCGATGGCACGCGCCGGGCCTTTGGCGGATTTCAGTTCCTCGCGGATACGTTCAAAGATCAGCACGTTGGCGTCCACCGCCATACCCACTGTCAAAACGATCCCCGCGATGCCGGGCAATGTCAGCGTGGCACCGATCAGGGACAACAGGCCAAACAAAAGGCCCACGTTGATAATCAGGGCGATGTTGGCAAAGATACCAAACAGACCATAGCTGAGCGCCATGAAGGTCAGCACCGCAACAAAGGCCACGATGGTGGCCACCTTACCGGCGTCGATGCTGTCCTGCCCCAGTTCCGGACCGATTGTTCGTTCCTCAAGGAACTCAAGCCCCGCAGGCAGGGCACCCGCGCGCAAAAGGACGGCCAGATTTGTGCTTTCTTCAACGGTAAAGTTGCCGGTGATGATCCCCGATCCGCCCGGAATGTGGCTTTGGATCACAGGGGCCGAGATGACCTCATCATCCAGAACGATGGCAAAGGGCTGACCGATATTTTCCAGCGTATAGTCGCCGAACTTGCGTGCGCCCGAGGTGTTGAACCGGAAGCTGACCGCTGGACGGCCGTTTTGGTCAAATGAAGGCTGGGCATCCACCAGTTCCTCGCCGGTGACGACCGGGGCGGACTCGACGGTGTAGAAGATACCGTTCTCATCGATGGACGGGATGATCTTTTCGCCAATGCCCGGCACAGCGTTTTCGTTCGTGCCCCGCCCAACAACGGGGTTGAAGGTCAACTGTGCGGTCGTGCCAATGATATCTTTCAACTCACCTGCACTGCCGATACCCGGCACCTGAATCAGAATACGGTCTGCACCCTGTCTTTGGATCGTGGGTTCACGCGTGCCGACCTCGTCGATACGACGGCGCACGATCTCAAGCGACTGGCGCACGGTTCGGTCATCTGAGGCCAGCTTCTCCGCCTCGGACAACTGAACAACGATGGTGTCGCCCTCGGCGCGCGCTTCGATGTCGGTTGCCCCTACCCCGGTCAGGGTCTGCACCTGACGGGCCAAACCGCGCACCACCTCAAGCGCGCGGTTGATGCCCTCGGGCTGGCTGATCCTGACGCGGATCTCGTCAGGGGCCGAGTCCTGTCTTCGGATCGTACCGACAGTCGCGCGTTCGTCACGCAGGGCATCACGGATTTCGGGCCACATCGCCTCCATCCGGGATTCGTAGACGTCGCCGACCTGTACTTCGGCCAGCAGATGCGCACCGCCGCGCAGATCGAGGCCAAGATTGACCAGAGACGACGGCAGCCAATTTGGCCATTGCGCCGCTTCGGCCTGCATTTCGGGGGTGTCGATGCCAAGCTCAATCGCGGTCTTGGCATCGTTGGATTGCTCGACGCGCGTGTAAAACGCATTCGGCAGGGCCATCAGCAGACCGATCACGCAGACCGACCAGATCAGAACCCGCTTCCAGGTATCAATTTGCAGCATTACCCTGCCTTTTCAAGGAATTGTCGCGCGAAGTTATTTCGCCGGTTCGGTCTTGTTCAGAACCTGAGCGATGGTCGACTTGACGACACGAACCTTGACGCCTTCGGCGATTTCGACCTCAATCTCGTTCTCGCCTTCTTTGACCTTAGCGACTTTGCCAATCAAACCACCCTGGGTGACAATCTGATCGCCACGGCGCACAGCCTCGACCATGGCCTGATGTTCCTTCATCTTTTTCTGCTGCGGACGGATCAGCAGAAAATACATGATCGCGAAGATCAGGATCAGCGGGAGAAACTGGGCGATTGCGCCACCTTCCATGGGATATTCCTTTGTTTAGATGCTGCGGACACGCTCCGCAAATTTGGCGAGAACCTATGCTCTGAGGTGCCCCTTTGCAAGCAAAGGCGTCGCTGTGCCCCACCCAGATGCGACAACGACGTGCGAAGAACATTCAAGACGTTGCAGATATGTCCTAGGCACATTGCCGAAACCGGGTATAGTTTGGGTCAAGGGGGACATATGGCACGGCAATTCAAGCCCTTCCTTTTGCTGATTTATTTTCTGACGGCCATGGCGTCGAGCCTTTGGTTTGCAGATACCGCAGTGGCGCAGGAAACACCGGCTGAGACTGTCCCGCCCGAGGGTGAAGAATCGGATGCTTTCATGGCTCCGGTCATCGTGGACGGTGACGTCTTGTTCCAGGTCCGGGGCTCCAGCGCCCTGCCCGCGCCAGAACGGGCTGAAGGTGTTCAGAACAAGATCATCGAAATTGCCGAGGCTTCGGACGCGCCAACGGTCGAAATCACCTATGAAGAAACCGAGATCGGCATCTGGACAATTGCGGATGGCGAAAGGGTCTCGATTGTAACGGCAGCTGATGCCGAGCTGGATCAAATGGAACTCAGCGTTCTAAGCGTGCTGCACGGGAACGCGATCAAACAATCCATCGAATCCTACCGCGCCAACCGTACGGAACAAGCACGGGTGTCCGGCGCGATCGAGGCCGCAGCATGGACGTTGGGGTTCGTTGCCTTCGTGGTGGCGATCCTGTGGGTGCACCGTCGGATTCGCCGAAAGACACTGAAGTTCGTAAAACGCTATCTCAAGGATGTAGAAACGGCCACTGCCAAAAGCGTTCAGGCCGAAGCGATTGCAGCGCTGGTACGCTATGGCCTGAACTTCGTTCTGCTGATCATCTTTTTCTTGGGGTTCTACTACTACCTGTCTTTTGTCCTGCTGGCATTCGCTGAAACCCGCTATTTCGCGCAGTTGTTGCTGACCTATCTGACCGAGCCGGTGTTGCTGATCTTCAGCGGTATCCTCAGCTATATCCCTAACATGATCATGCTTGGCCTGATCACCTGGGTGACGATGTACATTATCAAAGGGATGCGGGTGTTTTTTGACGCGGTCGAAGCAGGCTCCTTCGACATGGGCGACTTTGAAAAACACTGGGTCAGCCCGACTTTCAACATCGCCCGAGTCGTTGTGATCCTGATCGCTCTGGTCTTTGCGGTTCCCTACATTCCCGGATCTGACTCGGCCGCGTTTCAGGGGCTGACAATTCTGGTTGGCGCGATGCTGTCGCTGGGTGCGAATTCGGTCGTGTCGAACATGCTGGCAGGCCTCTTTGTGATCTACCGCCGCTCGACCTCAATCGGGGACCGCATCCAGATCGGCGAACACATCGGCGACGTTGTTCAGATCAAACTGATGGAGACGCACCTGAAGTCCATCAAGAATGAGCTGATCTCGATCCCCAATGCGCAGCTTATGAATTCTGATGTGGTCAATTTCTCAAAGAAAACTGATGGCAGCGGACTGCTGCTGCATACCACCGTTGGTATTGGATACGAAGAGCCGCCTGAAAAGGTTGAGGCGATGCTGATTGAGGCTGCCAATCGCACCAAAGGTATCAAGGCCAAGCCGGAACCCTTTGTTTTGTGGACCTCTTTGGCCGATTACGCGATCAACTATCAGATCAACGGCTATACGACCCGAGGCAGCATCATCCCTAAAATCCGGTCGGACCTGCATCGCAATATCGTGGCCGTCTTCAACGAGAATGGCGTCCAGATCATGACGCCCTCTTACATGGCCGATCCGCCCGAACCCAAGATCCCGGCCGAGCATTGGGATGGCCACCTGGCGCATGAAACACACGAGGACGCAGTTAAGTCGTAACCGGCGCTACACCCTGCCATTCAGATGGTGCATAAGCGGTTTCAGTGATTCACGCATTTAAGGATCTGAACCATGCACGACATCCGCGCCATTCGCGAAAACCCAGCCGCCTTCGACGCCGCCATTGCGCGCCGTGGGGACGCGCCGGTGTCGTCAGACTTGCTAAGGCTGGACGAAAGCCGCCGGGCCAAGATTCTGGCCGCTGAAACCGCGCAGGCGGAACAGAACAAAGCCTCCAAAGAAGTCGGCGCCGCCAAAGCCCGCGGCGACGAGGATGAGTTCCAGCGGCTGCGCGCACTGGTCTCGGAAAAGAAGGCTGAGATCGCCCAGATGCAGAACGAGGCCAAGGACCTTGATGCTCTGCTGACAGATCAACTGATCCGCATCGCCAATCTGCCCGCCGAAGACGTGCCCGAGGGCGAAGATGAGAACGACAACGTCGAGATCAACCGCTGGGGCACGCCGCGGGAACTGGACTTTGCACCGAAAGAGCATTTCGAAATCCAAGCCGTTCAAAACGGGATGGATTTCGAAACCGCTGCCAAACTCTCCGGCTCGCGTTTCGTGCTGCTGTCCGGCGGTGTCGCCCGCATTCACCGTGCGCTGGCGCAGTTCATGCTGGACACCCACATCAACGAGAACGAACTGACAGAGGTGAACGGCCCGGTTCTGGTTCTGTCCGAGATGATGCAGGGCACCGGTCAGCTGCCGAAATTCGGCGAAGACAGCTATCAGACTCGCGAAGGCTGGTGGCTGATCCCGACGTCGGAGGTGTCGCTAACCAATATCGTCAACGACACGATGATCGAGGAAAGCTACCTGCCTCGCCGTTATACCGCGCATTCGCTGTGCTTCCGGTCCGAAGCCGGCAGCGCGGGCAAGGACACGCGCGGGATGCTGCGTCAGCACCAGTTCGAAAAGGTCGAGATGGTCTCGGTTACCCATCCCGACAAATCGGATGACGAACAGAAACGCATGTTGCGCTGTGCTGAGGGCATTCTGGAAAAGCTAGGCATCCCCTATCGCACCGTGATCCTGTGCACCGGCGACATGGGCTTTGGCGCGCGCCGGACCTTTGACATCGAAGCGTGGCTGCCCGGTCAGGATACCTATCGCGAGATCAGCTCGGTTTCGACCTGCGGTGATTTCCAGGCGCGCCGGATGAACGCGCGGTTCCGTCCCGAGGGCGGCGGTAAGCCGGAATACGTTCACACGCTGAACGGTTCGGGCCTGGCCGTTGGGCGCTGTTTGATCGCGGTACTGGAGAACGGTCAGAACGCAGACGGCACCGTTACCCTGCCCGAGGTTCTGGCCCCTTATCTGGGCGGCAAGCTGACCCTGCAACTGGACGGTACGCTGGCAAAATAAAACCGGCGCACCCAAGAGGTCGCCGGTTCTGAAAGATCAAGGGCGGAGAAGGTTTACTTCTTCGCCTTTTTCTTATCCTTCTTCTTGTCTTTCTTTTTGTCTTTGGTCTTGCCTTTTTTGTCGGCGCTTTTCTTGCTGTCTTTCTTGTCTTTTTTCTTATCTTTCTTGGCCTTGGCTTTTACCTTGTCTTTGGCCTTGGAAAAGACAGCCTCCATCTCTTGCAGCTTTTTGGCGGCTTTTTCAGCCTTGGCTTTTGCCTTGGCCTTCTTGCGAGCCTTGGCCGCTGCCAGTTCTGCAGCAGCCTTTTCCTCGGCCGCTTTGCGCGCAGCCTCTTCAGCGCGTTTCTCAGCAGCGGCGGCCGCGACGGTCTTGCGAGCCGCGGGCCTGCGTGTCGCCGGTTTTCGGGTTGGAGCCTTTCGCGCAGGTGCGCGTCGCGTGGTCGGTTTTGCAGCAGGTTTCGCGGCGGCGGTTTTCGGTGCGATCGCTTCTTTCGCGGCGGCGATCAAGACAGCTGCACGGGCTTCACCGATACGAGGAACTTTGACCAGATCAGCGGTGGCCGCTTTGGCTATGGCCTCGGCGGTTTTGAAACCATTGGACGTCAAAGACTGTCCAAGCGTATCACCTACACCTTTGATTTCGGTCACTGCGGTCATTCTCTGTCCTTTCTGTCTATCCCTGCAACCTGTATATACATAAGATATACTGCCTCGCAAGCCTATGTACGAACATAAGGATTTTTGCGTCAATTGCTATGAGCTAACCGACCTGATTGATCCTTTCGTGGAAACGGTACAAGGCGTTTCGCCTCTTCGTCCCACAGTTTCAGCTTCAATGCCGCCACGGCCTCGGGGAACTTGATACGGCGCGGAGTGTATTCTGGCGGAAGGTTATAATGGCAGGCCCGCAACCGGTACGACGGAATACGTGCGTTGAAATGGTGAATGTCGTGCAGCGTGATGCAGGCAACCGCATTGTCGAACCACCACCCGAAATCTAACGCAGATGAGCCCTGCAATGCGGCCAATTGAGGGTCCAGGTCGGGGCGGCGATCCCAGTAAGTGTCTTCGAAATTGTGCTGCAGATAGACCAGAAAGACGCCCAGCATGCCGCCCAACAACGAAAACACCAGCCAAACCAGAATGCCCGTCGTACCGGCGATCAAGTACAAAAGCCCGAGAAACACGATGATGGACAGGTTGTGCAACAGCACGCCCATTACCCCAAAACGAACCGTATTCTTGGGCCAGCGATAACGGATGAAATAGGTGAACAGCGCGCCAACCGGAACCATGATGAACGGATTTCGGTAAAGCCTGTAGAACAGACGCGTTTTCCAGTCGGCGTTCTCCCATTCGCGAACGGTCATGGTATGGATTTCGCCCGTTTCGCGGTGTTCCAGGTTCCCGATCCCGGCGTGATGCAGGTTGTGGTTCTGCTTCATCACCTCGAAGGGCGCAAACGTGAATGGCGAAAGCCCGTGCCCCGCCCATTCATTCTGCGCGCGGGTTTCGAACAGCGAATGATGCCCGCAATCATGTTGCAGCACATAAAGACGCACTGCAGAGAAGGCAAAGACGATCCCGGCGGGGATCATCACATACCAGCGATCTACATAAATGATCGCCAGTGCCAGCGATGTGAAATACACCGCGAAGGTTCCAAAATAGCTCAGCGCGGCCAATCTGTTGTCCTGAACCGCGTATTGCCTTGTGTATTCCCTCAGATCCATCCAGCCGCTCCCCACGTTGGTCAGGTCCAATGGTTGTCAAAAACTGGTGCGGATACTCCGCGTGAAAAACTGCGCGCAAAAAACAAATGCACGCCAGTGAATGCTAGCGCGGTGAATTTAGGCTGTCACGCCCTTCCGTCAAAAACGCTGAAAATTGGCGCAGTTACGCGCGACCCTTGAGATGTTTGGCCAGCGCGCCCGCGTTTTTCTTGCGGCGTCCTTTATAGGGGTTCTTGTCCCCTTGCCCGCGCAACGTCAGGCGGATCGGCGTGCCGGGCATGTCAAAATCTTCGCGCAAGCCATTGACCAGATACCGCGTATAGCTGGCAGGCATCTTGTCCGGATGCGAGCACATCACGACAAACCCGGGCGGGCGCGTTTTGGCTTGGGTCATGTAACGCAGCTTGATCCGGCGGCCTTGCGGGGCTGGTGGCGGATGTTGTTCCAACATGGCCGTCAGCCAGCGGTTCAACGCAGCCGTTGGGACACGACGGTTCCAGACGTCATAGGCGCGCAGAATGGCCGCGCGCAGACGTTCCAGCCCGCGGCCTGTCTTGGCGGAAACCGTGACCAGAGGGGCACCGCGCAGTTGCGGCAGCAAACGCTCGAACGACTCTTTCAGATCGCGCAGCTTTTCCTGCTTATCCTCTTCGATGTCCCATTTATTGATGGCAACAACGACGGCGCGGCCTTCGCGCTCGGCCAGATCAGCGATGCGCAGGTCCTGCTGTTCGAACGGGATGGCTGCATCCAACAGAACCACGACAACTTCGGCAAATTTGACCGCGCGCAGACCGTCAGACACCGAAAGCTTTTCGAGTTTCTCCTGCACCTTCGCCTTTTTGCGCATTCCCGCTGTATCAAAGATACGCATGGGCGTGGTTTCCCCGTCCGGGTCGGCCCAATCGATGCGCAGGCTGATAGCATCGCGGGTAATCCCGGCCTCGGGTCCGGTCAGCAGGCGATCTTCACCAATGATTTTGTTGATCAGCGTGGACTTACCAGCATTCGGACGCCCCACAACGGCCACCTGCAACGGTTTGGCGGCGGTAATCAGCGGTGTTTCGCCCTCGCCGTCCTCATCCAGGTCGATATCTGTTTCCGGTGCGTCTTCGACCGCCTTCTCTTCGGCAGCATCTGCCAGCGGCATGAGCTGGGTGTAAAGGTCAGTCATCCCCTCACCATGCTCGCCCGACAGGCGAACGGGCTCACCCAAGCCTAGGTTGTAGGCCTCAAGCACTCCGGCATCCGCCGCGTTGCCTTCGGCCTTGTTGGCCGCGAGGATCACGTGTTTCGAGCGTTTGCGCAGGATTTCCGCGAACATCTCATCGGTCGGTGTGATGCCGACACGTGCGTCGATCATGAACAGACAGACATCGGCCATATCCACCGCGCGCTCGGTCAGGCGACGCATGCGGCCTTGCAGGCTGTCGTCGGTTGCATCCTCAAGACCTGCGGTGTCGATCACGGTAAAGCGCAGATCGCCCAGACGCCCCTCGCCCTCGCGCAGGTCGCGCGTTACGCCCGGCTGGTCATCGACCAAAGCCAGACGTTTGCCGACAAGGCGGTTGAACAGGGTGGATTTGCCCACGTTGGGGCGCCCCACGATGGCGAGGGTCAGCGACATGATACTCAACTTTCAAGACTCAGACGCGCCCTTTAGCGCATCTTTCGGTCAACGGAAAGCGTGCAAATCACCTTTGGTCGACACCACGTACAGCGTCTGCCCGGCCACAACCGGCGCTGTCGTCGCACCGCCAGGCACCTCGACACGGTTCACAAGCGTTCCGTCAACCGGACTGAAGAAGCGGAGATAGCCGTCATTCGACGCGATGACGATGCGACCGCCCGCCAGAATCGGGCCGTAATGCGCATAGATCGGCCCACGCCGACCTGGCCTGTCTTTGACAAACCCCGGAAGATCTTGCGCCCAGACAATTGCCCCGGTGGCCGCGTCCAGCCGCACCAGCTGGCTGCGGTCACTGATCAGGAAAATGCTGTTGCCCGCGGGCCAGACCGTATCGACAGCCCCTTCGTCCGCTGTCCAGATGCGCTCACCCGTGTTGGCGTCAAACGCAACGGTGCGGCCAGAATGATTGCCGATGTAGATCGTGTTGCCCACTGCCATTGGACCACCGGTCACATCAACGATTTGCGCGGCCGCACGTCCACGGCGACCACCCGCGACGGACGCGTTCCAGCGGCGAATACCGCCCCGGCGGAAAGTGGCGGCGATGTCACCCGAACCAAAGGCAAAGACAGAAAAGTCAGATGCCAGAACCGGCGCAGGTGCGCCAAGTACGTTGCCGACACTGGGCGTGCCCTGCACCTGCCAGGCGATACGCCCGTCCTTGGTGTTGACAGCCCAGCCGGTTTCATCGCCGGCAACCAGATACAAAAGACCGCCGCTGACCAAGGGC
This sequence comes from Ruegeria sp. R14_0, assembly GCF_017743975.1. GTDB lineage: Bacteria > Pseudomonadota > Alphaproteobacteria > Rhodobacterales > Rhodobacteraceae > Ruegeria. The sequence continues at coordinate 467,070 of NZ_JAGHRC010000001.1, read as the reverse complement.
GCACCGCTGCCGGTTGCGTTCAGTCGTTTCTGCCAGCGGACAGCACCGGTTTTTGCATCCAGCGCGGTCAGGCGGCCAAAACCAGAGGACACGTAAAGAACGCCATTGTCATAGGCCATACCACCGCCAGTGGCATCCGAGTCGCCGTCACTCGGCGGGATCAGGTTGGTGTTCCAGGCGACCTGCCCCTGCGGCGTGACGGCTGAAACAGTGGCACCTGCATCCAGCGTGTAGATCAGGCCGCCTGCCACAACCGGCTCGGCCGTGATCCGCTGTTTGCGGGCGTCGCCCTTGCCGATGGATGTGGACCAGATGCGCTGCGGCGTGGCGCGCAGTTGGGCGTTCGTTGTTCTGAACGCGGCTGTGCCCGCGCTTTGCGGCCAACTGGCATTGGCCTTCTGCGCCGGCAGGCTGATCGGTTTCGAACCACGGGTTTCCACGGTTGCCGTATCGGAAGCCGGACGAATATCTTCCCGCTCACCGGGCAGGATGACCTCGGGCTCTTCACAGGCTGCGACCACGGTCAGGGCCAGGGCTGCCACTGGCAATCCAATACGAGAAAATAGACTTGCTACCATGATATTCCGAACTCGCCTGTAAGTGTTCTTGCCGCTACCGGATCAGCCCTGCTGGGCCACCAGAGGTTCCGGTACACCGCCCAGCGCTACGATAAGCTGTGCCGCACGTTGCTGTTGGTCGATGCTGACCTCGGCATCCTGACGCAGCGATTGCAGGCGCGTGATCGCAGCCTCGACATTGCCCTCGGACACATCGATCAGGGCCAGTTGTTCCTCGGCCAGCAAACGCAGCGGCGCACCGGGTGCGGCAAGCGCTTCGAACTGAACGCGGCGATCGGCGGCGGGCATGGTCTCGGATTGCAGCAAAAGCGCCTTGAAACTGGCGATGGCGCGGTAGATTTCCGGCAGATCACCCTGCGTTGCAACAGCATTCAGGCTGGCAACCGCGTCCTGATCGGACCCGGCTTCAAGCTGAGAGGCCGACAACAGCATTTTGAGAATCGCGTCTCCGCCCGGTGATTGCGTTTCAACTGCTTCCAGACCTGCCACACGATCTTGGGACTGATTCTGCGTCAGGGCGGCCAAAAGGGAATCCCCAAGCTGTTCCGCCTGACTGGTGGCACGCGCCTTGCGCACCTCGTTGAATGCGGCACCGCCCACGATCAGAACGACCGCAAGAACGCCAACCCAGCCCCATCTGCGCAATAGCAGGAACAGGCGGTCTCGGCGCACCTCTTCGGTCACCTCATCAATAAAACTGTCGACGTCGCTCATCCCTGCCCTCCGGGGCTGCATCCCTTGTGTATGGCGCCATGTCATACCCCGGCGCTTTCGCCAAGCCAAGGGTCCGATTACGCACATTCACAATGGGGCCCTTCGCTATTGTGGAAAAAAATAAACCGAACTATTCAGTTTAGCGTAGAAAAGATACATACTCGTGGCCAATTTCTAGCAAGGACGCCAAGAAAAAAGCGGCAACGAATTCTGGGAGTAGCCCCGCATGCGTTTGATTTCACTTGTAAATGCAGCATTGGTGATAGTTGTTCTGTTTTTCCTCGTGTTTCAGAGGGACAGCCTTTTCGCGTTTGCCGGACGCGCGGAAGCTGACGCCGGCCCCGATACAGCCACCGAATCCGGCGCGGATTCGGGCGAAGATCAGCTGGCAATCGGGGTCGTTGCCATGCGATCCGCCGCGCGCGAGATTGACAGCGCCGTCCTTTTGCGCGGTCAGACCCGAGCCAATCGCGAGGTCGAAGTTCTGGCTGAAACCACCTCGACCGTGGTCTCAGAGCCCAAGCGCAAGGGAGCTTTTGTCGAAGCTGGTGATCTGCTGTGCGAGCTTGATCCGGGCACGCGCCCCGCAAGCTTGGCCGAAGCCAAAGCCGCCAAACTGGAGGCCGAAAGCCGCATCCCCGAAGCCGAAGCCCGCCTGCAAGAGGCTCATGCCCGCGTCGCCGAAGCCGAGATCAACCTCACCGCGGCAAACAAACTGTCCGAGACCGGTTTTGGATCGGAAACGCGCCGCATCTCGAGCGAGGCCGCAATGCGCACCGCCGAGGCGGGTGTTAAAACCGCAGAAGCCGGGCTGGAAGCCACCCGCGCCGGGATTGAAGCTGCAACAGCAGAGGTCGAGGCCGCACAGCGCGAGATCGACCGCCAGACCATCGAAGCCCCGTTCAAGGGCCTGCTTGAAAGCGATACCGCCGAGTTGGGCAGCCTGATGCAGCCCGGGTCTCTTTGCGCGACAGTCATTCAGCTGGATCCGATCAAGCTGGTCGGGTTCGTCCCCGAGACCGAGGTCAACCGTGTAATCGTCGGTTCTGAGGCAACGGCACAGTTGGTGACCGGCCTGCAAGTTGCCGGTCGCGTGACTTTCCTGAGCCGCTCTGCCGACGAAGTCACCCGCACATTCGAAGTCGAGATCACGGTTCCGAACCCTGAACTGGCCATCCGCGATGGACAAACGGCCGATATCCGCATTTCGGCCGCTGGAGCCAAGGCGCACTTCCTGCCGCAATCAGCCCTGACACTGAACAACGAGGGTCAGGTCGGCGTGCGCACCGTGGGTCAGGGTAACGTGGTTGACTTCCTTCCCGTCGCCTTGCTGCGTGACACAGCTGAGGGCGTCTGGGTTGGCGGCCTGCCAGAAACAGTCGACATCATCGTCGTGGGACAGGAATTCGTCACCCGCGGCGTCATGGTCGAACCCACCTATCGGGAAGCATCGAAATGACCGGTATAGTCAGTTGGGCCGCAGGCCGGGCCAGAATGGTTCTGGCCTTTATCGCTATCTCATTGGTCATCGGCGGGTTTGCCTATGTCAGCCTGCCGAAAGAAGGTGAGCCGGACATCGAAATCCCTGCCCTGTTCGTCTCGGTGCAGTTTCCTGGCATCTCTGCCGAGGACTCGGAAAACCTGCTGATTAAACCGATGGAGACCGAGCTTGCAGACCTTGATGGTCTGGAAGAAATGACCTCGACCGCCGCCGAAGGCTATGCCGGTGTCGCGCTGGAATTCGAGTTCGGCTGGGACAAAACAGCGATCATGGCCGACGTGCGCGATGCGATGAACAGTGCGCAGGCCGAGTTTCCCGAAGGCGCCGAGCAATATTCGCTGACCGAGATCAATTTCTCCGAGTTCCCCATTGTCATCGTCAACCTGACCGGCGCTGTTCCTGAACGCACGATGGCCCGCATTGCCAAAAGCCTGCAAGACGATCTTGAGGCTTTGGACTCGGTGCTTGAGGCGGGTATCGCGGGCAACCGCGACGAATTGCTTGAGGTTTTGATCGATCCCCTGCGGCTTGAGGCGTACAACGTCACAGCGGCCGAGTTGATCAATGTCGTGCGCAACAACAACCAGCTGATTGCAGCGGGCGAGGTTGAAACGGCTCAGGGTACGTTCTCGGTCAAGATCCCGTCATCGTTCAAAACCGCGCAGGATGTGTATGACCTGCCGGTTAAGGTGAACGGCGATCGAGTCGTTACGTTGGGAGAGCTGGCGCAGGTCAACTATACCTTTGAAGACCGCGAAGGCACCGCCCGTTTCAACGGCGAACAGACCGTCGCGCTGCAGGTGGTCAAGCGCAAGGGCTACAACCTGATTGACACGGTCGACGCCGTGAAGGCCACTATTGCCGCTGCTCAGACCAAATGGCCGCCCGAGATGCAGACCGCGATTCAGCTGGGCACATCAAATGACCAAAGTCGTATTGTCGGCTCGATGGTCAGCCAGCTTGAAGGCTCGGTTTTGACTGCTGTTGCGCTGGTTATGATCGTTGTTCTGGCCTCACTCGGCACCCGCGCGGCGCTGTTGGTTGGTTTTGCGATTCCGACCTCGTTTTTGCTGTGTTTCGCCTTTCTCGCCATGAACGGGGTCACTATCTCGAACATGGTGATGTTCGGACTGATCCTGGCCGTGGGGATGCTGGTCGACGGGGCCATCGTCGTCGTGGAATATGCCGACAAGCGCATCAAAGAGGGCGTCGGCCCGATGCATGCCTATGTCGAGGCGGCGCAGCGGATGTTCTGGCCCATCGTGTCATCGACCGCGACAACGCTATGTGCCTTCCTGCCCATGCTGTTCTGGCCTGGCGTTCCGGGCGAGTTCATGAAGATGCTGCCAATCACGCTGATCTTTGTTCTGTCGGCCTCGCTGGTGGTGGCACTGGTCTATCTGCCAGTCATGGGCGGTGTTTCGGGCCGCCTTAGCCGGGTGTTCGACCGTAGCTCGGAATGGCTGCGCGCACGGACGCCTTGGTGGGTTCGGGCCGTCATGGTCCCGCCCTCGCTGTACATGATCTTCCTTGGCGCAATGCAGCTTCTGAACCCTGCTTATCTGTTGCCCGAGGGCGCATCTGGCGGCGTAATGTTCGGCGCGGCTCTGTTCATTTTTGGTGCCTTTGCCGGATCCGTCACGCTCAGCGCGGCACGGATCGAACGCGCGCCGGAACAGCATGTGCATACCGCGCGCGAACACACGCTGTTTGGCTACGTCATCAAGTTTCTGGTCGGCAATCCGATCATGCCGGTGGTCTCGATTGTCGTGGTCATATTTTGCGTCATAAGCGTGATGAGCTACTACGGGGCCAACAACCGCGGTGTCGAGTTCTTTGTAGAAACCGAACCGGAACAGGCCACTGCCTTTGTTCGTGCGCGCGGCAACATCTCTCTGGTTGAAAAAGACCAGATGGTGCTGGCCGCCGAAGAAATCATCAGCGCGCATCCCGCCGTGGTCAACGTCTTTGCCTTTGCCGGCGAAGGTGGTCTGAATCAGAACAACGGCGGTGCGCAAGCGCCGGCCGATACGGTCGGTCGGGTCCAGTTCGAGATCATTCCGTGGGAAGACCGGCCAAACCTGTCCGAGCCGATCCTCGGCGGGTTGGTAGATCGTCAGACCATTGCGCCAGAATATGACGGCAATTTTGTTTTGGATGAGCTGAACGCCGAACTGGCAAAGATTCCGGGATTCGTGGTCGAGATCGAGCCACTGGAGCAAGGGCCAGCCTCGGCCAAGCCGGTCCATCTGCGCATCAAAGCGGATGGTTGGGAAGAGCTCACCTCGGCCACAGTCGCCGCTCGTGAAGCGTTCGACGCCACCCCCGGCCTGATCAAGATCGAAGACACCCTGCCCCTGCCCGGTATCGATTGGCAGATCGACGTGGACGTCGCCAAGGCGGGCCGGTTCGGTGCGGATGTGGCCACGGTTGGAGCAATGGTGCAGCTGGTCACGCGCGGATTGCTGCTGGGTGAAATGCGCCCCGAGGGCGTGGATGAGGAAATCGAAATCCGCGTTCGCTTTCCTGACTCAGACCGGGTTCTGTCGACACTCGACACGCTCAAGGTCCGCACACCGGATGGTCTGGTGCCATTGTCGAACTTTGTGACGCGCAAACCGGTGGCCAAACTGGCTCAGATCAACCGGATCAACCAACAGCGTTACTATGACGTGAAAGCCGATGTTGAACCTGGGCTGAGCAAGGTCGTATCGACCGGCCCGGACGGCACGGAACAACGGCTGGCCGTGGTGCGCGAAGTTGCCGAAGACGTCGAGCCAACCGGAGCGACCTTTGCCGGCCCGTCCGGTGGCACGTACGAGTTGATGATGCTGACCGGCGCTGGAAGCGTCGATGAGGTGCGCTCGGGCCTAGAGGCTGGCGACGCCCGCGTGGTGCTGATCAATCCCAACGAGCGAATTGCAGTTCTGACCGAGTGGCTCGACACAAACCCCTTCGGCAGCACCGTCGATTGGGAATGGACCGGCGATCAGGAAGAACAGGAAGAATCCGGAGCGTTCCTGCAGAGCGCCTTTCTGGGCGCGTTGGGCCTGATGTTCGTGATCCTGCTGGCGCAGTTCAATTCGTTCTATAACTCGGTGCTGGTACTGTTGGCCGTTGTCTTGTCGACCACGGGTGTCCTGATCGGGATGATGGTCATGCAACAACCCTTCTCGATCATCATGACGGGCACCGGGATCGTGGCGTTGGCGGGTATCGTGGTGAACAACAACATTGTTCTGATCGACACCTACCAGGAATACAGCCGCTATATGCCCCGGATCGAAGCCATCATCCGCACGGCCGAGGCGCGCATCCGCCCGGTTCTGCTGACAACCCTGACCACGATGGCTGGCCTGACCCCGATGATGTTCGGGCTGTCGCTGGACTTCATCAATGGCGGCTATTCGATCAACAGCCCAACCGCCCTGTGGTGGAAACAGCTGGCGACTGCGGTTGTCTTCGGGCTGGGCATCGCGACTATTCTGACCTTGATCGTAACGCCGTCCTTCCTGGCGCTGCGGGTGTGGGTGACCACCTATGCCGTGTGGCTGGCCAAGGCGCTGGCGCGGGCGACCGCGGGACGCTCCAGCCAGATCGCCCAGGATATGGCCGTGGGCCGCGCCGCCCGTCAGGCTCAAACGACCGAAGTTGTCTGGGATGATGGCACGCCCGAGGCGGGGCAACCTGAGGCTGGAACGGACGATCACCCCGATCATCCTCCGAAAACGCCACTGAAAGCGGCTGAGTAACCGAAAGCGGCGCCCAAACAGGGTGCCGCTTTTCCTTTGGGTTTGGGCCAGCAACTGCAAAATATCGCCACATCAAAAGCTATTTAGCAAAGTGCAACGAAGCCGGAATTGACTTGCGCAGGCAAAAGTCTATCGATGCCTTAGCAGCCTGTTTTTTTTGGACCACGCTTTTCATGGACGCAATACCTCCCTCATTGGGCCTGCATCTGATTGCCGACTTCTTTGAGGCAAGCGCCCTTCACGATCCACTCCCCTGCGAAGATGCGCTGAGGCGCGCAGCTTTCGCCGCCAAGGCCGACATTCTTGAGCTCAAGACCCATGATTTTGGAAAACGAGCGGGTTTTACCGGCGTGGCGTTGCTGGCCGAGTCCCATATCTCCGTCCACACCTGGCCCGAACACGGCTACGCCGCCATCGACATCTTTATGTGTGGCGAAGCGCAACCGCAGCGCAGCCTTGATGTCCTGAAAGACTATTTCCGGCCGCAACGCATCAGTACCCAGTCCATCAGACGAGGGCTGGTCGGGCAGACACTGCCGCGATTGGCTGTGGCGGGTTCCTGAACGACGAATACAGGAATTACACCGGCCCCCCTGCAACGGTTGTGTCATTGCGCAACCCCACCCTATCGCGTTTGGTTAAGAAAGGCGTGAAGGTGTGTGCTGTGGGCCTCCGAGAAACAGACTAACGCTGGGATCGATGGTGGGCGATTCCAACCAGGAATGAGGTTCACAACCCCGTTGGCATCGTAAGATGCGCTTATGCCGCAGCGGGAACTGGTCGTGAACTCAATCCGCAGCTTGGACATCTATCCCGAGTAGCCATCCGATGTGCGCAGCACATAACTAACCGCCCCAAACAGCCCGACGGCCCTGTGGTGGAAGCGGCTGGCGACTGCCGTAGTCTTTGGGCTGGGCATCGCAACCATTCTAACCTTGATCGTGACGCCGTCCTTCCCAGCGATGCGCAGTAGGTGACCACCTGCGCTGTGTGGCTTGGCAGAGCGCAGGCGCGCCTCACGGCCGGTCGCTCCAGCCGGATCGCTCAGGATGCCGTTATAGCTCAGGCAAAGGAAGTTGTTTGGGGGGACGAAGCTGCGCCGGCTCGAAACAAGGCTTCAGATGATCGACCGGATCAGTCCCCCACGCCACCGCAAGCGGCTGCTGAAAAACAAAATGGCGAACTTCAGGGTTCGCCATGTTTTTTATGTGACTTAGTCGGTGAAGACATACTCACCGAGATCACACAGGTTTAGGCCGTAGTCTTCAACCGATGATCCATCATCGAAACCGCCGCGAATATCATAAACGCATGTGGTAAGACCATCAGCGATAACAACGTCAATCTCGTAGTCGGGTGCCAGATAGCCACCCCTTAGGAGATTGCCTTCCCAGCTATCGGACGACGCGGGGGAGACATTGAACTCCACCAAGTCCGCGCTGGAATCGTTGACGATCAGAAACTCAAGGTCCTCGGCGCTTACCGAAGTCGCCATAAGAACAGTTGCGATTGCCGCAACTGCTGCACGCATTTTCATCAGTTATTCCTCGTTTTTGGGTTCAGCCAAAGTGTCATGCACCGTGCCTGCCCGTAAATTGTCATCGACGAAAACAAACGTCAATTCATACTTGGATGAAAAATCAGGTTTTCGATTGTCTGTGTTGAGCAAAAGCCCCGCTTAATCGTCAAGCAGCGTCCGCTTGCTGGCGGCTCCAGAGCTGGGCATAGCGCCCCTGACGTTGCAACAGCTCATCATGGGTGCCCTGCTCCAGGATTTCGCCGCGTTCCAGCACAACGATGCGATCAGCCTCGGCAATGGTGCTGAGACGATGTGCAATGGTCAGAACCGTTCGCCCCTCACCTGCGCGCGCAAGCGCGTCCTTGATGTCTTGCTCGGTGTCCGTATCCAAGGCTGAGGTCGCCTCGTCCAACAACAGGATCGGAGGATTTTTGAGCAAGGTCCGGGCGATCCCGACCCGCTGCTTTTCACCACCTGACAATTTCAATCCGCGCTCGCCGACCTTGGTGTCATAGCCTTCGGGAAGGGTCTCAATAAAGTCGTGGATCTGCGCGGCTTTGGCGGCCTGCTCGACGTCGGTCTGCGTGGCGCTTTCGCGACCATAGGCAATATTGTAGCGAATGGTGTCATTGAACAGCACCGTGTCCTGCGGCACGACCCCAATGGCTGCGTGCAGACTGGATTGGGTCACGTCGCGCACATCCTGCCCGTCAATCTTCAACGCGCCGCCTGTGACATCATAGAACCGGAACAGCAACCGCCCGATAGTGGACTTGCCGGACCCCGTGGCCCCCACGATAGCCACGGTTTGCCCGGCGGGAACCGTCAGGGAAACGCCTTTGAGGATTTCGCGATCCGGGTCATAGCCGAAATGCACATGGTCCAGGGTCACCTCGCCGCCATTGACCACCAGGTCCGGCGCGTCAGGCTTATCCTGTACCTCGGCCGGTTGCTCAAGCAGGTCGAACATTTGCCCCATATCCACCAGCGACTGGCGGATTTCGCGGTAGACAGTCCCAAGAAAGTTCAGGGGCACGGTAATCTGGATCATGTAGGCGTTGACCATGACGAAATCGCCTACGGTCAGCGTTCCCTGCTGTACGCCAATAGCGGCCAGAACCATTACCCCGATCAGTCCGCATGTGATCAGTAAGGACTGACCGAAATTCAGGAAGGCCAACGAATACGCGGTCTTCAATGCGGCCCCGGCGTAGGCCTTCATCGATGTGTCATATCGTTCAGCTTCGCGCGTTTCAGCGTTGAAATACTTGACGGTTTCAAAGTTCAGCAGGCTGTCGATGGCACGCTGGTTGGCCTCGGTATCCTGATCGTTCATCACGCGCCGCAGTTTCACGCGCCACTCGGTCACCGCAAAGGTAAACCAGATGTAAAGCGCGATGGTTGCGGCCACAACGACCAGATACCACACGTCGAACATCCACATCAGGATGATCGCGACCAGCAACAGCTCAAGGATCAGCGGGCCAATTGAGAACAACAGAAAGCGCAACAAAAACTCGACGCCTTTCACGCCGCGCTCGATGATGCGGCTCAGGCCACCTGTGCGGCGGGTCACGTGATAGCGCATGGACAGCTGGTGAATATGCTGGAAGGTTTCAAGCGCCAGCGCCCGCAGCGCGCGTTGCCCGACCGGTGCAAAGGCTGCATCGCGGAGCTGCTGGAACCCCACAGTCATCAACCGCGCAACGCCATACGCCACGGTCAAACCAACTGCGCCCAACGCCAAAGGCGGCACGCCCTCACCCGCCAGACTGTCGACCGCGCCTTTGTACAGGATCGGCGTGTAAACCGCGATCAGCTTGGCCAGCACCAACATCCCCATCGCCACAACGACACGACGTTTAACCCAAGGCTCATCATCGGGCCAAAGGTAAGGCGCGACCTTGCGCACCGTGCGCCAACCCGAGCGGCGCTCATCCGTCGCAGGCATGTCTTCTGAGGTCATAGGGGCTGCTCGTCTCATCACGTACCTGATCTGCGGTCAGAGATAGACCCTGGCCCCGCCGGGGCCAGAGGCAAGGAATTATTCGGGGATTGTGAAAATCTGGCCTGGATAGATCAGGTCAGGATCACGGATCGAGTCGCGGTTCGCTTCGAACAGCTTGACGTAGAGAATGCCATCGCCGAACCGATCCCGCGAAATCGCCCAAAGTGTGTCGCCCTCTTGCACGGTCACAGCACGGATCGCAGTTGTTTCTGGTGCGGCCTCGGGCTCATCACTGGCGTCGGCAGCACGCAACACTTCAAGCGCCTCGCGCTTGAACGGCGTTTCCAGGCGGCTGACGACGGTTCCGTCCGAGGCGACCTCATCCACTCGCAGGGTATAGACACCCGGGTCGATCCCCTCCAACTCGCTGCGCCACTTGCCATCGTCTGCCGGGGACAGATCGTCCACAAGCTGGTTGTCCAGATAGAGGCGCACCGCTGAACCGTCCGGCACGCGCCCGGTCAGTTCAACATCGCCAGCATCGGAATAGCCGATCGTGTCCAGTGCAACCTCTTCCGGTGCGCTGGTTTCCGCAGTCGGGGCTTGCACCAACTCAACCCCATCCTCACCTGAACGAAGGACAGCAACCTGTTGATTTTCGGAATCTTCCGCGGTGTCTTCGGTGGCCTCTTGGGTCGTCTGTTCAGTCAGTTCTGCACCAGCATCCGCTGTTTCGACCTCAGCAGTCGTGTCACCCACTTGTTCGTCCGGTGTCTCGGACTGCGCCGCAGTGCTGTCGCCAGCTGGTACCGGCTCTTCCGTGTCGGCGGTTGCGATTTGCTCGGGCTCTGGTTCGGGCTCGGGCAAGGCTGCAATCAGGTAGTCGTCTGACCGGAGGGGCGTATCCCCGCCGTCGGTTTCCAATGTCAGGCCACGGGCATCATCTGAGAACGGGATCGACAGGAATTCGGCAAACTGGCCCGAGGCGTCAACGGTAAAGCTGTGCACCGGCTCACCATCCAACAAGACGCGCACGTCTGATCCCGGCTCAGCATTGCCAGACAATAGCGTGTTGCCGTCGGGTTCGACAAAAATCTGGTCCAACGTCGGCGCTGGAATGACTGGGGCCGCCTCTGCCGCGTCCTCAGTCACTGCCTCAGCGGTGTCGTCCGATGCTGTTGCGGCCGTATCATCTGGCGCGGCCTCTGGTTCTGCCGCACCCTCAGGCTCAGCAGCCGCCTGTTCTTCCGATTCTTGGGGTGCAGGCGTATCGCTTTCAGTGGTCGCGACAGCGGTATCCGGTTGCGATCCCTCACCCTCTGGGCCGGGCCCAAAGACCCCAGACAGGTACAAGCCGCCCGCTCCGAGCACCACGACAACACCCGCAATCGCCCCCCAGGCGAACGCCCCCGAGCTTTCGCTTCCCGACTTGGAGTTCATTCTTTTCCTTTCACTCCGCAGCGCAAGTGCTTTGAGTATAACACATTCTGCCTGACGGTTGAGCCAATCTATCAATCCCGCTATCAGGGGTCAAAACCTCAGATACAAGCCCGGAGAAGCCATTCCATGTCTCAGAAATCTGTCTGTGTGTATTGCGGGTCACGAAATGGCGCGAATCCGGCCTATTCCGAGGCCGCGCGCCAATTCGGGGAACTGCTGGCCAACGAAGGCTGGCGGCTGGTCTACGGTGCCGGGGATGTGGGGCTGATGGGCGAAGTCGCCCGCGCTGCACAGTCCGCCGGAGGCGATACGTTCGGCGTTATCCCGGTCCATCTGCTTCAACGCGAAGTCGGGAAAACGGACCTGACCCGCTTTGTCGTGACCGAGACGATGCACGAGCGCAAGAAGGTCATGATTATGAACGCCGATGCCGTTGTCGTGCTGCCGGGCGGCCCCGGCTCATTGGACGAACTGTTCGAGGCGCTGACATGGCGGCAGTTGGGCCTGCATGACAAGCCCATTCTGATCATGAATGTGGATGGCTATTGGGATACGTTGAAGGACTTGCTGCAACAGGTCATCGGCCAGGGTTTTGCCGACGCCTCGCTTGCGGATTTCATCACATGGGTCGATAGCCCCAAGGCTGCCATGTCGATGCTCAAAACAAGCCTGACATAGTTGAGATGACACACGGGCGGCCAGCGCCGCCCGTTTGGCTTTTCAGTTCAGGTCGCGGGCGCAAGACGACTGCGCAGAACCTGCTCGACCTTATGCAGCGGGTGGTTCGTCAGCGTCTTATCTACTTCGGCGACCACCTTGCCCAGCACCTCGCTGTGCAACCGTCGCCGCAGCAACCCAAGGACGTGCGGGCTGGCCACCAGAACCAGCCGTTTATAGGCGCCTTTCAGCCCCTTCCGGTTCAGCAGATTGGCCACGTCTTGCACAAACAGGGACTTTGCCTGGGTCTTCCATTTGCCCTCTTCCATCGCCGATTTCTGGTTTGGCGCCGTGTCATACCGGCGGCCTGCCCGATCAGTTGGCTTGGTGTTTGCACCATCGCTTTCCTCGACTGATACGACAACCAGATTGGGATCTTCGGCGTCGGTAACGTTCTCCATGAACAGCGCCTTTTCCCCGTCTGCAATGACAACCCATGTTCCCTGTGCAAGTTCGACCATAGCGTTCTCCTGTTGTGGCGTTGAAGCCATTCCTCGAGCATCAGACACGCCTCTCCCGAGACGCGCCGAAAGCATTCAGCGCGCTGCCTGACGGTTATCTTAGTGGTTTGCGGTACTCTCCCTCCGCATACTTTAGCTAGGTATTGCGGGGGGCCTGCACAATAAGTCCCAACTCGAAAGTTGACGTATCGGCAGGTTTTCTCCTGCAACGGTTTCACAAGGTCATATCAGCACAGTCGAATGGCCCTTCGTTCGATGAAGCCCGCTACGCGAACAAAATGCAGCAATTCATGTCAATGACGGAATTCACTGCAACTGCGAAAACAAAAAAATCCGTGTTGGCGCTTCGCAAATTCACGCGCCTTCTGACAACACTCTGAGTCTAAGTTGGTTGTTCCAACGATTGCCCAACTGACAATTGATGAGCCATATGCTCGACTTCACGCGTTCTCTTTGGTTTGCAAACGCAAGGACAGACTTATGATCGGCCCAGATATTTTGGTAAACTCGGCGAACGTCGTTTATCTGTTTTCCTACTCAGTACGGGACATTCTTAAGTTAAGGATCCTCACCGTTTTAGGAGGCGGACTTCTGCTGCCCTATTTCTACCTTCAGACTTCGACGCTCTGGGTGCCAATTGGCTGGAATGTATTCTTTATCTTTATCAATCTATACTGGATTGCGCGGCTGTTGGCTGAACGAAGACCTGTCCAGTTTACCGAGGAGGAGCGTCGCCTCTACGCGCTTGCGCTCCAAAATCTTTCAGAAAAAGATGCGTTTCAGTTGTTCCGAATGGCTGAACATCGATCGGTCGATGCAGGAAGTGACATCCTAACACAGGGCCAAAGGGTCGCAGAATTGTCATTGATTGTCGAAGGCGAGGTCGTTGTTGAAGAGAATGGAACACGTGTTGATACCCTCGGCGAAGGTAATTTTCTCGGTGCCATAGCGTTTCTGAACCAAGACGGCGATTTCAACACGCCGGTCACGGTACGGACATTGGGACCTACAAAGCTTATGACATGGAAGTTCTCGGACCTAAACGCAGCGTTCACCAACAATTCAGACTTGCAGATTTCGGTGGAAGCTCGCTTGGGCATCGAAATATCCAAGTGGCTCCAGAAGTCTCGTCAAGCCCTTCTGAGCGCTTGAAGCGCGTATCAACTGAACGCTGGTTTAGGGCTTATTCCCGTCGTTCGATGTCGATTGCAAACGCAGAAACAGTACCAGAGTAACGCTCAGCCAAACAAAAGGCCTGCCAGCGTTACCGCCAGCAGGCCCTTGAAAACCCAATCTGGGTTAATGATCACATCCGCGATGCGACGTTTTCCCAGTTCACCAGGTTGTCGAGGAAGTTCGACAGGTAGGCCGGGCGCTTGTTGCGGAAGTCGATGTAGTACGAGTGCTCCCACACGTCACAACCCAGCAGAGCGGTCTGGTTGAAGCACAGCGGGTTCACGCCGTTCTCGGTTTTGGTCACGGCCAGCGAACCGTCGGCGTTCTTGACCAGCCACGCCCAGCCCGAGCCGAACTGACCGGCACCCGCAGCGCTGAACTGCGACTTGAATTCGTCAACCGAACCGAAGCTTTCGACCAGAGCCTTTTCCAGCTCACCCGGCATTGCGTTGCCGCCCGGACCCATCATTTCCCAGAACTGGTTGTGGTTCCACAGCTGGCTGATGTTGTTGAAGATGCCGTTTTGCGCCACGGCGTTCGCATCGTAGGTGCCGACGATGATCTCTTCCAGCGACTTGCCGTCCCACTCGGTCCCGGCGATCAGCTTGTTGCCGTTGTCGACATAGGCTTTGTGGTGCAGGTCGTGGTGATATTCCAACGTTTCCGCGGACATACCCTTGGCTGCCAGCGCGTCATGTGCATAAGGAAGATCAGGAAGTTCAAAAGCCATATCGGCCCCCTGTTTAAATGTAAGTTGCGGTTCCCAAGGTTAAATGCTTTGGCAACCGCCGCAGGTCAAGAGCCGAGACAAGAAAACCCGGAGGCAGGCGATGCTGACACAGGCGCGCAAGATGTTTTACCGCGCCCGCGGTTACTATGCGGGCCAGCTGAACGGCGAACCGTTTCGTCTGGACCCGTACCATTCGAAGTTCTGGCGCAAGGTAGCCGCGGGCCAGTGGGAACCCGAGACCTTTGCCGTTCTGGACAAATTTCTGTCGCCCGACCGGGATTATCTGGATATCGGAGCGTGGATCGGCCCAACGGTCCTGTACGGAGCCCGCAAGGCCCGGCACGTGTGGTGTTTTGAACCCGACCCGACGGCGTATCGGCATCTGGCATGGAATCTGGACCTGAACGATATCCAGAACGTGTCCGCCTTTGGCGTGGCGCTTTCGGACCAGTTCGGCGTGGCGCGAATGGCCTCGGTGCGGGGTGAACCGGGCGATTCCACCAGCTCGTTGCTGCATGACGGTGACCATGGCAATGACGCTTTGACCATTGCGTGGGACCAGTTCGAGGCCGTCAACGACCTGTCCCAGGTTTCACTGGTCAAAATGGACATCGAAGGGGCCGAGTTTTTTGTGCTGCCCATGCTGTTGCCCTGGCTGAAACGGACCCGCCCTGCCCTGTACCTCTCGCTTCACTCTCCTCTTTTGGGCGACGAGGAACGGCTTCGCCGGACATCGGAACTGTTGGAAAGTCTCTCGTTTTATCCTGACGTGCGCGATGAATCTGGACGAACTGTGGATATTGCGAAGGCTCTCAGCCCAACAGAACTCACCCGCTACCGAACACTTTTGTTTGCCGGGTAGAATGCGGCCTTTGGTCCTGACGGCTTAGACGTTTTCCCTCTTGCAGCCCAAGGGGGAAATTACTGTGTTGAACTCACGGAATAGTACGAAGGACAAAATAATGAAAGTTTCACTTGCCGCTGTTGCCGCGGTAATCCTTTCGACGCAATCCGCATTGGCTGGTACCGTCGAATACAAATGTGAAATTACAAGGCCGGACAGTCATGGCTGGATCGCGCCCGAATATTACTTTCAGGTGGATACTGACACGCGTGCGGCCAAAGTCGTCAGCAGACATCACGATTGGACTAGCGCCAAACTCAAAGTGAAAAACAACGGCCAATACCGGATGCTTTGGAACGTCAGCCTACGGTCAAGCGAAGGGCAAAGCTTGCGTATGAAATATCAGGCCAACCTTGATCCAGAACAGAACACCGTCAAAGTACGCGCAAGCTTTGGGACTGTAAGTGCTTCGAACAAGCCATATGGTTCCGGAGTTTGCAGCGTTTTCACTGGTTAACAAAAGCCCCGGTCTGACCGGGGCTTTTCAGTTCACATCAGTTCAGTACACACCAACTTCGCTGCCCGGTTGCGCCGCAACTTTCAGCAAGTTGAAGACGTAGTCCGCAGCCGAGCGGAAACAGACAACGCGCAACGTTTCGGCGTCGTCCATCCAGAACGCACCCGCCACCTGAGCCAGGCGCGAGCGGCGGATCTGGCCGGGTTGGAATGCCTCTGCCGACAGGTCAACCGGTGCCAGTTTGCCCAGCACCTCGCGGGCGCTGCTGCCGCCGATGCGGAACACGGCACGCGCATCCGAGACGTTGACCGCCAGCGCATGCGTGCCGCTAAGCGCGTTATTCATGGCGGCCAGCTTGGCCTCGACTTCGGCATAGGGAACAAGCACCAGAAGCTCGTCGGTCGACATCCAGCAAACGCCGGTCTCGCCATCCACCAGAGCTTCACGCTGACCGGGCACTTTTTGTCCGGTGGCGTCCTTCACGGCCTTGGCCAGCACCTTGTCGGACAGATCGCCGCGCAAGGTGATCATACCCTGCAGGCCGCATTCCTCGACCTTAGCGATGCCGTCATAGCTGGCGTGGTTCAGTGCGCTGATGGGTTCAGACATTCTGCTTCTCCCCGTCCTTGTCGAAGAAGATCGGGTCCACGATCTTTGCTTTGTAGGTTTTGCCATCGGTTCCGGGGAACTCGACAATCTCGCCCATTCGGTCGGGACCGTGCTTGATCAGTCCCATGGCAATGCCCTTGCCCAGATTGGCCGAGTAGTAGGTCGAGGTTACACGCCCGATCATGTTGCGCTGACCGTTGGCGTTGACGCCCTCGCCGACTGCGTAAGCTCCATCAGGCAAGACGGAACCATCCACAGTCTCAAGCCCAACCAATTTCCAGCGATCCGGGTCGGTCATATGCGACCGCTCCTGCGCGCGCTTTCCAAGGAAATCTTCTTTCTTTTTCGAGATCGCCCAGTTTAGCCCCAGATCCTGCGGGATCACGGTGCCGTCGGTCTCGTCCCCGATCATGATAAAGCCCTTTTCGGCCCGCAGGATGTGCAGACATTCGGTGCCATACGGCATCACACCGAACTCTTTTCCGGCCTCCATCAGAGCGTTCCAGAAAGCCTGCCCTTGCGAAGCTGGAACCGCGATCTCACAGCTCAACTCGCCCGAGAAAGAGATCCGGTAGACACGGCAATCGAACCCGCCGATCTGACCGTCACGCCACTCCATAAACGGCAGTGCTTCGGGGCTGACATCCATGCCGCCCAGCTTCTCCAACACCTTGCGGGCATTGGGGCCGACTACTGCGACCTGAGCGTACTGCTCGGTCACGTTGGCGACGTAGACTTTCCAGTCCCACCATTCGGTCTGCAACCACTCTTCCATATGGGCGTGGATACGTTCGGCTCCGCCGGTGGTTGTGTGGCACAGCCAGGTGTCCTCGTCGATCCGGGCGACTACGCCGTCGTCGATCAGGAACCCGTTTTCCGAACACATCAGACCATAGCGGCATTTGCCGATCTTCAGCGTGGACATCATGTTGGTGTACATCATGTCCAGGAACTTCCCGGCATCGGGACCTTTAACGATCAGCTTGCCCAGCGTCGAAGCATCCAACAGCCCGAGGTTATCACGGGTGTTTTTAACCTCTCGGTTCACCGCATCATGGACGGATTCGCCTGAACGAACATAGGCATAGGGACGCCGCCAATGGCCGACCGGCTCCCAATCGGCACCGTTCTTGTCGTGCCAGTCATGCATCGGAGTACGACGGATCGGCTGGAAAACCTCGCCCCGTGCTTCCCCACCAATCGAACCCATCGAAATCGGCGTGTATGGCGGACGGAATGTGGTGGTGCCCACCTTCGGGATTTCCGATTCCAGCGCATCAGCAAGGATCGCTAGCCCGTTGATATTGCTTAACTTACCTTGATCTGTGGCCATACCCAGCGTGGTGTAGCGCTTGGTATGTTCGACGCTTTCATACCCTTCGCGCGCGGCCAGTTGCACATCCGAGACTTTGACGTCGTTTTGGAAATCCAGCCAAGACTTCATGCGCAGCTGGATTTCAGCATTAGCGGGCATGAGCCAGACAGCTTCCATCGGTGCTTCGCCGGTTGTTTCACCGGACGGAGCTTTGGTGTTCTTGGGTTTGAACCCGGCGGCTTTGGCGGCTGCCTTGCCCGCAGCGTGCGCGTCGGTCAACACCTCACCCAAGGCCAAAGGTCCATTCGACGCACCTGCGGCCACGACAAACCCTTCGCCATTTGCGCCCAACGGAGGACGATCAGGATCGGGGCGGAAATGCGCGTTGGCGTCATCCCAGATCAATTTGCCGCCGCAATGCGACCACATATGCACGACCGGAGACCATCCGCCCGACATTGCCAAGGCGTCGCACTCAACCTCTTCGCGAGCGCCGCCGATGCCTTCTTGATTGCAGATTGCAACCTTCTTGACGCGCTTGCCGCCTTTGACTTTGGCGATGGCCTTGCCGGGGTCGACACGGATGCCGAGCTGACGCGCCTCTTCGGCCATTGGTCCTGCCGCAGCACGCGCATCGACGACGCGCAAAACGTTGACACCTGCCTGTTTCAGGATGATCGCAGTCCGGTAAGCATCGTCATTGTTGGTGGCCACGATCACTTTTTCGCCCGGGGTCACACCCCAGTTCACCACATAGTCGCGCATCGCCGAAGCCAGCATGACCCCCGGTACATCGTTGCCCGCAAAGGACAACGGACGTTCGATGGCACCTGTCGCGGTGACGACCTGCTTGGCACGGATGCGCCACAGGCGGTGACGTGGACCTTGTGTGCCCGGTTTATGATCGTTCAAACGCTCATACCCCAGCACATAGCCATGGTCATAGACACCTGCCCCCATGCAGCGCGCGCGCATGGTGACGTTGTCCATTGCCTCAAGCTCGGCAACCAATTGTTCCACGAACTTATCCACAGGCTCACCATTGATGGTTCCCCCATCGACCGGAGTACGCCCGCCCCAATGGGCCGTTTGTTCGATCAGCAGAACCTTGGCACCCGATTGCGCCGCCGCCTTGGCCGCTTGCAGACCTGCGATACCGCCACCGATGATCAGAACATCGGTGAAGGCATAGAAGTGCTCGTAGGTGTCCGCATCGCGGCTATCTTTGTCCGGGGCTTTGCCCAGACCGGCGGATTGACGGATGAACGGTTCGTAGACGTGTTTCCAGAACGGTTTCGGATGGATGAACATCTTGTAGTAGAAGCCAGCCGGCAGAAAACGCGACAGATGGGTGTTGATCGAGCCCACGTCGAATTCAAGGTTCGGCCAGTGGTTCTGGGATACAGAGGTCAGACCGTTGAACAGCTCGGTCGTGGTGGCGCGCTGGTTCGGCTCGAACCGATTGCCCTCACCCAATCCGACCAGGGCGTTCGGCTCTTCCGCGCCGCTGGCGACGACGCCGCGCGGACGGTGGTACTTGAACGACCGGCCCATCATCATCTGGTCATTGGCCAACAGGGCCGAGGCGAGCGTATCGCCCTCATAACCCTGCATCGAAGTGCCGTTGAAGGTGAACGTGACCTTTTTCGACCGGTCAATCAGCCGGCCTTGTTTTGCGAGACGGGTGCTCATTGTGCGGACCTTTCGCGGGTGGAGACATCAAGGCCTCCGGCGGGAATATTTTCGAACAGACGGATCATACGGAGAACTCTCTCCAGGCCCATCCCGGGCGCTTGGCAGTGATGGCGTCCTTGATCTCTTGCGGTGGCTCGGTGGTCTGGGCCGAATAGGTTCCAAACACTTCCAGCGTCTGGGTGCAGCGCGCAACGTGGAACCACTTGCCACAGCCGTTGCTGTGACGCCAACGCTCGAAATGCACGCCTTTGGGGTTTTCGCGCATGAACAGGTAGTCGTGGAACTCATCTTCGGATGAGCCCGGACCATAGCGTTTCAGATGCGCCTCACCACCGGCGGTGAGTTCGGTTTCTTCGGCATCGACGCCGCAATAAGGGCAATTCAGGATCAGCATGTGATCATCCTTTTGGCGGTCGGTTGGCACCTTGGCCAACCAGAATTCTAAACAATGGCGCTCTGTGGTCGGGCCTCAGTGCGCCACCCCGGCGGCAACGCTTTCGTCGATAAAGCGGCCCTCTTTGAAGCGGTCCAGCGTGAAGGCTTCGGTCAGCGGCGAATGGCCCGTGGCCATCAGCTGTGCCATGCCCCAGCCCGAGCCCGGAATGGCCTTGAAACCACCCGTGCCCCAGCCGCAGTTGATGAAGCAGCCACCCAGAGGCGTTTTCGACAGGATCGGTGACCGGTCGCCCGTCATGTCCACGATCCCGCCCCACTGGCGCAGCATCTTCAGGCGCGAGATCATCGGGAAGGTCTCGACCAGCGCCCGTACCGTTTCCTCGATATGATGGAACGAACCGCGCTGGGTGAAATTGTTGTACGCATCGGTGCCGCCGCCGATAACCATCTCGCCTTTGTCAGACTGAGACATATAGCCGTGCACGGTGTTCGCCATCACGACCACATCCATGCAGGGTTTGATCGGCTCGGACACCAGAGCCTGCAGAGCAATCGCCTCGAGCGGCAGACGGAAGCCCGCCATCTCGGCCAACTGGCCCGAATGCCCCGCGACCACGATGCCCAGTTTTTCGCAGTCAATCGCGCCTTTGGTGGTGTCCACACCAACGACGCGACCGTTTTCGGAACGGACACCGGTGACTTCGCACTGCTGGATGATGTCCATGCCCATCGCGGAACACGCGCGGGCATATCCCCACGCAACCGCGTCATGGCGCGCAGTTCCACCGCGTTCCTGCCACAGGGCACCCAGAACCGGATAGCGCGGGCCCTCGATGTTGATGATCGGCACCAGTTCCTTGACGCGCTCGGGCCCGATCCACTCGGTCTTTACGCCCTGCAGCGCGTTGGCATGCGCCGTGCGCTGATAGCCGCGAATCTCGTGCTGGGTCTGGGCCAGCATCATGACGCCGCGCGGGCTGAACATGATGTTGTAGTTCAGCTCTTGGCTGAGGTCTTCGTACAGACCACGCGCCTTTTCATACAGCGCAGCAGACGGATCCTGCAGATAGTTCGAGCGGATGATGGTCGTGTTCCGACCGGTGTTCCCGCCACCCAGCCAGCCCTTTTCGATCACGGCGACGTTCTGGATGCCATAGTTCTTGCCCAGGTAATACGCCGTGGCCAAACCATGGCCGCCGGCACCAATGATGATGACGTCATATTTCTTCTTGGGCTCGGGCGAGCGCCACGCGCGCTCCCATCCGGTGTGATAGCGCAGCGCTTCGCGCGCCACAGCAAAGGCTGAATAGTGTTTCATAAGCGAATCCATCCGGTTCGGTGATTGGGCGAACATATGCCGTGTAACGACAATACGCCCCTGCCGTGCAACGCCGTAATATCGCATTATTGCGACATAGGCCCCATTATTGCGACATGAAGTCGAATAGCGGCCATTTGTCCCTTTTTTCACCCAGCCCGGAGGTCTAAGTCAGGGCAGCCACATCGGAGAAGCCATGACGTTCTGGGCCCTGATCATTTTGACCGCACTGGTTACAGCGGTGTTTTTGGGTTTTTCCCTGTTGCGTGGGCGCGATACGCGCGAGCCGGCGGCCGCCTATGACCTGCGCGTTTACCGCGAACAGTTGGCGGGCGTAGACAAGGATCTGGCGCGCGGCGTGATCGGCGAAGCAGATGCCGAGAGGGTTCGCACCGAAATCTCGCGTCGTATTCTGGCGGCGGACGCCCAGATGCAGGCGCAAACAGCGCAGGCCGGGCCGCCGCGCTGGGTTACGATCACGGGGATAACGGTCGTAAGCGCATTTCTGGTAGGCGGCGCGGCGTGGATGTATGACCGGATGGGTGCAGCGGGACTGCCGGATCAGCCACTGTCATTGCGCCTTGAACAGGCCGAAATCCTCCGCGCGGAACGCCCCAGCCAGGCCGAAGCCGAAGCCGCCGCAACACCGGCTCCGCTGCCGGAGCTGGAGGAGAGTTACGCCTCTTTGCTCAACCAGCTTCGCGAAACCGTTGCCGCCCGCCCGGACGATCTTCAGGGGCATGTTCTTCTGGCGCAACACGAAGCCAACGCAGGCAATTATCCCGCGGCATACAAGGCCCAGCAGCGTGTCATCGAACTGTCTGGTGATCAGGTTCCGGCAGAAGCTTATTCGCATTTGGCCGAGATGATGATCCTGTCGGCACGCGGATATGTCTCGCCAGAGGCCGAAGAAGCGCTGCGTCAGGCGCTGCAGCGCGATCCGCGCGATGGTCCGGCGTTGTATTACCTTGGTCAGATGATGGTTCAGGTCGGCCGACCTGACATTGGATACCGCATCTGGACCGACGCGCTGCGCAACGCGCCCGCCGGAGCCCCTTGGGCGGATGCAATCCTGGCCCAGCTGGATGAGCTGGCCTTTCGGGCCGGTGTTTTCAACGCACCCGAGCCTCCGGCACCTGCGATTCCCGGTCCCTCGCAGGACGATATTGATGCCGCAGCCGCCCTGACCCCTGAAGAACGACAGGAAATGATCCGCGGCATGGTCAATCAGCTGTCAGACCGGCTGGCCACTGAAGGTGGAGCACCCGAAGACTGGGCCCGCTTGATCGCTGCGCTGGGCGTTCTGGGTGAAGGACAGCGTGCCATCGATATCAAGAACGAAGCGATGGAAGTCTTTGCCGGAAATGCAGAAGCGCTCGAGATCATCGACGCCGCTGCCTACCAGGCCGGCATAGCACAATGATCTATGACGCTTTCGAAGATTTCGCGGCCAACCTGCCGGCGATGACGGCCCTGATGGGCCTGGATCTGGGCGAAAAAACCATCGGTGTTGCCGTCTCCGACCGGATGCGCGGCGTGGCCAGTCCGCTTGAGACCGTGCGGCGCAAGAAGTTCACCTTGGATTCTGCTCGCCTTCTCGAGATCATGGCAGACCGCGAGATCGGCGGTGTTATCCTCGGCCTGCCGAAAAACATGGACGGAACCGAAGGCCCCCGCTGCCAGTCCACCCGCGCCTTTGCCCGCAACCTGTCGCGCCTGACCGAGGTTTCTATCGGATTCTGGGACGAACGGCTCAGCACGGTTGCGGCTGAAAAAGCACTGCTTGAGGCGGATACGACACGAAAACGTCGCGGACAGGTTATCGATCACGTTGCGGCTGGCTATATTCTGCAAGGGGCGTTGGATAGGCTGCGCTTTTTGTAATGGCACGGGGAACACCGATGACAAACATGGTCTGGAAAAGGAACGAGGTCGAAAGCCCTTGCATCCAGATTTGCGTCGTGCACCCGACCGAACGCATCTGTACCGGCTGCTATCGCACCATTGACGAGATCACACGTTGGTCGAAAATGGACAGCACCGAGCGCGCTGAAATCATGGAAGATCTGCCCGCCCGCAAACCACGCCTCGCCAAGCGGCGCGGTGGGCGTTCTGCGCGTGTCAACAAAACCTGAAAAGACCCTTGGTTCATGGATGTATCCGCGCCGCTGCGGGTTGGTCTGAACTACGAGGGGGGAAAGTTCCAAGACAAGCGTTGAGTGAGTGGCAACCCACAGCGGCGTTTCAAAAATGTCGTTCACCCGAAGTGGTCACGCGGGCGGACACTGGTTGCTTAATGTTTTTTGACCAGTCGATCAAGAAAAATTGAACGCTCGCTTAATTAACTTGACGTAATGGTCAACAAGTGCTGCTTTTGTGTTGCAAAACAGACGCGTTATCCCGCCGCCAACCAGGCTTTTGCGCTTTCAAACTCTTCTGATGGGAAGAATTGCGTCCGCGCGCCAAGAACATGACTGGCCACGCGTTGCGCGATGTGCTGCCAGGCCTTGTCCCCCACGATGGCTGCGCGATCCAACAACCCTATGTGGCCCCGCGCCAGCCGGAAATGCGCGGCCAACGCTGTCAACCCTTGCCAGCCGTCAAATTCCCGCAAGTCGATCAGCAGGCGAAACCCGTCCTTAGTGCTTAGGACGGCATCGAGATCACGCTCGGCTTGCTTGTACTGATCCGGGTCCAGTTTGCCCATCAGGCTGATCTGAACACAAGGTCCACCCAGATCGGTGACATGAATGGCCCCCAGCGATTCACGCATCCAACGACGCGCGGCCTCAAGTTCGGCAAGGTCAAACACCTGCACCGGACACGGCAAAATCGGAGCGGCCAGATGCACCCCAGATCGGACCCAGCCCTGATCTGCCGCAACAGCAATGCGGTCGAACCCGCGCCAATGGCTGAGGCCAAGTTTGGTGTCAGCCCACGCTGCGCCAAGATCGTACCCTTGGAATTCTGGTTGCACGATTGCCAGCATCCGAACCGCGTCATGATCTGCCAGCGCGGCCTCGATCGCGGGCACCAGTGTTTCACTGTAGTCTTTGCTGGTCACTTCGCCGGACAGTTCGACCTCGATCTGTGCCCCTTCGGAATCCGTATGAACCGTAATCATGAAACCCTCCAAACCTGAATAATGGCAGGAGGTTACGGGGATTCGATCCATTCGGCTACACCCCCGGCAAATTCGGGGCGGAAATAGGCGATCATCCGTCCATCCGGCCCGGCCGAGGCCCCATCGGTCCAAGGCGCAACACCGTGCAGACAGTGGCGATGCAGCAGATACGCCTCGCCGGGTTGTGCAGGTAGTTCAATGCGCGGACAGGTGTCAAAGACCTCGCGACGCGCCGCCTGATAGATGTCAGTAATGTCGATCTGATGGAGTGTGTCCCTGGGCTGGCCCTGCATTGCGCGCGCAAAAGCAGGACCCAGGATTTTGTGGCTGCCTTCCCACAGAACCATCGGAGCCGCGTCCGCGCTCGCCTCTGTCAGCGGGATGCCAAGGATCCATGCGTGCGGTTCGTCCACGCGGCGACGACGATCCGGTCCCATAGGGCGCAACCCGTCCACATGTGCCGCATCACGGTTTCGCCGGTAACGGCTGGCCGCTTCGCTTTCGCCGCGGCGCGGGCGGGGATAGCCAGGATAGATAACCGAGACCTGCCCCTTGTGCAGCGGCAATTGCCCGTAGTGTTGGGCGACAAAGGTCATGGCCTGACCCGAAAGGGGATCCGATAGCCCCACCCTGCCCTCAGAATCGTTGTCCAGCGCATCCACGCCGATAAACCACGTGCCTTCGCAATCCAGCCACTGGTCAAAGGCAGGATCAGTGACCGAAGCCCGTGCCTGCGGCAAGGCATGATCCACCCACTTGGCAAGGACCGGATCATACGGAAACCGGATCCAGCCTTTGTCCCAAAAGTCACTCACAGTCCCAGAGCCTTGCGCAGCATGTTCAGTGCAACCAACGTCAGGAACACTGCAAACACACGCTTCAACGGTTTGGGGTCCATCGCATGCGCCAGCTTCACACCCCATGGGGCGGTGATCATGGTCATGGCCACAACGATTGCAAAAGCCACCAGATTGACGGCCCCAATGGTCAGCGGAGGACGATGTTCAGGCGCGATATCCAGAAACAGAAAGCCAAGAACCGAGGGCACAGCGATGATGACACCAAACCCGGCTGCTGTCGCCACCGCCCGATGAATTGGAGTGTTGAAAAGGCTCATCAGCGGCACACCAAAGCTGCCGCCGCCAATCCCCATCAGAACCGACAAAAACCCGACCGAGGGGGACAAAACTGCGCGTTTCACACCCTTGGGCATTGCGTCGCCAAGCCGCCATTCGGATTTGCCAAGCCCCAGATAGGCCCCAATCACCATGCCCAGCACACCAAACAGAGCCTGCAACGCCTCCGTCCGCAAGGCCGACGCGACCAGCACGCCGACAACAGCGCCGACCGCGATCCCTGGCCCCCAACCGCGCAGAATATCCCAGTCGACCGCGCCTTTCTTGTTATGCGCCAGAACCGACCGCAGTGAGGTCACGATGATCGTCGCCAATGAGGTCGCCAGACACAGTTGCATCAACTGTGGACCGCCGTAACCAAGGGTTTGAAACGCATAGAAAAACGCAGGCACCAGCACGATGCCCCCACCGACGCCCAGCAATCCCGCCAGCACGCCAGCCAGCGCCCCGATCACAAGCAAAAGGCCCAGCATCTGGGCCAGCAACATCGTCTCGGGCATCATCCCCCCAAACCGGTCATGCGACCGTATTCTGTTCAATTCAAACTTCGGCCAATGGCGCAATACTGTCCAGTGCCTGCAGCATCACCTCGGGACCAGCACCGTCATGGACTGCACCCTCGGACAAGGCCCGCCGCCATGCGCGTGCGCCCGGACGACCGGCAAACAGGCCCAGCATGTGACGCGTGATCTGGTGCAAACGCCCGCCATTGGCAAGGTGACGCTCCACATAGGGCACCATTTTGTGAACGACTTCAATCGGATCTGCCGCTGCGCCGTCACCAAAAATCAGGGCATCTGCCTCGGCCAGAATGTCCGTCGGCTGATGATAGGCCGCACGCCCGATCATGACCCCGTCCAACCCAGCCTCAAGTTGCGCCTGCGCCTGTTTCAGCGAGGCAATCCCACCATTGATCGAGACATGCATCTCAGGGAACGCCGCCTTCATACGGTGCACCAGATCGTAATCAAGAGGCGGAATGTCCCTGTTTTCCTTGGGGCTGAGCCCCTGTAGCCAGGCCTTGCGTGCATGGATCGTCACGCGTTCGCATCCCGCGGCCTGAATGGCCTGCAGGAATTCAGGCAGAACCTGTTCGGGGTCCTGATCGTCGACCCCAATGCGGCATTTCACCGTGACCTCAACGTCAACTGCTTCACGCATTGCGGCAACACAATCGGCGACCTGAGCGGGGTCTTTCATCAGCACCGCTCCGAACGTACCCGATTGAACCCGGTCCGACGGGCAGCCGCAGTTCAGGTTAACTTCATCATACCCGGCCTGCGCCCCAAGCCGCGCCGCCTGCGCCAGTTCTCGTGGGTCAGACCCGCCCAATTGCAGAGCAACCGGATGTTCCTGCGGGCTGAACTCCAACAAGTGCAGAGCGCCACCCCGCACCAACGCGGGCGCGGTCACCATTTCGGTGTAAAGAAGCGTTCGCTGGCTGAGCAACCGATGCAAGTACCGGCAATGCCTGTCAGTCCAGTCCATCATGGGTGCCACGCTTAAACGCGCTGCTTTTTGTGCGTTATTTTTCAAAGCGTTAACTCCATTCATCTCCAAACTTCGCGAAGCACGATTTCCCCTGATTTCACCGTATTTCCGGGGGTTTTCGGAGGTTCTCGATTCGAGCGTGCTACGGTGTAGCACATCCAAAGCATACAAACAGCGGCCCAAATGCAGCTGGTTTCTGGCCCGGGCGCCGCCGGTTCCATCTTCTGTGTTTCCCTCGGAATTCGGCTATCAAACCTCGGAATCTTTTTCGTGTGACCGAACCGAATTCCCTATCATCGAAAGCAAGATGGGACGAATTCCATGACTACTATCAAGAACAGCACACCGGATGTGCTCGCTGCGATTACTGCCCAGAAACTCTTCCACCGTTCCCCTTCTCAAGCTACCGCTGTGAATGCTGCTGGGGTTTCAGAAAACGCCATACCGGTTTCTTCGGTCGAGCAGAAAGAAAAGAAACCTCGCAAGGAGACCGCAGAGAAAAAATTCAAGGAACAGAACATCACCCGATTTGAAAATAAGAATGGAAAGTTTTCCTACCGGGTACAAATCCGCAAGCGTGTGGAGGGCAAACAGCACAGCCTCACGAAAACCTTCAGACACCTGCCAAACGCAAAAAAATGGCGAAACAACAAACTCCGAGAAATCGAAGCAAACGGGTTTCCAATTCAAATCGTAACGGAGACAACGATCTCAGATGTCATCGACGACCGTTTGAAGCGAGGGAAAACCCTCGGCCGATCGGCTCGTCAAGTTCTGACCTTTATCAAAGCCGACGAGTTCGGAAAGACCAAGGTCTCAACGCTGACGCAGCAATAGTTATATGACTATGCAGACCTGTTGTCGGCTGGTGAAAGAATGCCACAGACTGTCGCGAGCTACATGACTCACCTGGCGAGAACCCTCTCCTGGTCCAAGGACCGGGTTGCTTTGATCCCCATCGAAGTGGTCAACCTCGCCATGCGAACTCTTTGGGAGGATGAAGTCCTGGCTCGATCCGAAGAGCGTGATCGCCGACCGGAACTCTGTGAGCTGAACAAAATTCTGACTGCAATCTCGGAAAATACCCGGCAGAAGATCCCGGTCGCGATCCTGGTCGTCTTTGCGATCTATTCCCCGCGTCGTCTGAGCGAAATCTGCAATCTGAGGTGGGGTGATCTGCGCGAAAACAGTGGCAGAATCCTCGTGCGCGACATGAAACACCCCAGGCAAAAGAAGGGAAACGACGTTTGGTGTACGCTACCGCGCGAAGCATTGGAGATCATTTTGGCGATGCCCAGGACGTCTGAGCTCATCCTTCCTTACAATCCGCGCTCGGTTGGGACAGCATACCGTCGCCACCGGGACAAGGTCGGAGTCGTCGACCTGCGCTTCCATGACCTTCGGCACGAAGCAATCAGTCGACTTTTCGAGATAGGAAAGTCTGCCTCGTTCGTCAGAAAGATCTCAGGTCACAAGAATGGTCGATGCCTTTACCGCTACGAACACGTGGAAGAAGAAGGCGACAAATTCGCCAACTGGGACTGGCATCAGCTGATTCTGGAGAAATGCAACGCACTTCACTGAGAATCCCGATGGCCGGGCTAAATGCATCGGCCATCAAACTCCTATCAAACCAGTTTTCCGCCTTTTGAAGCCGAAACGCATTTCCTCTCCACAAGCAAAGGAGACCAAGATGAAAACCATCGACATGCTGCTCGCCCACTTCGGTGGAAATCCGATTATCCCGCTGGAACATGTAGCGCAGTATTTGAACTACAAGCCGGATACCCTTGTTTCAATTGATCATGATCGCGTCTTCCTGGCTAACACAGAATGGTGCCCCGTTGAAAATCCCAGGAATGAAGCCACATCGTCCGATCCTCTGGACTATCGCCATGGCTTCTTCAGCAAGTTCCCAAACCCTGGCTACAAACCGGGTTAAGGACACTCTGTTTGGCGAGGACCAGACCGCCCCAGTTCGGATGTTCCCGAAATACAGTAGCGACGCACAATGGTTTATCGACCTAAAAGAGAACAACGGCTCCTATTGGTTCCAGGACGAGGTGGGCCAATTCTTCAAATTGGTTCTAACTCAATCAAATTACGCGCGGATCAAACCATGGATTCTCGACGCGTATTCTCATGAGGAAATCGCCAACCGGCTAAAGAGCGAGGAACACAAGCTCACCGTTACCGACCCACACTTCACCTTTCTGGGCCTCACAGTACGCGAAACGTGGAAGATGAACATTGATCTCCCAAGCATGCTCGACAGTCTTTGCCAGCGTTTCAACAATGTCATAGCCGAAAATCGGACCGACTCCGATATGTTCGATCATTTTCTTTTCTTCCAAGGAGAAAAGAACAAGATAGAACAGGAAGGCCTACGTGAAATGTGGCTTGCGCTTTGCGCGCAGAAAAACTCCTGGGGCGACTATACGCTGGCCCCCGAGACGATGCCTTTCATTGAAGCGTGGTGGCAGGAGCTTCGCCCTACTTGGGGCAACAGTCTCCTGCCAGGATCCTTTATTCGCCGGATTGGTTTTTCCGTCATGTCGTATTTGGTTGTCATTCACTTCCTGCTCGGAAGGTCGCAGCAGGAAATCGACGTGGAAACAGCACAGATCGCTACACGCTTTGCCGAATACCACATGGAATGTGCATTGGTGATGTTCCGGGAATACGACACCGGTCAGACAAGAACCTTTTCAAAGACAACGTTCGGGTGTTGGAAAAACTGCTTTGGCAACTCCCTCGCAAGGTCGTCATCGACCTTTTGCTCGAACTGCGTAGTCAGTTGACCGATGCAGATACCGGCGCTCTGGACAAGCGTGTTTCGGAACTTGTCGCGACCAAGGAGGACCGGAAACGAGCTTGGCTGGAGGAGCACGCGGAAGCTCTTGAGGTGCACGCGAGGCACCACCGCAAGAACAAAGACTGAGGATACTTCCGTTGCACTTCACCCATCAGCAGGGAAAAGCGCAAAGACCATCACTTGACCACAAAATGCTCAGTTGGCGCGGGAACTTTTTAGCGTGAAGTCGCGCACCAGTATCAATTTGATTAACGGAATATTACATGTCGTCTCTGAAAGGCATCGATTACCGACTTTGGTTTGCCATAGTCCTTACAGCGCTGTTGCCAACCCTTTATTCAACTGTGCGAATTTACTTCCTGAACAGCCTGCCGGATACGTGGAGCGTCAGCATTGCGGCGCAAGCCGCATGGCTGAATCTTGCATATGAAGTGGTTCAGGAAGCACTCTTACTTCCGCTCTACTACGTCTTTGGGAAGGTCATTGCGGATCGTGCGGCCTTGCGTGA
Organism: Ruegeria sp. R14_0; assembly: GCF_017743975.1. Lineage (GTDB taxonomy): Bacteria > Pseudomonadota > Alphaproteobacteria > Rhodobacterales > Rhodobacteraceae > Ruegeria. Next base: position 436,766 of record NZ_JAGHRC010000001.1, on the reverse strand, counting down.
AAGGGTCGGCGATGCCTTTCTTGTCGCTCTCCTTTCCTACGGGCTTTTAACAATTGCGATCCTGCTCGGCTCGGATTGGTTAACACGCGCGATGTCTCAACAACCTGAGCTTCAGGCAAAAACGGCAGAATATGTGCGCCTCGAGGCATTGGGCATAATGGTCGGCGTCCTGAATGACATCTGCATCATCGTCGTTGTCGCATTGTCGTGGCCCCGTGTCCTCATTGCTCTGGTGGCGGCACGAGCAATGCTGACCATGCTCTTTGACAGCGTCTTCGTGGGACAATTTGATTTTTCGTTCGACCTCGGGGTTCAGGGCGTCGCTCTAACGAATATCGCGGTTGGTGCTTTGTTGTTTATGCCGTCCATCGCAATTCTCGCACGAGCCGGAGTTCTCGGCATTCCTCATCTTGGACGCGTCGAAGGGTGGAAAAAGGACTGGTTGTGCGTGGCGATCCGCTCTGGCCTGGAGGCAGGCGTCCGAAACCTTGCCTTCTCACTCATGATCCTGAAACTGGTAAACGAGGTCAACGAAGCGGGTCTGTTCTGGGTGACCAACAACTTCATTTGGGGCTGGCTTCTGTTGCCGGTCCTCACACTCGGGACATTGATCCGGCAAGACGTCGGGAATCACCAAGGCAAGATCGACGGGCGTTTGGCGGGATATTTCTGGCTTACCGTGATCATAGTTGGCCTGTGGCTTGCTACGATCCCAGCATGGCGCTGGTTCATTGCTAATGCGATGGGGTCGGATGAGGCTGGAAAAGTAATGTATCTCGCGCTGGTTTTCCTGGGTTTCTATGTCGTCTTCGCTTTGAACCATGTTCTTGACAGCTACCTGTATGGGATGGGCAGAACGGACCTGATGCTCTATCAATCCCTGTTCGTCAGCGTGATCTACTATGGCGGGGCCTTTGTCGCGTACCTGGCAGGTGAGTTCGTCCCTGATCTCACCAAAATAGCTTTTCTCTTTGGCGGCGGAATAGCGATGGATAGCTTGGTAACACTCTGGCAGTTTTGGCGCGCGGGGTATTTCGCGCGTTCAACGTGCGCAGAGCCCGATCTCGTCTTGCAGAAAGGATGATTGCGGCTTTTTGCTCGCAGGGGATTTCCGGTGGAAGTCCGCTATTCGTCCACTTCTTGGTATTTGTGGATTGCCAAAAGCACCGCCCTCCACTTGTCGAACGGGAAACAGTGCAGGGAAGCGAAACTTATCAATTGAGGGAGCACCTGAATGACAGTGTGGGAAGTCGCATTCAACATTGCAGCAGCGGTAACGACAATCGCTCTGCTTCTTTATGTACGGTATCTTCTGAAAACCTGCGGGTGTGACCGCCCACCTGCCTAGTCTGCCAAAGACAAGCCGATAGGGCTGGTCGAATTCATTGCCACCCATTGCCAAGGCGTCCTCCTTTCAGGTGTTCGAGCGTGAAGGGATTGCTATGGCTTTGGATGGTCACTAACCTCCAAAACATTTAAGCATGAGCATACCAAAATGAAGGAAACTTCCTGGCTCGCGTTCTCCATCGACCGGTCCGCAAAAACACCGGTCTTTGAAAAGATCTGTGCAGCCATCCGAGAACGCGCCGTCTCTGGTGATCTGCCCCAAGGGACGAAACTACCGCCAACTCGCGTGTTCGCCACGGAACTCGGCGTGTCACGCTCGACCATCGTAACAGCCTATGAACAACTTGTTGCCGAAGGGTATCTGAACAGCCGGTAAGGGTCGGGCTACACAATTTGCGCCATGGGAGAAGTCGAGCTTACACAGCGGAAGGACGTGAAAGGCAGTACGTTTATTGACGAGCGGAACAAATCGCCGACTCCATTCCAAGCCAGCTATCCCGACATGTGATTGTTCCCCCATCGGCAATGGGCCAAAGCTGTTGCCCGTGTCTGCCGAGCAAACCCCGAGGCGATGCTGGTCGGGGAATCCAGTTTTGGAAACAGCGACGTGCGCGCAGCCATTGCAGGGCATGTTTCGGAATGGCGGGGTATTGATGCCTCACCGCATCAGATCATTGTGACGGCAGGCTCAATTGATGCCATTGAGATTTGTTTACGCAGTCTGGTCGCCAAAGGCGACGTCATCGGTCTGGAAAACCCCGGCTATCTGCCCGTGCGCCAGCTTGCCGATGCCCAGGGGTTGGTACGTACCTATTTGGAAGTAGATGAAAACGGGGCCCGATTGCCTGCGCGGGGTACTGCGCCAAAGCTTGCCGTGCTGACCCCATCACACCAATACCCTCTTGGCGGGGCCATGTCGCCAAACCGCCGGTTGGATTTCCTCGCATGGGCCCAGAAGAATGAGGCCTGGATCATTGAAGACAACTATGACAGCGAATTCCGGTACGCAGGTCGGCCAATCCCCGCCATGGCTGGGTTTGATCGCCTCAATCGGGCAATCTATGTCGGCAGTTTTTCCAAAGTGTTCTCGAATTCCCTACGGTTGGGATACGTTGTTGCCCCCGAAGCGCTGCTTGCCCACATCCGGCTAACGTGGACGCGCTTCGGGTTAAAGGCAAGCTACATGCCGCAACAAGCGCTGGCCGATTTCATGAAATCCGGAGGGTTTTGTCGGCACCTCCGTCGGGTGCGCCGGGTTTATGATGAACGGAGAAAGTTTGTTTCGGCGCGGCTCAGGCATGACTTTGCAGAATTCGGGACTTTCACTGACCATCAGGCCGGTATGCAGGTTTTGTTTCACTTGAACGACGGCCTTGAAGACAAAGACATATCCGTACCAGCAAACGATATGGGGATTGCAGCACAACCTCTCTCACGCTTTTCGGTGGCGGGGTCAGAGCACAATGGCTTGGTCCTTGGATTTTGCGGATACGCCGAAGAAGAAATGGAACCGGCGCTGGCAAAGTTGAAGGCCTGCTTGATGTCGGCACGAGACCGCCCATAGGCACACGGGCCGCAAAAAGAAAGGGCAGGTCTTTCGACCTGCCCTACGCGATTGCACCGGATGGGAGGAACGGGTGCGCCTCGCGGCATTTACTTACTTGGCAGCAGCGGCTTTCTTGGCAGCTGCGGTCACGTCGTTGGTGGCTTTCTTGACGGCCGCGGTTGCGTCTTCGGCTGCGTCTTTGCCAGCCGCCATCAGCAGCTCAACGGTTTCGGTCTGAACCTTTTTCGCGATCTCAGCGAAAGCCGCCATGTTCTCGGCTGCAACTTCGGCCGATGCGCTGGCGAAATCGGTCGCAGCTTTGGCGTAGTCTGCAGGCTCGGCCTTGGCTTTCGACATCTCGGTCAGTTTGGCCAGGGTGTCCTTGGTCCATTTGTTCGAGATCTCGGCCGACTTTTCAGCCGCTTCCAGAGCAACACCCGACAGCTTTTCGTTCAGCGTCGCGGTCGATTTGAAGGCACCTTCCAGAGCGGTGGTGTCAACGGGGAACGCGCCCATCATGTCTTTCAGGGTCGCAGTGAAATCTTGCGTCTTTGCCATTTTACAAATCCTTTTGCCGAACCGGGCCCACCCCGGCTTTCCTCAGCGTAAGGACAATATGAATGCCGCATTGCAGCATTGCAAGGTTTTTTCGCTGCAATGCAGAAAAATTATCGAACCAAAAGTGAAATCAATGACTTGCCTTCACGCGCACATCACTCATCTGCATAGTTTCGCGCTTTGGACATCTTTCCTATCCCGGGATTGAACGAGTTTGTCGGGTCGCAGCATTTGTAGTGCGCCGCCAGATCCGGTTTGGCTTTGTAGAGGTGCCCGACGTTATGTTCGGCAGGGTATTCAGCCCCGCGTTCATCGAACAGCTTCAACATCGCGGCTTTGAGGGCTTTGGGGTCGGCCCCTTTTCGCACAACATAATCCTGATGCATGACGTGGCACATGAAGTGGCCGTAGTAGAGCTTGTGCACCAGTTGATCGCTGATTTCGGGTGGCAGGTTTTCCAGCCAATCGCGATCGTTGCGGCGCAAGGCGACGTCCAGCGCGATGATATCCTCGACCTCATTGGCGTGAATTGCCATGTAACGCACCGCGGCGCCGGCCGCAGCAAAGCGGTGCAGGCCGGCGATCTTGGCCTCGCGTGGGGTGCATTCAAAGAAACCGGCATCGCGGCCTTCGAGGAAACCGGGCAGCCAGGCGCGGACCTCATCGATGCCGTCATCCTTCATCTTCAGGATCAGGTGGTGTTCGTAGGCATCGCGAAACTCGGTCATGCGCTTGGGCAGAACCTGAGGCAGAAGGCTGACCGCCATCTGCATGAATCGGTCGGTGAAATTGCGCAGAAGCGGGATACGCCGCAGACGGGCGTCCACTGCGCCCTTCAGCGCAAAGAACATGGGCAACCTGTCCGTGCCCAGTTTGTCGATCATCCAGACCGTGTCCTTGCCATAGGTCTTGGTGATGTCGAACACATCGCGCTGCATATACTCGGCGGACACCGGCAGGGATGTGAACTCGGACAGGATGTGACGACGCAGATCGGCCAGATCGTCGGGGCTGTTGGTGCCTACGTAAAAGACCTGCTCGGCCTCGTTCTTGGCGAATGTATCAAGCCTGACCGCAAACACGGCCATTTTCCCGGCAGAGCCTGCGGACTCGAACAGTTTGGCCTTGTCGGCATTGAACCGCGCCGGGGTTTCGGCATCCACGTCGCGCACGATTTGCGCGTAATCGCTGGCCGAAGCGCGTTTGTTGGTGGCACCCGGATTACGCTCGAACGTACCGGCGTCGAGGTTGGACAGGATGTCTTCCGGCGTCTCGCCCAGATCGATGCCCAGATGATTGACCAGTTCCAATGCACCGTCCTCGGCGACGCGGGCATAGACCGAAAGCTCGGTATAAACCGGACCGCGCTCCACCAGCGACCCGCCCGAGTTGTTGCAGACACCGCCTATAATTGACGCCCCGATGCAAGAGGAACCAATCACCGAATGCGGCTCACGCCCCATCGGCTCTAACAGCTTTTCCAGCGCAAATAGCGTGGCGCCGGGAAAGCTGACGACCTGATGGCCGTCGTTCAGCGGCACCAGAGTGTCCATACGGCGGGTGTTGATCAGAACCACGTCACGGTCATAGCGACCCGAGGGGGTGGACCCTTCGGTCAGGCCGGTATTGGCCGCCTGCATGATGACGATCTTGTCGGCAGCAACACAGGCCTGCAGCACTTTCCATTGCTCCAGCAGAGTGCCGGGCTGCACGACGCAGAGCGCTTCGCCCTCCCCCGATCTGAACCCGCGGCGGAATCGCTCGGTCGCGCGCGCGCCGGTCAGAACGTGCCGTGATCCAACGATGGCGCGAAAGTCGGATATAAGGGTCTCGTTGCTCATGCCGCGTTCCGATGTGCCTCGCCCCGCGCCGCCACCGGATCGCGGAACCGCAGATTGGCGCGCGTCAGTTGATCGACCCGCGTAACGCCCATCAGTTTCATGTCGCGTTCAATCTCGGCGCGCATCAGACCAAGCGCCCGTTCGACGCCCGGCTGACCGGCTGCGGCCAGCGGATACAGATAGTGCCGCCCGACCCCGACCGCTTTGGCCCCCAGCGACAGCGCCTTGAGCACATGGGTCCCGCGCTGGATGCCGCTGTCCATCATCACGTCCACCCGGTCCCCGACAGCGTCCACGATCTCGGCCAGTTGGTCGAAAGGCGTGCGAGAGCCGTCCAATTGGCGACCACCATGGTTCGACAGGATGATACCGGTACAGCCAATCTCGGCCGCGCGGCGGGCGTCTTCGACCGTCATGATCCCCTTAAGGCAGAATTGACCGTCCCATTCACGCACCATTGCAGCCACGTCATCCCAGTTCATCGACGGGTCCAGCATGTCGGTGAAATACCCACCGATCGAGCTGGCACCGCCGCTCATATCCACATGCTCATCCAGTTGTGGCAGGCGGAATTTCTCGTGGGTGACATAGTTGATCCCCCACATCGGTTTGATCGCGAACTGGATCATACCGCCCAGCGTCAGACGGAACGGGATCGAGAACCCGGTGCGCAGATCACGCTCGCGATTGCCGCCGGTGATACTGTCGACGGTCAGCATCATGACCTCGACGCCCGCCTCTTTGGCGCGCTGCATCATGGCCGAGTTCAAACCGCGATCCTTGTGGAAGTAGAACTGATAGACCTGCGGGTTCTTATGCTTTTGCCGCAGCTCCTCGAGCGAGACGGTGCCCAGCGACGAAACGCCAAACATCGTGCTGTATTTCTCGGCCGCCGCGGCGACCGCCCGTTCCCCCTGATGGTGGAACAGACGCTGCAAGGCGGTGGGCGAGCAATAGATCGGCATGTCCAGCTTTTGCCCCATCACGGTGACGGACATATCCACGTCCTTCACCCCGCGCAGGACCGAGGGCAGCAGGTCGCAGCGGTCAAACGCCCGGGTGTTTTCACGATAGGTCACCTCATCATCTGCGCCGCCGTCGATATAGTTAAAGATCGGTCCCGGAAGGCGGCGTTTGGCCAAAGTTCGGAAGTCCTGGAAGTTATGGCAGTCTTTCAGACGCATGGGTCTTCCTCCTTAATACGCGACGGATGGCAGCCACGTGGCAAGTGTGGGCCACAGGAACACCAGCGCCAGACCGGTCAACTGCAGCACGACAAAGGGAATGATGCCCTTGTAGATATGCGTCAGTTTAATCTCTGGTGGGCATACGCCTTTGAGATAGAACAAGGCGAAACCTACGGGCGGGGTCAAAAAGCTGGTTTGCAGAGTGACCGCCACCAGAATGACGAACCAGACCAGCGCGGGCTCATCCAGAACACCGTACCCAGGGATGTCGATGCCCAGCCCGTTCACGATCGGGCGCATCAGGGGCAGCACGATCAGCGTGATCTCGATCCAGTCCAGCACGAAACCCAGCAGGAAGACGATGAACAGGATGAACAGGACTGTGCCATTGGCTCCGAACCCGGTGGACTGCACCACATGCTCGATCAGTTCATCCCCGCCCAGTTCGCGCAGAACATATGAGAACACGGTCGCGCCCAAAAAGATCGCAAAGATGTAGGCGGTGGTGTTGAAGGTCGAGACAAGAACGTTCCACAACTTGGTCAAGGATAGCTTGCGGTAACCCAATGCCAGCAGGGTCGCACCCAGTGCGCCGATGCCAGAGGCCTCGGTCGGCGTGGTCAGGCCTGCAAAGATCGAGCCCAGCACGGCAAGGATCAGCAGCAGAGTTGGGATCACGGCGATCAGCACATCCTTGACGGCGGCCCAGTCCGGAGCCTTGGCCCCTTCGGGCACCGGGGCCGCGTCACGTTTTACCAACGCCAGGATGAAGATATAGGTCAGATACAGGCCACCGATGATGACACCGGGGAAGACGGCGGCCATGAACAGGTCTCCGACAGACAAGGCCATCTGGTCGGCCATGATCACCAGCATGATCGAGGGCGGGATCAAAATGCCCAGCGTACCGGATGCCGAAACGACACCCGCCGCCAGCGTCGGCTGGTATTTCTGCTGCATCATCGACGGCAGCGACAGCACGCCCAGCAGCACGACTGAGGCACCGATGATGCCAGTTGACGCGGCAAGGATGATCCCGATCAAGGTTACCGTAATCGCCAGACCGCCGCGCACAGTTCCGAACAGACGCTGCATCGAGGACATCAGACGCTCGGCTACACCGGATTCGTCCAGCATCAGGCCCATAAAGATGAACATCGGCAGGGCCACCAGAACCGCGTTGGACATGGTCGCATAGACCCGGTTCACCACCGCTCCGAGGGTCAGGTAATCGAGCCCGGTAAAGGTGCTTTCCAGCCCCGTCCACAGCATCAGATCGTTGTCGAACAGGTAAGCCAGACCGCAATAAGCGACACCAACACCGGCCAGAACCCAGGCCACCGGATAGCCGGTAAAGAGCAGCGCGATGAAGGTCAGGAACATCGCGATGACCAGTTTTTCCTCGGTCGTTTCAACCAGGAAAGTCAGGCCAACACAGACGGCGGCGAACACAGCCAGCACCAGCAGAACTCGGCGCAGCGGCGCGCCCTCACGTTCCGAGGCCGGTCCGTACATCAGTGCGTGTCCGTCGTGGATCAGGCGCGCCAGAGCAGCCAAGGCCAACAGGATGAAGCTGATCGGAATGACCGCTTTGAACGCCCAACGCGCAGGCAGGCCGGTCGGGCTGTCCGAACGTTCGTTGACGCGGAAACTTTCGTAGAAATAGTCATACCCCTGGTCGATCATCAGATAGATGAACGGGGTCAGCAGGGTCAGGATGCCGATCACTTCGATCACACGCTGCGCGCGGCGCGACAGCTGCATGTGCAGAACGTCGACTCGGACGTGGCTGTCGGTGATCAAGGCATAGGAAATGCCGATCATCGTCACCAGCCCATAGAAATGCCACTGGATCTCGTCCAGTTTGGGATAGTTCTGGCTGAACAGGTAGCGCAGCGAAACCTGACTGAAGATCGCAGCCATCAGAAGGACATTGGCCCACATCACCACATGCCCAACGGCTTTGACGCCTGTGTCTATGGCAACAGCGATTTTTTGGCGGTCGGTATCGGGATGTTCCAGGAGCCCTTCATAGGCTTCGACCGGATCATTGAGGTTGTTTTGCGTGGCCATGGGAAATCCTCGCTCAGCTGACCTGCGCGGACGCGGTCAAGGGATTGCAGGGTCTGGTCCTGTGGATGTCCGGGGCAGATCTGGCCGCCCCGGACGCGTCAGTAGATCAGGTTACTGACGGGGGAGGAACGCGTTGGTTTTCCAAAGGTCATAACCTTCGCGGAACTGGTTCATGTCGGTCAGAACCTTGTTGAAGAAGGCATCATTGGCGGCCTCTTCAGCGGCGACCTCTTCCCAAGTTGCGCGGAAGGTATCCAGCATCTCGGGCGACCACTGCTTGATGGTGACACCGTTGTTTTCAACGTTGTCGATCAGGGCGGCGTGCTGGATGGCCTCACCTTCGGCAAAGCTGTCGGCCATCGAGGCCTTACAGGCGTTTTCGATGATCGCCTTGTGCTGCTCGCTGGTTTCGGCCCAAACGTCCTTGTTGATCATCAGCTCAAACACGGTCGCCTGCTGGTGCCAGCCGGGGAAGTAGTTGAACTTGACCAGCTTGTGAAAGCCCAGACGCGCGTCGATGGCAGGCATCGAGAACTCGGTCGCATCGATGGCGCCTTTTTCCAGCGCGGGGAAAATCTCACCACCCGGCAGCAACGACGTCGCCACGCCCAGTTTCTGCATCACTTTGCCGCCCAGACCGAAAAAGCGCATTTTCAGGCCGTTCAGGTCTTCGGGAGAGTTGATCTCGGATGCGAACCAGCCCGAGGTTTCGGGGGCAATAACCGCGCAGGGGATCACGTGGACGTTGTAACCCGCCTGATCGTACATTTCCTGATACAGCGACATGCCGTTGCCGTAATACAGCCACGCCATGTACTCGCCCGCCTCGGGACCGAACGGAACGGCCGAGAACAGCGGAGCGGCCGGGATCTTGCCCGCCCAATACCCAGCGGTGGTGTAGCCCGAGTTGATCTTGCCGGTGGATACGGCATCCAGAATCTCGAACGGCGGAACCAGTTTACCTGGCTCGTACACTTTCATCTTCAGCGTACCACCTGACATCAGGTCCAGTTGCTCGGCAACACGCGGGATCGGCGAGCCAAGGCCCGGCAGCTCGGTCGAGAACGCGATCGGGGTTTTCAGCAGCAGCTTGTCCTTGGCCACGGCAGGGGCGGCCATCAGGCTGGCAGCAACGGCAAGGCTGGTCAGGGTCTTTTTCATGAATTCTCCTCCAGGGTCGGTCGAACACAACGTCCGATCATCTCGTGACGCGAAATCACATGCGCCTAAGTGGTAAATAAAGTTGACCACATAAATCAGTCAACAACTTTCTTTACCACTGGATCAGCACGCTGAAGGCCGAAAATTAGGCGCCTCACCAACATCGCAAAAGCACTGACACGACAGAAAAGCGCACATACTTCGCCGCATTCTATTTGTTTTCAAAGCTTTGACGCGCCGTCGGTAAAAAAGGCGCATTTGAATCACACTATTGATTGGAACGCTGTCAAAGGTTAGTTTTGTTTACCAAGAGATGTCTGCAACCTGAACTCGAAGGGCCAGCCACGATGAACACGACAGCGATTTTCGAACCAATCGGGCACGAATCACTCTCTGACGCGGTGGTCGCCCAAATCGAAGACCTGATTGCGTCGGGGATCCTGAAACAGGGCCGCAAGCTGCCATCCGAACGTGACCTGGCCGAAACCCTGCGGGTATCGCGCCCAAAACTCCGCGAAGCACTGGCCGTTCTGGAACAACGCGGCCTGGTCACCACCCAACATGGTGAGGGCACCTTTGTCGCGGCATTGACGGGCAGCGCCATGCTCCCTGCCCTGCTGGCGCTTTATGAACGTCATGAACCAGCGTTTTTTGACTATCTCGAATACCGGCGCGAACAGGAAGGGTTTGCCGCCCAGCTTGCCGCGCGCCGCGCGACCCGCGCCGACAAGGAACGGATCACCGAAATTCTCGCCGAAGATGAACGCGCCTGGCGCGAAAAGGATCAGCTGGCATCACGCGAGGCCGACTTTGCCCTGCATGCCGCAATCGTAGATGCCAGCCAGAATGCGACGCTGATTCATATGATGGCCTCGATCTATGAACTCACGCGGCAGGGTGTTTTCTACAACCGTGATTTCCTTAAGACCATCGACGGAACCGGTAAGCTGCTGATGGAACAGCACCGCGAGCTTGGGCTGGCCGTGATCGAAGGCAACGAAGAGCGCGCCGTCAAAGCGGCCCACGACCATATCGATTTCGTAGAAGAGTCCTTTAAGCTGGGTATTGAGCGACGCCGCCGCGAGGCCATGGCTGAAAAGCGTCGTCTTCTGTCCGATCCCAAACCCGGGTCCCATCCGTGATGACGCAGGGCTGAGAAGGACAGTCGTTACTTTCCGACGATCTTGATTGTGTAATCCCGGCGCGCCGAAGGCGGGGGCGGCTGAAACGGGGCCGCGGCGCGAACCTGGGCCAGCGCCACCTGATCCAGACGTTTGGACCCCGAACTGCGCGCGATGTCGAGGCTGAGCAACGCTCCGTTGTCCCCGATCCGAAGTCGCACGATCGCCGCGCCGCGGATGTTCACAGTTTTGCGCCGAGCGCGGGTAATCTTGCGCTTTACGTGACCTGAATAGTTACTGGCCTCAGCATTTCCTTGCGATGCAGAGGTCGAAGCTGTTTTACGTGCTGTGGCAGCGCCCTTTTGTTCGGTTCCGGACGCATTGCCCTTTCGCGCGGACTTTTCGGAATTGCCCGCCTGAGACGCGACCTGAGCGCGCGGCTTTGGTGCTGGCTCTGGCGGCCGTGCCTTTGGGGTCTGCGCAACTGCTGTGGGCTGAGAAACAGCCACAGCCGCGCGAATTGGCGCTGCCTGAGCTTGTTCAACAGGGCGCACCGCCACTTGCTGTGAGGTCGGCGTCACCGCTTGCTGTCGCGCAGTAACCGGGGCTGAGGCTGTTGACCCCGTCACATAATCCCGGAACGCCTCGCCCAGCGCGGCGGTCTCTCCTGCCCCGCCGCCTTCGATCTGAACCGGTTCAGCGGCAGAAAAATCCTGCAGCGCCAGAACATGCGTACTCGCCGCCACGGCTAGGGCCCCCAGGGCCACACCACGCGATCTGGGTATCATTGCACGCCCCTTTCGGTGACCACAAAAACCTTTTTCGCCCCCAAGGCGCGCAGGGCATCGCTGACCTCTTTCAGCTTTCTCGCAGGCAGGGCGCGATCAGGGACAAGGCGCACGTCGTCCAGCGGAAAGTTGATCGACGCGCGTTCGACGTAGGCGTCAACACCGGTCAGTTCGGCACCGCGGTATTCCAGCGTCGCATTGGCGCGAATGACCAACGCGTCCGGCGGCTCGCGCCCTTCAAGATCGCTGGTTTCCACCAATTTCACCGACTTGCTCAGCGGCGGTGCCAACGTGCCAGCGATCATGAAGAAGATGAGCATCAGAAAGACCACGTTGATCAGGGCGATCGTTGGCTCTCGGCCCTGTTGTGCCTTTGGCTTTAGCAGGATCATCCGATCACCTGTGCACGCAATTGGTCGACGCCATTAAGGACCGAAAGCAGGTCGATCAGATCCTGAGAGGTCGCGTTCGGACCAAGACTGATCAGCGCGGTCTGTGGTTTGTCACCCTCCAGCCGTACCGCAACGTCAGCCAGCGTCACGGGCTTGCCATCCACCAGAATGCGCTCGGCTTCGAGCTTGAGGAACCGGAGCGTCCGATCCTGCTTCCCGCCTCCGGCGGCAGCCGTCGCGAATTCGATTTCACCGAACTTGGTGAATGTCGATGTCAGCATGAAAAACAGAAGCAGCAAAAAGATGACGTCGATCAGAGACGTCATCGACAGGCGTCTGCGCCTCTTTCGCCGCAGTTCAAGCGCCATGGGCCAGGGCCATTTCCGGGGCTGGCGCAACGGCATCCTGCGCGTGGCCCGGTGCAAAAACAGTTCGGAGCGCCCGGTTGGAAAAGCTGCGTTCACGGTTCATGCGGGCCTCGAACCACGTCAGAACCATGGATGTCGGCATTGCCACGGCAAGCCCGGCGGCTGTCGTCAAAAGCGCGACCCAAATCCCACCGGCCAGCAGTGACGGATCGACAGCGTTGCCTGCGCCTTGCAAGGTCTGAAACGCCTCGATCATGCCCAGAACGGTGCCGAACAAACCCAGCAGAGGCGCAAGCTGGGCTACCATGTCCAGCACATTGAACCCCTGTTCAAGCTGCGCAAATCGCGCCTCGGCTTCGGCATCCACGCGCTCGGACAGGGTGCGATCCTCACCGGACAGGGCCATAGTGATCACTGGGGCCAGATAGCTGCGGCTTTTGCTCAGATGCGCGCGGGTCTCAGCCAGTTCTTTGCGGTCCCAGGCCTGAACGGCCCTCGACAGCTCGATATGGCGGCCGACACCTGCGGCCCGAAACTGCCATAGCTTGTAGAGAACCAACGACAGTGTGGCGACCGATGTCAGGATCAAAATGGCGACAACCGGCCCGCCTAGCTCTAATACTTCTGTTATTTTTTGGATAGTTGCGTCCATGACTTCACCCCATCACATCAATCGCCACACGGCTTTTCAACGTCAGACCTGACTCACATGCATCCGCCATGTTCGCTTGGGTTTCACATTCCTGAACGCCGTTGATCAGAATGCGGCTGATCTGATCGCAGGCCATGTCCTTGAACTGAAACTGCCGCACGCGCGGTTTGCCCGCCGGCAACGAGGCAAAGTCCAGCAAGGTCAGCAGGGCGACCTGCCCTTCGGCACCGAACAAAACCGTCTCGTACACCGCGCTGTCGATGTCCGTTTCATAGGCATTTTCCGCAAGAAAGCTCAGCAGACAGCTCTGGCCATTCTCTTGAACGCTGCTGAGTTCGATGGACACGGCGCCGGGCGCATTGATGTCCTCGGCTCTGGCAAGCCCCGCCCCCAAAATCAGGAGCAGGGCCAGCAGGACCACCCGTGCAGTGCTGTGAAAGTAAGTTGGCATGACTGGTCCTTTCGTATGGTTCAGAAGGTTTTCGCCAAGGTCAGCTTGAAGTTCCGGCCCGGAGAGTTGCGGGTCGAAAGGTTCGGCAGGTAGTTCTTGTCAAAGATGTTCTCGACACCTGCGCGAACCTCGAAGCCTTGGAACGCACCTTCCTGCGGCAAGTACGTCGCGCGCAGGGTGTTCACGCCGTACCCCGCCACCGGATCGCCGCTGGAGTCGGTGCCGGATTTGGCGCCGAAAAGCTCCCAACTTACATCCAGCGTTTCACCAAAGCGCTTACCGACCGTCACACGGGCCGAGTCCGTCGGCTCGTTCCGCCAGCGGTTCTCGGTACCGGTTGCGCTGGTTTCGGTTCCCTTGACGATATTTGCGTTGAAATCGACGTAGTAGCCAGCCGCGCTGGCGTAAGAGGCCTCGATTTCCACGCCTTTGGTTTCAACTTCCGACAGCGGGGTCGACGGACGGCCCGAGCTGTAAGACGTGATGTCCCAAAGGTCCGTCTTGTAGAAGTTGACCTTGGCGCGAACCACATCGCCCGCAGCGAAGATATCACCGCGGTTGTACGAGAAACCCGCCTCCCACGTGCGCGACTTTTCGGGCTGGGTCATGTAAGCGGGCGTGCCCAAATCGTCGATGATCGGCAGGTTTTCCGTATAGGCACCGCTGCCGAATACGGCGAAACCGCTGGCGAATTCGTACCGTGCAGACAGGCCGCCCATCAGTGCGTTGTTGTCATAGCTTGCATTGCGCGGCGTGGGCGCATCGCTGTCGCCTTTGATATCCTGCGTTTCATACCGGATCGCCGGGGTAAGGGTCAGACCGTCCCCGATCTGGATGTCGTCCACGGCAAACACGGCGATCCTGCGATCTGTACCGCCGGGGGCCGAGGGCGCATCCAGACGCTCACGATTGATGAACTCGATCCCGGCGCGCAAATCATGTGAGGCGAAGCCGGTTGTGAAGTAGGACGTATTCTTGATCGTCAGCTTCGTCGTTTCGTAGTTGTGGGTCGCATCGGCCAGTCCGCGAATGCTTGGGAAGAATGGCGTACCCTCAAGGCTGGAAGATCCGGGAACGTAAGAGCTGTCGATCTTTTGCTCTGAGTAGCTAAGGTTCACGTCCAGATCGATCAGGTCGTTGCCAGCCGGGCGGTACTGATAGCGCAGAATGCCGATTTTGGTTTCGATATCGCGGTCAACGTTGCCAAATGAATCTGACGTTGTACCAAACGAGTCATACGGTACGTCGCGCTCTTCGGATGTGGACTGATTGTAGGACGCCGTGATCGAATGCTCGAGGTCGTCGCCAAAGCTGTATTTGCCCTTCGCCAGCAGCGACGGCAACGTGAACGCACTGTTGCCAATCGTGTCGCCGTTCCCGTCCTTCTGGTCGTCTTGATCACGGTAGGTGTAGTTGAACAGGAACTCGGTCTGGCGGTTGGGCTGCCACGCGAGGATCGAAGAAGAGGCAAAACCGTTACCGTTGGAATACCCTTCCAGCGTTTGCCGGAAACGGAAGCCCGGCTCTCCACCAGTGAAATCCGACGCGTCCTTGGTTTCCAGATGAACCACGCCCCCGACAACGCCTGAACCGTATTCGAACGATCCTACGGTGCCGCGAATGACCGAAACGCTTTTGTATAGCTGCGGATCAGTGAAAAGCTGGTTCCCGATCCTATACAGTTCTTCCGCGCCGGTCGTCGCCCCGTCGACAAGAATCAACACTTTCTGGTCGGTCCCAAAAGTGCCATTGGCCCCAAAGCCGCGGATGTTGATGCCCGAGCCTTGCGGTGTCGAGCCGTTAACCAGCGTCACACCCGGCACTGTGTCGATCAGTTCGGCTACGGTGTTTGCCTGGCGGTCATTGATCTCTTCCTGGTCGATATTGGTCACGGGTACGGCGGTGTCGGTCTGGATTTCCCGCTTGCTCTCCCCCAGCTCAAGCGTGCCGAGAAAGCCATCGTCCTGTTCCTGCGCCGAAGCGCCGGCCGCAATCATGCTGAGGCATGACACGGTGCCCAACAGCCCCATCTTTTGAATTCGCGTACGCATTTCTGTCCCTTCGAAACGTTAAGAGGACCGGAAATGCTTGCTCCGTGCTGGCTGTGGTCAGTCTGTTTTGATTTTTGGAATCGCCATTTATTGGCGACTTGTGCTCGTTAATAAAGCTGACTAAAATAGTCAACATAATTTCTGGGCCGTTGAATCGACCCTTGCCAGCAGCTCTCCGCGCTTACCGGTGACCGTGCCAGCCTGACACCCCTAATAATCGAAGATGGAAAACCCCATGACGGAACAGGCGCTTATGGCCCCGGATCAAATTCGCGCAGCCTATGCTGAAAACACCGGACAACGTGACCGCGACCTGGCGGAGACGCTTGGAATAACCGAAGGTCAACTCGTTGCAGCCTTCACAGGCATCGACGTCACCAAGCTGTCGGCCGGCCTTGATGACCTCTTCCCGATGCTCAACGGGTTGGGCGAGGTCATGGCACTGACGCGCAACCCTTCGTGCGTGATCGAAAAGGTCGGGCAGTACGACAATTACCATTCCGGCGCGCATGCCTCGATGGTTCTGACCGAAGAAATCGACCTGCGTATGTTCCCCAGCCACTGGGTTCATGCCTTTGCGATCGAGCGGGAAACGGAAAACGGAACCAAGCGATCCCTACAGATCTTTGATGCAGCGGGCGATGCGGTTCACAAGATCTTTCTGCGCGAAGGATCCGACCTGAGCCATTGGAACAAGCTGGTCCGTACGCTGGCAGCCGAGGATCAATCCCAGATGTTGAACGTCGCGCCGCGCAAGCCTGCAGAGGCCGCCAAGGCGAACCCGGACAAGGTCGACATCCTGCGCACCGAGTGGGCCAAGATGACGGACACCCACCAATTCCTGCGCCTGACATCCAAGCTGAAGATGAACCGCCTAGGCGCATATCGCGTCGCAGGGGAACCGCTGGCCCGAGCGCTTGATCCCACGTCGGTCGCACAGATGTTCGAGCAGGTGCGCGACCAGGCGCTTGAAGTTATGGTCTTCGTCGGCAATCGTGGATGTATCGAAATCCACGGCGGTCCGGTGCAAATGCTCAAACTGATGGGGCCTTGGTTCAATGTACTGGATCCGCGGTTCAACCTGCATTTGCGCTCGGATCATATTGCCGAGGTCTGGGCGGTGACAAAACCCACACAACGCGGCCCCGCTGTCTCGGTCGAGGCGTTCGACCGCGAAGGCGGACTGATCTTTCAGTTATTCGGTCGCCGATCCGGCGAGATGGACCACCGCCCAGCGTGGGACCAGTTGGTGGCTGGCCTGCAAACCCTCAATGCAATCGAGGTGGCGTAATGCAGGCATTTCGCAGAATTTCATCAGTTGTCGCATTGATTGCGGCAGCGTCTGGAACGGCCGCTTTCGCTTCGGACGACACAGAACCGAACCGCATCATCGCCATCGGCAGCTCTGTGACGGAAATCGTGTACGCGTTGGGCCAGCAAGACCGCCTTGTGGGCCGCGATCAGACGTCGACCTACCCCGCAGCCGCGCTTGATCTGCGGGATGTGGGATACATGCGGGCGCTATCCCCCGAAGGCGTTCTGTCAGTGTCTCCCGACCTTATCCTGGCGCTGGAGGGCGCAGGTCCGCCCGAAGCCATCGCCGTGCTGAAAGAGGCGGGCGTCCCCTTTGTCACGGTCGCCGAAGACTATAGCCGCGACGGCGTGGTCCAGAAAATCCGGGCCGTTGGCGCGGCGCTGGGGGTCGAAGATGCCGCCGAGGCATTGGCAGCGGAGACCGGCGCGCAAATCGACGGCGCCCATGCAACGGCGGTCGGTTCAGGCGGAACCGCCCGGGTTCTGTTCATTCTGTCCGCGCAGGACAACCGGATCATGGTCGGCGGAGCGGACACGCAAGCCGACAGCATCATCCGCCTGGCAGGTGGGGTGAACGCAGCCGGTTCCGTATCGGGCTTCAAACCGATGACACCCGAAGCGATTGCTTCGACCACACCAGACGTGATCCTGATGATGTATCGACAGGGCAATCACAGCACCGCGGTTGAGGAACTGTTCGCCCTGCCCGCCATACAACTGACGCCAGCCGGTCAGAACAAAAAGCTCATCCGTATGCCCGGTGCATACCTTCTGGGTTTCGGCCCCCGCACCGCACAGGCGATTGCTGAACTGTCGTCCGAGCTTGAACGGCTGGGGGGCTCATGACCCTTGTTATGGATCACGACGGGCTGACCGTACCCGCCCGCGATCGTCGGACGACGGCGCGGCGGGTCACCTTGGCCCTGCTCTTGCTGCTGGGTCTCACCAGTATCCTCAGCATTTCGGTTGGCGCGTCCGAGGCATCGGTCCGCGCAGCGATTGTCGATTTGGTAAACGGGCGCGAGATGTCGGACCTTGATCGGATCGTCCTGTGGGATATCCGCCTGCCCCGGCTGACCATGGGTGTTTTGGTCGGCGCGGCCTTGGCCGTGTCTGGCGTTGTCATGCAGGGCCTTTTCCGCAATCCGCTGGCAGACCCCGGTATCGTAGGCATCAGTGCAGGCGCGGGTCTCGGCGCAATCTCGGCCATCATTCTCGGGGCATATCTGCCCGCGACGATCCTGGCCTGGGTTGGCAACGGTCTGGTGGCAGTTGCGGCGTTTCTGGGAGGGTGGACGTCGGTCCTGTTGCTTTACCGTGTTTCCACACGGCGGGGGCAGACATCGGTCGCGACCATGCTGCTGGCCGGGATCGCGTTGGGGGCTCTGTCAGGTGCGGTATCCGGGGTTCTGATCTATATGGCCGATGATCAACAACTGCGTGACCTGACCTTTTGGGGCATGGGGTCATTGGCCGGTGCGACCTGGACCAAAGTGATCACGGCCGCACCCATAATCCTGATCTCGGTCATTGTGGCGCAGTTCCTTGCCCGCGCGCTGAACGGCATGGCCATGGGCGAGGCGGTGGCGCATCACATGGGCATCCCCGTGCAACGCAGCAAGAACACCGCCATTCTGGCAGTGGCAGGCGCGACCGGCGCGGCGGTCGCCGTGTCTGGGGGCATTGGTTTCATCGGCATCGTCGTGCCGCACCTGTTGCGGTTGGCAACAGGGCCGGACCATCACCGCCTGCTGATGAACTCGGCCTTACTGGGGGCCAGCCTGCTGCTATGTGCCGATATGATCAGCCGTCTGATCGTTGCACCCGCCGAACTGCCGATTGGTATCGTAACCGCAATACTCGGCGCGCCAGTTTTCCTGTGGATCCTGCTGCGGCGTCACGGAACAATGGGGATGTAACGGATGAAGGCGAGAAATATATGCGTCAAACTCCGCCGAAAGGAAATCCTGCACGGCGTGGATTTTGACGCAGAACCCGGGAAAGTTACGGCGATCATCGGGCCCAATGGATCGGGAAAGTCCACCCTGCTCAAAGCCTTATCTGGTGAGATTCAAGCATCCGGGCATGTTTCTCTGAACGGGCGCGACATCTCTGGCTTGAAACCCTGGCAACTGGCAGCAATGCGGGGCGTGTTGCCGCAAGCGTCGACGGTGGCCTTCCCATTTACCGTGATGGAGATCGTCAGGTTGGGTCTGGCGAACGGGTTGGCGGCGGGGGACGACAGCCTGCCATCAAAGGCGCTGGCCCATGTCGATCTTGCTGGGTTCGAAGACCGGTCCTATCAGAACCTCTCGGGCGGTGAGCAGCAGCGCGTTCAACTGGCCCGCGTGCTGACACAAGTCTGGGAGGCGACTTATAACAATCAGCCAAGGTGGTTGCTGCTGGATGAGCCCGTGGCCAGCCTGGACATTGCGCACCAATTCACCGTGTTGGGCGTTGCCCGAGAGTTTGCGGCCCAAGGCGGCGGCGTCGTGGTGGTGATGCATGACCTGAACCTGACAGCGATGTTCGCCGATCAGGTTTGCGTGATGTCAGACGGCGCAGTTTGGGGTTCGGGCACGCCCGCGACCATCCTGAACAACCACACCATGCGGCAGGTTTATGGCATCGACCTGCCCATCAGCACTGTGCCAACGGCGCAGGTTCCCTTCATCCTGCCGCAGGCCATGCAATAACCGTGGGGGTCACACGCCGTAGCGGCTGAGGATCATCTCAACACTGTTCTCGATCGTGGCCGTCATCTCGGCCTCGGTCAGAACACTGCCCGTAAAGATCATCGGCCAGAAGGCTTTTGCCTTGATCAGACCGATGAATTCCTGCCCCGCGCTTTCGGGGTCGTCGATACGCAGCTGGCCATCTTCGGCTGCGTCTTTCAGCATCTGAACAAAAATCGCCGTCTTGTCGAGTTTGCCTTGGGCAGCCGCAGCCAGAACAGGATTGCGCAAGGTTTCGCTGATCACCATGCGGGCCATCGCCATAACCTCGGGCAGCATAAGAATGCGCCCTTCGGCCCAAGCCAGATCGGTCAGTTGCACACGGATATCACGGCCTTTTTCGTATCGTATATCGCGTACACTGGCGAACCGATCGGACAGCTCTATCACGATTGAACGAAACAGATTTTCCTTGCTTTCGAAATACTTATAGAGGGTCCGCTTAGACACCTCGGCGCGGGCCGAGATGCGATCCATGCTTGCGGCGGCGAACCCCTTTTCCTGGAATTCAGCCACGGCTGCCTCAATGATCTGAGCACGCTTGGACGCATTCGGTGTTGTGCATTCGTTCATATCCAAAGCTATAGACCCATTGACAGATTGAGGTCAAACACTACGTAAACTCACCAGTTTACACATGCAATTTTCTCGCCTAGTGTAAACCCGCCAGTTTACCGACTCAGGTAACCAGCCCAACACGGAGAGTCCCCTCATGGCATTGACTTTGAAACTGAACGGCGAAACCCACACGGTGGACGCCGAACCCGGTACGCCCCTCCTCTGGGTGATCCGGGATGAACTCAAGCTGACCGGAACGAAATTCGGATGCGGCGTCGCATCCTGCGGTGCCTGCACTGTGCACCTGAATGGCGAGCCCGTGCGCTCGTGCCAGACCTACGTCGAAGACGTCGAAGACGCCGAGATCACCACGATCGAAGCCGTCGGCGACGAAAAGATCGGCGCGGCCGTGCAGCAAGCCTGGGTCGAGCTGGACGTGGTCCAGTGCGGCTATTGCCAATCGGGTCAGGTGATGTCGGCCGTAGGTCTATTGTCCGAAAACCCCAAGCCCAGCGTCGAAGAGATTGACGACTACATGGCTGGCAACGCGTGCCGCTGCGCCACCTATCAACGTATTCGCGCCGGTATCCAGCGCGCATCTGAAATTCTGGAGGCCTGATCCATGACCATCAACACCTCCCGCCGTGGATTTCTGAAAAGCGCTGCTGCTGCCGGTGCCGTTCTGCTGGTCGGTGCCCGCCATGACGGCGCACTTGCTGCTGCATCAAGCGAAAGCGCTCAGCTGAACCCGTTTGTGCGGATCGATGCCGACGGCACCGTGACCGCGATCGTTAAACACTTTGAAATGGGTCAGGGCCCTGCAACCGGCCTGCCGACCATCATCGCCGAGGAAATCGGTCTGCGCATGGACCAGATCGAGTACGATTTTGCCCCGTCCAACCCGCAGGTCTACGCCAACCTCGCCTTTGGTCAGGCCCAAGGTACTGGCGGGTCCACCGCGATTGCCAATTCCTGGATGCAGTACCGTCAGGCAGGTGCCGCCGCGCGCGAAATGCTGATCGCCGCTGCCGCGCAAGCCTGGGGCGTCGATGCGTCGGGTATTACAATCGAAGAAGGCATCGTCAAAGCGGGCGACAAGTCGGCACCTCTGGCCGAGTTCGTAGCTGCAGCAGCGCAGATGGAAGCCCCGGCAGAGCCCACACTGAAAGACCCGTCGGACTTTGTTCTGATCGGGAATGAGTCGGTTCGCCGCAAAGACTCACCCATCAAGACCAATGGTCAGGCCATCTATGGCATGGACTTGCACCTGCCGAACCAGATGGTGGCGATGATCAAACGGCCCGAGGCCCGCGGCGCGACAGTGACCGGCTTTGATGACAGTGCCTCGAAAGAGGTCAAAGGCTTCATCAATGCCGCCACCCTGCCCAATCAGGCGGGTGTGGCTGTATATGCCGAAAACACCTGGGCCGCGATCCAGGCGCGCGATGCGCTTGAGGTCGAATGGGACACGTCAGCTGCCGAAACCCGGAACTCGGACGATATCGAGGCCGAGATTCGCACCGCTCTGGACGCAGAACCACAGTACAATGTGAACAAGGCGGATATGTCCGCTGTGGCCGCTGCGGTCGACGGGGCCGATACCGTGCTGGAGGAGACGTTCTACTTCCCCCTGCTCGCCCATGCGCCGATGGAGCCGATGAACTGCACCATCGAACAATCCGCTGACGGTGGCATCCTGCTGCACGACGCCGCTCAGATTCCGACCATCACGCATTTCGCGCTTGCCGAGATCTTCCAGTTGCCGCCGGAAAAGATCGAGATCAAGACCCTACTGGCCGGTGGCTCGTTCGGTCGCCGTGCGACGCCGGACGCGGATTATCAGGTCGAGGCCGCGCTGGCCTTTGCCCTGACTGACCGGTCGCGCCCGGTCAAACTGGTCTGGACGCGCGAAGATGACATCCGCAGCGGTTACTATCGCCCGGCTTTCGGCCACAAGGTGCGCGTCGGTCTGGACGGTCAGGGCAACATCGTCGGGTGGCAGCACCAGGTTGCCGGTCAGTCGATCATGAAAGGCACCCCGTTCGAGTCGGTGCTGGTCCACGACGGCATCGACCACAGCTCGGTCGAGGGGATCGCCGACAGCCCTTATGCCATCCCCGGTATGTCACTGGGTCTGACCGACACCCCCAAAGCGACGACCCTTTTGTGGTGGCGCTCGGTTGGTCATACCCACACTGCCTATGTCATGGAAACCATGATGGACAAAGCCGCCGAGGCCGCTGGTCGCGATCCGGTCGAGTTCCGTATGGCTCATCTGTCTGACGCCTCCAACGCGGATCAGGCGCGCAAGGCAGGTGTGCTGAAACTGGCGATGGAAAAGGCGGATTGGGGCAACGCTCCTGCCGGGCACGCGCAGGGTATCGCCGTGCACAAGTCCTTTGGCTCCTACGCCGCCGAAGTGGTTGAGGTCTCGGGCAATGTCGATGACGGCATCAAGATCGAAAAGGTCACCTGTGCCGTCGACTGTGGGATCGCCGTGAACCCGGATGTGATCCGCGCGCAGATCGAAGGCGGCGTGGGTTATGGCATCGGGCATGTGATGCGCGACCAGATCACCCTGACCAGCGGTACCGTGGACCAGTTCAACTTCCCGGACTATGAGCCTCTGCGCATTGGCGATATCGCGGCGATTGACGTCCATATCGTTCCGTCCGCCGAGGCCCCAACCGGTGTCGGTGAACCGGGCACGCCCCCTTCGGCCCCTGCCCTGGCTAACGCGATCCGGGCCCTGTCGGGCGTTAAGGTCACAACGCTGCCGATGGCCGAAAACGGCGTCAGCTTCGTCTAAACACCCCAGCCCGCGCCTTTCCTGACCGATAGGCGCGGGTTTTTCTTTGCTGATTTAAATTTGATCAAATTTCGTGACAACCGGCGATGGCTCCATTACACCTCGGGGAACCAGAGGAATGGAGTCACCGATGGACCTGAGCAGCCTGCACAGTTTTCGTGTCGCCGCCTGTGACCTGAACGGTCAGATGCGTGGCAAGCGCGTACCGCCCTCTTACGCGGAAAAACTGGACAAAGGTGCGGTGCGCATGCCGTTTTCAGCCCTCAATGTCGACTTGTGGGGGGCGGACATCGACGGCAGCCCGCTTGTATTCGAGTCAGGCGACGCCGATGGCGTTCTGCTGCCGACCGATCGCGGCCCGGTCCCAGTACCCTGGCTGTCAACCGACACCGCCTTGGTTCCGATGAACCTTTATGACGACGCGGGCACCCCATTTGCTGGCGACCCACGGCATGCCCTGGCTGCGATCCTTGAACGCTATGCCCAACGCGGATGGTCCGTGATTGCTGCGACCGAACTGGAGTTCACCCTGCTCGACAGTTCTGGTGCGCAACCGCAGCCGCCGATCAACCCGGTGACCCAACGGCGGCTGGAGGATGAGGCCGTTCTGTCCATGGCCGAGATGGACGCTTTCGACACCTTCTTCACCAAGCTTTACGACGGTTGTGCCGCAATGGGCATTCCTGCCCAAACGGCGATCTCGGAAAGCGGCATTGGCCAGTTCGAAATCAACCTGAACCATCAGGACGCCATGCGTTGCGCTGATGATACTTGGCTTTTCAAGGCGTTGACCCGCGGCCTTGCCCGCAAACATGGGTTCACAGCGACCTTCATGGCCAAGCCATATACAGATGACGCGGGAAACGGGATGCATGTGCATTTCTCAGTGGTCGACCAACAGGGACGAAACGTGTTCGACAACGGCGGCCCCGAAGGCACCGACCTTTTGCGCTGGGCCGTGGCGGGGTGCCTGACGGCGATGCCCGGCAGCACTCTTGTCTTTGCACCGCACGGAAACTCGTACACGCGCCTTGTCCCCGGCGCGCACGCCCCGACGGGGGCCAGTTGGGCTTATGAAAACCGCAC
The DNA here is from genome assembly GCF_017743975.1 of Ruegeria sp. R14_0. Lineage (GTDB taxonomy): Bacteria > Pseudomonadota > Alphaproteobacteria > Rhodobacterales > Rhodobacteraceae > Ruegeria. The sequence continues at coordinate 412,728 of NZ_JAGHRC010000001.1, read as the reverse complement.
TGCGGCCCTGCGCGTTCCCGGCGGGGCCCCAGCCGCTCGCCGCATCGAACACCGCGTCGCCGGAGGGGATATCAATCCCTATCTGATGCTGACCGCTGTCATAGGTGCCGCCCTGAATGGTATCGAAGACCAGTCGGACGCACCTGCCCCGATCTCTGGCAACGCCTATGACATTGTGGGGCTTCCACAACTGGCATCTGACTGGCCTTCGGCCATCGCAGCGTTCGAAACCGACCCGAGTGTTGCGCGCATCTTTCCGGCCGACCTGATCCGATACTTTGCCATGACAAAGCGGCAGGAAATCAGGCGGTTTGCAGAGCGCCCGCCCGAGGACCATTGGCTGAGCTACATCGAAGCCGTATGAGCCCTCTTGCCCGCCCGCATCCACTGGGCTAAAATAAATTTGATCAAATTTGGTGACCTATGAAAATCGGTATCCTCCTGACCGGCCATCCACCTGACGAGTTGCAGGGACAATTCAGCGAATATGACGCGATGTTTGCTGCGCTGCTGGATGGCAACGGCTTTACCTACGAAACCTTTGCAGTTGTGGACGGCCAGTTTCCACAGGACGCTGATCAGGCCGATGGCTGGATCATTACCGGCTCGCGTCATGGCGCGTATGAGGATCATCCGTGGATTCCTCCGCTCGAAGAGCTGATCCGCGCTATTCACCGCAGTGGAACCCCGCTAATTGGCGTGTGTTTTGGCCACCAGATCATCGCCCAAGCCCTTGGCGGCAAGGTTGAAAAGTTCACAGGCGGCTGGTCTGTCGGGCGCACCGACTATGACTTTGAAGGACAGACCGTGACGTTGAATGCGTGGCATCAGGATCAGGTTGTCGCCCTGCCCGATGGCGCGACGGTGACCGGCACCAACGCCTTTTGCCGCAATGCGATGGTCAGCTATGGCGACACCATCTGGACCGTACAGGCCCACCCGGAATATGGCGACGCATTTATTCAGGGCCTGATGCAAACGCGCGGCAAGGGCGTCGTTCCCGACGACCTGATGGCAGCCGCTGCCAACCGACTGCCCAGCGCCGATGACAATGCAAAAATCGGGCAGTTCATGGCAGATTTTCTGAAGAAAGAGAGGGCCTGATGGCCGACTGGACAGAACAGCTGCCCGAGGCAGCACGCGCCTATTTCGCAGGTCAGCGATTGGATGAGGTCGAATGCATCATCTCGGACCTGCCCGGCATTGCACGCGGCAAGGCCGTGCCTGCCAGCAAATTTGCCAAACAGGATTACTTTCACCTACCCGACAGCATCTTTTACCAGACCATCACCGGCGACTGGGGTGAGGCCGCGGGCGAGGACGGGTTCATCGAACGCGACATGATCCTGAAACCCGATTTCTCGACAGCATCTGCTGCTCCGTGGACCGGGGACTGGACCTTGCAGGTTATCCACGACGCCTATGACCGGGACAACAACCCGATACCGTTCAGCCCGCGCAACGTGCTGAAACGCGTGGTCGAGATGTATCACGCCAAGGGGTGGAAACCGGTTGTCGCCCCGGAGATGGAGTTCTTTCTGGTCGCCCCCAACGTTGACCCTGCGCATGGGATCAAGCCAATGATGGGCCGTTCGGGCCGTCCCGCAGCCGCGCGTCAGGCCTATTCCATGACGGCGGTGGACGAGTTCGGCCCGGTGATCGACGACATCTATGACTTTGCAGAACATCAGGGGTTCGAGATCGACGGCATCACGCAGGAAGGCGGTGCTGGTCAGCTAGAGATCAACCTGCGCCACGGCGACCCCGTGAAACTGGCCGACGAGGTGTTTTATTTCAAACGCCTGATCCGCGAGGCCGCGCTGCGCCACAACTGTTTTGCCACCTTTATGGCCAAACCGATCGAGGATGAGCCGGGCTCGGCCATGCACATCCACCATTCGATCATTGACCTGGAGACCGGTCAGAACATCTTCTCCGGTCCGCAAGGCGGCGAGACGGACGCGTTCTATCACTTTATCGCCGGGCTGCAGAACCATCTGCCCGCCGGTCTGGCCGTGATGGCACCTTACGTGAACTCCTACCGTCGCTATGTGAAAGACCATGCAGCGCCGATCAATCTGGAATGGGCGCGCGACAATCGCACCACGGGCATCCGTGTACCCCTGTCCGGCCCCGAGGCGCGTCGCGTCGAAAACCGCATCGCCGGGATGGATTGCAACCCATATCTGGGGGTCGCGCTGTCGCTGGCCTGCGGCTATCTGGGCCTGACTCAGCAGGAGCGCCCGCGCCGCCAGTTCTATGGCGATGCCTACGAGGGCGAAGGCGACATCCCTCAGGTCATGGGCAACGCGCTGGATCTGTTTGATGAGGCCACCTCCCTGCACGAGGTCCTGGGACAGGACTTTGCCCGCGTCTACAGCATCGTCAAACGCGCCGAGTACGAGGAGTTCCTGCAGGTCATCTCTCCGTGGGAGCGTGAGCATCTGCTGATGAACGTCTGAGGCGCGCGATGAACCTGCTTTACGCCAATGACCGCAAGGCGGAATACCCGGCCAGTTGGTATGCCGCGACGGCCAATCCGATCGATCGGTTTCCTGTACTCTCAGGTGATGTAAAGGCCGATGTCTGTGTTGTGGGTGGCGGCTATACAGGCCTGTCCGCGGCCCTTCATCTGGCTGAGGCCGGGTTCGACGTCGTGCTGCTTGAGGCGCATCGCGTTGGATTTGGCGCATCGGGTCGCAACGGCGGGCAATTGGGCAGCGCACAGCGGATGGATCAGGAAGACCTAGAACGTCTGGTTGGCGATGACGATGCTGCCAAGCTTTGGGATTTGGCAGAGGATGCAAAGGGCCTGGTCAAATCCCTGATTGCCAAACACAAAATCGGCTGTGACCTGAAACCGGGCGTTGCCGTTCTGGGCCTCAGCGCGGGCGAGCAACAAGAACTGCATGAGCACGCGGCGCATCTGTCTGACCGCTATGGCTATGACCAGATGGAGATCTTGGACGAAGGCGCGGGCCACGGGCTGTGCCCCTCGCCCACCTATCGCGGCGGCTATTTGGATATGGGTGCGGCGCACCTGCACCCGCTGAACTATGCTCTGGGCTTGGCGCAGGCCGCCGCCAAGGCCGGTGTCCGCATTTTTGAAAGCACCGAGGTTTTGGGAGTAGAAGACACCGCCCCCGCGGTGGTGCGCAGCTCGCAAGGCAATGTGACCGCAGACCACGTCGTTCTGGCCTGCAACGGTTATCTGGGTGATCTGAACGGACGTGTTGCCGCCAAGGTTATGCCGATCAACAACTTCATCGCAGCGACCGAGCCCTTGGGATCGGACGCCGCGCGCGTGCTGACCCGCGACGTCGCCGTGGCCGACACCAAGTTTGTGGTGAACTACTTCCGCCTCAGCGCCGATGGACGGCTGCTGTTTGGCGGCGGTGAAAGCTATGGTTACCGTTTTCCCGCCGACATCGCCGCGAAAGTGCGCAAGCCCATGACCGAGATTTTCCCGCATCTGCGCGATGTCAAAATCGACTATGCATGGGGCGGCACTCTGGCCATCACCATGCGCCGGATGCCCTATCTTGCGCGGATTGCGCCCAACATCCTGTCGGCCTCGGGCTATTCTGGCCATGGCGTCGGGACAGCGACCCATGCGGGACAATTGATGGCACTGGCCATTCAGGGACAAGCCGAAGGGTTCGACACCATGGCCCGCGTCCCTGCCCTGCCTTTCCCCGGTGGCGCAGCCTTGCGCAGCCCCCTTCTGGTACTGGCGATGACCTGGTTCGCTTTGCGGGACCGGCTGGGGCTGTGACCCCCCTCTGACTTTACGACAAATTGGTGAATTTTCGCCGTGCGTGAAAATGAAGGGTTGGATTGCCTGAGCATTAGCTTTATCTTTCCCAAAGATAGAATTCGGGAAATCCAAATATGACGCTTCCTCCAAACGTCCATGACGCCGAACCCATCCCCGCAGCAGCACGAGACGCCATTGATGCCCTGATGCAGTCAGGTGACCTGTTCCGCTATACCGCACCGCAGGACGCGCCGGTTGCGTTGCTGGAATCAGAATTTGCAGAGCTACTGGGCAGCAAATATGCGCTGGCCGTGTCCTCATGCTCAGCTGCGTTGTTCCTGTCGCTGAAAGCACTGGGCCTGCCTAGGGATGCGCGGGTTCTGATCCCAGGCTTCACCTTTGCCGCAGTGCCTTCATCGGTCGTACATGCAGACTGCACTCCGGTTCTGTGCGAAGTGGGCGAGAACTATCGCATCGACATGGCCGATTTTGAGGCCAAACTGGACGGCGTGCAGGCCGTCATCATCAGCCACATGCGCGGGCACACCTCGGACATGGACGCCATCATGGCGCTGTGCGACGCCCGCGACATTCCGGTGATTGAAGACGCCGCGCATTCGCTGGGCACAACCTGGCACGGGCGCAATATTGGAACCATCGGCAAGATCGGGTGTTTCTCGTTCCAGTCCTACAAGATGATCAACGCGGGCGAAGGTGGCATTCTGATCACCGATGACGGTGATCTGGTGGCACAAGCCGTCATCATGTCGGGCGCCTACGAGCATAACTGGAAGAAACACAAAGGCCCGCACGGCGACAACTCTCCCGAGTTGGAGCAGGCCTTTGCCCGCTGGCAGAACAATCTGCCGCTTTATAATCTGCGGATGAGCAACCTGAGCGCGGCTGTGATCCGACCGCAGATCCCGGAACTGGCACGCCGTGTCCGCGACGGCCTGTCCAACCACGATTACGTCGCCGACCGGTTGAACACATCGCCCTATATCCATGTCCCTGCCCCGTTGGCCCCCGAACAGCGCGCCCCGGATTCCATTCAGTTCAACCTTGTGGACATGGATGACGACGACATTCGCGCCTTTGCCGCTGCAGCCGAAGCGCGTGGTGTTAAGGTTCAGGTCTTTGGGCTGAGCCAGGACAACGCCCGCGCGTTCTGGAACTGGCAATTCCTGCCCGAGAAATTCGAACTGCCGCAAACCCGCGCGATGCTGATGAAGGCGTGCGACGTACGTCTACCGGTCCGCCTGACACGGGAAGAGCTTGATGTGATCGCGGATATTCTGCTGGCTTCTGTCGGCGAGGTCACTGGCCCAGTCCCTGTCTATGGAACCTGACTTACTGCGCTTCGAGATCGAACAGATCCGTTGATAGAAACAGGGCCGTGACCCCTTCGGGGGTTGCGGCAACGCGGGACAAAATCGCAAGAACCTGCGGCCCATCTGGCGTATCCACCAACAACGGCGCGCCGGAATCTCCCATCATCACCGGGCAATTGGCCAGTAACAGACCACCCGCGTGACGGTGCGGCGGGCAAGGCCCTGTTCGACTGAGTACGTGAGGCCGGATACCGGGGTAACCGGCAACAAAGGCTGCGGCGTCCACGCCCTTGGCCAATGGCATGAACCCCACCTCGGCCCCAACCGGGGTTTCAAGTTCCAGAACAGCCCAATCCATATCGGCCCGGTCGTCGAACCGACCGTCGATCCCCTGTTCTGGATGCAGACGGTACGCCTTAACGACAGACACTGCGGCAGCAGTGCTGCGCTGATACCCGGCAGCAAAACGGATACTTGCAGGAGGCAACCACCTTTTTCGCGCTGAATTGTAAAGGCAATGCGCTGCGGTCAGGACAAGAACGTCCGACACCAGAACACCGGTGCAATGGGACCGCTGAGCGCGACTGGCAAAGTTTATGCGCCCGATTGCGCGCCATGTGGGCTGATCGGCCTCTAACACCGTGCGCGCACGGATTGCGTCGCACCCGGCCTCGGAGCGTGTCCCAAGTGTACAAATCTGAGAATACTGGTCAGAGTACGCACCCTGAGACAGCGCAGGCTGCGTCCAAAGCAGTGTGAAACTCAGGACCAGCCAGCGCATCCCGTGCGGCGTCAATTCAACTTGGAGAGCTTTTGTTGCAGTTCTGCCAGTTGTTTCTTGATGTCATCCAAATCTTCTTTGGGCTCGGATTTCGCCTCATCTTCTTTGTCCGGGCTAGACCACTTGCCGGACAAACCGCCTGTCATGGCCTTCAAAAACGCCTGCTGCTGCGCCTGCAACGCTTCGAACCCCGGCATCTGAGACATCGGGTTCATGGCGTTCATGTTTTCCATCATTTTCGACTGGTTTTCGCGCAGCATATCGAACGAGCTTTGCAGGAATTGCGGCATCATTCCTCCACCCGGCAGCATGTAGCTGCGCACCAGATCGTTCAGCACATTGACCGGCAGCACGTTTTCACCCCGGCTTTCGTGTTCTGCAATGATCTGCAGCAGGTATTGCCGTGTCAGATCATCGCCTGTCTTCAGGTCGATAATCTGCACTTCGCGCCCGTCCCGAATAAACGACGCAATGTCTTCAAGTGTGACGTAGTCGCTGGTCTCGGTGTTATACAGCCGACGGCTGGCATAACGTTTGATCAACAGTGGTTTTTCTTCTTCCGACACCGATTTCCCTCCCCGAGGATGATGCATTGCAGCAGAGATTATGCGAGCGCAGAACAAAAAGAAAGGGCAGGTCTTTCGACCTGCCCTACGCGATTGCACCGGATGGGAGGAACGGGTGCGCCTCGCGGCATTTACTTACTTGGCAGCAGCGGCTTTCTTGGCAGCTGCGGTCACGTCGTTGGTGGCTTTCTTGACGGCCGCGGTTGCGTCTTCGGCTGCGTCTTTGCCAGCCGCCATCAGCAGCTCAACGGTTTCGGTCTGAACCTTTTTCGCGATCTCAGCGAAAGCCGCCATGTTCTCGGCTGCAACTTCGGCCGATGCGCTGGCGAAATCGGTCGCAGCTTTGGCGTAGTCTGCAGGCTCGGCCTTGGCTTTCGACATCTCGGTCAGTTTGGCCAGGGTGTCCTTGGTCCATTTGTTCGAGATCTCGGCCGACTTTTCAGCCGCTTCCAGAGCAACACCCGACAGCTTTTCGTTCAGCGTCGCGGTCGATTTGAAGGCACCTTCCAGAGCGGTGGTGTCAACGGGGAACGCGCCCATCATGTCTTTCAGGGTCGCAGTGAAATCTTGCGTCTTTGCCATTTTACAAATCCTTTTGCCGAACCGGGCCCACCCCGGCTTTCCTCAGCGTAAGGACAATATGAATGCCGCATTGCAGCATTGCAAGGTTTTTTCGCTGCAATGCAGAAAAATTATCGAACCGAAAGTGAAATCAATGACTTGCTTTCACGCGCACATAGGTTCCCGGTGCCGGGGCCAAGGCAGGATGTGCCGAATCGCCCGTGTCGCGCGCAGGTATCTGCTTGCCAGACCGCTTTTTGAGCCAGGCTTCCCAACGGGGCCACCACGAGCCTTCGTGGAATGTGGCCTCTTTCAACCAGGTGTCGGCGCCGACCTTCAGGTCGGTGTTTGTGTAATGGCCGTATTTCTTCTTGCTGGGCGGATTCACAATGCCAGCAATGTGGCCGGACTCGGAAACAACAAAGGTCTTTGATCGCGATCCCATCTGCTGAACACCGCGATAGCAAGCCTTCCAAGCCGCGATGTGGTCCGTCTCGCAGGTGATCGCCATCAGCGGCACATCCACATCGCGCACATGCAGTTTGTGGCCCAGCAGTTCGAACCCATCGGTGACGAAATCGTTGCTCTGACACAGGCCGCGCAGGTACTGGACCGCCATGCGACCGGGCAGATTGGCCCCGTCGCCGTTCCAGAACAGCAGATCAAAGGCCGGGGGCGTTTCACCCATCATATAGCTGCGGATTGCGGGCCCATAGATCAGGTCCTTCGACCGCAGAAAGGACATCGTTCGCCCGACCACCCAGGCCTTGAGCACGCCGTCCTTCGAGATTTGATCTTCGATACCATCGACAAAATCGTTCTGCAGGAAGGGCGTGAACTCTCCCTGGTCGCCGAAATCGGTCAGGGCCGTAAAGAACGTGGCCGACTTGACCGATTTATCGCCACGCTGCTTGAGCAACGAAAGTGTCAGGCTCAGCGTTGTGCCCGCGATACAGTAGCCCACGGTATTGACTTGCTTGACCTTGCAGATCGCCTTGGCCTCTTCGATCGCGGTCAGGAAACCTTCCTGAATATAGTCTTCCATCCCGATATCGGCGTGGGCCTCGTTAGCGTTCACCCAGCTGACAACGAAAAGGGTATAGCCTTGCTCGGTCACCCATTTGATCAGGCTGTTCTGCGCCTTGAGGTCCAGAATATAGAATTTGTTGATCCAGGGCGGGAACAGCACCAAAGGCGTCTCGTGCACCGTTTCGGTCGCCGGTTTGTATTGGATCAACTCCATCAGCCGGTTGCGATAGACCACGTCCCCGGGCGTCGTTGCGATGTTTCCACCGATTTCAAACGCGCTGTCATCGGCCAGCTTGACCACCATCTCGCCGTTATTGGCCTCGAGATCAGCCACCAGGTTTTCCAACCCTTTGATCAGCGACTGGCCTTCCGTCTCGACCGCCTTTTCCAGCGCATCAGGATTGGTCGCCAGGAAGTTCGTGGGCGACATCATATCGATGATCTGTTGCGAAAAGAACTCGAGGCGCTGCTTGTCCTTCGTGTCCAGATCCTCAACCGACGCGACGGCCTGCGAGATGGCCTCGGCGTTGGTCTGATACTGCTGACGGATCAAGCGGAAATATGGGTTGGTCTCCCACAGAGGATTGGAAAACCGCTTGTCAACGGGACCCGATTTGGGGTCGCTGCTTTCCTTTCCAACCAGCGCTTGCTGCGCCTCTGCAAAGTTCAGAACCGACTTGCCCCAGAACTCGATTTGCTGTTCCAGCAGCTTGGAGGGGTTTTGCATTGCCTCGGCCCAATATGCCGATGCTGCTTTTGCATAAAGCTCTTGATTCGGGCCGTCCAAAGCCGGGTTATGACCTTTTTTTCTGGCCATGACTTCGACAAGCCGTTTGGACAGCTCTTCGACTTTGCCCATATTTTCCTTAAGGCGTTCAAGGTGTTCCGGGGACAATTCCGGTGTTTGGTCTTCACTTGTTGTCATTTTAACAATTCCCCCCTAACCTCGCTGCTATGCAGAATAATCGTCGTGGGCCTGGGGAGCAAAGCGACGAATAGTCCGACACTCACACCGGCAGCCAGGAGGCCCCCAACATGCGCTATATGATCACCTATGATCTGATGGAAACAATGCGCAATACGAACCAGTGGATGGGAGCGACCGCCAGCGCAATGGCGTCTTACCCACTGTTTTCCATGATACCGAACCCGGCGTTCAGTATGATGGCAGCCTGGGGCGAAGTGACCGAGCGCACGTTTCAGCGCATGATCGTTAAGCCGGACTGGGGTATTCGTACGTTTACGTGTGAGGATGGCAAAGACCACCTTGTTGGTATTGTTCCCGTTCTCGAGCGCCCGTTTGGCGACCTGATACATATTCGCGTCAATGGTCGCGAAGAACAACCCCGCAAAGTGCTGTTGGTCGCACCCATGTCCGGGCATTACGCGACATTGCTTCGGTCCACGGTCAAAAGCCTGCTGGTCAATTGCGAGGTCTACGTTACTGACTGGCATAATGCGCGTGACATTCCCGTTTCCGAAGGCAAGTTCGATGTCGAGGACTACACGCTCTACCTTGTCGATTTTATGAAAGAGCTTGGCCCCGACACGCATGTTGTGGCCGTTTGCCAACCCGCCCCGCTGACCCTGGCCGCAACCGCCTATCTGGCCGAGGTCGAGCCCAAGGCCCAACCCAGCACGTTGACATTGATCGGCGGGCCGGTCGATCCCGATGCAACGCCGACGGATGTGACCGATTTCGGTCGACGTGTGACCATGGGTCAATTGGAAGAAACCATGATCCAACGCGTCGGGTTCAAGTACAAGGGCGTAGGCCGAATGGTGTATCCGGGCCTGCTGCAGCTAAGTTCTTTCATGTCGATGAATGCCGATCGCCACTCCAAGGCGTTTTCGGATCAGATTCAGCGTGTCATGCGCGGCGAAGCCTCGGACCACGATGCTCATAACCGTTTCTACGACGAATACCTGGCCGTGATGGACATGACGGCTGAGTTCTATCTGTCCACGGTCGAACGGGTGTTCAAAAACCGTGAGATCGCGCGCAACGAGTTTGTCGTTGCAGGTCACAAGGTCGATATCGGCAAGATCACCGACGTCGCGGTCAAAACTGTCGAGGGCGCGAATGACGACATCTCGGCCCCGGGTCAATGCATTGCGGCGTTGGACCTGTGCACCGGTTTGCCTGCCTCAAAAAAGGCAAGCCATGTCGAGCCCGGCGCGGGTCACTACGGCATCTTCGCGGGCCGCAGCTGGCGTGACAATATCCGCCCGCTGGTGATCGATTTCATGAACGCAAACACGCGCAAGCCCAAACGCCGGGCCGCGAACAAAAACAGAGTGGCTTAACGGCATATGAGCAGGAAAGCGGCGACTGACACCCCCTTTACCTGCTCATGCGGCACCCTGCACGGACGCATCACCGCCGAAGGTGTCAAACGGGGCACCCATGTGGTGTGCTATTGCCACGATTGCCGTGCCACTCAATTGTATTTTGGGCAACCCGACCCGGCGCCCGGCCCGGTTGAGGTCTTGCAGACCCTCCCCGAAGAAATCGTTTTTGACGGCGGTATCGAGCATTTGGCCCTGATGCAGCTCAGCCCGAAAGGTATGCTGCGCTGGTATGCCAGTTGCTGCAACGCACCCATTGCAACAACATCACGAACGCCAAAGTTTCCCTTTGTGGGCTTCATCGTTCACCGTATTCCCGACCCTAGAGGGCTAGCGCCGATCACCACGCGCGGGTTTGTTCCAACAGGACATGGCAAGCAAACCCATGAAAAGCTCGGGCCTGCCGCCTACGGCCTGCTGACCCGCGTCGCGAAATCCCGCCTGTCCGGAAGCTGGAAGCGCTCGCCCTTCTTTGATCCCGAAACCGCGGAACCTGTCGCGGAACCCGTTATCCTTAGCAAAGCTGAACGAGCGGCCCTTTATCCGTAAACCACACGTGACGACGTGGTGAGCCAGCTTTCCAGCGCCTCGTTGACAGCCTGCGGCGTCTCCAGCGTTGGCAAATGCCCTGCGTCATCGATAACCTTTAGTTCTGCCCCAGGTATCAGGTCTGCCATGAAGGCATGTTTGCGTACCGGTGTCAGCCGGTCATGCGCACCACACACCACCAGAGTCGGTGTCTTGATCATTCGCAGCGCACCTTGCTGATCCGGGCGGCGTTGCAACGCTCTGACCTGACGCTCGAACACATCTGCACCCAAATCCAGAGCCATGGAAATCACGTCATTGAGAATGGGCACCCTACGCGGTCCCGGAGCCAGCGAATCCGAGCCCAGTATCCTGCGCATCACGTCCTCAAGTCGACCAGCTTTTGCACCGACCAGATGCTCTTCCCGCGCGGCAGCAATCTGGGGGGTATCGGCCTGCGCATCGGTAGACATCAAACACAGGCGCGAGACCCTATCGGGCGCGCGCCGGACCAGTTCCAGCGCGACAACGCCGCCCATACTCAACCCGGCAAGCGCAAAGCGGTGCGGAAGCTGATCCAGCAGGCCCGAAGCGATCTCTTCAATCCGTTCTCCCAGCGATACCGGCGCAACCGTGACCGCGCGCTGACGGGAAAAATGGGCGACTTGCGGGGCAAACACCCGCGCATCACACATCAATCCGGGCAGTAGAACCAACGGCTCGATCACACGTGGCCTCCTTCTTCTCGGCCGTTTAAACGGCGTCGTTTCTATCAGGATGAGAGGTTTTGCCAGCGCGAGCAAGTCAAACTTCACGGGTAGGCAATACCTCGGAAGGTCGGGAAATCCGCGTATCGCTTCTGTCGTGTCCGCCGGTCTTCGTCCGGCTCTTTCCCTGCGCGCAAAAGGCACCCGCGCGGGGCTATATAGCTGTCGATCCGACGCAGAGGGTTGGGCCGCCACACTAGGTTAAACGCACAAAGCTTGGGAAAGAACCAGATCTCGGAATAGTCCAGATGATCATGCATCCACCACGCCAGATCCCGCCAGTCCCGCCCTTCCGCATAGCGGTCGGCGAACCACGGGATCACGATCGACGCGCCTGCAATCCGGTCTTTGCCGGTTCCGCGGTCCCAGATATGACATTCCAGCGGATTATCGTTCCGCGCGCAGTTCAATCGGTTTTCATTCCCGAATTGGTTCAGCGACGGCGACCGATACCCTGACCGCACAGCGACGCGTCCAAAGGTTTCCTCTAACGGGTCCAGAAGCGTCTGACACAACGCGCGGCCAGTTTCGATGGCAAGATCCGGATCGTCGGGAAGATTCTGTTTTTCATGGAAATTCCCGATTTCCGAATACAGAAAATCCCGCATGAAAAAATGCCGGGACAGGCGCATGCGGCCAAGCGTTTCAAGGCTCCACATGCTGCCCGGCTTGCGCATCACCCGTACCCGTTCCAGCGAAACGCGCCATCTGGCGCGAGCGGTGAGAACGGGTTGAACGCAACCTCCCAGATCGTGCCGTCCGGCGCGCGGAAATACCCGTGATGACCGCCCCAGAACACTTCCGAGGCAGGCTTCAGCACCTCTGCCCCCGCGTCCTGTGCTTTGTCCAGAACCTGCGCGACCTCTTCCTTGGATCGGCAGTTGTAGCTGAGCGTCAGCGCTCCTTTGCCCAAAGTTCCGACATCCACGCCGATCTCATCAGCCAGCGCAGGCAGCGGATAAAGTCCGAGTGTTTGCCCGATCAGATCAAACGCGATCACGCCGTCTGGGCTGGCCACCCGCGTCCAGCCGATCTGTTCATAGAAGGCGGCGGCAGCTTCGGGGTCCTCGACCCCGACGGTGATCAAACTGACACGCTGCTCCATCACTCGATGCCCTGCTCTTTCAGCCAGGTCAGAATACCCGCAACCGCCGCATCCGTCTGCCCCGGCGACATCAATCGCCCCGCGATCACGTGGGACGCCGGATCATCGCCCGGTCCCATCGTAACCGTCTGCACCTGCGCGGGTCCGCCCCAAGCCTCTGCCACTTTGTGGGTCAGGTCTGGGCGAACAACCTGATCGTCATCCGAGAACCAAAACAGCGCGGGAACCCGGGCTTGCGAGAAATCCAGACCATAGACAGTTTCAACCAGAACGGTCATCGGCACGACGGCCTCCCAGGGATACACTGCGGTCCAATACTTGTTCTTTTCGGGATCCGGGCCCGACACATCACGCTCTTGCCCCATGATCAGGGGCAACCATGACCGTGCCCACGGCAGACCGGGTATCCACGAGCCCGGCGAGTTCACCCCAAAATTCGGAGAGACAAAGACCAGCCCGGCGACATTCTCCATCAACGCTTCATCCAGGGCTGCAGCCGCTGCCAAAGTTCCACCGGTCGAGGTTGAAATCACCACAACCTGATCGCCAACAGCACGCGCAGTTGCCAACCCTTCGGCCAGATCCTGCATCCAGCCCGATGCGGTCCCTTCCGCCATTGCATCCCCGCTGCGGCCGTGACCTTGCAGGCGGGTGTAAACCAGATTGGCCCCCAGCGCCTGGGCCACGTCGTCGGGGACCGGGCGAATTTCCTCGGAAGTCGCTGAAAATCCATGCACGTAGAGGATAGAAACAGGCGTACGCTGCTCTTTGAACCCGTCCTGCCAGACTACGCGCTTCTCGACGCCGGGTGTGATGTCATCAAACCCGGATTCAACGCTTTCGAAATAGACCTGCACCCCTTCGCCGAATTTGCGCGGCTCGAATGTCGGGGTCAGGTTGACCTCTTCGCGCGGTCCGAACCAATAGACCAAAGCCCCGACTGCCACCAAAAGCAGCAGAACGCGGCCGATGAACTTGCCGACCGCCCGGATCATTGCGCACCCATCACTTCAAGCACCGCGTTTTCAATGATCTCAAGGCAGGGACCGTCCGAAAACCGGTGATCGGCATCCTTGATCAAAAGCAGGCGCATGTCAGGGCCTGTGGCATGCTCTAACAGGCGAACCGAAGTTGCGGTAGATACCGCAGTGTCCGCGGTTCCCTGTAGGAATCGCACCGGAAAAGGAAGGTCCATTGCGTCACGCAACACAAGCTGCTGCCTGCCATCCTCAATCATACGCTTTGTGATGATGTAGGGCTCCATGTAATCCGAAGGCAACTCGACATATCCTTCGGTTTCCAACACCTGCTTTTGTGCATCCGAGAATGATGCCCAATATCCGTCCTCGGTGAAATCCGGCGCAGCAGCAATGGTGACCATCCCCGTGATCCGTTCGGGCACGACCTTTACCAGCAACAAGGCCTGCCACCCGCCCATCGACGAACCCACAACGATCAGCGGCCCTTCGGTCAGCGCAGTTACTGCCGCCACAGTGTCCTGATGCCAGTCTCCGATACAGCCATCCTCGAACCTACCCGAGCTTTCTCCGTGCCCGGAATAGTCAAACCGCAGAAACGACTGACCCCGCGCCTTGGCCCAGGCTTCAAGATGCACAGCCTTGGTGCCTTCCATATCGGACTTGAGCCCGCCCAGAAAAACAATGGTCGGCCCGGTACCCTCACTCTTGTGATACGCCAACCGACGCCCCTGCGATGTTTCCAGAAAATCCGTCGCTGCCATGAAACCCTCATCTCGTTTCCCGCATCATGCACGCCCCATCCCCAAGTGCAATTCCACCCACTTCATCTTTTCCCAAATACTCCGGGGAGCGCGAGGGGCAGCGCCCCTCGCTCCTGCCCTTGACACATACCCAACCACCTGCCACATGGGTCGAACGCAAATGACCCGCAACCGGGCGTTCAGTGGGCGCCAAACCGACGAGGAGAGCCGATATGGCCCTGGATTCACAATCCGTCTCACTCACCTTCCCCGATGGCAATTCCCGATCCTATGACGCAGGCGTCACGCCCGCGCAGGTGGCTGCCGATATTTCAACTTCGCTGGCCAAGAAGGCCATTTCTGCCACGGTGAACGGCCAGCACTGGGACCTGCAATGGCCCATCGAGGCCGACGCGCAAATCGCCATCCACACCATGAAGGACGAAGAGCAAGCCAATGAGCTGATCCGCCACGATCTGGCGCATGTCATGGCGCGTGCCGTGCAGGAAATCTGGCCTGCAACCAAGGTCACCATCGGCCCCGTCATTGACTACGGCTGGTATTATGACTTTGACCGCGCCGAACCGTTCACGCCCGAAGATCTCGGTCTCATCGAGAAAAAGATGAAAGAGATCATCAACAAGCGCGACCCCGTCACCACCGAGGTCTGGGAGCGCGACCGCGCGATCGAGTTCTACAAGGCCAACAACGAGCCCTACAAGGTCGAGCTGATCGAATCCATTCCGGGTGATGAGCCCCTGCGCATGTACTGGCATGGCCACTGGCAGGACCTGTGCCGCGGTCCGCACCTGCAGCATACCGGCCAATTGCCAGGCGACGCGTTCAAGCTGATGTCCGTTGCTGGCGCTTATTGGCGTGGTGACAGCAACCGCCCAATGCTGCAACGCATCTACGGCGTGGCCTTCACCGGCAAGGAAAAGCTCAAGGCGCACCTGCACATGCTGGAAGAGGCAGCCAAACGCGACCACCGTAAACTGGGCCGCGAAATGGACCTGTTCCATTTTGAAGAACATGCACCGGGGTCAGTCTTCTGGCACCCTGCCGGCTGGCGTGTGTTCCAGAACCTGATCGCCTATATGCGCCGCCGTCAGGAAGCCGCGGGCTATGTCGAGGTGAACACGCCTGACATCATGGACCGCGCGCTGTGGGAAACCTCGGGTCACTGGTTCAACTATATGGACAACATGTTCCTCGCAAAGACGCATGACGATCGCGACTATGCGCTCAAGCCGATGAACTGCCCTGGCCACATGATGATCTATAATCATAGCCTGCGTAGCTATCGCGAGTTGCCGATGAAGATCGCCGAGTTTGGCAAGGTGCACCGGTATGAACCCTCGGGCGCGCTACATGGTCTGCTGCGCGTGCGCAGCTTTACCCAGGACGATGCGCATATTTACTGCACGCCGGAACAGCTGACCGATGAGTGTCTGAAGGTTAACGACCTGATCCTGTCGATCTACAAGGACTTTGGCTTCGAAGATGTGCACGTCAAACTGTCGACCCGTCCTGAGAACCGGATTGGCAGCGATGAAAGCTGGGATCTGTCCGAAGGCGCGTTGAAAACCGCGTTAGATCGGGCTGGGATGAACTACACGATCTTCGAAGGCGAAGGCGCGTTCTATGGTCCCAAGCTGGAATATGTCTTGCGCGATGCCATCGGTCGTGACTGGCAGTGTGGCACCTTGCAGGTCGACTATAACCTGCCAGAGCGTTTCGGCTCGACCTATGTCAGTCAGTCGGGCGAGAAACTAGCTCCAGTAATGCTGCACCGGGCGCTGTTTGGATCTCTGGAACGGTTCATCGGTATCCTGATCGAAAACTGGGAAGGCAAACTGCCCTTCTGGCTGGCACCGCGTCAGGTTGTGGTTGCCTCGATCACCTCGGAGGCTGATGAGTATGTGGCCGAAGTCGTCAAGACTCTGAAAGAGGCTGGCGTGCAGGCCGAAGCGGACATTCGCAACGAAAAGATCAACTACAAGGTTCGCGAGCATTCGTTGAGCAAAGTGCCGGTTATTCTGGCCGTCGGTCACCGCGAAGTTGACGAGCGTACTGTCAGTGTTCGGCGCTTGGGCGAAAAACAGACGCAGGTTCAATCGCTTGAGGCTGTAACAAAAGAGCTGGCGCAGGCGGCAACGCCACCGGACCTTCTGTAACATTCGGCAATAATTTGCCCGGAATCCGGCCCTAAATGAGGGGCCGGATTGAAACATTTTCCATTTTTCAATTCAAAAACAATTTGTTAACCTTCAAGAGGGCATTACGCTCTTTGACGGGGTTGTGAGACACGGGCTCGTGAATTCACCTGCCCCAGTTAAGCGACTACCTTTGTCAGTGTCACAAGCAGACATACGCAGTTATCAAAAGGATTACCGAGATGTCGAAAACCGCAAAATCCCTGGTTATCGCAAGCGCAGTCGCAGCCGCCGTTTCGGGCGTTGCAACCACTGCATCCGCACAAGCCAAAGAAAAGTGCTATGGCGTATCGCTGGCCGGTCAGAACGACTGTGCCGCTGGCCCCGGCACCACTTGCGCTGGCACATCGACCGTAGATTACCAGGGCAACGCCTGGACTCTGGTCGACGCTGGCACCTGCGCGGATATCGAACTGCCGGACAACCGCAAAGGCTCGCTCGAGCCTCTGGACCGCGACCTGCCGGCATAAGCCCAAGTGTCTGAGACTCGGAGGGGCGGGCCCTATCGCCCGCCCCTTTTCGTGACCGGAGGATTTGCACATGCTGGATAGTTCACTTCGATCGAACAGATTGCCCGCCGCACCAGGGGTTGGGTACAAACCGCAGCATTTTGACCAGATTCTGGATCACGCACACCCCGTCGGCTGGCTGGAAATACACGCCGAGAACTATATGGGTGACGGGGGCAGACCGCTTGCACAGCTGCGCCACCTTTCTGAACAGTTTCCGATCTCGGTCCACGGCGTCGGCCTCTCTATTGGCGGAGAAGGACCGCTGGACCCCGATCATCTTTCCCGCCTGAAACACTTGGTTGGCTGGCTGAATCCGGCCAGCTTTTCAGAGCATTTGGCCTGGTCGACCCATGACAGTCACTTTCTGAACGATCTTCTGCCCCTGCCCAACACCGATGAGACACTGGCCCGGGTCTGTGAACACATCGATCAGGTGCAGGAAACCGTTGGACGGCAGATGTTGCTGGAAAACCCCTCCAGCTATCTGGCGTTTGAGGAAAGCACATGGTCCGAGCCTGACTTCCTGCGGGAAATCGCGCGGCGGACGGGCTGTGGTCTGTTACTGGACGTGAACAATGTCTTCGTCTCAGCGACCAATCTTGAGTTCTCACCGCAAGGTTACATCGACGCCTACCCGCTGGAAAACGTCCACGAAATCCACCTTGGTGGTCATGATGAGGACGAAGATGACCATGGCCGTCCCCTTCTGATTGACAGCCACGGACGCGAGGTCGTCGATCCGGTCTGGGCCTTGCTGGATTATGTTCTGGACCGCTCCGGCCCCAAGCCTGTCTTGATTGAATGGGACACGGATGTTCCCGAATGGCCCATTCTGCGGGCCGAAGCCGAGCGTGCACAGGCGGCCCTGGACCGCATCCCGGCATGAGCGTTTCGCAGACGACCTTCCATGAGGCCCTGCTGGACCCGTCGGCCGCCGTGCCAGACGGCCTGCTGGATGCTGAAGATCGGCCCGCGGGACGCCGGTTCAGCGTGTATCGCAACAATGTGGCCGTATCTCTGACCGAGGCCATGCACCAAGCCTTTCCGGTGATTACGCGCCTTCTGGGACCACAGAACATGGACGGCCTGGCCGGGATTTTCCTGCGCAAACATCCTCCTTCATCGCCGCTGATGATGTTCTATGGCGAGGAATTCCCCGCGTTTCTTGCCGGGATGGAGCAGCTTTCCCATATTGGTTATCTCGCAGATGTCGCACGACTGGAACTGGCGCTGCGCCGATCCTACCACGCTGCGGACAGCCAGGGGGTCGCACCTGACGCACTGGCCCTGCCCCCGGAAGAAATCGTTCTGGCGAAACTGGAATTTGCGCCATCAATGCGAGTGGTGCGATCTGACTGGCCTTTGTTCTCGATCTGGCGCTTCAACTCGGAAGAGGATGCACCAAAACCCGCGCCAGGTGCCGAAGACGTTTTGATCACGCGGCCCGACTATGATCCAGCCCCACACCTGATGCCCAAGGGCGGAGCCGACTGGATCGCGCACGTTCAGGCCGGGCACACCATTGGCGAGGCGTTCGAACACACCTCGGCCGAATTCCCCGAATTTGATCTGGGGGCCACTCTGGCGCTGCTTTTGCAGGGCGGCGCAATAACTTCTGTGACTATCGAAAGGCTGGCAACATGACTGCCCTGATCTCATTGCACAACAACACCCTGGGACGGTTGGACGTGACCTCTGGCTGGTTGACACCGACCCTGGCGCGTCTGGTCTTTATCGGGACACTGCTGGTTTATTACTGGAACTCGGCCATGACCAAGCTGGGCAGCGGCTTCTTCGGGTTCCTGTTCCCGTCAGACGGGGCGTATGTTCAGATCTTTCCCAAAGCGATGGAGGCGGTCAGCTATGACAGCTCGCAGCTGGGTATCTTCCACTGGGCCGTGGCGGTTGCGGGCACATGGGCTGAATTCCTACTGCCCGCGCTGATTGTGATCGGCCTGCTGTCGCGCTTTGCCGCGCTGGGCATGATCGCCTTTGTCTGGGTTCAAACCATCGTGGATGTCACCGGTCACGGTGCGGCGCTCGGCAGCTATCTCACCGCAGCGCCAAACGTGCTGGATCAACGTACGCTTTGGACCTTTGTGCTGTTGGTGATCGTGATCAACGGTGCCGGCCCACTGTCGGTGGACCGGATCCTGCGTATCAAGTGAATTAAAAATGTGCCTTGGGCTCGTCCGGTTTACCTGCGGCCAGCCCAAGGAGACCCGCCACCGCGGCAAAGGCCACCGGGAACATCGTGAAGGCGTTGAAGCCGAACGCGAAATACATCCCAACGGCAGAGATCAGCAGCAAGATACCACCAATCAACGCCCGCGCGTGGGCCATCGCACCTCCGGCAACGGCCAACAGTGGGGCGACAATGGACGCCGCCTGGATGAATTGAGCGTTGTCCACCTGTTCGGCCAGCCCTTCGATTTCGCCATAGGTGTCTATGAACGCGATATAGCCATAGCCAAAGAAGCCGACGATCATTCCGATCAACCCGGCAATGACGCCTAAAATCATGGATGCATTGCGCATTTAAACCCTCATCTTTGCGACAGACACATAAGTGCCCGATCAGGCAACGCCAAGGCTGGTCTTGGTTTCTGCGGTCCAGCCCAACAATAACGTACCGTCGTTTTCGAGCAGTGGGCGCTTCATCAAGGTTGGGTGTTCCTTGAGCAACTCCAGCGGTGGTTGAGCTCGCTGTTCTTCGTCCAATCCCCGCCAGGTTGTCGACCGAGTGTTGAGCAAAGCTTCGCCGAACGTGTCCAGCGCCTTTGCCAGCACCTCAACCGGAACACCTTGGGATCGGACGTCCACAAATTCAGCTTCCGGCAGTGTTTTCAAAGCCTTGCGGCACGTATCGCAGTTTTTCAGGCCATAGAGACGCATTTTTGGGCTGCTCCTGTATTTGTATGAATTTTTAGCATTTTTGCCTGCTTGTTTCGGTAATTCTTGATTTTTTACTTCACCGTGCAATGTTGAAAAAGACGAAACACGCAATCCGGGCCGCGTCGTGTGGGCGAAGCGGTGATGGTTTGCGGTCGCGTCAACCACTGCCCCCACCAATTTTGTGGGACAACGTGTAAGTAGAAGGAGACACGGGAAATGCCAACTGGCACCGTGAAATGGTTTAATACCACGAAAGGCTATGGGTTTATTGCCCCTGACGAAGGTGGCAAGGACGTTTTTGTTCATATCTCGGCCGTTGAACGGTCCGGTCTGACCGGGCTCGCTGACAATCAGAAAGTCTCGTACGAGTTGCAAGACGGACGCGACGGCCGCCAAATGGCTGCTGATTTGAAGCCACTGTAAGGTTCCCCGTCATCTGCGGGTACTAAAAGCAGGCCAACGGCCAATTTCCGGCCGTTGTCCAATCTCACCGGGTGTGAGCACCTTAGCCTCGTGCCGGCTTTGCCTCGGCATGAGTGAACCAGTCTTGGCCCATTGCAACAATGCAGGACGTGCCGGTCGCGTAGGTCACAACCATCGTCCAGTCGCCGGCGTCGCTGGTCCAAACCTCCATTACTTGCTCAGGTCCCCGTATCCCTGTGGCTGCGCGTGTTGAACTGAACTGGCGTTTCAGCTTTTCATGCAGCCTTGGCGTCGGTTCGCACAGCACTTCGGCAATAGGCGATTTGGCCAGCGCGGGCTGCGCCGACAAGGTCAGAGCAGTGCCCAGACAGAGGATGCGTTTGGCAAATGTCATGAAACGATCGTAACAGTTTCATGACACTATGTATAGACAAGTGCTATGCCTGAAAGGGCGTCAGCCCTCGCGAATAATCGCCTCAAACTCACGCCATTCGCGCGCGGTCATACCCGAACTTTCCTGTGTCACCGTTTCACCGGCCAGCATACGCCGCAGGCTGTCGACCATCTGGGCCGACAGGTTCACCGCACCCAGACGGTAATCCTCGAACGCTTTGTAGGCGAAGGGCACCCAGTCGGCGACGATCTTGCACATGGTGTCCGCATAAACGCGGATTTCGTACTGGGCGTGCTGGTCAGCGCGCAGTCGCAGGAAGTGGAACAGGTTGTGCAGGTCCACCTTCCAGTACCACTGCGTATAGATGTTGGCGGGCAGGTTCATCCGCGCCAGTTCGCGCGCCAGTCCCTGCTGACCATCCTGGCTGATCATCGCCTCGTAATTGTCATAGCAGCGCGCGCTGTCTGCCTTCAGTATCTCAAGCACACGTGCCGCCTCTTCTCCCTGCAGCGCATCGCCCCGACCCTGGTTGTTCACCTCGGACTGGGCGGCGACGTGATCTGGTGCTGGGATGTAGAATTCGCGGTCCAAAATCGAATAACGCGCCGAGTATTCGTTCACATTTGCCGTCCGGTGGCGGATCCACTGGCGCGCAACAAACACAGGCAATTTGACGTGCAGCTTGATCTCGCACATTTCAAACGGGGTCGAGTGCCAGTGCCGCATAAGATAGCGGATCAAGCCCTCATCGTTCTGCACCGATTTGGTGCCCTTGCCGTAAGATACCCGCGCCGCCTGACAAATCGCCGCGTCGTCCCCCATATAGTCAATGACGCGCACAAAGCCGTGGTCCAACACCTGATGCGCGGTATACAGATGGTCTTCCATACCCTCAGCCACAACGCGGCGTGTTGGATGCGATTGCGCCCGCTGCGCTTCGATCTCGGCCAGTTGGTCAGAGGAGAGCGGCATGAAATTTCCTTTCCAGCAATGAGTCGCCCACCACTATATCTCGGCAATTCTCTGACAGGAACCGCCATATGTGCGCTCAATTCCGGTTATCTCAAAATGTGTCCCGGTTGCCCCTCGACACCAATGACCCGCGCACTAAGGTGCATTGCATCACCTTAAAAGAAAGGACGCCGCAAATGGGCCTGACATATCTTCACACCATGATCCGCGTGAAGGATCTGGAAAAATCGATGGCGTTTTATGAGCTGCTGGGCCTGAAGGAAACTCGCCGGTATGACAGTGAGCAGGGCCGTTTTTCGCTGATCTTCATGGCGCCTCCGGGACAAGAAGACCGACCGATCGAACTGACCTACAATTGGGACGGGGACGACGCCCTGCCAAGCGACAGCAGGCATTTCGGGCACCTCGCCTACGGAGTCGACAATATCTATGAGGTTTGCCAGCACCTGCAGGACAACGGGGTCCTGATCAACCGTCCGCCCCGAGACGGGCGCATGGCGTTTGTCCGCTCGCCTGACAATATCTCGGTCGAGCTGCTGCAAAATGGCGACGCACTGGAACCGGCAGAACCCTGGGCCAGCATGGAAAGCACCGGCCACTGGTGATCCGCTGGCTGATAGCATTGGGCCTGGCCGTCCTGGCCAGCCCCCTTCGGGCCGAGACCTGTCGCCTTGCCCTGGCGCTGGCTATGGATATCTCGACCTCGGTGGATGAGACCGAAGACGCCTTGCAGCGGCAGGGTCTGGCCGCCGCATTGATCGCTCCAGAAGTGGTCGAGGCGTTTTTTTCGTCACCTGCCCCTGTCGCGCTGGCTGTGTATGAGTGGAGCGGTCGCGACACGCAGCGCGTTATTCTGAACTGGACCATGATCAACACCGAGGCCGACCTTTTGGTCGCAGCCTCGAAAGTTCAGCAATCCGTTCGCTCGGACAGAGATTCGGCGACAGCGATGGGTTACGCTCTGGCATTTGGCGCGAACTTGTTGCAGCAGGCACCACCCTGCCTGTTTCAGACCATCGACTTGTCCGGGGACGGCTCAAACAATGACGGTTACGGGCCGGATTCGGCATACCGGCATTTTTCGTTTCAAAATGTGGTGGTCAACGGGCTGGTGATCAACGCCGCCGATTTCGAAGGGGAACTGTTCCTGATCCCGTTCTTTGAAAACAACGTCCTGCACGGGCCCGGTGCCTTTCTTGAGGTTGCGCAGGGGTTCGAGGATTTTGAACGTGCCATGCGGCGCAAGTTGGAACGTGAACTGAGTGGCTTGCAGATTGGCGCAGTGCAGAACGGTGGGTTTCCATGATCCGCGCATTGGCCACGGTTCTGACGGTTCTGGCCAGCCCTGCAGCATCAGAGTGCAGACAGGCACTGGCGTTGGGATTGGACGTGTCGGCCTCGGTCGATAGCCACGAGTACCGATTGCAGACAGATGGTTTGGCCGCTGCCTTGCAAAGACCCGAAGTGGTACGCCTGATCCTGTCTGACATAGGCGCGCCTGTTCGTTTGGCGATCTTTGAGTGGAGCGAAACGAACTACCAACGGATGCTGCTGGGCTGGACCGAAATTCGCACGGAACAAGATATTGCTCAGGTCACGACGTTATTGAACTCGGTCACCCGAGGCACCGCCCCACGCGGGACCGCCGTTGGATCCGCGATGCAGTTCGGTGCCGATTTGCTGTCGCAACAAAAGGACTGCTGGAAACGGACACTGGACCTGTCTGGCGACGGGAAACACAACCTCGGACCCCACCCAAGAGGCGTGAAACAAGGGCTGGAAAACAGTGGTATCACGATCAACGGGTTGGTGATCGGTGCCGATGATCCCAGCCACGGTGACAAGCGCTATGTCCAGGTTGGCGAGCTGTCCGCCTACTACAACACGTGGGTCATTCTTGGTCCCGGTGCATTTGTCGAAGTCGCCTTGGGCTTTGAAGCCTATGAAGAGGCGATGACCCGAAAACTGGTCCGCGAGTTGCAAGGCCTGACCTTGTCCGACGCCTCGGAGGCCTTGCCCTTTGATCAGTAGATATAGCGGATTTGATCCGTCCAGTACCGCTCGACCCGCCGCAGCGAGGTGGTGATGTCGTCAATGCCTTCCAGGCCCAATACACCGCGGGATTGCAACCCCTCGGCATGACGCGAAAACAGCTCGGAGACGATGTCACGAATTTCGCGCCCGCGGGGCGTCAATCGTACGCGCACCGACCGTCGGTCGATCTCGCACCGCTGGTGGTGCATATAGCCCATTTCGACCAGCTTTTTCAGGTTGTAGCTGACGTTGCTGCCTTGATAGTAGCCCCGGCTTTTCAGCTCGCCAGCGGTCACTTCGTGATCGCCAATATTGAACAATAACAACGCCTGAACAGCGTTGATTTCCAACACGCCGACCCGCTCGAATTCATCCTTGATCACGTCCAAAAGCAGCCGGTGTAGCCGTTCCACGAGCGCAAGCGCCTCAAGGTAGCTGGTCATGAACCCTTTGGTTCCCGGCGCGGAGACCTGCATTTCCATACTCATCCGACCCTCCGATTCAGTCGCACTGTTTCAGGCAGAATGAATCGAAATCCCGAAAAATCGGTTAAGCCGGACTTTCTGTTACTTTTGAAAGGTTTGCGCGATGTCAGAAATCAGACTGGAATAGGTTTCGGGTGGTTGAACCTGCCCGGTAACCCACTGATACAGGTCCTGATCGTTTTCATGCAGCAACGCGTCATAGACATCCAAACCCGAGGCATCCATCGCCCCCAGGTTCTGATCAGCATAAGCTGAAAGGATCAAATCCATCTCCTTGATCCCACGCCGCATCGAACGCATTTTCAGACGTTTGATGCGAATATCCCGAGGTTCGCTCACTAGCTCTGCTCCAACATAAGGCGCAGACGTTTCTCCAGTTTGGCCGCCCGTTCGGCGCTGGCGCGCATTTCTCCGCGGATTGCGCGCAGTTCAGCCACGACTTCAGACAATTCGGGCGCGCCTTCTGTGGCTTCGGCCGGGGCGTCCATGCCCTCGCCTTCGCCAGTCAGCAGCCACATGATCGACACGTTGACCATACCCGCCATCATCGACAGACGGTTTGCTCGCGGCTCGGACAAATCGTTTTCCCAGGCCGCAATGGTGGTCTTTTTGACCCCCAGTCGACGCGCCATCTGGGCCTGCGTCATCCCTGCCGCTTCGCGCGCACCGGCCAGCCTGTCCCCAAATGTCGCGGCGTCCGGCCCATACCAGTCGTTGTCGTCGTTCATCGGGGTCTCCAGCTCTTGCATTCATACTGCTTGATCGTCATTCGGGCGCACCCTATGACAGTCAGGCTGAACATACAAACCGAGGCCGACCATGAGTTTCCTTTCTGCGACACTGTCACGCGTGAAGCCGTCGCCCACCATTGCAATCACGGCAAAAGCGGCCGAGCTGAAAGCTGCCGGGCGCGATGTCATTGGCCTCAGCGCAGGTGAGCCGGACTTCGACACCCCGCAGAATATCAAGGACGCAGCGGTCGCGGCCATCGCCGCGGGCAAGACGAAATACACCGCGCCTGACGGCATCCCCGAACTGAAACAGGCCGCTTGTGCAAAGATGAAGCGTGATCATGGGCTGGATTACACGCCCGCGCAGATCTCGGTTGGAACCGGCGGCAAGCAGACGCTGTACAACGCGCTGATGGCCACGATGAATGAAGGCGACGAGGTCATCATCCCCGCCCCCTATTGGGTCAGCTACCCCGATATGGTTCTGCTGGCGGGTGGTACGCCGGTGATTGCGGAAACGTCGCTGCAGACCAACTTCAAACTGACCGCCGATCAGCTTGAGGCGGCGATCACGCCCAAAACCAAATGGTTTATCTTCAACTCGCCGTCCAACCCCACCGGAGCAGGCTATAGCCGAGAAGAGCTGAAAGAGCTGACCGACGTTCTGATGCGCCATCCGCATGTCTGGGTGATGTCGGACGATATGTACGAGCATCTGGCCTATGACGGGTTCGAGTTCTGCACCCCGGCCGAGGTCGAACCCGGCCTCTATGACCGAACCCTGACCTGCAACGGTGTGTCCAAAGCCTATGCCATGACTGGCTGGCGCATCGGCTATGCGGCCGGTCCGGTCGAGATCATTGCCGCGATGCGCAAGATTCAGTCTCAGTCGACGTCGAACCCCTGCTCGGTCAGCCAGTGGGCGGCGGTCGAGGCCCTGAACGGCACGCAGGCTTTTCTGGCACCCAACAATGAAAAGTTCAAACGCCGCCGGGATCTGGTGGTCCGCATGCTGAACGAGGTCGAAGGCATCTCCTGCCCGACCCCCGAGGGGGCGTTTTACGTCTATCCCTCGATCGCCGGATTGATGGGCAAGACCACGCCCGCGGGCACCGTGATCGACTCGGACGAGGCTTTTGTCACGGCATTGCTGGAAGAGGCCGATGTCGCGGTCGTCTTTGGCGCGGCCTTTGGCCTGTCGCCGAACTTCCGGGTCAGCTACGCAACCTCGGACGAAGCTTTGACCGAAGCCTGCACGCGCATACAGAAGTTCTGCGCGGCCCTGACCTGATCGGAGGCGCCAATGACAGCGGACCTGCCCGAGTACTATTTTCGCGTCCGGGAAAACGGTGCGGCGGTTTTCAAGATCGACACCGAAAACCGCCAGCGCCGGATCGAGATGGACCAGATCGCGGTCATAAACATCCGCAACGGCGAGGTGAAGCCGCAGGGACAGCGCGTCTTGTCTGACGCAGACAAGGCCGAGATCGCCCGCTGGATGGACGCGCGCAAAGCTCTGTTGGCCCAGCGCGACATCGATGACATTCACCGTGCCGTCGACTATCTGAACCTGACCACACAATGGGCGCAGTCCAAGGCGACCGAGGAACAGTTAGAGGATGTGACGGACAGACTGCTGCTGGCGATGCACGACTTGCGCACCGTTTTGGTACGCAAAAAAGCGGATCGGTTCAGCAAAGGCTGACTACTGGGCCGGTACACCAACGGCCCGAAGAGAACGCATCCAGAACCGCGCCATCAAAAGCACCGCTGCACAGGCCAGGCCCAGAACCAGGCCCAGCCAAACGCCGACGCCGTCCATCCCGCGCACGAAGCCGAAGTAGTACGAGGACGTGATCCCCACGCCCCAATAACTGAGCGCGGCCATGACCATCGGAATCTTGGCATCCTGCAACCCACGCAGCAGTCCCAGGGCGATCACTTGCGCGCCGTCCACCAATTGGAACAATGCTGCCATCGCCAGAAGGCCGGTACCGATCAGCAGGATCTCTGATCGCTGCGGATCATCGGGCTCCATGAACAGGGAAATCAATGGCTCGGCACAGGTCAGGAACAGGATCACGGTTAGGACCGAAACCACCAGAGACATTATGGTCACCGCAATCGCGCCCCGCTCAAGATGTGGGCGGTCCTTGCGTCCTAACGCGTTCCCGGCCCGGATCGTTGCCGCATTGGACAAACCCAGATGCACCATGAACGTCGCCGATGCGAGGTTCAGCGCAATCCCATGCGCCGCCAGTGGCACCTGCCCCAGCCAGCCCATCATGATGGCCGACATGGCAAACAGGCTGACCTCGGACAAAGTTGTCAGACCAATCGGCACACCCAGACGCAGGACGCTAAAGAAGAACTCCCAATCGGGTCGCCAAAAGCGCTGGAACAAGCCGTGTTCGGGCAGCACGCGCACCGCGTAGATCACCACGCAGATCAGGGACACCAGCTGCGTGACGACGGATGCGATGGCCGCACCCATCACACCCAGCTCAGGCGCCCCCCAGTTGCCGAAGATCAGTGCATAGTTCGTCAGCGCATTCACCACGGCCGCAAGCACAGTGATCCAAAGCACAATCTGGGTGCGCTCTAACGCGGCCAGATAGGATTTCAGCACCATCACGAACAGCGCGGGGAACAATCCCCACCCCGCGACGCGCAGGTATTCCGCAGCGGTTGCAGCCACCTGCGGATCCTGTTTGAGCAACAGGAAAATGGGATAGGACCACCACAGCATGGGCATCATCACGGCGGTATAGATCAGCGACAGCCACAGCCCCATCCGGGTGGATCGGCGGATGCTTGTTTCGTCCTCTTCTGCCGCTGCGGTCGCCACCATAGGCATCACCGCCCAGCCGAACCCCGCGCCGAACAGGAACAAAACAAAGAAATAACTGCTGGCCAGCGTCACGGCGGCCAGCGCCTCGACCCCGTACCAGCCCAACATGACGGTATCCGTCAACCCAATCGCAAATTGGGCCAGATGCCCGCCGACCAGCGGCAGGCCCAGCACGGCAATGGCCTTGAAGTGGCCACCATATGTCATCACCTTGTTCATCGCATCAGCCATATGCCCGGCCCGAGGCCGGGACAAGAGGGGATCGATGAAATTTCAAATCGAGACTCGATAGTCCGCTACCGAAACTCTTACAAGGATGCGGCGGGCGCTTGCCTCAAGGAGTTTCAGGATGCAGTGAATTCCCCAGGATATGCTCCGAGCGATGGATCACGTGATGCGCCTGCCCGACGATCAGGGGGTCCGGCGCACCAACGACGTCTTGATTCTTGTCCGGATAATCCAGCGTGGAAAGGAAATGCCGCATCGTGTTCAGACGGGCGCGCTTCTTGTCGTTTGACTTGATAATGGTCCACGGCGCGTCAGCGGTGTCGGTGTAAAAGAACATGGCCTCTTTGGCTTCGGTGTAGTCTTCCCACTTGTCCAGGCTGGCCTTGTCGATTGGCGACAGCTTCCACTGTTTCAGTGGATCGGTTTCACGGCTTTTGAAGCGGCGCTGCTGTTCGGGTTGCGTGACCGAAAACCAGTACTTGTAAAGCTGGATGCCTGAGCGCACCAACATCCGCTCCAACTCGGGCGTCTGACGCATGAACTCGAGGTATTCGTTGGGCGAACAGAAGCCCATCACGCGTTCAACCCCGGCGCGGTTGTACCAGGACCGGTCGTAGAAAACCATTTCTCCGACAGTGGGCAGCTCCTGAATGTAGCGCTGGTAATACCACTGGCCCTTCTCTTCCCAGGTTGGCTTGTTCAACGCAACGACGCGCGCTTGCCTTGGGTTGAGATGTTCCATGAACCGTTTGATCGTACCGCCCTTGCCCGCGGCGTCGCGCCCTTCGAACAGCAGGACAAACCGTTGGCCGGTCTCTTGCGCCCACAGCTGCACCTTAAGCAATTCTGCCTGCAGCTGCGCCTTTTCAACCTCATAGGTTTTGCGCGCCATTTTGCGGCCATAGGGATACTTACCGCTTTCAAAGGCCTGACGGATTCGTTCCGGGCTGGGCTCGGCTGGCTTGGCCTCAGCCATCGCTGCAACGTTTGCCGGGGCTTGGGTCTTGTCAATCTGCACCACTGTTTCCATTCAGCTTCTCCTTGTTTCACGGTCCGGGAAAACGGCTAGCACAATGGCGGAAAACACGCTTTGATTGGTGTCAAACTGCTGCATCTTTCAAACGCATTTTTTCGGGTTCAAAACAGGGCTTAGGGCATGGAAAGCAATTTCACTGATCTCAACGGCCAAAGGTTTCTTGTGCGCAGTTGGGGCGATCCCGACCTGCCGCCCCTTTTGATGCTGCACGGGTTCCCGGAATACGGCGGGGCGTGGCGCGATCTGGCACCGTATCTGAGCACGACCTTCTACTGCGTCGCCCCCGATCAACGTGGGTATGGACAAAGCTGGGCTCCGGAAGGCATCGGGCACTACGCCCTGTCCAAATTGGTTACCGACATGGCAGCGTTGATCGACAGGCTGAGCCATCCCGTTACCGTGCTTGGCCACGACTGGGGGGCTTCGGTCGCCTATGGGTTGGCCATGTTTCGCCCGGAACTGGTCAGCCGATTGATCATCGCAAACGGGGTGCACCCTGCACCGTTCCAACGCGCCATGGCCGCCGGAGGTGCGCAATCCGAGGCATCGCAATACATCAACGCCTTACGTGCGCCTGATGCAGCCACGCATTTGGCTGCGGACAATTTTGCCAAGCTTGAGAAGTTCTTTCGCTTTGGCATGGGCACCGACTGGCTGTCGGATGCACAAATGCAAGACTACCGCACAGAATGGGCGCGGCCCGGACGACTTGAGGCAATGCTGAATTGGTATCG
The DNA here is from genome assembly GCF_017743975.1 of Ruegeria sp. R14_0. Classification (GTDB taxonomy): domain Bacteria; phylum Pseudomonadota; class Alphaproteobacteria; order Rhodobacterales; family Rhodobacteraceae; genus Ruegeria. The sequence continues at coordinate 382,723 of NZ_JAGHRC010000001.1, read as the reverse complement.
CGCCTCACCTTTGGTGGTCGCAAAACCCGGCGAGCCGCGAACCGATGTGCCCGAGCTTCCGAAAGATCGGCTGATGGTGCGTTGTCCCCATCTGCTGCTGTGGGGGCGCGACGACAAAGCCCTGTTGCCGGAGTCGACAGAAGGCCTGGAAGAGTTCGCGCCCGACCTGACACGCATTGATATTCCGAACGCAGATCACTGGCTTCACCACCAGCAGCCCACAGCGGTGGCGCAGGCCATCACGGATTGGATCGCGCGCTAGACCCCGTTAGCGATGCCCCCAGTCCGACGGGTCATCCGAATTGTTCGGCGACAACCCCAGAACATCCCCGTTGGTCGAACACCCCAAGCCAAGAACCGTCCGGTTTGCATAGGCGAAATAGGCGCTGACCTGATTGATTTCGAGGATATCTCCGTCGTCCCACCCCGCCGCACGCAAGGCCGTGATATCTTGCTCTGTCATCTCGGCCGGGGCCTCGGTCAGTTTGCGCGCATAGTGCATGGCGGCCACCTGAGCGGCATCCAGCGGGGCTGTCTCGGGCGCGCCCGTCTCAATCGCCGAGCGGATGGCCTGACTGCGTTCCTGGTCGTTCAGCAGGCGTTGCAGGCCGCGGTAGTGATGTTCGACGCAATACGCGCATTTGTTCAACGCGCTGACCCAAACGCCCAGCACCTCTAGAAACCATTTCGGGATCGTGTTGGCAGAATGGTGCAGAACATTCTTGTACAACACCATGTGACCTTCCATCGAATGGGGGCGCAGCGAATGCACCATCATGATGTTGTCCACATTATTGCCCGGCCCGGTCACCCGGTCGTACAGCTTTCTCAGCTTGCCCGAGGCCTGTTCGAACGGCACCGTCTTAATCCAGCTCATGATCCCTCCTGCCCAATTCGTGACGAGTCTCAGCACCTTAGTCTGACCTTTCGCTTTGGGCGAGCTAACAGTGGTCGCCACGCTTGCCGCCGGAACATGCAGCTGCCAAACTTCACCAGACCCCAAACAGAGTTCAGGATTCCCATGACTGATCAGACCGCCCGAATAGCCCTCATCTCGGCTTTTGAGCCCGAGATCGAGATCCCGCGCAGCAGAATTCAAGATGCCCAAACCGTCAGGCATGCAAAGACCGACTTTGTGCTGGGCACCTTGGCCGGTCATCCGGTGGTCGTGTTTTCCTCGGGCGTGTCGATGGTAAATGCGGCGATGACGACGCAGCTTGCGCTGGACCACTTCAACATCGGGGGTATTGTTGTTTCTGGCGTCGCGGGCGGTGCCGACCCCGAACTCTCCATCGGTGACATCGCGGTTCCGGTTCGGTGGGGCCAGTACATGGAAATGGCTTTCGCCCGCGAAACCGACAACGGTTACGAGCTGCCGCCTTTCCTATCCTCGGACTTTGCAAATTTCGGAATGATGCACACCATTAACCTCGGCGTGTTCGAAGAACTGGCCGGACATGGCAACAGCCGGTTCTGGTTTCCGGCCAACGAGGCATTTCTGGACGCGGCCAAAGCGGCGGCCAGTAAATTGACGCTGTCCACCGCAGCACCAGATGGTCAGCACCTAGCGCATGTGCCGCAAATTCATGTCGGCGGGGGTGGCGTTTCGGGCACTGCCTTTGTCGACAACGCACAGTTCCGGGAATGGGCGCATACGACCTTTAATGCTCGGGTGATGGACATGGAAACGGCTGCAATCGCCCAGGTTGCCGACGTGCACGATGTTCCCTTCCTGGCTTTCCGCGCCCTGTCGGACCTGGCTGGCGCAGAGTCTGGGTCAAACCAGTTTGAAATCTTTATGTCTCTGGCAGGCGGCAATCTGGCGGACATGGTCGAAGCCTTCCTGAAAGAGCTTGATTGAGCGGCCAATTTTCCCCCGAGCCCCCCATTTGCCCACAACACCTCGCGCCCCTCTTTCCCCCGGACACATCACCTGCCATAATGGGACCAAACCGAAAAACAAGAGCAGCACCCATGCCCGACGATCTGTTGACGCCAGAAGCGACCACAACTTATGACGCCTCGTCCATCGAGGTGCTTGAAGGTCTGGAACCGGTCCGCAAACGACCGGGCATGTATATCGGCGGCACCGATGAGCGCGCGTTGCACCATATGGTGGCCGAGATCCTCGATAACTCGATGGACGAAGCGGTTGCCGGCCACGCCAACCGGATCGAGGTTGAGCTGCACGACGATTACGCCCTGACAGTGCGCGACAACGGGCGCGGCATCCCTATTGATCCGCATCCCAAGTTTCCGGACAAATCAGCGCTTGAGGTGATCCTGTGCACCCTGCACGCGGGCGGTAAATTCTCGGGCAAGGCCTATCAAACTTCGGGCGGTCTGCACGGCGTGGGTGCGTCTGTGGTGAACGCTCTGTCGGATTCGATGGTCGTGCAGGTGGCACGCGACAAGCAGCTGTTCGAACAGCGGTTTTCACGCGGTGTTCCACTAGGTCCGGTGGAAAAGGTCGGCGCGGCCCCGAACCGGCGCGGCACGACAGTGACCTTCCACGCCGATGCGGATATTTTCGGCCACCACAAGTTCAAACCGGCGCGGCTGTTCAAATCGATCCGCTCCAAGGCCTACCTGTTCTCGGGCGTCGAGATTCGCTGGAAATCCGCCATCGACGACGGCGAAACTCCGACCGAAGCCACATTCCACTTCCCTGGCGGCCTTTCGGACTATCTAAAAGAAACGATGAACGGCTCGTCCACCTATGCCGAGCAACCCTTTGCCGGTACCGTGGACTTTCAGGAGAAATTCGGCACTCCGGGCAAGGTCGAATGGGCGATCAACTGGACGCCCTCGCGCGACGGGTTCATCCAGTCCTACTGTAACACCGTCCCCACCCCCGAAGGCGGCACGCATGTGGCGGGGTTCTGGGCCGCGATCCTCAAGGGGATCAAGGCCTACGGCGAGTTGATCAACAACAAGAAGGCCGCACAGATCACCCGCGATGATCTGATCACCGGCGGCTGCGCTCTGGTCAGCTGTTTCATCCGCGAGCCGGAATTCGTGGGCCAGACCAAAGACCGTCTGGCGACGGTTGAGGCGCAGCGGCTGGTCGAAAACTCGGTCCGCGACCATTTCGACAACTGGCTGGCCGCGGACACGAAATCTGCCGGCGCGATCCTCGACTTCCTCATTCTGAGGGCCGAAGAACGCCTGCGCCGACGCGCCGAGAAGGAAACACAACGTAAGTCCGCCACTAAGAAACTTCGTCTCCCCGGCAAGTTGGTGGACTGTTCTAGTTCAACACGCGACGGAACCGAATTATTCATCGTCGAAGGGGATTCTGCGGGCGGTTCTGCAAAAATGGGTCGCAACCGCAAAACGCAGGCCCTTTTGCCCCTGCGCGGCAAGATCCTGAACGTGCTGGGCGCGGCCAGTTCGAAACTGGGCACCAATGCCGAGATCAACGACCTGACGCAGGCTCTGGGTGTGGGCCTCGGCACCAAGTTCAACGTCGACGACCTGCGCTATGACAAGATCATCATCATGACCGACGCGGATGTGGACGGGGCGCATATCGCCTCGCTGCTGATGACGTTCTTCTTCACCCAGATGCGCCCGATGATCGACGCAGGCCACCTGTACCTCGCCTGCCCGCCCCTCTATCGCCTGACCCAGGGCGCCAAACGCGTCTATTGCCTCGACGAGGCCGAGCGCGACGAGTGGCTTGAGAAAGGTCTGGGCGGCAAAGGCAAAATCGACGTCTCGCGCTTCAAGGGGCTGGGCGAAATGGACGCCAAGGACCTGAAAGAGACCACGATGGACCCGGCCTCGCGCAAACTGATCCGGGTCACCATCGACGAGGACGAACCCGGCGAGACCGGCGATCTGGTCGAGCGCCTGATGGGCAAAAAACCCGAACTGCGGTTCCAATACATTCAAGAGAACGCGCGGTTTGTGGAAGAGTTGGATGTTTGAGGAAAGCGGGGCAAGCTGATGAGCTCGCCCCGTTTTGCCAACCGAAGCGCATCATCCGAAGATAATCTGCTTCCCTGCGATAGCCAAGCCAATCAAGGCTTCCCAAGACGCGTGGAATAGCGTTCTAAGAGCGTATGCTCGTGCGAAGCTATCCGCAATCTTTCGACTATACTTCAACTTTTCACGATACTCCTGTCGAAAGTCCAACAGCCGCTCGATCCGGTCGTCTTCTAAGAACGTTACAGCTGAGACCAACCGCATCGTCCATTTTTTAGGCCGACGTGGCCTCATTTTGCTTTCCATAAATGAAAAGCTCCTGTTTTCTCGCGCCGCGAGAGTCCCGAACTCCGTCACTTAAAACCTGCAGACCGTCCGCGCTAAGCTTATATACGCGACGGGTTCGGCCTCTTTGGCCTGCAGATTGTTTTTCATCCAAGTCGGATGTCAGCAACCCAAGCTTAACTAGACGTGACAGCGCAGCATAAATCTGCGGCATGTGCACATCCCGTTCAAATTCCTCGGATATCTGATCTCTAATACGCATTCCGTAAGCATTTTCTCCTAGTTGCTTCACAGCGTTCAGTACGTCGACTTGGAAAGCTCCAATTAGAAGAGAAGACATCATGGCCTCCTCGCTGGAACTCCTATTGGGTAGTTTCTTTGATTCATCTCTATCTCCTTGATCAGTTGCCTCTTTTTGAGTAGTTGAGCGCCGATTTTCGGGCTCCCTTATTATATAACAACCTATTATATAATAAGCAACCCATAACTTAACGCAAAATCGGCCTTTTTGGAGACATCTTATCGTCGAGTCGGTAATCACCGGCTACACTTTCTCAAAAGCGTCTCAAAACACCCCCCTTGCCTAACCCGTTGATCCCGTTCACACTTGCGCGCAATTGTCATCCAAGAACAAAATTTGAGGATCCGAGCGTCCCAGACCCAATTTGAACGAACATATTTTTCGAACGGGAGGACAACATGAAATCACTAACCCTCGGGCTGGCCTTTGCCTTGCTGGCCAGTCAGGCAGGCGCGCAGCAGTCGTTGATTGGCGCGTCGCCTATTCCGGTCGGGGCAGAGTTGCGGTTCTGCTATTACAACGGCTTGGCGTATTCGGCGGACGCCTATGTCGTGATCTCTGGCAAAAACAACGTGACCGAAACGTCCAGTGCGCGTGAAGAACACCTTTTGCGGTGTAGAAAAGGGAGCGACGGTCTCATGAGGTGGCAACCGGAGAGCGGTATTAACATTAATCGCTGAACCCAAAAGCCGGGCGTATCAGCCCAGCTTCCCCTCCAGCCAGTCCGCAATCTGTCCGGCCGGACCTTCCCAGTCGGGTTCCATGAACAGGAAATGCGCGTGGTTTTCCATGGGCAGAAATGTCGCGCGGTCCCCGTACAGCTCGGCCAGCGCACGGCAGGTGTTGGGGTTCACGGCCCGGTCCTCGGTGCCCGAGACGATCAGCACCGGGCACTCGACCTTGTCGATATCCACCTTCATCGCGTGGTGGTCATCGAACATCCAGAAGAACATCTCGAACATAACCCGCCCGCTTTCTGCACCCAGCTGGTCGAAGACCTCATGCTGCTGCGCCTCGGGCATTTTGTTCAGCGCGAAGGGGGCCATCAAGTCGAACTCGACCCGCATGGGCTGTTTCCAGAACGCGCCGCCCTCCATCAGCGCGCGCGGGATAGCGCGTTCGTCGTCGGTTTCGGGCAGCGTCCCCCATGCGGCGTTCGGGTTGATCAGGACGATGGCGCTGGCCAATCCGCGCGAGGCCACCTGCTGCGCCACCACGCCCGCAATGGCGTGGCCCAGCAGCACGGGTTTGCTGTCCAGCCCCTGCACGAAGGCCGCGATGTCATCGGCATAATCCATAACGCTGGTGTCGGTCAGGCGCGGGTCGGGTTCGGCCTTGGGGTCTCCACCGTGATAGCGCAGCGCAGGCGTATGCACCGTCCAGCCCCGCGCGGTAAAGAAGTCGGCGTAGTCTTTCATGCACCACGGCCCGGCAAAGGCCCCGTGGATAAGAACAATCTCTTTGGTCATCAAAACGCTCCATCATCGCTTGCCCTCAGTATGAGAGAGACAGGGCGCAGACGGCAAGAGCGTCGGGATCAGACGGCCATGCCGATCAGCGCGACACCAATGGCCATCAGAACCGCAGCGCCCAGACGGCGCATCCAGTTGCCCTCATGCAGGAAGACAAACCCGATCAGCGCCGCGAAGATCACCGAGGTTTCGCGCAGCGCGGAAACCGCCCCCAGTGGCGCGAAGTTTTTGGCGTAGAGCACCAGCCCATAGGCCGCCATCGAAACCAATCCGCCCAGAATGCCGATCATCCATGTCTTAGGCGGAAGGCCAGCCAGCGTGTTGCGCTTTTTGATCCCCACGAACCCCGCGATGAACAAGTGCAGGAATGCGCCCCAGGCCCAGTAGCTGAGCGTATTGCCCGAGAGCCGAACGCCAATGCCGTCAACGACCGAATAGATCGAAATGCAGAACCCCGTGCCCAGCGCGAACCCTAAGGCCCAGCGGCCCACGCCCGAGCGCAGGGCGCTCCAACTGCTCAGTTGGATGCCCAGCGCGATCAGGGCGATGCCACCCCACGCCTGCAGCGGCAGAACCTCACCCACCAGCACCATTGCCCAAAGCGCGACCAGCGCGGGCACGATACCGCGTGCGATGGGGTAGACGACACTGAGATCGCCGTGCTGATAGGCTTTGCCCAGCATGTAGTAATAGCCGAAATGCACGACGGTCGAGATCAGGATGTACGGAAAGCTTTCGGCACTGGGCAGCGGCAAGAGCAGAACCATCACCGTCGCTGGAATGACATGCCCGAACGCGACCAGGCCCAGAGTCGTGGTCCGGTCAGCTGCGGTTTTGACAATTGCGTTCCAAACCGCATGCAACAGCGCTGCCGTCAGAATGATGGCAATGACAAACGGGGTCACATCCGAACCTTTCGCATAGAAAAAGCCGGCCCGAGAACCGGACCGGCCCCTTTAGTTGCATAACCTTGGGTCAATCACAACGCGGCTTTGAACAGGTCTGTCAGATTGGCCTCATTCAGTTCGATCGGGTTGCCGCCACAGGATGGATCAATGATCGCACCTTGGACCAATTCCGGGATCGCGGCTTCGGTGACACCCAGATCGGACAGTCGCCGTGGAATGCTCAACGCATCATTGAACTCCTGCACAAAGGCGCGGAAGCCGTCAAATCCGCCATCGATACCCAGATAGGCCGCTGCGACCCGAAAGCGATCCGCGATAGCAGACGCGTTAAAGTCCAGCACGGCGGGCATACAAACCGCGTTGGTCGTGCCGTGGTGGGTGTTGAACACCGCACCAACTGGGTGGCTCATCGCATGGATTGCACCAAGGCCCTTTTGGAACGCGGTCGCGCCCATTGCGGCGGCGCTCATCATCTGGGCGCGTGCTTCGATATCGGTGCCGTCGGCGTAAGCGCGCGGCAGGTAGTCCTTGACCAAACGCATGCCTTCCAGCGCGATACCCTGGCTCATCGGGTGGTAATGCGGGCTGGAATAGGCCTCGACGCAATGTGCGAAAGCATCCAGACCCGTGCCCGCCGTGATGAACTTGGGCATTCCAATGGTCAGTTCCGGGTCGCAGATCACTACGGTCGGCAAGACCTTTGGGTGGAAGATGATCTTTTTCGCGTGCGTCTCGGAATTGGTGATGACGCTGGCCCGACCAACCTCTGACCCCGTGCCCGCAGTCGTCGGCACCGCGATAATCGGAGCGATGACATCCGCATCGGCGCGAGTCCACCAATCGCCAATATCCTCGAAATCCCAAACAGGGCGCGTCTGTCCGGCCATAAAGGCCACCATCTTCCCCAGATCCAGCCCCGAGCCGCCGCCAAAGGCGATCACCCCATCATGGCCACCCGCGTCATAGGCCGCGACACCGGCCTCAAGGTTCTTTTCGTTCGGATTCGGGTCGACGTCGCTGAACAGACCACGGCCCAAACCAGCGGCGTCCAAAATATCCAGCGTGGCTGTGGTGATCGGCAGATCTGCCAGTCCCTTGTCAGTGACCAGCAAGGGCCGCCTCATGCCGGCTGCCGCACAGGCCTCGGGCAGTTCCTTAATGCGCCCTGCCCCGAATTTGATTGCGGTCGGGTACGACCAGTTTCCAACAAGTGACATGTCAGGTTTCCTTTGTTGATTAATGCCTGCTCTGGCGAGGGGGATGACCAGAGCAGGCCGGTGCCCTTAGCCCGTGACCTTCTTGAGGTGGTAGGATTTAGGACGTGTCAGGTTGTGATAGCCGATAACGGAAAGGCCGCCGCCGCGTCCGGTGTTCTTGCACCCGGTCCAGCAAAGACCCGGGTCCAGATAGTCGGCCCGGTTCATGAATACGGTCCCGGTTTCAATCCGGTCACCCACTTTGGCGGCGCGATCCACATCACGGGTCCACAAACTGGCGGTCAGACCGAACTCGCTATCGTTCATCAACGCAATCGCCTCGTCATCCGAAGATACCTTCATGATACCAACAACCGGCCCAAAGCTTTCATCCCGCATCACACGCATGTCGTGCGTGACGTTGGTCAGGATTTGCGGCGTCAGGTAAGCCCCGCCATCATCCTCGGGGAAGGTTTCAATATGGGCAACGGCACCGGCCTCAACCGCCTCAGCGATCTGGGCGCGCACCTCATCGGCAAAGCGCACATTGGCCATCGGCCCAATCGTGGTCTCCGAATCCAGCGGATTGCCCAGTTTATAGCCCTTCACAACCTCAACTGCCTTGGCAACGAACGCGTCATATAGGCTTTCATGGACGTAGATCCGTTCGATCCCGCAGCAGCACTGACCCGAATTGAACATGGCCCCGTCGATCAGAGTATCTACGGCCGCGTCCAAATCGGCGTCCTCCATGACATAGCCAGGGTCTTTGCCACCCAGTTCAGTGCTGACACCGGTGAACGTCCCCGCCGCTGCACGCTCCATCGCCTGACCGCCACCGACCGAGCCGGTGAAATTCACGAAGTCAAACGCATTGCCTGCGATCAGATCGTTGGTCACGTCATGGCTCAGGAACACGTTCTGAAACACATCCTCGGGCACACCGGCCGAGTGGAAAGCCCTGGCCATCCGCTCACCCACAAGCAGCGTTTGTGTGGCATGCTTCAGGACCACGGTATTCCCCGCAATCAGCGCCGGAGCCACTGTATTGATCGCCGTCATGTAAGGATAATTCCAAGGTGCGACCACGAACACGACGCCATGCGGGATACGCTTGATGTACCGCTTGAAGGTCTCATCCTCACCCACTGCGATATCGGCCAGAGACGTCTCAGCAATCTCAGCCATGTGGCTGGCGCGCTCATGAAAGCCACCAAATTCACCGCCATAGCGTACCGGACGCCCCATCATATGCGCCAGCTCGGGCACGATCTCGTCGTTCATCGCACCAACTGCGGCGACGCCCGCCATCACCAGATCAGTCCGCTCCTGCAACGGCCGCGCCGCCCAGTCGCCTTGCGCTGCCCGCGCCCGCGCCGCTGCCTCAAAGGCGGCTTCCCGCGACAGAACCTCACGTTCTGCAAAAACCGATCCATCAATCGGCGAGACACATTTCAACATCTGCCCCATCTTCACTCCATTTCGAATGACAGCAGGATCCCCTGCTTCATCTGGCCTAAAATATCCCGGGGGTCTGGGGGCAGAGCCCCCAGCCAGCCCTCTAAGCGCGTTCAAACCCACGCGCGATTTCCCAATCGGTCACCACACGCTCAAACTCTTCGATTTCGACTTCTGCCGCCCGGGCATAGTGATCGACCACGTCGTCGCCCATTGCCGCTCGTAACATCCCCGATCCATGCAGCGCATCCCGCGCCGCGCGCAGGTTGGCGGGGATCATGCCTGTTTCGCCCTGATACACATCGCCCTTGGTCGGCGCCTGCAACTCCAGCCCTTCCTCGATCCCTGCAATCCCGGCGGCCAGCATCCCGGCAATCGCCAGATAGGGGTTCATGTCCGAGCCCGGGATACGGCATTCAACCCGCACCGCCTTTGTACCATCGCCACACAGGCGGAACCCGGCGGTTCGGTTGTCCACCGACCAAATGATCCGCGTGGGCGCAAACGTTCCTTTCATGAACCGCTTATAGCTGTTGATGTAAGGGGCCATGAAATAGGTATAGTCAGCGGCATACTTCAACAGTCCCGCCATATAGTTCTTCATCAGCGCCGACATGCCCAATTCATCCGCTTCATCGTAGAATACAGGCTTGCCATCGGCCCAAAGCGACTGGTGTACGTGCGAGGAACTGCCAACTTTGTCATGATGCCATTTCGGCAGGAATGTCGCCGCATGACCGTGCTGCCAGGCGATCTCTTTCACCGCGTTTTTTGCGATCGAGTGATACTCGGCCGTGTCCATGGCTGGCGCGTACTTGATATTCAGCTCTTCTTGCCCGGTCTCGGCCTCGCCCTTCGAGTTCTCAACCGGTATCCCCGCATCCCACAGATGGTTGCGGATCGGTCGCATCACATGCTCTTCCTTGGTGGTCTGCAGGATGTGATAGTCTTCGTTATAGCCCGAGATCGGCTCCAGATCGCGGAACCCCTCCTTGCGGATCTGGTCAAAGCTCTTTTCGAATAGAAAGAACTCCAGCTCAGTCGCGCACATGGCGTCGTATCCCATGGCTTTCAGCCGATTCACCTGCTTTTTCAGAATGGACCGCGGTGCGTGTGGCACTTCTTCGTGCGTGTGGTGATCCAGCACATCACACATCACCATAGCTGTACCTTCCAGCCATGGTACCGGGCGCAGAGTGTTTAGGTCGGGCTTCATGACATAGTCGCCATAGCCGCGCTCCCAGCTGGTCGCCGCGTAGCCGTCGGGCGTCGCCATCTCGAGATCTGTGGCCAGCAGGTAGTTACAGCAATGGGTCTCTTCCCAGGCACCGGCCACAAAATGACCGGCATGGAACCGTTTGCCCATCAAACGCCCCTGCATATCGACCATGCAAACCAGCACGGTGTCGATGTCCCCGGCAGAAACCTGTGTCTTTAGATGCTCCAGTGTCAGCATGAGATACCTCTGGCAAGTGCGCGTATTCTGGTCGAAAGTTCAAAGTTCTTATGGCAACCGGCCCGTTCGAGAACGGACCGGTTCTTTTGCGTTAGCCGTAGCGGTAAGGCCGACCGGCCTTGAGCATTTCGGCGTTGTAGCGCTTGAAGATGTCGACGACCTTTGCCTTGGTTTCCGACTCTGCAGCGATTTCATCCCAGAATTTGACGGCGGCTTCCTCGACGGTCGCCCATTCCTCGTCTGGGATCGTTGTCAGCTGCATCTTGGTGCCGTTGACGCGCAGGTTGGCCTCGCCGCCCCAATACCACCACTGACGATAGTAGTGCGATTGGTCACAGCATACCTTGAACAGGGTCTGCAAATCCTCGGGCAGTTCGTTCCAGCGATCCATATTGGCAAAGAAGTGACCCGCCCATGCGCCCGACACGTTGTTGGTCAGGAAGTAGTTGGTCACGTCGGCCCACCCAACGGTGTAGTCTTCGGTGATACCCGACCAGGCGATACCGTCCAGCTCGCCGGTCTGAACCGCGACTTCGATGTCTTCCCACGGCAGGGTCACCGGCACGACGCCGAACTGCGACAGGAAGCGGCCCGCTGTCGGGAAGGTGAAGATACGTTTGCCCTTCATGTCTTCCAGCGAGTTGATTGGGTCCTTGGTCGCAAAGTGGCACGGGTCCCATGCCCCGGCGCTGATGTGTTTGACGCCAACCTTCGAGTATTCCTCGTCCCAGATCTCGTTCAGGCCCCACTGGTTGAACAGCACGGGCACGTCCAGCGAATAGCGCGACGCAAATGGGAAGTACCCGCCGAACACGGTCACTTCGGTCGGTGACGCCATCGAGTCATCGTCCGACTGCACCGCGTCGATCGTGCCCTTCTGCATCGCCCGGAACAACTCTCCGGTGGGGACCAGCTGATCGGCATAGAAAAGTTCGATCTGCATCCGGTCGCCGGCAATCTGGTTGAACATCTTGATCGCGGGATCAATCACGTGCTCGGCCAGCGCCGCTCCGGCATAGGTCTGCATCCGCCACGTGATCGTGCTCTGCGCCAGCGCGGGTGTTGCCAGCGGTGCCGCCGCAACGCCAACCCCGGCGGTTTTCAAAAACTTACGTCTTGTTGTCATGTCAATTTCCTCTCCGTTAAAGTTTCGGTGCCCGTTCGCCGGGCATTCTTGTTAATTTCCATAGACATATCCGGGCAGCCACAGGGCGAGCTCCGGGAAAATCATGACGATCGTCAGCGCCAGCACCATCACCGCGACAAAAGGAAAGATCGAGGTGTAGATGTCCTTCAGGCTGATCTCAGGCGGTGCCATCGCGCGCATCAGAAACAGGTTATAGCCGAACGGCGGGGTCATATAGGCGATCTGTGTGGTGATCGTGTAGAGCACACCATACCAGATCAGATCAAAACCCAGCTCACCGACCAAGGGGACATACAGCGGGGCCACGATCACCAGCATCGCGGTATCGTCCAGAAACGTGCCCATCACGATAAAGCTGAGCTGCATGAGGATCAGGATCATCCATGGCGACAGGCCGAGCTGATCCGTGAACAGGTTCTCGATGGCCTTCACCGCGCCCAACCCGTCGAACACAGCCCCAAAGCCCAGCGCTGCCAGAATGATCCACATGAACATGCATGAGATCATCAGTGTCTGCTTTGTGCAGTCTTCAAAGATCTTCCACGTCATCCGCCGCTTTACGACCGAGACGAACAAGGCGGTCAGCGCCCCGATGGCCGAGCTTTCCACGAGCGAGGTCCAGCCGTTCACAAAGGGCACCATCATGGCGGCGAAAATGACCAGCGGCAGCACCCCTGCCCCCAACAGACGGATTTTCTCGGCCCGCGACACTTCATGTGCGTCTTCCATGGCGGGGCCAAGCTGGGGCTGAATGCGGCAGCGGATCCAGATGTAGAGGATGAACAAAGCGGCCATCATCAAGCCCGGAACGATACCGGCCAGCCAGAGCTGCCCGACAGGTTGACGCGCGATCATCGCATACAGCACCAGCACCACAGATGGCGGCACAAGGATGCCCAAACTGGACCCGGCCTGAATGACACCGGTCACCATGGTTTTGTCATAGCCGCGCCGCAGCAGTTCGGGCAGCGCAATGGTTGCACCAATCGCCATGCCCGCAACGCTAAGGCCATTCATCGCGGACACAAGCACCATCAGCCCGATCGTACCGATCGCCAACCCACCATTGATCGGCCCCATCCAGACGTGGAACATCCGGTAAAGGTCATCTGCAAGGCGGCTCTCGCTGAGGACATATCCCATGAAAATGAACATCGGCAGCGTCAGCAGCGGATACCATTTCATCAGCTTCATCGCGGCTGAGAATGTGATGTCTTGCCCGCCTGTACCCCATAGGGCCAACGCGGCAATGGTGGCCACTGCTCCGATCGCGCCAAAGACACGCTGACCTGTAAACAGCATCAGCATCATCAGCGCGAACATGAAGATGGCGATATATTCCTGGCTCATGCCCGTGAGACCCCGATTTCCTGCCCGTTGATCCGGGCTATGTCTTTGAAGAATTCCGATATCGCCTGCAGCAGCATCAGGAAAAAGCCGAACACCATGATGGACTTGATCGGCCAGATATAAGGCCGCCACGCCGTCGAAGAACGTTCAAGCCGGCCGATCTCTTCGCTGCCAGTCAGCAGGCCGACAAAGTAGGAAACCGGCTCGTCCCCCCAATACCCAAGGCTATAGGCGGTTGACCCAAGTCCGCCGTAGAACAGTACGCCCAGATAGAAGATCAGAAGCAGAACCGTGATCGCATCGAACCAGGCTTTTCGGTGCGGGCTCCAGTTGTGATAGAACAGGTCCATCCGCACGCTTTCCCCAGCCTGTACCGAGTACGGGCCGCCCAGGATGTAATAGGTCACCATCGCGAACTGCGCCATTTCCAGCGTCCAGAGCGACGGCAGAAAGAAGGTTTTCGAGATCGAGGACCACAGCAGGATGCCCATCATCACGAACAGACCCCACATCATGACCCGGCCAATCCGGTAGTTGACCGCATCGACGATCCGAACATATGCCGCCATTGCTTTGATCACGCCGCGCCCTCTTTTTGAAATTCCACGAGGCTCTGCTGTAACCATGACACCAAGTAGTCGGCCATCGCCTCTTGCTGTTGGGGTGTCTGGATCAGGTCGTTGCGTATCTCGATCATGACGTTTGGCAGGCCCTGTGATACGGCCTGCGCGTCTAAGGTGTGGGCGACACCATCTGCGGCCGAGTACGGCTCGTTCAAACGGGTCACAAAGGGCTGATCCGTTGGCACCGCCGCCATCATGACCCGCGCGAACCGGTCATCGGCACCATGCAGCACGCCCAGTTCAACCTCGCGTTTCTGGCCATGGTAAACGGGCGTAAAGCTGTGGATTGTCACCATAAGCTCAAGCGTTCCGCGGTTTTCGGCAATCAGATCAGACAGCGCTTTGGTGAAAGGCCTGTAGATCCCCTCGACCCGGTGCTGACGATCCTGTTCGGACAGCCCGATATTGGCGGGAATCCGATAATCCTCGCTGCGTTCTGGCATTGCTCCGGGGGATTCGGGCGGACGATTGCAGTCATAGACCAGCCGCGACACACCGCCATGCACCAGCGGGGCCGACATGCGCTTGGCGATCCCCTGCGCCACGGACAGCGCCCCTGGATCCCATGCGATATGGCTGCGCAGCGCATCCTGGGACAACCCCATGTCCCCAAGAAACTTGGGGATGCGATTGGACGCGTGTTCGCAGACCAGCACCACCGAAAAGGGGCCATCTGTCATGTCAGTGTGAACGACTGTTCCAAAGTCCAAGTTTCTGCCCTGCGATTCCTAGAAAGCCCGAGTGTGGAAAAATTTCCACATGAGACCTTAACCTGTCAATAATTTTCCTGTACAAAATTCACCACTCTTGAACTTGCTGAAAAAATATTCACACTACGCTACAAAGGATGCAGGAGGTACACCGCGTGCGGGTGACAGACAGGCTTCTGGCCCACAAAGACAAGATGACCCCATCCGAGCGGCAATTGGTCAGTGTCCTGCTGGACGATTACCCAATGGCTGGCTTGGGAAGCATCACGGAACTGGCCAGCACGGCCTCGGTCTCGACCACGACGGTCGCGCGGATGCTTCAGAAAACCGGATTTGACGGCTATCCCCAGTTTCAGGCCGCCCTGCGCGGCGAAGTGAAAGAGATGATCTCTGGGCCGGTCGCCAAGCGCGACCTTTGGCAGAACGATCTGCCCGAAGAACACATTCTGAACCGCTATTCTCAGCAAACGCTTGCCAACCAAAAGCGCACGATTGATGAGGTCGACCCGGACGAATTCGACAGTTTCTGCAACCTGCTTTGTGACCCCGAACGGCGCATCTTTATCACCGGTGGTCGCATCACCGGCACGCTGGCGCAGTATCTGTACCTGCACCTGCAGATGATCCGCCCGGACGTGCGTCTGCTGCCCGTTGCGGCATCGTGGACGCATGATCTGCTGGACGTCCGCAAGGGGGATGTCCTGGTGGCGCTGGATGTTCGTCGATACGAGAATTCTTCGCTGTTGATCGGCCAGCTCTGCCACGAGCGTGAGGCTGAGATCGTCTTGTTCACGGATCAATGGCGATCACCTATTCACAGGCTGGCCAAGCACACCTTTGCCGCCCGGATCGCTGTGCCGTCGGCCTGGGATTCCATGGCTGCCATTCTGGTCCTGATGGAATGCGTCATTGCCGAGGTGCAAGAGCGTCTGTGGGATTCGGTCAAAGAAAGAACAGATGAGCTGGAACAGGCCTTCGACCGCACCAAGCTGTTCCGAAAGTTTGGCCAAAGCGCCGGTTCGTAACGCCTTTTCCCTTTCAACCGGAACAACTGCGCGTGATGAGTGTTGCCAGCCGGAGGGCGGGCGTTCACTTTGAAGTCATGAGTTTCGTGACCGACAACCAACTGCCCCTGCTGATCCTGTTTTTTCTGATCGGATCGGTTGGCACAGCGTTCCTGTTCCGCAAACCCGCCGGGCACAGGGCCTGGAAACTGGCTGATCTGGTCTGGGTTGTGCTGGGCGGGGTTGGTGCGCTGGTGGCCGTTATGGCGGGCCTCTACTCCTCGGACAGTTCCAGATTGGACCGGCAAATCGACGTGGCCTATGCCGCAACACTGGCCTTTGATCGCGATGCCGCACGGTTCCGGCTGCGTTTCTGCGATCCTGCGTTCGACCCCGATACCGCCGTTCTGTGCGACCGGGTCGAGTTCCTTTCGGCTTCAACAGCCAGCAACGCCGACCTGCCCTTGTTCATCGCCGTCACAAACGAAGTCGCGCCGCTGCAGGGGCTGCATTTCCTGTTCGGACGGCAGGAAAAGGACGAGATGGAACAGATGTCCGCCAAGGCGGATGCGTTCGACATCGACCAGTTTCTTGTCTTCACGACACTTGATGAGGCAACGCAGACCGCAATCGACAACATGCGTCGCAAGGTGCCTGCGATTGCCGGGGACTATCTGATCCTGGCGCAGAGTTACGACGATCTGGTGGAACAGGTCGCCAAACTGAAGGACGAATGGGAATACCTGCAGGCCAACGCGCATATTCTGGTCTTGCAGATCGTCGCCCTATGCCTCGTCAGCTTCGCAGCCCCCTTCCGTCTTGGAAAATCCATCGTCGAGCTGCGCGCCACGGTCAGCGACGATATGCCTGAGCCAACCGTTCAGGATCTACCCCCAGAAAATACCGTGTCAGAGTCCACAGATTTCGCGCGCCACGACGCAACCACCCCACCCTCTGATAGCGGTCCGCGCTCGTAAAAGCCCTGGTGGGCAGCACCACGATACCGCGCAAGCGACGGACAAGGGCGACGTCTTCCATCAATGGCTGATCGCAATAGCCACCGACCTGTTGATACATCGCGCGCGGGATCAGCAGGCCTTGATCGCCGTACGGCAGCCCGAACAGACGGCTGCGCAGATTGGCCCAGCCCGCCACCCATGTCGGCGCAAAGCCCGAAGCCCTGAATGCCAATCGGAATACCGCCGGTGCCCCGGTGCTCAGGTGATCGCCCACAGGCTTGCTCCAGCCTTCCTGCAATAACGTATCGGCGTGCAGAACCAGCAGCCACTCCCCCTTGGCCGCCGCACATCCCCGCGCCAATTGCCCGCCGCGCGAGGGTGGCCCGGTAACGATCTCGGCGCCGGCCTCATCTGCAATCCCAACGGTCTGATCAGTCGATCCACCATCCGAGACGATCAACTCGCGGATCAGCCCCGTATGCAACCCCTCCATCAACGCCCCAAGGGTCGCCGGAAGGCTATCGCCTGCGTTCAGGGTCGGGATAACGATGCTAATCGGTGCAGGCACTGTGGAAACCCTCTGGTCATGACGGAGGAAACTCCTATATCACGAGGCCCGAGGAAAAGACGAGGACAACTCAGATGCCCAACCGCCGAATTTTGCGCCTCAGCGGCTCGGACACAGACAGCTTTCTGCAAGGGCTGGTGACCAATAGTATCGAAGGGTTGGATACCGGGCTGGTCTATACCGCCCTGCTGACGCCTCAGGGCAAGTATCTGGCGGATTTTTTCCTGAAACGCGACGGTGGCGCAGTGTTGCTGGACGTGGCCGAAGACCTTGCCGATGGTTTGGTCAAACGGCTGGGCATGTACAAGCTGCGCGCGGATGTTTCAATTGAGGACAGCGGTTTGAACCTGCAACGCGGCACCGGACCCGCGCCGGAGGGTGCCCTGCCCGATCCACGCCATCCGGATATGGGCTGGCGGGCCTATACCGCGCAGGAAGAAAGCGATGACGGCACCGACTGGGACGCGATCCGCGTGGGCCATTGCATCCCCGAAACCGGGATCGAACTGACGCCAGACAGCTATATCCTGGAGGCAGGGTTCGAAGTGCTGAACGGCGTGGATTTCAAGAAGGGCTGCTATGTCGGGCAGGAAGTCACCGCACGGATGAAGCACAAGACCGAATTGCGCAAAGGCCTTCGCAGTGTTGCTGTCGATGGGGCTGCTCCGGTTGGAACGGCCATCACATCGGGCGGAAAACCGGCGGGGACGCTGTTCACCCAATCCAATGGCCGCGGGATCGCCTATCTGCGCCTCGACCGCGTTGGGGATGATATGCAGGCCGATGGCGCCACGATCCGGCTAATCTCCTAAACTTGTTGCCAAACCGGCACGCCGGACACACCGCCGCACAGTCTCAGGTTTGAACATAGCCAAGCGCGCTGTCACACTGGCCTGAGTTCAGCAATCCGGATTGGCTCATGTTCCAGTTATACCGAGCGATCTGGCGCGCCAGCGCCGGGCGGCAGATCATCCTCATTGTTTTGTCCATTGCCATTGCAGGCCTGGCCGCGGTCCCGCTTGAGTTTCAGCGCGATATCATCAACCACCTGACCGCAGACGATGTCAGCACCGATAAGCTGATCTATCTTGGCATGGGCATGATGTCCGTGATCTTGCTCAGCCTTGGCTTGAAATGGTTGCTGGGCTACCGCGCCGGGACGTTGGGCGAGGACCTGATCCGCATGATCCGCCAAAGGCTTCTGGTGCGGGCCCAAGATGTAAACGGGTCTGGCGAAACCGTGCGCAAAGGCACGATGACCACGGCAATCTCGGCCGAAGCGGAAGAGCTGGGAAAGTTCGCAGGAGGCGCGTTTTCGGATCCAGTTGTTCAGATCGGCACCCTGATCAGCGTCATCGGCTATATTTCATCGACGCAACCCGGTTTGGGGATGATTGCGTTCTCAATGATCGTGCCGCAGATCATCATTGTCCTGATTTCCCAGCGCAAAGTGAACGTCTTCGTCGCTGAACGTGTCCGAATTCTGCGCGGCGCCACCGATAAACTGAACGTTGAGCAGATCAATGACATCGCGCGCGAGGTCGAGGCACAGTTCGACGACATCTACGAAACGCGGCGCAAAATGTTCATCTGGAAGCTTTCGGCCAAGTTTCTGCTGAGCGTGATTAACGGAGCCGGAACAGTGGGCGTTCTGATGCTGGGCGGCTATCTGGTTCTGAACGGGAAAACAGATGTCGGTACAGTGGTCGCGGCCACCAGCGGGCTCAGCCGTATTCAGGGGCCCACGGCGTTCCTGATCGCCTTTTACCGACAGGTCAGCGCAAACCGCATCAAATACGAGCTTATGCTTGAACTGTTCGGCCCCAACCCGGAACGCTATCGGCACATCAAGCAAAGGAAATAAAAAACCGCGCGGCACAGGTCCGCGCGGTTTTCGAGTATTCGTATGAACGCGTGCTTACGCGCGCTCGGAATATTCCATGGACTCGGTGTTCACGACGATCATCTCATCCTGGCCGATGAATGGCGGCACCATGACCTTGACGCCATTGTCCAGAACCGCCGGCTTGAACGAGTTCGCAGCGGTCTGACCTTTGACCACCGGCTCGGTCTCGACGATCTTGCAGGTGACCTTTTGGGGCAGCGTGGCGTTCAGCGCTTCGCTTTCGTAAAACTCGACCACGATGGTCATGCCGTCCTGCAGAAACGGGCGGCGTTCGCCCAGCAGGTCGGCGGGCAGTTCGATTTGCTCATAGGTTTCGGAATCCATGAACACCAACATGCCGTCGGATTCGTACAGGAACTGCTGATCTTTCTGTTCCAAACGCACGCGTTCAACTTTGTCCGCAGACCGGAAGCGTTCGTTCAGTTTCGATCCGTTCCGCAGGTTGCGCAGCTCGACCTGCGCAAAAGCCCCGCCTTTACCGGGCTTTACGTGGTCAACCTTGACCGCCGCCCACAGCCCGTCGTTATGCTCAAGCACGTTGCCGGGGCGAATTTCGTTCCCATTTATCTTGGGCATGACATAAATCCTTCACAAACGGTTGATGCGTCAGTTCCCGTCCCTATATCTGGCGGGATCACACCTGACAAGACAACGAAACCTAGTGCTGCAACTGCAGCAAGCTATGCGGGTGACGCAACGCAACTATGCATTTTAGCTGTATCCGAATCGCACCTAATAGGTCATAAGGACCCTCACGCCGAAAATGCAAGAGCAAGAACAACAAGGAAGACGAGATGAGAGATTTCGTTGACGGCACTGCCTTTAACAATGAGCAAGGCAATCGTGCACGCAAACTTTTCGCGGCCGTTGTGTTGGCTGCACTGGATGACGCTATCGCCGATGACAAGAAATACGGCAATGGCCCCGAACAGATCGCCCGTTGGGCCCGCTCGCGCGATGGTCGCGAGGTGCTGTCCTGCGCGGGTATCGACCCCAATGAACGGGTTGTCAGCGGCCTGATGGAATTCGTTGGTCGTGGTGTCCGCACCTCGGTCGCGCTGTCGCGTGAAGAAAGCGAACGCCGCAACGCCGCTCAGCAAGCAGAAGCTGCCTGATCCAAGGCGACTTTCCTATGAAAAAGCGCGCTCCCATATTTGGGGCGCGTTTTTCTTTTGTCCGGTGTCAAAAGAATAAAAACCATTGTCGCGCGACCCACAGCTCGGCCATCAAAAGCACGGCAAAAAACGCTTTAGCCCAGGCTGGCATTCCACGCCTCCACAACACCACGTAACACGCAACACAAGCCGCAGCAGACACAGGTGCGACCCAAAGGGCATGGTGGTTGCTGTCCCAATAGCTGACCGGGCTGCGAAACACCCAATCACTGATCGGCCAGAATTGAGGACGCCCATCCCCGGCATGCAGCAGGAAATCCATCGTCAAATGCAGCAAACCCGCAGACGCCGCGACGATCAGAACCTGCCACCCTCTCCACATTCCGACCAAAAGGGCTGTGCCCCATATGATAAAGGAATTGTCGATCGCAAACACTGTCTGCCAACTATCAGAAAAGTAGAGCTGGTCGAAAACAACGCTTGGCGGAATTCCCAGCACATACAGCGAAGTGCCCGCCATCACATACAGCGACAGGTCTGGCAACAATGAGCCCAACAGGGCCGCCCACAGGACACGCCCATGGGGCGGACGGGCAAAGGCGGCGGCTCCGATCAAAAGATGCGCGGGCGTATTCAACTGGGGCTTTTCCTTTGCCTGCAAATCAGGTCATCTGCGCCAGAGCATAGGAGACAGGCCATGGTTCGGTCCATCATGATTCAGGGCACCGGCAGCAATGTCGGGAAATCGGTTCTTGTGGCCGGTCTGGCGCGGGCCTTTACTCGGCGCGGGTTGCGCGTTGCGCCGTTCAAACCGCAGAACATGTCGAACAACGCTGCCGTCTCCGAAAACGGCGGCGAGATCGGCCGCGCGCAGGCTTTGCAGGCGCGTGCGGCCCGGCGCGCGACCCATACGGACATGAACCCGATCCTCTTGAAGCCGGAAACCGATACGGGTGCCCAGATCATCGTGCAGGGCCAGCGCGCGGGTACCATGAAGGCCGGGGATTATCGCAAAGACAAATCCAAACTGCTGGGCGCTGCGCTGGAAAGCTTTAACCGTCTGTGCAGCGACGCTGATCTGGTTCTGATCGAAGGCGCTGGCAGCCCGGCCGAAACCAACCTGCGCAAGGGCGACATTGCCAATATGGGATTTGCCTGCGCCGCTGGTGTGCCGGTCATTCTGGTCGGCGACATTCACCGCGGCGGTGTGATTGCGCAGATCGTCGGAACTCAGGCGGTTCTGGATGCGGAGGACCTGAAGATGATCCGGGGATTTGCCGTCAACCGGTTCAAGGGCGACGTATCCTTGTTTGATGAAGGCCGCGACGACATCGCCGAACGCACCGGATGGCCGTGTCTGGGCGTTGTCCCGTGGTTCCACGACGCGTGGAAATTGCCCGCCGAGGACATGATGGATATCCGCTCTCACTCGGGCGGGGCCTGCAAGGTGGTCGTGCCGCAGCTGGAGCGTATGGCCAATTTCGATGACCTCGATCCGCTGTCCGCCGAACCCGGTGTCAGCGTCGAGATCGTCCCGGCCGGTCGCGCCCTGCCCGGCGACGCGGATCTGGTTCTGCTGCCCGGCAGCAAGTCCACGATCGGGGATCTGGCCTATTTCCGGGCACAAGGCTGGGACGTTGACATTTACGCGCATGTCCGCCGAGGGGGGCACGTGCTGGGCTTGTGTGGCGGGTATCAAATGCTGGGCAAGACCATCGCGGACCCGGATGGCGTCGATGGACGACCGGGCACCGTCGAAGGGCTGGGCCTGCTGGATGTCGAGACCGTGATGGCCGGTCAGAAACAGGTGAAACTGACCTCGGCCCGCGCCCTTGACGGGGGTGAGCCGGTGTCCGGCTATGAAATCCACATGGGCCGCACCGAAGGGCCTGATTGCGCCCGTGCTTGGCTGGAGGTCGACGGACGGCCAGAAGGCGCTGTGAACGCCTCGGGCCGTATCCGCGGCAGTTACCTACACGGTATCTTCAGTTCGGATACGTTCCGCGCCTCGTACCTGTCGCAGCTGGGTGTGCAGTCAAATCTGTCCTACGAAGACGGAGTTGAAGATACGCTGGATGCCTTGGCGGACCACCTTGAACGGACTATGGATCTGGACCACCTGCTTGCGCTTGCTGAACAGCCGAAACGGGCCTGATCGTTACTCGAGGTTCTTTTCCGCCAGAGCTTTGTAGATCTCACGCCGGACCATCTTACGGACGTTGCGGGTGATGCGTTCACCCAACACACCCTGCAACTCTTCGCGTACAACCTCAGCAATCAGCTTGCGCAGCGCGTCTTCGCCGATATCCGCCATTGCGCTTTCTTCCGCCGTTTCCTCGACGGGGTGTGCGGGCGTAGCATTCGTCACCTCGGGATCACGAACAAAGGTTGCCTTGGTCGTCGCCACAGCCTCTTTGGCTTCTGTCTTTGGCGGCTCGGCCTTCGTAACCTCAGTATCCGCGAACTCGTTGCGTGCACTGAATTCAAGTGCTTTGGCCGGAGTACCGGAATACTCGTCTTCGCTGTCGCCGTCCGGCTCCCACTGATCTTCGGTGCGGGCGATCGCGGCCTCAAGCGCCTCGATCTTTGCGCTCAGACTGTTGGTTGCGTCCTTGGGCGGCTCTGACGCGGCCTGTTCTTTGTTGGCCGGGTCTTCGCGATTCACGATATCGCAGGCGCGCAACAGCATCGGCTTGACCGACGCATCAGCAGTATAGGTTTGTTCAGCTTCGGCCTCGTCTTCCGGCCCGTCCTGAATGCTCGAGGTTCCACCAACGCGCAGCGCCTCGGTCAGGACCAATCGCCCGGGCTTGCGGGCGATTGACGGTGGCATAACGTCGGTGCTGTTCTGACCTTTTTCACCGACCAGCCGTTTGATCGAGGACAACACGTCCTCTACTCTGCCGTTCACGACTTTATCCGTCATTGTTCTCTACCGCTCTATCCTCAGGATTGAGTGTAGCCAAACAAACCGGGCGTCACAACAGGTAGTATTGGCCCTTAGTCGCGGCGCAACGCTTTGAGAACGCGATCCAGGTCCCGGCTTTGTCTGCTGACCTGAGCTGGCGCTTTCTTGACCAGGTTGTAGTACAGCGTCGGGTCATAGATCTGAACGGCCAGCCCCAGACGTTCAGCTGTCAGCAAACCTTGTGCCTGCAGCAGCTGATAGGCGGCGCGCGACCGCTCGATGCGCGAGGCAACTTGTGCCAACTGCGCGTCCAGCAAATCCTGCTGTGCATTCAGAACGTCCAGCGTGGTCCGAGCGCCCAGCGTGGCCTCTTCGCGGATACCGTCAAACGCGACCTGCGATGCCCGCACCCGTTCGGTCGACGCCCGCAAGCTGGCTGTTGCTGCTTGGAATCGGGCATACGCCTCGGTCACACCCTGCGTAATGTCTTTCTGCACGTTCAACAGGTTGGCCCGCGATGCGTCCCGTGTCGCCATTGCCCGACGCACGTTCGCCGCCAGACGGCCACCGGCATAGATCGGCTGGTTGAAGTTCAGCGAGACGGTTGCATCTTCGATGTTGTCGTCGTTGTCATAGGTTTCCGTGATGCCCGCATCAGCGTTCAGGCTGACGTTTGGCCCAAGGTTGGCGCGCTGCTGCGCAACGATCAGATCAAATGCGCGCACCTGATGCTGCGCCGACAGGATGGCCGGGTGATTGCGCTGTGCGAGGCTGACGGCCTGCGCTTCCGAGCTTGGCAGGTTCGGCAGGCTCGGCTGTCCCGCCGTGCGGCCCGGTGATTTGCCAACGGCATTCACGTATTCTGCCTGCGCAGTGTCCAGGTTACCCCGTGCGACAGCCAGATCGGCCTGCGAGCTTGCAAGCTGGGCTTGCGACAGTGCGACGTCAGTCCGTGTCACCTCGCCCACGTCAAACCTGTCCTGCGACGCGCGCAGTTCTTCGGCCGACACGTCGACGTTGTTCAGACGAATCTGTACGGTTTCTTCCTGAAGAAGAACCTCAAGATATGCATTTGCGCCGCGGAACAGCACCTGTTGTTCAATGTCCAGCAGGGTTTGCCGTGTCGACAGCACCGTTTCCTGCGCGGATTGCTTGCCCAGCACCGCCGCGCCGCCGTCATACAGGAGCTGGCTCAGTGTCAGGCCCGTGAAAAAGTTGTTTGGTTCCGTACGTGTCACAGTATCGCTGATGTTACGTCGGTTGTAGTTGCTGCTGATTGCCACCGTCCAGTTGATGATCGGTCGCAGCGCCGAAAGTGCGATTGCGACGTCTTCGTCCGCTGCCCGCAGCAATGCCCGGTTCTGCTCTAGCAAACCACTGGTGTTATACGCGCCGATGAAGGCGTCGGTAATGTTGTCGGCCCAAGCGGCACGACCCGGTACAAAACTAAGTGCGACCCCTGCAGTCAGTGCCAGCGCCCTGACCAGCTTTCCTCCCGCCATAGAACTCATAACGAAATCCTCTCAAATCAAAATTACGCTGCCCTGCCGACAGTTTGCGTGTTTATGTTCAACTAATCAAGGCAGCAGCGCAAACTGCCGTCAAACTATAGCGAAAATACACGGTTTGCGGAAAATGCGTTTAAAATCGGTGCATTGGCGTTAAATGCGTCCCGCCATGTTACGCGATCACCGGATTTGTGGCCGATGCGCACCGTTCCAAGCGCACCGTCGACAAACAGGCAGGCAATGCGCCCATGCTCCTTAAGTTGCGCAATCAGCGCCTCTGGCACCTGCTCGACCCCGCCCTGGATCATGATGACGTCATATGGCCCATGCTCTGCCGCACCCTCTTCGAACGGACCTACATGGACAATCGCGTTGTCCGCTTCAGCTTCCATAAGGACATTCTGCGCTTCGGCTGCCAGGCTTTCGTCCTGTTCGACGGCAACAACCAACTGCGCCATACGCGCGGTGACGGCGGTCGAATAACCCAAGGCCGGGGCGATATCCAAAACCGCCTCATCGTTCGAGATGTTCAATATATCCAACATCTTAGCCAACGTCCGCGGCTCGAGCATACAGCGCCCGTCACCCAGATCCAGAACGCCTTCGACATAAGCCGCCTCACGCTGCGCGTCCGGCACGAAGTTCTCGCGTTTGACGGTCAGCATCGCGTCAATGATCGGAAATTTGGTGACGTCAGAAGGCCGTATCTGTGTATCGACCATCGTTCGGCGGCGGGCTGCGAAATCTGTCATTGGATCGCTCATTCTGTTCCCTTGGGTGATCAGGTTTTGCCACATCCTTGAAAAACCGGCAACGGCCCTGATGCGGAAACTTTTCAATCATCTCAGGATACAACGTCGCAACCTAAGCCCGAGTTGACAACTGACCCTGAATTTCGCACTCCCCCCTCTGGACGCCCCTGCAGAAAGCTGCTAAAACGCCTGTCACACCACAGCAAGTATTTGATTTTACTTGAAAAGGCGAGTTGGCGGAGTGGTGACGCAGCGGATTGCAAATCCGTGTACACCGGTTCGATTCCGGTACTCGCCTCCACTCTCTATCAGAAT
Organism: Ruegeria sp. R14_0; assembly: GCF_017743975.1. Classification (GTDB taxonomy): domain Bacteria; phylum Pseudomonadota; class Alphaproteobacteria; order Rhodobacterales; family Rhodobacteraceae; genus Ruegeria. The sequence goes on along the minus strand of NZ_JAGHRC010000001.1, from coordinate 356,852 downwards.
CCCATCACCCGACCCGGTACTTTCGTGCGTCACACGGCCTCACGTCCCTGCGGGACGACTTCGTATCCGGCTTCTTCGGGTTCGTCGTCCTGCATTTCCGGCGGAAAGCCCGGCGCGCGGATATCCAGGCCTGTAGCCTCTTCCAGACGTCGGATGATATTGGGGGACAGTTCGCGTTCGCCAAAGCGTGCGATGCCATCTTCGAAAATCTTGATCATCACCGGGTTGATTTCCAAGGGCACACCCGCGCGGTTGGCGACGTCCTGGAACAGGCCGATATCCTTCTTCACAAGGTCCATTGTAAACGAGATATCGCGCGAGCCATTCAGAATGACCTGACTTTCCGTTTCGTGAACAAAGGACGTGCCAGATGAGATTTTGATCGCCTCATAGGTCGTGTTCAGGTCCATCCCGGCAGCCTTGGCCGTCACCAGTGCTTCGGCGCAGGTGATCAGATTTGCGGTGGCCAGGTAGTTCGTCAAAACCTTCAGAACCGAAGCGGAACCCAGTTCACCCGTATGCAAGATGCGCCGCCCCATCGTGGTCAGAAACGGCAATATCTGGTCAAAGGTCTGCCGATCACAGCCGGCAAAGATCGAGATATTTCCCGTCGCAGCCCGGTGGCAGCCGCCAGAGACCGGGCAATCCACCGCGGCACCGCCACGTTCAATCACCATTGCGCCCAGTCGTTTGACCTCGGCTTCGTCGGTCGTCGACATCTCCATCCAGATTTTGCCCGGCCCGACCTCGGACAGCATCTCTTGCATCACGGCGTCCGACGCCGCTGGGGAAGGCAGGCAGGTGATGACCGCATCGCAATCCCGCATGATCTGCGCCGGGTTCTCGGCCGCCTTTGCGCCCTTGGCTACGAAGTCCTGCACAAGATCCGGGTTCAGGTCATGCACTGTCAGATCAACCCCGTTGCGCAGCAGCGACCCTGAGAGCTTTGCTCCGACATTTCCCAACCCGATAAAGCCAACTTTCATAATACCCTCCGGCAGTTGTGCATTGATTTGGCCGCAAGTATCCACATTGCCTTTTCAAAAGCGAAACGAATAATAATCAAGATAATGACCAAAAATTCTTGGTGATAGATGGATCGACTTCCCAACCCCGCATGGCTGCGCAGCTTTGAATCAGCCGCGCGGCATTTGAATTTCACAACGACGGCGAAAGAGCTTGGCCTGACCCAGACCGCGGTGTCACTGCACATCCGATCACTTGAGGCAGATTTGGGCCAAAAGCTTTTTACCCGAAACGCGCGGCGGCTGGAGCTGACCGAACTGGGCCAATCCTATGCCCTAACCGTGCGGCGCGCATTGGGTGACATTGCCCTGTCCACCAACAGCTTGTTCGGCCCGGCGTCGCGCCAATCCCTGACGGTGAGGGCCGCGATTTCCACAGCGACATATTGGATTGCGGCTGAATTGCCGGATTTCGTGACCCGGCACCCGGACATTCCCGTGCGCCTTGTGTCACATATTTGGAACGACACGATCGCCCCCAAGGATGTGGATGTTGAAATACGAATGGGCTATGGCGACTGGCCGGGGGTGACTTCGGAAAAGTTGACCGACGAAAAGCTGGTGCCGATCTGCAGGTCCGGATCGCCTATTCCAGACCTGCACGCGCTGCGCGACGGCCCACTCATTCACATCCTGGGGTACGAGGACAACTGGGCGCGCTATTTTCAAGCTCATGGATTGCCCCCGGCAGAGCACGCGCCGCTCTACTCGGTCGATACGTCCGTAGCAGCGCTGCAGCTTGTGATGGCAGGCGCAGGGTGTGCGACAATCGTCGAGCGGTTCGCACGCAACGCCATGGCCCAGGGTGCCCCGATCCAAATCGCGGGCCCGGCGATTCCATTCGCGCAATCACATTACCTGATCGCAGCGCCGGGGTCCGCTCAGCCGTCGGCTGCGGCGGGGTTGTTTTGCGCTTGGCTACGGGATCGGCTGGCCCTGGATGCCGCTGGCTGACACTGGCTGGTCGCTTTTCCGACGTCATGGCTTTCCAACCCCGGCTCACGCTTGACAACCCCCCTGCCCGTGCCGCATGTCGCTTGCGTTGGTGTCCATCTTCGGATGGATGAAAAGGGAATGTGCCAGCGGATGATCCGTCAAGCACAGCCGCCCCCGCGACCGTGACCGGAGAGGGTGCCCAAAGCCACTGGCCAAAAAGGCCGGGAAGGCGGGACATCCGACAGGGCCAAAGGCTCTGACATCCGCAAGCCGGGAGACCTGCCAACACCCGAAGTTGAAACCGGACGGGGTGATCCGGTGTCGGGTCCATGCACAGACGTGGCCCGCATGAAACCCCGTCCCCCACGAAGAGGATTTGGGGGGATGAGAGACGTGACCGAGACCACACCAGTCGAATTGCTGGTCTGTACGACCTGCCGTCGTGGCTTGCCTATCGAGGATGATGCCCAGCGGCCCGGCACCTTGCTGCACAAGGCTCTGGAACAGGCAGAACTGCCAGAAGGCATCCAGTTGAAACCGGTAGAGTGCCTGTCCAATTGCGATCAAGGATGCTCGATTGTTTTGCGCGGCGGTCCATCCCGCTGGACCTTTGTCTACGAGAACCTGAACGAGGTCGATCATGTCGAGACCATCGTTGACGGCGTCACCAAGTATCTTGCCGCCGAAGACGGTCTGGTGAAATGGCGCGAACGCCCCGAGCATTTCCGCAAAAACTGTGCAGCCCGCATTCCCCCGATTGGAGCCTGATATGTCGAACCTCGAAAAACTCCCCGTTACTGTCATCACCGGCTTTCTAGGCTCGGGGAAAACCACGCTGGTCAAGCATCTGATGCAGAACCCGCAGGGCAAACGTTTGGCCGTGGTGGTCAACGAATTCGGTGATGTTGGCGTCGATGGCGACATCCTCAAGTCGTGCGCAATCCCGGACTGCCCAGCGGAGAACATCATGGAACTGGCAAACGGCTGCATCTGCTGCACCGTGGCCGACGATTTCATCCCAACGATAGAAGCCCTGATGGCGCTGGAACCGCGCCCCGATCACATCCTGATCGAAACCTCCGGTCTCGCGCTGCCCAAGCCTCTGCTGAAGGCGTTCGACTGGCCGGATATCCGTTCCAAGATCACCGTTGACGGCGTGATCGCGCTGGCCGATGCCGAGGCCGTCGCCGCCGGTCGCTTTGCACCGAATGTCGAGGCGGTGGATGCCCAGCGTCTGGCCGATGACTCGATCGACCACGAAACGCCGCTGTCCGAGGTGTTCGAGGATCAGATTTCCTGTGCCGACATCATCCTGCTGACCAAGCCCGATCTGGCTGGTCCCGAGGGTGTGGCAAAGGCCAAAGAGATCATCGCCGCTGAAGCGCCGCGTCCCCTGCCCGTGGTCGAAGTGGCCGAGGGTGCGGTTGACGTGCGTGTCGTGCTGGGCCTGGAAGCCGCCGCCGAGGATGACATGGAGGCCCGCCCCAGCCATCACGACGGCCACCATGATCACGAACATGACGATTTCGAAAGCATCATCGTCGAGCTGCCGGAACAAACCGATCCCGCCGATCTGGTCGCCAAAATCGAACGTCTGGCCAAAGATCTGAACATCCTGCGTGTCAAAGGCTATGCCGCCGTTCAAGGCAAACCGATGCGCCTGCTGGTGCAAGCCGTCGGCGCGCGTGTCCGTCACCAGTATGACCGCCCCTGGGAGCCCGGCGAAGAGCGCCGCTCGCGCCTGGTGGTCATTGCCGAGCATGACGACATCAAAGAGGCCGAAATCCGCGATATCCTCGTGGGTGTGCGTGAGGCTGCCGAGTAATCCATGCACGTTGTCTTCCGCGAAAGCCACGGGTTAGAGGAAACCGAAACCCCGACCGATCTGGGCCAGAGCCCGGCGGATTTGGTGGTGCTGTCTTTTTCCGACAGCGACCTCGGTGCTTTCGCGGCGGGCTGGCATCGTGGTGGTGGGCCAGAGGGGCGGATGCCGACCCTGCGGCTGGCCAACCTGACAGCGCTGAAACACCCGCTGTCCGTCGACACGTATGTTGAACAGACGTTGGAGGGCGCGAAGGGCATCCTGATCCGCCTGATCGGGGGCGTGCCCTATTGGTCCTATGGGTTGCAGCAGGCGCTGGCGTTGGCGCAGGCCAAAGGGATTGCACTGGCCGTTCTGCCGGCGGACGGGCGTGAGGATACGCGTCTGGACGACTACTCCACCCTGCCCGTTTCGACCCTGCGGCGGCTGGCGCATCTGTGTGACACCGGTGGGGAAGTTGCCGCGCAAGCAGCGTTGGCGCAAATGGCATTGGCCGCGGGGCTCTATGCCGGTCCTGTCATGGGGGCCAAAACCATCCCCGAATGCGGCGCGTGGTGCCCGGATCGGGGTGTAATCCCAGTCGAAAAGGCGTTCTCGGGTGACACTAAACGAATCCTCGTGACCTTCTACCGCGCTTACCTGACCTCGGCCGACACGGCCCCGGTTGCGGCCCTGATCCGCAACATCCGCGCGCGTGGTCTGGACGCTGTGGGCCTCTTTGCCCCATCGCTCAAAGCGCCCGCGGCTGCGGATTGGCTGCGCGAGCAGGTGACAGCGCTTGCCCCGTCCGCGATTATCAACGCTACCTCGTTCTCGGGCAAAGGCGCGTCCGGCACGTCGCCGCTTGATGCAGCCAACGTCCCGGTGTTTCAGGTCGCCCTCGCCACCTCGCGCCGTAAAGCATGGGCCGAAGCAGAACGCGGCCTGTCCCCCGCCGACCTTGCCATGCATGTGGTGCTGCCCGAAGTGGACGGGCGCATCTCGGCCGGTATCGCGTCGTTCAAGGAACCGGGCAAACGCGATCCTCATCTGGAGTACTCTCGGTTTGCCCACCGCGCCGAAGCGGAACGGATCGAGGCCATCATCGACCGCGTTACCGGCTGGCTAAACCTGAACGCAAAGCCGAAGGCAGATCAGGTGCCCGCGCTGGTACTATCCACCTATCCCGGTAAGGACTGGCAGATGGCCCACGCTGTAGGGCTGGATGCACTGGCCTCAGCCGAGGCAATGCTGTCTGATCTGCAGGCTGAGGGTTATGATACAGCACCCGCCGAGCCGATTGCCGAAACGCTGCTGGAAGCCCGAATTTCGTGGCCACTGGAGGACTACCGAAGCGCTCTGGACGAATTGCCCCAGCAACTTCGCACAGACCTAACGACGGTCTGGGGTGATCCCACGGATGACCTGTCCTGCACCGATGGCGCGTTCCATTTCACCGTGATGCGCCGGGGCAAGGCGTTGGTCGCGCTGCAACCCGAACGCGGTTCACCTGAGTTGAGGGATGATGATTACCATGACCTCTCGCGCACCCCATGCCATGGCTACGTCGCCTTCTATCTGTGGCTGCGCAAGGACCTGCGCGCCGATGCGCTGATCCATATCGGCGCGCACGGCACGTTGGAATGGCTGCCGGGGAAATCCGTCGCTTTGTCTAATGAATGCTGGCCCGAGGTTCTGATCCGCGACCTTCCTGTCATCTACCCCTTTATCGTCAACGACCCCGGTGAGGCCGCGCAGGCCAAGCGCCGGATCGGGGCGGTTACGCTGGGCCATATCCCGCCCCCGATGAAGGAAAGCGGCACGCCGGACCGGATGGTTCGACTGGAATCGTTGCTGGATGAGTTTTCAAACGCTGACGGGCTGGACCCCAAGCGCCGCGACCGCCTGCAAGAAGACATCCGGGACGAGGCGCAGGCGATTGGATTGGAAAGCGACCTGGGTTTGGATCAGGCCACCTGCACCGCCGAGGCGATCACCCGCATCGACCGGTTCGTTTGCGATATTAAGGAAAGCCAATTTGGCGATGGCTTGCACATCTTTGGCCGGGTGCCGGATGCCTCTGGCAACTTTGACCCTGCGCCATCGGCCGATTCCGAACGCAATGCCCTGATCGACGCGCTTTCTGGCAAGCGGATCGAGGCTGGGCCCTCCGGTTCCCCCTATCGCGGGCGGTCCGATGTACTGCCCACCGGGCGGAACCTGTATACCACCGACCCGCGCTCGGTCCCGACCCGCGCGGCGTATGCGCAAGGCGTAAAGCTGGCCGAGGAGTTGGTCCGGCGCCACCTGCAAGAAGAAGGTGATTATCCCAAAGGGCTGATTGTTGATCTTTGGGGCTCGGCCACGATGCGCACCGCGGGCGAGGAATTCGCAATGGCTCTGCACCTTTTGGGTGTAAAGCCGGTCTGGGACAAAGGGTCCGAGCGGGTGTCGGGTATCGAGGTTCTGCCGATCACAGACCTCAGCCGCCCGCGTCTGGATGTGACCTTGCGCGTATCAGGTCTGTTCCGCGATGTTTTCCCGACCCTCTCGGCGCTGTATGGGCAGGCCGTTCGGGCGTTGGCGGATCGCGATGAGGCATCGGACTGGAACCCCTATGCCGGTCAAAAACCCTCGGCCCGTGTCTATGGCCCTGCGCCCGGCAGCTATGGCGTGAACATGACGCAACTGTCGGAATTCTATACAGACGAAGCGCGGACGCAGGCGGGTGAGGCGTGGCTGGAGGCCAGTTCATTCGCGTTGGAAGGTGAGCACATTGCGCAGGACAAAGACGGCATCACCCAGCGGGTCGCCAATGCCGACAGCTTTGTGCACCTGCAGGACCTGACCGAAACTGATCTGTTGCTGGCTAATGACTATGCCACCCATGAGGCCGGGTTCGCAGCCGCCAAGCAGGTGACCGGCGGTGTCGCGCAGCTGTACCATCTGGACAATACCAATCCGGAAAACCCGCGCGCCCGCACGCTGCCCGAGGAAATCAGCCGCGTCGTCCATGCCCGTGCCGCCAATCCGGGTTGGATTGCGGGGATGCAGCGGCATGGGTTCCGGGGCGCGGCAGAAATCGCGGCGACCCTGGATCACATGGCCTCGTTTGCGCATCTATCCGGCACGGTCGCTCCGCACCTGTTCGACCTCTACCACGACGCCACGTTGGGCGACGCAGAAGTTGACGCGTTTTTGCAAGAGGCCAACCCCCGCGCGCATCAGGCGATGCAGGACCGGTTCCGGGCATTGTTGGAGGCCGGTCTCTGGAACACCCGCCGGAATTCGATCCGCGCTGATCTGGAGGGGCTGGGATGAGCGCCCCCTTTGTCCAAGGCTGGTGCCCCGGCGCGCATCGCCCGATGATGTCCGGCGACGGACTGGTGGTTCGCGTACGCCCGCGCTTGGCGCGCCTCAGCGCTGCGCAAGCACTGGGACTGTGCGAGCTTTCTGAACGCTTTGGCAATGGCACAATCGATCTGACCAATCGGGCCAACCTGCAACTGCGTGGCGTCCGGGAAGACGACCACCAAGCGCTGCTGGCTGAATTGGCCACGCTGAACCTGTTGGACGCCGAGCCCGGTATCGAGGTGCGTCGCAACATCCTTGTATCCCCGCTTTATCGCTCGGGCGATTTATCGGCTCGATTGACGCAAGGCCTGATCGACCGACTGGGCGATCTGCCGACCTTGCCGGCCAAATTCGGCTTTGCCATAGATACTGGCCCCGAACGCCTGCTGGCCGCAGACTCGGCGGATATTCGGTTGGAAACCGGACGAGACGGCTTGATCCTGCGCGCGGACGGGGCCGAGACCGGACGGGCCGTCACCGAAGAAGACGCCATAGATCAGTTGATCGCGCTTGCCGAATGGTTCGCCTCCCGCTTCACACCGGACAAACGCCGCATGGCTCGGGTGGTGGCAGCGCAAGGGTTACCGTCGGCATGGCAAGGCAGCGCGCCTGTAGAACTTGGGGCTAAACCTCTACCCGGTGCTTACGATTTGGGCGCGATCTACGGCGCGGCTTTCGGGCAACTGCCTGCGCGTCAATTGCAAGAACTGCTTGGCGATAGCGGAGCCTCTGCCCTGCGTGTCACACCGTGGCGGCTGATTCTGCTGGAAGGCGGGGCGGCGATACCCGCACCGCACTTTGTCACGGATGGCTCTGATCCGCTGATGACCACCGACGCCTGCCCCGGCGCACCGTTCTGCCCGCAAGCGAAAGCTGAGACGCGCAACATCGCGCGCGCACTGGCATCCCGCGTCCCCGGCAGCCTGCATGTTTCGGGCTGCGCCAAGGGATGTGCCCGGATGGGATCGGCCGACGTTACATTGATCGGCCACAACGGGCGATTTGATCTTGTCAAACAGGGCCGTGCAGGGGATGAGCCCAGCCAGACCGGCCTGACCGAAGAAACACTTATGACCATGGACTTCACCTGATGCCCTATGAATACGAAACCGATGGCGCAGCAATCTACAAGGAAAGCTTTGCGACGATCCGGTCCGAGGCCGATCTGGCGCGTTTTGATGCGGATGAAGAGCAGGTCGCTGTGCGCATGATCCACGCCGCTGGGATGGTCGGGCTGGAAGAGTTTGTGCATTTCTCACCGGGTTTCGTCTCGGCCGCACGCACCGCGCTGGAAGCTGGCGCGCCGATCCTGTGCGATGCGCGCATGGTCAGCGAAGGTGTCACCCGGTTCCGCCTGCCCGCCGACAACGAGGTGATCTGCACTCTGCATGATGAGCGCGTGCGCCCGCTGGCCGCTGAGATGAGCAACACCCGCTCTGCTGCCGCGCTAGAGCTTTGGCGGCCACATCTGAAGGGCGCTCTGGTCGCCATCGGCAATGCGCCCACCGCTCTGTTCCACTTGTTGAACATGCTGGAAGACCCCGACTGCCCGCGTCCCGCCGCCATCATCGGTTGCCCGGTGGGCTTCGTCGGCGCTGTCGAATCAAAGGACGCCTTGTGGGAGGCGCAGCCAGTGCCCTCGTGCATCATCAAAGGCCGTCTGGGCGGCAGCGCCATCACCGTGGCCGCCATCAACGCTATTGCGAGCCGCGCCGAATGAGCGCCGGCAAGATATACGGCGTGGGCCTTGGCCCCGGCGATCCGGACCTGATGAGCGTCCGTGCCGATCGTCTGCTGCGGAATGCCCGCCATGTCGCGTTTTTCCGCAAGCCTGGCCGCAGTGGTCAGGCGCGCAAGATCGTCGACGGGATGATCCCGGACAGCGCGGTCGAGTTCCCGATGGAATACCCCGTCACCACGGAAATCCCGCTGGAAGATCCGCGCTACAACGCGTTGCTTTCCGCCTTCTACAAAGACTGTGCAGAGCACCTGAAAGCGTTGTCGGATCAGGGTGAGGACGTGGTGGTTCTGTGCGAAGGGGACCCGTTCTTCTATGGGTCCTTCATGCATCTTTACAGTCGCTTACGTGATCAGGCTGAGGTCGAAGTCGTTCCGGCCATTACAGGCATGTCCGGCGCGTGGACCGCGACCGGCGACCCGATCACCTGGGGCGATGATGTGCTCACCGTACTGGTCGGCACCCTGCCCGAGGACGATCTGGCGCACCGTATGGCGCAGACGGACGCACTGGTTGTGATGAAGATCGGGCGCAATATCGACAAGGTGAAGCGGGCGTTGAAAACGGCGGGTCTGTATGATCGCGCGTGGATCGTCGAATTCGCCCAGATGCCCAACCAGACCGTGACGAAACTGTCCGAGGCGTGTGACAAGCTCACCCCCTATTTCTCGATTATTATCGTGCATGGGCAAGGTCGTCGACCATGAGCGGCTGGGTCAAGATCGCGGGCCTGGGGCCTGGAAACGAACAGCTGGTCACGCCCGAAGTTTCGGCAGCGTTGGCCGAAGCTACGGATGTGGTCGGGTACATCCCGTACGTCGCACGCGTGGCAGAGCGCCCCGGTCTGACGCTGCATGCCAGCGACAACCGGGTTGAGATTGATCGGTCCCAACACGCGCTGCAGATGGCAGCCGAGGGGAAGCGGGTTGTGGTCGTCTCGTCAGGCGATCCGGGCGTCTTCGCCATGGCGGCTGCAGTGTTTGAGGCATTGGAGAGCGGCCCGTCCGCGTGGCGCGACATCCCCATCGACGTGTTGCCGGGCATCACCGCGATGTTGGCAGCGTCAGCACGCGCGGGGGCGCCGCTGGGACATGATTTCTGTGCGATCAATCTCAGCGACAACCTGAAACCGTGGTCACTGATTGAAAAACGCCTACGTCTGGCGGCGCAGGGCGATTTTGCGATGGCGTTTTACAACCCGCGCTCCAAGTCCCGCCCGGAAGGTTTTGTAAAAACGCTGGAAATCCTGCGTGATGAATGCGAGCCCGAGCGTCTGATCCTGTTTGCCCGCGCTGTATCGCGCCCCGATGAGGCGATCCGGATTTCGACACTGGCCGAAGCGACCCCGGACATGGCCGACATGCAGACGGTGGTCATTGTCGGCTCATCCCTGACCCGCGTGATCGAACGTGACAACGCTCCGATCGTCTACACCCCGAGGTTCACACCTGAATGAGCCAGCCAGTCCAGAACCTGTGCGACATTCGACAGTTCGGTCCTTTGCGGAAGGCTCGGGCGGTCGATCATCAGCACCGGCACGCCCAGCGCGCGCGCGGCGTCCAGTTTGGCACGCGCGCCACTGCCGCCGGAGTTCTTGGACACCACCAGTTCAATCCCGTGATTTTCCATCAGCGCCCGGTCTCCTGCTTCGGTAAACGGTCCGCGCGACACGATCACGTCGCAATTTGGCAGTGGAAGTGCATCGGGTTCGTCCACCAACCTCAGCAGGTAGTGGTGCTGCGGTTGAACGGCAAAATCCTCAAGATGCAGGCGGCCAACCGCCAGAAAAACGCGTCGTTTTGGCCCGTCCAGCGCCGCGACGGCTGCGTCGATGTCTGCAACGTGCTGCCAGCGGTCCCCGTCTTGTTCGCGCCACGCCGGGCGGGTCAATGCAGCCAACGGCACTTCGGCCTCGCGACACGCCGCAACGGCGTTCGTGCTCATTTGTGCGGCAAAGGGATGGGTGGCGTCCACCACATGCGTGATTGTGTGATCGCGCAGATAGCTGGCCAGTCCCTCGACACCGCCAAACCCGCCGACACGCACCGGCAAGGGTTGCGGCCTTGGATTATCGACACGACCGGCATAGGAATAGGTCGCCGGGATGCCCCGCTCGGCCAGAGTTTTGGCCAGCGCATTGGCCTCGGTCGTGCCACCAAGGATCAGGAGGTTGGTCATGCATGAGGCTCCGTGGCTGAGCGTTCTGGGCTTGGGCGAAGATGGACTGGATGGCCTGCCGCCCGCAAGCCGTCAAGTGCTGGAACGCGCCGAAATCATCATGGGTCCGCCGCGCCACCTGTCACTGATCCCTGATACCGGCGCGCAAAAGGTTGAATGGCCCGTGCCATTTGCCGACGGGCTGCCAATTCTGACCGGGTTTCGCGGACGGCCAACGGTTGTGCTGGCCTCTGGCGATCCGTTCTGGTTCGGCGCCGGTTCGGTGATCGCGCGCAATTTTGACGTGGGTGAATGGGTGGCTCTGCCCGGGCAGTCCACCTTTTCCCTGGCCGCCGCCCGTCTGGGCTGGCCCTTGGAAAGCACCCAAACCTTCGGTCTGCACGCGGCCCCTTTGACGCGGCTGCGCCCGCACCTGTCACCGGGTTTGCGCGCCATTCTGCTGCTGCGCAACGGGGCGGCGGTGGCCGAGCTTGCCACGTACCTGAGTGAAACGGGCTTTCCCGACACGCAGCTGCACGTGATGGAAGCGCTTGGCGGCCCCCGCGAACGCTCGCGAAGCGTCACGCTGACCGAGGCCCTGCTGGGCGGGTTTGACCACCCGGTTTGCGTGGGGTTGGAGGTTGCCGGCGAAGGTGAAGCTCTGCCCAAGTCCTCTGGCAAACCGGACGAGATATTCGAAAACGACGGTCAGATCACCAAACGTCCCGTGCGTGCCCTTACCCTTTCAGCCTTGGCCCCCAAGCGAGGAGAGCACCTGTGGGATATCGGCGGCGGCACCGGCTCGATCAGCATCGAATGGCTGATGTGTGACCCTACCCTGACCGCGACGACAATCGAACCGCGCGAGGACCGTGCCGAGCGTATACGTCGCAACGCTGATACTCTGGGTCAGGATCGACTGAACGTGGTGCATGGTACGGCCCCTGGGGCACTGGATGGCCTCGCCTTGCCGGATGTTGTTTTCATTGGCGGCGGGCTCAGCGCTGACCTTCTGGCTTGGCTGCAGGATGCCTTGCCGAAAGGCACCCGTCTGGTTGCAAATGCCGTCACACTGGAAAGCGAGGCTCTGCTGGCCCAATGGCACGATCAGGTGGGCGGAGAGCTTCTGCGCATCGAACTTGCGCAGGCCGCGGCGCTTGGCCCGCGGCGCGGATGGAAATCCGCCTACCCGGTGGTGCAGTGGAGCGTGACCCTATGATCGTCGCAGGGCTTGGCTTTTCGTCGGCGGCAACCGTGGACAGCCTGCGCGCAGCCTTTGAACGGGCCAGCGCCGGTCAGGTTGTGGATGCTTTGGCCACTGTCGCCGATAAGGAAGGCCATGCGGCGCTGGCCGAGTTCGCATCTGCGACCGCCCTGCCCCTGCATTTCATCGCGCCCGCCGATCTGGCGGGGCAGCGAACACTCACCTGCTCGAACCGCAGCCGCGCCACTTATGGTACCGGCAGCGTGGCCGAAGCATCCGCCCTTGCCGCCGCCGGAGCAGGCGCGCGGCTGACCTCACCCAGACAGATTTCTGACGACCGGCTTGCCACATGCGCCGTCGCCATCGGAGGACACACATGACCGTTCATTTCATCGGCGCCGGACCCGGTGCCGCCGACCTTCTGACCCTGCGCGGGCGCGACATCATAGCGTCCTGTCCGGTATGCCTGTATGCTGGATCGCTGGTGCCCGAGGAAATCCTGAGCCATTGCCCCGAAGGTGCAAAGATCATTAACACTGCGCCGATGGACCTGGATCAGATCATGGCCGAGATTGAAGCTGCACATCAGGCCGGTCAGGATGTGGCGCGCTTGCATTCCGGCGACCTGTCTGTCTGGTCGGCGATGGGTGAACAGGTCCGGCGACTGAAAGAGATGGGCATTCCCGTAAGTGTCACGCCGGGTGTTCCATCGTTCGCAGCGGCCGCCGCCGCTTTGGGCACAGAACTGACCCTGCCCGGTCTTGCGCAATCGGTGGTTCTAACCCGGACGCCGGGCCGTGCATCCTCGATGCCCGAGGGTGAAACGCTTGAGAACTTTGCCCGCACAGGCTCAACGCTGGCCATTCACCTGTCGATCGGCAATCTGGACAATGTGATCGCGGATCTGACCCCTGCTTATGGGGCCGATTGCCCGGTGGCCGTGGTGTACCGCGCCAGCTGGCCGGACGAACGGATCATTCGCGCCACATTGGCAACCTTGAAAGAGGCACTGGACGAAAGCATCTCGCGCACCGCTCTGATCATGGTCGGCCCGGCCTTAGCCGGCGAAGGCTTTGATGAAAGCTGCCTCTATTCAAAAGATTACGACCGCCGCTATCGTCCGCAAAGTGCGGACAGCCCGTGGTCCAGCTGGAGCCATGGCGATGACTAACCCTCCGGGCCTTTTGATTTCTGCCCCGTCTTCCGGCACGGGGAAAACCACCGTCATGCTGGGCCTGTTGCGGGCCTTGGCCGAAGACGGTCTGACCGTGCAACCGTTCAAAAGCGGACCGGACTATATTGACCCGGCCTTTCACCGGGCAGCTGCGGGGCGGGCTTCGTTCAACCTGGACAGCTGGGCGATGGCCGATCCGTTGCTGAGCGCGATTTCCGCGCAGGCCGAAGGTGCCGATATCGTTGTGGCCGAGGGGTCAATGGGGCTTTTCGACGGCGTCGCCAAGCCCGGAGAGCTGGGTCATGGCTCAAGCGCCGAGACTGCACAGCGCATGGGATGGCCCGTGGTGCTGGTTCTGGATGTGGGCGGTCAGGCGCAATCGGCGGCGGCGACGGCGCTCGGGTTCCGGATGTATAACCCCGATCTGCCCTTTGCCGGTGTTATACTGAACCGTTGTGCGAGCCCCCGCCACGAACGCCTGACCCGACTGGGAATGGAGCGCGCAGGCCTGCCGGTTCTGGGCGTACTGCCCCGGCGCGGAGACCTGACCCTGCCGGAACGGCACCTCGGTCTGATCCAGGCGGTCGAACACCCCGATCTGGAAAGCGCGATTGCCGGGTATGCCGCATTCCTGCGCGAGCATGTGGATCTTGAGGCGATCAAGGCTGCGGCTTCCTCAGGCCCCAATGGGCCATCGTCAACCGCGCTGCCGCGGCCTCCGGCCCAGCGGATCGCGCTGGCACGCGACGAGGCGTTTTCGTTCACCTATCCGCATTTGCTAGAAGGATGGCGTGCGGCCGGTGCAGAAATCCTGCCGTTTTCCCCGTTGGCAGACGAGGCACCTGCGCTGGACGCCGATCTGGTCTGGTTGCCCGGAGGGTATCCCGAGTTGCACGCCGGAACTCTGGCCGCGGCCAGCACATTCCTGAACGGACTGCGCACGCATGCTGAAACCAAGCCTGTGCATGGCGAGTGCGGAGGGTACATGGCGTTGGGTGAGGCGTTGGTCGACAAGGAAGGTGTCCAACATCAGATGGCGGGTTTGCTTGGCCTTGTAACATCCTACGAAAAACGGAAATTCAACCTTGGCTATCGCAAGGCGCAATTGCTTGCGCCAATGCCTGGTTTTGCAGCGGATACAACGTTGCGGGGGCACGAGTTCCACTATTCCTCGATCCTGGAACAGCCGGATGCGCCGTTGGCCCGAGTGTTCGATGCCGAGGGCGTGGAAGGCCCGCAAACCGGATCAGTGCACGGCAACGTGACAGGAACCTTCTTTCACCTGATCGCAGAGGCACAGGCATGAGCGGATTTGTCTCGTTCATAGGCTCGGGCCCCGGTGATCCGGAGTTGCTGACACTGAAAGCCGTAAACCGGATGCAAAAGGCGGATGCGGTCTTGTTTGACGACCTCAGCAGCGGCCCGATCCTGAGCCACGCGCATCAGGACGCGGACCTTGTGGGTGTCGGCAAGCGTGCCGGTCGGCCTTCGCCCAAGCAGGACCACGTCAGTCGTCTTCTGGTGGATTACGCCAAGACGGGCGCTCGTGTGGTGCGGTTGAAGTCAGGCGACGGCGGGTTGTTTGGTCGACTGGAAGAGGAACTGGTGGCGCTGCGCGAGGCCGGGATCGAATACGAAATCATCCCCGGCATCCCCTCGGCGGTTGCAGCCGCGGCAGCGGCGGGAATTCCGCTGACCCGACGGCTCACCGCGCGGCGGGTGCAGTTCGTGACGGGTCACGACGTCAGCGGCAAGCTGCCTGAGGACCTGAATCTGGCCGCGCTTGCCGATCCCTATGCTACGACTGTCGTTTTCATGGGCAAGCGCACGTTTCCGCTGTTGGTCAATGCACTGCACGACCATGGCCTGCCGCTGGATACACCTGCGCTAATGGCCGAATCCGTATCCACTCCGGATCAGGTATTGCACCGGTCGACCGTTGGCGGATTGGCCGAGAAGTTGGGGTCCGAGATTGGAACTGCCCCTGCCCTGATCCTGTATGGCCCGCTTGCTGAGACCGATAATGTTTGACCTGACCCTGATCGGTATCGGCACCGGCAACCCTGACCACGTGACCTTTCAAGGCGCGCAGGCCATCCGCAACGCAGACTTGATCCTGATCCCGCGCAAGGGTGAAAACAAAGCCGATCTGGCCGGGCTTCGAGAGGAGATCATCGCTCAGGTCACCGAGACTCCTCCGCAAATTGCCTATTTCGACATCCCCAAACGCCGGGCCGATGACGGGTATCTGCGCGGCGTGGATGAATGGCACGATGCCATCGCGGTTCGATGGCAAGAAGCGATCCGGGCGCATCCCGACGCGAAACAGGTCGCTCTGCTGATCTGGGGCGACCCTTCGCTGTACGACAGTTCGCTGCGCATCGCGTCCCGATTGAGCCCGCAACCCAGAACCCGTGTGGTTCCCGGCATCACCGCTCTGCAGGCGCTTACGGCGGCCCATGCGATCCCGATCAACGATCTGGGCGCGCCTTACGTGGTCACCACAGGGCGCCGCATTCGGGATGAGGGGTGGCCACAGGGCGCATCGACGGTTGCGGTCATGCTGGATGGCGAGTGCTCCTTCCAAAGCCTCGAGATGGCGGAATACGATATCCGGTGGGGCGCTTATGTGGGCATGGAAGAAGAGATTCTGGTCACAGGGGCCTTGGTAGATGTCGCCAAGCAGATCGTTGAAATCCGCGCGAAGGCTCGCGCAGATCACGGCTGGATCATGGACATTTACCTGCTGAGGAAACGTGTCGCCTGAAACTTTGCCCAGTTGACCGTGCAGTAGCCATAGCCTGAAACCCCACGGGATTGTGAGTGCGCGAAACGCCGGTTTCTGGCATCAATCCCGCATCCGAACCGATGAGGACAGCACGATGAAGGCTTTGGTAACTCTATTGTTCATGCTGGCCCTGCCCGCCTTGGCGCAGGAACCACCCGTCGGCTGGGCCGTTCACCCGACCGACAAAAGCTATGAGGAACTGGTCGCAGACACCAAAGCCGCCGTGAAAGAAAACGGTCTGATCGTAGTCACGCAGGCCGGACCGACCAAGGCGGCGGCAGCGCGCGGGATCACCATTCCGGGAAATCTGGTCATCGGTGCGTTCAACAACGATTTCGCCGTTCGGGTTCTGGAAACGTCGGTCCATGCCATGATCGAAGCCCCCATCCGCTTCTACGTGACCGAAAACGCGGATGGAACAGCGACACTGTCCTACAAAACGCCCAGCTTCGTGTTTGCGCCTTATGTCCACGAAGGCGGAGAACCGTTGCGCGAGATTGCCGAAGAACTGGACTCAAGGTTCCAATCCGTGGCGGAATCCGCAGTCAAATAGTCACACTGCTGTGAAGCTGCTTGCGTCGGGGCGTGTCCTCCGCAATCTGCAAAGACGTATTACTTCGGAGCACAACTGATGCAGGACCTCTCGCCCCGCGCCGCGGACCTTTTGGCCCAACGTCTCTATGAGGCCGGATGCCGCCACGCCTTTGGCATGCCCGGCGGCGAGGTTTTGACCCTGGTGGATGCGCTGGAACAGACTGGGATCACCTTTCACCTGACCAAGCACGAAAACGCCGCCGGTTTCATGGCTGAGGCTGTGCATCACCGCGACGGCGCGCCTGCCATTCTGGTGGCCACGCTCGGCCCCGGCGCGATGAACGGGATCAATGTGGTCGCCAACGCGCTGCAAGATCGCGTGCCCATGATCGTGCTGACCGGCTGTGTCGATGCGGATGAGGCACTGACCTATACCCATCAGGTTATGGATCATGCGCAGGTGTACCGCTCGATCACCAAGGGAACGTTCACGCTGACGGCGCAGGGGTCGGACATCGTGGCGGATAAAGCCGTGTCTCTGGCCAATCAGCCGCGCCCCGGCCCCGTCCATATCGACGTTCCGATCTCGGTCGCGGATACGCGGGTATCCGATGTCAAAAAGCGACGTTTGAAAAAAGCGGCTGTCGTCGCGCCCGAAGGCAACTGTGTTGAAAAAGCGCGTCGCTGGGTGGCGGATGCCGAGCGGCCTGTCGCGATTGTCGGTCTGGATGTTCTATATGACGGGTCGCGCAATGTGGTGCAGGCCTTCCTTGAACACTTCGGAATTCCCTTGGTCACCACCTACAAGGCCAAGGGCGTCGTCCCCGAAGACAACCCGCTGTGCCTTGGCGGGGCCGGGTTGTCGCCACTGGCGGATAAGCACCTTTTGCCATTGGTCGAACAGGCCGATCTGGTCTTGTGTCTGGGTTATGATCCGATCGAAATGCGACTCGGTTGGCGTGAGGTCTGGGACCCCGAAGAAACACGCGTCATCGACATATCCGCCGTGGTCAACGATCACTACATGCATCAGGCCGGGCTGAACCTTGTGGCCGATACCGGGGCGACTCTGGAAGCAATCGCCAAGGGCAACCCGGCGCGTGAAACATGGCCCGGAGGCGAGCCTGCGAAGGTCAAGGCCGCGCTGGCGCAGGCCTTTCCGACCAACGAAGACTGGGGCCCGGCTGCCGTCATCGCTGAAACCCGCGCCACTCTGCCTGCCAACACGCTGGCCACCGCCGACAGCGGCGCGCATCGCATATTGCTGAGCCAGATGTGGGAGTGTTCCGAGGAACGCGGGCTGATCCAGTCTTCGGCTTTGTGCACCATGGGCTGTGCTGTGCCGATGGCGATTGGCCTGAAACTGGCCGAGCCAGACCGTCCGGTCATCAGCTTCTCGGGCGACGCCGGTTTCCTGATGGTCGCCGGAGAGCTGTCGACCGCCGCCGAAATCGGCGGAAACCCAATCTTTCTGGTCTTTGTCGATGCCAGCCTTGCGTTGATCGAGTTGAAACAGCGCCAGCGCCAGATGGGCAATAAAGGCGTGGATTTCGACCGCCACGACTTTGCAGCTATGGGTCGGGCGTTTGGCGGCAAGGGACACACGGTCCGTAACCGCGAAGAACTGCGCGAGGCTCTGAATGACGCGATGAAGGCTGATACCTTCACCGTGATTGCCGCCGAGATCGACCGCGGAGGTTACGATGGCCGGATCTGAAGGACCGCTTAAAGGCGTCAAAGTGCTGGACCTCAGCCGCATTCTGGCCGGACCGACCTGCACGCAGCTGCTGGGCGATCTGGGTGCCAGCGTCATCAAGATCGAGAACCCTGCGACTGGCGGGGACGATACCCGCCAATGGGGTCCGCCTTACGTCGAGGATGCCGAAGGCAACAGATCGGACCTGAGCGCCTATTTCATGGCGGCCAACCGCAATAAGAAATCCGTCGCCATCGACATCACCACGCCCGAAGGTCAGGCCGAAATCAAACGCCTGGCGTCACATGCTGATATCCTGATCGAGAACTTCAAACCCGGCGGTTTGGCAAAATACGGTCTGGACTACGCCACCCTGTCGCAGGATTTCCCCAGCCTCGTCTATTGCTCTATCTCGGGCTATGGGCAAACCGGTCCGAATGCGTCCAAACCCGGCTACGACCTGATGGCGCAGGGCTATGGCGGCGTCATGTCTCTGACCGGCGACCCCGAAGGTGCACCGATGAAGGTTGGGGTCGGCATCGCCGATGTAATGTGTGGCATGTACGCGAGTGTCGGCATTCTGGCCGCGCTGCGCCACCGCGATCAGACCGGTGAGGGGCAGCAGATCGATCTGGCTTTGGTGGATGCGCAGATCGCGTGGCTGATCAACGAAGGGGTGAACTATCTGACCTCGGGCAACGTGCCGCAACGGCGCGGCAACGGGCACCCGAACATCGTGCCTTATGACGTATACGAAACCGCTGATGGCCACGTCATTCTGGCGGTCGGCAACGACAGCCAGTTCCAGCGTTTTTGTGAGTTTATCGGCCATCCGGAATTGTTCGACGATCCGCGTTTTGCCACCAACCCTGCCCGGCTGGAACACCGCGACGCCCTGAATGCCATTCTGCGCCCGGCGGTCAAATCGCACCCGACTGACACTGTTATTGCCGAACTTGAAGCTCGCAAGGTGCCGGTCGGCCCGGTGCAGACGCTGGATCAGGTTTTTGCCACCGATCAGGTCGCAGCACGCCAGATGCAGATCGCGATGCAGGCTGACCCGGGTCAGGTGCAACTGATCGGAAATCCGCTGAAACTGTCGCGCACACCTGTAACATATCGTACCGCTCCGCCGGTTTGTGGGGCTGATACGCAGACCGTTCTGAGTGCTGAAAACCCCTTTGAAGATTGAAACACTCTGCCTATTTCGGCGGCATGTTGCTGAAACATGCCATTGAATCGGCGGTTTTATTCATTTTTTGCCCACACGAGATTTCACCAATTCGAGAGCAGGGCCGATACTGATACGACGCTGCCAGAGTCTCTGCTACATCAATTGGTGTAGGAATTCTCGATTGGATCGGAACATGAACATGAAGCAAGACGTTTTCGGACAGATGAACACCCTGAGCCACCCGGCGAGCGTCGAGGCGTGGGATGGTGTTCTGCTTGGGTTCATGGCCCATGCCGCCGTTACGCCGCAGCATCTTGGCAAAGTTCTTGAGCTTGAGCCCGATTTTGCACTGGGCCACGCAGTCAAGGGGTTGTTCATGGTCCTGCTGGGCCGTCGCGAGATGATGCCCGTCGCCGTCGAAGCGCTGGCAGCTGCCAACACCGCGATAGAGCGTCAACCGGTGTCAGAGCGCGAGCGGCTGTATGTCGAAGCCCTTGCTTTGTATCTGGCCGACCTGCCCTCGCAGGCCATCCAGAAGTTCGAAGAGATCCTGCGCGCGCATCCGCAAGACACGCTGGCGATGAAACTCAGCCACGCGACGCGTTTTGTGCTGGGAGATTCAGCAGGGATGCGTCGGTCGATCGAGCGGGTTTTGCCATCTTATGCACCGGATCATGCTGGCCGCGGCTACCTGCTGGGCTGTCACTCTTTCGCGTTGGAAGAGACCGGTGCCTACGAAAAGGCCGAGATTGCCGGACGTCAAGCGCTGTGGATGGTGTCGGACGACGCCTGGGGTTTGCACGCTGTAGCACACGTGCATGAGATGACAGGCAACGCGCAGCTGGGGCTGGATTGGCTGGCGGGCCGCGAAGAGGCTTGGACCCACTGCAACAACTTCCGTTATCACGTCTGGTGGCACAAGGCGCTGATGCATCTGGATCTGGGTCAGGTCGATCAGGTGATGGAACTGTATGACAACTACATCCGTCAGGACAAAACCGACGATTACCGCGACATCTCGAACGCGACCTCGCTGCTATCGCGGCTGGAGCTTGAGGGTGTCGATGTCGGCAACCGCTGGGAAGAGCTGGCCGACCTCAGCGCCGCACGGACCGAGGATGGTTGCCTGATTTTTGCCGACCTTCACTATCTGCTGGCGCTGACGAGTGACAACCGATCGGACGCAACCGGCAAAATGCTGCAGCGTATTCAAAAGGATGCGCAGCGCAATCAGGGGGATACCCCGATCCGAATGTCCGATCCGGGCATTGCGGCGGCCAAAGGGCTTGAGGCCTTTGGCGATGGACTGTACGGCGAAGCCTTCGACTTTTTGTCGAACGCCCGAGCAGGCATGCAACTGGCAGGTGGAAGCCACGCCCAACGTGATGTCTTCGAGCGCATCACAATTGATTCCGGCCTGCGCGCTGGCCGTCTGGATGCTGTCGAGCGCATTCTGGATGACCGCCGCGCAAAACGCGCCGGGGGCGAAGACAATTACGCTCTTGCGCGCCGCGCATTGATCGACGCGGCCCGCGACAACGGAGACGCACAAAGCGTCCCGGCTGAATAACAAAAACAAAAACCAAGAAGGACAGAATTCGCATGGCGACAGTTTCGCCCGCTTCTGATTTTGCGCCGGTGGCTGCCTCTGCAGCCGCCCCTGCCCGCACGCGCGACCCGCGCCTGGATTTCTATCGCGGAATCGCGATGTTCATCATCCTGATCGCCCATATCCCGAATGACCCATGGGCCAGATGGATTCCCGCGCGGTTCGGATTTTCGGATGCAACCGAAATCTTTGTCTTCTGCTCCGGTATGGCTTCGGCCATCGCCTTTGGTGGCGCGTTCCTGCGCAAGGGCTGGTGGATGGGCACCGCGCGCGTGTCCTTCCGCATCTGGCAGGTCTATTGGGCGCATATCTGTCTGTTCTTCTTTGTGGCCATGTCCATGGCCGCACTCGATCAGTCAGGTTTGTTCGAAAAAACATATATTTCCTCGCTGAACCTGCAGCACTTTTTCAACGACCCCGCGCCGCAGATGGTGGGACTTTTCACGCTGACCTACGTGCCGAACTACTTTGACATTCTGCCAATGTATCTGGTGGTTCTGGCGATGATGCCGATCTTTATGGGTCTGTATCGCATCGGATTCTGGGCGGTCGCCGCGACCTCGATCACGATCTGGCTGGTGGCTCAGTTCGACGTCTTGGACTTACCAGCCGAGCCGTGGTCAGAGCGTCAGTGGTTCTTCAACCCCTTCGGCTGGCAGCTGCTGTTTTTCACCGGTTTCGCCTTCATGCGCGGCTGGATCCCGGCCCCGCCGGTCTCGAAAACCCTGATCTGGGCAGCCGCGCTGTTCCTGATTTTCTCGATGCCGTTTGGGTCGTGGAAAGTGTTCACATGGATCAATTCCGCCGCCCCCGATCTGGCGGATGAAATCCGCAAGGTCTGGCCGGTCACCAAGGAATTCCGCGACAAGACCGATTTCGGCCTGTTCCGTTATCTGCACTTCCTGTCGCTGGCCTATTTGGGCTGGGTCGTGGCTGGTGAACACGGCCACCGCCTGATCGCAACCGGTCAGGGCGCAGCGGCCAAAGTGTGGCAATTCCTGCTGACCGTGATCACGAAAGTCGGGCAGCAATCGCTGGCGGTGTTCGTATTTTCCATGGCCGCTGCACGACTTATCGGCGTTGGCCTGGACCAGAGTGGGCGAGATGTCGCCAGTGTCTTTGTCGCCAACATGATTGGCTTTGCGATGATCATCGGCGTGGCATACATGGCCGCTTGGTTTAAGTCTCAACCTTGGAAGTCTAAGAAATGAATTTTACACGCCGCGCATTTCTGGCCTCGTCCACTGCTCTTGCCTTCGCTCCGGCGGCTTTCGCCACAGGGGGCGCAGCGCCGTTTAGCCGCAATGATGTGATTGAGCTAGCCCGTGATCTGGCCAGCCGCCCCTATGCTGAACGCGATATGGTACCAAAGGAATGGCAGGACCTGACGTATCCGCAATATCGCTCGATCCGGTTTAAGCTGGAAAAGGGCCTGTGGTACGACACAACAACCCCGTTCGAGGTCGATTTCTTTGCGCCTGGACTGTACTTCCCCCGCGCTGTGCAGATCTCTACCGTGGACCACGGTCAGGTAGAGCCTGTGGCGTTTGATCTCGACATGTTCACCAAAAGCGAAGATGTGCCTGTCCTGCCCGCCGACGAAACGCTTGGTTTTTCAGGATTTCGCCTGCGGGCCGAGATGCACCGCCCGGGGCTGACCGATGAATTCTGTGTCTTTCAGGGTGCAAGCTATTTCCGCGCCATCGGACTACACGAAGCCTACGGTCTGTCGGCGCGTGGGCTGGCTTTGAAAACCGGCGATCCGGACGGTGAAGAGTTTCCGGAGTTCATACGTTTCTGGCTGGAACGCCCTGCGCCCGGCCAAAGGAACATGGTTGTTCATGCGTTGATGGACAGCCCCAGCGTCAGTGGTGCGTATCGCTTTGAGGTCACACCCGGACAAGACACCATCATGGATGTCGAGGCGACGCTTTTCCCGCGTGAAGAGATGACGCATGTCGGGATCGCTCCGGGCACCTCGATGTTCCTGTTCGATCAGACCAATCACAGCCGGTTTGACGATTTCCGCCCTGCCGTCCATGACAGCGACGGCCTTTTGGTTCGTAACGGCGCTGGCGAGGTTCTGTGGCGGCCTCTGGCCAACCCGACCCGCCTGCAGATTTCGTCCTTCGTCGATACCAACCCGCGTGGTTTTGGCCTGTTGCAACGAAAACGAGAGTTTTCGGACTATGCCGACCTTGAGGCAAACTATCACAAGCGCCCCAGCCTGTGGGTCGAACCTGCCGGGGATTGGGGTAAAGGGTCGGTCACGCTGGTTGAAATTCCGGCGGATCAGGAAATCTATGACAACATCGTCGCTTATTGGCGACCCGCCGAGCCCTATACGCCGGGCAGTCAGGTCGATCTGTCCTACCGCCTGATCTGGGGTGAAGAACCCCAGCGCTCGCCAATGCCGCGTGTGATCAACACAGCCATGGGCGACAACACCTTTGGCGAAGGGCGTCTGGCCGTCATCGACTTTGAAGAAAGTGAGCTGTTTGACGACCCCGAGGCGATGACGATCTTTGTGGACTCTCCGCACGCTGAAACCTCAGAGGGTGTTTTGCAGCGCAACCCTGACACGGGTGGCCTGCGTCTGGCGTTTTCGTTCCAGCCCGGCGACCGCGATCATGTCGAGCTGCGTGCGCAATTGCTGAAAGACAGAAAGCCGGCCTCTGAGGTGTGGCTGTACCGTTGGACCACATGAGCCGCGACCTACATATCATGCCGCCAGAGGCCCCTCTGGCGATGCCCGCGCAGGATTTCAGCGCGGGGTTTCGGGATGCGCAGGTGCCCGATGCCAAACGCCCCTCGGCCGGGTTCTGGCGCGCGCTGGCGTTTTCGCCCGCAATGGTGGCGACACTTGGCCTGCTGTGGGTCATGACGGATTGGTTCGGTGCCGAAGGCATCAACATGATCGAGGCAGTGCTGCTGGCGCTGATCTCGTTCAACTTCTTCTGGATTTCCTTCACGGTCTGCACCGTCTTGCTGGGCATGGTGTCTCTGTCCCGGCAAGATCGTCCTGTCCGGCGGGGCCGGGCTCAACCTCTGCGCGTCGCGCTGCTGACACCCGTTTATAATGAGGTGCCGTGGAACGTGCTGGGCAATGCCCGCACGATGCTTGAGGATTTGCAGAAGCGTGGCGGACAGCACCACTATGCCATGTTCATCCTGTCCGACACACGCGACCCTGAGATCGCCGCACAGGAACAAGCCAGCGTAGAGGCGCTGCGCACCACACTCGCCCCCGGTCTTGAGCTCTATTATCGCCGCCGTCCGCAGAACACGGACCGCAAGGTTGGCAACATCGCCGATTGGGTCAGCCGGTGGGGCGCGGACTGGGACGCGATGCTGGTGCTGGACGCCGACAGTCTGATGACGGGCCGTGCCATATCACGGCTGACGGACGCGCTGGCCCGCGATCCCGGTGCCGGGTTGATCCAAAGCTACCCGCAATTGATCGGCGCGCAATCCGTCTTTGCCCGGATGCAGCAGTTTGCAAACGGCGTCTATGGCATCGCTTTTGCCGAGGGTCTGGCGCGCTGGTGTGGGCAGGAAGGTAACTATTGGGGCCACAACGCCATCATCCGTACGCGAGCGTTCGCGACCAGTGCAGGTTTGCCGAAACTGCGGGCGATGAACGGTCAGGAAAAGCTGATCATGAGCCACGATTTCGTCGAGGCCGGGTTGTTGCGCCGGGCCGGGTGGGCCGTGCGGTTCCTGCCGCGTATTCGTGGATCCTACGAAGAAACCCCGCCCACTCTGATCGACCACGCTCTGCGCGACCGGCGCTGGTGTCAGGGCAACCTGCAGCATCTGAAACTGCTGGGCTCGGCTGGATTCCAGCCTGTGTCACGGTTCCACATGTTCCACGGCGCGGTCGGCTATTTGATGTCGCCGCTGTGGTTTGCGCTGCTGGTCATGTGGGCACTGATCGGTCAGGGCGAAGAAGCGTCCGTCCTTCATTACTTCAGCCCCGACAATCCGCTGTTCCCGCAATGGCCCGAGATGACGGAAACCCGCCATGTGCTGATCATTCTGGTCATGTATGCGATGCTGCTCGCACCCAAGGTGCTGGGCGTTCTGGCGCTGCCGCTCAGCGGTGTGCGCTATGCCGAGTTCGGTGGTGGGCGCAAGTTCCTGACCTCTTTCCTGACCGAGGTCGTGTTGTCGATCCTCTACGCCCCTATTCTGATGGTCCAGCAGATGATTGCCGTCATCCGCACCGCGCTTGGCATCCAAAAAGGCTGGTCACCGCAGGCGCGCGACGGCGGCACCTATAGTCTGCGCACACTGATCCTGTGCCACACGGTCGAAACGATCAGTGGCCTGGCGTTGAGCGCAGGCATCCTGTCCGGCCTCGTTTCAATCTGGTTGGCTCCGATTGCAATCAGCCTGGCTCTGGCGATCCCTTTGTCAGCGCTGAGCGGCGTTTCGGCAGGCGCAGCACGCCGGATGGTTGGCATGAAAGAAGATTTTCAGGAACCCGCCATCACCCGGTCGGCGCGTCGGTACAGGGATGAGCTGAAAAACGTGATCGAGGGCAAAGGTGTCATGACCCCTGCCGAGTGATTAACCACCCGGCAGGCCCTCGTACCAATCAACCATCATGTCCGCCCAGCCTTTGGGTACTGTGTGACCGCCCGGAAACAGTGCAAACTCCAACGCGCTGCCTTCGTCACACCCGCCCCAATAACGGCGCATGAACACGCCTGTGGTGGAAAACCCGCTGGGTTTGGTATCGACACAGCCATTTGCCACGCGCCAGATTTCGAGCCCCGCAAAGATGTCGCCCTGATGGAACCTGCCCCCGCCCAACAGCCGACCCTCGAGAGGCACCACATTGTCGGTCCAGCCATGGGTGTGGAAAAGGCGCACAGGGCCATCGCAGGCCTCAGGATGCGGCCGCCAGAACCCGCCGGATACCGGCACATATGCCGAAAACGTATCCGGCGCGGCACAAGCGAGGTAGTAGACCATGAAAGCCCCAGCCGAGAACCCGCCCAGAACGACCCGGTCCGTGTCGATACCGAACCGAGCGCCAGCATCCTGCACGGCCTCGGTCAGAAAGGCGGTTTCATCGCGTTCGCCAAATCCGGGGTAAAAATTCCAGCTTTTGACCCCGGGCCGGTTTGATCTTTCCAGCCCTTCCGGGGCCATTACCGCATATCCCCGCGCCAGCAGGGGTTCGACCATGCCCCGGTTGTTCATAGTTCCGGTCCCGCTGCCGCCATAACCGTGAAGGAAGACGACAAGCGGCGGATTGTCGGCCTGCGGAAGTTCGATGTGATATCCGCCCGACGCGGTCTCGCACATCCCCTCCTGTTCGGCGCAGGCAGCCAAGCTGGCCTGCCCGGTCAACGCAAGGCCCGCGGCCAAGGTCAAATTGCGGATCATCCTGTCTCTCCTGTATTGCGCTCAACCGGCAACCCGGCGCGCACCCACCCCGGGCCCGCAGCCGAGCCCAACATGCCTTCGGGCACATCAATGATATTGGTGAAACCGGCCTGGGTCAGCCGGTTGCTGAGACGCGCGGACCGGACGCCGCGCGCGCAGATCAGGGCAACAGGGGCATCCTGGTCCCCGTTGGCCAATTCTGTCAGGACCTGATCGAAATCGTCACGGCGCATGTCCAGCGGATAGGCCCCCTCGCCGACCCCGGTCGCACGCCATTCTCGGGGCGTGCGAATGTCGACCAGCACGATCTCACCGGACATCGCTCGCTGATGGGCGTCCTGAACGCTCAGTTGACCGCCCGCATAATCCGGCGGGATCAGCCGGTACTCGCGAATGGCAAACCCCGTGGCGATGGCCGCACCACCGCCCAGCAAAACCCACCTTCGGGTTCGGTTCACCTTGCTTGCCATTCGGGCTCCTCCTGACACTTAGTGCCGCTTGTAACACAGCCTGTTCAGGGCCGCTGCGTCCAAATTCGGGCAGCAGATCAAGATCGCGTCATTATCGCGCAGGTAAATTGCATCCAATATGTTCCTTTTAGAACCGTTCGAAACCTTGCATTTTTTGAACAGTCATTAAATTATCCCTACTAAATCTGTCATGTTGACCGCCTAGCTCGGAGTATCGCACTTGTCCCTATTCCTCATCGCGGCCCTTCCCTTTCTTGGCGCTGTTTTTCCAGCTCTACTGATCCGGGCAGGACGAAATGCAGCCGCTTCCGCAGCTGGGTTAACCACCTTCTTGGCGCTGATGGGGTTATTGATTCACATCCCCTCTGTCATGCGCGGAGAGGTCATAACCGCCCGGTTCGAGTGGATCCCGGCACTGGGACTGAACGCGAATTTCATGCTGGACGGGCTGGGTTTTTTGTTTGCCCTGCTGATCCTTGGGATCGGGTTGCTGATCATCCTTTACGCGCGTTTCTATCTGTCGCGCGAAGATCCGATGGGCCAGTTTTACACCTATCTGCTGCTGTTTCAGGGCGCGATGGTCGGGATTGTTCTGTCCGACAACATCCTGCTTTTGCTTATCTTTTGGGAACTTACGTCGCTCAGCTCATTCCTGTTGATCGGCTATTGGAAGCACCTGCCCGAGGGGCGGCAAGGCGCACGGATGGCTTTGGCTGTAACAGGCTCGGGCGGCTTGGCCATGATCGCGGGGATGCTGATCCTGGGCAATATCGTCGGATCCTATGACCTGAGCGTCATTTTACAGAACAAAGAGCTTATCCAGGCCTCGCCCTATTACCTGCCGGCTCTGATCCTGATCTTGCTGGGCTGCTTTACCAAGTCGGCACAGTTCCCGTTCCATTTCTGGCTCCCCCATGCGATGGCCGCGCCGACGCCGGTTTCGGCCTATCTGCACTCGGCCACCATGGTGAAGGCCGGGTTGTTCCTGATGGCGCGGATGTGGCCCGTTTTGGCCGGGACGGACGCTTGGTTCTACATTGTTGCCACAACTGGACTTATCACCATGTTGATGGGCGCGGTGATCGCGCTGTTCAAAGATGACCTCAAGGCGCTGCTGGCTTTTTCCACCGTTTCGCATCTGGGACTGGTGACCATGCTGTTGGGCTTTGGCACCAAATTTGCAGCGGTCGCTGCTGTGTTCCACATCATCAACCACGCCACGTTCAAGGCGGCGCTGTTTATGACCGCAGGGATCGTCGACCACGAAACAGGGACGCGTGACATCAAGCGGTTGGGCGGCCTGCGCCACCTGATGCCGATCACCTTCACCATTGGCACGATTGCCGCGCTGTCGATGGCCGGCCTTCCTCCGCTCAACGGCTTCCTGTCCAAAGAGATGATGCTCGAGGAAACCGTTCACACAACTTGGTTGAACTCGCATTACCTCGTGCCGGGATTGGCGTTGCTGGCCGCTTTGTTCTCGGCGGCGTATTCCTTCCGGTTCGTCAGCCACGTGTTTCTTGGCCCCGAACGCCACGACTATCCGGCGCATCCGCATGATCCGCCCGTCGGGCTGTGGCTGGCTCCGGCCTTCCTTGTCATACTGGTGGTGCTTATCGGCCTGTATTCAAACGCCATTGTCGGCCCGCTGGTCGCGGTCGTGTCCAGTGCGGTTATTGGTGGCGAGAAACTGCCTTATTACTCACTGAAGCTCTGGCATGGGTTCACGCCCGCCCTCTACATGTCCGTTGTAGCAACCCTGGGCGGCCTGTTCCTGCTGAGCCTGCACAGGCATGAAGAGCGGTTCTGGAACGCACTGCCCCGCCCCGAGGCCAAGGTGATCTTCGAGGCGGTGATCGCAGCGCTGACAAAGCTCAGCCAGGTGGTCACCGACACGCTCCACAATGGCGTTCTCAGCCGCTATGCTGTCATCCTGATCGCCTTCACAGTTGGCCTGGGCTACTACGCCTATACCACCGGCACGGTCGGGCCGGAGACCCGGACCGGGCTGGGTATTCAGATCATCCCGCTGATCGGATGGATTTGCCTTGTCGGGGCAACTCTGGCGATCATGTGGTTCCACCGCAACCGCCTGTTGTCGCTGGTCCTGATCGGTGTCGTTGGCCTGATTGTCTCGATGGCGTTTAACTATCTGTCTGCTCCGGACCTGGCGCTGACGCAGATCTCGGTCGAAGTCGTGACGATGATCCTGCTGCTGTTGTCGCTGAACTTCCTGCCCACGGACACGCCATGGGACAGCAGTGCTGCCCGTCGCTGGCGCGATGCGGCCATTTCTGTTGTGGCGGGGATCGGTTCAGGTGCGTTGATCTATGCGC
This sequence comes from Ruegeria sp. R14_0, assembly GCF_017743975.1. Taxonomy (GTDB): domain Bacteria; phylum Pseudomonadota; class Alphaproteobacteria; order Rhodobacterales; family Rhodobacteraceae; genus Ruegeria. Next base: position 327,459 of record NZ_JAGHRC010000001.1, on the reverse strand, counting down.
TGATGCTGCGGGATTTCGCCTTTCCGACGATTTCAGATTTCCACCTGGCGAACTCTTACAAAGGTGGCGGTGGCACCAACGTGGTCAACGTAATTCTGGTCGACTTCCGGGGCTTTGATACCTTTGGCGAGATTATCGTGTTGGGCATCGCCGCCCTGATCATCTTTGCTCTGACCGAGTCCGTTCTGGGCACAAATGTCCGCGCTTACCTGCTGAATCGCAAACCGCACTGGCCGCAATCAGGGGACTCGCACCCGTTGATGATGGTGGTTGTGACCCGGATGATGATGCCCATCGCGCTGATGGTCGGAGCCTACATCTTTTTCCGCGGCCACAACCAGCCGGGCGGTGGCTTCATCGCCGGCCTGGTGGTCGCGATTGCCTTCCTGATGCAATACATGGCGAGTGGCTATACCTGGGCGATCGAACGACAAAGGTTTTACTACCACGGCACTATCGGCTGGGGCGTTTTGATCGCTGCGGCCACCGGCCTAGGCGCGTGGTTCAACGAACGGCCCTTCCTGACCAGTGACTTCGGCTACATCAACTGGCCCCCGCTCGAAGAATTTGAGTGGGCGACCGCGATGTTGTTCGACGTCGGCGTGTTCCTTGCCGTTTTGGGCGCGGTCATGCTGGCGCTGGATAGCCTGTCACGATTTGCCTGGCAGCCGGGCATGGCACAAGAACACCCGATGGATATCAACCCGTTGCGGGATACTCCGCCGGAAGAAGACAAAGAGAAGGAGCAGGCCTGATGGAAGCGCTCGTAGCCTCTGCGGTCGGCGTCATGACCGCCGCCGGTATTTTCCTGATCCTGCGCCGCCGGACGTTTCCCGTCATTCTGGGCCTGTCGCTGCTGACCTACGCGGTGAACGTGTTCCTGTTCGCAACCGGGCGGCTCGCGCTGGACGCGCCGGCCGTTCTGAACAAATACGAGGAAGTGCCCTATACTGATCCGCTGCCGCAAGCGCTGGTTCTGACGGCCATCGTGATCTCGTTCGGGATGACGGCGGTGATCGTGATGATCTCTCTGTCCGCCTATCTGTCTGCGAAGGATGACCATATCGATATGACCGCCCATGACAGCGTAGACGCGCCGGGAGATGACGCATGAACCACTGGATCGTTGCGCCGATCGTCCTTCCCGCGATCCTGGCCCCGTTTATCATCATGGTCCTGCGCTATCACCTGGACCTGCAACGCATCTTCTCGGTCGCCGGGGTTGTGGCCCTGCTGGGGATTGCCCTGACCATCACCGCACAGGCGGCAGGCGGCGACATCCAGGTCTATGAGCTGGGCAACTGGCCCGCGCCTTTTGGCATTGTGCTGGTTTTGGACCGCTTGTCCGCCATGATGGTCTTGCTGACCGCTCTGCTGGCCTTGCCCATCGTGCTCTATGCCATCGCGTCCGGCTGGGACGACCGGGGCAAGCATTTCCATGCGCTGTTCCACTTTCAGCTGATGGGGGTCTGCGGGGCGTTTCTGACCGGCGATGCCTTTAACCTGTTCGTGTTCTTCGAGGTTCTGCTGATCGCGTCCTACGGCCTGATGACCCATGGCGGCGGTTCTGTTCGCCTGAAGGCTGGGGTGCAGTATGTGGCCTATAACCTTCTGGGGTCGACGCTGTTCCTGTTTGCTCTTGGTACGCTCTATGCGGTGGCCGGAACGCTCAACATGGCCGACATGGCCGCGCGTGTGGCCGACCTTCCTTCGGACGACACCGCCCTGCTGCGGGTCGGTGCGGTCCTGTTGCTGCTGGTGTTCTGCATCAAGGCTGCCGTTCTACCCCTGCATTTCTGGTTGCCCGCCAGCTATGCCAGCGCACCCCTGCCCGTGGCTGCCCTGTTCGCCATCATGACCAAGGTCGGGGCCTATTCGATCCTGCGCATGTACACTCTGGGCTTTGGCCCCGAAGTTGAAGCAACGCAGGGCCTTGTCGGAACCTGGCTGCAACCCGCAGCCTTGGTCACTCTGGCAGTCGGCGCCATTGGCATCCTTGGCTCACAACATATCGCGCGCATGGTGGCGTTTTGCGCGATAACCTCGATGGGTACGCTACTGATCGCAATCTCGCTGTTCACCGAAACGGCGACGGCCGCCGCGCTGTACTATGTTTATCACTCGACCCTGGCCACCGCGCTTATGTTCCTGGTTGCCGATCTGGTGATGGAACGCCGGGGCGGAGCAATCACACCGACGGCCCCCATGCCGCAAACCGGCCTGATCTCGGCGCTGTTCTTCGTCGGCGCAATTGCGATGGCCGGTATGCCGCCGTTGTCGGGCTTTATCGGTAAGCTGCTGGTTTTGGACGCTGCACGTGATGCTCCCGATGTGACGGCCATCTGGGCCGTGATCCTGATCGGATCATTTGTCACCATCGTTGGTCTTGCTCGGGCGGGCTCTTTGATCTTCTGGAAAAGCCACGACGTCCAGCACAACACCGAACGAGACCCCGAAAACGAAGAAGACATCACAGCACCCCCTGCGCCCGAGCCCAACCCCGGCCTCGCCTTCACTGCCGTCTTTGCGATGGCCATGGGTCTTGTGCTGCTGACACTGTTTGCAGGTCCCGCGCTGGAGTATACCAACAAGACGGCCGAGCAACTGTTCACACCCGAGAACTATATCTCGGCCGTATTGGGAGGCGACACATGATCAGACTTCTGCACCGCATTTTCCCACACCCGCACCTCACGGTGCTGCTGACGATTGTCTGGGTCTTGCTGGCCAACAACATGACGCTCAATTCGTTGGTGTTTGGCCTGATCCTGGGCATCATCATTCCATTCATCACGCAGCCCTATTGGCCCGACCGGCCCAAGTTGCGTAACTGGCCGATGGTTGTGGAATATATGCTGGTGGTTCTGTGGGACATCGTGGTCGCCAACGTCACCGTTGCGCGGATCATCCTGTTCAAACGCGATGCAGACCGAAAGCCGGCCTGGATTTCTGTTCCGCTTGAGTTGCGCACGCCAGAGGCCATCACTGTGCTGGCGGGCACCATCACCATGACCCCCGGCACCGTCAGCAGCGACCTGTCGGCCCAAGGCCATAACCTGCTGGTACATTGCCTGGACGCGCCGGACCCCGACGCTGTGCGCGATCAGATCAAGAGCCGTTACGAACGTCGCCTGAAGGAGATTTTCGAATGATCGACTATGCGATTTTGTTTGCATTCGCCTGTTTCGGTACGGCCATCATGATGTGCCTGTGGCGGATCATCACCGCAGACGGCGTTGGCACACGTGTTCTGGCCCTTGATACGATGGTCATTAACACGATCGCGCTGCTGATCCTTTATGGCCTGAACCTGGGAACTGAGGTGTTCTTTGAATCCGCGATGATCATCGCCATGCTCGGGTTCGTTTCAACGGTCGCTTATGCGCGCTTCATGTTGCGCGGCAATATAATCGAGTGAGGATGCCATGACTTTCATCGTCGAACTGCTGATTGCCTTCTTCCTCGTCATCTCGGGCATATTCGGATTTGTCGGCTCGTACGGCATGATCAAGCTAAAGGACCCGATGTCCCGTCTGCACGCCCCCACCAAGGCGACAACGCTGGGTGTGGGCGGTGTTTTGCTGGCCTCGATCTGCCATTCGGTCCTGCTTGAGGGCAAGCTGTCCATGCACGAACTGCTGATCACGCTGTTTTTGTTCCTGACCGCGCCGATCACGGCCCTGTTCATTGCCAAATGGCACATTCATCGCCATGAAAAGCCCAGCGATTTGCCAGACGCGGGCGAAGATGAGCTTTGGGCCACACACGCGGTTGAGCAGGTCGAAGACGTTCCTGATCACAGCAAGACCTGAGTTTGATGCACCACCCACCGCTGCCCCTGACCCGCGATCTGGTTCTTATCGGCGGCGGTCACACCCACGCCTTACTTCTTCGAAAGTGGGGGATGAATCCTCTGCCCGGAGCACGGGTTACGGTGATCAACCCTGGCCCGACTGCGCCTTACTCCGGAATGCTGCCGGGATTCGTAGCCGGCCACTATTCCCGGTCTGAGCTGGACATTGATCTGGTAAAACTCGCCCGTTTTGCAGGGGCGCGTGTCATTCTGGGTGCGGCGCAGGGGATCGACCCGGATCGGCATGAGGTCCACGTGGCAGGCCGCCCGCCTGTGGCCTTCGATGTGGCCTCGGTCAATGTAGGGATCACCTCGGACATGCCTGCCCTGCCCGGCTTTGCCGAGCATGCTGTACCCGCCAAACCGCTTGGACCGTTCGCCGCCAAATGGGCTGCGTATCTCGAAGAGGCTGGCGATGCCGCGGTCGCCGTCATCGGTGGCGGCGTGGCCGGGGCCGAACTGATTATGGCCATGGCCCACGCCCTGCACGCAAAGGGACGCGCCGCGCAATTGACCCTGATCGACAATGCTCAGGTCCTGACGGCCACGCTGCCTAAGGCAGCAGCGACCATTCGCAAGGCGATGGCCGAGCTGGGTATCGAGGTGATCGAAGACGCACCCATTGCGCGGATTGCGACCGACCACGTGGCTTTGGACGATGGGCGTCAAATTGCAGCTCATTTTGTGACCGGCGCAGCAGGTGCAAAACCTTATGGCTGGATCTCGAAGACGGGGCTGGACCTGCAGGACGGGTTCATCCGAGTCAACGCACAACTGCAATCCAGCGATCCGGCCGTTTTTGCCGCGGGTGATTGTGCACACCTCACCGAGAACCCTCGCCCCAAAGCCGGAGTGTACGCCGTGCGCGAGGCTCCGATCCTGTTCCAAAACCTGCGCGCCGCGCTGGGGGCTGGCACTATGCGACGCTACGAGCCGCAAAAGGACTACCTCAAACTGATCTCTCTGGGCGGCAAATCAGCATTGGGAGAACGGTTGGGGACGTCATTCAGCGGTTCGCTGATGTGGAAGTGGAAAAATCACATCGACCAAAGCTTCATGAACAAATTCCGCGACTTGCCCCAAATGAAGCCTCCGGCCTTGCCCAGCCAGCACGCGGCTGGCTTGATCGAGGCTCTGGGCAACAAACCGATGTGCGGCGGCTGCGGGGCCAAGGTGGGTCGCGGTGCGCTGCAAACTGCGCTTGCCGATTTGCCGCCGCCTTCCCGCAGTGATGTGACTTCGCTGCCGGGGGACGACGCTGCCCTTCTGAACACTGGCGGTGCGAGACAGGTCATGACATCGGACCACCTGCGCAGTTTTACCAACGATCCCGCGCTGATGGCGCGCATCGCTGCCGTTCACGCCCTGGGGGACATTTGGGCCATGGGGGCACGTCCGCAAGCGGCCACCGCGACGATCATCCTGCCGCGTATGTCCCCTGTGTTGCAGCACCGCACCATGGCCGAGATCATGGCGGCCGCCACCGACGTTATCCGCAGCGCCGGGGCCGAGATTGTCGGCGGGCACAGTTCCATGGGTGATGAAATGACGATCGGTTTCTCGCTGACCGGGTTGTGCGATACCGACCCGATCACCCTTTCCGGCGCGCAGCCCGGCGATGCGTTGATCCTGACCAAATCCTTGGGTAGCGGTATTCTGATGGCCGCCGAGATGGCTGGCGCGGCGAAAGGCGAATGGGTCGCAGCAGCCTTTGCGCAGATGGTTCAGCCGCAGGGCAAAGCCTCGGAGATACTGGCAGATGCGCATGCGATGACAGATGTCACCGGCTTTGGGCTGGCGGGGCACCTTTTGGGCCTCGCTGACGCCTCGGGGTGTGGGGCCATTCTGGACCTTGAAGCGATCCCTGTGATGGATGGCGCCCTGGAACTGAGCCAGCAAGGCATTCGGTCAACGATTTTCGAAGACAACCGCTCGATCGCGCCCGAACTGCCGACCGGCGGCAAGGCGGATCTGTTGTTCGATCCTCAGACGGCCGGTGGGCTTTTGGCCGCCGTACCAACGGGTCAGGCGCAGACGATTTGCGACCGTTTGCGCGAGGCAGGGTATCCCGCCGCGATCATCGGGCAAATAACCGAAGCACCGGGACTAGGGCTTCACACCTGATCCAAAATGGCTTCGATCTGCGATGCTGCCGCGGATAAACCTGCTGCATCCAGCGCGGGGACCGCAATGGACGCAATGACCTCAGCTTTGCGCGCGCGGCCGGCTTTCGCATAGGCAGGATCGTAGTGCTGTTCGATCAACGCTTGGGTCAGTGCCCGCTTATCGCCCGCATCGATCAGGGTCATCCAGCCGTCCACCACCTCGTGCCCGCGATGGAACCGCAGCGGCGACAGACGGTCGCGCAGGCGATCCTGATCCGACAACACATCATCATAGGCAGTGACCAGATATGCGGACCGCGCCTGAATCGACGCGTTGATCTGAATTCTCGGAGCCTGGCGCAAGGCAGTCCACAGCGAAGGTGGCAGGATCAGAGACCCGATCTTGGACGACTCAGCCTCAACCACCACAGGACGCGCGGACTCCAGACGGCACAATGCAGCGGCCAGAGCAGATTCGAACGCCTTTTGGCTGGGTTGACCGCCGGGCATCTCTCCCAATAGAGACCCCCGGTGATTGGCCAGACCCTCAAGGTCCAGAACCTGAACACCGCGTTCCTTCAGATGGGTCAAAAGCTCGGTCTTTGCTGTTCCGGTGTACCCATCCAGCGCAATCAGACGATGCGACAACGGGTCGTCATAGAGGTAACGATTCACCAACCGGCGGTAGGTGCGATAACCGCCCTCGACCACCTGGGCGCGCCAGCCGATCTGTTGCAGCATCCACGTGAACGAGCCCGATCTCTGCCCGCCGCGCCAGCAATAGACCAGAGGCCGCCACCCGCCTTCGTGATGCGACAGGCTGTTTTCGATGTGGTTCGCCGCATTGCGAAAAACCAGCGCGGCCCCCAGTTTGCGCGCCAGGAAGGGGCTTTCCTGCACATAGATCGTGCCCACACGGGCGCGTTCTTCGTCGTCCAGAACCGGCAGGCTGATAGCGCCGGGCAGGTGATCTTCGGCATATTCCGCAGGGCTGCGCACGTCGATGACCGTATCGAACTCATGCGCATAAAGATCGGGAAGGCTGTCGAATTTCAGAACCATGCCAAAGGTCTATCCCGCGGCGGTGGGATTGAAAAGTCAGGCTTCTATCGGTTCGATCAAGTCAGGCCCGCTGGCCCGGTTCGAATTCACCGCAGGATCGACGCGGTGAAACGCCAGGACATCTTCGGCACCGGGTTGCATCAGGCGCGCGGCACCCTTGCCCGCCTCACCCAGCCACAGCGACCAGTCGTCGGGTTCCAGGATCAGAGGCATGCGGTGATGGATTGTGCTGAGGTTTTGGTTGGCGGGCGTTGTCACAATAGCACAAGTGCCCTGCCGGGCCTCTTCTGGCCCCCAATCCTGCCACACGCCGGCAAAAGCAATCGGCGCGCCGTCCTGCCGGTGAATGTACCACGGCAACCGGTCACCCTGCTCGGTCTTGGTCCATTCATAAAACCCCGTCGCAACGATCAGGCAGCGGCGTTCCCGGCAGGCCGCCCGAAAGGCAGGCTTTTCTGCCAGCGTCTCGGCCCGTGCGTTTATCAACAACGGTCCGGCGTTTTCCGCCTTGTACCAATGCGGCAGAAACCCCCAGCGCAACGGATCAAGCGTACGCCCGTTTTCGCCTGCGCGCACCACATGCACCTGATTGGTCGGACAAACATTGTAGTTCGGAACAACGGGCAGATCATTCGCCGGGCGCGCAGCAAAAAGCTGCGCCATCGCATCGTTGGGAAGTGTTACGGCAAACCGTCCGCACATGCGCTTTGGCTCCGGGGTTCAGATCAGGTCTTTGCAAAATGGACCAGCCCGCGCGGCAATGGCAAGACAGGTTCAAACATGAAAAAAGGCCGCGTCCAGCGCGGCCTTTCCGTAGTGTCCTGACATGCAGGTTTACTTTTGCTGGATGCGCCCGTCCAGATAGGGCTGATACGGCGCGTTCTCGGCCAGATACTCGGCCGTCACGTCGGCGAGGTCGGGACCGAAGTCATAGGCGTTCTTGTCGTCGCCCTCGAACATCTTGTAGCCATCGCCGCCATTGCGGACATAGTTGTTGGTGACCACCAGATAGGTCGCAGCCGGATCAATCGGAACGAACCCGTCACCGTCGGCCACCATCACTTCGACAATACGTCCCTCATTCGGAGCGACGCTCGGGTCCCAGGTGAATTTCATCCCGGCAACCTGCGGAAAGCGGCCCTTGACCTCTTCCACCTGGCTGACGCCGTTTTCCAGCGCATCGATGACGCCCTGACCACTGATCTCAAAGGTCGACAGGGTGTTCTGGAACGGCAGCACGGTCAGCACTTCGCCCATGGTCACCTCACCCGGATCAATCGAGGCCCGCAAACCGCCCGAATTGGCAATCGCCAGCTGAGCGCCTTGATCCGCGACCCGCGCCAGCATGGCGTCGGCGACAAGGTTGCCCATCTCACATTCCTGCACGCGGCAGACATTGCGGTCGCCTTGGATGGCTGCAGCAGAATTGGCCACGACCTGCTTTTTCATCTCTTCGATCGGTGCGCCCATTTCAGCGACGCGCGCTGCAATGTCAGCATCAGGTTCGACCGAAGCGTCCAGCAGGATCGGTTCACCTTCTGCCGAGACGAGGTTGCCGTCGTCATCGAAGGTCAGTGTGATTTCGCCCAGATACTTGGAATAGGCATAAGCCTGAACGACCGGAACGTCGCCAACCATCATCGGATACGATCCTGCCGCGCCCTCTTGCGTGTTGGATAGCAGCGTGTGCGAGTGTCCACCAATGACCAGATCCAGACCGGGCACACGCTCGGCGATTTCAAGGTCTTTGGCCAAGCCCACGTGGGTCAGAGCGATGACGATATCGACACCCTCGGCCTTCAGCGCCTCGACATCTGCGGTCAGGCTTTCAATCTCGTCCTGAAACAGGACATCCTTGCCGGGGCTCGAGGTGTCCACGGTGTCCGTAGCCAGAGCTGAGATAATGCCGATCTTTTCGCCGCCGACCTCAAGCACCACGTGGTTCAGAACCCGGTCTTTCAGTTCAGCCGACGAGGACAGATCAAGGTTGCCCGAGATCACGGGGAAGCTGACCGCATCGACAAACGCTGCCAGACCCTCGGGGCCATCATCGAACTCGTGGTTGCCGACAGCCATTGCGTCATAGCCGATGGCCTCCATGAACTCGGCCTCTGCCGCGCCCTTATAGGTCGTGTAGAACAGCGAACCCTGGAATGGATCACCTGCATCTAGCAGCAGAACGTTTCCATCGCTCAGCGCATCGCGGCGTGCGTCCACGATGGTTTTCAGGCGGGCAACGCCACCGAAACACTTGCCTTCGGCTTCACCTTCAGCGTCGCAGGTCGAGTCGTATTTGTTGATGGATTCAATGCGGCTGTGAATGTCGTTGGTGTGCAGAATCGTCAGTTTGTATTCGGCAAACGCCATGCTTGCGGTCAGGCTGAGCGCGGCGGCGGATGTCAAAAGACGGGTGAGCATAGTTTAACTCCCTATTGTTAATTGCGGCGATGTTGCGACGCGCACCGCCGAGAGTCAAAGGGGGAAATCCGGCTTGATTCTAACCTTGGCCCGGTGCATCACGACCCCATGCTGATTTACAAGATTTTCCGGGCCGATGAATGGGCCACGCTTCAGGCGCATGGCGCATCGGATGGTGCTCCGATCGATGTCTCAGACGGGTTTGTGCATTTCTCGACCGCCGAACAGGCCGCAGAGACCGCCGCCAAGCATTTCGCCGGGGTCGACGGGTTGACGCTGCTGGCCTGCGATGCAGACGCGATGGGTGATGAACTGAAGTGGGAAGTGTCGCGCGGCGGCGCGCTGTTCCCGCATCTCTACCGGCAGATCCGCATGAGCGACGTTGTCTGGTCGCGCCCCCTCCCCTTCGACGGAACTGCGCACCAGTTCCCGAAAGAGATGACATGACAGGGTTTATTGACCCCGACCGCGCCCAGTTCGAGGCTTTTAAGAACCTCGACCGGGATCATCCGATCGAGATGCTGAACCTCGTCAAATTTCGTGACACCGCCAAGTATCCGGCTGGGCATGCACTGGCGGACGCGGGCCTGACCGGCGCGCAGGCCTACGCCAATTACGGCGCAGAAACTGCGCCGATCATTGCACGCATCGGGGCCGCAATCCTGTGGCGCGGTGAATATCAGACAACGCTGATCGGCCCGCAGGGTGAAGACTGGGATGAAGTGTTCATTGCCCGCTATCCTACCGCGCACGCGTTTCTTGAGATGGTGACAGACCCCGTTTACCGACAGGCGGTCGTGCACCGGCAAGCAGCCGTTGCAACCTCGCGTCTTGTTCGATGCGCCCCGGCCCGGGGCGGAGAGGCTTTTGGATGAAACTGACTGAGAAACTGGGGCTGGCGGCCCTGCACCGTATGGACCCCGAAACGGCCCATGGTCTGTCGATCAAGGCGCTCAAGGCGGGGCTGGCGCCTGCACCGGGTCCGGTGACGTCCGCCAGATTGCGCACCCGCGTCGCAGGGTTGGACCTGCCGAACCCTGTCGGTCTGGCCGCCGGGTTTGACAAGAACGCCGAGGTTCTGGGCCCGCTGTCCCGTGCCGGATTCGGTTTCATCGAGGTCGGGGCAGTAACCCCGCGCCCGCAGCCCGGCAATCCGAAACCGCGGCTTTTTCGCCTGATCGAGGATTTGGCCGCAATCAACCGGTTTGGCTTTAACAACGATGGCATGGAGGCCATGGAGCGTCGGCTGGCCAACCGTCCCAAGGATGCCGTGATCGGCCTGAACCTTGGTGCGAATAAGGACAGCGATGATCGCCCCGGTGATTTTGCCAAGGTTCTGGACCATTGCGCGGCGCATCTGGATTTCGCCACGGTCAACGTGTCTTCGCCAAACACCGAAAAGCTGCGCGATCTACAGGGCAAGGCCGCGCTGACGGCCCTGCTCAGCGGCGTAGTCGAAACCCGTAACGCGCTGCCCCGGCCCTTGCCGATCTTCCTTAAGATCGCTCCGGACCTGACCGAGGCCGAGTTGCAGGACATCGCTGATGTGGCCCGCGAAACCGGCGTGGATGCGGTGATTGCAACCAACACCACCCTGTCACGCGATGGTTTGCGCAGTGGCCACAAGGGCCAGGCCGGTGGCCTGTCCGGCGCACCTTTGTTCGAGAAATCGACCCGTGTGCTGGCGCGACTCAGCCAATTGACCGACGGGCAAATCCCGCTGATCGGTGTCGGCGGCATCGGCACGGCCAAGCAGGCGTATGCCAAGATCTGCGCCGGGGCCTCGGCGGTGCAGTTCTACACGGCCATGGTCTATGGCGGCATTTCGCTGGCTGCCGAAATCGCCCAGGGTCTGGACGACCTGCTGGCGCAGGACGGTTTCACCACGGTCGAGCAGGCCGTTGGCAGCAAAAGAGAGGACTGGCTGTGATCGAATACTGGCACAACCCGCGCTGTTCCAAATCCCGCGCGGGATTGGCGCTGCTGGAAGAAAACGGCGCGCAGGTCGAGGTTCGCAAATACCTTGAAGACACACCGTCCGCGGATGAGTTGCGCGCGGCCCAGTCCAAGCTGGGCATCCCGGCGATCGAGATGATGCGTACGGGAGAGAAACGGTTCAAAGAACTGGGCTTGACGAAAACGACACCCGATGACGACCTGATCCAGGCCATGGCCGAGAACCCCATTCTGATTGAACGCCCGCTGGCTATTCTGGTGGCAAGGCTGCAATCGGTCGGCCGCCTGAAAACCTGTTGGGTTTGCTCTAGGCGATTTGTGCTTCCAGCTTGGGGTAGCGCCATCCCAGCGTGACCCCACGCGCGATGTTCAGAACCATCAGCGCGGCCCAAAGGCCGTGGTTGCCAAAGGTCGGCACCAGCAGAAACAGGGCCACCACGTAGATCGCCACCGACTGGATCATCGCCTGCCGCATAGCGCGGGTCCACGTCGCCCCGATATAGATACCGTCGAACATCCAGCTGGCCACCCCGATCACGGGCGCAAGCGCGGCCCAGAACAGGAACTCGCGGGCGGCCACCCGCACTTCGGGCGACGTCGACATAAGATCAATGAGCGCGGGCCCGGCTAGATAGAACGCCAGCCCAAGGGCAAATGCACCGCCGACCCCCCATTGCGACGCCATGATCGACGCGCGCCTGACCTGAGATCGGTCGCGCGCCCCGACTGCGCTGCCCACTAACGCTTCGGCTGAGAAAGCGAACCCGTCCAGGGCAAATGCGGTGATTTCGAGGAACTGCAGCAGCACCTGATTGGCCGCCAGATTGACGTCGCCCAGATCAGAGCCAACAAACAGGAACGTCGTAAATGACCCCGTCAGCAGAATCGAACGCACCATGATATCGCCGTTGACCTGCATCATTCGACGCAGGCGCGCGGCGTCAAAAATCCGCGGCCAGTCGCGCCATTGGTTTCCGCTGAAGGCGTCTCCGCACAACCAAAGACCCAGCACCAGCCCGGTCCATTCGGCGATCAAAGTGGCGATGGCGACGCCTTCGACGCCCCAGCCCAGCCCAAGCACAAACCACAAGTCCAGCACGATGTTCAGACCGTTCATCCAGATCTGAAGCACGAAAACGCCCTTCGTGCGCTCCACCGCGATCAGCCAGCCGGTGACCGCATACAGCGCGATTGTCGCCGGGGCGCCCCAGATACGGATTTCCAGATAGGCACGCGTAAAGGCCTCGACCTCGGGGCTCGCGGGGGATAGCGCAAAAGCCCCCCAAAACACCCAGACCTGCGTGAGAATAAAGAACAGACCCGCCGCGCCACCAAGTAGCAGACCGCGCGTCAACAAGGCCCCAGTTTCTGCCGTATCCCCTGCCCCGCGCGCCTGGGCGGCAAGGCCTGTCGTTCCCATGCGAAGAAACCCAAACACCCAGTAGATGGTGGCCAGAATAACCGCGCCCATACCGACAGCTCCGATTGGCGCGGCCTGCCCCATCTGCCCCACGACACCGGTATCCACCGCACCCAGTATCGGGACGGTCGCATTTGACAGCACTATGGGCGCTGCGATCTTGAGCACCCGCTTATGCGTGATGGGTGCCGACGCGTCCTGCATGGCGTGGTATTATCCGTCGGCTTTGGGCTGCGGCATCAGAAAATGCCCTGACGCCTGCGCGAACAGCCGCGCGTGGTTATCCTGCCAGGCCTCAACGCGCACTGAAGCATACCGACGCCCAGCCCGGCTAATGTAGGCGCGCGCATATGCGTCGCGCGGCAGGCCAGAGCGCAAGTAATCAACTGTGAAATCGACCGTCTTGGGAAAGCGCACCTTTTGGTAATCCGCGATATCGCTGGCCTCTAGCTCGCCACTTTCGATCTTGGGCAGCAAGAAATCCCAGCTCAGTGTGATTACGGCGGTGATCTCAAGGAAAGCCGCGGTTACTCCTCCGTGCAGGGCGGGTAGCATCGGGTTGCCGATCAGCTTGTTGTCAAAGTGCAGCACGCCGGTCAACTCGTCGCCACGGCGGTCGAACGTGGTGTTGAGGAACCTGATGTATGGAACACCTTCGACAATCGCGTTCAGTGCGGCATCTCGGCGTTGTTTGACAACCTGAACGGGCTCGGGACGGGTTCGCGCCATCACAGACCCTCCACCGTAAATGAGCCCGCGGCCGTGGCCACAGGAAGGTCCTCGGCCTCGTCCAATGCCGTGGCCCGCACAAAGGCAACGTTCCGAGTGATGTGATAGCAGGTCGCTTGCGTCTTGATGGTCTGCCCCGGTGTTGCCGCGCGCATGTAGTCGATCCGAAGATCGATTGTTGCCGTCCCGCCGGGCGCAGCGGGATGACTCATGACTGCGGCACCACAACAGGTGTCAAGGGCGGCAAAAACCGCGCCGCCATGAATCACACCTGTTCGCGGATCGCCGACCAGGTCTTCGCTGTACGGCATGCAAATCTCGGCTTTGCCATCGCCAATCTCGGTCAGCTTGAGGCCCAGCGCCTTGGCGTGGGGGATCGCCTCGATGAACTGGCGCGCAATTGCGGCTTTGTCGACCATGTACTTGAATCCGTTCTTTTGGTTTGTCCCTTTATGAGCCTGTGTCCGCCAAAAGAGCAAGCCCGCCGGTTGCGCTTGCCGCTGACAGAACATAGGCTGCGGCAGAGGAGATCAGGAATGTCCGACAACCGTTTGTCATTCAAAGAGATGTGCGCCGAGTTCGATGTGACTCCGCGTACCCTGCGCTACTATGAATACATCGAATTGCTGCAACCCGACCGGGAAGGCAGATCGCGCTTTTATGGACCGCGCGAATGCGCGCGTATGACATTGATCCTGCGAGGCCGAAAATACGGGTTCTCGCTGGAGGACATCCGCCAGTGGTTGCTGATCTACGAGCATGAAGGCAACGAGGTTCAGATGCGTGCCTTCGTCGACGTCGCTGACAAGCAGATCATTGAGCTTGAGAAGCAAAAGCAGCAACTGGACGAAGCAATCGACGCCCTGACCAAGATGCGCGACGAGACCGCCAAATCGTTGAAGTGATTCTTTCGGGGCATCCCTCCACAGCCGGAAAATGATGCGAAATCCGTAAGCTCCGCCCTTTTGACAGGGTGCGGAGTGATCTGCTGCGGCGCTTTTCCGTCCAAAATTCCGTTACGTTAAATCGTCAAAAGTAGGAAATCCGCGACTTGACGCGTAAGGAAGTTACGTAAACCTAATTTGTGACGCAGCGTTCGCATTACGTAAACGTCACCGACGTGTTGTAACAACCGCAACGACTGCGCACCTGACTTTCATAGACGCCAGCCACAAGAGTACTGAAACCATGACCGAAGATCTGATGACCATCCGCGAGATGTGCGAGACTTACGACGTCACGCCCCGGACCTTGCGGTTCTACGAGGCCAAAGAGCTTCTGTTTCCCATTCGTGAGGGCCAGAAACGGCTGTTCACCAAAAGCGACCGTGCGCGCCTGAAACTGATCCTGCGCGGCAAGCGTTTTGGCTTCAGCCTCGAGGAAATCCGCCAGCTTCTGGACCTGTACCATGTGGGCGACCAGCAGCTGACCCAGATATCGCGCACGTATGAAATCGCCTGCGAGCGCCTGGCCGATATGGAGTCGCGCCGCGAAGAGCTGACGCAGGCCATCGACGACCTGAAAGAACAGTTGCGGTGGGGCGAGAAAGTCATCGCCTCAATGAAACAAGACAAAAAGGCTGCCGAGTAACCCCTCGCCTGCCTTCCACCCGGACATATGAATTAAAGGGAGCTTCACATGCCCGTCTACAACGCACCAACTAAAGACACGCAGTTCGTGCTGCACAATGTTCTGAAAGTTTCTGAATCCGATATTCCGGGATACGGCGAACTTGAAGCAGAATTCACCGGTGCAGTGCTGGAAGAAGCAGGCAAGGTTGCCACAAACATTCTGCACCCTCTGAACGTGGTTGGCGACACCGAAGGGTGCCGTCTGGAAAACGGTATCGTATACACCCCCACAGGCTTCAAGGACGCGTTCGAGCAGGTCAAAGAAGGTGGCTGGACCGGGCTGGACATGCCCGAAGAATATGGCGGCCAAAACATGCCATATGTACTGGGCACCGCAGTTGGCGAGATGTTCTCAGGGTCGAACCAGGCGTTCACCATGTACCAGGGCCTGACCCACGGCGCGGCCTCGGCCATATTGGCACACGGAACCGATGCGCAGAAAGACAAGTATCTGCCGAACATGGTCAGCTGCGAATGGACTGGCACCATGAACCTGACCGAACCGCATTGCGGCACCGATCTGGGCATGATGCGCACCAAGGCGGAACCACAGGACGACGGCAGCTACAAAATCTCCGGCCAGAAGATCTTTATCTCGTCCGGTGATCACGACATGGCCGACAACATCATCCATCTGGTGCTGGCCAAAATCCCCGGCGGCCCCGAGGGTATCAAAGGCGTTTCGCTGTTCATCGTGCCCAAGTTCATCGTCAACGAAGACGGCTCACTGGGCGAGCGCAATGGCGTCTCGGTGGGCAAGATCGAAGAGAAAATGGGCATCCACGGCAACTCGACCTGCGTCATGAACTATGACGAGGCGACCGGCTGGCTTCTTGGCGACGAGCACAAAGGCATGCGCGCCATGTTCACCATGATGAACGAAGCGCGCTTGGGCGTTGGTATGCAGGGCCTGAGCCAGGCAGACGCGGCCTTCCAGAACGCACTGGAATACGCCAAGGACCGCCTGCAGGGTCGCGACGTGACCGGCGTGAAAAACCCCGATGGCCCCGCCGATCCGCTGATCGTTCACCCCGATATCCGCCGCAACCTCATGGACCAGAAAAGCTTCACCGAAGGCGCGCGTGCATTCATCTTGTGGGGCGCAACCATGCTCGACAAAGCACACCGCTCGAACGACAAGGATGCGGATGGTCTGATCTCGTTGCTGACACCGGTCATCAAGGGTTTCCTGACCGATGAAGGCTATGACATGACCGTGCAGGCCCAGCAGGTCTATGGTGGCCACGGCTACATCGAAGAATGGGGCATGTCGCAATACACCCGCGACGCCCGTATCGCGATGATCTACGAAGGCGCAAACGGTGTTCAGGCGCTGGACCTTGTGGGCCGTAAGTTGGCGCAGGATGGCGGTAAGCACGTCATGGCGTTCTTCGAGCTGGTCAAAACCTTCTGCAAGGAAAACGCGGGCAAAGACGAAGCCTATGACAAGGCGTTCATAGAACCGCTGAAAGCTGCGTCCAAGGATTTGCAGGCCGCTGGCATGTATTTCATGCAGGAAGGCATGAAGAACCCGAACAACGCCCTGTCCGGCTCCTATGACTTTATGCACATGTTCGGCCACGTCTGCCTGGGCCTGATGTGGGCGCAGATGGCGAAAGCCGCGCAAGAAGCTCTGGACGGTGGCGCATCGGACAAAGAGTTCTATGAGACCAAGATCAACACCGGCCGCTTCTACATGGCGCGCCGCCTGCCCGCGACTGCGATGCACCTGTCGCGCATCCAGACGGGCGCGGACACGGTGATGGCTCTGGACGCGGCGAACTTCTGAGCTCAGTCTGGGTCCGGGTAGCACTGCCCGGACCCAGCCTTTCGGAGGACACCACATGCCAAAACGTTTTCGCCTGACCCGCCGGTTCCCCGTAGCCATGACCGAAGACGGCTATCGCAAACTCAAAGCGTTCTCGCGCGAGGCTGGGTTGGACGAGGGAGAAGCACTGTCGTTTTTGTTCGAAAACTTCAACAGCGTGATTGATGAGGAGAACCTGACCCACCGCCTTCGTATCTTCAATTCCGAGCTGGAAGAGCGCAAACGCTAAACTGAGCGCACCAGACGTCTAATCGAGAAAAATCAAAAGCCGGGAGCCTCCGGCAGGAGTATTTGTGAAAAGATGAAGGAAAACGCGCCCCTGCCACCGGGCGCACTCGCCATCAGGACAGGGACGACTTCACCTTTTACGGCCATCGGCTCTCCAGCCTGTACCGCAAGATCAGTGAAGCAGATCAAGGTTGATCAAAGGTAAACGTCGCCTCTTCATCTTTTCAAAAATACTCAATTCCGACTGAACCACATGCGCCTTGGGAGGGGTAGCTGCATGACCATCAAACTTCACTGCTTCGGAGAAAGCGGAAACAGCTACAAGGCCGCTTTGGCATTGGAAATGTCGGGGCTTGAGTGGGAACCGGTTTTTGTCGACTTTTTTCAGGGCGCGACCCGCACGCCGGAATTTCGCGCCGATGTCAATGAAATGGGCGAAGCGCCGGTTCTGGTCGACGGTGACTTTCGCACCAGTCAGTCCGGGGCCATTCAAGCCTATGTCACCGAGAAATCCGGGAAGTTCGGCGGCAAAACCCACGAGGAAAAATACGATGTCCTCCGCTGGGTTCTATGGGACAATCACAAACTAAGCTCGATGGCAGGGCTGACGCGGTTTCTGGTGAATTTTCTGCCGGAACAGCACCGTAACCCGGACGTGATAGCCTTTAACCAAGGCCGTCTCAAAGCCGCCTATGAGGTTCTGAATACCCATCTTGAGGGCCGCGACTGGATCGTTGGTGATGACGTCACCAACGCGGATCTCAGCTGCTGCGGCTACCTCTATTACCCCGAACCATTCGGCTTTGACCGGGCCGACTGGCCCCATATCGACGCCTGGCTGACCCGCTTGTCGGAACAACCCGGCTGGAAACACCCCTATGACCTGATGCCCGGCAAATTGTCGGATCGAGCTTAAGGAGAGCTACTGATGACCGAAGCTTATATCTATGACGCCCTGCGCACACCGCGCGGTAAGGGCCGCAAGGATGGCAGCCTGCACGAAGTAACCTCGGTGCGGTTGTCCGCCGTCACCCTGAACGCGATGAAAGAACGTAACAATCTCGAAGGTCACGCGGTTGAGGACGTGATCTGGGGCAATGCCACGCAGGTTATGGAGCAAGGCGGGTGTCTGGCTCGCACCGCGGTCCTGTCCTCGGATCTGGACGAACGCATCCCTGGCCTCTCGATCAACCGGTTTTGCGCCTCGGGCATGGAGGCTGTGAACCTAGCCGCGAACCAGGTCAAGGGCGGTGCCGGTGACGGTTACATCGCCGGCGGTGTCGAGATGATGGGCCGCGTGGCCATGGGGTCTGACGGTGCAGCGATTGCCGTCGATCCGTCGGTTGCAATGGAGACCTATTTCGTACCGCAGGGGATCTCTTCGGACATCATCGCGACCGAATACGGTTTCACGCGTGATCAGGCCGACCAACTGGCGATGGAATCACAGCGCCGTGCAGCGCAGGCGTGGGAAGAGAACCGGTTCGAGAAATCGGTGATCGCAGTCAAAGACCGCAACGGCCTGACCATTCTGGACCGTGACGAATACATGCGCCCCGGCACCGACATGCAGAGCCTCGGTGCGCTGAACCCCGCCTTTCAGATGATGGGCGAGCAGATGCCCGGCTTCGACAAGGTGGCTATGCTGAAGTACCCGCATCTGGAAAAGATCAACCATATCCACCACGCGGGCAACAGCTCGGGCATCGTGGACGGTGCGGCAGCTGTTCTGATCGGCAACAAGGAATTCGGTGAAAAGCACGGCCTGAAGCCGCGCGCCCGCATCAAGGCAACCGCCAAGATCGGTTTGGACCCGACCATCATGCTGACCGGCCCCGTCCCTGTGACCGAGAAGATCCTGGCCGACAGTGGCATGGCCATCTCTGATCTCGATCTGTTCGAGGTCAACGAAGCCTTTGCCTCGGTTGTTCTGCGCTTCCAGCAGGCATTCGATGTCGACCCCGAGCTGGTCAATGTGAACGGCGGTTCGATCGCCATGGGTCACCCGCTGGGCGCAACCGGTGCGATCATCATCGGCACGCTGCTGGATGAGCTTGAGCGTCAGGACAAGGAAACCGGTCTGGCGACCCTGTGTGTGGCATCCGGCATGGGTGCGGCCACGATCATCGAGCGGGTCTGATGCCCAAGCTGGATCTTTCTCAGATCCCGTTCAGGGGCGGCTCGGCCTATCCCGGCAAGCTGGCCGAGGCGACCGCAGGTCGCTTCGTGCAGCGTGTCGGTGATGCGGGCGGGCTGACCCAATACGGGGTCAACATCGTGCGGCTGGAACCGCAGGGCATGTCCTCACTGCGCCATTACCACATGGAGCAGGACGAGTTTGCCATCATGCTCAGCGGCACCTGCGTGCTGATCGATGACGATGGTGAGCATGAGATGCAGCCCGGCGATTGCGCCGCTTTCCCGGCAGGTGAGGCCAACGGCCATCACCTTGTGAACAAGACCGATGCGCCCGCGACCTTTCTGGTGGTGGGCACACGGACCCCGACCGAGACCGGCTATTACAGCGACATAGACATGATGGTGAAGGATGACGAGAACGGTTTCTCCTTCACCCGCAAAGATGGCAGCCCGCTGACGGCTGACCAGATTGGAGATGACAATGACTGATTTCACTCTGACAAAAGACGCCGATGGCGTCGCGGTGATTTCCTGGGATGTTCCAGGCAAAACAATGAACGTGATGTCCTTTGACGGATTGGCGCAACTGAGCGACCAGATCGATCAGGCCCTGGCCGATGATGAGGTCAAAGGCATCATCATCACATCGGGCAAAGAAGGCTCGTTCGCGGGCGGGATGGACCTGAACCTGCTGGCCGTGATGAAGGAACAGGCAGGCGGCGACCCGGCCAAGGGTCTGTTCGAAGGCACAATGCAAATGCACGCCCTGCTGCGTAAGATCGAGTTGGCAGGCATGGACCCCAAGACCAAGAAGGGTGGCAAGCCAATTGCCGCTGTTCTGCCCGGCACCGCTGCGGGCATCGGCATGGAACTGCCCCTGTCCACGCACCGCATCTTTGCCGCCGAAAACCCCAAGGCGAAATACGGCCTGCCCGAGATCATGGTCGGCATCTTCCCCGGCGCGGGCGGAACCACACGGATGGTCCGCAAGGTTGGCGCTCTGGCGGCGGCACCGCTGCTGCTGGAAGGCAAGATGCTGGACGTCAAGAAAGCCAAGGGCGCGGGCTATATCGACGAGATCGCAGCCGATCCAATGGCCGCAGCCAAGGAATGGGTGCTGAACGCCAAGGAAGCTGATCTGGTCAAGCCATGGGACGCGAAGGGCTACAAGATGCCCGGCGGTGCCCCCTACCACCCTGCCGGTTTCATGAACTTTGTGGGTGCCTCGGCGATGGTGAACGCCAAAACCCAGGGCGCGTTCCCGGCTGCCAAAGCTCTGCTGAGCGCGGTTTACGAAGGGGCCCTGGTCGACTTCGACACCGCCCTTAAGATCGAGGCACGCTGGTTCACCTCTGTGCTGATGAACCCGTCCTCGGGCGCAATGATCCGGTCGCTGTTCCTCAACAAGGAAGCGTTGGAAAAAGGCGCTGTTCGTCCGGCGGGTGTTCCGGATCAGTCGGTAAAGAAAATCGGTGTTCTGGGCGCAGGCATGATGGGTGCCGGTATCGCGCTGGTTTCGGCGCAAGCCGGGATGGAAGTCGTGCTGGTCGACCGCGATCAGGAAGCTGCCGACAAGGGCAAAGCCTACACCGAGACCTATCTGGACAAGGGCATGAAGCGCGGCAAAGTCACAACCGAAAAGAAAGAGGCCATGCTGGCGCGCATCACCGCGACCCCGGATTTGGACAACCTCAAAGGCTGTGATCTGATCATCGAAGCTGTCTTCGAGGATGTGGGCGTCAAAGCCGAGATGACCAAGAAGGTCGAGGCGATCATCCCCGAGGAGTGCATCTTTGCCTCGAACACATCGACCCTGCCGATCACAGATCTGGCCAAGGCGTCGGTCCGTCCGGATCAGTTCATCGGCATTCACTTCTTCTCGCCGGTGGAAAAGATGTTCCTGGTCGAGATCATCAAGGGCAAGGAAACCGGTGATCGCGCGGTGGCCAAGGCGCTGGACTATGTGCGTCAGATCCGCAAAACACCGATCGTGGTCAACGATGCGCGTTTCTTCTACGCCAACCGTTGCATCATTCCCTACATCAACGAGGGCGCACGCATGATCACCGAGGGCGTCAGCCCCGTTGTGATCGACAACGCCGCGCGTCAGTTGGGCTTCCCTGTCGGACCGGTTCAACTGACCGACGAAACCTCGATCGACCTGGGTGCAAAGATTGCCCGCGCGACCAAAGCCGCTATGGGTGATGCCTATCCGGAAAGCCCGGCAGATGATCTGATCTTCTGGATGGAAGAACAGGGCCGACTGGGCCGCAAGGCGAACGCGGGCTTCTTCGACTATGACGAAAAAGGCAAGCGCGTCGAATACTGGAAAGGCCTGCAGGACAAGTATCCGTTGGCCGAAGATCAGCCGGACCTGATCGAAGTGCAGGAACGCCTGATGTTCGCCCAAGTTCTCGAAGCGGTACGCGCATTGGAAGAAGGCGTTCTGGAAGACATCCGCGAAGGCGATGTTGGCGCGATCCTGGGTTGGGGCTTTGCGCCCTGGTCAGGTGGCCCGCTCAGCTGGCTGGACATCATCGGCACGCCCTACGCGGCCGAACGTTGCGACCAGCTGTCTGAAAAGTATGGCGATCGCTTTGCCTGCCCGCCGCTGTTGCGTGAGATGGCAGAAAAAGGCCAGTCCTTCTATGGCCGCTTCAATCCCGAAGCCAAAGCCGCCTAAAAAAATAGACGCTGGTGCGGATATCCGCGCCAGCGTCTTTCTTTAATCAATTACTTAAATAAAATCAGATTAATGGAGCCGGCCGCCCCGGCCGCCCTGCCCGACGCGCCGCTTTGACGGGCCGTACCGGAAATATCGGGTTCTGCTGAATCGGCGCAGGCAACGCGCCTAGTGAATTCGCCAAAACGGCGATGTCTCGGCTATGGGCCACGCTATCGACAAGCTCTTCACTCTGCTCGGCATCGACGATCTTGTACGAAGCATTCTGAGGACGGCCCGTCGACCCGAAACGCCCTGCGGAACAAAACGCACGCAGACCGCCTTCGATGTAGATCACTTCGTCTTGTTCAAAGAAAAGCGAACAGACATCAAAATAAGATGCCGGTGTACCTGATGTCAGCCGAAACGTTCCGCTCAGCACACGCGCCGGGACAACGGGCATACTGATTGGCAAAGTGATCGGACCATTGGTCAGCTTAGTGTTGTCCAACGCCATACCCTGCTCCGGCATCAACCAGACCGATCGACCATTGTACAATGTGTTCGAGGGCACCCGGACCAACAGATTTTCCGTCCGGTTTTCATTTACGGGAACCGAGATGCAATCCGTCGAAATCCGACAAACCTGTTGGAACCCGTTGTCCATCGTTCGCACCAGATCACCAGCCTGAAGGTCCTCGACCGCTTTCCACCCGCGGTCGGTCGCGATTTTAGTTCCGTGAACAAAACCGCCGCGACGCGAATTCAAGGCGGTCGCCGGGCTATCCTGAATCTGGCCTTCCGGTACGTCGGAATAGCTCAAAACACTCTGTACATTTAACACGTGTCGCACTCACTTCTGACACAAACCAACTACACCTAACGGTTAGCACAACAGAAGTACGGCAGTCTTATTTCGGACACATTATGGTCCAATTTCGACCGCTAAGGCCCCAAAAACCAACATATTTTCGAACAACACTGCGCAATTTTGATTAATTGGTCGAAATTTGGAAACTGTGACTCGGGCCAAATTTCAAAGTTTCCCCGAATCTGACCTCTAAGCCTTGGCCCTAAATGGCAGGACACACTCAAAGGATCGGTTTGCGTTACACCGTCTCAGGCTGCGCGGTCTCACGCCCTGCCCGCCAACCCAACACCGCACCTGCGCATGCAATCAAACCGATCCCCGCGATCTGAATCGGTTCGATGGTCTGCCCCAACGCAACAAAGGCAAAGAGCGGGCCGAATATCATCACTGAATATTCGAACACCGCAACATAAGACGGTTCACCCACCTGATAGGCCTTGATCAACATGAACACGGCAATCGTGGACCCAACCGCTTGAACAACAATCCAGAGCAAGGCGGGCTGCATATCCCATACCCAGCCACGCGTAGCAAAACCCTCGGGTCCGTCAGGCGAGGCAATCGGGAAGAATTCCAGAACCACCAAACCAATTGCCCCCGCCGAACCCAGAGTAACGATCATAGCGGCCAGCAGCGCGACGGTGCTCTCGCCGGAGCAATGGCTGCGCGTGATAACCGAGCTGAATGCGTAAAACAGCCCCCCAGCCACTGGCAGAAGGTTGCGCATATCGAAATCATGGGGATTCAGCTGCAACACGCACAAGATCCCCGCAAATCCCAATAGGACCGCAAAGATACGCCAGGGGCCGATCCTTTGCTTCATTGCAATGGCCGAAATAAGCAGAACAAAAATGGGCGAGGTAAAAAGACCTGCCAGAGCCTGCGCAATCGGCATAAGCGCCAGAGAGGCAAAGTAAAACAACATCGCCAGCGTGATCATCACGCTGCGCAAGATCACAGGACCAAAACGCTTGGGGCGCATCCCGCCCAGCCCCAACAACGACAGACCAAAGATCAGCGGCAACATCATCAAAGCCCGGCTCAGA
Organism: Ruegeria sp. R14_0; assembly: GCF_017743975.1. Classification (GTDB taxonomy): domain Bacteria; phylum Pseudomonadota; class Alphaproteobacteria; order Rhodobacterales; family Rhodobacteraceae; genus Ruegeria. The sequence continues at coordinate 303,511 of NZ_JAGHRC010000001.1, read as the reverse complement.
TGAAACTGCCACAGGCCAACCGTCTCGGCCAACAGGATCACCGCATTGTCGATCACACCGATAATCGCCATCGCACCGATCATGAGCAGCGAGGCCAGTATGGGTGACGTCTGAGTATCTGCCTGCATCTGTCGCTATGTTACCCGATTGGCACGGCAGGCCGATCCTGCATGCGTCGTGGTATCCAGCACATTTACCCAAGGTGACGCAACCGGTTTGCGCCCTTCGAATTTACCATGTTAAGCTGAGGCAAAATACCAACGAGCAGACCTCATTCAGATGACGGCCCTGAAACAGTACCAGCGGATCGAAGCCACCGGTCTGTGGCGCCCCTCGCCCGATGTACAGCGGCGCGAGGTCGTGGTCTCGATTGGCGAAGCGACGCTGACGATTTCGGACTTCAACGATCGGGCGCTGACCCACTGGTCGCTGGCCGCACTGGAACGGCAGAACCCGGGGACCTTCCCTGCTGTCTTCAACCCCGACGGCGATCCCGACGAAACGCTTGAGCTGGATGAGTCTGAAACCACGATGATCGCAGCCATCGACCGGCTGCAAAAAGCGATTGATCGGTCCCGCCCACATCCGGGCCGGCTGCGCTGGCTGAGTGTTGCCGGTGTTGTCGCCGCCGTTGCGGCGCTGTTGCTGCTGTGGGCGCCCGCCGCTTTGCAGAGCCACGTTGTTGCGGTCGTCCCCGAGATCAAGCGCTATGACATCGGCGACACGATCCTGCATCGGATCGAACGGGTCTCAGGTGTGGCGTGCAAGTCCGAAGATGCGCAGACAGCGTTGGATCAACTGGCGACGCGGACCGGGGTCCGCGAAGTTGTCATCCTTCCCGCCGGGGTACAAACCAGCCTCAGCCTGCCTGGCGGGATCATCCTGTTGAACCGCGCTTTGGTCGAAGATCACGAAGATCCTTCCATCGCGGCCGGGTACATCATCGCCGAACGCGCGCGGTCCGTTGCACAAGAGCCGCTGGATGAGCTGTTGGACCGTACCGGTCCAGCCACCGCGTTCCGCCTTCTGACGACCGGAGAGCTGACGCCCGAGATCGTTGATTCCTATGCCGAGCAGGTCCTGTCGGAATCGCGGCCATCTGTACCAGACGAACAGTTGTTAGAGGTATTTGCGCAGGCCGCTCTGCCTTCGACGCCCTATGCGTATGCCGTAGATGTGACGGGAGAAACGACTCTGGGCCTGATCGAGGCCGACCCGATGGCCGGTCGCCCCCTGCCCCAAGTGCTGCCGGACCGCGATTGGGTCCGGCTGCAGAATATCTGCGGCGAATAAGGCCGCTTACTTGGTGCCGAACATCCGGTCGCCTGCGTCACCCAACCCCGGCATGATATAGCCTTTCGAGTTCAGCTCACGATCCAGCGACGCCGTTACGATATGCACATCCGGGTGCGCCTCTTTCATGCGGGCAACGCCTTCGGGTGCGGCCAGCAGGCAGAGGAAACGGATGTCTGTCGCACCGGCCTCTTTCAGGAGATCAATCGCCGCGGCCGAGCTGTTGCCTGTGGCCAGCATCGGGTCAACCGCGATAACCAGTCGGTCTTTCAGGCCCTCGGGCGCTTTGAAGTAGTATTGGACCGGCTGCAAGGTTTCTTCGTCCCGGTAGAGACCGACAAAGCCCACACGGGCCGACGGCACCAGTTCCAGCACGCCGTCCAACATCCCATTGCCTGCGCGCAGGATGGACACAAGCGCCAGCTTCTTACCGGCCAAAATAGGGGCGTCCATCTCTTCCATCGGGGTTTCGATATGGCGGGTCGTCAGCTTCAACTCGCGCGTGACTTCGTAGGCCAGCAGCAGCGTGATCTCGCGCAGCAGCTGACGGAACTCAGCGGTCGAGGTGCCCTTGTCCCGCATGAGCGTCAGTTTGTGCTGCACCAGCGGGTGGTCAACGACGGTCAGGTGTTCGCTCATGTTCTCTCCAGTCTTTTCTTGACCCGCGCGCGGGTGTCTTCATCACAAAAGGCCGCGCTCAGGGCCGTATCATTCAGGGCTGCAAAGTCTTCGGCCTCCCAGCCAAAGGCCTGGTTCAGCATCTCATATTCGCGCCGCATGGTGGTATGGAAAAAAGGCGGATCATCGGTAGAAACCGTGACCTTCACGCCGTGATCGCGCAACCGGGCAATCGGGTGTGCGCCAAAATCGGGGAAGAGCCCCAGCACCACGTTCGAGCCGGGGCAGACCTCAAGCGTGACTTCCCGGTCAACCAACTCGCGGATCAGGTCAGGATCTTCAATCGCGCGGACACCGTGGCCCACACGCTCCACGCCCAGATCACGCACCGCATCGCGCACGCTTTCCGGGCCGCCGAATTCACCAGCATGGGTGGTCAGGCGCAAGCCAGCTTCATGCGCGCAATCAAAGGCCCATTTGTAATCGCCCTGCGCGCCTACGCCCTCATTTCCGCCCATTCCGAACCCGGTGATCCAATCGCCAGCCGTTTCAGCCGCGCAATGGGCGCTTAGCTTGGCTTTCTCCGGCCCAAAATGGCGCACACATGTGACTACCCCGCGCATGGTAATGTCGAACTTGCGCTCTGCCTCATCTGCCGCGTCCTGAATTGCGTTCAGATAGTCCCGCCACGCCGCAAGATCACCCCCGCCACAGAAATCCGGGCTTAGGAAGGTTTCCGAGTACACCACGCCGTTTGCAGCGCTTTCTTCGAGGATGGCCAGGGTCAGACGGCGGAAATCCTCAGGTGACTTGAGCACTTCGCAGGCGGCCTCATACACGCTGAGGAAATGGGCGAAATCGCGGAAGTCATAGCTTCCGTCCGGCTTGAAGATACCGCTCAGATCAATGCGCTTTTCATGCGCAAGCTGGCGGATGAATGCGGGCGGCGCTGCACCTTCATGGTGCAGGTGCAGTTCGATTTTTGGCAGGTCTGCGACAGTCATAGAAAGCTCTTCCCCGGTCCTTGTGCCGGAATGTTCAGGTGGTGCGCGATGCTGGCGGCGACATCGGCAAAATCGACGACACCGATCTGGCCTCTGCCCTGCCCGGCAATCAAAACCGGCACCTGTTCGCGTGTGTGGTCAGTGCCGATCCAGCTGGGGTCGTTGCCATGATCGGCAGTCAGCAGCATCAGATCGCCCGGACGCATCTTTTTCAGGATCAGTCCAATCTCATGGTCAAACCATTCGAGCGCGCGGGCATAGCCGCTGATGTCGCGGCGGTGCCCATACAGGCTGTCGAATTCGACGAAATTAGCGAAGGTCAGGCTGCCCTCTTCCGCCTCGTCCACCAGATCGGACAGATGCCCCATCAACTCGGGATCCGAGCCTTTGCGCAGCGTGTCGATCCCCTGCATCGAGAAGATGTCTCCGATCTTGCCGACCGCATATACCCGACGCCCGGCATCCTGTGCCCAGTTGGTCAGAACCGGCGCTGGCGGCAAAATGGCAAAGTCTTTGCGGTTGGTGGTGCGGGTGAACCCCTGCTCGGGCGAGCCGACAAAGGGTCTCGCGATGACCCGGCCTACTTTCATCTCGTGCAAACGCGAGGCCAGCGCCTTGCACACAGCCAGCAGGCGGTCGAGGCCAAAGCTCTCCTCATGCGCGGCGATCTGGAACACGCTGTCAGCAGACGTATAACAGATGGGCCAGCCAGTCCGCATATGCTCGGCGCCCAGTTCGGCGATGATGGCCGTGCCAGAGGCGTGGCAATCGCCCAGAATGCCGTCTGTGCCCGCTGCTTCGGCAGCCGCGCTGCTGAGATCCGCAGGGAAAGATGGCTTGGTATCGGGGAAATAGTGCCAGTCCCACGGCACCGGCACCCCGGCCAGTTCCCAGTGGCCCGAAGGTGTGTCCTTACCGGGCGAATGCTCGCGCGCGCATCCCCAGAGGCCGGTTGGGTCAGCCGCCAGCCCGGGCGTTTCGTCCCCCGAGGCCAACCGCGTCGCGGCCCCCAGCCCCAGCGTATCAAGGTTTGGCAGATACAACGGGCCTGATCGCCCCTCTTCTGCCCGGCCTTCGGCGCAAGCCTGCGCGATATGCGCCAGCGTGTTTGCGCCGCTGTCAGGCGTCTCGCCATTGAAGAAGCTGTCCGCATCCGGCGCGCCGCCGATGCCGACCGAGTCCATCACCACCAGAAACGCGCGGGTCACGGTGTGATCCTTTCGTGGATCAGCGCGGGCCCTGTCGAGGCATCGTCACCGAGGGTGATCGCAGCCACAACAGCCTCGGCGGCCTGTTTGGCAGCGTCCTCGCGCGCGGCGTGGATCACGGCCAGGGGCGCGCCCTTGTCGACCTTGTCGCTCAGCCGGACGATGTCAGACAAACCGACCGCCGGGTCGATCACGTCATCTTCGACCTGCCGCCCACCGCCCAGTGCCACAACGGTCAGACCCAGCGCCTCACCATCTATTGCGGTGACGTATCCGTTTGCCGGGGCCGGGACCTCAAGAATTACACTGGCTTCGGGCAGGTAACGCGACCAGTTTTCAACAAACTGCAACGGGGCGCCAACAGCGGCCATCATGCGCCCGAACCGCTCAGCTGCGCGCCCGTCGCGGATAACGTCCGTGATCTTGTCGCGGCCCTCATCAGCGGTTTTGAACATCCCGGCATCGGCCAACAACACGCCACCCAACTCGGCCGAGATTTCAGCCAGCGGAGCATATGGATCTTGCGTCAGAACCTTCATCACCTCGGCGACTTCCAGCGCGTTGCCCAGCGCGGGGGCCAAAGGTTGGTGCATATCGGTGATCACCGCCGAGGTTCGGCATCCCGCCGCATTCGCGGTTTCCGACAGGGCGCGCGCCAGTTTGCGCGCATCTTCCAGCGTTTTCATAAACGCACCAGAGCCGACCTTGACGTCCAGCACCAAAGCCTCGGGGCTGGCGGCCAGCTTCTTTGAGAGGATCGAGGCGGTGATCAGATCCAGGCTTTCCACAGTGGCAGTCACGTCGCGGATCGCGTAAAGCCGCTTGTCCGCGGGGGCGATCTGCCCCGTCGCCCCAACGATCGCTGCGCCGGTGTCGTGCAAAATTTGCGTCAGGCGCTCCTGCCCGATCTGCGTGCTGACGCCGGGGATCGCCTCAAGCTTGTCTAACGTACCGCCCGTGTGACCCAGACCACGGCCCGAGATCATGGGCACATATGCCCCCAACTCGGCCAACGCAGGGGCCAGAACCAGAGAAACGCTGTCCCCCACTCCTCCGGTCGAGTGTTTGTCGATTACCGGACCATCGAAATCCCAACTCAGCACATCGCCGCTGTCACGCATGGCGATTGTCAGATCGGCGCGCCCCTGAGCGCCCAGCCCGCCCATACAGACGGCCATGGCGAACGCCCCCGCCTGCGCGTCACTGACGCCGCCATCGGCCAGTCCTTGCGCGAACCAGTTTAACTCTTCGCCGGTCGGGACCTGCCCGCGGCGCAGTTTTGCAATGATCGAACGGGCGTCCATGAGGTCACACGTCCTCCATATGCGAGGCGTCGAACGCGCCCGGCAGCAGGTCTCCGATCGTGGTTTCGAACTCGGCCCCATCTACGGTTGCCAGTGTCACCTTAACGTCCCGTTTGCCGAACTCTGCCAGTTTTTGTCTGCATCCCCCGCAGGGCGGTACAGGTTGCGGACTGGAAGCAACCACATAAACCTCGGACAGTTCCAATTCGCCGGCTGCGACCATTGCCGCGATAGCACCTGCCTCGGCGCAAGTGCCCTCGGGGTAAGCTACATTTTCAACGTTGCAGCCCGCAAAGACTTGGCCGGATTTCGACCGAATTGCCGCGCCAACTTTAAAGTTTGAATACGGCGCATAGGCTTTTTCGCGGACAGACAGCGCTGCATCTTTCAAAGTCATGGCGATTCCCCGTTTTTTGATCAACTGGTCAGAAAAACATACCCTAAATGAAACTTGCCGGGGAGTTGAACCCCCGGGACACAAGATTCCTGAACCAAGACTGACTTAATCCAGTGTGGTATTGAATACCCCCGGCAAGGTAACCTCGAGCAATTCTACATTATCGGACGGGTCGGACAGCCTGGTGCGCATACCAGGCGGGATCACAAACGCATCGCCTTGCTCCAAGCGATATGGTTCGCGGCCTTCCCCTTCCAGCGTCACCTCGCCCTCCATCACGAAGGTAAAGTGAATATCCGTGTCATGCGCCGCCCAAACCGGATCGCCCTGCCCCTTGCGCACGACCTGCACGCCTGCGACGCCCTTGGTGTTTTCGGCAATTGTCGTGTCCCGGCAAACATAACCCGGTAGCCGGAAAGATTCCCACGTGGCCCCTTCGGCTTGGTTATAGACGAACCGCTGGCCCTGCCATTCGCGGTCCGGGCGGAAATGCGGAGTGGGCAACTCCATCTCGTGGTCAATCTCAGTGACATGCTCTGCGGGAACGCCGATTTCGATGACCTGCACATTGTCGGATGCCTCAAGCACCCGATGGCGGATTTCGGGCGGTTGGATAAAGCAATCTCCGGCGGTCAGGCGCATCTTTTCACCCTGATCCTCGTAGACAACATCCACCCAGCCATGAATGCAGAAGATCAGCTGAAACCCGACTTTGTGGAAATGGACCATATCCGGCACCGGGCCGCCGTCAGGAATGCGGATGTGGCTGGCGATGATAGACCCGCCCAGCCGGTCCGGCACCAGATCGCGGTAGTGCATCCCCGCCCGCCCGATGATCCAAGGCGCCTGATCCTTGAGCCTGCGAACCACAAAGGAATGCACTGTTTCAGGCATCTCCATAGGCGGGTTCAGCTCGTCAATCTCAATCCGCGTACCATTTGGCGCGATCAGGCTGCGTTCGCCATTGGCGAACCCGTCCGGATCATCCGTTAGAATGCGGATGGTCCCCGGTGCCTCGGGCGCGTCCTTTTCTACCCGCAGGCGCAACCCGTGGCCGGAAAACACGGCCACCCGTGGGTCGTCGGCGGGATAGATCATGTCCATCCGCATACCGAGCGTTTTTGTGAAAAACGGGATGTCGTCGCGCAGCTCGCTGGTTGGCAGGCGGATTTCAGCGCGCGTCTGGTCGATGCTTGGGGTTGAGGTCATACAGAGTCTCTTCGCTGGCGGGTTTTGGCCATCCGATCAGAACAGAGGCCAAAATGCCAATCGAAAAGAACATCTCAAGCGTTTCTTCCAGAACAAAAAAACGAACTCTCATAAGGGCCGTCAAATCAGCGCTGTAGATCCCCGAGACTTCTTCGAGCACCTGAGCAACGACTGCCAGAATGCCGGCCAGGACGAAAACAGCAAAGAACGGAGCACGTTGTTTTATTGCCTGCCAAGCGCTTGGAGCGCCATGCCGAACCACGCCACCGATCACGATGACACCCAGGGCGACCCTGATCAGTGTCATATCCAAAACCGTATCGAGGCTGTTCAACGCCCAATATGGAAGGCTACCAACCGAATAGATTTCGGCCTCAAGCTCTCGTTCCGCCAACAGCAGACAAACCAGACCGATATACAGGCGGCTCAGACCGGGATACCGCCAGAGCGCGGCAAGGCCCGCAACAAAAAGCGCCGCGGCTGACATGGTCTCGAACAATCCACCCTCTTGGTTCAACGCAAGGGCCTGCACCGGCCAGATACTGACGGCGGTAAGAACAAGAATCGCGATAGCCAGCACACTTGCGTAGACGACGCGCTCGGCCGTCAGCGCAGTCTGGCCAGCCGGAAAGGCGATCCCAGCCTGGAATTCATCTTTGTAGCTCATGTGTAGCGTTCGCTGCTCGACGGTCTTGGGTTTGTTCCAAAGATGCCCGAACGTAAAATCTATGTGACAGAATTCAACCTGAACCGCCTCAGGATTTACAGAACTGTTGCAAAATGACGTAACGTAGCCAAAGCGGAAGAAATAGTTTAGCACTCAATCAAATTTCCGAAGGAGCTAGATCGCCGATGTCTGATACACCCAGCCTGCGGCAGGCAGCACTTGAATATCACGCACATCCAAAACCCGGTAAGCTTGAGATCAAGGCAACGAAACCCATGGCGAACGGCCGCGACCTGGCGCGTGCCTATTCCCCCGGTGTGGCCGAGGCCAGCCTGGAAATTAAAGCAGACCCCTCCAACGCCGAGCTTTATACGGCGCGCGGAAATCTGGTGGCGGTGGTTTCAAACGGAACGGCTGTTCTGGGACTGGGCAACATCGGCGCGCTGGCGTCGAAACCGGTGATGGAGGGCAAGGCCGTCCTGTTCAAGAAATTCGCCGGGATCGACTGCTTTGACATCGAAGTAGACCAACCCGACCCCGAAAAGCTGGCCGATATCGTTTGCGCGCTGGAACCGACTTTCGGAGCGATCAACCTTGAAGACATCAAGGCACCCGACTGTTTTATCGTGGAAAAGCTGTGCCGCGAGCGCATGAACATCCCCGTCTTTCACGACGATCAGCATGGTACAGCGATCGTGGTCGGCGCTGCTGCCAAAAACGCGCTGCACGTTGCAGGCAAAAAGTTCGAGGACATCAAGGTTGTTTCCACCGGCGGTGGCGCGGCGGGGATCGCCTGCCTGATGATGCTGGTCAAGCTGGGCGTCAAGCGCGAGAATATCTGGCTGTGCGACATTCACGGGCTTGTTTACGAAGGCCGGGAAGAAGACATGAACCCGCACAAGGATCAGTTTGCTCAGAAATCGGATCTGCGCACATTGGCTGACGTCATCGGTGATGCGGACCTGTTTCTGGGCCTTAGCGGGCCCAACGTCCTGAAGCCCGAGATGGTTCAGAAGATGGCCAAGCGCCCGATCATCTTTGCACTGGCCAACCCGACGCCGGAAATTCTGCCGCAGGCAGCCCGCGAGGTCGCACCGGATGCGATTATCGCCACCGGGCGCAGCGACTTTCCCAATCAGGTCAACAACGTCCTGTGTTTCCCCTTTATCTTCCGGGGTGCGCTGGACGTGGGTGCGACCGAAATCAATGACGAGATGCAAATCGCCTGTGTCGACGGCATCGCCGAGATGGCCCGTGCGACGACCAGCGCTGAGGCCGCGGCGGCCTATAAAGGCGAACAGCTGACCTTTGGCCCGGACTATCTGATCCCCAAGCCGTTTGATCCGCGCCTTGTCGGCGTGGTGTCCTCATCCGTAGCCAAAGCTGCGATGGAGAGCGGTGTCGCCAAGCGCCCGATCAAGGACATTGATGCCTATAAAGAGCGCTTGAACCAGACCGTGTTCAAGTCTGCCCTTCTGATGCGCCCGGTTTTCGAAGCCGCCGCAGCTGCCTCGCGCCGGATCGTTTTTGCCGAAGGCGAGGATGAGCGGGTTTTGCGCGCGGCTCAGGCTATTCTCGAGGAAACGACCGAGACGCCTATCCTGATCGGCCGCCCCGAGGTGATCAATGCGCGTTGCGAACGGCTTGGCCTGACAGTTCGTCCGGGCAAAGACTACCAGATCGTCAACCCGCAGGATGACCCGCGGTATTATGACTATTGGAACTCTTACCACCAGATCATGCAGCGCCGTGGTGTCACGCCGGATTTGGCCAAAGCCATCATGCGCACGAACAACACCGCCATCGCGGCTATTATGGTCCATCGTGGCGAGGCAGACAGCATGATCTGCGGTACGTTTGGCGAATACCGCTGGCACCTGAACTACGTCGAACAGGTTCTGGACGACGGCGATCTGCGACCACACGGTGCGCTGTCCCTTATGATTCTCGAAGATGGGCCGCTGTTCATTGCTGACACCCATGTGCGGCAGCTTCCCACCCCCGAGGAATTGGCCGAGTCGACACTGGGCGCTGCGCGCCATGTGAGACGTTTCGGGATCGAGCCCAAGATCGCCTTTTGCTCGCAATCACAATTCGGCAATCAGGCCGAAGGGTCAGGCAAACGCTTGCGGGCCGCGATGGAAATACTGGACTCCAAGCCGCGCGATTTCACCTATGAGGGTGAGATGAACCTGGACCTGGCTCTGGACCCCGAGCTGCGCTCGCGCATCTTCCCGAATTCGCGCTTGCAGGGGTCGGCCAACGTCCTGATCTTTGCCCACGCGGACGCGGCTAGCGGCGTGCGCAACATCCTCAAGATGAAGGCTGACGGCCTCGAGGTCGGCCCGATCCTGATGGGCATGGGTAACAAAGCGCACATCGTTACGCCTTCGATCACGGCGCGCGGATTGCTGAATATGGCGGCTATCGCGGGCACGCCCGTCGCCCACTACGGTTGATTAAACAATACCCACTATACAGGGCGCCAAAGCGGCGCCCTGTTTGATTCAAACGCGGACGTTCAGTTTGCACGCGAAATTATTCAACTTTGCAAAACCTCGAATACAATCGCAAAAACAAAGCAAAATCTTGGTGGTTTGCAAAAATTTGCAGGTGAATCAGCGGTTTCCTGCAAATATTTTGCGATAAAGTGACGCTCCGTCAGCCCGGTCGCTTGTGCGGTGACCTCTGGCCACATAACACATCCACCAAGGAGTTTTTGGAGGAGGTCACCGTGGCTTATCAGGACGTTTACGCAAGCTGGAAATCAGACCCAGAGGCATTCTGGATGAAAGCCGCACAAGAGATTGATTGGGTTCAACCACCGACCAAGGCTCTGTTCGACGACAACGCACCGCTTTACGAATGGTTCAGCGATGCCAAGGTAAACACCTGCTGGAACGCGGTGGACCGGCATGTTGAAAACGGTCGTGGCGAACAAACAGCCATCATCTATGACAGCCCGATCACACACACCAAGCGCGAGATTTCATATGTCGAGCTGCGCAACCGCGTCGCAAACCTGGCCGGCGCGCTGCGGGCCAAGGGTGTCGAAAAAGGCGATCGCGTCATCATCTACATGCCCATGATCCCCGAAGCGCTTGAGGCGATGCTCGCCTGCGCGCGCCTCGGGGCCGTTCACTCGGTCGTATTCGGCGGCTTTGCCAGCAACGAGTTGGCCGTTCGGATCGACGACGCCAAACCCAAAGCCATCATCGCCGCCTCCTGCGGGATGGAGCCGGGCCGCGTGGTGCATTACAAACCGCTGCTGGACGGGGCCATCGACATGGCCAGCCACAAGCCCGAATTCTGCGTCATCTTCCAGCGCGAACAGGAAGTGGCGCAACTGGTCGAAGGCCGCGACCATAACTGGCATGGCTTTCAGTACGGTGTTGAACCGGCGGAATGCGTGCCGGTCGAAGGCAATCATCCGGCGTACATCCTTTACACCTCGGGCACGACCGGTGCGCCGAAAGGTGTTGTCCGCCCAACTGCTGGTCATCTGGTCGCGCTGAACTGGACGATGAAGAACATCTATGACGTTGATCCGGGCGATGTGTTCTGGGCGGCCTCTGACGTGGGGTGGGTCGTTGGGCATTCCTATATTTGCTACGCCCCCCTGATCCACGGCAACACAACGATTGTGTTCGAGGGCAAACCCGTTGGCACGCCCGATGCAGGCACCTTCTGGCGGGTGATTTCCGAGCACAAAGTAAAAAGCTTCTTCACTGCGCCAACAGCTATTCGGGCCGTCAAACGCGAAGATCCCAAGGGTGAGATGCTGGCGAAATACGACCTGTCCAGTTTGCGCGCCCTGTATCTGGCCGGTGAACGCGCTGACCCTGACACGATCGAATGGGCACAGGATGCCCTGAAGGTCCCTGTGATCGACCACTGGTGGCAGACCGAGACCGGCTGGACCATTGCGGGCAACCCGTTGGGGATTGAGGAGCTACCGGTCAAGCTGGGCTCTCCGGCAATGCCAATGCCGGGCTATGACGTGCAGATCTTGGACGAGGGCGGTCATCCCATGAAACCGGGTGAACTGGGTGCGATTGCAGTCAAACTGCCCCTGCCCCCAGGAACTCTGCCAACGTTGTGGAATGCAGAAGAGCGGTTCAAAAGCTCGTACCTCAACCATTTCCCCGGTTACTATGAGACCGGAGACGCGGGCATGGTGGACGAGGACGGATACCTTTACATCATGGCGCGCACCGATGACGTAATCAACGTCGCGGGCCATCGTCTGTCCACCGGCGGGATGGAAGAAGTTCTGGCCGCCCATCCTGACGTCGCCGAGTGTGCCGTGATCGGCGTGACCGATCAGTTGAAAGGTCAGATGCCGGTTGGCTTTTTGTGCCTGAACGCAGGCTGTGACCGCGATCATGGCGAGGTCGTACAGGACGTGGTCAAGCTGGTCCGCGAAAAGATCGGGCCGGTTGCCGCATTCAAACTGGCTGTGGTGGTGGACCGTTTGCCCAAGACACGTTCGGGCAAGATCCTGCGTGGCACCATGGTGTCGATTGCGGACAGTAAAGACTACAAGATGCCCGCAACCATCGATGATCCGGCCATCCTGGACGAGATCACGGATGCGCTGAAAACCATTGGTTACGCGCAATAACAGGCACCTGGGCGACGGATCGTCGCCCGTCGTCTGTCTTTCGCTTGCAACCTGAAACAGGCCCCCTACTGTCATCCCAAGACAGTGAGGGCCCATGACACAAACCGACATCTGGCGTCTGAACGCCACCGACCTGGCCGCCTTGACCCGCAGTGGTGAACTGAGCGCCGAAGAAGTCACTCAGAGCGCCATTGACCGGATGCAACAGGCCAACCCTGCGCTGAATGCGGTCGTCGAAGACCTGAGCACAGAGGCCCTGAGCCGCGCACGTGGTCTGGATACGGCCGTGGCGGGTGGCGCACCGGCAGGGCCGCTGCACGGTGTCCCGGTCACCATCAAGATCAACGTTGATCAAAAGGGGCACGCAACCTCGAACGGTGTGGTCGCGCTGAAGAATGTGATCGCTCCGGACGATTCCCCTGTGGTGCGCAATTTGCAAAACGCTGGGGCTATCGTGATCGGGCGGACCAACACGCCCGAATTCTCGTTCCGCGCTGATACGGACAACCCGCTGCATGGACGCACCCATAATCCTTGGGGGCGGCATATCTCGCCCGGCGGATCTTCGGGTGGGGCCGGTGCGGCGGTGATGGCCGGGATCGGCGCGCTGGCCCATGGCAACGATATTGGCGGCAGCCTGCGGTTTCCTGCAGCGGCCAATGGCGCGGTCACGGTCAAACCCGGATTGGGCCGCGTGCCAGCATGGAACCCCAGCCAGCAGGCCGAGCGTGGAATTCTGGCGCAATCCATGTCGGTGCAGGGGTTGATCACCCGCTCCGCAGCCGACCTGCATCTGTCCATGCCCAGCCTGATCGCCCCGGACCCGCGCGACCCGTTCCACGTTGCTATGCCTTGGCGCGGTGAGGTCATGGACGGCCCAATCAAAGTCGCCTTCACCAAGAACACCTTTGGCTACGCCCTGCACCCCGAGGTCGACAAGGCGTTGGACACGACCCGCGACGCGCTGGTCGACGCCGGGTATCTGGTCGAAGAGATCGACCCGCCTGACGTATTCGAGTGCGGGCGGTCCGGCTATCGCGCCCTGATGGGCGAAGTTCTGACACTGCTACGAGGCGACATCGAGGCGGCGGGGTCAGAGACCATCCGCGAAATATTCGAGGTCTACTTTCAGGAATTCCCGCCCATCGTGGAAACCGAACTGGTCCGCATGTTGGCCAAGCGCACCCATTATGCCCGCGAATGGTCAATTTTCATGGAAGACTACCCCTTGGTCCTTTCACCCTTCCTGCCCCAACCGTTTTTTAAACCGGACCGAGACACCGAAGGCGCAGAAGGCGTGCACGAGGTTCTGGGCTGTGCGGTCTATTCCTATTCGATGAACTTCCTTGGCCTTCCCGCCGCGTGTGTACCTGCCCGACTGGCCGAGTTGCCCAATGGGCCGCAACCGATCAATGTTCAGATCGCGGCCCGCCGCTGGCGTGAAGACATGGCCGTGGATGCCGCCGCCGCGATCGAGTCGCGCGTCGGCCAAATGTGCCTGCCATTGTGGGAGAAGATGGGCGCCTAAAAACGGCCCTGAACGAAAATAGACCCCGGGTTATTGTGCCCGGGGTCCGCTTGCTAAAATATGCCCGGATATCTTTAACGAGCGTAGCACCACCTACCCTCGCCAGCGCGAAAACTGCGCAATCGTTCGAAAACGTCGTTTGGTGGCCACTCACTCCCACCGTGACGTGATCTCCGGGCAATTCAAGATTAGCGGAATGTTAATGAACCTCATGTGAACCAGTTCACACAAGCTCTAAAAATTTCGTAAATCCCATATTTTAGGTGAATTGCTCGGAAATAAGGCGTTCTTCTAACCCATGCCCCGGGTCAAACAGAATGCGATGCTGGATCGAGGGTTCGGACCGGATCTCGACCCAGTCGATGTCTGGGAAAGACACCGAATCCGCATCGGCCATGACCGGGCGCTTGTCAGCGTCCAGTACATCGAACCGGACTTTGGCGATCTTGGGCAAAAGCGCGCCTCGCCACCGGCGCGGTCGGAATGCGGCGATGGCTGTCAGGGCCAGAACGTCAGAGCCAATCGGCAAAATCGGGCCATGTGCCGAATAGTTGTACGCCGTCGATCCCGCGGGCGTGGACAGCAGCGCACCATCGCAAACCAGCTCGTCCATCCGCACCCGGCCATCAACGCTGATCTTTAGCCGAGCGGCCTGCGGACCGGCCCGCAGCAGCGACACCTCGTTGATCGCGAGGGCCTCGTGCATCTTACCTGACTGATCCATCGCGCGCATGGCCAGCGGGTTGATGACCTCTTCTTCAGCCGCATCCAGGCGCGCCATCAGGTCGGTTTCATGAAACTCGTTCATAAGAAAGCCGATTGTGCCACGGTTCATGCCGTAAACCGGCGTGTCCAGGTGCTGCATATTGTGCAGGGTATGCAGCATGAAGCCATCACCGCCCAGCGCCACCACCACATCTGCATCCCGCGGCGCGGCGTTGCCATAGCGTTCTACCAGAACGTCGCGGGCGGTTTGCGCCACTTTGACGTCGCTGGCGAGGAAAGCGATTCTCTGGATCATTTGTTACGGTTTCCGGTCTTGCACATTTGGTTCCGAAACAATCATACCTTTCCCCGATAGGCCAGACTTGACGCCACTGCTGGCCAAATCGTCGCTTTAAAGCTTTTGCACCTGTACAGTTTCCGATAGGAAATCCGCAAGATTTTGACACAGCCATGTGGAGCGCCCATGAACGCCAATCTCCGTGATACCGGATTTTTCACCCAGTCCCTCGCCGACCGTGACCCCGAGCTGTTCGGCTCGATCACATCCGAGCTGGGCCGTCAGCGCGACGAGATCGAGCTGATCGCATCCGAGAACATTGTCTCTGCCGCCGTGATGGAAGCGCAGGGTTCGGTGATGACCAACAAATACGCCGAAGGGTATCCTGGTCGTCGTTACTATGGTGGGTGTCAATTTGTTGATATCGCTGAAAACCTGGCCATCGACCGCGCCAAAGAGCTGTTTGGCTGCGGGTTCGCCAACGTGCAGCCGAACTCCGGCTCTCAAGCCAACCAGGGCGTGTTCCAGGCGCTGATCAAACCCGGCGACACTATTCTGGGCATGAGTCTGGATGCCGGTGGTCACCTGACCCACGGTGCACGCCCAAACCAGTCGGGCAAGTGGTTCAACGCGGTGCAGTACGGCGTACGCAAAGAAGACAACATGCTGGACTATGATCAGGTCGAGGCACTGGCGAAAGAGCACCAGCCCAAGCTGATCATCGCCGGTGGCTCGGCCATCCCGCGCCAGATCGACTTTGCCCGCATGCGTGAAATCGCCGACATGGTCGGTGCCTACCTGCACGTGGACATGGCGCATTTTGCCGGTCTGGTCGCTGCTGGTGAGCACCCCAGCCCCTTCCCGCATGCGCATGTGGCGACCACCACCACGCACAAGACCCTGCGCGGTCCGCGTGGCGGCATGATCCTGACCAACGATGAAGATATCGCCAAGAAAGTGAACTCGGCCATCTTCCCCGGCATTCAGGGCGGCCCGTTGATGCACGTGATCGCGGCCAAGGCCGTCGCTTTTGGCGAAGCTCTGCGCCCCGAGTTCAAGAACTATATTCAGCAGGTCGTGACCAACGCGCAGGCACTGTCGGATCAGCTGATCAAGGGCGGTCTGGACACGGTCACCCACGGCACTGACACGCATGTTGTTCTGGTCGACCTGCGCCCAAAAGGCGTCAAAGGCAACGCGACCGAAAAGGCCCTGGGCCGCGCGCATATCACCTGCAACAAGAACGGTGTGCCGTTTGACCCCGAAAAGCCGACCATCACCAGCGGCATCCGTCTGGGTTCACCCGCCGGCACCACGCGCGGCTTTGGCGAGATCGAGTTCCGTCAGATCGCAGACTGGATCATCGAGGTTGTCGATGGTCTGGCAGCCAATGGCGAAGAGGGCAACGACGCAGTTGAAGCCAAGGTCAAGGCCGAGGTCGCGGACCTTTGCGCCAAATTCCCGATCTACCCGAACCTGTAAATCCTACAGGCTTGATGACACACAGGCGGCGCCCCCAATGGGCGTCGCTTTTTTTGCGTTCAGATAAACCCGCGCCAGCGCAGAACGACCAGCACCAATGCCGACAGGGCCAGAAAACCCAGCGCGAGCGATCCAAGAAAGCTGAGGAACCAGCCCCAGCGACGATCCGCTAGATTGATTGCGGTCAGATGGGTCTGAACCTCTTCAGATGCCTGCGCCAGTTTGGGCGTGTCCAGCACCAACCGCAATTTCGGATGTGCAGCCATCTGTTCGGCCCGGGCGAGCAGCATTGCCTGCTTGTAAATCCTGCGCGGAAGGCGGCGCTTGGCCTTGCGAACCGAGGCCGTCAGCGTCTTGTCCTTTATGCCAAGCTTCGCACGCAACAATTGCACCGTGTCCGCGATCTGGCCTTGGATATCCGTTGTCTGCGTCATGACGCCCTCCTGCGCGCGGAATGTAACCTCGGGCAGCGGGGTCGACAATGGGGCTGGCTGTTTGAAACGGGTGAAGGTATCACGGCCATATGCTGAACACGATCATCCACGGCGAACCGACCTCGAATCCTCCTCTTTTGATTGCGCATGGCCTGTATGGGTCGGCCCGCAATTGGGGGGTCATCGCGCGGCGTTTGTCGGATGAGCGGCAGGTCGTGGCCGTGGACATGCGCAATCATGCCTACAGCGCCTGGACAGACCAGCACAGCTATCCCGAACTGGCTGCCGATCTGGCCGAGGTGATTGAGCATATCGGAGGGAAAGCAGACGTCGTCGGCCATTCGATGGGCGGCAAGGCCGCGATGATGCTGGCACTTGGGCACGGTGATCTGGTGCGCAAACTGGTGGTCGCGGACATTGCGCCGGTCACCTATACGCACAGCCAGATCCAGTTCATCGACGCTATGCGCGCTGTCGATTTCTCGACCATCGAACGCCGGTCTGACGCCGAGGGTCAACTGGCAGCGCAAGGCGTCGAAAAAGCGCTGCAGAGCTTTTTTACGCAATCCCTTGATATCAAGGGAAAGCGATGGCTGCTGAACCTGGACACGCTGGCGGCAGAGATGCCCAAGATCATGGGTTTCCCCGAAACGGGTGCGTCATGGAACGGTCCGACTTTGTTCCTGTCGGGCGGTGCGTCAGATTACGTCCTGCCTGAACACCGCGACACGGTCCGCACCCTGTTCCCGGCTGCGCGATTTGCAAAGATCCCCGGCGCGGGCCATTGGCTCCACGCCGAGAAACCACGTGAATTCGAAGCGGCCGTCAGGACATTCCTCAACGCCTGATCAGGCAGCGTTTTGATACAGACGTTTCGCAACCAGCCAGGACGCTGGCAACGCGGCAAGGCAACCTGCCGCAGCTGCCGAAACAATCGCAACCGTTGATACAAGCCCGGCGGTAAGGACCGCGATAACGGCTGAACCGGCCAAGGCGGTTGCGATCAGGGAATAGAGTATGGCGGCAAGGCGTAGCATCTTCCGTTTTCCTTATGTTTGAAGCCCGAAGATTACATTACATAGTTGGAATATTAGGTGCCTTGATCTGCGTCAGATTTTGGTGGTACTGGGTCCGAAACTCACGTGACCTCGCCACCACCATTGATCCAGTCTGGCAGGCCGCCAACGTTGTAGACCTGTTCATAGCCCATATCTTTCAACAGCTTGCCCGCCAATGCCGCCCGGCTGCCTGCGGCGCAATACAGCACAATGGCCCGATCCTTGCGCAGTTCGGGATCGTGAGACTTCAGACTATCGTCAGCGCGAAACTCTAACATGCCACGTGGGATGTGATGTGCGCCTTTGGCGCGACCGGTCTGCTGCAACTCGATCGCGTCGCGTACGTCCAAAAGCAGCGCGCCCTGCCCGATCAGGTCTTTGGCCCCGTTTGTATCAACCCGTGCGACGACAGCGTTCGCCGCCTCCATCATCTGGCTTACGGTCAATGGCATGAAAGGTCCCCTCTGGTGAATCTCACCAGATGCTAGCACGCAAAATCGAGAATGCGCAGACTGATTGCCCGATTGGGCAATCAGTGCTCGCGGAAGGCGCGCGACATACTGTCTGTCACGGGCTTTGCGATATAGGCCGCAAAGGTGCGCTCCTCGGTCTGGATCATGATCTCGGCCGGCATGCCCGGCGTGGGAACGAATCCACGCACGCGGTCCATCTCTTCCGGGGCCAGCGAGATACGCGCCAGATAGACCTCTTGCGGGACACCAGCCGAATCTTCGACCAATGCGTCCGCCGAGACATAAAAGACCTCGCCACTCAGCACCGGCGTCGTGCGCTGGTTCAGCGCCACCAGTCGAACGGTGGCCTGCTGACCAGTTACAACGCTGTCGATCTCGGTCCGGGGTACCTGAGCCTCGATGATCAGAGGCGCGTCCGAGGGTAGGATTTCGGCAATAGGCTCACCGGTTTCGATTACGCCGCCTGCTGTATGGTAATGCAGGCGCACCACGGTACCGGAAACCGGAGCCCGAACCACCGCCCGTTCCAGAACGCTGCGGGCCTGACGGCTTTTTTCCCGAACACTTTCAAGATCGGCTTCGATGACACCCAGTTCGTCCAGCGCCGCTTCGCGATAGGCAGAGCGGGTGCGGGTGATCTGTTCTTCATACTTCAGGATCATCTGGTTGATTTCGGCTGTTTCGGCCATCAGACGCGCCTGCTGGCCTTCCGCTTCGGCTTGAACGCGGCGGATCGTGTTCAAATCGCCTTTGCGCACCAATCCCTTTTCGAACAGGGCCTCTTTGGTTTCGAACTCTTCCTGCAGGATTTCCGAACGCCGGATCATGCTGTCCAGCTGCGCCTCAAAACCGCTGGAACGGATCTTGAGCGCCTCCATGTTGCGTTGCAGCAGGGCGATGTCGTTCAGCAGCGTTTTGCGGGACACGTCAAAGCTGATCTTTTGCCCATCCAGAATGCCCATGACTTCGACGTCATCCGACGCTTCTATCAATTCGGGCGAGAACTCCAGCCGTTCTTTTTCGTTGTACTCGGCCGACAAACGTTCAGTCATCGCCTGCAGGCGGATTTTGCGGACGAACAGTTCGCGCTCATTCGCCTCGGCCGAGGTTTGGTCCAGGGTCATCAGAACCTGACCCTGCTTGACCGTCTGACCTTCGATCACCTTGATGTCGTCGATGATGCCGCCTTCGAGGTGCTGCACAATCTTGTTGCGACCTGTGGCAACAAAACTGCCTTGCGCAATCACGGCCGCGGCCAGAGGCGCGCGGAAGGACCAGATGCCAAATCCGCCGAAGCAGACCACCAACATAATCAAGCCGATCACCACGAACCGGCTGATCGAGCGCGGAACCTCGGCATACCAGACCGTTGGGTCCTTGGGATCGTTGTTTACTGGGACAAGTTCATTCATGCCGGACCCCCTTGCTGTGATTGAATGCCGGGCCTGTTGCCCCGCGACGCATTCAACTGCTGCAGCACCTGTTCACGCTGACCAAACAATGCCACGCGGCCATCCGTCAGCAGCATGATCTTGTCGACAACATTCAACAGTGTTGGTTTCTGAGTGATCACCACAACGGTAATCTTGTTTGCCTTGGCCTGCGCGATCGCGCGGGACAGCGCCTGATCCCCAGCCACGTCCAGGTTCGAGTTTGGTTCGTCCAAAACAACCATGCGTGGGTTGCCAAAGAAGGCGCGCGCCAGTGCGATGCGCTGTTTCTGACCACCCGACAGCGGTGAGCCATCGGCAGCCACCACAGTCTCGTACCCCTGTGGCAGGGTGGCGATCATGTTGTGCACATCAGCCAGAACGGCGGCGTCGTGGATTTGTTCATCCGTCGCATCCGCGCGCATCCGGCCGATGTTGTCTTTGATCGTGCCGGGGAACAGCTGCACATCCTGCGGCAAGTAGCCGATGCTTTCGCCGAACTGGCGCGGATCCCAGTTGCGGATGTCCATCAGGTCCAACCGGACACTGCCGGATGTCGGCAGGATCGAGCCCACCAGCGTCTTGCCCAGCGTGGTCTTGCCTGCACCGGAGTTCCCAATCACGGCGAGTGTCTCACCGGGGTTCAGCGAAAAACTGATTCCGTTCAGGACAACGCGCTTGGTACCACCCGGTACAAACAGCAGACGTTCCACATCCATGCGCCCTTCGGGGCGCGGCAGACGCAGTTTTTCGAATTGCAGAGCCGAGTTGGACAGCAGGTTCCGGATGCGCCCAAAGGCTGCGCGGGTCAGCAGGAATGAGTTCCAGCCTTCGATCGACCCTTCGATCGGTGCAAAGGCCCGCCCAGCGATGATCGAGGCCGCGATGACCATACCGCCAGTGATCTCACCCTGCAGCGCCAGGAACGCGCCCCAGCCCAGAATGGCGATTTGCGTCAACAGGCGTACAGCGCGCGAGATTGCAGCGAAAATCACGTTCCGGTCCTGCGCGCGCACTTGCCAGGTCAACGATTGCGCTGTGTCCCGGCCCCAGATGCGTACCGCCTCGGGGATCATCGCAAGCGCGTTGATGATCTGGCTGTTGCGCGCCATCGAGTCCAAATGCTGGTTCGCCATGGATTGTGCCCGGTTCGCCTCTGCAAACGGTTTGGCGGTCATTTTCTGGTTCACGAACGCGATGATCATCAGCAACAACGCAGTTACGATCACGATGGATCCCAGCTGCGGATGCACCAGGAAGATCATCAGGATAAACAAGGGCGCGAAAGGCACATCCAAGAATGAAATCAGGGTTCCCGACACCAGGAACCCACGCACTTGCTGCAGATCGCCCAATGTCTGGTATTCACGACCATTGCCATGCAACGAAGCATGGGCTGCGGCACTCAGAACAGGTGCGCCCAACCGAGCGGCCACCTCAACCGCAGTGCGCATCAGCATAAAGCGACGCACCGCATCAAAAGCCGCCTGAAAGATCACCGCACCAGCGACGATGGCCGTCAGCATGATCAGTGTGTCCAGCGACCGGCTGGTCAATACCCGGTCACTGATCTGGAACAGGTAAATCGGGATCGCAAGGATCAGAATGTTCGTGGCGCAGGTCAGCACCAGAACAAAGGCCAGATTGCGCCAGATTGCGCGCAGCGACGTGCGCAGCGTGTTCTGGAAATCCTCTGGAGGAGTGCGCTTGTGGAAAGTCTGGGGTGGCCCCTTGCCGTCACCTCCGCCCGTTTTTCGGAGTTGCATCGGCTCGTTCGCCTTAGCCTCGATTGTGGCACCTATGCGTTCACCGCCCTTCGAGCGCGATTGAGGGGTCGCTCGCGCTGTCGTTTCCGTAGCGGTTTCAGGATCGGGGCTTGAGGCATCCTCGGCCACCCCAGCGTCGCGGCCCTGGGCATTCTGGTCTTGATCGGGCTGCGACTGAGCGCGCCGGGGGGAAGCTGCGGCGCGTATTGGTGGTTCAGATCTGGGTTGAGTCGCTTTCTTTTTGGGCTTCACAGCTTTTGCGGCGACAGACTCTTCCTGCTTGGCAGTCGCTTTGGGACTGCCTTCAGATTCTGGCACACGCATTTTTTTGTTTAGACGCAAACTGGGCGCCTTTGCTGTTTGTTGTTGGGACTTATCGCTGCCATCTGGCTGCGTAGGTTGACCAACGCCCTCAATATCAAGCGGGCTGGCATCAGGAGAACGACGCGACGAAAAAACAATCGACATTTTAAAACTTTCGGAGCACTCGCAACAAATACAGTCTTTACGCTAACATGAATCGACCGAAACGGATATAAAATTTACGCCAGCATGGATTGCAGCGCATCATCACTGCCTGCCATCTCGGACGGTGTCAGGTTCGACTGCGCCTGAGCGATCGCTTCATCGCCAGCCGCTGCCGTTTCTTCCATAAGTATGGCGATCGCTTCATTTGCGATCTCGGAGACGTCTTCCTGATCGGGAATATCGAGCAGTGACGCTTGGTGAATCAGAAGGTCGGAATACTCTCCTCCCCCCGCCATCACGGTCGAGTCGACGCCAGTCTTGGTAATGTTTGCGGCGTTCAGCAGAGCATTGCCAGCGCCATTTACCGCCGCATTGACTGCTTCGGCTCCTTCGACCGTCATATCATCCTGATCTTGCAACAATGTGATCTGTTCGACAGAATTGACCTGCACCAGATCACCTTCGATGTTGAGAACGCGGATCAACTCCATCCCTGCATAGTCGGGGTTGGACGTCAGAGCATCCTCAAACGCTTCGCGGTCGACCTGCTGAAGGGTCAGCGCCTCTGCGTGCGGCATGTCCAGCTCTTCCAGCGTGTCCTCGCCGGTGGCCGTCACAGACGCCTGGTTCATGACCAGGTTTTCATTGCCTTCCTGATCCGGCGTGCCGCTGCCGTAGACGTCATCATCCATCAAGGCAATTGTCTGGTGCAGCACATCGACGGAAACCATGTTCCCGCCAATCATGATCAGGTCGTAGAAGTTGCCCAGCTGAATGATGTTGGTCACGTTGGTCAACACGTTGTCACCCAAGGTGTACAGGCTGGTCGAGGCCGAGAGTTCAGTGCTGATCTTGTCGATATCCGTGGCGTCGATCACTTGCTTGATAAAGTTGGTGACCCACAGATCACCTTGAATCCAAGTGACCGAGACAATCGGGTCCGCACTTGACTCCGAGACATTGTCTTCAACCCACCAGGCTTCGCTGGCTTCGGTTCCTATGTGCGCTGACTGCACTACATTTGTGCTGCTTTGTACGCCGGGTCCGCCCTGATCGACGTCCGATACAACCGCCACCTGGCTGACAACCGTGAGGCTGACAGACTTGCCGCCCACCGCGATCACAGGCGCATCAACCCAGGCCAACGTGATGTCGACCTGATTGACTGCAAGGTTTCCACCAGCGATTACCGTGTGACCTTCGCCGAATTCCTCGTCATCCGACCGGTCCCACTCGTCGGGCGTCATGTCAGGCGTATCGCCCTCTTCTTCCTCTTCTTCGTCAGTCTGGTGATGGGCTGGCAACAGATCGTTCCAGTCCGGCATCTCATCCACTTTTTCACCGTTCACGAAAATGCCCAGGGCGTCCTCGCCGTGGAACTGGTAAACGGTCACGCCCTCGATCTGCGAAACCATCGGCGACTGCATCTGGTCGGCCAGGCTTTCGAGATACTCGAGCGATTGGTAATCTTCGATGTTCAGGGATGGGGTCACAATCGCATGCATCGACAGCGCGACGTCCAGCATCTCCTGACCTTGGGCGATCTGCAGCTCAAGGTCGCGGAACACGCCTTGGCCGATCACATCGTTGTCGTTCATGACAATTGTCTGGAACGTGTAGGTCACAGCCGAGCCGATAATCAGCGGCGCAACCTGCGGATCCGGGACGACGATAACGGTCTGGGCCTCGCCCAGTTGAACGGCCGGCACATAGGGGTCGGGTCCAAAACCCGGGCCCGAAATCATCTGAGCAATTTCCAGCGGTCCATTCGGGACCGGAGGCAAAGGAAGATCAGCAGCAGGCGGCAATAGCTTGTACGGGAGTGGATCGTATTCGCCTGGATCAAGCTTCAGATTGGCTTTGACCCGAATTGTGGTCGGATCTTCCAGTTCTTCCAATTCGTTCTTGCGCCGCAGCGCTACAAATTCCTGATACTCATCACGCAGACGAGCTTGTTCAATAGTAAGTTCAAAGGTTCCAACAAAATGCGCAATCGTTTCTGTAATACTGTCGAGAGACATATCGGTTTCCTTTTCCCCTCTCCGGCCTGAAATTTCCGGTTTGGGTTTGTTGCGCCGAGGCCGCCCGATACGGCCTCGGCAGTTTTATGGAAATGGGTCGGGGCCCGATAATTCGGGCCCTGACTGCGACTTACACGTCCGTGTCGTCGCTGTTGCTGGTCGCGGTCATCGAACCGCCAACCATTGTCGTATCGACCGAGTTGCCAAGAACGTTGGCACCCATGACGATCGACTGGTTGAACGCCGATGTATCGACCACGGCAGCTGCCGATGCATAGGACTCACCGTTGACGATTCCGTCGCCTTGGTTGCCCGAGCCCCACGTACCTGCGTCACCGCCGGTTCCGCCTGCACCCGAGTATGCACCCGATGCAGCGCCACCGTCGACGTCAGCACCGTAGGTCGCACCACCGGTCGCATTGCCTGCGGCACTGCCAGTGGTTCCACCGTATCCGGCTCCGGCTCCACCGCCGCCACCAACACCAGATTGTGCTGCACCAGTGGCGCTGCCCATTCCGGTCGAGTGTGCGTCGTTGTTCGACATCGAGTCGCCGCCGTATCCGGCAATGGCTTCTGCCATGCTGTCTGCCGAACCATCAGTATCCGCGGTCGAGAAGACGTCGGACATGCCGCCGTCACCGGCTTCGTTGTTGGCGTCAGCAGATCCGGCACCCGTACCTGTGGATGCTGCATCCTGCTGCACGGCACCGCCGCCGCCACCAACACCGTCTGCAGTTGCAGTACCGGTACCGTTAGCTTGTGCGAACCCGTCAGCGTTGTTGGTTCCACCGTCACCAGCGTTGACTTGTGCGTCCTGGTTATTGTCGGCTTCACCGGTTGCATCGCCAGGTGTTTGCGTGACGACCGGACCAGCAGCGTTCTGGTCACCTACGCCCTGCGCACCAGCTTGCGAAGCAGCTGTACCGCCGGTTCCGTTGGCGTCGCCAGCGTCGCCTCCGGTTCCTGCTGCACCTGTGCCGTCGCCACCGGTACCCATTCCGCCGTCAGCTTTGCCGCCAACGCCTGTGGCACCATCACCACCGGTGCCCATACCGCCCGTGGCATCACCGCCAGGACCGTTGCCACCGTTGGCTTTGCCGCCAACACCGGCCGCACCGTCACCGCCGTCACCGTCGCCGGTTGTTGCGTCACCGCCTGGGCCGTTTCCACCGTTGGCTTTACCACCAGTTCCGGGGTTACCGTCGTTGGTGTCGCCGCCGCCGTTGGAAGCGTCGTTGGAGCCGTTGTTCAGACCCAGCAGACCGTTTTGCTGGTTCTGTGCTGCAAGCGCCGCGTCGATTTGGCCAGAAGCTCCGCCATTGCCGTCACCAGCATTTGCTTCGCCACCGTCGCCTTCACCAGCGTCGGCTTCGCCGCTGTCGCCGCCAGAGCCAGATCCGCCCGTGCCTTCGCCAGCATTGGCTTCGCCACCGGCACCTTCGCCGGCATTGGCTTCGCCACCTTCGCCGCCGTCACCAGCGCCACCTGTGCCTTCACCAGCATTGGCTTCGCCGCCTTCGCCGCCGTCACCATTGCCTTCACCACCGGTTCCTTCGCCGCCTTCGGTGTCACCACCGTCTGCGTCTGCGTCAGCACCAGAGGCTGCGCCGGCCAGGCCAAGCCCAACGTTGCCACCCGAGGCCGAATCGCCGTTCTCGGCTTCAGATTCGCTCTCGTTGATTGCACCGCCAAGGTTACCGGCCAGTCCGCCGCCACCGTTTGCATCTTCGGCATCGACATCGTTGTCAGCATCGCCATCAACTGCGTTGTCAGCGTTCGACTCGTTGTCGCCACCGGCAGACTCGCCACCGTTCTCGGCATTGGCCGACCCGAAGCCCAGACCCAGACCGATGGATCCGGCGTTTCCGCCTTCGCCGCCGTCAGAGTCGACGTCCGACTCAGAGCTGCCTTCGTTGTTGGCTTCGGATGCGCTATCTGCTGCGCCGCCTTCACCACCGGTGCTTTCGCCGTCAGCGCTGGCTTCCGAGTGTCCGACACCCAAACCGAAGTTCAGAGCATCACCCGAGTCGCCACCGTTGCCGCCATCGCCGTCACCGTCGGCATCGCCGCTATGACCACCAAAGGCCGCAGTGTGTCCGCCGTAGGTTTCGCCGTAAGCGTCACCGCCATAGGTTTTGCCACCGTCGCCGGAGTTTCCGCCGTCAGCGCCAGCAGAGATACCGTCACCGGCACTTGCATCGCCGCCTTTCGCGTCACCCATCTGCTTGAAAGTACCGTCGTTATGCACTTCGGCATTTTCCAGAGTGTCACTGTCTTCAAGGCTGGCATACTGGCTGTTGATCGCCGACATTGCGGTGGTTGTGCCGCTCATGTCGATGGACAGGTCCATGTCGTCGCCGGGATCGTAGTCGATGTCGCCACCAGCAGTGATCACGTCACCGAATTCGGACCCATTGGCGTCAATATCAACAACATCGTCGTCGCTGGGCATGCCTTCTTCACCGAAGTCAATGTTTACCCAGTTCGAGTTGTCGTTGTTGCCGTTGGTCTGACCTTGACCCTGGTTTTGGCCCTGGCCCTGGTCTTGACCTTGGCCCTGGTCTTGACCTTGGCCCTGATCCTGACCCTGACCTTGCTCATTTTCGACCTTGGTCTTCTGAGCCTGTTCCTGGTCCTGACCCTGACCCTGATCGTTGTCGACCTTGGTCTTCTGTTCGGTCATGTCAGCGTCAATATTGGCCTCATCGACGTCTACGTCGGCGTATACAGGCACATACGCTTCATCAACATTGATTTCATCGATATTTGCAACGTTATTTGTCGTGCGTTTATCAGACATATGATTTTCCACTTACTAAGCGCACGGGCCGTCATTCATCTCCAAAACGGCTACTGGCGCGGTTAAAACTAGTCACAACACGCAAGCGCAAAACGCGCTTGGATGCGGTTTCCTTCAGTGAATTATCTCCCACCCTCCTTTCTCGGCTTAGCCGATAAAGTGTCTGCGGAAATGGCTCGCGGTAATGCGCGATTCGCGGACACACTGGACTTGTGGCTTCGAAATAGAAGCTCGGTCATGGTTACAGGCCGGAAGCAATCTGAATAGCTACCCTAAAGCACTAGAACGCGCAGGGGCTTGATTTCATTGCTGTAAAACTTCTGTAACAGAAAACACGCGGAACACCGGGCTGACGGGCGAAATTAAAACCACCAGTTTAGGAAATCCTGCAATTCCCTCTACTTAAGCGAGAAGACTCGGACCTGACCTAATCGAAAGTATTAGAACTTGGATTTTTAGGATGGCGGGCAAAGTTGCTGAAACTTGAACTTTCCGCTATAGTCCTACCTCTATACTGTTAGTAACTTCGAATTCTGCTCTACGAGTACTGTTTACAATTTCGCCGCTTTTTTTTCGCGGTGTGGGTTAATAAGGGGGGAATAATGGGCATTCCGTTTCAGGATAGTGCTGTTCCAAACGATTCTAATCCCGAAGACTTCTCGATCAATTTCGTCGGCAAAGAACTCTTCTATTCAGATCAAACCATCCAAGGTGTTGAAAACGAATTCGGCGTCACCACGCGCCGGGTTGAAACCATCGATGCGCTGCCAGCGTCGAACGGATCAGACGTCGGAGCCGGCAAGGTGATCGTCGTCGATCAGGTTCTGCTTGAGGACCTGTTGAACCGCCCACATGTCTACAAGGACATTGCAGGGTCCGGCTGCCTCGCCTTTGCTTACCGCAAGGAAGAAGCCGCGCGCCTTGTGTTTGAAAAATGGGATCGTGGTCAGTTTGGCGACATCGGGTACTTGCCGATGAATGTTGCGCCGGACGTGTGGCGCTCGATCCTGCGCCTATTGCTGCATGAAGAGTTGTACCTGCCCTGTTTTCTTGCGGATTGTGTAGCGCAGTCCCCGGTACATTCGCCTGATGCGCCGGTGGCGCCAACAAAGCCGGGCGACCTGCATCCGATCTATTCCAAGCTAACACGGCGCGAGAAACAGGTGCTGCGTTTGGTGTCCAAAGGCCAGAGCAACAAGATCATCGCATCGAATCTGGGTATCACCGAACACACGGTCAAACTGCATATGCACAATGTTGCCGGCAAGATCGGTGTCAGCAATCGAACCGCAGCGGCACAATTCTTTTTCGAGGTCGCGCCAGAAGAAGCAAGAGAACTAACCGTTGACTGACGATTTTGAAGCCCGCTTTGACCGCCTGATCCTTATGGTCGGCAAGTTGAACTATATGTGGACCAACACGGAAAGCCTGTTGATTCACCTGATCGCGGGGTTGACCCGCACCAACAAGGATATCTCGGTCATCATCTTCCTGACGCTGAACACGACGCGCGCCAGAATTGATCTGGTCGAGCGGCTGGCCAAGATGGAGGGCCGCCCGCCGGACATCCGGGATCCCATCCTCAAACACACGCAGCGCCTCAGCAAACTCTCGGGCATCCGCAACCGGTACAACCATTGCATCTATTCCTTCGATCCCGACAGTGGGAATCCAAAGACGATTCTGATGCGCATCGCTGACCGGAAAACGGACATCAAGATGGGTCGCCAGGACACTGTGGATGAAGATGCGATGAAGGAAATCGAAAAGGTCGTCGATCAGCTTTCTGACGCCAACCGGGATATCTGGAAGTTAATCAACCAACTTGGCTTTCCAACCTGACGTCACCGTGGTGCGGGCGGTGGGACTCGAACCCACACGGGCATACGCCCTTCAGATTTTAAGTCTGATATGTCTACCATTCCATCACGCCCGCTCCTGCGTGACAGGCCACTGTTGGACCTGAAAATCTCAGTAAGGCGATCAGATCATGAATACAATCTGTTTCGCCGGGGAAAATTCAATTTACCCCGGCACCTGACTGTGACGCCGCACGTCAGGGTTGCACAGCGCTTGCGGCAGCGGCACCAAGCCGCTAACTCTTTCATATAGTGAAAAAGCATTTGAGTTTCGCCGTGAGCACCGAACAAAAGTCCTTTCAGGACCGCGTCGCGCAGATCAACGAACGCGCAGAACAGGCAGCCAGCACAGCCCCGGGTCCCAGAAAGGAAACGATCTGGCAACGCCTGGCCTATCCGGGGGCTTTTGTAGCAGCCTTTGCCGTGGGCGCCGCGGTGGTTTTCCTAACCCGTTACATTCAATTTCTGTCTGTTGGCGTTCCCGAACCCGGTCAGGTAAATACGCAGGACTTTGTCGGTATCGTGTTGGCCAGCATGGCCGGCATCGTCATTTCGAAGTTTCTGAGAGAAAAGCAAAAAGAATTCGCGGGCGCCTGCACGGCTGGCGTTTTGCTGACAACTTTTTCCTTCCATAATCTTGTCTGGAAGTACCCCGCCCAGTTCGAACGGATTTTCAACGAAGACTGGGTCGAATTCCTGCAGCGACTCACCGAACCCTCCAGTCTTTACATTTTTGGCTTAACAATAGGCCTGAACTGATGCGCACCATCGCCGCGCCTAGGTGCCTTCGAACCTCAGATAGATTCTGAACTACGGCTCAGAGGTTCGGACATCATTTGCTTTGCAGAGATAGTGGTGCCCCCACACGGACTCCGACGTCAATAATATCAACAACTTACAGTGAGGAATTTAGCTCGTTACGTGCATCTTACGTCTTTTTACCCGAAAGGTGATGGTCTCCCTTTCAGGTGACGTAACGCTCTATTTCCCCAAAAATAAGTTTCTATGTGCGCGATCTCCTTTCAACTCCTCACCAAACGATCGGACTCAACCAAAACACTAACCCTAATGTGGGGCCTCCGTCAGTTAAGACCCGAGACCAGTTTGTCAGAAATTTACCATAGATGAACTCGATCTTTGGTTTGATTGCGCCCGGCTGACGAATTAGTCATCCATCTAGATGCTTTTGGATTTCCTTAAGAGTCTCGAAAAGTTCCGGATTTATGTCCGCAGCTGTCATCTCGTCTATAACTCGAGATGACGTGATCGTAACTTTTAGCCTCTTCTGAATCTCTCCAGCAATCGTTGTGAAAACTGACTTTCCAGGGACAACGCGATATCGAAACTCTTCGTCATTCCATAGCGTTGTGAAGTTAGATTCTTCCTCCGCAGATATAGTTGCAATATCCTTTTTGGATCCCTTTCCAACCTCATAGCTAATTCTGGCTCCGATACGAGCGGATAAAGTCTTGGACTTCATTTCTTCGACACTGGCGCCGATGATGTCCATAACTAGCTCTTCGTATCCGTCAGGCAGGGAGTCGCCGCCATACTTCTCAACGACCGCTAAGATCGCATCGGGAACAAGCAAAAAGTTCTCGACCTCTTTATGAGGAAGAACTCGACAAAGGGTGTCTCCCACATTCACTTCGCTTAGAAAGTCTGCGATTTCTTCGTCGCAACGATAATCTCTGTCAAACACCGCAGACACAGGTATTTTGAAACCAAAGAAGTTCTCGAACACCCATGACGAAGTCGTAACTCGGGACCAGTTTGAGAAACCATCCGTTTTCATTAGTGTGACAGACGAATTTGAAATGAAATCCATTCCGCCAAGTTTCTTTGCGATTTTTGATAGAATCTTCGCGTCCTTGCCCTCGAAGTACATAACCTTCTTTGTTTTGGCGAGACGGGCAAACTGCGCGTTTTCTGAACTTCCGATTGCCGAATACACATCCGAATATCCGGCCTCCCCTTGAATGCGTTTTGCACCTCTCGATTCTGGCCGGACAATCAACACCTCGCCTGGCTCGACATCATTGATAATTTCGGTGGAGTGCGTCGCGATGAAGTACTGACCTACACGTTGACTGGCTAATCGCAACAAGCGGTGTTGCAAATCTGGGTGCAAGTATATGTCGGGCTCATCAAGAATGAGGGTAGTGGAATGGTTGGACGCCGAAAGGTGCATCATCGTTTGCATCCAAACCTGGAATCCGAACCCAGCCCACTGCACCTCCCTCACGTGAGGGCCATCTCTAAAGTACATTCTTACAACCGGACGTTTTCCTCCACGTTCGATTTCTGGACGAGTTACCCTGATGCCCGGCCATCCTAGTTCAACAAGATCAGCAAACGCTTCAAACTCAGCTTCGTTCTTGTGAAGCCAAAAATTTCTAAAGTTCCTGCTTGCCAGCCTTCCGTAGCGGTTTCTTTCAACAGTCTCCTGCAAGACCAATTCTTCGTTTTGCTCTAGGGGGCTGAGGGTGGGAACGATTACCAAGTTTAAAGGAAACTGATCTCGCAAAAACTGTGTGTTCTTCCTTGGTTGAAGATCGGTCTTTAAGTAGCATTCCAACGGCCCATCATTGGGCAGCAATACCTTGAAGGTATTACCATTTTCCAGCTTAACGGATATCCTTGCCCGCCCATCTCCGAAGTTGTGAATGCAGTAGCGAAGGTCTGTTTGAATTGCTGACGCAGGAACATCCCAAGTAGAACATACGCCATCGTCTCCTTGCGTCTTTAAGAACGCATTTCTTCGCCCAGCATATCTTAGGGCATCAAAGACAATCCTAAACGCATCCAAAGCAGTTGATTTACCAGCGTTATTCGGCCCAACCAGAACATTCTTCTCCCTGGCAGAGAGCGTAAATCTTGAAAAGGTTTTGTAGTCTTGGAACTCGACAGATTTAACTTTGCTCATCTCACGCATTCATAAAATTGATTTTACTTTTTGGGAAAGCAGGCTGTTATTGAAACCATCAACCAATGAAACTAACTAACGGCAGTTTGAAGCCAAGGTCCGTGGTTTTCCAGACCGTAGTGATCTGCACGGATAGCGGGGCTTCGGATGGAGCGAAGCTGCAACACCTCCACATAGTTCAAAGAACTAGTCGAAGTGAACCAGCCACGTTTAACACACAATCCTAAGCAGGTGTTCAAAGGCGACTATGTATCAATTCGAATCCCATATGCGGATTCCAGCCATACGTCATCTTACGTACATCTTACGTACATTGAGATCTTATAAGTCATTGATTTTAAAAGGTTTGTGGTGCCCCCACACGGACTCGAACCGCGGACCTACTGATTACAAATCAGTTGCTCTACCAGCTGAGCTATAGGGGCGTTGGGTGTCGATTACTGTCTCTTTTCGCGGACTGCAAGCCTCAATTTTCATCGGAACTTAGGGAATGTGAAATTTCCTTGTGGTGCAATCGAACACCGTTATGTGAGTTCCCAGATTTGACTGTCTCATCCACAGCCTGTAACTCGACAGACGGGCATAGGGATGCAAGGACATGAGCCGAATATGAAGGTTGCCATCCATGCGGGCGCGGCATTCACAGATGATGGGCGGTTGCTCAGGTCGCTGCAGGCTAACAGAGAAGCTCTGGCCCAAAACAGCGTGGCGTTTTTTGGACGTCGTCGCTATCGGCAGTTGTTCCAACCGACATTCCATGTGCTGAACACCCGCCCTCCTCTGCCGGATGAAATAGAAACACTTCGAAGCAGCTTATCTTGGGGTCCTGAAATCAAGCGCGCGGTTTTTACCAACGAAGGCTTTGTCGGAGATCCCGACACCCGGCTTTCGGAAGGTCAGTTTTACCCTCTGGCCGGCAAACGTATGTCCGTTCTGCAAGAAGCATTCGGAGAAAACCGGGTGGAGCTGTTCATGGCGCTTCGGAACCCCGGTAGCTTTATTCCCAAGCACCTGATGTCTCTGCCTGAAGACACGCGCAACGAGACAATCCGAAAAAACGACCTGAGCCATCTCAGCTGGGTTGAGATGATCGAAGATATCCGCGATTTCGCTCCGAAGGTGAAGATCACCTTGTGGTGCAATGAGGATACTCCGTTCATCTGGGGTGACGTCATGCGGTACGTTGGCGGGCTGCCGGACGCTGTACAGATCATCGGTGAATACGACCTGCTGATCTCATTGTTGACTGACGATGGCCAGGAACAGGCCAAAGCGCTGCTGGATCAGGACACGGCCCAGTCCCGGGCCGAGCTGCGCTATGCATTGGCACAGATTCTGGAAGACCATGCACAGCCTGATAAAATTGAGGAAGAACTGGATCTGCCCGGCTGGAGTAGCGAGGTCATCGACGCGTTTTCCGAACTGTATGAACAGGACGTCGCCACGCTTGAGGCGATGGATGGGGTAAGGGTTCTGAAACCCTGACCCCCGTGCAGGGCTCACATGCCCAGCGCTTCCTTGTACATTTCAAGCACCGCCTCTTCTTCGGCGATGTCGTCCTTGTCGCGCTTGCGCAGCGCAATGACCTTGCGCATCACTTTGGTGTCGTAACCGCGCGCTTTGGCTTCGGCCATGACCTCTTTCTGCTGCTCGGCCAGGTCCTTTTTCTCAGCATCCAGACGTTCAAACCTTTCGATGAACTGACGCAGCTCGCCCGCGGTTACACGATAGTTGGCTGCGGCCTGATCTTCGGTCATGTCTTCCATATTCATCTCTCCAAAAGGCTGCGATCTGATGCGTTAGCAACGGCACGTAGCCGGATACATTGCCACCGCCCAGGCTGCAAGCATCCAATCCCTGTTAGGCTTGTGCGCGCCTAACCGATCCGCTAAGCGCAGTGGAGATTTGCTGGGAAATGTGGGGCACCATGTTCGAATTCATCACCTGGGGCGGTGCTGCCCTGTCGCTTGCCGGCCTGCTGGGCCTGGTCTGGTGTATCCTGCGTGTGATGAAGGCGCGCAAATCCGGCTTGTCAGATGACGAATTGCGCGCCGCTGTTCAAAGCGTGCTGCCGTGGAATTTGGCGTCGCTGTTTCTTTCTGTGATCGGGTTGATGCTGGTGATCCTAGGGATTGCGTTCAGCTGAAGCCGATCCTCAGATCGGCATATTGTCAAAACGGGCTTCCATTGCATCTTCGCATAACGCGGCATCCAGCCGTCGCAGCCGCGATGGCACATGTACGCCCTGCTGTCGCATCCGATCAATCACATTGGTCACACTGGGCTGCAGCGCCAGACGCGTTTCGAGACAAGCGTTCTGCAGCTTTTGCTCCAGGTATTCGGCTTCGGAATACAGGCTATTCATAGACATCTCGATCCTCCCAGTTAGCGTTACAATCCATCATATAGGTAACCGTTTTAAGACTTGCCGAGCTTAACCCGGAAACGCGCGGAAAACTGCCTGTCCCCTGCTCGGCATAAGTAACCTAAGGCGGAATGATTAAATTCTACTCGAATTTGGATTAACTTGCCTTGACCCGCATCAAATCGAAGAAGGTTCTTGCATCACATTCCAAAACTAATATATGAACTAAGGTGCACGGACGGAGGACCAGATGACACCCATTGTGAAAGCGTTTTTTGATCCCGCAACCAACACGGTCTCGTACCTCGTGCAGGAACCCGAGGGCACGGCCTGTGCGATCATCGACAGCGTTTTGGATTTCGACCACGCTTCGGGTCGGACGGATACCAGTTCAGCTGACCAAATCGTGGCTTATGTGCGCGACAATGATCTGCGGGTCGAGTGGATTCTGGAAAGCCATGTCCATGCTGACCACCTGTCCGCGGCCCCCTATCTGCAACAGGAACTGGGCGGAAAAATCGGCATCGGAGAACAGATCGTGACGATCCAGGATACCTTTGGAAAGATCTTCAACGAAGGCACCGAATTCCAGCGTGATGGCAGCCAGTTCGACGCGCTGTTCCAAAATGGCGACAGCTTTCACGTTGGCCAGATGCGGGGCGACGTTCTGCACACGCCGGGTCACACGCCCGCCTGCCTGACTTACGTGATCGGAAACGCAGCTTTTGTTGGCGATACTTTATTCATGCCGGACTTCGGAACAGCGCGCTGTGATTTCCCCGGCGGTTCGTCAGAACAACTGTTCGAGTCGATCCAAAAGATCCTGTCGCTGCCGGACGAGACCCGGATTTTTGTCGGACACGACTACAAAGCGCCCGGCCGCGATGAGTTCGCATGGGAAACAACCGTCGGAGAGCAAAAGGCTCTGAACGTCCATATCGGACAGGGCAAAACAATCGAAGAGTTCGTCGAGATGCGCGATGCACGGGATGCAACACTGCCAATGCCCCGCCTGATCCTGCCGTCGCTGCAGGTCAATATGCGCGCAGGGCAGATGCCTCCGGCAGACGAAAAGGGCAACGTGTATTTGAAGGTCCCGATCAACAAGCTGTGATGCGGACCTTCCGAGAAATCAAAGGATAATCGATGTATACGGAATGGATATGGGGGCTGGCGGGCGGCTTGCTGATCGGGCTGGGCGCGGCAGTCTATCTGCTGGGCAATGGGCGCGTCATGGGTGCCAGCGGAATCCTCGGCGGGCTCGTGGACGGCAGTGACCGCACCCTTGAGAGGCTGAGCTTTATTGCGGGCGTCATCGCCATGCCGTTGCTGCTGCGGCCTTTGCTTTCCTCTGCGCCCGAGACGCACCTGACCAGCAACATCGCCGTGATCGTCATTGCCGGCATTTTGGTTGGCGCGGGTACGCGCATTGCCAATGGCTGCACCTCGGGACACGGGGTCTGCGGTATCTCGCGGTTTTCGGTCCGGGGTATCGTTGCAACGCTGATCTATATCGGTGCAGGTGGGGTAACCATTGCCCTTATGCGCCACGTATGGGGGCTGATCTGATGCGGGTTTTGATTTCGCTGCTGGCCGGATCACTGTTCGGCGCCGGTCTTTTGATCTCGGGTATGACCGACACCACAAAGGTTCAGGGTTGGCTGGACGTGTTTGGAAACTGGGACCCGACGCTGGCCTTTGTAATGGGCGGTGCGATCTTGCCGATGCTGATCGCTTGGCGCATGACAACCCATCGCACTCCGCTCGCCGGCGGTCAGTTTCCAAAGATGAGCCCACCCGAGTTGGACCGCCGCCTGATCATTGGATCGGTTATGTTCGGCATGGGCTGGGGTTTGGCCGGGCTGTGCCCCGGACCGGCAATCGCGTCGATCACCTATGGCGGCCTGGGCGGGCTTGTGTTTCTGGTGGCCATGATTGCCGGCATGTTTGCGGCCCCCGGACTTGGCGCACAACTAGACAGGACCGCAAACGCGGCCTAAGCAATTGCCATGGAGATTCGACCAATAACCCCCCGCTACGCCGTCTCGCCTCAGATCACGGTCGAGGACGTCCCAGCCATTGCCGAAGCAGGTTTCGTTAAGGTCATCTGCAACCGTCCAAATGCCGAAGTTCCGCCCATGATGCAGTCGGACGCCATTGGCGAAGCCGTCCGCGCGGCAGGGATGGAATATGAGGTTCTGGAGTTGACGCACCAGACCATGACTCCGGGGAACGTAGCTTTACAACGGGAACTGGCCGAAAGCTGCTCTGGCCCGGTTCTGGCCTATTGCGCTTCGGGAACCCGCTGTTCGGTTGTCTGGGCTTTGGGTCAGTGCGACCGCATGAGCACGGATGACATCCTGGAGGCCACGACCAAAGCTGGTTACATGCTGGAAAATCTGCGCCCGGCGCTGGACCACATCCGAAACACGGGTGAATGATTCCGAAAGGCGATCAGGTTAGGCCCGGTTCGTCCTCTAGCCCAGTCAACCCAGCCAACTGGGAAATCTCAGCCACCATCTTATCGGGGCTGTCAAAGCTCAGACCTGGATCTACGTCGCCTAAGCCGTCGACCCCAAGGGGCACCACTGCCTGGGTGGGGGCGGTCTGAATCGCATCTTCCAGAGTTTCAGGCGGCGAGCCTGCGCTCCGCGCCTCGAGAAACTCGGGCAGTTCGGACTGCTCCAGTGCCGCGACCGAAGTGTATTCGTTCAACCGAACAGCGCGCATTCCGCCGCATTGACCCAAACGCCCGATCGCAGCACGGCCTCGGTCGATTGTGAGGATTTCTGCGCGATCCAGCCTCGACCCAGTCAGCGGCAGAACATCCCCCACAGACAGACTCGATAGCGTCGCTAGTGGCAGCGACATCCGGCTGATCACCGTATTCAACTCGGCGCGTACGACCCCAGAAGCCTGTTCCAGGTTCGGGCCAGCCTCGGCCAGATCTGCCTCATCCTCGTCTGTTTCCGCCGGCAGATCAGGCAGCAGGACGGAAACCTGACCCTGCCTGAGGCCTCCGCCAAGCTCGACCGTCAATTCAAATACGCGATAGGCATCTTCGACCAGGGCCAACGATAATGTCCGCAGATCACCCAGCCGCGCCCGAAACTCGTACCCCGACAGGCTGGCCTGATCCGCACTCGCCTCGACCAGCCCAACCGCCCTGCTCAGCGCCTCTTCGACCAGCGGCGCGACCAGTGCTGCATCCGTATCGGTGTACGCACGGGCGTCGGGTTCGCCTGCCAAGACCTGCCCGATCGTCTGCACCTGAACGATCGCCGAGACCGCGCCCATATCCATGCAAATCGCAGCCGCCATCCCCTCGGCATTGCCGAACTGAAGCAGCAACCAATCCGCGCGAATCCCCTGCACTAGTGCGTCCGGTGTCCTATGGGATTGTTTTGCCCCGATCACTGTCAGCGGTAGTTGGTACCGGTCGCCTGCGGTGCGGGCAAAGGCCAGCCGAAGGGCCCGCAGCACGGAACGAGGCTTCTCGCCCTGTTCTTCCTGCCCCGCCGAAAGCTTGCGCGCCATAGCTGTGCTGACAGACTGCGTCATCCCGGATACCGATTTCAGTTACTGAGTCCGGTATCTGGTTTAACCCGGCGCTGGTTACCAATGTCTTTATGATGCCGCTACTGCGCGGCTTGTTGGTACGCCATCGGCAAGCGAACGCGAAACGCTGCGCCGCCCTGTCCGGGAAGGTAAGTGATCTCGCCCCCCAAGCGCTGCATGATCTCGCGGCAGATCGCCAGCCCCAGCCCTGCTCCCCCCGCCTTATCACCACCGACCCGAGCGAATTTTTCGAATACCATCGATTGCGCTTCGGGTGGAATACCGCTGCCGTTGTCGGTGAAATCAATGACTACCTGCCCGCCTACATCATGTGCGGAAATGGTCAGTACGGGGTCCTCGGCATCGCAATACTTTTGCGCATTGGAAATCAGGTTGATGAAGACCTGACCAAGCCGATCAAGATCCGTATGCAGGGGAATCCGTTCGGATTGTCGGGCCCGCCGCACCGTCAGGGTCGAACGCGATCCGGCCAGCGCGCTGGAAACGGCACGGTCCAGAACTGCACTCAGGCTCTCGCCGCTCATATTCAGGTTCACCCGGCCACTTTCCAAAACGCTGAGATCCAGCAGATCATCCAGCAGGCGGGTCAGCCGAAGCGCCTCGTCATGGATGATCGCGGCGTATCGCGTTTGTTCTTCCGGGGTCAGCCCGTCGCTATCCCGCATGATTTCAGAAAACGCCCGGATCGATGTCATCGGCGTGCGCAGTTCGTGACTCACCTGGCTGAGGAAGCTGTCTTTTTGCTCGGAAATCTGCGTCAGCTTGGTATTAGCCTCGCGCAACTGCCGCGCAGTCCTGCTGAGTTCGGCGGATTTCGCCTCTAGCTGGCTGGAGTATTCCAACATCTGAGCCGATTCGTCGGCCACCGCCAGAAGGTCCTCGACCGAGACCGACGAACCGCCAACAATCTGCCCGATCATCGCGTGGGCGGTCGCCGCCCCAACCGAGCCGCTGAGTTCCCGCTCCAGCCGCTCGAGGAATCCCGGCGTTGGCTCGGGCAGGCTAGTTCGTCCGCCCTGGGCGTGCGCCTCGGCCTGAAAGAACTCTTGCGCCGGACCTGCACCCAAAATCCGCTGGGTCATAATCATAAGGTCTTCGCTTTGCGCAACCGAACCGGACCAGCCGCGCGGCGCGACGGAATGGTCAAAGACGTTGACAAACTGCGCGCCCTGAAGGCGTTCCAGCGGGCTGGGAAAGCTCAGCAAGGATGCCGCACAAAAGGCAAAGGTATTCAGCGACAGTGACCACATCACCGTGTGGACCATTGGGTCCATTCCCTCGATCCCGAAAAGGGCCTGAGGACGCAGCCAACCCCACCCGAACGGGCCGTTCTGCAGCACCGTGTCAGGCATAATGGCACCACCCATCCCGGGCAGCAGCAGCGTGTAGATCCACAGAACGAAACCGACCGTCAGCCCGACCAAAGCCCCGGTCCGCGTCGCACCGCGCCAGAACAACCCGCCGACAAGGGCAGGCAGGATCTGCGAAATGCCTGCAAAGGCCACTAGCCCGATCGAGGCCAGCGCCGCGCCGCCACCCGAAAGTCGGTAGTAATAGTAACCCATCGCCATGATGACAGCGATCGACACGCGCCGCGCCACCAGAACCACGTTTCGAACATCACCCGAGACCGAGCCCGACCCTTCCTGCGTGCTCAGCCAGATCGGCATGACAAGATGGTTCGACACCATCGTCGACAGCGCCATCGCCGTGACGATGACCATGGATGTGGCCGAAGAGAACCCGCCGATGAAGGACAGCATCGCAAGCCAGTCATTGCCCTGCGACAGCGGTACAGTCAGTACGAACAGGTCGGGGTTCGACCCTTCGGGCAGCAAATCCAGCCCCACGACGGCGATCGGCACGACGAACAGGCTCATCAGCAGCAGATACAGCGGGAAGGCCCAGGCGGCGGTTCTCAGATGCCCTTCATCCGCGTTTTCGACAACCATCACCTGAAACATCCGCGGCAGACAGATGAAGGCGGCAGCGGACAGGAAGATAAAGGTCGTCCACCGCCCGGCATCCACGTTCCACTGTCCGATTTCCGATGCATCGATGCGCTCCATCATCGGGCCAATCCCGCCAGCTACGCCCCAAACCACGAAGATGCCGACAGCGATCAAGGCGAACAGCTTTACGACGGATTCCAACGCGATCGCGGTCACAACGCCATGGTGGCGCTCGTTTGCGTCCAGGTTGCGGGTGCCGAACAGGATTGCGAACATCGCCAGACCCGCTGCGACCCAAAAGACGCTGGAGCCCTCTCGGTAAAGGCCCGAAGGATCCGCCTCGGCAAAAATCGAAAATGACAGGGTTATGGATTGAAGCTGAAGGGCGATGTAAGGCGTGCCGCCCAACACGGCCAGAATGGTCACACAAATCGCCAGCGTGTTGGACTTGCCATAGCGGGATGAAATCAGGTCCGCGATCGACGTCACACGCTGGCTGCGCCCGACGCGCACCAGTTTGCGCAGCCCCCACCACCAACTGAGCATGACCAGTGTCGGGCCCAGATAGATGGTCACGAACTCTAACCCCGATCGCGCCGCATTTCCGACCGCGCCGTAAAAGGTCCAGGCAGTGCAGTAAATTGACAAGGACAATGTGTAGATCAGCGGAGACCGCAACCACGCCCCACGCCCTGCTGCCGCCATTCGGTCAGCCGCAAAGGCGACACCGAACAGCAATACAACGTAGCCAAGGCAAACAAGGATCAGAACGTTCAGGGTAGCCATCGGTCCGACTCTGCTTCGGAATCGTCACGTGCGGACATCCGTCTGGCGGCGAACCCGAAAACCAAGCTGACCGCTATCAGCAAAACCCAGCACGCAAAGATGTACAACATCGCCGAGGACAACGGCACGCCATCCTCGGGGCTGGTTTGGTTCGGCCACAGAAGCGGAAGCGCGATCAAGGCTGCGCCCAGAATGGGTAATAGCCGCGCCGCGTCCATCAACCTGCGGCGGCGGTAACTCTGACGCTCGAGAAACAGCGAAGGCCGGGCCCTTTGGGGCTTGCGATCTTCGCTCTCGCTCATGACCGCGTTGCCTGAGCGTGCAGGTCGCGCACAGCCGTCAGCACTTCGGCATTGGAAAACGGTTTGGTCATGAACCGGCTAACCCCTGCGTTTTCGGCCATCTCGCGATCGCGCGTCTGGCCGCGCGCGGTCAGCATCAGAACCGGCAAGTTTTGCATACCCTCAAGCCCGCGCAGATCGCGCAGAATCTCCATTCCGCTCTTGCCCGGTAACATAACGTCCAGAATGACCAGATCCGGGTTTGCGCCCTGAATCACCTGTATCGCATCCGACCCTTCTGCGTGCGTTTCGACCTGCCAACCCTCACGAGTCAGCAAAAAACGGATGGCCTCAGCGATGTTCGGCTCATCCTCAATTAACAGAACCTT
The DNA here is from genome assembly GCF_017743975.1 of Ruegeria sp. R14_0. Taxonomy (GTDB): domain Bacteria; phylum Pseudomonadota; class Alphaproteobacteria; order Rhodobacterales; family Rhodobacteraceae; genus Ruegeria. The sequence continues at coordinate 262,587 of NZ_JAGHRC010000001.1, read as the reverse complement.
ACGGCTCATATGCTCCATCCCTCCCCGTGACGGGCTCTGTCCGCGAACCTGTCCGCGTCAGCTTACGCGTTCTGTCAGGAAACTGTCAAAAACCTTCGCTCAGAATCGACGGCTCGCGACGCGATGCACAGGTGTCGTTTGGGCAGACACGACAGCTTGGGCCAACCCGGGTGGCGGGCTGTGTATTCTGCTCTGCCTCGTTCACAGGACGGACCAGCATGACCGAATGATAAACGGGCGCATCGTCATACCCCGAAACCGATTGCGGCCACGCATAGGCATAGCAATCAAACTCGGCCGCCGTGCGCCCCAGTTGAACAACTCGCTTGCGGATCGGGACTAAGGGTCGGTTCAACGCCTGAAACACCGGCCAGAGCGGACAGGCCTCGCCAAACCTGGGCATTGCAAAGCCCGGGACGGATTTGCTGAACAAAATACTGCCCGACGCGTCACAGAGAACCAGCCCGGTCGGTCGTCCCTGATATCCGTCCGGCAAAGCTGCCAGCCGCCGCAACACAGTCGCGATGTCGACGGAGAACCGGCGCGCCAAGCGCAGCGGATCAGGCTCGCCTTCGGCCAAGGCCTTCTGAATGTCTTCCAAAGGCATGGCCTGCGCGTCCGTCGCGTAAACGTCCAGAAAGGTCTTGGCTACGGTGCGGGCCGCAGGCGATTCCAATGCGCTCAGATCAATCTCAGCGCTGCTACTGCCTGCTTCGATCTGTGGGAAATGGTTACGGTTGGCGGCAAAGAATGCCTCGACATCTTCGGACGGTACACCCCGGCGATCCTCGGCTGTCTCGGAATCGTCCAGATACGCAACCAACGACTTCGAGCTGTCGGCCAGGCGTTCGGCATCCTGATGAAGGTTGCGGTGAAACCGGTCTTGCCACTCGGGCTCAATCTCCTGCGTTTCAGCCAAAATTGCGGCCGTAGATCGAATCGCGGCGGCCGTGGACAGGACCTCGTGCATCGACGCCGCCAGATGCGGGTCATGGGTCAGGCGGTCTGACAAGGTTTCAACTGTGCGCTCCAGCGAAACCACCCTGCGGTGCATTTGAGCCAAGACTGCGGCCCACCCCGGAAAGCGGCCAGCGAACTCTTCCAGAGCGTCCACTTCGGCTTGCTGCCCCAACGCATCCGCCGCGGCCTCGCGCAGAGCTGAAATCAGCGTCGCCTCGATCCCTTGCGTCAACAGCGACGGCTCAACTGACAGCGCATTGGCAATATCGACCAACAGCTTGCCCCCAATCCGGCGACGGTTGTGTTCGATCAGATTAAGGTAAGACGCCGAAATCCCGACCTGCCGCGCAAGCTCGGCCTGACGCAACCCTGCAATCTGGCGCCGCTCGCGAATCCGGCTGCCCGTTAGTGTATCGCGCATGAACTTTCACCCATAGCAGCAACGCCTTTTCAAAACTCCCTATATATTTCTATAAGTTAGGCGTCAGTTTTCATAGCCCCTTTACAGCTTTCACAGTTTCGACAGTCGATCTCGGCCGCGCCTTGGGCATTCAGTTCGTCAAATATTCCGCCGCCCTCTTCTATTTTCCCTGAAATCCCTGCACGATAGCCGGATGAGCGACCCCGCCTTCGAATATGCCCCCATAGGACTGGTCGAGTTGGAAAACCGCATCATCCGGCGCTGCAATCTGCAGTTCGCCCGCACCTTTGGCGGGGAAGAGGCAGAGTATCGCAACATGCCGTTGCTGCACCTCTACCCCTCGGTCGCGGATTGGGAACGGATCGGCGAGCGCAGCCTGCAGGTGATGCGCGACACTGGGTATTACACCGACGAACGCGTAATGCGCCGCCGCAATGGCGATCTGTTCTGGTGTCGGGCGCGCGGTCGGTCGCTGACGCCCGATGATCCGTTTCGACACGGCATCTGGAGCTTCTCGGACATCTCGGAAGAACGCCCCTTGGTCGAGCTGACAACCCGGGAACGCGAAGTGGCCATCATGTCGTGCCGCGGCTTGTCGGCCAAGGAAATCGGCGTTGAACTTGGCCTCAGCTACCGCACGATCGAGGCGTATCGGGCCCGCTTATTGGAGAAGTTCGGCGCGCGTAAACTACCGGAACTTGTGGCAAAACTCTCGGGAATGCCACTCTGAACCCGCTCACTACTCAAAAACTTGAGAAAAACCCCTATCTGACAGGCTCGGACGCGCTTTTCATGACAGGGCGCTTAGCTTATAACGCTGCGTAATCAAGCCGAAGCCCGCACCAAATAGACGGGCCAAAGGGGAACCGTCGAGGACACTCATGACAGACACCAAACACGAAGCGGATGTGGCATTCATCAAGGCACTGGCCGAATTGCTGCGCGAAAACGACCTGACCGAGTTGCAGGTCAAGCGTGAATATGGCGAGGAAGACAGCCTGAATGTGCGCGTCAGCCGCATGTCGCAGGCCGCACCCGCTCCGGTTCAGGTCGCCGTTCCGGCGGCAGCAGCACCGGCACCCGCTGCAGCCCCTGCCGCAGCGGCCCCCGCCGAAGCACCCGCCGCGCAGGAAGATCCCGCCAGCCATCCGGGCGCCGTGACCTCACCCATGGTGGGCACCGTCTATATGCAGCCCGAACCGGGCGCGCCTGCCTTCATCAGCGTCGGCGCATCCGTTTCCGAAGGCGACACACTGCTGATCGTCGAAGCGATGAAGACCATGAACCACATCCACGCGCCCAAGTCGGGCACCATCAAGCGTGTTCTCGTGGGCGACGGCGACGCTGTGGAATTCGGCACCCCTCTGGTCATCATCGAGTAAGGCGCGCCCATGTTCGACAAGATCCTGATTGCCAACCGAGGCGAGATCGCCCTGCGCGTCATCCGCGCCGCGCGCGAGATGGGGATTGCGACGGTCGCCGTCCACTCCACCGCCGACAGCGACGCAATGCATGTGCGCATGGCGGATGAATCGGTCTGCATTGGCCCCCCGCCCAGCCCGCAGAGCTATCTGTCGGTTCCCGCGATCATCTCGGCCTGTGAAATCACCGGCGCGCAAGCGATCCACCCCGGCTACGGGTTCCTCTCGGAAAATGCTGAATTCGTGCAGATCGTCGAAGATCACGGCATCACTTTTATCGGCCCCACCGCCGAACATATCCGCGTCATGGGCGACAAGATCACCGCCAAGGACACGATGAAGGAATTGGGCGTGCCTTGCGTGCCGGGTTCTGATGGCGGTGTTCCCACGCTGGAAGACGCCAAGCGCATTGGTGAAGAATTCGGCTATCCCGTCATCATCAAAGCCACCGCCGGCGGCGGCGGTCGCGGCATGAAAGTTGCACAGACTGCTGATGAGATGGAAAGCGCATTCATGACCGCGCGTGCCGAGGGCAAAGCCGCCTTTGGCAATGACGAGGTCTATATCGAGAAATACCTGACCACGCCGCGCCATATCGAGATTCAGGTCTTTGGCGATGGCAAGGGTAAGGCCGTCCATCTGGGTGAACGCGATTGCTCGCTGCAACGTCGCCACCAGAAGGTTTTTGAAGAGGCCCCCGGCCCCTGCATAACCCCCGAAGAACGCGCCAAGATTGGTAAGATCTGCGCCGACGCGGTGGCGAAGATCAACTACATCGGCGCGGGGACCATCGAGTTCCTCTACGAGAACGGTGAGTTCTATTTCATCGAAATGAACACCCGCCTGCAGGTGGAACACCCGGTGACCGAAGGCATCTTTGGCGTTGATCTGGTGCGCGAACAAATCCGCGTAGCCGCTGGCGAGGACATGTCGTTCGGTCAGGACGATCTTGAGATCAACGGACATGCCATCGAAGTTCGGATTAACGCGGAAAAGCTGCCGAACTTCTCGCCCTGCCCCGGCAAGATCACCGCGTATCACGCGCCCGGCGGTCTGGGTGTACGGATGGATTCGGCGCTCTATGACGGGTATTCGATCCCGCCCTACTACGACTCGCTGATTGCCAAGCTGATCGTGCAGGGCCGCGACCGGGCTGAGGCTTTGGCACGTTTGGATCGCGCGTTGGGTGAGCTGATCGTGGACGGTATCGACACGACCGTTCCCCTGTTCCACGCGCTGTTGCAAGAGCCCGACATTCACAGCGGTGATTACAACATTCACTGGCTGGAACACTGGCTTGCGGCGAACATGGCTGAATAAAACCCAGGGACCAGAGTGCCTTTGCGCTCTGGTCTCAAGGTATCGCGCATGAGCCTGACCCCCGAACTATTGCTGCACGGATACTCGATCGGCATCTTCCCGATGGCCGAGCATCGGGATGATCCAGAATTGTTTTGGGTCGACCCCAAGTTTCGCGGCGTTTTCCCACTGGATGGCTTTCACATTTCGCGCAGCTTGGCACGCCGAATTCGCAAATGCGGCTTTACCATCAGCATCAACCGCGATTTTGTCGGGGTGGTCGACGGCTGCGCTGATCGTGCGGACACCTGGATCAATGCCGAGTTGCGTGACCTTTATCAGCAACTCTACCGGTCCGGCCACGCCCACTCACTTGAAGTTTGGGAAGAGGACGCATTGGTGGGCGGTGTCTATGGTGTCTCGCTGGGGGCCGCCTTTTTTGGCGAAAGCATGTTCTCTCGCCGAAAGGACGCCTCAAAAATTGCGCTGGCCTATCTGGTCGACCGCCTGCGCCAAACCGGTTTTCGCCTGTTTGACACCCAGTTTCTGACCGCACATCTGGCGTCATTAGGCGCGCTCGAGATCTCTCGCACGCAGTATCGGGTTGAGCTGGAAGAGGCGCTCAACGCGAGCGCCGATTTTGAGGCTGAGCTGCGTCAGTCCGCCGAAGGTGTGATACAGCGGATCACCCACACATCGTAACGTGCATGATCCAGCGCGTTCAGGGCTGGTGACGTGGCAATCATCCAGCCGTCAAACAGTTGATCTGTTTTGCCTTTTTCCCAAATTGTCAGGTAGGCAAAGGCATCTCCGGTCGGGTTGTCTGCTGGATAGCGGCAATCGCCAAGTGCCACGTCCAAGCCGAAAACCGGCTGCGTCTGGCCATTGCGCATCTCAACATCAACCGTTTGCCCGTTTACCTTGTCCAGCCCGCGCAGCATCGCTCCGGGACCGGAAGTCGCCTTTTGCTGAGCCGTGGCCGCCGTAGCAGCCAACACGGCGGCAATCAGTGCAAACCGTTTCATTCGCTCCCGTCTCCGGCAACGAATTTGACCAGAAGGGAGATCAGGCTGACCGCACCTTGCGTATCCTCAACCTGATCACCGGCTTCGAAATAGAACGGCGAGCCACCCGGCATGACCTCGACAAAGTTGCCGCCCAGCAGCCCTTCGGACGAGATAATAATCGCGCTGTCATCCGGGACCAATACGCCGTCAGAGATCGTAAAGGTTGTGTCCGCGCGATAGGTTTCCGGGTTCAGGGTCACGCCGGTAACGGTCCCGATCTTGACACCGGCCAGGCGAACATCCGTGCCCACGCCGACCCCTTCAAGGGACCGGAATGAGGCGCCAAGCTCATAACCGGAACCGTTTTGCGACAGGCCCGTGGACTGGCTGGCATATACGCCAAAAGCGATAGCGCAAGCCAGAACGGCCCCACCGACCAGAACTTCGGTTGCATTGTAGGTCGACATTGTGCGCCTCGTGTTATTCCGGGCTCCAGGCTTCGTAGTCTTTGCGCTCAACCGGATCCGGGCGGCGCAGAGACCCCGCCGGCGCATAGGCCAACGCGGTACCTGTCAGGTTTTCCTGATGGGGTTTTTCCCAGGATTTGTGCTTTAACGGCTTGTCCGTCGGCGGCTCATCCCAAGTGCGGTGCAGCCAGCCATGCCAATCAGGGTCGATGCGGCTGGCTTCGGCCTCACCGTTGAACATCACCCAGCGCTTGCTGTCATCGGCATTGCGATAGAACACGTTGCCTTCATCGTCTTCACCGACTTTGATCCCCTTGCGCGCAGTGAAAATCTGCGTGTTCAATGTGGACCCGTTCCACCAGGTTACGGCCCGCAAAAGATTGTTCAGGATTCCCATCGGCTGCCTCCGGCATTTCTGTACTTGCAGATATGGACCAAAGGCCGGCTAAGGTCCAGTGTCACAAGGAGCGCACCCCCTATTCCGGCAGAAAGGCGGTCACTTCGATTTCAATCCTAAATTTTGGGTCGATCAATCCGCATTCAATCATCGTTGCAACCGGAGGGTTCGCACCAAAAGTCTCGCTCAGGACAGGCCAGCACGCTTCGAATTCTGAACGATCCGGCAGCATATAGGTTACGCGCACCACATCCGCAAAGCTGGCACCGGCTTCAATCAACGCTTTTTCGATTGTGCTAAGCGCTGAACGGCATTGTTCGATGACATCTTGACCCTGGCCCACTGTACCCGCGACGTGGACCCAACCTCCGGCAACAACGGCGCGGCAATATCCGATTTTTGCTTCAAATTCACCGCCGGACGAAATGCGCTTGATCGCCATACTACTCCTCACAAGAAAACGGCGCGGTCAGTGCCGCGCCGTGTTTGGTAAATTGGTTGGACCTTAACCGGCCGAAGCTGATTCCGCTGCATCCGCGTATATGATCAGCGGTTGCTTGTCGGACGAGACAGCCTCTTCGTTCACCACAACCTCGGTCACGTTCTTCATGCCCGGCAGGTCGAACATGGTGTCCAGCAGGATGTCTTCGAGGATCGAACGCAGGCCACGTGCACCGGTTTTCCGCTCGATGGCCTTCTTGGCGATCGCTTTCAAAGCATCGTCGGTAAAGGCCAGTTCCGCATCTTCCAGTTCGAACAGACGCTGGTACTGCTTGACCAGGGCATTCTTGGGCTTGGTCAGGATCGTGACCAGAGCGTCTTCGTCCAGATCCTCAAGCGTTGCCAGAACCGGCAAACGGCCAACGAATTCGGGGATCAGACCAAATTTCAGCAGATCTTCGGGCTCGAGATCCTTAAAGATCTCACCTACACCGCGATCGTCATTGTCACGCACATCGGCACCAAAGCCCATGGCTGAGCCCTTGCCGCGCTGCGCGATGATCTTGTCCAGACCGGCAAAGGCACCACCGCAGATGAACAGGATGTTCGTGGTGTCCACCTGCAGGAATTCCTGCTGCGGGTGCTTGCGGCCACCCTGGGGCGGAACCGATGCCACGGTGCCTTCCATCAGCTTCAGCAGCGCCTGCTGTACGCCTTCACCCGACACGTCGCGCGTGATCGAGGGGTTTTCGGACTTACGCGTGATCTTGTCGACCTCGTCGATATAGACGATGCCGCGCTGTGCGCGTTCGACATTATATTCACTCGCCTGCAGCAGTTTGAGGATGATGTTCTCGACATCTTCGCCCACGTAACCGGCTTCGGTCAGCGTGGTTGCATCCGCCATGGTAAACGGCACATCCAGAATCCGTGCCAGCGTTTGCGCCAGCAAGGTCTTGCCGCAGCCGGTCGGGCCGATCAGCAGGATGTTGGACTTGGCCAGCTCGATATCGCTGCCCGCCTTCTGGGCGTGGTTCAGACGTTTGTAGTGGTTGTGCACCGCAACCGACAGAACCCGCTTGGCGGTGGCCTGACCGATGACGTAATCGTCCAGAACCTCGCAGATATCTTTGGGCGTGGGCACACCATCGCTGGACTTCAGCCCGCTGGCCTTGGTCTCTTCGCGGATGATGTCCATACACAGCTCGACGCATTCATCGCAGATGAAAACGGTCGGACCGGCAATCAGCTTGCGGACTTCATGCTGGCTCTTGCCGCAGAAGCTGCAGTAGAGCGTGTTTTTGCCGTCACCGCCTGAATTCGTCGCCATGATCTACCTTTCGGGCTTCGTCCCTGCGATCCGTATCGAACCGCGTATGCCACATGTTGGTGCAGCTTAGGCCACCACCGGGGCGGCTACAATCTCAAAAATGTTCCCCGCGCCGTTGACGCGGGGACTTAATCCTAGGCGTCATCACCGTCCATTTTGGCGCGGTTTTCGACGATTTCGTCGATATGACCCCAGTCCTTCGCTTCTTCCGGGCTCATGAAGTTGTCACGATCCAAGGCTTTTTCAACAGCTTTTTTGGTCTGGCCGGTATGACGCACATAGATGTCATAAAGGCGATCCTTCAACTTTTGCGTCTCGGCCGCGTGAATCATGATGTCGCTGGCCTGACCCTGATAACCGCCGCTGGGCTGGTGCACCATGATCCGGCTGTTGGGCAGCGAAAAGCGCATTCCCTTCTCGCCACCGGCCAGCAAAACCGACCCCATCGAGGCCGCCTGACCGATTACCAATGTGGAACATTTCGGCTTGATATACTGCATTGTATCGTAAATCGACAAACCGCTGGTGACGACACCACCGGGCGAGTTGATGTAGATCGAGATTTCCTTGTTCGGGTTCTCGGCCTCAAGATGCAGCAATTGCGCAACGACCAAATGGCTCATCCCGTCATGAATCGGACCGTTGATGAAAATGATCCGCTCTTTCAGAAGGCGCGAGAAAATGTCGTATGCCCGCTCACCCCGGCTGGTCTGCTCGACGACCATGGGAACGAGCGTATTCATATAGGTATCAACGGGATCGAACATGAGAACCTGCCTGCTTTGCTATGGATCGGGACACTACCCGAAGAAACGTTACCCGAGTCTTAGTGTCGGCACGGGGGGGCTGCAAGGGGTGCCGGAAATATCGCCGCTTATGCGTCATCAACGGGGCTCTGCGCAGTTGCTTCACAGTGTCGGTTTGACGTGTCTACAGGTAAGTTCCCCTTTATCCATCACAGCATTTTGATCCATGCATATAGAAATTCATGATCATAAAGTGTAGCAAAACGCACCGCGTCAAAGCGGACCACTCAGAAAAACCACCACGCGCCCGGCGTCGGGCCCGAAAGGAAAATAACAATGGCTCTGCCTCAGATTTCACAAAAAATGTCATCTGACGACTTCGATCGGATGGCTGGCAACGCAACCCGAGCATCGAATTTCCTCAAGGCAATCAGTCACGAAGGCCGTCTGATGATCCTGTGTCACCTGGTCTCTGGCGAGAAATCCGTAACCGAATTGGAAGATCTTCTGTCCGCCCGCCAGGCTGCTGTATCTCAGCAATTGTCGAGATTGCGCCTGGAAGGCCTTGTGATTCCCCGGCGCGAAGGCAAAGCGATTTATTATCGTCTGGCTGATGATCGCCCCCGCCGCATGTTGGAAGTGGTGTACGAGCTTTTTTGCAACGGCGAAAAAGGCTGACAGAAATCAGCCTGACTTTCCCGGATCAGTCAGGAGACCATGTTGTGCGCTCAGAGGTGCAGATAACGCATCCGGTGTGCGACCATCAGGCCGTTGTGACATTCGCTTGTTGCATGCGTGGATCACCATGGCAAAACACTGGTTACAGCCGAAGAAAGCTGTTACCCACGACTAACAAAAAACCAAATGGAGGTACCGATGATCCGTGCAATTCTGGTTGGCCTGGCTCTGATTTCTCTTGCAGCATGTGAAACTGCAAAGGGTGCCGGCAAGGACATCGAAAAGGCAGGCGACGCAATTCAAGACGCGGCAACCGACGTTCAACAGAACATCTGACCTTCCGCATTTAGGGATCAAATCACCGCTGGCCACAAGATGTGGTTGAGATATGACCCTGTTCAGGGTACACTGTTCCCTACAGGTGCATAGACGCGGTATTGCATTTCTGACACGACCTCGGGGTTCTTGTGGCAACACAAGAACCCCGTTCCCGTTTAAGTCGAGGGCAAAGTGGCAGGCCAAGTATTCCAGAAAAGGAAAAGGCGTCAGGTGCGCAGACGCGGTCCATGCATGTACCCTCGCGGATACTCCTGACGCCTTGCCGGGTCGACACGCCCGAGGGACGCCCCGATCCAGTTGCCCTAGTCCCGCAGGGGACCTTGGCAGCTGCACGACACCGCAAGGTGCCCTGCAACACGCATCAACCTTCTGAGAGTCTGATCAACGGGGCTGAGTCTGACACCCAAACCAACTGACCATCCACCGGTAAGTCTTTTCAGATAAAGCAAAATCCTAAGATCCGCTTTGTCTGTCTTGACCCCCTTGGTCTTTGCGTCCCGCCCAGGTTCCTAAGAACTTGTGCGGTGATTAAACTGTTACATTGAGGCCCGCATCCGGCAAGAAAATAGCACTGCAGCATGAAAATTAGACGGGGATAACGTGTTGATATCCGCCGGGAGGATTTTGTGGATAACTCGGGAAACTCAACATCGGGGCGGCCTTGTCGCGGGAAAAGGCTGCAACCGTTCAAATGACCCGGTTTTGGGTCTTTTTCTGCACCTGCAAAGGCCCGGCAAGCCGAACTTGGCGTGATTGAACCAGCGAAACCGGTCGAATCAACACAACAGCACCGGGGTCGGACGGCACATCTGCGCTGGCAGATTCACGCCGTCTGACCCGTCTCCTCCCTGAAGAGACCTGCGTTTCAATCCTGAGAAGCGTTCCGACCCGACCGGGATTACTTTTTACGCGCCGCAACACGGATGCAGCCAGTACCCCCTACAGCCGGACCGGGCCGGAACCGCTTCAGTTCACCTGACGTTCCAGAACGGTGCTGTAGGTCGTTCCGGTCCGCAGGCTACGGAAATCTGCATAGATCTTCCCGTCTTCGTACCGCGCATCAATCAGCGCGTTGACACCGATCGAAGGTTCGGTCGAGCTTTCGACGATCCCAATCCGGCCCGAGCCATCCTGGCTGAGCGAACCGGTGGCCTCGTACATGGTCCAGTTGTCGGTGGCATTGCGGCGCCACTTGCTGGGCCCCCAGAACACGTTGTCATGCTGGGTCTGGATTTCGAGCACCCATTCCGACTGATTGAACCGAGGCGCAGCCCCCGTGGCCGCATTCGACGGAGAGACCGTCGTCTGGCTGGCTGTCCAAATCCCACGCAGATCAGGCGTGTCGGCCATCGCAGCGGTGGCCAGTGTGAGGCTCGTGGCCAGAGCGGCTGCTCCGGCAGTCATAAATCTGGTCATGGTCTCTCCTCCTGAATGCGACCCTTCGAGGTTCAAACGCGAACATCTCTGTTGTGGGCTACAGATTGGGAGGAGGTTGCGGGCTTACAAGTTCCCTAAGGGAAACTTCATGAAGGGTTTAGATAGGCGTTAGACAACGCAGCCGACTAGCGCTTGACCCGACAGTCGTTCAACAAAACTAAGGGCAGCGCCGGCCCGAGGGGGGGCGCAAACGCGCCGCCCTATGGGGGCGGGTCGGCGCGGCCCGGCGGTGCCGCCGGGCTACTTCGGAGGAATATTCAGAGCTGTGCCACTCTTAAAGCAATCTAAGTGTCGGGACTTGAAAGAGCTATGCTTCGATTTGCATCCAACGATACAACGGAACCAAAAGCCCTAGTTACTCCATCTATGAACGTTGAGTTGTCTCGGGCTTCTCGAAAAACGTTCCATGTAAATACGTCGGGATATTCCAACGATTGTTCGCCAACGGTCGCCGCTGCTACTACTTTGTCATCAATACCTTCATACTCCCTCCTGAGGCATGCAAGGACAAGTTCGACCAGCGCAGATTTCATTGACCAATCTCTCTGTGACAGACATTTCTCAACTCCCTCAATCCTTTCGCGATCTTCCAACGACTCATCGAAGGCATAGGTTTGAGCTTGGTTTATTATTAGGTATGCGTGTACGACGTTATGCGGCCGGTTTGATTTCCGCTCCAGCGAAAACTTGGAAATTCGACGCGCCATCTTGGTCAAATCATTTTCAAGAAATGTGTGTGAAGCGTTCAAGACGGCAGAGTCTGATCCTTCTGTATCGCGGAGCAACTTTTGCCATAAAAGATGGAGCGAAAAGAAGCCTACTTGGTAGATTCTTGCAGTGGCGCGCCTCAAGTACTTTCGTGAAATCGTAACGTTCTCACCCAATTTCGGCAACGTTTCAATATCACAACCAGCTTCTAAGCAAATCCTAAGATATCTCTTATTCACTTTTGCCCCAGCATGGGTAATCAGATGCCGTCTTTGGCAGACCTCAACAAACTCAGAAATTAGTTTCTTATCAGACAACAGATTTACGCCAAATTTTTTACCTATGAAATCAAGTACTTCAATATGTGATTTTCCGTGAAGGATGTCATCCAGTGCCTGTTGCAGTTTTGCGTACCGAAGTTCTTCGATAGAGTCGTAATCTGTCAACTCTGCTTCCGTGACAACAAATTCATCACCGAGAAACGCGGTCGGTCTTACTTTTGCTAAAATTGCCAACAACTCTACCCAAAAAGCCTCATACTCTGAGACCAAAGAACCTAGCGCAGATCTTTTTAGGGTTTCGGCGGTTTTTAGTAGCTGGCTAATTTTACCAAGAGTTTTGGAGAACAGCTCCAACTCCCTGAAAGGAACATCATACTGCTGTACAGTAAGACCATCTTCCTGTTCTGAGGACTTTAGAGTACCATGTTCTCCGAGAAAATCCTGTGTCTTTTGCTCGAAATCTCGGTCGGCATAAAAGTATCCGATTTCAGACAAGAAAGGCACTACTTCAAAGAAACTTACAGACGTTGTTGTCCAATTGTCTGAGAGTTTCCTAAACTCGCCCGGAAGGGTTTTGCCCGAACTGGGCTCTCCGTCGTCGTCCGCAAAGTCAATTTTGCATTGAAAGCTTTCGCCTTCTTTGCGTTTAATTGTAACCGTAAAGCTTTCTTCTTGCTTCATAATATCCCTCATTTCTAGAGAGAGAATACGCGGTCAACTGTCCATCTTCAACGCAGAGATGAATGCCTCCTGCGGGATATCCACCTTTCCGAACTGGCGCATCTTCTTCTTACCCGCTTTCTGCTTGTCCAGCAGTTTCCGCTTCCGCGTGGCGTCGCCTCCGTAGCATTTCGCGGTCACGTCTTTGCGTAAGGCGGACAGGGTCTCGCGGGCGATGACCTTGCCTCCGATGGCGGCCTGGATCGGGATTTTGAACATATGGCGCGGGATCAGGTCCTTGAGCTTTTCGCACATCGCCCGGCCCCGCATCTCGGCCCGGTCGCGGTGAACCATGGTTGACAGCGCGTCGACGGGTTCGTCATTCACCAGCACCGACATTTTGACCAGATTATCCTCGGTATAGCCGGTCATCTGATAGTCGAACGAGGCATAGCCCTTGGTCACCGATTTCAGGCGGTCGTAGAAGTCAAAGACGACCTCGTTCAGCGGCAGGTCATAGACGACCATGGCGCGGGTGCCCGCATAGGTCAGGTCCAGCTGAATGCCGCGGCGGTCCTGGCAGAGTTTCAGCACGTCGCCGAGGTATTCGTCGGGCACCAGAATGGTCGCCTTGATACGCGGCTCCTCGATATGATCGACCTTGGACGGGTCGGGCATGTCGGCGGGGTTGTGCAGCTCGATCATTTCGCCGTCTTTCATGTAGACGTGATAGATCACCGACGGCGCGGTCGTGATGAGCTCGATATCATATTCGCGTTCGATGCGGTCGCGGATGACCTCTAGGTGCAACAGACCGAGGAAGCCGCAGCGGAAGCCAAAGCCCAGCGCGGCCGAGGTTTCCATTTCAAAGCTGAAGCTGGCGTCGTTCAACGCCAGTTTGTCGATCGCCTCACGAAGGTCTTCGAATTCGGAGCTGTCGACGGGGAAGAGGCCACAGAACACCACCGGCTGCGCGGGCTTAAAGCCGTCCAGCGCGTCCTCGGTGCCGTTGCGGTCATTGGTGATGGTGTCGCCGACGCGGGTGTCGCGGACCTGTTTGATCGAAGCGGTCAGAAAGCCGATCTCACCGGGGCCGAGGCTGTCGACCATCTCCATCTCAGGCCGGAAGACACCGACGCGGTCCACATGGTGCAGGGTGTTGTTCGACATGAACTTGACCCGCATCCCCTTTTTCAGCGTGCCGTCCATGATGCGGACCAGGACGATGACGCCGAGATAAGCGTCGTACCACGAATCCACCAGCATCGCCTTGAGCGGCGCGTCCAGAGTGCCCTGCGGTGCCGGTAGTTGCTGTACGATGGCTTCAAGCGTTTCGTGGATGCCCTGCCCCGTCTTGGCGCTGACCTGAATGGCATCGGTCGCGTCGATGCCGATCACATCCTCGATCTGTTCGGCCACGCGGTCACAATCGGACGCGGGCAGGTCGATCTTGTTGAGCACCGGAACGATCTCATGATCGGCGTCAATGGCTTGGTACACGTTCGCCAGCGTCTGCGCCTCGACCCCTTGGGTCGAGTCCACGACCAACAGAGAGCCTTCGACCGCGCGCATCGACCGGCTGACCTCATAGGCAAAGTCCACATGGCCCGGGGTGTCGATCAGGTTCAGCACGTATTGCTCACCATCATCCGCCGTATAGTCGATGCGGACCGTGTTGGCCTTGATGGTGATGCCACGCTCGCGTTCAATATCCATGCTGTCGAGCAGCTGTTCCTTCATGTCGCGATCCTTGACGGTTCCGGTCTCTTGGATGAGCCGGTCAGCAAGGGTGGATTTGCCATGGTCGATATGCGCGACGATGGAGAAATTGCGGATATGAGCGAGGTCTGTCATGGAACGGGATATGTCCGTAGATTGGGGCCTCGTCAAGCGGTGAAGCGTTGCAGAAAAGGCCGCAATGTTGTCTTTCTGCCCTGTCGCATTTACCCAAAATCAGCCAATGGGTAGGATGATGGCACTGAATGGCCCAAGCACAAACAAGAAAGCAGGGTAATCCTTGGCCAACTATTCGATCTTTGTTCTGGGGGAAAGCCAGCTTTCCATCTCGGTCCCGCAGGGGTTAGACGGCCTCAATCAGGGGACTGGCATTCACCTGATCGGGCAAACCATCACGATTGATACGCGCGCGGCGACGGAAGTCTTCGTATCTGACAGTGGCAATGACACCGACTTTCGCGACAACGACGGTAATCAGCGTCTGGACGGCGACCAAACAATTGACGGCGTGACTTACGCCGACGGAACGCGGGTCGAGGCCGAGTACGGGATCACGCTGACAGATGGTGTGAACACGTGGCAGGCCATTGCGTTCAACGTGAACAACTCGTCTCCAGCCTTCGGCACCGTTGAAGGGATCGCCTTTATAGGCGGTCCGGGCGAGTTTCCTCCGGCGGGCGTCCCGCTAACCGTGGTCAGCACGCAAGAAGGTCCGAATTTCGACTCGAGCGAATACGTCACGCCAATCTGTTACAGCGCCGGAACGCTCATCGCGACTGAGAAGGGCAATGTCCCAATCGAAACAATCCGACCCGGTGATTTGGTGCAGACACAGGATCATGGCTGCCTTCCCGTCCAATGGGTTGGATCTCAGGACGTGATTGCCGCCGGGCGGTTCAGGATGGTTGAAGTTCCGGCCGGCATCCTGTCGACGTTCGCGCGACTAAACGTGTCGCAACAGCACAGAGTCCTGATCTCACATCCTCTGTCAGATCTGTTTTTTGCCGAGTCAGAGGTTTTTGTGCCGGCGATCAGCCTTGTTGATGTTGGCCTAGCGACGCTGTCCAAGGCAAAAACCGCGCGGTATTGCCACCTTCTGCTGAAACATCACAGCGTGATCCGGGCAAACGGCGCTGCATCCGAGAGCCTTTTGGCCGCACCAATGCTGAATTCCGACGACCCGGATTGCCTGTTCTTCCCAGACCTCGCCACCTATCCGGCCAACAGGATGCGGACCTCCCGTCCCGCCCTAAAACGCAATGAGGCCGTGCTGTTACTTCGGAGTATCTTGGCCATTGATCCAAAGAACCGTTTGATTCATACTCCCGCGCAAGCCGAGAGGGACGTCAGATCCCTCCGGGCAGGCAAAAACGAGGCATGAGCATGAAAAAGTTCCTCTTAATCGCATTCTGTGCCACGTCGCTGACGGCGGTGGCTCCGGTCGTAGAAGCGGCGCAGATCAAACGGGCGTGTTTGGCATCAGACCGGTCGGCGGCCACGCGGGATCGGTGTAACTGCATTCAGCGGGTGGCCAATCAGGCCCTGACCCGCAGCGATCAGAAGACCGTCGCAAAATGGTTCAATGACCCCCATCAGGCGCAAGAGCTGAAGATGTCGAAAACCGCGCGCGATGACGCGTTGTGGGATCGGTACCGGAACTTTGGCCAGATGGCACAGGCGATCTGCAGCTAACCCTTTCTGAACGCTTGACCTGATCCTCACTGCGCCCCAGAAAGGCGCAGCGAAAGGTGTGTTCCATGGTTTTGAAAGGGGTGACCCTGCGCGGGCTCGAAGTGTTCGAGGCCCTCGCTAGGACGGGATCGGTGGCGCAAGCTGCTGAGATCACGGGGCTTAGTCAGCCTTCGGTCAGCCAACAATTGCGCAATCTGGAAAAGGCCGTGGGCACCGATCTGGTGGATCACGGGCGACGCCCGATGCGCTTGACGCAGGCCGGGCGCAGCTTTCTGACACGCGCGCAGGCGGTGTTGTCCGAGCTCCAAATGGCTCAAAGCGAGCTGACAGTGATGGAGCTGGGCCACCTTGCCACTCTGTCCATTGGCCTGATTGACGATTTCGACAACGACCTCACGCCGCGTCTGGCCACTTTATTGGCTGAAAGCCTGACCCGGTCGAAGTTCAAGCTGATCACCCTGCCCAGCCTAGACCTGTTCGAAGAGCTCGAGGCACAACGGCTTCAACTGGTCGTCTCAGCCCATAGCGGCGAGGTGCTGGAAAACGTGGTCGAGTACCCGTTGGTACGCGATCCGTTCATACTGGTGACCCCCAAAAGGGCCGAAAACGCGATGGAGGATCTGCCCTTCCTGCGGTACGCCCGCGAGCAATTGATCAGCCGTCAAATCGAAGCTCACCTGGCCCGGCACCAGCTGGACTTTGAAGAGCGGTTCGAAATCGGTTCGCACCTGGCGCTGATGGCAATGGTCGCCCGCGGCCTTGGCTGGGCGATCACCACGCCACTGGGCTACATGCGCGCTACGCGGTTTCACGACGCGCTCGAGGCGCACCCGGCACCGATCGGAGATGTCTCGCGCACGATTTCGCTGTTCACCCGTACCGACTGGTCCGATCAGGTTCCGCAAGAAGTCGCTGGCATGATGCGTCGCCTCATGGGTAGCCAAATTGTGGACCCGGCTCTTGCACAATTGCCATGGCTGAACAATCGCTTGAAGCTTATGAACTAGCCGCGCAAATGGGCGTCTAACCCCTCAACCGCGATCTCAATCAGGTCCAGCGCCCCGTCAAAGTCCCGGGTATAGTACGGGTCGGGCACATGGTCCGCGCCTGACTGTGGCGCAAAATCCGTCATCAAACTTACTGGGGTTTGGTTGCCTGCGGGCCGCAGCGCTTCAATATCTGCGATGTTGTCGGCATCCATTCCAATGATCAGATCGAACCGGTTGAAATCTGCGGCCACGAATTGGCGCGCGCGCAAATCGTCCAGCCTGATCCCGCGCGCCAGCGCCGCCTTTTGCATCGGACCATATGGCGGGTCACCAATGTGCCAGCCGGACGTGCCTGCGCTGTCGATGGTGTGATGCGGTGCGCGTGCGCGAAAGACGCCCTCGGCAGCAGGTGAACGGCAGATATTGCCCAGACAGACGAACAGGATACGGTGGGTCATAGGACAGGGTGTAACGCGAAGGGCCAAGATGGAAAAGATCGTCATACTGACAGGGGCCGGAATTTCCGCCGAAAGTGGGCTGGGCACATTCCGGGACGAAGGCGGCCTTTGGGCTCAGCACCGGATTGAAGACGTCGCCACGCCCGAAGGCTTTGCCCGCGATCCCGCCTTGGTGCATGGGTTCTACAATGCACGTCGGGTTCAGGCGGCCAAAGCCGAACCCAACGCAGCGCATGCCGCACTCGCCCGGCTGCAACGTGATTGGCCCGGCGAAGTCATCCTGGTCACGCAAAACGTCGACAGCCTGCACGAAGCGGGCGGCGCGCAGAACGTCATTCACATGCATGGAACACTGGCCGGGGCTCTCTGCGCGGCTTGCGGCCACCGCTGGGCCGCACCGCCTGAGATGACAGTCGGGCAGCCCTGCCCCGCCTGCGCCGCCCCAACTGCGCGTCCGGATGTGGTCTGGTTTGGCGAGATGCCTTATCACATGGATACCATCTATGATCATTTGTCAGGGGTGGGGATCTTTGCCGCGATCGGCACCTCGGGTCAGGTTTATCCCGCCGCCGCCTTCGTGCATGGGGCCGCGATGGCCGGAGCCAGAACCGTTGAGTTGAACCTCGACCCGTCTTCTGGCGCGTCCAGCTTTGATCAGGTCATTCTGGGACCCGCAACAGAAACCGTACCAGCATGGGTCGATCAGTTGCTGGCTGGTCGATAGACCAAAATCTAAAACACCTTGCACGGTTTCTCGTTTATACTGACGGCAAAACAGGAGCTTCCGATGACAGATCCCCAAACTCCAGAAGGTGAAATCCTCGACGACGACAGCCTCGATGGCCGGGACGCACTGAGCAATCAGCTGGCCGATCTTTGGTGGACCTTCCTGGTGCGCGGCATCCTGGCCGGGGCGCTTGGGATTGCGGCACTGTTCTGGCCCACTGGCAGTATCGCAATGCTGCTAAGGCTGGTTGGCGTCTTGCTGCTTTTGGACGGGGCACTAACCTTGCTGGGGTTCGGCCGGCGAGGCCTGATCGGCGGCTTCGGCATCGGGGCAGTGCTGATCGGACTTATCCTTTTGATCTGGCCCGAAGGTGTCGCACGACTGGCGTTCTTCTTACTCGGGGCCTGGGCACTGATTGTCGGCATCGGCTCTTTGATGGCATGGCGTCAATTGCCTGAGGCACACCCGGATGCCGCGACGATGCGGAATTCCGGGCTGATTACGCTGCTTATTGGCCTTGCGTTATTGTTTTGGCCGGTCAGCGGGATGGTGGCGCTGGGTTGGGCGATTGCCTTCTCAGCACTGTGTTTTGCTGCAGTGATGTTCTGGCTTGCTGTGCGCTTCAAGCGCGCCCATGACCGCATCGCGATGCGGGTCGTCCATCGTTGACCCCTGCCCCGTAACGCCATCAGGCCGGGACACCCCGGCCTGACGCATGGATGACGGCCGCAACGCGGCCCGAAGACAGGCGTTGCCTCAGTTCGAATGCGAGTGCGAATGGTCGCCGTGACCACCCGCATCCTTGCGCTCCAGGTCAACGGGTATCTCGATCTGAACTTCGCCGGCCTTCTCAAAGATCAGCGTCACAGGGACCATCGCGCCTTGTTCGAACGGAGCCGTCAGCCCCATGAACATCACGTGGTCACCCCCACGCTTCAACATGTGCGCCTCGCCGGCCGGAATGGCAAAGCCTTCCTCGACCTCCATCATCTTGGCGACACCATTGTCATCAACGATATGCGTGTGCAGCTCGACTCGCGCGGCCGCATCGGATTTCACTCCGATCAATCTGTCATCAACCTGGCCGGTGTTCTGGACCATCATGAACGCCGCGCCTGCCTTCGCCGTTTTCCCCGACGACCGGGCATAGGCGTCATTGACGGAAATTGTGTCCTGCGCATAAGCGGCAGTTGCGAGGGTTGCGGCAGCCAGCGTGGCTAGCAATTTGGATGTGAGGGACATAGCGCCTCTCCTGAATATAAGTGTTTGGTGTTTTAGGGAATTTGGTCAAACACTTACAGGCGGCGCACGCGCAGGCTGCGCGGGAAGAGGCAAAGCAATCAGGCTGCCACCTGCGCGCAACGGCTCAGGGCGATCAACGTCCGGCGCATCCGGCACCGATAGCTCTGTGATTGCTACCGCACCCAACAGAGTCAAAGCATAGTCCGGGCAGAGATGTGGAGCCTGGGTCGGCTGCCCATCGGCATCCACATAGACCACAACAGGTCCCGATCCGGTACACAGCACCATATGGCCCACGGCCCGGTCCATGCCGCGCGACGCCGCAATACTCTGGCCTGTCAGCACGACAAGCAACGAGACCACTATGGGCAAGCATCTGTTGAAAACGGGTTTCATCCTGATGCTGATATAGGCCTGAGACGAAGCGGGCTTCAAGCGCATTCGGATACGCCTGAAGCCCTGGGTCGGGAGGAAAGTGTCAGCGATCCGGTTCAGGACGTTTGACAGACCCTTTTGTGAGGCTTGTGTGCAGCCGATTCACCCGACGCTGCATCCTAAGACATGCCCCAACAGACTTGCTGAAAAAGTCAGCCAACAGGGAGAAGGAGTTAAATGACTTGAAAGACATGAGGTTCTACTCCGTCAGATGAATATGCCTAAACATAAGTCGACCGGAGCACACAGTATGTGAACAGTTTCACCTATTTCAAAATTTTAATTCGTTTTCTCGAACAAAGCCCCTGAAACAGAAAAAGCCCTGCACCAAGTGGTACAGGGCCCGAATTCTTACTGAAAAAGGGATTAGGCCGAAGCTTGCGCCTTGGCGATTTCCTTTTTCACTTTCAGTGCGTTGGCGGACAGTTCTTCGTCCTTGGCTTTGGCCAGGAACGCGTCCAGACCACCGCGGTGATCCACCGAACGCAGCGCAGCCGCCGAGATGCGCAGCTTGACGCCACGACCCAGGGTTTCGGACTGCAGGGTTACGTCGTTCAGATTCGGCAGAAAACGACGACGAGTTTTGTTGTTGGCATGGCTGACATTGTTGCCAGTCATCGGGCCTTTTCCGGTCAGTTCGCAACGGCGCGACATGGTTTCTTCCTTTGTTTCTGGAGGCCGGGCAGATGCCCTCGGCCAAATCACAAGGGGCGCAACCCGAAGTCGCGCCCGAAAACTGGTTGGATGCGTGTAGTGGGAATCGCCAGAAGGGTCAAGACACACCAAGCGAATTCTTTACCCTCCACCATATTCGTATCAGCGGGCGCGCAATCCGCCCTGCAACGGCGGTTTATTGTTTTTCAAATGCCGCGCAACCAGTTGCGACTGCTGCCGTCCCTTTGGGATCAAACAGGCAGGCTCGGGAGAGTGATTTACCTCGGCCAGCTCGGGGAAAAGGTCAAAAATCTCGCGCCGCGCCTCGGGGTCCAGTGCCCTGAGGGCTTCGGGACCTGTGAACAGGCTTTCGCTGGGGGCATTTTCCGCAAAAACGATCTCATGCTGATCAAACAGCAGGTGGAAATATTCGACGCTGTCGACCGAGTCGTCGACGAACACCCCCGGCAACGCAGTCAGCTTGATCGCGGGGATCAAAACCTCGGATGTGCCGAACATCCGCTCGGCGATCTTCGACTGCACCAACATTCGGTGCTGCCGCGATACCAGCAGATCGCGGTCGGGCAGCCCCCCGCCCAGCGCTCCGGCCAGAATGCGCACGGGTCGGCGTCTTGGATCATCGGCAAGTGCGGAACTGCCAAAACGACGGCGTCCGATCCAACGGATAGGTTGCAGGCCATTGTCTTGGGTCACGACCCTGTCGCCTGTTCGAAGGTCCTGAACAGGAATGGGTCCGTCTTGCGTCCGGATCAGGGTATCGCGGGTAAAGCACAAAAAGCCTGTACCGTTCTCAAAACCGCTATAAAAGACGACGATTCCCGAGGGCAGCTCGAAGCTTCCGCTGGACAGGAAGTAAGACTGCCCCGCGACAACGGTGAACGTCCCGAAATTGGCATCGGTCACCACGGTACCCACCGGAAGGTTGAGCGAATCCTGCCCGCCTCCGCCCCGGACATCGCCGGAGACCTCGGTTCTGATGAAGTTCAGGGTGTCATTGCCCTGCCCCAGACGGATGTTTCCGATCAAAGCGTCATAGACGGTGACCGTGTCGGCGTTTCGACCGGCATTCAGTTGCCCGCCGATCTCGGCGTTAAAGACTGTAATGGTGTCATTGCCGGCGTTGGCCCGCACATTGCCGGAAATCGTACTGCTGACAATCGAGATCTCGTCGTCGCCACCCCGCGCCCGAATGTTATCAATCGGCGTCCCCTGCGGGGCACCGTTCAGCGTACCCTGATCGCCCGCAACGTCGATATTGTCAGCACCACTTGTGCCATTGATATCGGGCATTCTCGGCTGTCCCCGATGCGATTATTTGGCGGTACGTCCCGGATTGGACCCTCCGCACTTTACCTTGGTACAAGCCGCAACCGAAAGGTGCGATTTAGGGCAGAATACACGGCTTGCGGGAACTTGCCACCTTGCCGTGCTGTTATGCCTATTGCGTTGCCAGGATGGTCAACATTTTGTCCGCGGCCGCGCTGGGGCTCAGGCCTCCTGCCCCGACTGCGGTTCCAAGGCGATCCATTTCGGCCCGCGCGCTTGGCGTGTCCAGTCGGGAAAGCAGGGCGTGGCGCACCTCTTGATCGAACCAGAACCGCGCCTGGGCTGCGCGATTTGACGCCCAGTGGCCGGCCTCACGCCGCCAATCGGACAAGGCCTGCATTTCGTCCCAGGCCTGTTCCAGCCCGTGTTCTTCGACTGCCGAAACGGTCATGGCCTTGGGAAATCCTTCGGGATCCTGTGGACGCTTGCGCAACAGCCGCAGCGCGCCTGCGTAATCGGCGCAGGTTCGGGTCGCCGTGGCCTTTAGATCGCCGTCTGCTTTGTTCACAAGGATCATATCGGCCATCTCCATGATGCCGCGTTTGACACCTTGCAGCTCGTCCCCGCCCGCCGGGGCCAGCAACAGCAGGAACAGATCAGACATTTCAGAGACCACCGTCTCGGACTGCCCAACGCCAACGGTTTCGATCAGCACCACGTCAAACCCTGCAGCTTCGCACAAGGCAATCGCCTCGCGCGTTCGGCGGGCAACGCCACCCAAATGCGATTGGCTGGGGGACGGGCGGATAAAGGCGTTCCTCTCGCGGCTCAGCCGCTCCATACGGGTCTTGTCGCCCAAGATGGAACCGCCAGACCGGGCCGAGCTGGGATCGACGGCCAGTACCGCCACGCGCAGTCCCTGCGCGATGAGCATCATGCCGAAGCTTTCGATAAAGGTGGATTTGCCAACCCCCGGCGTCCCCGACAACCCGATGCGCAGCGATTGCCGCCCGGACTTGGACAGGTACGCCAGCAATTCCGAAGCCTGCGCACGATGATCGGCGCGACCGCTTTCGACCAAAGTGATTGCCCGGGCCAGCGCGCGCCGGTCTCCGTTCAAAATCTTGTCACCTAGGCTGTCTATTTCCATTCCGACCCCGATCTCTTGCGGCATGACTACTTGCCGCCCCGCGGGGTGGTTTGTCCAGACCGGAGCATCAAGGAAACGTACCCAATGCCTGCATTTCGCATCTGTGTGTTGCTGCTGATCCTCTGCCTGCCCACAACGGGCATTGCCGAACAAAGCCGGTTTGCCCTGCGCGCACTGGGTGTGAAGGTGGGCGAGATGGCGCTGACCTCGGATCTTAGCGCGTCGGGCTATGCAGTTCGGGGACGGTTGTCGACAACCGGGCTGGCCGGAGCAATCCGGCGTGTGAGTTTCGTGCTTGAGGCCCAAGGCAGGCGTGATGGAAACCGGTTCCTCCCGCGGCTATACGTCGAGGATATGGATACCGGACGCCGTGAATCCCGTGTTCGGCTGGACTATAGAAACGGTGTCGCACAGGCCAGCGGTCCCAAGATCAGCGATCGCGGCGAGTATGCGGTGACAGATGCGCAACAGCGCGGTGCGGTGGACCCTTTGACCGGTATCTTCATGGTGTTGCGGGATCAGGACACCGACTCGCTGTGCACGCTGCGGCAAAAGCTGTTTGATGGTGAGCGGCTGACCGAAATTGCGTTGACCCGACGAATTGAAGAAAACGGCCAGATCCGCTGTTTGGGCGCGTTCACCCGGCTGGCGGGCTATCCGCCCGGCGACCTGCGTACCGGCAGCCGTTTTCCGGTGTCGGTCACTTATGTGCCTTTCGGCGATGTGATGCGGGCAACGCGCGTCGAAGCGCAGACGATTTATGGCGCGGCGGTTGTCGTTCGGAAATAGCGGAACTGGACCTCGCCCCGCAGTTGGCGGATAAAGCGCCAATGACACCACGCCTGCCCATTGATGACGCCATCCCTGACCTGCTTGCGGCACTGAAGGCCGATGGCCGGGCGGTTCTGCAGGCTCCACCGGGCGCAGGTAAAACCACACGGGTCCCTCTGGCGATCCTCGAGGCCAAACTGTCTGAGGGCAAGATCATTATGCTCGAACCGCGCAGGCTGGCCGCACGCGCCGCGGCAGAGCGGATGGCGGAAACACTGGGTCAGCGCCCGGGCGAAACTGTTGGCTACCGGGTGCGCGGAGAGGCCAAGGTTTCCAAAGCAACCCGCATCGAAGTGGTAACCGAAGGCATTCTGACGCGAATGCTGCAATCGGAACCCGACTTGCCCGGTGTCGGCGCGGTCATTTTCGACGAATTCCACGAACGGTCGCTGAACGCGGATCTCGGGCTTGCACTGTGCCTTGAGGTCACCGGAGCGCTGCGGGACGATCTGATCCTGCTTGCCATGTCCGCGACGCTGGATGCGGAACCCGTCGGTCAGTTGATGAACGCGCCGCTCGTCACATCCGAGGGACGCAGTTATCCAGTTGAAACCCGCTGGCTGGATCGCCCACTAGGGGCGCAAGCAAGGCGGTTGGATGCGCTTGTTGATCTGGTCGTTCAGGCTCAGCGTGAAACAGAAGGCGGCATGCTGGTTTTCCTGCCCGGTGAGGGCGAAATCCGCCGGGCCGAAGCCGCCTTGTCCAGCCGATTGCCCGGCTACTGCGTGGTAAGACCGCTGTTTGGCGCGATGCCATTCACAGCCCAGCGCGCCGCGATTGCCCCGGCTGACACCGGGCGAAAGGTGGTGCTGGCAACCTCGATCGCTGAAACCTCGCTGACCATCCCGGATATCCGCGTTGTTGTTGATATGGGTCAGGCTCGAAGAGCGCGGTTTGATCCGGGCTCGGGGATGTCGCGGCTGGTCACCGAACGGGTAACGCGCGCCGAGGCAACCCAGCGCGCGGGCCGGGCCGGGCGCGTGGCCGAGGGTGTGTGTTATCGCCTGTGGTCCAAGGGTGAAGAAGGCGCACTATCTGCATACCCGCCAGCCGAGATCGAAGCGGCCGACCTGACCGGTCTGGCGCTGGAACTGGCGCTTTGGGGGGCAGAACCGGGCGATCTGGCGTTTCTGACACCGCCGCCCGAAGGCACAATGGCCGAAGCCCGGGCACTGCTGACCATGCTGGGCGCGCTGGATACCAAAGGGCGGATCACCGAACACGGTCGGGCGCTGTCCGCCCTGCCCTTGCACCCGCGCTTGGGACATATGTTGGTTACAGCGGGTGCGGATGCCGCCCCGCTGGCCGCGTTGATGGCCGAGCGGGATCCACTTAAAGGTGCGCCTTCGGACCTGCTGTTGCGACTTGAGGCCGTACGCGACCCGCGCGCGTTTCAGCGCAACCGGGTCTGGCAGGTCAACACAGGCGCCATTGAACGGATCAAGGCGGAAACCAAACGACTGAAAACGCAGAGCGGCCGGTCAGAGCTTGGCGCTGCTGCGATGGCCGCTCTGGCCTATCCCGACCGCATCGGGCAGCGCCGCAAGGGCGACGTGCCACGTTATATCTTGTCAGGCGGCAAGGGGGTGGTGCTGGCAAGCGACGATACTCTGGCCGCGGCCCCTTATCTGGTGGTCACCGACACGGATGGAAACCCGCGTGAGGCCAAGGTGCGCATGGCGGCACAAATCTCGGAGCGTGAAATTCGAGAGCTATTCGCGGAGCAAATCGAATGGGTCGACACCTGCGCCTGGTCGAAACGGGAACGCAGGGTCATTGCCCGGCGTCAGGAACGGTTTGGCGCTATTACATTGGACGACCGCATCTGGAAGGATGCACCGGATGAAGCCGTCGCACACGCCATGCTGGACGGCGTTCGCGATCTGGGCCTGCGTCTGGATGGGGCCGCCGCGCGCTTGGCCGCGCGGGTCGAGCTGGTGCGCGCCGACGGGGTCGACCTGCCGGATTTCTCGCTGGATGGGCTATTGGACACGCTGGACGATTGGCTGCTGCCCATGATGTCGGGGCAGCGCAATGCCGACGATTGGAAGCGGTTCGACCTTCTGCCCGCCCTGCGCGCCCGGCTGGATTGGACGCAGACGCAGGAACTCGACCGTCGCGCGCCGGGATCGTTTGAGACGCCATTGGGCCGCAAGGTGCCGATCGACTATGGCGGGACGGTGCCTGAGATCTCGGTCCGCCTGCAAGAGTTGTTCGGCGTCACAAAACACCCGGTCATCGGAGGCGAGGCACTGAAGATCACGCTCTTGTCCCCGGCGCAACGCCCGATCCAGATTACCCGCGATTTGCCCGGCTTCTGGGCTGGATCTTATGCGGATGTGCGCAAGGACATGCGGGCGCAATACCCCAAACACCCCTGGCCCGAAGACCCGACCCAGGCCGACCCAACGCTGCGCGCCAAACGACGGAACTGACGCGTTTCCCATTGGAAAATAACGACCAAATGCCGAAACATTGATGCATCCGAAATAAACTGTTAAGACGCGTCACTTTAATATTGGAAACGCGAAATACTGCTCAACTGATGACGTCATGGCTGCGAAATATGTGGGAAGAGGTCGCCCGGCCTTTTATCCTGCGCCCACACAGGGTGCAGTTTGCAGCGCTGTGTATCCGTGACGGTCAGAATGGCGAAGAGGTTTTGCTGATCACCAGCCGTGATACCGGCCGCTGGGTCATTCCGAAAGGCTGGCCCATGGACGGTAAGGACGGGGCCGAGGCCGCTCTGCAGGAGGCCTGGGAGGAAGCCGGCGTGCGCCCGAAGCAGCTGCACCGCGACTCCATCGGGCACTACAGCTATGACAAACGCTTGAATGACGGGTCGACCGTACCGGTCCGCGCGACGGTTTACCGCGTGGATGTTGCGGAGCTCGCGGATGACTTCCCCGAGGTTGATCAGCGCAATCGCAAGTGGTTTCCCCCGAAAAAAGCCGCTGAACTGGTCGATGAGCCGGAACTGAGCGCCCTGCTGCAACAATTGTAACGGATTTACGACAAAGTTCCGTGAGGCTGGTTGCAACACTTTGGGCCAGTCGTTAAGTGCGCCTGTCAAATCAAGGCACCTTCAAAACCTATGTCAAACGCAAACCAAAAAGCCCGCTGGCAGGCGCTGGACAGCGAC
This sequence comes from Ruegeria sp. R14_0, assembly GCF_017743975.1. GTDB lineage: Bacteria > Pseudomonadota > Alphaproteobacteria > Rhodobacterales > Rhodobacteraceae > Ruegeria. The sequence continues at coordinate 235,651 of NZ_JAGHRC010000001.1, read as the reverse complement.
CTGCACCGTATCTCGCGCATTGAACACGCGAACGTCCACGTCGCGCGTCCGATGCTGGCGCCTGGTATTGCGTTTGCCTTCATCGCGCTGGCCGGACTGACGGCAGCCGTCTTTTTCGGCCAGGCACAAGGCGGGCTGATTGTAGTCGCAGCGGCTGGTTTCGGGGCCTATATGGCCATCAATATCGGCGCAAACGATGTGGCCAACAACATGGGCCCCGCAGTTGGCGCAAATGCACTGACCATGGGCGGTGCGATCGCCATCGCTGCCGTTGCCGAAAGCGCCGGGGCGCTGCTGGCGGGGGGAGATGTGGTTTCGACGATCTCGAAAGGTATCATCGATCCATCCTCGGTTCAGAACAGCAACGTCTTCATCTGGGCGATGATGTCAGCGCTGATCTCATCCGCGATGTGGGTCAATCTGGCAACTTGGGTGGGCGCACCTGTCTCGACTACGCACTCGGTCGTGGGCGGCGTAATGGGCGCCGGGATCGCCGCGGCAGGTCTGAGCGCGGTCAGTTGGGGCACAATGAGCGCAATCGCGGCCAGTTGGGTGATCTCACCCGTTCTGGGCGGGGTGATTGCCGCAGGGTTTCTGGCGCTGATCAAGGCAAAGATCCAGAACCAGGACGACAAGATCGCAGCTGCGCGTCGTTGGGTGCCGATACTGGTCGCCGTTATGGCCGGGGCGTTCGCAACATATCTGGCCGTCAAAGGCCTCAAGCGACTTGTAAAAGTCGATCTGGAGATGGCTTTGCTGATCGGTCTGGCTTCGGGTGCGTTGGTCTGGGCGATTACAGTTCCGTGGGTGCGCCGAAAATCCGAAGGGCTTGAGAACCGCACCAAATCGCTGAAAACACTGTTTGGTTTGCCGCTGGTTATCTCGGCCGGGTTCTTGAGTTTTGCCCATGGTGCCAATGACGTGGCCAACGCGGTTGGACCGCTGGCCGCAATCGTGCACGCGGCCGAGTTCGGAGATTTCGCCACCAAGGTATCCATCCCAACATGGGTAATGGTGATCGGGGCCTTTGGAATCTCGTTCGGCCTGTTCCTGTTTGGACCCAAGCTGATCCGTATGGTCGGCAGTCAAATCACCAAGCTGAACCCGATGCGCGCCTTTTGCGTGGCACTGTCGGCAGCAATTACGGTTATCGTGGCCAGCTGGTTGGGGCTGCCCGTCAGTTCGACCCATATCGCAGTGGGCGCTGTATTCGGCGTTGGGTTCTACCGCGAATGGCATCAGAACCGACGCCGTAAGCATTCCAACCTTCAACGTCCGATCGAACAGCGCCTGGCCGATGAGGAATACCGCCGCCGCAAGCTGGTGCGCCGGTCGCATTTCATGACCATTGTCGCAGCTTGGGTCATCACCGTCCCAGCGGCCGCGACCATGTCGGCGGTCATCTTCTGGATGCTGACAGCGTTTACCTGATTACGGTCGGATTTGGTCCGGCATCAGGCTCTGGTCTGGCGTCCCTTCGATCAGCGCCCGCACCTTCTCGCAAATCGGTGTAGGGCAGCCATTCTGGGTCCCTAGTCGGATGATCTCACCTTGGAGGCTGTCGATTTCCGTCACGCGACCGGCCATCAAATCATAGGCCATCGACGTCCGTGCGCTGGGATCAATGGTCAGCATACGCGCAGCGATCCGGCTGAACAGCGAAGTCGGAAGGCGCAGGATATGTGGCGTCATCCAAGCGGGCAGCGGAGTAGTCGAGGCCACCGGGTAGCCCGCAGCACGCAGCACGGTCAGGGCCTCAGCCATCTGATCTGCCATGAGGCCACGCCACTTACGGTCCATTAGCTGTTCTTTCAACGTCAATCCCGACAAGGCATTCAGCGCGTTGTTCAGGTTGATCACCAACTTGCCCCATTGGACCGCTTCGATCTGATCGCTTTCAATCACGGGCAACTCGGCAGAGCTGAGCGTCTGCCCCAGACCACCTGGACCAGACTGAATCACAATCTCGCCCGAGGTTGCGCGGTGAAAACAAGCATGTTCAGGGGGCACAACATTGAACGGCACCATCCCGGCGCGTACGTCATGGTCGGGCAAGGCCGCGCGCAATACTCGGGCGTTCTCCATGCCGTTCTGCCAGGACAGAACGGGGGCCGAAGCAGGGGCAAACCGCGCGATTTCACCGGCCACCTCCGCCGTGGCCGCGGCCTTGACGGTGACGATCACAAGCTCTGCCTCGGACAAGCACTCCGGGCTTTCGGACAGCGTCAGGCTTTCAGCATTCACATGCCGCCGCAGGCCCGAGAAATCGGTGACGGTCAAGCCTTTTTCACGGATGGGATCCAGAATACGAGCGCGACCCAACAAGGTGATGTCGTGGCCCGCATCTGCCAACAAGGCCCCGCAATAGCATCCGATACTGCCCGCACCTGCGATAACGATCTTCATTGCAATCCTCCCCTAACGGCGAGGATTGCCGGTATCGCGGTTTCGAACAAGGCCCCCTGACGCAGGGTCAGCGTGCCAGTCTTGGACTTGTGCGCTCCAGTTCTTCCGAGATCGGAATGAACTCCTGATCATCGCCCGGCGGCAGATGGAACGCCCCGTTGGCCCAATCCGCTGTTTTCCATTCGCGGGTGGCGTTTTCGATCTTTTCTTTCGAAGAAGACACGAAGTTCCACCAGATGTACCGATCCTCGTTCAACGTAGCTCCGCCCAACAGCATCAGCCGCGCGCCCAATGGTCCGGCCTTCACCGACAGATGATCGCCCGGACGGAACACCATCATGCGGCCTTCATCAAACGTATCGCCTGCAATCTCGACCGAGCCTTGGGTGACGTAGACTCCACGGTCTTCGTGATTGTCCGGCAATGGGAAGGACGCGCCCGGCTCAAGCTGGACATCCAGATAGAAAGTCTCGGACAGCATCGTAACCGGGCTCGTCTCACCATATGCCGAGCCAAGGATCAGTCGGGCGCTGACGCCCGTGTCCTGAATATGAGGCAACGCGCCTTGCTTGTGGTGTTCAAAATCGGGGGCCATGTCCTCATGCGCTTCGGGCAATGCAATCCAGGTTTGGATACCGAACAGGCTGTGCCGTTTGCCGCGCGTAACCTCGCTGGTGCGTTCCGAGTGGGTTACGCCGCGCCCGGCAACCATCCAATTGACCTCACCCGGATAGATCATTTGATGAGTGCCCAGACTGTCCCGGTGCTCGAATTCGCCTTGGTACAGGTAGGTAACGGTGCCCAGGCCGATATGTGGATGCGGGCGGACATCGATGCCGCCGTCAGTGATGAACTCGGCTGGTCCCATCTGATCGAAAAAGATAAAAGGCCCGACCAGTTGGCGTTTGACCGAGGGCAGCGCGCGCCGCACTTCGAACCCGCCCAGATCACGAGCGCGTGGGATAATCAGTGTTTCCAGCGACGAGTTTTCGGACTTGCATTCGGGGTTGTGGGTCGGGTTCCAACTCATGCATTCTCTCCCATGACAGGCGCGTTTCGTTCATACATGCAGGATATAGCCCGCAATTTGCGCTTTCAATTTGCACAGGCGCACAGACTTGGTGCGGGCGGGGCGCAGGCGAAACACAATCAGGCGCGCGGCCAAAGTCTGGGGAAGAAATCCCCGTCCAGCCGATCCCCTTCGCTGTAACCGGCGGCCTCGAACTGTGCCCGTTCATCTTTGGCCCAATCCCCACGATACCGGATAACCCCATCCGGAGCGGTCATACGGAGCGTAAAGCGGCGGACAGTTTCGGTCGGGGTGACCGAGGATAACCCCCCGTGCAGGGTTCGCATGTCGAAAAAGATGCAGTCGCCCAGGTTCATATCCCACTGCAGCAATTCGTACGCACCCGGATCGGCATTGACGTCAGGCGGCGGGTGATAGGTCTGCCCGGCAACTTCGGTGGGCTCATAGCTGGGATGCCCATCTGCAAACCGCACCCGCATGAACAGCTTGTCCCAAAGATGCGAACCTTTGACAAAGGCGATGCCGTTGTCCTTGGTGACCGGTTCCAGAGGCAGCCACAACACGCACATGGTGCCTTCGAAGTCGAAATACGACAGGTCCTGATGGAACGGCGGTCGAGAGGTTGATCCGGCCTCGCGCAGGAACCAATTGTCCATGACCAAATTGATCGATGGCGCGCCCAGCAATTGGGCCGCCAGCGAAGCGCAGGGGGAGTTATGAACGAAATCCCGAAACTGCGGAATCTTGTTCCAAGCCCAGAAATCTTCGAAATACGCCGGAGCGCTTGGATCTTGGGTATGGCGGGTGAAATTGTCGGTCGGCGTAGCCAGATCGGCATCGATACCTTCGCGCAACAGGGTCAACCAATCCTCCGAAAACTTTGACCGCAACACAACGGCACCGTCACGTTTGAATGCCTGGATGTCGTCGTCTGAAACAGCGTCTTCGATGGTCATGGCGCAGGCCTTCCTGACATGAATTGACGGGGTTGAGGATTGCATCGGGGCTGGGCCCTCGTCAAAGGAATTCACAATTTGGTCGACTGGCCGCACGCCCCCTCGGAATGCCGGCCAATCGTGCTATCCTTGTTTTGAATTCATGCGCGACCCTGTCGCAGCATCGTCTAACGCGTGAAATTGAGAGGTTTGCATGACCGGTGTTACGTTCTCTCGTCGTTCTCTGATTGTGACAGGCGCATCTGCCCTGGCAACTGGTGCAACAGGCCTGATGGTACCTGCGCGCGCCAAAGGTGTGGCGCCAACCCCATCGATGCGCGGGGGCTCCAACAACTATCGCCCCGGTGCGCCGATCGTGGACCGGATCGGTGGCGGTGGATTCTGGATGACAGGCACAGTCCGTCGGGCCGGGGACGGAGCCCCCCTGCCCGGTCAGCGCATCCAGATATGGGCGCATACCACCGAAGGTCACGAGCGCGACCCGCAAAGTCATGGCGCGACCCTGACGGATGCCAATGGAGAGTTCCGGCTGGAAATGCCGCAGATCGTGCCTGCATTTGGGCAGCCGCACGGCCATCTGGCCTATGACAGCGGCGCGTTCGAAACGGTGTTCCTGCGCCCGATCATGGCCAGTTCCAAGGACAAGACGCTGGCCGCGCATTTCGTGCTGCAACCTGCCTGACCCGGGTGCGTCGAAATCTGGCAATCTGGACCGGTGTGATCCTTGCCGTGGCTGTTCCAATCATCGCAGCGGCGGCCAGCCCTCTGCTCGCCTGGCGCGAACCGGTTTACATCGCGGCGGGGTTTGCCGGGGTGGTCTCGATGTGTCTGCTATTGATGCAGCCCCTGCTTGCCGGGCGTCTGTTGCCGAACCTGTCCCCTGTGACAAGCCGCAACTGGCACCGTTGGTGCGGTCTGGCATTGGTGGCGACGATACTGATCCATGTTGGCGGTTTGTGGATCACCAGCCCGCCCGACGTCTTGGACGCACTTTTGTTTGTGTCCCCGACGCCATTTTCAGCGTGGGGTGTGATTGCCATGTGGGCTGCCTTTGCTGTGGCGCTTCTTGGCTTGTTGCGCCAGAGGTTGGGCCTGCGGTTCCGCGTCTGGAGGTTAGGTCATACCGGCCTTGCGACCGTGACCATCATCGGCAGCGTGGTGCACGCCCTGCTGATCGAAGGCACGATGGAGATCATGACCAAATGGGCGCTCTGTGCGCTGGTCCTTTTGGCGAGCGCTCGGGCGCTCGCCAAACTGCGTGTTTGGGATGTACGGCGGCGGGCTTAGACGCCGAGGCACCAACGCATTACTGCCTTTTGCGCGTGTAGACGGTTTTCCGCCTCATCAAAGATAACCGAGTTGGGGCCGTCCATCACTTCGGATGTGGCTTCTTCTTCGCGGTGCGCTGGAAGGCAATGCATGAACAGCGCATCCGGTTTGGCGTGCGACATCAACTCGGCATTGACCTGATAAGGGCGCAAAAGGTTGTGGCGACGCTCTTTGGCGGACTGGGAATCATGCATCGAGACCCATGTGTCCGCGACCACCAGATCGGCCCCCTCGACCGCTTTGAACGCGTCACGTTCAACCACGATCTTGGACCCTTTCTGGCGCGCAAAGCCCATGAACTCTTCCTCGGGGTCGAACTGAGCCGGACCGGCAAACGTCAGGTCAAACCCGAACTGGCCCGCAGCGTGCAGGAACGAAGCGCAGACATTGTTGCCGTCACCGGTCCAGACCACCTTTTTGCCCGCGATGGGCCCGCGGTGTTCCTCGAACGTCAGCACATCTGCCATGATCTGGCAGGGATGGGTACGATCGGTCAGACCATTGATGACCGGCACGTCGGAATACTCCGACATCTCGGTCAGGATCGTCTCGTCAAAGGTCCGGATCATGATCATGTCGACATAGCGCGACAGGACGCGGGCGGTGTCGGCGATGGTTTCGCCGTGACCCAGTTGCATGTCCTTGCCGGACAGCACCATGGTCTGACCACCCATCTGCCGCACGCCCACATCAAAGGATACGCGGGTCCGGGTCGAAGGCTTCTCAAAAATCAGAGCAACCATCCGGTCCTTGAGCGGCTGTTCATCGTCCAGCGCTGCCTTGGGGCGACCAAGACGCGCCTGCTTCATGGCTCCGGCCTGGTCAATCATGGCCCGCAGATCGGCCGCGTCGGTTTTGTGGATATCTAGGAAATGGTTCATATCGTTTCTTTTTTGCTGATGGCGGGTGGGGGCCAGCCCCCACACCCCCGGAGTATTTGGGAAAAGATGAAGATCAGGCCGTCGCCAGATTGGCCTCGACCTGCGCAGCCGCTTTTTCAAGCCGGATTACAGCTTGGGCGATGTCGTCCTCGGTCAGGGTCAGCGGCGGCAGTAGGCGGATCACGTTGTCGGCTGCAGGAACGGTAATGACCTCATTGTCATAACCGGCATTGACCATTTCGACGTTGGGGGTTTTGCATTTCAAACCCAGCATCAGGCCGGTACCACGCACCTCTTCGAAAACATCGGGATGGTCGGCGATCAGGCCTTCCAGCTTTTGACGCAGCATCCCTGCTTTGCGATTGACGCCTTCAAGGAATGCTGGCGTGGCCACCTGATCGATCACCGCGCAACCAACGGCGCAACCCAGCGGGTTGCCGCCATAGGTCGAGCCGTGCGTGCCTGCGGTCATGCCGCTGGCAGCCTCTTCGGTGGCCAGAACAGCACCCAGCGGAAAACCACCACCGATGCCCTTGGCAACCATCATGATATCCGGAGTGATGCCCGCCCATTCATGGGCGAAGAGCTTGCCGGTCCGGCCCACACCGCACTGAACCTCGTCCAGGATCAGAAGCAGGCCGTTTTCATCGCAGATCTGGCGCAGCGCTTTGAGTTCCGCATCGGGAACCGGACGGATACCGCCCTCACCCTGGACAGGTTCGATCATAATTGCCGCGGTTTTGTCGGTGATCGCATTGGTGACACCGTCGAGGTCTCCGAACGTGACATGCACGAAACCCGGCAACAGCGGCCCAAAGCCCTTGGTCATCTTTTCCGACCCGGCAGCCGCGATACCCGCCGAAGACCGGCCGTGGAAAGATCCGTCAAAGGTGATGATCTCGACCCGGTCAGGCTGACCTTTGTCATAGTAATATTTGCGGGCCATTTTAACCGCCAGCTCACAGGATTCTGTGCCCGAGTTCGTAAAGAACACCGTGTCGGCAAAGGTGTGCTCGACCAGTTTGTCCGCAAGCGCCTGTTGCTGCGGAATGTGATACAGGTTCGAGACATGCCACAGCGCATGTGCCTGCTCGGTCAGTGCATTGACCAGAGCGGGATGAGCATGGCCCAGCGCGTTTACCGCGATCCCGGCGCCAAGATCCAGGAAACGTCGGCCATCCGCCTTGGTCAGCCAGGCGCCTTCGCCCTTTACGAAAGTCAGGGGCGCACGGTTATAGGTCGGCAGAACGGACGGGATCATCGGATCATCCTTTTCAGATAGTTTGAGCCTTGTGAGTGATACACGTGGCCCATGTTCGTCAACTGATTTGGTGGGAAATGCGCCGATTTAGACGACGCAAACAGATCAAAGAGGCCGGTTACGCGGCAAAGCGTCGGCGTCGGAGTCGCAGGATATGTGCGTGTTTGATCATGCGGGCCGTATAGCCAGAACCCGCGCCCCTGAAAACCCTGAAATTGGCAAGCCGCAAAAATACTTGGCGCGTTGGGCATTTGATCCTTGCCATTTTACCGGCGCTGGCGCACCGCTGGGGCATGTTTGTCGCCAAAACCTATAACCCGCCGCTTGCGGCCGTGTTGATTACCGCAGCAAGCGCTTTGCTGGCAGGAACCACGTTGCTGGCCAAAGCGTTGGGAACGGACACTTTGGGTCCCGCGTTGCACCCAATGCAGATCAGTCACGGAAGGTTCCTGTTTGCCTTTGTGGTGATCGTCACTGCCGTAGGCATCATGCGCCCGCGCCTGCAACGCCCGCACTGGGGGCTGCATATTGGGCGAACCAGCTTTGGGTGGGCGGGGATCACACTGATGTTCGCCTCGGTCGCGTTCATCCCGGTTTCGGATGCGACGGCGATTTCCTTCCTCAACCCAGTGTTCGCGATGGTTCTGGCGATTCCCTTGCTGAAAGAAGGCGTCGGTCCGTGGCGTTGGCTGGCCGCTGCGGTCGCCTTGCTTGGCGCACTTATCCTGCTCAGACCCACGCCCGCCAGTTTTCAACCCGCTGCGTTGCTGGCTCTGTCTGCGGCGGCGATCATCGGGATGGAGCTGATTTTCATCAAGAAGCTCTCGGGTCGCGAAATTCCGATACAAATTTTGCTGATCAACAATGCGATGGGCCTGACGATCGCCTCAATCGCCGTCAGCTTTGTCTTCCAAATACCGACGCCGCAGCAATGGGCCGCGCTGGTTGCGATTGGGGTGCTGATGGCCTGCGCGCAAGCGTGTTTTGTGAACGGTATGGCGCGCGCCGATGCCTCATTCGTGGCACCGATCAGTTACGCGACGCTGATCTTCGCAGCGTTCTACGACTTCGCGATTTTCGGAGTTGTCCCGGACGGCATCAGCATGATCGGTTCGGTCATTATTTTGACTGGCGGGCTGATCCTAGTCTGGCGCGAGGCGCGGGCGCGTCAGGCCTAACGGCTACCCCCGCTCAGGCCTTTAGCCGATAGCCGGTTCGCAACATCTGCCATGTCAGCGCGCCAACCAAAACGGTCGCGCCAATACACACCGCGATCCCTAGTAAGGGTGAGCTGTCGGACACCCCGATCATCCCATAACGCAACCCGTCAATCAGGTAGAAAACCGGGTTCACATGGCTCAATCGGTTCAGGATCGGTGGCAACGCCTGCACCGAATAGAAAGTACCGGACAGAAACGCGAGCGGTGTCACGATAAAGTTCGTGATCGCCGCCATCTGGTCGAACTTGTTGGCAAAAATCCCGGCGAACAGACCAAGCGCGCCCATGAACGCGCCGCCCAACACAACAAAAACCAAGGCGATCAGCGGGTTTTGCGGGTAAATCCCGAGGACCAGCGCAAGGGCCGCCGCAACAACACAGGCGATCAGGACGCCCCGAACGATGCCTCCGGCCAGATAGCCCAGCAGGATCTCGAGCGGCGACAAAGGCGGCATAAGCGTATCGACGATGTTGCCCTGCACCTTCGCGATCACCATCGAGGACGAAGTATTGGCGAAGGCATTCTGGATCACCGTCATCATCATGATGCCGGGGGCTAGAAAGGTCAGGAACGGCACGCCCATCACGTCAGGCCGCCCGGGTCCGATGGCGATGTTGAAGATCAGCAGGAACAGCCCCGCCGTCACAAGCGGCGCCAAAAGCGTCTGGGTCCAGACCGCCAGAAACCGCAGCGTTTCGCGCTGGGCCAGCGTGTACAGCCCCATCCAATTGACCGCTCCGAAACGGCGTTCGCTGTGATCTGCGGGAATCTGCATCTTCTGCCCTCATCCTGATTCGAGAACCGCTTGTAACTCGGGACGCAGTGATTAGAATAGGGTGCTGAGACGAATTTCGAAGGCGGCCCGAATCCGGGGCCGCTTTCCCCTTTTTTGAAAGGAAGCGCATGTCCTGGACTGATGAGCGCGTAGAACTGCTCAAGAAGATGTGGGGCGAGGGCCAGTCGGCCAGCCAGATCGCCAAAGAACTGGGCGGCGTAACCCGAAACGCGGTCATCGGTAAGGTGCACCGCCTGGGTCTGTCGAACCGCGCAACCGGCGGCTCGCCCGCCAAGGCCGAGCCCAAGGAAAAGCCGGCACCCGCGCCCAAGGCCGAGGCAAAGCCAAAGCCCGCGCCCAAAACAGAACCCGCGCGCCCGGCCCCTGCCCCGGCCGCCGAGGCAAAGCCTGCCGTTCCGGCTCGGCGCCAGATTATCCCGGCCGGTCAACCGCTGCCGCCGCAGCCTTCGGCCAACGAAATCAGCCCCGAGGCGCTGGCCAAGGTCAATGAGATCGAGAAGAAGGCCAAGAAGCTGACCCTGATGGAACTGACCGAGAAAACTTGCAAATGGCCCGTGGGCGACCCCGCGACCGAGGATTTCTGGTTCTGCGGACTGCCGGTTGAACCCGGAAAGCCATATTGCGAGGCGCATGTGGGCGTGGCCTTCCAGCCGATGAGCTCGCGCAGAGATCGTCGGCGGTAAGGTACGGTGGGCACTCGAACTTTCGACTTGCCTCACTTACACTAACATTTTCCACTGGCCACCTGTCAAAAGATAGGTGGCCATTTTTTTCCTCGAGGAATTTCCCAATTCTACCCGCCAGCAAAAACAATATCCTATTCTGCGCCTATGCCGTGTTGATTTTTCTGGCCTATATGATGCCGCTCAATCCGTCGGTATTCACACCCAACCCGTTCGGTAGAACGCCATCGCCGTTGATACAGGTTTTGTATCTTTGCGCTTGGCTCGCCCCCTTCACGCCCCTGATCGTTGCAAGCTTCGTTTTGATGGGGATGCAGCGATTACCTGTTTGGTTGGCAAGGCTTTTAGCAGGGTGCTCGCTGATCGCTGGCCTGTTACTGACCCTGGCCGCCGGGATGTTTTCGCTGTTTTCGACCACAGAGCTGATACATGGGTTGACGCTCACGATTGCAGTGTCTTCAAGTTTTCTCATCTGGGCAGGCCACGATCACGAACCCGGCCCTTCGTGGATCGCAAAGCTCGGGATTATCGCGGCAGCAATCGCAGCTTTGTGGTCCTTGCTTACAGTGTCGATGATCCTGATCCAATCTCACTTCATCGCAAATGGATCGCCTTATTGCATTGCCCACCATGCGCAAGGTTCCCCAGTCGGCGCGATATACGAGCTACGTGGGTTTGCGTTTTACACCGAAGCGACAGGGTACAAATCCACGTCGAAATGGTACTTTCACGGCCTGATGATCGTCGATCACCCCGACAAGCAACGCATCTATAACTGGTCGCCCAGAAGATGGCGCTTCGATCTGATCGAACGCCCGGACGCACTGATCCAACCCGTCAGAAACGCTTGTGTTCCAAGCTAACCGCTACTGCGCCGGATGGGACGGTAGATCCGGCATCGGCACCCATCCCGGCAACTCGTCCGGCGCGACCGAGACGTGCAGATGCTCTGACCGGTCGCGTCCGACTTTGCGATGCTTGCGCAGCAGGAAAATCTTGCCCCAGCCGCGCCATGTTCCTACTGACGGCGCATGCGTATCTGTCGGAAAGCGGTCGCGCCAGCCTTCGGGCAGGGGCAGGCCGTGCAGCTCGGCCTTGTCCAGCATCCAGATCAGAGAAATGTTGCTGAGCGGACGCGCCTCTTCAAACCCATTCAATTGCCCACCGACGTCGCCATGGGTGCCGCGGAACCAGACCTGCTCCACATGGCCTTTGAATTCGGGGGTACATTTCCACAACACCGGCTCAAATACTTCGCGGGTCTCATCCAGTGCCATAGCGTGATAGCCGTGGCGCGTGGCCGGGCCAAGCTGGTGGTTGTGGAAGGCGTGGCGTTCTTCGGCCCAGCGCCAGAGCAGCGGCAGGCGCATGCCAAGCGCTTTGACCGTGTCCCAGACGCCCACCATCTCGATCGCCACGTCTTCATGGCAAAACTGCCGTCGGAACGCGGCTGCAGCAGCCCCGCTGGCATTGCATTCATAGTGGCGATAGGCCTGTTTAATGTTGCGCACCGTCGCGTGTTCGGCCTTGAGCAGACCGATCATGTCGATCACGCCTGCGAGGCTACGCACCCCATATGCGCCGCGCGAGTACCCGATGAAGTAAATCCGGTCGCCGGGCTTGTAACGCGACGCAAGATAGCCATAGGCGCGGCGGATTTGGCGATTGATGCCGCGCCCCATCATCACGTCCAGAGAAGACTTCCAGTTGTCCCATTGCACGCCGGATTCGTAAAACACGGATACCTGACTGCCCATCTCGCGGCACAGGCGATAGGCTTGACCCGCATGGGTTTCAAAGCCTGGCTCAAGCGTCGACATCGTGCCGTCGAGGATAATGACATGGCTGACAGGCTCGCGGTGAAGCGCCTCGGCGGAATGCTCGGACTGCAAAGGCCGTCCAAGCCATCCCAGAACCTTTCTACTCAGCCGCGACAGAACCATGCGTCAGCAATTCCCATACTCTTTGAGGTGTGAAAGGCATATCAGCCTGCCGCACCCCGTGATCCCAGAGCGCATCCTGAACCGCGTTTGCCACAGCGGCCAGCGCGCCCACGGTGCCGGCCTCTCCGCATCCTTTCATCCCCATCGGGTTAGAAGTTGACGGAACCGGCGCCGAGGTAAACTTAATCATGGGTATCTCGGCGGCGCGGGGCAAGGCGTAATCCATCAACGAAGCCGTGAGCAGTTGCCCCTGCGCATCATGCACAACATGCTCTGACAACGCCTGACCGATACCTTGGGCCACCCCGCCATGCACCTGCCCTTCGGCCAGCATCGGGTTGATAAGGTTGCCGAAATCATCGACCACGATATAGCGGTCAACCCAGGTTTCGCCGGTGTAAGAATCGATCACGACTTCGGCAACATGGGCACCGTTGGGATAGCTGCGCGCATCCAGTTCGGCGCGCGCCTCGTGCCGCAACAGGTCAGTGCGCCCATCGGCACGGGCCATCTCGGCCGCCTCGGTCAGGGTGGGCGTCAGGTTCGAACCCGGCGCGCGAAAGGTTTCGTGGTCGAAATACACATCGATTTCCTCGACCCCCATCTTATCGGCAAGATAAGGCGTGAATGCGGCGATCATGACGTCGATAGTCGCCAGGGTCGCCGTGCTTTGTACCGTGACCGAGCGCGACCCGCCCGTGCCACCGCCATGCGCCAATCTATCGCTGTCACCTTGCACCACGTTGATCTGATCCAGCGGAATCCCGGTCTGGTCCGACAGGAAATGCGCGTACACCGTCTCGTGTCCCTGCCCGTTTGACTGGGTGCCAACATAGAGATTCACGGTGCCATCCTCGCAGAACTCGACTTTTGCGTTTTCCGAAGGGTCACCCAAAATACTTTCGATATAGTAACACAGCCCCTGCCCGCGGATCAGGCCGCGGTCGGCATCGGCGGCCTTGCGGTCCGCGAATCCTTGGCTCTGTTCCTCAGCGCGGGACAGGACCATGTCGAAATCGCCTACGTCATAGGTTTCGCCCGTCGCGGTCTTGTAAGGGAAGTTCTGCGGTTTGATAAAGTTCCGGCGACGCAGCTCCCACGGGTCGACACCCAATTGCCGCGCGGCACGGTCAAGGACGCGTTCCAGCACATAGATCGCCTCGGGTCGGCCTGCGCCGCGATAGGCGTCGACCTGCGTTGTGTTGGTATAGAACCCTTCGACCCGCAGATATGTGGCCTGAACGTCGTAGACCCCCATCAGAACCTTGCTGAACAGATTGGTCTGAATCGCCTGCCCGAAATGGCTGCTATATGCACCCAGATTGACTTTGCTGTGCACCCGGTAGGCAGTGATGTTCAGGTCTTCGTCAAAGGCCAGTTCGGCAAGCGAGGTCAGGTCGCGACCGTGGTGATCCGACAGCATCGCCTCGGACCGGTCCGACATCCAGTGCACGGGCTGGCCCAGCTTCATCGCCGCAACCGAGACGCAGAAATACTCGGGATATGGCATCACCTTCATACCGAACCCGCCGCCGACGTCCGGAGTAGTGACCCGAATCTCCTCTGGCTTAAGCTTCAGCTTTTGCGCCAACTGTCCCCGCATTGCCCAAACGCCTTGCCCGCCATAAGCAAAGTGCAGCCGTCCATCGGCCCAACTGGCCCGACAGCCGCGCGGCTCGATCGACGTTATAATAACCCGGTTATCGGCGACGTTCAGCGCAACGGTATGGGCGGCGGACTGAAAGGCGGCCTCTGTCGCCGTTTCGTCCCCAAGCCCCCAGTCAAACGCCCTGTTGTCGGGAACCTCGGCATGCAGTGGCGCGCCCCCAATATCGACGTCCAGTTTTGCGGACAGATCATCGGTTTCCATCCAGATCAACTCGGCCGCGTCCCGCGCCTGCGACAGCGTCTCTGCAATCACGACGGCGACGGGTTCGCCTACGAAACGGACGCGATCTTTCGCCAGCATATGACGATCAGGCAGCGCGGTTTGCGAACCATCGCGGTTCGGCACGGCAGCGGCATTCATGACGGTGTCAATCCCGGCGGCCACAAGATCGTCCAATGCAAGGACAAAGCGCACGCCGTCCGCCTGCCGCGCGGCATCCAGGTCAAGCGCGGTTATCCGACCATGGGCGACCGGGCTTCGGAAGAACGCCGCAAACAGGGCGTTCTCGGGCACGTCGTCGTCCATGTAACACCCCTGCCCGGTCAGAAACCGCTGATCCTCGATCCGTTTGACGGGCTGGCTTCTGCCGAACTTTTCCATGCTGTGCTCCTGCCGCTGCGATACGGGGCGAGACTAGCCTGCAGCCGGGTGATGTCCATAGGGGCCTTCCCCTTCTTGCAAGCATTCGCTATTGCAGGCGCTGACCCAAGATTGATGACGCAGGACGCACCCGATGGCGATGGAAAAGACATTCAACGCGGCCGAAGCCGAGGCCCGCATATACGAGGTCTGGGAACAGGCCGGAGCCTTCAAGGCAGGCGCGAACAAATCGCGCGACGAAAGCTTTACCATCATGATCCCGCCGCCCAACGTGACGGGGGCGCTGCACGTGGGCCATGCATTCAACAACACGCTGCAGGACATCCTGATCCGCTGGCACCGCATGCGCGGCTTCGACACGCTGTGGCAACCCGGACAGGACCACGCCGGTATTGCGACGCAAATGCAGGTGGAAAAGATGCTGGCCGCCACCCAGCAACCAAGTCGCCGAGAAATGGGGCGTGAGGCGTTTCTGGACAAGGTCTGGGAATGGAAAGGCGAATACGGCGGCACAATTATCGAACAGCTAAAGCGTCTGGGCTCTAGCTGCGACTGGTCGCGCAATGCCTTCACAATGGCAGGCGCACCGCGCGATCCGCGGACGGGGCATGAAAACTCGGCCAACTTCCACGACGCCGTCATTAAGGTCTTTGTCGACATGTACGAAAAGGGCCTGATCTATCGCGGCAAGCGACTGGTCAACTGGGACCCGCATTTCGAAACGGCCATTTCGGACCTTGAGGTCGAGAATATTGAAGTCGCCGGGCATATGTGGCACTTCAAGTACCCCTTGGCGGGCGGTGAGACATATGAGTATTTGGAAAAAGATGAAGATGGGAATGTGATCTTCCGCGAGGAGCGAGACTACATTTCCATCGCGACCACGCGGCCCGAAACCATGCTGGGCGACGGCGCGGTTGCGGTTCACCCCTCGGATGAACGGTATGCGCCAATCATCGGCAAACTCTGCGAAATCCCGGTTGGTCCGAAAGAGCATCGCCGCCAGATTCCGATTATTACCGATGACTACCCTGATCCTGAGTTTGGCTCGGGTGCGGTGAAGATCACTGGCGCGCATGACTTCAACGACAATCAGGTCGCCAAGCGTGGCGGTATCCCGATGTACCGCCTGATGGACACCAAAGGCGCGATGCGAGCCGATGGCGCGCCCTACGCCAACGAGGCGGGCAAGGCCCAAGAATTCGCACGCGGCAAAGCGTTCACCGAGAATGAGATCGACGCGATCAATCTGGTCCCCGACCACCTGCGCGGCCTCGACCGGTTCGAGGCGCGGGCGAAGGTTGTCGAAGAGATCACCGCCGACGGTCTGGCCGTGATGACCCGCGCGGATGACCCGCGTCTGGGCTCGACCGCGTTGAAGCCGGATCACGAAGGTGCCGACAAACTGGTGCCGTTGGTCGAGTTCAAACCGATCATGCAGCCCTTCGGAGACCGTTCGAAAGTCGTGATCGAGCCGATGTTCACCGACCAGTGGTTCGTCGATGCCGAAAAGGTCGTTGGCCCCGCGCTGGATGCGGTCAAGGACGGCACGGTCAAGATCATCCCCGAGTCGGGCGAGAAAACCTATTACCACTGGCTTGAAAACATCGAGCCCTGGTGCATTTCGCGCCAGCTGTGGTGGGGGCACCAGATTCCGGTTTGGTATGGGCTTGATCTCTCGGCTGAAGAGTTCAAGGACGACGAAAACGACGGCAACCTTGATCTGGTCGAGTTGGGCCGCTTGCTGAACGAAGGTGGCATGCTGCATCGCGGCAACGTCATGGAATGTGCTTCGAGCCTTGAAGCCGTTACGGAAAAATTCCTCGACGACAACGCAAACATTCCCAGCCCGCTGAGCCACGCGACGGTCGTCGAAGTTGCCGACAAGCAGGAAGCGATCCATCAGTTCGCTGAGAGCCTTGCTCAGTACGCGATTGAGCAAGACCCGACCAAGCTGATTTACCCGGTTTGGCGCGACCCCGACGTTCTCGACACTTGGTTCTCGTCCGGCCTCTGGCCCATTGGAACGCTGGGCTGGCCCGAGCAGACCGAGGAACTGGAACGCTACTTCCCCACGGACGTTCTGATCACCGGTTTCGACATCCTGTTCTTCTGGGTCGCCCGGATGATGATGATGCAACTGGCCGTGGTCGATCAGATCCCGTTCCACACCGTCTACCTGCACCAGCTCGTCCGCGACGAGAAGGGCAAGAAGATGTCCAAAACCACTGGCAACGTCATCGACCCGCTGGAGATCGTGGACGAATTCGGCGCCGACGCGCTGCGGTTCACCAATGCCTCGATGGCGGCGATTGGCGGCGTGCTGAAACTGTCCCGCGAGCGCATCACCGGCTATCGCAACTTCGGCACCAAGCTGTGGAACGCCGTCCGCTTTGCCGAGATGAACGATGTCTTCACCGACGCCGTTCCACAACTCGACGTGGCCGACCTGAAACCCAAAGCCGCCGTGAACCGCTGGATCATCGGCGAAACCGCCCGCGTGCGGGAAGAGGTCGACGCGGCGCTGGAAAGCTATCGCTTCAACGATGCGGCCAACGCTCTGTACGCTTTTGTCTGGGGCAAGGTCTGCGACTGGTACGTAGAACTGTCGAAACCCTTGCTGCAGGGCGACGACGCCGAGGCCCAGGCCGAAACCCGCGCCACCATGCGCTGGGTTCTTGATCAATGCATGGTCCTGCTGCACCCGATCATGCCCTTTATCACCGAAGAGCTTTGGGGCCTGACCGGCACGCGGCCCAAGATGGTCGTCCACGCAGACTGGCCGACCTACGCAGCCGCCGATTTGATCGACGCTGAAGCAGACCGTGAGATGAACTGGGTGATCTCGGTGATCGAAAACACCCGCTCGGCCCGAGCGCAGATGCGGGTTCCGGCTGGCCTCTATGTGCCGATGCTGGTGACCGAGATCGACGCCAACGGCCAAGCCGCATGGGGCCGCAACGAGGCGCTGATCAAGCGTCTGGCACGGATCGACAGCCTGACAAAGACCGACGAGCTGCCCAAAGGCACAATCTCGATCGCCGCCCCCGGCGCGTCCTTCGGCCTGCCTCTGGCGGACATCATCGACATCGGCGCGGAGAAGGAACGACTGGAGAAAGCCAAAGGCAAACTGGCCAAAGAGCTCGGCGGCCTGCGCGGACGCCTGAACAACCCCAAATTCGTGGCCTCGGCCCCGGAAGAGGTTGTTGAGGAAGCCAAAGCCAACCTCGCCGCCCGCGAAGAAGAAGAGGCGAAACTAAACGAGGCCCTCGCCCGTCTGGCCGAAATCGCCTGATCTTCATCTTTTTCCAAATACTTAAATCCCAACCCCCGCCGATATGCCTTCGGCGGGGTTTTTGCTTATAGCGACTGCTTTTAGCTTGTTCCCAGCCGCTTGGGATTGTTAGCAAGTCGCCTAGGCAACTCTGAGGCTGCGATGGCGCGCTCTTCTCCACCCTTGCAAACAGTATCGACCGGCCTTGTGGTCGCGGTGGTTGGGTTCTTCAGCTCATTTCCGATTGTGCTGCAGGGTCTGGCCGCAATGGGCGCATCGGAGGCTGAGTCCGCCTCTGGCTTGATGATGGCCGCAATTGCGATGGGGTTGACGGCGATTGTCGTCAGCCTTTGGTACAAGCAACCGATCAGCGTGGCCTGGTCCACGCCGGGGGCCGCCCTGCTTGCAGTTTCCGCAACTCCGCTGGTCGGATTTTCGGACGCCGTAGGGGCGTTCCTGTGTGCAGGTGCGCTGACTGTTCTGGCCGGATTGTGGGGGCCGCTTGGAAGGCTTGCAGCGGCCATCCCGACGACGCTGGCGCAGGCAATGCTGGGCGGGGTTTTGTTGCCACTGTGCGTTATCCCGTTTCAAGCCGCCGCCGCTGTTCCATCGCAAGCGTTACCAGTCATCCTAACGTGGTTCATCGCCGGGCGGATCAACCGGCTATTTGCGGTTCCGGCCGCTGTGATCGCCGCGGCTATTGTCGTTGTTCTGAACGCTGGCGACGGCTCGGTCATGCCGGAACATTTGGTGGCAGCGCCTGTTCTTACAATGCCGACGTTCTCGGTCGCCTCTGCGATCGGCATCGGTATCCCTCTGTTCATTGTCACCATGGCCACGCAGAACATCCCCGGTATCGCCGTGATGCGCAGCTTTGGCTACGCGCCGCGGGCCGGCAATCTGTTCTCGGCGGTCGGTGGGGCAAGCATCCTGTCCGCCCCCTTTGGTGCCCCCGCCACCTGCCTAGCAGCGATTACAGCGGCCATGTGCTCGAACGAGGACAGCCATCCGGACCCGAACCAGCGCTATTGGTCAGCGGTCATGGCAGGCGTGTTCTATTGCCTTTTCGGGGTGTTCGCTGTGGCGATCACAGGGTTTGCCGCCCATGCCGATCCGTTGCTGATGGGCACGCTCACGGGTATCGCTCTGATCGGGGTGATGGCAAACGCCACACACGCCGCGCTTGCGGTTCCAACAGAGCGCGAAGCGGCAATCCTGACCTTTGCGATCACCGCGTCCGGTATCACTGTGTTCGGTCTAGGTGCAGCGGTTTGGGGATTGGCGGCAGGAGGTGTCGTCTATCTTGTTACCAACCGTCTCAGATGATCACTTTTCCCCGCCGCACTGGTCAAGTACATTGGAGTCATGTTGGGATCGTTTGGAAAACTGGTTGAACGCCAGATCAAAAAGGCGCAAGCCGAAGGTCAGCTGGACAGGTTGGAGGGCGAAGGTCGGCCTCTGCCCGATCGTTCGTCCGAAGCGCAAACCGATCCGGCGCTTGCGGCAGGTCATCGCATCATGGCACAGGCAGGTGTTTTGCCCGAAGAGTTCGACATCAAGAAAAAGCTGGACGACGCGCGAAAATCCTATGCTTCTCAGACCGACCCGGAAGAGCGCAAGGCAACAATGGCGCAGATTGCCGAGCTTGAGATGCGCTACAACATGGCGCGCGATGCAAGGCGGGCCTTTTTACGTTAGCACTCGTGCGCAAATGTCTAAACAGGCACCAAAACCGGGTCGTTCGATTTCGGACCAGCAGGGTCGGACTGCCACCATATTCATTTGAATTCCGGCTTGCGACCCTGCATCTGTGCCGCAATAACCTCCATCTGCTCCGGTTTGCCAATTAACGCGACCTGTTCGGAGGATTCCTCGGTCAGAACTTCAGCACGGGGTTGGGACTCGGCGACCTTGATCAGGCGCTTGGCCGCCCGGATCGCCGATGGGCTTTGGCCTGCGATGTTCTCGGCCAAAGCGATGGCCTCGGTTCGTGGATCATCCGAAAGCTTGGTGACCAACCCCCACTCTGCCGCCTGAGCAGCACCAATGGGACGCGCGGTGTAGGTCAACAGGCGCAGCACATCTGACCGAACCAGCTTTGGTAGCAAAACCATTCCGCCCATATCCGGGATCAGGCCCCATTTCATCTCCATCACCGACAGCTTTGCCTCGGGGTGGGCAATGCGAACATCAGCGCCCAGCGCCAGTTGCAGACCGCCGCCATAAGCAACGCCCTGAATGGCGCAGATCACGGGAACAGGCACGCGTCGCCAGACCAGAGCGACCTCTTGCACCTCATTGGCATCTTTGTGGCTGCGTGACATTAGCCAATCGGTTGGGTCCGTTTGCGCCATGCTGGCAAAACCGGCCATGTCGAGGCCAGCGCAAAAGCT
Organism: Ruegeria sp. R14_0; assembly: GCF_017743975.1. Classification (GTDB taxonomy): domain Bacteria; phylum Pseudomonadota; class Alphaproteobacteria; order Rhodobacterales; family Rhodobacteraceae; genus Ruegeria. The sequence goes on along the minus strand of NZ_JAGHRC010000001.1, from coordinate 215,210 downwards.
CTTGCCCTCGCCCGACAGAACCACCGCGCGCGCGTCCGAGGCCGCAACCTCTTGCCCGGCGGAAATGATCGCCTTGATCATCGCGTCGTCCAGCGCGTTCATTTTATCGCCGCGGGTCAGTGTGACATGGGCGATGTGGTCTTTGTACTCGATGGAAACACGTGACATTTGGGCCTCCCAATTCCGGTTTGAAACACCATGCCCGGAAGGTCCGCTTAGTTCCACCTCTACGTTAGGGCAGATCCGAGACGGACATTCGCCCGAACCATGGCGAGTCCAGCGTCGTCACATAGAGCTGGTCCCCGGCGACCTTGCCGCCGGTGGTAATGCCCACGCGACCATCGGGATCCTGCAGGTTTTGCAAAATCGTCCCCTCACCATCAAACTGAATGATCATTCCCCGATGGATCGGAGCGGGTCGCACCATCGGCCCCAACCGCCAGAGCACTTTGCGCAGAAAAGGGTACGGCATCAGCGCCTCGGTGGGGACGCGCGGGCTGGCGAAAGCCATCCAATAGGTACCGTCGCCCTGCGCCTCGATATTGTCGGGATAACCGGGCAGGTTATCCAGCAGAACCTCTTGCTGGCCCGCTTTTGGCCCTGTCAGCCACAGCTTGTGCACCCGCGCCTGCCCAGTTTCAGCGATCAGCAGGAAATCTTCGTCGGGCGACAAAGCAACGCCATTGGTATAGACGAACCCTTCGGCCAGTTTTTCAGCCGTGCCGTCGGGGGAATGGCGGGCGACATAGCCCGTGTCCGATTGCTCCCATATGGTCAGAACCGATGTTGGCTTGGTCCCACCCATGGTCTCGGGGTCAAACCGGTCAGACGAATTCGAGAAATAGATCGTCCCGTCCTGCGCCACGTCCAGCTGGTTTGCATAAATCACCGGCGCGCCGTCGATCTCGGAAATCACTGTTTCCAGCGTGCCGGGCCCGGTCCACCGCATTATGCCACGAAAACTGTCTGCGATGTACAGCGCGCCCTCAGGCCCGGCTTTCAGGCCCAAGGGTCGACCGCCCAAATCGTCAACTTTGACCGGTTCGTCCCCGTCAATCTGAAAAAGCGCCCCCGACAACGAGGTCGTAAACACCGTGCCGTCCGGTATGATCGCAATGTCTTCGGGACCAATCTGACCGTCCGGCAAAGAGATCAGCTCCAGCCCGTCCAAGGCGTTGTTTTCCGCATACTCACCTGTAAAGCCAGGTGCCTCAGGCGGGTCCCAAACCACCGGCTGCACCGGGACCGGCCAGAATACCAGATAAGCGAGTCCGACGATCAAAAGACCCAAAACGATGCGCATGTGCGCTCCTCCCTGACGTGTTGGTCACAGAGTGCGAAGCATCTCTGCGCAACGCAAGCTTGCCTGTCTTGTGACCTTGCGTTTATCTGCCCCCATGACTGAGCCTCGCTATACCCCGCTTGCCCAATCCCTGCCTGCAACCGTGCCCTTTGTTGGCCCCGAAACACAGGAACGCCAGCGCGGCGCGCCGTTTGTTGCTCGGCTGGGGGCGAATGAAAGCGTGTTTGGTCCCTCGCCACGGGCCATCGCCGCGATGGCCGACACAGGCATCTGGATGTATGGCGACCCCGAAAACCACGATCTGCGCAACGCTTTGGCCGATCACCACGGCGTGACGCCCGAGAACATCGTCGTGGGCGAAGGGATCGACGGGCTGTTGGGGTATCTGGTGCGCCTGATGGTTGGCCCTGGGGATGCGGTTGTCACCTCGGACGGGGCTTACCCGACCTTCAGTTACCACGTGGCCGGTTTTGGCGGCACCCTGCACAAAGTGCCCTACCGCGACGATCACGAAGACCCCATGGCGTTGTTTGCCAAGGCGGCCGAAGTAGATGCCAAGCTGGTTTATCTGGCCAACCCCGACAACCCGATGGGCAGTTGGCTCTCTGGCGCGAACATTTTGAGCGCATTGGATAACCTGCCGGACGGGTGCCTGCTTGTACTGGACGAGGCTTATGTGGAATGCGCGCCAGAGGGTACTGCCGCCCCAGTTGCCGCTGACGATCCTCGCGTGATCCGTATGCGGACCTTTTCCAAGGTTTACGGCATGGCGGGTGCGCGCGTGGGCTATGCCATCGCGGCGCCGGGCCTGATCTTGGCCTTCAACAAAGTGCGCAATCATTTTGGGATGAATCGAGCGGCACAGGCTGGCGCTCTGGCGGCTTTGCAGGACTACGATTGGCTGGAGCACGTCCAGTCTCGTATCGCCAATGCGCGCGAGCAGATTGGCCGGATCGCGCGCGCGAACGGGTTGACCCCCCTGCCCTCAGCCACGAATTTCGTCGCCATTGATTGTGGGCAGGATGGGGCATTTGCCAAGGCCGTTCTGGATGCGCTGGTCGCGCAGGGCATTTTTGTGCGTATGCCGTTTGCCGCGCCGCAAAACCGTTGCATCCGTGTCAGCTGTGGTGAGACATCTGATCTGGAGGCTTTTGCGGCCGCCTTGCCGGTCGCGTTGGCCGCAGCCAAGGCGCAAGCTGAGTGACGGGTTAGGGGGGGCTGTCTGCCCCCCATCGCGCACAAGGCGCGACTCCCCCGAGGATATTTTGGGCCAGATGAAGACGCGGATTTAGTCGCTATGCCGCCAGCGTGGCAGCAGCGGCCTCAAGCGCGCCCTGGCCTCGGGGGATGTCCAACGCGGCCATCGCAGTTTCCACGCCACCCAACATCGCCATGACCATCTGCCCGTTCACATAGCCCATGTGACCAAGACGGAAGCATCCATCCCAATCCTCCATCCCCAGACCGATGCCGAGGGTTAAGCCCAGCTTGTGTTCAGTAAACTCTCGCAGCGGTGTGCCGCGACCGTCTGTCAATCGCAGAGCGGTCACAGCATGGCTGCGATGCCTGCGATCGGCAACATTGATCTGTAGTGCGCCACCTTGTGCCCAGATCTCGCAGGCCGCCCAGATTGCAGTTGCCAGACGTTTGTGGCGTGCCCACACCTGCTCGATTCCCTCGGCGAGGATCAGGTCCAGCGCGGCACGCAGGCCATACAAGTGATGCGTCGGTGCAGTGCCATTGAAGTACTGATAGAACAGTTCGGGGTTCGCTCTTGGCTGCCAATCCCAATACCGGGACACGCGCGGCATCGAGGCACGTTTGGCTTGTGCCTTCTCGTTGAAAAACACGAACCCTGTACCGGCTGGTGTCATCAGACCCTTCTGGCAGGCGGTGACCATAACATCGACGCCCCAGGCGTCCATTTCGAACTGGTCGCACCCCAAGGAGGCGATGCAATCCGCCATCAAGAGCGCCGGGTGACCCAGATCGTTCAACACCGCCCGCAACGCCGGAATGTCATTCCGGATCGAGCTGGAAGTATCGACGTGAACCGCCAGAACAGCCTTGATCTGATGGGCCGTGTCCGCGCGCAAAGCGTCGGCAATCCGATCCAAATCCCAGGCCGAGGACGAACCGAAGTCGATCACATCGATCTTGGCCCCGATCCCCTCGGCCATCTCGGCCCACCCATGGGTGAACCGCCCCGACGCCGGGGCCAGCACCGTTTCACCGGGCGCGATCACGTTGGATAGCGCGGCCTCCCACGTGCCGTGACCGTTGGCGATATAGATTGCCACATTGTGATCGGTGCGCGCCACACGGCACAGATCGCGGGTCAGCGCGGGCATCATCTCGATCAACTCACCGTCGTAGATATTCGGTGACGGGCGGTGCATGGCCTGCAACACCGCGTCGGGCATCACCGAAGGTCCGGGAATCGCCAGATATGCGCGCCCTTGCGCCAAAGATATAGGGTCTGTCATGGGATCAACCTGTAAGAATTGACGCCCACCCTAACGCAGCCTTTGGCGGCGTCAATCCATCAGCTTGGACGCTGAGCGCGCAAGGTTTTCGATGCCTGCCCAATCGCCATCGATGACCATTTGTTTTGGTGCGACCCAGCTGCCACCTGCACACACGACGTTGGACAAAGACAGGTAATTGCGCGCGTTTTCAGGAGACACGCCTCCGGTCGGGCAGAATTTGATCTGTGGCAGAGGGGCACCGATGGCCTTCAAAGCGGGCGCGCCGCCAGAGGCTTCGGCCGGGAAGAATTTGAGCATGTCATAGCCTTTTTCCAGCAGGGCCATTGCCTCGCTTGCGGTCGCCGCACCTGGCAGCAGCGGCAGCCCTTCGGCTTCACAGGCCGCGATCAGCGCGTCTGTTGCGCCCGGAGACACGCCAAACTGTGCACCCGCTTCTTTGGCCGCCCGCACGTCTTCGGGCGTGACCAGCGTACCTGCACCGACGACGCCGCCGGGAACCTCAGCCATGGCTCGGATCGCGTCCAGAGCCGCAGGTGTGCGCAGAGTAACCTCAAGCGCAGGCAGACCACCGGCCACCAGCGCCTCGGCCAGTGGGCGCGCCTGTGCCGCATCGTCGACGACGAGCACGGGAACGATTGGGGCCAAAGCACAGATTTCGCGGGTGCGTTGGGTTTTGGACATGGATCAAGCTCCGAAAATGCTGGCGCCGGTGTCCGCAGACCCGACATTTTGGCGGAAGGTACCGAAGAGATCGCGGCCAACGCCATGTTGGTTGCCCGTCAAATCGGCGACGGCTGGCGCGCGATCAAGGACGCCGGGGGTCAGGATCTCTAGCTCGCCCTTCACCGCATCGACACGCAGGATATCGCCATCCTGTAGGCACGCGATTGCGCCACCGTCCAGCGCCTCGGGGCAGACGTGGATCGCGGCGGGAACTTTACCGGATGCGCCGGACATGCGGCCATCCGTGACCAGCGCCACCTTTTGCCCGCGGCCCTGCAGGATCGACAGGATTGGGGTCAACGAGTGCAGCTCGGGCATGCCGTTTGCCTTGGGGCCCTGGAAACGTACGACGACAATCACATCGTCCGTGAATTCCCCGGCCTTGAAAGCGGTTTTGACCTCGTCCTGATCGTTGAACACACGGACAGGAGCTTCGACGACCTGGTGTTCAGGCGCGACAGCCGAAACCTTCATCACGCCAGTACCCAGATTGCCAGTCAGGCGAGACAAGCCACCGGTGGGCTGGAACGGGTCTTTGGCCGAACGGACGATCTTTTCGTTCAGGCTATGGCCCGCGCCATCTTCCCAGATCAGGTCACCATCCTTCAGCTTGGGTTCCTGCGTGTAACGATGCAGGCCCTGCCCCGCGACGGTCAGCGTATCGGGATGCAGCAAACCGTCTTCCAGCAGGGTGCCGATGCAGTACCCCAATCCGCCCGCGGCATGGAAATGGTTCACATCGGCCAACCCGTTTGGATAGACCCGCGCGACCAACGGCACCACGGCGGAGATGTCCGAAAAATCCTCCCAATCCAATACGATACCGCCTGCGCGCGCCATGGCGATCAGGTGGATCAAAAGGTTGGTCGAGCCGCCCGTTGCCATCAGGCCCACGATACCGTTCACAAAGGCGCGTTCATCCAGAATCTGGCAGACCGGCGTATAGTGATTGCCAAGCGCGCTTAACGACAAAGCGCGGCGCGCACCTTCTTCGGTCAGCGCATCGCGCAACGGCGTGTTCGGGTTGACGAAGCTCGAGCCCGGCAGGTGCAGGCCCATAAACTCCATCAGCATCTGGTTGGTATTTGCGGTGCCATAGAAGGTGCAGGTGCCCGGACCGTGATAGGCTGCCATCTCGGCCTTCATCAGTTCGTCGCGTCCGACTTCACCGGCGGCGAATTGCTGGCGGACCTTGGCCTTTTCGTCGTTGGGCAGACCGCTGGTCATTGGACCGGCAGGCAGGAACACAGCTGGCAGATGGCCGAACGTCTGAGCGCCGATGATCAAACCGGGGACGATCTTATCACAGACGCCCAGAAACACGGCTGCATCGTAGGTGTTGTGGCTGAGCGCCACGCCCGTGGCCAAGGCAATCACATCGCGCGAGAACAGCGACAGCTCCATCCCCGCTTCACCTTGCGTGACACCGTCACACATGGCCGGCACACCGCCCGCGACCTGAGCGGTGCCGCCTGCAGCGCGGATCGCGTCGCGGATCAAAGCGGGATACCGTTCAAACGGCTGGTGAGCCGACAGCATATCGTTGTAGGCGGTGACAATACCCAGATTGCCTGCTGTACCAGTGGCCATGGTCTGTTGATCTTCGCCCGCACCTGCATAGGCATGGGCCTGACCGCTGCAGGACAAATGCGCGCGCGCCGGACCTTTGGAACGCGCATGTTCCATCCGCTCCAAATGAGGGCCGCGCAGGTCGGCGCTGCGGTCGATGATGCGTTGAGTGACGTCGGTGATGACGGAATGAACCATGATTACCCTCCGATCTGACGCCAGCGGCGTCCATCGCGATGCATCAGCATCAGTGCTTCTTCGGGGCCGGAACTGCCCTGATCATACTTCGCCGGACGGTCGCCCCGCTCTTCCCAGCCTTGAATGATGGGATCAACCCAGGCCCAGGCGGCTTCGGCCTCATCACCGCGCATGAACAGGGTCTGATCGCCGCGGATGACATCCATCACCAGACGTTCATAGGCATCTGGTGATTTGGCCTCATCCCCCAAGGCCTCGGCAAAGCTCATATCCAGCGCCACGTCGGACAGGCGGAAACCGCCCTGCCCCGGCTCTTTGATCGTGGTGCGCAGGGTGATGCCTTCGTCTGGTTGCAAGCGGATCACCAAGACATTGCCGCGCAGAGGGCCCACGTTGGGAAAGATCGTATGCGGCGGGTCTCGGAAGAATACCGCAATTTCGGATTCCCGTGCGCGCAGACGTTTGCCCGTGCGCAGGTAAAACGGCACCCCAGCCCAGCGCCAATTTCCCAGATGGGCCTTGAGCGCAATAAAGCTTTCGGTGCGACTGGCCGGGTTTCCAACATGATCCAGATAACCGTCGGCCCCTTTGCTTGTGCGATATTGGCCGCGTGCGATGTCCGACGGTGCGACCGGTTCCAGCGCTTCGATCACCTTGACCTTTTCGTCACGAACCGAATTCGGCGAAAACTTGGACGGAGGTTCCATCGCGGTCAAACACAACAGCTGCACAAGGTGGTTCTGCACCATGTCACGCATTGCACCGGACTGATCGTAGTAAGCGCCCCGCCCCTCGACCCCAACCGTTTCAGCAACGGTGATCTGCACATGGTCGATATGGGTCGCGTTCCACAGCGGTTCGAACAATGAGTTGGCAAAGCGCAGCGCCATGAGGTTCTGCACCGTTTCTTTACCCAGATAATGGTCGATCCGATAAATCTGGTGCTCTTCAAAGCAAGCGCGCAGCCCGGCGTTCAATGCCTTGGCCGAGGCGAGGTCGTGGCCAAAGGGTTTTTCGACCACGATACGGCTGTCCGGCGTTGCCAACCCGTGATCGCTCAGCCGTTGTGCGATGCCGGAAAACAGGCTTGGACCCACAGACAGATAAAAGGCGCGCACCACGTCAGGGCGCAAGACTTTGGCAAGTTCGTCCCAGCCCGAGTCCCCCATCGCGTCCACGGGAACGTATTCCACGCGGCTCAGGAACTGATCCAGAACATCCTTTTTGAAGGCCGGGGCAAATTCTTTCATCGACGCGCGGATCAGGTCGCGAAACCCGTCGCTGTCCATATCAGACCTGGCGGTACCGATGATCTGGGCACTTTCGGGCATTTGGCCGACTTCGAACCGGTGATAGAGACCCGGCAGGATTTTTCGCTGCGCCAGATCTCCGGTTGCACCGAATAACACCAGATCGAACGGGTGTACCGGGATTACGCGTGAAACCATCCGTTGGCTCCTTTAGGTCTTGCTGGCATCTCCTGGCGCTGATCGCCTTGGGACGCGGGCACTGTTATCGCTAACATTCACGCACTGAATAGGGAAGCGCGGCTGGAAAATCAACCCAGATTCCGCAACCACTCCATCACTGATGGTCGCACCGATTGCTCACCGCGGTGACGCGCGTCGGCGATGATCTTGCGCAGCGATTGTAAGTCGGCCCGCAACAACACGCTTTTGACCGGACCAATCGACGCGGGGCGCATCGACAGCGTCCGAATGCCCATGGCAGCCAGGCACAACGCCTCGACCGGACGTCCGGCATCCTCGCCGCAAAAAGACAGGGGCGTGTTCGAAATGTTGCAGCGTTCGACAATGCGCTCGATAAAGGTGAGGAAACTGACATTGAGCGTGTCATACCGACGGCGCACCAGTTCGTTCTCGCGGTCAGCGGCAAAGAAGAACTGTTTCAGGTCGTTGCCACCGATCGAGACGAAATCGACCTCATCAAAGAACTTCTGTGGCGCAAAGGCGAGCGATGGGGTTTCCAGCATCGCGCCGACCTCGATCGCCTCGGGCAGCACGTGACCCAGTCGCTTCTCGCGCTCGATGGTCTTGTTGACTTCCCACTTGGCCTCTCGGAATTCGTCGGCCTGTGCGACAAACGGGAACATCAGGGTCAAGGGTCGGCCGTTGGCTGCCCGCATCAACGCCTGCAACTGCATCCGCATCACGCCGCGTTTGTCCAATCCGACCCGGATCGCACGCCAACCCAGCGCCGGGTTTGGCTCTTCAACATGCTTCATGTAGGGCAAGACCTTGTCCGACCCGATATCCAGCGTGCGGAACACGACGCGCTTTTCGCCCGCGGCATCCATAACACGCTGATATTGCGTCACAAGCTCGGACCGCTTGGGCATTTGGTTGCGCACCAGAAACTGCAGCTCGGTGCGGAACAGGCCTACGCCTTCGGCGCCTGAGTTTCCCAAGGACGGCAGATCCGCCATCAGGCCAGCGTTCATGACCAGATTGATCCGCTCACCGTCCCGCGTCACCGTTGGAGTATCGCGGATCGACGCATAACGTTCCTGGGCTTTCGCCTGCATCGCGATCTTGTCGCGGAACGCGGACACGACGGTATCTTCGGGGCGCAGATGGACCATGCCCTGATCGCCATCAACCAGAATATGATCACCATTCAACGCTTCGGTCGTGATATGGCCCACATGAACCACCAGCGGAATCGCCAGGGCGCGGGCTACAATTGTTGCGTGGCTGCCGACCGAGCCTTCTTCGAGCACGATGCCCTTCAGCGACCGGCCATATTCCAGCAGGTCACCGGGTCCGATGTTACGTGCAATCAGGATCGGATCGGGCGGCAGATCGGCCCCGTTGGTGGCCCCCTGCCCGGTCAGAATACGAAGCAACCGATTGCTGAGGTCATCCAGATCGGCCAGACGTTCGCGCAAGTAAGGGTCGGTTACCTGCCCCATGCGGGCGCGGGCTTGCGACTGCTCTTTCTCAACCGCCGCTTCGGCACTGAGGCCAAGGGCAATGTCCTCTTCCATCCGGCGCATCCAGCCTTTGGAATTGGCAAACATCCGATAGGCTTCGAGAACTTGCAGTTGCTCTTTGTCGCCGCCCTGCGAAATTTCAAGCATCTTGTCGACGCCCACCCGCAGCTCATCCACAGCCTCGGTCAGGCGTTCGCGCTCGCGATGGGGGTCGTCGGCAATCGGGTTGGTGACCACAACGCGTGGTTCATGCAACCAGACATGCCCCTCGGCCGATCCCTCTTGCGCCGGGCCGCCGTTGAACTGCACCGATTGCTGGTGGCGCGGGGACAGGGCCGCGCCCTCGCCCACAAACGCGCCAAGCTCGGTCATTTCTGCCAGAACCATGGCGACAACTTCCAGCGCATAGACCTCATCAGCTGAGTATTCGCGCGCATCGCGGGACTGGACGACCAGAACGCCCAACTTCTCGCCCAGACGCTGAATCGGTACACCCAGGAAGGACGAAAACCGCTCTTCGCCCGTTTCCGGCATATAGCGGAAGCCCTTGGTCGACGGCGCATCCGCAGTGTTTACGATCTTGCCGAACTGCGCGACGCGGCCCACAAGGCCCTCGCCCAGCCGCATTCGGGTTTTGTGCACCGCCTCGGGCGACAATCCTTCGGTTGCACACAGTTCCAGAGTCTCGGAATCCCGGAACAGATAGATCGAGCAGACCTCGGCCCGGATGCTGTCAGCGATCAGGCTGGTGATCCGGTCAAGACGTTCCTGACCGGCGGCTTCGCTCGCCATCTCTTCGCGCAGCCGCCCTAGCAGCTTGCGGGATTCTGTTTCGGTGCCTTCTGCCATGGCCCAACCAGTTTATGGTGTCAGGCGAGACCCTTGGCTCAAATGCTCAGGCCGCCTTGTCCAGTTCAAAGGCATCATGCAGTGCCTGAACAGCAAGTTCCATGTATTTCCTGTCGACAAGGACGGAAATTTTTATCTCAGAGGTTGTAATGACCTTGATGTTGATCCCCTCATCCGAGAGTACCTTGAACATCTTGGCAGCCACACCTGACTGCGAACGCATCCCGATCCCCACGACCGAGACCTTGCAAACATCGGTATCTGCGACCAGCTCGGCATAGTTCAGCTCGCCCGCATCCTTGATCGCCAGCAGCGCTTTTTCAGCCCGTGCAACCTGATCGGTCGGGCAGGAAAAGGTCATGTCCGTGCGCCCCTCGTCCGAGATGTTCTGCACAATCATGTCCACGTTCACGCCCTCATCGCTGAGCGCAGTAAAGATGATCGAAGCGATACCCGGGCGGTCCGCCACGGAAACAACAGTCATCTTGGCTTCGTCGCGGGAATAGGCCACACCGGCCACAACATTGGATTCCATGATATCCTCCTCGTCGCAGACCAATGTACCGGCCTCGTCGGATTGTTCTTCGAAACTTGATAGAACGCGCAGTTTCACCTTGTACCGCATCGCCAGTTCAACCGAACGCGTCTGGAGCACCTTGGCCCCCAGCGAGGCCAGCTCCAACATCTCTTCGAACGAGATTCGGTCCAGCTTGCGCGCCTTTTCACAGATGCGCGGGTCGGTGGTATAGACGCCGTCCACGTCCGTGTAGATGTCACACCGCTCAGCGTCGAAGGCCGCAGCAAAGGCCACGGCGGTCGTGTCCGAGCCACCCCTACCCAAGGTGGTGATGCGGCCTTCGGGGCTGATGCCCTGGAAACCAGCGACGACGGCAACCTTCATGCCTTCGCCAAACTTCTGGTTCAGGTTCTCGGTCGGAATTTCCTCGATCCGGGCCTGGCTATGGGCGCTGGTGGTCTTCAGCGGCACTTGCCAGCCTTGCCAGCTGCGCGCCGGGATATCCATTTCCTGCAGGGTCAGCGCCATCAGACCAGCCGTCACGTTCTCGCCCGAGGACACAACGGCATCGTATTCTCGCGCATCATACAGCGGCGATGTTTCGTCGACCCAACCCACAAGCTCGTTCGTCTTGCCGGACATGGCCGAGACGATGACGATCACGTCATAGCCTTTGGCCACTTCGACGCCGATGCGTTTCGCAGCACGGCGGATACGGTCAAGGTTGGCAACCGATGTGCCGCCAAATTTCATCACGAGTAAGGGCATGGGGGCAGGTGTCTCCGCGCCTTGGATTTCTGATCCCGAGCGTCTTATGCGAGGGGGGCCGCAAGGGCAAGAGTTCAAAACCAGTCGGATGGCGGCACCTGACCGCTTTACAACCGACCCCGAGGCTGTCAGCCTGCCACACGAATTCTATCCCAGAGGTACCTTATGTTCCGCGTTGCCGCAGCCGTCGTCCTTTTGTCTTCTCCTGCGCTGGCGCAGGTGTCCACGCTGGCCGCAACTGACGGCAAGAACGCTTTGGGAACAATCCCCTGCGCCAAAGACGGCGCAGCACTCAGCAGTTGTCACGCTGAGCTGCGCCACCACGACGATGGTACCACGACCCTTGCGGTCGGCTTGGGTGGTGGCGAAGTGCGCAGCATCTATTTCACGGATGGGGTGCCGAGCTCCAGCAGCTCTCCTTCCCGGATCAGCCATGAAACCCGTGGGGACCTGACGGTCATCTTTATTGACCCCGATGAAGTCTACGAGGTTCCAACGGCTGCGCTGAAACGTCAGTAAGCGTGCGGTCGGCCGTCCCAGGTCTCAAAACACCCGGTTGTTTCAAGTGACAGCGTGTCAAAGCGGGCGACCAGCCCGTCGGCCGCCTGATCAACGGTGATGTCGCCCTGGGCTCCGCCCATATCTGTCTGTACCCAACCAGGATGGTAAATACCCACCGCGACGCCATCACCGCGCAAATCCGTCGCCAAGTTGCGCCCAAGATTCAGCGCAGCGGCTTTGGACGCGCGATAGATGTAACTGCCGCCCGGCGCCCGCGTATGCGAGGCCATCTGTGACGACAGGATCGCGATCTTGCCCTGCGCGGCCCGAAGGTTTGGCAACAAGGCCTGCACAGTCAGAAATACGCCGGTCACATTGGTGGCAAAGCTCTGAGCCCACATTTCGGCTGGATAGCCGTCGAGGCCATGGCCCTTATCCTGGTAAACACCTGCGTTGCAGATCAACAGGTCCACCGGACGCCCGGCCAGCCCTTCGGCCATTGCAGCATGCTGCGCGGGATCCGTTACATCCAGAACGACCTGCGCGCTGCCGTCGCGGGCCGTGCCGGTCACGTCATGGCCTTGTACCCTGTAGCGATCCGCCAAGGCTTGGCCAATTCCTCGATTGGCACCGGTAATAACGAAATGCATGAGTCAGTTCGTTTTTCTGGTGGGCAGGAAAGGAAGCGGTGCGACCGGCACGCCATCTTCGATCAGGGCCTTGGCCTCATCGGGCTTGGCCTCGCCATAGATCGCGCGATCGGGCGCATCGCCCAAATGAATCTTGCGCGCTTCTTTGGCAAAATCCTTGCCAACATAGTCCGAATTCTCTTCGACCTTGCGGCGCAGCTCGGCCAGAACCTGTTCGATATCCGGCGACGGGGTGGCAACCTCAACCGGTTTTTCCTCAGGCTGCGAAGGTTGAGCATTGCGCGCCGGACGCACACGCGGGGTCATGATGGCCTTTTCAACATGCACGTCACCGCAAACCGCGCATGTCACCATGCCCGCAGCTGCCAGTTTGTCGTAAGCGGCGGCCGATTGAAACCAACTGTCAAATATATGGCCGTTGCTGCATTTCAATGCGTATTGAATCATGGTCCGTCCAAATCTCGGTAGCCAAATAGATACCGACAGACATGGCAAGATCAAGCCCTTGGCAAGGCAAGTCAGTGCAGAATTGCACCTAGTTTCCGTAACAATTGGGATAGTTCCGATGAATTAACCAAACCAGCCGCTTTTTTGGGCGACACCCATTTGCTTTTGCGTTGACCCCGTTCCGGAAAGCTTGCCGAAGTCGACGATACATAGAGGGGAAACACATCCACCATACACAGGACAGGCCCCTTGGCGCATCGGCTTTTGATATGGGCGAAACGTCCCATCGGGTCGGGCGCACAAGAGCCCCTGACGCCGGCCTCTTCCCACGCCTCCTGTGCGGCGGTCTGAGAGGGGGACAAACCATCGATCAACCACCCTTTGGGTATGATCCATCGTTTGGATTTACGCGTGGTGATCAGCAGCACCTCAAGCCGACCCTCTCTGACCCTATAACACAGGGCCGCCGATTGCCGGGCAATTCCAAGGTGTTTGCCCTTGGGCTGCAAGCGGGCTGAAAACCGTGCATCAGTCACGCCGAACCGCCTTTCAAGTCTGCTCTGTCCCTCGACGCCAACCTTTGATTTTTCAGATATTTAGCGGTTGTCCAACACCAGCGTACAATATAAAGCGGTCATTTCCAAGATATTCGAGCAGGCTTAGAGACGCACGGCCAACCTTTGTACCAGGTCCTCATGCGGGATATCGGCATCAATCGCCAAACGACGCAGTCCAAAATGGACCCGAGCCACCTGCTGGTAATAGCGCGTATAGACATAGTTCGTGCCACCGCCGGCAATAGCGCCAAGAACCGGAACCGATTGTGCCGCCAGCTTTTGGCCCAGGACAATCGACAGGCGAGGTGCGACTGCTGCGATAAGTTTCTGCATGGCCGGACCCGTCAACGTCAGACGAACCGAGAAAAAGCCCAGATCGGCCCCATCGTCGTAAGCCAATGGCCCAGCCGCCGACAAAACCTGAACGCAATCGAATTTGACGCCCTCTTCGGACGGATCAAACCCTTCCCGGGACGCAGCCCCCTGGATGGCACGCAGCAGCATGGCTGTTGTCGCAGGCAATTCCATCAGGGCCGTCGAAACGCCACCTATGCCGCCCGCTGCCCCCATCGCCGTTGCAACCGCCGTGTTGACCCAGGGTTTCTGGTCCGGGACAGCGCGACGCGAACCTTCGGCCGCATGCATTGCCAACCAGAGCGCCTGTTCGGTCGCCCCGGTCAGTCCATTACGTATGGGGTCGGGAAGCTGTTCCAACAGGTTTTCAGCCGATCCACCCAAACTGTTCAACAGCTTGACCCCCGGCCCTCCGGCAGACCGATAGTATTGGGCCAGCCGATCCAGCTCGGCCTCGGCATCCAGTTTCTCGACAACAAGTACGTCCTGCATAAAAGCCCTCCTGCGTTTAAACATCGGGGCTGAACGCTACGGTTTCAATAGTTCAGCGTGTCCAGCGGGTCACCGCACCCTGAACGTTGGACCAGACACCGGGGGTCAATTCCACCCCCAAAACCCGATCAGGGTTGGTCGGCGGCGGCATCTCCACACCCGCAAGCCGCGAGAACCCAAACCGCACATAGTAAGGCGCGTCGCCGACCAGCATCACCCTGTGCCAACCCTTTTCGCGGCCCGCCTCAAGCCCCTGATGGATCAGGAAACCGCCCAATCCTTCGCCCTGATGGGTCGGGTGAACAGCTACAGGCCCCAAGAGCAAGGCATCATGTTCACCAACATGAACAGGCCAGAACCGGATCGCACCGGCCAGAATGCCCTGTCCATCGCGCGCAACCAAAGACAGGCCGGTCACCGGCGGAACGTCATCCCGCAAACGGTATGAGGACAGCGCTTCGCGCCCGGGCGCAAAGCACAGGTCATAAAGAGCCTCGACCTCCCACCAGTCGTCGGGCTTTTCCGGCCTGATCTCGAACTGCTGCACTCCCGCCCTCTTTTCCTTGCTGGAATTCGCCCTAGCACTTCGGTACGCCTTGGGCAAACGCTTGGAGACCTTATGTTCTATCGCCCCAAAGACGGCCACGGCCTGCCGCACAATCCGTTCAATGCAATTATCACACCGCGGCCGATCGGCTGGATATCATCCCGCGACGCAGAGGGCATCAACAACCTGGCCCCTTATTCTTTCTTCAATGGGGTCGCCTACACGCCACCACAGGTCATGTTTGCCTCGACCGGCACCAAACACGATCAGAACGGGACAAAGGACAGCCTAGCAAATATCGAGGCGACCGAAGTGTTCTGCGTGAACGTCGTGGCGCATGCACATCGCGATGCGATGAACGCCAGCTCGGCCGGCCTGCCCAAACACGTGGACGAATTTGGCCATGCGGGGCTGACCCCGATCGAATGTGAAACCATCCCCTGTGCGCGGATCGAAGGCGCGCCGGCGGCTTTGGAGTGTAAGCTGACACAAATCGTCACCTTGCCCGGTGAGGCCAACCGAGTCGTATTTGGCGAAGTCACCGGCGTGCACTTGCGGGATGATTGCCTAAGGGACGGAATATTCGACGTCACCTCATTCCAACCGCTGGCGCGACTTGGATATCGGGACTACTCGGTGGTGACCGAATTGTTCTCGCTCAACCGTCCCGACGATTGAAGCCGGTCTTGGGGGCGCTGCCCCCGCTGCCCTTCGGGCAACTCCCCCGGGATACTTGAGGCCAGATGAAGTAATGGATCCTTTATTCATCTGGCGGAAAATATCCCGGAGCGCGAGGCAGAGCCTCGCAAAATCCTCAGTGGCCGCCCAGAACACCCGTGCGGACTGAGTAATCGACGGCCAGTTCGTAATCCGGGTCGTCGTCGCTGTCGACCATCAGGTGGCCGGCTTTGTTCAGCAATTTGTGGCAATCCCGGCTGAGGTGGCGCAGCATGACGCGTTTGCCTGCGGACTCGTACTTGGCGGCGATGTTCTCGATGGCCTGCAGCGCAGACTGATCCACGACGCGGCTTTCGGCGAAGTCCACGATGACGGTGTCGGGGTCATTCGGCACGTCGAACAGTTCGATAAATCCGTCGGATGAACCAAAGAACAGCGGACCTTGGATCTCATAGACCTTTGCGCCCTCTTCCGTTGCGGAATCCCGTGTGACCGCGTGGATGCGCTTGGCGTTGTTCCAGGCATAGGCCAGAGCCGAGACGATCACCCCGACAACCACGGCGACTGCAAGGTCTTCCATGACAGTCACGACGGTCACCAGCACAATGACAAAGGCATCCATCAAGGGCACCTTGCGCATGATCTTGAACGAGTTCCAAGCAAAGGTTCCGATCACGACCATGAACATCACGCCGACCAGAGCGGCCAACGGAATCTGCTCGATCAAGGGTGATGCGAAAAGGATGAAGATCAGCAAGAACAGCGCCGCTGCGATCCCCGCGATACGGGTCCGACCGCCGGATTTCACGTTGATCATCGACTGACCGATCATCGCGCAACCGCCCATTCCGCCAAAGAAGCCGGTGACAACGTTGGCCGCGCCTTGGGCGATACATTCCTGCGAAGCCCCACCGCGCTTGCCCGTAATCTCTCCGACAAGGTTCAAGGTCAGCAACGATTCAATCAGACCGATGGCCGCGAGGATGACGGCGTAAGGCAGGATGATCTCGAATGTTTCCCAGTTCAGCGGAACCATCGGGATGTGGAATTGCGGCAGGCCGCCCTCGATCGAGGCCAGATCACCGACACGGGGCACATCCAGCCCAAAGCCGATCACCAGAGCCGCAACGACGACGATCCCTGCCAATGGCGCAGGCACGATGCGCGTGATACGCGGCATGATCCAGATCACGGCCATCGTCAGAGCCACCAAACCCAGCATGGTGTAAAGCTGCAGGCCTGAAAGCCATTCACCGCCGCCCACACCGTGGCCAGTGTTTTCCATCGTGCCGGGCACTTTGAACTGGCCCATCTGCGCCAGGAAAATCACGATCGCCAGTCCATTCACAAAGCCCAGCATCACCGGATGCGGGACCAGACGGATAAACCTTCCCCAATGCATCGCACCCGCGATGACCTGCAGAATGCCCATCAAAACCACTGTTGCGAACAAGTATTCCACGCCATGCTCAGCCACCAGCGCCACCATGACAACGGCCAACGCCCCGGTTGCACCTGAGATCATGCCCGGACGCCCGCCGATCAGCGCGGTGATCAAACCCACCAGAAATGCCGCATAAAGCCCGACCAACGGGTGAACGCCTGCCACAAAGGCAAATGCCACAGCTTCGGGGACCAGAGCCAACGCAACGGTCAGGCCTGACAACAGCTCGATCCGCAGGCGCGAGACCGTCAGCCCCTCGTCCGGCATCCAGCGGAGATCGGGTTTGGCTATACGATTGGCAAAGCTTGCCAGCATGGCTCGGGGCATAAGACGTCCTGTGGGTTTGTGCGCGCGAAAGGGGCCTTTTACCCATCCTCCACGACATAAGATACCGCACCCAGCGGGACCCTGATATGCACTGTGCGCATAACTGCCACAGGAACTACACAAACCCTTGAAGCCACTTGTCAAACCATCAGCCGCCCCGCAGAACTCTGAAAACAGTTTTTCATGCGGAGAGCAGCCATGACCCAAACCAAACTAGCTATCATCGGTGGATCCGGCATTTATGACATCGACGGACTGGAGAATGCGGAATGGGTCACCGTGGAAACCCCATGGAGCAAACCCTCGGACGAGATTTTGACCGGATCGCTGAACGGGGTCGAGATGGCCTTTCTGCCCCGGCACGGGCGCGGCCACGTGCATTCTCCGACCGAGGTACCCTATCGCGCCAATATCGACGCGCTGAAACGACTGGGTGTGACGGACGTGATCTCGGTCTCGGCCTGTGGATCGTTCCGCGAACACATGGCCCCGGGCGATTTCGTGATCGTCGATCAGTTCATCGACCGGACTTTTGCGCGGGACAAGAGCTTTTTCGGCACCGGTTGCGTCGCCCATGTCAGCGTCGCACACCCGACCTGCCCGCGTCTGTCGGACGCGTGCGAGACGGCAGGTAAGGCAGCTGGGATCAACATCCACCGCGGCGGTACATATCTGGCGATGGAGGGACCTCTGTTCTCAACCCTGGCGGAATCCAAGATGTACCGCGAGCAATGGGGCTGCGATGTGGTGGGCATGACCAACATGCCCGAGGCCAAACTCGCGCGCGAGGCCGAGCTTTGTTACGCCTCGATCGCAATGGTCACCGACTACGACAGCTGGCATCCTGATCATGGCGAGGTCGACGTGACTGCCATTATTGCAACACTGACTGGGAATGCTGAAAAAGGCCGGGCTCTGGTCAAGGGTTTACCGGATCTGCTGGGGGCCGTGCGTGCGCCCTGCCCTCATGGCTGCGACAGGGCGTTGGAATATGCGATCCTGACAGCACCGGAAAAGCGCGACCCGGCCTTGTTGGCAAAGCTGGATGCTGTTGCCGGTCGGGTTCTCTGAACCGCGCACTCAGTTCGCGGTCAAGGCTTGTTGCACCTGATCCCACAGGCCGTGTGACCAGAGGTCATTATGAGTGCCGTCCGGGATGACGTGGATTTCCGCCGAATCCCCTGCCATCGCGGCCAGTGCTTCGCCATGATGCAGCGGGACTGTTTCATCTTCGGTCCCGTGGAAAATCAACGTGGGAACCATGATACCCTCGATCAAATCACGCGTCGCGAATTGATCCCGCATCAAGGCATGCACCGGCAACCAAGGGTACCTTTCCGCCGCAACGTCGACCGTTGCGGTAAACGGAGCCTCCAGCACCAACAATTGTGCGTTCGGACGTTGTTCCGCCACAGCTGCCGCCACGGCGGTTCCAAGGCTTTGACCGTGCAGAACAACCGGTACGCCGTCGCCGTCCAATTGATCATACATTTGAACGCCATCAGAGATCAGCGCCAATTCGGATGGCTCGCCGTCACTGCCCGGATAGCCACGATAGCTGGGGGCCAGCAGACCGAAACCGCTGTTCAGGATCTCTCTCATACGGTCGGCCCGATCCGCAAGGTTTCCGGACTGACCATGAAAGAACAGAACCGTCGGCGCACCCTCGGTGGCGGGCGGAGCAGACCAGGCTGTCAGCGTGACACCATCGGCCATTGTCAGCGAAACGGCCTCGACATCAGCCAGACCAACCATGTTGGGCGCGGGCAGCTCACCTTCTGGTTTGAACAGCAACGATTGCTGGTTCACATACATATAGCCGACGATGCCCGCATAGATCACTGCAAGCAGTGGCACCATCAGGATAAGCGCGCCCTTGACACGAACGCCCAGCGACGGGCGTGAATCCGGTGCGGCACCTGCATTTGTGTGATCAGTCTGA
The DNA here is from genome assembly GCF_017743975.1 of Ruegeria sp. R14_0. Taxonomy (GTDB): domain Bacteria; phylum Pseudomonadota; class Alphaproteobacteria; order Rhodobacterales; family Rhodobacteraceae; genus Ruegeria. The sequence goes on along the minus strand of NZ_JAGHRC010000001.1, from coordinate 195,902 downwards.
ACCATCGGCTTCTCCCTGAAACATGGCCCAAGTTTGGGGACCGGCTGGCCCGTTTCAAGCCACGCGTTGCAGAGTTAATCCAATCTTTAAACTTGTTGCCCCATTGCACAGCTCGGTTTCTTTTTTCCGCGCCATCTTGAAACCGAGCGTTCTGCCCACCGATCTGTTGCACACGAAATCCCGCCAAGTCACTGGCAAACCAGAGGAATAACATGCAAAGACTTGCGGCCTTGGATGCAGCCCGCTTTCTGGCGTTCTGCGGAATGGTTCTGGTGAACTTCCGCATCGCAGCTCAGGTGGAACTTGCTCACGATTGGGCTTCGGTCCTGATCGGTTCGCTGGAAGGACGTGCCGCAGCCCTGTTTGTTATTCTGGCAGGTATCGGAATTGGTCTGTCCACAATCTCAGCTTCGCTGTTGTTGCGGCGCGCGGCGTTCCTGTTTGTTTTGGGCCTGATCAACATGACGGTGTTCGACGCCGACATTCTGCATTTCTACGCTCTATACTTCGTCGTGGGCGCGATGTTTTTGACAGCCTCAGGCGGCGTGCTGTGGCTGGGGGCCGCCGGGATCGTCACACTGGCCGTCAGTGCCACCATGATCTTCAACTACGACCTTGGTTGGGATTGGGACACGCTGACCTACACCGACCTATGGACCCTTCCCGGCTTTTTGCGGAACCTGTTTTTCAACGGCTGGCACCCGGTTCTGCCGTGGGCTGCATTTCTGCTGATCGGCATGGCCATCGGACGGTCCGAGCTACACACAAAATGCATCCAGCACCGGCTGATCATGTGGGGGTTCGGTGCCGCCGTGTTTGCGCTATTTCCACAAGTGTTGGCGACAGACCCCGATCTGGCAACTTATCTGGGCACCGAGTCCATCCCTCCGGGGCCGTTCTATATCGTTGCCGGCACCGGTTCGGCTTGTGTGGTAATCGGTCTGCTTCTGAAACTCTGGCCAATGATCGAGAGGTTGGGCATCGGCCCTGCCCTGACCGCGCCAGGCCGGCAGAGCCTGACGTTGTACATGGCGCATATCCTGATCGGCATGGGCATTCTAGAAGAAGCCGGGCTGCTGGACGGCTCGCTCAACGCGCCGCAGGTTTTTGCCTGTGCGTTGGTGTTCTGTGTCGCGTCATCAGTCTTTGCCTTGCTTTGGTTTCGAAAATTCAAACGCGGTCCGCTTGAGGCGCTGATGCGGTTTGCCACACAGCCACGAGGGGCTTGACCTTCGGCGCTGGCCAAGGCTTGCTGCGGGAAATGAAAACATAGGATTTCACATGTCCCTTGACCTTTGGCTTGCCTTTGTCGCCGCCTCTACAGCCTTGCTACTGATCCCCGGCCCGACCGTTTTGCTGGTGCTCAGCTATGCCTTGTCCAAAGGACGTAGCGTGGCGGTGGCCTCGGCGACCGGTGTGGCCGTTGGCGATCTGGTGGCGATGACTGCGTCGCTTTTGGGGTTGGGAGCATTGGTTCTGGCCTCGGCCACCTTGTTCACCGCGCTGAAATGGGTTGGGGCCGCATACCTGATCTGGTTGGGCATCAAACTGCTGCGCAGCGCGCCGTCGGGCGGTTTGGAGACTGTGGACACAGGGCGCGATGTCACAGCACACAGCGTTTTTGGCCACGCCGCCGCCGTGACCGCATTGAACCCGAAATCCATCGCGTTCTTCATCGCGTTTGTTCCGCAGTTTCTACGCCCGGCTGACCCACTGGGTCCGCAGTTCGCGATCCTGATCGCGACTTTCGTCGGTTTGGCATGGTTGAACGCGCTGGCCTATGCGCTTTTGGCCGATCGTCTGCGCCGAATGATCGGCCGTGCAGGCGTCATCACCGCGATGACTCGGTTCGGAGGGCTGACACTGATCGGAATGGGCGTGGCCACAGCGGTTCTACGCCGCCCGGCCTAGCGTGCCTAATCTTCGGCGTGTTCCTTCATGAACCCGCGAATGAACCGCCGGATTTCCCGCGCGGCCGAGGTGTCCAGTTCCTTGCACAGTTCGACAAAAGCGTCCCGTTCATCCTTGTCCAGACGCAGGACCAACTGACTGTTTTTCTTGGTTGAACCCTTACCGTCTTTCTTTCCCACGCGCCCTGTTCCCATCAAAGACTTGACTTTTTAGTCTATGCAATGTATATACATAGCATAGAAGTTGTAGTTATCGAGCAAGTAACAATAAAATAGGATTATGGCAATGAACCTTCATGTGGCTCAGGCATTTCTTTTGCGAGATCAGCGCAATTGGCGCAAACCGCACCTGTCGTGGTTACCCGCCGCGCTGTACCGCTATTACGGACTGCCCAAGGCAACGCCGGAACACCGCAAGTAAAAACGGCGGCAATCTTTTCTTGCATGACTGACCCCAATGGGCCAAACAGCCCAGCGTGTTTTGACGCCAAAGGGGTTGGTCATGTCCAGAAACAAGTCGGTCAAGGATTACATTCGGACCATCGTTGATTTCCCGCACGAAGGGATCATGTTCCGGGATGTCACGACCCTGTTTGCTGACCCGCGCGGTTTCCGCATGGCCATCGACCAGATGCTGCACCCTTATGCGGGCGAACGCATCGACAAGGTCGTCGGCCTTGAGGCGCGCGGCTTTATCCTTGGCGGCGCTATCGCGCACCAGCTGAGCGTCGGCTTTGTGCCAATCCGCAAAAAGGGCAAACTCCCCGGCACCACCATCAGTCAGGACTATAAACTGGAATACGGCGAAGCCATCGTCGAGATCCACGACGACGCTATCCAACCAGGGGAAAAGATCCTTGTTGTTGACGATCTTCTGGCCACCGGCGGCACTGCGGCGGCGGGCATCAAACTGATCGAGCGGCTGGGCGGCGAGATTGTCTCGTGTTCGTTCATCATCGACCTGCCGGAACTGGGCGGACGCAAGGTGCTTGAAGAAATGGGCATGGATGTTCACGTCCTGTGCGAATTCGAGGGGCTGTGAGCCCCAGCGCGATCACAAAAATGTGAGTGGAAATTCGAAACTCTGCTGGCTTAGCGCGAGTCATTGTCTGTTCAACTCAAACTTATCGACGCATTCAGTGATCTCTTTTTGAGAGCGGCGCGTATCCCGATTGATGCCACCCAGGGCATACCAACAAGGGAATACAAACCATGTTTCGCAAACTCGCAATCGCCGGTGTCGCAAGTCTGTTCGTGGGAACTGCCACGTACGCTGACGGCCACTCCAAGGATATCGTCGACACAGCGGTCGGCGCTGGAAGCTTTGAAACCCTCGTCGCAGCCGTACAAGCCGCCGAGTTGGTGGACACGCTGAAAGGCGAAGGCCCCTTCACCGTCTTTGCCCCTACGGATGAAGCATTTGCCGCTCTGCCCGAAGGCACGGTCGAGACCCTGCTGAAGCCCGAGAACAAAGACCAGCTTGTCGCGGTCCTGACGTATCACGTGGTGCCCGGCAAAGTAATGTCCGGAGATCTGTCTGACGACATGAAAGCCGCAACCGTTCAGGGCGGCGAGATCACGATTGATCTGGACAACGGAGTAATGATCAACGACGCGAATGTTGTTCAGGCTGATATCGAGACGTCGAATGGCGTGATCCATGTCATCGACAAGGTGATCCTGCCTGAATCGTAAGTTTTGCGAGCGGTCCGTGCCACACGGGCCGCTCCTACACCTTCAGCACTGCCCCGGGGTTCATGATACCCTTGGGATCAAGGGCGGTTTTGATCGCCCGCATGGCCGACAACTTGACCGGGTCGCCGTACCGTTCCAGATCATCGGTCTTTAGACGACCAATTCCGTGTTCAGCACTGACAGACCCCGCGAATTCATCGACCAGGTCATGAACTGCGCGTTTGATTGGCCCGCGTTGTGCATCATATTCAGATCGGTCGTGCCCAGCGGGTGGGAACACGTTGTAGTGCAGATTGCCGTCTCCCAAATGCCCAAAACAGTTGATCCGGAACGGCCCCAAGGCGCCGATGGCATCGGACCCGCGCTGGATGAACTCGGGGATACGCGAAATCGGAACAGAGATATCGTGACTGGACACTGACCCGATCAATCGGTTTGCCTCGGGGATTTGTTCGCGCACGGCCCATAGCTCTGCGCGTTGTGCTTCGCTTTGCGCAATCACTGCGTCGCTGACCAAACCGCGATGCTCAGCCGCTTCGTACAAGGCCATCAATGCCTCGGACGGTGACAATCCGCCAGACAACCCTAGCTCGATCAACACCATCCATTCGGGCTGCGTGGCAAAGGGTTGGCGGATATCTGGCAGCACCTCGGACAGAAACTGCAAGCCCTGCTTGTGGATCAGCTCAAAGGTACTGACCCCCTCGCCCAGCTGATCGCGCGCCAATGCCAGCAGATCAATCGCTGCTTCTGGCGACGCCACCTGAAACATAGCAGTCCCCACACCTTGAGGGCGAGGATACAGCTTCAGCGACGCCGCGGTGATAATGCCCAGCGTTCCTTCCGCCCCAATCAGCAGGTTGCGCAAGTCGTAGCCGGTATTGTCTTTGCGCAATCGGCTCAAGCCATGCCACATGTCGCCATTCGGCAAAACCGCTTCAAGACCAAGACATAGATCGCGGGCATTGCCATATCGCAGAACGTTGACACCCCCGGCATTCGTCGCGAGGTTACCGCCGATCCGGCACGAACCCTGCGCCGCAAGCGCCAGCGGGAACAGCCGATCTGCCTCATCGGCAGCGGCCTGCACATCTGCCAAAATAGCGCCAGCCTCGGCAATCAGAATGTTCTCGGCGGGATAGACCGCACGTATGGCCGTCATCCGTTCCATCGAAATCAGCAACGGTGCCGGGCCTTCGCCCATCACCTGCCCGCCCACAAGACCAGTGCCGCCGCCATATGGCACAACCGGGACCGAAGCGTCGCTCGCCACCCGAACCAAGGTCGCAACCTCTTGCGCCGTCCGAGGCAAGGCCAGAACGCCCACATGGCCCGCAAACCTGCGGCGCGGCTCTTCCAGGTATCGCGGGTCAATGGGTCGTAACACATCCTCGCCCAATGCAGCGCAGATTGATCGGGCGAATGTGTCGTCAGCGGCGTTAAGTGTCATGCCCTTTCCTTGCTCAAGCGGCCACGCCCCGGCAAGCCTTATTCCAGATCAATCAGGTATTGAGGCTCCAACACCACGACCGTCGGACGATCCGGCAAGTCGCGCAAGGACACCGTGATCTCGGACACGCCTTTGCGCTCGACCGGAAAGTCATTGCGTATATCGACCAAAAATCGATCCAACGAGAACCCCGAAAACCAGTGCATCGGAATAATGACCGAGCTTTTCAGCCGTTTGAGCACGGTGATCATATCGGGCAAAGGCATCGTCGTCCCGCCATCCACGGCCGCCATGACAACATCCAGCCGACCCAGCGCAGCGAACTGCTCATCCGAAGGCACGTGATGCAGATGTCCCAGATGACCGATGCACAGCCCCTCGACCTCGAACACAAAGATCGAGTTTCCTCTCTCCTCGTACCCGCCATAGGAGGACCGGATATCCGTCGACACATTGCGCACCAGCATCTCACCCAGATCCAGATAATGTTCGATCCCCTGCCCGAACTCTCCCCAACCTGGCAACACATGCGGGATGGCGGGGTCCGGATTGGCCGTCCAATGGGTGGTGTGCGCATGGTTCATCGTCACAACATCCGGGATCAGATCGGCGCTGCCGATGAAACCGGTGAAATCCGTCACCGCATTCAACCCGCCTTGGGTCTGAATAAGGAAGGATGCGTGGGCAATATAGCTGATCCGAACCGAGAATGCCGGCACCGGGTCCTGCCAGGCGGCTTTGTGAATGTACTCAATCCCCGGGGCTGCGTCCGCGATAGCGATACAATGGCTCGGCCGTCGCTCCTGCGCCACCGCCCCGCCTGCAATCATCATCAGCCCAACAACAAACCATCGCATGATCGGATTGTAGCGCAAGCGCGCGCCAAGTCATGCCCCTTGTTCATCTGGCCAAAAATATCCCGGGGGAGGCGCGGCCTGCCGCGACGGGGGCAGAGCCCCCGATGGCGCCTAACCCGCGTCCGTCTTACCGCGCCGGTCCGAGCGCAGGCTTGCATACAGCACATGTGTCCGCCAGCGCCCGTTGATCTGCAGATACGACTGCGCCACGCCTTCATATTTGAAGCCCGAGCTTTCCAGCAAGCCGCGCGAAGGCTTGTTTTCGGGCAGGCACGCGGCCTCGATCCGGCTCAGATCCAAACGGGTGAAGGCGTGATGAACGACCGCGCCGATCGCCTCGCGCATGTATCCCTGCCGCGCGAAGGACTGACCGGTCCAATACCCCAGCGTCCCCGCCTGTGCCGGACCGCGGCGGACATTGTCCAACGTTATGGCCCCTACAAGCACATCATCGGTCCGGCGGAACAGGAACAGAGGTATCGCTGTCCCACCAGCCACCGAGCGCTGTGCCCAATAAACCCGGTTGGTAAAGGATTTTCGGCTGAGATGGTCCTTGGCCCAGATCGGCTCCCACGGGGTGAGGTATTCCTTGGAGGCGCGCCGCAGCGCCGCCCAGTCGTTGAAATCGGAATGCACAGGCGGGCGCAAGCTCAGGCGCTCGGTCTCGAGTTTCAGCTTGCGTCTGCCCAATAGCATCACGCTGCACGCCTCTCCTGCAACTCAGCCAGCGATGGCGCGCCCGAGACCGGACCATACAGCGCCAAGGCAGCGGGGGCCTGTACAGCCATATTCTCGGCAAACGCCCGCACGTCTTTGGTACTGACCGCGTCGATCTTTGCGACCGTATCCTCAAGCGAGGGCACTCGACCCCAGATCTGCACCAGACGCGCCAGACGTTCTGCGCGGTTCGACGGGCTTTCCAGCCCCATCAGCATACCTGCCTTCATCTGTGCACGGGCACGAGCAACCTCTTCGGCGCTCATGTCCTCGGCGGCGCGCTTCATCTCATCAATGGTGATGGTCGCCAGTTCCGCCACCTGATCGGCCGACGTACCAGCGTAGATCGTGGTTGTACCGGTATCTGCGTAGGCCCCGGTCTGCGCAAAAATCGTATAGCACAGCCCGCGTGTCTCGCGCACTTCCTGGAACAGACGCGAAGACATCCCGCCGCCCAGAGCGGTCGAATAGATCTGGGCCGAATAAATCGCATCGTCACGATAGCCCGGGCTTTCCAGCGCCAGCGCAAAATGGGCCTGCTCCAGTTCTTTTTCCTGCCGCGCTTCACCGCCGGTAAAGCGTGCGGTTTCCGGGATCAAACCCTTACGCGGTTGCAGATGACCAAACATCGCCTCAGCCATTTTCATCAGCGCGTCGTGATCGACGGCACCGGCGGCAGACAGGATCATCTGTTCCGGGCCGTAGTGTTCCGCCACAAACCCTGACAGATCCTCGCGCGAAAACGCGCTGACGCGCTCGGACGGGCCCAGAATAGTGCGGCCCAAAGGCTGGTCGTGATAGCTCTGTTCCTGCAGCCAGTCGAAAATCACATCGTCTGGCGTGTCATAGGCCTGACCGATTTCCTGCAGGATCACGCCGCGCTCGACCTCAATCTCGCGCGGGTCAAAGACGGGGTTCAGAACGATGTCTCCGATCACGTCCATCGCCAGCGCAACGTCGTCCTTCAAGACCCGGGCGTAATAGGCTGTCACCTCGCGCGAGGTATAGGCGTTGATATATCCGCCCACATCCTCAATCGCCTCTGCGATCTGCAGTGCGGACCGTCGCTCGGTTCCCTTGAACGCCATATGCTCAAGGAAATGCGCAATCCCGTTCTGTTCGATCCGCTCATGCCGCCCGCCGGCGGTCACCCAGATGCCGATGGCCGCCGATTGCAGCCCCGGCATTTGTTCACTGACGATACGAAACCCGTTCTTCAGTTGGTCTTGTCTGACAGTCACTCAGCAATATGCCTTTTGATATGTTCCTCAAGGGTGCCCAGGTCGTTCGCAATACGGGTCACCCGTTCCGGACGTTCATACAGATCAGACATGCGGGATGGAAGAGGCGGATGTACATCGCTCGCCTTCTCGACCGCTGCCGGGAACTTCGCCGGATGCGCGGTGGCCAGTGTGATCATCGGAACGTCAGCCTTGCGGTGATCCTCGCCCACCTTGATCCCAATCGCGGTGTGCGGGCAGACCAGTTCGGCGCTATGTGCCAGAGTGTGTTTGATCGTCTCAAGCGTCTCGTCTTCTGACACGCGGCCGGAATCAAAGCTCTCGCGCAGCGCTTCCATCGCGCCCTGGCTGACGTTGAACCCACCGGTCTTGAGCTCATCCATCAACTGCGCCACAGCTGCACCGTCCTCGCCATAGGCATAGTACAACGCCCGTTCAAAGTTCGAGCTGACCTGAATATCCATCGACGGGCTGATCGAAGGGATCGTGTCGCCCTTAAAATACCCCTCGCCCGACAGGCAGCGGTGCAGAATGTCGTTCTGGTTCGTCGCCACGACCAGACGGTCGATGGGCAGGCCCATACGCTTGGCCAGATAGCCCGCGAAGATGTCGCCAAAGTTGCCGGTCGGCACGGTAAAGCTGACCTTGCGGTGCGGCGCGCCAAGGCTGACCGCGGCCGAGAAATAATACACGATCTGCGCCAGCACACGGGCAAAGTTGATCGAGTTTACCCCGGCCAGCTTCACGCTGTCCCGGAAGTCAAAATCGTTGAACATATCCTTCAGCGCGGCCTGACAATCGTCGAAATCGCCATCCACTGCCAGCGCATGCACATTGCTGTCCGCAGGTGTCGTCATCTGACGACGCTGAACCTCGGACACACGGCCATGCGGGAACAGGATGAACACATCCACTGCGTCCAGCCCACGGAACGCCTCAATCGCCGCTGAGCCTGTATCGCCGCTGGTCGCCCCCACGATGGTCACGCGATCATTGCGCCGCTTTAGGGCCACCTGAAACAGCTGCCCGATCAGCTGCATGGCAAAGTCTTTGAACGCCAGCGTGGGTCCGTGGAACAGCTCCAGCAGGAAGTGGTTCTCGTTCAATTGTTTCAAAGGCGCGCGGGCATCATGGCCGAAACCTTCATAGGCGCGCGCGATGATCGCCTTAAACTCATCTTCGGCAAACGAGCCACTGACGTATGGCCACATCACACGGAACGCGATCTCTTCATAAGACAGACCCGCCAGCGCCGCGATTTCATCCTGCGACATCACAGGGATTTCGGCAGGCAAGTAGAGTCCGCCGTCCCGAGCCAGCCCGGTCAGCATCGCCTCTTCAAAGGTCAGTTCGGGCGCTTGCCCACGGGTCGAGATGTATTTCATGTCGCGTCACTCTCAGAAGGGGCGCGGTTGCGCCACAGGAAATATCCGGTCATCGCGGCCCAAACCAGGGCCAGACCAAACCAGGTGATTGCATATTGCAAATGGTCATTTGGGATGCCCGCAGTGTCGACAGGCAAGGGCGTGATACCGGGATCGGTTTCCGACCGCGCAATCAGCAGGACCGGTTCGGCCCCAAGCGCTGCGGCCAGATTCGGAACATCGCGGGCAAACCAGATGTTGTCGTCGATATCCGGCTCGGGCGTATAGCTGTCGATCTCATCTGGCCAGTGCAGATTGCCGATGATCGTCATCGGGCCGTTCCGGCGCTCTGCGTCTTTGGCGGTCGTCGGGATAAACCCCCGGTCCACCAAAATGGTCCGCTCTGCGGTGCTAAAGGACTGAATGATCCGGTACCCCGCCCCGACCTGTTTGACCGAGACCAGAACGTGGATCTCGCCCGGCTCCATATCGCCGGTGATCGTGACCGGCAGGTACTTCTCGGCATCAGCCGAGATCGTATCGGGCAAACCAACCGGCTCGGCCGAAATCCGGCTTTCGATTTCAGCCAGCACGCCCTGCTTCCACGCCAGGCGCTGTACCTGCCATACCCCCAGCGACACGAGGATCGCCAGACCGGCAACACCAAAAATCAGCAGGAATAGAATGCGGCGCATATCAGGACCAAGTTGCATTGTTGTATGGCTCTGCAAGAGCCGGCGTCTTGTTAAGGGCTGCAGCTGCCGAAAGGCAACCTCGCAATTGTATGGGGCGCAATATTGCGCCCCGGATAGAGAAAAAGCCGCCCCAAAAGGGCGGCTTTTGCAATTTGATTGCCGTTCCGGCGTTACATCAGCGGTGCCTGACCCCAGATGTAAACCGCGAAGAACAGGAACAGCCAGACAACGTCAACGAAGTGCCAGTACCAAGCGGCCGCTTCGAAACCGACATGCTTCTCGGGCGTAAAGTCCCCCTTGAGCGCCCGGATCAGACAAACACTCAGGAAGATGGTCCCGATGATCACATGCGCGCCGTGGAAACCGGTCGCCATGAAGAAGTTCGAATAGAACTGGTCGCCACCGAATTCCCAACCTTCGTGGGCAAGAAGCTCATAGTATTCGTAGGCTTGCAGTGCGGTAAACGCGATACCCAGCACGATACCTATTGCCAGACCATTGATCAGCGCTTTGCGGTCATTGTCATGCACCAGAGCGTGGTGCGCCCATGTGATCGCACAGCCCGACAGCAGCAGGACCAGAGTGTTGATTAGCGGCAGATGGAACGGATCAACCGCATGAATGTCCGGCTGGATGTATTCGGTCCCGGCATAGTCGTACATCGGATACATGCGATGTTTGAAGAATGACCAGAACCAGGCGAAGAAGAACATCACCTCGGACATCACAAACAGGATAAAGCCGTAACGCAGGCCGATGCGGACAACCGGCGTGTGATCGCCCTGACGGCTTTCGACAACAACCTCGGACCACCAGGCGAACATGGTGTACAGAACGGCTACCAGACCGGCCCAGAACAGCCACGGCGTCACGCCGTGCATCCAAAGGACGGCTCCGAACAGCATCACAAAGCCACCGATCGCGCCGATCAGAGGCCAGATCGACGGGGCCAGAATGTGATAATCATGGTTTTTTGCTTGTGCCATCAGCGTCCCTCACCTACAGGCGTTAGTTCGTTGTTGTATCAGCCTGCGTCTCAAGGGCGGCATAGCCCTCGGGCAGGTCAATTTCGTAGAATGTATACGATAGCGTGATCGTATGAACATACTTTGCTTCGAGATCTTCGACCATTTCAGGGTCGACGAAGAAGGTTACCGGCATCTCAACACGTTCGCCGGGTTGCAGCACCTGCTCTTCAAAGCAGAAACAGGCAATTTTCTGGAAATACCCGCCCGCGGAATAGGGCGTCACGTTGTAAGATGCCTGTCCGGCAATGGGGTGATCGGTCGGATTGTATGCCTCATAAAAGGCCAGTCCGGTCTCGCCGATGCGCACTTCCATCTCACGTTCGACCGGTTTGAATTCCCAACCAAACCCTTTAGCTTTCGAGGCGTCGAAGCGGACAGTAACCTTGCGATCCAGGATATCGTCAGGCGCAGCCGCCGCCACACCGGTGGTTCCGCCAAATCCGGTGACGCGGCAGAACCAGTCGTAAAACGGAACAGCTGCCCAAGCCAGACTGCCCATCAGGACAACCACGCCAACCGTCTGCGCAACCGTTTTCTGCGGACCCGTCAAAGCCATCAGTTCTGAACCTCCTGCGTTGCCAAACTGAAGTCGGTGCCCGACACTTTGACGACCGTTAGGCCAAAGATGATCACGATGAATGCGGCCAGCGTCAGGCCGACGCCCAGATTGCGGCTAAACCGGCGTTGGTGCAGTTCGTGGGTCTTTCGCAAGCTCATGACCAACCTCCCAGACCATAGGGTTTCAGCAGCGCCTCGACCAGAATCGCACCGAAGTGCAGGAAAAGGTACAGCAGCGACAGCTTGAAAAACGAGCGTTCGACCTTGAAGTCATCAGCCTCGGCGTCATCCTCGGTCCGGCGTGCGATCTGCCATGCCCCGCGCAGGAACAGCGCGTTCAGAACGACGGCAACCGTCAGGTAGATCGAACCGCCGATGCCAGAGAAAGCAGTCCCGACCGCAAGAGCTGCCAGCAATGCGGTGTACACCAAAATATGCCGACGCGTTGCGCGGCGACCGTGTGTGACCGTCAACATCGGAACACCCGCATCGTCGTAGTCCGAACGCATAAACAGCGCCAAGGCCCAGAAATGCGGCGGGGTCCACATGAAGGTCAGCGCGAACATCAGCCACGGCTCAAGCGACATGGAACCAGTGGCCGCAACCCAACCGATAACCGGTGGGAAGGCGCCCGCGGCACCGCCGATCACGATGTTCTGCGGCGTCGAGCGCTTCAGCCACATCGTGTAGATGACGACATAGAAAAAGATAGTGAAGGCCAGGAAGGCTCCGGCAAACCAGTTGGTCGCAAGGCCCAGCATGATCACGGACAGGCCGGACAGTGCCAATCCGATTGCAAGGGCTTCACCCTCGTCCACCTTACCGGCGGGAATCGGGCGCTTTTTCGTGCGCTTCATCACCCGATCGATATCTGCATCCCACCACATATTCAGCGCGCCCGACGCACCGCCGCCGATGGCAATGAAAAGGATCGCGCAGAATCCGACAAACGGATGCACAGGAACCGGAGCCGCAAGCAGGCCGACCAAAGCGGTAAACACGACCAGCGACATGACGCGCGGCTTCAGCAAGGCAAAGAAATCGCCAAAGCTGGCCTCATCCGCGTGGGACTTGGCGCGTACCGTGCTGGCATTGATGCTTGCGTCGCTCATTTCCGGTCCTTTTGGGGCGAAAGCTGCGCGAAACACGCGCAGCTTGCATTACGTGTTGCGCGCGCTCTCAGCCCGCGCGGGTCATCACTTGGATGCAACCTGATAGGCTGCGGGTTGACCTGCATACTCTTCCAAAGCGCCTTGCAGCCACTGCTCGTATGCTTCTTCGCTGACCACTTTGACGGTGATCGGCATGTACGCATGGTCTTTGCCGCACAGTTCAGAGCACTGGCCGAAGTAGACGCCTTCTTTCTCGGCTTCGAACCACAGCTCGGCCAGACGTCCCGGAACGCCGTCCTGCTTTACGCCGAAGGACGGGATGGTCCAGGAATGGATCACGTCAGACGCGGTGACCTGCATGACAATGACCTTGCCAACCGGCACGACAACGGCGGTGTCGGTGGCCAGCAGCCATTCGTCTTCGCCATAGCCCGCATCCGCCAGTTTGGCGCGCATCGCATCGTCCAGTACGAACGGGGTCACATCTGCATCCGCAGGACGAGCGCCTTCATCCAATGTGGCCGGATGGCCCAGCAAATAGCTGTCGAATGCGAAGTCGTGATCGACATATTCGTAGGTCCAGTACCACTGGTTGCCAACGACCTTGATGGTGATGTCGCCTTCGGGAATTTCCTGCTGGTTGAACAGAACCGGCAGCGAGAAGGCACCGATAAAGACCAGAATGAGGATCGGGACAATGGTCCACGCGATCTCAACCGGTGTGTAGTGCGAGAATCGCGCTGGTTCCGGATTTGCGCGACGGTTGTAGCGCACGATGCAGTAGACCAGCAGACCCGCCACGAACACACAGATGGCCGTGATGATCACCAGAATCATAGCGTCTAACCGCTGGATCCCTTCGGCCAGGCTGGTCGCCGCTGGCTGGAAGCCCAAACCGCCATCGACCGGCTTACCAATAATTTCAAGCTCCTGAGCCATGGCGGGAAGGCTGGAGAGGGCTGTCATGAGCCCCGAAAGCATCAAAGCATTCTTCATTTTCTGTCCTGATCGTCTGATCTTTGCTTCTCTGGCGAAAAGGTGTGAATCAGTCGCACCTCTCCCGTTGTCTTTGGCCGCGTTAAAAACCATATTCCGACGGGTAGATAAAGCAAAATGCTTGCGTCAAACAGACGCTATTTTTGATCTGGATCAAACTCGAAAGGTCCCAACCCATGCCCAACGACCCGTTTCGCCCATTTGAAAGCGCTATTCCGCGGGACGAAGCACTTGCGGTTTTGCAGTCAGCCACTGCCGGGGCAGAGGATGGAGAACTGTTTGTTGAGAGGCGGAAATCCGAGTCTCTGGTCTTTGACGACGGCCGCTTGAAGACCGCATCCTATGACGCCTCCGAAGGGTTCGGCCTGCGCGCCGTTCAGGGTGAAGTCGCAGGATATGCACATTCTACCGACGTTTCGATCCCCGCCCTGAAACGCGCAGCCGAGACGGCGCGATTGGCGGTTGGCGATGGCGGCGGCACACTGGCCGATGCGCCCCGCCCCACAAACACGCGCCTTTACACGGACGAAGACCCGATCGAATCTGCCGATTTCCCGGTCAAGATTGAGACGCTGCGCGAGATCGACGCTTTTGCCCGCGATCTGGACTCCCGTGTGGTACAGGTCAGTGCAACCATTGCGGCAAGCGTTCAAGAAGTCGAAATCCTGCGCCCCGACGGGGTTCTGGTGCGCGACGTGCGCCCGATGACACGCCTGGGCGTTTCGATCATCGTTGAACAAAACGGTCGCCGTGAAAGCGGCTCGGCCGGCGGTGGCGGGCGCGTCGGGCTAGACGGGCTGATCGACGCAGCCGATTGGCAGGACAAGGCGCGTGAAGCGCTTCGGATCGCTCTGGTTAATCTGGATGCAGTCCCTGCCCCGGCCGGCGTGATGGAAATCGCACTCGGCCCCGGCTGGCCCGGCATCCTGCTGCACGAAGCAATCGGGCACGGGCTGGAAGGGGATTTCAACCGAAAAGGCAGCTCTGCATTTGCCGGTCTGATGGGCCAGCAGGTCGCCTCGAAAGGTGTGACGGTTGTGGATGACGGCACTATCCCGGATCGTCGTGGCTCGATCACCTTGGATGACGAAGGTACGCCCAGCTCGCGCACGGTTCTGATCGAAGACGGTATCCTGACGGGATACATGCAGGATCGCCAGAACGCGCGCCTGATGGGGGTTGCGCCCACCGGAAACGGACGACGTCAGAGCTATGCGCATAAACCTATGCCGCGAATGACTAACACCGTGATGCTGAGCGGCGATGCCGATCCCGCATCCCTGGTCGCTGATATCAAGGACGGCATCTGGGCCGTCGGCTTTGGAGGCGGTCAGGTGGACATCACCAACGGGAAGTTTGTGTTCTCGTGCACCGAAGCTTACCGCGTCGAGAACGGCAAGATTGGTGCCCCGGTCAAAGGTGCAACCCTGATCGGAGACGGCCCGTCTGCGCTCAAACGCATTCGCGGGCTGGGCAACGACATGGCGCTGGATCCGGGCATGGGCACATGCGGCAAGGATGGCCAATGGGTGCCAGTCGGCGTCGGCCAGCCAACGGTTCTGATGGATGGGCTGACCGTCGGCGGGTCGGCGGCCTGACACAGAATCAGCACCGCTCAGGGTTAACAGCGCGCGCCGGACATCACTGGATCGCGGTCTCTGTTTGGGCCGCTTCCTTACTCTTGCGATAAAATTTCTTCCAATTCTTTCAAACAGTTGGAAAGGAACAGCGCTCCAGTTCGAAAAATTATCCGAATAATTTGAAGAGATTCACAAGCTGTTAACCCCGCCAGCCGTAAACCAGTTCTGCAATCAGGCGGAGCAACGGATGACCGAAGAGCAGCTTTCTTCCTATCACCCCACACTCCCACCCACCACGGAAGAGGACCGGTTTTCCTGGCTTCGTCTGTTGCGCTCTCGCAAGGTTGGTCCGGCGACGTTTCGGCGGCTGCTGCGGGAACATGGCTCGGCGCAGAATGCGCTGTCCGCGCTGCCTGAAATGGCACGCGCTGCCGGAATTGATGGGTATGAAATTTGCCCGCCCGGCGTGATTGAGGCGGAACTCAGGGCGGCAAAAGCCGCGAATGCCCAACTTTTGTGCCTTGGGTCCGCCGATTTCCCAAGCGCGTTGAATGACTTGACTGATGCGCCGCCAATGCTGTGGGCAATTGGCGATGTCTCTCTGCTGAAGCGTCAGGCGATCGCTATGGTCGGCGCGCGCAACTGTTCGTCGCTGGGCACGCGCATGGCGCGGGGGTTGGCAACGGACCTCGGCAAACAAGGGTATGTCATTGTTTCGGGCCTGGCGCGCGGGATCGATACTGCTGCCCATCTTGCGACCATCGACACAGGTACCGTCGCCGTTATGGCAGGTGGGGTCGATGTGGTTTACCCGGCCGAAAACGCATCCCTCGCGGACAAGATCGCCCAGACCGGAGTGCGCGTGTCGGAACAACCCATGGGCGTCACCCCGCAAGCGCGTCACTTTCCCCGTCGGAACAGGATCATTTCGGGCCTTGCCCAAGCGGTCGTCGTGGTCGAAGCAGCCGCCAAGTCCGGCAGCCTGATCACGGCGCGGGACGCTTTGGATCAGGGGCGTGAGGTCTTGGCCGTCCCCGGGCATCCCTTTGACGCCCGGGCTGCGGGATGCAACCTGCTGATCCGCGACGGGGCGACTCTGATACGGTCGGCCGAAGACGTGATTGAAGCCCTACCGAAACAGGACGCACAGCCGATTCTCGAACCGAGCATGCCCGAGTTGCATACACTACCCTCCGTCAAAGGCGCTCCGCTGCACCAAGAGATTCTGGCGCGGCTTGGACCGTCCCCAATGGCCGAGGATCAGTTGATCCGCGACATCGCTGCTACGGCGGGTGAGATTGGCCCGGCTCTGATTGATCTGGAACTCGACGGACGTATTCAGCGTCAACCGGGCGGGTTGTTGTCATTGACTGCGTAGCTGGTCAAAGCCGAGTCTGCGCTTTTACATCCCGGTCAGGCCTTTGAAAACGCCGCGTAATTGATGTGTTCAAAGGAACGCATTGACAATTCGCCCTTGCCCTCCACATTTTGCACGATCATAGAAGGCGCACATTCTGTCGAGCGAGGTTTTCCCTTAAATGCCTGTAGTTGTTGTAGAATCTCCTGCCAAGGCCAAAACAATCAACAAATATCTTGGCCCCGACTACACGGTTCTGGCGTCCTATGGGCATGTTCGGGACCTGCCACCAAAGGATGGTTCTGTCGATCCCGAGCATGAATTTGCGATGAAATGGGAGGTCGGGAACGACAGCCGCAAACACGTCAAAGCCATCGCCGACGCCCTGAAGGAAGACAACGCTCTGATCCTCGCGACCGACCCCGATCGTGAGGGCGAGGCCATCAGCTGGCACCTGCAGGAGGCGCTGACCAAGCGCCGTTCGATCAAAAAGGACACACCGGTCAGCCGCGTGACGTTCAACGCAATCACCAAGGACGCGGTCACCGAGGCGATGCAGAGCCCCCGTGAAGTCGACATGCCGCTGGTTGAGGCCTATCTGGCCCGCCGCGCGCTGGACTATCTGGTCGGCTTTAACCTGTCGCCGGTTCTGTGGCGAAAACTTCCGGGGGCCCGGTCTGCGGGTCGTGTGCAATCTGTTTGTCTGCGCCTGATCGTCGAACGCGAGATGGAGATCGAAGCGTTCAAACCGGTCGAATACTGGTCGGTCAAAGCGCTTTTCGAAACACCGCGCGGTCAGACCTATGAGGCGCGCCTGGTCACTCTGGCCGGCAAAAAGCTGGACAAACACGATTTATCTAACGCCACTCAGGCCGAGCTGGCGGTTCAGGCCATCACCAGTCGCGCACTCAGCGTCACCTCGGTCGAGGCCAAGCCAGCCGCGCGCAACCCCAGCGCGCCCTTCATGACCTCGACCCTGCAGCAAGAGGCCAGCCGCAAGTTCGGCATGGGCGCGCGTCATGCGATGCAGGTAGCACAGCGGCTGTATGAAGCGGGTTACATTACCTATATGCGGACCGACGGTATCGACATGGCGCCCGAGGCTGTGGCTGCTGCGCGCGACGCCATTACGGATCGTTACGGTGCAGAATACGTGCCGGACAGCCCTCGTATTTACAAGAACAAGGCCAAGAATGCGCAGGAAGCGCACGAGTGCATTCGCCCTACGGATATGTCGCTTGATGCCAAGGCGCTGAAAGTCACCGATGAAGATCAGCGCAAGCTTTATGATCTGATCTGGAAGCGTACGATTGCCTGTCAGATGGCAGCCGCCCGACTGGAACGGACCACCGTCGAGATCGGCAGCGATGACGGTCAGGTCGGTCTGCGCGCTACGGGTCAGGTGGTGCTGTTTGACGGGTTTATGCGCGTCTACGAAGAAGGTCGCGATGATGTGGCCGACGAGGATGAAAAGCGCCTGCCCCAGATCATGCAGGGCGATCCTGCACGCTTTGCCAAGACCTCGTTGCGGGATCAGTTCGCCAAGGCGACGGGAGATTCGGACAAGGCTGCCATTCTGTCTGACAACGAAACCGTTCTGGCCCTGCAGCACCACACCCAACCCCCTCCGCGATATACCGAAGCTACGCTGGTCAAACGGATGGAAGAGTTGGGGATTGGCCGCCCCTCGACCTACGCGTCGATCGTGACCACGATTCAGGACCGCGAATATGTGCGCAAGGACAAGAACCGGCTGATCCCCGAAGAAAAAGGCCGGATTGTTACAATTTTCCTGCTGAACTTCTTCCGTCAGTATGTGGGCTACGAGTTCACTGCGAATCTGGAAGAACAGCTGGACGACGTCAGCGCCGGGGACCGCGACTACAAGGACCTGCTGGGCAAATTCTGGCGCGATTTTTCGGCCGCAATTGGCGAGACGTCCGAGTTGCGGATTTCCGAAGTGCTGGACAAGCTGGACGAAGCGTTGGCACCGCAGCTTTATCCGCCCCGCGAAGACGGCTCAGACCCTCGGATCTGCCCGAAATGCGGCGTGGGCCGTTTGCACCTTAAAACGTCCCGCACCGGTGGGTTTGTCGGTTGCGGCAACTATCCCGAATGCACCTATACCCGCCCCATCGCTGGCGAGGGGGCCGAAGGCGAAGAACGCCTGCTGGGCGAGGACGCAGGCGATGAGATCTGGCTGAAGTCCGGCCGTTTTGGCCCCTATGTTCAGCGCGGAGAGCCGACGCCAGAGAACAAGAAGCCTCCACGCGCCTCGCTGCCCCGAGGGTGGAGCAAGGATGACATGGACCTCGACAAAGCACTGACGCTGCTGTCACTGCCACGTCAGATTGGCGAACACCCTGAAGGCGGCATGATCAGCTCCAACTTCGGGCGGTTCGGGCCGTATCTGATGCATCAGCTGCCGGAAGAGGCCAAGCCGGTTTACGCCAACCTCAAAGACCCCAACGACGTGTTCGAGATCGGCATGAACCGCGCGGTCGAGATGCTGGCCGAGAAGCGCGCCAACCCTGGCCGAGGCCGTCGCGCAGCAGCCAAGCCGCTTAAAGAGCTTGGAGAACACCCCGATGGCGGCCCGATGCAGGTTCTGGATGGGCGCTACGGGCCATATGTGAAGTGGGAAAAAGTCAACGCGACCATTCCCAAGGACATCAAGCCCGAGGACGTGACACAGGAAATGGCCATCGAACTGGTCAACGAGCGTGCTGCTAAGAAGGGGACCAAGAAAAAGGCCGCCCCCAAGAAAAAAGCAACAACCAAGAAAACGACCAAAAAGGCGGCCACCTGACGGCCGGTTAGGTAGAAATACCACCTACCCCTTGGTTTCATTGACTTCCCCGTGACGTGGCGGCACAACCTGCCCATCACCATGTCATTGGGGGAGTTTTCCATGAAGAAAGTCTATGCCAATGCCACCGAGGCGCTCGATGGAGTGATCACGGACGGCATGATGATCGCAGCGGGCGGTTTTGGCCTGTGCGGTATTCCCGAACTGCTGCTTGAGGCGATCAAGGACTCGGGTGCTCAGAACCTGACCTTTGCCTCGAACAACGCCGGCGTCGACGATTTCGGGATCGGCATCCTGCTGCAGACCAAGCAGGTCAAAAAGATGATCAGCTCTTACGTCGGTGAAAACGCCGAATTCATGCGCCAGTACCTGAGCGGTGAGCTGGAGCTGGAGTTCAACCCCCAAGGCACTCTGGCCGAACGTATGCGCGCCGGTGGTGCGGGCATTCCCGGTTTCTATACCAAGACCGGCGTGGGCACCGTGATCGCCGAAGGCAAAGAGCACAAAGACTTCAGCGGCGAGACCTATATTCTGGAAGAAGGCATCTTTGCCGATCTGGCCATTGTCAAAGCCTGGAAAGCCGACGACACCGGCAACCTGATCTTCCGCAAGACCGCTCGGAACTTTAACGTGCCAGCTGCAACCTGCGGCAAGATCTGCATCGCCGAGGTTGAAGAGATCGTGCCCCGCGGCTCGCTGGACCCTGACGCGATCCACCTGCCCGGTATCTACGTGCACCGCATTATTCAGGGCGAACACGAAAAGCGCATCGAACAACGCACCACCCGTAAGAAGGAGGAAGCATAATGCCCTGGGATCGCAATCAGATGGCCGCGCGTGCGGCGCAAGAGCTTGAAGACGGCATGTATGTGAACCTCGGCATCGGTATTCCGACGCTGGTGGCAAACTATGTTGGCGACAAGGACATTACCCTGCAATCCGAGAACGGCATGCTGGGCATGGGCCCCTTCCCCTTTGAAGGCGAAGAAGATCCCGATCTGATCAACGCGGGCAAGCAGACCATCACCGAATTGTCCCGCACCGCCTATTTCGACAGCGCGACCTCGTTTGCGATGATCCGTGGCGGCAAGATCGCAGCCGCCGTTCTTGGCGCGATGGAGGTCGATGAAGAAGGCGATCTTGCGAACTGGATGATTCCCGGCGTGCTGGTAAAGGGCATGGGCGGCGCAATGGACCTTGTGGCAGGCGTTGGCCGCGTGATCGTAGTAATGGATCACACCAACAAGCACGGAAAGTCCAAGCTGCTGAAGAAATGCACCCTGCCCCTGACCGGCAAGAAGGTGGTGAACCGTATTATCACCAATCTGGGCGTTCTGGACGTAGTTGAGGGTGGCTTGAAGATCATTGAGATCGCCGAGGGCGTGACCGAAGACGAAATTCGCGCCGCAACCGAGGCCAACATCGTCAACTGACGCCGATCGCTGAAAAAGGCCCACCAAACTCTGGTGGGCCTTACTTCAATTCTGTGTTTGGAATACGCAGCCATCCGTAATCAGTTGAGGCGGCGTCGAACACAAAGCCCGCGCAACCTGAAACGCTGCAAGCACCTTTGGGACATAGTCGCGGGTCTCGGCATAAGGCGGTACACCGTCATGCTTACGCACAGCTCCTTCACCGGCATTGTACCCTGCCAGGACGAGAATCGGGTCGTTGCCGAATTCTTCCATCAGCCAATTCAGGTATTTGACACCCCCCGCGATGTTCTGCGACGGCTGCATACTGTCCCTAACCCCGAACCTTTTTGCGGTTGCAGGCATCAGTTGCATCAATCCCTGCGCCCCGGCTGAGCTGACGGCGTTGGTGCGACCGGCTGATTCTACCGAAATAACGGCGAGCACCAGTGCCGGTGAGACATTCGTGCCCACGGTAGAGCGCAGAATATCTACTCCGCGTTGCTGAGCGATGTCTTGCAAGGTCTGCAAACGCGGCGAGGCGACATTGGTTGCCGCCAGGGCTTTAATGGCATCGTTCAAACGTCCCGACCCAGCCTCCGCCAAGGCAGGCGAGATCCGCTCCCAGAACGCCTTGTATGACCCTGCGGGCTTTTTCCCCGCGCCCGCCGCACCCGGAACAGACGGAGGAGTGACACGCGTACGCGCAATAATCTCAGGCTCAACGATTGCGGTGCCCGTGCTGGGCGCAGACGGTGCTTTGGCGTGCTCTTCTGGTGTAATCTGAACCGTCACGCGCGGTCGGGTACCCGGCTTGGGGGCCTTGATCCGCTTGTAGACGCCCCGTGGTTCGATCTCGCTTGCCATGACCGGCACAGGGCCAGTCATCACCAATACCGCCAAACCGGCGCAAGTCATTGCGTCCCGGAGATTCATTTGCCTGCCTCGTGTTTTATCTTTTGGTTGATTTGAACCCTGAAACCGCCTGTAAAGCCAGAAAAACCCCGCGAATTGGGGCAATTTCGCCTCATTTGCCGCAATTTTGCATCGGCGCGACGTGGGAACCTCGGTCTGCGAAACTTTTTTTTCCTTTCCAATCAGCGCATTACAGGAAAAACTATCAAAAAGTTAAACTTCTTCGAAAAAAAATGGGGTTTGGCCCAATTCCTGCCACGCACAGCAGGCAATCATAGTGCCATACCGAGATGGTCGGGAGCGGACTGAGAGAGAAAGCTCTGGAAGGCCCCTAGGTTTAAGTGACTAATTTGATCCTTTAGGAGGGACGTAACATGATCAAGTTCATCAAGAACTTCCGCAAAGACGAAGACGGCGCCGTAACTGTAGACTGGGTCGTTCTGACCGCAGCCATCGTTGGCCTGGCCGCTGTTGCCTACACGCAGGTTGGTGCAGGTGCTAACGCGCTGTCAGACGATGTCGAAAAAGCTCTGACCAACGCCACTGTTGATACGGTGACAACCAAGATCACTCCGACGAAATAATTAATCTACTAAATGCTAGATGGGGGCCACGCTGCTTTAGCTGTGGCCCTTTTCTTTTGGCCCAATCAAGTTCTGGTAGTGCCATGGCGCGAAAGTTCAAAAAGTTCCCCGAATGCGAAGACGGAGCCGTTACGGTGGATTGGGTCCTTTTGACAGCAGGGCTCGTCGGGTTTGGTGCGATTGTGATTCTGAACTTTTCGGGACCACTTCAACATCTGGACAAAGAATCGGGCGACGCACTGACAAACATGGAAGTCCAGGATCCCGTCGTTGCATTTGATTTAGCCAAGTGATGCTGCGAACCCAGCTTGATTGAATGGCGCGACCCGAAAAAAGCGGGATTGTCCCCTTTTTCGACACAATTTGCCTTTACTGATAACTCAAATGGCATCGTATCCCCGTGACGAGCCAAACGAAACTAAAGTATGAGGGAACGTGAATGCGTGCTGTATTTGGACTTGTTCTGATTGTCGGAGTACTTTTGGCCGGTGGGGCGGTCTATTTGGCTCGCGACTACATCGCTCAGCATCAGGCTCAGCTGGCTCGTGAACGCCAAGCGACCCAAGATGCCCTTGCCAACGTCAAGTCGGTTCCAACAGTTGGTGTAATCGTCGCCAATCGCCCCATGAAGTATGGTGAGCGCCTAACCACCGAAGACGTGCGAACGGTAAACTGGCCAGAAGATGCGATTCCCGAAGGGGTATTCACGGATATTGCCGTGCTCTTTCCTGAAGATAGTCAGGGTGACCGTTTTGTTCTGAGGGCAATGGAAAAAGACGAAGCCCTTCTTGAGGTGAAGGTCACCAACCCAGGTGAAGCTGCCGGCCTGACATCCCGTCTCGCCAAAGGAATGCGCGCATTTGCCATCAGCGTCGACGTGTCATCGGGCGTTTCAGGCTTCTTGCGTCCGGGCGACAATGTTGATGTGTATTGGACCGGGTCATTCAGCGGGGCAGGACGAGACGGCGAGATCACCCGACTGATTCAAACCAACATCGAGCTGATCGCCGTGGACCAGACGACAGGTGAGGACCTGACCGGCACAACCATCGCGCGGACTGTTACGGTTGCCGCGACACCGGAGCAGATCGCGGCTCTTGCTCAAGCTCAGAACACCGGGCGACTGTCATTGGCACTGGTTGGTTTCGAGGACGAAACAATCGCAAGCGCAGTTGAAGTCGATCAGAGAAAACTGTTGGGAATTCAAGAAGTCGCGCCTGCGCCAGCTCCGGCTCCGGAAAGAGTCTGCACTGTGAACACACGCCGTGGCGGGGAAATTGTCATAACCGAGATCCCCTGCACAAACTAAAGTGAAATCAAAACTTTAACGTCACAAGCCGCGCCATTTACGCGGCTTGTTTCATTTCAGATGTTGCTGATTACCCACATAAGGAAAATTCCAGAAACCATTGATTATTGCAATAAATTCGCAATTCGCGCAGTGTTAACGCACATAAGGCATTAGACCTAAAACGAGGCGTGATCGGAGAGGCAGGTCACATGAAAATACATTCTTGGATAAGCGCGGCCCTGTTGGGGTTGGCGCTGGTTATCAGTTCGGTCAGCGGTGCTGCCCGGGCCGAAACACTGCGTGTCGTTAAGAACGGTACAGCGGAAACGCTGGACGTTCCTATGAATCGCGCAATTGTTGTTGAAAGCGAAACACCCTTCGCAGAGCTCAGCATCGCCAACGCTGGCATCGCTGACATTTCTTCGCTTTCTGATCGCACAATCTATGTTTTGGGTAAGGCCCCTGGTCTGACTACCCTGACCTTGTTTGACGGGGCCGGCAATTTGCTGGCCAACGTCAGGGTCCGTGTGTCACCGGATGTGTCTGAATTCAAAGAGAGACTGCGCCAAATTCTTCCGAGCGAACCCATCGAGGTGCGCACAGCGAATGACGGTATCGTCCTGTCCGGTACGATTTCCAGCTCGGCCAAACTGGCGCGCGCCTTGGAACTGGCTGAACGTTACGCGCCCGAGCGTGTATCGAACCTGATGTCGGTCGGTGGGGTTCAGCAGGTCATGCTGAAAGTCCGCTTTGCCGAAATGAATCGGTCGGTCGCTAAAAGCCTGACCGCATCGCTCGGCTTCGGTGGCAGCGATGTGACGGGTGGTATCAACACCTTGAACAACGCCGGTGCGTTGGCCAACGCGCTGAACAACAACATCCCGTTCCAACAGACAAATACGGGTGCTATCCTATTTGGCTTTGGCGCCGGTTCAACACAGGTACGCTTGCTGTTGGAAGCGCTTGAAACTAAAGGGCTTGCCCGTACGCTTGCAGAGCCCAACCTGTCGGCCTTGTCGGGGCAGGAAGCTGAATTCCTGGCGGGCGGCCAAGTTCCGATCCCGGTTCCCGGCGATGACGGCCAGATTGCAATCGAGTATCGGGATTTCGGTGTTCAGGTCCTCTTTACGCCCCGCGTCGTAGACGGTGATCTGATCAACCTGGAACTGGGAACATCGGTGTCCAGCATCGATCCGAACTCTGAATTCACAATCGCCGGCAACAACGTGCCAACGTTCATCACGCGTTCGACAAAAACGACGATTGAGATGCGCGATGGCGAGAGCTTTGCCATTGCCGGGTTGATCCGAGACGATTTCACTGACCAGAACAGCCAATTGCCATGGATTGGTGATGTCCCCGTACTGGGCGCACTGTTCCGCAGCGCAGAATACCAGCGCCAGCAGTCGGAACTGGTGGTTATCGTTACGGCACATCTGGTCTCGCCAACACGTGGTGAAGCCCTGGCTCTGCCGACCGATCGGGTTCAGCCCCCCAGCGAATTCGATCTGTTCATCAACGGCAGAACCGCCCGTACAACGCGTCCGGGTTCCGGCGCGGCCTCAGAAGTGGCCAAGCAGGACTTTGGAAGCTCCTACGGCTACGTTCTGGATTGATAGGAGGATAGGACCAATGCAGAAGTGGATACTCACACTGGGTCTTTCGGTCGCTGTCGCCGCATGTACGCGTGAGGCCGGGTATGAAGTGGACCAGGGTGCTTTTGGCAATGCGACGCTTAACAACACCCAGGTTATGAATGGCGAGCTATCATTCGCTCAGATCCTTGGGCAGCGATTCGCAGCAGAAGTACCAACCCAGATCAACTTTGCCTTCGACAGTGCACAGCTGGACGAAACGGCGCGTCGGATTCTGCTGCGGCAGGCCGACTGGATCAAACAATTCCCAGAGGCGCGGTTCCGTGTATACGGCCACACCGATGCGGTTGGATCGACGTCGTACAACCAGCGGCTCGGTCAACGACGCGCAAATGCAGCCGTTGCGTTCCTGACGCAGCAGGGAATTTCGCGGTCTCGACTGGAGGCGGTGGTTTCTTTCGGTAAAACACGCCCGCTGATCGATACAAATGAACGGGACCGCAGAAACCGCCGTACAGTGACCGAAGTCTCTGGTCTTGCTGGCGGCAAAGGTCAGCTGCTGGACGGCAAGTACGCCGAAGTCATATACCGCGAATATGTCGAAAGCGCTGAGCGTGTGAGCTACATCCAGCGCGATCAAGTCAACGCCGGCGGTGATGAATAATCCCTAAGAATTGGGCGGCATCGTCGCCCAATTCCCTACAATTGGTTCTTTTGCGCCTAAATCTTGCCTAAGTTCCAAGCCACCTTTTCAACAATTGGGTGAAGTGCGGCCTGCATTGGTCGCGAACGGGCAACAGAAAACTGAGTCGAGCCAAATGAGTTCGGACAGTCAATGGGCCCTGACGACGAGGATTGTGTTAATGACAAGCGCCACGACGCAAGATGATGGGACCGCTATTCTGGCTTGCACGATCAGTCGCGACGTCCAGAATTTTGATCTGTTGATCGAAGACATGGAAGCCATTCTGGGCGAACGCTGGGGGGACCTTGGGTTTGCAGAAGCACTGGCATTCTTCGGCCAACCCGAAGCTGAAACCCTTGAATTCGTTGCGCTTGCCATCGACGGAGACGATGAAGACAACCTGTCTTTGATGGGTGAGATCATCACGCAGGCCAAGGAAAAAAAGATCAAGGTCGTGCTGATCGCCGAGGACGTCACCCCGGCGTCTTTGCACCAGTTGCTGCGCAAGGGCGCGGACGAATTTGTCCCCTACCCGCTTCCTGAAGGTGAGCTGAAGGAAGCCATCGACCGTATGAACAAACCTGAACCGGTTGCTGCGACTCAGGTCGCCTCTGTTCCGGCGGTTCAGGGCGAATCAAAAGAAGCTGCGTTGTTTGTTGTCCACGGTCTGGCTGGTGGCGTCGGATCAACGACCCTGGCTGTAAACTTGGCTTGGGAACTTGCAACCGCGTCCGACAAGGATGCGCCAACGGTCTGTGTCATCGATCTGGATCTGCAATACGGCAGCGTTTCGACCTATTTGGACCTGCCCCGCCGAGAAACCGTATTCGAGATGCTGTCGGATACGGCATCGATGGACGACGACGTATTCTCGCAAGCCCTTCAGACTTATGAGGAAAAGCTGAGCGTCCTGACCGCACCCTCCGATATGGTGCCATTGGACCTGATCACTCCGGAAGATATTGAAAAGGTTATCAATACTGCCCGCCGACAGTTCGACTATGTGATCATCGACATGCCCAAGACCCTGGTCTTGTGGTCAGAAACGGTGCTGCAGGCCGCGCATGTGTACTTTGCAATGATCGAACTGGATATGCGCTCGGCACAAAATGCGCTGCGGTTGAAACGTGCGCTGCAGGCAGAAGAGCTGCCGTTCAACAAACTTCGCTTTGCGCTGAACCGGGCTCCGAAATTCACTGACCTGAACGGCAAAAGCCGGGTCAAGCGCATGGGCGAAAGCCTGGGTATTTCGATCGACCTTCAACTGCCAGAGGGCGGCAAACAGGTCATGCAAAGCGGCGATCATGGTTTGCCACTGGCGAAATCCGCAGCCAAGAATCCGCTGCGCCGCGAAATCGCGAAACTCGCAAAATCGCTTCATAGTTTGGGCAGCAGCGGTGCTGAGGCCGCGTAACAATTATTCAGAGGGGTAGTCGCCGTGTTTTCCAGATACAAAAAGCAGCCTGCTGCGCAACCGGTTGAAACCGCAGCTGCGCCACAGGCAGCAGCGCCAGCGCCTACTAAAGAAAAAACCTCTGCAGCCAACGCAGTCGCGCGCCGCCCTGTTCAAAAGAAAGCCGCCGAGGTCGCGGTCTCGGACAAGGATCGCAAACGCAAAGAGCGACTGGGCGAAATCAAAGTCGAACTACACCGCGAGCTGCTCGAGAACCTGAACCTCGCAGCGCTGGAAAACGCCGGTGAATCCGAATTGCGAACGGAAATCAGCTCGATCGCGAGTGAAATCCTTGAGAGTCGCAACATCGTTCTGAACCGCGAGGACCGGACGCAGCTTAACAAAGAATTGTACGACGAAGTCACTGGTCTGGGTCCGCTTGAGACATTGCTGCAAGACGACAGCGTCAACGATATTCTGGTGAACGGACCCCAGCAGATCTTTATCGAGCGCCACGGCAAGCTCGAACTCAGCGAGATCACGTTCAAGGATGAAAAGCACCTGATGCGGATCATCGACAAGATCGTGTCCGCTGTGGGTCGTCGCGTTGATGAATCCAACCCTTACGTTGACGCCCGTCTGGCCGACGGTTCGCGTTTCAACGCGATGGTGCCCCCGATTGCCGTCGACGGCTCGCTGGTTTCCATTCGTAAGTTCAAGAAAGACAAGCTTGGCATTGATGATCTGGTCAATTTCGGTGCGTTCACTGAAGAAATGGCCGCGTATTTGCAAGCGGCGGTTTCCACGCGCCTGAACATCATCGTTTCGGGTGGTACAGGTTCTGGTAAAACAACCACGCTGAACGCCCTGTCCAGCTTTATCGACGATGCCGAGCGTATCCTGACAATTGAGGATACGGCGGAACTTCAGCTGCAACAGACCCATGTAGGCCGGATGGAAAGCCGCCCGCCAAACGTTGAGGGCAAAGGTGAGGTCAGCCCCCGGGATTGTTTGAAAAACGCCCTGCGTATGCGTCCCGACCGCATCATCGTCGGCGAAACGCGTGGCGCTGAGGTTATCGACATGCTGCAGGCCATGAACACCGGCCACGACGGTTCGATGACAACGATCCACGCCAACTCGGCCCGTGACGGGATCTCGCGTCTGGAAAACATGATCGCGATGGCTGGTATCGAAATGCCGATCAAAGCTGTCCGCAGCCAGATCTCAAGCGCTGTGAACCTGATCGTTCAGGCCAGCCGTCTGCAAGACGGTTCGCGCCGCATGACATCCATCACCGAGATCACCGGGATGGAGGGCGACGTGATTTCGATGCAGGAAATCTTTAAATTTCAGCGCGTTGGCCTGACACCTGATAACAAGATCATCGGTCACTTCACTGCGACGGGCGTTCGCAGCCACTATTCCGAACGCTTCCGCCTGTGGGGCTTTGACTTGCCTCCGTCCATCTACGAACCAACCACCGTTTAAGGAGGTCCGGCCATGCAATTGCCCATAGAGGCCCTTATCTATGTCGTGATCTTTGTCGCGGTGCTTCTTCTAGTCGAAGGCATCTATCTTGTCGCCTTTGGCAAATCCATCAGTTTGAACAGCCGTGTAAACCGACGTCTGGACATGCTGGACAAGGGCGTCGGACGCGAGCAGGTTCTGGAACAGCTGCGCAAGGAAATGCAGCAGCATATGAAGTCGCAAAGCATCCCGCTCTACTCGCTTTTGGCCGACAAGGCGCAAAAAGCGGCGATTGCCTTTTCACCTAAGCAACTGATCATGATCATGGTGCTGGTGTCCGGGTTTGCTTATGTCGGGCTCAGCATTGGCACGGCAACAGAAACAATACTTCGAATCGCGCTGTCGGTGGCGATTGGCGTGGGCGGTGTTTATGCCTGGGTGAACCACAAAGCCAAAAAACGCATGAACATGATGGAAGAGCAATTGCCCGACGCCGTTGAATTGATGGTACGTTCGCTTCGCGTCGGTAACCCGTTTGTTTCCACCATCCAGATTGTGGCCAACGAAGTTCAAGACCCTCTGGGAACCGAGTTCGGGGTCATCGCCGACGAATGTGCCTATGGCCGCGACGTCGGCGAATCCCTCAAAGACCTTGCCGAACGTCTGGATATGCAGGATCTGCGGTTTCTTTCGGTCGCCGTCGGCATTCAGCAGCAATCCGGTGGTAACCTCGCCGAAATTTTGGCCGGCTTGGCACAGGTTATCCGCGCACGTTTCCGTCTGTTCCGCCGTGTGAATGCCATCACCGCCGAAGCGAAGTGGTCCGGCAAATTTCTGTCTGGCTTCCCCATCTTCTGCCTTTTGTTCATCCTGGTGAACGACCCCGGCTACTATGACGAAGTTCTTGACCACCCGTGGTTCATTCCGGCCTGTTTCTTCGTGGGCATCATGCTGACGCTGAACCTAATCGTCATGCGCATTCTAACGAACATCAAGGTTTGAGGGTTTGATTATGGAATTTCTGGACCAAATCAACACGTTCCTGACCGAAAACCTGGGCCCCTTCGGACCGCTTATTGTTGTGGGTGTACTTGGACTGTTCATGGTCTTGGTGGCTTTGCCACTTATGCTGAACCAGCCGGAAGACCCACTCAAAAAGCTCCAGCGCTCGAACGCGGCGCCCAAAGCAAGCAAGAAAGACAAGAAGGATGCGTTGCGCCAGGCAAGCCGCAATGAACAACTTCAAAAGTTTGCGACCTTTCTGGAACCCCAAAACGAAGACGAGCTATCTGCGATGGAGCTCAAACTTCGTCAGGCGGGTTACCATTCAAAGGACTCGGTGCGGTTCTTTCACTTTGCTCAGTTCGCACTGGGAATTGTCGGCATTTTGATTGGTGTTTCGCTGGTGACCATCTTCGCCGGAGATCAGGAATTCACGCCAGCACAAATGATCATTCGCGTTCTTGTCCCTGCCTGCGGATTGTATTTTCTGCCACGCTATTGGATCACGCGACGTGTTACAGAACGGCAAGAAGCCATTATTGCCGGGTTCCCGGATACATTGGATTTGATGCTGGTTTGCGTCGAAGCGGGTCAGTCGCTTGACCAGGCGATCGTGCGCGTGGCGGCCGAAATGAAAGTCTCGTACCCGGACATCGCGCAAGAGTTCGAGGTTGTCGCCTATGAGCTCAAGGCCGGCAAGGACCGGGACTCGGTTCTGCGCGACTTTGGTACGCGCTGCGGCGTTCAGGACGTCAGCTCATTTGTTACCGTGATGATCCAGTCCGCCACTTTTGGTACATCAATCGCCGAAGCTCTGCGGGTTTACGCAGGCGAAATGCGAGATAAACGTGTGATGCGCGCCGAAGAGGCCGCGAACAAGTTGCCAACCAAAATGACACTTGCCACAATGATGCTGACGGTGCCTCCGTTGCTGGTCATTCTGGTCGGTCCCTCGGCAAAAGGCATTGCAGATTTTGCAGGTGGCGGGGGATAAATTCCCGATGAAATCAAAATTCGGGTGCATCCATTCTGGGATACGCCGTGCGTTGCAGGCCACCATGGTTATCGCCGTGGTGGCCTCTTGCACGGAAACCGGCGCGTCAAACGATCTCGAGCCTCCAGGCGTCGATCCCAGGGGGCAAAGTGTGGATCCGCTTACTGTAGGGAACCGATTGATGGTCTCAGGCGAGTATGAACTTGCACTGACGGCCTTTACCCGCGCCGCGCTGGATCAGGGAATGACCACCCAGATCCTTACGTCGATGGGAACCGCCAATCTCGGCCTCAGACGCCTGGGTCAGGCCGAAGAGCTTTTGCGCCGGGCGGTAGCGGACGACCCCGATTGGCCTGTTGCTTGGAACAACCTTGGCGTTTTGCTGATGGAAAAAGGCGAATACCCCGAGGCGTCGCAAATGTTTCGACGGGCCTTTGCGCTGGATAATGGCGAAAGTGACGCAATCCTGGACAATCTGCGCTTAGCTCTCGCAAAAATGGAAAATCCTGTTAATACTACCCCAGAAAAACAAGAATATACACTGGAGCAGCAAGGCGACGGGCAATTTAAGCTGCGCAAGCTCCCGTAACATTGGCAAGAGCAGTAAGGGACGCAAAAAATGCGCCAACAATTCTTGATTCCGACGATGGTCATCTGCGGGCTGGTATTGTCCGCTTGTGAAAAAGAAACCGAAGAGGAAAAAGTCGAACGCACCTATCAAGAGGTGAACGTGATCGACGAAACAAACCTGAACGAGGTTCTGCTGACCGCCGCAGACCCGAATGAAGCCGTTACCTATTTCCAGGGCGCTGCCGCCAAAAACCCCGGCCGGATTGACCTGCAGCGCGGTCTTGCGATTTCCTTGGGTCGCGCGAAACGCACAACCGAGGCGGCGTCGGCTTGGAAAAAAGTGACGACCATGAAGGGCGCCACAAACGTGGACAAGGTCGAGTACGCGGGCGCTTTGGTCAAATCCGGCGACTGGGCCAAGGCCAAAGCCACGTTGGATTCCGTGCCGCCCACATTTGAGACTTTTCAACGGTACCGCCTCGAGGCGGTGGTCGCGGATTCCAGACAAGACTGGAAACGCGCGGACCACTTCTATGAAACAGCGGTTGGCCTGACGACGCGCCCCGGCAGCGTGATGAACAACTGGGGCTATTCCAAACTGGCACGCGGTGATTTCACCGCTGCGGAACGTCTGTTCTCTGATGCGATCCGCCAGGACAGTTCCCTTTTCACTGCGAAGAATAACCTTGTTCTGGCAAGAACGGCTCAGGGCAACTATAGCATGCCGGTTATTCCCCTGACGCAGGTCGAACGGGCGATGCTGCTGAATACTATGGGCATATCTGCGGTCAAACAGGGTGATGTCGCCACTGCGAAGAACCTGTTCCGCGAAGCCATCGCCACCCACCCGCAGCACTATGGGGAAGCTGTTCGTTCGCTTCGCGCGCTCGAGGAAGCCTGATCCATGGATATCCCAGCGACGGCAGCCGCGTGGTTTTTGCCATTTGTGCTGCCGATCTGCTTTTACGTGGCCTTTACCGATCTGCGCAGCATGCTGATCAAGAACCACGCGGTCTTGGCTTTGACTGCGGTTTTTGTCGTCGTCGGCTTTTTTGTGCTGCCGCCATGGGCGACCGAATGGACATCCTTTGGTATCGGTCCGATTGTGCTGACACTGCCACCCTATCTTTGGCAATTGCTGCACATCGTTGTTGTGCTGTTTCTGGGCATTCTCTTCAACGCGGCTGGCGCTATGGGCGCAGGCGATGCAAAGTTTTTGGCCGCGGCCTCAGCCTTTGTCTGGGTCGGGGATATTATCCTAGTGTCCGTCATAATGGCTTGCGCGATACTTGGCGCTTACATAACCCACAGGCTGGCAAGGTACACGCGGCTGAGAACCATTGCCCCGGATTGGGAAAGCTGGGACCGGGGCAAAAAGTTCCCGATGGGGTTCCCATTCGGGGCCAGCTTGGCGATCTATCTGATATTGGGTACTGTTTCCGGTTCCTAAACTATCATCAGTCCGCCTTTTCCGTGCCTTGGTACTGACACAAATCAGGTTAAGACTTTCTCCAAGCAGCCCTGGATTGGGGCTATTGGCGTGATTACTGGATAGACGGGCAACGCTCATGAATATGCAGACGACCTCGGTTATGGCCCCTCCTGCCCCCAAGGGCTTGGGCGAAATGAAACTGCCCATCGTTATGATGCGGGACATTCTACTTAAGACAATGTTCCGCAAAAACGTGGACACGGTCAGTCAGGTCGCTGACGCGGTTTGTCTGCCGGGGTCGGTTACGCAGGAACTGATCGACATCGCGCGCGAACAGAAACTGCTTGAGGCGACCGGTACGCTGAATGCCAACAGCGGGAACGAAATGGGCTATCAGCTTACAGATGCCGGGAAGGCCCGTGCGCTGGACGCTTTGAGCCAGTCCGAATACTTCGGCGCGATGCCGGTTCCGCTGGATGTTTATCGCGAACAGGTCAAGCGCCAGTCGATCCGGAACATTCAGGTCACTCGGGACCAGTTGACCGGAGCCATGGGCCATCTGGTACTGCCCGACAGCCTGCTGGACCACCTTGGCCCCGCGGTCAGCGCGGGCCGGTCCATCCTGATGTATGGCCCACCGGGCAATGGTAAATCCTCGATCTCGAACGGTATTCGCGATGCGCTTGGCGACAACGTCTACGTCCCGCGGGCAATTGAGTATGCTGGTCAGGTGATCACCGTTTACGACCCGATCGTGCACACCGCGATCGAACAAGAAGCCGACGATCCCAACAGCCTGCGCCGTCGCAAGCGGTTCGATACGCGTTACGTCCAATGTGAGCGCCCGACCGTTGTGACGGGCGGTGAACTGTCGCTCAGCATGCTGGATCTGGTCTACAACCCGACTGCGCGCACCTATCAGGCCCCGCTGCAGTTGAAATCGACCGGCGGCATCTTCATCGTGGACGACCTTGGCCGTCAGCAGGAACCGCCGCAGGCGCTGATCAACCGTTGGATTGTTCCGCTGGAAGAAAACAAGGATATTCTGGGCCTGCAGTCCGGTGAAAAATTCGAAGTTCCGTTCGATACGCTGGTCATCTTCTCGACCAACTTCCACCCGAACGAGATCTTCGACCAGGCGGCCCTGCGCCGGATCTTCTTTAAGATCAAAATTGGTGGCCCGAACCAAGAGGACTTCCTTAAAATCTTCGCCATGGTCGCCCGCAAGCGCGGCATGCCACTGGACGAGGCTGCTCTGGTGCATCTGCTGAAGGTCAAGTACCCGACCATCAACAACGTTTACGCCAACTACCAGCCGATCTTCCTGATCGACCAGATGATCTCGATCTGCGAGTTCGAGGGCATCCCTTACCAGATGAGCCCCGACCTGATTGACCGGGCCTGGGCAAACATGTTCGTCAAAGACGAAACCATCGTCAAATAACGCCGTGCCATTTCCGGAAAAGGCCGGGTAGTCTGCGTCCATGACGCAGATTCCCGCCCGGATCACGGATTGGTTTGCCGCTAAAGGCTGGTCTATCCATCCGCACCAACAGGATATGTTCGACCGGGCGGCTGACCCGGCGACTTTGCTGATCGCTCCGACCGGGGGTGGTAAGACGATGGCAGGCTTTCTGCCGACACTGGCCGAACTGGCCGCCGATTCTCGACCTGGCCTGCATACGATCTATGTCTCGCCGCTCAAGGCGTTGGCCGCTGATATACGACGCAACCTGCGCGGCCCTGCAGATGAGATCGGGCTGCCCATTCGCATCGAGGATCGCACGGGCGACACTTCGGCCACGCAGAAAAAACGACAGCGGGTGGACCCTCCGCATATCCTTCTGACGACGCCGGAAAGCCTGGCGCTGTTGACGTCGTATGAGGATGCCGGGCGCATGTTTGCGGATGTGCAACGCGTCATCGTTGATGAGATTCACGCCTTGGCGGAAAGCAAGCGGGGCGACCAGTTGATGCTGGCGCTGGCGCGCCTTCAAAGCCTTTGCCCCACTCTGCGCCGCGTCGGCTTGTCTGCCACGGTCGAAGACCCTCAGGCCGTTGCGCGATTCCTGGCTCGTAACCCCGACCCCTGCCATATCATTCAAGCCGACCCCGGCCCGGATCCCGACATTCGCATGCTGGAAACGCAGGAGATGCCGCCTTGGTCCGGTGGCGGCGCGGCCTATTCCATCGCTGCAGTGCTGGAACAAATCAAACAGCACAAAACCACGCTGATCTTTCACAACACCCGTGCCCAGGCCGAGATATTCTTTCACAACCTGTGGCTTGCCAATGACGAAGCGCTGCCCATCGGCATCCACCACGGCAGTCTGGACCGGCAACAGCGAGAGCGGGTCGAAGCCGCGATGGTTCGCGGGGATCTGCGCGCGATTGTCTGTACCGGTTCTCTGGATCTGGGCATCGACTGGGGGGATGTGGATCTGGTGATTCAGATCGGCGCGCCTAAGAATGTCAAACGATTGGTGCAAAGGATCGGCCGCGCAAACCACCGCTATAACGCACCGTCCAAAGCCTTGTTGGTTCCGGCCAATCGTTTCGAGGTTGTGGAATGCGTCGCCGCGCTTGAGGCCGCCAAGGCCCATGATCTGGATGGAGAGCCCCGAGGTGCCGGCCCTCGGGACGTGTTGTGTCAGCACATCCTAATCGCCGCAGCCGCGGGTCCGTTCGACGCAGACGCTTTGTTTGCCGAGATGACAACAGCAGGACCCTTCGCAGATCTCAGCCGCGCCGAGTTCGATGCATGTTTGGATTTTTGCGCGACCGGTGGCTACGCCCTACGCGCTTATGACCGTTGGCAGCGACTGCAACAGCGGCCGGACGGCAGATGGCAACTCCGCGACCCTCGGGCAGCTACGCGCATTCGGATGAACCTGGGCACGATACAGGACACCGACACGCTCAAGGTCCGCCTGAAGCGTAATCGCGGGGGCAAACCTCTTGGCGAGGTCGAAGAAGCCTTTGCCGCCTCTCTCACGCCCGGAGACACCTTCCTGATCGGCGGTCAGATCGTCCGGTATGAGGGCCTGCGCGAAATGGTGGTCGAGGTCAGCCGTCGCGCTGACAAAAAGCCCAAGATCGCCACCTTCATGGGCACCAAATTCGCCACGTCCACGCAGTTGAGCGATCGCATCCTGCGTGTGTTCGCTCAATCTGACTGGCCACAACTGCCCACACATACGGCTGATTGGCTGGCGCTTCAGCGGGACATGTCCCGCCTGCCACAACGCGACCGGCTATTGATCGAGAGCTTTCCAGACAACGGGCGCGAACACCTGTGTGTTTACGGGTTTGCCGGGCGCAACGCACAACAGACGCTGGGCTTGTTGCTGACCAAACGAATGGAGGAAACCGGGCTGGCCCCGCTTGGCTTCGTCGCGACCGACTATGCCACGCTGATCTGGGGCCTGGACGCTGTGACCGACCCGCGCCCCCTGTTCCAGCGCGATGCTTTGCGCAGCGGGCTTGAGACATGGCTGGCGGGCAATGCGGTGATGAAACGAACCTTTCGCGCCTCGGCCACCATTGCCGGTCTGATCGAACGCAACACAGGTGATCAGCGCAAAAGTGGGCGGCAAGCGACGTTTTCCTCGGACATCTTGTACGACACGCTGCTGAAATACGACCCGGATCACCTGTTGATGCAGATCACGCGCGAAGAAGCCATGCGCGGCCTGGTGGATTTCGGACGTCTTGAGGCGATGATTGACCGGATCGATGACCGGATTGACCTGGTGCGACTTAACCGGGTTTCGCCCTTGGCCGCACCTTTATTTCTTGAGGTCGGAAAGGTTCCGGTCAAAGGCGCAGCCGAAGAACGTTTGTTGGCAGAAGAGAGCGCGCGGCTGTTGCAGACGGCGGGCTTGGACAACGGGTAATTCCGCTTGCGCGACGGTGAAAAAAAGGCAAAGAACGGAACATGAACGAACTGCCGTTTACCTTCGCAGGGCAAGATTTGCGTGCGCTCGGCTCCGGTGCCTTATGGTGGCCCGACCGGGCATTGCTCTGTGTCAGCGATCTGCATCTTGGCAAATCGGAACGCATGGCACGGCGCGGCGGCCCCGCCCTGCCGCCCTACGACAGCCGGGATACCCTCACCCGGCTGTCCGCCGACATCGACAGAACCGGCGCACAAACCATCATCTGCCTGGGCGACAGCTTTGATGATCTGGACGCTTTGGCGGCCCTCGGCACATCGGAAAAGCAGACGCTGACCACTCTGCAAGCCGGGCGTAGATGGGTTTGGATCGAAGGCAACCACGATCCGGGGCCAATCGATCTTGGCGGCACGCACCTGTCCGAATATACGGCAGGGCCGATGGTGTTCAGGCACATCGCCTTACCCGGTGCAGCAGGCGAGGTTTCGGGGCATTACCATCCCAAAACCCGCCTGAAAGCCCGCGGACGGGTGATCACCCGCCCCGCATTCCTTCTGGACGACGCAAGGTTGATTCTACCGGCTTATGGCACCTATACCGGCGGTTTGCTGACCTCGGATAATACTCTGACCCAACTCATGAATGACGGGGCGATGGCCATCCTGACCGGCCCGCATCCGCATATCATCCCAATGCCACGCTAGGATCAAATCACCCCGTCTTTTTCAAGCTGCGGCTTGTACTTCCGGCTAATGGGAACAAGGTCCCCATTGACGAGTTTTAGGTATGATCTGTCTGCCACCTTTTCAGTCCCTGTAACGGCGTCTTTAGCAACCCAATGGGATCGATGCGCACAATGCCCGACCAGAGGTTCCATCTCGGCGATAGCATCGGTCAGGCGGGATCGGATCGTGAACGTGCCTTCGGACGTGACCACGTCCACATAATGGTTGCGCGATGTCAGGCGGTAAATCTGTCCCTGAAATGAAGCTGGCAACCGGCGCGCAAGGCGCGGGACCGGTCGTGCAGGCGGTTCTTGGCTTTTTCGCGGCTCAACACGGCAGGTCAATATCAGACCAGCGGTGAACAGTGCACTGTAGCCCAAAACACGAGCGACATCCGGCCCGGAATGCCCGCCAACAAAGAACAGGACATGCGCCAAGACCCAAAGCGATGGTACGAACAGCAGCAGAACGAACAAAGCGTACAGCAGATCTCGGATCGGTAGGTTAACGAAGGCCGTGCTGCCATGGATGAGTTTGCGAGCCAACCACGTCGCACTTAACGCGATACACATCACCCCCACCCAGAAAACGAAGGACAGTACGAACGGTAAATCCGCCATAAGAAAGGGCGGGAAGGCGTAGGCCAACATTGGAAGGAAAACGAAACCGGCCACCACACGCTGGGGCATCAGTGGAATGCAAATCTGTCTTAGCTTTGACGGCATACTGAACTGAACGACACACTCAGGGGCCCAGCCAAACACCCAATTCAACCTACGGATACGCACTGTAACCGGCTGGGAAACAAGCGCTATCACGCAGCATGCAGACATTCAAACGTTAACAGAGGGGAAAATTCCGGTGCGTGCGTCAAGCTCGCGCGCACATGTGCCCCGGGGGCACGAAAGTGGTTGGGGCACATTTTCGCGCCCCAACCCATTAACTCAGGCAGTCAGCCCTTCGGGTTCGGGCAGACCGTTTGCCCGGCAACATGCGGTCAGCGTATTCGCCAGCAGGCAAGCGATGGTCATCGGACCCACACCGCCCGGAACTGGCGTAATCGCGCCCGCGCGTTCCGCCGCTCTGGCGTAATCCACGTCGCCGACCAGCTTATTCTTGCCATCGCGTTCGATGCGGTTGATGCCTACGTCGATCACGGTGGCACCTTCCTTGATCCAGTCGCCCGGTACCATCTCGGGGCGACCAACAGCGGCCACGACGATGTCTGCGCGGCGGACCACGTCGGGCAGGTCTTTGGTGCGGCTGTGGGCGATGGT
Organism: Ruegeria sp. R14_0; assembly: GCF_017743975.1. GTDB lineage: Bacteria > Pseudomonadota > Alphaproteobacteria > Rhodobacterales > Rhodobacteraceae > Ruegeria. The sequence goes on along the minus strand of NZ_JAGHRC010000001.1, from coordinate 157,292 downwards.
CACGGTGCAGCTGTCCCCCAGCAGCAGTTGCGCCATCGGCTTGCCCACAATGTTCGAACGGCCGATCACGACAGCATCCATTCCCGACAACGAGCCGTGATAGTCGCGCAGCATCATCAGACAACCCAGCGGAGTACAGGGCACCATCGATTTCTGACCAGTGCCCAACAGGCCCACATTCGAAATATGGAAACCGTCCACATCCTTGGCCGGATCAATCGAGTTGATCACCAGATCTTCGTTCAGGTGCTTGGGCAGCGGCAGCTGGACCAGAATGCCATGCACAGCCGGGTCTTTGTTCAGCTTGTCGATCAGCGCCAGCAGGTCCTCTTCGGACGTGTCAACATCCAGCTTATGCTCGTACGAGTTCATGCCGACCTCGACGGTCTGCTTCCCCTTCGAGCGCACATAGACCTGGCTGGCAGGGTCTTCGCCGACCAGAACCACCGCCAGACCGGGAGTGATGCCGTTTTCCTCTTTCAGCTTTGCAACCTGATCGGCCACTTGTGCACGGACTTTTGCCGCGAAAGCCTTGCCGTCGATAACCTGGGCTACCATCCTTTGATCCCTTCTTTCAAAAAACGGATCGGGCGCTTGCGCACCCGGTCGTTTAGTCTGGGCCAAGCACACGCTCTTCGCGGGCGATCGACCAGTCTATCAAGATGCGCCAGAGTTTCTCGGCAAGATCAGGGTCCATGCCCAACTCGTCAGAACTCTTGCGCACGCGCTGCACCACGTCTTCGACACGATCCGGGATGCGGGCGGGCAGCCCCTCGCCGGGTTTCAGCTGCGACGCGCGGTCAATGTAGCTTGCGCGCGTTACCAACAGTTCGATCAGTTGGCGGTCCAGCTTGTCGATCTGAGGCCGCAATTCCTGCATTGATTGGCAGTCTTGCGGCGGTATCAGAGTGGGCATTTTCTTCTCCTCACGGCCCGGGGATATCCCCGGACCACGAGATGTATCATTCGGGCGCTTAGAACAAGCCCTCGATCTCACCTGCGTCATTGAGGCAGATGGTTTCAGCCGCCGGTTTGCGTGGCAGACCGGGCATGGTCATGATCTCACCGCAGACAACCACGATGAAACCGGCACCGGCGGACAGGCGAACTTCACGCACCGGCACCGAGTGGCCGGTCGGCGCACCGCGCAGGGACGGATCGGTCGAGAACGAGTACTGCGTTTTCGCCATGCACACAGGCAGGTTGCCGTATCCAGCCTCTTCCCACTCACGCAGTTGGTTGCGGATCTTGTTGTCGGCCAGCACCTCGTCTGCGCGATAGATACGCTTGGCGATAGTTTCGATCTTCTCGAACAGCGGCATGTCGTCAGGGTAGATGGGCGAGAAGTTAGCCGCACCGTTTTCGACGATTTCCACAACTTTCTCGGCCAGAGGCGCAGAGCCGTCCGAACCCAGTTCCCAGTGACGCGACAGGATCGCCTCAACGCCGTGCTCGGCACAGTAGTCTTTGACCGCCTGAACTTCGTCATCGGTGTCGGTGACAAAGTGGTTGATGGCAACGACAACGGGAACACCGAAGGATTTCACGTTCTCGATGTGACGGCCCAGGTTGGCACAGCCCGACTGAACTGCATCAACGTTTTCCGCGCCCAGATCGGCCTTGGCAACGCCGCCATTCATCTTCATCGCGCGCACGGTGGCAACCAGAACTACTGCCGACGGAGCGATACCCGCTTTGCGGCACTTGATGTTCATGAACTTCTCAGCACCCAAATCGGCACCAAAGCCCGCTTCGGTCACGACATAGTCGGCCACTTTCAGAGCAGTCTTGGTCGCGATGACCGAGTTACAGCCGTGTGCGATGTTCGCGAACGGGCCGCCGTGGACAAATGCCGGGTTGTTTTCCAGCGTCTGCACCAGGTTCGGCTGCATGGCGTCCTTCAGCAGAACGGTCATCGCGCCTTCGGCCTTGATGTCGCGGCAGTAGACCGGGGTCTTGTCGCGGCGGTAGGCCACGATGATGTCACCCAGACGCTTTTCCAGGTCTTTCAGGTCGTTGGCCAGACACAGGATCGCCATAACTTCCGAGGCCACGGTGATGTCAAAACCTGCCTCACGCGGGAAGCCGTTGGACACGCCACCCAGCGAAGCTGTGATCTGACGCAGGGCGCGGTCGTTCATGTCGACCACACGACGCCATGCGACGCGGCGCGTGTCGATTTCCTGCTCGTTGCCCCAGTAGATGTGGTTGTCGATCATAGCTGACAACAGCGAGTGGGCTGAGGTGATGGCGTGGAAGTCGCCGGTGAAGTGCAGGTTCATTTCCTCCATCGGAACAACCTGCGCGTAACCGCCACCTGCAGCGCCACCCTTCATGCCGAAGTTCGGGCCAAGCGAAGCTTCGCGGATACAGATCATCGCGTTCTTGCCGATGCGGTTCAGACCGTCACCCAGACCAACGGTGGTCGTGGTTTTTCCTTCACCCGCCGGGGTTGGGTTGATCGCGGTGACGAGGATCAGTTTGCCGTCTTCGCGGTCCTGAACCGAGTTGATGAAGTCCTGGCTGACCTTCGCCTTATCGTGGCCGTAGGGCAGCAGATCATCGCTGGAGATACCAAGCTTGGCGCCGATCTCCTGAATCGGCTTCTTGTTCGCTTCACGCGCGATTTCGATGTCGGATTTATAGCTCATTGGGCAAGATCCCTGGTTGAATTCCTTGCAAATCGGCACAGCTAGGCCGGTGCTGGTCAATCCATACCGTTGTGCACAATCGCGATGGATAGAGATTCCGACATAATCATGCCGTGAAACGGCGTAGCGTCATTTCACCAGTTTCAAATCGGAAACACTTGACATTTATGGGGCCCATGCTCGTTGATCCGGCACGAACAGAGTCATCCGGTCGCCCAATCGCAATTGTCCGGGGCGTTCCACCCACGCCGTTACACCCCTGCGTCCTTGCGCGGCGGGCTTGAACGCGGCTCCATACCCCGGTTGGTCTGCCTCGATCTCGCGGCCGGGAAGGACGCAAGGCCGGTTCTCCATATCCACTGTGATCGTGACGCCGTCACGAACCTGAAGGCGCGAGGACGGAGGAAGATGCGTGAAATCCGGGATGCCGCGCAGCAGGATGCTGACCCCCAGAAACGACGGGTCCAAGTGTTCCAGACCCATGTCTTTGGCTGTGGCGTCCATCTCTTCGACGGATAGGACCGACAATTGGCGCACGTTGCGGATTTCGGTGCCTTCCGGGTACAGGTTTCGGACCCTGACACAAGAGGCCCGGTTGAGCCCCTCGTGCCGCTCGCCCTTGTCCCCTGAAAAATCCAGATCCAGAGTATCGACCGCCCGGGCCCGGATCGTGTCGCCCGCGGGCACATGGCCCAGCCAAACAACTTCGCCCGTGAATTCCGTTTCTTGCAATACCGGCATTTGAAATCCCTTTCGACCGCGGCCCGTCAAAACCGTACTAAAAGTCAGACCCGCCAAAATGAAAAGCACAAAAGAAAAGACCCGGGACTGAGCCCGGGTCTGATTTGACTATGCCGAGGGTTCCGGCTCCATCCCGCCTTCCGGCGGGGTTTTCTTGACCTTGGTCTTGGGAATGGCCGTGACGCTGGGCGCGCTGCCCTCGTCGGGCTTGTCGCCTTCATCGTCGCCTTCGCTGGGCGATTCACCATTCATGACGCGCTTGATCTCATCTCCGGTCAGAGTTTCATATTCCAACAGGCCTTGGGCCAAACGCTCCCATTCCTCGTTCTTGTCGGTCAGGATTTTGTGTGCGCGCTCATAGCCTTGCTGGATTAGGCGCTTCACCTCTTCCTCGATCAGCTCTTTGGTGTGAGCTGAAACCGAGAAACCGGCGGTGTTGCCCTGATAGCCCTCATGAGCTTCGGCGTAGTCGATGTTACCGACCTTGTCCGACATGCCCCAGCGCATCACCATGGCGCGCGCCAGTTGGCTGGCTTGCATGATATCCCCTGCAGGGCCGTTCGAGACGTGGTCTTCACCGTATTTGATGACCTCAGCCGCTTTACCGGCCATGGTCATGGCCAGCTTCTGCTCGCACTCATCACGGTGATAGTTCAGGCGGTCCATTTCCGGCAGTGACACAACCATCCCCAGCGCACCGCCACGCGGAATGATCGTCGCCTTGTAGACCGGATCGCATAGCGGCAGTTCCAAACCGACTACAGCGTGGCCAGCTTCGTGATAGGCGGTCTTTTCCTTCTGATCCTGAGTCAGCACCATAGAGCGGCGCTCGGCCCCCATCATCACCTTGTCTTTGGCGTTCTCGAAATCTTCCATCGTGACAAAGCGACGACCCACACGGGCAGCCATCAACGCGGCCTCGTTCACAAGGTTCGCCAGGTCGGCACCCGAGAAGCCCGGCGTACCGCGCGCAATGATGCGCAGATCGACATCGGGGCCCAGAGGCGTCTTGCGCGCGTGTACGCCCAGAATCTTCTCACGCCCTTTGATGTCGGGGTTGCCGACGGTCACGTTCCGGTCAAAGCGACCCGGACGCAGCAGCGCGGGGTCCAGAACATCCTTACGGTTGGTAGCCGCCAGAATGATGACACCTTCGTTCGCCTCGAACCCGTCCATCTCGACCAGCAACTGGTTGAGCGTCTGTTCGCGTTCGTCGTTACCGCCGCCATAACCAGCGCCACGATGGCGACCCACGGCGTCGATCTCGTCGATGAACACAATACAAGGCGCGTTCTTCTTGGCCTGTTCGAACATGTCGCGCACACGGGATGCACCGACACCCACGAACATCTCAACGAAGTCGGAACCCGAGATGGTGAAGAATGGCACGCCCGCCTCACCCGCAATCGCGCGGGCCAGCAGTGTTTTACCAGTACCCGGAGGGCCAACCAGCAGAGCGCCTTTTGGGATTTTGCCGCCGAGGCGCGAGAATTTCTGCGGGTTGCGCAGGAATTCCACGATCTCTTCCAGCTCTTCCTTGGCTTCGTCGATTCCCGCCACGTCATCAAAGGTCACGCGGCCATGCTTTTCGGTCAGCATCTTGGCCTTGGACTTGCCGAAGCCCATCGCGCCGCCTTTGCCGCCGCCCTGCATCCGGTTCATGAAGTAGACCCAAACGCCGATCAGCAGCAGGAAGGGCAGAAGCGTGATCAGGAACGACTGAAAACCCGACTGCTGCTGTTTCTCGGCGCGAACAGGAATATTCTCGTCAATCAGCAGTTTGGTGACTTCTGCGTCGCCGGGTTTGATGGTGACATAGCTGGCACCACTTTGCGTGGTATAGCGAATTTGTTCGCCATCCAGCGTCACATTCTTGACTTCGCCGCCTTCAACAGCGGTGACAAAATCGGAATAGGTTCTTTCATTGCTCTGAAGCGTTCCGCCTGGTCCGCTGAACAAATTGAACAGTGCAAGGATCAGCAGAAACAGAACGACCCAGAAGGCGATGTTACGAGCGTTGCCCAAGGAAATTCTCCCAAAAGATTTCGGCAGATGGGGGTCTGCCGGGTTGCTCTTTAAAATAGAGAGGATTCAAGCAGGTTCAATGCGATAAAAAAGAAGAGTGGAACTGAGGCCAGTCTGGGGCCAATTCTGCCCGCCATCCGTTGGAAAAACCGGCATTTGGGGCCGCAATCAGCGTTTCACCAACCCAAACAGCAGGTGAGGCCAGCAAAACCTGACGTGGTTGACCCAGATTTCGCCAGTCTGGCACCTGCGGCAAACCCTCTTCGCCAAGTGGTCGGACTTGTGCATCAGCGACCAACGGCCCGGTCACGATCCAACGTTCGTCCCACAACTGACCCGCGCGCGCGATTTTGCCTTGGACGGCGTTTAGCTCTCTGCAAATCCACATCTTATTGCCGTGAGGCACCAGCAGACAGCCACCGATTGAGGTTGCCGTCCCCTCATCCACAGACCGCAAGGCGCGCTCGATCGCGCTCTGACGGGGCGGATACCCCTGCCCTGCGATCCACGCGATGCTGCCGACCAACAGCCTGCGCTTGATTTCCTGAGGCAGTATTTGAAAGGCGGCACGATCCAAGCAGACGTTTCCAGCAACAGTTTTTGCCATCTTGCGGGCGGATTCCTGCGCAAAGACCTCCAAAGCTTCGCGCGCTTGGGTCAGGTTTTCTGCTACACGTGCCAATGAACTTGCCGTGATCCCAAGGTCCTGAAGGCCCGAAAGCGCCTCACGTGCCTTGATCCGGTCGAACCGAATATCGTGATTCGAGGGGTCTTCGATCCACTCTACCCCCCGTTCCGTCAAATACGCGCGCAAGTCTTGTCGGGTCAGGCCAAGCATGGGTCTAAGAAGTACCACCCCGCCCTTTAATCGTTTCGTCGGCATACCGGATAGCCCCGTAACGCCAGCGGCGCGGCCCAGCCGCATCAGAAACGTTTCGGCCTGATCATCGGCAGTGTGGCCAAGCGCAACCGCAGTGATCCCATGGCCGTGGGCCCAATCCGTCAACAAACGATACCGCGCCTGCCGCGCCTGGTCCTGAAGGTTGCCCCCGCCATCCCAACCCGTCCAAACCAGCGTGTCGTGCGGAATGCCCATACGCTGGGCAAATGTACGAACGTGTTCCGCTTCGTCTGCTGCTTCGGGACGCAGACCATGATCGACCGTTGCGGCGAACAGGGTAACCTGTTCGTTGGCGGTGATCTCGTTCAGCAGCAATAGCAACGCGACTGAGTCACCGCCGCCTGAGATGGCGACGCCCAATCGCGCCGGTAGGGTTTTGGGTAAGCACGCCCGAATCTTGGCGCGCAGTCTTTCCGCCTGTTCGGTCAAGAACAGCCCAGGCTTGCCATTTCCTGCGTGGCATTTGTCGCCGAAGCCGAACCCGGGAACCGCACACCAACCTCGCTTAGAGTGATACAGGCCTGATCGGTTTGTCCCAGACGGCCGAGGGCCGAGCCCAATTCGAACAGTGCCTCGGGCGCAAATGTGCCTTCAGAATCGCCGGTAAAGCTGGCGAGGAACGCCCGCGCAGCCTCACGCGTATCACCCAGCCCCACCAGCGCCTGCCCGCGTTTGAGGTTGGCTTCCGGGGCCAGCGGGCTGCCGGGATAAGAAGTTTCGAACGTTGCGAACTGTTCGGCCGCGGCCTGAAAATTGCCATCCGCCAAGGCCTGCGACGCGGTGTCAAAATCGGCTCTTTCACCGACGGCCAGTTCACCTTGTTCGATCTGCGCAGGTTCTGCCGGTGCAATCGTCGCTGGCGCAGCCGCCGCGATGTCGCTGTCGCCGCCAAGGGTCGAAGTTTCGCCCAAAGTGCTGAGATCGCCACCCTCCAACTCGACCAGCCGGAACTCAAGGTCGCCGATGCGATTGGTCCCGTCGGTGACGATGTTCTGCACCCGTTGGTTCAACTGTTCGGTCTGACGGGTCAGGCGCTGCAGCTCGGCTTCGATGGCGTCGACACGCTCCAGGACGGAACTGCCCGCCAGATTGGGGGCTGGCGAACCGGTGGTCGAAAACTCACGCTTGAGACGTTGAATCTCAACGTGCAGAACCGTCAGTTCCTGACGAATATCCGCCAGCGTTTGCTGATCCTGTGCATTTGCTACGCCAGCGGTCGCCACGACCGCTGCCAGAATCCATCCTGCAACGCGCATCATATTACCCCAAAGTTGAACCGGTCAGCACCGTCACCGCGCGACGGTTTTTGGAATAGCATTCCTCGGTGCTGCAAATCTCGATCGGGCGTTCCTTACCATAGCTGACGGTGGTCAGTCGGTTGCCCGCAACACCACGCGAAATCAGAAACTCCCGCGCTGCATTCGCCCGCTTGGCCCCAAGGCCGAGGTTGTATTCGCGGGTGCCCTGCTCGTCGGCGTGGCCTTCGATGGTTGCCACGAAATCCGGGTTGGCCAGCAGCCAATCCGCCTGTCCCTGCAGAACCGTCTGAGCTTGCGGGCTGAGGGTCGACTGATCCACCGCAAACAACACGCGGTCACCGACGGTTTGCTGGAAATACGCGGGCGATCGCGGATCGCTGGGCGAACCCGGCACGATCGAGCCGTTTCCGCCCGCGCCGCCGCCCAGCGCCGACGGATCATTGTTGGTGCAGGCGGCCATTACGCCCAGCGCGCCCAATGCTATGACTTTGCCCAATACATTCATTTCAGGTGCCTCGTGGTTTTATCGCTTTATTGCCGTCTTCGTTATCACAGTGCAGGAAAATTGTGAACTTTTCCAACCCCCTGCCCCGATCAATTCTGCAGCGGCCCCCAGGATGGGTCACTGCCGCCGTCCGGCGTCCGCACCGGGCGTAGGTTACGACCCGAGATATCAACCGAATACAGTGTTGCCCGACCGCTTGCCCCCTGCGTTTCGCGGGTGAACATGATAACGCGCCCGTTGGGTGACCAGGTCGGCCCTTCATCCAGGAAGGACGAGGTCAGCAGGCGTTCCTCGCTGCCATCGGTGCGCATAACGCCGATATGGAACCGGCCTTTGTTCTGCTTGGTGAACGCGATCAGATCGCCGCGCGGGGACCAGACCGGTGTGCCATAGCGGCCTGCGCCAAAGCTGATCCGCGTCGCCTCACCCCCGTTCGCGGGCATGATATACAGCTGCGGCGTGCCCGAGCGGTCACTTTCGAACACGATCTGCGAACCGTCCGGCGAATAGCTGGGGGCGGTTTCGATCGCGGGTGTGTTTGTAAGGCGTACGCTTTGACCTGAGGCCAGATCCATCTTCCACAGGTCTGTATTGCCGCCTTCAATCAACGAATAGACGATTGATCGACCATCCGGCGAAAAGCGCGGCGAAAAGCTCATGGTGCCGCCCTGCGTATTCAATTCGGTCCGCCGCACGCGGTCGACGTCCAGAACATAGATCCGCGGCTGGCCGGTCTCGTAACTGGTATAAAGCAAGCGATCACCGGTCGGCGAAAAACGCGGAGCCAGAACAATGGCCGAGCTGTCGGTCAGGTACTGAACATTCGCGCCGTCATAATCCATGATCGCCAGACGTTTCTGACGCTGATCCTTGGGACCGCTTTCCGAAACGAATGCAACGCGGCTGTCGAAATACCCGCCTTCGCCCGTCACCCGGCTATAGACCTGATCGGCCACTTTATGCGCCATGCGCCGCCAACCTTCGGTCGTGCCGGAAAACTGCAGACCATTGCCCAGCTCCTGCCCTGAGAATACGTCCCAGACCCGAAACTGAACAGTCAGCCGCTTGCCAGAAACGCTCACGGCCCCGGTCACCAGAGCCTCGGCATTGATGGCTTTCCAGTCTGCAAACTGCACAGGAGCGTCAAAGCTGCTGACCCGGCTGATAAATGCATCCGACGAGATTTCGCGGAACAATCCGGTGCCGGTCAGATCCGCTGCGATTACGCGTGAGATGTCATTGGCGTATTGCGTTGCTGCCTGACCGTTGGGCACGAAGTTCGGCACCGCAAACGGCAAGGGCTCGATGATCCCCTGATCCAGTTCCAGACGCAACGGTCCGTTTTGGGCGTGCACCGGCGCTGCCAGTAGGGTCAGGCCAAGCAACAGGCTGGTCAGAAGTCTCATCATTTGATCCGCATCCTCTCGGGATTGAATGTAATCTCAATATCCCGCCATTGATCGTATTTGTCAGTAGGCAGGGTGTATCCTTTGGCCCCACAGCGCAAAATCGCTCGCCGTGCGGCCTCATAGGCCTGGTTGGCCGACGTTGCAGTCCCACCGGAACTGTCGAGCATACGCAGGCTGCCGCCAATTACTTTGCCGTCGGGGGTCAGCGAGAAGCCAACCACCACAACCGTTTGCAAGGCGTCAGTGGACAATGATCCGACGTTCCAGCACTTGGACACGGCCAGCCGCATGGCGTCCTTTTCGCCTGCGGTCAGAGGTGGGCCGGACGGCTCATTGCCCTGCGCCAGAGCTTCGGTCAGCGCATCTTCAATAGCAGCCTCATTGTTGGATTCGGGCTGCGTCGGCGTCGGCTCTTCCACCTCGGCCACTTCGGGCTCTGCTGGTGGTGTCGGTCGGCTCGGGCGCACTGGCGGGCGAGGAGAACTGCGCGGTGCGTATTCCTTGGTCTCTTCCGCCTCGGTCACGATTTCATCGGTGGCCTCTTCCGGCGCGGTCTGGTCCTGCTGCTCTTGTTGGGTCTCGGCCCCCTCATCCAGCGATACGGCCGGAGTTTCGATGTCGTCCGGTGCAGCCTCTGGCGGTGGCGGCGCGACAGGTTCAGGCGCGACCTTATCTGCAGGGCGCGGCTGCGCCTCGGGACCTGGCGGCACGGGCAGGAGGGTGGCTTCGGGTTCAGGCGCCTCTAATTCAGGGGGCTGTTCGATCTCAATCGGTTCAGGCGGCGGGGCCAACGGCTCAGGCTGAAGCTCTGGCTCTGGCTCGGTTGGTTCAGAAATCTCGGGGGTCGGTTGCTCGTCCTCGACCGGATCGGGCGCAGGGACGTCTTCGGCAGGCGCTTCAGGTTGCTGCAGGGCTGCAGGCGTCGGCACTTCGGGGGCTTCACGCCGTGCGGTCATTGCCGCAAACTGCTCGGCCGAAATGACCGAGACATCCTGAACAGGCATAGGCAAGGGTTCGGACCGGAAGGTTCCGCCAAACAGAGCCCAGGAAATCAAACTGACATGGGCTATTGCTGAGATCTTGGTGCCGGTATCCACCGCGCGGCCTCACTCTCCACCTTCGTCCAGCGCGGGGCCGCCGGTATCGGTCACAAGCCCCACATTGGAAAACCCACCCGCATTCAGCGCGCCCATAACCTGCATCACCTGCGCGTAGGGGATCGCACCATCGGCCCGCAGGAACACGCGGTCACTACTCCGCTCTGACGCAATGGCACGCAATTTACCAATCAACTCTTCGCGCGCCACGTCCGTCGTCTGGATTTGAACCCGTCCATCCGCGGTCATTGTCACTGTCAGTGGCTCTTCGTTATCGCCTGGCAACGCACTTGCAGCGGTCTTGGGCAGATCCACCGGCACACCAACAGTCAGCAACGGCGCAGCCACCATAAAGATGATCAGCAACACCAGCATAACATCCACAAACGGCGTCACGTTGATTTCGGCCATGGGCTGCGCCCGACCGCGGCGACGCCCGCGCCTGCGTCCGTTTCCGCCTCCATTCTGCTGAACCGCCGCGCCCATTTTAGCCGTCCAACTGGCGTGACAGGATGGTGGCGAATTCGTCGGCAAAAGCCTCATAGCCGCCAACGATCCGGTCACTGTCCGCGCTGAGCTTATTGTAGAAAATCACCGCCGGGATCGCGGCCAACAGGCCCAGACCCGTGGCCAGCAGAGCTTCGGCAATACCGGGTGCCACAACAGCCAGGTTGGTGTTCTGCTGCTCGGCAATCTCTATAAAGGCGTTCATGATACCCCAGACGGTACCGAACAACCCGATAAACGGCGCGGTCGAGCCGACAGTGGCCAGAATAGACAGACCTTTTTGCAGCCCCTCAGCCTCTTTCGCGATTGCCACATCCATCGAGCGGTCAATCCGCGCTGTCGCCCCAGCGATCAGCCCACCATCTGTGCGATGAGAGCGGCGCCACTCGATCATACCGGCCGCAAAGATCTTTTCCGAACTGCCATCAGGTTGAGCGCCCATTTGTTCGAACAGCTCATCCAGCGGGTTGCCGGACCAGAAAGACTCATCAAACACCTGTGCCTCGCGGCGGGCGGCGCGGTAATTGATCAGCTTCTGAATGATAATCGCCCAGGACCAGATGGATGCGCCAATCAGCATCAACATCACCAGTTTGACGATAAAGGTCGCGCGGGCATACAGCCCCCACATGGAGAAATCGATCTCCTGCGCCAGCGCCAGCGTTTCAGCTTCCATGAACCTGCTCTTTGTTTTTTGCCTGAGGGCCGTTTATTTGGCCTTGTTTTGCCAAACGCTAACGCAGTTGGTCACGAAAAGCCAACATAACCACCCCAGACCCACAAATTGTTACATCAATGCGCGAATCTCTGCCGGAAGGCGCACCGGTCTGCCCTCTTGGTTCATGCAGACGGCGGTCACCGAAGCACGGAAAACCTCGGTCTCTCCACGTTTGACCAGCTGCCCCATTGTCAGCCGCACGCCCGAAATGGACGACACCCAGGATTCAACGATCAGCTCGTCATCGAATTTTGCTGGCGTCAGATACTCGGCCTCAATCCTTCGGATGACCCAAACGATCCCACCATCGCGCATGGCATTCTGATCATTGCCCAGACCGCGCACATAGTCGGACCGCGCGCGTTCGATGTATTTCAGGTAGTTCGCGTGATAGACCACCCCACCCATATCCGTGTCTTCGTAATAGACCCGGATCGGAAAGATGTGCTTGTGGGGCGCGTCCGCGGTGCTGGCCATTGTCTCGGGTCCGGTCTTTCATTTGAGCGCCTTCAGATCCGGCGCTTGGCAAGTCCTTCTGACAAACAGATGCCTTGTTGGCGTCGGTCCTGCAATCCCTTCGCGGGGGCATTTTGCATGACCCCGGCTGTTAAGTGTCGAATTTCAACGATTTGCCGTCTAGTCTTTCCGACAACCCGCGTGAATCCGACAGGAGTTTCAATGGCTAAGCCACAAAAGGAAGAAAGGAAGCGCCCGTTTCCGCTCCTTCAAGGCGTTCTGCCATTCAACCGAGCGGTTTTTCCCGCCGAGGTTCTGGCGGGTCTTACCTTTGCCTGCCTCGCGATCCCCGAAGTCATGGGATACACGAAGATCGCAGGTACGCCGGTTGTGACGGGCCTGTACACGATCCTGATCCCCATGGCCCTGTTCGCCCTGTTCGGATCGTCCCGGCATCTGGTGGTGGGTGCGGATTCCGCCACAGCGGCGATCACCGCTTCGGCCCTCGCTGGGATGGCGGTGTCGGGATCGTCCGAGTATCTGGCGCTGGCATCCCTGTTGGCGCTGATGGCAGCGGTCCTGCTGCTTGCTGCGCGGGTCATCGGGCTTGGGTTTCTGGCAGATTTCCTGTCGCGGACCGTACTAGTGGGGTTTCTGACAGGTGTCGGAATTCAGGTCGCGACCGGAGAAATCCCCGGCCTGCTCGGCATCCAAAGCGATGGGCACGGAACAATTGCCAAGCTGCAGGCAACACTTCAAAACATCGGCCAGACCAGTTGGCCTACGCTGGGCGTGTCACTGGCGGTCCTTTTGGTGGTGGTCGGGTGCAGAAGGCTATCACCAAAACTCCCAGGCCCCCTGTTTGCCATACTGGGTGTTATCCTGTGCAGCTGGGCCTTTGCGTTCAGCGCGTCCGGCATCGCGGTTCTGGGCCCAGTTCCCAGCGGCTTGCCCGCCCTGTCGATCCCCGATGTTGATTGGAGTTGGAATTTATTCAAACAATTGCTGCCAACAGCGTTATCGATCTTTGTCGTGATCCTGGCCCAAAGCGCTGCAACCTCGCGCGCATACGCAGCCCGATATGATGAGAAGTTCAGCGAGAATACCGACCTCGTTGGGTTGGGTCTGGCCAATCTTGGCGCTGCATTCTCTGGCACCTTTGTTGTCAATGGCAGCCCGACAAAAACCGAGATGGTGGCCAGCGCAGGCGGGCGCAGCCAGATCGCCCAGCTGACAACCGTCGCGATTGTACTGGTGGTCATTCTGTTCCTGACAGGTCCCTTAGCCTATCTGCCAAACGCGGCCTTGTCGGCGGTCGTCTTCCTGATCGGTCTGAAGCTGATCGACCTGAAGGGCCTGACCGCCATCTACAAACAGGCGCGGTCCGAATTCTGGATCGCTGTGGCCACGGCAGCTGTTGTCGTTTTTGTCGGCGTCGAACAAGGCATCATCTTTGCCATGGTCCTGTCCCTGATCGACCACACGCGCCGTGGATACCGCCCAAAAAACGCAGTGATCGTCAAAACTGCAGATGGCGGTTGGCGCTCCAAGCCAGTTCCAAGCCCGAACCAGTTCGAACCCGGCCTTGTGATCTATCGCTTTTCACACAGCCTGTACTACGCCAACACGCAGCGACTTTCGGATGAGATCGCAGAACTTACGAAAGACCAAGAGACCCCGGTTCAGTGGTTCTGCATCGAGGCAACGGCCATTGATGATGTCGATTTCACCGCCGGTTATACGCTGCGCAACGTTCTGAAAATGCTGCAGGACAAGAACATCAAGCTGGTCTTCCTAATGGTCGAGCCGCATGTGCGGTCAGAGCTGGACAGGTACGGGGTGACTGGCTTGGTCGGCCCAGACGCCTTCTTCCACACCGGCGAAGACTTGCTGGACGCATACAAACGCAGCACCTCGTCCAGATCGTGAACGTACCTGGATCACTGCGTCTGCTGCAGGCGGGCAAACAAGCGCAGCGCATGCGCCGGATCCTGCGCAGAGCCCGGCAATACCGGATCATAGGCGGCACGGATCAGCCCGGCAATGTCCGGACGCAGTATGGTCGAGTCTCCCGCAACCGCCAACGGCGACTGCGTACGAAACGCCGTGTCTGACCACAACAGAATGGTCTGCACGACCTGACTAAGCGCCAGCGTCTCGGCCGGGACCTTCGACAGCTCTTTGTCCATCCGCAGGAACACAAAGGCCGCCCGGATCGCGCCATCCTCTTCGAACCGGAATACGCGGTACTGATTGGCATCCGCAGCGATTAGCCGATCAACCAGCGGACCAAGATCGGGGATGAGCCGGTCCAGATCGGGGACCTCAAGCAGTTCTTTCCAATCCCTGAAGAAAAACACCATGCAGTTCGCACCCAGTTCCGGGTCCGTTTCCGCCATCTTGTGATCTGCCAAGCTTACAACAGCCTCGAATGCACCTTTGACGGTCGCAAGCGTCTCATCTTTGACGCCAAAGACGATCGGCACGATTGGCCGCCCCCAACGGGCAAACAGGAACTCACCGCTGTCGCGGGTGAACAGGGCCTGAATCTCGTCCGGTGTCACGCGCAGTCCTTCATCTTTTTCCAAATACTCTCGCCGAAGGCGTAAAATCTTCGGCGCGCGTCTTCAACCAAACAGATCGCTTTGCCCCTTTGGCGCGGCGATACCCAAATGCGTCCACGCCTTTTGCGCCAGCATCCGACCGCGCGGAGTACGCTGAATCAGACCTTGCTGCAGCAAATAGGGCTCGATCACTTCTTCCAGCGAGTCGCGGCTTTCCGACAAGGCCGCCGACAACGTTTCGATCCCGACCGGACCACCGGCATAGTTTTCGGCAATCAGCTTCAAATACCGACGGTCGGCACCATCAAGGCCCAGATTGTCGACACCCAGCCGGGTCAACGCCCCATCCGCCAATTCGCGCGTGATCCGCCCGTCGCCTTCGACGATTGCAAAATCCACTACCCGGCGCAGCAACCGGCCCGCGATCCGCGGCGTCCCTCGGGACCGACGCGCGATTTCGCGCGCGCCTTCGTCATCCGCGGGCGCGCCCAATTTGCGGGCGTTGCGGGTGACGATCTCATGCAGCTCGTCCACCGTATAGAACTGCAGCCGGGTCGGAATGCCGAACCGGTCGCGCAACGGCGTCGTCAGCAGGCCCATCCGGGTCGTGGCCCCGACCAGCGTAAACGGCTGCAGTTCAATCCGCACCGTCCGCGCCGCCGGACCTTCGCCAATCACGAGGTCCAGCTCAAAATCCTCCATCGCCGGATACAGCACTTCTTCCACGGCAGGATTCAACCGATGAATTTCGTCGATGAACAACACGTCGCGCGATTCCAGATTGGTCAGGATCGCGGCCAGATCGCCAGCCTTGGCCAATACCGGTCCCGAGGTCATACGGAAGTTGACACCCAGCTCGCGCGCCATGATCTGTGCCAGCGTCGTCTTCCCCAACCCCGGAGGGCCGTGGAACAGCGTATGGTCCATCGCCTCGCCGCGCTGGCGCGCGGACTGGATAAAGATGCGCAGATTGGCCCGCGCTTCGGCCTGACCAATGAACTCGTCCAGACCCTGCGGGCGCAAAGCGCGATCATTGTCCTCGGGCATGGGTTCGGGGCGCAGGGTGGGATCAGCGTCGACCATTCATCTACCCTTTCGGAGCCAGCAGCTTGAGCGCGGCTCGGATCAGTTCCGCCTCACCCGCATCCGGCAGGCTGGCGGCCGCTTCAGCCACGGCCGAGGCCGCCTCGGACGGGCCATATCCCAAATTGCCCAAGGCCGACAATGCCCCAGCCGAGGCCGCAGCAGAGCCAGAGGCAGGTTTGACCACGCGTTTGGGTGCAGGCGCAGGTTCAGTCAACTCTACAACTTCCAGCTCAGGGCCGTCTGTCGCTTCGGTCACGGTGCCACCCATGGCCATGACCCCCGGCGCTTTGTCCTTGAGGTCCAGCACGATCCGCTGTGCGGTCTTTGGACCGACGCCTTTGGCAGCTTTGACCGCGCCCCAGTCCCCCAAAGCAATCGCGCGGCTGACCCCATCCGGTCCCAGCGCCGACAAAATGGCCAGAGAAACCTTGGCCCCTACCCCTTGAACCGAACACAGCAAACGGTGCCATTCCTTCTCGACCAGCGAAAGAAACCCGTAGAGCTGCATCAGATCTTCGCGCACGACCATGTCGGTGTAGATCGAGACCCCCTCACCCACGCCCGGCAATGCAGCCATGGTCCGGTCCGAGCAGTAAACGATGTAGCCAACCCCGCGCACGTCGATCAGTACGTGATCCGCCGCGCGATAATCCAACCGTCCGGTAAGTTTCCCAATCATGCCCGCACCTCTTTCATGCGAGCTTGTGGTGCCGCACCGTAATAAGAATGGCAGATGGCAATTGCCAATGCATCTGCCGCATCTGCTCCCTTGGGCTGGCAGCCCGGCAGTTGCAGTTTGACCATATGAAGAACCTGCTCTTTCTCGGCATGCCCAACACCCACCACCGTCTTTTTGACGCGGTTGGGTGCGTACTCTCCCACCGGCAGCCCTGCCTGCGCCAATGTCAGCAACGCCACGCCGCGCGCCTGGCCCAACTTCAACGTTCCTGCGCCGTCCTTGTTCACAAAGGTCTGTTCGATGGCGGCCTGATCGGGCTGATGTTCGGCAATGACCTCGACAATCTGGTTATGAAGCGACAGCAAACGTTCGCCCAAATCATCACCATCAGACTTGCATAACCCGTTGGCAACGTGGCTCAGGCGGCTGCCATGCGATTCGATGACGCCCCACCCCAGGGTCCTAAGCCCCGGATCAATGCCCAAAATCCGCATAATTTGCCTCGGCCTGCTCGGGTTTTTGTGATCTTTATTTCGGATTAGCACGAAGCGTGAACATTTTCCAAGCGAATTGCGGCACAGCCCAAAAACGACAGACCTGTTTCAGGGGCGACAGATCGGCCTGTTTGCGACAGCGAAAAGTCTGAAATCGACACCTTTCATGGAGCGAAAATGGTCAATAAATTAAGGGACTTTCATGATTTTCGAGCTCTGCAAAAATTGCATAGGACAGTTGCAATTTCCGCTCTTGCATAGCCGATTTGGCAGCACTAGATGCCGCTCAGATCAGACGATCAAACGTAACTTAAACCAGAAGGAAACAGGATATGGCTGCACTGGACACTACCCGCACCACCACTGGCTCATTCGGCCTCGTTGGCCGTATCGGCGCAACATTCGCATCGGCCGTCAACGCCGCAATCGAGTGGAATGACGCCCGCGTCACGCGCAACGCGCTGAGCGGTCTGACAGACCGCGAACTGGAAGACATCGGAATGTGCCGTGGCGATATTGACGTCGTGGCCGAAGGTCGTCGCTAAGGTTTAGCACACCCCACCACTCATATGCCCCTTATCTCCCTCGGGGGGCGAAACAGAACGCCGCGCAAGTTTCATGCGCGGCGTTTCTGATTCATTAGGCTAGTTGTCAGGGAAGAAGCTTGCTCAGTTGCTCGGAAAGCAGCTGCGACACCGGGTCAATCTGCATGACCCAGGCACCAGCCTTTTCAACCGATGTGCCTTCGGCCAGAGCGTCAACCCGGTACTGATAGCCGGATGGGCCCAGGCTGGTCAGCAGGAACGTCTTGAACGCAAACAAGCCAAGCAGGCACATCACCAGCACTTTGGCGGGCAAGGCAGATTTCACCCGCTGCGGTTTCATCACCACCAAACCGTCCCTGCGCATGGTCGCGCGGTATCCACGGCTTAGCTTGGCGTGCTTTTTGTTCAGACGATGAACGCGCTGATCAAATTCTAATTGTTTTCCCGTCATGGCAGCCTCCACAAACCGCCCCCGATTCCACGTTAAGACGGTAAAAACAGAATGCGACAAAAACGAGGCAAAATGCCAGAAAGCTCCTGCAAATGGCCCAGATTTAGCCCTGTTTGCTTAATATTAGCGTCGTCCATTCACCAATTTGGTTGGTTTCATCAAGATTGAACCCGTTTTGCAAATAAACGGAAACCACGTCATCGGCCTGTTCGTTAAGGATTCCCGACAGAATGGCGTACCCACCGACTCGCAGATTCGCGGCGATTTCCGGGGACAAAGCAACCAGCGGACCTTTGAGGATGTTGGCAAAAATCAGGTCATAGGGCGCAGCGGCCGCAAGTTCGGGATGGTCAAATCCTGCCGCCTCAACACATCGGACCTGGCCGGCCATTCCGTTGGCCTTCAGGTTGGCTTCGGCCACATCAACTGCCACTTGGTCGATATCGCTGGCGATGATTTCGCCGTCCCAGACCCGCGCGGCTGCCATGGCCAGAACAGCCGTCCCACAGCCGATATCGGCCACTTTGCTGGCTGTGAATCCCTGGTTCAGCAGATGATCCAACGCCTTCAGGCAACCCAATGTGGTGCCATGGTGGCCGGTACCAAAGGCCATCGCAGCCTCGATCAGCAGCGGAATGCGCCCTTCAGGCAGCTTGTCGGCATCGTGGCTGCCGTAGACAAAGAACCGTCCGGCCTCGACGGGGGCCAATTCGCGGCGCACATGGGCAACCCAATCAGTTTCGGGCAGCTCCGAGACCACAAACGGTTTCGCCTCGAACGCGGCGGCCAAAACGGCCAGCGCGGTCTCGTCCGGGGTTTCCGTGAAATAGCCGCCGACCTCCCACAGGCCCGAGCCATCTTCGACTTCAAACACACCAACCCCTGTGGGTTCCGGCTCAAGACGCTCCATCGCTTCGCCCAGCCCTTCGGCGGCTTTCTTACCGGTCAGAGTGGTCAGCGCGGTGAATGTGGGCATGGGGGCCTCCTGTATCAGTTGACACAGCGCCTATGGCGATGGCCCGCCAAGGTCAAGTATCGGCGCTTATTCGGCGGGCGCAGGCGCGTACTTGGTCAGGATGGTCTCATTCCCGGGCTCGGGATGCCGCGGGATCAACAGCGACAGCAGCAACGAAACCATCGCCATTGCAGCGGCCAAGGCAAAGACCGCACCGGGCGAGACGACCCAAAGCAGGCCAAGAAGAGCGGGCAAGAACACAGCGGCAATGTGGTTGATGGTGAAAGCGACCGCCGCAGTTGGTGCAATGTCAGCCGGGTCCGCGATTTTTTGGAAGTATGTCTTCAGCGCCAACGCCAAAGCGAACAGAACATGGTCGATCACATACAGGATCGCAGCCAGGACCACGCCCCAACCAAACCAATAAATCCCGCCATAGGCTGCAAAGACAATCGCCAGACCGGCATATTCGAAGATCAGGGTCCGACGCTCTCCGAACACGGCCACCGCTTTGCCCAACATTGGGGCCGCGGCCATGTTTATCACGAGGTTGATCAAATAGAGACTTGTCAGCTCATGTACTTCAAAGCCGAATTTCTCGACCATCATGAAGCCCGCGAAAACGACGAAGATCTGCCTGCGTGCCCCAGCCATGAACTGCAGCGCGTAATACAGCCAGTAGCGTTTGCGCAGCACCAGCTTTTTGGTTTGCGGCGTTGGTGCGTCAAATTGCGGGTAAGCCAGCAGGCAAAACAGCGCCAACAGCGCCGTTACGCCGCCCGCGGCCATGAAAACAGTGTTGTAGGACAGATCGAACCGGTCCCATGTCAGAACGATCAGGCCATAGACCACTGCCGTCGCAGCCGAGCCCATGGCCACCAGCCATCCCAAAACTTGGGGCGCGCGATCCTTGGGCAACCATTGCAATTGAAGCGACTGGTTCACCGTTTCGTAGTAGTGGAACCCGATCGAGCTGAAGAGCGTAACGAAAAGCAATCCGCCAAGACTGGGAAACCATGCGGTCACTGCCGTTGCGACCCCCAGCATCATCAGCGAAATCATCGCCAGCACCTGTTCGCGCACGAATATGATCACTGCGATCACACCGATGGCCAGGAAACCGGGAATTTCCCGTACCGTATGTAGTAGGCCAATGTCGGCCCCGTCGAAATTCGCCACCTCAATGACAAAGTTGTTCAGCAATGCACTCCAACCGTTGAACGCAATGGGCATGGTCAGCGCCATCATGAACAAGAGGGTCACAGGGCGGCGCCAGAACGGAAGGCTCTGCGCCTCGGATAGGGGCATTGGTTTCAGCATGGGTCTCCCTCTACGCCCATTTTCTGATTTTGGCGAGAGGGAAGAAGCGGGCGCACAGTCAACCTGCGTTGATGCAGAGGTCAGTAAAAGCTCTGTGGGTCGATATCCACAGTCAGACGCAAATCACCCTTTAAGCGCAGCGGTGCGATCCAGCGCGCAATTGCGTCTTGAATCGGTGCTCCTTTCGGGGCTTTGACCAGCAGTCGCACGCGGTGCCTACCCCGAATACGCGCGATGGGGGCAGGGGCTGGCCCGAAGACCTGCGCGCCGACCTCGCGCAGGGGCGCATCGTTGCGGGCCATGGCGTTGCCGAGGTCGAAAACAGGCCCAACCTCAGGCCCGGACAGGACGATCCCCGCCATACGCCCATAAGGCGGAACACCTGCGGCCTGCCGTCCGGCGGCTTCGGCCTTCCAGAAACCCTCTTCATCGCCCGACAGGATCGCGCGGATCACCGGATGTTCTGGCTGAAAGGTCTGCAACAGTGCCTGCCCCGGTTTGTCCGCCCGCCCCGCACGGCCTGCCACCTGCCGCATCAGTTGGAACGTCCGCTCGGCCGCGCGCAGATCGGCCCCATGCAGGCTCAGGTCAGCGTCGATTACCCCAACCAGAGTCAGTTTGGGAAAGTTGTGCCCTTTGGCGACCAGTTGCGTTCCGATGATGATGTCGGCATCGCCTTCGGCGATCTCTTCGATCTTGGCCTTGAGCGCCCGCGCCGAGCCGAACAAGTCTGAGCTGAGCATCGCGATCTTGGCCTCAGGGAAAGTCGCCTCAGCCTCTTCAGCCAACCGTTCGATCCCCGGGCCAACCGGGGCCAACTTGCCCTCGACACCGCAGGATGGGCAGGCCTCGGGCATCGGTTTGGTTTCCCCGCATTGATGGCACATCAGGCGTTTCAGAAACCGATGTTCGACCATCCGCGCGTCGCAATGGTCACAGGCGATCTGTTCCCCGCAGGCCCGGCACAAGGTCACCGGCGCATAGCCGCGGCGGTTGATGAACAGCAGTGACTGCTCGCCCCTCTCAATCCGTTGCCAAACCGCTTGCCGCAGGGACGGCGAAATCCAGGTTCCCGGTTGCATCTGTTCAGCGCGCATGTCGATCGGCTTCATGTCCGGCAGCACTGCCGTGCCAAAGCGCGAGGTCAGATCAACCCGCT
The DNA here is from genome assembly GCF_017743975.1 of Ruegeria sp. R14_0. Lineage (GTDB taxonomy): Bacteria > Pseudomonadota > Alphaproteobacteria > Rhodobacterales > Rhodobacteraceae > Ruegeria. The sequence goes on along the minus strand of NZ_JAGHRC010000001.1, from coordinate 135,770 downwards.
CGTACTTGCCAGCCTCGGCATTGGCCCAACTTTCCAAAGACGGCGTTGCACTGGCCAGAATCACCCGTGCGCCACAAATGGCCGAGCGCAAAACCGCCATGTCGCGCGCGCTGTAATGCACCCCGTCTTCCTGTTTGTAAGAGGTGTCGTGTTCTTCATCGACCACCACCAGGCCGAGATCGCGAAACGGCAAGAAGAGCGCTGACCGCGCGCCAACCACCAACTGCGCATCCCCCTGCCCGACCATCCGCCAGACCCGACGGCGTTCGGTCATGGTCGCACCCGAGTGCCACTCGGCCGGGCGCGCGCCAAACCGCGCCTCGACCCGAGTCAGGAATTCAGCGGTCAGAGCAATCTCGGGCAGCAGAACCAAAGCCTGACGCCCCATGCGCAGGGCTTCGGCCACAGCCTCAAGATAAACCTCTGTCTTACCCGAACCGGTCACACCCTTCAGCAGCGTCGTACCATAGTCACCGGTACGCTGCCCTGCCTGCAGTCGCGCCACGGCGGCAGCCTGATCCTCGGTCAGGTCTTTTCCCGGCAGGTCAGGGTCAAGATGCGGATAGGGCAGATCGCGTGGGCTGTCTTCCTCGCGCACTGCGCCCTGCTTGACCAAGCCTTTAACAACGGACGAGGTTACGCCAGCCTGCTCGGCCAGTTCCTTCAGCGTGAACGCCAATCCACCGTAGTCGCGCAAAACTTCCAGCACGCGGGTTCGCGCATCGGTCATCCGTTCTGGCTGCGCCTCACCCAGACGATAAATCTTGCGCATGGACGGCGGATCACCCAAACCCGGCGCGCGGGTCGCCAAGCGCAACATCGCGGGCATCGGCGTCAGCGTATAATCAGCCACCTTCCCCAGAAACACGCGCATCTCTTCGCGCATGGGCGCGACCTCCAGCACCCGGATCACCGACCGAGCCTTACTCAGATCGAACCCGCCTTGCCCCGGCCCCCAAACCACGCCCAAAACCTTGCGCGGTCCCAGCGGCACCTCGACAAACGCGCCCAGAAAGCACCCACCCTCGGGCGCTTTGTAGTCCAGCGTCCGGTCCAGCGGCTGCGTTGTCAGCACCGCTACCAGCTCGCCTTGGTCAAAAAATCCGTTAGCGCTCACGGCATATCCTTCGCGGGGGGTTCCAGCATGGGTCTCTTTGAGGTAAAGCCATCCGCGACCAAGGCCAACCCATCAAAGGACTGCCCTCATGAAATTCTTCGTAGACACAGCCGAGATCGACGCCATCGCCGAACTGAACGATCTGGGCATGGTGGACGGCGTAACCACCAACCCCTCGCTGATCCTGAAATCGGGTCGTGACATTCTGGAAGTGACCAAGGAAATCTGTGATCTGGTCGACGGTCCCGTTTCAGCCGAGGTTGTCGCCACCGAGGCCGACGACATGATCGCCGAAGGCCGCAAGCTGGCCAAGATCGCGCCGAACATCGCCGTCAAAGTTCCGCTGACCTGGGCCGGTTTGAAAACCTGCAAAACCCTCAGCGACGAAGGCCAGATGGTCAATGTCACGCTTTGCTTCTCGACCAATCAGGCCATTCTGGCCGCCAAAGCGGGCGCGACTTTCATCTCGCCCTTCATCGGTCGCCTGGACGACATCAACCTCGACGGTATGGATCTCATCGCCGACATCCGTCAGGTCTATGACAACTACGGGTTCGAAACGGAAATTCTGGCCGCCTCCATCCGTTCGGTGAACCACGTCACCGACAGCGCCCGCATTGGTGCAGACGTGATCACCGCACCGCCCGCCGTGATCAAAAAACTGGCCGACCACCCTCTGACCGACAAGGGCCTGGAAACGTTCCTGGCCGACTGGGCCAAGACCGGTCAGAAAATCCTCTGATGCAATCCGCAGCCGCGCGGCACCGATAGGTGCCGCGCCCGGCCCAACCGCCAAGCCCTGATCTGTGATCAGGGTTTTGCAGGCGGGAGCCGCTGGCCACACCCCGAATGAAATCCAGCTTTTGTGCATTTTTTCCAAGGAAAAGACTGCAACTCGTGTTATAAGCCCCTCAACAAAAAAAGACCGGACGGGACATGAGCAGCAACACCAAACTCAAGGACAATTTGCGCGCCGCGATTCTGGCCGAACCGGACGCTGTGCTGGACGACAAGGATCTGATGCAAGCCCTTGTTACGGCGAATGAACAGGCGCGTGGGGACAATGTAATCGACCTGCGCGGCATCGCCATGCAGCGGCTCGAGCAACGGCTGGACAGACTGGAAGACACACACAGGTCGGTCATCGCAGCAGCCTACGAAAACCTTGCAGGTACCAATCAGGTGCATCGCGCCATCATCCGACTATTGGAGCCAGCCGATTTCGAGGAATTCCTGCGCACGCTCGGTACGGACGTGGCCGAGGTCCTGCGCGTGGATCAAATCACTCTGGTGCTGGAATCCACCGCAACGCAAGAAGACCCGCCGATCGACACGCTGGATGGCGTCCTGTCCGTGGTCGAGCCCGGCTTTGTGGACAACTACCTGACATTCGATCGCAGCGGTCCGGCGCGCGACGTCGTATTGCGCGAGATATTGCACCCGACGCACCGCATCTTTGGCCCGAACGCCGAACACCTGCGGTCCGAGGCCTGCCTGAGACTGGATCTGGGCGATGGTCGACTGCCCGGTATGATCGTGATGAGCGCCAAAGACCGCAATCATTTTTCACCGCAACTGGGTACAGATCTTCTGTCCTTCTTTGCCGGGGTCTTCGAACGCTCGATGCGCCACTGGTTGTCGTGAGCCTGATCTCACCCGCCTGCCGCGACGCGTTACAGCATTGGCTGGACAGTCTGAGCGCGCTAGCGGGCCGATCGGAAAACACGCAGACCGCCTATCGCGGCGATGTCACCGAGTTTTTGTCATTCATGACGCTGCACCACAGCGAACGGCAGGGCCTGGCCGCTCTGGCGCGCATTTCTGTGTCCGACATGCGTGCCTGGATGGCAGACCAACGCAGTTCAGGTGTCGGTGCGCGGTCGCTGGCGCGCAAGCTGTCGGCGGTCAAAAGCTTCTACCGCTGGCTGGCCGAGCGTGAAGGGTTCGAGCCTACCGCCGTTCTGTCCACACGGGCACCGAAGTTTACCAAGAAACTGCCCCGTCCACTGGCCGAAGACGCCGCGCGCGCCGTGATCGACACTGTCGAACTGCAGTCAGCCAATGACTGGGTCGCGGCGCGCGACGTTGCCGTCGTCACGCTTTTGTATGGCTGCGGTTTGCGCATCTCTGAGGCGTTGTCTTTGACCGGGGCAGACGTCCCAATGCCTGAAAGTCTGCGCATTGTCGGCAAGGGTGGAAAAGAACGGATCGTCCCGGTGCTTCCGGCTGCGCGTGCTGCCGTGGATCGATACTTGCAGCTTTGTCCGCATCCGAAGGCGCACGATATGGCATTGTTCCGTGGTGTGCGTGGCGGTGCCCTCAACCCACGTGCGATCCAAGGCGTGATGGCCAAGGCACGCATGCAGCTGGGTCTGCCCGCAACCGCAACTCCGCATGCCATGCGGCACAGCTTTGCCACCCATCTTCTGTCCGCTGGCGGCGACCTTCGCGCCATTCAGGAACTGTTAGGCCATGCCTCGCTGTCCACAACGCAAGCCTACACGGCCGTTGATACGGCCCGATTGATGGAAGTCTACAACCGCGCCCACCCCAAAGCCTGACCCCGAACCACACAGTTACGTCAGGGTTTTTCGCTCACCGGGCTTTTAGTTTGCATCTGCAGCGCGCATCGTCCAAGAGACACCAATGACACTTAGACTCAAAGCCCTTTCCGTACATCTGTTTACTGCCACCGGTGCCGTTTTCGCGATGTTGGCCATGCTGGCCGCCGTCGAAGAGAAGTGGAGCCTGATGTATCTGTGGCTTGTGATCTCGTTCATCGTGGATGGTATCGATGGCCCCCTTGCGCGCCACTATCACGTAAAAAAGAACGCGCCGGAATTCGACGGCGTATTGCTGGACCTGATCATTGACTATCTGACCTATGTGTTCATCCCGGCCTTTGCCCTGTTCAAATCAGGTTTGATGGACGGCTGGACCGGGTGGTTTGCCATCATCGTGATCACCTTCGCCAGCGCCATGTACTTTGCCGACACGCGGATGAAGACCAAGGACAACTCATTCTCGGGCTTTCCGGGCTGCTGGAATATGTTTGTCATCGTCGTCTTCGCGCTCGAACTGAACTTCTGGGTGATCCTGATGCTGGTTTCGCTGCTTTCGCTGGCGATGTTCCTGCCGCTCAAGTTCATTCACCCGGTTCGCACGGAACGCTGGCGCAGCGTCTCGCTGCCCATGGCATTCGCCTGGACCTTCTTTGCCGGTTGGGCTGCCTGGGTCGACTTCCACCCCGAAAGCTGGGCGCATTGGGGACTGGTTGTTACCAGCTTGTATCTGGCACTGGCCGGAATTGCACAGCAGATTGTACCGCCGCGCAAAGGCTGAGACTTACAGGATTTCCTGCACCTCAAACTCGGTGCCGTTGTGTGTGAACACATCTCCTTCCTGCAGGCCCGCCATGGCCAGGTAGATCGGGCTTTGGGTCGAGATACCCATAAAGGTCTTGCCATCAACCTCGAACCGGGTCGTGGAAACGCACACGACGAAACGGCGGTTATTGAACTTGACCACAGCGCCCGGCTGCACCCGGTCTGTCAAACCGAAATCGGTGTTTTCGATCACGTCGATCTTTGCGTGATGGGCGTGAACCGGCGCGTCAAAAGCCGCCGCCAGATCGGCGTTCTCGCGCGAGGCGGCGATATCGTCCTTGTCATGGCCTTCGCGGTCATCCAGCTGCGAGTCCTTCAGAAATGCATCGTAATGCGCCTGCGCAGTCGCCAGTTCCTGTTCTTCCAGCGACATCAGACGGTCAATGATGGCCTTTTTGCGGGCGGCCGGGTCAGTGTTGGCAGTCATGCAATGCGGTCCTTCAAATTCAGTAACTGATATAGGTTGGGCCTCAATCAGCGGGATTGCAACCGGTTTTCGAGGTTCAGATCAGCAGCCCAGCCGCGCGTTCATGGCGCAACAGGGCCACTTTGGTCTCGACCCCACCCTCGCCCGAGAACCCGCCAAGCCCATTGGCGGACAGCACCCGATGGCAGGGAATGATCACGGGAATGGGGTTCGCGCCGCAGGCCTGCCCCACCGGCTGCGGAGGCTGACCCAGCTCTTTTGCGATGTCTCCATACGTTCGGGTTTCGCCCAACGGAATGGCGTACATCAGGTCACAGACCTGTCTCTGAAATTCTGAGCCGTCAACTTGGTAAGGCAGGTCGAACGCATCCAACCGCCCCTGATCATAGGCGGTCAACTGGGCGGCAGCCTCTTGCAACAGCGGCGTGGTTGGGCCTTCGTTACGGCCATTCCAGACAAGGCGCGTGATGGCCCCGTCGGTTTCTTCAACCCCAAGGCGGCCAAACTGAGTTTCAACGGCAATCATCGACATGAAAGCAGCGTTTCAGATCGACGACCGGCACGCAAGCTTGGAACGAAAAACCCCCGACCAATCTGGCCGGGGGCTGTTTGTTTATCCCAACGCGTCGTTACAGCGACCGCAAACACCCGGATGGGCGTGCAGCCCGACGTCGGGCAGGATTTTCCAGCAGCGCTGGCATTTCTTACCGTCGGCCTTTTCAAAGACCACCGCGACGCCTTCAATCTCGGGCACGCGGAACGCCTCGGCCGGGGCCGGATCGCCGGTGACGGTCAGGCCCGACGTGATGCACATATCATCCACGTCGAAGGTCGCCAGCAGGTCGCGCGTCTCGGCATCGTCGACATGCACGATCGGTGCGGCCTCAAGGCTCGAGCCGATGACCTTATCCTGACGCTGCACCTCAAGCGCGGCCGTGACGGCGCGGCGGACGCGGCGGACCTTGGCCATATTGGTTTCCAGTTCGGCATCCCGCCAATCCGCAGGCGTGGCGGGGAAATCGACCAGATGGACCGAGCTGTCATCACTCGGGAACCGCTCAAGCCAGACCTCTTCCATGGTGAACACCAGAACCGGGGCCAGCCATGTGGTCAGGCGGTGGAACAGGATGTCCAACACGGTGCGGGCCGAGCGGCGGCGCAGGTTGTCTCCGTCGCAGTACAGCGCGTCCTTGCGGACGTCAAAATAGAAGGACGACAGGTCGACCGTGGCAAAGTTGAACACAGCGCTGAACACGCCCTGGAAGTCGAATGCGGCATAGCCATTGCGCACCTGCTCATCCAATTCGGCCAGTCGGCTAAGGACCCAGCGTTCCAGACGCGGCATATCCTCGGGCGCGACGCGATCCGCTTCGGTGAAGTCCGCCAGTGAACCCAACATGAACCGCATGGTGTTGCGCAGGCGGCGATAGCTGTCGGCGGTGCCCTTCAGGATCTCGGGCCCGATCCGTTGGTCGGCGGTATAGTCGGTCTGAGCCACCCAAAGGCGCAGGATATCGGCGCCGTATTGCTTGACGACCTCTTCCGGTACGATGGTATTGCCCAGCGATTTGGACATCTTGTTGCCCTTGGCGTCCAGCGTGAAGCCATGGGTCACCACGTTGCGATACGGCGCACGACCCTTGGTCCCGCAGGCCTGCAGCATCGACGAGTGGAACCACCCGCGGTGCTGGTCGGTGCCTTCCATGTAGACGTCGGCGATGCCGTCCTCGGTACCGTCTTCACGGTCGCGCAGAACGAAAGCGTGGGTCGAACCGGAATCGAACCACACATCCAGCACGTCGAACACCTGATCATACTCCTCCGGGTTGGCGATGCCGTCGAGGATCTTTTCTTTGAAGCCGTCAGTGTACCAAACGTCTGCGCCGTCTTTCTCGAACGCCGTCTTGATGCGGGCGTTGAGGTCTTCGTTGCGCAGCAAGTAATCCGCATCAGTTGGCAGAGCACCCTTTTTGGTAAAGCACGTGAGCGGCACGCCCCAGGCGCGCTGGCGCGACAGAACCCAGTCCGGGCGGGCTTCGATCATCGAATACAGGCGGTTTCGGCCGGTCTGCGGCGTCCACTTCACCAACTCGTCGATGGACCGCAGGGCGCGTTCCCGGATGGTATCCCCCATCTCGCCCATGCCATCGTCCAGCTTGCGGTCGACCGAGGCGAACCACTGAGGCGTGTTGCGATAGATGATGGGCGCTTTCGAGCGCCATGAATGCGGATAGCTGTGCTTGATCTTGCCACGCGCCAGCAGCCCGCCAACCTCAACCAGCTTGTCAATGACCGCCTTGTTCGCGTCACCCTCGCCACCTTTGCGGGACAGGATGAATTTACCACCAAAGAACGGCAGATCAGCGCGGAATGAGCCATCGTCCATCACGTTATAAGTGATGACCTGCTCCAGCATCCCCAGATCGCGATAGAGTTCGAATTCTTCCATCCCGTGCGACGGCGCGCAGTGAACAAAACCGGTGCCTTCAGTATCGGTCACAAACTCAGCGGCGCGGAAGTCGCGAATGTCGTCCCATTCACCGTTGCCGCCCTCGGCACCGGCCAGCGGGTGGGTCAGTTGCACGCCTGCCAGCTCATCGGCGGTCACGTCACGAACACGGGTCCACTGATCGTCGCTCAGACGCGCACGGCCCAGAACGTCGGCGGCCAGATTGTCGGCCAGCAGGAATTTGTCACCCACATTGGCCCAGCATTCCTCCGGAGCGCCAGTAACTTCGTACAGGCCGTACGAGATATCCTTGCCATACACAACGGCCTTGTTCGACGGCATGGTCCAAGGGGTCGTGGTCCAGATCACGACAAATGCGTCATCCAGATCGCCTGCGTTCACGACTTTGAACTTCACCCAGATAGTGAAGCTTTCCTTGTCGTGATACTCGACCTCGGCCTCGGCCAGAGCGGTCTTTTCGATGGGCGACCACATCACGGGTTTTGACCCCTGATAGAGCGTGCCGTTCATCAGGAACTTCATGAACTCGTCGGCGATCACGGCCTCGGCGTGATAGTCCATCGTGATGTAGGGATCGGGCCAGTTGCCGGTGATGCCCAGGCGCTTGAACTCTTCGCGCTGGACGTCGATCCAGCCTTCGGCGAACTTGCGGCATTCCTGACGGAAGTCGACGATGTTCACCTCGTCCTTGTTCTTACCCTTCTTGCGGTACTGTTCCTCGATCTTCCATTCGATGGGCAGGCCGTGGCAATCCCAACCGGGCACGTATCGCGCGTCGAAGCCCATCATCTGGTGTGACCGTACGATCATGTCCTTGATGGTCTTGTTCAGCGCGTGGCCGATATGCAGGTGGCCGTTGGCGTAGGGGGGGCCATCGTGCAAGGTAAAGGGCGTGCGGCCCTCTTTCTCGCGCAGGCGGTCGTAGACGCCGATTGTCTCCCACCGTTCCAGCCATGCAGGCTCGCGCTTGGGCAGGCCGGCGCGCATGGGAAAGTCGGTTTTGGGCAGGTTCAGCGTGTCTTTGTAGTCAGGTGTCTGGATCGTGTCGGCGCACATTGGGGGCGTCCTTTGGATGATCTGGTCGTACTAGGATCGAAGCGGTCGGTGCGAAGTCTCAAACACCTTTGCCCGGCGTCTCAGGTGGTCAGAGCGCCGGGGATATAATTCGAATAATGATGGCCGTCCGGTCATACATGGCCGCGCTTATAGGATGCCCACGCCTAATGGTCCAGAGGTTCTGCCTGCTGCGGCGAATGGCGCAGCTTGGCCCAGCGGTTCAGCCAGGCCAGACCGGCCAGCGCGAGGCCAAGCGCAAGCAGCGAGAACACCCGGATCAGACCGCCCAGACCCGAGATATCGACGAGAAACACCTTGGCCACAGCCAGCCCGATGACGACCAACCCCGCTTTGCGCATCAGGTCGGAGCGGCGGGCGAGCGATTGGTAGAACAACGCTGCGCCGATAACCAGCAACGCCATGGTATAGGTGTAAAGCTCGGGCTGAGAGACGCCGTTACCCTCGTACATTCCGCCCGCGCCCTGCCAGATATGGCGGATGGTCAGGCCCAACCAGACGGCACCCACCGCCGCTGCCAAACCAAAACCGGCCTGACGCAACCGGGGATGCAGTGCAGGCAACCACGCCGCTGACACGGCCAGTAAGGCCGCAGGCAACAGGTAGGCAACAGCAAGTGTGTTGAGGACCGGCGCCCCAAGCACCGGGTCCGCTTGGGCGTTCAGCAAGGGGTTCGCCTCGGTCAGTGCCTGACCCAGGCGCACCAGCCCATGCGCGGCAAAGAACAAGGCCAAGCCATACCGCGCATAGTTCAGCTTGCCGCCCAATTCGAACCGCCTTACTTGCGCACAGGCCAGCAGCAACCAGATCACAGACAACAGGCCAAGGCCCCAATGGCTGTCATGCGCCCCACCCTCGCCAACGCCTTCGAGCCAGCGCAACAACAGCAAGGTCAACAGGATACCAAAGGTCGCCCAAGCCGCGCTTTCCAGCAGCAGGGCGGCGACCGGACGATCCAGCGGGCGCAGGATGACCCACGCAGCCAAAAATCCTATGGCAGCCGCCGCATAGACCAGCGTCATCTCTGCTATGGGGGCTTCCGTAGCCCAGTCCAGTCCGGGATTCAGCACAAGGCGGACGGTCACCGTGAACACTCCGACCCAAATGAACCAGCTCATCGGAGGAAGTGTGAAACGCCTGTCCAAAGCGGCGGCGGCGACGACCAGAACAACAAACGCAATGGTCAGGGCGGCCGAACTTAGAACGATGACGCAAGCAAAAGCGAGGCTGGACAGCGCGGACACAGTCACCAAGGCCGCCCGCAAGCGGTTTTCGCCATCGACCTGAGCAAACCGCCCGGCCAGAACGACCATCAGCACCGCCAAGGCAATCGCGTGTAGAGCCCACGGGTAAGCTCCGATAACTTCGGCAGGGTGCCACCCGAGGTCCAGCGCAATGGCAAGACCCGGTGCAAAAATCGCAGCGCCCGCGGCCCAGAGCGCCCAGTGGTCGGTCGCTCGCAAGGATCGCCAGGCCGCAAGCGCCGAGATCACGGCACCCAAAGCCACCAACAGAGTAACGGACCACGGGAAATCTGCCTCGACGGTCTCGGCATAGGTCTCGGCAAACTCACGTGCGACAGCCCCATTGTCCAAACCGTGCACCAAAACGAACCAGATCAGACCGGCAGCGGGCAACAGGGTCGCGTCCTGCAAGGCCCGCGCCTGATTGGCCCAGACGATCATCGCCACAGTCAGCCCGGACAACAGGACAACCCCCAACCAGAACTCGGCCGCCGAATCTGCCCAGTGAACTGATAAAATGACCGAGGTGACCGCCACCGCAGCAAAGGCCAGGCGGGTCGGAAACTCGGGCCATTGCACCCCCTTTTTGATTGCGATGACCTCAGTCATCATCCGCCCGCCATGATCCGGCCAAAGCCTGCGCGCCGGAATCGCGATCGCAATCAACGCCAGCGCAGTTACACAGACCAGATAAGCTGGCTCGGTTCGGGGCGCGGACAGCACCAGCAACAGGCTTGCGGTGTAAGCCCCGACAAGTGTCAAAACCGATATCCACGCCCAGCGGCGCACGGTGTCGATGCCCAAGCCAAGCACAGCAATCACAAAGAAATAACCATACACCCAGCCGGGATCTTTCGAGGCCCCGCCCACCACAAACGGGGCGGCAAATGCGCCGATTAAACCGACTGCGGCCAGCAAAGGCCCATGAAACCAGCCCAGAACAAGCCCAATAAGCGCCACAGCGATCATCGCGCCAAGCGCCGTTTCCGGGCCAATCAGATCGTAAAGCTGCCGTGCGGCCAACAACCCGCCGAACAGGGCCACCAGCCCGGCCCCGGAAAAAACCGATGGCAAATAGGCGGTGGCCGAAGATTCATCGTCTCCGTACCTGCGCCGGATCACCTCTCCTGCACCAATCAGCGCCGCCCCAAAAACCAAGGCTGCAATGACGCGCATTGCGGGCGAAAGCACACCGCTTTCGACCCCGTATTGCACCAGGAAGATACCGGCCAGCGCCAATGACAGTGCCGAGACCGCATAGAACCAGTTTTCACGCAGCCACCCACCGAACACAGAAAGGCGGTCAGATTTCGGAACTGCCAGAGAAGGCGCGTCTTTGTTCGCTGGAACCTCGGGCGCTTTGACGGACGGCCACGGAGAGGGTTTTTCTGCGGGCGGTGTCGGAGCCTCGGGTGTAACCTCTTCCACCGGGGTATCGCCGCCCAAGCCCAAAACCCGCAGCTCCAATTGTTCGACCCGGCGGCGCAGGCGGAGGTGCATTACCAATAGCACGACAATGCCCACCGGAATGGCGAGAACAATCAATCCAACAAGTACAAACAGGGATTCCAAATGAAGACTCCGCAAAGGTGTTCGGTCAGGCTAACCGGGTGCCGATCTGCATAACAGTCCGAAAAGTCATGAAGTTGCGTGAGTCCAAGATCTAGTTGGGTTTGGCAAAATGCAGCGATCAGCAAATGGATTGCGCCTCCAAAGGACACCCTTCATTGCGTCGGAACGCATCTGACCCCTAGGGATGAAACAATGAGCCGACGAAATAGGCCATCAGCGCCGCAGCACCGCCGATCACAAAGGTCTCAAACCCGGAACGCCACCAGGGCGACAGCGACCAGCGGCTTTTGAGCGCTCCAATAGCGAAAAAGACCGCCATGGTCATGACAGCCGAAGTCTCAAAAGCCCGGTCCATCGACAACAGGAACGGCAACAATGGCACCATGCCTGCCACAAGAAAGGCCAGAAACGTCGCCATCGCCGCTTTGATAGGGTGTGGATCGACACTGCCCAGACCGTATTCGCCTTCTATCATCAGGTTGATCCAGTTGTCGCGATTGGCGGTGATGGCATCTGTGGCGTCTTCCAGCACCTGCCCGGCCAGACCCTTTTGCGACAGAATCTCGCGCACCTCGGCCCGTTCGCCCTTGGGGTACAGACGGATATGGCGTTCCTCGACCGCGCGAATGCGCCGGATATTGTCCAGTTCGGCTTTGGTGCCAGAGTAGTTTCCAGCCGCCATGGAAAACCCATCCGCCAGCACGTTGGCAAGCCCCAGCGCGACGATGATGAATGGGGAAAGTCCCGCCCCGGCAACTCCGGCCACGATCGCAAAAGTGGTGACCGACCCGTCGATCCCGCCATACACAACATCCCGCAGCACCCCACGCCCGGGAGGGGCGTTGATGCGGTCGGCAATCTCTTGCTGGCTGTGTCCGTGATCGGTCATGGCTGGCTCGGGCATCACTATGCGTGCCGCCGGACCGCAAGACTTTGCGTCAGGTCAAGTTTTCGAAAACAACCCGGCCAAGGCCCGCTTGATGATGCGCCGGGTCGACGGTTTGTGCCGGTCCGAAAAAGGCAGCGGACGGCAGACCTCCATCGCGGCGACGCCGACGCGGGCGCTGAGCGCACCGTTCACAAGCCCTTCGCCAAAGCGGCGGGACAGTTTGCTCAGGACCGATCCGCCCAGCACGGGTTCCAACAGATCGTCCCCGACGGCCACGGCCCCTGTTGCCACCAGATGCACGAAAACAGCCCGTGTCAGCCGCCAGCTGCCCAGAAACCCGGCGCGCCCGCCATAGATTTCGGCGATGCGCCGGATCATACGCAAAGACGCCGCAAGCGCCGTCGTCACATCCGCCAATGCCAGAGGCACAAGGGCCGTAACGGTCGCAACTTGCCGCGCGGCGGCCTCGACCTCGCCGCTAGCGGCGACGTCCAGCGGGGCCAGCAGCTCATCCTCGGCCAGCGTTAACAACCCCGAGGCATCAAACTGCTCGCCCATCCGCTCGGACAGGCGGTCGCGACCCCATTTGGTCTCTTCGCGCCCTTTGTAGAACGCCAGCAAACGGGTCGTGACCGCGCGGGCCTGAGCCAGATCTTCTTCGGCCAGGGCCGTATCTGCCGCGTGACGCATCCCGTCCACGCGGGACAGGCGCCCGATGGCGGCCAGCTCTCGCACTGCGATGATCAATGCAACCAATACCAGTGCTGCGAACAGCCCTGTTACGATCCATCCCAGGATCGGTGCGCGCAACAGCAACGAATTGACAAAGTCCCACGCCGCCACAGACACCACAGCGCCGATTGCCGCCAGCGCCAGTCCCCAGAACCAGCGCGACAGGGCCGAGGGTTTGCGAGCGGCAAGGCGCGCCGCGCCCTGCATCGCCTGCCCTTGTGGCTTTGCGATATCCGGGACCGGAGGGGCCTGTGCCACATCGGCGGCGGGCTCATCCCCGTCCAGATCTATCAGAACCGGGCCCTTAGCCATCGGCTGCTCCTTTTCTGGTCCAGACAAATTTGATGTCCGGAAGATTCTCGTCGTTATCAGCTCCATCGCTGCGCGCCACTTCGACGAAGCCATTACGTTCATAAAACCGGCATGCGCCATAGTTGGCCTGAAAGGCAAACAGGGACAATTCGGACCGGCGCGATTTGGCATAATCCAGCAAGCGCTGACCAACCCCCTGCCCCCTCGCGTTGGGCGCAAGATAGAGTGAGTGCACTTCATCCCCGTTGAGCGACAGAAACCCCACCACGCCCAGATCCGTTTCGGCCACAGTCATCCAGTCAAGCTCGATCATCCGACCACAGAACGCGATGATTTCCGCCCGAGTATGAAGTTCGGGCATCCAATCGTGTTCGCGGGTGAACCCGTGCAGAATTTCGCCGGTCGCACCGGCATCCGTGCTGCGGGCGGGACGGAGATTGACCGTCACAACCGGTCACCGATCAGAAACTGGGCTGCCCGGTCCAGCCGGATATGCGGCGGGCCGTCGCCTGGGCGCAAAGTCAGATGCGCGGGGGCAAAGGCCATGAACCCATAATCCTCACCCAGCCAACTGTCGGACCCGTTGCGCGCCGGGCCCAGCAAATGGGATGGGTCTTCGGGCAGGTCGCCGGGGTAGAAGGCCGCCTGTTTACCGCTGTCCAAAAGCGTACCGCGAACGCAGGGCAATTCAGTGCCGTTGTGGTCGCGGATCTCTTCGGTCGTGGCCCGCAGCGAGGCCAGCGACAAAGCCGCCGTTTCGGCCCCGGCAAAGCTGGCGCGGTCGCGCGCCTCGCGGGTCAGCGCCTCCATGAAATTGGTCAGGCGGGGATGTTGCGTGTGATGCAGATGGTCGGCCTTGGTCGCTGCAAACAGAATGCGTTCGACCCTTTTTCCCAGCAGCAACTGGCTAAGCCACGCATTCCGCCCCGGCCGGAACGCTGCCAGAATATCCGCCATCGCACGCCGCATGTCTTCAACCGCCTGCGGGCCGTTGTGGATCGCGCCCAGCGCGTCGACCAACACCACCTGCCGGTCAATGCGGGCAAAGTGGTCACGAAAAAAGGGTTTCACGACCTGGGACTTATAGGCCTTAAAGCGCCGCTCCATCTCGCGATGCAGGCTGCGCCGCGGACCGTGGCCGTCGACCGGCAACGGCGCAAAGGTCAGAACCGGCGAACCGGCCAGATCACCTGGCAAGAGGAAACGCCCCGGCGTGCAGTCATAAAAACCTGCATTTCGCGCAGCACCCAGATACGCCGCAAACGCCTTGGCCAGAGATTGCGCTTTGGGCTCGTCATGCTTTTCAGCTGGATCAATACCTTGCGCCAAAGACAGAAAACCCGTGGCCTCGGTCCGGTTTGTAATGCGCTCCAGCGTTTCTTTCGACCAGAGCTCATAAGACTTATCCAGCAAGGCCAAGTCCAAAAGCCATTCGCCCGGATAATCCACAATATCCAGATGGATGGTTCGCGGCCCCTGCAACCCGGACAGCAAACCTGAGGGGCGCGCCTTAAACGACAGGCGCAGTTCCGACACGGCGCGGGTGCTGTCCGGCCAATGGGGATCGGCACCGGTCAGCGCGGCGAGGTGGTTTTCATAGTCGAAACGGGGAACCGTGTCGTCCGGTTGCGGCTGCAGGTAAGCGGCGTTGATCCGCCCCTCCTGTTGCGCCACGAGGCCCGGCATCCGCCCACGGTCCAACAGGTTCGCCACCAGCGAGGTGATGAAAACCGTCTTTCCCGAGCGCGCCAAGCCGGTGACGCCAAGACGGATCACCGGCTCAAAAAACGTCTCGGACACGCTGTCGCCGATGGATTCGACCCCGCGCACAAGACTGTCTGCCAAAGATGAGATGACCAAACCGTCGCCCCGCTTTTTTCGTTTGGTCCAAGATAAGTAGCGGTTGTCGGACATACCAGTGGTTTCCCACCCTTGCCCCCTCATGCGCGGCGCGCTACCAGCAGCCCATGCCCAGATACGCGCTCAAAGTCGAATACCAAGGGGAACCGTTTGCCGGATGGCAGCGGCAGAAAGATCAGCCGTCTGTTCAAGGCACAATCGAACAGGCCCTGTCGCGCATTCAACCCGGCGAGCATACCATCGCCGCAGCCGGGCGGACGGATGCGGGCGTTCATGCGCTGGGTCAGGTGGCTCATTGCGATCTGGACAAAGACTGGGATCCCTTTCGCCTGTCTGAGGCGCTGAACTACCACCTCAAGCCGCAGCCGGTGGCCATTGTCAAAGCCGCACAGGTAGACGACGACTGGCACGCGCGGTTTTCAGCGTTGGAACGGCAGTATCTGTTCCGCATCCTGATGCGGCGCGCCCCCGCTACCCACGACGCAGGGCAGGTCTGGCAGATCAATCATCAGCTGGACGTCGATGCTATGCAGTCAGGCGCGGATATGCTGATCGGACGGCATGACTTTACGACCTTCCGGTCCTCAATCTGTCAGGCCGCCAGCCCGGTCAAAACTCTGGATGAGCTGCGGGTTGAACAGGTTCAGGGGTTTTCAGGGCCCGAAATCCACTTTCACGTCCGCGCGCGGTCTTTTCTGCACAATCAGGTTCGCAGCTTTGTCGGGACACTCGAACGCGTCGGCGCGGGTGCGTGGTCACCAGAAGATGTGCGGGATGCATTGGAGGCCACCGACCGCGCCGCCTGCGGGCCGGTCTGCCCGCCGCAAGGGTTGTATCTGGCCCGTGTCGGCTATCCTGCGCCAGTTTTCGACTAAAGCGCGCGCAGCAGCAGCCCCCCGGCCACAACTGCAATCACCAGCCCTGCGACCAGTTCGATCGTCGGAGCCAGAACCCCGGCAAAGCGGGTTGCTGAGGCGGAGGCAAGCAGCCCTCCACGCAACCCGAATGAGGTCCATCCGACCAGCGTTGTAACGCTTGCAGTGCCCAGCGCCATCGCAAAGACGCCAGCAATGCCCACCATGGCGATCCCCATCTGCCAAGTCAGGATCAGAACAAACAAGGCACCCGTACAAGGACGCGCGGCAATTCCCGCGATCAAAACCGCAGCCTCGCGCAGACTTCCGACCTGCGCCACTTCTTCGGCAGTGGGGCCGTGGCGGTGCCCGCAATCCGCGCAGGCTCCTTGATCATGGTGATGGTCGTGATTGTGGTGGCCGTGGTCGTGGTGATGGTCATGATCGTGCTGATGCGCGTTTTCGGTGCGATATCGACGCGCAAAACTGCGCACAGCGCGAAAGATCAGCCACACACCGATTGCGGCAATCGCTCCATAGCTGATCGGGGCCATGACTTGTTCGGTTGTCCCAACAAGGCTGTCGCGGGACATCTGAAATACCAGCACCCCAGCATAAACCAGCACGATCGCGGTCACCGCCTGCCCCAAACTGGACAACACGCTGATCGCCGACAGGCGCAGGAAGGCCACGTTGCGACCCAAGCCGTAGCCACCGATCAGGACCTTACCGTGGCCTGGACCAACGGCATGAAAAAACCCATAGGCGAAACAGACGGTAAGCAGCGTCGCTACGGCTTCGGGCTGTTCCGCGCGGGCGGCCCGCAGAGATCGGGCAATCTGGTTCTGGAACTCGCGCTGCTCGCCCGCGGCCCAGGCGGCCAGTTGGTCAAACCCGCCGCTGCCCCAAAACCACAGCAACAGTCCGATAGCGATGGCGACTGGGACAATCAGGTATTTGGACATGAAACGAAAATCTCGGTCGCAAAGCTTTCCCCGACAAGCGGGATATCATTTTCTTCAAGGTCGTAGTCGGCATCCAAGGTGCGCAAAAAGGCCTGCATCTGCGCCAACTGCCCATCAATATCCGGGTCGATCCTGCTGATCTGGCATATCGCAGGCCCGGAAACGGTCACCGGGCGCGTCACCTCGTAGGCGGTGTAGTATGTCTCATCAAAGGCTTTCGCCGTAACGGCGTTGGCAGGCACTCCGCCCCCGGCGACTTCGCGCAGATGGGTGGTGACGATGCGGCCATCTTCGGTCGTGGCTTGCGCCTCCATTGGGCCGGAAAGCGGCACCGGCGCGCCGTCCGCGAATACCACAAGATCGCCATTATACCCTTCGATCCATTCGGCATCGAAACCTGACAGGAACTTCTTTTCGCTTTCCGTCAGAACGCCGTCATAATCCTGATCCAGCTTCATTTCCTCAAGCTGGAACAGCGAATACAACTCGTCATAGGCCCACGTTACGCGGACGTGGGTCAGTTGCCCGGTATCATCCACAACAAATTCCAGCCCGGTGTCTATAAAGACATGCGGGTGGGCAATCGCCGGGATCGGCAGACAGCAGGACATTATGGTAACGAGCCAACGCATAGGCGAAAGATAGGCGTTTGCCGGGTGCCCGGCAATGCGTTTCAGGACCACCGCGCAAGAACCGGCCAAGCGCATCACGCGGGCGGGAACAACACCAGAGTCTGCAGGGCCGTTCCGACCGGTCCTTCGGTATCAAACAGAACCGATTGCGACATCCCTATTCCCGACGGCTGCCAATGCGACACAGATTGCGAGGCCAGCCAGTCCGATACCGGCTCACGGTGAATTTGGACCGTCAGATCGGTGTTCATGAACCCCATCTCGGACGTTGGTGCATTCCACGAGATGCCGTTGCCGCAATCTGCAAGCGGGCACAGCGACTGGATCGGAGATTGCATCTCGCCTTCCAGCAAGGGTGGTGTCCGCATCCAGACCGTCTTTGGCCCGGCCTTCTGATTGCCCCCCTTGGGGTAGAGGATATCCGAATGGTTCGCAAAACCCGGCAAACCATGGCGCACCTCGCCAATCGGGAAGGGTCCGGTCACCGCGTCCTCCAGCGAAGGGGCTGGAAGCGTCACATTTGGCACCGGCCCCAGATCGCGGCGCGCCATATGCATGGTCGTGGCCGTGGCGCACAACGTATCGTCCAGATCGTGCACCGTGACACGTGTCGTCGCCAGCGTCTTGGTATGGCGCGTGGTCTCAGCCGCAACCCGCAGTCCGCTAAGCGGAAGCGGCCGCAGCAGGTCCACCGTCAGCCGGGTCAGCATCTTTTCTGGCCCGACCTCGGTTTCTGCTGCACGAACGATCAAGCCGCTGACCGGCCCGGCATGACAGTGATCCGCAGACCACGGCCCCCGCGCGGGATCATTGCCGACAAAGGCCCCGTCCGCCCGGATGTGGAAATAGGTCTGTTCGCTTGGGTCCGGTTTCAACACGGTCCTATCCCTCAGACTTTTTCCTGAGTGTGTTTCTTCAACTCGGCCCGGGCCACCTGACGGCGGTGCACCGCGTCCGGCCCATCAGCCAACCGCAACGTCCGCACATGGGTCCAAGCCGTGGCCAGCGGAGTATCCTGACTGACCCCCTGCCCGCCGAACATCTGTACGGCCTCATCGATGACCTTCAACGCAACGCGCGGGGCGACGACCTTGATCTGACTTATCCAAGGGGCCGCTGCACGGGCATCCCCCTGGTCCATGTACCAGGCGGCTTTCAGGCATAGCAGGCGGGCCATCTCGATCTCCATCCGACACTCGGCGATGATATCGTAATTCGCACCCAATTGTGCCAGCTTCTTTCCGAACGCCTCGCGCTGCATTGCGCGTTTACACATCTGTTCCAGGGCCGATTCCGCCTGACCAATTGCGCGCATGCAGTGATGGATACGACCCGGCCCGAGGCGACCCTGAGCAATCTCGAACCCACGCCCTTCGCCCAAAAGAATGCTGTCGGCCGGCACGCGGACGTTGGTAAAGCGGATATGCATGTGGCCGTGCGGTGCGTCATCATGGCCGTAAACCTGCATGGGGCGCAGAATTTCGATACCCGGTGCATCAGCTGGGACCACGATCATCGATTGGCGCTTGTGCTTGGGCTGTTCGTCACCTGCCGTCTTGACCATGACAATATAGACCTTGCAGCGCGGATCGCCCGCACCGGACGACCACCACTTTTCACCGTTCAGAACATAGTCATCCCCATCCCGCACGCAGGACATCGATACGTTCGTGGCATCCGATGATGCCACATCCGGCTCTGTCATCAGGTATGCCGACCGGATTTCACCATTAAGAAGTGGTTTCAGCCACTGTTCTTTCATTTTGTCCGAGCCGTACCGCTCGAACACTTCCATATTGCCGGTGTCGGGGGCCGAGCAGTTGAAAACCTCGGCGCCGAGGGGTGTCTTGCCCATCTCTTCGGCGAAATAGGCATATTCCACGGTGCTCAGGCCAAAGCCCTTGTCGCTGTCCGTCAGCCAGAAATTCCACAAACCAGCAGCTTTGGCCTTGGCTTTCAACCCTTCCAGAATCTCTGCCTGACGCTGGGTGTATTGCCAGCGATCTCCCTTGTCGATTTCGGCCTGATATTCCTCTTCCAGCGGCATGATCTCGTCCCGGATCATATCTGCAACGCGTTGTAGCAGAGCGCGGTTTTCTTCGCGCAGGCCGAATGACATGTTCATGAATTTCCCTCCTCAGGCCCAAAGACCGGGCTTTACCTTTGAGCAGAGAATGACTTAGCTGCGGACGTGATGTCTAGCTGTGTGACGGGACGTCAACTCAATGAATCGAAAGTACGGGGGTGAATTATGGCGCTGTTGATCGAAACCGGGATGACCGACTGGATCAGTGATGATGACATCGCCAATAAAATCCGGAAAATGCACCCCGAAGCGGATGTACGCACGCCCGACACGATCGGAGACGTAAGCGAGATCACGATGGTTGCGGTTGTCGGGCTGCGGAATGACCACCCGAAACGGTTGCCGAACCTGAAACTGGTGCAAAAACTGGGTGCCGGGGTCGAAACAATCGTCAGCAACCCGAACCTGCCCGATCACGTCCGCATCGCCCGCCTCAAGCCCGATGCACCGGCGCAGGGTATTGCCGAGTGGTTCGTGGCCTACATCCTGCATCGTCAGCGCAATATGGCGTTTCACGAAGCCGCCCAGCGCAAGTCGGAATGGCTGCCCAAAGCCCCGGGATTCTCACCTGACACCGTGGTTGGCGTGCTGGGTTTGGGCCATATCGGTGCCCGCAGCGCGCGGATGCTGCGCGCCGTCGGATTTCAGGTCGTCGGCTGGAGCCGGTCCCCAAAAGAAATCGAAGGCGTCACCTGCCTGCACGGGGACGGCGCGCTGCCAGAAGTCCTGGGGCAATGCGACCATGTCTGCGCCATTCTGCCATCCACCCCACAAACCATTGGTCTGTTCAATGCTGACATGCTGGCGGCCATGAAACCCGGCAGCCAATTGCTGAACGCAGGACGCGGGGATCTGATCGACGAATCTGCGTTGATCGAGGCTTTGGACCGCGGAACACCCGGTCACGCTGTTCTGGACGTGACCAACAAAGAGCCGCTGCCCTCGGACAGCCCGCTATGGACCCATCCCGGCGTCACGATCACGCCTCATGTCTCGGGCTGGCATCTGGGCGAGGCTTTGGCTGACGTGGGCGAGAATTTCCACCGTTTGTCCACTGATGCGCCACTGCTGCACGAGGTCGACCGCGCACGCGGCTACTGAAGATCGATCAAGGTGCCAGAACCCAGTTGCCGCTTGCATCGCGGCAGTTGCGGGTTCTGACCTCGCGCGATTGCTCGGCCCCTGCGGGTTGGATTAAATGCTGAAAATGCACGCAATTGTCGCGAACCTCGCGCACGCGCACTGTACCCTGTGAACCGGTATCTGCGTTTGACCATTTCCGCTCGGTCCCGACCTGGGGAATTCCGCCGGCGAGTATTTCGGTGGTCGTCGCGCTCACGACACTGAAGTCCTCGGGGGTCAGGCCCATCTCGGCAATGATTCTCGAAATTGGCTTGGCCTGCGCCAGTGAACCTGCGCCAACCAGAATGGCGGCGGCAAACAGGGGTGAAATCCAGGCTTTCATGATCTTCTCGCCTTGCTGAAATAAGTTTGGCCCCAAGACTATACCGCGGGCGAACTGCGGCCAAGCCCTGCCGCCTGACCTTCAAATAATACCGAACAAACCTATCGCGACTCGGCCGCTAGGAGCGCCGGATCAATCCCCGCATAGTGCCACAAACACGAAACAGAGGCATGAAATGGCACAGCCGACCTACTATGCGCCGACAGGCGGACATCCAGGACAAGACCAACTGCTGACCGACCGCGCCATGTTCACCGACGCCTATGCGGTGATCCCCAAAGGCACGATGCGCGACATCGTCACCAGTTTCCTGCCATTTTGGGAGGACACCCGGCTCTGGGTCTTGTCCCGCCCCCTCAGCGGGTTCGCCGAGACGTTTTCGCAATACATCATGGAGGTTCAGCCCGGCGGCGGCAGCGACCGCCCAGAGACAGCCCCCCAAGCGCAGTGCGTTCTGTTCGTGGTCGAGGGCGAGGTGACCCTGACGTTGAACGGTCAGGTGCACGTTCTGGATACCGGCGGATACGCCTATATCCCGCCGGAGTCGGACTGGACCCTGCACAACCGAGCCGAAAAAACTGCGCGCTTTCATTGGGTTCGCAAAGCTTACGAAGCTGTCCCCGGCCTGCCCGCACCCGATCCGATCATAACCAACGAGCGCGACGTCACACCGAACGAGATGCCCGGCACCGAGGGTCGCTGGTCCACGACGCGGTTCGCCGATCCACAGGATTTGCGCCATGACATGCACGTCAACATCGTCAATTTTGAACCCGGAGGCGTGATTCCCTTTGCCGAAACTCACGTGATGGAGCACGGGCTGTATGTATTGGAAGGCAAAGCGGTCTACCGGCTGAATCAGGATTGGGTCGAGGTCGAAGCCGGTGATTATATGTGGCTGCGCGCCTTTTGCCCGCAGGCTTGTTATGCGGGTGGACCGGGGCGGTTTCGGTACCTGCTGTACAAGGATGTGAACCGGCACATGCCGCTGACGTTGCCCAAACGCTAGGCTTTTAAACGCTTTTTTTCACGCAGGGCTTCACAGAAGCCCCTGAATCTGGTGAAATAACATCGGTTTTTAGCACTGGAGATTGTTCAATGGTACTGCGCGTAACGATGCTGGCACTTGCAGCAGGAATTGGTTTGACAGCATTTGATGCAACGCCTGTCGCCGCAAAGGAAGAAACCAAACAGGTGTTCGTGATGAGCCGCACCTGGGCGGTAACGCAGGTCTCGGACGCTCCGGTCGTGTACCGTGCGACGCGCGACAACAACAACCTGAACCCCTTTGGCCCGCCACCACGTCTGCGTACTCTTCAGGCCATCGCTGCCATTCAGCAGGCGACCGGATGCCGTCCCATTGTGGGCAGCATGTACCAGAATATTTCGGGCCAGTTTTTCTCGCAGGTCAGCTGCAACTGACCACAGGTCACAACGGGCATTGAGCTATTGGCAGCACGCTGCCATAGCTTGCGCATGAAACTTGCAATCAACGGATTCGGCCGCATCGGCCGCACGATCCTGCGGCAGCTGCTGGCTTTGCCGCAGGATACAGATATCGAGCTGGTACTGATCAACGACATCGCCCCGCTTGAGACCTGCGCCTATCTGTTCAAATACGACAGCACGTTTGGCCCCTACCCCGGCACTGTAGATCAGGGCGACGCCGCGCTTGTGGTCGATGGGCGTTCGTTTCCGATGACGCACAGCCCCAATCTGGCGCATGTCGATCTGTCGGGTGTCGACGTTCTAATGGATTGTACAGGCGTCGCACGCACCTCGGATGTGGCCAGCCAAGGGTTGACCGCCGGGGCCGGCAAAGTGCTGATCTCTGGCCCCTCGCCCGCGACGGAAATCACCGTTGTTCTGGGTGCCAACGAAGATCAACTGGGCAACGCGCGCATCGTGTCCAATGCCTCATGCACAACGAACGGGCTTGCGCCTCTGGTCAAAGTGCTGGACCAGATCGGCGGCATCGCCTCAGCGCATATGACGACGATCCACTGCTACACAAACAGTCAACCGATGGTCGACGCGCCCCGCGGTGATCTGGCCCGATCCCGGGCCGGGGCGCTGTCGATGGTGCCGACCACCTCCAGCGCGACGCATCTGATTGATGAAGTGATGCCCCATCTGGCCGGCCGCATTACCGGCGCGGCGGTGCGGGTTCCAACCGCCAGCGTGTCTGCCATCGACCTGGTGGCAACGTTAGAGCGCGGTATGTCAGCCCAATCATTTCAGGCGGAACTGCGGGCAGCTGCTCAAGCATCGCCCATTCTGGGCTGGACCGATCAGCCGCTGGTCTCGACCGACCTGCGAACCCGGCCTGAATCGCTTGTGATCGCTGGCCCAGAAACGCGCATGGTCGAGGACCATCAAGTCCGGGTGTTTGGCTGGTATGACAATGAATGGGGCTTTTCGGCCCGCATGCTGGACGTTGCCCGCCTGATGACCCGGCACTGAAGTTTCGAAGGCGCTGCGTGCGGGCTTGCCTGCGCGCTGCCCGGCCCAACGGGTCACAAGCATCTTTGATGCGCCGGGACCGGGCGGGAGCGCCCTAGCCTTCCGCAACCTCAAACGGGGTTTCGAACCAGTATTCCTCGAGATTGCTGCCCTCTCCGATCCGGTCGATCACGGCAAACAAGCCCGGCCCATGCAACGGCGTCAGCACGCCGTGCCAGGTGCCCCGAAAATAGTTCACGCCCTGTCCGGGCTTAGTGACAAACGCCTTCGGCTGCCCCGGTCTACCGCCCTCATCCGCAGCCACAATGACCAGAAAAGGCTGATACGTCATCGGGATGAACGCCTGACTGCCCTCTGGATGTCGTTCGACCATATCCAATACATAGGGCAGCGCCCTTGGATTGGCGTTGAACAAGCTTATCCCTGCGCGCCCGTCCACGAAATCCAGACGTGCCAGATCGTGATACCGGCCACATTGCCCCTGATTGATGATCTTGTCGGGGTCGCCTGTGACCTCCAGTACATCCCCGAACGGAGAGAATGCCTCAGCCGTCAGGGGCGCGGTCGTGATACAGGCGCTCATGAGGGCAAAATGTCCTGCAATCGGAACGCGGCAATCCGTTCAACCTGACGGCAGGCCTCGGCAAATTCGGTGTCGCGGTCCTGTTCAATCCGGCGCTGAAACGCCTGCAGAATCGACGCCTTGTCGTGATCGCGCACAGCAATGATGAACGGAAAGCCGAACTTCTCGGTATATTTCCGGTTCAAATCGGTGAACGCCGCCCGCTCTTCATCCGTCAGCGCATCCAACCCAGCCGACGCCTGTTCGGACGTGCTTTCCTGCGTCAACCGTTTCGCCTGCGCCAGCTTTCCAGCCAGATCCGGGTGCGCGGTCAACACGCCTAGCCGCTCCTCTTCAGAAGCCGACCGGAACATGCGGGTCAGAGCGTTATGCATTCCACCCGCCGTGTTATGTGCGGGCCCCAACTCCAGATCATAGGCCCTCTCGGCGATCCAGGCCGAGTGCTCAAAGATGCCACCAAAGGTCGCCACAAACTCATCCCGCGCCATCTGCGACGGTTTCGGATGCCGCACAGGTGGATGCGTTTCGGCCCAGTGTTGGGCAATCTGCAACCGCGTCGCAAACCAGACATCGGAAAAGCCGCGCGCATAGTCCAGGAACCGTTTCAAGGCCATCACCCGGCCCGGTCGCCCAATCAGGCGGCAGTGCAAACCGATCGATAGCATCTTGGGCGCGCCCGTCTCTCCTTCGGCATACAGCGCATCGAAACTGTCTTTGAGGTAAGAGAAAAACTGATCGCCCGAGTTGAACCCCTGCGGTGTGGCAAACCGCATATCATTGCAGTCCAGCGTGTAAGGCACGATCAACTGATCGCAACCATCCGTTTGCATCCAATACGGCAGATCATCCGCATACGTGTCGGCGACATAGGCAAAGCCACCCTCTTCGGCCACCAGCCGTACAGTGTTTTCTGAACACCGACCCGTATACCAGCCGCGAGGGCGCTCACCGACGACCTCGGTATGCAGGTGGATTGCCTCAGCGATCTGCGCACGCTCTTCGTCCTCGGGCATATCCTTGTGCTCGACCCATTTCAGCCCGTGGCTGGCAATCTCCCAACCTGCCGATTTCATCGCGGCGACCTGATCGGGCGAACGGGCCAAGGCGGTTGCAACGCCATACACCGTAATCGGAAGGTCGTGCATCAACCGGTGCAATCGCCAGAATCCCGCACGCGCTCCGTATTCATAGATCGATTCCATGTTCCAGTGACGCTGACCGGGCCATTGCGCGGCACCCACGATTTCGGACAGGAACGCTTCAGACGCGGCATCGCCGTGCAACACGCAATTCTCGCCACCCTCTTCGTAGTTCAGCACAATTTGAACAGCCAGCTTGGCACCACCAGGCCATTTTGCGTCAGGCGGGTTGGCACCGTAGCCGATCATGTCACGAGGATAACGAGGGGGCTGCATGGCTTCTTCCATTCTTGAACTTCAGGACAGCTTTAGCCCAGAAGCGCGTCAATGATTATCAAATCAATCCGAACGCTGTTTCCGGTTCTTTCGGCATTTCAACTGTTTCGGACTTTGCGCCAGACTGCGACAAAGCAAAAGACAAATCAAAGGAGACACCCGTGGCTGGCTATCTGACAACCCATGTTCTGGACACAGCGCGCGGCTGCCCGGCTGAAGGGTTGAAAATTTACCTCTACCGCGTGTCCGGGAATTCTCATCGCAAGATCGCCGAGACGGAAACCAATGCGGACGGTCGCACCAACAGCCCGATCCTGCCGCAAGACTCTTTTAAAACCGGCACTTACGAGCTGGTTTTCTTCGCCGGAGACTACCTGCGCGCAACCGGGCAAGTTGACGAAGACCCGCTGTTTTTGGATCAGGTGCCCATCCGCTTTGGCATGTCCGAAACGGACGCGCACTACCATGTGCCGCTGCTGCTATCGCCCTATGGGTATTCGACCTATCGGGGCAGCTGAACCAAGCTGTCAGGGCTCCCGCCCGTCCTTCGCCCCTGACGGGGCTCCTCCGGTTGGGCCAAGCGCCACTCCTATCGGGTGTAGCGCGGTCGCGCGACTATTTCGTTTCGCCTGAAACCCCGCTGACGCACCGCGGCTTTGCCGCGGTGCCCAGCCCAACGTTGTGTAGCGCCCGCAGGGCGCAAACAACGGCGGGAGCTTTAGTTCGTTGAGACTTCTGAACCACGCACCACTTTGCTGATCCGTTCAATCATGAAATCCATGAACAGCCGCGCTTTGGGGTCCTGGTGGCGTCGGTGCGTGTAGAGGCAGGCCATTTGCACGGACACCGGCGGCGTTTCGACCGCCACGGGAACCAGACGCCCTGAGCTGAGATGCTCGGCCACTTCAAACACCGGCTTCATCGCGATCCCCTGCCCGGATAGCGCCCAGTCCGTCAGTACATCGCCGTCGTCGCATTCAAAGCGACCGGACACCGGGAACCTCTTCGGGCCATCCGGCGTCGCCAACTGCCATTGAAACTCGGTCGCGCCGGGAAACCTCAGATTCAAGCATTCGTGCCGTTGCGATATCAAGTCCGCACCCGTTGCTGGCATACCCCTGCGTTCGACATAGGCCGGTGAGGCGCAAAGCACGCGCTGGCAGTCGGCGATTTTGCGAATGCGCAAGGTGCTGTCTTCGGGTTGGCCGATGAAAAAGGCCAGATCCAGACCTTCGGTCGTCAGGTCGACCGATCTGTCTGTCAGTCGCAGGCGCACGTCGATTTCGGGGTATTCCGACAGGAAATCAGGCACATGCGGCGCTAAAACTCTGCGCCCCACACCCAGCGGAGCCGCAACAAACAGCGATCCGCGCGGGGCTTCTGTCAAATGGACGACCTGCGCTTCGGCGTCATCCACGGCATCCAGAACGGCCACTGCACCTGGGTAAAACGCCCGCCCTTGCTCGGTGGGGCTGAGGTTTCGGGTCGTCCTTTGAAACAGACGCACGCCCAAATGATCTTCCAACTGGGAAATGCGCGCCGACGTCACTGCGGGCGAAATACGTAGGTCTCGCCCGGCGGCGGACATGCTGCCCAGATCATAGACACGGACAAAGGTGCGGATATTGTCGAGATAGGACATCTTTTCGTTTTTTTTGATACAGTTTGACAATATCCGGGAATACCGAAGAAAGTGCCCGTTGCCTAGTGTGGCGGCAAGCAACCGGAGAGCTTTCGCATGTACGACTTCGCCGTGTTCTGGGACTGGATGGCTTTTGCCGTGCGCTGGCTGCACGTCATCACCGCCATCGCATGGATCGGATCATCCTTTTACTTTATCGCGCTGGACCTTGGCCTGAATCGCGACATCCCCGGCCCGGCGGATGGCGAGGAATGGCAGGTGCATGGCGGTGGCTTCTACCACATCCAGAAATACCTTGTCGCGCCGGAACGCATGCCGGACCACCTGACCTGGTTCAAATGGGAAAGCTATGCGACATGGCTCAGTGGGGCGGCCCTGTTGATGATCGTGTATTGGGTTGGTGGAGAGCTGTATCTGATTGATGCACAAAAGGCCGATCTGGCACTGTGGCAAGGTATTCTGATCTCGGCGGCCTCGTTGACCATCGGCTGGCTGATCTACGATTTCCTGTGCAAATCAGGGCTTGGCGAGCGCCCCACCCTGCTGATGGTGCTGCTGTTTGTGCTGCTGGTGGCGATGGGTTGGGGGTACAACCAGATCTTCACGGGTCGGGCGATGATGCTGCATCTGGGCGCCTTCACCGCGACGATCATGACCGCCAACGTGTTCTTCATCATCATGCCGAACCAGCGGATTGTGGTGGATGATCTGAAAAACGGCCGCACGCCTGATCCGAAATACGGCAAGATCGCAAAGCTGCGCTCGACCCACAACAACTACCTGACATTACCGGTCGTGTTCCTGATGCTGTCGAACCACTATCCGTTGGCATTTGCCACCGAATACAACTGGATCATCGCAGCGCTGGTCTTCCTGATGGGCGTGACCATCCGGCACTATTTCAACACGCGCCACGCGCGGGCGGGTGATCCGACCTGGACCTGGCTTGTGACAGCGCTGTTGTTCATCGCGATCATGTGGCTGTCGACCGCCCCCATGTACAAACCGCTGGAAGAGGCCGAGGCACAGCCGCTGACGCCTTACGAACAGAAGTTCGCCGCCGCCGATGGGTTCGAAGAGGCGCATGACGTCGTTCTGGGTCGCTGCTCCATGTGCCACGCCCGCGAACCCGTCTGGGAGGGCATCCTGTGGGCACCCAAGGGTGTGCTGCTGGAAACCGAGGGCGATATCGCCCGAAATGCCCAGCAAATCTATCTGCAGGCAGGCGTCAGCCATGCAATGCCGCCCGCGAATGTCACCTACATGGAACCCGAAGACCGCGAAGCCATCATTCGCTGGTTCCGCAACGCCGGATCCTGATCCCGAGACCGATCCACCACACACGCTGCAAAATTCGCCCGGCGCAAGATAATCTCTTTTCCTGCACCATCTCTAATGCTCTAACATGAATATTAGCAGCCGTCGGTTTTCATAAGACGGTCAAAGAGATTTCGACTTGGGGCAGTTGGAGCTATCACATGCCGGGGAGCAGGCCACGCGCCTTATTCAAGACTTGCCTTCTCGGCGCGTTTGCAATGGCCTTGCCAACCGCTTTGGCTGCGCTGGAAACCACGTTGACGGTTCCGGGCGGCTCGAAAGAGGTTGTGGAACGGCTCGAGGAAAACTCATCTGTTGCAACTGCTGAATCCCGGGGTTTGGATACCCCGCTGGAAATCCTGTCAGCCGCGCTGTCGGATTACCGAACAATAGTGCAGATCCTCTATGATGAGGGCTACTTTGGCCCTGTCGTCAGCATCAAGCTGGACGGGACAGAGGCCGCCGAGATCAGTTCGCTCAGCGTACCAGCCCAGATCAACCGCGCGGTGATCACGGTTCAGACCGGCCCTAAATTCACCTTTGGCGAGGCAATCGTTCAGCCGGTCACACCTGAGACAGAGTTGCCCGAAGAGTTCGCGGTTGGGAAAGTGGCCACGACCGGCGCCATTCAGCAGGCCGCATCCGCGGGCGTGCAGGGCTGGCGCAACGCCGGACACGCCAAAGCCGAAGTCGGCAGCCAAAAGGTCATCGCCCGCCACGCACAAGACAAGCTGGATGCCCAAATAGACCTGGCCCCCGGCCCTCGTCTTCGGTTTGGCAAGATGATCATTCAGGGTGATACGGATGTACGCCACAGATCGATTGAGAAAATCGCCGGATTTCCTGAGGGCGAGGTTTATTCACCAGAGAAAATCCAGAAAGTTGGCACCCGATTGCGTCGGACCGGCACGTTTAACGTTGTCGCCCTTGAAGAGCGTGAAACGCCCAACCCGGATGGCACGCTTGATTTCGATGCTACGTTTGAAGACCTTCCCAAACGCCAACTGACCTTCGGGCTTGAACTTGCATCGCGCGATGGGATCGACCTGACCGCAACATGGACCCACCGCAACGTGTTCCGCCGCGCCGAGCGCCTGCGGTTCGAGGCTGCCATCCGCAACATCGGCGGTGCCGAGGATATCGACGGGCGGATTGGCCTGCGACTGGATCAACCCGATCGGCTGGGGCCTGACGACAACACCTTCTGGAACGCCTTGTTAGAGCGGCGAAACACCGAGAACTACAACGTGACCGTGGCCTCGCTGGGCTATGGTGCCCGAAGGACGTTCTCTGACCGCCTGTACGCAGAAGCTTCGGCCGGTTTCCAATGGTCCAGCGCCGATGACGCCTATGGTGACGACCGCCGGTTCCGCTATTTCGTCCTGCCGTTCCGGTCAGAATGGGATCGACGGGACAGCAAGGTCAGTGCCACGCGCGGATTTTACCTCGACTCGCAGGTCACGCCCTTTGCGGGAATATCCGAAACCGAAAGCGGTATCCGACTGTTTTTCGATGGGCGCGGGTATACGCGCGTTGGATCAAGCGACAGGCTGGTTCTGGCTGGCCGCGTCCAGCTTGGGTCGGTTCTTGGCCCCTCGCCCGACGGTGTGACCCCGGACTTTCTGTTTTTCTCAGGCGGTGCTGGTACCGTGCGTGGTCAGCCTTATGAAAGCCTTGGGATTCCGGTTGGCACTGGCGTAGCAGGCGGTAAATCGTTCCTTGGACTGTCCGCCGAGGTTCGAGGCAAAATCACCGAGGCCATATCGCTGGTCGGATTTTACGACTACGGTACGGTCGACACGTCCTCGTTCATCGGCAGCGGGGCAGAATACCATTCGGGTGCCGGGCTTGGGGTCCGGTACGATCTGGGTGGATTTGGCCCACTTCGACTTGACCTTGCCGTCCCAGTTCAGGGCGATACGGGCAACGGGTTGC
Organism: Ruegeria sp. R14_0; assembly: GCF_017743975.1. Taxonomy (GTDB): domain Bacteria; phylum Pseudomonadota; class Alphaproteobacteria; order Rhodobacterales; family Rhodobacteraceae; genus Ruegeria. The sequence goes on along the minus strand of NZ_JAGHRC010000001.1, from coordinate 105,330 downwards.
AGTTCTATATCGGGATCGGGCAGGCATTTTGATTGGACGTCGCGCATATCCTTTCTTGATTTCGGGTCTGGTTGTGACGACCCCCCTGCCGCTTGCTGCGCAGGAAGAGGGCGGCAGCATGCTGGAACGCTTTCTGCAGGATACGCTGTCAGGGGATGACCAGAATGTCACCGTGACCGGTCTGCAAGGTGCCCTGAGCGCCCGCGCGACCATCGCCGAGATCACCGTGGCCGACGATGAAGGCGTATGGTTGACCATCAAGGATGCCGAGCTGGATTGGAACCGATTGGCATTGATCCGGGGTCGGTTCTCGGTCAACGCGCTGACGGCACAGGAAATCGACATCGCCCGCGCCCCGGGCACAACCACCAAGGAAGAGCCGCCTGCATCCGTCGAAACACAACCGTTTCAGTTGCCCGAACTGCCGGTCTCTATCGAAATCGGTGAAATCCGGGTGGATGAACTGTCGTTGGGCGAGCCGTTGATTGGCGTCGCCGCCGACCTCAGCGTGACGGGCAACCTGTCGCTGGCCGATGGTGCGTTGGACACCAATCTGGACATCATCCGATTGGATCGTGCGGGCGATGAAATCAAGCTGACCGCCGGGTTTCAGAACACCTCGCGCGAGATCAATCTGGATTTGCAGGTCAACGAGGCTTCGGGCGGGCTGATTTCCAGCGCGCTGAGCATTCCCGACAGTCCCCCAATTGGCCTGACGGCCCAGGGCGCGGGGCCATTGACGGACTTTACAGCCGATATCGGGCTCAGCAGCGACAACCAGATGCGCGTCACAGGTCAGGTGCGGCTGCAGGCTGCCGAAGGCGGGGCGGCGGATGGCATCGCCTTTACGACAGATTTGAACGGTGATCTGACCCCGTTTCTGGGCCCTGAGATCGATCCGTTCTTTGGCCCCAAATCGCGGCTCTTCGTCGATGGCCAAACCAAACCCGAAGGCGCACTGGATATCTCGGACCTCGAGCTGACGACACAAGCACTGGACCTGAAGGGTGAGCTTCAGCTGGCAGAAGGGGGTACGCTGCAACTGGCGGCCCTGCAGGGGCGCATTACGCCACCGGATGGCGAGGCAGTCGTCCTGCCGGTCGCGGGCGGAGATACCTCGATCCAGTCGGCGCAACTGTCCGCTCTGTTCGATCGCCAGAACGGCAACCTTTGGGATCTGAGCCTGACTGCAAATGATTTTCAGTCCCCGCAGGCCAATCTGGACGACGCAAGGATCACCGCGCAGGGCACATTGGACCAAGGCGAGGTTCTGACGGTTGATGGCGACGTTCAGGTTGCAGCCAATGGCATAGACATGGCGGATCAGGCGCTGACGACCGCGTTGGGTCAGCGCATCACCCTGGACGGCCAGTTCGAATACAGCAGCGACCAGTCGCTTAACCTGTCTGGATTCGAGCTTGTGGGTTCGGATTACACACTGGCATTGGATGCTTTGATCGCCGGATTGAACAGCGGCCTGACAGTCGACGGAACAGCCAAACTGGACGCGACCGATCTGTCGCGCTTTTCGGATCTGGCCAAGCTGGAACTTACCGGACAGGTCTCGGCCAGTGTAACCGGCAAGGGTTCGCCCCTGGAACAGAGCTTTGACGGTAAAGTCATCGTAGAAGGTCGCGATCTGTCCACGGGCCGCGACGATATCGACCCTGTGATCACCGGAGAGACCACGATCACACTGGACGGTAGCCGAGGCACAGACGGCATCACCATCCGCGAGTTTGATCTGGATAGCGAAGCCGCCAAGGCCGTCGCCAGTGGTGTCGTGACCACGCCGGACGGCAATCTGACCATCGACGGCCAAGCTCGGGTCAGCGCGTCGGATTTGTCCGTCTTTTCGGGCCTGGCGAAACGCGAGCTGAGCGGATCGGTTCAGGCCACCGCAAAAGGCAAAGGCAGGGTACAAACGCTGGAGTTTGACGGCACGGCCAGTGTGATTGGCCAGAACATCAAGACCGGACTGGCCGATATCGACCCCCTTTTGACGGGGCGCACCCAGATCGAATGGGACGGGGCCAGAACCGCGGACCGCATCGACATTCGTAATGCCGCGGTCAATGGCCGCGCGCTGACTGCCCAGGTGCAGGCCGTGGTGGACGACCCGACCGGCGACCTGTCCGCCGATGGGCAAGCGCAACTGAACGTGCCGAACCTGTCCCTGTTTTCCGGCTTGGCCGGGCGTGATCTGGCCGGGTCGATCTCGGCCAACGTGCAGGGTAACGGCACGCTGTCCAGCAGGGAATTCGACGTTCAAGGCGATCTGGATGCCAACAACATCCAGACAGGCATCGAGATTGTCGACAAGCTGATCCAAGGCCGCACAACCCTGGACGTCGATGCCGCAAACGAGGCGCAGGTCATCGACATTCGCACCTTCCGCCTGAACGGAACAGCCATTACCGCGACCGCGTCGGGCAAGCTGGACCGTCAATCGGGCGGGCTGGATTACTCGGTCCGGCTGGATGATGTTGCGCGCGTTCTGAACACCCTCTCTGGCCCGCTGACACTAGCCGGTAATGTGGCCCCGACCTCTTCCGGGTTGGAGGGCACTGTGAACCTGAACGGCCCCGACAGCTCTTACGCCAAGCTTGAGGGCACAGTTGACAGCGATGGCTCGGCCGATCTGGACTTTGATGCCAAGTTCAACCGGATCGAACGGTTCGCGCCCGAATTCCCCGGCACCATCGCCGCTACGGGCACGGCCAAGCGCAACAAGGGTGTCTGGACGATCGACACACAAGCCGAAGGCCCTGCAGAGATCAACAGCAACATCACGGGTACCTTCGATGAAGGCAGCGGCGAAGCGGACTTGTCCGCGACCGGTGGCGTCAATCTGGGTATCGCCAATCTGTTCATTACCCCCAACAAAATTGATGGCACTGCCCGCTATGACCTGAAACTGTCCGGCAAACCTGCGCTGGAGTCTCTGTCAGGCTCGATCACGACTTCTGGCACGTCCATGGCCCTGCCGGATGTTGGACAAACGATTACGGGCATCAGCGGCTCGGTCGAGCTGGCCCAAAGCCGCGCCACGATATCGCTCAGTGGCGGTCCCCGTGCCGGCGGCAACTTTACGGTCAGAGGTCCGGTTGACCTTGCGCCGCCATTCAATGCGAACATAGTCGCCGCGCTCAACAGTTTGGTGCTGACGGATAAGCTGCTTTTTGAAACGACGCTGAACGGCGAAGTTGCAATGACCGGCGCACTTGCGGGGAATAGCTCGATTGCCGGTCAGATCACGTTTGACGAAACTAACATCAACCTTGCAGCCGCAACCGGTGCATTGGGGGCCGCGCCTATCCCCGAGATCCAGCACGTGAACGAAACCAGCGCTGGTTTCCTGACCCGTGAACACGCGGGCCTCGTTGAAAAAGAGGGCGGGCAAAAAAGCAACTCGCGCATCGCGCTGGACATCAGTCTTCTGGCCCCCAAGGCCGTGTTCGTGCGCGGGCGGGGGGTGAATGCGGAACTGGGTGGCCGTATCAATATCGGCGGCACCACGGCCTCGGTCATCCCGTCTGGCCAGATCGAATTGATCCGGGGCAACTTCGACATTCTGGGCCGCAGGCTGGCCCTGACCAAGGGTTTGGTGACACTTCAGGGCGACCTGACCCCGTATATCGAGTTCGAATCCACGACCAGCACATCCGACGGGTCGGCCACCATCGAAATCGCAGGACCATTGGACGCGCCCGAGGTCAACGTATTCTCGGATCCGGAACGCCCCGCCGAAGAGGCCCTGGCGATGCTGCTGTTCGGCAACCGCTTCTCGGAATTGTCGCCGTTTGTGATTGCCCAAATGGCGGCCTCACTGGCCCAGCTAAGCGGTGCAGGCGGCGACGCCACAAAAGGCCTGCGCGACTCAACAGGGGTCGACACGGTGGATATCGGCGTGTCCGAAGGCGGCGCGGGCCGGTTCGGGGCCGGGGCCTACCTTAGCGACAACCTCTACACCGACTTTACCGTCAACACCGAAGGCGACACCGAGGTAAACCTGAACCTGGACGTGACCGACAATTTCACCGTCAAAGGCACGGTGGACGGTCGGGGTGAAACCGGGGTCGGGATATTCTTTTCCCGCGACTACTAAGCAGGCTATTTCTTTCGAATGCCGATCTGCTGTCCAACTTCCGTGGCTGGCTCCAGCGCGGCGTGGTCCTGAACCATCTTCTGTAGCCGGGTGACCGCCCAGTCCGGATAGGGAACCGACCGCCCTGTTGTGTGGCTGACATTCATGAAAAGCGCTTCTTGGGTGGCGCAGACGACGCCATCCTTTTCTGAAATCATCTGCGCAAAATAATGACCGCGTTTGTGATCGGCATCCAATAGGCGAAACCGGATGCTGAATGCTTCACCTTCCAACACTTCGCGCAGAAAATTCATGTGGGATTGCAGGATGTAAGGCCCCTGCCCCATCGCGTTGACCTGCGCCTCACCCAGGCCAAGGTGGTCGACCATCAAAAGTTCAAGCGCGTTGTCAAAAGCCACGCCGTAGTAACCAACGTTCATATGGCCGTTGTAGTCGATCCATTCGGGCCGGGCCGTGAACCCGCGAAACTCGACCGGTGCATCATAAGGCCCGTCATGGCCAGCGCGTGTTTCAGGCGTCATTTCCATCGGGGTCTCCTTGTTGACTTTCAAAGATCGCGACGGCGCGGACAAACCCGGCTGAGGCCCCTTTGATCTTGAACGGGAAACAGGAAATCTCGAATCCCGTCGGAGGAAGGGTTTCAAGGTTGGTGAGCTTTTCCATGTGACAATACCCGACCTGCATCGAGGCCCGATGCCCTTCCCAGATTATCGATGCGTCCTGCGTTTCAGCATATTCCTGCGCGGTCAAGGGAAACGGTGCGTCCCAACTCCAGGCATCGGTTCCGGTCACGCGCACGCCGCGTTCGGTCAGATATAAGGTCGCCTCGCGCCCCATGCCGCACCCTTTCATCAGGTAGTCAGGCTGCCCGTATTGCGTTCCGGCCGAGGTATTCACCACCACAATATCCAACGGGCGCAGCTCGTGCCCAATTCGTTTCAACTCTGCCTCAACATCTGCGGCGGTCGCGACATAGCCATCGTCGAAGTGGCGAAAATCCAGTTTCACGCCGGGGTTCATGCACCATTCCAGCGGCACCTCGTCGATAGTAATCGCCCGCTCACCGTTGTTCATCGTCGAATGGTGGTGGTAGGGGGCGTCCAGATGCGTGCCGTTGTGGGTGGCGATTTGCAGACGCTCGATCGCCCAGCCCTCGCCGCCCGGCAAATCGTCTTTCTTGAGGCCCGGAAAGAAGGACATGACCTGCTCGGCCGTCTGGTCATGGGTCAGGTATTCGATTTCGGGCAGCATGATCGGCGGATCGGACACAATCCCGGTTTCCAGCGGAACGGACAAATCGACAAAACGGCGAGCCATGTGCACCTCCTTCAGGACCCGTGACAGGGTTGGCCGCAGGTAAGCGTCTGTCAAGCAAAGAAAAAGGCGGCCACAGAGGCCGCCTTTCTTGCATATCGTCAGTATATTTATTCTGCCACGATGGCGTCTTCGATCTTTTCCACCCGGATCGCCGAGAATTTGAACTCGGGGATTTTACCGTAGGGATCGATGGCCGAATTGGTCAGGATGTTCGCCGCCGCCTCGACATAAGCGAAGGGGATGAACACCATGTCTTCGGCAATGGCCCGGTCCGCGCGAACCATGATCTCGATCGAACCACGACGGGTGGTCAGACGGATCATCTCACCCGGCTCGATACCCATCAGCTTAAGCTTGCGCGGGTTCATCGAACAGTTCGCCTCAGGCTCAACCGCATCCAGCACCTTGGCACGACGGGTCATCGACCCGGTGTGCCAGTGTTCCAGCTGACGACCCGTGGTTGCGATCATCGGGTATTCTTCATCCGGTGCTTCGTCCGGCGGGATGATGCTGGCCGGGGTGAACCGGGCCTTGCCATCCGTGCGCGGGAAGCCATCGCCGAACACGATGGACTGGCCGGGATCGGTTTCGCTGAGCGACGGATAGGTGATCGACTCGGTCTCAAGCCGTTCCCAGGTGATGTTATTCAGCGATTCCATGGTCAGCTTCATCTCGGCAAAGACTTGCGAAACATCGGTGTAATCCCAGTTCAGACCGATACGCTGCGCCAATTCGACCGTGATCGCCCAATCCTCGCGCGCCTCACCCGGAGGTGCCACCGCCGGACGAACCCGCTGAACCTGACGGTTGGTGTTCGACACCGTGCCGTTCTTTTCGTAGAGCGCCGAGGCAGGCAGGATGATATCCGCATAGTTCGCCGTTTCGGTCAGGAAAATGTCCTGTACGATCATCAGATCCAGCTTGGCCAAGGCTTCGCGCGCGTGATTCACATCCGGGTCCGACATAGCCGGGTTTTCGCCCAGAATGTACATACCTTTGATGTTGCGCGCATAGATCTGATCGATGATCTCGGTAACGGTCAGGCCCTTCTCGTTCGAGAAATCGTCCGAACCCCAGACATCCGTGAACTGAGCGCGGATGTTGTCATCCGTGACCGTCTTGTAATCCGGCAGGAACATCGGGATCAGACCCGCATCCGAGGCACCCTGCACGTTGTTCTGACCACGCAGCGGGTGCAGACCCGCGCCGGGCTTTCCAACGTTGCCCGTCATCAGTGCCAGGCTGATCAGGCAGCGCGAGTTGTCGGTGCCGTGGATATGCTGGCTGACACCCATACCCCAGAAGATCAGACCGGCCTTGGCCTGCGCAAAGGTGCGGGCCACACGGCGCAGCTGATCTGGTTCGATGCCACAGATCGGGGCCATCGCCTCGGGCGTGAACTGGCGCAGATGCTCTTTCTCGGCTTCCCAGTTCTCGGTCCACCGGTGGATGTACTGGCTGTCATAGAGCTCCTCTTCCACGATCACGTTCATGATCGCGTTGAGCATCGAGACATCAGCCCCCGGACGGAACTGCAGCATCTCATCGGCGAACTTGCGCATACCGACGCCGCGCGGGTCCATCACGATCAGCTTGCCGCCGCGCTTTGTGAACTGCTTGAAATAGGTCGCTGCGACGGGATGGTTTTCAATCGGGTTGGCCCCGATGATGATCGCCACATCGGCGTTTTCGATCTCGTTGAAGGTCGCCGTTACAGCGCCCGAACCCACGTTCTCGATCAGAGCCGCCACCGACGACGCGTGACACAGACGGGTGCAGTGGTCGACATTGTTGTGCTTGAAGCCCTGACGGATGAACTTCTGGAACAGATAGGCTTCTTCGTTGGTGCATTTGGCCGAGCCAAAGCCTGCAACGCTGCGCGGGTCTTCTTCGCGCAGGGCTTTCAGCTTGGTTGCGGCCAGATCCATCGCCTCTTCCCATGTCGCTTCACGGAAATGGGTCGACAGGTCCGCGGGATCAACGTTCAGGCCTTTGGCAGGCGCATCCTCGCGCCGGATCAGCGGCTTGGTCAGGCGATGCGGATGGTGGATATAGTCAAAGCCAAAGCGACCTTTGACACACAGACGGCCTTCGTTAGCGGGGCCGTTGATCCCCTCAACATACTTGACCTTGCCGTCCTTGACCTTCAGCGAGACTTTGCATCCCACACCGCAGAACGGGCAGACGCTTTCGGTCTCAGAATCATAGTCCTTGCTATCGCCCTTTTGCTGATCATCCAGCACGGTGGCGGGCATCAGGGCGCCGGTCGGGCAGGCCTGAACGCATTCGCCACAGGCCACACAGGTTGAATCACCCATCGGGTCGTTCTGGTCGAATACCACCTGCGCGGTGTGGCCACGACCAGCCATGCCGATCACGTCATTCACCTGCACGTCACGGCACGCGCGAACGCAAAGGTTGCAGTTGATGCAGGCATCCAGATTAACCCGCATTGCAACGTGGCTGTCATCCAACAGCGGAATCTTCTCAGCCTCTTTCGCCGGGAAACGGCTGTCGCTGACATCGTTCAGTTTGGCCATGTCCCAGAAATGGCTGGAGGCATCATGCGGCTGCTCGGGCTGGTCGGCCACCAGCAGTTCCATGACCATCGCACGCGATTTCTCGGCACGGTCGGTGTCGGTCTTCACGACCATCCCCTCAGCAGCAGGACGGATGCACGAGGCGACCAGAGTGCGCTCGCCTTCCACTTCAACCATACAGGCGCGGCAGTTGCCGTCCGGTTTGTAACCAGGTTGCGGCTTGTGGCACAGGTGCGGGATCGTGAACCCCTGGCCCTTGGCGGCTTCCCAGATGGTCCAGCCTTCGGGCACGGTGACATCTTCGCCGTTCAGGTTGAAGGTGACGGTCTTGGTTGGGCTTGCATCAAGCATGGCTCTGTCTCCCTCAGATTTCGTCAGCGAAATGTTTCATGACCAGGCGGATCGGGTTCGGGGCCGCCTGCCCCAGACCGCAGATCGAGGCGTCGCCCATGACCTGACACAGGTCCTCCAGCAGGTCCTGATCCCACTTGTCCGCCTGCATCAGCTTGACCGCCTTTTCGCAGCCCGCCCGGCAGGGGGTGCACTGACCGCAGCTTTCATCCTCGAAGAAGCGCAGCATGTTCAGCGCTGCATCGCGGGCGGTGTCCTGGTCGGACAGGACCACCACGGCGGCGGATCCGATGAACGTGCCATGCGGTTGCAACGTGTCGAAATCCAGCGGGATGTCATCCATCGATGCAGGCAGTAGGCCCGAGGATGGGCCACCGGGCTGATAGGCCTTGAAGGTCTGCCCTTCGACCATGCCTCCGGCAGCCTCGATCACGTCCAGAATGGTCGAGCCTGCAGGCAGCAGGTAAACTCCCGGCTTCGCCACACGGCCCGAGACCGAATAGCTGCGTAGGCCCTTGCGACCGTTTTTTTCAGTGCTGTTGAGGCATTCCGGCCCCTCACGGCACACTTTGGTGACCCAATAGAGCGTCTCGACATTGTGCACCAAGGTCGGACGGTTAAAGACCCCAACTTGCGCCACGAACGGAGGACGGTGGCGCGGCAAGCCTTTCTTGCCCTCAATCGACTCGATCATCGCGGATTCTTCACCGCAGATATAGGCACCAGCACCCCGGCGCAGGTCGATATAACCCTGCTCGACAATCCCCGCTTCTTCCAGCGCGGCAATCTCGCGGCGCAGGACTTCTAGCACCGCCGGATATTCGTCACGCATGTAGATGAAGCAGGTTTCGGCCTCGACCGCCCAAGCGGCGATCAGCATGCCCTCAAGGAAAACATGCGGCGTGCGTTCCAGATAGTAGCGGTCCTTGAACGTACCAGGCTCGCCCTCATCGCCGTTGACAGCCAGATACCGTGGGCCTTCGTTCATGCGCACAAAGCCCCATTTCTTGCCCGACGGGAAGCCAGCGCCACCCAGACCGCGCAAGCCCGAGGACAGGACGTCTTCCTGCACCTTTTCCCAGTCGCCACCGTCGCGCAGCTCTTTCAGCTTGGCGTAGCCGCCGTTTGCCTCATAGGCGGCAAAGGTTTCGTAGTCGGGCAGATGAGCGTGGGTATCACCGGCAGCAATCGCGGCCTGCACCTTTTCGGGGGTCGCGTGGTCGATGTGGTTGTGACCGATTTCAAGCACCGGAGCAGTATCACATCGGCCCATGCAAGGGGCGCGGACAACGCGGACTTCAGCCGGGTCCAGCCCATCTTCCAACGCCTTCTGCAACTGCTGGGCACCGGCCATTTCGCAGGACAGGGAGTCGCAGACACGGATCGTCAGCGCGGGCGGAGGCGCCTCGTCCTCTTTCACAACGTCGAAATGGGCATAAAAGGTCGCGGTTTCGTAAATCTCGGCCTGACCGATCCGCATCTCAACCGCCAAGGCGGCGATGTGGTCGGCACTGATATGGCCGTGAGCGTCCTGAATCAGGTGCAAAAATTCGATCAGCAGGTCGCGGCGGCGTGGGCGATCGCCCAGCAGGCGTGCGATTTCAGCCTGCGCCTCATCCGTGAACTGACGGCCTTTGGGCGTATGCCGCCCTTTGCCTTTACCTGACTTCCAGACGCCCTTTGGTGCGCCTGATGGCTTGGTATCTAATGGTGCCATGATGCCCTCCGATTGAGGCTCCGTGTCTCATCAGAATAGCATATCGTCAAATCGCATATCGCAATCGCACGATAACGACAGTTTATCACCGTAAAGACGTCACCACGGCACGCAAAGCCGCGACCGTGGGCAATTCCGGGTCCCTTGTCAGGGTCGCCAGACAAATCGGTTTGCTGACAACCGGATCGACCAGAGGCAGTACTTTGGTTCCCTTCAAATCGCCCAGCGCACGAACCAACACCCTGGGCACTACGGTGGCCGCTAAGCCCTCTCGCGCCATGACCATCGAGGCGGTAAAGCCGCTGGTCTCGGCCACGACATCCGGGTGCAGACCCTGTTCGGCGAAAATGCGATCCAGAATACGACGGTTCTGCATCTGCGGCTCCAAAAGGCTGAGCGGAAATTCGGCCACGCGCGCCCAGGGGATCGGGCCAGTCTCATCGGTCATATGAGACGGGACCAGCAGCACGTAGGTCTCTTCGTAAAGCGACTGAACCTGGCGCAGATCGGTCCCGATGCTGTCGCCATAGGTGATACCTGCATCCAGACTGCCCTCGTCCAGGCGATGCTGGATTGCCGTCGCGGACATGGTTTCGATCCGTGTGACAATGCGGGGATGCGCATCGCGCAAACGTTTGGTCAAACGCCCGGTGAACGCAATCGCGGTGGGGATTACCCCCAAAATCAATGTGCCCGTGATCTCACCTTTTGAGGCAAGTACCTGCTGCTCAAGCGCCTTCGCGTCATCCAGAATACGCCGCGCGCGCTGGACGATCATTTCGCCTTCTTCGGTCAGGCCCTGGAACCGGTTGGCACGCCGAACGATGGAAACGCCCAACCGATCCTCGAGGTTACGAATGCGCATTGAGAATGCAGGCTGAGAAATCCCGCATTCTTCAGCCGCCTTGGCAAAGTGCTGATGCCGCGCCAGGGCGTTGAGCAATTGAAGGTCGCGGATTTCGATCAAGCGTCACTGTCCTTGGTGCATGTCCGACCCGAACCCTATCCGCATAATCCTAACGCAAAAAGAGGTGCTTTTGCTCTGACAAGGAATTCAGTTAAGAACCGCAATCGCAAGATTGAGCGCTGCGGCAAAGGTGACCCAGCCCAAGTACGGCACCAACGCAAGCGCCGATACCCGGTCCCGACCCCAAAGGCCTGCAACCAAGGCCACTATCACGACAAAAAGCATCGCAATGATGCCGAAAGCGACCCACGGCAGATGGAGGACAAAAAAGACCGGAGACCAAATGAAATTCAGGCCCAACTGCGCCCACCAAAGCTTCATCCGCACGGTACCGCGATCCCATGCGTATAGTCGCCAGCCAACCATGGCGATCAGAATGTACAAAACAGTCCAAACCGGCCCGAAAATCCAGTTCGGAGGATTGAAAACAGGCTTGGTGAGCGCGGCGTACCACGCTCCGGGCGCTGTCAGCGTGCCGATCAGGATGCCCCCGCCCATCACCAGCAAGAGCAACCCAAGCCGCGCAGACCAGGGGATCGGGGACGTGGCCTCGTGGGCATCTGTCATAATGCAAGTCTCCAACAGGCTTTAGGGCAGCCGCGTCGTATAGCTGCCACCCCCAAGACATATAGGCCGAGGCGCATCTGTCCAGACTTCGCCAAACGCAGGTATGGAACCTCTGGGACGCTTTTGGCGTCAGGTATTGAACAAGAAGTGCATCACATCGCCATCCTTGACGATGTAGCCCTTACCCTCAGCCCGCATCTTGCCCGCCTCTTTCGCACCCTGCTCGCCATTGGCGGCGATATAGTCGTCATAGGCGATGGTTTCGGCACGAATGAAGCCCTTTTCGAAGTCACCATGGATCACGCCGGCGGCCTGTGGCGCGGCGGTTCCGGTACGGATCGTCCAAGCGCGGGCCTCTTTCGGGCCGACGGTGAAATAGGTTTCCAGTTTCAGCAGGTCGTAACCAGCGCGGATAAGACGGTCGAGACCGGGCTCTTCGAGACCCATCTCGGTCAAGAACATCTCAGCCTCGTCCTCTTCCAGCAGGCTGATCTCTTCCTCGATCTTGGCGCTGATGATGACGTGGGAATTGCCCTGTGCGGCGGCCATTTCGGCAACCTTTGCAGAGTATTCGTTGCCTTCGGCGGCTTCTTCCTCGGACACGTTGCAGACATAAAGCACCGGCTTGGTGGTCAGCAACTGCAGCATCTTCCAGGCTTTGGCATCTTCATCGGACACTTCGACCAGACGCGCGGGTTTGCCGTTTTCCAGCATCTCTTGCGCTTCGGCCAGTAGGCGGTCCTGCTGTTGCGCCTCTTTGTCATTGCCTTTCAGCTTGCGCACCAGATTGGCGCGGCGCTTTTCGATGCTTTCCAGATCGGCCAACATCAGCTCGGTCTCGATGGTGTCGGCATCGGCTACAGGGTCCACGCGGCCGTCCACATGGGTCACGTCCCCGTCTTCGAAACAGCGCAGCACGTGGGCGATAGCGTCGGTCTCACGGATATTGGCCAGAAACTGGTTGCCCAGCCCTTCGCCTTTCGAGGCCCCCTTCACCAGACCAGCGATATCAACGAAAGTCATACGCGTCGGGATAATCTGCTTGGAACTCGCGATGGCCGCCAGTTTATCCAGCCGGTCGTCCGGCACGGCCACATCGCCCACATTGGGTTCAATCGTGCAGAACGGGAAATTCGCCGCCTGCGCAGCTGCGGTTTTGGTCAGCGCATTGAAAAGGGTCGACTTGCCCACATTCGGCAGACCCACGATTCCCATTTTAAAGCCCATAACGGCCTCCTGCATACCATTCGAGCGCAGCTTCTATGCAGGTCGGGGCCAATGCGCAAGCCAAGGCGCGCCTTGGGAACCCAGAGGCGTTTTGACAACACCGTTTTACTGTCACAGATTTGTGCGCTTGCGCACATTGAAACGTGACCACTAGAATCACCAATTAGCGATTTAGAAGTAATCAATTAGTGAAACACTGCCATGAGATCTTTCATCCTTGCCCTTGGGGTCCTTTTCGCGGCGACAACCGCGCAGGCACAATCCGTTGTATTCGGAGCTGGATATGCGGACTTTTCCGACAGCAACTCAAAAGACCAGGCTGTCTTTGCAGTCGAATACCAACACCGCCCTTTCTATGAGGCAACACGCCTGTCCGCGACATGGGGCGGCGCGTTGACCGTAGACGAATCTGGTGACGTTCACGTGGGTGCAGGTCTGATCGGCATCTACAGTTTTGCCGATCGCTGGTTCGTGGAAGGAAGCGTGATGCCCGGGTATTTCTCGGAATCCGAAGAGCTGAACGATTTGGGCGGCAGCTTCCAAATCCGCAGCCTGATCGGCGTTGGATACACACTGAACAATGGCAACAAAATCTCGCTGGCGATCACGCATAAATCCAATGCCAGCACGCAAGAGGAAAACCCCGGCGTTAACTCTGCGTTGCTCAGGTATCACCTTGCGTTCTGATAGCCCTGCGCCGAACCGGGATTGATTTCCGCGCCAACTTTCTGCACATCAGGCCTGAACCTGATTGCAAGGACTGCCTATGACCCGTATCGACGCCAAGTTCGCCGCTCTGAAGGAACAGGGAAAGAAGGCGTTCGTCGCCTATATCATGGCCGGAGACCCGGATTTCGAAACCTCGCTTGAAATCGTGAAGGGACTGCCCGGCGCAGGTGTCGATGTGATCGAGCTGGGCCTGCCTTTCACCGATCCGATGGCGGACGGCCCGACGATCCAAGCGGCTGGTCAACGTGCGCTGGATGGCGGCATGACATTGCAGCGGACGCTGGATCTGGCCCGTGCGTTTCGCGAAACCGACAACACCACTCCAATTGTGCTGATGGGGTATTACAACCCGATCTACAGCCGCGGCGTCGAAAAGTTCCTCATCGATGCAAAAGAGGCAGGCATCGACGGGCTGATTGTTGTCGACCTGCCGCCGGAAGAAGACGAAGAACTGTGCCTTCCAGCGCAAGCTGCCGGATTGAATTTCATTCGCCTGGCCACGCCGACCACCGATGACAAACGCCTGCCCCGTGTTTTGCAGAACACATCGGGCTTTGTGTACTACGTCTCGATCACCGGCATCACCGGTGCTGCCGAAGCGCAGGCAACCAATGTCGGTCCCGAGGTAGCCCGGATCAAATCCGCGACCGACTTGCCCGTCATCGTCGGCTTCGGGATCAACACGCCGGAAAAATCGCAAGCCATTGCTTCTGTCGCCGATGGTGCCGTGGTCGGTTCGGCCATCGTCAGCCAGATCGCAGCTGGCAAGCCCACGGTTGAAGTTCTGGATTTCGTGAAATCCCTGGCGGACGGCGCGCATTCGGCCTGATCCAGCTTCGCTTTGATCTGAACGCAGTCGGTGCCCTCCGGCTGCGTTTTTTGTTGTCCTTTCCCATATGGGATTGAATTGCGATTTCGCAGCGTTGCGAGCCCCTCAATTGATTGGTAAGCAAATAGAACCAATCCTGGGAAGGCCGAAGCATATGCCCGTTATCACCAATATCGACGACCTGAAACGCATCTACGAACGACGCGTGCCACGCATGTTCTTCGACTACACCGAAAGCGGCAGTTGGACCGAACAGACCTTCCGCGAAAACAGCTCGGATTTCGAACAGATCAGGCTGCGCCAGCGGGTCGCGGTGGACATGGACGGACGCTCGACCGCGTCGCAGATGATTGGCGAGGATGTCGCCATGCCCGTGGCCCTGGCCCCTGTTGGTCTGACCGGCATGCAGCACGCGGACGGTGAGATGAAGGCCGCCAGAGCGGCCGAAGCGTTCGGCGTGCCGTTCACCTTGTCGACCATGTCCATCAACTCGATCGAGGATGTCGCCGGATACACCTCCAAACCCTTCTGGTTTCAGCTCTATACCATGAAGGACCAGGACTACGTCAGCCGTCTGATCCAGCGCGCCAAGGATGCCAAGTGCTCGGCATTGGTCATCACCTTGGACCTGCAAATCCTGGGACAACGCCACAAGGACCTGAAAAACGGTTTGTCGGCCCCGCCGAAACTGACAGCCAAGACAATCGCGAACCTGATGACCAAATGGGCCTGGGGGATCGAGATGCTGGGCGCACACCGGCGCGAATTCGGCAATATCGTGGGCCATGCCGAAGGTGTCTCTGACGCCTCTTCGCTTGGCGCTTGGACTGCTGAACAGTTCGATCCCAGCCTTGACTGGAACAAGGTTGAAAAGCTTATGGAGCAATGGGGCGGAAAGGTGATCCTCAAAGGCATCCTGGACGCCGAGGATGCCAAGATGGCGGCCAAACTGGGTGCGGATGCCATTGTCGTGTCCAACCACGGCGGGCGCCAACTGGACGGCGCGCTCAGTTCGATCCGCGTTCTGCCCGAGATCATGGACGCGGTCGGAGATAACGTCGAAGTGCACTTGGACAGCGGAATCCGCTCGGGTCAGGACGTTCTGAAAGCGTTGGCGCTGGGGGCCAAGGGAACATATATCGGGCGCGCTTTCGTTTATGGGCTGGGCGCGATGGGTCAGAAAGGCGTGACCACCGCGCTGGACGTCATTCAAAAAGAACTGGACACAACAATGGCCCTGTGCGGAGAGAGAAATGTGAATGGTCTGGGCCGTCACAACCTGCTGATCCCCGAGGATTTCGGAGGTCGCTGGCAGGGCTGACCTGACGATTTCACCAGTGAAAGCCCTGTAACGGGGGCTCTGCCCCCACCGCAGCAAGCTGCAGTTCCCCCAGGATATTTTTAGCCAGATGAAGCAGGGGATCCGTACTTCATCTGGCCCAAAATATCCCGGAGCGCGAGGCAGAGCCTCGCAAAAGAACAAGACCGCCAAAAACCCCTTTCCAAACCGGATGAATCAAGCTAAGGACGCGGCTTCACGCGGGCATACAGCCTTGGAGGATGCCCGCCCTAACATTTGGAGATATATCATGGCTGGTGAGATTCCTGATCTCGTAGCTCTGGAACGGACGGGGACAGGCAAGGGCGCCGCTCGTCAAGCACGCCGCGACGGCATGGTTCCGGGCATAGTTTTTGGTGGCGATAAAGAGCCGCTGCCGATCAACATCCCGTTCAACGTCCTGTTCAAGCGCCTGAAAGCAGGCCGGTTCAAGTCGACCCTGTGGAACCTGAAGGTTGAAGGCCACGAAGACGTTCGCGTCATCTGCCGTGACGTTCAGCGTGACGTTGTCAAAGACCTGCCCACCCACCTGGACCTGATGCGCCTGCGTCGGACCACCAAGATCGCGCTGTTCATTCCCGTTGAGTTCATCAACGAAGAAGAAGCACCCGGCATTAAAAAGGGTGGCGTTCTAACCGTTGTTCGCCCGGAAGTCGAACTGATGTGTACCGCAGGCGACATTCCTGAGAAGATCACCGTTGATGTGGCCGGCCTGAACATCAACGACGTTGTCACCATTTCCTCGGTTGACCTGCCCGCAGGCACCAAGCCGACCATCGACCGTGACTTCGTGATCGCCAACATCTCGGCACCGACAGGCCTGTCGACCGACGACGATGAGGAAGAAGGCGAAGAAGTGGCCGCTGACGAAGTAGAAGTCGTTGGTCAGGAAGCTGAAGAATAAGTTCAGTCCTTACTGTTCTGAACGCGAAGCGGGGTCCTCTGGGGCCCCGTTTTTATTGAAAAATGCGAATTTTCGCATTTGACTGCCATCCATGTTAGGCTCTGCATCAGCGGTTCGATCTTTGAACCCTCCGCCCATCGAATATTTCTGTGGAGCCTCCGATCATGACATCTCAAGTTTATTCCCTGCCCGTTTTGCTTTCTGTCATTGGCTGTTTTACTTGCGCCACGACCTCCACCGCTCAGGTCCAGGACACGCTGCCCAGCAAGGATGAGGTCGCTGACAGGTTCACCTCGGATCATTTCTCTCCCTACGCGGGGCGAAACTTCCCGACGCGGCCATTGTGGGGGGACACCCATCTGCATACGGACGTTTCTGTGGATGCAGGAACGATGACACGCCTAAGTCAGGAAGACGCCTTTCGGTTCGCGCGGGGGCACGAAGTTACGACGACGCACGGTTTGCAGGCAAAACTGGCGCGACCGCTAGATTGGCTGGTGATTTCGGACCATGCCGAAATGTACGGTTTGATGCCGCAGCTTTTGGGTGGTGATCAGAACATCCTGTCCACGCCTCAGGGAAAGTCCTGGTACGACGCTCTGACCAGCAATGACACAGATACAGTCTTTGCCACCGCTATGGAAATCGTCGCATCGCTGTCCGGGGACGAGCCCCCAATCGACAACCCAAAAGCCGTTAAAGATGCCTGGCAGGACTACACTACGCTAGCGGATCGGTACAACGAGCCTGGCGTTTTTACAGCTCTGATCGGGTATGAGTGGACATCTGAGGGCGGCGACAACATCCACCGCAACGTGATTTTCCGCGACGGGGCCGCGAGGGCCAATCAGGTGCTTCCGTTTTCACAGTTCGACAGCAAGAACCCCGAAGATCTCTGGGCGCATCTGGCTGAGTACGAAGATCGGACAGGTGGGGACGTGCTGGCCATTCCACATAACGGTAACCTGTCTAACGGCCGTTTGTTCTCGGTCTCGAACTTTGACGGAACGCCGCTGACCGAAGAGAACGCACGCCTGCGTGCCCGGTTCGAGCCGGTCATCGAAACCACCCAGATCAAAGGCGACAGCGAGGCGCACCCGTTCCTCAGCCCGGACGATGAGTTCGCCGATTTCGACACATGGGACGCGTCTAACCTGAACGGAACCGAAGCCAAAACGCAGGACATGCTACAATACGAGTATTCCCGTGAGGCCTACAAAACCGGTTTGATGCTGGAAGAACAGCTGGGCATCAACCCATACAAGGTTGGCCAGATTGGCTCCACCGATGCCCATACAGGGATGGCTGCGGTAGAAGAGGAAAACTTCTTTGGCAAGCACTCCGGGGTGGAGCCGGAACCGAACCGCTGGGAGCATTTGGTGATTGAGGCCCCCGACCCCGAGTTTTCGATCTATGGCTGGAAACAGGCCTCGGGCGGCTATGCGGCAGTCTGGGCGATGGAAAACACACGCGAGGCGATTTTCGACGCGCTTGAGCGGCGCGAGGTCTACGGCACCACCGGGTCCCGGATTCTGGTGCGGTTCTTCGGCGGCTGGGATTTCGCGGAAGAGGATGCGCTGTCCCGCCTGCCTGCTGATCTTGGATACGCAAAAGGCGTTCCCATGGGTTCTGACCTGCCAGCCAGAACCGGTGATGGGGCACCGAACTTCCTGATTGCAGCGCTAAAAGACCCCTACAGTGGCAACCTCGACCGCGTTCAGGTCATCAAAGGGTGGTTGAACGCAGACGGCACGCGCGGAGAGAAAGTCTTTGACGTCGCGTGGGGCGGAGAACGCGCACCCGGAGCGGACGGCAAGTTGCCTGCGGTCGGGAACACGGTGGACGTGGAAAACGCCACTTGGACCAACACGATAGGCGCACCGGAACTGATCACCTATTGGCAGGATCCCGAGTTCGATCCGTCACAACGGGCATTCTACTATGTCCGCGTCATCGAAATCCCAACGCCTCGCTGGACGGCCTATGAAGCCAAGCGTTTCAATGTCCAGATGGACGCTGACGTACCGATGACCACCACTGAACGCGCCTATACGTCGCCCATCTGGTACACACCCGAGGGCTGAGAGCGACCTTCTGCCTCTGCCCCGTCTGGATTTCTGCGTCGTTTCGGGGCATGAGGGAGCAAAGCGAATAAGGACGCGCGGAGCAGAGCCATGAAACTTTTTGTCGGACTGGGGAATCCGGGTCAGAAATACGCCCGGAACCGGCACAATATCGGGTTTATGGCACTGGATCGGATCGCCGCTGACCACGGGTTCGGACCATGGAAATCCAAATTTCAGGCAGAGATTTCCGAAGGTCGGCTGGGCTCGGAAAAGGTACTTTTGGTCAAGCCGCAAACATTCATGAACCGCTCGGGTCAGTCCGTGGGCGAAGCCATGCGGTTCTACAAGCTCGATTCGACCGACGTGACCGTGTTTCATGACGAACTGGATCTTGCCCCGGGGAAGGTTCGCGTCAAAGCGGGCGGCGGACATGCCGGGCACAACGGGCTAAGGTCGATCCATGAACATATCAGCCCGGCCTATGACAGGGTCCGGCTGGGGATCGGGCACCCGGGTCGCAAGGAAATGGTCTCGCCTTACGTGCTGAGTGACTTTGCAAAGGCGGATGCGGACCGGCTGGATGACGTGCTGCGGGGTGTGTCCGACGGTGCCGGGTATCTGGCCGATGGAGACGGCGGTAAGTTTATGAACGCGGTCGCGCTGCGCACAGCACCGCCGCGGTCGTCCAAATCCCCCGCCGCGCCCAAGAAAGCGGCCGCCGAACCTGCGCCGGCCCCCGAAGCCGATAGCAGGACAGCAATGCAAAAACTGCTGGACAAGTTCAAATAGACCCGCTGCAGTTGCCGCCACGTCCTAATTGCGAACACAGGCCCGCCGCGTTCCAATGCGGCAGTCAAACGGGAGGTGACACATGCGAACCCTGATGAAATGGGTGCTGCGCATCGTTTTGATGCTGGTGCTGGCAGCGGTTGTTGTGGGCTTTTGGAAGCGCGAAGAGATTCAACGCCTTATGGCCGTGAACTCTTTGTTTTCCGAGGAAAAGATCGTTCAAAACTTTTCGCATATGGACCAGGCCTTCAAAACAGTCAGCCTGCCCCGCGGCGATGGACCCACCTATGAGCTGACCTATGGCTCTGGTTTTGATCTGCCCGAAGGTACGGATAGCTGGATTGAAGACCGCGCCGTAACCTCTTTGCTGGTGATGCAGGAGGGACAGATCCGGTTCGAAGAATACTATCTGGGAACCTCTCCGGATGATCGCCGGATTTCCTGGTCGGTTGCCAAAAGCTATCTTTCCGCCCTGTTCGGGATCCTGATGGCCGAGGGCGCCATCGACTCGCTGGATGACCCGGTGACCAAATACGCCCCTAAACTGCAGGGCACCGCCTATGACGGCGCGACAATCCGCAATGTGCTGAACATGGCCAGCGGGGTCACGTTCAACGAAGACTATCTGGACTATAACTCAGACATTAACCGCATGGGCCGTGTCGTTGCCTTGGGCGGAGAGTTGGATGACTTCGCCGCCTCTCTGAACGAGACATTCACAGCACCGGGCGACACTTGGCAATATGTCTCGATCGACACCCATGTCATCGGGATGGTGATCCGGGGTGCTACGGGTCGGCCCATAGCCGAACTGTTGACCGAAAAAGTCATCCAACCCTTGGGTCTTGAGCGCGATGGTTACTATGTCACCGACGGCGCTGGTGTGGCTTTCGTTCTGGGCGGGCTGAACTTTACGACGCGCGACTTTGCCCGGTTCGGGCAGATGATTCTGCAAAATGGCGTGCATGACGGCAAGCAGATCGTCCCTGCAGAATGGATCGCAGAGTCGGTCTTTCCCAGCGCCCCGACTGAAACCGGAAAGATTGGCTATGGCTACCAGTGGTGGATTCCCGTCGGCGCACATGAGGGCGAGTTTCTGGCCCGTGGTGTTTATGGACAATACATCTATTTTGATCAGCCACGCGGCGTTCTGATCGTGTCTACGGGTGCAGATCGCAGTTTTCGTGACAAAGGCGTCAACGAAGCTAACATAGAGATGTTCCGAAAGATCGCCCAAAGCCTGTGAGGTGCGGCCATGCAAAAACTGGATAGCGTCAACGTGCTGGGAGGCGTGCTTGCCCCCTGTTCCCGTGATCCGTTGACCGGGTTCTTCAGGGATGGGGCCTGCAACACCTGCGCCGAAGATCAGGGCAGCCACACGGTCTGCGCGGTGATGACGGCAGAGTTTCTGGCCTATTCAAAATATGTCGGAAATGATCTGAGCACCCCGCGCCCCGAGTTCAACTTTCCCGGCCTCAAACCCGGCGACCAATGGTGTCTGTGCGCGGGGCGCTTTCTGCAGGCCCATGACGAGGGCTGCGCGCCCAAGGTGTATCTTGAAGCTACGCATCAGCAAGCGCTGGACATCGTGCCGATTGGTATTCTGCGGGCAAATGCCGCTGAACCTGATTGACCTTTTCGTCAAAAACGCATCAAAGAAACCCGCCAGCCAACACTCAGTTTAGCAAGCGTGCAACCGTCAACAAACGAGGTAGGCTATGAGCTTTATCGCCATGAACCGCTTTAAGGTCCGTCTGGGCAGTGAAGCCGATTTCGAAACCGTATGGAAAGACCGCGAAAGCCGTCTAAAGGAACTGCCGGGCTTTCAAGAGTTCCGTTTGCTGAAAGGCCCCGAAGGCGAGGACTATCGTCTTTATTCCAGTCACGTCATCTGGGACAGTCGCAGCGATTTCGAAGCCTGGACCAAATCGGAACAGTTCCGTGATGTGCACAAGAATGCGGGCAACAGCAAGACCCAGTATGCCCTGATGGGACCACCTCAGTTCGAGGGGTTCGAAACCGTTCTGCACCAGAGCTGATTGATCCCAAGGTCAGATCGATGATCACACAGCGCGCGCGAGATAGCCGCGCGATGTGCGCGAAGGCGGACCGGTTGGGAAACTGTGCTCCGCCTCTAGTTCCCATCCCGCGTTGCCCAGCATCTCGGCCACCTGCCGCGGCCTGTAGGACCGGTGGCGCCATTGAAACCAGATAATCGCGTTGCACCAATGCGGTTTGCTGACGACCAACCATAGCCTTGCCGCGGGCGCGGCCAACGCCCGCAGGTGCCGCAATGCCTCGGTCGGGTTTTCGCAATGTTCAAGGACATGGGCCGCCAGAATACAGTCTTTCAGCTGGGCCGGTCGAAACTCCTCGAGGCGCGATTGCACCGCAGTTGCGGTAACGCCCTTCCTGGCCAAAGCGTGCTCTGCCTGTGCAAGCATTTTCCCGGACGGTTCCAACAAGGTGACTTGACCCTGCGGTTGTATTACCGCGCGGGCTTCGGCAAAGGCACCGGTGCCGCACCCTGCGTCCAGCGCGTTCTGTCCCAGATCCCGTGGCGACCCGATCGAAAGGAATCCCAAATACGCGTCGAAATAGCCCAACAGGCGCATTTTGTCCGCCCAGCCGGGAGCAGCGGCATCGTATTTCTGGTCGAGCTTTTCTGAACCGGAGACGTTCTGCATGCCACGCAGGTTGGCATGAAATACCCGGGGCGCAAAGCCCCGGGCCAGGCCTTAGTCGGCGGTGCGGCCCTCGGTATCGGACATGTCGAAGTTCAGATACTTCGCCACGGTCTGAACGTCCTTGTCGCCGCGACCACACATGTTCATGCAAATCAGGTGATCCTTCGGCAGGTCAGGCGCGATTTTCATCACATGCGCCAGCGCGTGGCTGGGCTCCAGCGCCGGGATGATACCCTCGGTCGCGCAGCACAGTTGGAAGGCTTCCAGCGCCTCTTTATCGGTGATCGAGACATAATTCGCGCGGCCAATGTCGTTCAGCCACGAATGCTCGGGGCCGATACCGGGATAATCCAGACCGGCCGAAATCGAATACCCTTCAAGGATCTGACCGTCATCATCCTGCAGCAGGTAAGTACGGTTTCCGTGCAGCACGCCCGGACGACCACCGGTCAGCGAGGCACAATGCTCCATCTTTTCGTTCACGCCCTTGCCACCGGCCTCAACGCCGATGATGTTGACATCTTTGTCGTCGAGGAACGGATAGAACAGGCCCATCGCGTTCGAGCCACCACCGATGGCGGCGATGATCGTGTCGGGCAAGCGGCCCTCGGCCTTCATCATCTGCTCTTTGGCTTCCTTGCCGATGATCGACTGGAAGTCGCGCACCATCGCCGGGTACGGGTGCGGACCGGCCACGGTGCCAATGCAGTAAAACGTGTCGCGCACATTTGTCACCCAGTCGCGCAGCGCGTCGTTCATCGCGTCTTTCAAAGTGCCACGGCCTGAGGTTACCGGGATAACTTCGGCACCCAGCAGACGCATACGGAATACGTTTGGCGCCTGACGCTGGACGTCATGCGCGCCCATGTAGACGATGCATTTCAGGCCGAACTTGGCGCAGACGGTGGCAGTGGCTACGCCATGCTGCCCTGCCCCGGTTTCTGCGATGATCCGGGTCTTGCCCATGCGGCGCGCCAGAATGATCTGGCCCAGCACGTTGTTGATCTTGTGCGCGCCGGTGTGGTTCAGTTCGTCCCGCTTGAGGTAAATCTTCGCACCGCCCAAATGCTCGGTCAGGCGTTCTGCATAATACAGCGGCGAGGGGCGACCCACATAGTTGGCCCACAGATCATCCATCTCGGCCCAAAAGGTCGGATCATCCTTGGCTTTGTTGTATTCCTCTTCCAGCGACAGGATCAGCGGCATCAGCGTTTCGCTGACAAAGCGCCCACCAAAGATGCCGAAACGCCCCTGCTCGTCAGGGCCGGACATGAAGGAATTGAAAAGATCGTTGGCCATGGGTGTCTCCCTCGTCGTACCCGTTGTTCATAGGAGGTGGCGGCAGGATTTGCCATGGGCAAAACGCATCAATTCGCAGCGTGATACCGTTGCTTCCAAATCCGCAATGCCTGTTCCTCGGTCGGCACGGCAATACACGGAAAATGGTGGAACTCATGGCTGATCGACAACTTCGCCGCGACCGCCATCGCACGCCGATGCGCACCAGAGTGCGCAAAGGTCAGCATCGCCTCGGCGTTCTGCCAGACGCTGAGTGAAAAGTAACGCCCCTCATGCGTAAACAACTGGGCGTGAAGGCACAGCGGATCGCCTTGCGCCTGCTGCAACGCCCGTCCAGCACGCCAGACAAACTCCGGCGCGTAGAACCAGTTTTTTAGGGAAACTCCGCCAATCGCTGCGAGCATCTCCTATCCTCCCCACGGTTATATACGGGGGAAAGCTTTGGATAGATCAACAGGCCGCTTGGATAAATTCAGAAATCTTCATAGGATCTTTAATCCCCGGCGCGCTTTCCACGCCTGAAGACACATCAACCTGCCTCGCACCGGTCATGCGGATCGCCTCGGCAACGTTTTCAGGCGTCAGCCCCCCGGCCAGCATCCATGGTTTTTGCCAGTACTTACGACCAGCCAGAAGCCTCCAATCAAAGGCCAGCCCATTGCCGCCCGGCAGCTCGGATGTCCGCGGTGGTTTGGCGTCGATCAACAGCTGATCGGCCACTTCGGAATATAGATCAATTGCGCTGAGGTCTTCTTCCTCGGCAACGCCAATCGCCTTCATAACCGGCAGACCGAACTTGCCACGAACCTCGGACACCCGCTCGGGCGTTTCCTTGCCGTGCAATTGAAGCATGTCCAAGGGTACCTCGGCCACGATGCGGTCCAGATCCTCATCCGATGCATTAACCGTCAGTGCCACCTTGGCCACCCCAGCAGGGACCAGTTGGGCCAGTTCAGCGGCCTTGTCCAGTTCAAGATGGCGGGGTGATTTCGGAAAGAACACGAACCCAACATACCGCGCCCCGGCCTCGGCCGCAGCGCGCACATGATCGGGCGCAGTCAACCCGCAGATTTTTACAGCGATGTCTGACATTGGAGTGCTTTAGCTGGCTTCGTCCAGCAGAGCCAGCACGTCGTCCTTACCTTCGTTCTGCTTCTTTTTGAGCTTCTTGACCTCACGCTCAAGCTTGCGCACCTCGCCGGTTTTGACAGAGGCATCGCGGCGATGCTTATGCTCGCGCAGCCATTCCCACAGGAATCCGATGATCAAACCGGCCACGACACCGCCCAGAACGACAATGAACAACGGCAGATTAGTCGAAAGGTTGAAGCCCAGCAATTCAGCCAAAGCATCCGGCATCAGCTTGAGTTCGACCATCTGGCGATTGGCCAGCGAGACGGACACAAGGACGATCCCGAGGATCGCCAGAAAAGCATATCGAAGGTAGCGCATCATAGTGTCAGGCTTTACCGTTCAATCGATCCCTTAGCAACTTGCCAGTCTTGAAGAATGGTACACATTTTTCTTCGACCTGTACGGTTTCGCCGGTTCTGGGGTTGCGACCAACGCGCGCATCCCGCTGTTTGACCGAGAACGCGCCAAAACCGCGCAACTCAACCCGGTCACCGCGGGCCATGGCATCCGTCACTTCTTCGAACACGGTATTTACGATCCGTTCGACGTCACGCTGATAGAGATGCGGGTTTTCATCGGCAATTTTCTGAATCAGTTCTGAACGGATCATATGCGTTACCCTCCCAGGCGACCGGTTAACCATGTCTAGTGTTCTGGGCAGTATAGGAAAAAACCGTGATCGGGGGAACGTTTACTCGAGGCGCAATGCCTTCATTTTGCTGCGAAGTCGGGCGATTTTTTGCTTGATCCGGCGGATTCTGCTCCAAAAGCATAAGCGACTCCCGGAACAAACCCAAATTTTGGAAGGTGTTGATTCGCAACAAAAACGGCCCCGCACATGCGTGCGAGGCCGAAATTCGTCTTTAGGATGCGCCTCGGACTTAGTCGCCCGATTTCAGCGCTGCACCCAAGATATCGCCCAGCGATGCGCCCGAGTCCGACGAACCGTACTGTTCCACGGCCTCTTTCTCTTCGGCGATCTCGCGTGCCTTGATCGACAGACCCAGACGGCGGGTTTTGCTGTCGACGTTGGTGACGCGGACGTCGACCTTGTCACCGACCGAGAAACGCTCGGGGCGCTGTTCGGCACGGTCACGCGACAGGTCGGAACGACGGATGAACGACTTCATGCCTTCGTACTCGACCTCGATGCCGCCATCTTCGATCGCGGTGACTTCGACAGTGATGACCGAGCCACGCTTCACGCCGCCCACTGCTTCGGCGAACTTGTCACCGCCCAGGGCTTTGATCGACAGCGAGATACGCTCTTTTTCCACGTCAACTTCCGAGACAACGGCCGAAACCATGTCGCCTTTGCGGTAGTTCTGGATCGCATCTTCGCCACGCTCGTCCCAGGACAAGTCGGACAGGTGAACCATGCCGTCGATGTCGCCTTCGAGGCCAATGAACAGACCGAATTCGGTGATGTTCTTGACTTCGCCTTCGACCTCGGTGCCCTCGGGGTGGGTTTCTGCAAACACTTCCCATGGGTTGCGCTGAGTCTGCTTCAGGCCCAGAGACACGCGACGCTTGGCGCCGTCGATTTCCAGAACCATGACGTCGACTTCCTGGCTGGTCGAAACGATCTTGCCGGGGTGGACGTTTTTCTTGGTCCAGGACATCTCGGACACGTGCACCAGACCTTCGACACCGGCTTCCAGCTCGACGAACGCGCCGTAGTCGGTGATGTTGGTGACGCGACCCTGATGGACCGAGCCCAGCGGGTACTTGGCAGCAACAAGATCCCACGGATCTTCCTGCAACTGCTTCATGCCCAGACTGATGCGGTGGGTTTCTTTGTTGATCTTGATGACCTGAACCTTGATGGTTTCGCCGATCGTCAGGATCTCGGATGGGTGGTTCACACGACGCCATGCCATGTCGGTGACGTGCAGCAGGCCGTCAACGCCGCCCAGGTCAACGAATGCACCGTATTCGGTGATGTTCTTGACAACACCCTCGACGGTCTGACCTTCGGACAGGTTGCCGATAACTTCGGCACGCTGTTCGGCACGCGATTCTTCCAGAATTGCGCGACGCGATACAACGATGTTGCCACGGCGGCGGTCCATTTTCAGGATCTGGAACGGCTGCTTCAGACCCATCAGCGGGCCAGCGTCGCGCACGGGGCGAACGTCAACCTGCGAGCCGGGCAGGAACGCAACTGCGCCACCCAGATCGACGGTGAAGCCACCTTTGACGCGACCAAAGATTGCACCTTCGACGCGCTGGTCGTCGGCATATGCTTTTTCCAGACGGTCCCATGCCTCTTCACGGCGGGCCATCTCACGCGAGATGACGGCTTCGCCACGGGCGTTTTCTGCGGCGCGCAGGTATACTTCGACCTCGTCGCCTACAGCGATTTCAGGGGCTTCGCCGGGATTTGCGAATTCTTTCAGATCAACGCGGCCTTCCATTTTGTAGCCGACGTCGATGATGGCTTGGCCGGCTTCGATCGCCAGAACCTTGCCTTTGACAACAGAACCCTCTTCGGGCGTGTCCATTTCGAAGCTTTCATTCAGGAGGGCTTCGAATTCCTCCATGGATGCGTTAGCCATGTGGCGTTGTTTTCCTTTACATAACGTTTTTGCTGGCCGAGCGGTTGTCTCCGCCGGTCTTGTTTCATGATGTCTTCAGGCGTGACCCGGTGCGCCCCTGAGCAAACAAACACAAAGGGCCGAGGTAACCCGGCCCTGCTCAGAAACGTCATCCGGACGTTGACCGCCCTTGTATCGACAGCGCGCGTATATGCGGATTCCCCAGCAGGTGCAAGTGGAAAGCCCTGAAACACAGGGGTTCGGCGGTCTTTGGGGTTAGCGCGCCGTCTCCCAAACATGTGCATCGCGTTGCAGCATCGACTGCTCAATCGCGTTTAGGCGGGAATAGGCCGTGTCGGGATCACGCGCGCCCCCCACCTTATCCCAAATCCGCAGGGCCGAGGCCGGGCTCCACGGCAGACACGCCGAAGCCAACCAGCGCCGCAACTCGGCGGGCAGTGCGTCGTATGCCTGCATCGGCGATCCCGCACGCCGACGGCGCTTGATCTGGGTGCGCAGGTTTCGGTTCTTTGTGCGGTTGGTCATCGCGCGCTCCGGTCATTTTGGCGCATGAACCTGCCTTGTTCGGTGTGGATATGGGTCGTCATGGTCGCTCGGAAATTTTGCTATATTATTACATTGTCGAAATTAGGCACGCAACCCGAACTCCTGCGCGATATCGGTCAGTTTTTTGGCGAATGTCGCGTTTCGAACAGCAATCCCTTCCCAGACAGCGAGGCTTACGCAAAGCCGGAGGACCCTATGAGCCAGCACCTGAACTTTCTCGTCATCATATCCGACGAACACCGCAAAGACGCGATGGGATGCGCTGGTCATCCCATCGTCAAGACGCCCCACCTGGATGCATTGGCGGAACGTGGCACGCTGTTTCAATCCGCCTACACGCCTTCACCCATGTGTGTGCCCACACGTGCTGCACTGGCGACCGGTGAGTGGGTTCACAAAACGGGAAACTGGGACAGCGCGACGCCGTACAATGGGCATCCGCGCAGTTGGATGCGGCAATTGCGCGATGCTGGACGCGAAGTGGTTTCCATTGGAAAACTGCACTTTCGGTCCGCTAAAGACGACAACGGTTTCTCTCAGGAAGTCCTGCCGATGCATGTGGTCGGCGGTGTTGGCTGGGCCGTGGGCCTATTGCGAGAAAACCCTCCGGCCTACGATTCGGCGTCCGAGCTGGCCGGGGATGTAGGTGTCGGGCCCAGCACCTATACCGATTACGATCTGGATATTACCGCGGCATCCGAGACCTGGCTGACCGATCCTGCGCGTAAAAACCAACCCTGGGCGGCGTTCGTTTCACTGGTCAGCCCGCACTACCCACTGACCTGCCCCAAGGAATGGTATGACCTCTACGATCCTGCTCTGATGGATCTGCCGGTCGGGTACGGCCAAGGGTTGCCCGATCATGAAGAGCTGCGCAATATCGCAGGTTTCTTCAACTATGACGACTACTTCGACGAACAGAAAATGCGAAAGGCCAAGGCCGCATATTATGGTCTGACATCACTGATGGACGATTGTGTGGGGCGCATAGTGAAGGCTTTGAAAGACAGCGGACAGGCCGAGAATACCGTTGTCGTCTATGTCTCGGACCACGGCGACATGATGGGCGATCAGGGGTTCTGGACCAAGCAGGTCATGTATGAGGCCAGTGCAGGTGTTCCCATGATCATCGCCGGTCCGGGCATTCCTGCCGGGCACCGGGTCGCAACGTGCACAAACCTAACCGACATCGCGGCGACGGCGCGGGATGTTTGCGGCGTGCCTGATGACGATGGCAATACCGGGCAGCCTGGCCAGTCTCTGATTGATCTTGCCAATGCGCCGAACGATCCAAATCGAACAGGGTTTAGCGAATACCATGATGGCGGCTCTAAAACCGGCAGCTTTATGGTGCGATGGGGCAATTGGAAATACGTCTACTATGTGGGCCAGCCGCCGCAACTGTTCGACCTGTCAACCGACCCGCATGAGCAAATCAATCGCGCGGTGGACCGGGCGAATGACCCGCACGTTCAGTCGGCATTGATCGAAGGAGAAAGACGGCTGCGTGAAATCTGCGA
Organism: Ruegeria sp. R14_0; assembly: GCF_017743975.1. GTDB lineage: Bacteria > Pseudomonadota > Alphaproteobacteria > Rhodobacterales > Rhodobacteraceae > Ruegeria. The sequence continues at coordinate 76,136 of NZ_JAGHRC010000001.1, read as the reverse complement.
CCCCGAAGAAGTCAACTCCCGCGCCTTTGCCGATCAGCGCAAGAAGATCGAGGAGTTGGGCGGAGAAGAAGCCTGTCGAACGGCATTTGTGTTCAATCACACGCCTACGCCGTCCGAGCAGGAAAAGTTAAGTGAAGGACCAGCGCTGTAGCTCAGATTCTGCGCTTTGGTTGCGTGACGGCCCCACCAACGCAGAGCCCCCACAGTTCTTAAAACAACTGCAAATCCTTGGAACCGCTTTGGATTTCGGCAAAGTTGGGCATGTTCTGGACCATCACAGGTGCCGGAGCGGTGCCCGGCATTGCCACCGTCGGCTGTGCGACCTGAGTCTTGCCAAATGCTGGCCGCTCCAACTCTCCCCGAATATCTCGCAACAGCGTTTTGTGATCCGGCATGGATTTGAGGATCTGCGCAAGGTCTATCTTGGCGCCTTTCCACCACTGGAACCAGATCGGCTTTTTAAGGGGCCGCAAACGGTCGCGGATGCCCTCGCCGTAGCCCGTGTCGTAGACCTGTTTGCCCAGCAGCACCGTCTGGTAGACACGGAAATTGAACAGCGTTGCGAACTCGATATCGTGTTCCATCGGCAAGCGGTGCTGCCACAGCTCAAGGTTCTCGGCCAGCCGGTCCGGTATCTTCATCTCAGTGCGGGCATCGATCCAGTATTGGTCGTCGGTGCGGTTACCCAGCCGATAGTGCAGACAGATAAAGTCCAGAACCTCATCATAAAGCTTGTCCATCTGCCGGTTGTATCTGGCCCGCAAGGCAGGCTCGATGTCTTTGGTCGGCAGATGCTCGGCGAACCAGCGCACCGCGTGGTCGATCATGTGGATCGCGGTACTTTCAAGCGGCTCAATGAAACCGCCGGACAACCCTATGGCAACGCAGTTCTTGACCCAGGCATGGCGCACGCGTCCTACCCGCATCGGGATCACCCTCGGCGTCAGGCCTTTGCCACTGTCGCCTAGCCATTCGAGGTATTCATCCGCAGCCTGATCATCCGTCCTATGCGCCGATGAATACACGTAACCCGTGCCTACCCGGTTATAGAGCGGCACCCGCCACGTCCAACCAGCCCCAAGGGCGGTCGAGCGTGTGACGCTTTCGATCTTCTCTGGGTCCGGGTGTTCGATCTGCAACGCCATGGCGCGGTCGTTGGGCAGATAGTCCGAGTAATCCATGAACGGCTCGCCCAGCGCCTGATTGATGATCAGCCCGCGGAAGCCGGTGCAATCCACGACCATCTCGACATCATGGCGGCCTTTGCGCTCCAGCATCAGGTGACTGACGTTACCCTGCTCATCCAACTCGACAGATTGTACCTCGTCCTGAATATGCTCGACGCCACGCTTGGTACAGACCTTGGTCAGCATGCCAGCGAACTTCACTGCATCCAGATGATAGGCATAGCCAAACCGCTGCTCGAACTCGGGCTGACCCAACTGGCGTGCGCCCTTACACAGGCGGGCCAGATCGTCATGGGGCGATATAGACTGCGTGAAATCCCGGTCCCCATTACCGAACCGCAGGAAGTACTCGGCGCTTTCCAACCCTTCCAACAACTGGCCGTGAGCAAACGGGTTTACATAATCAATGCGGTCGCCCTTGGCGTCCTTGTTCCAATTGCAGAACTTCACACCCAGTTTGAATGACGCATTGGTTTCCCGGAAAAAGTCGCGCTCGGAAATCCCCGCCTGGCGTAACGTAACCGGCATGCGTGGAACTGTGGCTTCACCAACCCCTACGGTCGAGATGTTGGGGCTTTCGATCAGGCAGATGCGCGGGCGATCCTTGGGCGCGGACGTACGTGACAACACCATTTCGAGGATCAGCGCGGTCATCCAACCCGCCGTTCCACCACCGACGATGGTGATCTTGCTCAGACGATTATTCATAATTTCGGTCCCTGTTGGCTCGGGGAATTTTGTAGCTGCCTGCCCCTTTTTCTTTGGGGTCTGTTCAGCTTTCCCTCTTGGCGTGTCAGCGACTATATCAGCTTTCCAGCATCCAGCTAGGGCCTATAAAGGGGCAACTTTTGTGCGATCAGGAAAAGCGCGCCTAACGGCGGCAATCAGATCTCTTCGCCTTTCTTCAAAAGCTCTTCGATCAACGCACGTTGAAGGTCCTGACTGTCGCCTCCACCGAATTCCGCCGCGCCGCCGGTGTAGAGCGTGCCATAGGTGTTGGCGATATTCACCGTCTGAGCCAGCCCCGAGATCAACTGCTCTTTGTTCAATCGCGACAGCGGGTGAATGAACGCCGCCCACAATGTGCCATTGGCAAGCGCGTAACGTGCATCCAGCGTACTGTCGAAATTCGCCTGCATCATGCGCTGCAGGTCGTCGGGCGACAGACCCTCGGCATTTCGGATTGCAACCATCGCACGCATTCGGTCAGCGTTGGTATCGGTTACGACCAGCACGGTTACATCGCCTACCTTCAGTTCGAACCCCGGTCCAAAAGGCTGAGCTTCGGGATCAAGCGCAAAGATGATCTTTCCCAACCGCTCATATGTCATTGGCGGTTCTGGTTCTGCCGCCTCTTGCGCCATCGCGCTGACGGCAAGAAAAATCATCAATAGGGCTAGTCTGATCATGGCATCGCTCCTGCAGGCTATGGATCAACAATAGGGACCCACCGCAGACCTGACCAAACACAGCTTGGTGAACAGCAAGGCCAAGTTGCTCGCAGCTTCGAGCGATCTGCAAGACACTTTGGGCTTCCCGCGATCGCTCGTTCAGAACCTTGATCTTAGCTTTGTGTCAGCGGCGGGCAAACCTGCTGGCCGGCTACTAAACCGGACAGAAAACACGCCATGAAATCTTTTGTTCTGAGCACACTCATTGCAACCTTGCAGTAGGCTCCGCCACCCATGACAGCACGTCCAAAACGGCTGACGACCAGTGGGCAAAGATCAAGGGCATTGCGATCAGTGAGCACTAAGCTGGCACTCGAAGGCCCGCGAAACTAAGGCTTTGCGGGCCGTGATTTTTCGATGATCTCAACCGCTTTTGCCAAAGCGTCTTCGATGCTCAGGTCCGATGTATCCAGCAAAACGGCATCCGCTGCCGGTTTCATAGGGGCCGTGCTGCGATCCGCGTCGCGTGCGTCGCGCTCTTTGACATCCGACAGCACCTGATCGCGGGTGACATCACTACCCTTGGCTTTCAGCTCAAGGAAACGCCTTTCGGCCCGAACCTCGGGGCTGGCGGTGACAAACAACTTCACCTCGGCCTCGGGGCAAATTACCGTACCGATGTCGCGACCATCCAGCACTGCGCCCCCGGTTCGGCGGGCAAAGGCCCGCTGGAAATCGACCAAAGCGGCCCGGACCTCGGGGATAACAGCGACTTTTGAGGCCGCCTGAGCAATCTCGGCTGTACGAAGATCGCCCTGCTCCAACTCTTCTGCCGTAAGTGCCTGCGCCCCCGCGATGGGTTCCATACCTTGTAGCGTTCGGCGCCCGACAGCCCGGTACAGCAGGCCCGTATCCAAATGGGCGAACCCGAATTTGGTAGCGACCGCTTTCGAGATCGTGCCCTTGCCTGCAGCGGCGGGGCCATCAATGGCGACCGTAAAGCTCATGTACGCTCGACCTTGGCGCCCAGCGATGCCATCAGCGGCTCAAAGATCGGAAAGGACGTAGCGATCGGACCGCCGTCGTCCACGGAAACCGGGGATTTTGCACCCATCCCCATCACCATGAAAGACATGGCGATACGGTGATCCAGAAAGCTCTCGCAGGTGCCGCCACCGGGGACGTTACCGATGCCCAGCCCTTCGACCGACCACCATTCGTCGCCCTCATCCACGGTCACACCGTTGGCACGCAGACCGCGCGCCATAGCATCGATCCGGTCGCTTTCCTTGACGCGCAGCTCCTTGACGCCGCCCATCATCGTGGTGCCAGTGGCATTGGCCGCAACAACGGACAGAACCGGATATTCGTCAATCATCGACGCCGCGCGTTCCGACGGTACGTTGATACCCTTCATGTTGGGCGAGTACTTGGCGCGCAGGTCGGCAACAGGCTCACCGCCTTCTTCGCGCTCGTTCTCATAAGTCAGGTCCGCACCCATCTCGCGCAGCGTTGTGAACAACCCGGCGCGGGTTGGGTTGAGGCCGATCCCCGGCACCAGAACGTCCGATCCGGGTGTGACCAGCGCCGCACAGACCGGGAAAGCCGCACTGGACGGATCGCGCGGAACGGCAATGACCTGTGGTTTCAGCTCGGGGCGTCCGGTCAGGGTAATAACGCGGCCATCATCCGTATCCTCGACAGTGATCTCAGCACCAAAACCCGCCAGCATTCGTTCGGAATGGTCGCGGGTGGCTTCTTTCTCGATCACCACGGTTTTGCCCGGTGCGTTGAGGCCGGCCAAGAGCACGGCCGATTTCACCTGTGCAGAAGGCACCGGAACTTCATAGCGGACCGGTGTCGGATCGGCTGCGCCGACAATGGTCATCGGCAAACGACCACCAGAGCGGCCCACCGATTGCGTGCCAAACAGTGCCAACGGATCGGTCACGCGCGCCATCGGGCGTTTGTTCAGGCTGGCATCACCCGTGAAAGTCGCTGTAATCGGAGACGTCGCCATCGCGCCCATGATCAACCGCACACCAGTGCCCGAGTTGCCACAGTCAATCACCTGATCGGGTTCTGCGAACCCACCGACACCCACACCGTGTACGGTCCATTCACCGCCGCCGTGATCCGTGACCTCGGCCCCGAAGGCGCGCATGGCCTTGGCGGTGTCCAGAACGTCTTCGCCTTCCAACAGGCCCGAAATCCGGGTTTCACCCACGGCCATCGCGCCCAGGATCAAAGACCGGTGCGAAATCGACTTGTCGCCGGGCACCTCAGCCGTGCCGGTCAGCGGGCCGCAGGGATGCGAGGTCATCGGGATAGGCGTGCCGTGTCCGGACATAGGGGCTCCTGTTTTCGCTATCAGTCCAAGGCGGATTAGCGAATTGGGGCCGGTTGGTCCAGCGGCAATCAGCCTTTGCGGCGGAAGGTCAGGTAATGCGGTGTTCGGCCTTCGCGCAGCGCCTTCTGCTCGTAACGGGTAGAGATCCAGTCATCCCAAGGCTCGCGCCAGTCTTGGGGGCGCTCGGCCAGCCATTCAAAACCCGCACGGGGAACCTCTTCCAGCGTCTGACGCACATAATCGGGGATGTCCGTTGCAACGCGGAAAATCGATCCCGGCTTCAGCGCTCGGGCCAAGGGTTCCAAGTGTTCGGGCGTCACAAACCGGCGGCGATGGTGCCGCGTTTTGGGCCATGGGTCGGGATACAGAAGAAAGGCGCGCGAGATGCTGGCCTCGGGAAGAACGTCAAATAAATCGCGGGCATCGCCGGGGTGCACCGCCAAGTTTTCGACCCCGGCTTTGCGAATCTTGCCCAGCAGCATGGCGACGCCGTTGATGTAAGGCTCGGCCCCGATGATCCCGATATCTGGATTGCTGGAGGCCTGATGCACCAGATGCTCACCCCCGCCAAAACCGACCTCTAGCCAGACGTCCTTGCCGCCGAACAGCTCATCCAGATTCAGCGGATGGCGTTCTGGGTTTGTCTCCCAATCAACAGCACCCGGAGACAGGGCATCGAGGTCTTCGTCCAGGTACGTCTTCTGACTCTGCTTCAGGGTTTTACCCTTAAAGCGACCATAGAAGTTTCTGCGGGGCCGTTGTGGTGTCTGGGTGCTCATGGCCGTGCCCATACTGTGCGGCAGCCGTCGGTTCAAGAGGGGCGCAGGGATCGTTGGCCAACAAAAAAGCGCGCCGGACCCGGCGCGCTTTGTAAGTTCGTGTCAGACGGCTGCTTTCAGCGCATCTGCCAGATCGGTACGCTCCCAGCTGAACCCGCCATCAGCTTCCGGGTCGCGACCAAAGTGGCCATAGGCTGCGGTACGCTGATAGATTGGCTTGTTCAGCTGCAAGTGTTCGCGAATGCCGCGCGGGGTCAGGTCCATCACCTGACCAACGGCATTCTCGATTGCAGCGTTCGAGATTTCGCCGGTTCCGTGTGCGTCTGCATAGATCGACAACGGTTTGGACACGCCAATTGCATAGCTCAGCTGGATGGTGCAGCGTTCTGCCATACCTGCGGCGACGACGTTCTTGGCCAGGTAACGGGCGGCATAGGCAGCAGACCGGTCCACCTTGGTCGGGTCTTTGCCCGAAAACGCTCCGCCACCGTGCGGCGCGGCGCCACCATAGGTGTCGACAATGATCTTCCGCCCGGTCAGGCCAGCGTCGCCGTCAGGGCCGCCGATCACAAACTTACCCGTTGGGTTCACGTGCCATTCCGTTTCATTGGTCAACCAGCCTTCAGGCAGAGTTTCCCGGATGTAGGGCTCAACAATCGCACGAATATCGGCCGAGCTCAGGGCTTCGTCCAGGTGCTGCGTCGACAGAACGATCGAACTGACACCGACGGGCTTACCATCGCGGTAGACGACAGACAGTTGCGACTTGGCGTCCGGGCCAAGTGCGGGTTCGTTACCATTTTTGCGCACTTCGGCGAGGCGGCGCAGAATCGCGTGTGAATACTGGATCGGAGCCGGCATCAAAGCAGGCGTTTCCGTTGTCGCGTAGCCGAACATGATGCCCTGGTCACCGGCACCTTCGTCCTTGTCAGCGGCCGCATCCACGCCTTGTGCGATATGGGCGGACTGCTCATGCAGCAGATTCGTCACCTCGACGGTTTCGTGGTGGAACTTGTCCTGCTCGTAACCGATATCTTTTACACAAGCGCGGGCGATCTCTTCGATGCGGCCCATGTAGTCGTGCAGCTTGTCCTGATCAGACAGACCTACTTCGCCACCTATGACGACACGATTGGTCGTTGCAAAGGTTTCGCACGCCACGCGCGCTTCGGGTTCTTCATTCAGAAATGCGTCAAGTACGGCGTCGGAAATGCGGTCACAAACCTTATCCGGGTGTCCTTCGGAAACGGATTCCGAAGTAAAAGTGTAGTTCTGTCGGGACATAAATGTGCTCCATTAAGTTTCTCCCATCACGTCAGGAAGCCGTTGTGACGGGCATGCCACCGGATACGCAGCCTGAAACACAGCGTCAATCCGAAACTAGTGTTGCCGCTGTGAAACGTTGCGCCAAAGCAGCAAAAACATGGCGACAAGCAGAACAAAAACAGGGAAATCCCCAATCCGCGCGTAGACGGTCAAAGCCAGAGGCGCGGGTAAATTGGCGTCGACAAAGCCCGCCTGCCCCAACGGCAAGGCATCGGTAATCCGGCCCAGCGGGTCGATCATCGCCGATACCCCCGTATTGGCCGACCGCATCATGGGCAGGCCTTGCTCAATCGCGCGCATCTGCGCTTGCGCGAGGTGCTGATACGGCCCCGAGCGGGTACCGAACCACGCATCATTGGTGATCTGCAGCAGGAAATCAGCCCGGCCGGGGGCCGACAGGACATCCTGTGTGAATACCGCTTCATAACAGATCAGCGGCAGCGCCATGCCCAGTTTCCCCGCATCCAGCAGGGCCGCGCCCGGTCCGGCGCTAAAGCCATTGCCAGTGGTCGCGGCCATTCCGTAGATACCGAACTGAGCCATCACATCGCCAAATGGAACATATTCTCCGAACGGGGCAAGGTGATGCTTGTCGTACAGCTGCTGCATCTGGCCGGTTTCATCGAGGTAGATCATAGAGTTGTAGATCCGTGGCCCGTCACCCCTTTGGATGCCAAGGAAAACTGGTGTGCCTTGGGCCGCTTCGGCCACGGCATCCAGATAGGGCTGCGCGCTGCCCAACCACGCCGGAACAGAGGTTTCAGGCCAGACGATCAGATCAGGCCGTGGGGTCGCCGCCGTGAATTCCAGCTGACGGGCAAAGAACAGCGGAGCATAATCCGGGTCCCATTTCTGATGCTGTGGCGCGTTCGGCTGAACAAGCCGAACAACATGGTCGGTGTCAGTGACAACCGGACGTGACGCGGCATATGCCAGCGAAACGGCGGTCGCCCCGACCGTCAGGGCCAGCGGCAGGACAAATCCGCTACGTTCAGAAAGCGCTGCGCCCAATGGCAAAGTCGCCAGCAGGGTCACAGCGCCTAGACCGTATGGCCCGAACAACGACAAAAGTTGCGCGACCGGCGTATCGACCCAAAGCTGCGCTATGCCAGCCCAGGGAAATCCCGTCAGGACATATCCGCGTGCAAATTCCAGCAGTGAGATTGAGATCGCCAGAAAAACCGCTTGTGTTACAGGCCGCCCGTTGGGTCGCCGTGCGATCCAAAACGCCACCGCCCAAAACAACGCAAGCCCGCCTGCCATGAAAGTCAGCGCAAACGGGGCCATCCAGCCATGGCGTTGTACATCAACAAAAAACGGCTCGACAATCCAGCTGAGCGCGTGGGCGAAGTATCCGGTCGCAAAAGCCCAGCCAAGCCAAGCTGCCCGCCCCCGCGTCTCGGTCGTCAGAAACAGCGGAGACAGCAGGATCAGAGCGGCAACGCTTGCGGGCCAAAACCCAAATGGGGCAAGGCCAAACGCTGCAACCGCGCCCAGCGCTGCCGCAGATAGTAATCGCAACCAAATTGGCCAGCCCCGTGCAGGGTTCATCCAACGCGATCCGGCAGCATGACACGCAGACGCTTGATGCGGCGCGGATCGGCGTCGATCACCTCGAACTCTGGGCCTTCGGGATGCAGGACAACCTCACCTCGGGCTGGAACGCGGCCGGACAGCATGAAGACAAGACCGCCCAATGTGTCGATCTCTTCTTCGTCCACATCTTCATGGCTGGTCAGAGATTGGCCAATCTCGGCCTCGAACTCTTCCAACGGCACACGGGCCTGCACGATGTAACAACCGGGCTTTTCCTGAACCCACAATTGGCTTTCGTCTGCATCATGTTCATCCGCAATCTCGCCGACCACCTGTTCAATCAGGTCCTCGATCGAGACCAGCCCGTCAACGCCACCGTATTCGTCAATCACCAGCGCCATGTGGCGGCGTTCGGTCTGCATTTTCGTCAGCAAAACGCCAATCGGCATCGAAGGTGGTACAAACAGCAACGTCCGCAGCATCGAGACCAAATCAAAATCCGATCCGGTGCCGTTAAAACCATGTGTCAGTGCAAAATCCTTGAGGTGGACGAACCCCAAGGGTGTATCCAGTGTTCCCTCGTACACCGGTATCCGGGACAGACCGCTTTCGCGGAACACCTGCGCCAGTTCATCTTTGCTGATCGTAGAGGGTACCGAGACGATTTCTGCTGTCGGGATGGCGACATCCTCAACCCGCATGCGCCGCAGGTTTATCATGCCCCTGGGCTGCACCTTGTCGACCTCGTGTCCGTTGGCCTCGTGAACCTGTTCCTCGCTCTGAGGCGAGAACGCGTCCACTATTCGAGAAAAGAAGCCCGCTTTTTCGCTGGCATTTTCACCGCTGTCCTTGGGTTGCGCGCTTTGCGCCGCCATAGAACTGCCGTCTGTATCGCCCATAATCCTGTTCCAAATGATCGGCCAATGCGGCCCCTATTACATACTATATGGGTCATCGATACCCAGTTTGCCAAGTATCTCGACCTCGACCCCCTCCATCAAAGTGGCGTCGGGGTCACGGATGTGATCATAACCCAGCAAGTGCAACGTTCCGTGAATAATCAGATGTGCGACGTGATCATCCATGGATTTTCCCGCTTCCGCCGCCTCGCGTATACAAGTGTCATAAGAGATCGCGATATCGCCCAGCGCGATCTCTCCGGTAAAGTCAGGGCTTGGTAGATCCGGAGTATCGCCGGCTTTTTCAGCAGCCAGATCCTCGGCTGGCCAGCTGAGCACATTGGTCGGCGTGGGCTTTTCGCGAAACTCGGCGTTCAGATCGGCGATTCGCGCGTCGTCGCACCCAAGCACACTGACTTCGCACAACTCACTTTGCAGACCGACATAGTCCAACACGGCATTGATTGCGCGTGCGGCCAGCGGTTCCAGGTCCTGCCAGCGCTCATCTTCGATTGTCACTTCAAGGTTCATCGCACCATATCCAAAGCCTTGCGGCGGAGATGGCTATGCAGTCTCGCGCCCCGAGTCGGCCTCATACGCCTCGATAATGGCAGCCACAAGCGGGTGACGCACCACGTCCTTGGAGGTGAAATAGTTGAAGCTGATGTTCGGGATGGTCTTCAGCAACCTTTCAGCATCGGCCAGACCCGACTGTACACCACGCGGCAGGTCAACTTGCGAGCGGTCACCGGTGATCACCATCCGGCTGCCTTCACCCAGACGCGTCAGGAACATCTTCATCTGCATGGTCGTCGCGTTCTGCGCCTCATCCAGCACCACAAACGCATTTGCCAGAGTACGCCCGCGCATAAAGGCCAGCGGAGCGATTTCGATTCGCTTTTCCTCGATCAGCTTCGCCAGTTGCTTGCCCGGCAGAAAATCGTTCAGCGCGTCATAGAGCGGCTGCATGTAAGGATCGACTTTGTCCTTCATGTCACCGGGCAGATACCCCAGCTTTTCACCGGCCTCGACAGCAGGACGGCTGAGGATGATCCGGTCCACGTGCCCCCCGATGAACATCGAGACACCAACGGCCACGGCCAGATAGGTCTTACCCGTACCGGCCGGGCCGATTCCAAAAGCCAGCTCATTATTGAACAGGGATTGCACATAGGCCTTCTGCGCGTCTGTGCGCGGCTCGACCAGCTTTTTGCGCGTTTTGATTTCGACGGTGCCGCCCTTGAACATCTCAAGCTGGTCGCCGTCGCGGGAGCCTGTATCGGTCTCGGACCCGCCCATACGCAACTCGCGATCCACATCGGCCGCTTCGACATCGCGCCCGCCTTCCAGACGGGTATACAGGGCTTGCAAAACCTCAATCGCCTGTTTCTGAGCGTCCTCGTCGCCCATGACTACCAGCTGATTCCCGCGGCGCACAATCTGCACGGATAGCTTGTGCTCAATATCCGTCAGATTGCGGTCATATTCGCCGCAAAGGTCTATTAACAATCGGTTGTCTGGAAACTCAACAAACGCTTCGCGCTGCGGCATTTCATCTTGCGGTGGGGTTAGGGCACCGATGGCCAATCCGCTCTCCTGATCTTGGCGTTTCACCCCGAGCGTAGACAAGAAATCTTGGTGGGCGCAAGCCACAGATTCATTTTTTCCGGACCGGATGGCAAATCCACCCACACGTGGTGGCCGAACGTCATGCCAACGCTCGGCCGGAGAATCAGAAACGGTAATTCAGACCGATCTTCAAACCGTGATATTTCGGCGTGGATCTGGTCGAGGTTCCGTTGTCGAAGCGGACATCCTCGGCGCTGAACTGAACGTATTCGTATTCGCCTGTAATCGACCAGTGTTCGGTCAGGTTATGCTCGGCCCCGATGCTGGCGGAAAAGCCACTGCGACGTCCACTGTCCTCGAAGGATTGGATGGCCGACCGGGTGGCCTGCTGACTTGTGGTTTCGATGTCACCGTTCACGTATCCGGCTGAAACATAATACAGAACAGTGCCACTGCGGTTGGTCAAACCGTTGCGCAGGCGAATCGAGAACACGTTCGAAACTTTGGACCCGCCGCTGACCGCATTGCCGTCCACCTGGCCCGTGGCCGTGTCGTCGAGCGAGCCGAATTCGTATCCAACCTCAAATCCGTAGACATAGTCACGACCACCTTTGGCCGGCAAAACACCGCGCCAGCCCGCACGCAGACCGCCCAGCGTACCACTCAGATCCAGCTCGCCGACCTCAGAGGTTCCGTTTGGCGTGTTCAGGCCAAACCGTTCATTTCCGCCAATGGCATAAAGACCTGTTGTACCAAGATAAAAAGCACTGACGTCGCTTCCGAACCGCTTGGGGTCGACGACAGGTGGATCAGAAAGCCCCTGGTCTAGATTCCCTGCCACTGTCGTTCCGGGAAGAACCGCAAAGGCAACTACAACCGACAGAGCGGATTTCAACAGCAGTCCACTAACACGTTCCAAAGTCTTCACTCGTACCCTTTCCATTGCCCGCACCGAACATCCGGCCCGAACAGATATGGTTCCCGAGAGGCCCAAAACCCTAGGCCCCCAGAAAAGCTGATTTTTCTCGGAACATAGTTCCAAGTGATAAATCAAGGGTTAATTTGGAATTAACAGATCACAATGGTTTCCAAACACCGGATAAATCCAGGGCTACAACAACGCACCGCCAAGTGAATTGGCACCGGACGAGGTGATCTGTACGTCTCTGAGCTCCCCAATGGTCACATCGGCGTCGGACACGTGAACCGAATGAAGATACTCGGATTTTCCGACCATCTGCCCCGGCAAGCGGCCCGCTTTTTCGAACAGAACTTTCACGTTTCGCCCAACCATGGCGTCCTGAATCTCGCGCTGATGGCGGGTGATCAGGGCTTGAAGGCGCTGCAGGCGGTCATCCGCCACCTCAGGATCAACTTGAGACCGCTCGGCAGCCGGTGTTCCGGGCCGGGTCGAGTATTTGAACGAATATGCATACCCGTATTTGACCTCTTCCACCAAATCCATGGTGGCCTGAAAATCCTCTTCGGTCTCTTCCGGGAAGCCCACAATAAAGTCGCCGGACATCACGATATCCGGCCGCGCGGCGCGGATACGTTCGATCAGGCGCAGATAGCTTTCGGCGGTGTGGCTGCGGTTCATTCGCTTGAGAATACGGTCCGAGCCAGACTGAACCGGCAGGTGCAGGTACGGCATCAGCTTTTCGCAGGTCCCGTGCGCCTCGATCAAATCATCGGCCATATCGTTGGGATGTGACGTGGTAAAGCGGATGCGTTCCAGCCCGTCGACCTTATTCAATTCCCAGATCAGACCGGCCAAGGTCATGTCACCGTTTGGCCCAGCCCCGTGATAGGCGTTGACGTTCTGCCCTAGCAGAGTGATCTCGCGCACGCCGCGTTCGACCAGATCCTGCGCTTCGCGCAGAATACGATCGGCGGGACGGCTGACCTCGGCCCCGCGCGTGTAGGGCACCACGCAGAACGCACAGAACTTGTCGCAACCTTCCTGCACGGTCAAAAACGCGGTCGGACCACGCTTGGCCTTGGGACGGCCTTTGAGCTTTTCGAACTTGTCCTCTTCAGGGAAATCCGTGTCCAGCGCCTTGGCCCCGGTGCGGGTCTTCGCCTCCATCTCAGGCAGGCGGTGATAACTTTGCGGACCGACAACCAGATCCACCATCGGCTGACGACGCATGATCTCTTCGCCTTCGGCCTGGGCCACACAACCCGCGACGCCGATCTTAAGGTCGGGTTTTTCGCTTTTTAGCCCCTTGAAACGTCCAAGCTCGGAATAGATTTTCTCGGCCGCTTTTTCCCGAATGTGGCAGGTGTTAAGCAGGATCATATCCGCGTCATCGGGCGTTTTTGTTTCCACATAGCCCTGCCCGCCCAAAGTTTCCGCCATACGCTCACTGTCGTAGACGTTCATCTGGCAACCATAGGTCTTGATGTACAGCTTTTTGGGTTCTGACATGAAAACGGCCTTTGCATTCGCGGGACCGGCGTCGTCTATACCCAACGAACGCCGCTTGCAATGGCGACGCGATTACCCGATTTTGGCCCGAAACTCCAGCAAGGCAGCAGCGGACAGGCAATGCAATACGATTCCCTCGACAGTTTCCTGCAAACAGGCAAGGCGGCGTTGGCCAAAGGGCCCGTTGCACTGGTATTTGTCGAGGATGAGGTCGAAATTGACAGCACGATCCGACATCATCTGAACCTTGGCTTCAAATCGCTGATCGTATTCATGCCGCAGGCCTTTGGACTGAACCCCGAGCTTTCTGACCGCATCCACCGTGTACAGCTCAGTTGCGTCCCCCGCACCGTCGTTTTTGAAGCGATCAACCGAATCATCGACGCGGCCCCGGGTCTTTGGATGTACTACTGCTACAACGCGGAGTACCTGTTTTTCCCGTTCTGCGAGACGCGCACAGTTGGCGAAATGCTGGCGTTCCACACCGAAGAGCGACGGGACGCGATGCTGACCCATGTGGTCGACCTATATGCCGACGATCTCGACGCTTTCCCGAACGCGGTTGCCTCTGAACACGCGATGCTGGATCGCACCGGCTATTTTGCCCAGGCACGGCTGGACGCACAAAAACATCCCAAAGAGCGCCAGTTGGATATGTCCGGCGGTCTACGGTGGCGGTTCGAAGAACACGTGCCCGTCCAAAGCCGGCGGATCGATCGCATCGCCCTGTTCAAATCCAAAGAGGGATTGGCTCTGCGGCCTGATCACACCTTCAGCGACGAGGAATACAATACCTATTCCTGCCCATGGCACCACAACCTGACGGCTGCGGTCTGTTCGTTCCGGGCGGCCAAGGCCCTGAAGACGAATTCCGGCTCGACCTTCGACATTCCGACCTTCCGGTGGCACCACTCGATTCCATTCGAATGGTCATCCAGCCAGTTGCTTGGATTGGGGTTGATCGAAACGGGCCAGTGGTTCTGACCCGCCGATAGGGCGCAAGCTGTCCCAGATCACCGCCGCAGCAAAACCGGGAACCAATCCTCACGCAGGCGCTGACCGGGCATCATGTCGTGCCCCGGAAACGGTGGCGAGGTGCGCCCGGGGCGTTCCACATAGCGTGCATCGTCCCCGACCAGACGCAATGAAAAGGCGCGACGACGGCTATCTGATTGATTTCCCCGCGCGCCGTGCAGCGTACGGTAATTGAAGGCGACGGCGTCGCCCGGCTCCATCGCGAACTCGACCACCCTCATTCCTTCGGCGTCCGGGTCCGGCACGGGGATGTACTGGCCTTCGTCAGGGAAGAATCCTTCTTCCGAAACCCAGCGCGTTGGCAGCACCTCTTTTTCCCACCGGTGCGAGCCAGCGACGCATCGCAACGTCGCCTGCGTGACCGGATCAAGTGGCGACCAGAAACTGATCGTTTGCTGCCCTTCGACAAAGTAATACGGCCCGTCCTGATGCCATGGCGTCGCCATCGAGGTTCCGGGCTCTTTGACCAATACGTGGTCGTGGAACATCTGGACGGTGTCAGACTGCATCAAATCCGCTGCAACTTCGGCTGCTGGAGAGCTCTGAATGACCGTCTGAAATTGCTCAATCCGCGACCAGTTGCAATAATCGTCGAAAAAACGCCCGGTTTCGCCTTCTTTCTTGTTCTCTGAGGCGTAGGGGCCGGGCTCTGCCATGTTCGCGGCGATCCCATCCCGCAGGGCCTCGACATGATCAGCGAAAAGCCGCTTGATCAGGACCACGCCGTCCTGCTGATAAGTGTCGATCATCTCTTGCGTAACCAGAGGATGCGTCATCTGTATCTCCGTGCCGGTGGTTTGCCGATCTGTGCATGGATAACCCCTCTGTTCAAATAATATCTTTCTAAGTTAGGTTTAATTTCATGTTATATATTTCGCTTCGCCAGTACGAATATGTGTGCGCAATTGGGCGTTCTGGCAGCCTGTCTGCGGCTGCACAGCAGTTGAACGTTTCGCAACCAGCCCTGTCCACGGCCCTGACCCGTGTCGAATCGCACCTGGGTTACCCGCTTTTTTCGCGCAAACGCGGAGCGGCAATGGCACTGACACCGCAAGGTCGCAGGTTCATAGAGGATGCTGAGATTCTTCTGGCAAACGCCGCTCGCCTTGAAGGGGCCGATCAGATCAGCGCGAACAAGACCCAGTTGCGACTGGGGTGTTTCGTTGACCTCGCTCCGTTCATCTTGGCTAAGGCTCTGCGTCACTTGCGCGCTGCGCTGCCGGATCTGACGATCATATACAAAGTGGACGGTTTCGAAGGGCTTATCTCGGATCTGGTCGATGGACGTGTCGATCTGGCTTTGACCTATGGCCTCAGCATGGATGCCGGGTTCCAACAACAAATACTTTTTCCCAGTCGCCCCAACGCCATCATGTCCCCGGACCACCCCTTGGTGCGGAACAGCTCTGTTTCGCTGAGTGAACTGGCCGCCTACCCGCTGATCCTGTCCAACGAAGGCCTGTCGGCGCAACACGTGCTGGGGCTTTTTCGCCAGCTTGGATTAAACCCCACCGTTGCCCATCGGGCAGCGTCACTTGAAATTCAGCGGAGCCTGGCCGCTCATCACGAAGGTGTGGCCGTAAGCTATGCCAACCCGCCCTCAGCTCACAGCTATGACGGGATGCCCCTTAACAGTTGTCCAGTCCGGGACGACATCGCCGCAGAGCCGGTTGTTGTAGCGCGCCACGGCACAGGCCCGACTGACCCGGACACAGCACAAGCGGAACAGACTCTGATGAAGCTATTTTCCTAGGTTACTTTTTCCGAAGGCGGATCACCACGTCGACCGAGGCGATCTCGACCCCTTCGGGGGCTTCAGGCAGGCGCTGAATCACCAACTGATCAGAAGGCGCATCGCTCAGGCGGCTTTCGTCTTCCCAGTAGAAATGCGGGTGATCATGCGTGTTGGTGTCAAAATAGCTTTTTGACCCGTCGACCGTGATTTCCTGCAAAACGCCAGCGTCACAAAACGCACGCAGCGTGTTGTAGACTGTCGCCAATGACACCGCATCGCCGTTCTTCTTTGCGGCCTCAAACAGGCTTTCAGCCGTGACGTGCCGGTGCAGGCCATCGCCAACCAGAAGCTCGGCCAGCGCGACACGCTGGCGTGTCGGGCGTAAACCTGCGTCCACCAACCATTCCGTGGCTCTGTTTTGGCTTTGAGGTGTCATTTTACGAAACCTAATTGTTGCTGGTCCATATATAAGTGCGGTGTTTGGGTAATTTCAAATGAAATTCATTCGCAAAGAATACCATCTGAAGAAGAGGATGTGACCTGGTGGTCTTGCAGGACCTTGCATACGGGTGCTAGACGAGGCCAGATATAACGAACGGACCCCTGGCAGGAGAGGCGGCAGAATGGCCCAATTCCCGAGCAGCTTTGACAAGGACGATCTGCTGAAATGCGCCCGTGGCGAATTATTCGGCCCCGGCAATGCGCAGTTGCCTGCTCCGCCGATGCTGATGATGGACCGGATCACAGACATCTCGGCCGACGGTGGCGCACATGGCAAGGGCCATATACTGGCCGAATTTGATATCACCCCAGACCTGTGGTTCTTTGATTGCCATTTCCCCGGCAACCCGATCATGCCGGGCTGTCTGGGCCTGGATGGCCTGTGGCAGCTCACCGGTTTCAACTTGGGCTGGCGCGGCTGGCAGGGGCGCGGGATGGCCGTCGGTGTGGGCGAGGTCAAACTGACCGGCATGGTACGCCCTGACCGCAAGATGCTGACCTATAAAATCGATTTCAAAAAGGCGATCCAAACGCGCCGCCTGACTATGGGCGTGGCGGATGGAATCGTCGAAGCGGACGGTGAAATGATTTACGACGTTAAAGACATGAAAGTCGTTCTGTCCGAAGCCTGAGCCTGACCGGCCTGAAAGTAAGGAGCACGCATATGCGTCGAGTAGTTGTCACCGGTTTGGGGATTGTCTCCTCCATCGGGAACAATGCCGAAGAGGTGCTGGCCTCTCTCAAGGCCGGAAAATCCGGTATCGAGGCCAATGAACAGATGGTCGAACACGGCTTTCGCAGTCAGATTGCCGGTTCGCTCAAGATCGATGTTGCCGAGCATGTAGACAAGCGCACCCTGCGCTTCATGGGCCCCGGTGCCGCCTATGCGCATATCGCGATGACCCAGGCGATCGCCGATGCGGGTTTGAGCGAAGATCAGGTCGTCAATCCTCGTACCGGCCTGGTTGCGGGTTCGGGCGGTCCGTCGACCAGCGCGATGCTGACCGCACACCAAACGGTTCTCAAGACCGGGGCAACCAAACGCATCGGGCCGTTTGCGGTTCCGAAATGCATGTGCTCGACGATCTCGGCCAATTTGGCGACCGCGTTCAAAATCAAGGGCATCAACTACTCGATCACTTCGGCCTGCTCGACGTCGCTGCACTGCATCGGCAACGCGGCCGAACAGATCATGCTGGGCAAGCAGGACGTCATGTTCGCAGGTGGCGGCGAAGAGCTGGACTGGACGCTGTCCTGCCTGTTCGATGCCATGGGCGCGATGTCGTCGAAGTTTAACGACACGCCAGAAAAGGCCTCACGCGCATTCGATCAGGACCGCGACGGGTTTGTCATCTCGGGCGGCGGCGGAATCGTGGTGCTTGAAGACCTTGAACATGCACTCGCGCGCGGCGCAAAAATCTATGCCGAAGTGACAGGCTACGCGGCCACATCGGACGGCCACGACATGGTGGCCCCGTCGGGTGAAGGCGGCGAGCGCGCGATGCGTCTGGCCCTGTCGACCGTGCCCGAAGGCCGCAAGGTCGGTTACATCAACGCCCACGGCACCTCGACCCCGGTCGGAGATGTCGGCGAAGTGGAAGCCGTCCGCCGCATCTTTGGCGAAGGCAATGTGCCGCCTATTTCCTCGACCAAGTCGATGACGGGGCATGCACAAGGCGCGGCCGGTGCGCTCGAGGCGATTTTCTGTCTGCTCATGCTAGACAATGATTTCATTACGCCGTCGATTAACGTCGACACTCTTGCCGAAGGCATCCAGCCCGGTGAAATTGCAACGCAAGTTGTTGAAAACGCAGGATTGGACAGTGTCATGACCAACAGCTTCGGCTTTGGTGGCACGAACGGGTCCATGGTTCTGTCGAAGTATAACGGGTGAGTATGATGTCGGATCTTCTTAAGGGCAAACGCGGCCTAATTATGGGCGTGGCGAACGACCGCTCGATCGCATGGGGCATCGCCAAAGCGATGCACGAGGCTGGCGCCGAACTGGCATTCACCTATCAGGGCGAAGCTTTTGGCAAACGGCTGGAACCGCTGGCACAAAGCCTTGGCAGCGATTTCATGGTTGATGCGGACGTCACGGACGACGCCTCTCTGGATCGCGCGTTCGAAGAGCTGGGTGCACGCTGGCCAACGATTGACTTCGTCGTCCACGCAATCGCCTATTCGGACAAGTCCGAACTGACGGGCCGGTTCCTGAACACCACGCGCGCCAACTTCAAGCACTCGTTGGACGTTTCGGCCTACTCCTTTATCGAGGTTGCGCGCCGCGCCTACCCGCTGATGAAGGACAATGGCGGCACGCTGCTGACCCTGACTTATCAGGGCTCGAACAAGGTTGTTCCGAACTACAACGTGATGGGTGTCGCCAAGGCAGCACTGGAATCAGCGACCCGCTATCTGGCCAACGATCTGGGCCCCGAAGGCATCCGCGTTAACGCGATCTCGCCCGGCCCGATGAAAACACTGGCCGGTGCGGCAATCGGCGGTGCGCGCAAGACCTACAAGTTCTGCGATCAGAACGCGCCGATGCGCTCGAATGCGACCCTTGAAGCCGTGGGCGGTACCGCAGTTTACCTTGCATCTGACGCTGGTGCCTGCACGTCGGGTGAGATCATCCGTGTAGACGGTGGTTTCCACATTCTGGGAATGCCGCAACCCGATCACATGTGACCCGATCTTTCCCTGCCCGTGCCAAGATTTGACCATCTTTCGCAGGCAGGGATAGCGGCATGAGCAAGACCGATCACATAATCTCAAGCAATGCCCGATCACGCAGCCGGTCTGGGTTTCTGGGCAAACGCGGACGCATTGCGCTGCTGGCGCTGACCACGTTGTTGATGCTGTTTGTGTTTTTCACGCAACCGCAGGTACGTGCTACGATTGATGGATGGATCAGCCTTTTCTGAGGCTGACCCAATTCCTTGCGGGTTGGTCTAATTGACCGACACGACCTCGATATCAAAAATCAAATCCTGCCCCGCCAACGGGTGGTTTGCATCCAGCGTCACGGTCGCCTCGTCGGCCTCGACAACGGTAACGGGCACGGCCTGACCGTCCGGAGTTTGCATTTGCAATTGGGTGCCGGGGTCCAGCGGGATGTCATCAGGGATACCTTCGCGCGGGATCTGCTGACGCGCGGCCGGATTGATCGGACCATAGGCATCGACACAGGCAATCTCGACCCGTTTCTTGTCCCCCACAGCCAGCCCCGGCATGGCCGAATCCAACCCCGGAATGATCTGGCCCGAGCCGACGACGAATTCCAGCGGATCGCGTCCTTCGGAACTGTCGAAAACGTTCCCGTCCAACAGCGTTCCTGTATAGTGGATGCGAACCGTGTCGCCTTGTTTGATTTCGGTCATGATGGCCTCCGGCCTGTATAGGGTTGAGCGGCCAAGCCTAGGGGCTGACACGACATTGTAAACCCCGCCCTCTTTCATACCCATCTTTGTTATGCAAACCTGCCGCGGACGCACCGGAGGGGGGCCAAATGCCGATTACAACCTGCATATTCGACGCCTATGGAACTCTGTTCGACGTGGCTGCTGCAGCCCGGCAAGCCGCCGAGGAACCCGGGTTTGAAGCGCTACAGAAGAAATGGCCCGAACTGGCCAATCACTGGCGCCTGAAACAACTGCAATACACCTGGTTACGGGCGATCACGGATGCCCATGCCGACTTTTGGGATGTGACCCAGGACGGTCTGGACTGGGCCCTTGAGGCCACGGGATTGGACGGCGACGACACGATGCGCCAGCGCTTGCTGGATCTGTATTGGGAGTTGCAGGCCTATCCCGAAGTTCCCCAGATGCTACAGACGCTGAAAGAAGGCGGACTGCAAACGGCAATCCTGTCGAACGGGTCGCTGCCAATGCTGGATGGTGCCGTCAAGTCCGCCGCGATCGGGGATGCTCTGGACGACGTTTTGTCGGTAGAAAGCGTTGGTGTCTTCAAGCCGGATTCGCGGGTCTATGATCTGGTGCAAAACAGGTTCCGGTGCGAACGCGACGAAGTTCTGTTTGTCAGCTCAAACGGCTGGGACGCCGCCGGTGCCAGCGGCTATGGCTTTGTCACCGCGTGGGTCAACCGCGCTGGCGAGCCAGTAGACCGCTTGCCATGGCGCCCTGCGCATGTACTGTCCGACCTAACCACGATTCCGCGACTGGCTGGGCTTTAATGGCGTTTTTCACAACATCTGATGACAGGCAGATTTACTTTGAAGATCATGGCACAGGAACACCGGTGCTCTGCCTCGCCGGTTTGACACGCACTTGCAAAGATTTTTCCTTCCTTGCCCCGCATCTGAGCGATATGCGCATGATCGCCATGGACTATCGCGGACGCGGTCGTTCAGACCGTGATCCCGACTACATGAATTACAATATCTTTCGCGAATCGCACGATGCACTCGAGTTGCTGGACCATCTCGGCCTCGACCGTGTGAACGTCATCGGAACCTCACGCGGGGGCCTGATCGCAATGGCCCTTGCGGCCAGCCATCCCGAACGGTTGCTCAGCGTGGTTCTCAATGATGTTGGCCCGGTTCTGGAACCTGCGGGCATTGCCAAGATCATGGAATATGTTGGCAAACCACCCGTCTCGAAAACCTATGAAATGGCAGCGAATGCACTGCAGTTTGTTATGGCCCCGCAGTTTCCGGACGTGCCGCTGGAACGCTGGCAGCAGGTTGCGGAAATTCAATTTGAAAAGACGGCGGATGGGCTTGGCTTGGCATATGATCCGGCTTTGCGCACCGCAATTCTGGAACAGGCCGCCGTCGGCGCGGCCCCGGATCTATGGATGTTCTTTGAAGCGCTCAGAGACATTCCCACCGGCGTTATTCGCGGCGAGAACTCGGACGTTCTGGGCAAGGGGACTTTGACCGAGATGCACAATCGCCATCCTGGCCTCCTGTCGGTCGAGATTCCGGGCCGGGGTCACGTCCCTTTTCTGGACGAACCACAAGCGCTGGAGCTTATCCGCAAAATTCTGGTGGACGCATGAGCAGTTTGGAAATGATCGAAGCTGCCGCACGGCGGCTCAAGGGGCATGTGCGGGAAACACCAATTCTGTCATCGCCTTTTCTGGACGAAATCGCGGGCCGCCGTGTGCTGGTAAAGCCGGAATGCCTGCAACATACGGGCAGCTTCAAGTTCCGCGGTGCCTGGTCGGCGATCTCGGCGCTTGGCGAGGCTGACCGGCAGCGCGGTGTGATCGCCTATTCCTCGGGCAATCACGCGCAGGGTGTGGCATATGCGGCCGCCCGGCACGGCATTTCATCAGTGATCATAATGCCGTCCGATGCGCCGCAGCTAAAGATAGACAATACCCGCGCACTGGGCGGTGAGGTCGTTTTGTACGACCGCGCAAACGAAAGCCGGGAAGAGATTGGCGAGGCACTGGCTTCGGACCGCGGCCTGACCCTGATCCGCCCCTATGACGAACCGCAGGTCATCGCTGGTCAAGGCACCGTCGGGCTGGAGCTGGCGCGTCAGGTTGCTGATCTGGGAGTCGACACGGCCGATGTTCTGGTGTGCTGCGGCGGGGGCGGTTTGACCTCGGGCATCGCTCTGGCGTTGGAAGGCCACGCGCCCGGTCTGCGCGCCCGACCCTGTGAGCCTGAGGGGTTCGATGACGTCAAACGATCCTTGGCCGCCGGCAAGGTCCAAAGCAACACCGCGACGTCGGGCAATATCTGCGACGCAATCCTGACACCGCAGCCCGGTCAGATCACATTTCCGATCCTGAACCGGTTGTGCGGTCCGGGCCTGTCGGTTTCCGAGCAGGAGGCGCTCAGCGCTATGGCGCAGGCATTCCTGCGCCTCAAGATCGTTCTAGAACCGGGCGGGGCGGTGTCGCTGGCAGCGGCACTGTATCGCGCGGAGGAGGTCCAGGGCGAAACCGTGATCGTTGTGGCTTCGGGGGGGAACGCAGACCCCGAAGCCTTTGGAAAAGCGCTGGAATACCTGACCTGACAAGCGGTTCGGGCTGGGGCAAGTTGACATTTTGGGCATATGACGACGGGGATAAAGTCTTGCAAATCGCAGACCTTGGAGGCGTGCAAATTCACTATCGGATAGATGGTGATCCAAACGGTGCACCCATAGTGTTCGCAAATTCGCTGGGAACGGACATGCGGCTTTGGGACGATATGCTGCCGCACCTTCCCCAAGGGCTGCGCATCATACGCTTTGACAAACGCGGTCACGGATTATCGTCGCAACCGCCTGCCCCTTACTCGATGGGCGCGCTGGTGCGCGATGTGGAAGGCCTGCTTGACTTGCTTGAGGTGCGCGATTGCCTGTTTGTCGGTCTGTCTATCGGCGGGCTGATCGGACAAGGGCTGGCGGTCAAACGTCTGGATCAGGTCCGCGCGCTTGTGCTGTCGAATACGGCAGCCAAGATTGGCATCCCGTCGGTCTGGCAAGAGCGCATGGATGCAGTGCGAACGGGCGGGATTGAGGCCCTAGCTGACGCCACAATGGAACGCTGGTTCTCAAAAGCGTATCGCGCCACGCCTGAACATCTGTTGTGGCGCAACATGATGGTGCGTCAGCCGGTCGAGGGGTATCTGGGCTGCTGCGCTGCCATTTCGGGCACCGATTTCTACACCCCGACCAGCGGCCTTCGCCTGCCTACCCTGGGGATTGCCGGAAGCGAAGACGGATCGACCCCGCCCGATCTTGTACGTGAAACGGTCGAGCTGATCCCCGGCGCACGGTTCGAGCTGATGCGCCGCGCCGGGCACTTGCCATGTGTCGAGCAACCGGCAGAATACGCGGCATTGCTGCGGGATTTCATGACTGAAATCGGGCATATCTGAAGGAGCACAGGAATGGCTGATTTTCTGTTCGTCCACGGATCCTGTCATGGCGCTTGGTGCTGGCGCGATCTGATCCCTGCCGTCGAGGCTCTGGGACACAACGCGCGCGCAATTGACCTGCCCAGCCATGGCGCCGACCCGACACCGATTGCCCATGTTACGCTGGACAGCTGCCGCGATGCGGTACTTTCGGCAAGCAAATCGCAGACGATCATCGTCGGGCATTCTTGGGGTGGTTACCCGATCAGCGCCGCGGCCGAGGCTGCGCCGGACGCCATGCGCGCTTTGGTCTACGTGGCAGCCTACGTTCCGCGGGACGGCCTGTCGATGGTCGAGATGCGCAAGCTGTCGCCTCGCCAGACGATCCACGACGCCGTCGAGAAATCCGCCGACGGGCTGTCCTATACCGTCAAACCCGATATGGTGCGGGACCTTTTCTACCATGACTGCCCGCCCGACGTGCTCCCCTATGCCTTTGCGCGATTATGCCCGCAGGCCATCGCGCCACAAGACACCCCCCTGCCCACCAGCGACAGGTTCGCCGAGGTGCCAAAGGCCTATGTCCGCGCCACAGACGATCATACGATCCCGACCGAGTATCAGGCGCAAATGAGCCTGAATGCCCCCAAAACAATGCGCCATACCATCGACAGCTCGCATTCCCCGTTCTTTTCCCAACCTAATAAACTGGCAGAAATATTGGACAAAATCGATAAGGGTCTGGCCGGATCACAAGTCTGAGCGCGTCCCTTTCAACCTGCATCTGCTGCAGGTAAGGTCCGCCCAAATTGTCATCCTTAAGGTTCCAATGCGCCTGCCCTTCTTCTTTGTCCTTCTCACGGTCATGATCGACGCCATGGGCATTGGCCTTGTGTTGCCAATCATGCCCGAGTTGATCGTCGAGGTTCAGGGCGGGTCGTTGGCGACGGCTGCGATCTGGGGCGGTATCCTCAGCACTGCGTTTGCCGCGATGCAGTTCGTTTTCGGACCCATACTGGGTAACCTGTCAGACGCCTACGGCCGGCGGACCGTTCTGTTGGTCTCGTTATTTGT
Source organism: Ruegeria sp. R14_0 (assembly GCF_017743975.1). Taxonomy (GTDB): domain Bacteria; phylum Pseudomonadota; class Alphaproteobacteria; order Rhodobacterales; family Rhodobacteraceae; genus Ruegeria. Next base: position 51,500 of record NZ_JAGHRC010000001.1, on the reverse strand, counting down.
CATGTCCTTGGACTATGTGGTTATGGCGCTTGCCGGCAGCATCTGGCTGCTTTTGGCCGGGCGCATCGTCGGAGGCATAACAGCGGCCACACATGCAACGGCTGCCGCGTTCATGGCAGATGTGTCCAAGCCACACGAAAAGGCGGCCAACTTTGGCTTGCTGGGCGCGGCGTTTGGGGTCGGATTCGTATTTGGGCCGGTCTTGGGTGGATTGCTAAGTGAATACGGAACGCGAGCGCCGTTCTGGGCCGCAGCAGGCCTGTCCGCCCTGACCTTTGCCATCGGCGTGTTTGTCATGCCCGAGACCGTGACAGACAAAACCCGTCGTGTGTTCAGTCTGCGCCGTGCCAATCCGGTGAATTCATTGCGTGCAATCGCATCGTTGCCCGGCATCCAGCCCATGCTCTGGGTCTATTTTCTGTATTCCGTTTCAATCTACGTCTATCCCGCCATCTGGGCGTATTTCACAACGGAACGGTTTGGCTGGTCACCGCAAATGATCGGGCTTTCTCTTGGGGTCTACGGGATCGGCATGGCCGCAGTTCAAGGCGGCCTGATCCGACCCGCGACCAAGTATCTGGGTGAACGGGTCACAATCATTTATGGGATGTTATTCGAGCTTTTCAGCTTTCTCCTTCTGGCTTTTCTGACCAATGGCATCATCGCCCTGATGCTGATCCCCGTCACCGCCATCGGAGCGGTTGTGACCCCCGCCCTGCAAGCCCTGATGTCACGCGCCACACCTGACTCGCAGCAAGGAGAGCTGCAGGGCGTTCTGACGTCTTTACACGCGTTGTCGATGGTCATAGCCCCGCTGGTCATGACCAGCGTTTTCGCGCAGTTCATCAAACCCGGGGCAGCGATCTATCTGCCGGGCGCGCCGTTCCTGCTGGCATTGGTGTTGATGATGGTTGGACTGTTTGTTTTTGTCCGCTCACGTAAGGTCATGGCGTAACAACGACATCGCTTTGGCGGATTCCGCCTTGCAGTGCTTCCCTTAGCGCGCCACCGTGGCGCAAAGGGAGCGAGGGACAGCATGCAAACCATCAAAGCCGCAGTGTGCCGGGCGTTCGGTGAACCTCTGGTTATCGAAGACGTTCAGATCGCGCCGCCCAAAACGGGCGAAGTCGAGGTGACATTGGATGCCGTGGCGATCTGCCATTCGGACATTTCATTCGCCAGCGGCGCGTGGGGCGGTCACCTTCCGGCCGTCTACGGACATGAGGCCGCGGGTGTCATCACCGCTACCGGAGATGCGGCCGGAGAGTTCAAGGTGGGTGATCCGGTCGTGGTTACCCTGATCCGGGCCTGCGGCTCGTGCCCCTCATGCGCCGGGGGCAAGCCAACGATCTGCGAAACGCCTTATGACACAGTGAACGGTCCCCTGCGCACGGCAGATGGCGGGCCGCTGGAACAGGCTATGGCCTGTGGGGCCTTCGCAGAAAAGGTCGTCGTCAGCCACCGGCAGATCGTGAAAATCCCCGATACGCTGCCCAAAGACCTTGCCAGCCTGTTGTCATGCGGCGTGATCACCGGGGTCGGCGCAGCAGTGAACGCCGCCGGGTTGCGCCCTGGACAGGACGCAGTTGTGATCGGCGCAGGCGGTGTCGGGCTGAACGCGATCCAAGGGGCTCGTATTGCGGGTGCGCGCCGTATTGTGGCCGTGGACATGACCGAAGAGAAGCTGGCCATCGCCAAAGAGTTCGGCGCCACACATGGCGTGCTCGCCGACCAGAAAGCCCCTTGGAAAGCCGCCTACAAGGCGCTCGGCGGTCGTGGTGCGGATGCGGTCCTGATCACTGTTGGTGCGATTCCTGCCTATGACCAGGCCCCGCGCTATCTGGGGCGCGGCGGCAAGGCGATCATGATCGGAATGCCTCACTCCGGTGATATGGCCAGCTATGAACCCGTGGTGCTGGCCGCGTTGGGCCAGGGTCTGATCGGTTCGAAAATGGGCGACGTGGTCATTCAACGCGATATCCCCTGGATGATCGACCTGTATGAACAAGGGCGTCTGAAACTGGACGAACTGATCTCGGGCCGGTGGAGCCTGTCGCAAATCAATGATGCGATTGAGGATACAAAGTCCGGTTCCGCCAAACGCAACGTCATCGTTTTCGATCGCAACTAACCCAACAGGGCCGGAGGGCATCAGATGAAACTGCAGGACCTCGACATCATCGTCACCGCGCCGCCCGCGCCGGGATGGGGCGGGCGATATTGGATTTTGGTCAAAGTCACGACCGATACCGGAATCACAGGATGGGGCGAGTGCTATGCGTCGTCGGTTGGCCCCGAGGCGATGCGTCATGTCATCCAGGACGTGTTCGAACGGCACATGCAGGGTGAAAACCCCGAGAATATCGAGCTGATGTTCCGCCGCGCCTATTCCAGCGGGTTCACACAGCGCCCGGATCTAACCGTCATGGGCGCTTTTTCAGGGCTGGAGATCGCGTGTTGGGACATTCTGGGCAAGGATCGCGACCGCCCGGTTTATGCCCTTTTGGGCGGGCTGATGAACGACCGTATCCGGGCCTACACCTATCTGTATCCCCTGCCCCAGCACAATCTGACCGATTTCTGGACATCCCCGGAACAAGCCGGGGAATGCGCCGCTGAAATGGTTCAACGTGGGTTTACGGCTGTCAAATTCGACCCGGCCGGACCTTACACCATGCGCGGTGGGCATATGCCTGCGATGTCCGACATCTCAATGTCCGTGGCGTTCTGCAAAGCGATACGCGAGGCGGTGGGCGATAAGGCAGACCTGCTATTCGGCACACATGGCCAATTCAATACGGCTGGCGCAATCCGACTGGGACAGGCGCTAGAGCCCTATTCGCCGCTCTGGTTCGAGGAGCCGACACCACCCGACATGATCGACGACATGGCCCGTGTCGCGCAAAGTGTCCGCATCCCGGTCGCAACCGGCGAACGCATGACAACCAAGGCCGAGTTTGCTGCGGTCTTACGTGCCGGAGCGGCGGAAATCCTCCAACCCGCACTGGGCCGCGCCGGTGGCATTTGGGAGATGAAGAAGGTCGCCGCCATCGCTGAAGTGTTCAACGCCCAGATGGCCCCGCATCTTTACGCCGGTCCGGTGGAATGGGCCGCCAATATCCACCTGGCCGCCTCAATCCCGAACCTGTTGCTACTTGAGACCATAGAAACGCCGTTTCACGACCAACTGATCAACGGAACACTGCGGGTGGAAAACGGGTTTGTCCCGGCCCCAACCGCGCCCGGTCTTGGGATCGAAGTCCACGAAGAACTGGCCCGTGCGCACCCGTACACTGGCGACGGCCTGCATTTGCAAATGCAGGAAGATCCCTGCGATTACGCCAACGGAAATGCCTTTCAGGGGGGTGCGCCAGCAACCGAGGGGTGACAAACCTATGCATCTTAGGGCACATTGGCCCAACCAAAAGGTGTTAAACAGGCCGCGCGTGACACTTAAAGACGACCAAAACGGGCAATCAGACTCTGCGCTATCCGACATGAAAGAAAGCGCGGCTCGGGCGTCCGCCTTTCTCAAAACCCTCGCACATGAGGGCCGTTTAATGATTCTGTGTCATCTGGCCGACGGCGAAAAGTCCGTGGGTGAGCTTGAGGATTTGTTGCGCATTCGGCAGGCAGCGGTCAGCCAGATGCTGGCCCGCCTGCGCGCCGAGAACCTTGTTGCGACACGCCGAGAGGGCAAGTTGATCTACTACTCTCTGCAAGATGACGGCGCAGCGCAGGTGATTGGCGTTCTCTACGACATGTTCTGCGGTCCGGATAGCGAATAACCCTAGTTGGACACGTAACCTGCGATCACTTGCAACAGTTTGAACGCTGTCGCGGCATCGTTTTCGACAACAGCCAGGAATTCTTCCTCACCGATCCGCAGGCAGGACAGCTCGGTTTCGGCAATCATGCTCAGCGCCCGAGGTTCCTTGCGGATCAGACCCAATTCTCCGACCAGAGCACCAGGGCCAACCTTGGCGATCAACTGATCCACTCCGTCGGGCTGCGGCAGGTACAACCCCGCTTCCCCGCCCAGAACCACATAGGCGCCATCAGTCGGCTGATCATCCTTGAGGAACACAATCTCGCCGGGTTGGGCATCAAACCAACGCGCACCAAAAGCCAGCAGGCGCAGCTGTCTCCGGTCCAGCCCGGAAAACAGCGGTGTCTGCTCGAGCGCGCGAAGCTTGCGCGCAAGGTCAGCCGAGGCGGCGCTGTCTTCCTCCACGTCCGCGGGTCCTTCATCCGAGACCACCCGACCTTGCCGTATTTCGACATACATGTCGAATACGCCGGGATTTTCGAACTGGTCATTCAGATAGATCACGGTCGTATCCGGCAGCAAAGCCCGCAAGTTTTTATAGACCGCCACCTTCGAGGCCATGTCATAGCTGGCCAGCGCATCCTCAAGGATCAGGATGTCGGGTTTCTTGATCGTCGCGCGCGTAAAGGACAAAGGTTCTGCAAAGACCGCAGGCAGGTTCTGCCCGCCCAAAGCGACCGGAACATCATAGATCAGTTCGACCACCAACGGGCGCGCGCCGTTTTCGTTCAGCACATCGACGATCAGCTTGCGCGCCTCATCCGAACGCGCGCCGCCAATCTGGCTGACCTTGCCGAACAGCGCGTTTTCCAAAACCGTCAAACCCGGTGCAAATGCCGTGTTGTCCAGCGGCACGAAAACGTCTAGCAGCCGCTCCAGCAGCTTTTCGGAATGGCTGTGCCGCAACTCAAGAATGCGGTCCTTCAGGTCATCGGTAAAGGCCGGGCCGATCTGTTCTGCCGAAATCACGAAAGGAACGGCCAGTAGATTGGCCAGCTGTTCGTCGTCCAGCCCCGAGACCCCTTCGTTCCGTGTCTTTTCGACCAGTTCAACGGCAGCCTCGTAGGTCTGTGCATCAAGCCCCAGCTTGCGGAACAGCGGGTGGTCGGTGCCATCCAAACCAAAGATCTGGCGCAGCATCTCAATCACATCCCGCGTCAGGCTGACCAGGATTTCATCCAGACCAAAAGCGCGCAGCTGCTGCAGGAACACCGTTTGCTGGGTCAAAAGCTCTTGGGTGACCGGCACTTTCGGAGTGGCAAACAGCAGGTTCTCGGCCACCGGCAATGCCGCGTTGTAGCAGTTGCGGTCGAAGATCAGAGCTTGCTGTCCCAGCCCTGCGTCCATTACCGCCTGCTGCACAAGCGGACGCAATTCCACCAGTTTACGCGCCAGTTCAGGATGCTCCTCCGCATCAAAGCCCTGTTCTGCCCCGCGCAAGAACAACGCCGCGCCAGAACCCATCCCGTCGATCAGTTTCAGCCACCAGTCGCGCACCTCGTCCGCACTTTGCAACCCGGCGGTTGACGGGTCCAGCCAATCTGCCTTGAACGGATCCGGGCTGTTTCCGGCCCGCAGCGTCTCGGCAAAACCGGGATCGTTTGTTTCGTTCGATTGCGGCTTAAACCGCATGGGCATCATCACATTATCGCCCAGCGTGCCCTGGAACATCACCGGTCGGGATGAGGCATAGCCGATCCGCGCGGCCACCACGCCTTGGTGCAGATCCGACAGATTGAGATCGCCGATCCGCACACGGCCCGCACTGGGCAGGATTTCCCGCGTCAAGAGCTCGGCAACAGCGCGCCGGTCCTCTTCGCTGGGGGCCGAGATTCCGATCGTTTGCCCGCTGGCGAAAGTCAGGTTCAGATCGTCCAGCACCTGATTGCCGTCCATGTCACGAACCGAGACATGATCCAGCACGATATCGCCGCTCAGGCGGGGGCGTGTCTCGGGCTCGCCCTCGAACAGCTTTTCGTCCTGCATGCCCGCCGGTGCAAACCGTTCGGTCACCACTTCCCAGCGCAAGCCCATGTCCTGTGTCTGGTTGTAATAGGTCAGCAGTTCCTTCCACGGCGAGCTCAGGTCTTTATATGCCGCCAGAGCAGCGACCAGCGCCCCCAGCGAAACCGAGCCCTGCAGCACTAAAAGGCCACCAACCAGATAAAACATGAATGGCGTCAGCTGCGAGATGAAGTTGTTTATGAACTTCATAAAGAACTTCTTCTGATAGATTTCGAAGCGGATGCCGAACAGACGGCCCAACTGGTCCGAAATCATCGCGCGGCGATACCTCCACCCGCCATTGGTGCGCAGGGTGGACGCGCCCGCGGCGTTCTCGCCAATCTGTGCGGCCAGAACCCGGACCTCCTGAATGCGTTTTTTGTTCAGAAGGTTGATCTGGCGCTGCAGTTTCGGGATCAACCAGGCCTGCAGCGGGATCAGCGCAACCGCGGCCAGTCCGAACCAGAAGCTTTGCAGAAACAGAAAGAACAGGATGGTGATCATCTGCCCGGCTTGCAAGACAGGCTGGCTGATCGCGTCGCCCATCAACCCACCCATCGGTTCACTTTCAGCGGTGACCATGGACACCAGCTCACCCTGGCTGACCCGTTCGAAATAGGGCTGCGGGAAACGCAGAGCGCGACTGATCAGGACATAGCGGAACCGACGCAGCATCCGCTCGCTCAACACACCTTTCATCGTGTTGATGCGCATTTTCATCAAACCATGCGCCAGAACCGCCATCAGGAACGCGACACACAGAATGATCAGAAAGGTCGTCTGCGGCAGGCTGTAGCCCCAGAACTCGACAGTCGGGCTGGTTGCACCGATCGCATCATTGATGATGCGTTTGGGCAGCTCCAGCGTCAGGTACAACAGCGGAAACAGCGTCGAGGTCACGGCCAGCAGGATCAGCTGGTCGCGCTTCGAGTACTTCCAAATGAACTGGAAAATTGAACGTTCTATGGAACCTGCCCCTGTTGCGGATCACCGATCCGATCTTGACGAAACTGTCGCAAATCCAACACCACAAATTTACTGCAATCCAGCCAAAAGACGCAAACGGTTTCCAATTTGATCAGATAATTGCCGAATGTGAACAAGTTCATTTGCGCAAGCTGCCATAAGTGCCTAGAGTCCGGATTGGGACGATATCGGGAGGACGATTTTGACTGCCAGTATAGGCGCAGTGCTATTGATGCTCTGCTTATTGCAGATCAAACATATGTTTGCGGACTTCTTCCTTCAGACCCCGAAAATGTTGGCAGGACGCGGTGAGTATTTTCACCTGGGACGTGCGCAGCATGCGGGCGTGCATGTGGTCGGGTCCGTGCTTGTTTTTTTGATTTTCGGCGCCCCTTGGTCCTTTATTTTGATCATTGCTGCACTGGAATGGATCGTTCATTTCAATATCGATTTTGCCAAGGCCAGCTATTCGGACAAAAAGCAATTGGTCCCGACGCAGGCCGCATTCTGGCGCGCAGCCGGTCTGGATCAGTTCATGCACAACCTGACCTATATTGCGATGGTATGGGCGTGGGTTGAATTCGTCGCCGTACCCGTAAGCTGAGTCACGCTACGTGCTCTAAAGCACTCAGACGATATGCCTGTAGCCATTGCCGGTCCAACTGGTCGATGCGCGCTGTGTCGAACTGGCCCTCTTGCTCCCAATAGCGGCCGGATGGCACAAAATAGTTCAGTGACGCCTCGGTCTGCAAGGCAGACTGCATACCCTGGGTCGATGGCAATCCGGATGACATGAGCGTATCGGGTGTGGCAGACGGATAGACCAGTCGACTGTCTCCTTGCGACAGTCGAACAACCCGACAGCCCTGCGCGGAACCGAACAGACCCAACCGCGCGGACTTCGCCTCGAGCGAGCGCAGCGTGACATCCGCGCGCAACGGATCGGCAGCACCGGTGCCGTAGAAATGGGTCTGGCCGGAGTTCGGATAGATCATATCACAGCCGAAATAGGCCAAAACGGCCGGTTTCAGCGCTGCCAGCGCCCAGTATCCGGCGGTGAACGCCATCGTGCCGCCGGCATACACAAAACCGCCAAACCGGTTTTGCAACGGCACATAGTCGCGCGCCTCGACGATGCGCTGGCCATCCGACATGGCATCCGGTCGGTTCTCTTCCGGAAAATCCTCGGGATGGATCAAGAAATCCCAGTCGGGGCGAATGCGCCAGGCATTGTTGATCGCCACGATATGGGTGAAAGGGGTTCGGGACCATTCACCCGCGGCCATCGCAGCCGGAGCGCTCCCGAGGATCAAAACACGGTTTTTCGGCTCGGCCATCCTGGGTCCTGCCTTTTTTCAGTTCCCAGGAAGGATAGAGCGTTTTGTTCAGTTAACTACCCCAGAACAGAAAAACTGCTTTCTTCGTTGATCGGGCGCTTGCGGGAATAGAACCCAACATCAATCGAGCGCCCGATATAGGGCAGTTCGTATTGCAGCGGTTGCGCATCATGATCCGCGCCGCCCTCGCAGTATTCGATCAAGGCGGTCATCATCTTGCCCGCGATAGGCGCGTTCTTGTACTGATTCCCGCTGGTCCCGCAGGCCATGTAGAACCCCGGAAGGCTGGATTTGTCATAGATCGGAATCCAGTCGGTCGACGCATCATACAGGTCGACAACGCCGCGCGTTTTAGACGGAATGCCAAGGCTGGGCACGCGCTGCGCATACCGCATGGCCTGCGTGGTCCACTGGTCGGTGAAGTCGTGGTTGTAGTGCACGTCATCCTCGCACCACTGATGCGGGTCGCATTCCGGGTCCTCGGAACCGACCAGAATGTGGTTGCCGTGTTCTGGACGGCAGTAGCAGGCAATATCGCTGTCCGAGACAATCGTGCCGTCGTTTTCAAAATCGAACCCCTCAGGCGCGGGAACGTGCACAACCTCTTGGCGCAGTGGGCGTGTCTCGATCGTCATGTCGTCCAGAACGTCGGCCATTTTGTTGATGATGGCCGAGCCGGGCCCGGCGACGTTCACGACAACTTTCGCGCGGATTTCCTCACCCGAAGCCAATTTGACGCCCGAGACCCGGCCCCCATCGGTCAGGATTTCGACCACCTCAGCCCCGGTGCGCACTTCCGCGCCGTGCTGCTTGGCTGCATCCATCAGGTTTTGCGCGGACAGCGCCGGATCGGTGACATAGCCCGCCTGCGGCCAGAACACGCCGCCGTGCATCTTGCGTCCGTTCGGTTGGCCAAACTCCGGGTCGTCCATACGACGTGCAGGTGCGAAACTGTCTTTGGAATAGATCGGCAAACGCTCACTGACCTTGTCCACCGACCATTCTTCGAACGGGCAGTCCAGATCGGCACTGTTCTTCATGTGCTTTTCAAGCATACCGTTCGCGTCGGTCTTCATCACCAGACAACCCGTCTCGCGGAACTGCGCCAGATTGGCGTCTTCGGGCAGGCCCAGATACTCGGCCCAATCGCGCCAATAGTGATAGCCTTCCCAGGCAAAAGCGGTTCCGTCGAAGGTTGAATAGTGCATCCGAATGATCGCGCAGGACCCCGCGGTCGAGCCGTGGCCGACCTGGCTGTTGCGGTCCAAAGACAGGGTTTTCCAGCCTGCCTTGGCCATTTCAAAGGCGATGGCCGCGCCGATCACACCGGTTCCGATGATGATTGCGTCAGGTTGGCTCATGAGGGATCTCCTTTCCAATAGCGCATCGAATAGGCGCTGAATTCTTCGACTTCTTCGGGTTTCGGCTCAACCCCGGTGAAAACGTAAAGGTAATGCGGAGCCATGGCGATCCGCGTCTCCATGGGTTCATTCAACTGCGCCAGATCGTAGCCGATCTGCATGTAGTACAGCACGCGCGCGCGGGTTTCGGCTTCGTACTCGGAATAGCCGTACCGCGCGAACATGGCATGCAGCGCCTCAAGCCTGCGCGCATCAGACTGATCCAGCGCACGCCGTACCTTGCCTGACTTACGCGCCCAGTCGCGGACGGCGAAGTCAAGGGCTGTGTCGAACAATGAGGCGTTCACCACGCATCGATGCACATTGCAGACCGCGCCTGTGATCGTCTCCGCAGGGGCCTCGGCCTGCGCGACCAAAGCGGCGGTGTTCGTGGCCTGCCAACGCGCCAGCAAAGCATCCAGAAGCTCTTGCCGCGACTTGAAGTACCAATAGAACGACGACCGCGATACGGCCATCCGTTCCGCCAGATTCAGCACCTTGATCTGATCCACGCCATCCGAGATCAGAACGTCCATCGCCACGTTCAGCCAATCATCGCGCGTGACCTTGATGTTGCCGACCAAAGGCTCGGCTTCCGGGTCGTCCCGGTGGAGGATAGGCTTCGTGTTCATTCAACTCTCCGGCGGGGCACCGCCTTCGGCAGTGCGGCGCGCGATAAAGTCTTTCATGGCCCCGATGCGCCGGATGTCACTTGGCGGCGCTTTGAACTCGCTCAGGATGCCTTTCCAAACACCCGTCGCGCGATGACTGGCATCCACCGACCCGCGCTCGGTCCAGGTTCCGAAATTGGCATAGTCGTGCACATGAGGCTGGTAGAACTCGGTGTTGTACCGCTCCATCGTTTGGCTGGACGCAAAGAAATGTCCGCTGGGTTCAACCTCGCTTAGCGCTGTGTTGAACCCAATCTCGGCGGTGCCTGCCTGCGCCCCGGCGCAAAGCTCGGCTACCATGTTCAGAACCTCAGCGTCGCAGATCATCTTTTCGAAGGATACGGTCAGGCCACCTTCGAGCCAACCAGCCGAGTGGATGATCACCGTGGCCCCGGCCATCAGACAGCCCCAAAGGCCAAACTGGTTTTCGTTGGCAGCCTGCACATCGTTGATGTTCGAGGCCGATCCGGCGGCAGACCGCCATGGCAAACCCAAGTGCCGCGCCAGTTGCCCCGCCGCCAGCGACGCCTGAAAATGCGAAGGCGTGCCAAATGCTGGCGCGCCCGATTTCATATCCACGTTGCTGGTGAAAGTACCGTAGCAAACCGGCGCACCCGGCTTGGCCAACTGAGTCAGCGTCAGCGCCGCCAGCGCCTCGGCATGCGACAGCGTGATGGCCCCGGCCACAGTGATCGGGGCCATTGCGCCCATCAACGTGAACGGTGTGATGATCGACATCTGACCATTTCGCGCAAAATCAATCAGCCCCTGCGCCATCGGAATGTCCAGCGTGCGCGGGCTGTTGGTGTTGATAATCGTGTAGCAATGCGCGCCCGAGCGGAACTCATCATCCGACAGGCCGCGCGCGATGGAGAGCATTTCAAAGCAATCCATCACCTGCGGGGTGCCGCGCGAGAAGAAGAACGGGAACTTGTCCGTCAGCTCCATCTGCGCCTGCGTCGTGAAGTAATGGCGCAGGTGGGTCGGAACGTCTTGCGGCTCGACCTGGGGCGAGATCATCTGAAAGACGTCGAAGTGATGGGTGAGCTTCAGGAACTCAAGATAGTCCTGTCCGGTCGCGGGGCGGCGCCCCCGCTCCAAATCCGTTGCGTTCGGGGCACCGGCCCCTGGCTGAAAGACAAGGCTGCCCAGTTCAAGGGTAAAGTCTCGGCGACGTGCCCCGGCATGACAGGCAATCGATTTGGGGGCCGAAGCTATGGCCGCCTCAACAATGTCACGTCCGAGAAAAACCATCTCGGCATCTTCATCCACGCGCGCGCCCGCTTTTTCGAAGACGCGCCGCGCCTCGGGCAGCAGGCATTTGACCCCAAGTTCCTGCAAGGTGCGCAGCGCTGTTTCGTGCATGTCGGCGATCTGATCCGCCGGGAAAACCTCCATCTGGGGAAAAGGGTTTTTTAACTGACGATAGTTCACGTCCCGGCTGGGGGCCGGGGCGGCTTCGGCGCTTCGCCCGCGCCGTCGCCGTCCGCGTTCGGATGTTTGACCAATCATATTCAGCCCCTCATCGCTTTGCCCTGCGGGTCATATGGCGATGGGGCGATGATCCGCGCGGGGCGTTCAACGCCGACCACATGCACCGAAAGCTCGGTACCCGGCGAGGCCTTGTCGCGATTGACCAGAGCCATAGCCAGAGATTTGCCGGTATAGTGGCCGTAACCGCCAGAGGTCACAAACCCCACACGTTCTTCGCCCGACCAGACGGGTTCGTACCCGCTCGCGTCGGCGTCGTCGGCGTCCACCTCAAGCGTCACTTGCACCTGTGCCGGGCCATTCCCATCGCGTTCAGCGACTGCGGCCTGTTTGCCGACAAAGTCCTTGTCCCAATCGATCCAGCGGTCCATCCCGGTCATTCCCGGCGTATAAAGCTGCGTGAACTCGGCGGACCAGATGCCAAAACTCTTCTCCAATCGGGTCGAGAGCATCGCGTTGAAGCCGCACTCACGAATACCTTCGTCGGCACCCGCCTCCAGCAGCATCCGACGCAGTTTGATATGATCGCCATAGCGGCAGTTGATCTCGTACCCCTTCTCGCCCGTGACGGACACCCGGGCGACACGTGCACGGACCAACCCGATATCGAAATCGCCGCAGCCCATGAATTTGAGACCCGAGATGTCCTGCTCGGCCAGTTTTTCGACCACAGCCTGCGATTTCGGTCCAACAACAGCGAAGCCGCAGTATTGCTCGCCCAAGTCCCGAATAGTGACCCCGTCGATCATGTGATCGTCGAACCAGCGCATATGCCAGGCGCGCAGGTAGTAACTGCCCATGATCCACCAGGTGCCATCGCCCCAGTTCAAAATGGTCAGGTCACCTTTGAGACGCCCGTTCTCGCCCAGCATCGGAGCCAGCTTCGCCCGGCCCGGCGCGGGCAGTTTCGACGCCATGACCTTGTCGAGCCATACTTCGGCATTCGGGCCCGAAACCTCGAACCGCGAAAAGCCCGAGATATCCAGCAACCCTGCGCCTTCACGGATCACTTTGCATTCTTCAGCCACGATGTCATGCGCGTTAGAGCGTTTCAGCGTTGACGTCTCTTCAAACCCTTTCGGCGCGAAATAGAGCGGCACTTCAAGATCCCAGCTGACGCCCCATTTGCAGCCTGCCTCGGTCATTGCATCATGCGCTGGGGCCATCTTCAACGGACGACCCGCAGGCAATTGCTCGTTCGGATATGTCATCACGAAACGGCGGGAATAGAACTGCCCTGTGGTCTCGCGGATGTAGCGCTTGTTCTGAGCAAAATCGCCATACCGCGCCACGTCCATCGGCCATGCGTCGGCCTCGGGCTCACCATGGATCATCCATTCGGCCAGCGTTTTGCCGACGCCCCCACCTTGAAGGAACCCGGCCATCACGGCACAGGCCGACCAATAGCCGCGCTTGCCCGGCACCGGACCCACCAGTGGGTTGCCATCGGGCGAGAAAGTGAACGCGCCGTTTACCCATGTCTTGATGCCCACGTTCTGGATCGACGGGTAGCGTTCAAAGCCCAGCATCAATTCATTCTCGATCCGGTCGAGCTGTTCCTGAAACAGCTCCTCACCATAGTTCCACGGCGCGCCGTCCATGGCCCAGTGTTCGTGATCGACCTCGTAGATACCGACCAGAACGCCCTTCTGATCCTGCCGCATATAGGTGAACCCTTCGAGGTCCACTGTCATCGGCATCTCAAACTCTGCCGCCGCAACCTCGGGCACCGCGTCGGTGATCAGATAGTGGTGCTTGAGCGGAGAAACCGGCAGTTCGACCCCTGCCATGCGGCCGACCTGTTTCGCCCAGAGGCCCGCGGCGTTGACCACATGCTCACAGGTGATCGTGCCTTTGTCGGTTACAACCTCCCAACCATCGGCCGTCTGTGTCAGGCTTTCGACCTTGGTCTCTTCATAGTATTCGGCGCCGCGCTTTTTGGCGGCCGTTGCATAAGCCTGCACTGTGCCGGTCGTGTCGATATAGCCTTCGCGATCCGCCCACATCGCGCCCAGCACGCCATCGGTGGACATGATTGGACAGCGTTTCTGCGCCTCTTCCGGGGTCAGCAACTCGCAATCGTCAATGCCAATGGACTGGAAAACACGGTAGTTGGCTTGCAGCCACTCCCACCGCTCGGGCGTGCCCGCCAGCGTCAAACCGCCAGTCATGTGCAGGCCGATGTTCTGGCCGGATTCCTTCTCAATCTCGCTGAGCAGGTCGATCGTGTAGGCCTGCAGTGACGCCATGTTCGGGTCGGCGTTCAACGCGTGGATACCGCCCGCCGCGTGCCACGAAGACCCCGATGCCAGCCGCCGCCGTTCTAGCATCACAACATCCGACCAGCCGAACTTGGCCAGGTGATAAAGAACCGAGGCGCCCACGACGCCGCCCCCGATGACCACTACGCGATACTGAGATTTCATCCTGCCCTCCCCTGAATGGCTTGGGCAGGACGCTAGTAGCACTGTTCACATCTGTCTAGACATTTCTGTACAGTTCTGTGCGCGCTGAATGCCCACCCTCGAAAAGGCAGTGGTCAGAGTTGCGCGCTTGGGCGAGATGCGACCTTATCGAACCAAGCCAGAGTGGCAGTATTTTCCTTTGGAATCCGCATCTTGATCACACGGGCGAAGTCGACGAAGACGAAGGTGGAAATGTCTGCGAGGGTGAATTCTGCACCTGCAATAAACGGGCTATCGGCGAGTCTGTCTTCGAGCATCGAGAAGAAACGTCCAACACGCGCAGATCCGCGTTGCGCCAGTTCAGGGATTTGGGCGTGATTCACCGGCCCCGGAATCGCCCGGTCCGCAAAGGCGGGATGGGTGTTTCGCAAAGTCTCGGCGATGGGCATGCCGCCTTGCTGTTCAACGATGCTGTTCCACATCAGAACCTGCCCTTTTTCATCGGGCGTGCGTCCCATAAGGGGCGGTTCGGGGAAACGGGCTTCCAGATATGCCGCAATCCCGAGGTTTTCGGTAAGCGCAGTGCCCTCATCCGTCACCAATACCGGAACTGTCGCGTTCGGGTTCACAGCGCGGAAGTCGTCTGCAAGCTGTTCCCCCTTTGCAATCGAGATGTTGCGAGTCTCGATCTCCAGCCCCTTTTCAGCAATGAACATACGCGCGCGGCGCGGGTTTGGGGCGGTAGAGCAATCATAGAACAGCATCGGACCCTCCGGGCAGATTAGCGGCGATAGATAAAACAGCGACCTTCCACGGCACCCTGGGGCAGCGGAAGTTCGGTCAACGCGTTGAAATACATCCGATCGCTGGACACCATCAAACCGCCTTCGGCCAATAGTGGTTCGATCAGCGGAGAGACAAAGCGGGCGAAGTCGTCGTTCTTTTTGCGGTTGTGACCGCCAAGGTCTGCATGGATCAGGCTGGCAGTCGCGCCAAAGCGATCCAGCGACGCAGGCAACGTTTCCCGCACATCGCCCAAAATCACGCGATCCTCAGGCGGCGTGGAATCCGGATGCGAGGCCACCGCGCGTTCGAACACATACACCGGGCGTTCGTCGATGTACTGCACCATATGGTGATACGTCCGTCCGTTCCCCAGCCCAAGTTCGAACACTGGCCCCTGCATTCCTTTGGTCTGTGCGATGGCGAAATCCAGACAGGCCCGTTGTGACACCATGCGGTCGATGAACAGGTCCAGGCGGCTTTGGTTGTCGGGCACGGGGAAATCTCTCCTTGATATTTGGTCAGCTCATAATCTGCGGCTGACAGTGCATGTGATGACAAATCCTCAAGGTTTTGTGTAGGCGGATTGGCAAAAGTTTCACATTTTCGCGACGATTCAGCCTAAGAACGGGTTTGACTACACGGGCCCAACCGCGCGAAACTGCGTCAAAAAACACAGGGAGTTGAAAACGCCGATGCCGACCTTCGGACAAACGGGTAGTAAACCCGCATGACCGCGTTGTTGTCCGTTAAGGATCTAAGCATCGGATTCGGTGCGGGTGAGGCCGTTGTCAAAGGCGTCAGTTTTGATGTCGAGGCAGGGCAGACACTGGCATTGGTCGGTGAATCCGGATCGGGCAAAACCATCTCATGTCGGGCAGCTTTGCGGATCCTTCCGCGCGCAGCCCAGATTCGCAGCGGCACGATTACCCTGAACGATTCGAAAGGTTTCGAAGATCTGACGCAGATCAGCGAACGGCAGATGCGCGATATTCGCGGCAACCGGGTTTCGATGATTTTTCAAGAGCCGATGCGCTCCCTTTCTCCGCTGCACAAGATCGGCAATCAGGTCAGCGAAGTTCTGTGGTTGCACCGCAACGCGTCCGAGGCGCAGGCCCGCAAAGAGGTTCTGACCCAGTTCGAGCGCGTAGGCTTTCCGGACCCGCAACGCGCCTATGATTCTTATCCGTTTGAGTTGTCAGGCGGGATGCGCCAACGCGCTATGATTGCGATGGCGATGGTATCCAAGCCGGAATTGCTGATCGCGGACGAGCCGACGACCGCACTTGACGTCACGACACAAGCGCAGGTGCTGGGCCTGATCAAGGAATTGCAACGCGAAACGGGCATGGCCCTGATCCTTGTGACCCATGACTTGGGCGTTGTGGCCAACATGGCCGAGCAGGTCGTTGTCATGCACAAAGGCCGCGTGATGGAGGCTGGTGCCGCCGCACCAATCCTCAGCGCACCAGCACACCCTTATACGCAACAACTGTTCAACGCAGCGCCCGCCATCCCTGATGAAGAATCCGTTGGCTTGCCGATGCCGGATGAAAATCTCATCCTGCAGATGAAGGGCGTGTCCAAGACCTATACCATGCGCTCAAGCAAAGGGTGGCAAGAGGACAAGCTGATCCACGCCTGCCGCGGCGTCGACCTGAACCTTGCCCGCGGCAAGACGTTGGCGATCGTCGGCGAAAGCGGATCGGGTAAAACCACGGCTGCGCGGATTGCCCTTGGCGCCGAGCTTCCCGATCCGGGCGGCGAGGTTCTGTTCCGCACCGCGCCGGACGAAGACCCGATACCCGTGCATCAGATGACGCGCGCACAGCGCACCGCGTTCCAGCGCAAGGCGCAGATGGTGTTTCAGGACCCCTACAGCTCGCTCAGCCCGCGGATGCGCATTCAGGACGCGCTGACTGAACCGCTTGAGATCCACTCTATGGGGTCCGCTGCCGAACAGCGGGACAAGGCGGTCGAGATGCTGCAACGCGTCGGCCTTAACGGCGATATGCTGAAACGCTATCCGCACGCGTTTTCTGGCGGCCAGCGACAGCGCCTGTCTATTGCGCGGGCGATGATGCTGGACCCGCAGCTGATCGTCTGTGACGAGCCGACCTCGGCGCTGGACGTATCGGTTCAAGAACAGATCCTCACCTTGCTGGAAAACCTGCAGGATCGCTTGAACCTGTCTTACCTGTTTATCTCGCACGACTTGGCGGTCGTGGCGCGTATTGCCGACGAAGTCGCGGTGATGCGCCGGGGGCTTGTCGTGGAACAGGCCCCGCCAGAAACACTATTTTACAACCCGCGCCACCCTTACACCAAGGCGCTGATCGCCGCTCAACCGGAACCCGACATCAACCGACCCATCGACCTGAAACTGGTTGCTTTGGGCGCAGGTTCACCAGACAGTTGGGATGACACCTTCCGATTTACCGACTCCGTGATACCTTCACTGGTAGAGATGGAGCCCGGACATAAGGTACGATGCCATGTTTAAGACCACTCGCCCACTCATTCTGGCCGCTGCACTGGCCGCCACCTGGATGCTGCCCGCCACGGCAGGCACGCCCACTCCGCAGGAAAGCGCCTTTTGGGCCACCGAAGTGAACGCCGGAAACCTTCCACCGGTCGCCGAACGTTTGCCGGTCGAGCCTTTGGTGGTGGACCTGACAGCCAAGGGCAGAGAGTTTGGGGCGCCGGGCGGAACGCTGCGCACCATGGTGACCCGCTCCAAGGATATTCGTCAGATGGTGGTATATGGCTATGCCAGACTGGTGGGTTTCGACGAGAACTACGAGATCGTTCCGGATTTGTTGGAGTCATTTGAAAACGAAGACAATCGCAAATTCACCCTTAAACTGCGGGATGGCCACAAGTGGTCAGATGGCTCGCCCTTTACCTCAGAAGACTTCCGATACTGGTGGGAGGACGTGGCGAATAACGAACTTCTCAGCCCCTCCGGACCGCCGGATTTCCTGATTGTCGAAGGCAAAACACCAACCGTTTCTTTCCCGGACGAAACCACCGTCGTGTTCGAGTGGGAAGATCCCAACCCCGACTTTTTGCAGTCCCTGGCGCAAGCGCGGCCACCATTTATTTATCGTCCCGCCGCCTTCCTCAAACAGTATCATGAAAAATTTGCGGACGCCGAAGAACTCGCCTTTCTGGTCGAGGACGCACGTGTCAAAAGCTGGGCCGCCCTGCACAACAAGCTGGACAACCTGTACAAGTTCGACAACCACGAATTGCCGACGCTGCAGCCTTGGCTGAACGCCAGTTCTGGTAAGAAAATCCGCCACAACTTTGTTCGAAACCCGTACTACCACCGGATCGACTCCAACGGCGTGCAACTGCCTTATATCGACGTGGTCGAGATGGAGATTGTGGCCCCCGGTCTGGTCGCGGCCAAGGCCAACGCGGGCGAGACTGATTTGCAAGGGCGCGGGTTGGCTTTCCGCGATGCGTCGATCCTGAAAAAGGGCGAAGCAGGCGGTGATTACAAAACCCTGCTGTGGAAGACTGGCGTGGCATCGCAGATCGCCATCTATCCGAACCTGAACTATGCCGACGAGGCCTGGCGCGAGGTGCTGCGCGACGTCCGGGTGCGCCGCGCCCTGTCGCTGGCCATCGACCGCAAGACGATCAACCAGGCACTCTATTTCAAGCTGGCTCATCCCGGCGCGATGTCCGTGTTGCCGGCCTCTCCGTTCTATGACGAGGAAAACGCAAAGGCCTGGGCGCAATATGATGTCGAAATGGCAAACGCCCTTCTGGACGAGGCGGGTCTGGCTGAGCGCGACAAGAACGGCATCCGACTGCTACCCGATGGCCGCCCGATGGAACTGATCATTGAAACCGCCGGTGAACGGCAGGAGGTGGAAAACGCCCTGCAGATCGTCACCGATACATGGCGTGAGATCGGTGTCGACCTTGTCATGCGCCCCCTGGACCGGGACATCCTGCGCAACCGCGTTTTTGCAGGTAATACGATGGCCTCGGTCTGGTTCGGCTGGGATGACGGTATTCCGCAAGCTCACACCTCGCCCGCCTATTTGGCCCCGACCGATCAGGTGTTTCTGGCGTGGCCCAAATGGGGGCAGTATTACCAGACAGGCGGCGATGTCGGCGAAGCCCCGGACATGCCCGAGGCCGAGCGTCTGATGGAGCTTGCCCACGATTGGGAAATCGCCACAACCGACGAAGAGCGCGCCGCCGTTTGGACCGAGATGCTGAGCATTCATGCTGACCAGCTTTATGCCATCGGTATTCTGAATGGCGCGCCGCAGCCCATCGTCGTGTCCAACCGCCTGCGCAACGTGCCCGAGCAAGGCATGTGGGCATGGGAGCCCGGCGCGCATTTCGGCATCCACCGCCCCGACGAATTCTTTTTCGCCGACTGATCAGGAGCAGCTAAATGGTCATGCTGCGCTATGTGGTGTATCGCTTTTTCACGATGCTGCTGACTTTGCTGGTGGTCTCGGTTCTGATCTTCGTGATCATCAACCTGCCCCCAGGCGATTACCTGAGCAACCAGATCGCAGAACTTCAGGCTTCTGGTCAGTCTGCCGGTGTGGCCAAAGCCGAGTTTTTGCGCACCGAATACGCATTGGACCGCCCGATCTGGGAGCAATATCTAATCTGGATGGGCTTCTGGCCCGGCCCGCACGGGTTCGAGGGCCTGGTGCAAGGCAACTACGGTTGGTCCTTTGAATTCGACCGCCCCGTGGCCGAAATCGTCGGCGACACTCTGTGGCTGACAGTCGTCGTGAATCTGGCTGCCATTCTGTTCGTCTACGCAGTCGCCTTGCCCTTGGGAGTGATTGCGGCGGCCCGGTCGCGCACGTGGATCGACTATACTTCGGCCTTTGTGGGTTATCTGGGTCTTGCGACACCGAACTTCCTGCTGGCGCTGATCCTTTTCTACTACGGCCACCGCTATTTCGACCTGCCCATTGGCGGCCTGATGGACCCCTCTTTCGAAGGCCAGCCGATGAGCTGGGAAAAGCTGAAGTCCATTCTCGTGCACCTGATCGTTCCGACATTTGTCATCGGCACTTCCGGCGCGTCGGCCATGATGCAACGCCTGCGCGCCAACATGCTGGATGAGCTGGGCAAGCCATACGTTGAAACCGCCATCGCGAAGGGTATGGCCCCGTCACGGATGCTGACGAAATACCCGTTGCGCGTGGCCTTCAACCCGTTTGTGGCTGATATCGGGAATTTGCTGCCCTCGATGGTGTCCGGCTCGGTTCTGGTTTCGGTCGTTCTGGGCCTGCAGACCATTGGTCCGACCCTGCTGACCGCGCTGAAGACACAGGATCAATTCCTTTCGGCGTTCATCCTGATGTTCGTGGCCTTACTGACCCTGATCGGCACCATGATCTCTGATATTCTGCTGGTCATGCTGGACCCGCGCATTCGCTACGAGGGGCGTGAAGCATGACCAAACATCCAGACGGTCGCTTTGTCGACGATGCTCCTTTCGATCCCGATGCCTCGCTCCAACAGGTTGAACGCGCCGATCTCGACGCGCCCAACTGGCTGTTGGTCTGGCGCAAGTTCAGAACCCACAAGCTGGGCCTGATCTCGGGGATATTCCTGCTGCTGTGCTACCTGATGTTGCCATTTGCGGGCTTCATCGCGCCCTATGGACCGAATGAACGGAATGGCGAACACCTTTATGCCCCGCCCCAAAACGTCAACTGGTTCCACGAGGGCAAGTTCATCGGCCCCTATGTCTATCCGATCGTCGCCGAGGCCGATCTTGAGACGTTCCAGTGGAAATTCGTACCCGACACCGAAGACCCCCGCCCTATTCGCTTTTTCTGTGAGGGGTCCGAATACCGGCTGGCCGGGTTGATCAAGTCTGACACCCACCTGTTTTGCGCGCCCGAAGGGGCGACCCTGTTCCTGTGGGGCTCGGATCGCCTTGGACGCGACGTGTTCAGCCGTATCCTTTACGGCGCGCAGCTGTCTCTGACCGTCGGCCTGATCGGCATTTCCGTGTCTTTCTTTCTGGGCATCCTGTTCGGGTCGATGGCTGGCTACTTTGGCGGCAAGATCGACTGGGTCATCAACCGGGTGATCGAGATTCTGCGATCACTGCCCGAATTGCCACTTTGGCTGGCCCTTTCGGCCGCTGTTCCATCGAACTGGAGCCCGGTCGCCGTGTTCTTCATCATCTCGATTATCCTTGGGATACTCGACTGGCCTGGCCTTGCCCGTTCCGTACGCGCCAAATTCCTATCCCTAAGGGAAGAGGAATACGTCCGCGCCGCCGAGATGATGGGCGCAAGCTCGGGCCGGGTGATACGCAAGCACCTGCTGCCAAACTTTATGTCACACCTGATCGCCTCGGCCACCTTGTCGATCCCGGCTATGATCCTTGGGGAAACCGCACTCAGCTTTCTGGGACTTGGCCTGCGGGCCCCGGCGGTCAGTTGGGGCGTGATGCTGAATGACGCGCAGAACCTCGCCTCGATCGAGATCTATCCGTGGACAGCCATCCCGATGCTGCCGATCATCGTTGTAGTGCTGGCCTTCAACTTCCTGGGGGATGGGTTGCGCGACAGCCTTGACCCGTATCAGCAATGAGCCTGTTGTCCGCCCTGCCTTCAACCGACAGTTATCGGACGACGGGTAAAGGTGCCCTATCCAGCGCGTTCGCTGTATCCGAACTGGCAACGGCTACCTTCGGCGCTGTCGGACAGGAACTGGCGCGGCTGACAGCGGCCCTCAACCTGTCGTCTGACATGCCTGAGGCAACTGTAGATCACAGGTTGGCCTCGCTTTGGTATGGCTTTTCCTTCAAACCTGACGGGTGGGAAATGCCCAGCCTTTGGGACGCGGTCGCAGGCGATTACCAGACCGCCGACGGCTGGATCCGGCTACACACCAACCTGCCGCGCCACCGGGCCGCGGCGTTGAAAGTGCTAGAGGTCAAGGCAGACAAGACAGCGGTGGCGCAGGCGGTCCGCACATGGGCGGCCAGCGAATTGGAGTCTGCGGTCGTAGCGCAAGGGGGCGTTGCTGCGGCCATGCGCAGCCGGTCGGACTGGTTGGATCATCCCCAGGGCCGCGCCGTATCCCGCGATCCACTCATCGGATGGCACAGCCCGCGCCAGATCACCCTGCGCGACCGGCCCGAGGCCTCGGCAGCGCGTCCGCTGGCGGGGTTGCGCGTCCTCGACCTGACGCGTGTACTGGCGGGTCCCGTCTCGACCCGCACGTTGGCCGCGTTCGGCGCCAAAGTTCTACGTATTGACCCCCCCGATTGGGACGAACCCGGCGTTATTCCTGACATCTCACTGGGTAAATCCTGCGCCTATCTTGATCTGAAATCACCCGCTGGTTTGGAAAAGCTGCAAGACCTGCTTTCACAAGCCGACGTCTTCATCCATGGCTATCGCCCCGGTGCTCTGGACGGGCTGGGGCTGACCAAGGCCAAACGCGATGAACTTGCCCCGAACCGGGTCGAGGTCACGCTGGATGCCTATGGCTGGCAGGGCCCATGGGCCAGCCGACGCGGGTTCGACAGCCTTGTGCAGATGAGCGCCGGGATCGCCGATGCGGGCCGGGATTGGGCAAAGGCGGACAAACCTACGCCCCTGCCTGTGCAAGCGTTGGATCACGCGACCGGCTACCTGATGGCCGCAGCCACCCTTTCCGCCATGGTCGAGGCCGCGTCAGGGAATGCCACCATGATGGGCCAGCTTTCCTTGGCGCGCACCGCCGAGCTGCTGGCCGTTCTCAGTAAGTCCGAAACGCAAGAGACCATTTCCAACGCGACGCCTGAGGATTACGACACCCGGCCCGAGGCTTCGGGCTGGGGGGCCGGGCGCCGCTTGAAACCAGCCTTGACCGTGGGCGCGGCCAAGATGGTTTGGGACCGGCCCGCGTCAAAGCTTGGGACTTCGGCCCCTGCTTGGCCTTAGCTGAACGCCTGAAACGACCGCCGCGCGGAACGCGCGGCGCGGCCCAACGCTTTGGGTCTCGTCTCGTCAGAGACACGACCCAAAGGGGCGGGAGCACCCCTAGCGGTCGTCGCCGCCCGGGCCGATATCGTCCAGGTAATCCTCGTCAATCGCCGCCTGCACTGCGCCAGTCACGGCCTCGCGCTGTTTGGGTGTCAGATCCTCAGCTTCCTTGCCATCTGCAAGGCGCACCGTAACCTCGCGGTGTGCGAATTTGATACCTTCGCGCGCGAACAGCTCACGAATTTCCTGATAAACCTTCTTGCGCACCAGCCATTGATCGCCGGGTTTGGTCATGAACTTGACCCGGATAATCATCGCAGAATCCTGCATCTCGATCACGCCCTGCGATTTCAGCGGTTGGATGAAGTTGTCCCCAATCACCGGATCACTCAGCAATTGCTGCCCCAGTTTCTTGATCAGCTTGCGCACCTTTTCGACATCCGTGTCGTAGGTCACCCGCAAGGGCAGTTTCATGATCACCCAATCGCGGGAATAGTTGGTCAGCACTTTGATTTCACCAAAGGGAATGGTGTTCAAAGCGCCCAGATGGTGGCGCAACTGGAACGACCGGACCGAGATCTTTTCGACTGTTCCCTTCACATCCCCGATGTCGATGTACTCACCCTTGCGGAAGGCGTCATCCATCAGGAAAAACGCACCCGAGAAGATATCCCGCACCAAAGTCTGCGAGCCGAAGCCAACCGCCAGACCTACAACACCAGCACCCGCAAACAGAGGACTGACATTGATGCCCATCTCCATCAGGGCGATCAGGGCAATCGTAACTACGACCACCGCCAGAATGGCCCCGCGGAACAGCGGCAACAGGGTCGCAAGCCGGCTCTGCCCGCCTTCCCCGCCTTCGTCGCCCAACTCGGCCTCACCGCCGCCATCGTCGATTTCCTGCGCGATTTTCGAGTCGATCCAGATGCGGAAAAAGTTGAACAGGACATAGCCGATAAACAGGATCACCATAACGTCCAGCGCACGTTCAATCGGCAGATCTTCGCTCCAGCTTGCGTCAGGGTTCCAGATGACCACCAACGCATAGAGACCAACAACAAAGGCCAGAATACCCGCAACCCGTCGCGCCAGATCTTCGTAGGTCACGATGGAATGCTTGCGCATCTCGGCCTGCGGTGTCTCAATCACCTCTTCCTCGGTGTCGTCTTCGACGTCGTCCGAGCTCGTATTCAACTCTTCCATCTGCCGGTTGCGATCGAAATAACGCTCAAGCAGATAGTTCATCGCACCATAGGCAACCACGACCGACATGAAGATCGCATAGCTGCTTGCCACAATCGGGATCGAGTTCTGGTTTTCCAGCACAAGGTCGACCGCCAGCTTGAACCAGCTGAACACCATGTACAGAATCAATACCGGTGCCCAGGCGAATGAGATAAAGCGCAGTATCCACGACACCTGATCCGGTGTCCGCCCGCCACGAATGGCGTTGGAAATAGCGCGTGCGTTGAACAGGATCATCAGGACATTGCCCAACGCGCCCAGCATTGTCAGACTGCCATACACCATGGCGTAGACGTTATAATTCAGCCCGAAATCCGCGACCCAGGTCGCAAAAAGCACAACGGTAATGTCATATGTGGCCAGCGCGGATGCCCAGATGTACAGCCGTTTTGCGTCACGGTCCGAAAAAGGCGGCAGGCGGTATTGGCTCAGATACGGGGACAGCACCATCCGCCATAGATCGGATACTGTTCGAGACAGGAAAAACGCCGTAAATATAGCCGTGACCGTGAACTGGATCGAGATGTCTTCGGCCTCGCCAAAAAACAAAAACCCGACAATCAACGCCATAAGCATCGCAAAGACGGTGGCGCCGATCCCCATGAAGAAACGGAACACCAGGAAAGGCATCTTATCGCGATAACCTTGCGGGTTCTCTTTGGAACGGGCGACCACAAACCCTTTGGCAATGCGCTTGCCGTAAATCTCGATCGACAACCAGCGACCAATCAACAGGAACAGGACGTTCCAGAACAGAACTTCGACATAAGTCTGAATGCGCCCATCCGGGCTGGTTTGACGCAAAATGTACTGAACTTCAAAGATCGAATAGGGCAGCGCCTCAAGCCGCGAATTCATCGACTCGCGAAACTTGGAGAACCGCTCCTGTGCTTTCATCAGTTGCGATCCGTCGGCCATCGGATCCGACGGCCCTTCGGGCCCCGGCGTCGCGCTCTGCCCTCCGGTGGACACGATTTGCCCAGTGCTGTCGATAACGATGACGCTGGCCCCGGATTCGGTTGCGGACTTGATTGCTGTGGCCAGATCGCTGTCACTGGCGGGTTCAGCGCTGCTGCTGTTGGAACCCGTCGGGTAACCCGGAATTAGCGAGGTCTGCGCCGCGGCCCCACCCACCAGCACCAGCGTAAGGGACCAGAGTATCAGCGTTAATCCGACCAGAAATGTACGTTTCATCCGGTTTTTTTCCAATTCATTCTTCGCAAGGCAGAGTATCGAAGCCTTTCGACCGGTTCAAACACACAACCCGGTATGTCGCAACATCGTGTCACGGCGTGTTCCTGGGACCATGCTTGGAAAGGAAGTGTTTGCAACCTTGTAAAAACGGAATATGACCGGGCAAAGACGGTTAATATGGCGGGCAAGCTGACAATTTGATGTAGAACAGGGCGCGAATGTAAAATCTTCGGTCAAATACGTCGCAAACCGAAGCAGGCAGATTCAAATCCTTGGTTTTGCTCAAAACCGGAAAAATATATACGTTACGGGTGCAAGCGCGCGGAGTTGCACCAAGACAGTGAAATAGGCGAAGGCATGAGCCTGAAAAGACAAGAAAAAACAATCGGCCGTGCGCCACGCATTCTGCTCTACAGCCACGATACGTTCGGCTTGGGCCATTTGCGCCGGTCCCGGGCATTGGCGAGTGCAATAACGCAGGCGGACCCTTCTGCGTCGGCTCTGATCCTGACGGGCTCGCCCGTTGCCGGTCGCTTCACATTTCCACGCCGCGTTGACCACGTGCGCCTGCCCGGTGTGACCAAACGAGCCGACGGAACGTATGCCTCGCAAACGATTGGCATGGGGATCGAAGAGGTTACCGAGTTGCGCGCTGGGCTCATCCAGACGTCCGTTCAGCAATTCGATCCCGACGTCCTGATCGTCGACAAAGAACCCACAGGGTTTCGCGGAGAACTGGTGCCGACGCTGGAAACCATGATGCGCACCCGGCGCACCAAGATCGTTCTGGGTTTGCGCGACGTTCTCGACGAGCCTGATGTTCTGGCAGCCGAATGGGCGCGAAAAGAGGCCATCGAAGCGACTGAGAAATTCTATGACGAAATCTGGGTCTACGGGCTGCGTTCGGTCTATGACCCGACCAAGGGCCTGCCCCTCAGCACTGCCGCACAGTCGCGGATCCACTGGACGGGCTATCTGCGCCGTGATCTGGGACCCCTCGGTGAACCGCCGGAACAGCCTTACATCCTGATCACGCCCGGCGGGGGCGGCGATGGCAAGGCCATGGTGAACCTGGTTCTCTCCGCCTATGAGCAAGACCCCACCCTGTCACCCCGGGCCGTTCTGGTGTACGGCCCCTTCCTGGCAGGTGAACTGCGAGATGAATTCGAGGCGCGCGTTGCAGCCCTGAATGGTCGCGTCACAGCAGTAGGTTTTGAATCGCAAATCGAAACTCTGTTTGCAGGGGCCGCCGGCGTCGTCTGCATGGGCGGTTACAACACTTTTTGCGAGGTGCTGTCTTTTGACAAACGCGCCGTCATCGTTCCGCGCACGACCCCACGCCTGGAGCAATGGATCCGCGCCTCTCGGGCCGAGAACCTGGGCCTGGTGCGGATGCTGGACGATAATCGCGACGCGCTGACGACCGAGTCCATGATCGGGGCCATCCGCAATTTGCCGCATCAAGATCTGCCGTCGCAGGCGATCCGGGAAGGCCTGCTGGATGGGCTGGACTATGTAACAAGCCGCGTCGACGCGCTGCTTGGTGGAGAACGGGAACGGGCCACCGGATGACTTCCAAACAACCCAAGCTCGCGGTGCTGGTCAAAGGTTGGCCGCGCCTGTCAGAGACGTTTATCGCACAGGAACTGGTCGCCTTGCAGGATGCAGGCCACCGGTTCGACATCTGGTCCCTGAGACACCCAACGGACGTCAAGCGCCACCCGCTGCACGACCGTTTCAAGGGCCAGGTGCATTACCTGCCGGAATATCTGTACGAGGAACCTGACCGCGTCTGGGCGGCGCGCGGCGTTGCGAAATCCCTGCCCGGCTATGCCGAAGCCTACACGGTCTGGCGCGCGGATCTGCGTCGCGACCCGACGCATAACCGCATTCGGCGGTTTGGGCAGGCATGCGTTCTGGCCGCCGAGCTGCCTGCAGAAACACACGTGATGTACGCGCATTTCATGCACACTCCGTCCTCGGTCGCACGCTATGCTGCCATCATGCGCGGCCTGCCGTGGAGTTTTTCGGCTCATGCCAAGGACATCTGGACGTCACCCGATTGGGAAAAGGCCGAGAAACTGCAGGCCAGCACTCACGGGGCAGCCTTCGGAGCGACCTGCACCGCAATCGGGGCCGAACACCTGCGCGGTCTGGCGGACGATCCCGCGCGGGTCGACCTGATCTATCACGGGCTGGACCTGAACCGCTTTCCTGAACCGCCGAACCGGGCAGCACGTGCCCCGGACGGGCCGTTTCACATGCTCTCGGTTGGTCGTTTGGTCGAGAAAAAGGGTTTCGATCGCCTGATTGATGCCTTTGCCATGCTGCCAACCGCCTTGGACTGGCACTGGACCCATATTGGCGGCGGCACGCTGTCCCAGGCGCTGAGCGAGCGTGCCAAGGCGGCCGGTATCGCGGATCGGATCACCTGGCGCGGGGCCTGCGATCAGCCCGAGGTGATCGCCGCCATGCGCGCATCGGACCTGTTCGTCCTGCCCAGCCGCATCGCGGAAGACGGGGACCGCGACGGGCTGCCGAATGTGTTGATGGAGGCCGCATCTCAACTGTTGCCGATCTTGTCGACACCTGTGTCGGCCATCCCCGAGTTTATCGACACCGGCACCCATGGGCTGTTGTCCGATGACAATCCGGCCGCGCTGGCCGAGGCGATCACCGAGATGGCCACCAACCCGGACCGCACGACAGCCATGGCAAACGCGGCCCGCACTCGCCTGCTGGCCGAGTTCCGCATGGACCCCGGCATTGCCCTACTGTCCAAACGGCTTAGCGCGTTGGGCGCGAGCAAAGACTGATGGCCCGCGTCGCCTTTTTCTCACCGATGAAATCACCGGACAGCCTGGTGCCGTCGGGCGACAGGGAAATGGCGCGCAATCTGATCCAAGCTATCGGGGCGCAAGGGGATCAGATCGATCTCATCTCGCAGCTGCGCATCTACGATAAAACCGGAGATTCTGACATACAGCAGAACCTCCGAGCTGCGGCCGAGGCCGAAGCGCAGCGGTTAATAGCGGATATGCCTGCGGACACAGATCTGTGGGTGACATACCACAATTACTACAAGGCACCGGACCTTTTGGGGCCCAAAGTCAGTGCCGCCCGAAATATCCCCTATGTCCAACTGGAAAGCACCCGAGCCACCAGTCGGTTGAATGGGCCATGGTCCGGGTTCGCTCGGTCCGCGCATGACGCCTGT
The DNA here is from genome assembly GCF_017743975.1 of Ruegeria sp. R14_0. GTDB lineage: Bacteria > Pseudomonadota > Alphaproteobacteria > Rhodobacterales > Rhodobacteraceae > Ruegeria. The sequence goes on along the minus strand of NZ_JAGHRC010000001.1, from coordinate 22,973 downwards.
GATGCGGCAGCCGTGATCTACTACCACACAGCCAACGATCTGATCACGCTGAAGCGTGAGCGATATGGCAATCAGGATCTGGTCGAGTTGCCGCCCTTTCTGCCGATCACAACGCTGCCGCCCGCTTCTTCGGTCAACGGGCCGATGCTGACGGTGGGGATGATGCGGAAGGGCGACAAGCTGGCCTCGTACCACGTGCTGGCGCAAGCCCTGTCGCACCTGAACGGCGACTGGACCCTGAACATCGCGGGCGACGGACCAGCGAGAGCCGATGTCGAAGCAGTGATGGCGCCGTTTGGCGCGAGGGTCCAGTTTCTTGGACAGATGGACCGCGACGCCTTGCAGGACGCATACGCTGACGCGTCCGTTATGGCGTGGCCCGGCGTGAATGAAGCCTACGGCATGGTTTATCTGGAAGCGCAGGCATGCGGGCTACCCGTTGTGGCGCAGGACAGGCCGGGTGTGTGCGACGTATTGGTCCCGACCGACTATCCGTCCGTCGACAGCGGAGCCAAAGGGTTTGCCGCACGGTTGCAAAAGCTGTTGGATGACCCCGCGCTGCGCCGGTCGATCGGAGCGAAGGCGCGCGCTTATGTAGCGGACCGCCACCTCATGCCGGCTGCAACCGAAAGGTTCTGGCGGGCGGCAAGACCCCTGATCGGAGGCACCGAATGAGCCGACTTGCCCTTTTGCGCCACGGTCATACCCACTGGAATCGCGCGGGCCGCATTCAGGGGCGCAGCGATATCCCCCTGGACGACGACGCCCGCGCCGAACTGGCCGGATATGAACTGCCTGCGCCGTGGGACAAAGCAGCGCTTTGGTCCAGCCCTTTGCAGCGCGCCAGCGAAACAGCGCGGTTGGTCGCAGGGCAAGATCCCAGGGTCGCCGAGGCCCTGATCGAAATGAACTGGGGCGACTGGGAAGGTCTGCGCGGCGTTGATCTAATCGCGGATACGGGCAGCGGTTACCGCCATATCGAAGATTGGGGCTGGGACTATCGGCCCCCGAACGGAGAAAGCCCGGCCGAAGTTCGGGCCCGGTTACAACCCTGGCTGGGTGCGTTGCAAGGCGACACGGTCGCCGTCTGCCACATCGGCATCATGCGCGTCATACTGGCGGGGGCCTGGGGATGGAATTTCGAGGGCGAGGCCCCATTCAAAATCAAACGCAACCGACTGTATGTCATCGATCTGGAAAACTTCCGCGCGCAACCAGAGCCGATCCGTCTGATCCGGCAGGAGACCCCGGAATGAAGGTCATGATCGTTGTCACCCACTTGCTGGGCACCGGCCACCTCAGCCGTGCTTTGACGCTGGGGCGGGCCTTTGTGGCGGATGGTCACGAGACGTTTGTCGTCTCAGGTGGGATGCCGGCGCCGCAGCTGGACAGTACCGGAATAACGTTGTTGGGCCTGCCACCGCTGCGTTCCGATGGCACCGATTTCACGCGTCTGTTGACACAAGACGGATCGGTTGCGGACGAGGCCTATCTGACGGCTCGCAAGATCGCGCTGGTCGAGGCTGTACGCAGTTTTTCCCCCGACATACTGATCACCGAACTGTTTCCGTTCGGCCGTCGATCCATGGCGGAAGAGTTTTTGGCCGCACTGGACGCCGCCCAAGACCTAAGCCCGCGCCCGGTGGTTCTGGGATCGGTGCGGGACATTCTGGCTCCGCCATCCAAACCCTCAAAAGCAACGCGGGCCGAAGAGATCGTGGTCGGTTACTATGACGGTATTCTGGTTCATGCGGATCAGGACGTCGTGCCGCTGAACATCAGTTGGCCCGTTTCCGATCAACTGGCACAGCGCCTCTGCTATACGGGTTTTGTGGCTCCGCCCGCTCCGGTTCCGCACAAAGACGCAATCGGCAAAGAAGAGGTCCTGGTCAGCGCCGGTGGCGGTTCAGTCGGGCAGCCGATCTTTCGGGCCGCCATCGAGGCCGCTCGAAAGATGCCCAACAGGCGCTGGCGCCTGTTGGTTGGCGGACAGGATGCCAAAGCGCGCATTGAAGAACTTCGGCAGCTTGCGGCAGATGCTCCGGTCACGCTGGAACCGGTACGTCCCGATTTTCGGCAGATGCTGCCGCATGCAGCGGCCTCGGTCAGCATGTGCGGTTACAACACTGCACTGGACCTTTTGCAAAGTGGTACACCCTCAGTTTTCATTCCCTTTGATGACGGCAATGAAGTTGAACAGAGCCTGCGTGCGCGCACTCTGGCAGAAATGCCTGCCATCGATGTGATCCCAAGCAAGGACCTGAATGGCGATATGCTAGCCCGGGCCGTGGATCGGGTCATCTCGGAAGGGCCGCGCGAGGTTTCGGATCAAGGCTTCGACGGTGCGGCGCAAGCCGTTCGGATCGCCAAAACGCTTCTGGAGCAACGAGAATGATGGCCGATTGGAACGTCTTGACGGATGAGCTGGCGCTTTGGCAGCAGCAAGGGCTGATCTTGCCGCTGTGGTGGCGCGATGACGATGCGGTTTCAAAAACACCGCAGCTAGAGCGGCTGTCGGCCATGTCCGAGGACCTTGGCGTACCGGTTCATCTGGCCATCATTCCGCGCGAGGCCGAGGACAGCCTGGCTGACTATGTCAACGCGCGGTCGCACCTAATCCCGGTTGTGCATGGCTGGGCGCATCAGAACCACGCACCACAGGGTGAGAAGAAATCCGAGTTTCGGCTGCATCGGCCCATGGCGGATATCCAGAGCGACGCCCAAGCCGGCATGTCGCGCCTGCAGGCGCTGTTTGGGAACCGGTTGTGCCCCATGTTCGTGCCGCCATGGAATCGTATTGCGCCCGAAGTGGCGCCAGAGCTTCCGAAAGCAGGATATCGCATCCTGTCGACCGCGACGCCGCGATCCAGCGCGCAGGCGGCACCTGGGTTGGACCAGATCAACACCCACCTGGACCCGATTGACTGGCGCGGGTCACGCGGATTGGCCAACCCGGACACGTTGATCGCCAAGACCGTGCACCTACTGAAAGACCGCCGTGAGGGTCGCGCTGACAACGCCGAGCCCTTCGGCGTTCTGACCCATCACCTGGTCCATGATGAGGACATCTGGACCTTTACCCACGACCTGCTGCTAAGACTTCTGGACGGGCCGAGCGTTATCTGGTCAGCCCCAACAGCCGAATGAAAACGGAGATCTGAATGAGCCGACTGGATTCCATGCTGCGCCGCCTGACCGCCCAACGCGACGGTCTGAACTGGTCGGTCGAACAGATCGCCGACATGCCCGGCGATGTGCTGGACATGGGCCTTGGGAACGGGCGCACCTATGACCACCTTCGGGAAATCCTACCGGATCGCAGAATCTGGGTCATGGACCGCGTGTTGCAATGCCATCCGTCCAGCACACCTCCGGCAGAGGATTTTCTGCAGGGCGAGGCTGAACCGATGCTGCAGAAGCTGGCCGAGGGCGGACCGAAGATCGCGCTGGCGCATTATGATTTCGGGCGCGGCGTCAAGGAAGAGGACGTGGCCGAGGCCGCCCGGCTCAGCCCATTGATCGCGAAAGTGATGTTGCCCGGTGGACTGCTGATCTCGGGTCAGCCCTTGGTTGGGTTTGACCAAATCAACGGCCCGGACACCATCGCGCCGGACCGTTACTTGTTCTACAGGGCCTGATCAGGCGACGCGACGCCCGCGCGACCAGACACCGTTCAGCGCGGGTGCGCCTTCGCGCATACGGAACCGGATGACATCCGCGCGCGCGCCTGCGCGCAGCTCGCCGCGGTCATCCAGCCCGACAACCTCGGCCGGGGTCTTTGTCACGGTTTTCAGGCCACGGGCGAAATCGCCCCACATCTCTCCCAACCGCGCGGCAGACAACAGCAGCGCTGACGGGACGTAATCCGACGACAGGATGTCGAGATGGCCCAATTCCGCCAGTTCATGCGCAGCGACGTTGCCGGAATGCGACCCACCACGGATCACGTTGGGCGCCCCCATCATCACCTTGATTCCATGATCATGGCAGGCCCGCGCCGCCTCAACAGTCGTTGGAAACTCGGCCAGTGTTATTCCATGACCGGCAGAGACTCGCACCTGCCCTTCGGTGGTATCATCATGGCTGGCCAGCATTGCGCCAAAGCGGCTGGCGGCTTTGACGGTTTCAACCTCATGCTTGTCACCGAACCGGTTCCGGAGCGCCTTGAGCGTCGCAACATGCTGCAGGAACTCATCATCGTTCATCCCGTGTTTGCCCTTCATATAGGCTTCCAGCTGCGTCATATCGCGGAACTGCCGCTGTCCGGGCGTATGATCCATCAGTGATACAAGCCCCACCCGATCTTCGGGACCGAACTCATCCAATTCGTCCACCAGCGTTTCCGAGCACACCTCGGCGCGCAAGTGCAGAAAGTGGCTGATCTTCAGGGCGTCCTGTTCGCGCAGGTCCCACAGCTCTTTCGACAGGCCGCGCGCATATTTCTTGTATCGGCTGCCCGATGGGATCGAGCCGATGCGCATCGCATCAAAAACGGTTGTGATCCCGGTGCTGGCCAGTTCCGCATCGTGTGCGAGAATGGCTGCAGAATGGGGCCAATCAACCTTGGGCCGCGGTTGGATGTGACGCTCAAGATTATCTGTGTGAAGTTCGACCAGGCCGGGGCAAACGTAATCGCCTTCGCAGTCTACCGCGCCCGCTGGCACGACAGGGCCAGTTGCGACTTCGGCAATGGTTTCTCCGACGATGTGAACGCTGCCGGTAACCGTCTCATCCGGAAGAACAAGTGTGGCATTGGCAAGTATCATTTCTTCTGTCATCTGAACTTCACAAACTCTGAGCTATTGGGAAGGCCACGCATAGGAGGCCAATGTGACATTCACGCGATACGCGATCTATTTTGCGCCACCGGCCAAGGCCGAATGGACGAAATTTGCGACCCGATGGCTGGGTTGGGACATGGAAGCGGGGGCAGAGGTTGCCCACCCGGATATTGAGGGCATCGATGTCGCTGCCGTAACGCAGGTTCCGCGCAAGTACGGGCTTCACGCAACGATGAAGCCGCCGTTTCGCCTGAATGACGGCCAGTCTCTGGCTGATCTGCAATCCGCTTGCGAACGTTTGGCTACAACGCAACCCATCGTTACGCTCGACGGTTTGGACATCGCGCGCCTGGGCCGGTTTCTGGCGCTGCGGCCTCGGGGGGATACGGGCGGGCTGAACACGCTTGCAGCGGCTTGCGTGCGCGAGTTGGACAGCTTTCGCGCCCCTGCCCCTGCGGCCGAGCTGGAACGTCGCCGCGCTGCGGGTCTGACGCCGGAACAGGACGCCAATCTGACCCGCTGGGGCTATCCCTACGTGTTGGACACATTCCGCTTTCACATCACCCTCAGTGGCAAGCTGGAAAAGCCCACATTGGCAACGGTTAAGGTCGCCCTTGACGCGCAGCTGGTGCCGCTGCTGCCCAGCCCGTTTGCCATCAATGATCTGGCGCTGATGGGCGAGGCCGGGGATGGGCGGTTTCACCTGATCCAACGTTACGCCCTTTCCGGTTGAAGCGCGGCGAGGATCGCGTCAATCGTGGCGTCCAAAGCCCCGGAGTTGTCAACCTCAATCACCCGGTTCAACCCGTCCGACAGCGGCAGGCTGGCCCGCCCAAGACGCCGTGCCTGCTCGTTGGCGCTTTCACGCCCGCGCGCTGACAACCGTTGCGCCAGAACCTTCGCGTCCGCGGTCAGAGAGATCACGATCAGATCGCCAAAGACGTCCTGCGCCTGCCGCAATACCGAGCGGGACAGGTTGACCAGCACACCATCAGCCGTGTGTCGCAGCTCATCAATGTCCACCGGCACGCCGTAGTGCAGCCCATGCGCCGTCCAATGCAGCGCGAAGGCGCCGTCCAGCGCCATCTGCTCGAAAGTTTCAACAGATACCCGCTCGAAATCCTCACCCTCTTCCCCCTCAGGCCGGGTAATCACACGGCGCACCCGATGGATACCGGGCACCCGGGCGACAAGCGCCTCCATCACGCTGTCCTTGCCGACACCAGACGGACCGACAACCGCTATGACCGGCGCTAGGCTCATGCGGCCAGTCCCGGGGTGAATGCGGATACGTCAATCTCTCGATCACAGACCCGAGCGCGCGCCTCGACATCGTGGAAAATGCCGACGATGGCCGCACCGCGCGATTTGGCTTCTTCGATCAGCGACAACACCGTTTCGCGATTCTGCGCATCTAGCGACGCGGTCGGTTCATCCAACAGCATCGCGGGATACTCATGTGCAAATCCACGCGCGATATTAACGCGCTGTTGTTCGCCACCAGAAAAGGTCGTTGGGCTAAGTGTCCACAACCGTTCGGGAATGTTCAGCCGCGCCAGCAAACCTGCCGCCTTGTCCAGCGCTGCCTGCTTGCCGCACCCAACCGCCAGCAGCGGTTCGGCCACCACTTCAAGTGTCGGCACCCTGGGCACCACCCGCAGGAACTGACTGACATAGCCCAGCGTCTCACGCCGCAGCGCCAAAATCTCGCGTGGTTCAGCCTTGGCAACGTCCAGATCGCCCACCAAGACCTGCCCGGACGCCGCCAGATAGTTGCCATAGATCACACGCATCAGCGTTGATTTCCCTGCGCCCGACGCGCCGGTCAGGGCAACACACTCGCCGGGCACGACGTTCAGCGAAGCGCCCTCCATCACAGGAATGACCGTGCTACCCTGATTATGCAGGGTAAAGCTCTTGCTGACGTTGATAAGCTCAATCATGACACTTCATCTTTTCAAAAATACTCAAACCTGCAGAACGCTGGAAACCAGCAACTGCGTGTAGGCATGCTGTGGGTCGTCCAGAACCTGATCGGTCAGCCCGGCCTCGACCACATGGCCGTCCTTCATCACCATCAGCCGATCCGCCAAAAGGCGTACAACGGCCAGATCATGCGTGACGATAATCGCGCTCAGCCCCATCTCGCGCACCAGTCCCCGCAGCAGATCCAGCAAACGTGCCTGAACCGAGACATCCAGACCGCCCGTTGGCTCATCCATGAACACCAGCCTCGGCCCGGTCACCAGATTGCGCGCGATCTGCAGGCGCTGCTGCATCCCACCGGAAAACGCTGACGGGCGATCATCGACACGAGATGCGTCGATCTCGACCCGACCCAGCCAGTCAACGGCGCGGTCCCGAATGTCACCATAGTGGCGATCACCCACAGCCATCAGACGTTCGCCAATATTGCCGCCAGCACTGACCGACATACGCAAACCATCGCGCGCATGCTGGTGCACAAAAGCCCAGTCCGTGCGGCTGAGCATCCGACGCTCAGGCTCAGACATGGTCACCGTATCGACCGGCCCATCAGCGCGGGTGTCAAAAATGACCTGCCCCGCATCCGGTTCCAGATGACCGGCCATGCAGTTCAACAGGGTCGACTTGCCAGAGCCACTTTCGCCCACAATCCCCATCACCTCACCGGGGTAGAGATCGAAGCTCACATCCATGCAACCGATCCGCGCGCCATAGCGCTTTTCGATGCCTTTGACCTGCAACAGGGGGGTCATGCTGCGTTCTCCTCGGCCAGTCGGCCCTTGTGGCCCGCCTCGCGGCGCGACCGGCAGTAATCGGTGTCCGAGCAGACAAACATCCGGTTGCCTGCATCATCCATGATGACTTCGTCCAGATAGCTGTCTTCGGCCCCACACAGGTCACAGGGATGGTCTGCTTTGGTGGCCTCAAACGGGTAGTCCTCGAAATCCAGGCTGACGACCTTGGTGTGCGGCGGCACCGCGTAAATACGCTGTTCCCGCCCCGCTCCAAACAGCTGGATCGCGTCCATCTCAAGCTTTGGGTTGTCGAATTTCGGAATCGGGGACGGGTCCATCACGTAGCGGTCGGATACCATCACCGGATAGGCATATGAGGTCGAGATCGCCCCGTGCTGGCTGATGTCTTCGTACAGCTTCACATGCATCAGCCCGTATTCCTCGAGGCTGTGCATCTTGCGGGTCTCGGTCTCGCGTGGTTCCAGAAAGCGCAGTGGTTCCGGGATCGGAACCTGATACACGATGATCTGATCCTCGCGCAGCTTGGCCTCGGGGATACGGTGGCGCGTCTGGATGACCGTAGCTTTCTCGGTTTCCTCCGTCGTCTCAACACCTGCCGTGTTCTCAAAGAACTTGCGGATCGACACCGCATTGGTGGTGTCATCGGCACCCTGGTCGATCACTTTAAACGTGTCATCGGGCGTCAGTGTTGCGGCTGAAACCTGCACGCCACCTGTGCCCCAACCATAAGGCATCGGCATCTCTCGGCTGGCAAAAGGAACCTGATATCCGGGCACCGCCAGCCCTTTCAGAATAGCACGGCGGATCATTCGCTTGGTTTGTTCGTCCAAATATGCGAAGTTATACTCATTCATTTTGATGTATCACTTTGTTTTTTGGTGTATTTGTGGACGTATTTTGGTTAGGTGCGCTGTTATTGGCGCTTTTGCTTTATCTTTTCTTGCACTCTCGTCATTCGAAGCGGCGGCATCGCGCGCTAAAGCGGGACCTGAAGGGCGAATGGAGCTCGGTCGGATCCTGCGTAGACCCTCCGGGCGAGTGAAGTCTGCAACACCCCGTGGGTTGATCGGTCGGGTGATCCACCGGGATTTCCCGCTTGGGCATGTGTTCCGGATCATAGGAATCCCCGCTCAGACAGTGCGGCCTCCAACGCTTGCGGCGAGGTGAAATGGATTCCATCCATGCCCACTGCCTGCGCGCCTTGGACGTTGTGCAAACCGTCGTCGATGAACACACAGTCATGCGGAGCTATCCCTGCCCGTTCGCAGAGCATTTTGAAGATGCGTGCGTCAGGCTTCATGACACCTTCCCGCCCTGACACGACTAGCGTTCCGAAGACCTCCCCCAACCGGGGATGGACCTTTAGCCCTTCGGGCCAGGTTTCCGCCGACCAGTTTGTGATCGCATGGACCGGAGTACCCTGCGCCTTGAGCCGGTCCAGAATTTCCCAAGTTCCGTGGATCGGGGTTTCAACGGTACGGGTATAAAGCTCGACATAGGCTGCGAACAGGGATTGATCCTGCGGATCGTCCAGCTCTTTCGCCATGTCGGCAAAGCGCTCGCCATTGTCGCCGCGGGCATTGCGTTCGCGAAACCCGGTGCGTTCGATAAACGCGTGTGCGGCATCCTCAGACCCCAGCGCCTCGACCCAGGCCAAATGAGGCTGCCAGTCGATCAGCACGCCTCCGATGTCAAAGACCACAGCCTTCATTCTGCTGCCTCCTTCGGAGTGATCCGCTCTTCCGCTTCGCGGCGCAGTTTGCGGACCAGTTCCAGCTCGGACTGGAAATCCACGTAGTGGGGCAATTTGATATGTTCTAGGAACCCGGTGGCCTGAATGTTGTCTGCATGGCTGAGGACGAACTCTTCGTCCTGCGCCGGAGCGCCCAGATTGTCCTCGCCCAATTCCTCCCAACGCAACGCGCGATCGACCAGCGCCATGGCGATGGATTTCCGTTCAGACTGACCATAGACCAGGCCGTACCCACGCGTGAACTGCGGCGGCTCGGTTTTCGAGCCTTTGAATTGGTTAACCGTTTCGCATTCGGTCAGCTCAACCTCGCCGATGTCGATGGCAAACCCTAGCTCAGGGATGTCCATCTCAACCGCGACCTTGCCGATCCGCAGCTCGCCCACAAAAGCGTGGTTACGGGCATAGCCGCGCTGGGTCGAATAGGCCATGCCCAGCACAAACCCCTCATCCCCTCGGGTCAGGGACTGCAGGCGCAAGGGGCGGGTCGAGGGAAACTCCATCGGTTCGCGCGTCAGATCGCCCGGCGTATCTTCGTTGGCGGGTTCGTCCTGAATGATGTCCTCACCTTTCAGGAATTCGGTAATGTGGGGCGTGGTCTCAGTGCGAGGCTGCCCTGCTGGCGCGGCAGGAGCCTCGCCCTCTGCAGCCAGTTTGAAGTCCAAAAGGCGGTGCGTATAGTCGAATGTCGGTCCTAGGACCTGCCCACCCGGTGCATCCTTGAACGTCGCCGAGATGCGCCGATCACAGGCCATCTCACCGGTTTCGACCGGGTTCGAATATCCAAATCGCGGCAGGGTCGTGCGATAAGCCCGGATCAGAAAAATCGCCTCGATCAGATCGCCGCGCGCCTGTTTGATCGCAAGCGCTGCAAGATCAGGGTCATACAGAGACCCCTCGGCCATTACGCGGTTGACTGCAAGGCTCAACTGTTCGCGGATTTGCGCGATGCTCAGCTCGGCAATATCCGTTGGACCGCGCCGTTCTTCTGCCAACCAGGCGTGCGCGTTTTCGATAGCCTTTTCACCACCTTTGACTGCTACGTACATTGCTTAGGCCCCCGCACTGATCTGCGTGCTACGCGGCAGGGCTGCCACTTGGTCGCCGCAGGTGAAAAAGAAGTCACGCCCCAAAGGGTACAACGCCGCGTTGGCCTGTAGCGCCGGGACATCCGGCAGGTTCAGCCTTGCGGTGCCCTTGATCCCCGGCCCGCGCAGTTCGGCACCGGTCTGCTGCAGGTCGTCGCATTCGACAATCAGGGTCGCCGACCGGTCCGGGTATTCCGCCGTACCAATACGGTAAGTTCTCAACGACCCCAGTTCCGCCCACGTACCAACGGCAAAATCTGCCTCGGGCGCCTGCGCAAGATGCGCCCCGGTGTGGAATGTCAGCCACTCGCGCACGGCGTCCGTATTGGTCGCTCCGGCCAAATGAACTTTGGTGTCCGGATCACATAGCGTCAAAAGCAACGTACCCGCCGCGACAGACAGCGGTTCTGGTGGTTGACCACCGTTCAACTCACGAATCTCACCCGGTCGGGCCATCACGGTCATTGCAGCGCGGAATGCATGTGCGGCCTGGACCGGAGCATTCTGAAACCCGCCTGAAAACTGAGTTTGCACGGACATCAATCCTCTCCCCGTACCATGGTGAAAAACTCGACCTTGGTTGCGGCAGCTTTGGCCGCGCGGTCGGATTTGACGGCCTGCATCTGATCCTTGAGTGGGGTGATGACCTGGTCGCGCACTTCGTCCGCAGCAGCTGTTTGCATCAACGCGTCGATCAGCGCCGCCGCCTCGGCCTTAGACCTGGACCGGCCCTGCACATATGCGTGCCCAACCGTTCCATCCTCGAGCACCAACGAACAGCGCGTAACCGTCATTTCGCCGACATTGAACGGAGCACCCGTACCTCCGGCGCGTCCGCGCACCATCACGCCGCCCACTTCGGGACGACGTAGCCACTCAAAACGGGGATGCGCTTTGTATTCTTCCCATAGCGCCATCAATGCACCTTCGGGCGCGCGCGCCATCAGACCCATCCAGCCCTGCCGCGCCACATTCGAAATTTCTGTTTGATCTGCCATCAAAGCCTCTTGGCCAGGTTGTCTATTTTAACTATACAACTAGACAAATATTACCTGCGACCGCAGTGACTCGCAATCCGTAACCTTGTGAAGTTTTGATGACATGAGAAAAACACCCGTCTGGAAAGGCATCGCCCTGAGCCTGACCTCGGACATCGCCGAAGGCCGTTACAACACCGGTGACCGCCTGCCGACCGAGGCGCAACTGGCGGCAAAACACGGGGTTAATCGCCATACGGTGCGGCGCGCCCTGTCTGATCTGTCAGAGCAGGGTTTGGTCCATGCGCGCCGCGGGGCTGGCGTTTTCGTGGCGGCTCAACCCACGGACTACGCGATCGGCAAACGCGTGCGGTATCACAAAAGTATCTCTGCCAGCGGCAAGATCCCGGGAAAGAGAATCCTGACCCTGACGACCCGCGCGGCAGATGAGGCCGAGGCTGAGGCGTTGCAGATCAATGCAGGCGATCAGGTTCATGTTTATGACGGGTTGTCTTTGGCGGATGGGCAGCCCATCGGTTTGTTCCAAAGTGTTTTTCCCGCGGATCGCCTGCCTGACATCCTTGATGCACTGTCAGAAACCCAGTCAGTCACCAAAGCCTTGCAAAGATGCGGGGTCGAGGACTACACACGTGTTTCAACGCGACTGACAGCGCGTGCCGCAACAGCAACCCAGGCCCTACACTTGCGACTGACCGAAGGCGCGCCGGTTCTGTTTTCCGTAGGCGTAAACGCTGACCCGAACGGACTGCCCGTCGAGTATGGTCGGACCGTGTTCGCCGGAGACCGTGTCACACTGACCCTGAACGAGGGTTAAGTTTCGCCGGCACTCCCGCACGTCTTCGACCTCCTGACGGAGGTCTCATCCCGTTGGGCCCGGCGCCGCGCACAGCGCGGCGCCGGGCCCAAGACCGCCAGACCGTATCGGCAAAGCCGATGCAGACGCGGGCGCGGGAGCTTTCGTTTGATAGGCACTCACGCCGTTTCGTATTTTTCCAGAAATGCCTCGGCATTCAGCGCACGAAAATCCGGCAGGGCGGCACGCAGACGGTCGTTGTCCCAATCCCACCAAGCCAATTCTATCATGCGCTCGGCTACCCCCGGTGAGTATCGGTCGCGAATGGGTTCAGCGGTTACGCCGCCGACAATGGTATAGGGCGCAACATCTTTGGTGACGATCGCCCCCGAAGCGATCACCGCGCCGTGGCTAATGGTGACTTCGGGCTTGATAATCGCTGCATGTCCGATCCATGTGTCGTGGCCGATCACAGTCACGCGGCTTGCGCGATGTTTGAACCACTCGGCGTCGTCCTCGGCGTCATCCCAATAATCCGCCGAGCGGTACAGGAAATGGTGCAGCGAAGCTTTCTCCATCGGATGATCCGTTGCACCAATCCGCGAGAAGCTGGCTATGTTTGCGAATTTACCGATCCGCGCATTCGCGATGTCACAGGTCCGGTCGCAATAGGAATAATCCCCGAACTCTGAATTCGCCACACGTGTTCCCGCGCCGATTTCTACGAACGCGCCAAACGCGCTGTTGGTGATACTGCAATCAGGATGAACAAACGGCTGATCGGAGCGCAGTCGCGGCATGGTCTTGATGTCCTGGTTCACGGCAGCGGGAAAGATTTCGCTTTAGGGTCCTTAGCCTTCCGCTTTTTGCCGGTCTCGCCCTGGATCAGCCGCCGACGCAGCCAGCCCGAGAACCAATCCATCAGCATCACCATCAGGATAATCAGGACGATGTAATAGGCGACCTCTTCCCAATCCTTCTGCGTGATGATTGCCTGCGTCAGCAGCAGGCCAATACCACCGCCCGTAATCGCACCAATCACCGTGGCGCTGCGGGTGTTGGACTCAAGGAAGTAAAGCAGCTGGCTCAGCAACACTGGCGTCACTTGCGGGATCACACCAAAGCGATAACGCTGCGGTGCATTCGCGCCTGTGGACTGAACCCCTTCGATCTGCTTCTGATCGACGTTTTCCAACGCTTCCGAGAATATCTTGCCGAAAGTGCCCGTATCCGTCACCAGCATGGCCAACGCGCCGGTCAATGGTCCGGGTCCGAATGCCCGCGCCAGAATAACTGTCCAGATCAGTGCATCCACGCCGCGCACAAAATCAAAGATGCGGCGTGTAGCAAACCTCAGCGATCTCAGCGGGTTGAAGTTGCGGGCCGCCATAAAGGCCAATGGCAACGCCACCATGGCTGCACCAAACGTGCCAAGGAACGCCATCAGGATGGTTTCAAAAATCGCCCAAGCGACGTCCTGATGCCGCCACATCTTGTTGGTCCAGAAATCGTTGAAGATCTCTCCGGCCTCACCTTGGGCCGCCTTGCCGGCCAATTCCGAGAAGGACTTGCCGTAATACGGGCTGTCGAGTGTGAACCAGAACAGCTCCCAGCCATTGAAATAGCGAAACACCTCGGACCTGTTGCGGGTCACCGTCAGGCGGCCAGCATCAGTGGTGATCGCCATCCGGTTCTTCGAGACATTGATCCATTCGGGGATTTCGCCCGCCGGCAGTTCGGCCTGGACACCCGCGGAACGGGTTGGGGTGGCGCGGACAGTGCCATAGCCAGGGATGTCATATTCCACGGTCTCAGGGCCAAAGCGCACGACATGCCCGTCTTCCAGGTCGATCACTGTGGTCTCGCCCAGGCTCACCCAATCTGGGGCCTGCCCGTCCGGGTAGCGACCTTTGCGTTCGCCTTCGACGGCCGCCGAAACCTCGCCTGTGCGGTTATCGCGCTCGATATGGGTTTTGTAGCTGTAGCTGTCCGCAATCAACGTCTTCCCGTTTTGCCAGTTTGCGCGCTCGGCCAGTCCGGGCACATCGAAGGCGAAGAACACATAGACCAGATAGGCCAGAACCAGCGCGGGCAGGCCAAAGTTGGTCAGGCGTTTGCGGTTGAACAGACGATCAGCCTCGGCCTTCAGCTCGTCAATGGACAGGTCGGTGGCGAAGGTGCTCATGCCCGCGCTCCTTTTTCGGAACCGTGGGTCAAACGCTCGCGCAGCAGACCCGAGATTTGATCGACGACAACGATTGTGACGAACAGCAGAAGAAAGATCGCGGCGGCCTCGTCATAGCGACCCTGCCCCCAGGACATCGAGTTCCGCAGCTCATAGCCCAGACCACCCGCACCAACGAAACCCAGAATGGCTGAAGCGCGAATGTTAATCTCGAACCGCAACAGCGCATAGCTGACATAGTTCGGACCAACCTGAGGGATCACACCCAGATACATCCGCTGTGACCAGTTGGCACCCACCGAGTGCAGTCCCTCGACCGGTTTCAGCGAGGCGTTCTCGTTCACCTCGGAAAATAGTTTGCCCAGCGCACCTGCGGTATGGATAGCGATGGCGATCATCGCAGGAACCGGGCCGCCGCCCAAAACAAAGATCAACACCAGCGCGATCACGATCTCAGGCACCGCGCGGCAGATATCGGCGATGCGGCGGAACAGTGGGATCAGCGACGGCCACAGCGCCATGCCGCGGGTCGACATCAGCGCAAGAAACGTGCCGACAATCGTTCCGATCAGGGTTGAGGCTGCAGCGATGTTGATGGTCTCGACCAGCGCCGGAAAGAACTTGACCAGATTGGCGGGCAGCAAGTCGATCTTTTCCCACGCCTCGGATAACACCTCGGCCGGGTAGTCAAAGATCCGATGCCAGCCATCGGCAAAGCTGCCCGCGTTGCGGCTGTCGGCGGTGCGGAACCCGGCGGCCATCAGGGCCACGAATACGATCAGAAGGATACCACCATAGACCCGCTTGCGTCGTGTCATCTCGGTATAGTCGGACCGGATCTGGTCGACGCTGGGGGACCCTGCGGTCAGGTCTGTCATGGAATGCTCCTGAGTGGAAAAACGGGGCCCGGTTTTCCACCGGACCCCGATCATTGGATATGCAGGCTTAGTTGGACTTCAGCTTGCGCGCTTCGATGATGATTTCGTAAGCGTCATGCGTGATCGGCTCGAACGCACGGGCCTCGCCCGCCGCAACGCCGTAGAAGCAATCACGGTCTTTGTCAGCCAGACCAGCCATCAGGGCCGTCATCTTTTCTTTGACGTCTGCGGGCAGAGCTTTGCGCAGAACGATGGGACCTTCGGGGATCGGCTTGGATTTCCAAATCTCGACCATGTCGTTCATGTCGACCAGACCGGCATCCACGGCACGGCGCAGAGCACCCGACTGATAGCCATCTTCCCAGTCGCCCAGACCGTCGGCCCAGGTGACGCCACCATCAACGTCGCCGTTGTTCACGGCAACGATGGTCTGTTCGTGACCGCCGGTGAATTTCACTTCACCAAAGTAGTCGCCCGAGTCCATGGTCGCGCCGGTGGCCTGCGGAATTTCAATCGACGGGATCAGGTAGCCCGAAGTCGAGTTGGGATCGCCGAAGCCAAAGGTCTTGCCCTTCATGTCATCCAGCGAGGTGATGCCGCTGTCTTTGCGGGCAAATCCGATCGAGTAATAGCCATAACCGCCATCGGTGTTGACCTTGACCAGTACCGGCTCAACCGCTTCGGCGTCGCTCAGGTAGGTTTTTGCGTAGCTCGATGCGCCCAGCCACGCCATGTCGATGGTGCCGCCCAGCAGGCCCTGGATCACACCGTCATAATCGGCAGGCGCGAACAGCTTGGTTTCGACGCCCAGCGCCTCTTGGGTGTATTCGCGCAGGCATTCGTTGTTGTTCAAACGGTCCTGAGCGTTCTCGCCGCCCAGAATACCGATGCGGAATTCGTTGATTTCCTGAGCCATGGCCGGTGCGGCCAGTGCAGTTGTGGCCACCAGGGCAGCAATCAGTTTTTTCATCTGTCTCTCTCTCCGGGTTGATGTGCCGGCCTTTCATCGGCCGGTCGATGAAAGGGGTGAAAGGGGCTTAGATGGTGGCCTCGGCTTCCATCAGCGCCTTCTGGGTCGCGTCCAGCGTATCGATCTCGGTCGAGGTCGCCTCTTCCGAGAAGCTGGCATCGGCCCCATAGATTTCGCGGGCCACACCGGTTGTCAGCTGCTCGGGCAAGCCGTCGAACACGACACGTCCATCGCGCATGCCGACCACGCGGTCACAATAGCGCCGGGCGGTGTCCAGCGTGTGCAGGTTGGCAATGACGGTGCGACCGTCCTCTTCGTGGATGCGGCGCAGTGCCTGCATCACGACCTGCGCGTTCATCGGGTCGAGCGACGCGATGGGTTCGTCCGCCAGAATAATGCTGGGGTCCTGCATCAGGGCGCGTGCAATGGCGACCCGCTGTTGCTGACCACCCGACAGGGCTTCGGCCCGTTTGGGCGCGTGCTCGGCGATGCCAAGGCGATCAAGAATGTCGATCGCGCGGTGGATGTCTTCCATCGGGAACAGGTTGAACATGGTCGCCAGCGTCGAGTGGCGGTTCAGCGTGCCATGCAGCACGTTCGAGACCACATCCATGCGGGGCACAAGATTGAACTGCTGAAAGATCATCGCGCAATCGGCCTGCCATGCGCGTTTGTCACGGCCCTTCAGCTTGGTAACATCGCGGCCCTCGAACAGAATCTCACCGTTGCTTGCATCGGTCAGGCGATTGATCATCCGCAACAGGGTCGACTTACCCGCGCCGGACCGACCGATGATGCCTATCATACAGGGCTTGTCCACATCCAGCGTCGCTGCGTCAACGGCGACATTCTCGCCGAAGCGTTTCGTCAGATTCTCAATGCGCAGCACTTGCCACCCCCAATTCGTGTTGGCGGTCAGCTACAGATGCGATTCAACGGTTGTGTGTCGATTGGGTGAAAGTTTTGTAAACGCCGCTGCGACCCAATGGGCCTACCCATCGCCGCATATCGCCGCTATATGCGGTGCCAACACGCTATCTACATGAGGCCAGCCATGAGCTTTGACCGCAGCATCAAGATCGCCCCGTCGATCCTGTCCGCCGATTTTGCCAATTTCGGAGCCGAGATTCAGGCCATCGAAGCGCAGGGGGCTGATTGGGTCCATGTCGACGTGATGGATGGCCATTTTGTGCCTAACCTGACCTTTGGCCCCCCGGCCGTTAAGGCGTTCCGCCCGCATGTCAAAACGGTCATGGACGTGCATTTGATGATAACACCGGTTGATCCCTATATTCAGGCCTATGCCGACGCCGGGGCGGACATCCTGACCGCCCATGTCGAGGCTGGGCCACACACGCACCGCACGATGCAGGCCATCCGCGCAGCTGGCCTGAAAGCCGGCGTGGCGCTGAACCCGGGCACGCCAGCTGAGGCGGTCGAGCACCTTTTGGACCTGACCGATCTGGTCTGTGTGATGACCGTGAACCCCGGCTTTGGAGGTCAGAAGTTCATCGACATGACTGACAAGGTCCGCAAGCTGCGCGCGATGATCGGCGATCGTCCCGTTCACATCGAAATTGATGGCGGCGTTGATCCCAAGACCGCACCGCTGGTTGCCGCAGCGGGTGCGGACGTGCTGGTCGCCGGATCAGCGGTGTTCAAAGGCGGCTCGGTCCAGAACCCTGATGTCTATGGCCAGAACATCACAGCGGTACGCAACGCAGCGGAATCAGCGCTGGGATAAGTCGCACGGACAGTAACGTGGCGCGCTAGTTCGAGCGCGGCACGTCGCGCAGGCCCTCATTGCCATACCGGGCGCGCATCATGATGGCCTGCAGAAATCGCCCCTCGGCCACCAGCGCCGAGAGGAAGTCGCCAAGGTAATCCTCCGGCAAACCTGCCTGGCTGGCTGCATCGAAAGCTGCCTCTGCTTCATCGAACCTGCCCTCGGCGACCATCACCAAAGCGTTTGTGTATTGTTCAAACTCGCCGCCGGGGTACAGATCTAACGCGCGCTCAATGGCCGCGCGCGCCTCCTCGGTGTGTTCTAACCACAAGGCAATATCTGCGTGCAGGCGATGGTCAAAGCGATCCGCGCCCTCGAGCGCCACGCTGCGCCGGATGTGAAACAGTGCGGCCGGATAATCGAGGTCATCCGCGAACAGACTGGCCCGCCAGTACAGCAGATAAGACCCCGGTCCGGCCCGGTTCTCAGCCTCTTCCAAAACCAAGTGCGCCTTCGCGCGTTGCCCCAGATCGGACAGCGCCCGCGCCTTGCGCACATAGCCATCCGCGTCGTTGGGTTTGGCGGCGATCACTGCTTCGGCATCCTTGAGCGCCTGTTTAGGCCGATCCAGCATCAGCAAGATCAGGGACCGCCGCGACAGGGCAGAAACAAAATCCGGCTTCAGGTCCAAAGTCCGGCTGATCGGATCAAACGCGGCTTCCCACTTATCCTGCTCGGTCAGGACAAAGGCCATGCCATAGGCAGCGTAAGGGTCATAGGGGTCAAGATCGCTGGCCTTTTGAAACAGCTCAAACGCCTCGTCCAACCGATGTTGATCCACAAGCCTCCAGGCCAGTTCACGCATCGCCCAAGTGTATTCGGGGTTCAGCGCCAGCGCGGTCTGCATCATCTGATCGAATTCCGCAAAATCCACCTGCCCGGCCCGTCGCGCGCTGGCCGCGAGCCCAGCCATGTTGCCGGCGCTCGGCTTGCGCGACGCCGCCTTCCGGAACAGGTTGGCCGCCTCTGGGAAAGCGTCTTTGCTATACAGAACCCATGCCCGCCCCTGCAGCCCGACCTCAGCATTCGGATCCAGGTTCAGGATTTCGGCAAACGCCTCCTCAGCTTTGTCCAGGGCATCAAGATCGTAGTAAGCCCAGCCCAGCTTATCCAACATTTCGATGCGCTGTCGGTCAGACGCACCTATGCCGCCCAGCCCGTGCTGGCAGATCTCGATCATCCGCTCTGGCGTGTCGCTTTGTTCCAGACAGGCCGACACATAAGTGGACTGAGAATCTGTCAGCAACGGCTTCGCGACTCCCGCGCTGGCGATCAGGCCAAACACTGCTGAAAGGGCGAATTTAGGTAACGATCTGATCATGCTGCTGCGCTTCTTTGTTTCCACAAAGAACATACCGACAAATGTGATCATAAAAAGGCCGCTTGGCGCGAAGCGGCCTAAAACACTAGACAAGCTCGACACTCATAAAGCGTCGAATAGGTCTGGTGTCACTGCACCTTGCCTTGATCAATCGCCAACCAAGGCTGTTCCACCTGCATTCCCTGATAAATCGCATGCAGAAACACATGCGCCAAAACCGGGTCATTCGAAAATGGCGAGTGGTTGAGCCTGCCCTCTCGGACACCTTCTTCAGCCTGATATACGACAGCATCCTCCTTGATCGTCGACAGCACCTTCAACTGCGCAAGTGTTTCGGGGTTTATCGCCGTCGGGTCGTCGGACAGGATGACAAAATCGGCAACCTTGCCGACCTCGATCGACCCCTTGTCATCTTCCTCAAAATGCTGCCACGCGGGCCAGAGCGTCATCGCCTTGAGCGCTGTCATGACATCGACGCGCTGATGTGGCCCCAGAATATCCCCCGACCGGGTTCTGCGCGTAACAGTTGCGGCCAGCACGCGCATACTGTCCGGCAGCGCGACTGGCGCGTCATGATGGGTGCCAAACATCATGTCTCTTTCGCGAATCCAGCCCGCGGGTGAGATGTTTTCGGCGTTCACCGGACCGACCGTGTGGTCGCGATGCCAATCTCCCCAATAGAAAGTATGCATTGGGAATATCGACGGAAACACACCCAGACGTTTGAAACTCGCCACCTGATCCTCGCGCAGGAACTGGCCGTGGATCAACACGGGTCGATTACCTGGGTCGCCATACTTCATCTGGGCGACCTCAAGCGCCGCGATGAGCATATCCGACGCGCCCTCGCCGTTCGAGTGGACCAGAATCTGGATGCTGTTCTCGTAACACCAGTTCACGGCATCCTGCAGCTGATCCATCGTGATCGCTGCATAGCCAGCATACCCCGCCGGATACGCGCCGACCGGATCATAATATGGGCGATCTCTAAGCGCCGTGAACCCCTGCGGTGATCCATCAATGGTCAGCTTGCAGCCGCCGACCCGCACCCGGTCCTGATAGTCGCGCGACACGTTTGCGCCAATAAAATCACGCGATTCCAGAACATCCGGGAAGGCGACGATATCAATGGGCAGACCGTCTTCGGCTCCTACCTTCTGCAAGGCCTGAACAATCTGACCGGA
Organism: Ruegeria sp. R14_0; assembly: GCF_017743975.1. Classification (GTDB taxonomy): domain Bacteria; phylum Pseudomonadota; class Alphaproteobacteria; order Rhodobacterales; family Rhodobacteraceae; genus Ruegeria. The sequence goes on along the minus strand of NZ_JAGHRC010000001.1, from coordinate 2,498 downwards.
AGACCGCCCCTCTTGCCCGGTTGTGTACCCGTATTTCGCCCACAGGTCGCTGCCGGCACGCGCAAAGGCAATCATGCCCTCTTCGCCCAGATTGCTCAGCATCGGTACCAGAACTGCGAAAAAGGCATATTCTTCAAGCACCCCATTGAGCCGCCCGCTTTCATCCCGCTGGATGACCCCACCCGGAGGGGCCTCAGAGCTTTCCGTGATACCCGCGATTTCCAGAGCTTTCGAATTTGCCACGCCGAGGTGGCCGGACTGATGAACGATCACGATGGGCAAGTCGGCGGAAACCGCGTCTAATTCATCGCGAGTTGGATGGCGCAGCTCTTTCAGTTGCGCGTTATCATAGCCGAACCCGATGATCATCTGCACCTGGTCTACAACCTCGGCGTTATCCGCGACCCACTCGGACAGCGCGGCCTGCAAGCTGGCAATGTCGGTGACTTCCCCATCAGGTGGTGCCAGCAGGTTGGCGGACAAAGCCTGAAGACCACCCATCACCACATGACCGTGACTATCCACAAAGCCCGGAAGCATGGCGCGCCCGGCCAAATCAAAGGCGCGCGTGTCATCGCCCCGCAGGTCCGCGATCTCCTCAAGGGAGCCTACGGCCAGAATACGGCCGTCCCTGACGGCAACGGCCTCAGCCGTGGGTTGATCATCATTGATCGTCAGAATAGGCCCGCCAGAATAGATCGTGTCCGCAGTTTGTTGAGCGAGGGCGGAACCGGCAGAGATAGCCGCACAAGCCGTCACCAGAACTGAGAGCGATGAAATGTTCATTTTACGACCTCTTTCCTGCTTAAAATGCAATGAATTCACTTTAACCCAGTTTTCCGAACCTGCAGAGAATGCACGACTGCGACCCGGGGTTCAGCGGGTCGGGAAAAGCTCTCTGAACTCCTCTCGCATACGCAAACGTTCCGGATACTCTTCAAGAAACTGCTGCGGAGGTTTCCCTTCCCAGACCTGAGCGAAAACACGCATTTTGTTGCCGCCATAGATCTTGGCGAGATCTTCGTTGGAGTATCCACGCGCCCACAAGTCATCCGTTACGGCAGCCAATATCTTGGCCAACTCGCCGTTGCCCGTGGCCCCTTTGTTGAACGCATCAATCATGTAACCACCGTCGTCATACATGCTGGCATTTGCCGTCGCGAATTGGACGACAAGTTCGGTCGAGAACATGTCATCCGTCGCTATGCCAACATGGTCCACGCCAACCAGCTGCACATAGTAATCAATCATGTCAGCAGCTTGTTTGGGCGAAATATCCTCTGGCCAAACGCCGTCCATCATCCATTCCGTGAATGTCGGAGAGACATAGCCACCCGATTTGGCCGCCCGCAACGCTTCATCGTCGGGAATGGCCCGGTAACACCCTTTTGTCGTCGCATTGGGCTCGTTCGCGTACAGCCCCGCAGGAACCGAGTGTGTATACACGTAAGGCACACCTGGATAGTTCTCATCCATATAGTCCATGGCATCGTTGGCCGTTTTGGAACCCGTGTGGCTTAGGTCCAACAGGATGCCGAACCGTACCATTTCATCGATCACTGACTCACCCCAGGGTGTCAGACCGATGTCGCGCCCGTTATAGGCCGCCAACTGCCCCGAGCCGGTACGGAAAATGTCGTTATAGGCCAGGATCATACTCTTGATCCCCATATCCTTGAGCAATGCCATCTTTTTGAGATCACCGTTCAGGATTGTGGCCGTTTGGCTGTTCCAGATGACAGCTGTCTTGCCTTGAATATGGGCGGCTTCGATATCGCGTGTTTCGTTTACGATCAGAAAGTTCTCAGGTTGCTCTGCCATAGCCGCGCGATAGTGGTAGTGCTGCTCGAGCAGGGTTTCAAAGGACATGTCCGCCGCAGCCAAGGTCATCTCATGCCCGGTAATGCCGTTTTCCCGAGCGAGTTCAAAATAGTCATGAAGCTGATCGTACTCAGTCCAGCCGGTACCGTAGGGGCTGGCCAACATGCCAAGGACGATCGTGTCCTTCACAAACTGCTTCGCCTCGTCGGACGCGTCCCACGTCTTGCTTTCTTCGCTGGCCCATACCGGAGTTGTGCTGGCCAAAACGAGGCTCAAGATGATCGCGGTTACCTTCATGACGGAGCTCCTCAACACTAACTTGCTTTAGGAATAATGCATGCGCCTCGGCCGTGATGATAGTACGAAATGTAATTCATGAATTTATAGGTAACAAAAAAGGCCGCCCCAGATTGAGACGGCCTTCTTGAGTTCAACGGGGTGGGCTCTCATTGCTCTGTCAGAGCAACTGCCGCCCACCAGTCGGCAAAGCCGACTTACTCGATGATTTTCGACACAGTCTTTATTGGGCCTCTCGGGATTATTAAATTCAAACAAAAAGGGCGTCCCGAGGGACGCCCTTTTCGTTCGATCATTCGCTTGCGCGAATTATTCAATAATCTTCGACACAACGCCGGCGCCGACGGTGCGGCCGCCTTCGCGGATGGCGAAACGCAGGC
>NZ_JAGHRC010000019.1 GCF_017743975.1 Ruegeria sp. R14_0 | reverse complement strand
GGGCATGTGCAGATGAGGTTTCTGTCTCCGTATGCGTTGTCGACGCGGTTGACGGGGGACCAGTATTTGTCGACGCCCATGGAGCCTGGGGGGAAGCAGGCCTGTTCGCGGGTGTAGGGGCGGTCCCAGTCGCCGACCAGATCGCGCACCGTGTGGGGGGCGTTTTTCAGCGGGTTGTTTTCCGCGTCGATCTTGCCGTCGATGATGTCCTGCGCCTCGGCCCGGATGGACAGCATGGCGTCGCAGAAGCGGTCCAGCTCGTCCTTGGGTTCGGACTCGGTGGGCTCCACCATCAGGGTGCCGGCCACCGGCCAGGACATGGTGGGCGCGTGGAAGCCTGAGTCGACCAGACGCTTGGCGACGTCATCCACGGTCACATGTGCCGCCTCGTCCAGCGGTCTTGTGTCGAGGATGCATTCATGCGCCACCCGGCCGGTCTCAGAGGTGTAGAGGATCGGATAGGCATCCTGCAGACGCGCGGCGATGTAGTTGGCGTTCAGGATCGCCACTTTGGTTGCCTGGGTCAGACCCGCGCCACCCATCAGCAGCACATAGGCCCAGCTGACCGGCAGAATGGACGGAGACCCGAAGGGCGCTGCCGAGACCGGACCCACGGCGGTGCCGTATTCCGGGTGGCCGGGCAGGTGCTCGGTCAGGTGCGCCTTGACGCCGATCGGGCCCATGCCGGGGCCGCCGCCGCCATGCGGGATGCAGAAGGTCTTGTGCAGGTTCAGGTGGCTGACATCGCCACCGATGTCACCGGGGCGCGACAGGCCGACCATGGCGTTCATGTTGGCGCCGTCGATATAGACCTGTCCGCCGTGATCATGGGTGATCTGGCAGACCTCCTGCACGGTGGTCTCGAACACGCCATGGGTCGAGGGATAGGTGATCATGCAACCGGCCAGATGATCCGAGTGCTTCTCGGCCTTGGCGCGGAAGTCGTTCAGATCAATGTTGCCATTCTCATCCGCCTGCACCGGCACAACCTGCCAGCCCACCATCTGGGCCGAGGCCGGGTTGGTTCCGTGCGCCGAGGTCGGGATCAGGCAGACATTTCGATGCCCTTCGCCGCGGGCGAAGTGATAGTTGCGGATGGTCAGCAGGCCTGCGTATTCGCCCTGCGCGCCCGAGTTGGGTTGCTGGGAGATCGCGTCATAGCCGGTGATCTGGCACAGCTTGTCGTTCAGATCCGCAATCATCTCGTGATAGCCCTGCGCCTGGTCTTCCGGGCAGAACGGGTGCAGATTGCCGAACTCGGGCCAGGTGACCGGGATCATCTCAATCGTGGCGTTCAGCTTCATGGTGCAGGAGCCCAGCGGGATCATCGCCCGATCCAGCGCCAGGTCGCGGTCGGCCAGACGGCGCATATAGCGGGTCATCTCGGCCTCGGCCCGGTTCTTGTGGAAGATCTCGTGGGTCAGATAAGGCGTCTCGCGCAGGGCGTAATCCGGCAGGCGGTAGGCGACGTTGGAACTGTCGTCTGTCTTGTCGATGCCAAAGGCCCCCCAGACGGCTTCGATGGTCTCGGGCCGGGTCTGTTCGTCCAGGCTGATGCCCACCTTGGTGTCGCCGACCTTGCGCAGGTTGACGCCACGCGCCACGGCGGCTTCCATGACCGTCTTTTGCAGATGGCCGACCTCGACCGTGATGGTGTCGAAGAACACTTCCGGCTCGACCGAGAAGCCCGCCTCTTCCAGGCCAGCAGCCAGGCGCGAGGTCTTGCGGTGCACCGATTGCGCGATGGCCTTGATACCATCGGGGCCGTGATAGACCGCGTACATCGAGGCAATGACAGCCAGCAGCGCCTGCGCGGTGCAGACGTTCGAGTTGGCTTTCTCGCGGCGGATATGCTGTTCACGGGTTTGCAGCGCCAGGCGGTAGGCCTTGTTGCCGCGGCTGTCGATCGACACACCGATGATCCGGCCGGGCATCGCGCGCTTCAGCTTGTCGGTGGTCGCCATGTAGGCGGCGTGCGGCCCGCCATAGCCCATCGGCACGCCAAAGCGCTGGGTCGAGCCGATGGCGATATCCGCGCCCATCTCGCCCGGTGACTTCAGCAGCGCCAGTGACAGGATGTCGGCGGCGACGATGGCAATCGCTTTGTGTTCATGCAGGGCTGCGATTTCCTTGGTGAAGTCGCGCACATGGCCATGGGTGCCGGGATACTGGAAGATCGCGCCAAAGACCGCACCCGCGTCGAGGCTGTCCGGATCGGCGACCTGAACGTCGATGCCCAGAGGTTCAGCCCGGGTCTTGATCACCGCGATGGTCTGCGGGTGGCAGTTCTTGTCCACGAAGAAGGCCGCGTTATTGGCCTTGGACCGGCCGCCGCGCTTGGCCATCGCCATGGCCTCAGCGGCTGCGGTGGCTTCGTCCAGCAGCGAGGCGTTGGCCACGTCCAGCCCGGTCAGGTCGCTGACCATGGTCTGGAAGTTCAACAGCGCCTCAAGCCGGCCCTGGCTGATCTCGGGCTGATAGGGCGTATAGGCCGTGTACCAGGCCGGGTTTTCCAGGATGTTGCGCAGGATCGGTGCCGGTGTCGTGGTGCCATAATAGCCCTGACCGATCAGCGAGGTCAGAACTTTGTTCTTGCTCGCCACCTCTTTCATGTGGAACAGCGCATCACGCTCTGTCATCGCCGGACCCCAGTCCAGCGGATCCTTCTGGCGGATCGCAGGCGGGACCGTGGCGTCGATTAGCTGGTCCAGTGTCTTGAAGCCGATCACCTTGAGCATGTCGCGCATCTCGGCCGGGCTGGGCCCGATATGGCGGCGGTTGGCGAAGTCATAGGCTTCGTAGTCGGTCAGTTTGAAGGCCATCGTTGCGCTCCCATGAATAGGTCAGGCCCGGCGGAGACTGCGGGAGCCTCCGGCGGGAGTATTTGGAAAAAGATGAAGCGGCCGGTGCCCCAGAAACAGGGCTCCGTAGCCGTTTAGCCGATGAAGGCCTTGTAGCCGGCTTCGTCCATCAGGTCTTCGAGTTGCGATGCATCGCTGATCTTGATCTTGTAGATCCAGGCCTCGCCCTCGGGGTCTTCGTTCAGCGCGCCGGGATTGTCGGCCAGCGCTTCGTTCACTTCTGTGATCTCGCCATCGACCGGGGCGTAAAGCTCGGAGGCGGCCTTGACGGATTCGATCACGCCGATCTCGCCGTCTTTCTCGAACTCGTCCCCGACCTCTTGCTGCTCGACGAAGACCACGTCGCCCAGCTGTTCGGCCGCGTGCGCGGTGATGCCCAGCGTGGCGGTGTCGCCCTCAACAGCCAGCCATTCATGCTCTTCGGAATAATAGGTTGCCATGTCTCTCTCTCCTGACTTCAACGCTTGTAATTCTGGGTGACGAAGGGCAGCGCCACGATCTGCGCCGGTTGCGCCTTGCCCCGGATGATCAGGTTCACCACCTCGCCCGGCTCACCATGACCCTTGCTCACATAGCCCATCGCCACCGGTCCGCCGACCGTGGGGCCAAACACGCCCGAGGTGATCTGGCCGATCGTGTTGCCCTCGGCGCACTGGATTTCCACGCCCTGACGCGCCGGGGCGCGGCCGTCGGGTTTGATGCCGACCAGCTTTTTGACGGGACCTTCGGCCAGTTCCTTCTGTACCCGTTCGGCGCCCGGGAACCCGCCTTCTTCCTTGCGGCGCTTCTGGATCGCCCAGCTCAGCGACGCCTCGATCGGCGAGGTCGTCTGGTCGATGTCATTGCCATAGAGGCACAGACCCGCCTCAAGCCGCAGGCTGTCGCGCGCGCCCAGACCGGCTGCCTCGCAATCCTCATGCGCCAGAAACGCCCGGGTGATCTCAATCGCCTTATCCTCGGGGATCGAGATCTCATACCCGTCCTCGCCGGTATAGCCCAGACGCGAGATGCGGCATTCGACGCCGTTGATCTCGGCCACGGTGGTTTCCATGAACTTCAGGTCGCGGGCCGCAGGGCAGAGTTCCCCCACCACGTTTTCTGCCGCAGGGCCCTGGACCGCGACCAGCGCGCGGTCGAAAATCTCGGTCACTTCAACGCCGTCCAGATTGTCCCGCATATGCGGGATGTCCTGATGGCGCAGCGCTGCGTTCACCACCACAAAGAAATGATCGCCCGCGTTCGACACGATCAGGTCATCCATGATCCCGCCATCCGCGTTGGTAAAGAACCCGTACCGCGCCTTGCCTTCCTTCAGCGTCGCATAGGCCTGCGGGCAAAGCGCTTCAAGCTTCTCACCCACATCCTCACCCCGCAGGAGCACCTGACCCATGTGAGACACATCAAACAACGCCGCCTTCTCTCGACACTGCTTATGCTCACCCATAATCCCCAAAGGATACTGAACAGGCATCTCCCACCCAGCAAAATCAACCAGCTTACCGCCCAACTCAACATGCAAGTCGTACAATGGCGTGCGTTTCAATTCGGTCAT
>NZ_JAGHRC010000018.1:0-2500 GCF_017743975.1 Ruegeria sp. R14_0 | reverse complement strand
ACATCTGTTGAAAAAGATCGGGATGAGCTGTGCCTAGGGGTGAAAGGCCAATCAAACTCGGAGATAGCTGGTTCTCTGCGAAATCTATTTAGGTAGAGCGTCATCCGAATACCCCGGGGGGTAGAGCACTGGATGGGTAATGGGGCCCCACAGGCTTACTGATCCTAACCAAACTCCGAATACCCGGGAGTACTAGATGGCAGACACACTGCGGATGCTAACGTCCGTAGTGGAGAGGGAAACAACCCTGACCTACAGCTAAGGCCCCCAATTCATGGCTAAGTGGGAAAGCAGGTGGGACGACCAAAACAACCAGGAGGTTGGCTTAGAAGCAGCCATCCTTTAAAGATAGCGTAACAGCTCACTGGTCTAAATAAGTTGTCCTGCGGCGAAGATGTAACGGGGCTCAAGCCATGAGCCGAAGCTTAGGATGCCGTAAGGCATGGTAGCAGAGCGTAGTGTGACATAGAACTCATCCGTATTTGCATCCATTTGGGTGTAATGACGGATCGAGTTCTTTCGATGAAGCGGGCGCGTGAGCGATCCCGTGGAGAGATCACTAGTGAGAATGATGACATGAGTAGCGACAAAGAGTGTGAGAGACACTCTCGCCGAAAGTCCAAGGGTTCCTGCTTAAAGCTAATCTGAGCAGGGTAAGCCGGCCCCTAAGCCGAGGCCGAAAGGCGTAGGCGATGGGAACTAGGTTAATATTCCTAGGCCAGGAGGATGTGACGGATTGCAGGTGTAGTTCAGCCTTATCGGATTGGTTGGGCTGCTGAGCAGTTCCTGGAAATAGCCCTCCATCAGACCGTACCCTAAACCGACACAGGTGGACTGGTAGAGCATACCAAGGCGCTTGAGAGAACGATGTTGAAGGAACTCGGCAAAATACCTCCGTAAGTTCGCGAGAAGGAGGCCCGGTTCCTAGGCAACTAGGGGCTGGGGGCACAAACCAGGGGGTGGCGACTGTTTATTAAAAACACAGGGCTCTGCGAAGTCGCAAGACGACGTATAGGGTCTGACGCCTGCCCGGTGCCTGAAGGTTAAAAGGAGAGGTGAGAGCCTTGAATTGAAGCCCAGGTAAACGGCGGCCGTAACTATAACGGTCCTAAGGTAGCGAAATTCCTTGTCGGGTAAGTTCCGACCTGCACGAATGGCGTAACGACTTCCCCGCTGTCTCCAACATCGACTCAGCGAAATTGAATTGCCTGTCAAGATGCAGGCTTCCCGCGGTTAGACGGAAAGACCCCGTGCACCTTTACTACAGCTTCGCACTGGCATCAGGATTGTGATGTGCAGGATAGGTGGTAGGCTTTGAAACCGTGACGCCAGTCGCGGTGGAGCCTCCCTTGAGATACCACCCTTCGCACTCTTGATGTCTAACCGCGGTCCGTTATCCGGATCCGGGACCCTGCGTGGCGGGTAGTTTGACTGGGGCGGTCGCCTCCTAAAGCGTAACGGAGGCGCGCGAAGGTTGGCTCAGAGCGGTCGGAAATCGCTCGTTGAGTGCAATGGCAGAAGCCAGCCTGACTGCGAGACTGACAAGTCGAGCAGAGTCGAAAGACGGCCATAGTGATCCGGTGGTCCCGAGTGGAAGGGCCATCGCTCAACGGATAAAAGGTACGCCGGGGATAACAGGCTGATACTGCCCAAGAGTCCATATCGACGGCAGTGTTTGGCACCTCGATGTCGGCTCATCTCATCCTGGGGCTGGAGCAGGTCCCAAGGGTACGGCTGTTCGCCGTTTAAAGAGGTACGTGAGCTGGGTTTAGAACGTCGTGAGACAGTTCGGTCCCTATCTGCCGTGGGTGTAGGAGACTTGAGAGGAGTTGCCCCTAGTACGAGAGGACCGGGGTGAACGATCCACTGGTGGACCAGTTGTCGTGCCAACGGCAGTGCTGGGTAGCTATGATCGGACAGGATAACCGCTGAAGGCATCTAAGCGGGAAGCCCCCCTCAAAACAAGGTCTCCCTGAGGGCCGTGGAAGACCACCACGTCAATAGGCCGGAGATGTAAGCGCAGTAATGCGTTCAGTTGACCGGTACTAATCGCCCGATAGGCTTGATTTGATCCAGTAATGGAAAGACAAGACCAAAGCATACACCGACCTTGACAATGGATAGCGTCGCAGCACCTAGCCGCGATGTTGATTGATTAAATAACCGTGCGGGAACGCGCCTTTTGTAAACAAAAGACGCTGCCTCCCGCATAGTCGCTTTCTTGCACAGCAAGAAAGTCGACGGGGATTTTCCTCGGTTTGGTGGTCATAGCGCAAGTGAAACACCCGGTCCCATCCCGAACCCGGAAGTTAAGCACTGCCGCGCCAATGGTACTTGGGCTTAAGCCCTGGGAGAGTAGGTCACCGCCAAACCTAGAAAAATCCCCACATCTCTCTCTAACGATGATACAAATCTGACACTGACGCGGGATGGAGCAGCCCGGTAGCTCGTCAGGCTCATAACCTGAAGGTCGTAGGTTCAAATCCTACTCCCGCAACCA
>NZ_JAGHRC010000017.1 GCF_017743975.1 Ruegeria sp. R14_0 | reverse complement strand
GCGATGGCAATGTCTACCAGATCCCGCTGGAAGACCTCTATTCGCGCACCGAACTGCAGAACCTCAACCTGATCTCTGACGATTCGATCTTTGTCGACACCGACTATGACCTGGACCGCGCCGAGCGCTATTTTGCCCAGCAGATCGCCCTGCGCGAGACCGTGCTGGAAGGCCGCCAGACCGCCCTGCAGGAACTGAACACCGCCGTCACCCTGCGCCGCGATGACCTCAATGAACGCCGCGACAATTTCGTCCAGTCCATCGAGCTGGATGCCGTCGATCGCGACTATGTCTACCTGTCCGGCGAAGTGCGCACCCAGGGCCGCTATGCCCTGCCGTTCAACCAGACCGCCACCCTGGCCGACGCGCTCTTTGACACCGGCGGCGGTGTGGCCAAGGAAACCGGCGATGCCTCCGAGGTTTACGTCCTGCGCGCCGCAACCAACCCCCGCGAACTCGGCGCCGTCACCGCCTGGCACCTCGACACCCGAAACGCCGCGCATCTTACACTCGCCGCACAGTTCCAACTGCGATCAAACGACATCATCTTCATCGCAGAAAACCCCGTCACAAAATGGGGCAGAACAATCTCTCAAATCACTCCATCACTCATAACAACACCCATAAACGCAGCCGTGAATTAAACACGGCAATGCTCCCCTTTTACTTTGAGGCGCGCGCCTATAGAAAGTGGCATCGCATTCGCGCCGACTATGGCCACTTACTAGGACTCACATCTTGGCATGAAGCAATCTCCGATTCACGAAGCCCATTTCAAATCCAGCCGCACATCTGTCGTCGATGATCCGGCAGAGGATAGTATCGACCTTGAGGCCGTGGTCCGAACGCTGTGGCGCGGGAAATGGATCATTGCGCTGACCACAGCCGCCGCAATCCTTGTTGGGGTTTACTATGCGTTTGTGGCTGCTGTACCGCTCTACCGATCCACATCGGTGGTAATGCTTGAGACGGAACAGGCCCGCGTTGTGGATCTGCAAAGTGTTGTCGGCGGGCTTGCCGGAGATTCGGAAACCGTGAATTCCGAGCTTGAGGTGCTGCGATCGCGCGGGCTGATGGGCAAAGTTGTCGACAGGCTCGACCTGACGTCGGACCCCGAATTCAATGCAGCGCTTCAGCCAATTTCGTTCGTTGCACAAACAAAAGAAGCCATCAGGTCAGTTTTTTCGCCCACCGCACTAACGGGGCCAGTGCCTGACGACTTGGCGGCGCAGTTGACGCATGACAGCGTGGTTTCTGCGCTGCTGGAAAAAGTCACCGTCCGGAACGTGCGCCAGAGTTTGGTGTTCGAGGTGGCCGTCGAGACAACCCAGGCTCGCAAATCAGCTTTGATCGCGGACACCATCGTCGAGCTGTATACCCTGAACCAGATCGAAGTGAAGTTCGAGGCCACAGAACAGGCAACCACTTGGCTGACCGAACGCGTGGCCGAGTTGCAGGTGGATCTTGAGACTGCCGAAGCCAAGGTCAACGATTTCAATTCTTCGACCGCGCTGGTTTCGCCCGAAGCGTTGCGGCTTCAGGAAGTTCAGTTGAAAGACCTGCGCGAACGCCGCGTTTCCGCAGAAGCGAACCTTGCCGCCGCCCAAACAAGGACAGACGCCTTGAATGGTGCGGAAGACCGCGCTGCCCAGGTTGAAGTCAGTGAGAACCCCGAACTGCAACGCTTGTTCAACCAAATTAACGAAACAGGCGAGGGAGAAGCCGCGTTTGACACCGCTTTTCAGCGTCTGGTGGCCCGCACTGCATTGGAAGCGCGCCGGGCGACTCAGCAGGTTCAGGCTTTGACGGTTTCGACCGATGAACTGGAACAGCAGATTGCGACCCAGAGCGCAGACCTGATTACACTGCAACAGCTTGCACGCGAAGCCGAAGCCGTGCGGTTGCTTTACGAATATTTTCTGGCACGCCTGAAAGAGACTTCGGCGCAGGAAGGTATCCAGAAAGCTGACAGCCGACAACTGTCGCGCGCAGTGATCCCGAACGCGCCCGCGTCGCCCCGCAAGTCACTGGTTCTGGCTCTTTCTGCCGTTCTGGGTCTGATACTGGGCGTCGGAATTGTCCTGCTGGCCGAAACACGGCGCAAAGGCTATCGCTCGGCGCGCGAGCTAGAGCGCAAAACCGGCCATAGTGTCCTGGGCCAAGTCCCAACCTTCCCGGCGCGTGGCCGCCGCAAGGTATTGGAATACCTTGCGGCAAAACCGTCTTCGGCGACCGCCGAGGCCGTGCGCAACCTGCGCACATCGCTGATGCTGTCCAATGTGGACCGACCGCCACAGGTTGTGGTGATGACGTCATCCCTGCCGGGTGAAGGCAAAACCACGAACTCTCTGGCCCTGGCGCAGAATTTCGTCGGGATCGGCAAGAAGGTGTTGCTGGTCGAAGGTGATATCCGCAGGTTGACCATGACCGCCCAACTGGAAGGTGCGCCCAACAAGGGCATCGTGTCCGTTCTGGCCGGAGACGCCACCCCGCAGGAAGCCATTTTCCAGGATCCACTATTGGGTTGTGACATTCTGGCTGGTGAGAAAACATCGGCCAATGCCGCCGACCTTTTTGCCTCGGACCGGTTCCGGGCGTTTCTGGATGACATGCGCAAGCTCTATGACATCATCCTGATCGACACTCCACCGACCCTTTTGGTCTCGGACGCGCGCCTTATTGCACGCAATGCAGATGCGGTGCTTTTGACGGTCAAGTGGAATGACACGTCAGAACAGGATGTCATTGAAACCATGCGCCTGTTCCAAACCGACAATCAGCGTATCACCGGGCTTATCCTTGGCCAAATCAACGCCAAAAGCGCGAAACACTACGGGTACTCTTACGGAAAATACGCCAGCAAGTACTACGTCGACTAGGCTGACCCTGACGCCTTTGGTCCGGGGCTAACACCAGCGTTACCCCGCTTGCACGGGCAAGTCTTGTGCACAGTGTTTTCCGGTACGTCAGTCTGAGCACGCCTGATTTGTTGATGGGCGGGCGCAGGCGGTCAAAACGCGCGAGAGGCCTAAATCACGCACTGATCCAAATCGGCCGGTCTGCGGTCGACCGAAAACCGAAGCTGCCAAAGCAAAACAGCGCATCCTAAGGACGCGCTGTTCGGTCTTCGGTCTTACAAAAGCCTGAGCTTTAGTTTGTACCCGACGTGCTTGTTGTATTGGTCGTGGAGCCACCGCCACTTGCAGCCGCGACACCGGCAACTGCCGCGACGGCACCCAGTGCGGGTACGACCAGCGGCACAAATCCTGTTACGCCCGCAGCCGCAGCTGCGCCGGCTGCTGCGCCAGCACCAGCGCCACCGGCACCACCACCAGCTCCGGCACCCGCGCCCGCACCGCCAGCTCCGGCACCGCTGCCAGCGGTACCCTGTGCAGCACCTGCAGCTCCGGCATCCTGTGCATATGCACCGGTCGCGGAAAGGGCCAGTGCAAGAAGTGACGCTCTGATCATCTTGAATCTCCTAAAACAAGTCTTGGATGATCGTTATCACACTTGCTTCAACCTAAGAAAGGCGTAATACCAAAAATTTACTGGGATATTTCGGTTCGGTGCAAATTGCTTTCGGGAAACGAATTTCAGGTACCACCACGTCGCCGATAAAGGCAAAGACCGAGTCGACCGACGGAAAATGCTCCAACATTTGGCTGCATTTCAAATTGGTGCCATTCGCAGCGCGCAGGCGCATTTACAATTCAAACGCAATCAAGCAGGTGAAATGTGTGCCGGCTTGAATTTATGAGGGCGAAGTTATGAAGATTGCGGTTGTAGGGCTCGGGTATGTGGGATTGTCCAATGCGGTGCTATTGGCACAGAATCACGACGTGACGGCAATCGACATATCTGAGGCACGAGTGCAGATGGTCAATTCAGGCCAGTGCCCCATTGTAGACGTCGAGCTGGAAGACTTTCTTGCCAACCGCACGCTTTCGCTTAGGGCGACGACGGAACCGGCCTTCGAAGACGCCGAGTTCGTGATCGTCGCGACCCCGACAAATTACGACCCCAAATCCAACTACTTCGACACGTCCAGCGTCGAAGCTGTCGCGCAACAAGTCACTGCGGTGAACCCTGACGCCACGGTCATCATCAAATCGACGATTCCTGTCGGCTTTGTCCGGTCGTTGCGCGCCGATCTTGGCAGCGATAATTTCATATTCTCACCAGAGTTCCTGCGCGAAGGGCGGGCGCTGTATGACAACCTGCACCCCTCGCGCATTATCGTCGGGGAACGCTCGGACCGGGCGCGGGTGTTTGCAGAGTTGTTGCTTGAAGGAGCCCTGGCCGAGGATGTGGACATTCTGTTCACCGACCCGGATGAGGCCGAGGCGATCAAGCTGTTCTCGAACACCTACCTGGCCATGCGGGTGGCTTTCTTCAATGAACTCGACAGCTATGCGATGGCGGGTGGTATGAACACGCGGCAGATCATCGAAGGTGTCTCTCTGGATCCACGCATTGGCGACCACTACAATAATCCGTCTTTCGGCTATGGCGGCTATTGCCTGCCCAAGGACACCAAACAACTTTTGGCGAACTATAGCCACGTACCGCAAAACCTGATCCGCGCCATCGTGGACGCGAACCGGACGCGCAAGGATTTCCTGGCCGATCAGATCCTGATGAAGGGCCCTAGGGTTGTTGGTATTCATCGGCTGGTCATGAAGGCAGGCAGCGACAATTTCCGGCAATCGTCGATTCAAGGCATCATGAAACGGCTGAAGGCCAAAGGCGTCGAGGTGATTGTCTATGAACCTGCGCTCGAGGAAGACGAGTTCTTTCGCTCGCGCGTCATTCGGGATCTCACGGCCTTCAAGTCCGAGGCAGACCTGATCGTCGCCAACCGGTTCGGCCCTGAACTTGAGGATGTCGCGGATAAAGTGTTCACCCGTGACCTGTTTGGTGCGGATTGACCGGGGTCCATCATATAAGGGAATGACCTGCCACTCGGAGGTGAGCGGCAGTGTCGGGCCTTACATCTGTCGATAGAACATCACGCCAGAACCAGCGCATGAATGCCGGTTGCCGTGGTGCCGGTCGCATGTACCCGTGCCGTGCCCACCGGCAGGATCGAAAAGTCCGTTACGTTGACCGTTCGGGTTTCGCCCTGAACCGTCGTCAGGACTACCGAGCCGCCTGTTTCGACGTACAGACCGATGGCCACGTCGGTCAGGTCCGCACTGTCCGAGGCAACAACGGGAACAATGTCACGTGCTGGGCCGGACAAACTGGAGGCGCGGCCGCTAAAGGGATTGGTCGTCATGGAAGAAGTCTCGCTGTCTGTGTCAAACAGCGGCACGTTATTTAAATTCGCTTAACGATCCCACAGCCCACCGCACGTTGCGTCCCGCTGCCCGCCGTTTCGCGAGACCCATGCCGTTGAAGACTGCCGCGCTCTTGAGGCAAGAGCGCGGGGGATGATGGTTAGCCCTTGGCCCCTTGCCCGCGCGCGTATTTGTCTTCGTAGCGCACGATGTCGTCCTCACCCAGATAGGTGCCGGTTTGCACCTCGATCAGGACCATGGGGACCTGGCCCGGGTTTTCCATTCGGTGGACTGCCCCAAGAGGGATGTAGACAGATTGGTTTTCGGTCACCAATTGCTCGGTATCGTCAATGGTCACGCGCGCTGTGCCTTCGACCACGATCCAGTGTTCCGAGCGGTGGAAATGACTTTGCAAACTGAGCGACGCGCCGGGATGGACGTGAATGCGTTTCACCTGGAACCGGTCACCCACCACGAGGCTTTCGAACCAGCCCCATGGACGGTGATCCTTGGGAAATGTGGTCGCCTGCGGCGCGCCTTTTTCTTTCAGCGCACTCACCGCCTTTTTGACGTCCTGAGCCCGCGACCTGTCGGCAACCAGAACGGCGTCGTTCATCGCCACGGCAATGATGTTGTCCAGCCCGATCCCCACGATTTCCAGCTGTTCGCTGTCCGAACGCAAAAGCGCGTTCTGGCAATCAATTGCCGTTGCGCTGCCGCTGGTCACCACACCTTGGGCATCCGGGCCGCTTTCTCGCCATACGGCATCCCAGCCGCCCAGATCGGACCAGGCCGCATCGAATGGCACCACCGACAGGTTGGAAGCTTTCTCCATGACGGCATAGTCGATCGAGATATCTTTGGCCTGCGCCCAGCTTTCGGGGTTGAGGCGGAGGAACCCCAGATCCACTGAGGCGGTTTCCACGGCCGCTTTGACCGGGTCCATCAATTCAGGCGCATGGGCTTGGAACGCCGCGATAATGTCCGCCGCACGGAACAGGAAAATCCCCGCGTTCCATTTGAAATTTCCAGCTGCCAGCATTTCGGTAGCACGGGCAACGTCCGGCTTTTCGACAAAAGTCTTCAATGGTACAGGCGCGCCGTCATCGCCGGGGACAGCGGCAAGTTCAAGATAGCCGTAAGCGGTTTCAGGATGCGTCGGGGTGATGCCGAAGGTCACCAACTGGCCCTGAGCAACCGCATCCAGCCCCCGGGCGACGGCAGCCTGAAACTCAGCCGCGTCAGGAACGACATGGTCAGACGGCGCAACCAGCAAAACAGCGTCGTCATCCTTGGCATAGGCATGCAGGGCTGCCGCAAGCACCGCGGGTGCCGTGTTGCGACCTTCGGGTTCGATCATGATCGTCCCGGGATCAAGGCCGATCGCTAGCAGTTGTTCGGTTACGATGAACCGAAAGTCTGAATTGGTCAGCACCATTGGTGCGTCAAACTTCAAACCGGCATGTGCACCTGACAACCGGCGTGCCGACGCCTGAAACAGCGTTTCTTCCCCAACCAAAGGAACAAACTGTTTTGGATAGCTTTTGCGGGACAACGGCCACAGGCGCGTGCCGGAGCCGCCGCAAAGAAGAACTGGGCTGATCAACATAAAAAGCTCAATGATTTGACGCGGACGCCTCTGGTCCTATTGAAATCGTCCTGTCGTGACAAGGCCGGGATTGGCTTGGTTTGGAAAAAGATGGCCACGGCCGATAGCGCCCATGCCGTTGGAGAAACCAACAGCCGCAACGCTTTGTCCACAGCTACGCGATGTGGCTAAAGCTAGAGGCCAGCCATTAAAAAGGCAGGCTCGCCGCCGTTCAAACAAACGGCGCTTAGAACCCCGGTTGCAAATGCGCCGGTGTCCACGGCAATCCGACCGCGATGCGCCGTGGCTCGATCTACAATCGTGTGGCCATAAACAACCCAGACCCCGTCCTTCCGGTCAACAGAGCGAAAGTCAGGGTGCCCCCACATGAGGGTCTTTTCGGATTGCTGATCTGCAGCGGTGTTGGGGTTGGCGCCGGCATGCGTGACCAGAACATTTCCAGAATGGTCGAAAGGCTTGAGAGCCTTGAGCCACTGAATCAGCTCAGGCCCCATCTTTGTCATCAGAGTATCGCGGCATTCAACTAGCTCATCACCGCTCATCTCGGCGCGCGCGCCATTCACAGCAAAGGAAGCCAAGGTCTGCAAACCACCGTATCGTAACCAACGCGGACCGTGCTGTTCCGGGTCGCGCAGGAAGGCCAGCATCATGTCTTCATGGTTGCCCATCAGGCATGTGAAATCCGAACGGCTTTGGATCAGGCGCAAGACATCAGCGCTCTGCTCGCCGCGATCTACATAGTCCCCAACAAATATGATGCGGTGATCCTGCGGGATCTGAGGCAAAAGGTTTTCCAGCTGCCGCATGCAACCGTGGACGTCTCCGATAACGCAAATCGGAGCATCCGGCTGCGGGTTCGAAAAGACAGCGCGCCGTCCGAAACGTTGAAACAGCGATGACAGCACGGTGAAGGGTTCTCCTGACTGGGTATTTGCCGGTGGCTGCACAGTATTTAAGGGCCGCCGGTCTGAAACCAAGGCCTCATACCTTTCCGTGCTGACCCAAACAAGCCCTCGTCAGGCGGTTCGACAGGCCGGGATCCCCAGTCGAATAAGCTCGGTGCCTTTGATCTTGTAAACCCCGTTGATCCGGTTGCGCCCTTTGTCCATGAACCAGGTTCTCAGAGGTTCGGGATAGTACGAAGCCATGACTTCGCTGAAATAATCAAAGTCCGCCTGTGCAAGGCGCCGTCCGCTTCGCGACGGGCCATGAAAACCGAATGTTGTATTTGGGTCAACGCAGGTTCCGGGAAGCCCCAGAAACATCGTGCATGTCGAATAACAAACGCGCCCACGGATTTCGACCTGAATTCCGTGGCGCTGAAGGTTCTCAAGTTCGATTAACCTATCGTGCAAATACCCGCCGCGATCACTGCCGACGACCATGGGGCTTTGGGCCTGGGCCGTTCCGGGTGAGGCAACAGCAATTGCCAGAAACGCAGCGGCCACGACCAGAGGTCGGGCAATGCCGAGCGAGGGCCTTTTGAGCACGCAAGGCGACGCTTTCTTGTGGGGTCGTGCTATCCTTTTTGCCGACATCTCTTAACCTCCGGTTCCAGTTGCGGACCGGATCAGAGCTATCGAGCGGGCGAGGGTTTGGTTTGTGAGGGCCGTGTCGAAATTATGTTTTAAATCAAAACTTTATTTCTGTTTTTAGGATATTTTGATCTTTGAGCGGACTTGTGCGGCTAATCGCCGGCCACCAGACTCAAAACCAGCCGAAGCTCAGCACTAACGGTATACACGACCGTTTGCGCGTCCTGCTTAGGCAATTCCGGCGCACGAAGAACTGGAGGTGATTTCCTGGGAGGCAGATACAGGCCCGATCCGAAAAGCCCGATAGATGCAAGGCACTGCCCCGCTCAATCAGATCAAGCAGGGTTTGGTGAAACGGTCGCTGATCGGCTGTATAAGGGTTTTTTATTCGCTTGATGGCGGTCGACGAGCTTTCGCATTTGCTTCCCTTTTTTCGGGATATAGCGGACTGACAATGCCTCAAACTGTGGATCGCAGCATTCCGGGAACAGGTCCTGTATCTCTTGCTGGGCTTCGGCCGAAACCGATTTGAGAGCCTCGGGCCCGGTATACAGGCTTTCTGTCAGCGCACCGTTTGACCAAACAAGCTCATGGCTGTCGAACAGCAGGTGATAGAACTCCACGCCATTGGGGGTATCGGTCACAATTTCGATGCCATCCAATGAGAGCAGCTTTTTGGCAGGGATCAAGACGTCCGGGCAATCAAACATCCTCTGGGCAACCACGGAAGAAACAAGAATGCGATGCTGTTGTGACACGATCAGATCTTGCTTTGGGTGTCCTGCACCCAAGGCATTCGCCGAAATACGGATCGGCCTCAACCGAGGTTCTATAGTGAGCTCGGTATTGCTCAGACGGCGTGATCCGACCCAGCGCAGAGGTTTCAAACCATGGTCATGTGTCAGAACGTGGTCCCCGGCTTGCAGATCCTCGACCGGAACTGCACCTTCGGACGTTTCGATCAGTGTTCCAGCGCCGAAGCACAGTACATCCTCAAAATCTCCTCCGGCGTTCGTGGGGCCAGTTACCGATTGCCCCAGCGTAATCGTATTCGTCCCGGTGTCGTTCCAGGCTGCTGCGACAGCGGCGGAATTTACCGTGAGGCCATTGAACAGCTCCAACGGTTCAAGAGGACCATTGTTCGTTTTGATGCCATAAAGCTCGATGGTACCATCCGGATTCACCACCAGTCGTACAACGGGGGCATCGGGATCACTGTTTCCAAGCTGCCAAACGGCAGGTGTATTCAGTTCGTAACGATCTCCGTCCGCAAATCGTACAGTCTGACCAAATGTCGATGGAATCTGGAATTGCAGCTCATTTGGCGCGCCGGCCGGGCCGCCGACAAACAGATTCACACCGTTGATCTGGAGATCGAAGCTATTGTCCAGTGAGGTGAAATCAATGACAAAGCCGCCATTAGGCGACGTATCGACAAACGTTGTGGAGCTGCCGCCTGTGATATTGAAACTCGCCATTATTCCCTCGTTGACATTGACGGTCTATGGCGAATTTTCAATCACTTACGCCATTTTTCCAAGTGGAGTATTACTCACTTCCCTACTGTTGGGAGGTTCATATTTCCAGTTGTTGAATGGCCGGGAATTACGTTTTTTTATCGCACATTTATAGGTTTTTTGTGGTCGGCAATGGAGGTTCAAAAGCCAAACCTTCGTTTTCAGTGACACAAAAACATGGCAATCCGCCTGCGATTGATACGCGGGGCTCACGCGTTACTTCTTTGGCTCAGAGTTATCCTGATCTGTCTGGCTTTTCAGACGTTGGTTTTGTGAGTAGGATTTGAACCTGGGGCCTTTGGGTTATGGTTTGAAGGGACTGTGTCCGCCTTGGGGCCGTGAACGCGCTGATAACGACGAGGTGAGATCGTAAAGCAAACAGTCCAGTGGA
>NZ_JAGHRC010000016.1 GCF_017743975.1 Ruegeria sp. R14_0 | reverse complement strand
TGGTGATCGCGGGCAAACAGGCGATCGACAACGACATGAACGCGACCGGCCAGATGCTGGCGGCGCTGCTGGGCTGGGGTCAGGCGACCTATGCCTCTGAGGTTGCGATCGAGGGCGAGCATGCCGTCGTGACCCGCGAAGTGGACGGCGGTCTGCAGACCATCAAGGTGAAGCTGCCGGCGATCGTCACCGCCGACCTGCGCCTGAACGAGCCGCGCTACGCCTCGCTGCCCAACATCATGAAAGCCAAGAAGAAACCGCTGGACGAAAAGACCGCCGCCGATTTCGGCGTCGATGTCACGCCGCGCCTGACCGTCGTCAAGACGGCAGAGCCCGCCGCGCGTTCGGCCGGGGAAATGGTTGGCTCGGTCGACGAGCTGGTGTCGAAGCTGAAAGAAAAGGGGATCGTGTAATGGCTGTTCTTCTCCTTGCAGAAATCGCCGGTGGTGCACTGGCGCTGGACGCCACCGCCAAGGCGGTGACCGCTGCCAAATCGCTGGGCGATGTGACCGTTCTGGTTGCGGGCCCCGCTGCCGCAGGCGAGGCCGCGTCGAAGATCGACGGCGTGGCAAAGGTTCTGGTGGCGGATGACGCCGCCTATGCCAACGGCCTGGCCGAGCCGGTCGCCGATCTGGTGGTCAGCCTGGCAGGCAATTATGAACATATCGTTGCTCCGTCCACGGCGAGCGCGAAAAACATCCTGCCGCGCGTCGCGGCGCTGCTGGACGTGATGGTTTTGTCGGACGTCACCGCCATCGTGGACGGGTCCACGTTCGAACGCCCGATCTACGCGGGCAACGCGATTCAGACGGTAAAGTCCAACGATTCCAAGAAGGTACTGACCGTCCGCACCACCGCCTTCGACGCGGCTGGCCAGGGTGGTTCGGCCGCCGTCGAGGCCATCGCAGCGGCCGGCAACGCGGGCCTGAGCGCCTGGGTCGAGGACAAGGTCGCGGCGTCGGATCGTCCGGAACTGACCTCGGCCAAGATCGTGGTCTCGGGCGGTCGCGGCGTCGGTTCCGAGGAGAACTTCGCGATCATCGAGGGCCTGGCCGACAAGCTGGGCGCGGCGGTCGGCGCCTCGCGCGCGGCGGTGGATAGCGGGTTCGCACCGAACGACTGGCAGGTCGGCCAGACCGGCAAGGTCGTGGCGCCCGAGCTGTACATCGCGGTCGGGATTTCCGGGGCAATTCAACACCTTGCAGGCATGAAGGACAGCAAGGTCATCGTCGCCATCAACAAGGATGAAGAGGCCCAGATCTTCCAGGTCGCCGACTACGGCCTGGTCGCAGACCTGCTCGACGCCGTCCCGGATATGACAAAGGCACTCTAAGAATGACAAACGTCTACATCTGCGATTACATCCGCACACCAATTGGTCGCTATGGCGGCGCGCTTTCTTCTGTGCGAGCCGACGATCTTGGTGCAATCCCACTCAGGGCCCTGGCCAGCCGAAACCCGAAGCTAGATCTAGCGGCCATTGACGAAGTGATTTTCGGCTGCGCCAACCAGGCGGGCGAGGACAACCGCAACGTCGCACGCATGTCGCTGCTACTCGCGGGATTTCCGGATTGTGTCCCTGGCACGACGATGAACCGGTTGTGCGGATCGGGTATGGACGCCGTAATCACAGCCGCCCGCGCGATCAAAGCTGGAGAAGCCGATCTCATTGTTGCTGGCGGTGTGGAAAGCATGTCTCGTGCTCCGTTTGTGATGCCAAAAGCTACAACTGCATTCTCGCGCGAAAATTCTGCTGAAGACACCACCATCGGCTGGCGCTTCGTCAATAAACAGATGAAGAGTCAATACGGCGTCGACAGCATGCCTGAAACGGCCGAAAACGTAGCGGAAGACTTCAGCATCAACCGCGCCGACCAAGATGCCTTCGCCATGCGTTCGCAGCGAAAGGCGAGAGATGCCATGGCGAACGGTCGTTTGGCCCGTGAAATTGTCCCGGTAGAGATTCCTCAGCGAAAGGGGGAGCCAAAGATCGTCGTACAGGATGAACACCCTCGCGCGGGTACGACTTTGGAAGCGCTCGCCCAACTGAAAACTTTCGTAAAAGCGGACGGCACTGTAACCGCTGGGAATTCTTCGGGCGTGAACGATGGTGCCGCAGCATTGATCCTTGCCACCAGCGACGTCGCAAAAAAATTTGGCCTCACACCGATCGCAAGGGTCTTGGGCGGCGCAACCGCGGGCGTCGCACCGCGCATCATGGGTTTCGGGCCGGCACCGGCGTCGGAAAAGCTGATGGCGCGACTTGGACTGAAACAAGAAGACTTCTCGGTAATCGAACTTAACGAAGCCTTTGCTTCGCAGGGTCTGGCCACACTACGGCACCTGGGGATCGCGGATGATGACGCCCGCGTGAACCCGAACGGCGGCGCTATTGCTCTCGGCCATCCGCTTGGCATGTCAGGTGCCCGCATCACTGGTTCAGCGATGCTGGACCTCAAACCTGGAGAAAAGTCGTTATCGACCATGTGTATTGGCGTGGGACAGGGGATTGCAATCGCGCTCGAAGCTGTCTGAGGTGCCGCGACAACCACAAAACTAACATAAGTCTAATTATGCGTTTAATTTCTTGTAGCCGGGCACATTCTAAACTGGCTTGCGATAAATGCCCTATCTTGCTGGAAGCGCAACATCACGGCGGTCACAGATCATGAATTGAAAATGATCTGTGACCGCCTCAACGCAACACCCAGAAAATGCCTCGGATGGAAAACGGCCGAAGTGATCCGGGAAACTCTGACGACGGACAATCCCAACATGAGTCGCAGTTCAGATATCGCTCACAGATAACCGTCGCGGACTTTGCCGCTAGCGGTTTCGAGTGATACCATTTCGACCCAATCCTACATGTGAGCTTCGCGGTAAACACAAGGTATCAATTGTTACCTTTGTTGCACACCCCGATTGGCAGAAAATTAGTTTAATAGAAATTTCCTCGGTGCGCACCTCATAGAGTGACCGGGAAAGGGGCGCCGCGTCAGTCGGTCGTGAAGGGAGAAATGAAATGACCCAGCTAGATTTAGCCAGAAACAGTCAGGCGGAGCGCCGGGTGAGGAAACTGGTCGAATACCGGTCCGCGCATTATGCTTCGCATTCGGAGGCAGCGAGTTACTTCACAAACACCCCTGCACGGGTCCAGTTTTGCTTTGCCAACCCGATCATCTGCCGCCTGGGACGCGGTCACAAAATCATGAGCGTGTCGGACAGCGACGCATTCGACTTCATGCCCGGCGATGTCATGTTCGTCCCGCCGGGGCTGGAAATCGACATCGACTTGAGCATGGCGCGCACGGACGCTCCGATTGAATGCGATTGCATCGAGATCGAAAACGAGCGCGTCGAGTCAGTGCTTGGACGACTGAACGAGACCATGACGCGTGGCGGGCACCCGATCGCGATGTCGCTCGACTGGACAGCGTTCTCGGTGTTGCGGGGCGGCGAGGCGGATGAGCTTGATCTGCCGAACCTGATGCGCCTGTTTCGGACCGAAAGAGATGTGTTTTCCGATTTGCGCATTGACTCCAAGATTGACGATCTTCTTCTACGGCTACTCCAGCTTCGCGGGCGTTCCCTGCTTGTCAGCAAATACGGATCGCACGATTCCGGTATTGCGGCGGTAGCCAGCCTCATCCGGGACAACCTGCACCGCCATGTGCCGATCGCGGAACTGGCACGTGCTGCCGCGACGTCGGAATCGTCCGTGAACCGCCAGTTCAAGAAGTACTTCGGCACCACGCCGGCGCGCTTTGCCAACAAGGTCCGCATCGCCGAGGCAAAACGTCAATTGCGCAAGTCTCTGACGCCGATAGAGGCTCTTGCCTTTGAGCTTGGCTTTTCTGATGCGAGCCATTTCGGTCGAACTTTCCGCAAGACCACAGGCGAAACGCCTGCGGGTTATCGTAAGCGCCGTCAGAGACCGCCAAGTATGTTGTCTTGATTGTTTTGTTCCAAGTGTTGCGTGTTTTGTTCATGGCGCAATAATTCTGATCGCATTTTCATATATCCAAAATTCATCTTGGGAGGAAAGAAAATGCTCGATTGGCTTAAGCGAGGCAGCGGGGACACAAAAGTGCCGGCCCGCGAGATGTTTATTGGCGGCGCGTGGAGCGCGGCCAGCAACGAAAAGACATTCGCGACGGACAATTCCACCACCGGAGACACCATTGCGCAAGTCGCGGACGCAACTGCGGACGATGTGACGGCGGCCATTGACGCAGCGACAAAGGCGCAGCCAGACTGGGCGGCGTTGCCTCCTGCTGCGCGCGCAGGGCTTTTTCACCGCGCTGCGGCACTGTTTGTGGAGCGTCAGCAGGATTTCGTGGACATGCTCGTCGCTGAGACCGGCTCGGGCTTTGGCAAGGCGATGTTTGAATGCTCGCTAGTACCGCTGGCGCTCGCCGAAGCCGCCGGGCTGACCACCCGCGAGATCGGCGAGATCTATCCGAGCCAGGTACCGGGGAAGATAAATCGCACGTTGCGCTCGCCCGCAGGCGTCGTGGGCGCAATCAGCCCGTGGAATTTCCCCCTTTACCTGTCGCTGCGAGGCTTCATTTATGCGCTGGCGCTCGGCAACACCGCCGTTCTGAAACCCTCAGAAGACAGTCCCCTGTCCGGTGGCCTGATGTTGGCGGAACTCTTCAACGACGCGGGTTTCCCAGCGGGTGTTTTCAACGTTGTTACGACCTCCCGCGACGGTGCGGCCATGGTGGGAAATGCTTTTGTAGATGACAAACGGATCGCGGTGATGAGTTTTACAGGCTCAACACGCGTCGGTCAGCTTCTCGCGACCGCTTGCGCCAAGGCATTCAAACCGATCGTGCTCGAACTCGGCGGCAAGAACTCGATGATCGTGCGCAAGGATGCCGATCTCGACCGTGCAGTCGATCTGGCATTCTTTGGTTCGTTCCTGCATCAGGGCCAGATTTGCATGTCCTGCGACAAAGTTCTGGTGGACCGTTCGATTTATGATGCGTTTGTCGAAAAGCTTGTGGCTAAGACAGTCAATTTCGTCCCCACCAACCCCGACGAACAGACCTGCGTGGTCGGCCCGATCATCAACACCCGTCAGCTGCGCCGGATCGAGGCCATGGTGGATTCAGCCGTCAAGGCTGGTGCCAAAGCTGAATGCGGCGGCAAGGCCCAAGGACCGTTCTACACCGCTACGGTGCTGACCCGCGTGACGCCGGAGATGGATGTCTGGACAGATGAAGTCTTTGGCCCCGTGACCACCGTGACGCCGTTTGACAGTGAAGATGAAGCCATCGCGATGGCCAATGACACGCCTTATGGTCTGTCTGCCTCTGTCGTTACCGGCGATGTGTTGCACGGTGAACTTCTGGCCGAGCGCATCCATGCGGGCATGGTCCACATCAACGACTCGACGGTCCACGACGAACCGCATTGCCCATTCTCGGGAATCGGGGCTTCGGGTGGCGGCGGCAAATGGGGACCGAAAGGCGCCATCGAGGCCTTTACAACGCAGCGCTGGATCTCGACCCAGCGTCAGCCGCACCCACTGCCGTTCTAGACGCTAGCCGAAAGTAAGAATTGGCCCGCTCCTCATGCGGTGAGGAGCCGTTTGGAGCGGGCGACTATGTCTTTGGGAGGACAATCATGAAAATTTTTTCGAAAGCACTCGAAAAGGGCGATAGGCTGATGACGCTTCAGGCCGGGCTGGTGCATGGCCGCATCGGGCGGCGGGCCTTTATACAGATGGCCGTGGCGGCCGGCGCATCGCTGGCGACAGCCAAAGTCTGGGCACAGGAACTGGGCGATGCGGCGATCACGCAGCGCTATAATGCGCAGAACCTGGCTAGATCCTATGACTATATCGTCGTCGGCTCCGGGTCAGGCGGCGCTGTGGTCGCTGGACGACTGGCAGCCGAAACCGATGCCAACGTACTGGTGCTGGAAGCCGGCGATACCGATCAGATTGACGAAGTACTGAACCCGCTGATGTGGCCCACCAATATCCGTTCCGAACGTGACTGGGGTTATACCGCAGAGGCTTCCGACAAGGTGAACGGGCGTTCTCTGATCCTACCGATGGGCAAGGTTGTTGGCGGCGGATCGTCGATCAACGTGATGATTTGGGCGCGTGGCCACAAGAACGATTTCGACCACTGGGCCGCCGAAACCGGCGATGAGGCCTGGAACTACGAGAATGTGCTGAAGATTTACAAGCGGATCGAAGATTGGCACGGCCCAGCAGATGACAGCCGCCGCGGCACGGGAGGGCGACTTTTCGTCACTGAGGTCGAAGACCCTAACCCGATCGCGCCGGCCTTTCTGCAAGCCTGTGAAAGCGTCGGGATTCCATCCTATTCCGATATGAACGGCGAAATGATGGAAGGCGAGGGCGGTGCGGCACTCGCCAATGTGCGGATCAAGGACGGGATGCGCCGCAACCTGCCCGCCGACTACCTTTGGGAAACGCTGAAGCGCCCGAACATCACACTGGTGACCGGCGCAACCGTCCACCGCGTCGAGCTTGATGGAACCACCGTGACGGGCGTCACTTTCGAGAAGGACGGCGAAGTGATGACCGTGGGCGCGAATGAACGCGTCGTACTCTCGGCAGGTGCGATCAACACGCCGAAAATCCTGATGCAGTCAGGTATTGGTCCGGCGGCTCACCTCCGCGAGGTTGGCGTGGAGGTAGCGCATGATCTGCCCGGGGTCGGCCAAAATTTCCAGGATCACATCCTCGCCGCGGGCTGCGTATGGGAGTATGACACCCCGCTGCCGCCGCATAACTCGGCGGCCGAGGCGACATTCTTCTGGAAGTCGAATTCCAACCTCGACACACCCGACCTACAACCTTTCCAGATTGAGGTGCCCTACGCATCGGAAGTCCATGGCCCGGCCTTCGAGGTTCCGGCGGGGTCGTGGACTATCGCGCCCGGCATCGTGAAACCGAAATCGCGCGGCGAGATGCGGCTC
Source organism: Ruegeria sp. R14_0 (assembly GCF_017743975.1). Lineage (GTDB taxonomy): Bacteria > Pseudomonadota > Alphaproteobacteria > Rhodobacterales > Rhodobacteraceae > Ruegeria. The sequence continues at coordinate 7,911 of NZ_JAGHRC010000016.1, read as the reverse complement.
ACGGGGCCGAACCCCAGCGATCCCCTCTCGATTGACGGCGGCTTCCTTAAGGAAGAGGCCGACCTGACCGCGCTCACCCGCTGCATTGAACTGTGCCGCGAAATCGGCAACTCCTCCCCGATGGCCGAGTTCGTGAAACGCGAGGTGATGCCCGGCGCGTTGTCGGGCGAAGACCTCAAGGACTTCGCCCGCAGCGCTGCCGGGACCTATTTCCACGAAAGCTGCACCTGCAAGATGGGTACGGACGAGATGTCGGTCGTGGATGGGTCGCTGTCAGTTTATGGCATCGAAAAACTGTCGATTGCCGACGCCTCAGTCATGCCGCAGGTCTCGACCGGCAACACGATGGCCCCAACCGTGATCATCGGCGAACGGATGGCCGACATTCTGGTGGGAGCGATCTGATGACTTTGCAAGCGATATTGACCCGACCCGCTATGGCCGCGATTGCGTTGGTGGCGGCGCTCCAGAGCGCTCAGGCGCAGGACTTTTCGGATCGCAAGATCGAGTTGAAGGCCGGGCTGACGGGTGTGTTCTTTGACGAGGCCGCGACCGTCAGCATAGGCGGCGTAGAAGTGCCAGGCGGTGATGCTCGGATCGACGACAATGTCACAGCCATTTTCGAGGTTGGGTACTTCTTTCGCCCGGACATTTCGGTCTGGTTGGGCCTCGGCCTTCCCGCGACAACCAGCCTTTACGGTGCCGGTTCGCTTGAGGCGTTCGGGCATCTGGGCGATGTCACCTATGGCGCCCCAAGCCTGACCCTGCGCTACCATTTCAACACCGACGGCAGGGTATCACCCTATATCGGAGCAGGTGCGGTCTATGGGCTGATCCTCGACGAAGAAGATGCGGCGCTTGCTGACGTGTCGGTCGATAACGGCTGAGGCACGGTGCTGGTCGCCGGTGTCGACTACGCCATCGACGACAGATGGGGCGCTTTTGCAGAGATCAAGAAATCCTGGCTGGAAACCGAAACAGATTTCACAGCGCCCACTGGGGCCGGACCGGTGGTGGGGGGCTCAAAGCTGACGCTCGATCCGGTCACGGTCACGTTGGGTGTGTCGTATCGGTTCTGACGACAAACGAGGAGCATTGCATGAGCGAAGATCGTTACGTCGATATCATGGGGCTGAGGACGCGCTACCGGCAAGTCGGCACGTCCGGTCCGGTGGTGCTCCTCGTCCACGGGATCTATTCGTCCATCGAGGACTGGCAGGGCAATATCGGCCCGCTCGCCGAGCGATACCGGGTCTGGGCGGTGGACCTGCCGGGCTGCGGCAGGACCGACAAGCCCGCCGATTTAGACCTGTCGCTCGATGCGCAGGTCGCGTTTCTGCGGGCCTTCGTGACGGAACTCGGGCTCGAAAGTTTCCACCTCGTGGGGCACTCGATGGGCGGACGGCTGTCATTGGGGCTCACGCGCGCAGAGCCGGCTCGGGTCCGTTCGCTGACCCTCGTCTCGCCTGCAGTGATCGGCTATGAGACCTACATTCTCTTCCGGCTCTCGACCCTGCCGGGGCTGGGAGAAATGTTGACCTGGCCGAACCCGCTGGGGATGCGGATGCTGATGGGGGAGGTCGTTCATGACAAGAGCCTGGTGACCGATGAACTCGTGCGCGCAAGACTGGCCTTCGCCCGCATGCCAGGGGCGCAACGCGCCTTTCTGAAGACCCTGCGTGGATTGTCGAACCTGTTCGGATTCCGCCGTGAACTGGTGCGTGACCTGCATGGTTGGCTGGGCGAAATCGACCAGCAGGTTATGGTGATCTGGGGCAAGCAGGACAAGCTAACGCCAATGCATCACCTGCGATTCCTCGAGCAGGGAACAAATGCCATTCGCAAACGTCTCTATGATGGCTGCGGTCACCTGCCGCATCTGGAACACGCGGATCGGTTCAACGCGGATCTGACGGCTTTTGTCGCGGATGTCGACAACCCGTGACTGTGGCACGCCAAAAAGTGTGTTCCGGTATCCGTGCATTCGTTAACAAAACACCCCGATATCGCGCCCTTAGTGACCTGCCCCCCGAAACCTCCCGCACTTTAATGTAGAGTTTGCTCAACCTCTTGAAGGAGCAAACAGATGCGAAAGAGCCGTTTTACAGAAGCGCAGATCATCGGGATGATCAAAGAACAGGAAGCCGGGATGCCGACGGAAGAGGTCTGCCGCAAGCACGGTCTCAGCCAGGGCACATTTTATAAATTCAAATCCAAGTATGGCGGCATGGAAGTGTCTGATGCGGCCAAGCTGAAGGCTTTGGAGGATGAGAAGGCAGGCATCCGATTCCGGCGATCTCGCGCCGTTCCCAGATTTCTTCTCAGCACCTTCGAATGTAACATATATCGCGTGGTGACATTTCGCGCATCGTGTCCGTTTCGCGGGCATGAACTTGCGGGACCGTGTAGCACAGAACATCCAGGAATTGAGACGCGCCCGCGGCCTCAGCCAGGAGGAGCTTGCTCATCGGGCCGACGTGAGCCGCGGCCATATGGGCAAGGTCGAGAACGCCAAGTTCGCGGCCTCCCTCGACCTTCTCGAACGCATCGCCAAGGCGCTCAATGTCGACCCCGAAGAACTCTTCGCGAAACGCTAGTGCGCTTCCTGAGGCTTTGATCCCGTCACCCAACGCGAGAGACATAACGGCAAGAACGATACGAGTGGCGCGGGTACATGGCGAAGAGAAAGACTGGCTGGCCCTTCCTGGAAGGGTTTATCATCGACGGAACGCAGGAAACCCATGTGTTCACCGACTATCGCTGGGATGATGGAAGCGTGAGCCGCCGCCAATTCGTGGATCCTGACAGTTACGACCCTACGCTTGTCATAGTACGGCCAGTGTCACTCAAACTGTCGGACAGACAGCATCAGTAGGAAAACCACTCCGAGTGACCCATGTTGCCCTCGTAGTCGCCGAATTCGACCATGATGCTGCGGGAATAGAAGTGCCAAAGGCCGCCACCGCTCGGATAGGCGATCTCCTGTCCGCTTTCCGAGACGAATGTCGTGGGCCAGGGCGTGTGGGACCCGTAGACCCGCTGGATATAGCGGCAGGTCCGGTTCTCACGATCGCAGGAGCGGATCGACCAGTCCCACTGACGCGGCTCGTCACGCGGCTCGTAGGAGCGCCCGGTGAACCAGATCACATGGGTCCGGTTCAGCCATTCGTATTCGGGCAGGTTGGTGTCGAGCTCGCCCTCGCCGCCGGGCCCGCCCAGCTCGACCGGCACATGGGCAAAGGTGCATACCCCGAAGGGCGGCAGGCTCGGCCAGGGCGTGATGCGGCGGATCATCGTGCGATAGGCCCGCGCGCAGACAGCACTCGGGGGGAAACCACCCGCCATGCAGAGCATGATGGCGCAGTCGATGTCATAGGCTTGCGCCTTCTCCGGGGCTCCGAAGCCTGCCAAACCCCCGATTATCGCCGCCATTACTTGTCGTCTCATGCCACTCTCCCGCAAAAGTTGCGGCAACTATCGTGCAATATGTAGTTTTCTGCAATATGTCGTATTGACTCTATATAACTTTATGGCCTTAGTGTCGTGAAGTAGAAGGGCTCTCGTGGGGAGAGTCCGAACATGCCGATAGCGCGCAACCAGATCCTGATCACCATAGACGGTGTCAAAGACTTGTCCGAGAAGGGCATCGCGTTCCGCTGCCGGTATGAACTCGTGGGGTTCACGGACGATGGCAAGCCGCGCTACCAGTGCATCTACCTGCGCGAGGGCGAACCGGAAGCCATTCTGGTCTCAACCCGGATCACCCCGCACGGTCCGGAGCCGCGGTATTTCAACATATGGCCAGGGCTCTTCAAACATCATCTCGAGTTCGGTGACGGGCGCGATCTGCGCTTTGGTCCTGATTACAGCATCACCCTCGAGGAGCGCGGCTGACGTCATCGCCTTTGGCCGTGACGGGGCGGCCCGGACCTCGGGCTGGACCTTTCATGGCGCGCGGCCTGCGTGGGTGGGGCTGAGTGATAGCGCTGAGGCCGGGGTGGTTCTTGCCTCGCTGGATGCCACACCGCCGTCTGGCCGCGACGACATCCTCTCCCTGATCCGCACGACTGCTGACCGGCACCAGGGGAACCGTGCCCTGCGGCAGGTCGGCCTCGATGAGGACGACTGGCTGGTCCTTTTCCAAGCGCTGGTCGAGGCCGAAAGCAGCTACAATCCGACTGCCGTGAGCCCCAAGGGTGCCTACGGTCTTGGCCAGCTGATGCCAGACACGGCCCGCAGCCTCGGAGTCGATCCGCGCGATCCGTCCCAGAACCTCGATGGCGCCGCACGCTATCTGCTCGCGCAGATCGCCACGTTCAAGGACATCGATCTGGCGCTCGCGGCCTACAATGCCGGGCCGCATCGCGTGGTCGAATATTCCGGAATTCCACCCTTCGCCGAGACCCGCGACTACATCGCGCGCATCCACCGGATCCGGGCCCGACTCGCGGGCACATCCGTTTCCGCGCCGGACATCCGTGTCGCGACCCGCGTGCCAGCCCGCGCGCCAGTCCTCATCGATCTTCAGTAAAACAAGGGAACTTCGCATGCTTCGACATCGCCTCAGCCGCCTCTTGCCTGCCGCCACAACCCTGGCGGCTTTCGCAACGCCCGCCCTCGCGCAAGACTTGTCACCCATCCAGACCATGCTGGAAACCGTCGAGGCCGCGCTGACCGGTCCGATCGGGATTGCGGTCGCCACGCTCGCGGTCATCGGCACCGGCTTCATGTGCATGATGGGGCGCCTCAACTGGGGCTGGTTTGCCTCGGTCATCATCGGGATCGTCCTGATTTTCTCGGCTGGCACCATCGTCGACGGCTTCTCGTGACATTCCGGCAAAATAGCGTCCTACGAGGGACCCGAACGCGTTGTGCTTCGCAAACGCTGCCTCGGGTCCCTCTCCGGACACACATTTCCTTCTAAGCCGGAATATCACCCTATGGCAGAACGATCCCCCCTCTTTCTGGGCCTCGCCCGACCGCCCAAGTATCTGGGCCTCCCTGTCGGATACCTCGTGGTGCTGGCGACCGGGGTCGTTCTGCCGTTCATCTGGACGAAGTCTATGGTCTTCTTCCTGATCGGTATCATCGCCTATCCGATCCTCTGGTTTGTCGCCGACCGCGAGCCGCATTTCTTCGAGGTCTTGCGCGTCTCCTACGGTTCGGTGCGCCCGACGAAGAACCGCACCCTGCATGGAGGGGACAGCTTTGGCGCTTGATACGGGCACACTTTCCACTCACGGAACCGCTCTGCTTCAGGCTGGCGGCGGGGCGTTCGCGCGGGAGAGTTATCTCGCGGAACACCTGCCGTATTTTGCCCTTGCCGATGACGATGTCATGGTGCTCCGCGAGGGCGACCTCATGGCGAGCCTGCGCTTTGATGGCCTCAATCCGATGACCAGCGAAGACACCCGGCTCGATGCGCTCAAGCGCGCGGTTGCCGCCATCGTCGCTCAGACCGGCAATGCCTTCGGCTTCTACATCCACCGGATCTCCGTGCCGCAGGATCTCGGAATGCGCCCCATCGAGGGAGACAGCTTCGCCGCCGCGATCGACGCGCGCTGGCAGGACCATGTGAAAGACCTGCGCCCGGCCAAGCGCCAACTCTATCTCAGCGTCATTCGGCGGCCTGATATCTCGGCGCGCATTCCGCTTCTGCGGGCGCTGGCCCGTAAGGCCTGGGTCAAGGACCGCGCGACGCGCCTGCAGGAGCTGAACGAGGTCATGGGCTTCTTCGAGGTGGCACTTGCCTCGGCCAATCCCGTGCGGCTGACCCGCAAGGGAGGCGAATGGCTGGGCTATCTCAACACGCTGAACGCGGGCAGCTTCTCCCCCATCGCCTTCGGGCAAAGCGCCTTGCCCCTCTCACATACCTTGAGCAATTGCCGCGCGACCTTTGACGGCGACGTCGTCACCCTGACCGATGCCGTGACCGGTCAGGTCAAATATGGCGCACTTTTCTCGATGAAGACCTATCCGGCCCTCACCGACGTGACGCTCCTCGACGCGCTCGACCTGCCGCTCGACATCGTGCTGACGAATTCTTTCAGCCCGATCCCGAACAACATCATGGCCGAACGCATCCAGCGCATCATCCGCCAAATGCAGGCCTCCGACGATGCCGCCGTCTCCCTGCGCGAACAACTGGGCCAGGCCGCAGACGACCAGGAAGCAGGCCGTATCGCCTTCGGCGACCATCACCTCTCCATCGCCGTCTATGTGCCTGACCGCGACACGCTTGAACGGGCAGCCGCCCAGATCAAGCGCGTCGGACAGGAAATCATGTCGGTGATCGTGCGCGAAAACATGGCGCTGAAAGCCACCTATTTCGCGCAATCCCCCGGCAATTTCGGCTACCGCGCCCGCAAGACACCGATCTCCTCGATCAACTTTGCCGACTTCGCGGCCCTGCATGGCAGTGTCGAAGGGCGCGGCCCGGATCAGTCGCCCTGGGGCCAGACCATTTCGGTTCTGCCGACAGTCGGCACCTCTGGCTACCGCTTCAACTTCCACGAGGCGGGAAGCTCGGCCAAGGAACCGACCGTCGGACACACCCTCGTTCTGGGGCGCACCGGCACGGGCAAGACGCTCACCACCGCCTTCCTTGCGGCGCAGGCGCAGCGGGTCGGCGCGCGGCTCTTTTTCTTCGACAAGGATCGCGGGCTCGAGATGGCCGTCCGCGCCCTTGGCGGGCGATACAATGAAATCCGTGCCGGTGTTCCCACGGGGCTGAACCCGCTCGCCACCGAGACCGACGAGCGCGGCCGCGCCTGGCTCTCGGACTGGCTTGCGACACTTCTCACACGGAATGGCACACTTTCGGGCGAGCAATCTCGCCATATCCAGAGTGCCGTCGGGCAGAACGCCGATGCGGGCGTGGCGCTGCAGCGCTTCGCCAGTTTCGAGACGCTGTTCCAGTCGCTCGATGACGACGGCGAGTTGCAATCCCGCGTTGCCGAATGGGCCCCGGGCGGACGCTATGGCTGGGTCTTTGACGAGCCCGAGCGCGGCGCGGGCCTCAAACTCACGGGCGACATCGTCGGGTTTGACATGACCGAAATCCTCGACATGACCACCGAGCGCATGGCGGTGCTCTCCTATATCTTCCGTCAGATCGAACGCGTGGTCGAAGACCGCCGACCCACCATCATCGTGCTCGACGAGGCCTGGAAGCTATTGGACGATCCCTACTTCGGGGCGCGGCTGGAAAACTGGCTGGTCACGCTTCGGAAGATGAACTGCGTCGTGATCATGATGACGCAATATCCGAGCCAGTTGCGCGACAGCCGCGTGGGCAAGACCATCGTCGAGACGGTGCCGACCCAGATCCTCTTCCCGAACGATCGCGCCACGTTCTCCGATTACGACTTCCTGCGCGTGAACGCCAAAGAGGCGGCTCTTCTCGTCCAGCCTACCATCGGCCAGCGCATCGCGCTCGTTCGCTCGGCGGGCGACAGCGTCTTCGTCGATGCCGACCTCTCCGCGCTCGGCACCCTCCTCCCCATCCTTGGCGGCGGCGCCACCGGAGAGGCCCGCGTACCCGCCGATTGGCGCGCCAATCCCAATTTCTGGAGAAATGTGCTATGAGTTCGAAACCCCTCTTTATGCTTTGCGCCGCCGCAGCAGTCCTTCTCTCAGCTTGCGAGAAATACACCGAACAAACCTCGCCCTGCTTCGGTCGCAATGGCGAACCGCGGGTGACGCGCGCGGCCCTCTCTTTCTCGACCATGGGCGCACCGGTTAAGCAAGGAAGCAAACCCGACTGCAGCTTCGAGCTCCTGCCCCGTCCGGAATGAGCCGCGCCGCGATCATATCCGCCGGGCTCTGCCTCGGCCTCAGTGCCCTGCCCGCGCATGCCCAGGGCGTGCCGACGCAGGACAATTCCGCGATCGGCCGCGCGATCGCGCGGCC
>NZ_JAGHRC010000015.1 GCF_017743975.1 Ruegeria sp. R14_0 | reverse complement strand
GCACGGACAACTCAGTGGCTTCGGTTTTCTTCGCAGTGGCGGGTTTCGGGCGGGTTGTGGTCTTGGCCATGGTCAGGGTCCTTGTCACGCCGGACCCGGAAGAGCCTCTCTCTATCCTTTCAAGCCCGGCACCCGGGCTTCCCTTTCTCTGGCTTTTTCTTGTGTTCCCTTACATGAGATCGTTTTGCACAGGCTTTGCTGTCTCCAAAGCCTACAGGCCTAGCTCACTGTTTGATTTTCCGAACCCACTTCCGCGAGCAAAATCTGCCGAATTGAGCTTTCAATTTTGACTTTACCAAATGTTGAAGCATCTCGGAAAACTGACTTCGTTTCGCATTCGAAGCAAATCAAGTCATGCTGACGGCCGACAACTTTTAGACCAACTGAACTTTCCCCGACATGGACCACATAGACCTCGCATGCTAGGTTCGCGCCTGCTTTCACCGGCGCATGGAATTGTAGGTCCATAGAGACAAAAGGCATGGCCGTGTTTCTTTCCGTGAGTAGAAAAAGCCAGCCCCGGCCTGAAAGCAAATCGTCCCAGAAAGTCTCGATCGCTTCCAGCGCGAAATTCGTAATCCGGCCAGTAAAGGCGATTCCCAGCTGGTCACAGTCGCCAAAGAAAATCCTGCGTTCGAAGGCAAATCGTGGTTTAAATTCTGTTTCTGGTACATTCATTGCAGCGTTACGGGCTCAACATTTCTTTGTCTCTGGTGCGTGACAGCGATAGGAAGGAATAGTTTTCCGGTCATTATGCCATGCGCCGGAATTCGGCGGGGGTCGCGCCTGTCATTTTTCGAAAAGTTCGACTAAAATGACTCTGATCTGCAAAACCGCAGTCAAGCGCGACCACTTTCAGGGGGGCATTACCCTTTCTCAGCATCTCCTGGGCCTTCGATATTCGCTTGCGCAAAACATATGCATACGGTGCCAACCCAAACTCCGCCTTGAACTGACGCGAAAAGTGAAACTGGCTGAAACCGATAGATGCGGCCATGTCTTCCAGACTGAGGTTTTCACCTAAGCAGCTTTCAACGAGATCGATGATTCTCTGCCTTTGAGCAGGGCTGAAGTTCGAGTTTGCGTCGCTGGTCAAAGAGACCTTGGCGTACTGACGCAGAAGGTGAACGGCGATCTGGATGCGCAGGGCGTCGATGATCAATCTCTGGCCGATTCCACCGTTCTTTAGCTCATTCTCTAGCAATTGGATGCAGTTCAGGATACAGGGGTCCTTCGCAGACAGACAATCATTGATCTCAATGGACTTCGGGTCACGATCAAAGACCGAAAGGGCCGTGTTTTCGAGTTCACTGTGACTGAGATAGACGTGTCTAACCGTGATAGGCTCGGACCAACTCCAAGTGGATTCCTCTGCACGCGTGAGCAAGGAAATCCTACCTTTCTCTACGCGCGCGCTTTGCCATGGGCCGCCACTCGTGCGGCGCATAGTGGTTGGCGCGCCATCATATGCAACAATCATATAGTCGCGCATGGGGGGAATTGCCGCGTCTTGTCGCTCATAACGATAGCCCTTCAGGGTAATGCCGTTCCAGTTGCACCCGGAACTGTCCAACGTAGTCGTGCCGGGAATCCATTCGGGTATCCGGTCCGGTGATATGAGCAGTCTTTCCATCTTGGCCTCCCTGAACTTTTTCACGATCGTCCGCTTGAGCTGAAATTTCGGCTTAGGTCGTCTCGCGCATCCGCGGTTCTTCTCGAACGATATTCGCTTGAGTCAATCTATCGATTTCAGCTTCTGTCAGTCCAGCCTCGCTAAGCAACTCCCTACTATGCTGCCCGAAGCGAGGCGGTGCCGCGCGAACCGCTCCGGGGGTACGCGACAAGCGTGCTGGCACGCCGGTGCCGCGGTAGGTGCCAACTGATACCACCATGCCGCGATGTCGGGTGTGTGGATGCTCCAACGCTTCATTCACATTCCGAACGACTCCGGCGGGAATCCCAGCTTTCAAAAGCACCGGCTCAAGTTTGAAGGCGTCATGTTGCACCAGGCACTCTGACAAGACCTCTGTCATCTCTGACCGATGCGCAAGACGCGCGGCATTGTCGGCAAATCGTGGATCGCAGGGCACCTCAGGTAGGCCAAGCACGTCACAGAGTTTTGCGAACTGACCATTGTTACCGATAGCCAGATAGAGTTTGCCATTACTTGTTTCGAACATGTCGTATGGTACGATATTTGGATGCCCATTGCCGGTCGCCATTGGTATCTGTCCGGACATGAGGGAATTAGCCGCTTGGGGATGCATCATGCTGATCGCGCAATCATATAGCGGCACTTCGATGGCTTGGCCCAATCCGGACCGGCCCCGTTCCAAAAGTGCGGCGAGAATAGCGTTACAGGCGATCAGACCGGTGCCGATGTCCACGATGGGCGTACCCATGCGTGTCGGGCCTTCGGAGGGATTGCCGTTGATGCTCATGAGGCCCGTCATAGCTTGTACCACGGCGTCATAGCCGGGAAAACCGCCAAGTGGGCCATCGGAACCAAATCCAGTCACATGGCAGAGTACCAGTCTAGGAAAACGTGCCCTGAGAACATCAGCATAACCAAGCCCCCATTTTTCAAGAGTACCAGACTTAAAATTGTGAACTAAAACATCCGCATCCTGAAGAAACCGCAAAATCAGGTCGCGCCCTTCCGGTTGCTGCAGATCGATAGCGATGGACCGCTTGTTGCGGTTGGCGCCAGAGAAATAAGCGCTGAGTTCATCATTGAAAGGCGGGCCCCAACTGCGGGTCTCGTCGCCCAGAGGCGGCTCCACCTTGATGACCTCAGCGCCATGATCCGCAAGCATTTGGGTGCAGTAAGGCCCGCCCAGCACGCGGCTGAGGTCGACCACCTTGATCCCGTCCAATGAGCCAGCCATCAAAGCGCCTCCTGATAGAGGCGCGACACATCTTCGGCTGTCATGTCGCGCGGGTTGGTCTCCAGCAATCGCGTGATACCGGTCACGACCTCATTAGCCATTCCGGGAATGGCTGCCTCGGTCACTCCGACACCAGAAAGTCGAGACTCAAGTCCGCTTTCGACTAGCATCCGTTCCATCTCGTCGATCAGGCCATGGGCCGCAGCCGCATCAGAGTTGAAAGGCCGCGAGGGCAGTAGTAACCGCGATAGACGAGCATATTCAGCTTCTGCAACGGGCATGTTGAACCTCATCACTGGTCCTGCGACCAGAGCGTTTGCGTGCCCGTGAGGAACCTTGAAACCTGTTCCAAGTGGGTATGACAAGGCATGAATCGCCCCCACGCTGGCATTAATGAAGGCCATCCCAGCCAGTGTCGCCCCCAACAGCATGGCCTCTCGCGCTGACAGGTCCGAAGGCGTTTCCATGACGATTGGTAAGTTCTGACCGAGAAGCACCAGCGCTTTGTCCGCCATTCCATCGGAAATGGGATTCTTTCTGGTGCGACTGGTTACTGCCTCAATGGCGTGAACCATTGCGTCTAACGCCGTGGCCGCTGTGATGTGACGAGGCATTCCCAATGTTAGCTTTGCATCTAGCAAGGCAACGTCAGGCAGAAGCTGCGGTGCATATACCGCTTTTTTTTCGTGGCTTTCCGAAGTCAGCACGGACACCCATGTTACCTCTGATCCGGTCCCTGCCGTGGTTGGCACCTGGATCAGTGGCAAGCGTTTATCGGTGACCTGATTAATCCCGATCATGTCCGTAATCGGTTGATCGTTGGCTACCGCCGCTGCGATGACCTTGGCAGTGTCCAGTGAACTGCCGCCGCCAAGTCCGATGATTCCGTCAGCACCAAAGGCCCGCGCGACCTCTACCGCGGCCTCGACGACAGCGATCGGGGGGTCCGCTTCGACTTTATGAAAAATCTCAACCTCGATGCCAGCAGCCCTAAGTGAGGCGGCTGCCTCGTCCGCAAAACCACAGGCCAATATGCCCGGGTCCGTCACGACCAGCGCACGGGTGCAAGACAAATCTTGCATCAGGCTGCCGATCCGGCCAAGCCCACCGCTCTCGCAGACGATCCTCGGGGTGGAAAGGAAATTGAAGTCCATAGTTTGTCTTCGCTCCTGTTAAGCTGCTGCAGTGCGGATCATATTCCGCGCGATCAGTATTTGCTGAATCTGGGTTGTCCCCTCGTAGATGCGGAAGAGACGCACATCGCGATAGAAGCGCTCGACCGCATATTCGGCCATGTATCCTGCACCGCCGTGGATTTGCACTGCGCGATCGGCCACTCGACCTACCATCTCACTGGCAAACATCTTGCAGCAGGCAGCATCAGTCGACACGTTCTGACCAGCGTCCTTGCGGCGTGCTGTTTCTTCGATCATGCAACGCGCTGCGAAGGCCTCGGCGCGACTGTCAGCCAGCATGGCTTGGATCAGTTGCTTTTCAGCGATGGGTTCACCGAATTGTTTGCGTTCCATCGCATAGGATAGGCTGTCACGGATCAGCCGTTCGGCGGCGCCCACACAGACGGCAGAAATATGCAGTCGGCCCCGGTCAAGGACTTTCATTGCTGTCTTAAAGCCCTTGTTCAGACGGTCCGGCCCGCCGATAATGTTCGCGGCAGGCACGCGGACATTGTCAAGGATGACGTCGCATGTGTGCGAGCCCTTCTGCCCCATCTTCCTGTCAGGCTGGCCAAGCGTTATGCCTGGCGTCCCTGCCTCGACGAGAAAGGCGCTTACGCCGGCAGAACCTTCCGCCTCTGGATTGGTCCGGGCAAAAACCGTGAATAGATCGGCACGCGGTGCATTGGTAATGTAGCGTTTCGTGCCGTTCAGAAGGAAATCGTTACCGTCACGCCGCGCCGTAGTGCGCAGACTGCCAGCATCCGACCCAGCATCTGGCTCGGTTAGGGCGAAGGATGCGATCATATCTCCGGACGCGAGAGCTGGTAGATACTGCGCCTTCTGCTCGTCGGTTCCATCGATGATGATTCCCTGAGAGCCGATCCCGTTGTTGGTGCCAACTAGCGACCGGAACGCAGGCGAAGCCTGGCCAAGAACGAAAGCGGCTTGCACTTCCTCTATCATCGACAAGCCGAGCCCGCCGAAATCTTCCGGGATCGACATGCCGAAAAGGCCCATCATGCGGATTTCATCGACCAGCATCGGCGGAATCACATCCTCGTCGGCGACGCGATCCTCGTAAGGGATTAGTCGCTCTTTCACGAAGCGGTCGAGCGCGTCGAGAAACTGGGAAAGGGTATCTTTATCAAGGGCCATGATGCTCTCTATTGTTCAGGGTGCGACCGCCGCAACGCGGCGGACAAGATCGACAAGGCGGTGCGCGACGTCGCTTTCGATCCAGTCGCGCGTAAGGGTTTGCGAAGGGCCACCGCAGTTGAAGGCAATAATGGGTGAGCCGTCCTTCGGCACGAAGGGCACCGCTACAGCGTTCACATCACGTTTCCACTCCGTGAAGGACGTGCAGTAACCGTGCTGTTGGTAGTCTGCGATAGCTGCTTCGATTCCGGGCTGCACATTCGGCCAGTTGTCGCCTTCATGTTCCTCCACAAGGGCCAGAATTCTGGCCCGCTCATCCGGGTCGTGCGCCGCTATGCAGGCGCGACCAACCGCGGTCGTGGCCAGTTTAATATGGGCACCAACCTCGATCGCCAGCGTGACGGCATTAGTGCCCTTGCACCGCTCCAGATAGACCATCGATAGCCGGTCACGACTGGCCATGGCCACCGGCATGCCTGTGTAATCAGCCAGCTCCTGCATAAAGGGCTTCGCCAGTTGCCGCAGCGGAATCCCTGCAAGGCAGGAGAAACCCAACGAAAGCACTGGAGGGGCCAGTCGATAACGTGCTGTATCCGGGTCGTAGCTGAGGTATTCCAGCTTGTTCAGTGTATAGGCCAGCCGGGAGACCGTCGATCTGCTCAGGCCAGTGCGCTCGGCCAACTCACCATTCCCCAGAGCTTCCCCTTCCCGCCGAAAGGCCCGCAACAGCTCCAAGCCGCGCGCCAACGCCGTGACAAAATCGCGGTCCTGTCTCTCGGCGTCCTTGGTGCGGTCTTTCCTTGGTCTCACGACATCCCTCCTCGGGAAGAATTATGCGTCTTGAAACACATCTAAACGATCGATAACGTCCGCGTCAATACTGTGGTAAACTTTTCCGCTATGCGGAAAACTAAAGTCGTCCATCTGGTCCCCTTCGTGCCGGATCCTGCGGATGACACAACTGAGCGAGGGCATAACGCCATGAAAGAAATGAATTATCCGACCATCCAGCACCTCATCGGACGGGACTGGATCGCTTCTCCCACGCCGGAGGATCGTGCAGTCATAAACCCTGCAAACGGGCAAACTATCGGACAGATTCCGCAGGCTAGCGCCGCAGATCTGGACCATGCGGTTCACTCGGCCGAATCAGCTTTTCGCCGATGGAAAAACAGCTCTCCCATGGAACGAAGTGCAATTTTGCGACGGTTTGCCGACCTGCTGCGCCAAAATGACAGACTGATCGCTGGCTGGATCACTCTCGATGAAGGCAAGCCGCTGGCTGAGGCCTTGGCTGAGGTCCGCGCCTCAGCTGACCACGTCGACTGGCACGCCGAGGAATGTCGGCGCATTTATGGGCGCATCATTCCATCGCGCAGCCCGGGGGTACAGCAGCTTGTCGTGCGCGAACCGATAGGCGTCTGCCTTGCCATCACGCCTTGGAATTTTCCGCTGAGCCAAGCGGTACGCAAGGTCGCGGCGGCGCTTGCGTCAGGTTGCACGATGATCTTGAAAGCCCCGGCAGAGGCTCCGGCGGGCTGCATGGCAATTGCGCGCTATCTGCTGGATGCAGGCTTGCCCGAAGGCTGTCTGAACCTTGTCTGGGGTAATGCGGCCTTCATTTCGGAAACTCTTATTGCGCGCCCCGAGGTGCGCAAGATCACCTTCACCGGTTCGGTCGAGGTGGGCAAGCATCTGGCAGAATTGGCTGGCCGCCACATGAAGCGGGCGACGATGGAACTCGGCGGTCACGCGCCCGTATTGGTGTTCGACGACGCCGATGCCACGGCCGCGGCGCGCGCCTTGGCGGGCAACAAGCTGCGCAATGCAGGCCAGGTGTGCATCGCCCCAACCCGGTTTTACGTACAACAAGGCATCTACGACCGATTTCTGTCCGAGCTAGTTTCAGCATTTGAGAGCGTAAAGGTGGGCGATGGTTTAACCGAGGGCACACAGATGGGGCCATTGTGTCATCGCGGACGCGTGAATGCGATGGAAAAGCTCGTCGAGGATGCCCGCGAAAACGGCGCACGGGTGTTGACGGGAGGCAAAAGGCTTGGAAATCATGGTAACTTCTATGCCCCGACAATCGTCGATACGCCCAACGACGACATTGACTTGATGCGCGAAGAACCCTTCGGCCCGATTGCTGTCGTCTCGTCTTTTCGTGACATAGAGGACGGACTGTCGCGGGCCAACGGGCTACCCTTCGGGCTGGCGTCCTATGTCTTTACCAATTCGTTAGAGCGTGCAGATAAAGCAGCTGCGGGTTTGCAGGCAGGTATGGTAAGCATCAACCAGTTCGGCCTCGCTCTGCCCGAGACTCCGTTTGGAGGCGTGAGAGACAGCGGCTATGGGACTGAAGGCGGGACGGAAACCTTCGAAGGCTATCTCATTACCAAATTTATCTCGCGCAATCGCGCGCCAGTGCTGTGAGGATGCCCATGCCTGTTGAATTAAGCTTCTCAAATGACGCAGCAATTCTGACCATAGACAATTCGCCGCTTAACCTAATCAACGCGGAGGTTCGGGCTGGAATACAACACTGTATCTTCAAAGTCCTCGAAACTGGGGCTACCAGGCTGATTATCACCGGCACAGGAACGACCTTCGTCGCGGGCGCGGATGCGAAGGAATTCGGTAAGTTGCCTGTTGATCCACAACTAAATGATGTGCTGATGCAACTTGCACACCTCCCGATTCCTACTATCGCAGCAATCAACGGGGCTGCGCTTGGTGGGGGACTAGAGATTGCTCTGGCTTGCTGCTATCGCATCGCCTCAACTTCTGCCAAACTGGGCTTGCCAGAGGTAAACTTGGGGATCGTGCCTGGCGCAGGGGGAACCCAAAGACTGCCGCGACTTATCGGTATTGAAGCTGCGCTTGACATGATTGTCACCGGGAAGGCTGTTTCCGCCGAGCAGGCACTGAAAATGGGACTGATCCAGCTGCTAGCCGATGACCCGCTTGGCGCGGCCATAGCTCTCGATGACGATGTACTTGAGGCGGCACAGGCACCCGACAATCTTCCTTCACCAAAGCCAAACCACGTCGCAGCGGAAGTCGCCCGAGCGCATGTAGCGCGGCGTATGCCTGGCCAGAATGCCCCGCAGGTTGCGGTGAACCTAGTCGCGACCAGTGCGACGACGCCGCTGCACGACGCACTAGCCAGCGAGCGCTCTGCGTTTTTGGACCTTCGTACCTCGGATCAGGCGCGGGCCCTTAGGCACGTTTTCTTCACCGAGCGTACCGCAACCAACAAGGGGCGCGCCTACCCCCGACCTTCCCGAGATGCTGAAACCGCCATCGTGGTCGGTGGTGGCAATATGGGCGCAGCTATTGCGTACACGCTGGCGACCGCAGGGATCTCGGTGACTGTCGTCGAACGTAGTGCCTCGTCCGCCGAGTGGGCCAGTAAAAACCTGCAAAAGCTGATTGATCAGGGTATCAGTCGCGGTATTCTGTCCGTCGATGCGGCAAAGACGGTTGAAGACCGGCTGGTTACGGTCTCAGGCTATGACGCTCTGCCACCAACCGATCTAGCAATCGAGGCGGCCTTCGAGGATTTTGCGGTTAAGACCGCGATCCTGACCGAACTCGAAGGCGCACTGCCACCCGAGACCATCATTGCCACAAACACATCCTATCTCGATGTAAATCGGCTCTCTGATGGGTTGAAACACCCGGCACGCTTTGTAGGGATGCATTTCTTCAGTCCTGCGCATATTATGAAACTTCTGGAAGTCGTCAGGAGCGACCGAACGTCAGACGGAACATTAGGTGCAGCACTTGTGCTGGCGCACAGGCTTGGTAAAATCCCGGTACTGTCTGGTGTTTGCGATGGCTTCATCGGAAACCGAATTTTGTCGAGCTACCGTCGCGCCGCTAATCGCCTTCTGGTGGAGGGGGCTAATGTCGACGAGATCGACGCGGCTATGCGCGGATTCGGTATGGCGATGGGTCCATATGCTGCACAGGACATGTCGGGGCTGGACATCGCCTACGCGAATATCCGTCGCAAGGCAGTTGCCGAAGGGAACTGCTGTGGTCACGTGCCCTTGGTCGAGCGGCTGGTCGAAAAGCACAAACGCCTAGGACGCAAATCGGGCGCCGGATGGTACGACTATGGGCCAGACGGCAAACCCTCACATTCGGAGCTGGTCGCTAGCGAAATACTCCGTGTCTCAGAAGAAATGAACTTCACTCGCCGCGAGTTCTCAGCTGACGAAATCGTAGAAAGGCTCTTGCTCACAATGGTGGCGGAAGCCTGCGATATCCTTGACGAAGGCGTAGCAGAAAAACCGCAAGACATCGACCTAGTAATGATTCACGGCTACGGATTTCCCCGCTGGCGGGGAGGCCTGATGCACCACGCCAAAAATATCGGCAAGGATCGGTTGACCGCGCTGTTTAGCGCGCTTGTCAAAGAGGACCCTTGCGACTGGAGGGTGCCTCGTTATTTAGAAAGGGTTTTCGCGACCTGACGGTCAAAGTCCCGCGCCATAAGGCGCTGCCCCAGCAACTTAACACAGTGCATCTTCGTCTCGACGCGGCTTAGGCGGTGATGGTCTTCCAAGACTTTGCGTTCTTACCTGGTGGGATAACGGCGTGGACGCCACGGTCCGCAATCGCGTCCTGGCATTTTCGTGTGTCATACGCACCGTCAGCCGTGACACTGCTGGTCTGCCGGGATCTGTTCAAGAAGGTTGGGTAACACTGGAGCGTCACCGATGTGGCTCCCGGTGATCTGAACAGCGCGCACTTCCAACGTTTGCTCGTCGATCCCGAGGTGGATCTTGCGCCAGACCCGTCGCTTGGGGCCGCCATGCTTGCGGGCATGCCACTCACCTTCAAGCTTGATCCCCGTGCTGTCCACCAACAAGTGCAACGGCCCTTTGGAGCCGCGATACGGGATGTTCACGGCCAGGGTCTTCTGGCGCCGGGACAGGGTGCTGAAGTCGAGCACCGTCCAGTCGAGACCGATCAGCCGCAACAGGCTCTCGACGAACCCGGTCGCCTGTCGCAAGGCCATGCCGAACAGGACCTTCATCGAAAGACAGGTCTGGGTCGCGGCGTCGCTGTAACTCTTCTGCCTGTCGGCACGGCCTCCCAGCTCATCTCGGGGTCAAACCAGATCGTCAGCGAGCCACGGCGCTTGAGCGCTTCGTTATAAGCGGGCCAGTTCATGGTCTTGTATGTCGGGGTTGTCGGTCTGCTCATGCACCTCAGCTACCACGCTGGATTCATAAGATGAGTCCGACACGGGATTTGTGCATGCATGCCCCCATTGGTGCAAGTGATTTTTTGAACGGCGCGAGCGTGTGATCGGGTGCGGTCATGTATCAGGCCTCTGTGTGCGGCGCTGATGTAACCGCGGGCCGGTATGGCGATGCGCGGACCAGAGGCATATCAACAAACCGAGCTCGGTGGCTCCTGCACAAATGCTGCTTTCTCTGACCCGGATCTGATCGATCCTTTGCCCTTACTTTTCAGTGACCTCCTCACACTCCCAACTTACCGGGACGTCGTGGCATGCCGTCTTCGCTATGCCATCGCCGCCACCGGATTCCGGTAATCCTCTTGTTTCATTATGATGGCCCAGAGGCCACGCGCCATCTTGTTGGCCAGCGCAATCGCGGCGACCCATGCGCGGCTTGCGGGTTAGTAGGCGTTTCAGCCAGCCATTATTCGGTGTGTCAAACCGCTCGACAGCCTGGAGGACAGCCATAGCGCCAGAGACCAAGAGTGTCCGGAGTCGCGCTGTCGCATCTTCGAGGTCTTCCCGAGCCGGGCTTTGCCGCCCGTCGAGTGCTGCTTCGGCACAAGCCCAAGCCAGGCGGCAAAATCGCACCCGCGCCGGAAGGTGGCCAGGTCACGGGCAAATGTCTCGATCGCAAGCGCCGTGACAGGAACCACGCCCGGCATGGTTTGTGTTCGGCGCACCAAGTCGGCTTTCTTGGCGGCACATCGCATCTTCGCGTCAAGCTCTGCAACACGCGTATTCAGCCCCTCAATCTGCCCCAGATACATCCGGCCGAGGTCACGAACCTCAGCATGCAGCGCGGTGTCATCACCTGCGATTGCGTCCGCGAGTCGCTTGAGATGGGCAGGCCCGCGGGCCGCGACCAATCCGTGTTCGGCGAGGTGGCCGCGTAAAGCGTTGATCATCTGGGGGCGCTGGCCGACAAACATCTGCCGCGTGCGAAACAGCATGGCACGGGCCTGCTGATCTTCCGTCTTCACTGCGAAAAAGCGCATGGTTGGACGCAATGCAGCCTCCAAGATGGCCTCTGCATCGGTCGCATCATTCTTCTGGCGTTTGACGAACGGCTTCACATAGACCGGCGGTATCAACCGCACGTCGCACCCCAGCTTCTCAAATTCGCGGCCCCAGCCATACGCCGTGGCCACGCCTCCATGGCGATCATGCATTTGGGTTGCTGTGCCACGAACGCGAGAAACTGGCCTCGTGAAAGCTTTTTGCGAAACGCGACTGACCCATCATTGTACGCACCATGCAACTGGATAACGCGCTTTGCCAAGTCGACACCGATAATTTTAATTTCGGACATAGATGCTCCTTCCTTCTGTGATGGCTTTTAACGCTCATCATAGTGGCACATTGCGATGCCGTCGGGAGGGGGTATCCACGCCATCAACAGAGCCTAGTAACGGGCATATCTGCCTCACGACAGGCTGAGCACGATCATACTATTTCCAAAGCAGGATTGTTCAATACATGGCGCATTTTTCGCCCTTACTCTGAGATAATTGGCGTATGCCGTTGACCGTTTGACGTCTTCGAGATTGGCGACGTCAGTTGGTGGCTTTGCCAAATGTTATGCTTGGGAGGATAAACATGGAAATCAGTAGAGAAGCGGATACGCTGCGGGCGCTTTATCAGAATTGGACCGATCAGATGGTCGAGAACCCAGACCTGACGATCGCGAACCTGCGCAGCATGTTCGATGAATGGGGGCAGCCCGCACTAGAGCCGGAAAACGTTAGCTACAAAAGCGATCATGTCGGAGGAGTTGAGGCTATCTGGGCCCTACCAGCCGGGGCAGATACCTCGCGTGTAATTGTTTACACTCATGGTGGCGGCTTTGCCGTCGGCTCAGCCGATAGTCATCGAAAAATGGCAGGGCACCTCGCTAAGGTGCTTGGGGTTACGTCGGTGATCCTGCACTATCGGCGCGCACCCGAGCACCCATTTCCGGCGCAGATCGAAGATGCAGTAGCCGCATACAAAGCGCTGCTGGATAAGGGTTTCAAGGCAAGAAATATTCTGACGGCTGGCGACAGTGCTGGCGGCAATCTTGCCATCGCCAGCGTGCTGAAGTTACGCGAACTTGGGTTGCCACTGCCCGGAGCGGTCATCGCCTATTCGCCCTGGCTCGACATGGCGATGCGCGGGGAAACACTGGAAACCAACGCGGAAACCGATGCGCTAGTCGGCAAACCGATCCTCGAAGCGATGGCGGGGATGTTCCTCGGTGAAGGCACGGATCCGCTTAATCCGTTGGCCAACCCGCTGGAGAACGATTTCACCGGTTACCCGCCGCTCTATATCAATGCCGGAGGGGCCGAGACGCTTAAGAGCGATGCCGAACGGTTGCACGAAAAGGCCAAGGCACAGGGCGTAAACGTGACCCTGTCTATCGTCGAAGGCATGCAGCATGTCTTTCCCGCGCTTTCGGGACGCGCGCCCGAGGCAAACGAGGAACTTGGTCGCATCGCCGCATGGTATCGGGCCCTCTGAGACCTGTACTCGCACTGCATTGCGGTGCGGTGCGAGACAAACCCCTACGAAACATTCATCTAGCATCTCACCCGCAATCTGCGGGGCGGAGCGGTCTTACTCTGGGAGGAGTGATATGAACATTCAGACTGAGAATACTAAAACGGTCGGAGCGGATTTTGACGCAGTCGTCATTGGCGCGGGCTTCGGCGGGCTTTACGCTGTCCACAAACTTCGCAACGAGCAGGGACTGAACGTCCGGGGCTATGACAGCGCCAGTGACGTTGGCGGCACCTGGTGGTGGAACCGATATCCCGGTGCGCTGTCAGACACGGAAAGCTATGTCTATCGCTATTCTTTTGACAAAGAGTTGCTTCGAAAAGGCCGCTGGAAAACCCGGTATCTGACCCAGCCCGAGATCCTCGAATACATGAACGAGGTAGCGGATCATCTCGATCTTCGACGCAGCTACAAGTTCGACACCAAAGTGGATGGCGCGCACTATAATGAAAAAACCGGTCTCTGGAACGTGATCACTGATAGTGGTGAGACAGTTACCGCAAAATACCTTGTCACTGGCCTCGGTCTCTTGTCCGCAACGAATGTTCCAAAATTCAAGGGCATCGATGATTTCAAAGGCCGTATCTTACACACAGGTGCCTGGCCCGAGGGAGTGGACTTGAGCAACAAACGCGTGGGCATTATCGGCACCGGCTCGACGGGTGTTCAGGTTATCACTGCAACGGCACCAATTGCAAAACACCTGACTGTTTTTCAGCGCTCTGCACAATATGTCGTGCCGATTGGGAACACCCCGCAAGACGATGCTACCATCGCCGAGCAAAAGGCGAACTACGATAATATCTGGAATCAAGTGAAGAATTCTGTTGTGGCCTTCGGCTTCGAAGAAAGCGCCGAACCCGCCGAAACCGCCTCGCCCGAGGAACGGGAGCGGGTCTTCGAAGCCGCCTGGCAGCGCGGCGGTGGTTTCTATTTCATGTTTGGCACCTTTTGCGATATTGCGACCAGCCAAGTGGCCAATGATGCGGCCGCTGACTTCATCAAGGGCAAGATCAAGCAAATCGTGAAGGACCCCAAGGTCGCAGAGAAACTGACGCCGAAGGACCTTTACGCCAAGCGCCCGCTTTGCGGAAACAACTATTACGAGGTCTACAACCGAGACAACGTGACCCTCGCCGACGTGAAGGCCGATCCGATCGCAGAGTTCACTCCGAACGGCATTCGTCTCGAAAGCGGCGAGGAGCATGAGCTTGACATCGTAATCTTTGCCACTGGTTTCGATGCGGTCGACGGCAATTACGTCAAAATGGACCTCCGCGGACGCGGAGGCGTGACCATGCGCGACACTTGGAAGGAAGGCCCACTCGGTTACCTCGGCATGATGGAGGTAGACTTCCCTAACTTCTTCATGATCCTTGGCCCTAATGGCCCCTTCACTAACCTGCCCCCCAGCATTGAGACGCAAGTTGAATGGATCGCTGACACGATTTGCGCAATGGAAGAAGAGGGGGTTCAAAGTGTGGAGCCAACCGTGGAGGCGCGCGACGCTTGGGTTGGCACCTGCCGTGAAATCGCCGACATGACACTCTTCCCCAAAGCTGAAAGCTGGATCTTCGGCGCAAATATCCCCGGAAAGAAGAATGCGGTGATGTTCTACATGGCCGGGATTGGCAATTATCGCAATGCCATTAGTGCGGTTAAGGAGGAAGGTTATACATCCCTGATCCGCGACCGCACTGCCGAGAAGGTGTAAAGAATTCCGTCGGGCATTAAGAAAACCCGGCGGAAACAATTAAATTTGTTCATGAACACTCAGGAGAGAACTATGGGACGGGTATCCGGAAAAGTCGCACTGGTAACAGGTGGCGCCATGGGCATGGGAAAAGCCCATTGTGAAACGCTGGCACGTGAAGGCGCGCATGTATTTGTAACCGACCGTGATACGGAAGCGGGTGAAAGCGTAGTAAAAGGTATCATTGGAGCCGGAGGGAAGGCGGAATTCATTCAGCATGACGTGACGCTTGAAGAAGATTGGAAGAATGTCATCTCCACGGTGCAATCAAGTGCTGGTCGACTTGATGTGCTAGTGAACAACGCTGGCATTCTCATTCTGAAGCCGCTCCACGAAACCTCGCCTGACGAATTTGACATGACGATCAACGTCAATGTACGCGGTGTTTATCTCGGTATCCGAGCCGCGGTTCCATTGATGAAAGAGACCGAAAAAGCATCAATTATCAATATTTCTTCAATCTATGGGATTGTTGGTGCCGCTTCGGCGGGAGCCTACATTGGATCCAAAGGCGCCGTACGGATGTTGACCAAATCCTGCGCAGTCGACCTGGCCGAAAGTGGCATACGTGTCAATTCGATCCATCCCGGTGTCATCGATACTCCCATGACAAAAGATCTGCTACACGCCGACGAAGAGACCCGGCAGGCAATTCTGGGGGCCACGCTGCTCAAGCGGCCAAGCAAACCTGAAGAGGTTTCGAATGCGGTCCTGTTCCTCGCATCGGATGAGTCATCGTTCGTTCACGGAGCAGAGATTGTAGTAGATGGCGGTTATACTGCGAATTGACAGAGACACATCCCAAGTAACGGCCTGGAACCCGGGCCGTTACTGCCATTGCAAATTTCCAAGACGATAAACGCCAATGAAAATAATTGCACCTATAAAACACCTAATTGATTACAACGTGAAGGTTCGCGTTAAGGCGGACGGTAGCGGAGTTGGTCTCGCGAATGTGAAGATGTCGATGAACCCGTTCGACGAGATTGCGGTTGAAGAGGCGATCCGTCTGAAGGAAGCGGGCAAGGCGGACGAGCTTGTCGTCGTGTCGATCGGCGTGAAACAGGCGCAGGAAACGCTGCGCACGGCGCTGGCGATGGGCGCGGACCGGGCGATCCTCGTCGTGGCCGCCGACGACGTGCACCAAGATATCGAGCCGCTGGCGGTGGCCAAGATCCTAAAGGCCGTGATCGACGCCGAGGCGCCGGGCCTGGTGATCG
>NZ_JAGHRC010000014.1 GCF_017743975.1 Ruegeria sp. R14_0 | reverse complement strand
TAGAAAAATCCCCACATCTCTCTCTAACGATGATACAAATCTGACACTGACGCGGGATGGAGCAGCCCGGTAGCTCGTCAGGCTCATAACCTGAAGGTCGTAGGTTCAAATCCTACTCCCGCAACCATCACGGTCGAACAAAGTGTCGAACAAGCCGCCTCAGGGTGGCTTTGTTCGTTCTGGGGTGTTCCCAACGCCATCAAGCCCGCCAGTTCCCCAATGAGTTCAATTGTATATGTCCCATCTTCCGGGACCAATCGAATCTCTGACAACAGACCGCGAATGATGGATGTCGCTTCAGCTTGCGCCGAGGGATCGTGCAGCGCCGTGGTCAAATTGGTCACTTCTTCCCGATACACATCGGACAGACCGGGGTGCAGCAAAACTGGTGGTTCTTTCGACGCCGAATTGATGGTGTCTTGGAGTTCGGATTTGCGAACCTCCAACACTGTCAGTTTATCCTTCATGCTGGCGTGAAACATGCCATCGCTGATGGCGTCGACGAGATGTGCGATCTTGCGCTCGACCTGCGTCAGATCGCGTTGGGCTTTACTCCGTTCCTGTTGAAGGGACCCGGCAAGACGGTTGTACTCCTCCTGATAGGCGTTGGTGAATTCCGCGATCAAATCAGGGTGCAGCAATTGCTCTTTTAGGCCGGAGAGGACGCGACCTTCGAGGTCCGTGCGTTTGATTGTTAGCTGATTGCCGCAGGTGCCTTTGTTCCGTTGAGTGGAGCAGCCGTAGTAGTGTTTGCCAACTTGAATGACGCCGCCGCCACAACACCCACAGGTCAGCATGCCGGAAAACAGATGTCGTGCCCGCTTGGTGCGGCCCAGCTTCTTGATGCCGTCGCTTATCGCGGCGTTGCGCGTCTCTGCTTGCCGTTTCTTTACCGCGTTCCAAAGCTCGTCGGATACAATCCGCAACTCGGGCACGTCTTCAATCACCCATTCCTCCGGTGGGTTTGGGCGGGCTTGCCGTTTGCTAGTGTTTGGGTCTTTTACGAAACGCTGCCGGTTCCAGACCAACCGCCCGATATAGAGTTTGTTGTTCAGGATGCCGGTGCCGCGTTGGTGGTTGCCATAGATGGTTGATGCGCCCCACGTGCCACGGGGTCCGGGAACACCCTCTTTGTTAAGGTTGGCAGCGATAGCACGTGGGCTCAGCCCATGGCTGTAGTCTCGAAAGATGCGCCGGACGATCTTAGCCTGATCCTCATTGATCCGGCGTTCCCCTGTGGTGATAGTCCCATCTGCCCCCATGTCCCGCACGACATCGTAGCCGTAGGTAACACCACCTGCCGATTTGCCTTTGCGCACACGCCCCTCAAGTCCGCGATGGGTCTTTTGAGCCAGGTCTTTCAAAAACAGGCTGCTCATGGTCCCCTTGAAGCCGATATGCAGTTCGGAAATCTCTCCTTCAGCCACGGTCACAATCGCGATGCCCTGAAACCGCATCTGTTTGAAGAAGGCCGCGATATGTTCCTGATCCCGGCTGATCCGGTCGAGACCTTCGGCCACGACGACATCGAATACATTGGAGCGTGCGTCTTCCAATAGTCGCTGGTAGCCGGGGCGGAGATGAGACGCGCCGCTCAGCCCTCGGTCGGAATAGGTCTCCGCCTCTTGCCAGTCGTTGCCATTGATCAAGCGTAGACACAGCCGATGTTGATCCTCAATAGAGGCGTCACTTTGAAGATCGGTGGAGTAACGGGCGCAGATGGCGGCGCGCATGTGTCGGGCCTTTCGGACTGAGAAACGAGATGGCCCAACCCATTATAGGCATGGATCGGGCGGTGTCTTCCACTTTCGATTGCAACTTGTTGCAATGGTTTTTCGCCGCTGTTCTCTTCGCAGCCTTACTTTCCGTTGCAACAGTTGCAATTAGACTGGGCATTCCGTGAAGGCTACATGTGTAACAAAATCAGTGTTTTAGGTATTGATGGTAGGTGTCAAATAAGACAGGCTGGGTTCGGGCGTCGGAGAGACCGGATGGAAGTGTCTTCCTAGGTGTTTCTTTCTTTCTGACAATCGAACAATGAATCTCCAAGGATCATTTGATACTTGTGTTCATTCCGACGCCCACAATGCCTCTTCATCAAAGAACCAAAGCATATCACCGCCGGGATTTTTTGAGTTGATTGACGACACTCTGGTATGCATCGCAGGCGGATAGGCCGGAGGCGCGATTGTAGTGTTTCTCCGCCATATCCAGAGTTGCGTGTCCCAGGATGTCCCGGATGATGCCCACGTGTTCCGGGTCTGTCTCGGCGATCGTGGTGGCCGCGATGTGCCGAAACTTGTGGGGTCGAAGTTCAACGCCTAATGGACGTTTTGTCACTTTGGGTAACTCGCGTGAGGGACCATCCGGTGTAATCGGATCGCCATATTGATTGATCCAGAGCGCATTGGATGTCTTGCGCCCAAGCAGGATTGGTCGATGCCTATCCAGATAGGTCAACATGGGATTGACCAAGGCCTTAGGAAGAGGAGACCAACGGGCCTTCTTGGCTTTCATGTCCTCAGCCGAGAAAATCAATTTGAATCCTTCTTTGGTTTTGCGCAGATGCTGATCTTCTGTCATCGCCAACAAGGCACGCCGACGCACCGGGCGCGAAACGAGAAAGGCTATCATCAATGCTTGGCGGAAGTGAATTGCACGCTTCAAGTCGTTGAGCGAAGGATCGTCCTCGATGTCTTCCAAGCATAGGGGGCTTCTGCCCAAAACCTCATTTGCTGAAATTGGCACCGGTTTAGGGAGACTCTTGTGGTCCGCGCGATGATTTAAGCGGTTGAAAAGTCGGTTCAGCCAGCCCCAATTGCCGGTGGGTTGGATGGCTGCTGCAAGAACGTACAGGTCACTTACCAGATTTTTAAGTGTGATAGCGCCAACGCGCGTCTCAGCCTCTTCCAAAAAAGCACGCACCGCATCTTTGGTGATGCGGTCCGTTGGCCGACGTTCTAAGAGCGTTGGCTGAAGCCGTTCCATCCATGACAGCCAGTAGCCATAACTCTGGCGTCTCTTTTTGCGACTGCCGTCAGACCAATCAACGCATGGTCCCATTCCGTCAAAGATGTCACCAGTTGCGAACAAGGCCTCCCAGGCGGTTTTATCCGCCTGGGGCCAATCTTTGTAAGGAAGAACAAGAGGGATCGTCCTAGTCATCGGGTTTGCCTTTCCATTTGGAAAGAACCACCTCGTCGTAGTGGTCATGTGCCCACTGGTTGCTGAGTGATGCGTAGAAATCCATCGTGGTCTGGAGCCGTTTATGTTTGAGCAGGCGTCGTACCGTTTCGAAATCACCAGGGCGCTTCTCGAGGTAAAGCTTTGCAGCAATGTGCCGGAACAAATGCGGGTGCACCTTCAATCCAGTCTCGCGTAAGACACGCTGGGTGAGTTCACCACCAAAATTGCTGGGCGCTCTAGGCCTTCCGTCGTTGTTGCGTGGGAACAAGGCTCGTCCATCCGTCAGTGACACCTGCGGTCGGAATTGCATGATGTAGCGATGCAGCAGCTTAGAACTGCGGGCGTTCAGTTTAACCTCAATCGGATCGCCATTCTTAACCTCGATCCCTTCGATGCGAATGGAATACAAAGTATGCGTGCCAGAGCGAGCCTTTATCAGGTGTTTATCCAGATCAAGCCCCGCGAGGTTTTTGACACGCATGGGGCAACTCAAGAGGATGGTCAGTGCCGCAGCGTGCATCGCCACCAAAGCGCTGTCGCGCCGGGTTGGATTGTCATTCGCACGAAACATCAGCGTATCTGGCAGACTTAGCAACAGGGCCACGTTCTCCCAGTCGTTGAACTGGGCGAGGCGTTCTGCGTTTTTGCTACTCATACCGCGCGGGGCCGTAGCGACCCGTTTGTGGATGGCTTTGAGTGCCTTGATAACGTCTTCCGGCGCGTTCAGATGGTGCCTTCCAATCGCGATACAGGTTGCAGCTATATTGCTCAGCCCGGACGGTGGAGAATTGCTCTCATGTCGATCCATCATCGCCAGAAAGGCAGTTTTGAGATTGTCTGGTGTGACCAATACAGAAAGGCTGGTGAAGTCTTCCGGGTTGCTACCCGTAGTGACCAATGTGTCCAGCATTTGACGCAGATGTGCTCCGGTATTGCGCAGGCTGGTCTCACGCAGAGGTTTGTCCGGTCCATCATCGCTGAAGATATCGCGTTGCGCTAAACGGTCGATATAGGCCTTGATCTCTACTTGCAGGCTTTGCGGGTATTCCGTCAGCGGGCGGGCCACATAGCGGTCCGATGACAAACGCTCCAAGCGAGGAAGGTAGAGACCGTGTTTGCCAATCACATGGTTCCACGTGTCGATCATGGATTGAATATGCTTCGCCGGTTCGTTCTTCAGCAGCACAGCGTCGAGGGCTGCCTGAAACGCCTGAACCACTTCGCTGTTGACCTCCGCCGGTTGGATCGACCGGGCACCGCAAAAACGTACAAAACGCATCAAGCCCCAAACTTGATGGTTGGACACTACGGCCTTGAGAAATGTGTCCCACTCCGGTGTCAGGCCAGACTTGGCTTCCACGTCTTGCACGACGCCGACCGACCGCAACGCTCTGGCCAAGTCGCTTATGGTCGTGCTGAGGGTTTTAGGCTTCACACCACAGGCTGCCGGATGCAACGATGCCAGTAGCTTACGTAGCTGCGGTATGTCTGTCGGAATGTCCGATGGCGGTCGGTTCAAGTATGTGCTGATGCGTGAGATCGCGGATAGCTTGGACTGCTGACGCTTCTTGTCAGGGTCCGGGTTGGCCTTTAGCGCTTCCAACACTTCGGCCAAAGTCGCTGTGGGTTGGATGTCTTGGTGATGAGTCACGATAAACCTCTTTGGTTTTTTGATAAGGACAAAAGGGGACATTTGAGGACAGGCAGTCCCATGGCGGCCCTCTTGCGGACATTCGGGAAACCAAGGCTGTGAATTTGAAACCAAAGTTCGTGTCCCCGTTTTCCCGAACGTTGAAAAAAGTGAATATTGTGAATGTTTTAGAGAACATGTGCCGCCGCCTGATTGCCGCGTTGCTTGGCAAGGGCATGCAGATCGTTGCGGGCGACGCGCCAATCGCGGCCCAACCGAGTTGCAGGCAGTTTGCCGGATTTGATCCAGCGACGAACTGTCTTGGTGCTGATGCGAAACAACGCGGCGACATCGCGTACGCTGAGATAAGCGGCATCCTCTGAATTCGGCAGATCAACCATTATCCACCTCCGCATTGCAACTGTTGCAGCGAGTTGCAAAATCCGACCGCGCTGAGTCGCGGGCCAGCAGGTGCACTAAATCGGTTAGGGATTTGGAAAAGGCGGCATCAGGCAGATTGCCCTTGTGATTGGTAGACGAACACGTCAAAGCAGTGGTCCTTCCTAAGGAACCGCACGAGGCAATGATCGTGTTGTTTGGCAGGGGAGCGCACTCCACATAGCAAAACACTGACCTCAAAAGAGGTCAGGATCATTGCCATCGAGTGCTCTCAGGACGAAGAACCGCCCCGTTCTCTCCCAATGATTGCGGCCCAGCCATTACGGCTGGTGGGTTAAAAGTGGCCTCAGTTTACCTGCGTTAGGCTTCAATGAAAAATCCGCACCCGTGCGCTAACACTTTCGTAACACATTCAAAACTGCTCTGCGCATTACTCTAAGCGACCGGATCAAGCCGAACCCGGCATTGTAGAGCCGTGCAAGGTCACCGTGAACGATCCTGCCGCCACCGAGTTGGTATTGAGATAGACAGGGTATGCGAAAACAGCCGTAAGTTGAAAGAATCAAAAAATCGTGATATCACCATACTATTGTTGCGGGAGAACTATTGTGAAGTTTGGTATTTCTATTGCATTTATTTCGTTAATTTCAGCTGCAGCTTGTCAACAAGAGCTTCCGAAGATCCCACCGGGTGGAGAGGCTTTCATACCCAAAGGATTTCTTTGTAGCGTCACGCCTTCAACTGCCTATAGCCCCGGCTACGTTTTCCGGATTGACGCCTCCGGCGCCGAGTACCTGGTCTTGGATGGGCGCGATAATGTTGAGACAATTGAAGACGTCGCTGCGCTTGGTACCTACTCTGCAAGCGTCACACGTTCCGCCGCATTTGGACTGTCACTACTGGCGGATGCTGGGCCAGTCGCAAGTGGAGCCGGTGTTGATGCATCCGGAGGGTCGTCCAGCGGTACTACGATGAAATTCTCCGATGGAATGATCGTTCAAATGGAAGACAGGCAAGAAAAAGCCTATCTTGATGCCGTTCAAGACGAAATTCGAGCTAGACCGGGAAGCCGCTATTATTTTGTTCGAGATGCGATTCAAGCCAAAGGTGTGGATATCAGACTAAGCGCTGGCGACGAAGCAAAGCTTGGTGGAGAAGCGAAAGTTGCAGATTTGGTGAGTGCCAAACCCAACTTTGAGTATAAACGAACTGAAAAGCTTGAAGTAATCGGCACGTTCGACGAGCCTCTCAATGTATGTGTGAGAGCTGTTGAAATCTTCGAGACGCCTGACGGTGACGTCGTGGATTCTCCCGTTGAGGGTCAAGTTTACCTAGCACAAGAAGATTTGGCGAAGATTGTTACCGGCATGAAATGAGCACTATGTGCCATGTTGCACTTTCGCATTTCTAAAATTGTCTTTGTTTATTCTGGCGCTTTGCTTCTGAGTTCACAGTATGCGACGTCCGCGGGATACGATGCCGTGTTTTCCTACGGTTCTGAAGGTCTGAGCGAGGCTGAGATCGCACTTCTGGCGACCGGCGTCGCTCGAGTTCCCGTGGAGCATCCGGAAGATGTACCGCGCGAAGATGCGATTTCGAACTATTGCTCCAATCCGGTAGACGGTTGGATGGATGCTGTCGAACTGATATTAGAGGAAGGAAATCAGACCTTATTGCTCCCCCCGTGCCTGCCCGCGCAAGAAACAGGCTATATTCTTGATTATGCGGCCGACTTTTTGGATGTTCGCGCTGCATATCAGGCCGATAGCGCTGGATTTGAAGACTTCGCGGTTCAACATGCCGCACCGCAGGTCAGCGCTGACCAAGTAGATATCTCTCAATTTGCTACTCCGGAGATACTTCCTGATGCTTTTGTTTTTGGCTACGAATTCTGGCTACGTTCGCTTCTGGCACAGTCAGAAAACTCCTTTGAACATAGAAGTTTTGAGCCACCGTCTGTTGGTTGGATTTACGGGGACAAAGTCTGGGAGCAGGTGACAGCGGCTAACGAAGCTGGTGGCATCACTGATAACGCCGCCTCAACACTTTTCAACCGCAGTATTGCTGATGTCGCATCTGTCGAAGCCCTACAGCCAAGTGAATTGTCGAACTACTTGGATGGCTTTTTCGGTTTTGAAGTCGGTCAGTTTCAAAATGACTTAATCCCAGACGTCGGTCTAGAAGTAGAGCAACCATTGTTCGGAGGGTACACAAATAACTCTGGTGCTGTGCTATACCGACCGGTTGGGCGGGGACTATTGGCAGAAACCATGCCGAGACAAGATTTTTCTCAAGGTATAGGTCAAGGTCAAGCTAGCGGATGGTTAGGCTATCCGGGCGAAACGCCGGGAACGATAAGGATTGAAGTCGGCGAGGCTGAGCAAATTCAACAAGTTTTGGATAGTTATGATGTGGCGGGTTTTCAACCAAGGCAACCAATTGCACCTGTTACCTTTCCAAGCGCAGTCGAAGGCGCTTCGAGTTACTTATCTGGGTTGCAAGCGGCAGAGCCGAACGTTTTGTTTGACGCACCCAATGAAACGGTTGAAGATTCTGAAACGGTAAGT
The DNA here is from genome assembly GCF_017743975.1 of Ruegeria sp. R14_0. Classification (GTDB taxonomy): domain Bacteria; phylum Pseudomonadota; class Alphaproteobacteria; order Rhodobacterales; family Rhodobacteraceae; genus Ruegeria. The sequence continues at coordinate 13,476 of NZ_JAGHRC010000014.1, read as the reverse complement.
TTTTCGAACGGTTTATATTGGCGGCCCACTACGCTGAAGTCCATTGAAGTTTCACTTCAAATAGATCCAAACTTGACTGTTGAGGATGTAAGAAAAACTATTAGTGACCACACGCCCGGAGGTTTCGACGAAAGTGGAATTGAAATAAAAGGCAATTTGGAGCACTTCGGCGAATTGTCCGGGGAATTTTGCGAGAATGGTGATGAGGATTTTTGGAATTTCGATTTCGACTCCTTTAACGCAGAACGAGAGCGACAACTTTTGCTGCTACCCGAAGGCGAAGTGCCTTCCCCTATTGGAATTGCGGTGTTGGATTTCGGAGCGCCTGAAGACGTAACGGAAGAAAAGCTAAAAAGGCTTCCTTTCAAAATTGAACCATCAGCAAAAGGCTACTTTGATGATGATGAAATAAAACTTGGTTTAAACTCGCATGGTGTTTCTGTGGCCTCAGTTGCTGCAGGCCAACGCTGGTTGCCCATTGAAAGCGAAGTATTCGTCGAAGTGTTTGACTTATTAGAAAAACCAAGGGTGGGCCAGGGGCGCCGAATACATCAGAAGCGTCTTTCGGACGTGCTTCTAGACTCGCAGAATTTGGCTGTAACGGTAATGAGTTTCGGAATGAGTCTTACAAATGAGGACTTAAGCAATAGGCTCAAGAACGCCATATCCCGACATTCCGACCAAATCATTGTACTTGCGGCAGGCAATGGCAAAAATCAGGGTGTCAACAGAGTGGGAAGCTCAATCAATGCTATTGCACGATACCCACACGTTGGAGAGATTGGGCTGGATGAGGGAAGAAATCGGCTAGTTGTCGCGGGATTGGAAGCGCCGGACAAGTTAGCTATGTGGTCGGACTTTGATACCGAGGACTCGGTCATGCTGGCGGCACAAGGATGCAATGTTCCATCAATTGGTTTCGACCAAAATTCAGGGGATTTTGTTGCCAAGAGTTCAAATGGAACGTCTTTCTCTGCCCCTTTTGTCGCTCGCATAGCGGCGGAGATGGCATCTCTCATACCGGCTAGACATAGAGATAGGGATGTCCGCAACCGCTTGGTTGCGACTGGTAAAATCTTCTCCGAGAAAATAGGTCTAAAAACGCACATAATTTCAGTGGTGGATCCGACCGCAGCAATCGCCGTTAGGTCGCTACTTCTGGATATTCAAGAAAGAGAGCGATTGTTTGGCACTGAAGAAGTGAAACTGAAACCGAGCAGCTTTTGCGAGTTAGATAATAATGTGCAGATACACGATTTGCATGACCTGATGCGTGTTCACAGGCCTTCCAGTGATGGCAAAGAGTTTTTGATAATAACTAAAGACGGCGGGGGAAAATTAAATATTTTTGAGTGCGCGGCAAAATTGGATGTAATGTTTTTTGACGGAATCAAAGAAATTCAAGATCAGCCGATAAACATATCTGAAATAAATGACGTTTACCTTCCATTAACAAAATAGGTGAATCATGAATTGCAATTACTTATTCTCGTTCGTTGCTGCCGTTTTGTTTGCTTTACAGCTTCCTAACATAGCATTTTCTCAACAAAACAAAGTTAACGAGCCAGAGGGTTACTCTGATGGAATTGGATTCGAAGATGTGAACATGATTCGGGAAAGTGTTCCTCTGGAGAATGGAGATACCCTAGAATTTTGGGTGACGGAAGATGGATTGGCCGTCGTTGGGGGCGACATAGTTCTCGGAACCGTCGAAGAAGTTATGGAGCAAGTAAACTCTGGAGTTGAGCTTGAGAGTTTTGGGATTGTAGTGCGGGACGATAAGCAATTATGGCCAAAAGGAGTAATTCCTTTTGCCTTTGCAGAAAATTTTACCGACAAGAAGATGATTAGGTACGTAAACAAAGCAGCAAAAGAATGGACGAAAAAAACAGATATTACATTTGAAAAAATGGACCTGGGTGATCTGCCAGATGAGGCTCTGATAATCAAGAGAAGTGCGGGATGTAAATCGCATTTAGGTTTCAAAGAGGGAAAAGAGCGAAACTTGTTTCTGTCCGACCTTTGTACTTATAACCACGTTGTGCATGAACTTGCTCACATAATTGGACTTTTCCACGAACATGCTCGATCTGATCGGGATAAGTACATAAAGATAAACAACAAAAATCTGAAGGAAGGGGTCGCAGATCAATTCGAGTTCGACAAACAACAGCACATGGACCTGTTGGACTATTGTTTTGAGTCCACCACACACTATTGGAAAAATGCGTTCGCTAAGGAAACGCACCTGACCACTATCGAGTCTCGGAATCCCGCTTATGGAACAGTACCGCTTAAACCACAAGGAATTGCCGAGTGTGATGTAAAGGTGGTAAATGAACTTTATTCGGAAGAAGTAAAATAGAATATAGTGAAAACGTGATTTTCGGAGAGTCGCAATCACTGCTGGCGACCTATAATATCAGCCGGTTAATCACCTTTTCGATATTGCAATCTAGACGTTTTTGCTGAGATACTTATTCGAAGGCTTCTAGCGACTGTATTTCTTTGGCGCTGTGAGCAATGCATGTCTGACGGGCTTTTACGTGCGCGCTGGTGAGTTTGCGAGCCACAACCGTTATGATGAATTCTTGAGGTTTGCCCGCATCGCGAAATTGTTCGGCGAGAATTTTCAGGACCGTATCGTGATTGGGTGCGACGATAGCGGTCTGGAACATCACACGCCGCAGAGGCTTTCTAGCTCGCTTGCTTCACAGTGCGCCGCTGTCGTGTTCAATGGGTGCGAGGCCAATCAAAGCAGAGGTCTGTTCTCCCGACATAGGGCTCAGTTTGTGTATTTCGGCAATCAGCACTGAGCTGGCGAAAAGGCCGATCCCAAGGATGGATCATAAAATGAAAGGTGTTTCTTGTAGAGCGTTGATGTTGGCGATGGTCTGCTCGATCTGCTTCTCCAACTGCGCAATCTGTCGGTCCAGTATGAGCGTCAGCTCAGCATCCATCTCATCTAACAACGCGCCAGTTCCTAGATTCTTTTGGGCTTTGATCTGCACCATAGGGCGCTTTCGCGTTTCCACTATTTGGCCACGTTTAGAATCCAATGCCCTGAGAGCGCGCAATTTTCAATGCGGTAGGCTACGACCTACATGCGGCCTGAAGATCATAAAGTTCGCGATGAGTTCCGCGTCAATCCTGTCCACCAGTGGATTACCGTACTGAACAGCAGTTTGTTGTGCAGAAAGGGCATAAACGCTGAGCAAAGAGTCCGGTAGCATTTTTCTTTAGACCTGACGCTTCAGCCGCGTTCGATAACGGTGGTTTCGCCCTCCCGCAACCAGCGTCAGAATATCTCAAAGCAGCCCGTTCAGACTACAATTGATCCACAAAGATCAATTGCTTAACGTCTTCACCTCGTCAGGCCCAAAACCTGAAGGTCAGAGGTTCAAATCCTACCCCCGCAACCAAAATCCAAACAGACCGTTCGATCTACAAACAGTCCACTGGACTGTTTGCTTTACGATCTCACCTCGTCGTTATCAGCGCGTTCACGGCCCCAAGGCGGGCACAGTCCCTTCAAACCATAACCCAAAGGCCCCAGGTTCAAATCCTACTCACAAAACCAACGTCTGAAAATCTAACAACAACCCGTTCAGACTTCAATCGATCCACAAAGATCAATCGCTACACACCTTAAACAGGCTTCTGACGCTGAGTTGCTGATAGCAACCCAGGTTACTCTTGCTTCCAACCGTCTTCGTATTCCCCAAGAACACGCGACAAGTGGCGCAGTGAAGCGAAGAGCCTTGCGTACAAGTCTCGTGACAGCATTGTCTTGTTGTCGTCCAACAGTTGCAGCAAATCAACCACGCCTACGGCGAAGGCATCATAAACCTGCTGGTCAGCCGGAGTGGGGTCCAGTGTCCAGATGTCGTGTTCATCGTAATAGGTTACGGATTGCGGTTCGTCGTCGATCATCATTCTGCCTCATGCGGATGAAGCGCATGTATGTCAGAATCGAGAGGACTCCAGCTAATTGGCAAGAAATCACAAGAGTATGGCGCCCTCAAACACGGCCTGGCGCGAGTATGAATTCAGGGCTTTTCCCAGTGTTTGGCTTCGAACAACTTACACCCACAAAAGCAGATGAAACGGCCGCGATGCTATCGGTTCCGAAGCCGGGAGGAACTGGAGTGTTCGCTCAGCAGCACATCCAAAAACAGCTTGGTGACCCGCGTTGGCTCTGGATTCTTTCTGGTCACGGCGGCGAAGCGCGTGCGGTACTTTGTTTCATCAGGCAACAGTCTCCGAATCTGGCGCGAGTTGACAAATTCTTGGGCAAAATGATCCGGCAAATAGCCCAAGTACCGACCAGACAAAATTAATATCGCCAATGCTTGTTCGTTTTGAACTTTGGCAGAACGGCGAAAACCCAACTGTTGGCCTACGATCAGGTTGGGAGAGTTCACGCTGAGACCCGCATAGTTATACTTGAGCAGATCGCTGGTCTTGAGTTCGTGATCCGGGGTGTCGAACAACGGATGCTCTCTGCCGCAATACAGGAACATGTTTTCACCATAGAGGGGCGCGTAGTTCAGACTTGTTGAGGGCCGATGCAAGGCAATAATGCCGACATCAAGCCTGCCACTGATGACCAGGGTCTCAATCACGTTTGGCGGTTCCAGCGAGAGTTCAAGCTGCACCGACGGAGCGGCTTCGTTGAACCGGTGGATTGCCCGCGCGAGGCCGGATTCAGGGTTCGAAGCGCATTGGTCAAACAAAGAAACGCGAATGGTCCCGCCTAGCTGCTCTTTGATCTCGTTGACCTCATTTCGAAATTGCGACACGGACACCAAAAGGTGATCGGCCGCTTCGAGCACTTTGGCGCCGTCTTCGGTCAAGGCAAACCCGGAAGGGCCGCGGTTGCACAGTTTCAGACCAAGCCGCAATTCAAGATCCGTGATATGTTTGGAAATTGTAGATTTACCGACATTCAGTTCGACTTCGGCAGCGGAAAATCCACCGCTTTCGACCACGGTTTTGAAAACGCGCAACAACCTGATGTCGCTGTCTGCGATGCGTGCAGCAACCATTTTCGTCCTAACTCTCAAGGTTCGATATGTATGAAACCTATCGCGCAGAGAATAACAACATAGAAACACTTTCCACAAGCTAGTGTCCCCGGACCGAGGCAGATTCGGACCGTTCATCTCTCCCCAGAACGGCGCGCTCCTCGAAAACTGAAAACTGGGAGGACATCTATGTCATTCATCAAAAAGCTTGGCACCATGACGGCGGCTGTATCCGTCGCGGCACTGATGGTTGCAGGCGCGGCAGACGCGAAGAACTTTAAGATCGCGGTTGGCGACAGTGCAGGAAGCGCACAAGAAGCTCTTGGTCTGGCCTTCGTCAAGGCACTCGAAGAAAAGTCGGGTGGCGAGCACACAGCAACACTGTTCCTGAACGGTCAGCTGGGTTCCGAGCAGGACACCGTCAACGAAGCGGCCATCGGCACGCTGGACATGTCGCTGTTGGCGATCAACAACATCACTCCGTTCTCGCCTTCAGTTGGTGTATTCACGCTGCCTTACGTGATCCTGTCGCTGGAAGATGCTGAAACGCTGACCCAGGGCCCGATCGGTCAGGAACTAGTGGAAAACACCATTCGTGACGCAGGTGTGCGCATCATCGGCTGGACCTACACTGGTTTCCGTCGTCTGACCAATTCGAAAAAGCCGGTTAGCTCGGTTGCCGACCTGCAAGACCTGATCATCCGCGTTCCCAAGAACGAAATCATGATCGAAACCTACAAGGCCTGGGGCATTAACCCGACGCCGATGGCTTGGTCGGAAACCTTCACCGGTCTGCAGACCAAAGTTGTCGACGGTCAGGACAACCCATACCTGACCATCAACGCAATGAAGTTCTACGAGGTCCAGGACCACGTAACCAACCTGCGTTACATCTTCTCGATCGAACCGCTGATCGTTTCGGAATCCGTATTCCAGGGTCTGTCGGAAGAAGATCAGAAGATCCTTCTGGAAGCCGGTCAGGAAGCAACTCTGGCATCGGCTCAATTCCTGCGTGACTCTGAAGCTGCGATCAAGGAAGAGCTGACCGCCAAAGGCATGGAAATCATCGATCCAGAGAACGATGAGGCCGAGTTCATCGAACTGGCAACTGGTGCCGTGTGGCCGCAGTTCTACGAGTCCATCGGCGGTGTCGAGAAACTGAATACGGTTCTCGAAGCCATCGGCCGCGACCCGGTCCAGCAATAATCGCCGCAGAGCGAAAAGGGAAAGAGCGCTTCGGCGCTCTTTTCACATACAGGGAGTTGTGAAGCGCGATGTTCTGGAAAATATTCAATAATATAGAGAGTATCATTTGCCGCATATTACTTTCGGGTTTCGTCTGTCTGCTGTTCGCACAGATCGTCGCCCGCGAAGTATTCGGGTTTTCGATCAGCTGGATCGAGGAACTGTCGGTCTACATGTTCGTCTGGTTCGTCTATTTCGGTGCCAGCTATGCGGCCCTGAAAGGCGCGCATAACAGGGTGACGTTTCAGTTCAAGTTCCTGCCCCACCGTTACATCAAATACATCGAGGCGTTTGCCGATCTCTTCTGGCTCTTTTTCAACGTCTACTTCCTGTATCTGGCGACTGACTTTGTCTTCAACAAGATGAACAAGTTCTGGAAATCCCAGACCTTGGGGATCGAGATGAAGTACATCTACATGGTGCTGCCTATCGCGTTTGCGCTGATGACCTTCCGCATCATTCAAGTGAACTATCGTCGCCTGATCAAAGGTGAAGACATCCACGATCCTGATCAGATCGACCTCGATGAAATCAAAGCTGCCACCGAAGCAGCCAAGCGCGACTGAGGCAGGGAGGAATAACAATGGAATCCGAAATCGTCACAATCCTATTTGGATCATTTCTTCTACTGCTGCTTATCGGTGCACCGATCACGGTTGCTCTGGGTGTGGCATCGCTGTTCTCGTTCCTGTACCTGGGCGAAAACCCGATCAAATTCGTGCAGATTGCCTTTACGTCTGTGGGTGCATTCCCACTGATGGCGCTTCCTGCGTTTATTCTGGCGGGGGCCCTTATGGAGGCCGCCGGTATCTCGAAACGCCTGATCAATGTGGCTGAAAGTCTGGCCGGTCCGTTCACCGGCGGTATCTCGGCTGCAACGGTCATGGCCTGTCTGTTCTTTGGCGCCATTTCGGGCTCGGGCCCGGCAACAACCGCGGCCGTGGGGATGCTGATGATCCCAGCAATGATCGACCGCGGCTATGAGCGCGGCTATGCCTCTGCGATTACCGCTTCTTCTGGCGGTCTCGGGATTATTATTCCTCCCTCCATCCCGATGGTTATCTTCGGCATTGCCGCGCTCGGTATGGCGCCACCTGTTGAAGCGGTCGAAAAATTCGGCACCTTCCAGTCGGTTTCGATCTCGAAACTGTTCATCGCGGGTTTTGTGCCGGCCTTCCTGATCGCCACCAGCTTGCTGATCCTGAACTTCTTCATGTCGAAGAAGCGGGGATACAAAGGTGTATCCGAAGGTTGGTCGATCCGTCATGTGGGATGCGAGATGTACCGTGGGTTCTGGTCGCTGATGGCACCTTTGGTGATCCTGGGCGGCATCTACACCGGCTTCTTCACCCCGACCGAAGCTGCTATCGTTGCGATCTTCTATACCCTGGTTGTGGGCGTGGTGATCTATCGCGAACTGACCTGGCAGTCGCTGTTCCAATCGCTTGAATCCACTACATGGCTGACCGGCCGCGTTCTGCTGATCCTGTTCACAGCAACCGTGTTTGGCCGTCTGCTGGTGGAAAACCAAATCCCGGCGATCATCGCGGACTCGATGCTCAGCTTTACCGACAATCTCTATGTGATCTGGGCGCTGATCATCTTCTTCCTACTGTTCGTCGGCATGTTCATGGAGACGCTGGCCACCATCCTGATCCTGGTTCCGGTGATGTTGCCGGTGGCCTATTCGGTGGGCATCGACCCGATCCACTTTGGTGTAGTGATGGTCTGTACGCTGGGCATTGGCTTCCAGACGCCGCCGCTGGGTGAGAACCTGTTCATCGCTTCGGGTATCTCGAACATCACAATCGAACAGATCTCGCTGCGTGCGCTGCCCTTCGCGGCTGCCAATACGATCGCGATCTTTGTCATTGCGTTCTTCCCTGAATTGTCACTGTGGCTTCCAAGGCTATTGGGATATTGACCTGAAAGGATGACGATATGAAACAAATGGTGACGAATATCCTGTTCGCGACGGATCTGTCAGAGAATTCGGGTCATGCCATGCGCAACGCGGCAAGCATCGCCATGGCGACCGGGGCCGAAATTCACGTCTTGCATGTGAATGAGCCTCTGTCCGAAGACGCGAAGATCACGATGGATATGTTCATCCTGAATGAAGAGGCCCGCAAAACGGCAACGCAGCGTCGCCATGAAATGGTGCGCAAGGTGCTGGCCGAGCGGCAGGCCAAGTTCTGGGCGCAGTTCGAAGGTGATGATGCCAAGATCCGCGAACAGGTCTCCTCGATCGAGGTCACGGATGGCCATCCGGCAGAGGTGATCTTGAGGCGTTCGATCGAGATGGGCTGTGACCTGATCGTGCTGGGCGCACATGACCACGGCTTCTCGCATACCTTCCTGGGCACGGTTGCCAAACGTGTGCTGCGGCGCTCGAAGATACCCACATTGATCGTTCCAAACCCAGACGAAGTCTAATCCTCAAACGGGCCGCTGCCGACCGCAGCGGCCCGTTCACTATCAGACGACCGGTTGGGCTTTTCCGACCCTCTCCCCCAAAATCTCTGGCATTTTGCGCCATCGGCACAAGGTTAACGGACCTTAATGCTGCGCTGTGCTCTTCTTAAGATCGGATCCCTTTATTTGAGTTGTGACCAAAACCGCAACGCAAATTCAGGAGGAGAAGACAATGCAAGCAACCCAAACCGTAACCCAGAATCGCAACGTATTTGCCGCCATGTTCGCGGATTATGCAGAAGCCCGGACCGAGCATTTCCGCCGCCGGATCTTTGCAAACACCGTGCGCGAACTTGAGGCGCTGAGTGATCGTCAATTGCGCGATATCGGCGTCCCGCGGGATGAAATCAAGCAACGAGCATATGACAGCGTCTATCACGGCAAACCCTACCGTCAGTGACAAGCATATTTTGCTCACGTCATACAATCAGGAGGAAAAAATATGTTCGACGTCATCCCACCCACCAAGCACCTGCACCCATCGGAAAGTGCCCTGCTGTTGTTCGACCGCGCCATGCGCATTCGCGCGATCAGCGCTGATATTGTCCGGGCCGCGCAGTATTTGAACGCGTATTCCGATCAGGAACTGTCAGAACTGGGCATAAACCGAAGCGACCTTGAGGATACGATCCGACGGTACATCTGAAGGCGGGCGACCGCCCATCGCGACAGAGGCGAAAATGTTAAAGACAAAGACATAAAGCCACTCCGGCAGCGCGGAGTGGCTTTTTTGATGCGTTAGCCGAGGTGATCCACGACTTGCAGATGTTGGGCCAGCTTGTCGATCTCGGCCATCCAGCTCTGTACCAGTTTCGGATCGCTGGGCGCGGCGTGAACGCCGACAGGGATCGCGCGGTTCAGGACCGCCTCGACCGCCAAAGAGACCGGGATGGACACCAGTCGCGCCATCGCTGTGCCACGGGCATCGCCCCAGGCATCCATGACATAGGTTTTGTTCCAGACCTCGACGCCGTCTTTTTCGGCCTTTAGCCCGACACACAGAACCACGCGATCAGGCTCGCCTTCGTCATAGGCATTTTCATCCCAGAACTGGTCTGACATTTCTTTCAGGCGTGCATCGCCTTCGGGCCCGGACAGCGTTTCGATGTCCCGGAATACGTCCGACCACGCATCCGCCCATCCGTTAAGGCGCAGGGTGCCGCGGACGAATTCCTTGACGGTCCAATGGTCCTCGAACTGGTATTCAGCCATGAACGGCAGCGAGTCGCGGTTTGGATAGACCTCAAAGCTTTCTGGTGTCGGCAGCGGCGCGATATAGCTGCTGATCGCATCCCATGGGCGGGCGACGTCCAGCGGGGCATAATCGCGGATCGATTTCGACGGCGAGCGCAGAGCCTTGAGCACACCCAATGGCGACCAGCTGAATTTGTACCGGAACGGGTTCGGGTTTTTCGGGATGCCGCCGCAATACGAGATAAAGCTCAGGTGGTTCTGCGGATCAAACGCATCCGACGCGCGGTAGTCTGCGACCAGAGCATGCGCCATCAGGTGGTCAATGCCGGGGTCCAGCCCGACCTCATTGACCAGCGCCACACCGGCGTCGCGCGCCTTGTCGTCCAGCGCACGCATTTCAGGTGCAATGTAGGAGGACGAGACAAAGTTGGCCTCTTTCGAGATTGCCAGTTCGGCCAGCGGCACGTGCCAGTCGCCCGGCAGCATGGATACGATCACATCGCCTTTCGCCAGAACTTCACCCAAATCGTCGATGTCAAAGGCGCGGATGTCGTCGGTCAAGTCTCCGACCTCGGCCTTGGCCTTTTCGATCGTCCGGTTCCAGACGGTGACCTTATGCCCGCCTTCGATCAGACGGCGCAGGCCGGGGATGGCCGACAGGCCGGTGCCACACCAGTGAATCGTCATCGCTCAGAGTCCTTCGATATGGGTTTTGTAGGTTGCGTCTGCCCGGCCCCAGACGCCGCTGTCCAGATCGGTCAGAGTCAGCAGCGAGGGCAGCAATTGCGCCGCGTAATCCTGCGAGCTTTCGACCGGCAGCATCGAGGGCAGGTTGTCGATCGCCATCACGTCCATCACCGGATCGGTGGCCACGCGCAGGGCGGGGGCCTCCCATGTGGTGGCGTGGTCATAGACCGGCACAGGATTGTAGTCGCTGTCCGGGTCGCAGGCCACGTCACCGATGGCGGTCAGCTTGCGTGGGGCGTTCAGCGCCTCGCGCGGCACAAAAACCGGCGTGCCGGGGCGTGCGAAAATGCAGTTCAGGAACAGGTCGTGTTCGAGGATTTCAGGGAAGGGCCCACCAGAGGCGGTTTCGGCAATGTCCCACTTGGTGACGCTGACGCCCATTGCTTCGCACAGGTCCGCAGCCCCTGTACCGACGCGACCCAACGCGCCGATCACGATGGCCCGGGGGCGGGTGCCTGTGGCATCCAGCTCGGCCAGCAGTTCGGCGTTCAACGTGTCCTTACCGGGGTAAACACCGACCGGAGGGCATTCCTGCCCCCGTTGCTGAGCAATCCACGTTTTCAACGTAACCGCAGCGCCGGCATAGCCTGCCCAATAGCCAAAGGCAGCAACCCGGCGGCCGTCCTCGTCGACCAGATATTCCAAATCGTAAAGCGTTCCGCCACCGGCTTTGAACCGCTGCAACAACGCACGACCGGAATGCTGGCCCTTATAGGCGTGACCGAACATGATGTGGCGATGCGGCAGCGGGGTCCCGTCCTCGGGCAGTTCCTTAAGCCCAAAGATAATGGCGTCCAGCGGCGCTTCGGGCCAGGCGTTTTCAGGCGCGATCTCGCACCCGGCGGCTTTGTATCCGTCAATTGGGATGGCGCGGACGTGGCTTTCCTCGACCGTCACACGGATGCCCGCCGCGATCAGGGCCGCCGCGCCTTCAGGCGTCAAACCAACCCGTTCCTCGTTCGGGCGCTGTTCTGCCCGGACCCAAAGATGTGTCATACCCAGTCCTTTAATCAAAGCATCCCGGCAGCGCGCACCGCCTGAACGGATGGCCGCGCCTCCATCGCCTCGCGGAAGGCGAGGATTTTGGGAAAGGCCGAGACATCGACGCCATCCCCCTCCAACCAGCTGCAAACCACATACAGATACGCATCCGCGAGCGAGACTGTCTCACCCAGCACAAAAGGTCCGCGCAATCCGTTCGTTACGATGTATTGGCAAGACTCGGTCATGGTCTGCGCCACCTTGCCCTGCATGTCTTTCCAGCTGGACTTTTCATCAGCCCATCTGCTGCCCCGCATCTTATGCGCGTGGTTCACATGCATGGTCGAGGCCAGATAAAACACCACCTCACGCATCCGCGCCGCCATGACCGGGTCATCAGGCACCAGGCCCGCTTTGGGCGCGACAGCAGCGATGTATTCCAGCAAAGCCCCGGTTTCGGTCAGGATACCGCCATCCACAACCAGCGCCGGAACCCGTCCTTTGGGGTTGATCTGTTTGTACGCCGCTTTGGTTTGCTCCGCTTCGGCAAAATCAAGTCGAACCGGTTCATAGTCCAGCCCCGCTTCCTCTAACGCGATGGCAATTGCGACCGAAATGGTACGGGGGGCATAGTAAAGCTGCATCGGGGGTCTCCGGGCTACGGTTACAGGTGCGTTTGGGCGAATTGCCGGTCGGGCGCTTCCAGATGCGGGACAGCATTGAACAGAACCGGGCTCATTTGCGCCCCAATCGGATGCAGACGATGCATTGAGGTATTCATGATGGCAAGAGCCACACGCGCCATTGCCGATATGTCCAGTCCCATCGCCTGACGCACGACCATCGAGATCAAGCCGCCCGAGGTCACAACTATGGCCGGACCGCCTTCGGTCCCGATATCGCGCAAAGCGTCCGAGACCCGCGTTTCGAACTCTTCGAACGTTTCCGGTGTGTCTTTGATTTCACCTCTGGCCCAGGCCGCAAACGTGCGCGGCAGATGCTCGACAAAGCCTTCGCGGTCCGTGGGCACCGGGACGCCATGCTGTTCTTCGTAAAGCTTTGCGATGTTGAAATATTCCACTTCGTTCAGGCGTGGATCGCGGATGGGCGCGGGCAGCCCCATGCTGGCAGCAGTTTCCACATGGCGGGTCAGGGTGCCGCTGAAAACCCGTGGATAAAAGGCTTGTGTGATCTGCAGATGCGCCCCAAGCCAGCGCGCCTGTTGATGGCCCAGATCGCTGAGCTTGTCATAGTTTGCTTCGTCTCGTGCGGCGGTGTTGGCCTGCCCGTGACGCACCAGTGTAATATGTGCCATGGCGTCCCCTCTTGCGCGAAGTCTTAGGGCAGGTTCCGGGCAGGGGCCAGAGTCCTTGAACAGATTGCGGCTAAAAATCAATTTGATGCACTGGCTGGGCTTTTGTGCCGCACATTTTTGCCGAAGGCGCGCGATCAGTGATGTTGCCTAACGGAAAAAAGTTTCCTATAGGATACAAAGCCACCAAAAGTGGCCCATACTCAATTCTGCGACACCTTCTGTTCGGGGCCAAAAATGACCAAAGGTTCATGCCTGTTGACTTGCTACGCAGTCCCGGGAACCTTTGTGTCCATCTACGCCAGTTCAGAAATGCGGGCACACATGTCGCGGTGTATTTTGCCACGGGCTAACGAAAGGTCTCTGCCATGACCGAATTGAAACGCACGCCATTGTACGACTTGCATGTTGAGTTGGGCGGTAAGCTGGTTGATTTTGCTGGGTGGGAGATGCCTGTTCAGTATCCTTTGGGGATTATGGGTGAGCATAAGCAGT
>NZ_JAGHRC010000013.1 GCF_017743975.1 Ruegeria sp. R14_0 | reverse complement strand
ATCCTAATCCTCTGGACCCGCGTTCTGACACCGGACGGAACCTCGATGGAAATCTCCGCCGTGGGCGGCGATCAACTCGGTCGCTCAGGCCTCACCGGTCTCGTGGACACCAAGTTCGCCGAGCGCTTCGGTGGCGCGGCGCTGATTTCCGTGATCGGGGCAGCACCGGCCGTGGCGGCGGAAAGTGCCAACAACGAGACGACAAGCATCGTCCTGGGCGATGTCGGCAGCGACCTGCAGGATGCGGTCGGGTCCGTCATCGCCGAGCAGGTTTCGATCGCACCGACGATCTATGTCGATCAGGGTGCCTCGGTCACCGTGCTCGTGGACAGGGATGTGGTGATCTACGGGGGTTCCGGTTCACAATGAAAAAGAAGCATCAGGTTTCGCGTTCGAGCCGCAGGCGAGAGGCAGCGAAACCAGGTTCAATATTACCGGAATCACCGAATTGATGGATCAGGCGTCACCATCCTCCTACCTCGAGCGATATCTCGACCCGTTCCGCGACCTTCTAAGGCGTGACGACGTGGTCGAGATCGCGATCAACCCGGACGGCAAGGTCTGGCTCGAGGTCGCAGGCGACGCCACCATGCGCCACGAAGGTCAGACCGTGGATCGCACCACCGCCCTCAACATGGCCCAGACCATCGTCGGCGACGCCAAGGCCCGCGTCTCTGAAAAGAACCCCCTCGTCTCCGGCAAGGTGGAATATGCCGGCCGCCCGCTTCGGGTCCAGGTCGCCGTGCCACCCGCCATCGATCGCGGGGCCTCGATCACCATCCGCCTCTTCGCCTCGGGCAGCGTCCAGGATTACGCCCCCGCCTATCTCTTCGGCAAGGCCGTCTCGCTCGATGCGCTCCGCGCCGAGAAAATGAAAAACATCGCCAGTCTCGCCGAAGAAAGCCTCGAGGCCGCACTGCAAACTCTTGTCGAGGCGCGGCTCAACGTCCTGATCAGCGGCGGCACCTCGACCGGTAAGACCACCTTCGCCCGCCACCTTCTGACCCATGTCAGTGAACACGAACGGCTGATCACCATCGAAGACGCCTTCGAACTCTTCCCTGGTCAGCCGAACACCGTCGCCCTTCTGGCCGACCGAGGTGCCGGGTCGCAACGCAGCGCCAACGCCCTTCTGCAGGCCTCCCTCCGCATGCGCCCCGATCGGATCATCGTTGGCGAGCTGCGCGGGGCCGAGGCCTTGACCTATCTCGAAGCGATCAACACCGGTCATGGCGGCTCGGTCTCCACCATCCACGCCGAAACCGCGGAACTCGCCATCGATCGGTTGGCGATCATGGTACTGCAGGCGGGAACGCCGCTGACCTTCGCCGAGGTGCGCGAGTACATCCGCAAGTCCATCGATGTGATCGTACAACTGGGGCGGGCCGAGGGGAAGCGGGGGATTACGGAGTTCTATTTGCCGGGGTGGTGACTTACATCATTGAAGCCGTACTTTGCACACATTTGGCGCAGCGAGTAAGCTTAAGCCTGTAACCTACAGCAAGAAGGCTTGCGACCTTACACTTAGGCTATACGTTTGACACAAATTCTCAGGTGTGTGTTTTGCCCGAAAACAACTCGGCGGACCTGCCTAGAAAGTGGACGGCGATCCCAATAACCACCCCCCAGAAGGCCGAACCGATTCCGAACAGGGTCACACCAGATGCCGTGAACAGGAACGTCAGCAGCCCCGCCTGAGCATCTTCAGACGCAAGCATCGCACCGGTGAATTTCAGGATAGGTTGTAAGAGCGCGAGACCAGCCAGCAGGGCAATAAGCGCCGTCGGCAAAAGCACCAGTACTTCAACGATGGTCCCGGCGAAAACGCCGCCAAGGCAGAAGAAAACGCCACAGGCGATGCCGGCGACATAACGGCGGTCGGGGTCTTCATGGCTATCCGATCCCGCACAGAAGGCTGCGGTGATCGAGGCCAGAGCGGTTGTTATTCCGCCCAAGAGCGCGGCCAAGACAGAGACAAGGCCGCCAACAATGAGGATCGGATTTGCCGAAATCCGGAAGCCATTGGCCCTTAGGATCGCCATCCCCGGAAGGTATTGTCCGCTCAGTGTTGTGATGAGCAAAGGCAATGCCAGGCTCAGCATGGCCCCCATTGAAAAGACCGGTCCGCTGACTTCGAGGGACGCGAAAACCACGCCCACGGTTCCAACCGATGCATCGTAGAAGACGGCGCTGATCAACAGTGCCGAGGCCAGCAGGACAAGCATGGAATAACGGGGAAAGAGCATCGCGCAGACGGCGAAGACGACGATCAGCAGCGCAATTGCGGCAGGATCAGTTGCCAATCCTCCGGCGGCCTTTAGGCCGAATCCGAAGAGTATGCCAGCCATCATTCCATTGGTCACCGAAGGCGGGAGGAGTTGTACAAGCCGTTCGAAGACGCCGGAAAAGCCGATGAGCACCAGAATCGCTGCCACAGCGACATAGGCACCGACCATCTCGGCGGGTGACAAGGATGTCCCGAGAGAAATCAGAAGGACCGTGCCAGGGGCCGACCATGCCATCGCGACCGGAACACGGAACCACAGGCTGAGCCCGATGCTCGACAGCCCAGCTGCCACGGAAATTGCGAAGACCCAGGACGAAAAACCCTCCTTCGAGGTGCCCACCGATTCCGCAGCGCTCAGATAGATCAGAAGCGGACCGGCGTAGGACACAAGGACTGCAAGAAAACCGGCCCCGATTGCGGAGCCGGAATGTCATTCAGGCGTAGCCCGTGATATCTAGATGCTTCAGACAATCGTTGCCTCGGTCGCCTTGATGATATCGTCGCGGGAGACAGCATCGGCGCATTCGACGATGTGCAGGCCCTTGTGGGTCACGTCCAGAACACCGAGGTTGGTGATGATCCTGTCGACCACGCCTTTGCCAGTCAACGGCAACGTACACTCCTTCAAGAGCTTGCTGTCACCATGCTTGTTGGTGTGATCCATCACCACCACAACACGGCCAACACCGGCAACGAGGTCCATCGCACCGCCCATACCCTTCACGAGCTTTCTCGGGATCATCCAGTTTGCGAGGTCACCCTTCTCGGAAACTTCCATTGCACCCAAGACTGCCGCGGCGATCTTGCCGCCGCGGATCATTCCGAAGGACATGGCGCTGTCGAAGTACGAGGTTCGGTTCAGCTCGGTGATCGTCTGCTTGCCGGCATTGATCAGGTCCGGGTCCTCTTCGCCCTCGAACGGGAACGGACCCATGCCGAGCATGCCGTTTTCCGACTGCAGCGTGATATCCTTGTCGCCGACGTAGTTGGCGACAAGCGTCGGGATGCCGATCCCGAGGTTCACATACATGCCGTCTTCGAGTTCCTGTGCGGCACGTGCCGCCATCCGGTTGCGATCCCAGGGCATTATGCTTCCTCCCGCTTGCGTGTTGCCCCTTCGGACCGCGCTCGCGTTGTGCGCTGTTCAATCCGCTTTTCGTGTTCGCCCTGTATCAGGCGGTGCACGTAGATCCCCGGCAGATGGATATGGTCGGGGTTGATCGAACCGCGCGGCACGATTTCCTCGACCTCGGCTACGCAGACCTTGCCGCACATGGCGGCGGGCGGATTGAAGTTGCGCGCGGTCTTCCGGAAAATCAGGTTGCCTGTGTCATCGGCTTTCCACGCCTTGACGATCGACAGGTCGGCAAAAATGCCCTCTTCGAGGATGTACTCTTTGCCGTTGAACTCTTTGACTTCCTTGCCTTCGGCGATCTGGGTGCCAACACCTGTCTGGGTGTAGAATCCGGGGATGCCTGCCCCGCCAGCGCGCATGCGCTCGGCCAACGTGCCTTGCGGGTTAAATTCCAGCTCCAGTTCTCCGCTCAGATACTGGCGCATGAACTCGGCATTCTCGCCGACGTAGGACGACATCATCTTCTTGATCTGGCGGGTGGCCAAGAGCTTGCCGAGGCCGAAGTCATCGACGCCCGCATTGTTCGAAGCGACGGTCAGGTCCTTCACGCCGCTTGCCATAATGGCGTCGATCAAAAGTTCCGGAATGCCACAGAGGCCAAAGCCTCCGGCCGCGACCAACATCCCGTCATGCAGGAGGCCATCCAGAGCCTCGGCGGCTGTTTTGTATACCTTGTTCATGATGCGCGTCCTTTTGAGGCATTCGCAGACAAGCGCAGTCCAAGAATGCGGCGCGCCTCTTGCCACGTTGCCACCGAGCGATCGTTTCTTTCACAAATCTCAACAGCCCGGCGCACCAAGGCTGCGTTGCTGGGAGCGAGCGTGTCGCGATCAAGTCGAACGTTGTCTTCCAGACCGGTGCGGGCATGACCCCCCGCAGCGATAGCCCATTCGTTCAGTTTGAGCTGGTTGGCACCAATGCCCGCGGCGCACCATGGAGCGTCTTCACCGAAGAGGCGGCGCACGGTGTGGATGTAGTAGTCGAACACATCACGATCGACCGGCATCGCGTTTTTCACGCCCATCACGAACTGGATGTAAGGCGTGCCCACAAGCTGACCTTTGTCAGCCATGTCCTTGGCTTTCAGGATATGGCTCAGGTCGAAGGCTTCGATCTCCGGTTTGACGCTGTAGGTCAGCATTTCGCTGGCCAGCCAGTCCACCAGATCAGGCGGGTTTTCGTAAACACGTGTCGGGAAATTGTTCGATCCGACGGACAGCGAGGCCATGTCGGGCGAAAGCGGCAACATCCCGCCACGCGTCTGACCCGCGCCTGATCGCCCTCCGGTCGAGAACTGGATGATCATGCCGGGGCAGTGTTTCTCGATCCCTTCTTTCAGCGCGGCGAACTTCTCAGGGTCTGAAGACGGAGATTCATCATCGTTGCGCACATGGGCGTGCACGATGGTGGCCCCGGCCTCAAAAGCCTCGTGTGTGGAATCTACTTGTTCCGACACACTGATCGGGACAGCCGGATTGTTGGCTTTTGTGGGCAGGCTGCCCGTGATCGCCACACAGATAATGCAGGGATTGGTCATGGGTGTACTTCTCCGTTGGATGCGACCGGACGGGTGCCAGCATGTGCGGGTTCAGGTTTCAGAAAGGAACGGTCGAAAAGTGCCGGACGCTTGCGCAATGCCTCGGTGGCCTTTCGCTCGTCATCGGTGAAGAACATCCAGTCTGCGTCGGCTTTTTCATGTTTCTTGCATCCGGGACACGGGGTTTTCGCGTTCGTGCACATGACTCCTCCTCCTGCGCAGGGGTTATCGGTCAGGTAGTTTTCGCCGCCGGGCTTGGCATCTTTTCCAGTGCGTCCACGAAGAACGGGCGGAAGCCCTCAGGGTGTTCGCTCATCGGAAAGTGGCCCAGTTCATCCATGACGGCCAAAGTGGCGCCAGGAATGGCGTTGGCGGTTCGCTCGGCATCCTCGGGCGTGCAGGTCAAATCATAGGCGCCTACGATGATGTGCACCGGCGTCTTTGCAGTATCGATCGTTGGCAAGCGCGGGATCAGGCTGTCATCCTTGGTGTAAAAGCTCAGATCGCCGCGGAAAACGCCCGGACCGCTTTGCATGAACATCCAAAGCGTGTTCCAGCGTTCGGAGTTGGGCGCAAAGGGTGAGATGTTGGCGGATACGAGAGCAGCACCCATCTCGCCGCCATGGGCATCGGGTCTGTGGAACCAGTCGATGTCGTACCAGGCAGGCTGAAAATCCGACGCTTCGATCGCAATGAAGCCGCTAAATTTTTCCGGGTGAAGCGCCGCGATTTGGAGGGCAATGCGCCCGCCCATCGAGCAGCCAGCAAGGACTGGGCGATCAAGGCCCAGACAGTCGACGACGGCCAGAACGGTTTCGATGTAGGCTTCTGTCGTCAGGAGGTATTCCTGTGTCTCGAAGCCTTCTGGCGGCAGCGATTTGCCGTGCCACGGCATGTCGAAGGCGATCAGGCGGTACGATGCGGTGATCTCGGCGTCATTCATCAGGTGACGCCACTGGCGGGTATCGGCGCCTGCGGTGTGCAGGCAGATGACCGGACGCCCTTGCCCCGCCTCTTCGAAATAGATACGGCGCGGGGCACCGCTCATGGTGGCAGTTACATAGCGACCGGTGATCGGTTCGATGCTCATGCTACCAACTCCTCTTTTGCACGGGCGAGAGTCAGCACTTCCTTGAAGAAGCGCAGGTTTTTGACGAGGTTCAGAATGTCGCCATCGACCCGACCGCGACCGATCTTCACCAGTCCAAAGATGTCATGGAAGCCGGGTTCGGGGCGCGCTTGCCAGAATTTGGTAAGAGCCTCGGAGTCGGTCCGCAATGCAAAGCGCCAAGGCGTCTTGCGGCTTGGGCCCTCTACGACCGATACGATGTGCCCCTTGTCGAAAGTCAGGTAAAATTCGTCACCGCCCACCTCGATGAGCACGGTTTCGGAAAACAGCCGGCCGAGGCGCAGCAAATGCGGCGTTACCTCAAGGCGTGTTTGTATGTGCGTGAAGGTGTCGATCACCTTGGCCTCCCATGCGTTAATAAGTTGAGCAAAAGCTGCCACGATCGCGAACCCGTCGGCCATACCGGCAAGGGTATGGGTCAATACTCTACCTTGAGGTCTTTGGAAAAACACCGGTTCACAGGACTCGGGTTACCGTCGGTATCAAGCAATACCGTTGTGGGCATTGGGGAAATCTGCGGACTCGGCAAAGTCTGTATTGCGACGAGAGGCAGTCAAGCAACTCGTAACCGGATCTACAGATTGCCAGGAGGAGGAACTACCCATGGGCATCGTCAACCAACACAACATCACCGACGTCGTGATCGCGAGCCTCGGTAAGCATGGAGACATCACCGACCGCCAGCGCGAACTCGCGACTGGCCTGGTCAAACACCTGCACGCATTCATCAAGGACGTGAAACTGCAGCATAACGAATTCCTGTTCGTCTGCGACTACCTCGCCCGCGCTGGTAAGCTCTGCAATGACAACCGGCAGGAGTTCATCCTTCTGGGCGACATCCTTGGCGTCGAGGTTCTGGTCGACATGATGACCAATCCCGTCGAAGGCAACGAAAGCGAATCCACCGTTCTGGGCCCGTTCTACCGCGAGAACCCGCCGGTTCTGCCCAAGGGCGGTTCGACAATCCAGAAGCACTTTGACAACGAAGAAACCGCGTACTTCGAGGGCTACATCAAGGATGAAAACGGCAACGGCATCGCCGGTGTGACGCTCGACGTCTGGGAAGACGCGCCGAACGGCGTCTACGAAAATCTCGACCCCGACCAGCCCGAATACAACCTGCGCGGACGGTTCGAGACCGATGAAAACGGCCATTACGCTTTTGTCGCCGTGCGCCCCGTCCCCTACCCGATCCCGGACGATGAAACCGCCGGTGAGCTGCTGCGCTTCATGGGCCACCACCCGAACCGCCCGGGCCACATGCACTTCATCATCTCGAAGGATGGCTACCGTCCGCTGATCAGCCAAATCTACGACGCCGACAGCGCATGGCTCGAAGAGGACAGCGTCTTTGCGGTCAAGGAAAGCCTGATCGGCAAGTTCAAACCGGCTGCCGCCGACCTGGGCACCGACCTGCACTTCGAGTTCGATTTCGTCCTCAAGACGGCCGCCAACGGAAAGGCGACCGCCGCCGAGTAATCCCCGATACCTCCCTGAAGACTGGCCCCCGCAAGACGGGGGCCTTTTTTTTTTCGTTTAGAGGTATAGAATATCGTAAGTTCTTGGGAGGACGGCGAAAATGAATTTCAAACAGCTGACCTATTTCATTGCAGTGGCAGAGGAGCTGCATTTCGGGCGCGCCGCAGAACGCCTCGATATGGCGCAACCCCCGCTCAGCCGTCAGATCAAGCAGCTCGAGGAAGACCTCGGCGCAATCCTGTTCAACAGGGGCCGGAGCACGATCACCCTGACACAAGCAGGTGAGCGGTTGCTGAAGCGCGGCAAGACAATCCTCGCAGAGCTTGAAGACACGCAACTGGAAGTGCGTCGGCTGGGACAAGGGGCGGAAGGACGACTCAGGATTGGGTTCGTCGGCTCTGCCACATACGGAATTCTGCCAAACATCATCAGATCGTATCGGGCGAATTACCCGGACGTGAACCTAAGTCTGATCCCGATGAACAACGCCGAACTGCACCGGTCCCTGGTGTCACGGGAACTGGACGTTGTATTTGCGCGCCCAACCCTGAAGGATCCCGAGTTCCTGTCAAAGCATTTGGTTGAAGAAAAGCTGATCCTCGCCTTACCTGACATCGTCGATACGGGAACTCGGACAGTGGCCAAGCTCGAACGGCTGATGACCCACCATTTGATCCTCTATCCCGAACGCCCCAGGCCCAGCTATGCCGACATGGTTCTCAAGGCGGTTGAGGATGCGGGATTCGAGGCGCCCCTGCGCATCTGGTGTATGGATCTGCAAACCGCCCTCAGTCTTGTTGCGGTCGGTGAAGGCGTGTGCATTGTCCCAGAATCCGTCGCCAATGCGCCGCGCAAGGGTATGAAGTTTCTCAATATCGAACCCGAGATCGCGCGAACTGAACTCTCGGTCAATTACCGCCTCGATGAACAGGGCGTTCACGTCAAGAATTTCGTTAACATCGCGCAGAAAGTCGCGCGAAAGAGCCCTGTCAAAAAGGGGTGAAGGTGCAAAGCGCGTTGGCCCTGCACGCAGATTTCACACGCCCAGCCAAGTGTGCTGTGCGTCTTCATCGGCCTTGATCGCCTCGGCATCTCCCGTCCAGACGATCTGCCCTTTGCTGACGACGACCACATCGTCGGCAAGCGACGTGGCAAAACCGAAGTTCTGCTCAACGATGATCATCGACAGGCCCGCCGCTTTCAGCTCTTGCAGCTTGTCGTGGATCAGTTTGACGATGATCGGGGCCAGGCCCTCGGTCGGTTCATCAAGGATCAGCAGCTTTGGGTTCATCAGCAGTCCCCGCGCGATGGCCAGCATCTGCTGCTCGCCGCCCGAAAGCTGCGTGCCGCCGTTGTCCATGCGCTCTCCTAGTCGCGGAAACAGGTCCAACACCCGCTCCATCGTCCATTCAGGGTTCGACCCGCCAAACCGCTTGGCCGCGATTTCGAGGTTCTCACGCACACTGAGCGACGGAAAGATATCGCGCGTCTCTGGCACATAGGCGATCCCGCTCTTGGCGATGTCAAATGGTTGCCCCGCGATCGGCTTACCACCCCACAGGATTTCGCCGGACTTCAGCGGCAAAAGGCCCATGATCGTTTTCAGTGTCGTGGACTTGCCGGCGCCGTTTCGCCCGAGGATGGCCAAAACCCGGCCCGTCTGCGCTTGAAGCGACAGGCCGTAAAGGACCTGCGTTTCGCCGTACCCGGATTCGATTGCGTTCAGTTCAAGCATCTTCCCAGCTCCCCAGATAGATTTCCTTGAGCAGGCTCGACCCGCGTGCCTCTTCGGGCAGACCATCAAAGACCACTTCGCCGTAGTTCAGCACCGTGATCGTGTTGGCCACGTCAAACGCAAGGTCCATGTCATGCTCGATGATCAGCATGGTCAGGTCGCGGGGCAGGCCCGCCAGCAGGTCGTGAAAGCCTTTCGACATTTCCGGCCCGACGCCGCTGGTCGGTTCGTCCATCAGCAGAACCAGCGGCCGCGTGGCCAGCGCCACACCGACTTCAAGCTGGCGACGCACGCCATAGCTGATCTCGGACACTTTCGCGTGGATGAAAGGCATCAGGTTCACCTGGCTTGCCACCTCCTCCACGATCTCACGGACTTCGGGTTTTGCCAGGCTGTCCGACCAAAGCTGCGTCGCATTG
The DNA here is from genome assembly GCF_017743975.1 of Ruegeria sp. R14_0. Taxonomy (GTDB): domain Bacteria; phylum Pseudomonadota; class Alphaproteobacteria; order Rhodobacterales; family Rhodobacteraceae; genus Ruegeria. The sequence continues at coordinate 42,945 of NZ_JAGHRC010000013.1, read as the reverse complement.
CCGGTGTGGACTGCCGCCGCAAGCCCAAGGTTTTCCTCGACCGTCAGACCATCGAACAACGTGTTCTTCTGGTAGCTCCGCGAAAGCCCACGACGGGCGCGTTTGGCAACGGGAAGTGCTGTGACATCTTCACCGGCGAGATGCACCGATCCGCTGTCTGGGGTCAGCTCGCCGACAAGCTGGTTGAAGAGCGTCGTCTTGCCCGCCCCGTTCGGCCCCAAGATCACCCGGCGCTCGCCACGTTCCAGCTTTAGCGACACATCGCGCGTGACGTGAACGGCGCCAAAACTTTTGTCCAGATTACGTGTCTCAAGCATCGGTCAACACCTCCTCAGGCTCCTGTTTGCGGGTCGCATCGGCGAGACGGCGGTCGAATACGCCGCCCCAGCGGGCCTCGATCCAGCCGAAGATGCCATTGGCGCGGCTCATCACGACGGCGATCAGGATGACACCGACAACGAGGTGCCAATAGGTCGTGACCGAGCTCAGTTCATGTTTCAGGACAACAAAGGCGGCTGCTCCGATCACCGGTCCGACAAGCGTTCCAAGACCACCAAGGATCACCACAACCAGTGCTTCGCCCGAGACCGTCCAGCTGAGCAGACCCGGGGAGATGTACATGATGTGTTGTGCGGCTAGCGCACCGGCGAGGCCTGCGATCATGCCGGACAGTCCGAACACATCGGCCTTTACACGCCAGACCGTCAGGCCAAGCGCGCGCATCCGCTGCTCATTGTGCATGACACCGGTGAGCGAGCGGCCAAGACCGGATCGGAGGATCAGTACAGAAGCACCGTAGACCGCCCCGAGAGTGGCCAGACAGAAGAGAGCAAAGCTGCGACTGTTGTTCAGATCGACGCCAATCAAGCTCAAGTCCAGCCGGGATATGCCGCCCAACCCATCGTCGCCGCCAAAGAGCGGCGCCTCGAATACGTAGGAATAGGCCAATTGCCCGAAAGCGAGTGTCGCCATGATGAAATAGATACCATGGCTGCGCGACCCGATGGCGCCGATGACCCAGGCAGCCGCGCCGGTCAGCGCGATACTGCCCGCCATGGCAACGGGCAGTGCGATCCCCGCCTTGGTCGACAGGACTGCGTAGGCATAGGCCCCGACCCCCATCAGAGCGCCATGGCAGAGCGAGACCATGCCACCGAAGCCCGCAACGATGTCGAGCGCCAGAACCAGCATGGCAAGGATCAGGATCTCTGTCAGGATCTCCAGACCGAAATATTCAGCCGTGAAAGCCTGAAAGAGGGCACCGGCTGCGAGCAGGACCAGAGCGGTGTAACGAAGAGTGTTGTGGCGAAACATCGTCTTATCCTTTCGCTGGAAAGAGGCCCTCTGGCTTGATCACAAGGACCGCAGCCAAAAGCGCGTAGATGAGAACAGAGGCCAGTTGCGGGGCCAGAACCGCACCGAAAGTCTGCACAAAGCCATAGATCAGTGATCCGGCGATGGCGCCCTTGAGGGAGCCGAGACCACCGATCACGATCACGATCAGAGTCGGGATCAGGATCTGCAGACCCATGTCGGGCGTCACACTGAGAAGCGGTGCCGCGACGGCCCCGGCCAGGCCCGCAAGGGCACAGCCCAGACAGAAGACGATGAAGAACAGCCGTTCCACATTGATGCCCAGACAGGCCGCCATGGCATCGTTATCGACACCGGCACGGATCATTGCGCCGATCTGGGTGCGGCTGAGCACGAAGGCCAGTGCGCCGAAGATGGCGAGACCCAGAACGATGATGAACAACCGGTAGGTCGGATACTCGACACCAAGGAAGGTCAGACGACCGCCAAGCAGCGTGGGTACGTCGATGGCGAGAGCCAGATCTCCCCAGAAGATGCGAGTCAGATCGAGCAGGACAAAGATCAGCCCGAAGGTGACGAGAACCTGTGCCATGGGCCCCGATTTCCGCATGCGCTTTATGAGGCCGGAATAGAGGAGGATCCCCACCCCGGCGACCGCCACGGGCGCCAGAAAGAACCCCATCCAGTAGCCGCCCACGGCAGCCAGCGAGGCAGCGAAATACGCGCCAAGAGCATAAAGCGAGCCATGCGCGAGGTTCACGAAGTGCATCAGCCCGAAGATGACCGTCAGGCCGATGGAAAGAAGAAACAGAAGCATGGACAATTGCAGGGCGTTGAGCGCCTGAAGGGTCCAGAATCCAAGATCATGTGCCATGAGCTAAGTCCTCCTCGGACGTTATGTCCCGGCCGCAGGCGAGCGGCCGGGACAGATTGGTCAGTTGGAGTCGGGTGCCATCTCGCAGCCATTGGTCGCGTCGGCTTCCGCGGGAAGCTGAGCTAGGACCTTCTGCGTCAGCCCACCTTCACCAGCGACGGTTTCGTAGACATAGACGGGCTGGATGATGTTGTTGGTTGCGGGGTCGATGGAGAGCTGACCGCGCGGCCCCTCAAAGCTGACCTGGCGCAGGGCAGTCGCCAAAGATGCACGGTCATTTGCGCCGGTTTTTGTTGCCTCAATCAGCGCGCGAGCCGCATCGTAACCTTGGACGGCGAATTCCGACGGCGCGCGGCCGGTTTCCTCGGTGAACGCGGCCACGAAAGCGGCGTTCGCCTCGCTGTTGATGGTCGGCGCGTAGTGAAGCGCTGTGATGACGCCTTCGGCAGCCTCGCCCTGTGCGTTCACATAAAGCGGCGAGGTCAGGAAGCCCGAGCCATAAAGGGGAAGGTCAGCTTTCAGGCCAAAGCTGTCATATTGCTTGACGAAGGAAATCGCCTCGCCGCCTGCATAGAAAACGTAGACCGCATCCGCACCGCTGGCCTTGGCAGGGGCGGGGTAGGGACCGAAGTCCTGCGTCTTTTGGAACGGCGTGAATTCCTGCCCGACGATCTCGCCGCCTGCGGCGGTGAAGGTCTCGGTGAAGGCGTCGATCATCTGGCGACCGGCAGCATAGTCAGGCGCAAGCGTGAACACCTTCTTCACACCCTGCTCGGCCATCCAGGTGCCCATCGGACGGTTGATCTGGCCGTTGGAAAACGACATCCGCGTGATGTAGGGTGAACAAGACCCGCCAGTCGCTGCATCATTGCCGGCATTAGCAACGATCAGTGGCACACCTGCGCCATGCACCATGTCACGCACCGCACCCAGAACACCGGAACTGACGATCCCGACCATGACATCGACCTGGTCCTGTAGGATCAGTTTCTTGGCTTTGCCAAGTGCGACAGGCGGCTTCACCTCGGTGTCTTCACGGGCGATCTCAAAGGTTGCACCAGTCTCGGAACCGAACTGTTGCAGACCGAGGTTGAACCCGGTCTCAATTTCATTTCCGAGCGACGCATATACACCCGAGAACGGGAGCAGAAGGCCCACCTTGATCTCTTCTTCTGCCACAGCAGGCACAGCGAAGCTGGTGGCGAACCCAAGGGCCGCCAGGATTGCGCGTTTCATTTTGTATCTCCTCCAGTTGGTTAACGACCCCTCCTCAGGGCCTAGCCTAAGTCGCCCCCACCCACCGGGACTGTGACACCGGTGATGTATGAGGCTTCGTCCGACGCCAGAAACAGGATGGGACCTGCCTGCTCGTCGAGCGTTCCATATCTTTTCATGAACGAGGACTGGATCGTCTGGTCGACGATGGTCTGGTACCAGTCTTCGCGTTGTTCTTCTTCGGCATTGGGGTTGCGCGGTACGACCCGCGGCGGGGCTTCGGTTCCGCCCGGTGCGGTTGCAACGACGCGGATCCCGCGTTCGGCAACTTCCCAAGACAGGCTAGCCGTGAGCGCGTTCACGCCGCCCTTCGCTGCTGCGTAGGGCACGCGGTTCAGTCCGCGGGTCGCAATGGAAGACACATTGACGATGGTGCCCTTACCTTGCGGTAGCATCCGTTCAATGGCGGCGCGGCAGCAGTAGAGTGTCGGGAACAGCGAACGGCGCACTTCTGCGTCGATCTGCTTGGGCTCGTAATGCTCAAACGGTTTGGCCCAGATCGTGCCACCGACGTTGTTGATCAGGATGTCGATGCGGCCCCAGAGATCCACGGCCTTGCCGATGGCCTTGTCGCAGCCACTCCACGTCTCGAGGTTAACCGAGATCGCCTCGACCTCGCCCCCCGCTTCGCGGATCGCCGCGACGACGTCTTTGCGTGCGGGCGAGCGGTCCACGATCAGAACCCGTGCGCCTTCGCTTGCCGCTCGTTCGGCGACGCGGCGGCCGATACCTTGTGCCGCGCCGGTGACGACCATCACCTTGTTGTCGAAACGGCCTGTCATGCCGCTTCGGCCTTCTCTTCGGTGGGGTTGAATTTCTCGTAGTAGAAATTCGTGGGCTCGACGCCCAGTTTCCCGAAATGCGCGCGCACGGCATCGACCATAGGCGGCGGGCCGCACAGGTAGACGTCGCAATCGCCGCCCGACAGGTCATCGCCGCTGAGGTGATCGGTCACGAACCCCTTGCGCTCATGCGCGTCTTCTTCGGCGGCCAGAATGGTGATCACGGTGACGTTGCCGATCTTTTCAGCAAGCGCGCTAACGCGATCCAGTTCCACGAGGTCAGCGGCGCGCGTCACGGCATAGTAGAGCGTGATCGGGTGCTCTGCTCCCTGCTCAGCCACTTGTTCCAGCATGGAGAGGAACGGCGCCAGACCGGTGCCACCGGCGAGCCAAACCTGCGTGCGCTCGATTGGCCGCAGGTAAAAGGCACCCATCGGACCGGTTGCAGTCAGAGCGTCGCCGGGCTTCGCCTGCTCGCCAAGATAGGTGCTCATGACACCGCCGGGCAGGTTGCGGATCAGGAATGTTGCTTCCTGCGCACCCGGTGCGGACGAAAAGGAATAGGACCGGTGTTTGTCCGTACCGGGGACTGTCAGGTTCACATACTGGCCCGGCAGGAAGTTGATTGGCTTGGCCAGATTCACCCGCAGACCGAAGGATGTCTCGGAAAGTTTGTCAACGCCCTGCACTTCGGCTTCCACTGCCTCGGGCGCGGTCTTGCAGATGGCGGATGAGGCCGGAACCCGCACAACGCAGTCGCTTTCTGGGGTCATCTGGCAGGTGAGCGCGTAGCCTTCTTCGGCCTCCTCGTCGCTCATCGACTCGTCCATGTAGAATTCCAGCTCGTACTCGCCCTTCTCGACAAAGCACTTGCAGGTGCCGCAGACGCCATCGCGGCAGTCCATCGGCAAGTTGATCTTCTGACGGAAGGCCGCATCGGTTACCTTCTCGTCGTCATCGCACTGGATGACGCGTGTGACGCCATCTTCGAAATTCAGGGCAACGTTGTAGGTCGTCATGGCATGCTCCTCCCTTATCCGCGCACCCAGACGTAGATGCGCGGAGGTCTTCAGGCTCCCGGAGTAACGGGGATCAGGTGTGATAGACGTCGATCACGTGGTGGATGTGATCGTTCTTCAGGACGACCTTCTTATCGGTGATCAGCGGCTTCGGCCCGCTGGTGTCGATCGAGTAGAACGACGTGCCCCAGTGGGTATCGGTCTCGGCGTAGCGGTAGCTCAGCGTTTGCCAGTTGAAGCGCAGCTTGATTTCGCTACCTTCGCGGCTCAGCACTTCGATACCCGACAGATAGTGGTTCGTGCGCGGCTCCGGCAGCGAGGTCGCCGACGACCGGTCGGTCTTGATCCGGAATACGCGGTCCTCGATGCCCTGCTTGTTGGGGTAGTACATCAAGGACATCTCGTTCTGCGGATCCTCCGTCAGCGTGTCGAAGTCATCCCATGCGGGCATCCAGAACGGACAGTCCTTGTGGTAGAATGTCAGCCAGGTGTCCCAGTCGCGATCGTCCAGAGCGCGGGCCTCCGCGAAGAGAAAGGCCTGGATGTCTTCGAAGCTCATCACATCGGTTGCAGGGCGTTCAAGAGTCGCAGTTGTCATGTTCTTTCCTCCTCACTCGGCTGCGACCGACGCCTGAGGCGCGGTTTCGCGTTCCTTGGCGATGGCGTCTCCCATCCGCTCGGACCAGTTGCTGTGCTGGATGACGAAGAGCCCTTCGTCCTCAGTGCGCGCACCGGACATAACCGGGTTGATGCCAAGGGCCTTGGCGTCTTCATCGGGACCTTCGATCCATTGGGTTGCTCCGCGGGTCAGGTCGTTCCACTTGGCGTGTGCCGCACCGGCATAGCCGCGCTGTGTGGCCCGGAATTCTTCGGTATCATCCGGCGTCGCCATGCCAGAGGCATTGAAGAAGTCCTCGTACTGGCGGATGCGTCGGGTGCGTGCTTCCTGGCTCTCGCCCTTCGGCGCGATGCAGTAGATCGTGACCTCGGTCTTGTCGACCGAGACGGGCCGGAAGACGCGGATCTGGCTGGAGAACTGGTCCATCAGGAAGACGTTTGGATAGAGGCAGAGGTTGCGCAGCACTCCCACCATCCATTCGGCCTTGGTCTTGCCGTACTTCTCCGTCCATTCCTCCAGACGCGGATAGCCGGGGCGGTTGGTCGGGTCGGCCCATTCCGTCCAGAGCAGGATGTGACCATTCTCGTAGGCGTGGAAGCCACCGCGCTGCTTCGCCCATTTGGACGCGTCGGTTGCCTTGATGTTGTCTTCTTTGCCGTCATCGGTACGGTGCGCCGTCGTGGCCACGTAGTTCCAGTGCACGGCCGAGACGTGGTAACCGTCAGCGCCGTTTTCGGCCTGCAGCTTCCAGTTGCCGTCATAGGTGTAGGTGGACGAACCGCGCAGCACCTCGAGACCTTCGTCAGCCTGATCGACGATCATGTCGACCATCTTGCGTGCTTCGCCGAGGTACTCCTCCAGCGGCTTCACATCGGCATTGAGGGAGCCGAACAGGAAGCCACGGTAGTTTTCGAAGCGGGCAACTTTAGTCAGGTCATGGGAGCCGTCCTTGTTGAACTGCTCAGGATAACCTGCACCCTTGGGATCCTTGACCTTCAGGAGCTTGCCAGTGTTGGAGAATGTCCAGCCGTGGAACGGACAGGTGAAGGTTTTCTGGTTGCGGCGCTTGAAGCGGCAGAGCTGCGCACCACGGTGCGAACAGGCGTTGACCAGCGCGTGCAGCTCGCCGTCTTTATCGCGGGTGATGACGACAGGCGTGCGGCCCATGGTCAGAGTAAAGTAGTCGCCCGGGTTCGGGATCTGGCTTTCATGCGCCATGTAAATCCAGTTGCCTTCGAAGATGTGCTTGATCTCAAGCTCGAACAGCTCTTCGTCGGTGAAAATATCTCGGCGGCAGCGGAACACGCCATTTTCCGGGTCGTCCTGAATGGCGCCGTCGAGCCGTGCTTCGAATGCGTCGAGATTGGATTGGGTGAACATCTGTGATCCTCCTCCAGACTGCCTCAGCATGGATGCATCGGCTGGTTTGTTGTTCGTGTCGCGGGACTATTCACCCGCGACGGCTTTCATGCTCCGCCGACCATCTCGGCGGAAGAAATCGATCTTGTCGGGGTCGAGCGTCGCGCCAATGCCCGGGCCGTGTGGAATTTCGACGCAGAAATCTCTGTAGACGATCGGATTTGCGAGAATGTCCTCGGTCAGCAGCAGCGGGCCGAACAGCTCGGTGCCCCACGCCAAGTCATCAACGGTAGAGAACAACTGCAATGCCGCAACGGTGCTCAGGCCGGTTTCGAGCATGGTGCCACCGTAAAGGCCAAGGCCCGCAGCCTGCCCAATGGCTATGACTTCTGAGGCGCGCTTGAGCCCGCCGGATTGCCCGATCTTTACGGCGAAGACGTCCGCAGCTTGTGCCGTTACCACTTCGAGAGCATCCTCAGGCCCGTTAAGCGCCTCATCAGCCATCACGGCGATTTCGTAGCTACGCGTCAGTTCTGCCATTGCCCGGCGATAACGCGCGGGGACAGGTTGCTCGACAAGTTCGCAGCCCGCCTCTTGCAGCCCCCTCAGACCCCAACGTGCATCCTGCAACGACCAAGCCGTGTTGATGTCAACGCGCACGCTGGCTGCATCACCAACCGCCTCTTTGATGCGGGCGACATGGGCCACGTCATCACGGACCGCTCGCTTGCCGATCTTCAGTTTGAAGACGTTGTGGCGGCGGGTTTCGATCATCTGCTGGGCTTCGGCGATGTCGGTCTCGGAATTGCCGGAGGCCAGCGTCCAGGCGACCGGTAGACGTTCGTGAACGGCCCCACCAAAAAGTTGCGACACCGGCACGCCCAAGCGCTTGCCCAGCCCGTCCCACAGAGCTATCTCGACAGCTGTCTTGGCGATCCGGTTACCTTTCACCAACTTGTCGATGAGCTGTATTGCACCATTCACATCGTCGCTGTTGCGACCAAGCAGGCCGGGCGCGATATAAGTCTCGATCGCCGACTGGATGCCTTCAGGGCTTTCCGGTCCGTAGCTCAGCCCGCCAATCGTCGTGCCTTCGCCGATGCCTTCGGAGCCGTCCGAGAACTTGACCCTGACCAGCACCGCAGTTTGCGTACGCATCGTGGCCATCGAAAGCACGTGACCGCGAATGGTGGGAATGTCGAGGATCAGGGTCTCGATCTGGTCAATCTTGGTCACTGGGGCTCACCACATCTGCAGGTTTCTAATGGATGCAGATTGCCCGCCCGAGCCGGATTCTGTCGATGATTGGGAGGGTCTTGGATAATACCCTGGCGAGATGGGACAGTAAAAACCGAGCGAAGGTCAGACCCGGTTTCAGGCCGCTCTTCGCCGTCAATTGAAAAACAGCTATTTAGATTTTCTGGAAACAGGTCTCACCGAGAAACCTTCCGCAGCACGTGAAATTCTAGTTGGCATTTTTGCTAGAACGCAGGTGGCACAAGGTAAGTAGCTCCACAACAACTGCAATGCTGGCTGAAAAAGTTGAACGAATGCAAGAGTTACGCAGCGAGCAGCAGTCATCACTCACCCTCCCAACAATTCCTCGATGAAGTCCTCCTGCCGGTCGAGCGCCGCCTTCCAATCCTTCGGCACGGCGGCTTCCCTTTCGAGCGTCTCGGGCTCGGGCTGCCCGCGTCCGGCCTCAATCGGCATCACGCTCATCGCGCGCGCTTCGCGCCGCTGCGATCGATCCCGGACAGGCGCACGTTCGGCTAGTTTCGCCTGGTCGTCTGCGCCGACCTCAAAGTCACCGCCCCAGGGCCCCACGCCCTGCACACTCGGCGGATAGGGGAACGGCTTGCCGTCCTGGCGGGCCAGCATGTCCTTGAAGAACGGATCGTCGTAATACTTGATCCGGCTAGCCTTGATAGGGTGCTGGGGCGAAGCGAGGATTATGACCTCGTCGGGATCCATGAGGCGCGCTTCCGTCTCGGAAAGTAGCGGCCGCTCTTCCAGACGCGCCGAGGTCGAGGTCGCGCCAAGGAAGCCCTTGTTGCGACCGTACATCCGGGTCACCGCCTCGCGGGTGGTGCTGCCGACCGCGGCGGAGACCTCTTTCACCGTGCGCTGGTCCCGCGGGGTGATGTAGAGCTTCAGCCCTGCCCCGTTCTCGAGACTTTCACGGCCCTCGGGCCCGTAAATCCGATCAAGCGAAGCCAGCGACTGCGCGATCATCGCGACGCGGCCGCCATAGCTTGCCAGCGAATGGATCGCCCGCTCGAGATAGGGCATCGCCCCCATCTGCTGGAATTCGTCGATCATCATCATGACCGGCCAGGGCTCGTCCGGGCCGGGCTCGTTCAGCCGGATCGAGGCGATGAGATCGGCGAACATCAGGCGCAAGAGCGGCGCCAGCGTCGCGATGTGATCCTCGGACACCGCGATGTAAAGCGACTGAGGGGTCTTCCGGAAGGTCGAGAAATCGAAGTCGCTCGCCTCGGTGGCCGAGCGCACCGCCGGGTTGTCCCATTGCTTGAGACCGGCCGTCATCAGCGCCTGAATGTTCGAGGTCAGCAGCCGCGACGAGGCTGAGGCCGCATTGGTCCAGAGCTCGCGCAGGATGTCTTCCTCGGCCTCGTCGGCATAGGTCTTGTACTGGGCGTTCTTGTATTCGCCCCCGGCGACGATCTTGTTCACCTCGCCGAGGTTCGGCGTGCCGCGTTGGATCGCCAGCAGACAGGCCGCAACGAAGATCGACTTGCCGGCCTCGGAAAAGGTGTCGAGCGTCTTGTTGTCCTTGTCGAGGAAGAGGTCTGCCAGGATCGAGACCTCGGTGAAGCGCTGCGCGAATGTCGGGGCCTTGGCAATCCGCGCAAGCGGGTTGTACCGATGCGTGGCATTGGCCCAATCAAACGGGCTGAACCGATAGACCTCGTCGCCGTTGAGCGCCCGGAGCCGCGCGGTCTTCTCGAAGTTCTCGCCCTTCACGTCCAGCACCACAACCGAGCCCGCAAAGCTCAGAAGATTCGGGATCACGAAGCCAACCCCCTTACCGGCCCGGGTCGGCGCGACCATCATCACATGCGGGATGGTGGTCGAGGAGATGAACTCAGCTTTGGACGTCGGGGCTCCGAGCTTGCCACAGACAAAGCCCTTGCCAGGCGCTTGAAGCATGTCGTTCTTCTTCAGCTCCGCCTTGGTCTGCCAGTGGGCCGAGCCATAGTCGTCCCGCTCCTTCTTCCAGGTCCAGGCAAGCGCCAGGGCGCCGAGGCCAATCGCCCCGAAGCCTACGGCGCCAAACCCCACCTTGAACGCTTCGGGATGCGCCGCTCGGGTGCCCGCGCTGGCTTTCCAGAGCGCCAGCATGTCAAAACTACCAAACCCGGTTTTCAGGGCCAGGGTCAGGTAGAAGGCGGCGACGATGGTGCCGATGACGGCGCCGCAGATCACCCCGAAGAGGAGCGCGGCCCAAAGGGGGAGTGTCTTGGTCATGGTTGTCATCTCCCCCTTAGAATTCCATCTCGTCATCGAGACCACGATCTAGTGTTTTGTTTCGGGCAAGTTCACGCCCCATTTCCTGCGCCTCTTGCTGGCCGCGCATCCGCGCCACCTCCGTCGCCTTGTCCTGCTGCAACCCGGCGGCGCGGTCGGTGAAGACTTGGTCGCCGGTCTCCTCAAACGTCATCTCGAGGAATTCCTGCGTGACGGTGATCTGGTCGAGCTTGCTCGGAAGGGCCGCGTCCAGCACCTCGTAGTTGCCGCGGCGAAGTGCAGCCAAACCCTCCTCACCCAACTCCTTGAAGAGCTCGGATTGCAGGGTCCGCTCAACCACCTCTTCCTGTTCCTCGGTGAGCTTGCCGTCCCGAAGCATGTCGGCCAGGTCCTGCAGGTAGGGATTGGGCGTCCGGTCGTCTTCGTCGATGAGGGGCAGTGTCGCCTCCTCTTCGTCCGCGAGGGTTCGGCCGATCTCGACGCCCAGTTCCTTCGCCCGCTCCATCAGTGCGTCCATCACGCCGTCGACCTTTTCGAGCGCGGCATCGAGCTGGTCGTCACTCGCGGTCTCCACGCTGAGACCGTCCTTGGCCAGCACCGCATTCATGTCGCGCTCAACCCAGTCCTGCGCCATACCGTAGTTCCGCGTGCCGCCGGCCATGATCCGGGCCACCAGCTCCTCGCTGTCCATGCCTGCCTCTTCGGCACTCTCGAGCACATCGCGCAACCCCTCGTCATTGCCGGACTGCAGCGCGCCGATCAGCACCACGCTGCCCGCCCCCGGGGGATAGGGTTCTTCAAGCTGCTTGCCGAAGCGCGCCCGTAGCTCCGGGTCGGGCACCATCTGCGAGAGATCCGCGATGATCGGCGCGGCCTTGGCCTCGAATGCGGCGCACTCGGCCGGGTCCAGTTCCTCGGCCTTGAGCCTGAGCGCCTCGATCGTGCGCTCGGAATAGTCGATCGCATCACCGACGGTCTTGATGTCCTTCATGTCTATCTCTCCTTCGGTGAAGTTCCACGGCGCGCCGGAACCGAGCCCCTCCGCCATGCCGCGCAGGGCGCGGGCCATGTGGCGCTGGTCCATCCGGTCCAGCAGGTCAGCGAGGTTCTTGTAATCCTTGGCGAAGCCCACCACCTGCGCCTGCGCCATGGCGGTTTCCTGGGCCGTCAGGGCGATCTCGCGCGGTAGGCGGGCCTCTTCCTTGGCGCGGTAGATCTCTTCGATCCCGGCGGGTTTCTCGAAGATGCCGCGCTCGAGCCGCGTGGTGGCATCAAGCATCACGCCGTAGCGTTCCGCGATCTCGGCCTGTTTCTCGCGCATGAGCTGCGGCGACATCACGCCTTCGGCCCAGCAAGAGAACCAGGTGCCTTTCTCGAGGCCGCGATTGTTCAGGATGATGTGGGCGTGTTTGTGCGCCCGGTCGTCATGGACCGCGAGCACATAGTCCCACTGATCGCCGTATTCGCCGCTCTCGAAAAAATGCTCCGTCCAATCCATGGCGATGTCGCGCACCTGATCGACCGTCACGTCGGTCGGGAAGGAGAGCAACATGTGAGAGGTGAAGCCGAGCTTGGTCGAGCCGCGCCAGGTCCCGGCCCAATCCTCGATGATGTCCTCTTTCTGCCCCTCAGACAGCACCGCCGCATCGGTCAGCGCATTGGTCATTGTCGAGTAGGTGTAGACCGCCTTGTCGTTGATGTAGGAGATCTGCGCTCCGAGCGACGCGCGCGTCTTGCAGCCTCCCGCCCGGATCCGTTTGAAGACCGCCGCCCGGCTCTGACCCGACGCAGCCTTCAGCGCGTTGCGCGCCGACATGGATCCGACGCGCGAGAAACTCCGCCCCTGCCGACGCCCCGCCAGCCGCGCGTCGATCCGCGCTGCGGCCTGACCCCGGATGCGCTCATCCTCCCAGAGCCGGCCCATGACCGAGGCGTAGAGGGCGAGGGGATCAGCCACTGCGCACCAGCCTCAGACCGCCGTTTGTCACGGGCGAACCGTCCTCCAGAACCGCGCTCTCCGCCCCCTGCCCTTCTTCCTTTTGTGGCCACTCCTGATGACGCATCGCCTGCGCCGCATCTTTCATCCGGCCCAATTCACGGCTCATGGATTGCGCCAGATCAAGGAGATCAATCAGCACCGCGCGGTCTGCCTCCGAGACCTCCAGCCGACCGCGATGGACCGCCTTGGCGAGCATCAGTCCGGCGTCGCTCACATCCTTCGCCTGACGCCACGCTGCACAGAATTCCGCGACCAGATCACGGGGCACATCGAGGAATCCGCACCGTCCGCGCAGCACCGCATTCAACGCCTGCGACCGGTTGGCAAAACCCCGTTCGCGCCACTCCGCATCGAAGGCCTCCAGTTCGGATCGGCTTGCCCGGAATGCCACTGTCTCGCTCGGATCGCGCACCGTGATCCCCTCGCCCGCCTCCTCTTTCGCGAGCCGGTTCACGTGGCGCGCAGAGATGCCGAACGCCGCCGCCAGCTCCTTGGCACTTTCGCCCGCCGCAAAGCGCCGCGCGACTTCGATGCGCTGCTCAAGCTTCAGGTTTTTCGCTGGCCTCGGCACTAGGGCGTTCTCCCGCTGCCAGAAAAAGATTGCATGCGCAGACGCGCGCGAGGCAGCGATTGCTCGCAATCGCTTTCGCGTGCGGCGGAGCATTCAGCTTTGCGGGAAACGCCCATGACAGACCCCTCGGACAAAATGTGCAAACATTGGCCATATCCTGCCAACGTCTTCCTTCTCTCCTTTGCTTATACTTCAATACATCACATTGCGCAATATAACGTTTTGCATGCTGTGTCTTTTTGCTGGCAATAGGGTGCAGTCAAGACTGCTCCGCAGCGCGACATGGAACGCCGCCGTCCTCATCGATGCGCGGCAATCTGGTCGAATTAATCTGCCTAAACTTGCGCTGGAGCAGCACGCGATGTCAGGCAAACCGAGCGCCCGAGCCGGTAACGGATCGGGCGCGAAGAACACGAAAACGGCCCGCGCGAGATAGCGCGGGTCCCACCATTCGAGGGCGTCACGAAGCTTCTGAGAGACGGTGTCAAACCCCTGCGGATCAGTAGACCCGCAGGGGTGTCTGGGTCAGTGACCCAGTCCCTGAGAGCGCAGGTCGTCGTAGCGGCTGCGGGCGATCAGCGCCTCGGTCTCGAGGCTGTCGAGTGTCTCGGGATGGGCGTCTTCATCAAACGCGGCGAGGTAGGCATCAAAGGCCATGTCGGCTTGCAGTTCGGCGAGGTCGATGGATTGTTCGAGTGTCATGGTGTGATCCTTTCCGTTGATCGTCGTTGGACGGATCGTGGAAAAGACCGGGGGCATGAGAGCGGGCTGCACCCGGCACGGGGCGGAATGAAATGGAGCACGCCGGGGGCAGGTTTGTTGTGAGCGGTGCACCGCAGCGCTCAAGGCGCAGCCGTCCAGAAACCTGCCCCCAGCGTTGCCGGCCGCTCGACCCCGGGCTAGCGATCTGAGAGGCCAACAGGTCGACGGAAAGGCGCGCGACGGTGGCCCTGACGTGAGACGTCGCCCCCCGGACGCATGACGTTGATCTGCGGTTTACACCCTCGCGGCAAAGGGTGAGTTCGGCACCCTGGCAGCCTCGCCAACACGACCCAAGCGCGGGTTGCTCGACTGAGAGAAGGGGTGCGCTTACCTCGCACAGTGGGCTCCCATTTTTCCCCTGCTGACTTTCGGCTCACCCTCGGGTTCGCGCGATCCACTCTGTCCCTCAACAGAACGATCAAAGCTGCTTCTGCGATCGATCCAGTCAGACTATCCGCCTCGGTGTCAGCGTCCGAAATATGCCGCATCCTTCTGACACGGGTTTCGGACCCGAACCGCTGCCATTCCTCATAACGAGAAATAGCCAGACCGCCGGAGCGGTCTGGCCCTTGGCTTAGGCGGCGTCTTTCGGGCCCCAGGGGATGACGGCCTGCAGGGACAGATCGTCCTGGTTCGCGGCCTTGCCGAGGTTGGCGTTGAAGCCGTGGTCGCGGATGGTCAGCGTGTAGTAGTCGGCACCGGTCTCCTTGTTCTGCTTCTTCCAGATGCCGCCGCACTCGACCAGCTTGCCGCGCGGGGAGCGGCCGAGGACGCGGTGCGTGGGGGCCATCGGGTTCGTGCTCGCGACGGGCTCGACCGTGATGTCGAGGTCGAAGGTCAGGGTCGAGATGGAGCCTGTGCCCTTGGCGGTCTCGATGTCGGCGCTGGTGAATTTGATGCAGTTCGTGGTCATTGCTCTTCTCCTTGTTTGCGTTGCAATGATGGTCACCTTGCAGCTGGCCAAGGCCCGGGCACACCGAAGGCGAAGCGTAGCGGAGAGGGGCAGGTGCCGGTCTTTTTGCTCCGCGAGGAATGACCCGCAGGGTCAGGGGAAAAAGATCGGCGGCAACCTTTGTGGACGGGACGACAGCTGCGACCAGCATGTCATGCAACTCAGACAAAGGGAGAAGTGCGTTGGCCGCTAAGGAAGGATGGTGAACAGCCGTCAAAGATGCCAGAGGGCGCATGTTGATGCATGGATCATAGCTGGAGCAGGCATTTTCGGATCCATGTCACTTGCCAGATTCCCGACGCACCCACCTTGCGACGACAGCGAAAACTTGCTGTGACAAAGAAGTGCTACCGGGGGTATCGTAAGAGCGAAATTTTGGACCAAATCGTTTTCGGGCACAGACAAACTAAGCCGAAGTACAAGAAGTGAGGCAAAATAGCTTTGGAACTAGAAGAACTCGCAAAGCAGTGCCAAAACTGTGCACAGCATAGCCCAGTGATAGTCTTGGGCAGCGGGGCCTCGATACCGCATGGCATTCGTGGCATGGGGGATTTGGCCGTTTGGCTCCGCGATAATGTACAGGCCGACGATGGACCGGAAGTCGATGCCTGGACACTTGTTAGAACAGCCTTGGCCGCTGGAGATCATTTAGAAGCAGCACTAGAAAACAAGCCTCTACCCGACTCCTTGGTTGTCAAGATTGTCCGAAGTACCTGGGACTTCATCGCTCAGGGCGATTATAGCCTGCTCAAATCAGCTATAAAGACCGAGACCATTTTTCCGCTCCGCACCCTATTCACAGGTTTATTCCGAAGTACAAACCGCAATATCCATGTCGTAACAACAAACTACGACCGCGTTGCAGAGTATGCAGCCGATTCAGGCGGCTACATCCACAACACGGGTTTCCTTCCGGGCTATCTGCGACGGGCCGATGGGGCGGAGAATCTGATTTTCAAACAAGGGGCCAATTTGGCGCGGACGGTCACAGTCTGGAAAGTCCACGGGTCTCTTGATTGGTTTTCAGACCCGCATGGGGGTGTGATGTCGCTACCGATGACGAGCGAGTTGCCCGATGGTTTGGTTCCGTTGATCGTCACGCCAGGTGTAAGCAAATATCAGCGGACGCACGACGAGCCCTTTCGGAGCGCGATACAGGGCGCCGATCGTGTGTTGAGTGCCGCGACCGCATTCATTTGCATAGGATACGGGTTCCGCGACGGCCATATCCATCCGAAGCTGATGACGCGTTGTCGTGTGCATGACGTTCCCATCCTTGTCGCAGCGCGCACCTTAACGCCCGAAGCCAAGGATTTTCTCAAGAACAACGCCGGGCGTCACTACCTCGCGCTCGAGAACCACGATGAGGGGACGATGGTTTACAACCGTGACAGCCCAGACGGTATTGTTGTTATCGGGGGCAAATATTGGGAGTTGCCTGCATTGAACGAATTGATTGGGTTTTAGGAGGAAGAGTTGGGCATACTTGATTTCAACGATGATGAAAGTCTCGGCAAAATTATTGCCGTCGATACTGCCACTGTGACGGTGCGAGTCGATGAACTTGAACGCCTCAAACGGATTCAGGTCAATCGGTTGACCGCGATCAGAAGCTCGAAAGCCGGGCAGCACTTAATCGGGATAGTTTCGCGCATCACACGCAAAGCAGGTGACGAAACTGCAATAGACGGGTCTGAGGAGGATCCGGAAGCCGCGCTCCCCGAAAACAACCTCGTTCGGGTCGCTCTGATTGGAACACTCGTAGACAAGGAGGGGCTGAAAGAGAACGTCTTTAAGCGCACCCTAGAGACTGTGCCCGAAATCGATGCGGATTGCTTTTCCTTGGAAGGTCAGCGCCTGACAGACTTCATGCAGGTCATTTCGCAGGTTTCCGGCGACGGCCCGCAGCTTGATCTTGGTCGCTATGCTTTGGACGAGGACGCGCGGGCCTTCTTGAACGGCAACCGTCTGTTCCAACGTCATGCCATCGTGGTCGGTAGCACTGGCAGCGGCAAATCGTACACAACTGCGCGGCTCCTAGACCAGATTGCCGGTCTTCCACAAGCCAACGTAATCTTGTTCGATATCCATGGTGAGTACCAGACCCTCGATAGCGACGAGTTTCGGCATCTACGCATCGCTGGGCCGGGGGACATTGGACACGATCGCCGACTGGCCGACGGTGTTCTACATCTACCGTTCTGGCTTCTCGGCTATGAGGCATTGGTCGCTTTGTTTGTAGATCGGTCCGATCAGAACGCTCCGAACCAAGCCATGCTCATGACGCGCTGTATCACCGATGCGAAGCGCGCAATGCTTGATCCGGGAAAACACGCCGACATTCTTGCAAATTTCACTATCGATAGCCCCGTGCCTTTCGATATCGACAGTGTCCACAAGCAACTATCTGACTTGAACGAACAAATGGTTCCGGGCGCTAACAACAAGGATAAGCAAGGACCATACTTCGACAAGCTCAGCCGCTTAATCGCGCGATTTGAAGCCAAACGAAATGATCGCAGGCTTGGGTTCATATTTCAGCCGCCAGCAGCCTGTATGGATATGGCCTGGCTGTCGGAGGTAACGCATTTCCTGATAGGCGGGCGCGGATCGCAAGCTGATGGCAAGGGTGGGATCAAGATCATCAATTTCTCGGAAGTGCCGTCCGACATCCTGCCGCTCATGGTCAGCTTGATTGCTCGGCTGATATTCACAGTCAGCCAGTGGACGCCACCAGACAACCGTCATCCCATCGCATTGTTCTGCGATGAGGCACATCTGTATATCCCGGAGCGTGCATCGTCAGAGTCAGCCGATGAGATCTCTGTCGGGATTTTCGAGAGGATCGCCAAAGAAGGCAGGAAATACGGTGTTGGACTAGTGGTTATCAGCCAAAGACCATCCGAAGTGAACCGCACCGTTCTGAGCCAGTGCA
Organism: Ruegeria sp. R14_0; assembly: GCF_017743975.1. GTDB lineage: Bacteria > Pseudomonadota > Alphaproteobacteria > Rhodobacterales > Rhodobacteraceae > Ruegeria. The sequence continues at coordinate 24,992 of NZ_JAGHRC010000013.1, read as the reverse complement.
ACAATGTCATTGCGATGCGGCTGACCAACGGCGACGATCAATCCGTGATCAAACGGTTGCTGCCTGACAGCCTCGGCGGGTTTGGTGATCTTCTACCGGTCCTCGACATCGGTGAGGCATTGGTGGTCGGCGATGCGAGCTTGCTTCCGACGCGAGTTGTGGTGTCCGAGCCGCGCTTCAAGCCCAATAGCGCGACAGTCAATTTCTGGGATCGTTGGAGTGACGCGGCACCAGTTGCGGGAACGGAAGATGCCGTCCTTTCTTGGCGGAGACAAAGCAATCACTAGCCCTAGGAGCGATGAAAACAGTCAACGAGTATTGCCGCACATATTATGCTGGGACGATTCTACCGACCATCGCGGTAAGAGTATCGGGCGCAAGCTTGGAAGAAATTGCATCCAACTCCAAGAGGGGCTGCGACAGGTAAGGATGAAACTTCTCCGACATTAAATTCCCAGCTCCAGCGAACAGATCGACAGGTTCGCCAGATCGAATGTGCGCTAGTACCGTTTGAAGATCGGGGGTTTCGTCCCCGGCCTCCACCATCAGAAACCCGTCATGCAGTTCGACCGAAAACCCCTCACTTCTCAGTGCTAGCGCGAGGGTTGATGTCTTCACAGTACCGACCCGCGTCGCAATGACTGATGTATGCTCGCCAATGGTGTGTAGGTTATTGGCCCTAAACCCCAGCTGTTCATAGTGAGCACGCGCTTCCTCGAGCATCATCAAAGAGACTGTATCCATGTAAGCTGGGCTGGAATCCCCCTCGAGCACGGCGAACATTCGGTCGATCACTTTGTCATGAATGTCCCCCGCATCGCCGCCGAAGACGGGCGGCACACCAGCCTTCGCGGGTTTGACGACGATGACCTTTTCACGATCATGGATTTCTTGAACAACCCAACGTCGCCCAGAGAATATTAATAGCATCCCAGGGGCAAGAACATTATCGATCGGCAGGGTTCCAAGGTCCCGCCCCTCTGCGACCAACCGGAATTCCTCAGGCGTCTGAAACACCGCATAGAAGCTGTAATGCTCAACCAGTTTTTCGCCCGCGGGTCCCAAAAGCAACAGCCCGCTGCCGACCTGTTCGATCAAGCCGGTTTCTGGGTGGCCGATTGCACGCAACACATCTGCGAAGACTTCGGTTGTGACCTTCCGAAAGGGGCCTTCGCGGCAGAGCACATTGTAGACCACGCTTGCAGACGCACCGCCGCGCTGCGCTATGACTGACAGTATCTGGTGGACGAGCGTCGAGAGATGAAGCGCCTGAGGTTTTGGAGGTTCGCACCAGCCTTCCAGCAGCAAGTCTATCATCGCGATGGACCTGATCAGGCCGAGGCGAAGACGATCCACGAAACTGCTCTCCGGCGTCAACTTGGCTTCGACAGCATACTGCCTGAGAATGGCCGGCTGTCCTTCACGCCGGCCTGATCGGCCAAGCCGTTGTCGCAACGCGGCGACGCTGAATGGCGCACCGATTTGAGCCACGCAGGTCACGTCACCGATGTCGATTCCAAGCTCGAGCGTCGATGTGCAAACGGCTGTCGTCGGTTTCGCAGGGTCCTTCAAGCGCCGCTCAACGAAGTCACGGTGTTCTCGGGAGAGGCTCGCGTGGTGGGGATAGAATTCCTGTGGCAGGTGCTCCCGTTCGCAAAGCTCCCGCAACCGATCTGCGTAAATCTCGACCCGTTGACGCGCTCCGGCGAAGACCAGGTTGTCGCTGCCTCGAAGGTGTTTGAAAAGATGTGCTGCGATCGCGTCCGTTGCGGATGGGCTGTTTTCATCTTCATCGCCGGAAAGGTAACCGCGAAGCTGAAGCTTCAATTCAGCCTCGCCGCCATCTGCTTCGATCAGCTGGACAGCGTTTGCGGCGTCAGGGCGAAGATAGGCCTTAGCGAGGTCCATGTCGCCTAGCGTAGCTGACAGACCTATCCGACGGATTGGGCGCTTTATCGCGAGCTCGAGCCGTGTGAGCAGTGAACGAAGCTGGACACCGCGTTCGCTGTCCAGAACTGTGTGCAGCTCGTCGATCACGACCGCCCGTGTCGCCCCAAACAGGCGGGCAATTTCCAAACCGCGACGAATGAAAAGCGCCTCAAGGGACTCTGGGGTTATCAGAAGGATCCCTTTTGGAGATATCAACGCGCGCGTCTTGATGGATTGCGAGACATCTCCGTGCCAGGGAACAACCGGAAGCTCTGCTTCCTGGCAGATGCCCTCCAGCCGCATGGCCTGGTCCGTGATCAGGGCTTTCAGCGGACCGATGTAGAGCAGGTCGAAGCCGGTGCCGCCCGACGGCTCGTCAAGCACCTGTGAAATCAACGGCAGGAACGCCGCCTCGGTCTTTCCGCCCGCCGTAGAAGCTGCAACGATTAAATCGGCATTGGATTCGCAGATCGTCCGGATGGATCGCGCCTGGATGTCGCGAAGTTCGCGCCAACCTTTCTGGCGTATCCATTTCTGCACAGGCCTCGCCAGTTTGTCGAACGCACTGCTCATCGGCGTCAGAGCTTGAAGCTGATCAGATCATCGTCACCGGGGTCTTGGGCACCAGTCGACTCGTCTACCTCGTTCATGTCTTCGCCGAGGTCTTCGGAGACCTCGATCTTTTCGATCAGATCGCTCCACTCGACACCGGGGTTTTGCTCAAGCACGGAAAGCAGGTTCACGAATGCCGTCACCGTATTGCGCGGGGTGCGGAAGTAAGCTTCACCGATCCGGTCCGAACAATGCGCCATGAAGGCCTCGAGCGCGTCGTCCGGCAGAGCACCGGCATCGTCCTGCATGATCCGCCGCACATTGGCCAGAAGAACGAAGAGATCTTCAGGGGTCAGGCTGGCCAGCCGGACAACCGGTCCTGAAAGGTCGACCAATCCGTCCCGCGCGAAGGTGTTCTCGGCCAAACGCGATTGAAGGGCTTCGTAGCTATAGAGCCCTCGACGGGTGTTCATCAGAAACTCCGGGGTTCCACCCATAAGGAATCCGAGGTTCTCGGCGCTACCCTGCAGCACATCGTTCAGGATCCGGAGGATCTGTTCGTAGTTTGCATTGCGGGCCTGCGACGAAGTGAGCTTGTAGAGGTTCACCATCTCGTCGAGGCCGACCAGCAATCCTTTATACCCGGCCTCGCACACGAATGCCGACATCAGCTTCAGATGGTCATAGACACTGGCGTCGTCGATGATCGTTCGCACACCAAGTGCTTTGCGCGCGTCGGTGCGTGTCGCGAACTCGCCGCGCAGCCATCTCAGGGCTGCGGATTTCAACTCGTCGTCGCCGGTCTCATGGCCTTCCCAATATCGACGGATGACTTCGGCGAACTCAAACCCTCCGGTAAGTTCTTCAAAGTGGCCAAGGCGTTCACGAATGACGGTCCCCGTGGGCAAATCCCGTTCTTCAGCATCTCGGTGAGCCTGGCTGACAAATCGCTCCACCACGCTGGCCAATGCCCCGCCATCGGGCTTGGTCCGCGTCGAGAGGTTTCGGGCCATCTCGGCATACAGCCCGCGAGCTTGTCCGCCGGTCGCGTGAATGCGCCGATCTGGCGCTAAATCCGCGAACATCACGACCAGGCCTTTCTCCAGAGCCACGAGGCGGATCAGGTTCATGAAGAACGTCTTGCCCGATCCGTACTCCCCGATGATGAACCGGATCGCCGATCCGCCATCGGATATCCGGTCCATGTCCTTGACGAGCTCTTCAATCTCTCGGACGCGGCCAACCTGAATATGGCGCAAACCGAGTTTGGGCACGACCCCGGCCCGAAGCGCCTGTACGATTGCATCGCGTTCACGTGGTTTCAACTTAGACATCCCTGCCCTCCGCACTCATCTTTTCTTTTACCGCCTCCGCAATTTCCAGAGACACGTCATATCCATCATACTCGTCGAGCAGTGCTTCGTTGTAGGTCTCAAAAGCCCATTCATTCACGACTTCCAAAGCCCCGGATGCCATCAACCCATGCGAGGCGCAGATCGTCTCGAACTCGGTTTCAGACCAATGCTCTCGAGTGACCAGTTCGAGGACAAGGGCGCCGTGTTTCGGGTCAAGCCCTACCAGCTGGCTTTGGCTGGCAGGCGCGGAGGCACCACTTTCTTCCTCTTTGACATCGAAAATCTGACCGAGGACGGACGACACGCGCTCTGTGTCCGAACGAATTGCTGCGATCCGTGAAGCGTCGAGTTTCGGTCCGCTGGCTTTTTCGAGCGCGGGTATCGCTTCGCCCGGGCGACCCGGTTGCGACGCGCGAACAGTGCGTGGACCATCCGCAACTTCGCCAGCATGCAGGTCGGTGTAGGCAAGCGCAGGATCAAGTCCCAAAGCCTTGTAGATTTTCTCGATGCTTGCGACTTCGTCGGAGTGAATAATGCCATCGGCATGTGCTGCACCGACCAGCGCTGCCCGCATAGCGGCTTGGCTGTCTTGGCCCACCTCCTTCAGTTTGCGCCGCAGAAGCGTCATGTCCGGTGGCACGGCCAGGAACCATTCAAGGTTTGCACGCAGCCTGCGGCGTTCCTGATCGCTGAGGGCCGTGGCAGAAACCTGATCTTCCAACGCCCTGCGTTCAGGCTCCGCGATGCGACCATCAGCATGGGCGACTAACGACCCAAGTGCCAATTCGATCAAGGCGCTTCGATAGCTGTCGGAAACGTCCTCCAGTCTTTCGATGGGTTCGCCCAGACGAAACAGCACAACAGGCTCCTCCGTCTTGGGCGACCGGAGCGCAAACCGAGGGTCGGGCGCCAGACCGAAACCGAGGCGCGCGAGCGCGTCGGCGGCTCCTGTCATTTGCCGTTTTCCGATCTTCTCGTTCGTTTCTCCCTCCAGTCGTCCGATCACCTCCTCAAGCGGCACCAATCCCCCGCGATCGACGATATCGCTTGCCCAAGATTTCAAGCGGTCCATTTCCTCTGATGGGAAAGCATCCCAAAGTTCAGAGGGTAGCAAGGCATGCGCTTCCACACTTCCGCGGCCGTCAGGGTTTCGGCCCAGGAAGCGACTGAGCTTGTCGAGGTCGTTCATCACCTCGTCAGCCAGCTCTTGCGCAATCTCGACCGGCTTGCGCAAGCCGGAGATGTCGGGCACGGGTTTGCCATCCACGGTCGGATTGACTGACCCCTGAAACTCGCTGGAGGCGGCGCGATAGGATGCCGTGAGTGATTTCCGGGGTTTTGTCACTTTGAGCCCATCAGGAAAACGCCGATCAAACCGCATACGGAAAAGAGCGACGAACTCGTCACGGCACCGCGTCGCGGGAGTTCTCAGATTTGTTTCCGGATGGCAGATGAACCAACTCAGCAACCAGTCAGCCGTCAGGTTCTCGCCTTTGTCGATCCGAGCTCCGATTGCGTATTTGAGTGAGAACGGAAGTTCCCAGCCCTGCTTCTCGAAAATCGGTTCGATAGCGTCGAGGTCGGTTTCGGCAAGCATCGCAATGTCGAGGAACTCACCCAAATAGCGCCTGACGGAGTGGTTGTCAGGGTAAAGTGAATGCAGCCGCCGAACTTCCTGGACGATATCCTTGGCATCTTCGTTGGACTGATCGACGAAGAAGCGACGCTCCAGCCCGTAGAAGTACAGGAACATGTATCCGGGGTTGTAGGAGGCGTCGTTGCGCCCGCTGGCCAACCAGTCGAGGTAGGTCGCCCGGCACTGAGGTGAGATATCCGCGTATCCGGGCCAGTAAGGCATACCTTCACCAGCTTTGTCGGCTCCAGAGCGCGCGACAGACAGAGACGGATCGATATAGGCTCGGCACTTGTCACGATACCCGTAGGTGTTCAGCAAGGGAGCCGTGCCGACATAGACCATCCCGCCGATGTTGCGGCCGGCGACGCTAGCTGTTTCATAAGACGGGACCCACCCGCTTTTCGATGATCGGACCGATGCGCTCGATGCCACTCGCGAGGGCTGATTTCGTTCAGCGGCCGCGGCAAGTGCCGGCGCCGCAGACTTTCCAGCCCGAACGATTTCAGCGTAGTCCTGCTTTGGTGGGGAGTAAGCCTGCACGGCAGCCGGCTGTTTGGACGCGTTGGCTTCGCGAGTTCGTTCGCGCTCACGCTCGATACGCTTGTCGTAGGCACTTGGGCGCGGCACCGGCTCAGGTCGGGGGGGTAGATTTTCGGAACTCCCCTCAGCTTGCGCCTTTGCAGCGACTTTCCGCGATCTCCGTTTTTCTTGCCACCAGACCAGAATGACGGGAACACCAAATGCAAACAACATCTGGCCGCCAATCGGCCAACCCTGAAGCATTGTGGTCACCACGACCATACATAAGAAAAAATACAGGACGAGAAAGAATGTAATTCGGAAAAACTTGATTATTGAAGACATTATCGGAACCCTCTCCGAACCACACTATTTTGCACAGCCATCTTTGCAACGACTAACGTCATGGTTGAAGCACTTCCCATGCTTTATGCTTGATTGGGCCGATGGCCACATACATCTGTTCGCACCGTTGCGGGCACACCCCTGCCCCAGTGACCGTAACCGGAACGGCCGAGATGAAGCGTTGCCACGACCATGCGACGGCTGGTCGGGCTGGCTCCGGAGGAGACGGCCGGGCCAGCGGCACGTCGCAGGGAGAGGCGGCGTTTCAGCTCGGGGAGGGCGGCTGCGCGCAGCCGACCGAGTAGGGCGCGGTCCTGGCCAAAGGGCGGGAGGGGCCAATGTTCCCCTTGAATGCTTCAACTTAAGAATCAAAAGTTACTTCAACGGCAGGGCCATTGAGACAGGCGGAACACACTTTGATTGAGCTGAAAATCGAACTGGTTGGCATCAAACCACCCATCTGGCGCCGTATCGTCGTGCCGAATGACATCAGCTTGGACATCCTGCATTCCGTTCTCCAGGGCGCTATGCCTTGGCAAGACTATCATTTGCATGAGTTCGAGATTGGCGAAGACAGGTTCGAGGCCCGCGACGAAAGTGACGACAGCTGGGACCCTACCGATGGGCGGAAGGACGAGAAGAGGTTTACTCTTGGAAAGCTGGTCAAGAAAGGCAGTCAGTTCACATACACTTATGATTTCGGCGATGGCTGGCGGCATCTCGTCACCGTTGAGAAGTTTAGCAAACCAACCGGAAGACCAGATCTGGACTTTCCCGCCTGTGTTGACGGAGAGCGAGCCTGCCCGCCAGAGGACTGTGGAGGACCCTACTCTTACGAAGAGTTTCTCGACGCGCTGACCGACAAACACCACCCGGAACATCGCGATACAAAGCAATGGGCGGGCGCGTTCGAACCGGAAGTGTTCAGCGTGCAGCAAGCCAATGCTGCCGTCGGTGCGATGTTTGTATGGGCAAAAGAACGCCACAATCGAAAGTGAAACCTGACTCTGGTTTGGCGCAGCGGCTTCGACAGGGGCACATAGCTTCGACTGTTCGATCCGAATGGCCGGATGTCTTCTCAGCCCTCCGAGGGCATCCACGCCCTGCTTTGCTGGTGAGCTTCAGAGCTGACAACCACCAGTCTCTTTGAAAATTCCAGAATTTGTCGATCCTTGACGGACTATCTCACAGGTTATCACAGAAACAAGTGGCGGCATCTTTAAAAATACATCATTATGTCGCCCATGAGTGGACAAGAACACGAAAAACTAAAGAGTCTTCTTGAGGCTGTCCCCACGGGGTTCCTCGTGGACTCCGCCTGGCTGGAGCACCACGGGATAGGTCGGCGTTCGTCCTACGGCTATGTGCAACGCGGCTGGCTAGAACGCCTAGGACGCGGAGTGTTCCGCCGTCCCGCACCAAGCAGCGCCACCACGAATACGCTCGACTGGAAGACCAGCCTGCTCTCGCTCCAGCACATCATGCACTACCCTGTCCATATCGGGGGGGCGACGGCATTGGGCCTGCAAGGCTATGCGCACTACCTCTCACTCGGCGACAAGAGCACAGTCTGGCTCTACGGCTCAAAAATCCCCAACTGGCTCGAAAAACTGCCGCTCAACACCGAACTCCGCACACGCAGCGTATCGCTGTTCTCCGATCCAGAGTTGGGTGTCAATGACGCGCGAAATAATCTCAACGAGACAGCATCGTCCCTGCCATGGGACTGGAAACTGGTGATGTCCTCGCCGGAACGCGCCATCCTCGAAGCGCTTGACGAGTTGCCGGATCAGGAGAGCTTTCACAACCTCGACATGGTGTTCGAAAGCCTGACGACGTTGCGCCCAAGAACCCTCTCGGCACTGCTCAGAAGTTGCAAGAAGATCAAGGTCAAACGCCTGTTCTTCGTGTTCGCCGACCGCCACGACCATGCCTGGCGCAAGCGTCTCGATCCGGAAGACTTCGACCTCGGCAGCGGGGATCGCGCATTGGTCAAAGGCGGCAAGATACATCCACGCTACAGGATCATGGTGCCCGAAGAGTTTGTAAGAAAGGAACGTGGTGATGGCGCGTGAAGACTATGCCGCCCAAGTGGCCCTGCTCGTACGGGTACTTCCATATGTGGCGAAGGAGGAGATATTTGCGCTCAAGGGCGGGACGGCCATCAACCTCTTCTATCGCGACCTTCCGCGCCTCTCGGTCGATATCGATCTGACCTATCTGCCTGTCAAGGACCGCGCCGACAGCCTCGTCGAGATCAACGACGCGATGGACCGGATTACCGCCGCCATCGAAGGCGGCATCGCCGGCGCCAAAGCGCAGCGAATTGCCGGCGGTGGCGGCGGCGCCACGCGTGCGCTCGCCCGCCTCGGCACAGCCGAAATCAAAATCGAAACCTCCCCCGTTACCCGGGGCGTCGTGCATGATCCGGAACAACGCGAAGTCTCCGAAGCCGTCGAGGAGGCGTTCGGATATGCGACGATGAACATCGTCTCCTTCGAGGATTTGTTCGGCGGCAAGCTACATGCGGCCCTAGATCGCCAGCACCCGCGAGACCTCTACGACGTTAAACTGCTCTACGAGAACGAAGGGTTTACCGACGAGTTGTTCCGCACGTTTCTGATCTACCTCGCGAGTTCACCACGCCCGCCGCACGAACTGCTGAATCCAAACCTGATCGATCTAGATCAGCCCTACGCGCGGGAATTCGAGGGCATGACGAAGGAAGCAGTCGACCTAACGGAATTGGTCTCAACGCGCGACCGCCTGATCGGTGATATCCAATCCCGCTTGGATGAGGGCGCGAAGAGGTTTCTGAGAACCCTGCATGACGGCGATCCAGACTTCGACGCGATCGACCGCCCTCAAGCGGCCGAGCTTCCAGCGGTCCGATGGAAGCTCATCAACGTGAACAAGCTGAAAGCAGAAAACCCCAAGAAGCATGCCGCCCAAGGGGAAGAGTTGGAGAAGCTCCTCGGCTGAAGATGGACCAGAGATGACTGATTTCGAGAACGACCCCGACTACGAAGAATGCCTTGTGACCTTTTTTGATGTCCTCGGTTTCAGGAACCTCCTGCACACGCGAAGCGGTGCAGAGATCAGGCACTTGCTTTCGATGTTTCGCAGGGTGTCCGAAGGGGATGCCACGCCGCCCACCCGCTCCGACGAGATGCGGATGATCAGCGAAGTCCATGCAGAGATCGTGTCTGACGCGATCGTAAGAACCAGAACCATTGAAACTCAGTACCAGGCTGGCCCTTTGGTCTGGGAACTCATCGATCTGCTGCACATCCAGATCGAATGCGTGGCGAACGGCATAATGGTGCGCGGCGCGATGACCATCGGCCCTATGCATCTCGGCATCGACTTCAGTGGTCCGGTGTTTGGGCCTGCCCTCGTTCAGGCTTATTTCATGGAAGAAGGCGAGGTCATCTTCCCGCGCATTGCGATCCATGAAGATGTCATCGAACGCCACCGACAGGACCAAACGCTTTGGCGGGAAGGACATTCCTATGAGGATGAAGAGCGTCACCTGAACAACCTCCTGCGCCAGGACGAGTCAGGCCTCCACTACATCGACTATCTTCGCGCCAGTCTGAGCGAGCTCGACGGCGAATACGCCGGCTGGATCGAGTTTCTGGGTAGGCACAAAACGTTGGTGGAGAGCGGTCTCGCCGACAGTCCCAACGCGACGGTGCGGCGCAAATACAGCTGGCTCAAGAACTACCACAACGCAGTCATCGACGAGAACATAGCAAACCTGGAACCGGGCGCGATGACCGAGGATGGGGACCCTTGGGAAGCTCTGTTCAGAGGGCTCAGGATCGAAGCCTGAGTTCTCTCAACAAGTCACAACTGAGAGCGTCACGAAATGTCCACGACATGCCTCACCGTTTGGCCAATACGGGGATCGCCAGCCCGCAACCATTCCTATGACCCGCCATCCAGACCTGCGTCCTCCAACTGCTCCCGCTCTGGCAGATCCGCGAGAGTCTCCAGATCAAATGCAACAAGGAACTGCTCGGTCGTCACAAATGTGTATGGCGCACCGCGGCGCGGCGATCGTGGCCCGGTCCCGATCAAGTCGCGCGCATGCAGCCGACCGATCAGGTCGCGGCTGATCTCCTTGCCGAAGATGTCCTTGAGCCCGTCGCGCGTGATCGGCTGGTGATAGGCGATGGCGGCCAAGACCGCGACGTCGAATTCACTCAGGTCGAGTAGCTGATCCTCGACATCCGCGGCGACCCGGATCGCGGGAGCGTAGGCCGCCCGCGTCCGAAACATCCAGCCGCCAGAGACCTGGGCGATCTCGAAGGCCCGCCCTTCCAGATCGGCGACGAGATCCTCGACCAACAGATCCACCGAGACCCCCTGCCCCACCACGCGCGCCAGGTCTTCGCGCGGCACCGGCGAGGCCGAGGCAAACAGCACCGCCTCGATCCGGCGCATCCATTCCCGCCAGCGCAGCTCAGGCGGCAGGTCGGCCAACTCACGGTCCAGGTCCGGCTCTGAACGATCCTTCGCCATCGCTACACCCCGTAGAGCCGAAACGTGTCTCGCCCTGTCAGCTCGCGCACCGCGCCGAGATCGACCAGTCGGTCGCAAAGCCGCCGCGCGGCGCGATCCGACAAGGGCAAGGCCAAAGGTGCCACGGCATCGCGGGTGAGGAACATCTCGACAGCGGCATCCGCTCCCTTGGCGCGAAGCTTTGGCGCAACGGCCTTTAGGTGTGCCGCCCGACGCGCGAGGTCGGCGGAGAGACGCACAGCCTCGACCGCCGATAAGATGAGTGCCCGATGACAGACGAGACGCAAATCGTCGCCCTGCTTGCGCAGGTCGGCACGTTTCAGACCCGCGGCCAACAACGGCACGAGATGATCCCAACCGAATGTTTGGGCGAGAGCCGCATCCGCGAGGACCAGCGAAGCTACGTCAGCGCGTGGCGCCTCCGTCAGCACCGCCTCCAGCACCATCGCGGCCCGAGTCACCGGCGCCCCCTTCCCTGCATTGAGCCACATCGCGATCTTGCCCGACTCGAAGGCCGGCAAGGCTCGATCCAGAGCCTTGGTCGACACCGGCCGCTCCACCGCGCGCCGCCAGGCGAGGCAGGTCTCGCCAGCCGGTCCCGGCAGATCGCCAGAACGCAACAAATGCACCGCGTCGCGCAGATCCCCTGCTCTCTCCAGGCGCCCCGAAAACGCGACACAGGCCTCCGCTGCGCGCAGCGCGAGCCGATCCCGCAACAAGGCTTGGGGCACCTCCTCGCGCTCCAGCACAACATGCAGGTGGCTCAGCGCTGCGCCCGACAAAAACGCAACATCTTCAAGGCTTTCAGCCCGCGCTGAGGTGACCCAGGCGGGCATCCGGGGTAATGTGTCGAGGTCGCTGGTGTGATCGAGCCGAGCATATGTCATGCTTGGAGCCTACGTCATCGCGGCGCTTTTCACCAGAAAATAGCGTTAGAACCGCCGCAGCCTGCAAGATCGCGCTATGTCCAATAAGTTTGCATTATCGGACACCAAAGAATATGCTCAGCGACATGTCAGAAAACAACGAGAAATCGATCTCAAAGCCGCCAAATGGGCCTTCGGTCAGCGAGAACAACGAGAGAGATCATCCCAGCAGCGAGGCTTTGAGCCTTCCTTCCTTTGTGGCTGGTTCAGGCACGCTCGATCGGCTGGTGGATACCGCGCGCGACTATGCGCGCGCCGCGGCCTCGGACAATACGCTGAAGGCCTATGCGAAAGACTGGGCGCATTTCGCGCGCTGGTGCCGGATGAAGGGCGCGGAGACTCTGCCCCCGTCGCCCGAAATGATCGGGCTCTACCTTGCGGACCTGGCGTCCGGAGCGGGCCCCTCCCCTGCCCTATCGGTCAGCACCATCGACCGCCGCCTGTCGGGCCTTGCCTGGAACTATGCGCAGCGCGGCTTTGCCCTCGATCGCAAGAACCGCCATATCGCCACCGTGCTGGCCGGGATCAAACGCAAACACGCCCGTCCGCCGGTGCAAAAGGAAGCGATCCTGGCCGATGACATCCTTGCGATGGTGGCCACCCTGCCTTTTGACCTGCGCGGCCTCAGGGATCGCGCGATCCTGCTGCTGGGCTACGCCGGCGGCCTTCGTCGCTCGGAAATCGTCAGCCTCGATGTCCACAAGGACGACACGCCGGACTCGGGCGGCTGGGTTGAAGTGTTCGACAAGGGCACCCTGCTCACCCTCAATGCCAAGACCGGCTGGCGCGAGGTCGAGATCGGCCGCGGCTCCAAGGATCAGACCTGCCCTGTCCATGCGCTCGAACAATGGCTGCACTTCGCCAAGATCGACTTTGGCCCAATCTTTGTCGGCACCTCGCGGGACGGCAAGAAGGCGCTGGAGACACGCCTCAACGACAAACACGTCGCGCGCCTGATCAAGCGCACCGTGCTCGACGCCGGCATCCGGTCGGACCTGCCTGAGAAAGACCGCCTGGCGCTGTTCTCCGGCCATTCGTTGCGCGCCGGTCTCGCCAGCTCCGCCGAAGTCGACGAGCGCTACGTCCAGAAACACCTCGGCCACGCTTCCGCCGAGATGACCCGCCGCTATCAGCGCCGCCGGGACCGGTTCCGGGTGAACCTGACCAAAGCCGCCGGTCTCTGAGCCCCTGCCCTATCACGCCGCCTGCCCACTGAGCCTACCATAGAAGCTGCGCTCGAGATGCAGCTCCCCTGCCCCGGCCTTCTCGACCATGCCCCGCAGATAGCCGCCCGGCGAGGCAACCTCGCCCGCACTGTGCTTCTCGAAGACGAGGGCAAACGCGGCCGTGGCCACCTGGGTGCCCATTCGGTCCTGCGCCACGTTCCAGGCATGCTCAGAGATCCCGATCATCGGCCTGAGTTGACCGGCAACCCGGTGCAGATCGCCCCAATCTTTCAGGAATCCACCCAAATTCCGCGCCCAGGATGCGAATTCCGGACAGGCCTGCATGATTGTCGGCAGATCGAGCGCTGTCCGCTTCTTGCGTACCTCGGCAACCCAGTCTTCCAGCTCCCTATCAACCCGCTCTTCGGGTTGGGCATTAGGCACCACACCCGCCGCTTCCTCTTTTTCAGAGGAATTACTAGTTACAGGATTAAGTTGGTTTGTAATTAGTATATGAGGTTCAGAAATGACCTCCCTGGGGTTCATTTCTTGAGTCTTCTTCGTGACTTGGGCGTGTTTATCATCGGTGTTTTCCACAGGTTTTGTCGCAACAGTCGCCTTAAGATAAGCCGCCTCGACCCGTTCTTGGAGTTCCTTGAACCATGCCAATAGCCGCTCCAACTGCTCTGAAGCTTCATGACGGCGCGGAAGTCGTTCCAGAAGCTCCTCAAAAAGCCCCGTGAATTGCCTCCAGGGCCCACGCAGAGCGCTGCTGAGAGCTGCCTCGATCCGGGCTCGGATCATCCGGCGCGCCACAGTGATCTGGCGCTTCAGGCGTAGGCAGAGCTCGCGTTCAGCCTGCAACTCAGCATGAAGCTCCTCGAACTCCTCGACACGGGCTGAGAGCGGCGACAGATCGAAGCCATAGGCCTCGACGATGCGGCCATCGACGTCTCTGCGGCCCCACCGCTTGCCATTGGGGCTATCCTGGAAGGAGATCACGCCGATCTCAGCAAGGCGCCGCGCGTGGCGCTTGAGGGCAGACAGCGAAAAACCCGTTTGCTCCATCAGATAGGCGTTCGACGCCCAGACGATCGGACGCTGCCCCTCCTCCCAGTCCTGGGCCTGGGTAAAGGCCCCGAGCGTGTCGAGGAGCAACATGTCTCCGGCCTTCAAGCCGATATGTGCCCCCACGCGCTTAAGTGCCACGAATGCCCGTGTTTTGGGTACTGCTACCCGTTCACCGGCTTGGGCAAGTTGCTCAGCAACCCCAAGACCCGGTGTCGGCTTGCGCCAACCTGTATGTTTCATGCCTGTATCTCACCTCCGTTTATGTGGAGGCAAAAGAAAGCCGTTCGCTCAGGAGCGTTCGTCGTTGACAGTGAATCCTGCGAGACTTATCTTGAAGGTGACCAAACCATTAAGATCAGCTCTCAGGCCACACCGCTTGGGGGCTTTTCTTTTGCCTTTATTTCGATTGTCGTTCCTTTTTGCTCCTTGCCTCGTCGTTCTGGAGGATATGTCGCTGACATTGTCGTCAGTCGGTTTCCTTCCCCGAACCTTCGGCGCTCAAGTAGTCGGCGACTAAATCTCCGAGCTTCTCGAGACGCTCTTGGTCTATCGGCACACCTGCAACCTTGATGGATAGGTTTCCATCGACTGAAGTCGCCGAAAGATTTCGGTTGCCCACCTTGCGTTTGACCGTGAGCTTTCTGGGCTTTGCCTTCGGTTTGAGCTTGGGTTTGTTCACCCTCTCCAAGCTCGCTAAGGCTCCCTGCAAATCACGAAAGCTCATGTCGTAGACATTCTTGAACGCGTTCAAGATCTGATCCTGCGCAGCGAAAACAGACCTCGCTCGTGAGACTAGGCTCTCATGCACGCCAATTTTCTTTGCGAAGGCCACAGCTGTCAGCTTGTCTGCCCCAGAAGCCAACGTTTCATACATTTCACCAATCGAAACCAAACGCTCAAATGGGCTAAGATTCTCGCGCTCCTCATTCTCGCGGAACCGCAGAAACAACATCTCAAACTTGCTGTTCTCGGCGTTTCGCGCTTCCGGCGAAGCGAGGATTGCACGAAGAGGTAAACCCAACTCCGACGCGGCCGCCAGTCGGCGGCGTCCTGTAAGCATGACAAATGGAACACCAGTGACGTTCGACGGCTCCAACGGATCCGGCTCCCAATCCGGATCCTCGGGCCACACCAGAATGGGTGTGTCCTGCCCGTTCGAGGCAATGCTGTTTACCAGAGACCTGAATGCTTCCTGGGACATCCAGTCTTGACGGCGGTCTGTCCCCATCGGATCTGATATCTGGTCTGGCGACAGGCTTATTTCGTGGCGGCCGTTTAAGATATCCGAACAAAGCTCAGCTCTGCTTCGCTCCACAGCGGCTTGCGATTGCGCAAGCGCCCCTGATTTCCAAGCACTGCCGGCCCCCTTGAAAGGAGTAGAAACAGCGTCGCCCGTTTCTGCCCGGCCTTCGGGACCGGGCGTGCGCTCCTTGGATGTGTCGGGACTAGTAGCCTTGCTGACCAGCGACCTTGGAATACTGCGTTTCATGCTTCACCCTCGCCGTCATCTTCATAGAACTCGTCCATCCATGTATTGGCATAACCGCGTTCGAAGCCCGGCCAGAGTCGCGATACTATGGCGTCGTTAACCGCATCGGCATTCGTGATGAACCGGTTGATCCCCTTGCGTTTTCCCGGCGTGTCCGGCTCATATTCGTATACGGATTGATAGACGTCCGACGCATTCGAGATTGCGTCGGAACGCAGATAAAACACCGGCAGAATTTCCGTGGGGCAGTGTTCCAGCAGGTTTCCGATGTGGTTTAGATCCTGCGCATTGGATCGTTGGACGATCGTCGGCAACAGCATGTTGGCACCAGTTCCTATTTCGATCCGTTCATGGGCCAGAATATGCTGAAGCATCCCCAGCAGGCCGGTCACAAAGGTCGACAGCGTTGCGATGTCAAACCCCTTCATGGTTTGCGGGATGACCAGCGAAGTCGACGCAATCACGTTATTCAGCTGGAAAAGTGTCAACGCAGGCTGATAGTCGATGATGATGACATCGAGGGTCTCGGTCAGCGCAGCGTTCAGTCGCTGCTGATCGACCTTGCCCTCGACTACCAATTCGTTGGGCAGCGTTTTTGGCGGGTGGCCCGCTTTCCAGCGATCAAGGGCATCGCGCAGGTAGCGATAGAAGCTCTTTCCGGCGGGGGCCTCTCGCACAAGGCGCGCAATCTGGATCTCTCCC
Source organism: Ruegeria sp. R14_0 (assembly GCF_017743975.1). Taxonomy (GTDB): domain Bacteria; phylum Pseudomonadota; class Alphaproteobacteria; order Rhodobacterales; family Rhodobacteraceae; genus Ruegeria. The sequence continues at coordinate 8,775 of NZ_JAGHRC010000013.1, read as the reverse complement.
TCAGACGTTTCGCCATGTGCCGGCAGCAGACGCAGCCCCGGCCAGGAGGTCTTTAGAAAGAAGCTGTCGAGCGTCTGCGCATCGTGATCAGTGTATGGCGCATCTTCCGACTGGAAGAGGCCGGCAAAGTCCACCATGGAGGCGGTGTTTTCGTCGGGCATCTGGGGAAGACCTTCACCCCCGACAAAGTAGAGCGTTATCGTGCTTTGCGGGTCTGCATCCATGACACCAACGCGCATGCCGTAATGCAAGCTGAGATACTGCGCAAAATGCGCGGCGCTCAGGCTCTTAGCCGTGCCCCCTTTCTGGCTGGCAAACGAGATGACGGGTAAGGGGGCGTCGGGTTTGCGCCAGGCTAGGTAGTCGTAGGGCCGCTTTGCCGAGGCCGCCAGAAGGGCCCGCATGTGCATCAATTCGGAAAGCGTGAAAACACGCTCTCTTCCAACATATTCGCCCGCGGGAAAGTCGTCGCTCGAATTGGCGAACTTGGTTAGATACTGAATACTGACGTTCATAAACCTTGCGCACTGGCGCATTGACCACGTGCGCTTGATGCGCTGACGCAAGGTGAGTTCCTTGTTCACTGCCACCATCGTGCGCTCAAGCCCACGTGACAGGTCCGTCAAAAACTGTTCTAGACTACCGCTCATTCCTAAGCCCTGACTTCGGTTGGGTCCGAGTTCGACTCGATTCTGCTTCTATGGTAGCACGGTTTTGGAGGAAAAATAAAGATACCACGCGCCTATGAGTTTCAGGCGCTTATTTAGAAGCTCCACCACCCCTAAAACTCCAATCTTGAACGCGTTCAAGATTGGAGTCTTGATGGGCCGGTCGGTGGAGAACCGACCGGCCTTAGCCGTCACGCGGCGTCTTTGGGACCCCAGGGGATGACGGCCTGCAGGGACAGATCGTCCTGGTTCGCGGCCTTGCCGAGGTTGGCGTTGAAGCCGTGGTCGCGGATGGTCAGCGTGTAGTAGTCAGCGCCGGTCTCCTTGTTCTGCTTCTTCCAGATGCCGCCGCACTCGACCAACTTGCCGCGCGGGGAGCGGCCGAGGACGCGGTGCGTGGGGGCCATCGGGTTCGAGCTCGCGACGGGTTCGACCGTGATGTCGAGGTCGAAGGTCAGGGTCGAGATGGAGCCGACGCCCTTGGCGGTTTCGATGTCGGCGCTGGTGAATTTGATGCAGTTCGTGGTCATTGCTCTTCTCCTTGTTTGCGTTGCAATGATGGTCACCTTGCAGCTGGCCAAGGCCCGGCCACACCGAAGGCGGAGCGCAGCGGAGAGGGGCAGGCGCCGGTCTTTTTGGTCCGCGCGGAATGACCCGCAGGGTCAGGGGAAAAAGATCGGCGACAACCTTTGTGGACGGGACGACAGCTGCGACCAGCATGTCATGCAACTCAGACAAAGGGAGAAGTGCGGTGGCCATGAAGGAAAGTAGGGGAACAGACGAGAGAGATGCCGCAAGGAGTAGGGATTGTCTTCTCGTCCATCCAAACTTCAAGACTCTTCGAAGACCAAAGCCGTCAGATCACAAATCGATGGCAACGGCAGAGCATTCGCCCATCCTTCCGTGGCATCACAGGGGCGTTTGCGTTCGCATTCGGAGATGCAGGCGTCCAGATACCATCGAGTTGCCAGACACTCATCCGCTCTGGTGCCCGACTAATGGCCAGACCTGGCTCTGAGATTCTTCGCGTGTCGCTGTTATCCTCAGACCAATGGAAGTGTCCTGAGCCAGAGATAAAAACGAGGTCATAGCGCGCTCAACAACTCGATTGCATGTGCCAGTGGTAACGCTCGAATGTCCTTCGCGACGGGGACCTCATGCTCACCGGCATAGACCAGGAGCTTTCGGTTGGCTCCAATGTCCTCGGCCCCTGTGTGAAATCCTCTCGAAACCTTTGGTGCAGTCGTCCGTTTGATCTCAACAGCCCAGATGTCGCCGCTTGGCAAACGCAAAACCAAGTCGAGTTCAGCACCGGCCGAAGTGCGATAGAAGAAAGGTTCGGTGCCTAAAGGGACGGCAGCAAGAAGCGCCTCGATACAGAACCCCTCCCAACTGCCACCGACGACCGGGTGCCCGAGCAAGCCTTCTGTCGTGCCGATGCCCAACAGCGCATGCACGATGCCGCTGTCTCTCACATAGACCTTTGGCGATTTCACCAGACGCTTGCCGACATTCTCGTGCCAGGGCTGCAGGCGTCTCACCAGCATGAGATCGACGAGCAGATCGAGGTAGCGCCCAACGGTCTGGCCGGACACGCCCAATCCCTCGGCAAGGGCCGCGGCGTTCAGAAGGCCGCCCTGGACATGCGCAAGCATCGTCCAGAACCGCCGCAAGGTCGCTGCCGGAATCCGAGGTCCGAGGGCAGGGATGTCTCGCTCCAGATAGGTGCGCAGGAAATCCAGACGCCAGTCCATACTTGCCCGATCGCTCGCGGCCTGAAAGCTGTCGGGAAAGCCGCCGCGCAGCCAGAGCAAGTTCAACTGATCGGCCCCCACCTCGTCAGGCTGCAAGGGGGGCATTTCAACATATCGAACACGACCGGCGAGGGATTCCGCCGTTTGGTGCAAGAGGATATTGGAAGCCGATCCCAATAGCAGGAACTGTCCCGTCCGAAACCCGGCCCGCCGACGCTGATCGATCTGGCCGCGCAAGGTTCTGAAGAGGTCAGGCATCTGCTGCACCTCGTCGAGGATGACGAGTTTGCCCGCCTGTTCGTCCAGATAGAGATCTGGTTCAGTCAGGATTTGCCTGTCCGCCTCACGCTCAAGGTCGAGATAGACAGATGGGCGCTCTGATGCGATGTCGAGTGCAAGTGTTGTCTTTCCGACCTGTCGGGGGCCGAGAAGGACCACAGCCGCTTGGCTCTCCAAGGAAGACTGAACGAATTGTTGGGTCTTGCGTTTGTACATACCTTGCAATTACTCCACGATACGGAAGATTTGCAAGGTTAATCTTACCTACGGCCATAGCTAGTTGCTCAAGCCGAAGTATCTTACTGCCCCAGCAAAACAGCCGTGGCCAAGGAGCATCGACGCAAAATGAGTGCATTCAAATCTGTATCCAAGGGCCTCGAAGAGGCTCTGGCCTTCGCGAATGGCGATTTGGCCGACGCCAAAGTGCATGAAGTGTCCGTGGCGGAGGTCGATGTCGCCGAAGTCCGGCAACGGACGGGCCTGTCCCAGGCCGAGTTCGCCAAGAGCATTGGCGTCGCGAAAGGTACGCTCCTGAACTGGGAACACGGGCGCCGGCACCCGACAGGCCCAGCACAGGTTCTGCTGGCATTGATCGCCAAGAAGCCTTCCGTCGTACAGGACCTCTTGCGCGGGGCGTGAACCGGGGCCTAAGCCCCGATCCTCTTGATGCGGATTCCGAGCTTGCGGGCCTTGTCGACGATGTTCTCGGTGATGCCCGAACCGGGCGTGGCAATCAGACCCTGTGGCATGGTTTCGAGCATCTTGTCGTTGCGCTTGAAGGGGGCAGCCTTGCCATGGCTCTTCCAGTCGGGTTTGAACGCCACCTGCGTGACACCACGGGTATCTGCCCAGCGGGCAGCGATCATCTCGGCACCTTTTGGTGTGCCGCCGTGTAAAAGAATCATGTCTGGGTATTTCGCATGGGTGGCATCGAGGACGGACCAGATCAGGTCGTAGGCGTGATAGTCCCCGCCCGAGAAGGCGATCCGCGTGCCTTCGGGGCAGTGAACCTCGGTCTCCTTGCGCCGCTTGGCCGAGAGATAGGCCCGGCTGTCCACCACGGCGGAGGTGAGACCGCGATGCGAGACCTTGGATCCGGTGCGGGGCAGCCAGGGTGAACCGGTGGCGGCCGAGAAGTGGTCCACGGCCAGATCGCGCATCTGCTCGAAAGCGTCGCGATGGTCCCAGAGCTTAAGCCCGATCAACTGGAGGCGTTCCAGTTCAACCGAAGCGACCTCGGAACCGTCCTGGATGGCCAAACTTTCCCGGACCTCGAATTCGTTATCGTCGAGAAGCTTCTGGATATGGGCAAGCCGGCGATGGAAGATCGAGGTGAGGGACCAGAGCATCTCTTCGAGATTGTCTTCCAACTGGCTGCCGGTGAGGAGGCCGATAGTGGTGTCGAAAAGTGTCGCCATGGCGAGCTCGACCTCGTCAGGCTGGGGCAGGGGGCGATGATCGGTCTCGCCGGGTCCTGGTGTTGCGCCATGAAGTGCGAGGTGGTCGAGGATGGCGGAGGTTACGCCGGTTTCCTCGGGGATGTCTGTCTGATGGGGCATTGTCTGGTTCCTCTGATTGATCTGACCCGATTTGGATGGGGCGATAACAGGACCGGCGGCGACCGGGCCGCATCCGTCAGGATCGGAGCGCAGCGGAGAATGCGCCCAGGGCCGGAAAATTGCTCCCGCGAGGAATGAGCCGAAGGCTCAGGGGAATTTTCTGGTGCGGGGCGCATTGCTGTCCGGGCGAGGAGCACTCTGCTCCGACCCGCCGGTCCATCGCTCCTCTTTTCCAAACGGGTTCAGATCGAACCCGCGGAACCTTTGCCCTGTCGGACGTCACTTATGGGGCTGGCGCTCACCCGTCCTCGATCTCCAGACCTTGTACTTTCATGGCCTCAAGCAACGACCGGCGCAGCGCATCTTTGCCAAATGCCCGCAGATCGTCGTTGAAATCGCCCATGTTTGGCACGAGACCACCACAGGCAATACCAAGCGATTCCAGTTGGTTACGCAGTCTCAGTGATGCGGTTCGTCCCGCTTCGTCATTGTCCCGCGCGATCCAGATACGCTTGATCCCCGGCGGCGGGATGAAGAGGCCGAGATGGGTGGCAGTGAGACAGGAGGCGAGGTCAAACTCGGAGAGAGCCGTGCCGACCGAGAGGGTGTTCTCGAGACCTTCACCGACGATGAGATCGCTGCGCGCCTTGCCGGACCAGAAGCGGATGGCATGGCCGTGCAGCTGTCCGAGGATCCGCTTCGGGCTCTCGATCTCGGCCAAACCGCCGGTGGACGGGTCGAGATAGAAGCGTGCGCAGCCGGTGATCTGGCCCCGATTGTCGGTGATCTTCGCGAGCAGGGCAGGGGCCCTTTGCGGCGGATCGGCGTCGTCCTCGCCCTGCCGCAGGAAAACCCGCGGGTGATAACGCAGCGCCGGACCCAGCCGTGTGATCCCGCGCCCCTGCAGATAGGTGGCAGCCAAGGTGCCGAGAACCGGCTTGCCAGCGGCAAAGAGCTTCCGCGCCCGCGCAATGCGTTTGCTAGAGGCAGCATCGGGGCACTCAGCCCTTTGGGTGTCACAAGGTAAGGAAGGGCAGGGGGCCTCGCCGAGAAAGGACCGGGCCTCCCTCAGCGTTTCCTTGAGCGTGACCGAACCAAGCCGTTCATGCATCAGGTCAATCAGATCGCCATACTCACCGGTCGCGAAATCGGTCCAAGATCCGGCTTTGCGCCCACCCTGAGCTTGCAGCCGGATGGCGAGGCTCTGACCCTTTGCGCCCGAAGTGTCGCCAACCTGCCAATAGTTGCCCTGCTTGGACCCCTCGGGGAAATACTGGCGGCAGAAACTCTCGGCGCGGTCTGCAAGATCAGCCGAGAGGTCTGCGATGCTGCGCCGCGCGCTCATGCGGCTGCATCCGCTGCGCTTGCGCCAACCGGATGCGCGGCAAGGACCCGCGCCAGCACCTCGGTGCAATCCACCGGGATGAACACCCGCGTCTTCCACTGGATCACCTCGGTGAAACAGCCCAAGGCCTTCAATGCGGGCAGTGCCGCGCCCGACGCTCCGATCAGCTCGAGCCTCGGCTGTCCCATGACCAGAGAGCGACGCAACTGGTAGCCCCCAAGCAGGCTGAGGGTCGTCTTCGCGTCCATGACCGCGCCGAACACCTCCTGCGGCGTCATCTCAATCTGGCAGTCGAGACCAAGGCGCGCATAGACATTGAGAAGCTGTTCCTGGCTGACCAAGCGGCCGATGGCGCGCTCCCCGTCCTCGGTCTGCAGACGATAGATCCGCATGTTGTCGGCGGGCAGCCGGTCCCAGATCGGCAGGAGGAGGCCGCAGATCAGCGTGATCTTCGATGTAGTGAACTCCGGCACCGCGTCGACCTCGGCCTGCCAGAGCTGCTCGAACATCGCATCATCGATCTCTTCCCAGTGCGACTTCGAGAACTCGGTCAGCGCGAGGATTTCGGTCGCCATGGGCCGCAGGAGCTTCACCCGCAAGATCGGCACGCCATCCTCGTCCATGAAGGCCGGCGCTTTCACCATCAGGGCCGCGCGTTTGGAGGTCTTGTTCCAGCACAGCGTCGCGCCTCTTGTGTCGGCGCAGATGGCTTTGACGCGGGGCAGAGTGAGCGGATCGTTGCGATCGATACGCTCCACGGTCAGCGCAGTTGCCGTCGCGCCCGTCGCCTCATGCTCGAAGATGACCTTGCGATCAACGATCTCAAACTTCTCGGCGCGCAGGGTCTCTAGCCCGACATCGAGGGTGCCTGCCTGACGCGCGTCCTCAATTATCGCCGAAAGAAACCCGCCGAAGGCCTCGAAGATCGCGTCCTGCATGTCGATGCGGAGCGCGAGGCAGCGGTTCAGGAACTGCTGGATCGGCGGCAGGGTTTCCTTCATCGTGCCATCCGCCTCATCGAGCGTCAGCCCGGTCATCTCCTGGAACCTGGAGTAGGAGCAGGCGTCGATCTTGCCCGCGCGCAGCTTGTAGAAGAACTGCCGCAACGCCGCTCGTGCATAAGGGCTCTCGAGGTTGTCCTCGGCGCGGAACATGTTCTGCCCACCCGTCTCGCGTTGCCCCTTGGTGATGGCCCCGAGCGTATCGAGGCGGCGGGCGATGGTGGAGAGGAACCGCTTCTCACCCTTCACGTCTGTGGCAACGGGGCGAAAGAGCGGCGGCTGCGCTTGGTTCGTGCGGTTGGTACGCCCCAGCCCCTGGATCGCATTGTCGGCTTTCCAGCCAGGCTCAAGCAAGTAATGCACCCGGAGGCGCTGGTTCTTTGCACCAAGATCGGCGTGGTAGCTGCGCCCCGTGCCACCGGCGTCAGAAAAGATCAGGATGCGCTTGGCGTCATCCATGAAGGCCTGGGTTTCGCCGAGGTTGGAGGAGGCGGCTCGGTTCTCGACCTTGAGCCGCCCTTCACGCGTCCTCGCGATGCGCCGCTTGCGCCCCGTGACCTCGGCCACCGCATCGCCCCCGAAATGCCACAGGATCTGATCGAGCGCGCCCTGCACCGGGGCAAGGGCACCGAGATGCTCGACAAGCTCATCCCGCCGCCGCTCCGCCTCACGGCAGATAATCGGATTGCCATCACCATCGAGGGCGGGACGCGAGCGTAGGTCGCCGTTCTCGTCGGAGTAGGGCTCGAAGAGCTGCGTCGGGAAGCTGTGCATGAGGTAGTCCATGATGTTCTCGCGCGGCGTAAAATCGACCTGCAGGTCGTCCCACTCCGAGGGCGGGATCTCTTCGAGGCGCCGTTCCATCACCGCCTCGCTGGTCGAGACCACCTGAATCACGGCCGAATGCCCCGCGGCCAGGTCCGCTTCGATCGCATGGATGAGCGAAGGGCATTTCATGGCGGTGATGAGATGATTGAAGAAACGCTGCTTGTTGCTCTCGAAGGCCGAGCGCGCAGCGGATTTCGCCTGGGGGTTCAGCGTACCGGTCTCGGAGGAAATACCCGAGGCCTGAAGGGCGGCCTCCAAGTTGGTGTGGATGATCTGGTAGGCATCGGCATAGCTGTCATAGATCGCGATCTGTGCGGGCGTCAGCTCATGCACCAGCATTTCGTATTCGACCCCGGCATAGGAGAGGGACCGCGCAAGATAGAGCCCGAGCGCCTTCAGATCGCGCGAGATCATCTCCATGGCAGCAATGCCCCCGGCCTCCATCGCGGCAACGAACTCGGCCCGCGTCACGAAAGGGAAATCACCCGTGCCCCAGAGCCCGAGACGGGAGGCATAGGCGAGATTGCCGACCACCGTCGCGCCGGTCGCTGAGACGTAGAGCACCCGGGCATCGGGAACGGCATTTTGCAGCGCGAGGCCAGCAAGGCCTTGTTGGGATGCCTTCTTGTCGCCGCGGTCGGACTTTTCGCCGGCGGCATTCGCCATGGCGTGGCTTTCGTCGAAAGCGATGACCCCGTTGAACCCCTCGCCAAGCCAGGACGTCACCTGATCGAGGCGGGAGGCTTTCCCGTCGCGTTCAGCAGAACGCAGGGTGGCATAGGTGACGAAGAGGATGCCCTCTGGGAGACGGATATCGCTCCCCTGGCGGAATTTCGAGAGCGGCACGATATCGCTTTCACGCCCCCCAAGCGCCATCCAGTCGCGGCGCGCATCCTCGATGAGCTTGTCGCTCTTCGAGACCCAGACCGCGCGGCGTCGTCCTTGCAGCCAATTGTCGAGGATGATGCCCGCGACCTGCCGGCCCTTGCCGCAGCCCGTGCCATCGCCGAGGAACCAGCCCTTGCGCAGGCGAAAGGCGCCTTCGTCCTCCTCCGCCGCTGCCATGAGCTGGCCTTCGATCTCGCCGCGCTTGAACCAGCCCTTGAGATGCGTCTGATGCGCATTGCCCGCGTAGATCACGCTTTCGAGCTGCGGCGCAGAGAGGAGACCGTCTCGAACGAGGGTCTTCGGCAGAACGGGGCGGTAGCTCGGCACGGGCGGCGGCACCGAGGCCATGGCGGCGGATTGCACAAGTGCTGTCGGATGCTCCGCCGCGCCGTCGATCCGGATCGCCTGCAGGTCATAGACCTCGTAGACCGTGTCCTGCAACGTGCCATAGGG
>NZ_JAGHRC010000012.1 GCF_017743975.1 Ruegeria sp. R14_0 | reverse complement strand
TCAGCGCGCCCGCCTAACCCATTCCCAAGATGCCCCCGGTCTCTCCCGAGCGTCTCAACCGTCTTTCCAGTCCGTCAGGCCGTCTCTCCGACCCGTCAGCACCGCCTCAGCAGCGCCGGTGAAGGGGTATTTACGGATTAGGTCTGGGACCTGCAACCCCCATTTTGAAAAAACTTCACATTTCTCTGCAGATTTCTTCCCGTGTTAATGAAAACAACAGGTTAGCTTTAGAATTCGCCCGTTCGAGTGAGCTCAACCGTGCTTATCGTTAGCAAGAGCTCTGACAGTAGGCGGAATCGTACCCAATGCTTGGTATGCCCGTGGGTCTCGACCCAAATAGAACGCCGCCCGAGTCCCCCCGAGCGGCGCTATCACTGCAATGATCGAGAGCTTAATTCAGATCAAAGCGATCCGCGTTCATCACCTTGTTCCACGCCGAGACAAAGTCACAGACGAATTTGCCTTCGGCATCGGCCTGACCATAGACCTCGGCCAACGCCCGCAGTTGCGAGTTTGAGCCAAAGACAAGATCCACTCGGGTGCCAGTCCACTTGACCTCGCCGCTTGCTCGGTCACGACCCTCATAGACACCTTTACCCGAGGGCTTCCATTCGGTGCTCATGTCCAGCAAGTTGGTGAAGAAGTCGTTGCTCAGCACACCTACACGGTCGGTCAGCACGCCATGCTTGCTGTCGCCAAAATTCGCACCCAACACGCGCAGACCACCCACAAGGGCCGTCATCTCGGGCGCGGAGAGGGTCAGCAACTGCGCGCGGTCGACCAGCAGCTCTTCGGGCGAAACCGTGTAATCCGCTTTTTGATAATTGCGGAACCCGTCGGCGGCAGGTTCAAGCATACCCACGCTTTCGACGTCGGTTTGGTCCTGCGTCGCATCAGTACGACCCGGTGCGAACGGAACCTCGACATCCTGGCCACCGGCTTTGGCCGCCTGTTCGATACCCACGGCACCGGCCAGAACGATCACATCTGCCAGGGACACTTTCTTGTTGCCCGACTGCGCGTCGTTGAACGCTTTCTGAACACCTTCCAGAGCATCCAGCGCTTTGGACAGTTTCAGCGGCTCGTTCACATCCCAGTCTTTCTGCGGCGCAAGACGGATGCGGGCACCATTTGCACCGCCACGCTTATCCGACCCACGGAAGGTCGAGGCCGAGGCCCAAGCGGTCGAGACCAGTTCAGACACAGACAGGTCAGTCGCTGCAATCTTGGCTTTCAGGTCGGCCACATCTGCGTCGTCGACCAGATCGTGATCCACCGCCGGGACGTTATCCTGCCAGATCAGCTCTTCGGTCGGAGCTTCTGGACCAATATAAGCCGAACGCGGACCCATGTCGCGGTGGGTCAGTTTGAACCAGGCGCGAGCGAAAGCATCTGCGAACTCTTCCGGGTTCTCGTGGAAGCGCTTCGAGATCGGGCCATAGATCGGGTCCATGCGCATCGCCATGTCGGCGGTGGTCATCATGGTTTTGACCTTCTTGGATGGATCATGCGCTGCCGGGGCCATGTCTTCTTCTTTGACGTTCACCGGCTCCCATATCCATGCGCCCGAGGGACTTTTGGTAAGGTTCCAGTCATAGCCGAACAGCAGGTCGAAATAGCCGTTGTCCCACTTGATCGGATTCGCGGTCCATGCGCCCTCGATACCCGAGGTCGTAGTGTCATCACCCTTGCCCGAACCAAACTTGTTGATCCAGCCAAAGCCCATCTCTTCAATCGGGGCGGCTTCGGGGTCGGGCCCGACCAGATCGGGGTCACCTGCACCGTGGGCTTTACCGAAGGTGTGGCCCCCGGCGACCAGCGCGACGGTTTCCTCGTCATTCATTGCCATCCGGCCAAAGGTGTCGCGGATGTCACGGCCCGAGGCCAATACGTTCGGCTCACCATCCGGGCCTTCGGGGTTCACATAGATCAGACCCATCTGCACGGCGGCCAGCGGGTTTTCCAGATCACGCTCACCCGAGTAACGGCTGTGCGGGTTGTCAGTCGGAGCCAGCCATTCGGTTTCCGAACCCCAGTAGATGTCTTCTTCGGGTGCCCAGATGTCTTCACGACCGCCGGCGAACCCAAAGGTCTTGCCGCCCATCGATTCAATCGCGCAGTTCCCGGCCAGAATCATCAGGTCGGCCCAGGAGATCTGGTTGCCGTATTTCTGTTTGATCGGCCACAGCAGACGGCGCGCCTTGTCGAGGTTGCCGTTGTCCGGCCAGCTGTTCAGCGGCGCAAAACGCTGATTGCCGGTCGATGCACCGCCACGGCCGTCCGCGGTCCGGTATGTTCCGGCGCTGTGCCACGCCATGCGGATGAACAGACCTCCATAGTGACCATAGTCTGCCGGCCACCAATCCTGCGAATCTGTCATCAGCGCGTACAGGTCATCTTTCAGCGCCTGATAATCCAGCTTCTGGAATTCTTCGGCATAGTCGAAATCCGGGTCCATCGGATTTGACGCGGGCGCGTGTTGATGAAGGATCGACAGGTTCAATTGGTTTGGCCACCAATCCCGGTTCGACCGGGTTCCTGCTCCATGCATTACGGGGCATCCGCCCACTTTTGGGTTGTCACTTCCGTCCATGTCGATCTCCAATCCTGGCTAAATTCCGGCTCAGTCGCGCGGTGAAAAACTCGGTCGATCAAGAACATATATAGATGACACTTTTACCTCTTTTAGATGCACGACCTGCAATTCGCGCATTCCACCAGAGGTATCGGCGACTCTTGTCTTGTCGCCGCCAGACCTAGCAGATTCAAACCATGCAAATAAGTTTTGTTTATGGATAAGTTTGATAACTAAAAACTATCAAACTTGGTGCCTTGCCACACCACCAAAAACGGTCCGGTTATTGACTGTCGACCATTAAGGACTTCAGACCGACCCTGTAGTTTGGATAAAGCAGCGAGACGCCCAATTCATCCTTGATCCGATCATTCCTGACACGCTTGTTTTCGTTGTAAAAGCTGCGCGCCATGGGGGTCATTTCCGCCTCTTCAAACGACACTTCGGGTGGTAGCGGCAAACCCTGCAGCTCGGCCGCATAGGCGATAACGTCCTGAGGCGGAACCGGTTCGTCATCACACACGTTGTAAACCGCACCCGGATTGGGTGCATTCATGGATGCGTTCAGGACTTGGGCAATGTCTGCCACGTGGATACGTGAAAAGACCTGTCCCGGCTTTATGATACGGCGCATACCCACGCGTTTAAGCTTGGAAAACGGCCCGCGACCGGGGCCGTATATTCCTGCCAGACGGAAAACATGCGTCGGCAACCCCGGAATGCTCTGCCATTGTCTTTCGGCCTGAACCCGCCACTTGCCCCGTTCCGCGGTCGGCGTGGCTGGTGTGGATTCGTCTACCCAAGCACCCTGATGGTCCCCATAGACAGCGGTCGTCGACAAATACCCGACCCATTTGAACTGCGCTGCTCGTTCGGCGATTTCATCCCGCAGTGCCGCCAAAACCGGATCGCCTTTCGCATTCGGTGCCGTCGATATCAGCAGATGCGTTACCCCATCCAGCTGCGGTTCTTGACCCGGCCAGATGACCGGCTCGGCCCCCGAAGCCCGTATAACCGGCGCCTGGGCCGGATCACGCGTTGTGCCCAGAACGCGCCAATTTTGGTGTTGCAACTGACGGGATAAGACCTGCGCCGAATACCCGTGACCGAAGGAAAAGAGAGTGCCTGTCATACGTTCCTAGATGATCGGCAATTTCAGCAGATGCAAGAACTCTGCGCTGCGACACTTGATTCGAATCCCCCATTGCGCCTTTCTTTTGGGCATGAGTGACAAAACACCCGATATCCACGCAGCCTATGCGCTAGAGTCCGCGGAAGACCACAAGCGCCTCTATGCCGAATGGGCTGGGGATTACGACGAAGGTTTTGCCACGTTCGAGGATTATCAACTGCACATCCATACGGCCCGCGCCTTTGTTGCCGCCGGAGGGCAAGGACCTGTGCTTGATGTTGGTGCGGGAACCGGTCTGTGCGGCGCAGTCTTGGCCGGGCTGGGCGTGGGGCCGATTGACGCCACAGATATCAGTCCAGAGATGCTGGATCAGGCCATGCGCAAGGACATCTATCGCGACGCGATTGAAGCTGACCTGAACGAAGGCATACCGGTACCGCGCGACAGCTACTCGGGCATTGTTTCATCCGGCACCTTTACCCACGGCCATCTGGGCCCCCAGGCCTTGCCGGCCCTGTTGCGCGTTGCAAGGCCCGGAGCGCAATTCGCCCTGTCCATCAACGCCCAGCATTATGAAAAACGCGGTTTCGCCGAAGCTCTGCACCGGCTGTCGCAACACCGGATCCGCAATCTTGCTTTGCCCGAAGTCCGCATTTTTGGCGATCTGGCATCCGGGCCCAATAAAGACGACACGGCCCTGATCGCGCTGTTCGAGCGCTGTTGATCCTGTCTATCGGCCTTTCCAAACAGGATCACGCTTTTCGGCAAATGCGCGCGCGCCTTCCAGATTATCTTCGGACCCATAAAGGACATCGACCGTCGGCAATTGGCGCTGCGTGATCCGGTTCATCGCATCCTGAAACTTGGAATCCTCGGCATCGCGCACGATTTCTTTGATTGCGGCGTAAACCAATGGCGGCCCGCTGGCCAAAAGACGCGCCAATTCCCATGCGCGGTCCATCAGCTGATCCCCCGGAACGACCTCATTCACCAGACCCCAGTTTTTCGCCTCGTACGGGTCGAACCAGCGACCCGTCAGCAGAAGTTCCATCGCGACGTGATAAGGGATGCGTTTGGGTAGTTTGACGCTGGCCGCATCGGCAACCGTCCCGGATCGGATTTCCGGCAGCGCGAAACTGGCGTGGTCGGCGGCCAGGATCATGTCTGCGCTCAGCGCCAGTTCCAGCCCACCGCCGCAGGCAATCCCGTTGACCGCCGCAATCACCGGCTTGTTCATGTCCCGCAGTTCCTGCAGCCCGCCAAAGCCACCGACACCATAGTCGCCGTCGACTGCATCGCCATCCGCGGCCGCCTTCAGATCCCAGCCGGGGCAAAAGAACTTCTCGCCGCCGCCGGTCAGGATGGCGACGCGCAGGTCAGGATCATCGCGGAAATCGCGAAACACCTCGCCCATGACCCGGCTGGTCGCCAGATCAATTGCGTTTGCCTTTGGCCGATCCAGAGTGACTTCTAAAATCGCGCCATCGCGTTTGGTTTTGATCGGGGTCATGAGCTTGCCTTTCGGATCAGAGCGTCCACCGCCACCGCACGGTCAAGCGTGCAGATCAGTGGGTTGATTTCAACTTCGCTGACATGGGATGCGTTGGCAATAACATAGGCTTGCACCGCTTCGACCGTGTCCAATATCGATTCCATATCCGCAGCCGGTTTGCCGCGATACCCCGCCAAAAGGGGCGCGCACTTCAACCTGCTCAGCGCGTCTTGCACTACGTCGCGAGAGGATGGGATCAGCAGCGATACGGTGTCGCGCAGAATTTCGGTCAGCACCCCGCCGGCCCCAAGTGTCAGAACATACCCATGGGCAGGGTCGCGGGTCACGCCAACCAGCAATTCGGCAACGCCGCCTTCAGCCATTTCTTCGATCAAAACCTCATCGGTCCCGATTTCCGCTGCGACTTTGGCAACCGCCTCTGCGTGAACGCCCAGACGGACGGCCGCATGTTCCGACTTATGCGCCAGACCGACGCCTTTGACGGCAAAAGGGCCCGTCAGGTTGGCAGACGCGTCCTCGGCCCCTTCCGCCGAAGCCACGACGCTTTGCGGAACACGAACGCCGAATTCGGCCAGCGCCTGTTTTGCTTCTGCTTCGGTCAGCACGTGGTTTGTGTTGGTGTCGGACGGCAACAGAACCGGTTCAGCGTCAGGTGCGCTTGGGCGTGATGCTGCCTCGACCGACGCAAGGGCTTCGTGCAGTCCCGCAAAGGGAACAACGCCCCCTTTCATGAGGCGCAATGCGACATCTTCTGGCAACAACTCCGGCAAGGTGGCCGTCACTGCGAATGGGCGACCGGTCCGGGCGACGCAGTTCAGCGCGGCTTGGGTGGCGCAGTCCCAGTCCGTCGCATCCGTGTGCGGATAGTCCACAATGGCCAGTGTTAGAGCCTGTTCTGGGCTCATCATGGCGCTCCACGCCCGGGTCATCGCCTCTGTGTCACGCCAAATGTAGGTGTGGTAATCGAGCGGGTTCGCCAAAGCCACCATCGGCCCAAGCGCGTCGCGCAGATTGTCTTTTTGCTTTTGCGACAGCGGCGGAAAATGCACGTCACGGTCTTCGGCCATGTCTGCGGCCAGACTGGCCTCTCCGCCCGAACAACTGATCGAGCCCAGCCCGTTGCTGTCCAGCCCACCGGTCACGTGCAACAGTTTGAGGCATTCCAGAAAGCTGGGAATATCATCCAGCCGTGCGATACCAAGACGGTCCAGAAACGCCTGCGCACCTGCGTCTTCGCCCGCCAGCGATGCTGTATGGGAGATCGTCGCCGCCTGTGCATGGGCTGAGCGGCCCATCTTGAGCGCAACGATTGGAACATCCCGGGCCCGCGCCTTTTTGGCCAGCGCTTCCCATTTGCGCAGGTCGCCGAACCCTTCGATATGAACCCCAATCGCCGTGATCCGGTCATCATCCAAAAGCGCTGCAGCAATATCGGCTTGATGGGTTTGCGCCTGATTGCCGCTGGTCAGCATAAAGGCCAGCGGCAAGGCGCGGCGCTGCATCGTCATGTTGATCGCGATGTTTGAGCTTTGGGTCAGGATTGCCACGCCGCGATCCACCGGTCGCATCCCGTGCTGATCCGGCCATACGGCGGCGCGCGCCAACCCGTTGACGAAGCCATAGCAGTTCGGGCCCAGAATCGGCATATCCCCGGCTGCCTGAACCAAACGCGCTTGCAGATTGGCACCTTCGCCATCCTCGGCGCGCGCTTCGGTGAAGCCAGATGCAAAGCACACAGCCCCACCAGCGCCCATGTCGGACAAAGCGGCAACAGCCTCGATCGTTGCGTGGCGGTTGATGCCAACAAAGGCGACGTCGGGGGATGCGGGCAGGTCTTCAAGGCTTGCAAAAGCCGCTTCGCCTGCGAGTGCACCTGCCTTTGGATGAACGGGCCAGATATCGCCCTGAAACCCGAATTTCCGGGCCTGCTCGATCACCGAAATACACCACGCGCCACCGCCGATCACTGCGATGGACGTAGGATGCAAGAGCCGAGTCAGAGAAGACATCAACTGTCCTTCACCGTCACGCACCGAGGGCCCTCAATAGATCGCGGCTGATGATATGACGCTGAATTTCGCTGGTCCCGTCCCAAATCCGTTCGACACGCGCATCGCGCCAGAACCGTTCAAGCGGATAGTCGTCCATCAAGCCCATACCGCCGTGGATCTGGATGGCGGCATCGGTGACACGTGCCAGCATCTCGGTCGCATACAACTTGGCCGAGGCGATCTCGCGGTTGGCAGGCATGCCTTTATCCAGTCGATCCGCAGCCGCCAGCGTCAGCAGATCCGCCGCGTCGATCTCTGTGATCATGTCCGCGATCTGGAACGAAACGCCCTGGAATTTGCCGATCTTCTGGCCGAACTGTTCGCGCGTGGCCGAGTAATCCAGCGCATAATCGAACGCACGGCGCGCGCGGCCCACGGACATCGCTGCGACTGTAATTCGCGTCGCATAGAGCCAGGTATTCATGACGTCGAACCCGCCATCGACCTCACCCAGAACCTGGGCGTCTGGCAGACGACAATCGTCGAAATCCAACACCATGTTCTTGTAGCCGCGATGGCTGACAGACTTGTAGCCGTCGCGGATCGTGAATCCCGGCGTCCCGCGGTCGACAAGAAATGCCGTGATCCGCTTTTTGGGGCCTTTTGGCGTCTGATCCTCGCCGGTCGCGATGAAGACGATGATAAAGTCCGCATGTTCCGCGCCCGAGATGAAATGCTTGGTGCCGTTGACGACCCAGTCACCGCCATCCCGAACAGCCGCACATTTCATACCACGAACGTCCGAGCCGGCACCGGGTTCGGTCATGGCAAGCGCATCCATCTTTTCGCCGCGCACGGCGGGCATCAGATAGCGTTCGACCTGATCGCCCTCACATGCCATCAGAATGTTTTGCGGGCGTCCAAAGAAATGGTTCAGCGCCATGGAACCCCGACCCAACTCGCGTTCGACCAGAGCGAATTCCAGATGGTTCAGCCCTGCACAACCTACGCTTTCAGGAAAGTTGCAGGCGTAAAAACCCAGCTCGATCGTCTTGCGCTTGATCTCATCCGCGATGTCTTGCGGCACTTCACCGGTACGTTCGACCAGCTCCTCATGCGGGTAGATCTCGTTTTCGACAAAGCTGCGAACGGTTGAGACGATCATCTCTTGTTCGTCGGACAATCCATATTGCATCGGGCGACTCCAAATCGGTGTTGCGCGTATCCTGACGTGGCTTGCCATTCGAAGCATGCAGAAATAGACGTTTACCATGCAAAATTGGACTAAATCACCCTCTGCACCGCAGCAAATCGGCGTTCTTCTGTTCGACGGATTCTCGAACCATTGCCTGGCCAACACGGTCGAACCTTTGCGCGCCGCAAACACGCTGGCTAGTCGCAAATTGTACGACTGGCGGTTTCTGTCGCTTGAGGATGGGCCTGTTACATCCTCATCCGGTCTGCAGGTCGCGCCGCACTGGGCGTTACAAACGGCCAGCGGGGACATGCTGATGGTCATGCCCTCTTATGGGTTTCGCGCGCATGGCGGTTGGAGGACTCTTTCAGGGCTGCGTTCGGCGGATCAGCGATTCAAGCTATTGGCGGGTCTGGACACCGGCAGTTGGCTTTTGGCGCAGGCGGGGTTGTTAGACGGGCATCGCGCCACGATTCACTGGGAAGAACTCACCAGCTTTACCGAGCGCTTTCCCGAGGTTGATGCCCGGCGCGAACGGTTTGTCATCGACCGCAACCGGATCACCTGTTCCGGGGCGATGGCGGCCTTTGACCTGGTGTTGCATCTGATCGGGCGGGATCAGGGTCAGGCCTTAGCGCTGGAAGTGTCCCAACTGTTCATGACCCGTGATTCCGCGCGGTCACATAGGGGTGGCGCAGGTGCCACGAGTGGCTATGTCAACAAGGCGCTCGCCCTGATGCAGGAGAACCTGGAATCCCCGCTGCCCATTTCAGAAATCGCCGGGTTGGTCGGGCGATCTCAAAAAGCGTTGTCCGTTCGGATGCAGGCTGAGTTGGGTGCCGGCCCGGCCCAGGTGTACCGACGTTTGCGCCTGAACCTTGCGCGCAAACTGGTGTCCGAGACAGACCTGACTATTGGTGAGGTCGCCCTGCGCGCGGGCTATGACGACCCCAGCGCCCTGACCCGCGCCTTCAAGGCCGAGTTTGGGATCACGCCGCGCGCGCTACGGGCTGATTAGGTGTACATCTGTTTCTTGTATGCCCGCGTTCGAGTCGTCGCCTCGGCCGATCCGTCGTGATAGGTGCCGAACCACTTGTCGAACGGAATTTCCGAGGTGCCGTAGTTGCACTCGAAATACCGGTGGTGCAACTGGTGGAAGAAGTCACCGGCCCGGGCGGCATCCGTGTCCCCCGCCTTGAGCTTTTCAAAGCCAGAGTGGGACAGGACTGGGCTGATTTGCTGAAAGTAGGTGTGGAACAGCACATGCAGCGGGTGCGACGGCACGATCAGGTGGATGAAATAGGTCGTGAAGTACAAAAGGTTCTCGTACCAATGGTTCGAAATCCCCGACCAGGGCCCGATGTTCACATTGCGATGGTGCACGGCGTGGACGTATTTATAGAGCTTCGGGTGATGCTCGAGCCGATGAACCCAATAGAAATGCAGCCCCGACCACATTGGGATGAACACCATCCAGACCACGAACCATACCGGCGCGCCGGACCATGTCACCGTGGGGACATAGCCGTTGGCCATCGCCCAATAGATGATCCACTGATAGACCGTCGCGACGGTCATCGCGCTGCCCAGCGTCCACCAGATATTGTCCAGGACCTGATTTCGAAATGTGAAGGTACCGTTGTTGCGAGTCAGATCTCGGCGGTCGAACTTTTTGTACATGCCCTGCCCTTTGCGCATGTAAAGCCACCAATGCAGCCCACCCGCGATCAGGATCTGCGGCACCATGTTCAGCAGCCAGATGCGAAACATCCATCCCGGCGCAAAGCTTTGCATGGTTTCCAGCGAAGGGAAGAAGAAAGCATAAGCAACGACTGCCAGAGTCAGACACAAGGTCAGGGACGTAATCTGCAGCCACGCGCCGCTGTACCATTTCAGCACGGCAGACGGACGCGGCGGCCAACTAAAAAGTGGGTTCAAACCAACCGGACCTTTGGGGAGATAGTGCCAGCGGGCGGTTTCGGGATCCTGTGCTGTATCAGACATGGCAATTACCCTGTTGAGGTTGTCACGTGGCGTAGTCGGAACCGTCGGCATCCAGCAAGGCCTTGACCTCTCGCAGATGTGCAGCGGCCTGGTCCGGATAGTCATCAAGCTCTTGCGCGGTTTTCTCGGCGATCTCATCGGATAGCACGCGCAAAGGCTGCCCGGTTTGCAGCGCGCGGATATAGGTTTCAGCCGCACGCTCAAAATAATAGAGCCTGTTAAAGGTGTCCGCCGGATCACTGCCAATCACCAGCACCCCGTGATTCCCCATGATCATGACCTTCTTTTTGGGGTCCGACAGCATGGATGCACAGCGTTCCCCTTCGCTTTCAAAAGCAAGCCCGCCGAACTCTTCATCAATGACGTAGCGGTTGTAGAACGTGGCCGTGTTTTGGTCGATCGGAGGCAGCGTGCTATCCGCAAGCGAGGCTAGCACGGTCGCAAAGATCGAATGCACATGCATCACACAGCGCGCATGGGGGCAATGACGATGGATCGACCCATGCAAGCCCCACGCCGTTGGATCGGGTGCACCGGGTTGGGTCATCACATCCGGGTCATTCGCATCCAACACCAGCAGATTGGACGCTTTGATCCGCGCAAAGTGCATCTGGTTCGGGTTCATCAGGAACTGTGTGCCGTCCGGGTTCACGGCCAGACTAAAGTGGTTGGCCACGCCCTCGTTCATGTTCAAACGCTCAACCCAGCGAAAGGTTGCGGCCAGGTCCACGCGTTCGGCCCAGTGGTCAATATTGGCGCGTAGGTTGGTGACGGTCATTCCGGACTCCTTTGCCGATGGCTGAGGGCTTTGGGAAATCGTGCCTGCGACCGCAAAAATTGACCAACGAAAAAAACGCAACTATTCCATTAGCTGAACTAATGGCAAGGTTATGCGCATGCAGAAACCACTTCCTCCGTTGGGTTGGCTCCGCACCTTCGAGGCCGCAGCGCGGCACCTGTCTTTTACCGGCGCTGCACGGGATCTGAACATGACGCAAAGCGCCGTCAGCCAGCAGATCAAATCGTTGGAAGGGTATATTGGCCAGCCGCTGTTCCTGCGTCGACCGCGGGCGCTGGAACTGACTGAGGCGGGGCTGACCTATTTGCCTGTCGTCCGCGAGGCGTTCCGAACTCTGGAACGCGGGACCCGGGCCGTGACAGGAGCCCAACAGAACGCGGTTCAGGTGCAAAGCAACATTACCTTCGCAGTGAACTGGCTGGGGCCCAGACTGCCGAGGTTCCGCGCGGCGCATCCCGAAGTTCAGCTGAACATCTTTACCGAATTGTGGGAGCCACGGGAAATGGCCGAGGGCGCGGCCGTCGAAATCCGCTATTCGTTGCGCCCATCCGATACCGTCCGAACCGAACTGCTGCGAACCGATCACTATTATCCGGTTTGTGCGCCCGGGTACGAAGTAACACTGGAGACTCTGCAGCAACAGCCCTTGTTTGATTGTTCAAATCTGTTGTCGAACTGGCAAAACTGGATCGAAGATCAGAGTCTAACATGGCAAAATCCAGCCGTAACCTATTCCACGACTTATCTTGTCAGTCTTTCAGCCGCGATGGCGGGTGGCGGGTTGTGCCTGACCCATGACACCATCGCAAAGGATCTGATCGCCCAAGGCCGCCTGATCGCACCGTTCGCCTACAGAGCCCAAATGCCAGAGGCTTATTATCTGCTGTTGTCCCCTAGTGCCGAGCATAGCCCCGGAGCGGTGGCATTTGCAGATTGGGTGCGCCGCGAGACCGAGGCTGATCAGGAAAGCTGAGGGGGCTACTCCCGCCCATCATCAATGTCCTGACGGGCATCTCTTCTGGTTGGGCCGGGCAGCGCTGGCGCGCTGCGTGACGGTTTGATGATACCTGTTCACAAGGGGTTGAACCTTCCTTCGCATTCGGGAAAGTTGGGCCATGGAATACACACCCTTCCCAAGTTGGCCCGATGTCGCCCCCCGTTTGATTGCTGTCGCCGCAGGCCGTGAAGCTGCGGATGTGGTCATCCGCGGTGGTATTTGGGTGAATGTGCACAGCCGCGAAACCCTGCCGGGCCACGACATTGCAATCGCAAATGGGCGCGTGGCTTATGTCGGACCTGACGCATCCCATTGCACTGGACCGGAAACACAGATCATCGAGGCCAATGGGCGATACATGATCCCCGGGTTGTGTGACGCGCATATGCATATCGAATCCGGCATGCTCACCCCTGCCGAATTTGCCCGCGCCGTGATTCCGCACGGAACGACCAGTATGTTCACCGACCCGCATGAGATTGCCAATGTGCTGGGCCTAGAGGGCGTGCGCATGATGCATGACGAAGCGATGATGCAGCCAGTGAACATCTTCACCCAGATGCCGTCATGCGCGCCGTCCGCTCCGGGGTTGGAAACCACTGGCTATGAGATCACGGCGGAAGATGTGGCCGAGGCGATGAGCTGGCCGGGCATTATTGGCCTGGGCGAGATGATGAATTTTCCCGGCGTCATCCACGGCGACCCCAAGATGTTGGCCGAAATCGCTGCGACGCAACGTGCTGGTAAGACTGTGGGCGGACACTACGCTTCGCCTGATTTAGGGCCTGATTTCGCGGCGTATGTTGCCGGAGGGCCGGCGGACGATCACGAAGGAACCTGTGAAGAGGACGCCATTGCGCGTGTGCGTCAGGGGATGCGATCGATGATGCGGCTGGGCTCGGCCTGGTACGATGTGGAAAGCCAGATCACGGCGGTGACCGAGAAAGGGCTGGATCCAAGGAATTTCATCCTGTGCACCGACGACTGCCATTCCGGTACGCTGGTCAATGATGGGCATATGAACCGGGTCGTTCGGCACGCCATTGCCTGCGGCTGTGATCCTCTGATCGCTCTACAGATGGCAACGATCAACACCGCCACCCATTTCGGGTTAGAGCGTGAGATCGGCTCAATCACCCCCGGCCGGCGCGCGGATATTATTCTGAGTTCTGACTTGCAGGAACTGCCCATCGAAACTGTGATCGCACGTGGTCAGATCGTGGCCGAAAGCGGCTCTATCTCGGTGGACTGCCCGCATTTTAACTGGCCCGATACCGCACGCAACACCGTTCATCTGGGGCACGCGCTGACTGCGACGGATTTTGAAATCGAAGCGCCTGCTGGGGCCAACCGCGTACAGGCCAACGTAATTGGCGTGGTGGAAAACCAGGCCCCGACCAAGGCCCTGAAAGCCGAGCTGCCAATCATCGGCGGCCTGGTCGAGGGCGAAGGCGATGTCTGCCAAATCGCGCTGGTCGAACGGCATCGTGCGACGGGCGGCGTGACCAACGCCTTTGTCTCTGGCTTTGGGTATCAGGGCAAAATGGCGATGGCCTCGACCGTGGCGCATGACAGCCACCACATGATCGTCGTCGGCACTGACCGCGATCAGATGGCATTGGCCGCGAATCGGCTGGCAGAGGTGGGCGGCGGCATCACCATCTTCCGCGACGGGGAAGAGCTGGCGCTGGTCGAACTGCCCATTGCGGGCCTGATGTCTGACAGCCCGGCTGAAACCGTCGCGGCCAAGGCCGAAGACATGGTTGCCGCAATGGTGGCCTGCGGCTGTACGCTCAACAACGCATATATGCAGCACTCTCTGTTGGCGCTGGTTGTGATCCCGGAACTGCGGATTTCCGACCTTGGCCTTGTGGATGTGCGCAGCTTTAAAAAGATCGATCTTCTGGAACCACTTGCATGACAATAATAAAAACGCCCGACGCCCCGAAAGCTGAACAATTTACTGACCCCAAGGCGGCCGTTGCCCGACTGGAAGAGCTGTATGAGCAAGCAACCCGCTTTCTCTGCGACAGCTTCTCTGACGCGATGGAACAGGGCGCGCCCATTGCGCGCTACAGAGCCTACTACCCAGAGATTCGCATCAGAACGTCATCGTATGCGCAAGTCGACAGCCGGTTGAGTTTCGGCCATGTGTCTGAGCCCGGGATACATGCAACGACTGTCACGCGCCCGGATTTGTTTCGCGCGTATTTGACTCAGCAGATCGCATTGCTGATCAAAAACCACGACCAACCGGTTACGATTGGCCCGTCAGATACACCAATCCCGGTACATTTCGCCGTGGCCAATAACCCCGACCTGCACGTCCCTCAACAAGGCGCGGCCGGGTTCACTCTGCGGGACGTCTTTGACGTTCCGGACCTGACGACCACCAATGATGACATTGTGAACGGCGTGTACGACCCCGATGAGGAGGTCGGACCGTTGTCGTTGTTCACTGCACAACGCGTGGATTACTCGCTGGCACGGCTTGCGCACTACACTGCTACAGATCCAAGCCACTTTCAAAACCACGTGTTGTTCACGAACTACCAGTTCTATGTGTCCGAGTTCGAGAACTATGCCCGCGAACAACTCGCGGACCCGGACAGCGGGTATACCAGCTTTGTTTCAACCGGGAATGTTGAGATCTCTGACCACAAGGCCGAGCTGACCCAACCGCTGAAGCTGCCGCAGATGCCGACCTATCACCTCAAGCGTGAGGATGGATCAGGGATCACTCTGGTGAATATTGGCGTCGGGCCATCGAACGCCAAAACCGCCACAGACCATATCGCAGTATTGCGCCCCCACGCCTGGTTGATGGTTGGCCACTGTGCCGGCTTGCGCAACACGCAGGCCCTTGGGGACTTTGTTCTGGCGCACGCCTATCTGCGTGAGGACAAGGTGCTGGACGATGACCTTCCGGTGTGGGTACCGATCCCTCCGCTGGCCGAAGTTCAGGTCGCGTTGGAACGCGCGGTCGCCGAGGTCACCAAGCTGGAAGGGTATGAACTCAAGCGGATCATGCGCACAGGCACGGTCGCATCCGTCGACAACCGCAACTGGGAACTGCGCGATCAGTCCGGCCCGGTGCAGCGGCTCAGCCAATCCCGGGCCATCGCGCTGGATATGGAAAGCGCCACTATTGCCGCAAACGGTTATCGGTTCCGGGTGCCCTATGGCACTTTGCTGTGCGTTTCTGACAAGCCGTTGCACGGCGAATTGAAGTTGCCAGGCATGGCCTCGGCCTTTTATACCACCCAGGTCAGCCGCCATCTGGCCATCGGAATACAGGCGATGGAACACCTGCGGGGCATGCCGCTCGAGCGTCTGCACAGCCGGAAATTGCGTTCTTTCGACGAAACGGCCTTTCTCTGACGCAAAAAAGCAACGTTTTCCCCATATTTTTAGGGTTTTCGGCGCTACTATTCGTTGTGTTAGCCCACAATATCCCGTTACAGTTACGCGGTGAGGCCCTATGTATCGGGCACGTTAAGGAGACCAAGAAATGGCAAAGCCTATGACAAAGACTCAGCTGGTTGCTGCTCTCGCTGAGGAAATGGGAACCGACAAGAAAGCTGCGAACGCGGCGTTGGAGGCTGTGACCGGCCTGATCACCCGTGAAGTTTCGGCCGGTGGCGCAGTGACCCTGCCCGGCGTGGGCAAAATCTACTGCCGCGAGCGCCCCGAGCGCATGGTGCGTAACCCCGCCACAGGCGAGCAGTTCAAGAAAGAAGCGGACAAAGTGGTCAAGATGACCATTGCGAAAGCTCTGAAAGACAGCGTGAACGGCTGATCCTGCCTTTCACTGCAATGCGATTGAGGGCCGCCTTTTGGGGGCCCTTTTTCGTTTCAACCTTTTTGCCCGGTTTTTTGTCTGCTTTGAGCCCAAAGCAGTCAATCGTTCAACTTTTAAACACTCCAAAAGACTCACGGTGTATCACGATTGTGTGTACTCTCGCCTATGGAGTAAGAGGAGAAAGCTGATGGAAACAAGGGACCCGGCACTTGCGGCGCAATATGCTCAGCGTGCAGTTTTCATTAAGTTAACACTAGGGGGCTTGGCTTATGTGTTGATGGCGGACCACGCACAAGCCCAAAGCGCACAGGCCTGCGTAGAATTAGGGTCTCCCCGGATAGAGTACGCTTCTGGATCTCAAAGCACTCGCATTAATCAAACAATCTCAACGACGGAACGCACGTGTCTCCCGATTCCGAACGGACCGATTACAGGACTTACAATTGGAAACTCCTCAATCACATCTTCAGGTGAAATTGAGTTGTATGTTCCAGGCCAAAACTCCGTTCCAAGCAATGCTTCTGTGTTAACTCTTCTGAATGTTGATGTCGCGGCGGGTAGCGGAGACTTTGTCTCCCGGGAAGCCTTGGCAACAAACATCAACGGGAAGCTCCGAGTGAACCTGATTGAAACGTCGATTGGTTCCGGCAGATCGATGACCTTCGCTCCGTTCAACGGCGCGAATATCGACCCCACTGAAGTCTACTTCCAGTCAGACCGACCGTTAACCTACGACAATCTGACGGTTATGGGGGCTACCGAAGTGGTTTTCGGGGCGTACTATATTCAGACCCGGATTGCTGAGGCTTCCGATTTCACACTGACGAATAGTTCGATTTCCTCAACCAGCGATATGGCGATAGCCGCAGGCACGACTGTTCGCCTCGATACCACGAGCAGTTTGAACACTGTGAACTTTGAGAATTTTGGCACGCTGGCCGGAACGGGGACCGTGAACGCTTTCAACTTCACGGTTAAGAACGGCGGGGTGCTTTCGCCGGGCTCTTCAATTGGGACACTCAACAATAGTGGCGGAATTGACTTTGAAACTGGGTCAAGTCTGCTAAGTGAAGTCGACCCGACGGCCGGGCAGAAAGCTGACTTGGTGTCATCCAGCGGGCCGGTGACGGGAATTGACCGCGCGACTATACAAGTCGAAGCTGCTCGGCCCGGCCTGACTGCGCAAGACTATGCTGCCGGCAACAATTACACGGTTTTTCAAGCCTCAAGGTTTGATGGGGACTCACCGACGCTCGTTGCAGGAGGAACTCTGCCGGCGTTGTCCAGTCTGACTATAGCCAACACGCCGACCACAGATGGTCAGATTGATATCGCATTCACTGCTCAGCCGGTCGCAAGCCTGCCCCAGAACCCGGCAGTTACCAATTCACCAAATGCCAGCAACCTCGCCGGGGCGGTTGCTAACACGACAACGACGTCACCGGGGACAGGGCTTAGCAGTGGCTCAACGGTAGGGGTAGCAGTCAATACTCTCACCAATTCTGGCTTGGCTGGATTCAATCGTGTGCACGCGGAACCCTATTCCTCCAACCTGACCATTGGGCTTGAGCAATTGGACCTGATAACAAACACCGTGCTGAGCCACGCGGACTGCCGCAAGTATCAAGCGGTCGGTTTCGGCAATGAGGATCAACCGGTTGCATCAGGCGAGATCGACACGGCCCAGAGCCCAAGCGGCGCAATAGACTGCTCTGATCGGCGCTGGTGGATCGACACGGCCCATGTGAGCGGCGACGTTGATGGAAGCAACGGCCTCGGGACATTCGACTATTCGCTCGGCACCGTTTTGGTCGGAGCGGATGTCGCAAGTACCAATAGAGGTGTGGTCGGCGTGTACGCGGGCTTCGGTACATCCTCCATGGATGAGCACGATCAAGTCGATCAGGACTTTTCGACAGACAGCTATCACGTGGGCGTTTATGGGCGTACAACAACCGGAACGTGGGAGTTCTCAGGGCTGATCGGCTACATGTTCGGTGAAACGGACGCCAAACGGAACAACCCTTCCGTTGATGGTTTTACGGGAGGCGAGGCTAAATCGGAATTGGACCAAGAGGGAATCCACGCCGGTTTCCACGCACGAAAGCTGTTTAACCTGGACAGCGGTGCAAGGGTTTCTACGGTTTTTGGATTAAACTACGGGCGTATTCAACAAGGTTCAGGCACAGAGACGGGCGGTGGTGATTTCAACTACTCGATTGAAAAAGCGAACGCAGAGTCTCTGGTTGCTTCCATTGGAGTTGATTATCAACGCGACTTCTTGACAGAGAATGGTCTGTTAACTCCAATCGCCTTCGCCCGGTATGAATATGACTTCTTTGCCAACAAAGACAGTGAGCACGAAATCACAGTTACAAGTCCATTGTTCGGAACATTTACACAAGTCGGACAAAACCGAGGCGCCAATGGTTTCGTTGTTGGGCTTGGCTTGGGCTATCAAATATCTGAGCTGGCCAGACTAACGGCAGGATATGGCTATTCTGTTCGCTCCAATGGCCAAGAACATGGCCTCGGAGCAAACTTAAGCGTGCGGTTCTGATTTGTCAGTACGGTTGTTCAAAAATTTAGGAAGCACACGCACCAACTATCGTCGTTGCGACCTCACAAACGAACCCAGTGGACGTCCGCTTTGTCGGCATTGCTGACACACTTTGAATGGAAGTCACTCCAAAAAGAAACGGGCGCCGTAAGCGCCCGTTTCTTTTTCATCGCCAAGGCTGATCAGTGAACCGTCTCAACCTTGTGGAAGTCCAGGTCGCGATCGTCCGGCATCGAGTCGATGCTCAGAACCTCGCGGCGTTTGGCGATCAGGATGTAGACCACGCAAGCCAGATACAGACCGATCACCACTGCACCAATCCACTGGATCTGCAACCACTGGCTTTGGAACAGCAGAGTCAGGGCGAACAGCAGGACTACGTTACCGGCGACGTAGGTTGCTTTGCCGAACCGCTCAACCGTCAGGTTCAGGTTGTCGGTATACAGACGGATCAGTGAGTCGAGCGAGTTGATCACGAACGTCACGCCGACGATTACCATCGCGATGTTCGTCAAGCCTGCGGTGCTGATCTCGTTCAGGTGATAGTAGTACAGAACCGAGAACCAGATCGCGAGCGGGATCGACGGGAAGATCAACAAAGCCGCCAGCAGTTGCCACGTGGTCAGCCCGCCGACAAAGCGCGAGGTGAACTGGCCAATCATGATCGACCATGCAAACCACCAGAACAGGTAGAAGGCGTGGTAGTCGGTCAGCGGCAGGACGAATTTTTGGATGTTGGCAAAGTAAGCGCCAATGTTTGCACCGGTGTCCAGCAGACCGTTCAGACCCATGCCCGCGGCGGCCCACATGCCAATGATCAACGTGAGGAACAGAAAGGTCGAGCCCACGGACAGAATGCGCACATATTTCAGATCGGTCGATGAGTAGGCTGCGGCCAGAATCACCACAAATACAATGATGTAGAAAGTGGTGACGACGGATTCGCCGTCTCCGACATCAGGCAGGTAGCCCGGCAGGTAGATCAGGAACAGGCTGGCAGTAAAGGCACAGGTTCCGATGATCACCACGTTATTGATCAGTTTGACCAGCGGGATCTCAAAGAACTTCACGCGCGGTTCGATGACGCAGAAGTAGAACGCCGTCAGGAAGTAAAACCCCCAAATCAGAAAGCCCCAGAACCCGAACTCGATCGCCAGCGGGTTTGCAAAGGCATAAGCCGGTTCTTCGGCATAACCGCCAAACTCGGTCAGCGGGAACATAATCAGCCCCACGTCCAGACCCGAAGTGAACAGGATCGCGATGAATGTGAACAGGTGCACGGGTGTTACCCCCACACAACGCAGGTTCCACCACTTTACGACAATGAAGGCGACCACGCCCAAGGCCAGCAAGACGCCAAATGACAGAATGTACTCCAGAAGCACCAACATACCTCCTGTGGATTAGTCAGAGTGACGCTCCCATAACTTTAATTGATCAATCAATCAACAAAGGTAGGCGTTCCTTAAACAGCAGACGCAACCTGTGTTTTTTTTGACGCGGATCGCTTGTGTGTCACCGGAAATTCGGAAACAGTCGCAGCGGTTAATAGTGGGGTCACCATGGATCTGCGCGCCATTGCCATGGGGCTGGTCTTTGCCTTCATCTGGTCATCGGCCTTCACCTCGGCGCGGATCATCGTGGCCGATGCCTCGCCGCTGTTTTCGCTGGCGCTGCGCTTTTTAATCTCGGGTCTGCTGGGGGTCGCGATCGCGCGGGCCATGGGCCAAAGCTGGCGACTGACCCGCGCACAGTGGTATGCGACGATACTGTTCGGAATTTGCCAGAATGCCCTTTATTTGGGTCTGAATTTTTATGCGATGCAAACTGTTCAGGCGTCAGTGGCCGCAATCATCGCATCGACCATGCCCTTGATCGTAGCGTTGGCCAGCTGGGCGCTGTTTCAGGAACGACTACGGCCTTTGGGCGTAATAGGGCTGCTGGCCGGTTTTGCAGGGGTCGCACTGATCATGAGCAGCAGGATCAGCGCCGGGACCGATCTGTTTGGCGTCATGCTGTGTGGGTTGGGCGCTCTGGCGCTCAGCTTTGCGACCCTGGCGATACGCGGGGCCACGTCGGGCGGAAACTTCATGATGATTGTGGGTTTGCAGATGCTTGTCGGTTCGGGGGCTCTGTTCCTCGCTGCACCGATGTTCGAAACCATCTATATTCACCCCAACGGACCGTGGCTGCTGGCTTTTGCTTACACCACTCTGTTCCCGGGCCTATTGGCGACCTTCATATGGGTTCTGCTTCTGAACAGGATCGGCGCAATCCGGGCGGCCACCTTCCACTTTCTGAATCCGGTGTTCGGGGTTGCTGTTGCCGCTGTGCTGCTGGGCGAAAAGCTTGGTCCATTGGACCTGGTCGGTGTTGGCATCACAACGCTGGGTATTCTGGCAGTTCAACTCTCGCGGCAAACCGATCAGCGCAGCAAGGCCTCGACCTGACGCAACAGCTTGGGCGAGTCCGGTTTAACGTTCGAACCATAGGTCGCAACGACCTCACCCGATGGGTCGATCAGGATCTTGTTGAAATTCCACGTGGGAACAAATCCCGTCTGCTGGGCAACGGCCTGATAGAAAGGATGCGCACCTGCGCCTTTGACCGGCGTGATGTCGGTCATGGGCAGGGTCAGGTCATAGTTCACCTCGCAAAATTGCTTTACCTCTTCGGCTGAGCCCAGTTCCTGATTGAATGAATCCGATGGCACGGCCAGAACCACCAGGCCGCGATCAGCATAGGTATCGTGAACCTTTTGCAGACCCGCATACTGCCCTGTGAAGCCGCATTGCGATGCTGTGTTCACGACCAGGACCGGCTGCCCTCTCCAATCCTCGATGGACAATGTTCCCCCGTCGATCGAGTCGAACTCACCCACCAGCGGCGCGGCTTGAACGGCGCGGGCAACCAACAGCAGGGCGGACAAAAGAAGCAGTCTGAACATGGCGTGACCTCCTTTATCTAGAAATACGTGCCTTCCCAGCATTCGGATCACCTGCACGAGCGCGCGAGATCGTTGAAATATGATTTTGATTTCTGCACCAGTATGCCCAAATAAAGGTCCAAGCCGCATTAAAACCGGAGGAGCTATGACCCGCTACACCAAAGACCCTGAGGCCATTGCCGCTCTGTCACCCGAGGAATACCATGTGACCCAGCGCAGTGGCACCGAGCGCCCTGGCACCGGCAAGCTGCTGTACAACAAGGAACCTGGTATTTACGTTGATATCGTGTCGGGCGAGCCGCTGTTTGCCTCGACCAACAAATACGAATCCGGTTGTGGCTGGCCCAGTTTCACCAAGCCGATCGTGCACGAGCATGTCGAAGAGTTTCGCGACGCATCGCTGGGGATGATCCGCACCGAAGTCCGCTCGAAACACGGCGACAGCCATCTGGGGCATGTATTCCCCGACGGACCGCGCGAACATGGCGGGCTGCGCTATTGCATCAACTCAGCCGCCTTGCGGTTTGTCCATCGCGATGAGATGGAGGCCGAAGGCTATGGCGAATACCTGATCCATGTGGAGGACATCCAATGACCGAACAACGCGCTGTTCTTGCCGGTGGCTGCTTTTGGGGCATGCAAGACCTGATCCGCAAACTGCCCGGCGTATCCCGCACCCGCGTCGGATATACCGGCGGTGACGTGCCCAACGCCACCTATCGCAACCATGGCACCCATGCCGAAGGGATCGAGATCTTCTTTGACCCCGCCAAGATCACCTATCGCGAGTTGCTGGAGTTCTTCTTCCAGATCCACGACCCGACCACGCTGAACCGTCAGGGCAATGACCGCGGGATGAGCTATCGCTCGGCCATCTACTTCGTGGATGACGCGCAAAAACAGGTGGCAGAGGACACAATTGCCGATGTGAACGCCAGCGGCATTTGGCCCGGCAAGGTCGTGACCGAGGTCGAACCCGTCGGCGATTTCTGGGAGGCCGAGCCCGAGCATCAGGATTACCTGGAACGGATCCCCAACGGCTATACCTGCCATTTCCCGCGTCCTGACTGGGTTCTGCCCAAACGCAGCGCAGCCGAATAAAAAGCTTTGGCCCCCTTCGAATGAAGGGGGTTTAGCCCGACGCCACGCGGGGGCGTCCGCTGGCTTCAACCGTGATCAACGCCTCGACAAAGACGTCCTGCGCTTCAACGCGCGCGGTTCGGATGTCACGATCAACGACCACACGGATATCCGCCGCACCGGCCTGTCGCACGGCCCCTTCGGCCTGATCCCGCAAAACCGTCTCGAGCAGCGTAAGGGCCTTGTCGGATTCGGTGAAATCCTGCGGACCGTCTTCCAGATGCACCCGATAGCGTCCTTCGGACGGAGAAGTCACCGTGCCCGATCTGCGCAAGGTTAATCGCCCAACTACAGCGCCGATCGCATTTGCCACGCCGGCATGTTCCGGCAGGACCATATTGCAGTGCAACCGATCACCAACCGCCGGATAGTAACTCGGCGCCGAAGCGCCAAGGCCCACCACATCCACGTTCAGCGCCGCATCCAGCGCGAGCAACCCGCGATGCTTTGCCAACCCTTTTTGCGTCAGAACATGTCTGGCCAAATCAGCGGATGGAACACCAAAACCCTCGGCTTCTTCGGCAAAAGCAGTCTCTAACAAGGTCAAAGACGTCTGTTCCGTCAACTGATCGATGATCATCTGCGCCAGTTGTTCGGGGCTGCTGGCCAACCTGTCGCCGGTTCCCACGCGCTTGCGCGCCACCAATTCTAGGGCCTTTTGAGCAGCCTCTGCATCCCAGGCATCCAACCGGCCCAGAACATGGCTGGCATCTGAAGGCGTTACCCCCGAGACCTGAACGATTCCGCGATCCACCAGCCGCGACAGCGCCCCGTTTTCCATGCGGGTACGCAGCAGATCGCTCAGCGGCAGTACGCTTTCGCCCAACCGTTCCAGCAGCGTTTCTTCCCGTGCACCCAACCCATCCGCGTTGATGCCGGGAACACGTCGCGCAAACCGCGTGTCATGTTCCCCGACGGTTGTTGCGCGCAACTGCGTGTCCAGAACGGCGTGGACGATCTCAGGCGCTTCAGACGCGATCAGCGACACAGGCAACACCCGGCGCGGACCAAGAAACACACCGCCGCCCAGGCCCTCGGTCACCACATGAACCTGGCTGTCACCACCCAAACCGTGCGTCCGCATGGCCACAGCCTCGACCATCGTGCGAAACCCGCCGACCCGCGCGCCTGCCGGGTCGATCGCGGGCTTGCCATCCCGGATCAGCGCGACGTCGGTCGTGGTCCCGCCAATGTCGGACACCAGCGCATCCTCGACCCCCGTCAGCCAGCTTGCTCCAACGATCGAGGCCGCAGGACCACTGAGGATTGTCTCAATCGGCCGCTCCCGCGCCTGTTCGGCGCTCATCAAGGCCCCGTCACCGCGGACAACCATCATCGGAGCGGTGATGCCCAGATCGACCAATTGATCCTGCGCGCGCCCGATCAAACGGTCGATCATCCCGATCAACCGCGCGTTCAAAACCGCCGTCACCGCCCGTTTCGGACCATTCAACTTGGCCGACAACTGATGCGAACATGTCACCGGCGCGCCGGTTTTCTCAGCAATGATGCGCGCGGCTTGCAATTCATGCGCCGGGTTCCGCGTGGCGAACTGCGCCGCAACGGCAAACCCTGATACGTCTTTGTGCGACGCCAAAAAGGCCTCCAACCCATCGACGTCCAGCGGGTTAGCCTCGCCGCCCGCATGGCTATGCCCGCCGCCGATCACCAGCGCCGGATCACCCTTCAGCGCTTCCCGCAGCCCATGTTTCTCAAGATCCGCTTCCTTGAACCCGATATAGATCAGCGCGACGCGACCACCCTGCCCCTCGACCAGGGCATTCGTGGCCAATGTTGTCGACAAAGACGCCATCGAGATCTGATCGGGCCGAACCTGCGCCTGCTCCAACACGGCTGAAATTGCCTTGCCGACGCCAATGGCCAGATCAGCGCGCGTCGTCAGAGACTTGGCCGAGGCGATCACCTCTTTCTCATCCCGGATCAGCACCGCATCCGTATAGGTTCCACCCGTATCCACCCCCAAAGCCAACGCCATCGGGATCTCCTTCTTGTTCGCTGTCGATGGGTGTAGCGGTTTGGACCGACACGTCCAGCCTGTTTGCGGCACTTATGACAATCGTTTCACCGCCCAGCGCGCGGCGTCGGCTACAGTCGGGTCGGGATCCTCGGTCAGCGACTGGGCGACGGGCCTTAGATTGGCGTGCTGTGAGTTCCCAATCGCATAGAGGACATTTCTCACGAACCGATCCCTCCCGATCCGCTTGATGGGTGAGCCCGAAAACTTCGCCCGAAACGCCGCATCGTCCAGCCCAGCAAGCTCAGCCAAGGGCGGCGCCTTCAGATCATCGCGCGCAGCATACCGCACATCGCTCGCCGCGACGGCAAACTTGTTCCAAGGGCAGGCGGCCAGACAATCGTCACACCCGTAGATCCGATTGCCCAGCTTGGCGCGCAGCTCCTCATCCACAGGCCCCTTGTGTTCGATCGTCAGATAGGAAATGCAGCGTCTGGCATCCAATTGATACGGCGCGGGAAAAGCATCGGTTGGACACACATCCAAACAGGCGCGGCACCGCCCGCAATGGTCGACCTCAGCTGTGTCCGTCGGCAGATCCAACGTCGTGAAAACCGACCCTAAAAACGCCCAATTGCCCCAATCCCGACTGACAAGATTGGTATGCTTCCCTTGCCATCCTAAACCGGCAGCCTGCCCCAGCGCCTTCTCGGAAACCGGGGCCGTATCCACAAAAACCTTCACCTCTCCGCCAGCCTCCGCAATCAGCCAGCGCGCCAACCGTTTCAGCCGCTTTTTGACCAGATCGTGGTAGTCCTTGTTCTGCGCATAAACGGAAATAGCTGCCCTATCCGGTTGATCCAATATCTCGGTCGGATCATGCTCGGGCGAATAGCTTTCTGCCAGCATGATCACCGACCGCGCCTCGGGCCACAGCGCTGCCGGATTGCCGCGCCAATGGGTCCGCTCGGCCATCCAGCCCATCTGCCCATGGTACCCGGCCTCAAGAAATGCCTCCAAACGCTCTGGCACCTGTGGCACATCCCAAGGCCGACACACACGACAGGATACAAACCCCTCGCTCAGCGCCTGCGCCAACAGCTTCTCTTTCAAACCCGATCCGCTCTTCATCTGGCTAAAAATATCCTCGGGGGTGAATTGGCCCAACGGGCCAAGAGGGGGCAGACAGCCCCCTGCGCCCCCACCCTATCAGAAATCCAGATCAGCGTAATGGGGCGGCGGTCGGAATCCCGGAACCTGATCCGCCAGAATTGACCGGAACGCAGGCCGCGACTTGATCTTGGCGTACCAATCCTTGACCGCCTGAGATCGGTTCCAATCCACATCCGAGATATAATCCAGCGCCGACAAATGCGCAGCTGCTGCAAAATCGGCCAAGGTCATCTGATCTCCGGCCAGCCAGCGACGGTGGTCCAGCAACCAAGCCATGTAATCCAGATGATACTTTATCGCCTTGGCGCCCGCCTTGACGTTTTTACTGTCCGGATAGCCCTGACCGGTCACTTTCTTGTTCACCCGTTCATACAACAGCTTCGAGGTGACCTCGTGGTGAAACTTGTCATCGAACCAACCGACCAGACGCCGCACCTCGTACCGCGCTTCGGGCGTTTTTGGCATCAAAGGGGGTTCCGGGCGCGTTTCCTCGATATACTCACAGATGGCCGCGCTCTCTGCCATGACCTGCCCATCCAGGCGCAACACCGGAACTTTGCCAGCCGGATTTCGGCGCAGGAAATCCGGGTCCTGTTCCCAGTATCGCTCTTCTACCAGCTCAACTTCGATCTTCTTTTCCGCCAGCGACAGGCGCACCTTGCGGCAATACGGGGACAGGGGAACATGAAACAAACGCGCCATGGGCTTCCAATCGAACCAGTGAATACCTCCCAGCTTTAGCCTTGAGGGGCATAGGGTTTCAATCCTCGAAACAATCCGCGCGACCATCTGCGCGGATGGTGGCCGCCCCGTCGAGGATGGCAGCAGCCCGCCTGCGGGTCCGCACGGATGGATCAGTGACTGACCGATTGCGCGGTGACGGCAGAATCGCGGCCAGACGCGCGGCCTGCACGGGCGACATCTGATCCGCGCTTACTCCGTAATACCGATGTGCGGCCGCTTCGACCCCGAACACACCCTGACCGGTTTCGGCGACGTTCAGATAGACCTCGAGGATTCGCTGTTTGCTCCAGAAAATCTCAACCACCGGTGTGATCGATGTTTCAAACGCTTTGCGCACCCAACTGCGACCCTGCCACAGGAACACGTTCTTCACGACTTGCTGCGTGATGGTCGAAGCCCCCCGGCTGCCGCCATCCTCTAACGCATCGCGGATGGCCTCGACATCAAAGCCCCAATGCAAACAAAAATTCGCATCTTCCGCCGCAACGGCGGACCGGGCCATGATCGGAGCAATCTGTTCGATCGGCACCCAGTCGCGCTCGACCTTGCCCAACCTGCGCCATTCCGACCAGATCGTATGGGTCACCGGCGGGTTGACCACCGAATAGAGAAGGATCAATCCCAACAAAAGCACCACGGCGCCCAACGCGGCCCGTGTTACCCAACGGCGAACCCGCGGGATCAATGGTTTTCTGGTTTTTGACGCTTTGCCTTTTTTTCTGCTCGGCTTGCGCGCTGCTTGTCTTGCCATTCTGTTGCTATACGACGCGGCGAACGGGTTTGGAACGGTTTATGTCACGATGGCGCGCCCTTCGCGCGGGTGGACCACCGGACGCGCGGTTTTCGGCAAGGTCGGGTTACGCCGAGAAAGCTCGGGGAACAGACGCAAGACCTCGGCACGTACGTCCTGATCCGATTGCGAGATTGCGTGCCCGGGATAGTAGCTTTCGCTTTTGGCCCCGTTTGCGATGACGATCTCATGTTGTGAAAACAGCAGA
The DNA here is from genome assembly GCF_017743975.1 of Ruegeria sp. R14_0. GTDB lineage: Bacteria > Pseudomonadota > Alphaproteobacteria > Rhodobacterales > Rhodobacteraceae > Ruegeria. Next base: position 32,709 of record NZ_JAGHRC010000012.1, on the reverse strand, counting down.
TGGATATAGTCGACCCGCCCACCTTCGACACGAGTCACGGTCTTGCCATTCACCAGGCAATGCGCCGCGATCAAAACCTCGGGGTGGCCAAAAAGATAAGGGGCCCGCCAGTCTTCGACCAGCATCCTGTGCTGCGGAGAAACGGTCAGCGGCGCATTCAACCCAAGAACGCCCGCTTCGAACCGGATCGGGGCCAGCTTTCCCTGGGCCTCAACCGTCGTGCGACCAACCCACTGCAGAACTTGCGGACCGTGATCGGCGGTCAAAATCAGATCGCCCGGCCTTAGCTCTTCGACAACACGCGGGCCATCCGGAGTGTCGATCATGGTTCCGGGCGTAAAGCACGGTGGCCCAAGATCACCGCCCGCAATATTGACCGAGCCAAATCCGTTGGGGTCGCCAAAATTGTCACTCACATCCGTAAAAGACGAACTGACAAAGACACCGTCCTGCAGAATCTGGTTGCCCGACGGGGTAAAGACCCTGCGGCCGTCAGCAAGATAGAAGGTCACACCAGAATAGGTGACCTCGGTCCCGTCGTCCAAACGAACGGTGACCATGTCATCGAAATACGTCGCTGTGATATCGGACCCGTCGACCGAGTCATTGTTCAGCCGGTTGATCAGCCCGTCGTCATTCTGGTCCACGATGTTCAGGCTTTGCACCGTCAGAACGGTTCCCGCCGCCGGCGGGGCCGCCGGATCCATCAGATAGAACTGGTCCGAATATGTCGTCGGCATGTGATCGATCCTGTGCGTTCGTACCGGTGGGCCGTTGTTTTTCCGCCCGTTCTCAAGAAACCTTGATCAAGGCTAGTCTCGTCATAGGATCTGACGCAAGAACCCATGTAAATTTGGTAAAAATACAAAAAACCCGCGTGCTATAGGAGACACGCGGGTTTTGAGTGTGTTTCTAGTGGTAAAAGCTTACTCGGCTGGTACCGCAGTCGCCTCGGTGGTCAGAGGATGGCTGAGCTTGTTCAGCATCTCTTTCGGACAAACCTGCAAGAAGTTGCCCTTTTCGACCTCCCAATGCTGCAGAATGTCTGCGGCTTTACGGCTGTAGGTTTCGGCCTGATGCGCCTCGATCAGCGATTTCAGCTGCTCTTCCCAATGGTCCACGGTCACCGGGCAGGTTACCAGTGTTTCCATGTTCATCAGCGCCTGCGCCTTGCCTTCCGGGTCGTACAGATAGGCCATACCGCCTGTCATACCCGCACCAAAGTTGGCACCGATGTCCCCAAGGATCACCGCGACGCCGCCAGTCATGTACTCACACCCGTTCGAGCCACAGCCCTCGATCACCACCTTGGCGCCTGAGTTCCGCACGGCAAACCGCTCACCAGCACGACCTGCGGCAAACAGGTGGCCATCGGTGGCCCCGTAAAGAACGGTGTTGCCGATGATGGTGTTGTCATCCGCCTTCAGCGGGCTGACCTGCGGCGGGCGCACGACGATGGTGCCGCCCGACAGGCCCTTACCCACATAGTCGTTGGCGTCACCGGACACTTCCAGTTTCAGACCCGGGGCGGCAAAGGCCCCCAGTGATTGACCGGCCGAGCCCTGCAGCTTCACATGCAGATGGTCGGGCTGGAACGTGTTCCGCATCCCGAAGTTCTGCACGATATGGCTGGAAACCCGCGTACCGACAGTCCGGTGCGTGTTCTGGATCGCGTAAGACAGCTGCATTTTCTCGCCGTCTTTCAAGAACCGCGCCGCGTCGCGAACGATTTCTGCGTCCAGCGTATCCGGCACCGCGTTCCGATCCTTGTCGCGGTTATAGACGATGTCATGAGCGCCATCGACTGTGATCAGCAGCGGGTTGAGGTCCAGATCGTCCAGATGCGCCGAGCCTCGGCTGACCTGCGCCAGCAAATCGGCACGGCCGATGATTTCGTCGATCGAACGCGCACCGAGGCTGGCCAGCAACTCGCGCACTTCCTGCGCGTAGAAGGTGATCAGGTTGACGACCTTATCCGCGTTGCCGGTGAACTTGGCACGCAGGCTTTCGTCCTGCGTACACACGCCGACGGGGCAGGTGTTCGACTGGCACTGGCGCACCATGATACAGCCCATCGCGATCAGCGCGGCGGTGCCGATGCCGTATTCCTCGGCCCCCATCATCGCAGCCATGACAATGTCACGCCCGGTGCGCAGGCCACCATCGGTCCGCAGGGTCACGCGATCACGCAGGTTGTTCATCGCAAGAACCTGATGCGCCTCGGTCAGGCCCATTTCCCAGGGCAGACCAGCGTATTTGATCGATGTCGCGGGCGATGCGCCCGTGCCGCCATTGTGACCCGAAATAAGGATAATATCCGCTTTTGCCTTGGCCACGCCGGCAGCAATCGTGCCGACGCCCGAAGACGCCACCAGCTTTACCGTCACCTTGCAGCGCGGATTGATCTGTTTCAGGTCATAAATCAGCTGCGCCAGATCCTCGATCGAATAGATGTCGTGATGCGGCGGCGGCGAGATCAGGGTTACACCCTTGGTCGAGTGCCGCAGACGCGCAATCAGGTCGGTGACCTTCATGCCCGGCAGCTGACCGCCCTCACCCGGTTTCGCACCCTGGGCGACCTTGATCTCCAACTCTTCACACTGGTTCAGGTACTCGGCGGTTACGCCAAACCGGCCCGAGGCCACCTGTTTGATCTTGGCCGACGGGTTGTCGCCATTCGGTTCCGGCACGAAATGCGCCGGATCTTCGCCACCCTCGCCCGAGTCGGACTTGGCACCGATCCGGTTCATCGCCACGTTCAGCGTCTTATGCGCCTCGGGGCTTAGCGCGCCCAGCGACATGCCCGGCGTGACAAAGCGTTTGCGGATTGAAGTGATCGACTCGACCTCTTCAATCGGCACCGGCTTGCCCAGCGGTTTGAAATCCATCAGGTCACGCAGGTGGATCGGCGGGTTCGCCTGCATCTTGGCCGAATACTGCTTCCACAACTCATATGAGGCGCGGTTGCAGGCCATCTGCATCATGTGCATTGAGGTCGCTTCCCACGCGTGGGTCTCACCCGATTTCCGGGCTTTGTAGAACCCACCAATGGGCAATACGTCCAGACCGCTGGCCCAGGCCTTGGCGTGAATTTCTTCGGCCTTGGTCTGAATACCCGTCACACCGATGCCGGAAATCCGGCTGGTCATGCCCGGGAAATACTCAGCAACCATAGCACGGCTGAGGCCCACGGCCTCAAAGTTGAGACCACCGCGATAGGACGAGATCACCGAAATCCCCATCTTGGCCATGATCTTCAGCAGGCCCTGATCGATCGCCTCGCGATAGCGTGCAACATTTTCGGTCAGGGTGCCGTCCAGCAAGCCGCGATCAATGCGGTCGGCCAGCGAATCCTCGGCCAGATAGGCGTTCACAACGGTCGCACCGCAGCCGATGAGAACCGCAAAATAGTGCGGATCAACACATTCGGCAGACCGCACGTTCAGCGAGCAGAAGGTGCGCAGACCCTGACGGGTCAGATGCGAATGCACCGCGCTGGTCGCCAGGATCATCGGCATCGCTACACGACCCGCGCCCGAGTTCATGTCGGACAGCACCAGATGCCCAGCACCCGAACGCACGGCCTCTTCTGCTTCGGCTCTAACACGGGCCAAGGCGGCGCTCAGAGCGCCTTGGCCGGGTTCAAAGCTACAATCAATGTCGGCCAATGGGGCGTCGAAGTTCTCGACCAGCTTGTCCCACTGCGCGTTGCCGACAAAGGGGCTTTCCAGAACCACGATCTCGGTTTGGCTGCTGTCTTCGTCCAAAACGTTCTTGAGGTTCGCAAACCGCGTCTTCAGCGACATCACCCGATATTCACGCAAGCTGTCGATGGGCGGGTTCGTCACCTGGCTAAAGTTCTGCCGGAAGAAATGGCTGAGCGGGCGGTATTGCTTGGACAGGACCGCCGAGGGCGTGTCGTCACCCATCGAGGCCAACGCCTCTTTGCCATCCTCAGCCATGGGGGCGAGGATCTGTTCCAGCTCTTCCACTGAATAGCCCGCCGCGATCTGACGTTTGCGCAGGTCTTCGCCCGAGAAGATCGGGGTTTCAGTCACACCTGCCAGAGTGTCATCCAGATCGTTGATCTTGCCGACCCATTCGCCAAAAGGCTGCGCGCGCGCCAGCTTGTCCTTGATCTGTTTGTCGCGGAATAGCTTGCCCTTTTTCATATCGACGGCCAGCATCTGGCCCGGTCCAAGCGCGCCTTTTTCCGTCACAGATGCTTCGTCAATCGGAACCATCCCGGCCTCGGATCCCGCGATGACCAAGCCATCGCCGGTTACCACATAGCGCATTGGGCGCAGACCATTCCGGTCCAGACCCGCACAGACCCAACGACCGTCGGTCATCGCCAGCGCTGCGGGGCCGTCCCACGGCTCCATCACCGAGTTGCAGTAGGAATACATGTCGCGCCAGGCCTGCGGCAGCTCCACCGCCTGCTTTGACCAGCTTTCCGGCACCAGCATGGTTTTCGCCATGGGCGCCGAACGACCCGCGCGCACCAGCACCTCAAATACCGAGTCTAATGCGGCCGAATCCGATGATCCACCCGCGATGATCGGCTTAATGTCCTCGGCATAGTCACCAAAGGTCCCGCTCGCCATGCGGATCTCATGGCTTTTCATCCAGTTGATGTTGCCCTTCAGCGTGTTGATCTCACCGTTATGGGCCAACATGCGGAACGGCTGCGCCAACCACCACTGCGGGAAGGTATTGGTGGAATAGCGCTGGTGATAGATCGCGAAGGCGGATTCAAAGCGTTCGTCCATCAGGTCGGGGTAGAACACGGCAACCTGTTCGGCCAGCATCATGCCCTTGTAGATGATCGAGCGGCAGGACAGTGACGCCAGATACAAGCCGGAGATACCAGCGGCCGCAGCCGCCTTTTCGATGCGGCGGCGGATCACATAGAGCTCACGCTCGAAGGTTTCTTCGTCGACGTCTTTGGAATTCGAGATCAGGATTTGCTCGATCTCGGGCCGCGTCGCGTTGGCTTTTTCGCCCAGGCAGGTGACATCGACCGGCACGTGGCGCCAGCCGTATATGTAGTAGCCCATGCGCAGAACTTCGGTTTCCACGATGGTCCGGCACTGTTCTTGTGCGCCAAAATCGGTGCGGGGCAGGAAAACCTGACCAACCGCGATCAGCTCGTCCATTTTGGGTTCGTGACCGGTACGGCGGATCTGGTCATAGAAGAAAGGAACCGGGATCTGCACGTGAATGCCCGCGCCGTCGCCTGTCTTGCCATCAGCATCAACAGCACCGCGATGCCAGATCGCCTTAAGCGCGTCGATCCCGGCATCCACGACCTTGCGGGATGCTTTGCCGTCAACCGACACAACAAGACCCACGCCGCAGGAAGAATGCTCTTCTTCCTCGGAATAGAGACCGTTTTCCGCCATCCATTTGCGCTTGGCTTCCTCGGCCCGCACCCAATCGGCATCATATTTGGTCATTGGCTGTCTCCTTCTTCCGGCTGGGCATACATGGCTTCGACTTCTGTCTTGGTCATCTGCCGGCGTTCACCTGCGAACGCATACCCGTCGGGCTTTTTGTCGATATAAAGTTCCAGTTGCAGCGGGTGGCCTGTGTCTTCAAAAAGGCCTGCTGCCATTTGTGTATGTCCGTGCATCTCGCCCGGCAGAGTAATCCGGTACCAAAGGGCCGAACCACACTCAGAGCAAAAGGCACGTTCCGCCCAGTCGGACGAGGTGTAGGTTTTGACCGGACCCAAAGCGGCATAGCCCGGCTCGGCCTGAAAGGTCACCAGCATCGAACTGGTCCAGCGACGGCACTGGTCGCAATGACACGCGCCCAGCGCATCTCGCGCCGGGGTGGCGGTGACTGTGACCGCGCCGCACATGCATTGGCCTTGCAATTCGGGCATCAGACCCTCCTGTCGCTGGGCGTTGGGTTACTCGGCTGCGACGGCAGCCTTGGCGTTGAACCGGTCGATAATCGCATCGGCGCAGTCGCGGCCATCCCGGATGGCCCAAACCACCAACGAGGCACCGCGCACGATGTCACCGATCGCATAGACGCCATCCATCTCGGTCTCACCGGTCTGGAACGCGGCCTTGACGGTGCCCCAGCGCGTGACGGGCAGGTCCGGCTGGCCAAACAAGGTGGGCAGGTCTTCGGGTTCGAAACCCAGAGCTTTGATGACCAGATCAGCCTCTTCGACGTAATCTGCGCCTTCGATCACCTCGGGAGCCTGACGGCCAGAGGCGTCGGGCTGGCCCAGACGCATCTTCTGCACCATCACGCCCGAGACCTTGTCGTCGCCGGTAAAGCCCTTGGGCGCGCTGAGCCATTCGAACACAACGCCTTCTTCCTCGGCGTTTTGGGTTTCACGCTGCGAACCGGGCATGTTGGCGCGGTCGCGGCGATACAGACATTTGACCGAGGTCGCCCCCTGACGAACCGAAGTCCGCACGCAGTCCATCGCAGTATCACCACCGCCGATCACGACAACCTTTTTGCCCTCGGCATTCAGGCGGCCATTGTCGAAGTCTTCGACAGCGTCGCCAAAGCTTTTGCGGTTCGAGGCGGTCAGGAAGTCGATTGCCTTTTCAATCCCAGCCAGACCGCTGCCGGGCATGGACAGGTCACGCGATTTGTAGACGCCGGTCGCGATGATCACGGCATCATGCTTGGCGCGGATTTCGGCAAACTTGGTTGCATCGACATCGCAGTTCAGCACGAACTCGACCCCGCCATCAGCCAGCAAGTCATTGCGACGCTGCACGATGTCCTTTTCCAGCTTGAATCCCGGGATCCCGTACATCAGCAGGCCACCTGCGCGATCATAGCGGTCATAGACGGTGACCTGAATGCCCGCGCGGCGCAGCATATCTGCAGCCGCCAAGCCACCGGGACCTCCGCCGATGATACCGACGCTCTCGCCACGTTCGGCTCCGGGGGTGACAGGTTTGACCCAACCTTTGTCCCATGCGGTGTCGGTGATGTATTTTTCGATGGTGCCGATGGTGACCGTGCCATGGCCGGACTGTTCAATCACACAGTTGCCTTCGCACAGACGGTCTTGCGGGCAGATACGACCGCAGATTTCGGGGAATGTGTTTGTGGCCTGGCTGGTATGGTAAGCCTCTTCCAAGCGGCCAGTTGCCGTCAGATGGAGCCAATCCGGAATGTTGTTGTGCAGCGGACAATGCGATTGGCAATAAGGCACACCACACTGGCTGCAGCGGCTGGCTTGTTCCTTGGCCTTTTCAGATGCATATTCGGCATAGATTTCATCAAAATCTTCTTTGCGGTCTTCTGCGGCACGCTTTTCGGGCATGACACGGTCGATCTGCACAAATTTCAGCATCGGTTGCTTGGCCACGGGTCAAACTCCATGAATTGGCTTGGTCGGGTCTCTTTAAGAGATGTGATACGAGATGAAAAGTCAACTGTACTGACCTATTTTAGAAAAAATGCAGGAAACCTGCGGGTAGTTTGAAAATAAATCCAATTTTTAGTTCCGATTCGGACCTATATGCGCACTTTCCTTTTTCACAACACGCTTATACCCATTGAGCGAAACAAAGACGTGACCAAAACGCGGCGGGGCAGATGAGTCTTTTTCAATTGATTCTTGCGGCAATTATTCAGGGAATAACTGAGTTTTTGCCGATCTCTTCGTCTGGCCATCTGATCCTGCTGCCCAGCCTGACGGGAATGGATGATCAGGGGTTGGCCATCGATGTGGCCGTGCATGTGGGCACTTTGGGCGCGGTGATCCTGTATTTCTGGTCTGACGTGAAACAGGCCCTTATCGGTCTGCCGCACGCGCTGACGGGCCGAACCGACACGCCGCAGGCCCGGCTGGCACTTGGCCTGATCACCGCGACGATTCCCACTGTGATCGTCGGGGCCATTCTTTACAAAACCGGCCTGATCGAGGCATTCCGGTCGATGGCCGTCATCGGTTGGACAATGCTGGTCTTCGGCCTTGTGCTGTACTGGATGGATCAGAAAGGACCGCAGACCAAACAGGCTGGTGAATGGGGCCCACGTGACGCGCTGATCATGGGGCTTTGGCAGGTTCTGGCGCTGATTCCGGGAACGTCCCGGTCCGGCATTACAATCACAGGCGCGCGGCAACTGGGTTACACGCGCGAGGATGGCGCACGGATTGCGATGCTTATGTCGATTCCGACAATTCTGGCCTCAGGGGCTTTGCTCTCGGTCGACGTGATCCGACATGCGGACGCCCAACTGGCCCGAGATGGCGCGATCGCCGCCGTCTTTGCCTTTGCCTCAGCGCTGCTCGCCCTGAGCCTGATGATGCGCCTGTTGCGCAGCGTCAGCTTTACGCCGTACGTGATCTACCGCGTAATTCTGGGCGTTATCCTGCTGGTGATTTCCTACAGCTGATCAAGTTCGCAGGTTGTTGGCCGAGTTCTGGATGTCGTCGTACTGCCCAGAAGGGCGGAACTTCCACAAATAGTCCGGCAGAATCGATTCCAGCGTTGCGGGCTCAATCCCAAGGTCTGCAAATCCTTTGGCATCCGCCGACACCACATTGTCGCGGCGCAGGTTTTTCAACTGATCTCGGGTCAGGATATTGTTCGGGAACAGCTGAAAGCTGACGAATTTCAGAATATCCAACACGCCTGCCATAATGCGCGCCACAAAGAAGGGCATCCCGATGATGACCCGGCGGCGATAAATGACATCCAACATTTGCTGCATCAGCGCGCGGAAGGTTTTCACCTCGGGTCCGCCCAGCTCGTAAATTCCCGGTTCCGCCTGCCCCTGCACAGCCTTAACCGCAGCCTTGGCCACGTCATCCACATAAACCGGCTGAAACTTGGTTTCAGCCCCGACCAAAGGCAGGAACGGCCCCATTCGGGTCATACCGGCGAACCGGTTAAAGAACTGATCCTCGGTTCCGAAAATCACGGACGGCCGCAGGATGATCGCATCTGGCCTATGGGACAACACGCCGGCTTCGCCGTGTGCCTTGGTCCGAGAATACTGGCTGTCAGACTCCGCGTCCGCTCCGATCGCAGAAATATGCACCATGCGTTCAATGCCTTGCTCGGCTGCCAGACGTGCGATCCGTTCTGCGCCATCGGCCTGCACGGCATCAAAGGCGTTCTTGCCCAGTTCGTTCAGCACACCCACGCAATTGACCACCGCATCTGCCCCGTGCATCGCAGCAGCAACCGAGGCATCGTCGCGGATATTGCACAAAATGGGTTCAACCTGACCAACGACGCCGTAGGTTTTGACAAACATCGCCTCGTTCGGACGCCGGACCGCGACCCGGACACGCCACCCTTCGCTGGCCATGCGCCGCGCAATATAACGGCCTACAAATCCCGATCCGCCGTAAATCGTGACCATTTTGGACATCAGAGGGCTCCTGCTTGTAGCTTCTATTTGATCTAGCGCCACAGGCTGCATCAAACAAGGCGCAATAACGCCGCGCGGCAGCGAAAAGACGAGCCAAAACAAGGTGAATTCAGGCGGGTCAAAAAAACTTTCAAAAATCTTCTCGAATCTGGTTGACCCTCCCCGCCAGTAGGCTTAAACGCCCCTCCACGACACCTGCCCAGGTGGCGGAATTGGTAGACGCGCTAGCTTCAGGTGCTAGTGTCCGTATGGACGTGGAGGTTCGAGTCCTCTCCTGGGCACCATATCCCCTAAAAAACCTAATCCTTAGGCCGTTACATTTGCTGCGCTTTTCGCAGTGCTCTGGCGATTAAATCGTGCCTGCGGCTGCGCCTGGGACTGACTTTTGGGTTTGCCAACGGTCCACTGGGCCTGCCCCTGCACAACCCGAGACAGACGGTGCTGCTTTTTTGAGATACCGGTTCTCAGCCTTCCTGGTCAACGAAGGGCAGCGTTGCTAGAAAAGCGCTTACTTTTCAGTCGCCACGCACCCGTGACGGGTAATTTTCCCAAAAAATCAGGCCCGTAACCCAATAACTCTCACTGCCGTATTTTTGTGCAGAACAGGCATGTTTGAGGCCCGGTTTGCGTGTGGAAATAAAAAATATTGATTTTCGGATCGACCACGCTTTACAAGGTTAGTTAACGATCACTAAACACATTGCCTTGAGGTCGCAACCACTGACGCAAGGCATGCGGGCTTGCCTGAAATACACTGCGCCGTCGCGCTGACAGAGAAGACCAGCAGGGGAAGCAGCGATTTGTGGTCGGGAAACCTGACGGGTGGAACGTTCGCCCGCATCGCCAGAAGTCATCCACTCACGGGAGGAAACACTATGCGCATTCTTGCAACCCTGTCCTTGGCAACAGGGCTGGTCGCTGGAACCGAAGCTTTTGCACAGTCCATCAAATGGGACATGGCAAACGAATACAGCGACAAGTCGATCCACGCAGAAGGCGATCGCTTATTTGCAGAACTGGTCGACGAAAAGACCAATGGCGATATCGAGATCACGCTGCACTTTGGTGCCTCGCTGGGCTTCCGGTCCAAGGACCAACTGGACGCGGTTGCTGATGGCGCAGTGCCGCTGGCCGACACTTTCACCGGCCCGATTTCGGGCATTCACCCGATTTTCCAACTGTCCGGCCTGCCCTTCGTGACCGAGGACTTCTCGCAAGCACGCGCCCTGTTCGAAATCGCCCGCCCGCAGTACGAGGCCGTTCTGGCCCACAACAATCAGACCCTATTGTGGGCATCACCCTGGCCACCCGCTGGTATCTGGGCCAACAAGGCTGTGGTTGACGACGCATCCTTGGCCGATCTGAAAATCCGCACGTACGACCAACTGGGAACCGTCACCCTGACGACAGCTGGTGCTGCTCCGGTTCAATTGTCCTGGGCCGACGTGGTTCCTCAGCTGTCGACCGGCGGTATTGATGCTGTTTTGACCTCGGCCGAAGCGGGACTTTCGGTGCAATTCCCTGATTTGCTGGACCACTATATGCCGATCGCAATCGGCACGCCCTTGAACATCGCCACGATCAACAACGACGTACTGAATTCACTGACCGACGAACAACGCGCCGCCGTTATGGAAGCCGCGGCCGAGGTTATGGAAAACCAGTGGAAAATCGTCGAACGGCGCGTGGCATCCAACTTTGAACGCGCCCGCAGCCAGGGCGTGACAGTGATCGAAGATCTGGACCCCGCCTTCCTTGAGAAGCTGCGCAACGCCGGTCAGGCAGGCATCGAAGTCTGGCTGGCACGCTATGGCGATGAAGGCACCGCCATTCTGGAGGCATATAACGCAAAGATCGGCGGTTAACCCGACAAAGGACAAAGCCTTCAGCGCCCTGTCCCATCCGGCCGGGTGGGGCGGGGCTTTGTGTGTTGACCGGAGATAACGATGCTCAACAAAATTCGGGCGACCAATGCCCTTATTGCCAATATGGCCGCAGGTGCGGCGGCTTTGGTAATGATTGTGATCACCCTTCACATCTTGCTTGAAATCACTTTGCGGGCGCTTTTCAGCACTTCCACCCATGTTCTGGATGAATTTGCCGCCTATGGAATTGCCGCGATGACCTTTCTTGCATTGGCCCAAGCGCTGTCCAGCGGGTCAATCATCAGGGTCAGCCTGTTGTTCAGCAAAGCTCCGAAACAGGTGCAGCGCATACTTGAGCTGTTTGCAATCCTCACCACGCTTACCGTGTCCTGCGGGATCGCGTGGTTGGTTCTGCGCAGTATCACACGCAACATCAAACGCGGCGCGGTCAGTGAAACCGTGGCCCAGGTTCCGCTCTGGATTCCCGAGGCCGTTGTGTTGCTGGGCCTGTGCATATTCATCCTGACGCTGCTGGTCCGTTTGCTTGATGTGCTCTTTGATTTTGACCGCCTGCAACTGGGAGGAGGCCACTGATGGATCCGTTGCTGATCGGACTGGTTGTCCTGCTTCTGCTCTTCTTCTTTCTGGGCGCTGGCGTCTGGATTTTTTCGGCGTTGATCGCGGTTGCATCGCTGAGCCTGATCTTCATCCTAGACTTTCCGGTGATGCGCGTTGGATCGATCGCAACAAAGGTCATCCTGACCAGCGCCATGAAATGGGAACTGGTCGCCATACCTTTGTTCATATTCGTGGGCGAGATCATATTCCGCTCTGATATCTCGGCGCGTATCTTCAGCGGCCTTCGTCCGGTCCTTGGACGTGTGCCCGGTGGTCTGCTGCATTCTAACGTTCTGGGCTGCACGCTGTTTGCCGCCGTGTCCGGGTCCAGCTCGGCCACCACCGCAACCGTCGGGCGCATCACCCTGCCGACCCTGCAGGAACAGGGCTTTGACCGGTCGCTGGCGATCGGATCGCTGGCTGCGTCGGGCAGTCTGGGCCTGTTGATCCCACCGTCGATCATGCTGATCATCTATGGCGTTCTGGCGGAACAATCGATCGTCAAACTGTTTGCCGCCGGGATTCTGCCCGGATTGCTGATCAGCCTGCTGTTTTCCAGCTATATCGCGTTCCGGTATTTACGTGATCCTCCGGTTGCACCTCCGGTTCGCATCGGTAGCAGCCTGAAAGAGACCTTCTCGCACCTTCTGGATCTGGTTCCGATCCTGTTCCTGATGGTGCTGGTGCTGGGCGGCATCTATTCCGGCCTTGCGACACCGTCCGAGGCCGCCGCGGTCGGCGTGGCCGGGGCCGTTCTGGTTGTTGCGTTTTTAGGTCAGCTAAAGTGGAACCTGCTGGTGAAAAGCGCAAAAAACGCGACTCTGACATCCTGCATGATCTGTTCGATTCTGATCGCGGCCAGCTTTCTGAGCTCGGCCATGGGGTACCTGCACCTGCCGCAAAACGTGGCTGAGGCCATCGGCGCATTGGGAACCAACCCAATCCTTTTGATCACGCTGTTGGCGCTGTTCTACATTGTGCTGGGGTTCTTTCTGGACGGCATTTCGATTGCGGTCATGACGCTGCCAATCACGCTACCCATCGTCGTGCAGGCCGGATTCGATCCGATCTGGTACGGCATTTTTCTGGTCATCATGGTCGAGACCGGCCTCGTCACCCCTCCCCTGGGCTTTAACCTGTTTGTACTTCAAGGCCTTACAGGCGAACGGATGGGGGATATTGCAAAAGCCGCACTGCCCTTCTTTCTGCTCATGCTGCTGGCGGTTGCGATCCTGGTTGTCTTTCCCCAAATCGTATTGTGGCTGCCAGAGTATTTGGACAGCTTACGACCCTAGACCGGTCTCTCGGAATCCAATGCGCCTCCGATCCACCCGGAACGGAGGCGCTTTGCTTTGGTCAGAGCCGAGCGGGCCGGTGTCAGCTTACGGGTTGTTCCGACACAACCTCGCCAAACCGGGTAAAGAACTTGCCCGAAAGCTTTTTGGCGGTGCCCGCTATCAGTCGGCTGCCTAGCTGGGCGATCTTGCCCCCCACTTCGACCTTGGCGGTGTAAGTCAGGATGGTCTCTTCCCCATCTTCCGCCAGAGTTACGTCCGCGCCGCCCTTTGCGAAACCGGCTGCGCCGCCTTTACCCTCACCAGTCAGCGAAAACCCGTCAGGCGCGTTGGTGTTGTCCAAAGTCACGGCGCCAGCGAACCGCGCTTTTACCGGCCCGATCTTGAGGACCACCTTGGCTTCAAGGTCTTCGGGTGAGTTTTGGATCAGCTCTTCGCAACCCGGAATACATTCCTGCAGGATTTCGGGATCGTTCAGGGCCTTGTACACCACATCCCGCGGCGCATTGATGCGGACTTCGTCACTCAGTTCCATCTGTCTTTCCTTTGCTCAACAGCATCTTGGATAAACCAGAAGCGCGGTTTCTGTCGCCTCTTCCGGGGTTTGTTCGGGACGCGCGGGCCACAGGGACCGCAAACGCTTAAGCACGCTTTTCATCATGGGACTCCGTTTTGGATTTGTCACTGTTTCGCCAAAGAACAAGTTCGGCCAGGATCGACACGGCAATCTCATGGGGATCGATGGCGTGGATATTCAGCCCTGCAGGCGATTTCAGCCGCGCGGCGCGGATCGGGTCAACGCCTTGCGTTATCAGCTTGGCGGTCAACGTCTCGGCCTTGCGACGGCTGGCGACCATCGAGACGCGGTCTGCATCGGTCTGAAGCGCGGCGGTCAAGGCCGCGGCATCGCCCTTGCCTTGTGAGGCGACAACGACGAAATCGCGCGCCTCAACCCCTAATTCCGCAGTGTCTTCGATCTTGAATCGCTGAAACTCACCGTCTGTCTCGGCCCCATCGGTCAGAACAACCCGGAAGCCGGCCAGCGCTCCGTGTGCCGCCAGAGCAGTTGCAATCGGCGACTCGCCGAATATCACCAGACGCGGCGCGTGTTGATACGGTTCAACCAACAAATCGACGGTACCACCGGACGGGCATCCGCTTTTGAATGTCTGAACACCGTCAGGATCGGTCATGTTCACCACCTTTTCCGAAGGTTTGACCCGGATCATCTGCGGGGTGCCACTGGCGAGCGCCTGCTGGGCCGAGGCGCGCACCGCACGTTGAACGCAGGCACCGCCCAGATGGCCAAGTATCCGCCCATCCCTGGCGATTGCAGCCTTGCCTCCGGCCTTCGCCGAGGTCGCGTCCGCCGTGCGCAACACTGTGGCGACGCAGAAGGCTTCATCAGTTTTACGAAGCTGCTCAATCGTGTCGAATATGTCGAAGCTTGCCATGTGGGCTCCTTTCACAGCTTACGAAATTGCGGTTCCAGCGCCGCCAACGCCTCAAGCGTATTGGCGGGCAGGTGCGCGTCCAGATGGGGTTCTGCGGCTTGCATCGCGGCGGCGATGGGTTCGTAGTTGCGCCAGCCTTTCAGCGGGTTCAGCCAAACGATCCGCCGCGCCTTACGCTGCATACGAGCCAGCACATCGCCCAGCGCTTGTGGGTCGGAACTGCAATACCCGTCTGAAAGGACCAGAACGATGGTCCTCCCGTTCAACGCCCGCGCGCCATAGCCGTTCAGAAACTGCTCGAGACTGCCCGAGATATCCGTGCCGCCGCCGAACCCTTCGGCCATCAGCGAAAGTCGCCCCGCCGCCCGCAGCGAGTCGTGGTCGCGCAACGCATCCGTGACGCGCATCAGGCGGGTGTGGAACAGATAGGCGTCCGCCCCTGTGCCACTGCCGATCAGACCTTTGAGGAATGCCAGAAAAACCCGCGAATAGACCGTCATCGAACCACTCACGTCACACAACGCCACGATCCGCATCGGGCGCGGTGGGCGTGCGCGGCGATGCAGATCCATCGGCTCTCCGCCCCGTGCAAGGCTGGCCCGCTGTATACGACGCATATCCAACGCAGGTCCGCGCAGCGCCTGTTTGCGCCTGCGCGAGCGCCGGTCGCGGATAGCACGCGCGATGGCGGTTGCGGCTTGCTCAGCCTGCCGCAGCGCGTCTTCGTCCATCAGCTCGCGCAAATCCCGGCGCGACAGGTTGGCCGTACGGGTTGCGATCAGCTTCCCGTCTCTCCCCACGGCCTCCCCGTCACCGGTATCAGGTGCGGCGGCCTGATCCGTACTGGTTTCGGTTTCCTGACTATCCTGGTTTTCCTGCTGCCAGATCATCGGCTTGGCGGATTGAACCCGCACATGCGCGGTTTGGGCGGTTCCCGTGCGTTGCTTGCCGGTGTTGAACCAGTAGGCTTCGAACAGGTCATCGAACCGCCGCCAATCTTCGGCATCGCCGGCCAGCAACACACAAAGTGCCTGCTGGGCCTGTCTGACATCCGTCGCCTCAACCGCCGCCAGCGCCGCCAATGCGTCCCCCGTCTCAGCTGGCCCGACGCGCATTCCGTTCATGCGCAGATGCGCTATGAAACCGGACATGCGATCCGACAAACCAGACGCACGAGAAGGGAATCGGGTGACCTGCATCACGCCACCTTTCCGATCAGGCGATCCATCACTTCGGGCGGGGCAGCGTCATAGTCGGCTGCAGTTTTCAGAAGGCAAACAAGGGTCGCCTGAACCTCTTCCCGGGATTGCGCCATGTCGTTGACACCCAACCCTGAAAGGGCCGCGGCCCAGTCCAACATCTCGGCGATACCCGGGGTCTTTTCCAAATCTTCTTTGCGCAATGCCTGCACAACGCCAATTACCTGGCGTGCCAACAACCCCTCGACTGCGGGCATGCGTGCTTTCAGGATCGCCATTTCCGTTTCTCGCGACGGGTAGTCGAGGAAACTATACAGGCACCGACGCCTCAGCGCGTCCGACAGGTCCCGCGTCCCATTCGCAGTCAGGATCACAATGGGCCGCGACCGCGCCTTGATGGTGCCGAGCTCGGGGATGGTGATCTGAAAGTCCGACAGTATTTCAAGCAGGTAAGCCTCAAACTCCTCATCCGCGCGGTCGATTTCATCGATCAGCAGAACGGGCGGTTCTTCTTCTCTGATTGCTTCCAATAACGGTCGCTTCAGCAAGTAATCATCGGTGAACAACTGCGCCTCGCTGGTGCCGCCTTGTGCCTCGCTTGCACGGATGGCCAGCAACTGGCGCTGGTAGTTCCACTCATAAATCGCATGACTGGCATCCAGCCCTTCGTAGCACTGCAACCGGATCAGCCGCGCGGCGCGCTGGGCGGCCACCGCCTTGGCCACTTCGGTCTTGCCCACGCCCGCGGGGCCTTCCAGCAACAGGGGCCGCCCCAGAGACTGCGCCAAGTGCAACGCCATCGCCAACCGGTCATCAGCAACATAACCTTGCGCAGCCAATCCGTTCTGAACATCCGTCAAAGTCAAAACCAGGATCCAATCTTCATCTGGCCAAAAATATCCCGGGGGAGGTTCGGAGGGGGTAGAACCCCCTCCGTTCGGTCGGACCGGCGACAGCCGGTTCGAAACCGATTACCCGTGCATCCCCAACCCGTTGGCGATCTTCCAGATGCGCCAGTGGTCATGTGGCATATGGCTCTGAACCAGGCCAAATGGGCGGAACGCATCATGCACCGCATTCGAGAACGCAGGCACGCCGCCGACATTCGGGCTCTCGCCCACGCCCTTGGCCCCGATCGGGTGATGCGGGGACGGCGTTACCGTGTGATCGGTGGTGTAGTTGGGCGTTTCCCATGCCGTGGGCAAGAAAAAGTCCATCAACGTGCCGGTCTTCACGTTCCCCATCTCATCATAGGCGATTTCCTGACCCATCGCGATGGCCAGCGCTTCGGTCACACCGCCGTGCACCTGCCCCTCGATGATCATCGGGTTGATCCGGGTGCCGCAATCGTCCAGCGCATAGAACTGCCGGACCTCCCATTCGCCGGTATCCACATCAATCTCCATGACACAGATATAGGCACCGAACGGGTAGGTCATGTTTGGCGGGTCATAATAGCTGACGGCCTCAAGACCCGGCTCAAGACCGGGAATGGCTTGGTTATAAGCCGCGAAGGCGATTTCCTTCATGGTCTTGAACCGTTCCGGCGCGCCTTTGACGGCAAAACGATCAACGTCCCACTCGACATCATCGTCGTGGACTTCCAGCAGATAAGCCGCAATCATCTGCGCCTTGGCGCGGATTTTGCGCGCGGCCATTGCTGTCGCGGCGCCCGCAACAGGCGTAGACCGAGATCCATACGTGCCAAGCCCATAAGGCGCGGTATCTGTATCACCTTCCTCCAACGTGATGTCGTCTGCAGGCAGGCCGATCTCACTGGCGATGATCTGGGCAAAGGTCGTGGCATGGCCCTGACCCTGGCTGATCGTCCCCAGCCGCGCGATGGCGGAGCCGGTCGGGTGGATTCGGATTTCGCAAGAGTCGAACATACCAAGCCCGAGGATATCGCAATTCTTCACGGGCCCGGCCCCGACGATTTCGGTAAAGTGCGTTAGGCCAATCCCCAGCAGTTTACGAGTCTTTCCGGCTTTGAAGTCCTCGATCCGCTGCGCCTGTTCGGCACGCAAACCATCATAATCCACGGCCTTCAGAGCCTTATCCCAAGCTGTGTGATAGTCACCCGAGTCGTATTCCCAGCCCAACGCCGACTGATACGGGAACTGATCGGCCTTGATGAAGTTGATCCGGCGCAGCTCGGCCGCGTCCATGTTCAACTTGATGGCCAGAACCTCAATCATCCGTTCGATGAAATAGGCGGCTTCGGTCACGCGGAAGGAACAGCGATAGGCGACACCGCCCGGAGCCTTGTTGGTGTAGACACCGTCTACGGCCAGATACGCGGTTGGGATGTCATATGACCCGGTGCAGATGTTCATGAACCCGGCCGGGAACTTGGTGGGGTCGGCACAGGCGTCAAACCCACCGTGATCTGCCGTCGTATGGCACCAAAGACCAGTGATCTTGCCATCCTTGGTCGCAGCTATCTTACCCTGCATCCAGTAGTCGCGGGCAAAGGCTGTGGTCATCAGGTTTTCCATCCGATCCTCAACCCATTTCACCGGTTTCCCGGTGACGATCGAAGCAACGACCGAACAGACATAGCCCGCATAGGCGCCCACTTTGTTGCCAAAGCCGCCGCCGATATCGGGGCTGATGACGCGAATATTGTGCTCGGCCAGACCCGAGATCAGTGACACAACGGTCCGGATCGCGTGCGGAGCCTGAAACGTGCCGTAAAGGGTAAGCTTGCCGGTCACCTTGTCCATCGACGCGACGCAGCCGCAGGTTTCCAGCGGGCAGGGGTGGGTCCGGTGGTAATAAACCATCTCTTCGGCCACCACATCGGCCTCAGCCAGAATGGCTTCGGTCGCGTCCTTGTCGCCCTGTTCCCAGGTGAAGATATGGTTGTGGTGCTTGCGGGGGCCGTGTGCGCCTTCGGTCTGACCCTCAAGGTCTTCGCGCAGGACAACGTCGGATTTCAGTGCTTCGAACGGGTCCGTCAGAACGGGCAGCTCTTCGTATTCGACCTCGACCAGTTCCACCGCATCCGCCGCGATATAGCGGTCTTCGGCGACGACATAGGCGACCTCCTGGCCCTGAAACAGCACTTTGCCGTCCGCCAACACCATCTGTTTGTCACCCGCCAAGGTCGGCATCCAATGCAGGCCCAGCGGCGAAAGGTCCTCGGCGGTCAGAACGGCAATCACACCGGGCAGCGCCAGCGCCGCCTCCTTGTTCACGCTGACAACGCGAGCATGTGCGTAGGGGGAACGCACAAAATCGCCGAACAGCATGCCGTCCAGCTTGATGTCATCGACATAGTTACCCTTACCTTGGGTAAAGCGCACATCCTCGACGCGTTTGCGCGAGCTGCCCATCCCTTTGAGGTTGGCGGCGCGTTCTTCGGGGGTCATGGTTTGATCGTTCATTCCGCAGCCTCCTTCTGAGCGTTCAGCATGTCAGCAGAGGCCGAGATCGCCTTGACGATGTTCTGATATCCGGTGCAGCGGCACAGGTTTCCGGCCATACCAAAGCGGATTTCTTCTTCGGTCGGATTCGGGTTTTCTTGCAGTAGACGATGCGCGCGGGTGATCATGCCCGGCGTGCAGAAGCCGCACTGCAACCCGTGGTGTTCGCGGAACATTTCCTGCAGGACACCAAGGCTGCCGTCGTCATTGGTCAGCCCTTCGACAGTGGTGATATCAGCGCCGTTCACCTGCGCCACGAAGGTGGTGCAGGATTTGACCGACTTGCCGTCGATATCGACGGTGCAAGCGCCACAATGACTTGTCTCGCACCCGATATGAGGGCCAGTGATTTTCAAATCTTCCCGCAGGAAGTGGATCAACAACGTGCGCGGCTCGGCCAGTCCTTCGACCTGCTTGCCATTCACGGTGAGTTTGACGTGCATTTTCGACATGATTTCCTCCCCTCAGCCCGCGCGGCTCTGCGCGCGTTCGATGGCGCGGCGCAGCATCACGGCGGCCACATGTTTCTTGAACTCAACCGGCCCGCGATTGTCGGCGACCGGGTCGATGGCGCTCAGCATCGCGGTGACGCACCCGCTGATGTCGCCGTCAGCCAACGCGTTGCTGGCGCTTTCGGACCAGATCGGCGTATCCGCCAGATTGGTCATCGCGACCGAGGCCTGACCATTGCCAACCATCACAGCCGCAGCGGCGGTCGCATAGTCGCCGATCTTGCGCTTTTGCTTTTCATAGGCCTGACCCACGCCCGCCCCCGGCACGGGGATCGAAATCCGGGTCAGGATTTCCTCATCGTCGCGCGCAGTGAAATAGGCGGCCTCGTAGAAATCGCGCGCGGCCACGCTGCGCGACCCATCCGGACCGGTCAGATCAAAGGTCGCGTTCAAGCATTGCATCAACCCCGGCATGTCATTGCCCGGGTCGCCATTGGCAACGTTGCCGCCAACGGTGCCCACGTAGCGCACTTGCGGGTCTGCGATCTGCAGCGCGGCTTCGCGGATCAACGGTATGGCCTCTGCCAAACCGTCGTGGGTGATCAGCTCGTGCTGCGTGACCATCGCGCCAAGCGAAACGGTATCAGCCCCGATCTCGATGCCTTTCAATTCGTCAATGGCCTGCAGATCGACCAGATGGCCCATCTCGGCCATGCGTAGTTTCATCATCGGGATCAGGCTGTGCCCGCCCGCGATCACGCGCGCTTCATCCCCATGTTCCTGCAAAATGCCAATGGCCGAGGCGATGTCGCCTGGCCGGTGATACTCAAAACCGGCTGGTATCATGTTTTTCCTCCCTGGGTCCGAGCGGTATGCCTTGGGGGACCTAGCGTAAGGAAAGAGCGGTCAGAGCAGCCATTCCAGCCAACGGGAACGGGGGGCGCAGCTTGTTTCACGAAATGCGAATGAGCTGCACGAGCTGCGATCAGAGGCCCAGCGCCTCGCGAATATCCGTCAGCCGGGATCGACTGACCGGCACCTTGGTCAGGGCGTCGACCCCATCGAAATAACAGGTGCCGTTGTCCTTGTGCCTCTCAAAGCTCGAGACGTGTTTCGGGTTCACCAGATAACTGCGATGTGCCCGCAAGAACCCGTCCGGCTTAAGCCGTGTTTCAGCCTCGGTGATGGACCAGGGGCAAAACAGTTTTTCGCTGTCCATGTAGAGAACAGTGTAATGCCCCTCGGCCCTCACAGCTGCTATTCGGGCGGGTTCGGCAAAGAATGTCTGGCCTTCACGCTCGAACGGGACACCGGCACGCAATGCGGCTGGCTGAGGTTCCGGGCTGGTTTCCGGCTTAGTTAAGGCTATCGTGTCGGGTGCTGGTTCAATAAAGGTGATCCCGGTCAGCAGGAAGGCACCGCAGATCAGGAAAACGGCCACCGTCACGCCCATCGCCAATACCTGATTGTTCAGTGCGGGCCCTGCCCCTCCGGCGACATCGCTGGCAACAAAATCCGTCAGGCCGGTGGCGACGAAATGCATCGTGAAAACCGCCAATCCAAAACAGACTGTCCCCAACAGAATGTTGCGCTGCGTGCGGTTGTCATAGGCGACCCAAATCGCCAAAACCGACAGGACAACCGAGGCCAAGGTCGAGATTGCCACGTCCCAAACGTTGTAAACGGGGCGGCACAGCTCCATCCCGGCCATGCCGACATAGTGCATCACAACAATGCCAAGGCCCACGATCACACCGGCCAAAACAATGGTTCCCATCGTACGCGGACGGAAATGCAGGATCAGCAGCGCCAAACCGACCATCAGGATCGCAACCAGCGCTGAAATCAGGGTGATCAGGGCGTCGTAGTAGAACAGGATCGGCAATTGCAGGCCCAGCATCGCCACGAAATGCATCGACCAGATCCCACCGCCCAGAATGATCGCGGCCAGAGCCACCACCAGCTTGCGCCTCTGATCGTCCAGCTTCGAGGCCCCGTGCGTCAGATACAGCCCGGTGAACCCGGCCATCATCGCAACGGCGAGTGACGCCGCCACAAGCCAGACGTTATGTGAGTAGTCCAACATTTGGGTCTGCACGCCCTCCCCGACGCGTGGACGACGTTAGCAAACGGATTTGATTGGGACAATTGCAGGATGAAAAGGAATTCTCGCTGTCAGCAGAGCCTTCGTTTGTATTCATTTCGCCAAACCAAAATACCGGCCAAACTATTGAATTACAGCGTCTTCCCAGGCCGACAGGAACTTTGTTCGTTTCAACCCGTCCAAAAAGGTCAGCAACGCAGGATCAAGGCCAATCGTCTCTTGCCCAATTGCCAGATCATTAGGCTGCAAAAAGGGCAGCGGGCTGGCTGGCTCTTCCGTGGTTGGTCCCTGCGCCACAAGATACCGCAACAGCATCTCGGCAGCGTTGGGTTCGGGGGTGGCCCTGGAAACCATAGCCGTGCGCATCATGATCGTCTGGAAGTCCGATGGCAGAACGACTTCAAGCGCGTC
This sequence comes from Ruegeria sp. R14_0, assembly GCF_017743975.1. Lineage (GTDB taxonomy): Bacteria > Pseudomonadota > Alphaproteobacteria > Rhodobacterales > Rhodobacteraceae > Ruegeria. Next base: position 10,514 of record NZ_JAGHRC010000012.1, on the reverse strand, counting down.
TTTCCCCTCGGTGCGCACAGCGGCGTAACTGCCCAGTACATTGTAGGCGACGAGGATAGAGCCATCGGCGAGGTCATTGATCATTTCGCCCGAACAGCAGTACAGCCGTACATCCAAGCCCCCCATGACCTCCATCAGCCGCCAATAAGTCTCGGACGCGCGCGCATCTTGCGTTGCAAACAGATATCCCAGTCCGGACTGGCGCACGTCGTACGTTCCGACCTTACCCCGAAACGCCTCGGGGCGTTGACGCAGGGCCTCAATCAGACCCTGCCGGGTTTGCGGTATCGGCTGCCCTTCGAAAGCGGCACGATTGATCACAATGGTCGCCGGTTCCGAGGTGAAAGCGAACAGACTGTGGTGCCATTGCGCCCAATTTGGCACGGGAACATCGTCGACAGGCAGAGCAAATCCATCATTTGCCAGTTTCAACTGTAGATCCATGGCGCTGGAGATGATCACGTCAAACGCCTCGGGGGTCGCGCGGACCCGCTGGTTGATGTCTGCCGTGCCGGAGACCAGGTATTCGACACTAATTAGGGGGTTTTCAGCCACAAACCCTTCGATCACCGGGGCAAACAAGACGGTATCGGTGCTGGAAATGACCCTAAGGCGCGGACCTTCTGCATCTTCGTTAAAGATCAGACGATCTTCCCAGTCGTCCGCCCAACCGGCGATGGGAAGAAACAGAACGGCTAGAGCGATAAGATAACGCATGCGCCTCCCTTTGATCGGTTTTTGAGGAGCAAGGATCCTCCGTGCGCTGTTGCGACATCCTGCGCGATGGTCAAGCCCAGACCGGATCCGATGGTTCCGGCGGCGTTTTGCCCGCGTTCGAACCGACGCGTCAGCGTATCGATTTCGTCAGGCGGAAAACCGGGGCCTGAGTCCCGGACCTGAATCTGAGGGTCTGGATGCGCGATGATCGTGATCTGGACGATACTGTCCGATGGTGCGTATTTCATCGCATTGTCGATCATGTTCCGCACGGCATTCTGAATAAGGATCGGATCGCCTGAATAGGGAACCGATGGCTCACCCGTCAGGGACAGCGTCAGCTCTTTCATCTCGGCGATCGGGTTCAGGCGCTGCACCAATTCCCGGATCAGTACAACAAGGTCGATCTCCTCCCGCTCAAGATGATCCGCCCGAAACGTTATCATGGCGTGGTCCAACAGCTGACCCGCCGCGCGCGAACTTTCATCGATCGCGCGTACCATAGCCTTTAGGGCCTCGCGATTGTCTTCGCGTTCCACACGGTGAAGCGTTGCCTCGGCGTAGGACCGGACAGTTGCCAAAGGTGTGCGCACGCGGTGTGCGGCCTCTGCGATAAAGTCCTCAGACTGGCTAAGCGATTGATCCAGACGGCCCATCAGCGAATTCAGCGACATCACCAGCGGCGCCATCTCTTTCGGCACGGGTTTCTTGAACGGGCTTAAGTCCTGTGGGCCCCTGCGCGTGACTGATGTGGTCAGTTTGTTCAACTGGCCAATCGTTGTAGAGGTGACCCAGAAAGATAAAGCGGCGGTCAGCAGAAAGAACCCGATCCCCAAATACGCCGCATTGCGCGAAATCTGATCCAGCGTGTCTGACAACGCATCCTGAGTCTGTCCTAACGCGACCTCAATCTCAGTCTGACGGCCCAATCCGACCAACGCCCGGCTGGCGCTGACCTGCCGAACCCGCTCACCCCGAACCTCGCCGGTTTGGAACGACAGTCTTTCTTCACCGGGGCTGTCCGAGGGGCTGAGGTCTTCGTAACCCGACAGGAATTCGCCGTCCTGATAAATGGCATAGAACACGCGGTCGTCCGACGGCGTACTGAGCATTGAGAATGCAGCATAGGGAATATCCACCTCAAGCTGACCGTCCCTAAGCGCCGCGGCATCCAGGATCGAGGCCACGGATGCCCCCAATATGTCGTCCTGCCCCTGCTGCGCGACCCTTGCAGCATAGCTGCGCACGGTAAGGAATAGAAGAATGGCCAGAACCGCAGCCCCGCCGATCAGCGTCAGAACAAGGCGATTTCGCAGCGATCCTGAAACGGTTGGGCTAGTCGTCATGATCCAGCCTGTATCCCAAACCGCGCAACGTGGTGATTTTCATGTCGGATTTTTCAAGGTGTTTGCGCAGGCGGCCAACATAGACCTCAATTGCATTTTCCGAAACGGTGTCGTCATAGGAAAACAATCTGTCCGCCAGTTTTTGCTTTGAAAAAACCTGGCCCGGAGCATTGATGAACAGCTCGATCAACCGCAACTCGCGATTGCGGAGCGAGACCTTATTGCCATCCACCGTCAAGTGGCCTGCAACGGGGTCAAAAACGATCCCGCCAATCTCAATCGTCGATTTCGCACTGCCGGATTTGCGGCGCAAAACGGCGCGGCAACGGGCTTCGAGCTCGGCGTGATCAAAGGGTTTGGTCACGTAGTCGTCCGCCCCCAGATCAAGCGAGCCGATTCGATCCGAAACCTGACTGCGGGCGGTCAGAACAATCACCGGCGTGTCCAGATGGCTGTCACGGTGCTGTCTGAGGAACTCGCGGCCGTCCCCATCGGGCAGCATGATATCCAGAAGGATCAGATCATAGTCCTCGGTCGCGACAAAGGCACGTGCGTCCTCTAAATCCGCTGCATGATCAACAACATGGCCGTCCAGTCGCATGCGGGAACTGACCGCATTCGCGAGGTCTAAATTGTCTTCAACAAGCAGAAATTTCATGAGCCGCAAGCAGTTTCTTTTTACATGACAGGTTGATGTCAGGTTGGCGTGTTTAGGTGCGGGATAATCTGTGCCGCTGAGCGGCCGGTTGTCAAATGGGAGGACATAATGACAACATTTAACCTGGGCCGTCGGGCCCTTATCGCAGCTGTTGCCGCAATCGGTCTGGTTGGACCTGCCGCAGCGGACGGCCACAAGGTCGTCGACAGCATCCACTTTCTGATCCCCGGCGGTGCCGGCGGTGGCTGGGACGGAACCGCACGCGGAACCGGAGAAGCGCTGACCAATGCAGGTCTGGTTGGAACGGCGTCCTACGAAAACATGTCTGGCGGCGGCGGCGGTAAGGCCATCGGTTACCTGATCGAAAACGCCGACAGCAACCACGGCACGCTGATGGTCAACTCGACCCCGATCGTGATCCGCTCGCTGACCGGCGTGTTCCCGCATAACTTCCGCGACCTGACCTTGGTGTCGGGCACAATCGGTGACTATGCAGCAATTGTTGTTGGCAAAGACAGCCCCATCAACTCGATGGCCGATCTGCTGGCCGCTTACGACGCTGATCCCGGCGCAACCGCAATCGGCGGCGGCTCGGTCCCCGGTGGCATGGACCACTTGGTTGCCGCGATGGTTATGGAAGCCGCAGGTAAGGACGCGCTTGGCGTGAAATACATCCCGTATGACGCAGGCGGTAAAGCGATGGCTGCCCTGCTGTCGGGTGAAATCGCCGCCCTGTCGACTGGTTTCTCGGAAGCTGTCGATCTGGCCAATGCGGGTGAGGTCAAAATCATCGGCGTAACCTCGGAAGAGCGTGTGGATGCGGCACCGGACGCCCAAACCATGAAGGAACAGGGTATCGACACCACCTTCGTGAACTGGCGCGGGTTCTTTGCAGCCCCCGGTCTGCCAGAGGACAAGCTGGTCGCCTATCAGGAAGCCATAACCAAGATGTACGACACCCCTGAGTGGGAAGAAGTTCGTGCGCGCAATGGTTGGGTCAACATCCACAACTCGGGTGACGATTTCTCGACCTTCCTTGAGCAGCAGGAACAGCAGATCAGCGACCTGATGAAGAAGCTGGGTTTCCTCTAAAGCAATCTAGGGCAGAGCGTTTGGTCGCTCTGCCGCCCCCAATAATGAAAAAAGGGAGGGGACGTTATGGCGCTGGATCGCTGGATCGCGCTTGTTTTACTGGGTGTTTGCCTGACATATGGGTACGCCGCCTGGTTCACGATGGATGGAAGTCTTCCTCCTTTCATGCAGAGAAACCCGATCTGGCCCAGCACATTCCCCAAGGTGCTGTCGGTTCTGGGTGTGGTGGCCTGCACAATCATCCTGCTCGGCTTTGAAAAGAGCGAGATCAAAGAGGCCGACATCGATTATCGGCGGTTGGGTGAATATCATCTGGGTCAGGCGATTTCGTTGCTGGTGCTGATGGTCGTCTATGCCCTCTGCCTTCGCCCTGTTGGGTTTTTGATCGCGACCTCCTCTTTCCTGATCCTCGGCTCTTTCATTCTGGGCGAACGCAAGTGGCACATCATGCTGCCGGTGGCGTTCATCGCGACCGGGGCCGTCTGGTATCTGGTTCAGGAAGTTCTTGGAATTTACATGCGCCCCCTGCCGGGCCTGTTCGGAGGCTGACATGCTCGAAGGACTTCTGATCGGCCTGCAAACGGCATTCTCAATTCAAAACCTGCTGATGGTCATCGCGGGCTGTCTGATCGGCACATTCATCGGCATGCTGCCGGGTCTGGGCCCGATGTCGATCATCGCAATCATGATCCCGGTCGCAATTTCTATGGGCGATCCGTCTGCCGCGCTGATCCTTTTGGCCGGCGTCTATTATGGCGCGATCTTTGGCGGATCGACCTCATCCATCCTGCTGAACGCGCCGGGGGTCGCGGGCACCGTGGCCTCAAGCTTTGACGGCTATCCGATGGCCCGGCAGGGCAAGGCAGGCAAGGCCCTGACCGTTGCCGCCATTGCAAGTTTCGCCGGCGGAACGCTGGGAGCCATCTTGCTGATGATCTTCGCGCCGGCCCTGTCTTCGGTCGCTCTGCTGTTCCATTCCGCTGAGTATTTCGCGCTGATGGTGGTGGGCCTTTCGGCCATCGCCGCCTTTGCCGGATCGGGGCAAGTGGCCAAGGCCATCATCATGACGACGCTTGGGCTCATCATGGCAACCGTCGGCGAAGGCGCACTGTTCAATCTGCCGCGCTTCACAATGGGCATCATGGACCTACAATCCGGGTTTGGCTTCATCACTTTGGCCATGGCCATGTTCGCACTGCCCGAGGCACTGTTCCTAGTGCTCAAGCCGAAAGACCTGAAAGGCGACGACGGCGAAATCAAGGATCTGCGTGTGACCAAGGACGAGGCCAAGGCCATCGCCCCGGTCATCGGTCGCCAATCCGTGCAGGGCTTCTTTATTGGCGTTCTGCCCGGTGCGGGCGCGACCATCGCAAGCTTCTTGGGCTACGCGGTAGAACGCAACATCGCCCCCAAGGAAGAACAGGAACAGTTCGGCAAGGGTTCGATCAAGGGCCTCGCCGCGCCGGAGTCAGCCAACAACGCGGCCTGTACCGGATCGTTTGTGCCGCTGCTGACACTGGGCATTCCCGGATCAGGGACAACAGCGATCCTGTTGGGCGCTCTGATCGCATTGAACGTGACACCCGGACCCCGGCTGATGATTGATGAGCCTCAGATCTTCTGGGCGGTGATCATGTCTATGTTCATCGGCAATCTGGTACTGCTGATCCTGAACCTGCCGCTGATCCCCTACATTGCCAAAGTGCTGGCTGTTCCGCGCAACTATCTGATCCCGTTCATTTTGTTCTTCACCCTGATGGGGGCTTACATTGGGCAAAACAATGCGACGGAACTGCTGATCCTTGTGGGCTTCGGCGTCTGCGCGACGGCACTGAAGTTCGCCGACTATCCGCTGGCCCCCTTGCTGATCGGCTTCATCCTGGGCGGCATGATGGAAGATAACTTTGCGCGTTCCATGCAGCTTTATGATGGTATCGCCTTTATCTGGGAACGCCCGATGACCCTGGGGCTGCTTGTCATTGCCGTGCTTCTGGTGCTGCTGCCCAGCTACCGCGCACGTCGCGCTCGGGCCCGGGCCGCAGGTGTGGCGGATGGCGACTGAACCGCTCAGGGGCGTTCGGGTCCTTGATCTGACAAACGTGCTGGCAGGCCCGTATTGTTGTTACCAACTTGCCTTGATGGGGGCAGAGGTGATCAAGGTCGAACGCCCCGGCAGCGGGGATTTGGCCCGCGTACTTGGCGCTGATCCCGACCGGAACAAAGACGGTATGGGGGTCAGCTTTTTGGCGCAGAACGCGCAGAAGAAATCGATCACTCTGGATATGAAATCCGGCCGGGGCAAGGCTCTGCTGAAACAACTGGTGCAAACGGCCGATGTTCTGGTTGAAAACTTCCGGCCCGGTGTCATGGACCGGTTGGATCTTGGGTATGAAGTTCTGCGCGCCGAGAATCCTGCCCTGATCTACTGCGCCATCAGCGGCTTTGGACAGGACGGACCGCGCCGAGATGATCCTGCCTATGACCAGATCGTGCAGGGGATCAGCGGGGTCATGTCGATCACCGGCGCGCCGGACACCGCGCCCTATCGCGTCGGCTATCCTTTGGCCGATACGGTCGGCGGACTGACGGCGGCTTTTGCGGTGAGTGCCGCCCTGAACGCAAACCCCCGTGGCGCATTTCTGGATATCGCCATGTCCGAGGCCGTGATCTCGACCATGGGTTGGGTTGTGTCCAACTACCTCGTTGGCCGCGTCATGCCGGGCGCACATGGCAACGAGAACACGACCTCGGCTCCGTCGGGTACATTCGCCACGTCCGACAGCCCGATCAACATCGCCGCCAATCGGGATGAACAATGGCAGGCTCTTGCCCGACACCTTGCCCGAGAGGACCTGCTGGACAACCCGGACTATGCAACGCGCGAGGATCGTAAACGAAACCGCCATGCGCTGAGGGACGAGCTGGAGAAATCCTTGAAACTACGCCCGGCGCGCGAATGGGTGGCAGAGTTGAACGGCCTGGGCGTACCAACCGGGCAGGTTCAAACGGTTCCCGAGGCGTTGGCGGATGAACAGCTTTCGGGGCGCGGGTTGATTGGCGCGTTGCAGGTGCACGGCGAGGACATGCAACTGGCCGGCAGCCCCGTTATGATGGACGGGCAGAGAAACATGCCGCAGACCGCGCCGCCCAAACTGGGCGCGAATAACGCAGCAATCTGGTCCGAACTTGGTCTGACCATCGACGAGATCGACGAATTGACGAAGGATGGCGTGATATGAGCGACGTTTCCGACTGGTGGCGCACTTCCATCATCGACATGGAACCCGGCCGCATCGCCTTGCGCGGCGAACCCATCGAGGACCTGATCGGCAATCTGAGCTTTGCCGAAATGATCTGGTTTCTGGTCCGCGGCGACCGCCCCTCGCCCGCGCAGGCCCATCTGTTCGAAGCCGCCCTGGTTGCGGCCGTGGACCATGGCCCTCAGGCACCCTCAATTGCGACGGCCCGAATGGCGGTGACCTGCGGGTTGCCTTTGAACAACGCGATGGCAAGCGCGGTGAACATGCTGGGTGACGTCCACGGCGGAGCCGGTGAGCAAGCGGTTGAGCTTTATCATTTCGTCAGCACGCATGCAGGCGAACTAGGCGCAGCGCTGGATGACTGGATTGCACAGCGCGGAAAGATCCTGCCGGGTTTTGGCCACCGCTTTCACACACCGACCGACCCGCGCGCACCGCGGTTGATGGCGTTGGTGTCCGAGGCCGTCGAGAATGGCGCTTGCGACGGACGCTTCAGGCAAATCGCGCTTGATATCGAAGCCGAACTCGCACGGCGCAAAGGCAAACCCGTTCCAATGAACATCGACGGAGCGACTGCGGTGATCTACGCTGAGCTTGGGTTTGAACCGCCCCTTGCACGCGGTCTGTTCTGCCTGTCCCGGTCCGTAGGCATACTTGCGCACGCGTGGGAGCAAACACAGCAAGGCGGGCGCAACAAAGGACCGACACCCCCGAAATACCGCTGGACCTATCTCGGGACGACGCCCGAGGATTAAGGCGTCAGGCCTGCTTCTCGACCGCCGGTTCCTCGTCAGGCCGAACCGGTTCCGCATCCAGTTCGATGACCTCTGGTTCCACGGTTTCCTCGGCTTCGTCCATTTCGGCCTCAGCCTCGGTTTCAGTGTTGTCTTCCAGCGCGCCAACGATCAGAGGCAACATATGAACGCCCGTCGCAGAGGCGATTTCGGGTGTCTGAGGCGTTTGCCAGCTGAGCGTGTCAAAGCTGCCGCAATTCGGACAGACCGGAGCCCACTCGGGCTGAATGTCATGGCAGTTGTCGCAAACCCATTGCGGTCCGCGCGGCGCATTCAAGGCCTTCGCCAGCCAGCCCTGCACCACGGCGTCCGAGGAACCCTCGCCTCGTTCGATCGCGGCCATCAGGGTATACCCGCGCGCATCCGCGTTCTTTTCCACCACATCGCCCAGCGCGCGGCGCGCTTCGGGGAAGTCTTCGGCCACGATGTTGAGTTCCGCCAAAATCAGACGGGTTTCCATATTCTCAGGGTGAATACGGGTCAGCGCGGTGAAACGTTTGATCCGCTCGTGCGGGGTTTCATCCGGCACGATCTCGGCAAACGCATGGGCCAGATCCGGGTGCGGCTGCACTTCCCAAGCTTTTTTCAGAATCTTGGTCGCGTTGCGCGGTTTGCCCTTTTCAATATAAGCGCGTGCCGCCATCGCCGCCGCGGGAACAAGATCAGGCGACAGGCGGTTTGCCTCAATCGCGCGCTCCTGCTGTTCGACTGTGGCGCTTTCGTCCAGAATGCCCTTGGCCTCGGACAAGGCCAGCACAGCATCGCGGCGCTTGAACACATCACGTGGCAGGTGGCCCGATTTCAGCTTGGCGGTCAGGGTTGACCGCGCACCCGCCCAATCCTGCGCCTTGGTTTGCAGACCCAGCAGAATGTCCTGCGTTTCCTGATGTCGCGGCTTCATGGCAAGGGCTTTCTCGGCCAGTTTGCGCGCAGTTTCATCATCGCCTTCGGACAGTTTCTGTTTCATGATGCCGCGCACGCCGACAAATCGGGTCGCGTTGTTTTCCACTAGTTTTTTGTAAGTGTCCGACGCCTTTTTGGTATCACCGTTCATCTCGGCCGCTTGCGCGACCAGCAGGTTCGTCAGCTCGGGCTTGTTCAGCAACCGTTCGGCCTTGGTGGCCTTGTTCAAGGCCACGCGCCCTTCGCCCGAAGCCAGCGCCATAAGCCCATCGGACAGAGCCTGATACCCGCGCTGTTCACGGCTTCGGTCGAAATACCGCGACAGGGCGGTCTCGTCACCGTTGAGGAATTTCAGCGTTGCGATCAAAAGGGTCAGTAGCTTGAAGAACAGCCAGATCGCAAACACCAGAACGCCCAGCGCGATCACCGATTGCAGTGGCCCCAGCGTATATTCCGTTCCGCCAGCCGTGATCTGCACACCACCACTGGTTTCCATCAGGAACCCGGCACCCACGGCCAGAAGGCCGATAATCGCAACAAAGACTAAAATCTTAAACAGTGACCACAGCATGGCAGGTCCTTCAGTTCGAGTTCACGCTAGGCTGAAGCGCATTGGCGGCATCCACCGCGGAGACCCGCGTCTGCGCCGCCTGCTCCCAATCAGCCATCGCTGCCTGCGCCGCTTCGGGCAGGGACTTAATTTCGGTCAGTGCGGTCGAAATATCGCCGCTGGACAATGCGGCCTCGGCCCGCGACAGGATCGCGTCCGGATTGTCCCCCTCTTGCGGCGTGACTGAACGTGCGCCGGTCTGCCGCTGCAGGAATGCCACCAACCCGGTGGTCTTGTCTGCATCGCGCGCATCCGCCAGCGCCGTCCTTGCCGCAGGCGAGAACGAACTGCGCAACGCCGACAGGGTGGCAACACCTTTATCCGCAGGGCCAGACAGCGCGTCGGGCACGTCGACGCCGCCTGCTTTCAGCTCGGCAACCAGATCTGAATAGGGCTGCCCTGCATCTAACTGTCCGGTCAAGCGGGACAGGGTTGCCGCGTTCTGAGCGGCCTGCGCTTCGTCCGAGGCTTTCGCTTCGAGCGCTTGCGCATCCGCAACCATCTTTTCCACTTCGGCGCGCTGCGCCGCCAGAGAGTCCTGCAACTTCTTCAATTCGGCTTCAAACGCGGCCGAAACCTCGGGCGAGGCACCCTGTGTCAACGCCCCGCTTTCCAGAGCCGTCAGACGACTGGCCAGAGGATCAATCTGACCCGTCAGCCCATCGACACTGGTTTTCAAGCTACTCAATTCGTCGCCCAGCGGTGTTACCTGATCGGTCAGGGCGGCAATTTTTCCGTCAACATCCGACGTATCGGACAGGGATTTGGTCAACGCGTCGATCTGACTGGATTGATCGTTTAGCTTCGCCTCAAGCGCCGTGAGCGCATCTGACTCGGACGATCCGAACAATCCTGCACTGCCCGCTGCAAACCCGATTCCCGCCGCCAGAGCACCGCCAAGCAAAGCGGGTATGAAACCGCCGCGGCTTTCTTCCTTTTTCGGCTCTTGCTGAGGTGCTTCTTCCGCGCCGGCCACGGGCTCTTCCTGAACCGGCTCCTCGACGCTCGCTTCGGCTTCGGCTTCGGCTTCGGCTTCGGCTTCGGCTTCGGCTTCGGCTTCGGCTTCGGCTTCGGCTTCGGCTTCGGCTTCGGCTTCGGCTTCGGCTTCGGCTTCGGCTTCGGCTTCGGCTTCGG
>NZ_JAGHRC010000011.1 GCF_017743975.1 Ruegeria sp. R14_0 | reverse complement strand
GCCTGCGTTTCGCCATCCGCGAAGGCGGCCGCACCGTCGGCGCCGGCGTTGTGTCGAAGATTATTGAATAATTCGCGCAAGCGAATGATCGAACGAAAAGGGCGTCCCTCGGGACGCCCTTTTTGTTGCAGTTTGCCCTCTTCTGACAATAGTGCCACGCCGATCAGAGAAGTTTATGACCCGCAACCCTACCGGTCAGATCCCCGCAAGGGCGGCCCGGCGGATCCCTCTGTTGCGCGGGGGCACCTTAGCCAGGGTCGGTTTTTTCAAGTTGTGGAATGTTCAAATAAGTGCTCATAAAGGTTCCCGTCGATCCACTTTGGCGCAATCGTTCAAGGAGTTCATTTAATATGGACGAAATCGTACAAAGGCTGTCCAGACGTTTGAAACGCCGCGGATATGAGGTTTCTCCGAACAAAGAGACAGGCGCATACATTCGCAGCCTCGGTTTTCAGGTCCAGACCGTCATTGATGTCGGGGTCGCCGGGGGAACCGCCCATTTGTACGAGGCATTCCCTGACGCAAAGTTCGTTTTGATCGAGCCGATTGCAGAATACGAAACAAAGCTCCGCAGAAACTGGTCGGACAAAATCGACTTCGACTTTCATGCCTGTGGTGTTGGTGCTGAAAGCGGACAGACAACGCTGCGTATCCCAACTGTTGGCACCCGTTCGATGGGGACACGCGCGACTATGCTTGAATTCGAAGACTCGGCCACGGCGCAAATGTCGAAAATCGAAGAAAGACAGGTGCCAGTGAAAACACTTGACAAGGTTGCGTCGAGCTACGACGGGCCATTCGGGCTGAAAATTGATACAGAAGGTTTCGAGATCGAAGTCATCCGGGGCGCGTCAGAACTGTTGAAGAACTGCGCCTTCGTTTTGGCCGAGGTTTCAACACGCCGCCGCTACCAAGGCGGGTACAAGTTCAGTGATTTCGTCTCGATCATGGCTGATCACGGGTTTGAGTTGCACGAGTTCATCAGACCCCCGTCACCGCAAGCAACAGATTGTGACGCGATTTTCGCGCCTTTCGACAGCTCTCTGTTCGACTATCGGGATTTGAAGCTGTCGCGCATGGCGAAGAAGGGGTGAAAGCCGTAGGTCGCGGCACTGAAGCGAAAATCATCGATTAAGTCGGCTTGCCGTTTGGTGGGTAGCAGTTGCTCTGCAGCAGCAATGAGAGCGCAAATAGTAGAGCTGAAATATTGCGACCAAAATACATACTTTGTTGTGGTGTTCGATTTCTGCCTATAGGTTGCTGCATGCAGTTTTATACACTTTTTAGGTGAGTGAATTTAGTGCTAATTAGACTTCTCTTTATCCTTGGCGCGGTGCTGCCACGTGCTTCCGCGCTACATGCAGAAGAAGAATTTCTCGTACAATTGAACACCCGCACTTTCTACGCCGGTCAAGATTATTGGGGGTGGGAAATCGACACAAACTTTCTTCCGATCAATAGGCTCGATTGGTTGAATGAAACGCTGATGGGAATGCCAATTTTGGACTACACGGTAGTTCACATTAAGCAGCTCAATCAGGATTCAGATTTCCTTTGGTCACCTAATGGTCCCGGTCGGCTTTATCGATACCCTGAGCCTGTGCTCAAGCACTTGCGACTTCCAGGGTATACGGTGAATTCATCCGGCCCGAACAGCACCAGACGTGTGTATCTCACACCAAACTCTGCCGAAAAACTCTTTGCGGTCGCCTGTAGCGCCAAAGAAGACTCGACGACTTACGAGTTTTGCGGGCTGAGTGCACGCTACCCCTTAGATCCGCGGATTATAGTTCTGACTCGCATCTATAAACCTCCGCCAATGGATCAAATGGATGCATATTTCAATGCAATTGCAGAGCTGACTGTAGGTATAGCCTTATGCTTGGATGTGACGGACCAGATTGGTAAAGAGGCAAAAAAACCAGTGCGCAAGTATTTGGCAGAAGGGCACACAAACCACTGCGTGGACGGGCTATCCTCCTAGAGTGATGTTGGTTTTGGGCCCTTGGCGTAATTCGCTCTGATCTGACAAGCGTCTACTCTGGTCCAGTCCATGATTTCCCCCTTGCCAAACCCCGCCAACCCCACTAATACGCGCGAGTTCTCAACAAGAACGTCAAGGCGGGGTGATTCCCGCCTTTTGGGTTCGAAGAGGGTTGGCGATGCGCGTCTGTCCTCCTCTCAACCTCAACGCCTGATAAAAGGCTGTTAATATGCAAAGCCAAAACATCCGTATTCGGCTGAAGGCATTTGACTATCGCGTTCTGGATGCCAGCACGCAAGAGATCGTCAACACTGCCAAGCGGACCGGCGCGAACGTGCGCGGCCCGATCCCGCTGCCGAACAAGATTGAGAAGTTCACGGTTCTCCGTGGCCCTCACGTTGACAAGAAATCCCGCGACCAGTTCGAGATCCGCACGCACAAGCGTCTGCTCGACATCGTTGATCCGACCCCCCAGACCGTTGACGCGCTGATGAAGCTCGACCTCGCTGCTGGTGTGGACGTCGAGATCAAGCTGCAGTCGTAAGATCGGAGGGTATAGATTATGCGCTCTGGTATTATCGCAAAAAAAGTTGGCATGACCCGCCTGTTCATGGAAGACGGCAAGCAGATCCCTGTGACCGTTCTTCACCTGGACAACCTGCAGGTTGTTGCACAGCGGACCGCTGACAAAGACGGCTACACCGCCGTTCAGCTGGGCGCCGGTGCTGCCAAGGCAAAACGCACCTCGAAAGCCATGCGCGGTCACTATGCCGCTGCCAAGGTTGAGCCCAAGCGTAAGCTGGCCGAGTTCCGCGTCTCCGAAGATGGCCTGATCGATGTGGGCGCCGAGATTTCGGCAGAACACTTCCTGGAAGGTCAGAAAGTTGACGTTTCGGGTACCTCGATCGGTAAAGGCTTTGCCGGTGCAATGAAGCGCCACAACTTCGGTGGTCTGCGCGCCTCGCACGGTGTTTCGATCAGCCACCGTTCGCACGGTTCGACCGGTCAGTGTCAGGACCCGGGCAAGGTTTTCAAAGGCAAGAAGATGGCCGGTCACATGGGGGCTGCCCGTGTCACCACCCAGAACCTGGAAGTCGTCAAAACCGACGCCGACCGGAACCTGGTCTTCATCAAAGGCGCCGTTCCCGGACCGAAATCGGGCTGGGTTACCGTCAAGGACGCCGTCAAGAAGAAAGCACCGGAAGGCCTGCCTTTCCCGGCTGCTGTGAAATCGGCTGCAACCGAAGCACCTGCGGAAGAAGCTCCCGCGGAAGGTGGTGAAGCATGAAACTTGATGTAATCAAACTGGACGGCGGCAAAGCCGGCGACATCGAGCTGAACGCCGATCTGTTCGGTCTCGAGCCGCGTGCGGACATCCTGCACCGTGTGGTCCGTTGGCAGCGCAACAACGCGCAGGCCGGCACCCACAAGGTCAAGACCCGCTCGGAAACCAGCTACTCGACCAAGAAGATCTATCGCCAGAAGGGCACCGGTGGCGCACGCCATGGTGACCGTAACGCGCCGATCTTCCGCAAGGGTGGTATTTACAAGGGCCCGACCCCGCGTTCGCACGGCCACGACCTGCCGAAAAAGTTCCGCAAGCTTGGCCTGCGCCACGCTCTGTCGGCAAAAGCCAAAGCAGGTGAACTGGTTGTGATCGAGAACGCCGAAGCCGAAGGCAAGACCGCCGCACTGGCCAAACAGGTTGCAAACCTGGGCTGGAAACGCGCTCTGGTCATCGACGGCGCGACCGTGAACGAAGGGTTCCTGAAAGCGTCCAAAAACATCGAAGGTCTGGATATCCTGCCGTCGATGGGCGCAAACGTCTATGACATCCTCAAGCGTGACACTCTGGTGCTCACCAAAGCGGCTGTCGAAGCACTGGAGGCTCGTCTGAAATGAGCGCGAAGGCAGAACACTACGACGTGATCCGCAAGCCGATCATCACTGAAAAGTCGACCATGGCGTCCGAGAACGGCGCGGTTGTCTTTGAAGTCGCGATCGACAGCAACAAGCCGCAGATCAAAGAGGCCGTTGAGGCGCTGTTTGGTGTGAAGGTCAAAGCGGTGAACACCACCGTGACCAAAGGCAAAGTCAAGCGGTTCCGTGGCCAGCTGGGCCGTCGGAAAGACGTCAAAAAAGCATATGTGACCCTGGAAGAGGGTAACACCATCGACGTAAGCACCGGTCTCTGATCGGTCCCGTCTTTGGGAAAAAATTAAGACCCCCGCGCAAGCGGGGGTTTTTCTTTTGCCAGTTCAGAAGCATGTTGATCGGGAGATTTGAGTAAGTTTGTACCGCAGTCGTTTACTGAATCGACAGATCGATATTGTATCCAACTGTTTTGCCGGCATCCCGGTCATTACCCATAAGGTAAACACGGATTGTATAGTCCCCGCTTTCGGGCAGATCGATGGTGGTGACATTGCCGTTGATGGATCCATTGTAGATCGCAGCACCATCGCTGTCAGGGGGCAGGATGTTGTAGTAAATCGTGCCATTGCCGTTGGTATCGGCCACTTTCAACTCGACAAACATTTTCTGGCCTGCATTGGCGCCGAGTTTATAGTCAAAATACTCATCGCCAGTTATCGTGCCGTTAACCATGGTCCCGAAGTTTCCGGGTGCAAACTTAACGTCTGCCACTCTTTGCGCCTGCACGGATGACCCGATAAGGGAAAGTGCAAAGACCAATGGAAATAACTTCTTCATGGTTTCGTCCTTTGCGCTATGGAAAACCAAGCAAAGCCTAGCACTATGGCTGGAAATGGCAAAATCTCAGGTCGATAGAGTTGGGGTTTGGGTGAGGTCCGGTGAGTGTTGCCGTATGCGAACGCCTCTGGGGCCGTGAGAGATGTCAAGCGGTTCCCAGGCCAACTGGGCGGTTGGAATGACGTCGACACATCTCAGGCGATCCCGGACGAGGATGGCACCAGTAACGGGAATACCAGTCTTTGATCGATTTTGCTGCACCCAAGCGTCTTTTAGGTGCCTATAGCCGTGAACGGCCCTGGACGTGCCCTTGGTGTTTTTACCTCTGAACTGTGGTCGTCGGGGATATCCGGGTTACATTGAAAATCATGCACGATATCGACAAAACACGGGAAAAACCGGGCGACAAAATCTCCCTGTTCCAACGTTTTCTGAGACTGTTCCAGAGTGTCGAAGTCAAGCCTCGTGACATCGATCTTGTTGCTGACCCTGATGCTGTGCGCACACAGGTACTGGTACAGATGCGTAGGTTCAGTTCCGAACCTTACTTTCAGATTGCAGATGAGACACTGGGGCTGTTGTCGGTTTTTGATGATCTCAAATATGACCGGGCGGATGTGGATATGATCTCTCCGGCGATGCGGAAACATGTGGTCGGCAAGCTTGGTCCGCTGGGGTTTCGTCAAATATCCGGCACCGTGTTGGAGCACGCCGAGGCCGACATGCGCGTCCACATCCCCAAGTTCCACGCTCTCGGCGCGTCGCCCTTCGACATTGCGCGCTATACCGCGAAACGCCCGCAGGATTACTGCCTGCTGACGCCCACGCAGGTGGCCTGTCAGTACGTCGATCACTATGATTTGGACGAGGCTTTGCAACGGATCGAGGCGTTGATTGCGAAGCACCCGATCAACCTGCTCAAACTGGCTGACTATTTGGAAGGCAAACCCAAACACCGCGCCTTTCGCGAAGTGCTGGGGCATATCAAGCTCAAGCAGCGGATCGCGGTGGAGGCCGAGCCGCTGTGTCGCAGGCGGTCTTTGGGGTGAGGGTTTCGCTGCCCATCCGAGGCACGTCAAAAGCACATGTGACTCTGAAAGAGGGTAGCAATATCTACGAATCCAGCCGTTCGTGATCGGAAACGTCGCTGGGGAGAGGGTGCATGCCTGCGCACACAGGGGCCGTTCTTAAGCAGCATTACAGAAATTTGAGCACGAAACACTCTTATTATGCACAATTCACTTGCTATGTCGGGCCGGTAGTCTATCCGGCTTCCAACAACCAATGACATGGCAGGCACATGACCGAAACCTCTCTCTCGACCCGGGAATACCCGGACAAAACCGCTGCGCGGGACTGGGTTTCAACGCTTGCAGAATACCGTGAGCCTAATCAGTGGCGCAGTTCCTTTGAGTTGGGTATCAGCATTATCCCATTCTTTGTGCTTTGGGCTCTGTCCTGGATGGCGCTGTCCGTCAGCTACTGGTTGGCATTCGCGATTGCTGTTCTGAATGCGGCCTTCCTACTGCGCCTGTTTGCGATACAGCATGATTGCGGGCACGGAGCGTTCTTCAAAAACCGAACAGTCAGCGACTGGGTTGGGCGGGTCATCGGGGTTCTGATTCTGACACCCTATGATGTCTGGCGCCGCACGCATTCTTACCACCACAACAGCTCGGGCAACTTGGGCAAACGGGGAATGGGCGATATCCACACACTGACAGTGGCCGAGTACCAATCCAAGACTCCCATGAACCGGTTCTGGTATCGCGTTTATCGAAACCCCATCATTCTGTTCGTTCTTGGTCCTAGATATTTGTTCCTGTTCCAAAACCGCCTGCCGTTGGGGTTAACGGACAGCGCACGGTTCTGGGTCAGCGCGATGGGCACCAATGTTGCTATTCTGGCCGTACTTCTGGCCGTCTACTACTTTGGCGGCCTGATGCCGGTCCTGCTGATCTTTTTGCCCTCAACCCTGATTGCGGCAACTGCCGGAGTATGGCTGTTCTATGTGCAGCACCAATTCGAAGACGCGCATTGGGATTCGGACGAGGACTGGCAACTGCACGAGGCGGCCCTGCACGGTAGCTCGCACTATATTCTGCCGCCTGTGTTACAGTGGTTCAGCGCCAATATCGGCATCCACCACGTGCACCATCTGTACAGCCGCATTCCATTCTACCGCCTGACCGAGGTACTGCGAGATCACGACGAGTTGGCGAACAGCAACCGGATGACCATCCGCGAGAGCCTCGTCAACGCGCGGCTGCACCTGTGGGACGAAAAACACCGCCGCCTGCTGTCCTTCGCCGAGGCTCGCGCACTGTATGCGTAAAGTGGTTGATTGTGTAAAACAGACTGATTGAGCGACTTGAGGAACTGAAACCTAGGGCAAGTGTTGCGGTGCCTTTTCTGTGGTCTTCATAAGAATCTTGGGTCTCAACCTATAGACACCCACCCCCAACCCTGTTACACGCTCCCAATCTTGCGGCCTCGGATTCGTTCCGGGGCCTCTGATATTTATAACCGGGGACCTTCGGGGCCCTATACCCTTGGCACCTACGGGGGCCTATCACATAGCGGGGAAACCCCTCGCACTTGCTAAACGGAAGACAGAAAGCATGGCACTCAAGTCGTACAAGCCGACGACGCCGGGCCAGCGCGGGCTGGTGCTGATCGACCGTTCGGAGCTTTGGAAAGGACGTCCGGTCAAGTCTCTCACTGAGGGTTTGACCAAATCGGGCGGCCGGAACAACACCGGACGGATCACTTCACGCCGCCGCGGCGGTGGCGCAAAGCGTCTCTACCGGATCGTTGACTTTAAACGGAACAAAATGGATGTCGCGGCAACCGTCGAGCGGATCGAATATGACCCGAACCGGACCGCATTCATCGCACTGGTAAAATACGAAGACGGCGAGCAGGCCTATATCCTGGCTCCGCAGCGTCTGGCTGTCGGTGATAAAGTCGTGGCATCCGCCAAGGCCGACATCAAGCCGGGCAACGCAATGCCGTTCTCGGGCATGCCGATCGGTACCATCGTCCACAACATCGAGATGAAGCCTGGCAAAGGCGGTCAGATCGCACGTGCGGCCGGTACTTACGCTCAGTTCGTTGGTCGCGATGGCGGCTACGCTCAGATCCGTCTGAGCTCGGGCGAGTTGCGCATGGTCCGTCAGGAATGCATGGCCACCGTAGGTGCCGTGTCCAACCCCGACAACTCGAACCAGAACCTCGGTAAAGCCGGTCGTATGCGCCACAAAGGCGTGCGTCCGTCGGTTCGTGGTGTTGCAATGAACCCGATCGATCACCCGCACGGTGGTGGTGAAGGTCGTACCTCGGGTGGCCGTACGCCGGTTACGCCGTGGGGTAAGGACACCAAGGGTAAGCGTACCCGCAACAAGAACAAAGCGTCCCAGAAGCTGATCATCCGCTCGCGGCACGCCAAGAAGAAGGGACGT
The DNA here is from genome assembly GCF_017743975.1 of Ruegeria sp. R14_0. Classification (GTDB taxonomy): domain Bacteria; phylum Pseudomonadota; class Alphaproteobacteria; order Rhodobacterales; family Rhodobacteraceae; genus Ruegeria. Next base: position 137,215 of record NZ_JAGHRC010000011.1, on the reverse strand, counting down.
TAATCTATGTCTCGCTCTGTTTGGAAGGGTCCTTTCGTCGATGCTTACGTGCTGAAAAAAGCCGAAGCAGCGCGCGAGTCGGGCCGCAACGAAGTCATCAAAATCTGGTCGCGTCGTTCCACCATTCTGCCCCAGTTCGTGGGTCTGACCTTTGGTGTGTACAACGGCCAGAAGCACATTCCCGTCAACGTCTCGGAAGACATGATCGGTCAGAAGTTCGGTGAATACTCGCCGACCCGTACCTATTATGGCCACGCCGCAGACAAAAAAGCGAAGCGGAAGTAAGTCATGGGCAAGGAAAAGAACCCCCGCCGCGTGGCTGAAAACGAAGCAATGGCGAAAACCCGCATGCTTCGCACCAGCCCGCAGAAACTGAACCTGGTTGCGCAAATGATCCGCGGCAAGAAAGTCGACAAGGCTCTGACCGACCTGACTTTCAGCAACAAGCGTGTCGCGCAGGACGTCAAAAAGTGCCTGCAGTCCGCAATCGCGAATGCCGAAAACAACCACAACCTGGACGTTGACGAGCTGATCGTCGCCGAAGCATGGGTTGGCAAGAACCTGGTCATGAAGCGCGGTCGTCCGCGTGCCCGTGGCCGGTTCGGCAAGATCATGAAGCCGTTCTCGGAGATCACCATCAAGGTGCGTCAAGTTGAGGAGCAAGCCTAATGGGTCATAAAGTAAATCCGATCGGCATGCGCCTGCAGGTCAACCGCACCTGGGACAGCCGCTGGTACGCCGACACCAAGGACTACGGTGATCTTCTGCTGGAAGACATCAAGATCCGTGAGTTCATCAACAAAGAGTGCAAGCAGGCCGGTGTTGCCCGTGTGATCATTGAACGTCCGCACAAGAAGTGCCGCGTGACGATCCACACGGCTCGCCCCGGTGTCATCATCGGCAAGAAAGGTGCGGACATCGAAGTTCTGCGCAAAAAGCTTGCTCGTATGACCGACAGTGAACTGCACCTGAACATTGTCGAAGTGCGCAAGCCCGAGCTTGACGCGCAGCTGGTTGCCGAGTCCATCGCTCAGCAGCTGGAGCGTCGTGTTTCGTTCCGTCGCGCAATGAAGCGCTCGGTTCAGAACGCCATGCGCATGGGCGCCCTGGGTATCCGGGTGAACGTCGCTGGTCGTCTGGGCGGCGCCGAAATCGCACGGACCGAGTGGTACCGCGAAGGCCGCGTGCCTCTGCACACCCTGCGTGCCGACATCGATTACGCACATGCCGAAGCGATGACCCCCTACGGGATCATCGGGATCAAGGTCTGGATCTTCAAAGGTGAGATCATGGAGCACGATCCGCAGGCACGTGACCGTAAAGCACAGGAACTCCAGGACGGCCCTGCACCTCGTGGTGCTGGTGGCGGTCGTCGCTAAGGAGGGAAAGATATGCTTCAACCAAAGCGTACTAAATTCCGCAAGATGCACAAAGGCCGGATCAAGGGTCTCGCCAAAGGCGGCTCTGATCTGAACTTTGGCACCTACGGCCTGAAAGCTCTTGAGCCTGAGCGTGTAACTGCACGCCAGATCGAAGCTGCACGTCGTGCCATGACGCGTCACATGAAGCGTCAGGGTCGTGTCTGGATCCGCATCTTCCCCGACACTCCGGTCACGGCAAAGCCGATCGAAGTTCGTATGGGTAAAGGTAAAGGTTCGGTCGACCGCTGGGCATGCAAAGTCAAGCCTGGCCGTGTGATGTTCGAGATCGACGGCGTCAATGACGAAATCGCGCGTGAGGCCCTGCGCCTGGCCGCGATGAAGCTGCCGATCAAGACCCGCGTCGTGGTTCGCGAAGACTGGTAAGCGATCCGGGGAAACCCGTTCGTTTGGAAATGACCCCGCCGGGAAACTGGCGGGGTTTTCTTTTGCCGGGCGCAAGCCACAGAGACGTGACTGGCAATCGAACCGCAGACCCCGCTATCATCGATCCTAGCATTTTCGTTTCGGGACGGCCGGTCATGTCACGCATTCTTCGCCTGTTTGCACTTTCCATTCTCTTGATCAACACGGCAATGATGGCCGCGCCGACCGCGCGCGCTGCGTCACCCGAGGTGAACCTTGGTCACTTCAATGGCCTCGCGATGAACGGCTATGACGTCATGACATATTGGCGAGGTGGGAATCCTCAAAAAGGCGACCCAGAGATTGCGGCTGAATACAACGGCGCCACTTGGGTGTTCCTGAGCGATGAAAACCGGCAAGCGTTCCTGTCTGATCCAGCGAAGTTTGCCCCGCAATTCGGCGGCTATTGCGCCTATGCGGCCAGCCAGAACGCGGTTGCGGATGTCGACCCGATCGCCTGGCGTATCTGGGACGACAAGCTTTATCTGAACTACAGCATCGAAGTGCGTCGTCTGTGGGCCAACAAGATCGACGAGAATATCGACAAGGCGAACGGCTACTGGCCGAACCTGTTGCAGCAATAGGTCGCGACCCCGGGCGGTCATAGCCCTCGCTTGCGGGAACTGGCTGGGCTATGACGTGGCCATGGCACAGATTGAATCGCTCTTCGTTACCCGTCTCTATCGCGCAGCTTTATCCGAGTTTGATCCCAGGATCGACGCGGGCGAGTTGGAAAGCTCTTGCCTTGTCATCGCCGAGGATGATGAGGCCGGGCAGGAATGGTGCGAAGAGAACGGCTATCCCGGCTATACCAGCTATGCCTCGCTGACCGATCTGCCCTGGCGGTTCCCGATCTTCGCCGATCTGGTCAAAGCGCTGGATCAGCACGTCTCGGCTTTTGCCAAGGATCTGGAGTTCGATCTGGGCGAGGGCGAGCTGAAGCTCGAAGATCTGTGGATCAACATTCTGCCCGAGGGCGGCATGCACTCGAGCCACCTGCACCCGCACAGCGTGATCTCGGGCACGACCTACGTGGCGATGCCCGAAGGGGCGAGTGCGCTGAAACTGGAAGACCCCCGCTCAGGCCGCATGATGGCCGCACCGACGCGGCTTAAAGGTGGGCGGCGCGATTTGCAGCCATTCATCTATATGAAGCCGCAGGTTGGCGATGTCCTGCTCTGGGAAAGCTGGCTGCGCCACGAGGTGCCGATGAACATGGCCGAGGAAGAGCGGATTTCGGTGAGTTTTAACTACAAATGGGAGTGACGCGAAGGCGTCATGTTTATCGGTCCGCAGCACGGCATTTTGCTTTCTTTCTAAAGGCGACAACCGTAGTTTCCTGGCGAAACGAAATCGACGCATGGCCATATGCCCCATTACGCAGTCTTTTTCGTGCTCCCTCAGGTTCAAGGTGCCGATACCTCCCGTTCGAAAAGAATGGCAGGTCTAAGGCTAGCCCTCTTTTTACAAGTTCAGCGCCTATGTCTTGTCCGTTTGGAAGATACCCAATACCAACAAGCCGGTCATAGGAAGTCTCTCCGTTCAGCTTGATTGTAATTTCTTGGCCTTTGCAGATTTCAACCATCGCCCATTTAGCCTTTTGGCCCCAAGGCATGTTCAATTCGGGCGCGTCAATACCGGCAAGACGAATTTTTGACTTGCGGACCACAATTGTGTCGCCGTCGATCACGTAGGCGCGCCCTTTGAGGATGCGATTTGCAGGGGCTGACGGTGGCGATTTCCGCCAGTCGGCGCGAACACTTTTTGAGGGCGCCGAAATGCGTGATCCACCTCTCCGATGGTGGGTACGTCGTCGTGTTCTCGAAACGCCAATCACTAGAACTGCCGCGAAGCAAACAAGGGTAACTACTTCCATTGTTTTCACCCGTTTTAAATCTAACCGGAGCAAAATATTCGGAAATGACGATCTGTCTTTTGAGTTTCGGCCAAATTCGTTCGGTGGTAAGACAGTGTGCTACATGTTCAGGTTTGGCGCGGCTTGGTCTTGTCACTGATAAGCTGTGAAACTTCCTCTTGCCACCCACCCCCTAACCCCCTATAGAGCGGCATCCTGCGATCTCCCGGCGTTGTCGGGCGATTCGTATGTCTATCATTCATCCACCAGGTCCAAGGTGACCCTATCAGGGGGCCTTCTGGTGTTTTGAGCAAAGGAAAAAGGCGATGAACGCCCAAGAACTGCGTGACAAGACCCCGGACCAGCTCCGCGAGGAACTGGCCAACCTGAAGAAAGAAAGCTTTAACCTGCGCTTTCAACAGGCAACCGGTCAGCTGGAAAACACAGCCGGCATCAAAGCGGCCCGCCGCAATGCTGCCCGTGTCAAAACCATTCTGAACGAAAAGGCCGCTGCTGCGGCATCCGAGGAGTAATCAGATGCCCAAGCGTATCCTGCAAGGCACCGTGACCAGCGACGCCAACGAACAGACCGTGACCGTTCAGGTAGAGCGCCGCTTTACACATCCGGTTCTGAAGAAAACCATCCGTAAGTCCAAGAAATACCGGGCTCACGATGAAAAGAACGCCTTCAAGGTCGGCGACACCGTACGCATCATTGAATGCGCGCCGAAATCGAAGACGAAACGTTGGGAAGTTCTGGAAGCGTAAGCTTCCGGGATTTTTCCATTTGTCGAAACCCTGGGGGATCTAACGAGACCAGCCCCCACAGGTCGGGAGAAACCACATGATCCAGATGCAGACCAATCTGGATGTCGCTGACAACTCCGGCGCACGCCGAGTTCAGTGCATCAAGGTCCTGGGTGGTTCCAAGCGTAAATACGCCTCCGTCGGCGACATCATTGTCGTCTCGGTGAAGGAAGCCATCCCGCGCGGCCGCGTAAAGAAAGGGGACGTCCGCAAGGCCGTCGTCGTACGCACCGCCAAGGAAGTCCGTCGCGAAGACGGCACCGCGATCCGTTTCGATCGCAACGCCGCCGTCATCCTGAACAACAACAACGAGCCCGTAGGTACCCGTATCTTTGGCCCCGTTGTTCGCGAACTGCGCGGCAAGAACTTCATGAAAATCATCTCGCTGGCTCCGGAGGTGCTGTAATCATGGCTGCTAAACTCCGCAAAGGCGACAAGGTCGTCGTGCTGGCCGGCAAGGACAAGGGCAAAGAGGGAACCATATCCTCGGTTGACCCCAAAGCCGGTAAAGCTGTTGTCGACGGTATCAACATCGCCATCCGCCACACTCGCCAGACCCAGAACAGCCAAGGCGGCCGTTTGCCTCAGGCAAACCCGATCGAGCTGTCGAACCTGGCGCTGCTGGACAAGAACGGCAAAGCAACTCGCGTTGGCTTCCGCATGGAAGGTGACAAGAAGGTTCGCTTCGCCAAGACCACAGGGGACGTGATCGATGCTTGATAACGCAACCTACACCCCGCGTCTGAAAGCTCAGTACGTTGAAACCATCCGTGCCGCTCTGAAAGAAGAGTTCGGCTACAAGAACGACATGCAGCTGCCCAAGCTGGACAAAATCGTTCTGAACATCGGTTGTGGTGCTGAGGCGGTCAAAGACTCGAAGAAAGCGAAAGCCGCTGTCGAGGATCTGACTGCAATCGCTGGTCAACAGGCCGTTGCAACCAAGGCGAAGAAGTCGATCGCGGGTTTCCGCGTCCGGGAAGACATGCCGCTGGGCGCGAAAGTGACCCTGCGCGGTGACCGGATGTACGAATTCCTGGATCGTCTGATCACCATCGCGCTGCCGCGCGTTCGTGACTTCCGCGGTGTTAAGCCGTCTTTCGATGGTCAGGGCAACTTTGCCATGGGCATGAAAGAGCACATCGTGTTCCCGGAAATCGACTTCGACAAGGTCGACGAGGTCTGGGGCCTGGATATCGTAATTGCCACCACAGCGAAAACCGACGCTGAAGCTAAGGCACTGTTGAAAGCTTTCAACATGCCGTTCAACGCGTAAGCGCCGGGAGGATTGAGACATGGCTAAAAAAGCAATGATCGAACGCGAGAAGAAGCGCGAACGCCTGGTGGCCAAATATGCCGCAAAGCGTGCCGAGCTGAAAGAAATCGCGAATGACGAGAGCCGCCCGATGGAAGAGCGTTTCAAAGCGCGCCTGAAACTGGCGAAACTGCCGCGCAACAGCTCGGCTACCCGTCTGCACAACCGTTGTCAGCTGACCGGTCGTCCCCACGCTTACTACCGTAAGCTGAAGGTCAGCCGTATTGCGCTGCGCGAGCTGGGTTCTGCTGGTCAGATCCCCGGCATGGTGAAATCGAGCTGGTAAGGGAGACATAGATATGAATGATCCTATCGGCGATATGCTCACCCGTATCCGCAACGCGCAACTGCGCGGCAAATCCACTGTTTCCACCCCGGCTTCCAAGCTGCGCGGTTGGGTTCTGGACGTGCTGGCGGACGAAGGTTACATCCGTGGCTATGAAAAGACGACCGGTCAAAACGGTCATCCGGCCATCGAAATCAGCCTGAAGTACTACGAAGGCACCCCTGTTATTCGCGAACTGAAGCGGGTCTCGAAACCCGGTCGCCGCGTATACATGGGCGTCAATGACATCCCGCAGGTCCGTCAGGGTCTGGGTGTGTCGATTGTCAGCACTCCGAAAGGTGTGATGTCGGACGCAAACGCTCGCTCCAACAATGTTGGCGGCGAAGTGCTCTGCACCGTCTTCTAAGGAGGTCTGCAATGTCTCGTATTGGTAAAAAACCGGTCGAGCTGCCCAGCGGCGTTACCGCCTCTGTGTCCGGCCAGACCATCGAAGTCAAAGGTCCGAAAGGCACCCGCAGCTTCACCGCAACTGATGACGTAACGCTGTCGGTCGAAGACAACGTTGTGCAGATCAACCCCCGCGGCATGTCCAAGCGTGCCCGCCAGCAGTGGGGCATGAGCCGCACCATGGTTGCCAACCTGGTAACCGGTGTAACTCAGGGCTTCAAAAAAGAGCTGGAGATCCAGGGTGTTGGTTACCGGGCTCAGATGCAGGGCAACACCCTGAAGCTGAACCTGGGCTACAGCCACGATGTTGATTTCACTGCTCCGGAAGGTGTCACCATCACCGCACCGAAGCAGACCGAGATCGTTGTGGAAGGTATCGACCAGCAGCTGGTGGGCGAAACCGCGGCCAAAATCCGCGAGTGGCGCCGTCCCGAGCCGTACAAAGGCAAGGGCATCCGCTATAAGGGCGAGTTCATCTTCCGCAAGGAAGGCAAGAAGAAGTAAGGACGCAAACAATGGCAAACAGCAAAAGAACCCTGTTTCTGAAGCGCCGCCTGCGCGTTCGGAACAAACTTCGCAAAGTCAACGCCGGCCGTGTACGCCTGTCGGTTCACCGTTCGAACAAGAACATCAGCGTTCAGCTGATCGACGACGTTCGTGGCGTGACCCTGGCTTCGGCCTCGACCCTGGAAAAAGATCTGGGTGTTGTTGGCAAGAACAATGTCGAAGCGGCCACCAAAGTGGGCGCGGCCATCGCCGAGCGTGCCAAGAAGGCAGGCGTCGAAGAGGCCTATTTCGATCGTGGTGGCTTCCTGTTCCACGGCAAGGTGAAGGCAGTTGCCGACGCCGCGCGTGAAGGTGGTCTGAAGATCTAAGACTTGCGGGCAGCTTCGCGGCTGCCCCGATGATCCGGGGGCCCTGGCGTTAGTCGGGGCTCACTTGGATTGACTTAAACGGCGCCGAAAGCGCCACATGAGAAAAGGGATGCCAAATGGCAGAACGTGAAAACCGTCGGGGCCGTGGCCGCGACCGTGAAGAAGCACCGGAATTTGCAGATCGTCTGGTCGCAATCAACCGCGTGTCGAAAACCGTAAAAGGTGGTAAGCGCTTTGGCTTCGCCGCTCTGGTGGTTGTCGGCGATCAGAAAGGCCGCGTCGGCTTTGGCAAAGGTAAAGCGAAAGAAGTACCTGAAGCCATCCGTAAGGCGACTGAACAAGCCAAGCGTCAGATGATCCGCGTGCAACTGCGCGAAGGTCGTACCCTGCACCACGACATCGAAGGCCGTCACGGCGCCGGTAAAGTGGTTATGCGCACCGCACCTGAAGGTACTGGTATCATCGCCGGTGGTCCGATGCGTGCCGTGTTCGAAATGCTGGGCGTTAAGGACGTTGTGTCCAAGTCGCTGGGCTCGCAGAACCCGTACAACATGATCCGCGCCACCATCAACGGCCTGCAGAAAGAGCAGAGCCCGCGTTCGGTTGCCGCGCGTCGTGGCAAAAAAGTTGCCGACATCCTGCCCAAGCGGGACGAAGCCCCTGCGGCCGAAGCGCCTGCTGAAGCCGAAGCGTAAGGAGAGCGACCCATGGCAAAAACCATCGTCGTCAAGCAGATCGGTTCTCCGATCCGTCGCCCCGCCGAACAGCGCGCAACCCTGATCGGCTTGGGCCTGAACAAGATGCACAAAACCCGTGAGCTGGAGGACACTCCTTCGGTCCGTGGCATGATCCGTAAGATCCCGCATCTGGTAGAGATCGTCGAAGAGCGCGGCTAAGCACGCACCCTTCGAAAACTTTAGGCACCCCCGACTTCGGTCGGGGGTGTTTTTCTTTTCAAAGCGCTGATGTCCGGTCAGGGTGTGTCATGGTCCGGGTGTTGAAAGGACGTGACGGATGCATTCCACTCTTCATCTCTCAGTTGGTCCGAGGCTGATTTCTCGGGCAACAGGTGCAGGGTCTGGACGCAGGGCCGCTGGTAACGGGCGTTGACCTGCACCTCCGGCGGGGCCAGATCCGGGTTGTCCAAACTGCCGATTGCTATTTCGACATGCCCATCGAACTCATAGGTTAACGGGGTTCCGCATTCGGCGCAAAACCCGCGCCAGTTCGTCTCTGAGCTCTGAAACAGGGCAGGTTTGCCCCTAGTCCATTCCAATTCCCCGGCTTCGACGAGGGCCGCGAAGAAAGAGCCAAACGCCCTTTGGCACATTCTGCAGTGGCAGATCGACGCTTTGCCCAACCGCCCGATCCTGTATCGCACGCGACCGCATTGACATCCGCCAGTGGCGGCTTGGTCAGGTTCTGATGAGGCGTTGGTCTGCGTCATGACGCTCACTTCTGAATTGATGGATCAAAATGCAGGCGCATCATTCAATGACGGGTCACGCTTGGCAATAGGTGCGGTCTTGTCTTCAGGAAAAGCCACAGCTTGGCCTGCCATTCCCCCAGTGCATAGCGGATAGACCAAAACTTCCGTTGTTAGCGGTATCGCGTGGACCTATCTCAGCCCTGTCCAAACAAGGAACACAAACAGGAGCCGGGGAATTCGCCCCAGGCAAAGAAAGGAAACAAACCATGGCTGACATAGCAACATATTCCCGCGAAGGATTTGGCCTGAGCGCCCGCATCGCAAACCTGGTCGCAAGCTTCAAAGAGGCGCAAGCCCTGCGCGCGCAATATAATCAGACTTACTCGGAACTGCAGGGTCTGACAGATCGCGAACTGGATGACATCGGTGTACGTCGGTGCGACATCAAAGATATCGCTCGGGAACACGTTTACTGCTCGTAATCGGACCGAGAGTATATTGTTCGGGAGGCGCCGCAAGGCGTCTCTTTTGTTTTGGGGGTCTGCCTGCCACAGAAGGTGGAAAAATTGCGGCTCTCGGTTGTAGGCACTTTCAAAATCCGTCAAATCCATCAATGACAGCCCAAAGGGCAACTGTCCGAAATGAAGGAAGGGTGATTTGGCGGAATATCAGATCGGAATGCTGTGGGTTGACGGGCCGCTGAGTTTTCTCGAACAGCTTTGCATCAAGTCGTTTTTGGATGTCGGGCAGCATGTCTGTCTGTATTCTTACGGAGAGATACCAAACATTCCTGACGGTGCAGAGCATCGCGATGCGCGGGACGTCTTGTCTGACGAGAACATCCTCACGCATGAGAGAACCGGCAGCCCCGCGGTTCATGCGGACAAGTTTCGGTATCGCATGCTGGCACAGCAGCCGGATATGATTTGGGCCGATACCGATGCGTATTGCGTCAAGCCATTCACCACGGACAACGGTCATTTTCACGGCAGAATATCCCCTAATGAGACTAACAATGGTGTGCTCAGACTGCCCGTCGATAGCCCGACTTTGTTTGACTTGATCGACTACACAGAAAATCCGTACAGAATTCCGCCATGGCTGGCCAAGAGACATCGACGAGACCTGATCCAGGACGCACGGGGTGGAAACCCGCGTCATGCCGGTGAAATGCCCTGGGGCGTGTGGGGCCCGAGTGCGCTGACCTGGTTGCTTGCGCAGAACGGCGAGGCTCGTTTTTCATTGCCAGAGCAATTCCTCTATCCGATTTCGTATGCGCATCGCAGGGTTTTGGGGCGGCCAGGCACCAACGCTTCGCGGTTTGTTACGGATGAGACCATGTCGATCCATTTTTACGGACGACGTATGCGTTCATTCGTGCGGAATAGATTTGGCGGTATACCTCACCCCGACAGTTTTTTGGGCGCTTTGGTTCAGAAGCATGGTATCGACCCACGGGATGCGCCTGTTTTGCCAAAACCCGCGGCCGTGTCGGACGAACAGGATGAAGACTAACGCTTGATCGTGTCGATACGCTTGCCAAGCGATCCCAACAGTTCTATACGCCTCCGGTGGCTTTGCGGCCACGAGAATCAAAACCAAGAAATGCCGTGTTTGGCCCATCACGCTTCGGGGGTCACATCCGGCTTAGGAGAAGCGAAATGAAACTGAACGAACTGCGCGACAATCCTGGCGCTAGCCCGAAACGCACTCGCGTTGGCCGTGGTCCGGGTTCCGGCAAAGGTAAAATGGGTGGCCGTGGTATCAAAGGCCAGAAATCCCGTTCGGGTGTGGCCATCAATGGCTACGAAGGCGGCCAGATGCCGCTTTACCAGCGCCTGCCCAAGCGTGGCTTCAACAAGCCGAACCGCAAGGAATTCGCCGTTATCAACCTGGGCCTGATCCAGAAATTCGTCGACGCCGGCAAGCTGGACGCCAAAGCAGCAATCACCGAGGATGTGCTGGTTGCATCCGGTCTGGTGCGTCGCAAGCTGGACGGTGTTCGCGTTCTGGCCAAAGGCGAAATCAGCGCAAAAGTGAACCTGGAAGTCACCGGTGCCTCGAAATCTGCTGTCGAAGCAGTCGAGAAAGCGGGCGGCTCACTTAAGGTCACAAAAGCTGCTGCGGCAGAGTAAGCGCTTGTGAGCGGGCGCAGACCCGCTTACATAGACCTCAGAGTTTTCCAAGACGCCGCCCGAGCCGGAAAACGGTTCCGGGCGGTGTTTTCATAAGAGAGACCGATTTATGGTATCAGCAGCAGAACAAATGGCAGCCAACACAAGCTGGTCTGCCCTTGGGAAAGCCACCGATCTGCGCAACCGCATCCTGTTCACGCTTGCATTGCTGATCGTCTACCGTCTGGGCACCTTCATTCCGGTTCCGGGCATCGACGGCCAAGCACTGCGCGAGTTCATGGAGCAGGCGGGGCAGGGCATCGGCGGCATGGTTTCGATGTTCACCGGCGGGGCGCTAGGGCGGATGGGTATCTTTGCCCTTGGCATCATGCCTTACATTTCGGCCTCGATCATCGTGCAGCTGCTGACATCCATGGTTCCCGCGCTCGAACAGCTCAAGAAAGAGGGCGAGCAGGGGCGCAAGAAGATCAACCAGTATACCCGTTTCGGCACCGTGGCTTTGGCCACCGTTCAGGCCTATGGCCTGGCCGTTTCCCTGGAATCGGGCGATCTGGCGACCGATCCGGGCATGTTCTTCCGTATGTCGACCATGATCACTCTGGTCGGTGGTACGATGTTCCTGATGTGGCTGGGTGAACAGATCACCGCACGCGGCATCGGCAACGGTATCTCGCTGATCATCTTCGTCGGCATTATTGCCGAGGTTCCGGCCGCTCTGGCCCAGTTCTTTGCTTCGGGCCGTTCGGGAGCAATCAGCCCGGCCGTGATCATCGGTGTGATTGTGATGGTTATTGCGGTCATCACGTTCGTGGTGTTCATGGAACGCGCGCTGCGCAAGATCCACATCCAATACCCGCGCCGTCAGGCCGGTATGAAGGTTTATGAGGGCGGCTCCAGCCACCTGCCGGTCAAAGTGAACCCGGCGGGCGTGATCCCCGCGATCTTTGCGAGCTCATTGCTGCTGTTGCCGGTTACGATCTCGACCTTCTCGTCGGGCGCGACCAATGGGCCGATCATGTCGTGGTTGCTGGCCAACTTTGGCCCCGGACAGCCACTGTACCTGCTGTTTTTCGCAAGCATGATCGTGTTCTTCGCCTACTTCTACACGTTCAACGTATCGTTCAAACCGGACGACGTTGCGGATAACCTGAAAAAGCAGAATGGTTTTGTGCCCGGCATTCGCCCAGGCAAGAAGACCGCCGAATACCTGGAATACGTGGTCAACCGCGTGTTGGTTCTGGGCTCGGTCTATCTGACAGCGGTTTGTCTGCTGCCCGAAATTCTGCGGAACCAGTTCGCCATCCCGTTCTATTTCGGCGGCACCTCGGTTCTGATTATCGTCTCTGTGACCATGGACACGATACAACAGGTTCAGAGCCATCTGCTGGCGCATCAATACGAAGGGCTTATCGAAAAGTCCCAACTGCGCGGTAAAGGCAAGAAACGCGGCAGGAAGGGACCCGCTCGTCGATGAATATCATTTTATTGGGCCCGCCGGGTGCGGGCAAAGGAACGCAAGCGCGTCATCTGGTTGAAACGCGTGGCATGGTACAGCTGAGTACCGGAGACATGCTGCGCGAAGCCAAGGATAGCGGCACCGAAATGGGCAACCGCGTGGCCGAGGTGATGGCAAAGGGCGAATTGGTTACCGATGAGATCGTGATCGGCCTGATCCGCGAAAAGCTGGAGCAGGGCGCCGAAGGCGGTTTCATCTTTGACGGCTTCCCCCGCACATTGGCGCAAGCCGATGCGCTGGGAGAGTTGCTGGCGGAAAAAGGCGAGCACCTGGATTTCGTCGTCGAACTTCAGGTGGATGACGAAACGCTGGTTCAGCGCATCGTCAACCGCGCGGAAGAGGCTCGCGCAGCTGGTCAGCCTGTACGCGCTGACGACAACGAAGAAAGCGTGCGCATTCGTCTGATGGAATACTACAAAAAGACCTCGCCGCTGATCGGATATTACCACGCCAAGGGCGGTCTGCGCCCGGTGGACGGTCTCGCGGATATCGGTGACGTCACCGCCTCGATCGAGGCCGTTCTGGCCTGATTGAAACAAGGGGCTTGACGGCCCCTTCAAAACCCCATATCGACCCACATCCCTATGGGAATCACAATTGCGTGCGGGATTCGTCGTGCGCGCATTTACTACCTCGTACAAATGCTGGATCCTCTGGCGTCACTGCCACGATCAAGTGTTGTGAAAAAAGGTTCCGGAGCTACGGAACCGCAACAAAAAAGGAAAGTGACACGTGGCACGTATTGCCGGCGTAAACATCCCGACTGCAAAGCGGGTACCTATCGCCCTCACATATATCACCGGTATCGGAAATACCTCGGCCAAAGCGATCTGCGAAGCCGTGGGCATTGAAGCGACCCGTCGCGTCAACGAACTGTCCGACGCCGAAGTTCTGAAAATTCGCGAATACATCGACGAAAACTTCACCGTTGAAGGTGACCTGCGTCGTGAAGTTCAGATGAACGTCAAGCGCCTGATGGACCTGGGCTGCTATCGCGGTCTGCGTCACCGCCGCAACCTGCCGGTTCGCGGTCAGCGTACCCACACCAATGCTCGTACCCGCAAAGGCCCTGCAAAGGCCATTGCCGGTAAGAAGAAATAAGGGAGGGTCTGACTGATGGCACGTGATAAGACTCGCGTTAAGCGCAAAGAGCGTAAGAACATCGCATCGGGCGTCGCCCATGTGAACTCGACCTTCAACAACACCAAGATCCTGATCTCGGACGTACAGGGCAACGCCATCTCGTGGTCGTCTGCCGGTACCATGGGCTTCAAAGGGTCGCGGAAATCGACACCCTACGCCGCTCAGATGGCTGCAGAAGATGCAGGCAAAAAGGCGCAGGAACACGGCGTCAAGACGCTGGAAGTCGAAGTTCAGGGCCCCGGTTCGGGTCGTGAATCGGCTCTGCGCGCGCTGGCTGCAGTGGGCTTCAACATCACGTCGATCCGCGACGTGACTCCGATTGCTCACAATGGCTGCCGCCCACCGAAGCGTCGCCGCGTCTAAGCGATTTTGAATTGAGCTGGGGCTGTGTTTTCGCACGGCCCCAGCACGTCATTTTAAACCTCGGGCGTCTGCACCTTGTTGGTCATGGGGCGCGGACAGGAATGGAGGGATTACATGATCCACAAGAATTGGGCAGAATTGATCAAGCCGACCCAGCTGGACGGCAAGCCGGGCAACGATCCCGCACGTCAGGCAACCCTGGTTGCTGAACCGCTGGAGCGTGGCTTTGGTCTGACCCTGGGCAACGCGCTGCGCCGCGTTCTGATGAGCTCGCTGCAAGGCGCGGCCATCACCAGCGTTCAGATCGACAATGTATTGCACGAGTTCTCGAGCGTCGCAGGCGTTCGTGAGGACGTCACCGACATCATCCTGAACCTCAAGCAGGTTGCCCTGCGCATGGAAGTCGAAGGCCCCAAGCGTCTGTCGATCAATGCCAAAGGCCCCGCAGTCGTCACCGCTGGCGACATCAGCGAAAGCGCCGGCATCGAGGTTCTGAACCGCGACCACGTCATCTGCCACCTGGACGATGGTGCTGATCTGTTCATGGAACTGACCGTCAACACCGGCAAAGGCTACGTCTCGGCTGAAAAGAACAAGCCGGAAGACGCGCCCATCGGCCTGATCCCGATCGACGCGATCTATTCGCCGGTCAAAAAAGTTGCCTATGACGTGCAACCGACCCGTGAAGGCCAGGTTCTGGACTATGACAAGCTGACTCTGAAGATCGAAACCGATGGTTCGATCACTCCGGAAGACGCGCTGGCCTTCGCCGCTCGTATTCTGCAGGACCAGCTGTCGATCTTCGTCAACTTCGACGAGCCTGAGGCCGCTGGCCGCCAGGACGAGGACGATGGTCTGGAATTCAACCCGCTGCTGCTGAAGAAAGTGGACGAGCTGGAACTGTCGGTCCGTTCGGCAAACTGCCTGAAGAACGACAACATCGTTTACATCGGCGACCTGATCCAGAAAACCGAAGCCGAGATGCTGCGCACTCCGAACTTCGGCCGCAAGTCGCTGAACGAGATCAAAGAAGTGCTGTCTGGCATGGGTCTGCACCTCGGCATGGATGTCGAGGACTGGCCGCCCGACAACATCGAAGATCTGGCCAAGAAATTCGAAGACGCGTTCTAAGCGCGTCTTCATAAATGCCCGGGCTGCCGGGGACCAAATGGGCACTTCCGCCCCAAGGAGAGCCGGTGACACGCATCGCCGGCCAGACAAAGCAAAACCTTTAGAAGGAACTAGAAAATGCGTCACGCACGTGGTTACCGCCGCCTGAACCGTACTCATGAGCACCGCAAGGCTCTGTTTGCGAACATGGCTGGCTCGCTCATCGAGCATGAGCAAATCAAAACAACTCTGCCGAAGGCAAAAGAACTGCGCCCGATCATCGAAAAGCTGGTCACTCTGGGCAAGCGCGGCGACCTGCACGCCCGCCGTCAGGCCGCATCGCAGCTGAAAGAAGACAAAGACGTCGCGAAACTGTTCGAAGTTCTGGGCCCTCGCTACGCCGAGCGTCAGGGCGGTTACGTCCGTATCCTGAAAGCTGGCTTCCGCTATGGCGACATGGCTCCGATGGCGATCATCGAATTCGTTGATCGTGACGTCGACGCCAAAGGCGCGGCCGACAAAGCCCGCGTTGCCGCCGAAGAGGCAGCAGACGAAGAATAAGAAAGCCCTGCTTTCTGAACTGAACCCCTGCGTCCCGGACGCGGGGGTTTTTTTGTGCCTGCGCATGTCGCAATCAGAGCATTTGCGGTGATTTCTGTTGAAGAAACCGGGCCGATCGCGCACCACGCTGAGGGGTGAGCGTGGAGGACGCGGAATGGCAAGTCTTGCAGAAGTACCAAACGAACTCACTGGCCCGTCTGTATGGACCGGACGAGACATGCGCGAACGTGAGGGCGAGTGGATCATTGATCTCACCCCCGCTGAAGTCGCCGATCTTGAGCAGGCGGCGCAACATTTCCTAAGCCTCGGGCGCGATATTGGCGAGATCACAAAAGCGGACTTTCCGCTTCGCCAATTCGACCAACATTTGGCGGATTTGCGCGAAAAGCTGATCGACGGGATCGGTTTCGAAGTGATCCGTGGCCTTCCGGTTCAGGACTATTCGCAAGAGATGGCTGCAACAGTCTTCTGCGGGGTGGGTGCGCATTTGGGTTCGGCCCGGTCACAGAACGCGCAGGGCCACATTCTCGGCCATGTCAGGGATATCGGTGCTGACGCCAACGATCCGAACACGCGCATTTACCAGACGCATGAGCGTCAAACATTCCATACCGACAGTGCCGACATCGTCGGTCTTTTGTGCCTGCGTGAGGCTAAAGAAGGCGGCGACTCGTTGCTAGTCAGTGCCGAGACGATCTACAACCGGATGCGGGCTGAGAGCCCGGAACTGTTGGAACGATTATTCGACCCGATTGCTACCGACAGGCGCGGGGAGATCCCAGAGGGGATGGATCCCTTTATGACGATTCCACCGTTCAGCTGGCATGACGGCAAGCTGACGGTGTTTTATCAACGACAATACATCGACAGCGCCCAACGGTTTCCTGCGGCCATGCGGCTGACGCCCGAGCATATTGAGGCTCTGGATCGGTTCGACGCGCTGGCCAATGATCCTGACCTGTGTCTGACCATGAGACTGCAGCCCGGCGATATGCAGTTCGTCTACAATCACTCGCAACTGCACGACCGCACCGGTTTTGTGGACTGGCCAGACCCGGCGGAACGGCGGCACTTGCTGAGGCTTTGGCTTTCGCCGCAAGGGGACCGGGAACTCCCTGAGGTTTTCAAGCAGCGCTACGGCACGATCAAGGTCGGCCAGCGAGGGGGCATCATTACCGAAGGAACGCGCCTGCACGCTCCTTTGGATTGACCGGACGCTTGCATTGCGCACTCGGTAGTCGCATATCCGGTGGGCGATTAATCGACGGATGGATCATGCGGAAACTATTCTGTTCAGTAGTGTTGGCAGCCTTGGCTGTATCAGCACATGCCGAAACCAAAGTGCCGACATCGCAGGCCGAGATTAGCCTGGGATTTGCCCCAGTGGTGAAACAGGCATCCCCGGCTGTGGTCAACATCTATGCCAAGATCGTTCGGCTGGGGCGTGCCAATCCGTTTTTCTCGGACCCGTTTTTCGAGGATTTCTTTGGCCGCGGTTTTTCCGAGCCGCGCCAACGGGTGCAAAATTCACTGGGATCGGGCGTCATTCTGACCGCGGATGGCTATGTGGTTTCCAACTATCACGTGGTCGGTACAGCGACGGAAATCCGTGTGGTGACCACGGACCGACGCGAGTTTTCGGCGCAAGTGGTTCTGGGCGACAAGGAAAGCGATATCGCGATTTTGCGTCTGGAAGAGGCGCAGGACCTACCGCATTTGAGTTTTCGAGACTCGGATCAGGTTCAGGTGGGAGAGTTGACGCTGGCCATCGGTAACCCGTTCGGAGTGGGCCAGACTGTGTCGTCCGGTATTATCTCCGGCCTGGCACGGACTGGTACGGCGACAGGGAATGCACGGGGCTATTTCATTCAAACCGATGCCGCGATCAACCCTGGCAACTCCGGTGGAGCTTTGATTGACGTGAATGGTGATCTGATCGGGATCAACACTTCGATTCTGACGCGCTCCGGCGGGTCCAATGGTATTGGGTTTGCCATCCCGGCCAACCTCGTGGCGGAGTTCTTGCGTCAGGCCAAGGCCGGGAATGACAGTTTTGTAAGCCCCTGGGCCGGTGTGGCCGGTCAGCACATGAGCGCGGACATCGCGGAATCCCTCGGTCTGGCCATCCCCATGGGCGTTGTGATTTCCGACATACATGACCTGAGCCCCTTGGCCGAAGCCGGTTTGCGTGTGGGCGACGTGGTGACCCATGTGGATGGGGACGAGGTGAACTCGCCCGCCGAGATGAAGTTCCGCATGTCGGTGGCCGGGGTCGGCGGCACGTCACTTCTGACCCGGTTGAGGGGGGAAGATAAAGCCGAGGTTGAGGTGGCTCTGATCAAAGCCCCGGAAACGCCTTCGGCGGATGAGACCGTGCTGGACGACGACACTGTGATGCCTGGGCTCAAGGTCTCTCGGATCAATCCGGCGATCATCACGCAGATGGGCTTGTTACTTTCACAAACCGGTGTCGTTGTGATTGATGCGAACCGTTATGGCGGACGTTCGGGGCTGCGGGCCGGTGACGTGGTGCAGAGTATCAATGGCACCGCGATGAACCACCCCAGCGACGTCGTTGACGCGCTGACAGATCCCGGCCGGCGGGTGAACCTGGATGTGTTGAGGGCCGGGCAGGCGATATCCTTGCGATTCCGGCTGTAGCATCATGAGCGACCTGTTCGATACCCAGTCCGCTGAGCCAGCGCCAAACCCGCATCGCCCGCTGGCCGACAGGTTGCGGCCGCAGTCGCTGGCCGAGGTGATCGGACAGGAGCAGGTTCTGGGCCCGGACGCGCCGCTGGGGGTCATGCTTGCATCGGGCAGCCTGTCCAGCTTGGTGTTCTGGGGGCCCCCGGGCGTCGGCAAGACCACGATCGCGCGGCTGCTGGCGCAGGAAACCGATCTGCATTTCGTACAGATCAGCGCGATTTTCACCGGTGTTCCTGACCTGAAAAAGGTTTTTGAAGCCGCCAAGATTCGGCGGCAGAACGGGCAGGGGACGCTGCTGTTCGTGGACGAAATCCACCGCTTCAACAAAGCCCAACAGGACGGGTTCCTGCCGCATATGGAAGATGGAACGATCCTGCTGGTTGGGGCCACGACCGAGAACCCCTCGTTCGAGTTGAACGCCGCTGTGCTGAGCCGGGCGCAGGTTCTTGTGCTGGAACGCCTCAGCCTTTCTGACCTCGAACGCCTGACACAGCGCGCCGAGAAAGAACTGGGTCAGGCGCTGCCTTTGACCGGACCGGCCCGCGAAGCGCTGCAGGAAATGGCTGATGGCGATGGCAGGGCGCTTTTGAACCTGATCGAACAGGTTGCCGCGTGGAAGATTGATGCGCCGCTGGACCCCGACGCGCTTTCGACCCGACTGATGCGCCGGGCTGCGAAATACGACAAGTCGGGGGATGAGCACTACAACCTGATCTCGGCCCTGCATAAATCCGTACGGGGGTCAGACCCGGACGCCGCGCTTTATTGGTTCGCACGGATGCTGACGGGCGGCGAAGACCCACGCTATCTGGCACGACGGATCACGCGAATGGCGGTCGAGGACATTGGTTTGGCCGATCCGCAGGCGCAGGCGATTTGCCTGCAGTCGTGGCAGACCTATGAACGGCTTGGCAGTCCGGAAGGCGAGTTGGCGTTGGCGCAGGCGCTGGTGTACCTGGCCTTGGCACCGAAATCGAACGGGGCGTACGTGGGCTACAAGGCGGCGATGCGGCTGGCCAAACAGTCGGGTAGCGAACCGCCTCCGAAACATATCTTGAACGCGCCGACCTCATTGATGAAGGACCAGGGTTATGGTGCGGGATATGCCTATGACCACGACGCCGAAGACGGATTTTCCGGTCAAAACTACTTCCCTGATGGCATGGAACGCCCCGAACTGTATCAACCTGTTGAACGCGGCTTTGAGCGTGAGTTGAAAAAGCGGTTGGACTATTTCGCCAAACTGCGCACGCAGCGGAAAAACTAACACGCCGTAGCGTCACAGGCGACAGGACTTAAGAAACGGGTTTCCCTTGGGTCATGAGAGTCGAGGGAGGAAACTCATGACCGTATCTATCGACAAGACGGATGACGTCTGGACCATCATTCACGACAGGCCAGAGGCGCGGAACGCCGTCGACAGTGACCACGCCAAGGCGCTGACGGACGCCTTTCTGGAATTCGAGCACAGCCCGGCCAAGGCTGCCGTGTTCTGGGGGAAAGGCGGCAATTTCTGCGCCGGGTGGGACCTGAAAATGGCCTCGACCTTGTCGGATCCGGAATTGGGCGAACCCTATTACGAAAAACACGCGTTCCCCGTTGGTTCGGCCCCTTCAACGCTTGGTCCGATGGGGCCATCGCGGTTGGAGCTGTCCAAACCGGTCATCGGGGCGATTGAGGGCGCGGCAGTGGCCGGCGGGATGGAGCTGGCGCTGTGGTGCGATATCCGGGTCATGGCCGAAACGGCCTATCAAGGCGTCTATTGCCGCCGCTGGGGCGTGACCCTGATGGATGGCGGCACCGTGCGCCTTCCTCGACTGATCGGGCAGGGCAAAGCGCTGGAGATCGCCTTGACGGGTCGGAAAGTCGAAGCCGAGGAATGCTACCGCATCGGGCTGGCTGAAAAGGTCGTTCCCCACGGAGAAGCGCGCGCCGCGGCTGAGGCCATGGCGCACGAGATCGCCCGTTTCCCGCAAGCGGCTGTGCGCGCCGACCGTCGCTCGATCATCGAGACCCGGGGCATGCCGGTGCGCGAAGCGCTGAAAGTTGAATGGGCCAACGGGCTTGAAGCGATCCGGCGCGAAGGTACGGCGGGTGCGGGCCGGTTTCGGGATGGCGCTGGGCGGCACGGGGACTTCTCGAACATCTGATCTGCTTGACTCTTTGCCCTTGGCACGCCACAGACGCGCATGTTTTCTAAGGCACTTACAGACGGGTCTACCGCGCGGACAATTCGCGCGACGCAGAGGGTATCGGCATGAGCGGCGTACAGATGATCACCGTGGCAGAAGGTGACGGCGACCAGCGGCTGGATCGCTGGTTGCGCCGCCTGTTCCCGCATGTCAGCCAGGGCCGGATCGAAAAGATGTGTCGCAAGGGTGAATTGCGTGTCGAAGGCGGGCGGGTCAAAGCTTCGACCCGGCTTGAGGTCGGTCAGGTCGTGCGTGTGCCGCCCTTGCCCGACGTCGATCACAAACCGGCCGAGGTCAAGCGGCGTGTATCGGATGCTGACGCCAAGATGATCCAATCCTGCGTGATCTATCGCGACGATCATGTGCTGGCCCTAAACAAACCCCATGGCCTGCCGGTGCAGGGCGGCAGCGGCCAGACCCGCCACGTCGACAGCCTGTCCGAGGCTTTACGGTTTGGCTATGACGAGAACCCTCGCCTTGTGCACCGTTTGGATAAGGATACGTCAGGCGTTCTTCTGCTGGCGCGCACACGTGAGGCCGCCAAAGGGCTGACAGCTGCGTTCCGTCACCGCGACACGCGCAAGATCTACTGGGCTTTGGTGGCAGGCGTACCAACCCCGTATCTGGGTGAGATCAAGACCGGGCTCGTCAAGGCTGCGGGCCATGGAAAGCATGGCGAAGGCGAGAAAATGGTCGCCGTTCACCTCAACGAAATCAACGACAACCCCGGTGCGAAACGGGCCCACACGCTCTACGCGACGCTGTACCGGGTGGCCGGGCGCGCCGCTTGGGTGGCGATGGAGCCGATCACGGGTCGGACGCACCAACTGCGCGCGCATATGGCAGCGATTGGGCATCCGATCATCGGGGATGGCAAATACGGTGGCTCCGGGCAGGAAAACCTTGGCGATGGCTGGGGTGCACAGTTGGGCGGGATCATCAGTAAAAAACTGCACCTGCACGCGCGGCAGGCCTCGTTCCAGCACCCGGTGACACGCAAGACGATTACTGTCACGGCGCCCTTGCCAGACCATATGAAGCACAGCTGGGATACGTTCGGCTGGACCGAAGACCTGGCTGCCGAAGACCCGTTCGAGGAACTGCAATGAGCGCACCCTTGCGTTTGGTGCTGTTCGATGTGGACGGCACTCTGGTTGACAGCCAGGGCAGCATTGTCGCTGCGATGACCGCCAGTTTTCAGTCGCTGTCCTTGCCCGTGCCTGACCGGCAGGCGATTCTGTCCATCGTGGGCTTGTCGCTGCCAAACGCCATGGCGCAGCTGGCATCTGACCAATCCAATAGCGTTCAGCACAGTTTGGTTGAAGGTTATAAACAGGCCTACCATGCCAACCGGTTGAAGATGGGTGCAGCAAGCTCGCCGCTTTATCCCGGCGCACGTGACGTGATCGAAGCCTTACACGCGGTGCCCGAAATTCTGCTGGGTGTGGCAACCGGGAAATCACAACGCGGGTTGGATGCGCTGATCGAAGCCCATGAACTGGAGCGCTATTTCGTGACTCGGCAAGTCGCAGACCATCATCCGTCGAAACCGCACCCGTCAATGATTGACACGGCCCGGTCCGAAACCGGAGTTGAGGCTTCGGACACCGTCATGATCGGGGATACCCGGTTTGACATGGATATGGCGCAGGCGGCCGGGGTGGCGGGTATCGGCGTTTCCTGGGGCTATCACGACCGGGCCGTATTGAACGGCGCGGCTTGTATTATTGAAACCTTTGATCAGTTGCCGCGCGCACTGGATCACATCTGGACCTGAAATCATGAGCGACTGGAAGCCTAAGCGATTTTGGACCGCAAGCGCGGTCGTCCAAGCGGATGACGGATACACGGTTGAACTGGATGGTCGTTGCGTCAAAACACCAGCCAAGGCCGGATTGATCCTGCCAACACTGGCCATGGCGCAAGAGGTTGCGGCAGAATGGGACGCGCAGGAAAAAGAGGTCGACCCGACCCAGATGCCCTTTACCCGCTCGGCCAATGCCGCCATCGATAAAGTCCACCATCAGCACGCCGAGGTTGCAGACATGCTGGCCGACTACGGTGACTCCGATTTGCTGTGTTATCGGGCGACTCACCCACAGGAATTGCAAAAACGCCAGGCCGAAAGCTGGGATCCGGCCTTGGACTGGGCGGCAGAAACGCTGGCCGCCCGACTGGTACCTGTGGCGGGCGTTCTGCATCAGCCGCAATCGGCGAAATCATTGGCCACGCTGCGCAGCCGCGTGCACGATTTCAACGACTTCCAGCTGGCCGCCTTTCATGATCTGGTCAGCCTGTCCGGCTCGTTGGTCTTGGGGTTTGCTGCGGCGATGGACTGGCGTAGCGCGGACGAGATTTGGGAAATCTCAAGGCTTGACGAGCTGTGGCAAATCGAACAATGGGGCCATGATGACGAGGCTCACGCCGCCTCGGAAACAAAAAGGGCGGCATTTTTGCACGCTAAACGGTTCTTTGAAATCTCGGCTTGAGCCTATTCTGCGCCAATTTTCGACGCAGAGACGGTCATCTCTGAATTGACTCATCGTTTTCCCTGATCCGACCCTTGACGTTTGTTTATGAATGCGACCAAACTCGTGCGCACTAAAGGGGAGACGCCTTTGGGTAAACCTTTCTGGTGCCAGAGGCGCCGGACAGAGCCGTCCCGAAACGGGGCGGGAAATCAGGAAGAGGTAAAAATGAAAAAATCCGTAATTTTGGGCGCGGCAACGATTGCCGGTCTGGCTGCAGGCGCTGCTGCTGCGGGGACGATTGACGACGTCAAAGCGCGCGGCAAACTGAACTGCGGTGTGACCACTGGTCTGGTCGGCTTTGCGGCACCCGATGCAAATGGCGAATGGCAAGGTTTTGACGTTTCGCTGTGCCGCGCTGTTGCTGCAGCTGTTCTGGGCGATGCGAACGCAGTCGAGTTCGTTCCAACCACCGGTAAAACACGCTTCACAGCGCTGGCATCCGGCGAGATCGACATGCTGGCCCGTAACACCACCTGGACCTTCAGCCGCGACGTCGACCTGAAGTTCGAATTCGTTGGTATCAACTACTATGACGGTCAGGGCTTCATGGTTCCGAAGGCATTGGGCGTAAGCTCGGCCAAGGAACTGGACGGCGCGACCGTTTGTATCCAGACCGGCACCACCACCGAGCTGAACCTGGCCGATTTCTTCCGTGCCAACAACATCAGCTACGAGCCGGTTCCGATCGAAACCAACGCCGAAGCGCAACAGCAATACCTGGCTGGCGCATGTGACGTTTACACCACCGACGCTTCGGGCCTGGCCGCAACCCGCGCCACGTTCGAAAACCCCGGTGATCACGTCCTGCTGCCTGAAATCATCTCGAAAGAGCCGCTGGGCCCGCTGGTCCGCCACGGTGACCACGAGTGGGGTGACGTTGTTCGCTGGACTCTGAACTCGCTGGTTTCGGCTGAAGAGCTGGGCGTGACCTCGGCAAACATCGACGAGCTGAGCGCTGGTACCGACAATCCGGAAATCAACCGCCTGCTGGGTACCGAAGGCACCCTGGGCGAGATGCTGGGACTTGACGCCGACTGGGCCGCGAAAGCGATCAAAGCTGGCGGTAACTATGGTGAAGTCTTCGCCAAGAACATCGGTGAAGAAACACCCATCGGTCTGGCACGCGGCCTGAACGCCCAGTGGACCGAAGGTGGCCTGCTGTACTCGCCGCCGTTCCGCTAAAACATAGACGGATGAGGGCGCAAGGAAACTTGCGCCCTCTTCTATAATAAACTGCTGCGGGCAGATGCAGAGCGGGGACAACCTCGCCGAAATTAAGTAGCCCGCAAGCTACGGGGATCCCAAAACATGTCGACTATGACTGACCCGCCGAAAGCTGATTTTCGGTTGTCGATGCTCATAAACGATACCCGCTATCGCTCACTTACGTTTCAGGTGATTGCGGCCATCGTTATTGCGCTTTGCATTTGGTATCTGGGCAACAACCTGATCCAGAACCTCCGGGCCGCCGGCCTGAACATTTCCTACTCGTTTCTTGGTGACTCTGCCGGGTACGACATCAACCAGCGTCTGATCGAGTATGACAGCCAGTCCTCACACGGGCGTGCAGCTGTTGTCGGATTGCTCAACACGCTTCTTGTTGCCTTTCTTGCTTGTATCACCGCGACAATATTCGGGGTGATCGCAGGTGTTCTGAGGCTTTCGAACAACTGGCTCGTGTCGAAACTGATGGCTGTATATGTCGAGATCTTCCGGAATATTCCGGTTCTGATCTGGATCATCATCATCTTCACCATCATGACCGCTGTGCTGCCGGGGCCGCGTGCGTTCCGGGGGGACAACCCGACATCGAGCATGCTGTTTGATGCCTTCGCGTTCACAAACCGTGGTGTCTATATCCCGCGTCCCGAGTTTGCACACGGTTTGTTCAGCGTGACATTGCTCAACTGGCTTGTGGTTATTGCTGGCCTGGTCGCGTCCTGGTTCGTCGCTCGTGAAATCGAAAAACGGGCAGCACACAAACAGGAAGAAACCGGCATTCGCCCAAAAACCTTGCTGCCCAAACTGGCTGTTTGGTTTGGTCCGTTTATTGTGTTGATGCTGCTGATGGGCCTGACATGGAATATCCCTGAACTAAAGGGCTTTAACTTTAGCGGAGGCATCAAAGTAGGTGGTCCGCTGATCGCGCTTTGGTTCGCACTTTCCATCTATACAGGTGCGTTCATCGCGGAAAACGTCCGCGCGGGTATTCAGGCGATTTCGAAAGGCCAGACCGAGGCCGCCGCGGCGCTGGGCTTGCGTCCGGGTCGGATCATGAACCTTGTGGTTCTGCCTCAGGCCTTGCGGGTGATCATTCCACCGCTGATTTCGCAGTACCTCAACATCACCAAGAACTCGTCGCTGGCGATTGCCGTGGGCTACGCTGATATCACCGCAACCTTGGGCGGTATCACGCTGAACCAGACCGGTCGCGCGATCGAATGTGTCCTGTTGCTGATGCTGTTCTACCTGACCGCATCGCTGCTGATTTCGATGGCGATGAACATCTACAACGCATCCGTCAAGTTGAAGGAGCGCTGAGCCATGACCGATCAAACAACCAATCCGATCGCTTTCGTGGCCGAAGGCCCTATTCCACCCTCACCGCCACCAGCGCGTGAAACGGGTGTCGTCAAGTGGCTGCGTGAAAACCTGTTCTCTGGCGTTGCCAACACGATTCTGACGGTTCTGTCTCTGGTCCTGATCTATCTGCTGCTCAAAAACACTCTGCCGTGGATTTTCAACGGGGTGTGGAATGCCTCGTCCCTGGCTGAATGTCGCGAGATTCTGGCCGGTAAGACCGGTGCATGTTTCGCTGTTCTAACCGAACGTTGGCCGCAGCTCATCTATGGGTTCAAGTATCCCACAGACGCGTACTGGCGTCCAAATCTGGCCTTCATCCTGATGCTGGTCGCGATAGCGCCAGTGTTGTTCTTCGATTTGCCCCGCAAATTGCTGATCTTCACCGCGCTTTATCCGTTCATTGCGTTCTGGCTGATCTGGGGGGGCACCATTCTTGCGCCTCTGGTGGCGCTGGTGGGTTTTGTCGCTGCGGGCGCCGTATTCCAGAAGTTTGGCAGAAACAGCTTTGCTGCCGGATTCTTTGGTGCAATCGTCGTCGCGCTGGTCGTTTGGAACATCGGTGCAGCTCTGATCCCCGAAGGGGCCTCAGAAAATGCGTTGCTGAAAGCCGTTCCCAGCCGGGATCTTGGCGGCTTCATGCTCAACCTCATGCTGGGTGTTACCTGTGTGTCGTTGTCCGTGCCGCTAGGTATCGCGCTGGCTTTGGGGCGTCAGTCCAATATGCCGCTGATCAAGTGGGTCTGCGTCATCTTCATCGAATTCATCCGCGGCGTACCTCTGATTACGCTTTTGTTTGTGGCTTCGGTGATGCTGGCGTACTTCTTCCCGCCTGACAGCACGGTCGACCTGTTCCTGCGCGTCGTGATCATGATCACCATGTTCTCGGCCGCCTATATCGCCGAGGTGATCCGCGGCGGTCTGGCAGCGCTTCCACGTGGACAGTACGAGGCAGCAGATAGTCTGGGGTTGGATTACCCGCAGGCGATGCGCCTGATCATCCTGCCGCAGGCTTTGAAGATCTCGATCCCAGGCATTGTGAACGTGGCCGTGGGCCTGTTCAAGGACACCACACTGGTTTCGGTCATCTCGATGTTCGACCTGGTGGGTATGATCCGGGGTCCAATTCTGGCGTCGACCGAATGGAACGGCGTCTATTGGGAGCTTCTGGGCTTTGCCGCGCTTCTGTTCTTTGTCGTCTGCTACGGCATTTCTCAATATTCACAGTGGCTCGAGCGTCGCCTTGCCACCGATCACCGTTAAGGAGTTCAACGCATGTCTGAACTTGCAATTGACCGCGAAATCGACCGCTCCAAGATGCAGGTGAGCGACGAGGTCGCCATCGAAATCAATGGAATGAACAAGTGGTACGGGTCCTTCCACGTGCTGCGCGACATCAATCTGACCGTCAATCAGGGCGAGCGGATCGTTATCGCGGGCCCGTCGGGCTCGGGGAAGTCCACATTGATCCGTTGCCTGAACGCGCTGGAAGAACACCAGCAGGGCTCGATTGTTGTGGACGGGATCGAGCTGTCGAATGACCTGAAAAACATCGACAAGATCCGGTCCGAGGTTGGGATGGTGTTTCAGCACTTCAACCTGTTCCCGCATCTGACCATTCTGGAAAACTGCACACTGGCCCCAATCTGGGTGCGCAAGACGCCCAAGAAAGAGGCCGAAGAACGCGCCATGCACTTCCTGGAAAAGGTGAAAATCCCGGAACAGGCCAACAAATACCCGGGCATGTTGTCCGGTGGTCAGCAGCAGCGTGTGGCGATCGCTCGTTCGCTGTGCATGATGCCGCGGATCATGTTGTTCGACGAACCCACATCGGCGCTGGACCCCGAGATGATCAAAGAGGTGCTCGACACCATGATCGAACTGGCTGAGGAAGGCATGACCATGCTGTGTGTGACGCACGAGATGGGCTTTGCCCGTCAGGTCGCAAACCGCGTGATCTTTATGGATGCCGGTCAGATCGTGGAACAGAACGAACCGGAAGAGTTCTTCAACAACCCCAAAAGTGACCGGACCAAGCTGTTCCTCAGCCAAATTCTGGGTCACTGAACCGGGTCACAGTACAAAGAAAAGGCGGGCCTTTGTTCCCGCCTTTTTCTATTCCAGCAACTCGCGCGGAATGACAAACCCCTCGACTTGGCCACCGTGCCAGCGAATTTCCGACCAATCGCCGATATCAAATCGGATCACCGTGGTCGCGCAGGTGGGATAGTCGTAGAATCTGGCATGGCCCGGCGGCTGTTTGACGATTTGATCGGCAAAGGCTGCAATACCGGGATTGTGCCCCAGCATCAAAACGGTTTGCCCCGTCGCTCCGGACAGTTCGACCAGCATATCCGCGGGCTCTGCGTGATAGAGCGCGCGGTGAAAGCACAGCTTGTCGGCTTGCAGCCCCATCCTGTCCCAGGTTTCCCGCGTTCTGGTCGCAGTCGAGCTGAGCACTTCGTCCGGCAACCATCCGTTTTCACGCAGCCAGGCCCCAATTGCCGGGGCAGACTTGCGACCGCGCTTGTTCAGTGGGCGATCATGATCGGCCAGGACCAGGCTGTCCCAACTGGATTTGGCATGGCGGGTCAGGATCAGTCTGCGGCTCATGATGGGTGAAACGCTCTCATGTGGTGGGCCGACTGCTCGGGGTCGCGTCCGGCACCCGCGCTAAGCGGGCAGGATAGCCGCGCAAGACATCCGCCTGTCATGCAGGTTTGGCCCTGGTCTGTGGACAAGTGGTCGTGGCAGGCTGCGACGTCATAGAAACTCTGACTGTTCAACGCGTTCACCGGGCAGGTTTGGGTGCAAGGCGCAGCGCAGGTGGTGCAAGGTGATGCACCCTTCGGCGTGGGGATCGGGAACTCATGCTCGAATTGCAGCGCGCCCCGGAATGAGATCATCATGCCGACCTCATCATGTACCAATGCCCCAACCGGGCTGCTAAAGGTGCGCCCTGATTTCAACGCCCAGTCAATAAACGGCGCATACGGGGGGCCACCAAACGGGAAATGAGCTTGGGCCGACAAGTCCTGCGCCATTTGCCCGATCACGCGCAGCGACCAGCGATCAACCGGGTCGTCGCTCTGCCACTCGTCCGAGGTCTTGAGAGTGGGCCAAAAATCGGCCCCTGCACCCAGCAGGAGAAGCGTACCGCCGTCCAATTGTTTGGCGTCAGTAACGCGCGGATGAAGTGCGCCCATGACGATCAAACCAGCCGCTTTTGCAGCCTGTTCCACCTGTTCATAGGAAATCGTCACAGCGTCAGAGGAGGGGTGGGCGCGATCTGGCATGTCTCCTCCTCTTGATGCTCAATCCGGGCGGATCAGTGATCCGGCCCCGTGTTCTGTGTATAGCTCAAGCAGGACCGCATTGGGCGCGCGTCCGTCCAGAATGACAACCGCCCGAACGCCACTGTGCAGCGCATCCAGCGCTGTTTCGGTCTTTGGGATCATGCCACCCGCAATCGTGCCATCCAGCGTCATCTCGCGGATCTGACCGGCTTTCAACTCGGTTACAACGTCCCCTGCGGCATTTTTGACGCCAGAGACGTCCGTCAGCAGCAGCAGGCGATCCGCCTTCAGCGCAGAAGCAATGGCGCCGGCGGCTGTATCGCCATTGACGTTGAACGTCTCACCATTCCGTCCCGCGCCCAGCGGTGCGATCACCGGGATTACATCGTGGGCAAACAGGTTGTGAAGGATTTTCGGGTTCATCTCAGCCGGGCTGCCAACAAAACCCAGAGATTCATCGGTCTGATCGCACAGCATCAGCTGCGCGTCTTTGCCCGACAGGCCAACCGCCATGCCGCCCTGATCGTTGATCGCCTGAACGATGCGTTTGTTGACAAGGCCGGACAACACCATCTCGACCACTTCGACAGTGGCTTTGTCGGTGACACGCTTGCCGTTCACGAATTCGGACTGGATGTCCAGCTTGTCCAGCATGGCATTGATCATCGGACCGCCGCCATGAACGATCACCGGGTTCACCCCGACCTGGCGCATCAAAACGACATCGCGGGCAAAGCTCTCCATCGCTTCGTCACTGCCCATGGCATGGCCGCCGAGTTTGATGACGACAATCGCCCCGTCATAGCGTTGCAGATAGGGCAATGCGCTGTTCAGCGTTGCGGCGGTGGCGATCCAGTCCCGGTTCATGTCTCGTGTCTTCATGGCTGCTGTCCCTTTGAGGTTCCGTGTTAGGAGGTTTGTGACGCGCTGCCAAGACCGGATCGGGGAATGGGCCGTCTCGGGTGGTCCGGGACGGCCCATCTAGGTCAGCTCATGGCGCGTTTCACAGCCGGGATATTGCTGATCAATAGCAAGTCCAGCGCCAGCACGGCCAGGAGGGTCAGCCCGACCAAGGGGAAGGCCATTGCAGTGAACAGGCCAATCAGAACGGCCCCTTTCCACAACGGCATCTCAGATGGCATTGGTGGTGCCGCCAGTCGCCCTGCGCGCTGTGGCCGACGCTTGACCCACATTATCGCGCCCGAGATGCAGACAAAGATGACCGACAGGCAGAAGACCAGGTTCAGGACAAAGTTCCACGTTCCCATCAGGCCCATGTGAAACGGGATACCGAGGGCCATGGATTTACCCATCAGCGAATAGTCTTCGTACCGAACGTCGGCGAGGATCTTGCCGGTGTACTGATCCACATGCACTGTCCGGTCATTCACCGGATCGGTCGAGTCGCTGCTCATACTGTCCCGGTTCAGCGTCCAGACGCCATTTTCCCCGCCCGGATATGCGACCCGGAAACGTCCAGTCATGTCCAGCGCGGTGCCAAGCGCCACGAGGGCATCGATGTCCACGGGTGTGCCTTGGGGTACGCCGTCGATTCCGGCGTCAGAACCCGAGGCAGGCATAGGTGTCTGTTCCAGCGCCCAAGGGACGTCGTTCTGATGACCGTGGTTCATGCTGGCATGGGTCTCGTCAGACAAGGGAACATTGTCCCATTTCTCGGCTGGGAAACTGCTCCATGGTTGCACGATCATGCCGCCCCAGACGCCCGCCCAGGACAGGCCCGAGATCAGGAAGACCACCAGCAAACCGGACATCCAATACCCGACCACCGCGTGCAGGGACTTCCAAAAAGCGCGGCCCCGCGCGCGCAGATTCGGGACGAACGCGGCGATTGCGTTGCCGCGCGGCCACCACAGGTAGAGGCCAGTGAAGACCAGCAACAGGCTCAACCCGGCGGCGATCTCAAGAATGCGGTCGCCGGTTGTGCCGATCAGAAGGGTCGAGTGAATGTTGTCCGCCAGATCATACCAACCCGCGCGGCGGTCCCAAACTTGCAGAACGTCCCCGGCATAGGGGTCAACGGCCACAAGGCGCTGGCCTTCTTCGGTCTTGATACGGAACACGGTGGCCAGATCAGTCGCTTTGGGGCCGATCCACTCAACGACTGTACCGGGCACCGTGGCTAGGGCGATTTCGGCTTGTTGTGAGGCGGGCAGGGCGGTGCCCTGAACCTCTACCGCGATTTTTTCACCGTCACGGCCGTCAAATTGAGTGATGAACATCATCATCAGCCCCGTTACGGCCAGAACGATCAAAAAGGGGATGACGAAAATCCCCGCATAGAAATGCCACCGCCAGGCGGCGAAATAGAATTTTTGCGCAGCAGTATTCTGCGCCGGGGTGTCCCCCAGGGATTGGCTATCCAATGCCATTTTAGTCTCCGGATTCGAAAATTGCCCCGCGCAGCGCCTGCGCAGGTTCACAAGGAAGGAAGTGAATCAGGAGAAGAGGGGCGGAGCCCTGGCATCGTAGCGGGCGTAGAACCCGGCGCTGCGATGGGTAAAGTCACGATGAACCCAGCGGGGCTGGATTGATGCAGCGAACGGCACAACCGCGCCGACCGAGGGCAGGACAGTATCAGCGCCTATACCCGCGAAAGGGCACAGGATGCGCTGATCCGTGTCGTCATGTGTGGGTTCGTCCGGGTCCAGATCAACCCATTGTTCAACCGTTCCTTCGCCGGTGCAGATCACCAGCAGCACTTTCCCGTCGCTGCCCATTGCTGGCATCCAGCCCTGCGGGATTGCACTGGTCAGCACCAGCGCCAACACCGTCAGCACAGGGAAAATGGGGGTTACGAAACTCATTCCAGATGCGCGATAATCGAACGAAGGGTCGGGACGCCGTCACCTTTCTCGGACGAGGTCAGGACGATCTCGGGGAACGCAGCGGGGTGTTTGGACAACGCACCGCGTACCTGCTCCAGAACTTTCTGACGATCGTTGGCCTTCACCTTGTCGGCCTTGGTCATCACGCATTGAAACGTCACGGCGCTGGTGTCCAGCAGCTTCATGATTTCGGCATCAACGGGTTTCACCCCATGACGCGAGTCAATCAGTACAAAGGCCCGGCGCAGGGTTTGACGACCGCTCAAGTACTGTTTCAGCAGGCGTTGCCATTTTTCGACGACCTTCACCGGGGCGTTGGCGTATCCATATCCGGGCAGGTCCACCAAATACAGCTCGGGGCCTTGGGTGAAAAAGTTGATTTCTTGTGTGCGGCCCGGCGTGTTTGACGCGCGCGCCAGACCTTTGGTGCCGGTCAGGGCGTTGATCAGGCTGGATTTTCCCACGTTGGACCGGCCTGCAAAGCAGACCTCAAGCCGGTCAGGGGCCGGCAGGCCATTCATAGCGACCACGCCTTTGACGAACTCGGACGGTCCCGCAAACAGTTTGCGGCCACGCTCCAACGCGAATTCATCCGGGTCTTCGGCCAACGGGAAAGGCAGAGTGTTCATAACAGATGCACCTTGTCGCCGACCGAGATTTCGCCACCTCGGATAACTTCGGCATAGACGCCGAAATCCTGATGACCCCATGTTTCCAATGCGCCAAGAGTGTCAGCATCGCGCTGGCCTGTGCCAGGGTTGGCGGTTGTAGCCAAACAGCGGGTAATCCGTTCGCGCACTTGGAACACGACCGCGCCAACCTGAACCTCGCGACCAACCCAGTCGAATTCTTCCCACAGCGGCAAACCATCAAACCAGATGTTTCCGCGCCAGCGATGGATCGACAGATCGGTATCCAGCTTTTGCCCGACTGCGCGGTTCGATGCCATGTTGCACAGGCTGATCGATGGGAAATCACTGTCGGTCATGCCGCGCCCCGGGACCCTGATGATTCGCGCCGACGCAGCGCGGTCCGCGGGCATCAGCGGTTTGACCCAGTCCAGAAAGGCCTGAGCCTCGTGATCCGGGTCAAAGGTCAAATCGGTACGATCTGGGTGAGACAGGGTCAGGCTGTTCCCGTTGGTCCGGGCCGAAATCGCCATCAACTGCGGCGCCTTCGCGCAACGGCTGAAATTGGCGCACGGCACCCAATCCGACCCGTCCGCTTTGGACGCCTCATGCGCAACCGCCCAAACACGATCCCCGGGCATGGTCTGCCCGGGGGTCATGGTTACGGATTGCACAGCTTCACGACCGTGGCTTTTGATCGGATGCCGCCAGAGGCTGGTCACTTCACCGGTCATTTGTCATCCGTTTTCGGCGTTCGTTTGAAACCGGATTTTATGTTGCCAAACACATCAGGTTTGTAACCCTGGCTGCGCATGATCAAATACTGTTGCGTGAAGGTGATCGTGTTGTTTGCGATCCAGTACACCACCAGCCCGCTTGCAAAGCTGCCCAGCATGAACATGAACACCCACGGCATCCAGGCAAAGATCATCGCCTGCGTCGGGTCGGTTGGTGCCGGGTTCAGCTTTTGCTGCAGCCACATCGAGATACCCAGCAGCAGCGGCAGGATACCGATGAAGATCAGTGCCATGAACGTATCAGGCTGCGGCCCAGCCCAAGGCAGAAGGCCAAACAGGTTCATGATCGAGGTCGGATCCGGGGCGCTGAGGTCCCGGAAGGGGCCAAACCAAGGGGCCTGGCGCAGTTCGATAGTGACAAAGATCACTTTATACAGCGAGAAGAAGATCGGGATCTGCATCAGGATCGGCAAACAGCCCGCGGCCGGGTTCACCTTTTCTTTCTTGTACAGCTCCATCATGCCTTGCTGCATCTTCTGGCGATCGTCGCCTGCGGCCTCTTTCAAGGCCTCCATCTGCGGCTGCAGCTCTTTCATCTTCGCCATTGAAACGTAGGATTTGAACGCCAGCGGGAACAGGATCGCCTTGATGATCAGGGTCAGGCCGATGATCGACCAACCCATGTTGCCGATCAAGGCATTGAGGTAGTGCAGCAGCCAGAAGATAGGCTTGGTCAGGAAATAGAACCAACCCCAGTCAATGCTGTCGATGAACTTCTGAACGCCATCGGCTTGATACTCTCGGATCGTCTCCCATTCCTTTGCGCCCGCAAACAGCCGCGTCGTGACCTCTTCGGTCGCGCCCGGTGCAACTGCGACGGTCGGCAGGACGGTTTCTGTCTGATAGATCTTGCGACGTGCGTCGTATTTTGCAGCGGCCTTGAAGGCGGCCCCTTCTTCGGGGATCAGGGTCGTCATCCAATAGTGATCGGTGAAGCCGACCCAGCCACCTTCTTTGACCTGAAAGACCTCGGCCTGCGCACGTTCGTTCGGATCAATGTCAAAGTCGCGCACGTCGCCATAGTCGATTTCGTCCAGCACGCCATCAGCCATGACCATCACGCCTTCATGCAAGATGAAGAAGTTCTTCAGACCCGGCAGTTCGCCGTCTTCGCCAATGCCGTGGCGAGCCAGAATCCCATAGGGGGCCATGCCGACTTCGGCCTGGGTGTCGTTCTGGACGGACTGGGTGACGGTGAACATATAGTCTTGGTCAACCGCGATGGTGCGGCGGAAGGTTAGACCCTTGCCGTTGTCCCATTTCAGCGTCACGGGCGCATCTACCCCGAGTGTCTCGCCGCTTTCGACGGTCCACAGGGTGTTCGGGCCGGGTACATCAGCTCCGGCGACACCTGCACCCGGTGCCCAGCCGTACAGGGCGTAGTAGGCAGAGTCGGAGCCCACGGGCGAAAGCAGTTCAACGATGGGCGCGCCTTCGTCGATCGAGACTTTGTAGTCCTTCAGGAACAGCTCATCGATGCGGCCACCGGACAAGGACAGGCTGCCCTTCAGGCGCGGCGTTTCAATGTCGATCCGTGGGGCCTGCGCGTCAGGTGCAACTTCGGTTGCGTCTGCTGTGGCTTCGCCGACGGTGTTCGTTCCCGCTGCGCTGGGCGTTTGAATCTCGGTTCCGTCCGTAGCACTGATCTCGGTCGCTTCTGGAGGAGTGGTCTGCTCGGGCGGAGGAAAGAGCACGAACCAAACCAGGATCACCAGAAAGCTGAGCGCGGTTGCGAGGATGAGATTCTTATTCTGATCGTCCATCTGGGACAGCCACCTTGAGCAGTGAAAGACACCCGCTGGGTTCAACAGAGTGCAGGGCCAAAGGTCAAGCGGAATCGCCTTTATTTCACCTCGGATCAGCGTTCCATAGTGTTAATTCGCGTCTATGGGCCTGCTTTGCGTCCGATTTTCGGCATTCCGTTCAGCTTGTTCTGATGTGCAGCCATCCAATCCATCGTTTTTTCGAACGGCATGGGCTTTGCAATCCCAAAGCCCTGAACGTGATCACAGCCCAGCTGCGCCATCAGAGCATGTTCACCGGGCGTCTCGACCCCTTCGGCCAGGGTCTCGACGCTCAGCCGTTCTGCCATGGTCAGAATCGCACTCACCAGTTGCTGTTGGCTGGCGTCGCGGTCTGCCTTGGCCACAAATGAGCGGTCGATCTTGATGCGTGACACATCAAAGCGTTTGATCGACGCAATGGACGCGTGACCTGTCCCAAAGTCGTCCAGGTCAATGCAGCAGCCCAGCTTTGACATGCTCGTCACATTGCGTGTTATCACGTCGTCCGGACGGCGGGAGAACACGGTTTCAAGGATTTCCACGGCCAGTCGATCAGGGGTCAGGTCACTTTGGTCCAGCTCCCATCTCAAACGGTCAATCAGCGCCGGGTCGCGCAGTTCGTCCGACGAGAAGTTCACCCCAATCCGCGGCACGATAAGGCCTGCCCGGTCCCATTCGCGCATCGCGTCAAACGCGTGGTGGCGCATAACCTGGCCCAGCCGTTCCATAAGGTCAGCCTGTTCGGCAAACGGCAGGAAAACCTGCGGCCCCAGCACACCCTTTTGTGGGTGTTCCCACCGGGCCAAAGCCTCGAATCCCGTGATTTGCCCAGTGTCCGTCGAGATTTGCGGCTGAAACCAAGGACGGATTTCGCCGCTGTCCAAAGCTGCAAGAAACTCGCTGCGCAGATTCGCACGGACACGGGCCCGGCGATATGTTTCTGGCGTGTAAGCACGGATAGTGGCGGGGCCGTTCCGCTGCGCTTCGCTTAAGGCCGCGCTTGCGGCTTCGATCCAGTCGGCAAAGGTGTGATCTGAAAGCGTGGATTGCAGGCAGAATCCGATCGAACAAGACACATAGACACTTGTACCGTTCAAAACGATCGGTTCGTCAACCGCGGCTTGAATACGTCCTGACATCTGAATGCAGGCTTCGAGATCAAGAGTAGGTGATGCAGGCAGGCCAATGACGATCTTGCCCTGATCCAGACCCGTGGCAATGTCCTGCGAACGGATGACCGATAGAACCCGGCTGCGGAACTGATCGGCCATCAGTTGGCCGGCCGCATTCCCATGCAAATCCAGAAAGTCGGGGAATCCGTCCAGTTCGACAATCATGCATGCGGCGTCATGATCTGTGCGTGGATTTTTTATCAGCGTGCCCATCTCATGCGCAAAGGTCTCGATGGGGGTAAGACCGCCATCGGCTCCGGCGTGTTTCCCGGCCCGGTTCGCGGTCGACGCCGCCAATGCAAATACGACCGGCAGCGCAAGGGCCACGACGATCAACGCACGTTCCCCACCCGTCCAGTAGGCAGCCAGACTGATCGCTGGCGCAAATGCCAAAGCGGGGGGTCCGCTTAGCGCCGCGGTCAGAGAGTCAAAGGTTTTGTTGAGTGAGATATGTTTCCACATCGGTTGTTCGGGCCTCTACCTTGCGTCCAAAACGCTCTGGTCGACCCTAGGAAACCATTCTGAGTCACTCGTTAACGCAGCTGCGGAATCTCGTCCGAATTGAGGTCTTTTTCACCCGAATTGAGCATAAGGTTCTGAAAATCAAATAGTTTCGGGTCCAAAAGATGAGATGGACGCGCGTTGGTCAACGCTCGGAACATCACCTGGCGGCGGCCGGGGCTGTTCTTTTCCCACTGGTCGAGAATCTGTTTCACCTGCTGGCGCTGCAACCCGTCCTGGCTGCCGCAAAGATCGCAGGGGATGATGGGGTAGTTCATGGCGTTGGCGAATTTCTCGCAATCGGCCTCAGCCACATGGGCAAGAGGGCGAAAGACGAACAGGTCGCCTTCTTCGTTGACCAGCTTGGGCGGCATGGTAGCCAGACGGCCGCCGTGGAAGAGGTTCATGAAGAACGTCTCAAGAATATCATCGCGGTGATGGCCCAGCACCACGGCGCTGCATCCTTCCTCGCGCGCGATGCGATACAAGTTGCCGCGACGCAGACGAGAACAGAGTGCACAATAGGTCCGACCTTGCGGGACCTTGTCCATTACAACGGAATACGTGTCCTGATATTCGATCCTGTGCGGAACGCCCATACGTTCCAGAAACTCGGGCAAAACGGTGGCCGGAAAGCCGGGCTGTCCCTGATCCAGATTGCAGGCCAGCAGGTCAACGGGCAGAAGGCCGCGCCATTTCAGCTCGTACAGAACGGCCAGCAGGGTATAGCTGTCCTTGCCGCCCGACAGGCAGACCAGCCAGCGAGGCGGTTTGCCATCCTTGTCGTGAGCCGATGGGTCCACCATCCCATATTGCTCGATGGCCTCACGGGTTTGGCGCACGATTCGCTTGCGCAGCTTCTTGAACTCGGTCGTCGAGGGCGCGCCAGCAAAGAGCGGGTGGATATCGTCAGCTTCGTCAAACATGCGCTGCCCCTACAGCAGTTGACGCAAACGGGCAAGTATTCGGGTCAGCCCAGGCGTGCGACCAAGGCATCCGTGTCCAAACCGGACACCGCCCCAGGGATCCGCCCGCTATGGCCCATGAGCCGTGCCGCGATATAGCCATCCGCCACTGCGTTAGGGGCGTGGCGCAACAACTGACAGGCCGTCAGCAGCAGCGCCGTATTCTCGGCAAACCAGCGCGCTTCGGCTTCTGCGGGCGTTCCGGGCCAGCGTTCGCGGTGGGCCTTCAGCGCCTGGTCATAACGCCGGTCGGTCCCGGTTGCCTTGTCCAGTTCCGCCTGCAACGCCTCGGCCGCCAATGGGTCGCGGGCGATGGTGCGCAGAATGTCCAGACAGATCACGTTGCCTGACCCCTCCCAAATGCTGTTGAGCGGCGCTTCGCGGTAGAGGAGGGGCATCTGAGTGTCTTCCACGTAGCCCATGCCGCCCAGCACCTCCATCGCTTCGACGACGACTGTGGGGCAGCGTTTGTTGTTCAGGAACTTGGCCAGGGCGACACTGATGCGCGCAAAAGCTTTGTCTTCGTCCGTCTGCCCGTCAAAGGCCTGTGCAACGCGCATGCCCAAGGTCAGCGCGCCTTCCCAGTCCAGCACAAGGTCCGCCAAAACGGAGCGCATCAGGGGTTGGTCGATCAAACGACGCTGAAAAGCGCTGCGGTGTGAGACCCAGTGATGCGCCTCAGCAAGGGCAGCGCGCATCAGACCTGCGGGCGCGACAGCTGTGTCGAGGCGCGTATGATGCACCATTTCGATGATGGTGCGGACGCCTGCGCCTTCGTCCCCGAGCTGATAGGCAAGGGCGTCATGATACTCGATTTCAGACGAGGCATTGGCCTTGTTCCCCAGCTTGTCTTTTAGGCGCATCAGGTGGATCGCATTGCGCTCGCCTTCCAGCCAACGGGGGACGAGGAAACAGGTCAGCCCGCCGGGCGCCTGCGCCAAAGTCAGAAAACCGTCGCACATCGGGGCCGAACAGAACCATTTGTGACCGCGTAACCGCCAATGATCGCCATCCCGTGTGGCGATGGTAGTGTTGGCGCGCACGTCTGAACCACCCTGTTTTTCGGTCATTGCCATACCCAGCGTGGCGCTTGTTTTTTGTTCGATGGGTTTCGTCGACGGATCATAGCTGCGGGCCATCAGTTTGGGCCGCCAGATTGCAGCAATGTCGCTGTTGGCCTCAAGCGCAGGGATCGCTGCATATGTCATGGTCAGGGGACAGCAATGGCCGGGTTCAATCTGACCGGCCATATACATCATCGCGGCATGGGTGGCGTGGCCTCCGGGCTGCTCGTCCCAGGCCAAGCATGCGTAACCCGCGGATTGGCTGATATCCATGATCCTATGGTAAGAAGGGTGAAAGCGTATCTCATCCAAACGCCGGCCACCCTGATCAAACAGCCGCAATTCCGGTGGGTGCTGATTGGCCTCGCGCCCCAATTCCCGGGTTTCGGCGCGGCCTAGGATCTCGCCATAGGATGCCAGCGGATCGGTGCGCGCACCGGTGAACCGCGCCGCGTTCTGTAGCACCGGATCGGACGACCACACGTTCGTATCTCCTCGCAACGGCGGCTGGTTCAGAACGTCATGTGTAGGAAGTGTGTGGCGAGCTTGGGATGTCATCTGAACCTCGGGTTGCGTAGTCCAAGTGTTCAGCGCAGCCTTAGGCTGGTCAAGTCTGACGAGGGGTCACGAACAGCACCCCTTGTCGTCCTTGTTGTCCGGGACCGGATCATATCCATCACCACCCCAAGGATGGCACCGTCCGATCCTGCGGGCCGCAAGCACAGTGCCTTTTATCGGACCGTGTTTTTCGAGGGCTTCCAAGGCATAGGCCGAGCAGGTTGGCTGATACCGGCAGTTGAAGCCGACCCAGGGGCTGAGCACCAGCCGGTAAATCCGGATCGGCAGGGCGATGATATGAGAGAGCAAAGTCATTTCTGCGCGCCGTGGATTTTTCGTAGCGCATATCGAAGGTCGTCTAGCAAGGCGGAATAGGGTCGGTCTGACGTCGAGCCTGCCCGACCAATCAGAACATAATCCCACCCCGCGCGACCATGTTCAGGCAATATAGCGCGTGCGGCCTCGCGCAATCTGCGCTTGGCGCGATTACGGGCGACTGCATTGCCGACCTTTTTGGAGCAGGTGAACCCGACGCGAATGACCGCTTCTTGATCTTCATCAGGGGCGCGTTTGCGGCCCTGCACCATCATCGACGACGTGCCTTGCCTGCGCGCGCGGGCCGCTTTCAGAAAATCGGACCGTTTTTTGAGAACGGTCAAAGTATCAGGCGCGCAAACGGACGCCGCCGGGGGCTTGTCCCCGGGGTGGTTTTTACCATCCACAGGGGCCTCCGGCGGCGTCATGTTCATAACCTGATCGGTGAGCGGTTTACGCGCTCAGCGATTTGCGGCCGCGTGCGCGGCGTGCGTTCAGGATCTTGCGGCCGGCCTTGGTGGCCATGCGCGCGCGGAAACCGTGGCGGCGTTTGCGAACCAGGTTTGAAGGCTGATAGGTGCGTTTCATCGCTCCGTCTCCAATCTATAGCGGTCGGGTGCGGCGCGGATTCGCCTGGCCCTAGTGTTCGAAGCCCGTCCTCTACTGGGTAGCGGGGGGTAAGTCAAACCCCTAGGTGGGGGTTTTCGCGCCTTTTGCAACAATTCTGTAACCACA
Source organism: Ruegeria sp. R14_0 (assembly GCF_017743975.1). Lineage (GTDB taxonomy): Bacteria > Pseudomonadota > Alphaproteobacteria > Rhodobacterales > Rhodobacteraceae > Ruegeria. The sequence goes on along the minus strand of NZ_JAGHRC010000011.1, from coordinate 96,858 downwards.
GCGGGCAAAAGGTTTCAAAACACCGGTTTTCGCAGCCTTATCCCTCACATTCCCTTCCGTAAAGATCAACGCCGCGTGAGGCCCCTGTTGCGCGGCGCGCTGACGGCGCATGTTGGGTGCAAGATGAAACGCACAAAACCGGACAGCGTCATGAGCGATACAACTCAGACCCCACGCAGTGGGCTTACGCGACATATACCTTTGCTGGTGATTCTCGCCGTGGCTGCGCTGGGCTTCTTTATGCTGGGCGACTACCTGACATTCGAGACCCTGCGCGACAACCGCGAGGCCCTGCTGGAATGGCGTGACACGCATTATTGGTCGATGGCTGCAGTGTTTATCGCGGTCTATATCGTGATCGTCGCCTTCTCGCTGCCCGGCGCGGCGGTCGCATCGATGACCGGTGGGTTCCTGTTTGGCCTGTTTGCAGGCACCGTTTTCAATGTCTTTGCCGCCACAATAGGAGCCTCTGCGATTTTTCTGGCGGCGCGTTGGGGACTGGGCGAGTCTCTGACCGCGCGACTGGAATCGTCTGAAGGGACGATCAAAAAGCTCAAGGACGGTCTGCGCGAGAATGAAATCTCGGTCCTGTTCCTGCTGCGCCTCGTGCCGGTGGTGCCCTTCTTCGTCGCAAATCTGGTCCCTGCGCTGGTGGGAGTGAAGTTCCGCAATTTCCTGATCACCACGGCGCTGGGCATTATTCCGGGCGGCATCGTCTACACCTGGATCGGCGTTGGTCTGGGCGGTGTGTTCGATCGGGGCGGGACGCCGGATGTCTCGCTGCTGTGGGAGCCCTTCGTTATCGGCCCGATCCTAGGCTTGTGTGTGCTGGCGGCATTGCCAATAGTCATCAAAGCTTTGCGCGGCAAAAAGGACGCCTGAATCCATGCAAGAACTTAAAACCGATATCCTGGTGATCGGGGCCGGGTCGGGTGGCTTGTCTGTTGCGGCCGGTGCCAGCCAAATGGGCGCCGATGTGATCTTGCTGGAAGGCCACAAGATGGGCGGAGACTGCCTGAACTTTGGCTGCGTTCCGTCCAAGGCGCTGATTGCCAGCGGTAAGGCGGCCTATGGGCAGGCGCATGCTGCGGCGCTGGGCGTGGCGGACGTGGTGCCGCAGGTGGATTACGCAGCCGCCAAGGACCACGTGCATGACGTGATTGCACAGATCGAACCGATGGACAGTCAGGAGCGGTTCGAGGGATTCGGCGTCAAGGTGATCCGCGAATTCGGCAGTTTTGTCTCTTCGACCCAGGTGCAGGCGGGTGACTACCTGATCACTGCGCGCCGGGTTGTGATTGCAACCGGTTCGTCGCCTTTGGTGCCGCCGATCCCGGGGCTGGATCAGGTGCCGTTCTATACAAACGAAACCATCTTCGACCTGCGGGACAAGCCGGAACACCTGCTGATCATCGGCGGCGGCCCTATCGGCATGGAAATGGCGCAGGCCCACATCCGGCTAGGTTGCAAAGTCACGGTGATCGAAGGGATGCAGGCGCTGGGCAAAGACGACCCTGAGGCGGCCGAGATCGTGCTGGATACGCTGCGCGCCGAGGGCGTGGAAATCCACGAAAACGCGATGGTGGCTCAGATTCGGGACAACAATGGCGCTGTTGAGGTCGTGACCGAGAAGGGCGAGATTTACACAGGCTCGCATCTGTTGCTGGCAGCCGGACGCAAGGCCAATACAGACCGCCTGAACCTGCAGGCAGCCGGGATTGAACCGACCCGCACCGGGATCAAGGTGGATGACACGCTGCGCACTACAAACCGCAAAGTGTATGCGATCGGAGACGTCGCGGGTGGACTGCAGTTCACGCATGTGGCCGGATACCACGCTGGAATTATTATCCGCTCTGCCTTGTTCGGGCTGCCCTCTAAGGCAAAGACCGCGCATATTCCTTGGGCAACCTATACGGACCCCGAACTGGCGCAGGTTGGCCTAACCGAAGCTCAGGCCCGTGAACAACATGGCGACAACGTCGAAGTTGCGCGGTTTGATTATCACCACAATGACCGGGCGATTTCCGAACGGAAAACCAAGGGTTTTATCAAGGTCATGGTGGTAAAGGGCCGACCGGTTGGGGCTACAATCGTGGGGCATCAGGCCGGAGAACTGATCAACTTGTGGTCACTGGCATTGGCCAATAACCTCAAAATGGGCCAGATCGCCGCGATGGTTTCACCCTATCCGACGATCGGAGAGCTTAACAAAAGGGTCGCGGGTGCCTATTTCTCGCCAAGGCTGTTTGAGAATCAGACGGTTAAACGCGTGGTCAGGTTCGTCCAGCGCTGGCTGCCCTGATCAGGAAGGGAGAGCAGATTGAACTCGCTGTCGGGCCGATTTTTGATCCTGACGACGGTCTTCGTGATGTTGGCCGAGATTTTGATCTTTGTTCCTTCCATCGCGCGGTTTCGCGAAGACTTCCTGCTGAACAGACTTGAACGCGCCCAGATCGCCTCACTGGCTTTGCTGGCGGACGACATGTTGGCAGAAGATCTCGAGGCTGAGTTGCTGGCCAATGCGGGCGTCTACAACGTGGTATTGCGCCGCGATGAGGTACGACAACTTATGCTGTCCTCCGCCATCCCCGAACAGGTTACGATGACTTACGATTTGCGGGATGCCGGGCCCTTGGTGTTGATCCGTGATGCGCTTGCACGTCTGTTTACCCCGGAAAACGAGGTTATTCGCGTGATCGGTGAGCCGGTCAAAGGGGCCGGTTTGCTGATTGAGGTTACAATTGACAGCATGCCGCTGCGCATGGCGATGACCGACTATGGCCTTCGCATTCTGGGCCTGTCATTTGTGATTTCCATCATCACCGCGTTTTTTCTGTTCCTTGCTGTCCGGGTCGTTCTGGTCAAGCCGATCAAAAGCGTCGTGGGCTATATGCAGCGCTATGCCGGGGCACCCGAAGACGCGCGGGGGATCATCTCACCCAATTCCAAGGTGACCGAACTCCGCGAGGCGGAAGAGGCGTTGCAGCAGTTGCAGACGGAACTGACCCAGGCGCTGAAACAACGTGAACGTCTGGCGCAGTTGGGCGGTGCGGTGGCAAAGGTCAGCCACGACCTGAGAAATATTCTGACGTCGGCCCAACTGTTCACCGACCGGATCGAAACCAGCGATGATCCATTGGTGCGGCGGATGGCGCCCAAACTTGTGAACTCGATAACCCGCGCGGTGTCCTTGTGCGAAAGCACGTTGGCATTCGGACGCGCGGAAGAGCCCGCGCCGACCCTGACCATGGTGCCCCTGCGCGACATCGCCGAAGACGTTGTGGCCAGTGAACAGTTGGCCGTCGCGGATGCCTGCGTCGAGATCGTGAACGAGGTGCCCAAAGACCTCGTGGCCCGAGCGGACCCCGAGCAAATATTCCGTGTAATGATGAACCTTGTCCGCAACGCGCGCCAGGCACTTGTCGCGTCCGGCAAACCCGGCAGGATCACCATCGCGGGCTGTGAGCATGACACCAACTGGTGCATCGAGATCAGTGACAATGGCCCCGGGTTGCCCCCGAAAGCGCGCGAAAACCTGTTCACTCCGTTCCAGGGTGGGGTCCGCAAAGGCGGTTCCGGTTTGGGGCTTGCGATCTCACAAGAACTGGTGCGCGGGCACGGTGGCGATCTTGTGCTGGCGGAAACTGGGCCCGAAGGAACAACCTTCGAAATCAGGCTTCCCCGCGGCGCTGGGACTTTTTAAAACTTTTTTGAAGAATCGACTTGCACGTCCCGAACGCCGGGTCTACATACCGCCTCACCAACGCGGACCGATAGCTCAGCTGGATAGAGTACTTGACTACGAATCAAGGGGTCGGGGGTTCGAATCCTCCTCGGTCCGCCATTGGTATCCATGTAGGGCGACACATAGTTCTGCCACCAGCGACAGAACCTTACCATTTTCGCCTCAATTCCTTCATCCAGCACCTAGACCGATTTCAATGATCCTGACTTCCCTTTCGGAAAATCAGAGCTGATTTGCAGATCAGAAGCCGAAGGCGCCTGTTCTTGCTGATCTGCTACGTGGCGAACGCGGATGGGGGCGAGGCAATGCTATTCGACAATAGTGGTGCGGCCCGCAGGCGCAGCCGAGGACACGGTGTTGCCTAATAGGGTTGCCCGAGGGGGAAGGTGGTGCCTTACCCCTGATGGCCTGAGGCGTTTGGCTTGTCCAAATTCCGCTGACCAAAAAGCGAGCGCGGAGTGGCAGCTTGCACAGTTACTATCTACAATCAAGCAAACCTCGTCAGATGAGGTCAAATGGGGTGAGGAACAGACTATCGCCGTAGTTGTGACGATCGTTTCCATCAGGCGCAAAAGCAGACTTATAGCCGGCTGCCTGACAAAGCTTGAAGGTCCTTAGATTTGACATCCAAACGTCTAAATTTGACCCTTAACTGTTGGATTCCTGAGGTTGTATGGGCTTCCACGAACTATCGGATTCCGGTGGCGCTATGATAGATGGGTTGCTAACGTCCGTCTTGGAAATTGGCCAAAAGAGCCTCAAACCCCGTTTGAGAAGCACGCAGGAATTTAGAGTTAAAAGTAATGCAAATCCAAAGACTAAAGGTCAGGAACTTTCGATCAATTAAGTCTCAAGAAATCGATTTCCAAAACTACAATGTTTTTGTCGGCCCTAATAGCTCAGGCAAATCTACTTTCCTGCATGCACTAAATTTATTCTTTGGTGAAATTCGCAACTTCACAGAAGACGACTTTTGGAATCGGGACACTACGAAGCCAATCGAAATAACCGTAACTTTCTGCGACTTCTCAAAGGCCGCAGAAGATGTTTTTAAGCATTACATCCGACATGGGGCGATGACAGTTACTGCGCAAGTTGTTCGTAGTGGAGAGAGCGGTTTCCAACTAACCATGTTGGGGGAGCGGCTCGTCAACCCAGATTTCGCAAAGTTCTTTGATTTACCAAAGTCGCCTGTCAGCAAACGAAAAGAGATGTACGAGACCCTTCAACGGAAATTCGAAGGTCTACCTAAAGAGAGCTCTGGCGCGGCCATGGAAGCCGCGCTTCGAAAGTTCGAAGAAGCAATGCCGGAGAACGAAAAGGAAGTGCTGCGAAGCGCCGATGAGTTTTTTGGCGTCAGCAAAGGGTCGGACAGATTTAGGCAATTTATTACTTGGGTCTACGTTCCAGCCGTCAAGGACGCATCCACTGAGTCGGAAGAAGGAAAGAACACCCATCTTGGGCAACTGATCCAGCACACTGTTCGCTCATCAATGAACTACGAAGAAGAGCTTGCTAAAATCAGAGCCGATGCCAGGGCACGCTACGACCTACTGCTTCAGGAGCAACAGCACCACCTACGCGGCCTCCAAGACAGGCTTGGCGAGCGGTTGAAGGGTAGTGTTACATCAGATGCCGGTATCGAGCTCAAATGGCGTTCAGATGACAAATCGGTTGCTGTTAATGAACCAAGCGCCGCCGTCCAATTGGAAGACAAAGGGTTCAAGGGGGACGTCGGTAAGTTTGGGCATGGTCTTCAACGAGCTTTCTTACTCGTGATCTTGCAAGAGTTGCTGCGCTCGGCGAGCGATGAAACACCAACGCTTATTCTCGGTTGTGAAGAGCCAGAGCTATATCAACACCCGCCTCAAGCGCGGCACCTAGCGTCGGTTCTCTCCCAACTTTCCAAGGGTCAAGCACAAATCATCCTAACCACTCATAGCCCGTATTTTGTTGATGTAAGTTCGCTGACCGGACTGCGAAAAACCCAAAATCACAAGGGTTTCACGGAAACGCATGGTGGCAGCATCGAGTCGATCACCGAAGCATACAACACTCATTTCGATGATGCAGAAAGAAAGATCGAGGCATTGCGTGCGAAGCTCAGCATTCAGATGCAACCCAAAACCAATGAGATTTTCTTCTCCGACTACGTGGTACTCGTAGAGGGCGTATCCGACCAAGCGTGCATATTCTCATATCTCTCGCTCTCTGATAAGTTGAAAACATTCCAAAGGCGAGGCTGCAACATCATTGAAGCAGGCGGGAAAAGTCCAATTATAATGCTGCAGTTGCTCGCTCAGCAGTTTGCTATCCCATACTATCTGGTCTTTGATTGCGACGGTCAGGAGCAAGACGCTGGAAAGCGTACTCGCCATAGCAAGGATAATCTGACAGCTTTTGGGCTAGTGGGGCACGAAACCACTAACGCCTTTCCCCAAGACGATATCTACAATGAGCGGTTCACTGCGTGGAAAACAAACATCGAAGACGCGATGGACGAAGATCTAGGAGCATTACGAGAAGAGTGCTTGGAAGCCGGTAGACGCGCAGCCGGTCATCTTAAGGACTGCCGAAAGAATCCCATTTTCATAGCTGCTATGATGCAGGTCGCTTGGGATAAAGGGTGTAGGTTCGAACGGCTGGGAACGATGGTCGACAAAATCATAGATGGCAGCTTGCTCCAAACGGTTTCAAATCTTCCGAGCGAAAAAAGGTAATGCGAAAGCGCTTAACCCAATTACCGTTTGGGTATTAAACCTTCTTGGACAGATGCAAATGTGAACCGTCATATGAAAACCGTCAAAGACCAAAAGAAATTTGAACGCTTGCAAGCACAGGGTCCCTACGCCGATCTTGCTCTCCACACTATCGGTTGGAAGGCCTTTCAAGACATGGCCGCTCAGGTCTGTGAAGAGCGATTGAAAACAAGAGTTACGATCCACCACGAGGCGAAAGATGGTGGTCAGGATGCTGTATTCCTCATTTCTAATTCGCGAAAAAAAACACCACCTACGGGCACAGTCCAAGTCAAGTTTTCGTCTGACCCGAAAGGCAGCCTGACTCTGTCGGATTTAACCCCGGAGCTTGAGAAGCTTGAAGAACTCGTTTCCGCTGGTGAAGCGGACAGCTACATCTTCATAACGAACATGTCGGTATCAGGCCCGAATGCGAAACTGATCCGAAACAAGCTACGTGATTACGGAGTTACCAAACCTGAGGTTTGGGGAAAACAGCAGATCGTCCAAACCATCCGCGAAAGCGCAAAGCTTCGCGCTCTGGTTCCACAAGTGTACGGACTAGGTGATCTGACCACTATTCTGGACGTGCGTGCGATCGAGCAAACCAAGGTGATCTTAAGAACGTGGTTACCCAAGCTTAAGACCTATGTACCGACCAAATCGCACGACCGCGCTGTCCGAATTCTGGACGAACACGGTTTAGTTCTGTTGCTCGGGAACCCGGCGAGCGGAAAGTCTACTATCGGTGCGATATTGTCTACAATGGCAATCGAAGACGATGAGCATTCAGTGATTCAAGTTTCATCTCCGGAAGAGTTTGTAAGCCACTGGAACCCCGACCAAAAAAATCGGTTCTTCTGGATTGATGATGCTTTCGGCTCGAACGTTATGGACACCACCCATGTTCAGGCATGGGCGCGGGAATTTCCTAAGGTCTCTGCAGCTATCACAGGTGGCAACCGCTTTCTGTTCACGTCGCGCAGCTACATCTATCGGGCTGCCGCGACTAGGCTCGGATCTAGGAATATGCCGCTCTTTAAAACGGAAGCCGCCGTCGTTAATGTCGGTGAATTATCAAGCGATGAGAAACGCCAAATTCTCTATAATCACGTCAAACATGGAGAACAGGCGGAAGCTTGGAAAGAGAAGGCGAAACGGTATTTAAATGCCGTTGCACAGGTGAAAGATTTTTTGCCAGGTATCTCAGAGCGGCTCGGTAACCCGAACTTCACAAAAAAGCTGAACTTAACGGAAGACGCGTTATGCGATTTCATGGCAAAACCTCAAGAGCACCTTATCGAGGTTATCAATGAACTGGAATCTGAGCAGTTTGCCGCACTAGTTTTGATCTATGTCCATCGTGGCTGGGTGGACTTGAACGAACTAGACCGTGACGCAGTTTCAGCTCTTGTGGAAACAACGGGTCATAGCGAATCCGGAATCCTCGCACGGCTGCCCGAGTTAGAGGGCTCCTTCACAAAAGTAGTGTCGGAAGCGTCCGATCGGGTCTGGGGGTTTGATCATCCGACAATCGCGGATGCGATCACAGCCATATTGGACACTCTGCCAAACATGACGACGGCAATAGTCCGTGGCGGGCCGATTGAGAAAGTTATGGGCCAATTCGTCTGTGAGAACGGTCCTGCCACGGTAAACGCGGCCAAAATCCCAGCTTCGCTCAACGATGTATTGAATCGCAGACTGAAAGAGGTGCCGAACAACTGGCGAACCAACAGTATCCTTTTTGAGTTCCTGTCATCCCGTGCGAGCGATGATGTCGTTGAGCACCAGTTTAAAGAACATGATGGCCTGATGGGTCGGATGGTGTTTTCTTCGTCTCGAGCCAGCAATAGCGCTAAAAACCGGGCGGCAGCCCGTGCTTATATGCTGGGCGCGCTAAGCGATTTCGACCGATCAGAGATTTCACGCAAGCTTATTCAATGCGCTACAGACGAGTTCGACCTATCCTGGGTCGAAGATGATGATCTATTGTCACTTGTAGGACCTCGCATGCTCTTGTCTTTGGGAGCTGTGTTATCGTCCAAAGTTGTGGATGGCTTCGAGGAGGTGCTCGACGGTAAACGCAATGACATCGATCTGGAATTTGATATCGAGGATCAGTACGATGTCATTTCTTCTGGTTTGCATATACTCGAAAACCTCCTTGTCGAAAGCGGTTTCGCTAAGATTGACAGTATTGTTGAGTCAGCTGGCTATCTGCTTCGAGAAGAGATCAATGAAGTCCTTCAAGAACAAGAAGAACACCGCGCCGAGCAAGAGGACGATGGTGATTGGGATGTGTTTTCGCCTACCAATTCCGCACTGACCGAGCGCGACGAGTCGTCGGAACCAAGCCAAAGATCAATCTTTGAGGATGTGGATAGCGCGTAGAGATACTGATTTCTTCTGTAACTTGGTTGATTTTTCTGGAACGACTAGCCGTTGACGCACGTCTCGTCTTGATGAGCAGCACTGTGGCATCAGACAAACTGGCCAATTACCGGTATACCTCAAAGACGACTGCCTTGCTCGTCCATCTTGCGAGCGCGAGACAAAACTCGCTGCACTTCGCCTCTAATTGGCCGAAATTCGAATTTTTCACCAAGCAGAATGCAAATGCCATGCTTCGGATCAACAAGCTTGAAGATATGCCCGATGGCTTCGTCTGCGAGCGTCTGATCGTCCACTAGCGGGCTTGGAAAAAAGTACCCCGCGCGATCTTCTAGAAGAAAGCGGTCAAGATCTTCATCGAAGTGCTCAAATGCATTTCGCAACTTGCGCCATCTCAAAGGTGATTTTTCATCAAGCGTGAAGGCGTTTCGCAATCTGTCACCGCGTGCGGCCGCAAGTACGTTTTTCTCGGTTTTCATTGGCCAGAAAAAGCGAGATAGCGCGCCCGCGTGAGTCAAAGCCTCTTGAATAGTCGCGAAAACCAACTCTGGCGACTGGCCTGCGGCAACAGATTCATCAAAACGCTCGAAAGCCAACTCTGAACGTTCCGCGGCATAGATGATTGAGTGGATGTAGAACGCTTCGTATACGGGATAGATGCCGTGGTACTCTATTGCGATCAAAGTCTCTCGCTCCTTGCGTACATCTTCATCCAAGTTTGACATGTAGACACTCCTGTTAGCCTAGGGCCGTCTGATACTATCAATGTGAATACGGTGATGATCTGCAAGTATGGCAAGCCTTGGGCTTTACACTCGCGACGAATGGACGCTCAGATGGTGCGCAATGCGGAAACGGTTAGTTAAGGCGAACGGCAGCAATGGATCGCGATAGGCGAGAACGGAATTCCTAACAGGCAAGGGCGTTCCAATCCTAGCATTCCACCTACGACTAGCCTAACAGTTCGTCATGTTATTCAAAGACTTTGACCAAACCGACTGGACGAAAAGACTATCAACTGCTCTTTCCAAGCTCGAACGAGCACAGAGACCGTTTTTGGATTGGTACTTCAGTGCAACTGGTTACACACGGATTGTTCGAAACGGTCGTGATGAGACGCCGTATCCCAGTGAAGCCATCCAGAAGCTATACGATGATGCCTTATTCGAGGCTCGGTACAAAAATACTGAGAACTTCAAGAAGCTGAAGGCAGCAATAGACCCGGTTCGTGGGGTCCTTAGATATCATCCCACACTTTCGCGCACTTTGGGCAATAACCTCGGTAGAGACGAGTTTCAGGTTGGGATCTTGAACCACACCTCTATGACGACTCTGAGCCAGTTGATAGTTGGTCTCATGGAGGCGCAAGATGAAAGCTCAAATGATCCCTTTCTCAGACCTGCAAGCGATTTGAACACTATCCTGAAACTTGCAATTCAGAATAGCGACGGTGAAACCCAACCCTATTTGGGTAAAGCGATAGACGTCGCTTTGTATCATGGCGTTTTTGTAGAAAACACAGTTGAACTTGGGGAAGGATACTCACTTGTCCCTTTCGAACAGTTGCAGGAACACATTGAACCCGAATGGCTGACGGAAGTTGCCGCGAAGCAAGTCAATTGGCGGCGACTGGAGGCCGTATTTGGGATTGCTCGCCAGTTTTCTTGGAAACCCAGATTTGGAGACTTGCACAATCCCCCTCGTTTTCAAACACGAAACCTTCCTCCTCTCTTTCATCGTTGGGCGACGGAGTTTGCCAATCTACTTTCAATTACCCTGAGCCAACGTGTCTCGTGGCTAGCCACATTCGAAGGATGTATTCCGCGTCGTGCAAGCGGTTTACTCGGTTCGCACCACGATTCAGCTCAAACCCATAGTGGCCGTTCAATAAGCCACCTTTTCTCTGCGTTTGATGAGATTGAGGCCGTCGATATTGGGCAGATCCTGTCAGTCAAAGACCTATTCGCACGGAGGAGGGAAACCGAGTATCCAGAAATGGCGGCCATAATCCAAAGGCTTGCTGAATCCCATCGGCGCGACGGACGGTTTTCTACTGAGGACAAAATACTGGACTTGGCGATTGTGTTTGAGCGCTTGTTCAAACCTCGCGGACGCTCGCTAAGTCGAGATCTTGAGAAAGCAGCAGCCGACCTCTTGGCAACAAATGATGTGGACAAGGCATCCATTAGAGAGAAGATGAGGCACTTCTACAAGGTCCGTTCGGCTATCGTTCATGGCCCAAGTGATAACAAACGCAGACGCCTAATCAGTCAGGCCGGGCAGGCGTGGGAGGACGGGGAACCGATAGCCCGCGCTGCAATTTTGAAACGTATCCATTGAGCAAATTCCACGAATGGGCGGCTAACAGCTTCGTCGGCACCATAGCAGCACAACTCTTCACCGTCAGCTTTGTTCGAGCTGCACTGCAGCTAAGGTTAATATGTCCTGCGTCCGCAAAGGGCCGAACCAGGAGTTTTTTTGGTCTGCTAGGATACCCCTGAGACGCATACGAAAAACCTACGGTGGCTGTGATGGTTTTGAGAGTTTTCTCGGTCGACCTTTATAACCCACGATCAGCTTTTCGTCCTCAAGCAGACGCAGCGCCGTTTGCCAATGGATTGTGAATTTTCGCGCCACCCTGTTGATTACTGGGGTCTCCGTCCAAATACGGCGCAGCTTATGTTTTGGGACATTGGGTCTGCGAACCCCGCGCTTCACCTCAAAGCCGCGTTCCTTAAAGAGTTTGGACAGCGTTGCTGGCTTCATCCCGTTTGCATTGGCAATATCTGAACAGGCCTTTCCCCTTTCATATTGCCTATAGAGGCGTTGAACATAGTCGACGCCAAGCAAATCCAGGAGCCGTCGCACAACCAACGGGCTAATTCCGAGCCGCTCAGCAAATTCCTTATGGGATTTGCTAAGTTTAAGTAGAGCTAGGAGTTTGCGGCGCAGGTATGGCTGCCACGCATTTGGCGTCTCTCTCACGAAAATAGTCGGAACTCGGCCGCACTTTATTTCGACTACTGTGTTCAAGCCTTACCCAGTTCCTTCAACGTCAGATACCTCAATTTGCGTCTCTTGGCGCAAAGCCATCGGCGTTTCAGCAGCTTAGCTGATTGTCTTTCGACATGGCATTGAAAATTTGAGGCATTAATGTGCAACATATTGCTAATAAACAATAAAAATGACACCTGTAAGTTCATTTGTTAGGTTTCGGTAACCGGAATCAGTCGGAACATTTGACATGACAGGGAATCTGATTGTCGATCTCGCCAAACATGAGCAGATCAAGTGTGACCTTAGACTCAAGGGCAGTTCACTGGCTAAGCTAAGCCGAGACATCGGTCGTTCAATCAGTTCGGTGTCTACTGTGTCTCAAGGATACAGGCGCTCCGATTATGTTCAGAAAGCCATAGCAGAGAAGCTTGGGACCACTCCCGAGGCTCTGTGGCCGGAACGTTATAGACAACGGAGGTGCCCAAAGATGAGCTAGTAACAATTTCATAGGAAGAAAAGAAAAAGGCCTCGCAAGCCACTACACCGCGAGACCCCTTATTCTGTATCGATACGTAACCGATACACCTTCTTCCCCCGCCATGATCTCAAAGTCAACTGTTTCGTCGTCGTCTATTGGCGATGAGATGGTTTGGCTTTGCCCAAAGAACACCAAAAGAGGGTAGAGAGGCACGATCGGCCCAAGCTGGTCGGCGCTCCATATCACAGACATGAAAGATGAAGAGTTCACATTAACGGGCGAGATGTCGCCTGAGCCCAGCCTTGCAACACGGGGTATTCCAAGGAGGTCGACACATAGCTCCAGAGGCGGAGCTGTTATGCAATTGCCTGGGCAGATTCGTCCGAGGATCGTTCAATATGAAAGTAAGCTGGAACAGCGGGTGTTTTTCCTGGTGCTGGCTAATCCTGCAGTGGCAAACTTGTGGGAGCAGCCACAATTCATCAGCTACCGCGATCAATCAGGCAATCGCAAAACCCACTTCATTGACTTTTTGGTTGAGCTAAAAAGCGGTCGCCGATTGGCCATAGCGGTGAAGCCGTGGAAGGTGGTGTTGGAGAAGAATTTCTTACGCGAGCTTCAGCAGATTCGCGCGGCTATGAGCAAGGACTTTGCCGATGACATTGTGTTGGTGACGGAGCGCGATTTCACCCGCGCAGAGGCCCTCAACGCACAACGTTTCGTTGAGTTCTCAAAGGCGCGAAATTCAGAGCATCAGGCTCATCTCAAATCCATCATCCGTGACGTTTGTTTTCCAGTAACGGTCGACGAGCTGTGCCAGTTGTTGGCGCTCGGAGGCGCAGGGTTCAGGAGCATCGTGATCGCGGTCTTTGAAAACGTTCTAACGGCCGACAGAAAGCACCTGATTGATCTCGACACTTTGCTTTCGAAGGGAGGTGCAAAATGAACCTGCCTTTCAGAGTAAGTGTCTTTGGCCTTCTGACGGTAGATGGTCGGAAGTACAAATTAGACCGGAAAACAGACTTTGGTTACCACTTCGAAGATTTTGATGAGACTGGCCGGAACCTGTCTCTCACATTCGACGAATTTGCCGACCTCCTTCAAAGGCCTGATGTGACCTTTGATCCCGGGTATTTTCTGCCTGAACGCCAGGACGTGCGAATGAGTGCGGGTGTTGAAACAATAGCAAGCTTGCCAGATGACGTGAGATCCGAAGTAGTCTGGCGCTTCTCATGGGTAGACGGGTTCTATCAATTCGAGCGTATCGATGAAGCGAAACGGACAGATTTCTCCCTTCAGAGCGTCATTCCTTCCATCGAAGCCCATGTGAACAAACAGGCGCGTGCGGCCCAAAGCAATTGGAGGAACCCGAGGGCCGGAAAGAAGAACGTTTATCGGGACCCACCCAGTCCAAGAACCTTAAGAGAATGGGTGAAACGATACGAGAAAGCAGGCGGCTCTCCGCTTGGTTTGATCCCGGGCACACATAGATCCGGCAACCGGACTGCGCGGTTCTGCCTCGAGGCTTCGAGATTGCTGGGCGAATGCCTCGAAGCCTATTTGACCCGAAAAAGATTAACCAAGAAGAACGTCGCTGATGTGTGCCGAGACCGGTTTAAGGCCGTAAACGAGCAACGAATGGTGGAGGGCAAGCCGGAACTCACAATTCCGTCGCGGCGGAAAGTTGAGCGAGCAATTTCTGAGCTTGATCCGTATTACACATGTGTCCAAAGGCATGGCGTCGACTACGCCAATCGCAAGTTCGCACTCTATGAGGAAGGTGTAACAGCCAGCTACCCAATGGAGCGTGTTGAGATCGATGAATGGTGCGTTGATCTGATCACGATACTCGCCGAGCGCGGAGCCCTGGACCATCTGAACCCTGAAGAGCTCGCCAAGCTGAACCGTGGGCGTCGTTGGCTCTATCTCGCGATCGACTGTGCTACGCGATGTGTGGTGGGCATGCGACTGGCGGAAAAGCCTAATTGCCAAGACGCCATGGCTCTTTTGTCTGACATCACACGCGACAAAACGGACCTTGCGATAGCGGCTGGCTGCAAGTCGACCTGGCATCACTACGGCGGGTTGAGTTCCCTGGTGACCGATCTTGGCGTTGCTTTTGTGGACGATGCGTTTCGAAGTGCGGTCTTTGATGCGCATGGGGTTGTTGAGACGCCTCGCGGCGGGCTACCACGTTTACGGGGGCGAGTGGAGCGGATCTTTCGAACCTTTGGGACGGCCCTGATGCCGCTTCTCGCCGGTCGCACATTTTCTGATCCTAAAGAGCGAGGAGACTATCCTTCGGAAGAGATGGCCTCTCTTTCAGATGATGTGTTGATGGAAATCCTCATCAGGTTCGTTGTGGACGTGTATCACAACATGCCGCACCGCGGGCTGAATGGCGAAACCCCCAATAATTGCTGGAAACGCCTCGCCGAGAAAATGGGTATTGTCCCCCAGCTCGCGGAAACCACCCGACGCAGAGCCTTTGGTGTGGGATATCGCCGACGCGTCTTTGGCAAAGGAGTGAGGCTGTTTGGCATCGACTACACCTGCCAGGCACTGCGTGAGTTTTATGTGCACGACCGCCGCCGTCACGTTCATATCAAAGTTGACCTGAACGACCTCGGTTGGATCATGGTTCAGATCGGAAAAGAATGGTTTGCGGCGCGGGCTCTGCAGAAGTGCTTCGATGGAGCGTCTTATGAGCATTGGGAAGCGACCGCGCGTCAGTTGCGGCTGAAGCACAAGGCCGAGGCCGTGCTTCCGGAGAAGATCGTCTCTGACGCATTGCAAGCCATCATTCAAAAGAACTCAGAAGAAGAGCGCCGGTTCGGGGCTGTTTTGAAGCGTCAGACACCTGCTGGGCTTAGACGAGCCAGGGAAGATCTGTTCCTTGGTTTGAGCATCGAAACGGATGATCCTGAAGGCTTTGACCTTCCGCCAGAGCCAGATCTATTCGGCCATGTCATCCCGTCATTGGACGAAGGAGAAGACACCACCGAGGACACAGCTGACCAGGGACAAAGCCCCACTGGGGATCGTGCCAGAACTTCGAAATGGAGGATTGAAGATGACTGATCTCCCTGACAATCCATCTGATGAGATTGACGCTCAGATTGCGCGCCTTCGAGACATGTTCGTTTCACACCAGGTATTCCACGATTTCAAACTTGTTTTTGATCGCCATCTCCGCCGAAGAAGGGCGGCTATCCGATTGGGTAGCCGAAGCGAGGCGCGTGGTCTTGCTCTGATCGGGGCGTCCGGCAGTGGGAAATCCACTCTCGCAGACCGCTTGTTTGACAATCATACGGACCTGATCCTGCCAACGGAGGGACAGGATGTGGCGGAAGTGATCCGGCTACTGGTGCCGTCACCAGCGACGCTAAAGAATGTTGGTACGACGATCCTGTCCGGTTTGGGATATCCGCTCGCTCGGGACAAATCGGTTGGGATCATCTGGACGCAGGTGCGTCAGTTTCTCCAACTGCGAAGGACCCTGTTTGTGCATCTGGACGAGGCTCAGGACCTCTACATCAGCAAAGGCGTCAAAACCCGAAATGATGTGGTGAACACCCTGAAATCGCTTATGAACGATAAGGACTGGCCGGTTGGTCTTGTTCTGTCTGGCACGCCCGATCTGATCGAGATGATCAATTCTGATGTTCAGCTTAAAAGGCGCATAGATGTTGTGCACTTGGGTGCAGTGAGCTGGATATCCCACGAACCCGAGATCACAGAGATCTTTACTGAGTTCGTTCGGAAGTCTGGTCTGATACCTTCCATTGAACTTCAACAGAGAGAGTTTCTTAAGCGGCTGGTTCACGCAGGTGGCAATGAGTTTGGAATGATCATCGAAATGTGTCTGAGTGGGATAGAAGAGGCGCTATACGACGGAGAAGCCCAGCTCCGACTTGGACATTTTGCAGAAGCATTCCGGCGCAAGTCGGGGTGTATACCTGCTTTCAACCCATTCCTTGCAGAAGACTTCCTGAGCATAGATGTCAGGATCATCATGGGCTGGTTGGATCACGGCGACCCCTCGTTGGACGGAGGTTTACAGTGACACGACAACTCGCTCTGACTCTGCCTCATCATCACATGGAGACGCCTGCTTCCTATGTCGCCCGGCTGTCACGTCGCAATCTTAGTGTTACGAGGGAGTTCTGTTCAGATCTGGGTCTGAGATGGCCCCATATCTGCTCGGCTCATCCGGATCAGCTGGAGCGGCTGTCACAACTGGCTGGGGTGCCACTTGAAGCGTTGGAGTTGGCGGCGGCCAGATTGGTTGGCCCCTGTCGGTACCGCGTCGGGCATTCCTTTGCCACCACACGTTCGTTCCGCCGGGCTACCACCCGAAT
This sequence comes from Ruegeria sp. R14_0, assembly GCF_017743975.1. Taxonomy (GTDB): domain Bacteria; phylum Pseudomonadota; class Alphaproteobacteria; order Rhodobacterales; family Rhodobacteraceae; genus Ruegeria. Next base: position 80,142 of record NZ_JAGHRC010000011.1, on the reverse strand, counting down.
CTGTCCGAAGTGTATTGTGGATGTCATTGATGGGTCGGGTCCTGAGAGCGCGTTTCAACTTCTTGAGTGGTTGGTGCTGTCGATCGGGACCTGTGCCAAACATGGCGTACCGTTGCTCCAGCTCCCCAACGCATCGCATGCGCATCTCACCTACGACGTGGTTGAGCAAGTGACGCGTCACCAGGATCTGATCTTTGAAGCCGCTCAAGACGCAACAAAGCTTGGGCGATCCTCGTTTGAAACCTACCTGAGCCGCCGAATTGAGTTTGGGGTCGCTGATGACTGGTTGGACTCGCTGGAGCTAACGCATCTTCATCAGGCCGCTCTGACATTAGGTATGGCGATTGTCATGGACTGCGGCGTCGGCCGCTCGGATTTGGACTTCGAAAAAGAGCGTACTTGCATGTCGGCTGGTTTCGAGGTTTTGAAGAGTGGGCCGGAAGCCCTGAAATCTGAGTTGGAGCGTGCCAGGCGCCGGTCTTCCGCCAAGCGGTCCTATTTCACGACAGATATGGGCGAATTCTACACCTGGCTTAAGGAAACTGAAGAGGACCCGGCGACAGCAGTCCTCAGGGCTTGTGTGCAGGATTTTGTGCGTGAAAACTATCCGCTGCAGACCGGCGCAAAAGTTCTGGGTACGGAAATCTCAGCGCCCAAACTCATCACGCTTGAACGCGCACGGGAGCTACATGGGGTTGGCGAGGTTCGGGTGCGAGGTATTCTCGCCCATCTTCGCGGTATAAATGCGAGCGACCTGTCATACATGAAAGATGTCAGCCATGAGGATCTGGCTGCCGTGCTCGACTTCTGGTCTGGGTTGCAGAATACCAAATCCACCGCGGTCCAGCTGAATATCCATCCGGTCCATGTTAAGGCACTGATCCGGCATAATGTTCTGGAAGCCTATCGCTTTGGAACGTCTCTGCGCTATGTTCCATCGTCCTCGGTACAGACCTTGCTGACTAGGCTTGAAGGCCTGCGCATTGCCTCTCGGGCCCGTCATAGGTTGCCCCTCTCGGAGTACAGTCGACAGAGCAGGGTGGCCCTGGCTCGCGTTGTCGCCGATTGGGCAGCAGGCCGACTGACCGGCGTTTGGAGAGATCCCGACGTAGAGGGGTTGGCTGGAATTCTTATAGACTGCGCTGAGATCCTGGAGAAATCGGAGCGCGTGTTTTCCGGCGACCTGTCGCTTCTGGATGCGGCGGCGCGCTTGAGAATTAGCATCGGGTCAATCCGACTATTGCGAGATGATGGATACCTAAATCAGATAAAACTGCGAAACCCAGACACACAGCACTATCGTTACTACATCACTGAAGAGAGTATTCAGGCTTTTGAAAAACACTATGTAACGCTGGGCCAAATGGCAGAGCAGTTTGAGATCGCCGCGATCCATTTGGGTCCGGCACTGGATCGCAGAGAAGTTGAGACAATCCCCTGCGAGGCTGGGTTTGTTCGTGCGTACCCGAACGAGACACGGGACGTGGTTCGGGAAATGACGATGGGGGGCAAAACTTCGATCCAAACAAACTGTCTCCACGACAGTTGGAACCAAGATAAGCAGGCGGCGGAGAAAGGTTGATGCTCCGCCACACATGCTCATCGGTAAAAGTGGCGGTCTATCGATTGGGGCAACTACGTTGAACTGCTGTACTGCGAGGTAGAGAAACATGACTAGCAGTCGAAGAAATCTTACTGAACGGCTTCAACCAATATGGGAGGCCGTAGGCAAGCTGGGCGCGAATAGTCCCGAGCTTAATCTAAGGGCCTATCTCGATGAGTTGTGGAGCGAAGACGAAACAACTACTGTTTCTTTGGGGACTGGAAAGGGTCTCGCCCGACGAGACGAAAAAATTGCGGAAGATCTTGAGGCCCAATTCAAGATGATTGCGGTCGCCTATGCCACTGGAGAATTGGATGAGATCGACCGCGTAGTTAACTATCTAGCGTTCATACGTCGCATGAAAAAGCAGGGTGTTTACGAAATTGGACAATGGAGCGATGAGGACCCAGATGGGTGACGATGTAACTAGAAGGTGGTTCACGTAACACCCGTTCCGCAATGTCCAATGGCTTTTGTCTGAGATCTTCCCTCCGAGCACTCAAAACCTGACATTTAGGCGGGACGCGGCGAAGGACTCGAAGGAGCCCAAACCGCTGAATGCCGCGCAAGGAATGAACGTGTGCGAAGCGTGCAGAGCGGACACTGCCATGGCGAGGCCAGCCCGAAGCAGCCATTGAATTCAGCGCTTTTCACCAGGGGTTGTTGAAGGCGACAGTTCAGGGCGGCCGCCTGAATGGTTGCTCTCAGCTTCGCCCCAAAGCCAATCCAAGAATGCTATTGCTCCTGCTGAGAGAGAGGCTTTCTGGAAGACGACATAGTAGCCTGACGTTTCCACCCAAACATCCGACACTCTGACCAGAGTTCCGGCTTCTATTTCCGGGATGACCAGATCATCCCACAAAGCCACCCCCTGACCGTCAACAACTGCTTGAACCCGGCTGTTGGAGTCCGGGATTGTCAGGCTTGACCGGCTGGGTTCATAGGGAAGCCCAGCCGTATCATGCCACTCCCGCCAGCCCGCATCGCCAGAGCTATCGCCAAGCAATGGAAGCTTGCGTACTGCATCTGCAAGTCCCATCGCCTCAATTTGGCCGGCGACAGCCCGGTTGGCAGTGGGGACTGCAGGACAGGGTATAAGAAGTTCGCTTTTGTAGTTCGCCCAGCCGCCGAGCCCCCAGAGGATTGCCAGATCCACTCTGGCGGTCTCCAGCATCTCGACGGAGTTGATCGGTTCAATCCTCAAACTGACGCCCGGATTGGCCTCAAAAAAGCGCGTGAGCCGTGGGGAGAGCCAGCGGGAAGAAAAGTAGGTCAGCGCGCCAATGTTCACCGTAGCCGACGAGACGCCGCGCAGATCCGAGATTTCCCGGTCAATCTGGCTCAGAGCGGACTGGGATACATGCCACAACCTGCGCCCGGCCTCAGTCAGGGTCAGTTTGGCGTTGCCTCTTTCAAACAGCTGAAACCCAAGATCTCTCTCGAGCTTGTTGATCTGATAGCTGACCGATCCTTTGGACTGATGCACCTCTTCGGCCGCCGCCGTCATCGAGAGCCTGCGGGCGACAACATCAAAGGTCTTCAAGGCGTCATAGGAACGAAAGCGCATCTCATCTGTCTAATATTTTCGAACGGACTGTGCAATTCATTGGGTTTGCGCCAACCATATTGGCCGGGATAGGCCTAATGTAATGCGTGGAGACCGTACGCCACCAGGCAGGCACCCGCAGGTGTCAAACAATTCCAAACGGTGAACATCATGAATGCCGATCTTTCCCAATTCCGTTTCGTGGCAAAAGCTCTGCCCAACAAGGGCGCGCGTCCACGCGAACTGGCGCGGACCATGCCCGCCCATCCGCTCAGCTACATGGAGCTGCCCTACGACCCGGAATACACGCTTTACAACTCTCGCCTGACGCCGGAAGCATTGAGCACGGCCTCGGATGACGAGATGTACTGGGCCGTGCGCACCAACGTCATTTTCCGGCACACCGGTGAACTGCCGATCGAGATCAGCGGCCCTGACGCCGAAACCCTGCTGAACAAGATCTTCACCCGCAGCGTCAGCAAAGTGAAACCAGGACGCTGCTCCTATCAGTTTGCCTGCTATCACGATGGCGGCATGATCACCGATGGAGTGCTGTTGCGGCTTGCGGAAGATAGGTTCTGGATGGCGCAGGCGGATGGCGACCTGTTCAGCTGGTACAAGGCGCATGCCCAGGGCCTGGATGTGAAAATCCACGACCCGAATGTTTGGGTCAGCCAAATCCAGGGTCCACGCTCGCTGGAACTGCTGGCAGCTGTGCTTGACGGACCGATGCCGGACCCATTCCGCTACTTTGATTGTGCTGAGGTTTCAATTGCAGGCCAGACCTGCTGGATCAGCCGATCAGGTTTCACCAACGAGCTGGGTTGGGAGGTCTATCTGTTGCCTGATACGGATGTCCCTGCCATCGGCGACAAGATCATGGAGGTTGGCGCGGCATTCGATATCCTGCTGACCGGCACACCTGTTTTTCGCGCCCGGAGGATCGAGGCCGGCCTGCTGAATGCCGGATCCGATTTCGGAGCGGAGACCACACCTTTCGACGCTGGCCTTGGCGCATTCGTTGAGTTCGATGACCGCGACTTTATCGGCCGCGAGGCTCTGGAAGCCTCCGACAAATCCTGCCGTACCTGGGGGATGCGTGTGACTGGTGGTGTGGCGCAGCTTGGACGCGTCATGACAATTGATGGCAGGCCCGTCGGCCGTGTTTGTTCCTCGGGCTATTCGCCCTATCAGGGCTGCGGTGTCTGCATCGTGCGCATGGACGACCCTGCGCAAGGTCCGGGTGCGCGGGTCGATGTACTCTGCGCCGATGGGTCCACCCAGAGCGGTGAGCTCTGCACCCTGCCTATGTATGACGCCGAGCGCCTGATCCCGCGCGGCAAGTTGGTGGATATTCCAACCAAACCGAATGCAGCATAGTGACCTTCATGCCCGGCGTTTCAACACCACGCATCGGGAGTTGCGAACCAGAGGCGGCTTCGGCCGTCTCCACGCGCTTTGCATTTCTACTGTTGAGGTCGTTTTCTTCTTTGGATCTTTGTGCTGCGCTGGACGTGTTGAATGAAGCTAACCAGTTTGACCAGACGCCCAGATATTCGTGGTCTCTGTTCAGTGAAGACGGAAACGCTGTGTTGGCGTCTAACGGTTTGTCCATGAATGTGGATGGTCCGATGATGCCGGTCAGCAGAAGAGACACGGTGATCGTGCTGGGAGGCAATGAATACGTCGACGCATCTACTTTGCCAGTTCTGGCCTGGTTGCGAAGTGTTTCCCGGAAAGGTTCGCGCATAGGCGCGGTGGGAAGCGCTGTCTTCACCTTGGCCAAAGCCGGGATAGTTTCAAACGAACCGGTAACTGCTCACTGGAGGTACAGGGGGGTAATTGCCGAACATTGCCCAGATTTGGAGTTAGAGCAGAACATCTTCTGTATTGGCGAAAAAAGCCTGACCTGTGCTGGAGGGGCTGCGACTTTGGATATGATGTTGCAGCTGATCACTGAAAACAGTGGTAGCTGTATAGCCAGCTGGGTGGCAGACAGGCTTGTTTGCGGCTCTTATAGAACTGGGCAAGAAGAGCAGTCGGTTGCTGAATTCCTGCATACCGGAGAGCGAAATGCCAAGCTCGCAAGCGCAATCGGATTTATGCGGTCGAACTTGGAGGAACCTATTCCAGTTCAAGAAGTAGCTGCCTCGGTTGGTATTTCCGTGCGGCAGCTTGAACGTCTCTTCAAGGCGTTTTTATCTACAAGCCCAAAAGCATTCTACAGAAAACTAAGGCTGGAACATGCGCGGCGTTTGCTTCATCAAACATCGTTGCCAATCATCGAAATTTCCATTGCCAGCGGCTTTAGCAGCCAATCCCATTTTTCCAGACTTTATCGCAGGCACTTCGGCGTCTCCCCATATCAGGATGCTGCAATCTCGTTGGGCAACAGGTCCAGGAATCTATGAAGTGCCGGGTTGCATGCTTCCTTGAGCCAAACCGCCGAAATATCGACAACTTTTCCCACATCCCGGATGCGCACAGCGCTGAGCCCGGCCCGGCGCGCACGCACAACGTTCTCTGGATAAATCAGGACACCCATGCCCAGCAGCACAAACGTAAAGAACTCATCCCGGAGATATGCGACCTGCCCGGTCTTTGGGACAAATCCCCGTTCGATGCAAAGATCCCTAACAAGGTTGGTGAATGGAAGCCAAGGCGTGTCACCGATCAGAAAAGTCTCATCACGCAACTCCACCAGATCAATCGTGTCGCGCGAGGCCAGAGGATGATGATCGGGCAGAACGACGGCGAGCCCTTCGCTCGAAATCGGCTGGCAGTTGAGAACCGGCGGCACATGCCCCATGAAATGCCAGATGAACGCGATATCGACCTGCCCATTCAGAACCAGTTCAATCTGGCGAGGGCTTGGATAGAACCGGACACCGATCTTGACCCTTGGCTGTTGCCGCCGGAAGGTCTCTATGGTTTCCGGCAGCTGACCGAGAATGGCAAAATCTGTGTAGGTGATGGAAAGGCTTCCGCGCTGCCCTTCGGCTACATCCCGGGCATTGCTTGCGATCTGATCGACCAGGTCAAAGAGCTCTCCAAGGCGTTCGTAAAACGCTTGACCGGCTTTGGTCATTTCCACCGTCTGGGTGGATCTATCCAAAAGCGAAAAACCAAGTTCGGCTTCCAGCGATTGAATGGTCTTGGACAAGGCGGGTTGCGACGTATTCAGAACCTCTGCCGCTTTCCGGAAGCCGCCGCTTTCGACGATGGTTTTGAACACCAGAAATTGGCGCAGAGTGAGATTCAAGCTGATATCTCCAAGTTATCACCTGATGGCGCATTGATATTATTCAAAGCGATCAGACCGTGCAATGATCTTGCTGTACCAGGGAGCCTTTAATGTATCTGCCAAACCTTTCGACCTCACATTTCCCCGCTCAGGGCGACGCAGAAATCCGCAACATCACTGTTGGCGGCTTGCTGCGGGAAATCGCAGACAGACACGCACTTTCAGTTGCGATGGTTGACGTTTCTGACAATGGGAGTTGCGACCGTCAGTGGACCTATGGCGAACTTCTGGAAGAGGCTGAGCGACTGGCACTGGCCTTGTCCTCCCGCTACGCCCAGGGTGAGCGGATTGTAGTATGGGCGCCCAATATCCCCCAGTGGGTATTCATGGAGTATGCCTGCGGTCTGGCGGGACTCGTTCTGGTTACTGCCAATCCGTCCTTTCAGGCTTCTGAGCTAAAGTATGTGCTGGAACAATCCGGTGCAGCCGGCCTGTTTATGGTCGATGAATTCCGCGGCAACCCGATGGTTGAAATCGCGCTGGAAGCAACCGGCGGGAACAAACGCCTACGCGAGATCGTAAACCTGGAGGACGCGGGCGCTCTCTACGCCACTGGGGAACGGCCTGCTGTGCTACTTGAAGTGCTGCCAGATGATGCCGCGCAGATTCAGTACACATCGGGGACAACCGGTTTCCCCAAGGGTGCCGTACTCAGCCACAAGAACCTGGTGAACAACGCCCGGCTCTTCTGCGGACGGGCACAAGTCGGCGCGCACTCTGTCTGGGCCAATTTCATGCCTCTGTTTCACACAGCAGGTTGTGCAACGGGGGCGCTGGGGTGCCTCCAGGCAGCTTGCAAGATGCTTCTGATCAAGCGTTTCAATGCGGATGTCTTTGCCCGGCTGATTGAGGAACAGGGGGTCACAACCTGCTTTGCGGTCCCGACAATGCTCTTCAACCTGCTGGAATCCCTCGAACAGACCCCGCGAGACATGTCTTCGCTTGAGGTCATCACAACAGGAGGCGCGCCTGTACCGCCTGATCTGGTTCGCCGGGTGCGGGACCGCCTGGGGTGTCACTTGCTCAGCGCATTCGGACAGACGGAACACAGCCCGATGATCTGTCTGAACCCGGTCGAGGCCACCCTTGAACAGATCGTGGAAACGGCAGGCCAGCCGCTGCCTCAAACAGAGGTTTCGATCCGCTCTCCAGAGGACAACCGCGTGCTCCCAGTCGGCGAAGCAGGCGAAATCTGCGCGCGTTCCTACGCTGTGATGATCGGCTACAACGACAATCCGGAGGCAACGGCCGCCGCGATTGATGAAGACGGCTGGCTGCACACTGGTGATCTGGGAACAATGGACACCCAGGGCTTTGTGCGGGTGACTGGCCGGGTCAAGGACATGATTATCCGCGGCGGTGAAAATCATTTCCCGGCCGAGATCGAAGCCGTTCTTGTGACCCATCCGGACGTGGCGCAAGTAGCCGTGGTCGGCCTGCCGGATGAGAAATGGGGAGAAATCATTGCTGCATTCATCTTGTCCGGTACTACACCGGACGTGGCCGACCTGCGCGCTCATTGCCGTGCTCATCTATCGGCGCAGAAGACCCCTTCGGTTTGGGTGCAAGTTCCGGAATTCCCTCTAACCGGCTCCGGCAAAGTACAGAAGTTCGCCATCCGGGAGCAGTATCTCGCAGGTAGTTATGGGGAGCCATTGGCATGAGCGTTCGCGTCGAAAAGGATGGTCCGGTCTGGACCGTCATCCATTCCCGCCCTGAGGCTCGTAATGCCATGGATCCGGAAAGCGCCAAGGCACTCTTTGAGGCCTTCCAATCGTTTGACGCGGACGATACCGCCAGCGCCGCCGTGTTCTGGGGCGAAGGCGGAGCCTTCTGTGCCGGGTGGGATCTGAAACACGCTGCTTCGCTTGCCGGGGCCGAAGCGCTCGATCCTTTCGACTTTCCCGACGAAGGTGAACCACCGATGGCGGCCATGGGACCCAGCCGGTTGGAGCTGTCCAAACCGGTGATCGCCGCTGTGTCAGGGCCTGCCGTGGCGGGCGGAATGGAACTGGCGCTTTGGTGCGATATCCGGGTGATGGAAGAGACCGCCTTCATGGGGGTCTACTGCCGCCGTTGGGGCATTCCGCTGATCGACGGGGGCACGGTGCGCCTGCCGCGGCTGGTTGGGGAAGGCCGCGCTATGGACCTGATCCTCACCGGCCACCGTGTAGATGCGGAAGAGGCCCTGCGAATAGGTCTGTGTGAATATGTGGTGCCGGAAGGTGACGCGCGAACAAAGGCCGAAGCCCTGGCCCGCGACATCGCTCGTTTTCCCCAAAGCTGCATGCGCGCGGATCGCCGTTCTGTGCGGGCGCAACACGGGCTGCCTGTGCGTGACGCTCTTCGACAGGAATGGCGTGGCAGCAAGGCAGAAGTCACCAAAGGTGTCGAAGGCGCGACCCGTTTCGCCAGCGGCAAGGGCCGTGGAGGAGATTTCCGCGATGTATGATCTGAACCTCACGATGTCCTACATCCCGGCCCAGTCCGACATGGATACACGCGAGATAGCAATTGGAGCAATGCTGCGCGAGACGGCTAAGGCGCGGCTAGACTCCGAGGCCCTGTCAGAGATCCGGCAGGATGGATCGCCGGGACGGAGCTGGACATATGGCGAACTGCTGGCAGAGGCTGAGAAACTGGCACGGGCTCTCTCGACCCGGTTCACTCCGGGAGAACGCGTCGTCGTCTGGTCCCCCAACAGCCCGGAATGGGTGCTGATGGAATATGCCTGTGCTTTGGCCGGGCTGGTCCTGGTGACCGCGAACCCGGCCTTTCAAGCGCGCGAACTGGAGTATGTCCTGAAGCAATCCGGCGCGGTTGCCTTGTTTCTGGTGGAGGAGTTTCGCGGCAATCCAATGCGCAGTATCGGGGCGGACGTTGCTTCTGGCATCCCGGCTGTGCGGGAAGTCACTGACATGGAGAGCCCGGCCCTGTTTGCCTTTGGATCCCGCCCGGTCTCTATGCCACAGGTTGCTCCGGGCAACGCCGCAATGATCCAGTACACCAGCGGAACCACCGGTTTCCCTAAAGGGGCCGTGCTCAGCCACCGCGGACTGGTCAACAATGCACGTTTCTACGCCACCCGGTGCGGAGCGACCGAAAAAACATCCTGGGTCAATGTCATGCCGATGTTCCATACGTCTGGCTGTGGAATGGTCACGCTGGGATGCCTTCAGGCAGGCTGCCGGATGGTATTGATCAGCTTGTTCGACCCGGAAGTGGTTCTGGATCAGCTTGAAGCGTGCCGCGCTGACATCATCCTTGGCGTACCGACCATGGTGGTGGCGCTTCTGGACGCGCAGGAAATACGCCGGCGGGACCTGTCTGCGCTGAAGGTGGTAAGTTGCGGCGGCTCCATGGTTGCCCCGGAACTGGTCCGCAGGGTGCAAAACCTGATGGGGGCCGGGTTCTCGACACTCTACGGGCAGACTGAACACTGCCCGGTGATCACACAGCACCACCTGTCTGATGGTATTGAGGACATTTGCAACACAGCAGGACAACCAGTGGCGCAAACCGAGGTCTCGATCCGCAGTGTCGATGATAACCGTGCAGTCGCCATAGGGGAAGTCGGAGAGATCTGCGCCCGCGGCCCCTGCGTCATGCTGGAATACAACGACAATCCCAAGGCCACATCCGAGACGTTGGATGCGGATGGCTGGCTGCACACCGGCGATCTGGGCCGGATGGACGCGCGCGGGTATGTGACCGTCACCGGCCGTGTCAAAGAGATGATCATCCGGGGCGGCGAAAACCATTTCCCTGCAGAGATCGAGAACTGTCTGCTGGAGCACCCTGACGTTGCCGAGGTTGCAGTCGTCGGCTTGCCGGATCCTAAATGGGGTGAGCTGATCGGCGCGTTCATCCGCAGCAACAAACCGCTCGCAAAGGCAGAACTTCACACACATTGCCGCGCAAACATGTCACCGCAGAAAACCCCGAATGTCTGGGTGCAGTTGGAAGAGTTTCCCCTGACCGGTTCCGGCAAGATCCAGAAATTTATTCTCCGCGACCACTTTGTCGCTGGAGATTTCCATGAACTCTGACCGAAAGGGAACGCCATGAACATCATGACAAAACACTACATCAATGGAGATTGGGTTGCTTCGGTCGACGGGAGCGGGATGGCCGTGGTGAACCCCTCGACCGAAGTACAGATCGCCAAAATCTCGCTGGGTGGTGCCGCAGATACAGATGCGGCTGTTTCAGCTGCCAAAGCTGCCTTTCCGGGCTGGGCAGCGACCGAGCCCCAGGAGCGTATCGCCGCGTTGGAACGGCTGATGGAAGCTTACAAAAGGCGCGCGAAGGAAATGGCGCAAGCAATCAGCCAGGAGATGGGCGCTCCCATAGCGTTGGCAAGTACGGCACAGGTGGGCGCCGGGGCCGGGCATCTCAAGAACACCATCCGTGCAGCCAGGTCATTTGCTTTTGAGCACCCCTTGGGGGATCACGCACCGGGTGACATGATCTTCCATGAACCGGTCGGGGTCTGCGCACTGATCACCCCCTGGAACTGGCCGATGAACCAGGTGATGCTCAAAGTCGCGCCTGCATTGGCAGCAGGTTGCACGATGGTTCTGAAACCCGCGGAACAGGCGCCGCTCAGCGCGATGCTGCTGGCCGAAATGATTGACGAAGCAGGTTTTCCGCCAGGTGTCTTCAATCTGGTCAATGGAGATGGCGCAGGCGTGGGCAGCGCCCTCACCGCGCATCCGGACGTGGATATGGTCAGCTTCACCGGCTCGACACGTGCAGGTGTGGCGATCAGCAAATCGGCGGCCGACACTGTCAAACGCGTCAGTCTTGAGCTGGGCGGCAAAGGCGCCAATATCATCTTTGCCGATGCCGATGAAAAGGCGGTCACACGTGGCGTGCGCCATTGCTTCAATAATTCCGGCCAGTCCTGCAACGCACCGACACGGATGCTTGTTGAACGCTCAATCTATGAACAAGCCGTCGAAACCGCGCGTTCAGTTGCAGAGAAAACCGAAGTGGGACCGGCAAACGTTGAAGGCCGACAGATCGGCCCGGTTGTTTCAAAAACCCAGTTCGACAAGATCCAATTCCTGATCAAGCGCGGTTTTGATGAGCGAGCAAGATGGGTTGCAGGCGGACTGGGTCTGCCTGAGGGGTTGGAGCAAGGCTACTTTGTCAGACCTACTGTCTTTGCCGACGTCACACCGGACATGACACTTTGGAAGGAGGAAGTCTTTGGCCCGGTTCTGATCATGACCCCGTTTGACACTGAAGAAGAGGCCATCGAATTGGCCAACGATACTCCCTATGGCCTGACCAACTACGTTCAGACCTCTGATAAGACCCGTGCACGCCGGGTGGCGCGGCAACTCCGTTCTGGCATGGTTGAAATGAATGGCAAATTTGGCGGCGCCGGATCCCCCTTTGGCGGAATGAAACAGTCCGGTAATGGCCGTGAAGGCGGCCCCTGGGGGTTGGAAGAGTTCCTTGAGGTCAAAGCTGTCAGCGATTGGGGGTGAACATGCCCAAAGTTCTTTATGAAAAAGACGGCCGTATTGGGCGGATCACCCTGAACCGCCCTGAAGTGATGAACGCGATTGACGATGATCTGCCGCGCGAACTTGCCGCCGCTGTCGGGCGGGCTGATGCTGATCATGGCGTGCATGTGATGGTACTGTCCGGAGCGGGGAAAGCTTTTTGCTCCGGCTACGATCTGGCGCACTACGCCGAAGGCAACGGCCCCAATAAAGTTGTGCAGGAGATGCCCTGGGATCCGATGCAGGACTTCCAGTTCATGTGGGCGAACACTCAGAACTTCATGTCGCTGTTCCGAGCGATGAAGCCAGTCGTGTGCAAAGTACATGGCTTCGCTGTCGCTGGCGGGTCGGATATTGCGCTCTGCGCAGATCTGACAATCATGGGAGATACCGCACAGATCGGTTACATGCCGACTCGGGTCTGGGGATGCCCGACCACAGCGATGTGGGTACATCGCCTGGGCCCGGAGAAGGCGAAGCGGATGATGTTCACCGGTGATATTATCTCTGGCGTTGAGGCCGCGGAGATGGGGCTGATACTGAAATCGGTCCCGGATGATCAATTGGATGAAGCTGTCGAGGCCTTGGCCGGGCGTATGGCAACTGTGCCGATCAACCAGCTGGCCATGCAGAAGATGGTGATCAATTCCGCCGTCGAGGAGAAGATCAACCAGACTCAACGTCTGGCGACTGTATTCGACGGCATTACGCGCCATTCCCCGGAGGGAATGAACTTCAAGGCCCGTGTCGAAAAGGTCGGCTGGAAAAAAGCGGTAGAGGAAAGGGATCAGGGTTCGTTCGACTGGACGGGAAACCAGCCCTTTGTATTGGGCGATTGAGATGTACACCTTCAGGCCGAAGGCGTAATCACAGTTATTCCGCCTCAAAAGCAGGCCCTAATAGCAAACGTAAAGAAAGTCAGCTTTCAGCCCGTTGCGCTCTAACCTGAGTTCGCGAAGCGTCGCAAGCAGCCATTGATTTGGTCGCGGCGTACTCACTCTTTGTCCCGCGAGGCAGCCTTTTGTACTCGTCCCACTGAATGGCCGCCACTCAACCAGAGATCGCTTCACATAAAACCGCTTCAGAGATGTTCTCGGTTCTTTGTGATCTGCCCAATCATCCCTTGGTTGCAGTAACGCGCCATTTGAGATTCTGTTTGGTGACAATCGCAATCCAGAGTTTCGCTGGCGCAGCGAAACTCCCAAAAAAGTTGCACACAAGTTGGGGCAATGAAGAGGGCAGTGCCCACCAACAACTGGCTTTGGAAACACACCTCGAACTTCAGGCGGATGACCGTGCGATTACTGTAATTGTTATTTTCTTCCGGCCACTATCCGATCCAGGATTAATGCGCAGAACAAGATTGCCAAACCTGCCAGAATGCCTTGGCCCGCCGCTGCGTATTGCAGCGCTTCCAGCACATCCTCGCCCAACCCTTTGGCTCCGATCAGCGAGGCGACAACGACCATGGCCAGCGACATCAGGATGGTTTGGTTCACACCCGCCATGATGGTCTTATGTGCCAGAGGCAGGTCCACGCGCCACAGCAGGTAGCGGGGCGTTGCACCGAAGGCCAAGGCGGCCTCGCGCACGGTTTCGGGCACCTGTTGCAGGCCGAGAACGGTAAAACGGATCACCGGTGGGCTGCCGAAGATCATGGTCGCAACCACGCCTGCTGGCTTGCCCGATCCGATAAACGCGACAACCGGGATCAGGTAAACGAAGGACGGCATCGACTGCATGAAATCCAGAATGGGCCTGACGATGGCAAAGGCGCGCGGGCGGCGGGCGCAGTAAATGCCCAGAGGAATACCCAGCGTGATCGAGATCAGAGCCGCCGCGCCCAACAAGGCAATTGTGGTCATCGCCTTTTCCCAGAAATCCAGCAGGCCCAGATAGGCAAGCGCAGCACCTGTGAAGATCGCCACACGAGGACCAGCCGACAGGTAAGCCAGCATGATGATCACCAAAGCCACAACCGGCCATGGGGTATCGACCAGCACGACCTCGATCCAGTCCAGCAGGGTGCGCATCCCATAGGTCAGCCCGTCGAAGAAGCCACGCCCTGCAGTCTTGGTCCACTCGAACACCGCCTGCACCCCGTCACCTACGTTCAGCCGCCAGTCGCGGTTGGTGGGGAAAGTTTTGAGCACTGCCACCGCGTCCGGCTGTGCAAATTTGATCATCGACAGGATCACCACCACAGCTGTCAACGCTGTTGCTACGATCAGCCGAGGGATCGACCAGCCATGGGCAACGCTGGGGTCCGAACGCCAGCGCGCGAACTGCCCTTCCAAGGTCCAGTTGGCCAGCGAGGCAGCCAGAAACTTAACCGCCAGCAGAAGGACGATCCCGATCACCAGATAGGTGAGGCCGGTGGAATCCGCCGTCCGCGCGGCCTCTTGCGCGCCCGCCAAAGCTCCTTCGAGCGACTCCGCTGCACGTTTCAAAGATTCCAACGTTGTCGACCCGGATTGCTCCGCCGCAGCAATCTGCTGTCTGCGCAGCTCCAGCGTTTGCTCGATCTGAACTGCCCGCTCGCGGAACTCGCGCCCAAGATCGCCGAACAAACCCAGACCGATCTGGATGTAGGCCAGCGTTTCCAGCACCAAAAACCCGAGGAACCACGACCAAAGACCCCGTGCCCCGAACCAGATAGGCCCAAGGACCGCCGCTGCCTTGTTCAGCGTAAAGCGATAACCGGGGGCCTGCATCATATAGGCGAAGGTCTTCTGGTAATAGGACTGTCCTTGCCCCACGAAATCTCCGATCAGGCCATTCAGGCGGTCGGCGGTTTCCGGTTGGATCTGTTGCAAATCAACATGTTTCATAGCGGTCCCCTTATGCCTGACTGTCCTGAATCGCGCGGATCAGACCCGCACGGTTGATCACGCCTACGGTTTTGCCATCCTGAGTCACCGCGACGACACCGTGGCCGTCCACGCAGAGGTTCATCAGGTCGGCCAAATCCATATCCGGATGCGCTTCTTTCGCGTCATCCGGAACTTCGCCGTGATGCGCTTCGAACTCGTCGACCGGTTTCATCACCGCATGGGCGAAGATCATGTTGAGTTTGGATATCCCGGCCACGAAATCTGCCACATAGTCGTCTGCTGGGTTCAGGATGATCTCCTCCGGTGTGCCGATCTGCACGATGCGCCCGTCCTTCATGATCGCGATGCGATGACCAATGCGGATCGCTTCATCCAGGTCATGGGTGATGAACATCGTAGTCTTGTTCAGCTTATGGCTCAAATCCATGAACTGATCCTGCAGCTGCTTGCGGATCAGCGGGTCGAGGGCCGAGAACGGTTCATCCATCAACAAAATCTCGGGGTCAGCAGCGATGGCGCGGGCCAGACCCACGCGTTGCTGCATCCCACCCGACAGCTCATGGGCGTATTTGTCTTCCCAGCCGTTCAGCTCGACCAGTTCCAGCACCCGGTCGGCCTCTTCCCAACGGCGGGCCTTGCCGGTGCCGCGGATTTCCAGCGGCATTGCTACGTTGTCGCGTACGGTCCGGTGGGGCATCAGGCCGAAGTTCTGGAACACCATGGCGACGCGGCGGTTGCGCAGGTCGCGCAGGCCTTCATCGTTCAGGCCCATCACATCGTCGCCATCCAGATAGATATGGCCGTCGGTAGGTTCCAATAGACGGTTCACATGCCGCACGAGGGTCGACTTACCCGAGCCCGACAGGCCCATGACGCAGAACAACTCGCCCCGTTCGATCTCAAAACTGGCATCGGCCACGCCGACCACGCAGTTGAAGCGTTCCAGCACTTCGGCCTTGCTCAGCCCCTCGCTGTGGATAGCGTTCAAAGCCTCTTGCGAGCGCGCGCCGAACACTTTCCACACGCCTTTTGCGTCGATTGCGATTTCCGCTGTCATATTGGCCCCATTGGACTTGTGTTGGTTTGCGCCCCCAACAGACCGGGGGCGCTCAGGTTTTAGTTGGTGGTCAGACCCAGCCAGCTGTCGACGGTATCGCCATTAGCGGCGATCCATTCGGCCACGACCTCATCGGTGTCCCGACCTTTGACCACGACCTCGTAGGTCAGCGCGCTCAGCTCACCCGCATCCATGTCGATATTGGCGAGGAACGAGGCCGCCGCCGGGTTGCGCTGATCCAGCGATTTGGAATGCGCCACCGTCACGGTTTTGACCGGCTCACCTGTGCTGACATGGGATTTGTTGAACCAATCGGCGTCCTGATCGGGCTGAACCATTTTGTAAGTGGTCGCGTCATGCTCGGGCTCTTCCAGAATGGTCACGTCATAAAGCGCATGGACGTAATGCGGCGCATAACAGTAGAACGCTGCGCCTTTCTTCTGGTCGATCTGATCCTTCAAACGCGAATAAAACACGGTTTCGTCTTCGGTGGTCGGCGTCAGGAAGGTCTCGATTCCATAGTCCCGAACCCGCACTTTGAACGTGTTGGTCGAGGCCCAGCCCGAGGCACCAACCCAGACCTCACCCATGCCGTCACCATCCGAGTCGAACAGTTCTTGCGCGACCGGCGTGGCCAGATCATAGATCGAGCGGATGTTGTGATCCTCGACCATGTAGTTTGGCACGCAAATCCCAGCGCGCCCTTCATAGCTGCCCGAAGACAGCGCTACAGTGCCTTTCTGATCCACGTATTCGTCGGTGAAGGACGATTGGTTCGGCAGCCAGACATCCGGGTGCACGTCAATATCTCCGCGCCCGCCATCCATCGAGGCAAAAATCACAGCGTTGGCCCCGGGCGCATAGCCGACCTCGCCACCCAGACGGGTTTCGATGACTTGACCGATCACCCGGCTCATGATCTTGGCTCCGGGCCAGCTGGGTTCACCCACCATGACCTTTTCCTGTGCCATCGCCGTTGTTGCGCCCAAAGCCAGAGCCAAGGTTGCTGTAAGCGTCAGTTTTCTCATATCTTTTCTCCCGTTGTGTTGAGTTGCATGCGCCGTCAGGCGCGTGCCCGCTTACGTTGCGGGTCTATGAATGGAATGTCCGAGACGGTGGCACGCAGGCGTTTCATCCGCCCGTCGAGTTGGCCGATCTCGAGTTGAGTGCCGTTTTCGGCGTGTTCGATGGATAACCGTACCAGCGCGATTGCGTGTTCCAGCATCGGTGAGCGGGTGGCAGACGTTACCACTCCCACTTGCCGTTCACCCGCGTAGACGGGGGCGCCGTGCGCTGGCACATCATCGCAGCCGACCAAAAGCCCCTTGAGCACGCGACGTGGCTCGCGTGCGTTGCGTTCCAGTGCGGCTTTTCCAGTGAATTCGGTTTTGGTCAGATCGACAGCAAAGCCCAGACCGGCCTCAAACGCATCGACACCTGGTGCAAACTCGGCATTGGCCGCGGCCAGTCCTGCCTCAACCCGGATGATGTCCAGGGCGGCTGAGCCCATTGGGGTTATCCCGAACTCTTCGCCAGCCGCCATTACTGCATCCCAGATGGCAACAGCGTCTGACTTGGAACAGAAGACTTCATACCCCAACTCGCCGGTATATCCCGAGCGTGACAGCATGAACGGCGCGCCCTCGCGGTCGTATAGTCGCGCGACAGTGACGCCGAACCATTTCAGATGATCCAAGCCGGGCACATGCGGTTGCGTAAAGGCGATCTTGCGAAGCAGGTCGCGAGACTTTGGCCCTTGAATGGCGAGGTTCGGCATCGCTCCGCGCAAGGCATGGACCCGCACCTGCAGGCCGCGCGCATTAGCCAGTTCCTGCAATGCCCGCCCGCTTTCCTCGGTGCCGCAACACCATCGGAAGATCTCGGGCGCAAGTCGGAACAGGGTACCATCGTCGATGACCGAACCGCTCTCGTCGCACATCAGGGTGTAAGAGCCACGCCAGACCGGCAGTTTCGCCACGTTACGCGTGGTCGCCAATTGCATCAAAGCCTCTGCATCCGGGCCGACGATGTCGAATTTGCGCAACCCGCTCATGTCCTGAACAGTCACGGCCTGACGGCAGGCCCAATATTCGCCCAATGTGCCATAGGCCGGATAGCTGACCGGTGCCCACAGATCGCGCGCTGGGGCGAAATGCTGCGTCAGCGGCGATAGACGGTCATGAAAGGCGGACTCCTGACTGATCGACATGGGCGCGTCTTCCTTTTCGCGATAGGCAACCGCTCGGCGGATGGGCGTTTCGGGACGGTAGATGCGCACATGCACATCGGTCGGGTTCCAGCCATTTATGGGATCGATATCGTCCGGACAGGCGGTCGAGACGCAGACCAGATCCTCCAGCGCGCGCATGGCGACATAGTCACCGGGGCGCGAATGAGATTCCTCGGTCAGAATGTGATGGTTCGTGGGGTCGATCCACGTGTTCCAGAAGAAGTTGATCGCAGGCCAAGCCGCTCTCCGCCCCACTCCGTAGGGGGCCAAGCTGTTCGACATATTGTCCGAACAGTTCAGATGGCCGGGGAATCCCCGCTCCTCATAGCCGCGGGCGGTGCAGGCCAGCCCGAATGTATCGTGCCGACCACATGTATCTTGCACAACGTTCAGCAGCGGGCGCATCTCACGATCAAAGAATTTGTCCAGCAGACCGGGCCCGGGATATGCGCGGCGTACCATCGACCGTGTGGCGGTCGAGTCGATCATCCACTCTTGCCCTTGGTCCAATCCAGCCGCCCGAAGCGCCATGAAGTCAGAACACTGCTGGCCCTCAACATCAATGATCTGAACAAATTCGCCGGCCTTTAGCTCATACGCCAGCGCAGTACCGCGTGGTACGGTAAATTCGTCCCGCGTATCGCCCAGCAAGGGTGGCAAATGCGGCCCTTCGATCGTTGCTGGTTTGTGCAGAACTGTGATGTTCCCGGTCGCACTGCCTTCGATCACCCCCGCAACCCCCGTTGTATGGATGACCCAGACCGTAACTGTGTGGTCCGCGCGGAGAATCAGCGCCTCAGGCGCATGGTCCAATCTGTGGCAGGGAACCTGCCGATTCCCGCCGTGCGTCGTGACCCAAGCAAGGAGTTCTGTGCTGTCAAATTCGTCCCATTCAACAAGACCTGTTTCCGCCAAATTCAGCACGGAAAGTCCCGATTTCCCGTCATTGGTGAATGCCACAACATTTAGCGCTTGGTCTGGCCCAACCCCTTCTATTGAAAGCAAATCACCGGGCTTTACGAGCAGTTGAACAGCCTCGCGCGGGACGATTTTGTGCGTGCGAGCGACAGACGCTTTTTGAAACCCGGGGAACAGACGGCCAGGGCCGTCGAACCCCAAATTGGTAAACGCATGTAAGACAGATGACCCCTGCATATCGCCGCTGAATTCTCACAATGTAACTAGTTACAGAGGTTGATGAAACTAGTTACATATGTCAACTCTTTACTCATAAACCTGCGAAACGGACGCCAAAACCTAAGATGAGAAAAGCCCCCGAGCCTAAAAAACGCGCAAATCTGAGAGATGTCGCAAAAGCTGCGGGCGTGTCCGTTGCGACAGTGTCGCGGGTGTTGAACGAACCAAAGGTGGTTAAGAAGGACACTCTGGAAAAAGTTCAGGCTGCCATCGCTGACTTGAAATTTGTCCCAAGTGCCGCCGCACGCGCGATCAACTCCGGACGTACCAGATTTGTCGGCGCATTGGTCCCAACTCTGGACAACGCAATCTTTGCCCGCTTTCTTGCGGCGTTAGAGCGTAAGTTGTCGGACCACCAATTGTCGCTGATCGTAGCGACCACCGAGGCAAGTCTGGATATCGAAGCCGAGAAAGCCCAAAGCCTGCTGGATATCGGAGCCGAGGGTCTTATTATCACCGGAGCCACGCACAATCCTACGCTCATCGATCTGATCGAGCGCACCATGTTGCCAACAATCATTACGTCTTTCTTTGATCCCAAAAACCCGTTGCCGACCATCGGATATGACAACGCAGCCGCAGCGCAACTTGGCTTGCAGCATCTGGTCGAGCTCGGACATCGCAACATTGCTGTCGTGCATGGCCCAGTTCACGACAATGACCGCACACGAGCTCGCCTTGCCGGCATTACAACCTTTCCCTTCGCTGGAAAGCTTTCAACCTTCGAAACTGAGATTAGCCATCAGGGCGGGGTAGACGTTGCACAGCATCTGGGCGGTCTGAGCGCCAAACCCGAGGCAATTCTATGTCTATCCGACGTCGTTGCCCTGGGGGTTTTGCTTGGTCTTCAGGCTCAAAACATCAGCGTCCCGGACCAAATTTCTATGGTGGGCGTTGACGACCTGCCAATTTCGTCCGTGACCGTTCCACCACTGACAAGCGTACATCTACCCGTTTCTCAAATGGGTGAACGAGCAGCAGACGCGCTAGCCAATTGGATCGAAACTAATCAGACACCCAAATCTGAAGAACTTGGTACACGTCTCATTGTTCGCAACTCCACAAAACGATTTTGAGATAACGGGGCCTTTACGATTTGCGACACGAGCGAGACAATGGATGATGCCGAAGGCCTCGTGCAGGCTTTGATCGTCAATCGGTGCTAGCCGTAGGGGATGTCTGCGAGAAGTACGTTTGCTCATTCATCGAAACGCAGCGAATACCTGATGAGTTTCAGGAAAGATGCTGATTTGATGGAAAAGGTCTGAGTCGAAAATGGCAGATTCCGTGTGCCCTTGGAAAATCGACCGCAGCAAAAACAATGACTTATCCGTGCTGCAATGGCAAACCTATGCGTCGCCCCACAATCCAACGAAATCAGTGATTTATGCGGTGCTTTGAGTGCCGTTGGCTGTATAGTAACTTGATGCTGAGCCATGTCTTTTTGATCAGGCGACTTTACGTGCGTTGAGCATTTGCCGTGCTTTATCAGCTACTTCCTTCTTGGCGAACTTCTGAGTCCGGACAATGGTGCAGGAGCCAGAAGGGAAGAGATTTCTTCCAGCCTCTTGCCGTTGTTCAGCGGGCGCGTATTCCACTGTGTTTCGGGGTTTGTGCTTCGCCATCCGGCGAAGCTCGTTCGCAAGTTCAGATCGGATGTGGGTCCATTCCGCGCGCTCGGCAGCCGTGATCGACGCGTTTTCCAACAGAGCACTGGTTTTGTTAAGGTCTTCGATGGCGCCGTTCAAAAACGCGTTCACTTCGGCACGCTCTGACAACGCATCCAGAAGCTGTGGAATTTCATCATTCGGGTCCACGATCACTGGATAAATCACGGTTCCCGCTACCTATTCTTACATCGATATAAGTGCGGTTGACCGCAAAGGCCAAGTGAGTCACCGTGAGTTGGGGAGTGGGTTTGTCTTGAACAAAGCTAGTGAATTGCCGATAGATCAACATGTTGGGCAAGTGTCGCCAGATCTTGTCCGGGACGCACTCAGGCGCGTTCTATCAAGCGATGAGTTTCAAGCTTCGCCCCGTCTCCAGCAGTTTCTTACATACATTGTCGAAGAGACGCTGGCAGGCCGCGGTTCCCAGATTCGCGGCAAAGCTATCGCTGTAGAGGTCTATGAGCGGCGCATTGACGGCACTGGCGGTCAAAATCTGGTTCGCGTCGAAGCCAGGCGGCTACGTCGTCTGCTACGCACGTTTTACGAAGATCAATGGGACGGCGAAGGTGTCCGCATATTTGTTGATCCGGGCGGTTACAAGCCTCGGTTTTCCTACGAACCCACAATTGAAGACCGGCAAGCAAGTTCGTGGAACGAGGGTGATCTGGGCGCGCGTCGGCGTTCGCTGCAACTGCTGCCGGCAGGATTAGGTGTCCTTGCAGTTGTTGCCGCACTTGGACTCTGGATGAGTCAGGAAAACAGGATGGTTTTGCCAGCGACTCAATCCATCGAGCAAGCTGAGCGTGCAGCACTTGGCGAGCATTCTTTGACGAGACTTCAGGCGGTGAACCTGGCGGATCAAGCCCGAGGCATGTTCTTTCCTGTATTTGATGCCAAGCGCCAGCAAATAGCATTGGGGATGTTTCGGCATGCCACCGAGCTCGACCCAGCACTTTCCGATGGTTATGCCGGATCGGCACAGGTCCTGGCGACGTTGGCTATGCTGTCTCCGGATCAAGCACAAAGAGATGACCTGTTTGGACAAGCTTTGCAGATGTCCGGCAGAGCGCTTGATCTATCGCCCACAGATGCCTGGGCAAACGGCGCAAATGGTTGGGTATTGGCCACCCAAAACAACCCGGTCCAGGCATTGAAATACGCCAGACTTTCCGTCGAGCTTGCACCGAAGGATGGCCATATTCTGGACCTTGTCGGTATCACGGCGATCTTGGCCAGCGCGCCCGAACTTGCGGCCGAGGTTAGTGATCCAGAGCGCCTCAGATCAGGATCGGGCCGCTTTGGCGCACGAAATATTTGGGGTGTGTCGCAACTCATGCTCGGGAAATACGATAAGGTTGTCGAGGCTTTTCAAGGCGCGCCCGCTGCTGGTGCGCCTGTTAGTGCACCCTCGCTCTTGTTCCAAGCCGTTGCGCAGGATCAGTTGGGCAACTCGGAAGAAGCACAACGACTGGTTACCGAGATGCGCAGGACATGGCCGGAGTTTCCATCTGAGTTTCTCGCTGGCAGGATTTTCCAAAATGATCAAAATACACGAAATTTGATACTGGAAACACTGAACAGATACTGACGAAACGCTTTGTGACGCTAGCCGATGCGAAAGGTTTCAGTTCCAGGCGCTGTTTTTGGTTTCGAAGTGGCAACGGTACGTTGAACGCGAATGATTGAATTGGGTCGCAATGCTCTGCAGCGCGGGAAACTATCGCAGAATGCAAGAACTGGTGGATCCAGATGGTTTCAGTAGTCCAATGAACTAAAAGTCCAAGGTTATTTCAGTTTAGGAGAACAACGTGACCAACCACATAACTCTGAGAGACGGTAGAACGCTTGTTTTCAATACGTACGGCGACCCAGATGGAACGCCGGTAATTTTTAGCCATGGATTTTCGGACTCTCACGTCATTCGTCAACCCGACGACAACCTGACCGCGTCGCTTGGCGTGCGATGGATAGCAGCAGACCAGCCCGGTGTCGGAGGGTCGAGCCCGAAGAAGGATCGGAGAATGGTCGATTGGGGCGCTGATATGGAGGATTTGGCTGACCATCTTGGCCTTGATACCTTCAACGTAGCGGGCCATTCCGGTGGTGGGCCGCACGCTTTGGCAGTGGCATTTCACATGCCCGAACGTGTGCGCAAAGTCGCGCTCGCGTCACCGGTGGCCCCCTTCGATGAGCCCGGCGTTACCAAAATGCTGGTATTGAAGGACCTGAAAACCATCGCGAAACTGCGTCATCTGACCCTGCTGATCCGCTGGGCAGAGCGTATGGGCGCTAAAGATGCATTGAAAGATATCCCTTCATATGTGGAATCTGTCGTTGATCAAATGCCAAACGAAGCAAAAACAATTCTCCGCAATCCTGAGCGGAAAGCCCTGTTCGAGGAAAACTTTCGTCTTGGTTTTCAACAGCAAGAAGAAGGCGTTTTCGAAATGACGATGGCGCTTTGGGACTGGGGGTTTTCGCCGAAAGAGATACAGCAACCGGTTGAGATGTTTTATGGCACAGCGGACGATATCATCTCACCGGAAATGCCAAGGCACCTTTGCTCCGAACTTCCCCACTGTACGGCGCACGAGTGGGCGGGCGCAGGACACTATGGGTTTGTGGATCGCGAACGGTGGACCGAGTTTGTCGGGGCGGTTGCCAGTTTTTCGTAACGGGTCAACGTTGGCGATGTCTGCAGAATAAGCGTTGGTCCGTTTGCAATCCGCAGCCCCGTGCAGCGCCTGCTTGTGGTGAGCCGCGGCACTGCATCCGTCAAAATAAGATCAAGCACAGTGTTCCTTAGACGCCAGCTCTTTAAGGCCGAAGGCGCGAGGAGGGCCGTACGCCTTCGGTTGGCTTAGGTCTTTGCTAATTTAGCTTTTCAGAGATTGCGGCGATACCTGCTTCGGCGCAGATATCGTCGAACTCTTTGCCAGTCGGATCTTCGCCCGGGGACCCGGCGATACCGATCCCGCCAATAACTTTACCCTGGTAAACGATTGGAATCCCGCCCGATAAGGTGATGAGGCCGATTTCGTTGAAAACGGCGCCAAGCGTTGGTTCGTGTTCATTCTCGGCCTCGATAACGGCTGTCGCTTCGCGGCGTGACGCGGCCGTGATTGCCTTGCGGCTGCTGGTATGGATGGTGTGTGGGAACGCACCTTCGCGCATCAGTTGGACGCGGGGCAGGGCGCGCTGATCAACCACTGTAACGGTTGTGGCAAAACCAAGGTCCGAACACGCCTCTTGCGCGGCAGTAGCAGCAGCCAGGGCCCAGTCGAGCGGGATGCTGCGCTCAATATAGGGTTCGGCGCTCGCCTGACCTGACTGTACGTTTGACGAGACGGGGTCGTCAGAGGGGTCATCATCGACCCATTGATTCAGTATCTCACCGGTTTCGACGTCGACTTTGAACTCTACTTCTTGCCCTGCATCGTTAACGATTTCGATGTCGATCACTGGACGCCCCTCGAACTGGTCTGGCTCGGCCTCGGCAACGGTACCGGGTTGGGCTGCAAGAGCGATTGCGATGGCTTCGTCAATTGTCAGAGGCTTTTTTTCAACACCTTGCGCAAAGACGGTAACAGCGAGAACGCTGAGCGATGTGGTGAGTGCGGTGATCTGTAGGTATCTCATCGTGGGCTCCAAATTTCAGGCATTGATGTCAAATACCTAGTTGCCGGTGGTCACTTGGGACTTTCATCAGACATACAGATTTGTCAGTGAACGCGGCGCAGACTCGTGTGCTCTCAAACCGGAGTTGCGCGACTGAGGATCGTGCGAAATTTAGTGGCCAGCCCGTCAGCCAATAGGCGCCGAAAACGGAAACATGGGCGGGTAAACAGATCGGCAACAAGCATGCCGATAATTGCGCCTGCGATAGTGGCCGATACCGTATGAGCATCCAGCATGTAGCGCGCGTACATGGTAAGAAGCAGGATCGGCCAGACGATCACACCAAGCCATCGTGAGTACCGCCTGACTGCCAAATACGCGCCGGCGCTGGCAAGTGCCGAATGCCCCGATGGCAGGTTGTGATCACCGCCATTTGGCCTTTGGCCCAATCGAGTCCCAAATATCTCGACGTCATTGAGCAGCCTTTTAGGTCCGTGTGTTGCAGCGGTTCCGGCCAAGGCCACGGCCGCGATTTGCCAAAGGCCTTTTGTATCCCGCAGCGCGATTGCCATTCCAATCGGAATGACCGAGTTCAAATGCCGCCCATAATCTTCAACGCTTGTGACCAGAACGTTGTCATGGCCGTTCCGAGACACGGCATAATGACCATCCATATCGCTGGGATAAGAGGTCGCCAGGACGAGTGAGACCAGCGCAACCAGCCAAATATGGTGGCGCAGGTGGCGTTTGTTGAAAGATGACATTCCGAATTCTCCTGCCTGTTTTGGCAGAGGTGTCACCGATCAAACTGTCCTGTGATTTACCGGGAATTTACAATGTGGCCTGGGATGGAAAACGGATCGTGGCTGTCAGTCCGTGGCCATTTGGTCCGTCCGACAATGACAATTCCGCCTCATGAAGCTCGGCAATGGCCTGAACCAGCGATAGGCCCAGACCAAGCCCTTCGTCCTGGCGGTCCGTTTTCAATTGATACAACGGCTGAAGCACGCGCTCATGTTCTTCAAAGGGAATACCCGGCCCTTCGTCGCTGACGGACAGCAGAGCCTGATGGCACCGCAATGTGACTGTCTGGCCCATGGGGCCATAGCGCAGGGCGTTTTGGATCAAATTGGCCAAAAGCTGCATAAGCAGATCCGGATCGCCATGAACCGACGCCGGCGCTACTTTTTCAATCGCGAGTCTATGCCCAGCTTCTTCAACAACCGGGTCGAATGTCTCTTGCACCCGATCAGTGAGTTCATCCAAAGAGACCGGCACAAAATTTGCGCGTCCTGCTCCACTTTCGATGCGGGCCAACCGCAGCAAAGCCTCGAACGTGCCGGTGATCTGATCGATCTGATCCAATGCTTCACCAAGATCGTCCTCTGTTACAGCACGGCCATTCTCGACCAATCTCGTCAAAGATGTCTCAATCTCTGCCCGCAATCTTGCCAGCGGCGTGCGCAAGTCATGGGCGATATTTGATGACTGAACGCGCATATCTGTCATGGCTTGTTCAAGCCTTGCGGTCGTCGCATTGATGCGACCCGCCAAGAGGTTGAGGTCATCGTTTCCTTCTAGATTGATGCGCCTATCCAGCTGCCCGCGAGCAACGTCAGCCAACCCGTCCGTAATCATGTTCAATCGTTTTTGCGCCCGCAAAGCCATCCACATGGCGGCCAAGCCTGCGGCCAGAAGACTGCCCAAAAGGCTGAGTTGCATCCCAGCCGCCAGAATATGTCGAAGTTCTTCTTGCCGCTCAGTATTTTCACCCAGCAAAACCACGCCTTGAGGTGTCTGGCGTTGAAGATAGCGTGTTTCGGCACCTTGTTCCGGGTCGGTCCAGAATCCAAAACGCCCTGTATCCCCTGTCAATCGAGCGCTTTCGCCATCATCGGGAGTTGGCAAAGCCTCGCCCGCCGCCAGGGCTTTGACCGCCAATTCCATCCGATCGCTCAGCCTTGCGTCCACCGTCCGCCTCATTTCGCGTTGAACCAGCCAATAGGTCCCTCCCCACGCCGCGACTGAGATCATTGAGAAAAGAGTCAGCAATATCAGTGCCTGGCGTAACGCAGACAGCCTGAAAAGAGACCTAAACCTGTTCAAAAACATAACCCGTACCGCGAATATTGCGGATTACAGTGTCGCCAAATGGCTTTTCGATCTTGCCACGTAAGCGGCTGATGTGGGTTTCGACAACGCTCGTCGTAGGATCGAAATTCATATCCCAAACCTTTTCAAGCAACATGGTGCGTGTTTGTACGCGCCCCTTTGAGCGCAGGAATACTTCCAGCAACAGGAACTCTTTTGGGTTCAAATCTACAGCTTTGCCCTGACGTACACAGGTGCGTTTATGCAGATCGATGGTGATATCGCCTGCGGTCAACTCATTGGCCGTTTCCTCGGGTGTGCCGGGGCGGCGCGCCAGGCCCTCGACCCGTGCAAGAAGTTCACTGAAGGCAAAGGGTTTGGCCAAGTAGTCCTCGCCCCCAGCTCGCAGACCTTCAACCCGATCATCTACTTCGCTCAAAGCGGTCAGAAAGATTGCGGGCGTGGTCACTTTAGCCTGCCGCAATGCCTTGAGGACGGACAAACCATCCAGACCGGGCACCATGCGATCCAGTACCAATACGTCATAGCCTTGATCGATCGCGGCAAAGAGAGCGTCCTTGCCATCAGAAAACAGATCAACCACATGACCCGCCTCACGCAGCCCCTGTTCCACCCAAGGGCCCAGCTTGGGGTCGTCTTCAAGTACCAGAAGCCGCATCGGCCATTTCCTTTCGTCCGGCCATCCAATTTCGTGCCGCCTCAAGAGCAGGTCTGCCGATGTATATGAGATCCGTCAATCCGTAGGCCCCTCTGAAGTCAAAGCGCTCGCTGTGGATACGACCGGTTTTGCCAAGCGTTTCCCACGCGGACGTGACCATCAGTTTGAGCCCTTCCGGTCCACAAAGATAAACCTGCGCATCCATGCTCATATCGCGCATGATCTGTGTCAGGCGAGCCGGTGTCAGCCTGTCACCTTCAATGTCGTTTAGAACATACAAATCAACTTGGGGCAGCCGGGCGGCGTGATGTTCGACGTCAGCCATCGCTCCTGCCGTCTCTCTGGATCTGATGCAATAGATCAGATTCACGCGCGCGTTGCTGTCCGGCTCCATACGCTCCAGCGCCGCCATGAAGGGCGTAACTCCAACTCCACCAGCGACCCAAAGCTGTTCCGTGCGCGTCGATTGAACCTGCGGCAGGAAACGACCGACACCGCGACCCAGCCGAAACTGGTCACCGGCAGTGACGGTAGTGACGAATTCATCGGTCCAGTCGCCGGCAGCGCGGATCACGAAACGCCGTGAGGTTTCGTCACCGCCAGCAATTGTGAAGGGGTGCGCTTCGGCGCGCGCCCAATTGTGGGCGATTGTGGCGAACTGACCAGGTCGAAACGCCGGCAGCGGTTTGTCAGACCGAAACGTTACATCCATACCGCCATCAAACGGAACGGCGTTCTCAACGGTCACAAGTCGCGACAGCTCAAACTTGCGTAACAGGGTTTGGCCCCAAGCCAGCAGGCCAACCGCCGAAACCGCTGCCATCAAAGTCCAGGGGGCAACGCCGACCGACAGTGGGCTCGCAACAAAGAATGTGTGATACGCAGCCAACAGAAAAACCGGGCCCATCAGCATGTGACTGGCCTTCCACACGTGATAGGGGATTGCCCGGACCATTGCAGCGCAGGTCAGCATCAGCAGGCCCATCGCCGCATACCAGCCGACACTTTCACCGCTTTCAGCCAATAGCGGCACGACCCCGGCGCCAAAGGTTTCTGCTGTCGCCCAATGTCCGAGGGCTCCAGCCAAAGCAAAAAATCCCAGCCAGCGATGTGCGCCATATGATTTGTCCGGCCCACCCATCAAACGATCAACGACCCGCCAGCGCGCCGCCAAAATCAGAGACAAAGCCATCGAGCTCATCGACAGGGCTCCGAGGCTAGCTGGAAATATGTTCACGAGTGGCACAAACGGGGCGACAAGCGCGAAATGCACCAGAACGAAAGTGGTGCCAAAGATCAGGGATTTGGGGGGCATCAAAAAGTCCACTTTGCTTTGGGTTTTTAAATTGTAGATAGCGGGGCTTTGTGGTTTTCGCCTTCGAGCCGCTTGCCCATCACAACCGCATGGCAAACCGCCATCAGTGTTAACCCGAAAGCAAAGCCCAACATCGTTAGTCCCAAGAGGACCGCAAATGGCGTAAGGATCACCGCAGCGAGCATGTCGAAAACTGTTGGTTGGGTGGCATTTAAGGCGGTCATGACTTGTCCTTTCGTGTGTTCGAAAGGAAGTGATGTGCGGGACTTAAAACCACCTCACCGCTGATATACAATTTTGTAAGGGTTGCCTGGTCTGATCGTGGGGCCGGGGCTTACCTAGTTATTCGTGGCTCAACCGATCGGTGACCGCGGTGCGGACAAAGAGGACGCTCAATCGTTTGGCTTCCGCTCCGATTTGTATTCTGGAAGTTTAGCCAAGGCTGATTTCAAGGCGTCCCCCCACCCATCGGAAATCGTACGAAAGTACTGATCGTCGTGCTCGAATCTGGAGCGCGCACCACTTGTAAGGCTGTCTTCATCGTAGAGCAGCAGATCAAGTGGCGCACCAACGGAAAGATTGGCCTTGATCGTCGAGTCAAAGCTGACAAGCAGTAGCTTTACAGTTTCCGGAAAGCTCATTTCCGGATCATAGGCACGCACCAGAATAGGGCGGCCGTATTTCGTCTCTCCAATTTGAAAGAACGGGGTGTCGTCTCCCGCTTCGATAAAATTGCCTTCGGGGTAAATCAGAAACAGGCGAGAAGGACCGCCTTCAATCTGACCTCCAAGAATGAGTGTGGCGTGAAAGGCGCTGTCGGCTTGCTGGCCTGACCGGGCATGCTCTTCGATAACGTCGTTCAACGTGGCCGCGACCAGTTGCGCGACTTGAAACATTGTGGGTGCTTCCAGGATCGATGGCGAACGATCTGCGGGCGCTTTCGTGCGCTCCTCCAAAAGGCTGATTGTGGCCTGAGTGGTCGCCAGGTTTCCGGCCGCCAGAATAGTGATCGACCGATCGCCTTCTACGGTCCAGTTGAACATCTTGTTGAAGGTCGAAATATTGTCGACGCCAGCATTGGTGCGCGTATCGGACATGAATACCAGTCCGCGGTTCAGCCGCATGCCCACAGCATAGGTCATCAAATTCTCCGTTACTGCTGTGCGATCTGCAACTGCACTGTCAATTGCTCGCCCGCTGTCCCAATTCTGCTCCCTATTACCGGTGCGGCTTGGGCATAGTCCAGCCCGGTTGCGACGCGCACATACCGATCGTCTGGTGAGATCCCGTTTGACACGTCAAACCCGACCCATCCCAAGCCGTCCAAATGCACCTCGGCCCAGGCATGGGTTGCGTCCTGAAGTTCCGTTTCGTTCATCATCAAATAGCCCGACACATAGCGTGCGGGCACTCCGATCTGTCGTGCGCACGAAATGAAGATATGCGCGTGGTCCTGACAAACACCGCGCCCAGCTTTGAGGGCGTCTTCCGCGCTCCAGCCCGGGTGCGAAGCTCCAATTTCATACGCGACCTGAGCTCGAATTCTCTCGGATAGGGCATGCATCTGTTCCAGCGGTTCGCCTTCGGGCAACGCGCCTATCAATTCGGCGACCCGTTTGCCCGGCGTTGTCTGCGGGGTGCTTCTTTTGAACAGCCACAGAGGCGTCGACCCTTCGTGACGCCCCAGCACGCCATGCGTGTCTTCCACCTGAACAACGCCTTCGGAGATCAACGAGATGCTTTGAGTGTTTGCCTCGAAACTGATCAACTCCACGGTGTTGCGGTGGTAGTCTTCGAATGCCAGCTCTTTGCGCCCACCGGTTATGTCGGTGCTCCAACTTACAATGCTTTGGTTTCGAAATGACTTTGGTGTCTTCCTCAGCTGTTGGAGGCCGAAGGGTACCGGCGCGTCGAAATCGTATCGTGTCTCGTGTCGAATGTGTAGTTTCATTGGCTACTCGTAGAACCGGTAATCAATTTCGATCTGACGGCTTAAATTGCCGAGATCGGTCAGAAAATCCTGAATGTACTCATGCAGTCCGAATTCAAAGATATCGGCGATATTCTGGTCCAGGTATTTCTCGTACAAGGCATTTGAAGCTTCACAAGAAGGCCCGGCAAAGCCGTAGTCTTTCTTTAGGTAAGACAGGTTTTCCTGAATCTTTCTGCAGCAAAAGTGCAAACTGCGCGGCATCCGCTGATCCAGGATCAGAAACTGCGCAATATCTGACGGCCGCGTTTTCTCGCCATGGGTCATTCGATACCCGCCGCCAGCGCCGACGGAACGCAGGATGCTTTCCCATTGGATGTTGTCCAGTGACGAGCCGACCGCGAAGGCTGTGGGCAGAAGAACATAGTATTTCACGTCCAAAATTCGCCCGGTGTTGTCCGCTCGCTCGACAAACGTCCCGATACGGGTGAAGTCGAAAATGTCGTTGCGCAGCATGGTTCCCAATGTGGCGCCACGGACCAAAGCGGCCTGGTGGCGAATAAGCTCCAGCGTCGCGGGCAAGTCCCGCTCGTTCACGCGCCGCTTCATCACCTCATCGATCTGCATCCAGGTCGAGTTTACTGCACTCCAGACATCATGGGTCAGCGCGGTTCGAACAAGACGCGCGTTGTCGCGGGCTTGCTTGATGACCGACTTGATCGAGGATGAGTTTTCCGCGTCACGTAGCACCCAATCGACCGCATTGTCCTTGGAAATCACGTCATACTTGGCGTGGTATCCATCCAGAACTCCGGCCGTCTTCAGAACCGAACCCCATTCCTCGGCAGAGTTTTTGGTGCGGGTCAGCGCCATCCTCTGGCCCGTTTCCAGCAGCCGGGCCGTGTTTTCCGCCCTCTCAAGGTACCGGGACATCCAGAACAACCCGCCAGCAGTTTTTCCTAGCATGGTCAGTCCTCCAGAACCCAGGTGTCTTTGGTCCCGCCACCCTGGCTTGAGTTCACGACCAGTGACCCTTTCTTCAGGGCCACACGGGTCAAACCGCCGGGCGTGATCTTGATCCCTTCGGGCGACACCAAAACGAAAGGCCGCAGGTCAACGTGTCTGGGGGCCAGCCCCGAGCGCGCAAAGATCGGAACTGTCGAAAGCGATAGCGTCGGCTGAGCAATATAGTTCCCGGGCCGCGATTTAAGCTTGTCGCGGAATGCCGAAATCTCTTTCTTGCTGGCGGTCGGGCCGATCAACATCCCGTAGCCGCCAGACCCGTGCACTTCTTTCACGACAAGCTCGGAGAGGTTGTCCAGCACGTAAGACAGGGACTCTGGGTCGCTGCAGCGCCACGTCGGGACGTTTTGCAGCAAGGGTTTCTCACCCGTATAGAATTCAACGATTTCAGGCATGTAGGAATAGATCGCCTTATCATCGGCAATACCCGTTCCCGGTGCGTTGGCAATTGTGATGCCTCCGGCGCGGTAGACGTCCAGAATACCTGGCACGCCCAAGGCGCTGTCCGGGTTGAAATTCAGGGGGTCCAGAAAATCATCATCGACCCGGCGATAAAGTACGTCGATTGGCTTATAGCCTCTGGTGGTGCGCATGCAGACGCGCCCATCAACAACCCGAAGGTCGTGACCTTCGACCAATTCCACGGCCATCTGATCTGCAAGGAATGCGTGTTCGTAATAAGCCGAGTTATAGATACCCGGCGTTAATACCGCGACAGTGGGTTCTCCGTCTGCGCAAGCTGGCGCGCAGGCTGCAAGAGATCGTCTCAGATTGCGGGGGTAGTCCGAAACATTCCGAACATTTGTCGCGCTAAAGAGTTCGGGGAACATCTTAAGCATCGTTTCCCGGTTCTCCAGCATATAACTGACCCCGGATGGTGTACGCGCGTTGTCCTCCAGCACGAAAAACTCGTCCGGTCCGGTGCGTACCAGATCGACACCGACAATATGCGTATAGACCTGACCCGGAGGCGAGACGCCAAGCATCTGCGGCAGGAACGCTTCGTTTCCGGCAATCATTTCAGCTGGTACGCGTCCCGCGCGGACAATCTCCTGACGGTGGTAGATGTCGTGAAGAAAGGCGTTGATTGCCCGAACCCGCTGTTCGATGCCGCGTTCCAGCCGCTGCCATTCTCGTGCCGAAATGACACGCGGAACGATATCAAACGGTATCAACCGTTCCTCAGCCTCGGCTTTGCCGTAAACGTTGAAAGTGATGCCCGTCAGCCTGAAGACTTCTTCCGCTTCGCGCTGTTTGGCTCTTAGCCGGGAAACATCTTCAGCGTCGAACCAACGGCCAATCTCTTCATATGGGCCTTTGAGGGACCCGTCGCCGTTGAACATTTCATCAAAATACTCACCCATGTGTTAAGTTTCACGCTCAAATCGGATTTTTCAAGTCATTCAGTCTCGGTTGGAGGCTGCCTTTGGAAAGAACGTCTAAATTTGAGGCTATGAGTCCCGAGCCGAGAGCGTATTCAAACCAATGATGCCCGGTCTGCAGAAGCACGCCGCATCTGCATTGCTTGGGGGCGGAGTGCAGCAAGTCCAGGCTGCGGTTCCAACATTTGAACGCGGCAAGGTGAACCTGCGCATGATTGCTTAGCATAAGCGGCTAGCGCGATTCCGAGCCGTTAGAAACATACTCCCCAATGACCGCCCGGCTGCCATTCAACCAGATCGCGTTCAGCCAGAAGGCGAAAGCGGCGGGAAAGTGGGTACTGTCACCAATCTCTCCATAATACTGGCGTTGTTGGTGCCAGAGTTTGGGATCATCTTTCGACGCCAACGCGGTTGCACGCAGGTTTTCCCACTGCGGGTCATTGGGTTCGATTTCCGAACCATTTTCTCGAATGCCCGCACACATCCTGCACCAGAACGCCTCTGCCAATGCGAGCCCGTCGATGGAAGCACCTGTCGCGAGTGCATCACGTAGCGTAGGCAGCAGAAAGCCAGGGTGCCGCGCTGAACCGTCGAATGCGACCCGGCGTGTTGTGTCGTGAATTGCGGTATTCGCAAATCTACGCTCAACCAACCCAAGGTATTCCTTCGCTGTCGTTCCGGGCACAGCTTCGACATGTGGCAGGATCTCTTCGGCTTGCACTTTTCTGAAAAAAGCAACGATGTCCCGGTCCTTCATGCATTCCGAAATCGTCGGGACGTTCAGAATTTCCCCGACATTTGCAAGCAATTGGTGCCCGCCATTCAAAATACGCAGCTTCATGGTTTCATAGCTGTGAACGTCGTGGGTCAGTGTGACTCCAACCTGTTCGAGCGGCGGTCGCCCGGCGCAGAAGTCATCCTCGATCACCCATTGACGAAAATTCTCGTGAGAGACCGGGGCATGGTCGTCGATACCCAGCGCGAGGCATTGCGATATCACTTGATCCGTCGTTGCAGGAACGATGCAATCTACCATCGAATTCGGGAACGCGCCGTTTTGGTCAATCCAGTCGGCCAGTTCTGGGTCGGACAACCGCGCCAATGCGACAACGCAGTTTCGCAGGATCGCGCCGTTTCCCTGAAGATTGTCGCAGCTGAGCGCGGTAAAGGGTTTTAACCCGTTTTCCCTGCGTTGGTTTAGAGCCGAAACTATTGCACCAAAGGCTGTCCGAGGGCGATCGAGGTTTGTCGCATCATGGCGAATATCCTCGTGGCCGATGTCGAAGGCACCCGTGTTGGCATCCAGAAAATACCCGCCTTCGGTGACAGTCAGTGAAACAATCCGAATGGCGGGGTCGGCCATTGTCCGGATCAGCGTTGCGTTGTTTTCCTGGATCGGAAGGTAATCGATCATCGGGCCGATGACCTCGGCGGACATTCCGTCTGGGTCCAGTTCGATCAGTGTTGTCAGGCAGTCCTGCGCCAGCAACCGTTCACGCATATCTGCGTCGTAGCTTCGCACACCCGCGCCGATGATCGCCCAATCATGGGCTTGCCCTTGCTGCATCAGTTGATGAAGATACCAAGCCTGATGCGCGCGGTGAAAATTGCCAAGCCCGATATGAACGATGCCCGGCGTAAGCTCCGAGCGTTCATACGCAGGGGTCCTTACCGATTTCGGCAGACCAGACAGGTTACCGCGTCGCAGCCGCACCGGAGGTTTTGCGTTCGCCACAGGGTCCATCAGCTCATCCAATTTCCACCGTCGACATTGTAGGTTTGTGCGACGATGTATTCGGCGTCATCCGAGGCCAGAAACACCGCCATCCCGGTCAGATCTTCGGCGCGACCCATCCGGCCGTAAGGGACGGCCGCCGCCACTTCGCTTTTCTTCTGGCCCAGCGGTTTGCCTTCGTGTTTTGCGAAGAACGCATCAACACCGTCCCAGTGCTCGCCGTCGACAACGCCCGGAGCAATCGCGTTCACGTTGATCCCATGTGAGATCAGGTTCAGCCCAGCCGATTGCGTCAGGGATATGATCGCCGCCTTGCTTGCGCAGTACACCGCGACCAACGGCTCGCCCCGCCGTCCGGCCTGAGACGCCATGTTTATGATCCGGCCTTTGGTTCCGTTTTCGATCATTTGGCGCGCGACCGCCTGCATTGTGAACAATGCGCCAGCGACGTTTATTTCGAACACGCGGTCATAGTCTGCACGCTCGATCTCGACGATTGGGGCTGCAGTGAAGATGGCGGCGTTGTTGATCAGTATGTCGATGGGGCCGAGAAGAGAGGCCGTTTTGGCGACGGCCTCATCTATGCTCTGCTGGTTTGTCACGTCCATCTCAATCGCGACCGCCGCCTCGCCTATTTCGTCTGCAGCGGTCTGCGCGCGCTGGGCGTCGATGTCGGCGATGGCGACGCGCGCACCCTCAGCCACATAGGCTTTGGCAAAGGCCAACCCGATGCCTCGCGCAGCCCCGGTGATCAGGGCGGTTTTGCCAGCCAGACGCGTCATTCGATCCGCAAGCCTTTCGCGTCAAACTTGTGGATAACGTCCGCGCGCGGTGTCAGGTGGATGCGATCCCCGTGGCGGAAGCCAACTTCGCCGTCCGCACGGACGGTGATCGTCTCGGCCAGACCAGTTTCATGAACATGGAAAAAGGTGTCCGAGCCGAGGTGTTCCGAGACACTGACGACCCCTGACCACTCACCTTCGGTTTCCGAAACTGCGATATGTTCGGGTCGGATTCCGATGGTTTGAGCGCCGTGTTTTGCGGCCTCGGGCCCTTCGATGAAGTTCATCTTGGGTGAGCCGATGAAACCCGCGACAAACAAGTTTCGGGGCGTCCGGTACAGCTCTAGCGGGCTGCCGACCTGTTCAATCACACCGGCCTGAAGCACCACGATCTTGTCAGCCATGGTCATGGCCTCGACCTGATCGTGGGTCACGTAGATCATGGTTGTCGCCAGACGCTCGTGCAGTTCGCTGATCTCCAACCGCATGCCGACGCGCAGCGCTGCGTCGAGGTTCGAAAGCGGTTCATCGAACAAGAACGCGGCGGGTTCACGCACGATGGCGCGCCCGATGGCAACGCGCTGGCGTTGACCGCCGGACAGTTGGCCGGGACGGCGATCCAGATAGTCGGTCAGGTTCAGGACGCCGGCGGCACCTTCAACGCGCTTGTCGATCTCGGCCTGATCCAGCTTCGCCATGCGCAGTGGGAAAGCGATGTTCTTGCGCACTGTCATATGCGGGTAGAGCGCATATGACTGAAACACCATCGCCAGACCGCGTTTCGCGGGTGGCACATCGGTGGCATCCGCCCCGTCGATGTCGATAGAGCCCGACGTGATATCCTCCAACCCTGCGATCAGGCGCAGCAGCGTAGATTTACCGCAGCCCGACGGGCCGACGAAAACTGTGAACTCGCCATCCTCGATGGTCAGATCAAGCGGGGGAATGACCTCGACGTCGCCGAAGCTCTTGGTCACGGACTTGAGTTGAATGCGTCCCATACGTCGTTTTCCTTATTTCACAGCGCCGAAGGTGAGGCCGCGGACAAGTTGTTTCTGGCTGAACCAGCCAAGGATCAGGATTGGTGCGATTGCCATGGTCGAGGCTGCGCTGAGCTTGGCAAAGAACAGGCCCTCGGGGCTGGAATAGCTGGCGATGAAAGCCGTTAGGGGCGCCGCGTCAACGGCCGTCAGGTTGAGCGTCCAGAATGCCTCGTTCCACGCCAGGATGAAGTTCAGCAGAACGGTCGAGGCGATACCGGGGATGGCCATGGGTGTCAGCACATAGAGGATTTCCTCTTTCAATGTCGCTCCATCCATCCGTGCGGCTTCCAGAATTTCACCTGGGATTTCGCGGAAGTAAGTGTAAAGCATCCAGACGATGATCGGCAGGTTGATGAGCATCAGCACCACGACCAACCCTCCGCGGGTATCCAGCAGACCCAGACGGATAAACAGCAGGTAAATCGGATAGAGAACGCCCACTGCTGGCAGCATCTTGGTGGACAGCATCCACAGCAGTATATCCTTGGTGCGTTTGGACGGAACAAAGGCCATCGCCCAAGCGGCGGGCACCGCGATGATGACACCCAGAATGGTTGAACCACCCGCGATGATGACCGAATTCCAAAGGAACCGCATATAGTCCGAGCGTTCCTGCACAATGGCATAGTTCTCGAGCGTCCAGTCGAAATTCAGGAACAGCGGTGGGCTGGCAATCGCCTGTGCCTCGGTCTTGAAGCTGGTCAGGATGGTCCAGAGGATCGGGAAAAAGATCAGTAATCCTACTGCCCAGGCGAGAACGGTATTCAGCGATTTGCGGCGGGTTGTGACAGCGCGGGCCATGGTCTTACCTCCTCACGCGTCCAGGTTCTTGCCGACGATGCGCATCAGGAAGATCGCAACGATATTGGCCAAGATGATTGCGTAGACACCTCCGGCCGATCCGAGGCCAACGTTCTGGCTTTCCAGCACACGCTGGAAGATCAGGTAGGTGAGTGTGCGGGTGCCGAACGCGCCGCCGGTGGTCACGAAGATCTCGGCGAAGATAGACAGAAGAAAGATCGTCTGGATCAGGATCACGATGGTAATCGCGCGACTTAGGTGCGGCAGGATGATGTGATAAAAGCGTTTCAGAACCGGCGCGCCGTCCATCTCAGCCGCTTCCAACTGCTCACTATCCAGCGACTGGATTGCGGTCAGCAGGATCAGCGTTGCAAAAGGTAGCCACTGCCACGAGACAATCATGATAATCGAGGTCATCGACGCCTCGGACAGCCATGAGATAGGCTCGGCCCCGAAAAAGCGCCACAGATGCGCCAGCAGGCCGTTCACGGGATCCATGAACATGTTCTTCCAAACCAGCGCGGATACGGTGGGCATGACGAAGAAGGGTGCAATCACGAGAATACGGACGACGCCTTGGCCCCACATGGGTTGATCCAGAAGCATTGCCAGCAGGATGCCCAGAATGACCGTAATGATCAGCACGCCGCCGACGATCATCAGTGTCGCCTGTACCGCGGGCCAGAATGAACTCGACGAGACAAACCGGACATAGTTGTCGAACCCGACCCAGCCCAGATCACCGCCGCGCAGCGGAAGATATTTCTTGAAGGAAAAATACAGCGTCATCGTCAGCGGCACGAGCATCCAGCCAAGCAGCAGGACCACTGCGGGTGCCATCATCAGGCGAGCAACGGATCGGGAATGTTGAGTAGCCATTGAGCAAACCCTCTCTGATCAGGCGTAACGCAGCCTGCGAGAAAAACGTGGGTTGTGGAAGGGGTGAGCGGGGGGCAGAGCGCTGCCCACCCGCCGGGGAGGGATGCCTCAGTACCCTGCGGCTTCCATTTCTTCAGCAGTGAAGGCCTGTGCTTTCGCAAGCGCCTCGTCTACCGATTGCTGTCCGGCATAGACTGCCGAGAACTCCTGGCTCACCTGTGTGGCGATGCCAGCGAATTCCGGGATCGCGACGAACTGGATGCCAACATAGGGCGTCGGTTGCGCGCAGCAGTTATCCGGGTCAGCCGCAAGGATCGAATCCAGCGTCATCTTGGCGAATGGAACCTTCTGGTATTCCGGGTTCTCATAGAGCGACGTCCGCGCACCCGGAGGCACATTGGCCCAACCTTCATTCTCGGCCACCAACTCGATGTAGTCTTTCGAAGTTGCCCACTCGATGAACTGCTTGGCCGCATCTTCCTGTTGTGTGCCCGCCGGAATGGCCAGTGCCCAGGCCCAGAGCCAGTTGGCGCGTTTGTCGACACCTTCCGAATTTGGTGCGAGAGCAAAACCAACCTTGTCCGCCACAGTCGAGTCGTCTGGATTGGTCACAAATGACGCCGCAACGGTGGCGTCGATCCACATGCCGCACTTGCCTTGCTGGAACAGCGACAGGTTCTCGTTGAAGCCGTTTGTGGCATATCCCGCTGGGCCGGATTCATTCATCATATCGACAAAGAATGTAAGCGCCTCTTTCCACTCGGGCTGATCGAACTGAGGTTTCCAGTCCTCGTCGAACCAGCGCGCGCCGAAGGAGTTTCCGGTCACGGTAATGAAGGCCCCGCCTTCACCCCAACCGGCTTTGCCGCGCAGGCAAATACCGTTGATATCGTTATCGCGGTCGGTCATTGCTGCCGCGGCTTCACGAATAAACTGCCAGGTCGGTGCTTCGGGCATTTCCAGACCGGCCTGTTCCATCAAGTCGGTGCGGTACATCACCATTGAGCTTTCGCCATAGAACGGCGCTGCGTACAACGTGCCGTCGTTGCTGAGACCGTTGCGCATTGCGGGCAAGATGTCATCAACGTCGTACTCGGCTGACATGCCTTCCAGCGGCACCAGCCAGTCGTTCGCCCCCCAGATCGGCGTTTCGTACATGCCGATGGTCATGATGTCGAACTGACCGCCCTTGGTGGTGATGTCGGTGGTAACGCGCTGACGCAGAACGTTTTCTTCCAGCGTCACCCACTCGACGTCGATGCCGGTCGCTTCGGTGAATTTGTCGGTATAGCCCTGCATCCGGATCATGTCGCCGTTGTTCACAGTAGCGATCGTGATGGATTGCGCGTGGGCTGCTGCCGTGGCGACGAAAGTCAACGCAGTCGCCGCACGAAGTGCGTGCTTCAGATACATCCCTGTCCTCCCTGAGCTTGGATGTCGTGCAGGGAGCCTAGAGTGTAAATTGTCGCGCCGTCAATAAAAACTTTACGCGCGTTAAAATTAATGACCTAGGCAGAGTCCCTTAACACCAGTCGTGCCGGAAAGAGCGTTTCGGTTCTGTTTTCGAATTTCCCTCCATTTTCAATGAGTTCGAACAGTGTTTCGACGCTTCGTGCAGCCACATTGTCATAGTCGTGGGCAGCCGTCGTCAGCGAAGGGCACGTGAATTTGGCGAACGGATGATCGTCGTTTGAGGCGACGCGCAGCGCGCAGTCTTCTTTTCGCCCGACGCGAATCCCCTGTTCGTAACAGGCCGCAAGAAAGCCGATTGCAAGCCGGTCGTTGCTGCACAGAACCGAGTCCGTCTTCAGCTGACGCTCTTCCAGAGTTTTAAGGGCACCCCTGTGCCCGATCTCTTCAAAAGCCCAACCTTTGCCATCGACTTTGATAATGTGCGGCTCGAAACCCAGGCGCTCCATCACTTTGACATAGGCCTTTCTTCGCTTGTTGGCGTTTGGGTTTGCAGGTGTGCGCATTTCAAAGAAAGACGGGGGCTCGCCTGTCCGCGTCATGTATTCCACTGTTTGTGACACAAAGCTGAAATTGTCTGAGCCTACGAACGCAGCCCCTAGGCCATCAAGATTACTGTCAAACAAAACGGTTGGCACGCGGGCGCAGAACTTCTCGATCACGGACCTGTCCGAGATGCGCCCTAAAGGTGCCAACAGTACGCCTGCGGGTTTCATGGATTGCAGGCCGTCCAAAATTTCGTTTTCCAGCTTTTGTTCGCCATGCGAACTGAACAAGGACGGGCGATACCCCGCTGCGATACAGCTCTGTTCAAGATAGCGTGCGATTTCGGCAAAAAACGGATCGGCCAAATAGGGGACGACGATGCCGATATTCTTGGTCAATTTTCTGTTCTGGTTCACAGCATAGATGTTCGGGCGATAGTCAAACCGTTCCAGCGCTTCTTCGATGCGGGCCCTCGTCGTTGGGCGCACACTGTCGGGATCGTGAAAGTACTTGGACACCGTGGGCCGAGAGATCCCGCTGAGGGCCGCAAACTCTTCCATATTCTTTATCTTGGTCATGCCAGTCTGCCTGCGGATCTTAGCCGCCTTGATCTTATCATGTTTTTACATATTCTTTGCGCGCGCTAAAAAATCAATAGCCGGTCATTGTCCGGGCGTTTCTGTAGGCAAGGGGTTTGAATGTATCTCGGTATCGATATCGGAACGTCAGCGGTCAAAGTTGTCTGTGCGGACATCGATCGCATTCTTGCAACGTCTTCGGTAGAGCTAAAGACGTCGTCGCCACAATCCGGCTGGTCAGAGCAGCATCCGGACCTCTGGTGGCAGGCGACACGCGAGGCGTTGCACAAGATCGCAGCTCAGATCATGTTGTCTGAGGTGAAAGCCATAGGGCTTTCCGGCCAAATGCATGGCGCGGTTTTGTTGGACCGCGATCTATGCCCGATCCGGCCAGCCATCTTGTGGAATGACAGCAGGGCGATACGGGAATGCGATGAATTGCGCGCCGCCCAGCCGCAAATTGGTCAAATCGCGGGTGTGCCCCCTTTGCCGGGTTTTACTGCACCCAAGATCGCTTGGTTGAAACGAAATGAGCCGGGAAGCTATGCCCGGCTTGCCCATATCCTGCTGCCGAAAGACTATATCGGATTACGCCTGCACGGAGAGTTGGCAACCGATACCTCAGACGCTGCTGGGACGCTGTGGTTGAATCAGGCGTTGCGAAACTGGGATGCGGGACTGGCCGAAGCAACGGACGTTAAGCCCAGCTGGTTGCCGCAGGTTTGTGACGGTCACAGCGTCGTTGGGATCGTGACGGCGAAAGCAGCGGCTGAAACCGGGTTGAAGGCCGGTGTATCCGTCGTGGCCGGAGGAGGAGATGCGGCAACCGGAGCTGTATCTCTGGGTGCCACCGAACCCAGGCGC
This sequence comes from Ruegeria sp. R14_0, assembly GCF_017743975.1. Taxonomy (GTDB): domain Bacteria; phylum Pseudomonadota; class Alphaproteobacteria; order Rhodobacterales; family Rhodobacteraceae; genus Ruegeria. The sequence continues at coordinate 38,509 of NZ_JAGHRC010000011.1, read as the reverse complement.
GGCTTCATTTCGTTGGGGACATCCGGCCAACTGTTCGTGGCGGATCAAGAATACAAGCCGAACCCAGACCGCTATGTGCACGCCTTTGCCCACACATTGCCCGACCGTTGGTATCAAATGGCAGCGATGCTGAACGGGGCCAGGCCGATTTCATGGATAGGCGGTCAGCTTGGGCTGTCCGCTGCCGAAGTCGTCGCGCTTGCCGAAACGGTTACCGGGGATCGCGTGCCGATTTTCCTGCCGTATCTGACTGGCGAACGCAGCCCGCTTGGCGATCCACATATCCGGGCGTGTTTCTTTGGCTTGGAGGATTCAACCACACGCGCCGACATCTGCCGTTCCGTGCTGGAGTCCATTGCATTTTGCTTTGCCGATGCAGCGCAGAGTTTCGGGGACACTATGGGCACCTTGTCGGAACTGGCTGTCATCGGAGGGGGGAGTAAATCGGATTTGTTGCTCAAACTGATCGCGACAGCGATTGATAAACCGTTAGTGCGCTCGGAAGGGGCTGAATCTGGTCCGGCATATGGTGCGGCTCGTCTGGCGGCTTGCGGCGATGGTGCCGTTGCCATAGCCGATCTTGCATTTCAGCCCGCAACTACCGATGGGTTCGAGCCAGCCGAAATGACAGCTCTCTTCGAGCGGTTCGCGCGATTTCGCCGCCTCTATGCCGCCATCAAAGACGTCAATTAGTGTCCAAAAGATTTTTCTGCAAAGCTTGGCTGATCGTAAACTGCGATCCGCTTAAGTCTCCTTGGCTTTACGGGCGCCGGGTTGCGTGTCAGACGCCCGCCTTTATCAAATCGCTTGCCTTTTCGCCGATCATGATCGCTGGCGCGTTGGTGTTGCCGCTGACGATTTCCGGCATGATCGAGCAATCCGCCACCCGCAGGTTAGCTATGCCATGTACCTTCAGCTTTGCATCGACAACAGACATCTTGCTGCTTCCCATCGCGCAAGTTCCCGTTGGGTGATAGATTGAAGTCGAATTGGATCTGGCCCAATCCAGTGTGCCTTCATAATCGTCGCTACTCAGCTCTGATGTTGGTCGAAACTCCTCTGATATCTTCGAGGCCAGAGGGTTCTGCTTGGCAATTCTGCGCGCGATGTTCACACCGTCAACAATCGTTCGGCAATCCGTTTCCGTAGAAAGGTAGTTTGGTATGATTTTGACATACTTAGACGGATCAGGGCCATCCAGACGCAGTTCACCTCGGCTTTCCGGGCGCAGCTGACAGACCGACATCGTGAAGGCTGAAAACGGATGGACGCCTTCACCGGGGCTGTCAGCAGACCATGGCTGCACATGGAACTGAATGTCCGGAGTTTCAACATCGGGTCGGGTTTTCATGAAGCCTGTGGCAAGGCTGGCGGCCATGGTCATTGGGCCCGCGCGAAACAGGGCGTATTTCAGGGCGATGCGCGCCTGATTGAAAAGGCTGCGCACTTCATCATTCAGCGTCGGCTCATTGCATTTGAACACCAGTCGAGCCTGCAGGTGGTCCTGCAAGCCCTTGCCAACTCCGGGAAGGGCATGCTGGGGGTCGATACCATTTTCCTTCAGATGATCGGGGTCACCGATACCTGACAGCATCAGAATCTGAGGAGAATTGATTGCCCCGCCCGAAAGTATGATTTCTCGCCGAACTTTTAGTGTTTGTTCAGCGCCCGTGCGGTCGCGGTAAACCAAACCAGTTGCTTTTTTCCCGTCCAGAACCACCCGCGAAACCAGTGCGTTGGTGATGATGTTCAGATTCTGGCGTCCTCGAATGGGTTTGAGGTAAGCCACGGCTGCGCTGCACCTGCGTCCATTTCGGGTGGTCAATTGGAAGTAACCCACGCCTTCTTGTTCAGCACCATTGTAGTCCGGGTTGAACGGGTAACCGGCGGCCTGTGCTGCCGCCACCCAGGCATCGCAGATGGGGCGTTGAATCCGCATATTGGACACAGACAAGGGTCCACCGACACCGTGGTAGTCGTCTTCGCCTCGCTCCTGATCTTCGCAGCGTTTGAACAGAGGCAGGACATCGTCCCAACCCCAACCTTCGTTCCCCATTTGCCGCCAGCGGTCGTAATCCTCTTTCTGACCGCGCACATAGAGCAGCCCGTTCAGTGACGACGATCCGCCCAGCACCTTGCCACGCGGCCAGTCGATAGACCGCCCGTTCAGCCCCGGATCGGGCTCGGTGCGGTAACACCAGTCGACCGAAGGGTTATGCATGGTTTTGAAATAGCCCACGGGGATGTGAATCCATGGGTTTGTATCCCGGCCACCGGCTTCAAGCAGTGCGACAGTCACATTGGGGTCGGCGCTGAGGCGGTTGGCAATCACACAGCCCGAAGACCCGGCCCCGACAACTGCATAGTCTACTTCCATGATCACCTCCCTGAAACCGGTTGCAAAAAGTTCTAGCCAAAAGAGAAGAAATACACTAGCATTTTTTGATACAAAACGTCTCATTTTTTGCGAACAGGGAGGTAAGCAATGGAGATCGGACGGAAACTAAGTGGTATTTCACGGAGGGATTTCTTCCGTGTGGCAGGCCGTTACGGCATGAGCTCGACGCTATTGGCGGCAGGCGGGTTCGGTGGCGCGATGAGTCTGGCGAATCTGGCTCAGGCTGCCGAATCAACTTATGAGAAGCGCTTTTCGAAAGAGCCCAAGCACACGTTGAAGTTCGGCGCATCCGGTTTTAATACGCGCAACCTGCTGATCGAGCGTGCCGGTGCGATCGAGTTCGCTCGGGATCTGGAAGAACGTACAGATGGTGAAATTCGGATCGAATTCATCGGCGACAACCAGATCTGTGGTCAGTTGAGCTGTGTCGAGAAAACCCAACAGGGTATCGTCGACATCTACGCGGCATCGACCCAGAACTCTGCTGGCGGCGCGCCCTACCTGAACGTGCTGGACTATGCCTACATGTTCCCCAGCCGGGCGGCGCAGTATCACTTCTTCTATAGTCCCGCGAGCCAGCGTATTCTGCGCGACCCGCTGGAAAAGCGGCATGGGCTTAAATTCCTGTTCACCCATTGCGAATTGCGTGGCCTGCAAATGGGCTCGACCTTTGCTGACAAGCCGACGGTGACAAAGCTGGAAGAGCTGTTTGGCACGAAGAACCGCGTGACGGGCACGCAGCTGGGCCGGATTGCGATGCAGTTGCTTAACCTCAACCCCGTGCCGGTGGCATGGGAAGAGACGCTGGACGCACTGAAAACCGGTCTGATCGACGGTGCCGAAACATGGGCATCGGCTGTTGCATATGCGAACATGGCGCCGGTGGTTTCGCAATCGGTGAACCTCAAGTTCTTCTGCGGCACCGAGCATACGTCGATGTCGGCCGAGGTGTTCGACGGCCTTGGCGGAGAGTTGCAGGATGCGGTGATGGAGTCCTCGTATTTCACGCAGGCCCTCATCCAGGGCGCAAACGAAGCCGCGCTGTTGAACACGGTCGGTTTCTCTGAGCCCCAGCTTCCCAACACAATCTTCGCTGAAAACGGCGTTCGTCCGGCCTTCCTGCCGGATGATCAGATCAAGCTGGCCGAAGAGATGTGTGCCCCGAACTACAACCCGGAACCCTGGGCCCAGTGGCGCGAGCGTCTGAACAAATGGGCCGGTGGTATCGACACCTATCAAGAGATCTACGACATCGCGCGCGAAATCCCAGCGGATACGCTGCCCGAAAATGTCGAGCCGCGCCGTTGGTGGATGGGCCAGGCCTAATCTAGTCTCTATCGAACCGGCCCTGGTTGGGCCGGTTCCACACAACACCGACTGGGAGGACGGGGTTCATGTCTTTTTGGGCAGATACAGGTGCGATCTTCAGCGCCTTTCTCAGCCAGGATTCGTTTGAGATTCAATCGGCATTGGAGTCCGATGCGACTTGGGTTTGGGGCGCGATTGTGTCGGCCCTCGGCGGGTTCTTGATCATGCTGATCTATCGGGCAGTGCCCTTCGTCGAACGCCACCTGGAACGGTCGGTGATGGTATATTCCTACCTTGCGATCGCCTTGATCATCTTCTGGGGCGTGATTGATCGGTTTGTGTTCAACGATCAAGAGCCCTGGTCAACCACCATTCCGCCCCTTCTGTTCATGGTCATGGCCTGGTTCGGAGCGTCCTATAACGTCCGCCTGCGCACTCATCTGAGCTTTAGCGAGTTTCGCACGGCCATGCCGCGCGGCGGGCAATTGGCCTGCCTGATGCTCGACGCGGTTCTGTGGTTCATCTTTGCGGTGATCGTCATCGTGACCACGACCCGACTGGTCGCACTATCGGCATCGAACTTTCAGATCGTTCTGGGCACCGACAATATCATGCAGTGGTGGTTCCTTCTGGCCGCGCCTTTGTCCTTCTTTCTCATGGTCGGGCGCGTGTTTCAGAACCTGGCAGATGACCTGCACAACTGGAAAACAGGCGAGCCGCTGATCAAGCAGGCCGTGATCGGAGCAGACTGATGACAGACGGAACCATGGTCACACTGATCTCGCTTGGGGTCACTTTCCTATTCATGTTGGGCGTGCCAGTGCTGCTGGTGATCGGCTATTGGGTCATTGGCTGTTCCTTTGTCCTTGGCCTGACGCTGGACAACATGGGCGCCGAGTTGCTGAACGTGTTCAACAAGGGGTTCGCCCTTTTGGCGATGCCCTTGTTCATTCTGACCGGCGACCTGATCAACAAATCTGGAATCGCGAGGCGGCTCAGCGATTTCGCCTATGCCTGTCTGGGCTGGATACGCGGCGGGCTGGCGATGGCATCGCTTGGCGCTTGCGGATTGTTCGCGGCAATCTCGGGATCGAACTCGGCGACGACGGCCACGATTGGGTCGATGTTGCACCCCGAGATGGTCAAAGGTGGATATGACGAACGCTTCAGCGCTGCCACAGCGGCGGCGGGCGGCACGGTGGGGATCATCATTCCGCCGTCTATCATCTTCATCGTTTACGGCTTCTTGATGAACCTGCCGATTTCCGAACTGTTCGTAGCAGGTATCCTTCCGGGCGCGTTAATGGTCTTTGGCATGCAGTTCGCCTGCTGGATCATCTGCCGTATGAACGGCTGGGGCCACCTGATCCCGTTGCAACTGAACCGAGTGCTGAAAACGGCCTTCGGCGCATGGCTGGGATTCTTCGCTATCGGTCTGGTGCTTTGGGGCATCTATACGGGCAAGTTCTCTCCGACCGAGGCGGCGGGCGTAACCGTTGGGTTCTGCGTGATCGCGGGTTTGGTCAGCTATCCGATCAACCGGATCATGGGCGCGCGCAACGACATTTCTCCAACCGATAAAAGCTATGCCGAGATGTTCGTGGTCGAAGGGTTCACAATCCCTGAGATCCCCTCGATCGTGATCCGTTCGGCACAGATCACTGGCATCCTTGCACCGCTGATCGCCATTTCTGTGGTGATGCAGCAAATCCTGTCTCTGCTTGGGGCACAGCAAACCATCGGGGACTTTGTGACCTCGATGGGCGGGTATCACGCTGTCCTGTTCACCTCGATGGTGATCGTGTTCTTCTCAGGCATGGTGCTGGAAAGCCTGCCGGTTACGATCATCTTGGCTCCGATCCTTGCGCCGATTGCGGCCTCGGTGGGCATTGACCCGATCCATTTCTCGGTGATTTTCCTTGTGGGGGCGTCTATCGGATTCATTACCCCGCCTTATGGGTTGAACCTCTACGTGGCCTCGGGCGTGACCGGCGTGCCATATTTCCGACTGCTGAGATACACGGTGCCCTATCTGGTGTCGTTGCTTTCCGTATGGATTTTGGTGTCTCTTGTGCCCGATCTGGCCTTGATCCTGCTGCCAAATAACTAGACTGTTACGCGATGGCAGAGACGGATTCACAGGATAAGGAAACTCAGATTCCGACCAACTTGCGCCTTCTTCTCATCCTTGAGGAGGTGGCGCGGCGGGGGGTCGCCGTCAAACCATCGGAACTTGTCGAGGCATTGGGTCTGGCCAAACCAACTGTTCACCGCTTACTACAAACCGCAGAAACCGAAGGTTTCCTGCAACGCGATCTTGATGGTCGCTCGTTTGGCCCGGGACCTCGTCTGCGGTTGCTATCGGTCAACACGATGTCTTCCGAGCACCTGCGCACGGCGCGATTGGCAATTCTGCGCAGCGTAGCTGAAGACGTTGGCGAAACATGCAACCTTGCCATCCCGGACCGAGAGGGGATGATCTATCTTGATAGGGTGGAAACAAAATGGCCGCTGCGAATTCAACTGCCGGTCGGCACGCAGGTGCCGTTCCACTGCACCGCCAGCGGTAAGATGTACCTGTCCACTCTGCGGCAGAAAACGCTCGATGGGTTCCTTGCCGCAGGGAATCTAAAGCCGCAAACTGAACGCTCGCTGACGGATCCCGGAGTTTTGCGAGCGGAAATCCTGAAGATCGCCGAGAAGCAGTTTTCCACCGATGATGAAGAGTTTATGGCTGGCATGACGGCACTTGCCGTGCCCGTTCTGGATGGGCAGGGCAGGTTGGTGGCCACACTTTCAGTACACGCCCCAACACAACGTCATGACGTCAAAAGCCTGATGTCGTTTTTGGCTGTACTTCAAAAAGGGGCCAGCGAACTTTCGGCTCTTTTGAATGAGTGAATGGTGTTTGACGCGATGTGCAAGGCGCGCGCTAACTGTAATCAGCCGCGGTTTCAAACATCGACGGGTGCCGGTTAGTACTAGAGCATAGCTGACGAACGCGTGGGCGCTTGCGCCATTGGCAGTGAAGTGAAGCCTGAAATGGACAAACCTTCTGAGATTAGAAAAGCCATCCTGACTGACGGTGATATGAGTGTTTCGGTTCTGAACTATGGAGCCATTACACAGTGTTGGTGGTTCAAAGGTATCCCTCTCATTCTTGGGTTTGAAGACCCGAGTGCCTATCTCACCGACCCGCGGTATTTGGGCGCAATCGTTGGTCGTGTTGCGAACCGGCTTGATGGCGCAAGGTTTGACCTGGAAGGGCAAAGTTTTGAGCTGAGCGCCAACGAAGGCAAAAACACGCTGCACGGTGGCGCGGAAGGACTTTCAAAGCAATTCTGGGACCTTGAGCAGAGTGCTCAGAACGCGGTCTTGCTGCGCTATGTGTCGCACGACCGAGAAAGTGGCTTTCCCGGAGAGGTCAGGTTCGAGGTCAGGATTAGCCTGCATTTTCCACGCTTGGTCTATTCGATAACTGCAATGCCGGACCAACCAACGCCAATTAGCATAGCGCAGCACAATTACTATACCTTGGGGGCCTCGGACGGCGTAGACCAGCATACGCTCGGGCTTGCATCAGACCGGTTTCTTGAGATTGATGATCGAGGCATCCCGACGGGCAGGGTGCGGGCGACCAAAGAAAGCGAACTCGATTTCTCGGAACCCAAAACGATTGGCAGTGCTTCTGAGGGAATCGATCACTATTTTTGCTTTGATCAGGATCGCGACCGCAATAGGCCAGTGGCAGAACTCGTCGCGCCGACTGGTCTTGCTTTGTCAGTCTGCTCTGACCAGCCCGGTGCGCAGGTATATTCGGGCTATCGGACGCCGGGACCCGTAGGCGCTTCGCGTGGTCTTTGCATTGAACCATCGGGCTATCCCAATGCCCCCAATATCTCTTCTTTTCCCTCGATTATCTATACGCCCGAAAACCCGTATCGGCAGGAGCTCGTGCTCGAGGTGTCCGAGGGCCACCATGAAAGCTAGAATGTTGCTCCCGGCCGGGTGTTACTGCGGCCGCCTCCGCCTGAAACCTTTTCACGCGTCGCAAATCAATCGATCAAGCATTTCAAACTTCTGTTTGATGAACTCAAGCAGCCGGTGCGTTGACGCTGACATGCCGCGCCCACTCAGCGTGACGCATCCCAAATGACGATCTGGATCGCCTATTTTGATAGGCAATGCCGTTAGCGTCTTTTGTCGTTGCATCATGAAGACCACTGAATAGGGCAGAACTGTCAGAGAATCCGAACCCGTCAGAACATTCACAACCGCACTCAGCGACCCGCCAGTGAAACTGATCTTCAGGTCGCGAACGCCGATACCATCAAGGGTGTTTCGCAAATCGCGGAAAAGCGGGCTGTTTGCGGGCGGTGCGATCCAGGAATAGTCGGTAATATCTTCAAGCTTTACCGTCTTTTTGCGCGCCAGTGGGTGCCCGGCCCGGCAGGCAATGACATTTCGGCCCGGCAGGATCTGGCGGAACTCGAATTCGGCGGAAACGTCCGCTGGCCGTATGGGAAGAACGGCAACATCCAGCGCTTCACTGGATAGTTTGGACAATAGCTCGGTCGGGTACCCATAGGACTGGTCGATCCGAATATTTGGGTGCTCTGTTTGGAATTCGGCAATTACGCTCGAAATAACTCCGTCCATAAAGATCGGAGTCCCGGCAACTCGGATCGCACCCGCAAGACCCTGGCGGTATTCGTCAACCAAGCGGCTGGCCTGCCGACCGGCATCCAGAATTCTCTGACCTTCCTGAGCAAGGGCAAGGCCTAGTTCGGTCGGTTGCAGCGGCCGGCGGGTTGGCTGGAACAGAGGCTCGCCCACCCGATCTTCGAGCAGAGAGACGCTTCTGGAAACGCTCGGCTGAGATTTGCCAAGTAAAGCAGCGCCTTCGGTCAGACCGCCGGCTTCGACAATCGCGGCAAGAATCTCCAGATGTCTCGGATCCAACTTCATAACGCAAAGTTATATTGGTTGCTGAAAATTCGATCAAGAACGCATTCCCGCCCTGCTAGCGTTTCTTTCAATCCGCATACACATGCATTCGAGGAACGCGCCCCATGGCCTCCAGCACCACAAGCATCAACGGTCAGAAAGTCCGGTTTGGTCAGGGCTTGCGCAATGATATCTGCGCTGAGTTGTCCGAGTTGGGATCGGCAAAAGCCCTGGTGCTGTCGACACCCCAGCAAGTGGATATGGCGATGGAGCTGGCGACGACGATCGGGGATCGCGCGGCAGGCGTTTTTACACGGGCAACAATGCACACGCCGGTCGATGTGACCGAAGAGGCCGTAGAGCACGCTCAATCTGTTCAGGCGGATAGCATCGTATCCATCGGCGGCGGTTCGACGATTGGTCTAGGCAAAGCGATTGCCCTACGCACCGGACTGCCGCAAATCGCTGTTCCGACCACTTACGCTGGCAGCGAAGCCACCCCGATACTGGGACAGACCGAAGGCGGCATAAAAACCACCCTTACGGACCCGAAGGTTTTGCCGCGGGTCATTTTATATGACCCTGAACTCGTTGCGTCATTGCCGCCAGCGATGACCGTAACAAGTGCGTTGAACGCAATGGCTCATGCGGCCGAGGCCTTGTACGCAAAGGACCGCACAGAGCAGACAACGGAACTTGCGATCGATGGGTTAAAGGCATTTGCCACTGGCTTGCCAAAAGTCATCGAACAGCCGGGTGACCTGACCGCGCGTGCTGAAACACAGAAAGGTGCGTGGGCCTGCGGCACGGTGCTTGGCCTGGTCGGAATGGCGCTGCACCACAAGCTTTGTCACACGCTGGGTGGGTCCTTCAATCTGCCACATGCCGAAACCCATGCGATCGTTCTGCCCCATGCCATCGCTTACAACGCACAGGACGTGCCCGAGTTGCTTGCACCGATCTCAAAGGTTTTGGGCGGTACCAACCCCGGGCAGGCGCTTTGGAGTTTCGCCGAACAAATGGGCGCGCCGATGGCTTTGAAAGACCTTGGGCTGGCTGAGGCCGACCTGGATCGCGCCACCGAAATCGCACTGAAGAACCCGTATTGGAACCCTCGACCGATCACGGCGGATGGGTTGCGGGTCCTGTTGCAAAACGCCTGGGCGGGAAACGCCCCGAGCGATTGAGTTCACCGTGTCAAGGGAGGGACACATGATCACACGACGCAAATTGCTGCAATCCAGCGCCGCAACCGGCCTGGGACTGGCCGCCGGTGCCCTCGCTGCACCCGCTATAGCCCAGGGAGCAAAGATCAAGCTGGGCTATGTCAGCCCGCAATCAGGGCCGTTGGCTGCATTTTCCGAAGCAGACAAGTACATTTTGGATAACTTCGCAGCGTCCGAGGCGGGTGCGAATTTCGAAGTGATCGTCAAGGACAGCCAGTCGAACCCGAACCGGGCAGCAGACGTGGCGGGCGAGTTGATCGTGGATGATGAGATCGACCTGATGCTGGTCGCCTCGACTCCCGAAACCACGAATCCGGTTGCCTCGACCTGTGAGGCCGAGGAAGTGCCCTGCATTTCAACCGTCGCGCCGTGGCAGCCATGGTTCATCGGTCAGCAGGGTAATCCCGGCGACCCGGCAAGCTGGGAGCCGTTTTACTACGCCTTTCATTTCTTCTGGGGCCTTGAGGATGTGATCTCGGTTTTCACTGCAATGTGGGGCCAGTTGGACACCAACAAACAGGTTGGCGCGTTATTCCCGAATGACGGTGACGGCAATGCGTGGGGCGACCCCAATGTCGGCTTCCCCCCGGTCCTGTCCGAGTTGGGGTATAACCTGACGGATCCGGGGAGGTATCAAAACCTGACCGATGATTTCTCGGCCCAGATCAACGCGTTCCGCCAGGCGAATGTCGAAATCGTAACCGGCGTCCCGATCCCGCCGGATTTCACCACGTTCTGGAGCCAGGCCAAACAGCAGGGCTTTACGCCCAAGGCAGCAAGCATCGGTAAAGCGATCCTGTTCCCGCAAGCGGTCGAGGCTTTGGGCAGCGCAGGCAACAACCTGAGCTCTGAGGTCTGGTGGTCACCAACGCACCCGTTCTCTTCCTCGCTGACGGGTGCAAGCTCGGCCGAATTGGCGCAAGGGTACACAGCAGCCACCAGCCGCCAATGGACTCAACCGATCGGCTTCGTGCACGCGTTGTTCGAAATGGCGGCCAACGTCATGGGCCGTGTGGATGACGCGGGTGACGGGGATGCAGTGGCCGAGGCAATCGCGGCAACGCAGCTGGATTCAATCGTCGGTCGGATCGCCTTTGACGGTGCGGGCTTGCCGCCATTCGCCGCTCAGAACGTCGCCAAGACGCCCTTGGTTGGGGGGCAGTGGCGGCTGCTCGATAACGGCAGTTATGACCTGGTGATCGTCGATAACTCCTCTGCGCCCGAAATCCCGACCGCGGGTGTGATGGAAGAAATCACCTGATCGCAATGAAACCAACGCCCCGGACCCAAGTCCGGGGCAGGGACCCTGGCATGACAATTCTATCGCTCAAAAATGTCTCAAAAAGCTTCGGTGCTTTGACCGTCACGGACGACGTCAGCTTTGATGTCGAACAGGGGCAAGCGCTTGGGATCATTGGTCCGAACGGGGCCGGGAAGTCGACGCTGTTCAATCTGATTACCGGCAATCTGACCTCGGACGCGGGCACGATCCATTTTGATGGAACGGACGTTACCCGGGTTCCACCGATGCAGCGGTGCTTGTCCGGTATAGGGCGCTCATTCCAGATTCCGCAGCCGTTTGATCATTTGACCGTTTTCGAGAATCTGCTGGTGGCGGCAACGCACGGGCAAGGGAAATCCGAACAAGAGGTCGAACAGGACTGCGCTCGCATCCTTGAGCAAACGGAATTGGCCGATGCGGCGAACAACCCGGCCGGTGGTCTGCGATTACTGCAGCGCAAGCGGTTGGAACTGGCGCGTGCCATGGCGACCAATCCAAAGCTTTTGCTTCTGGATGAAATCGCCGGGGGTTTGACCGACGCGGAATGCACCGCCCTGATCGACACGATCAAAGGACTGCACAGCAGCGGGGTTACGATCATCTGGATCGAACATGTCCTGCACGCCCTGACGTCTGTGGTCGAACGTTTGTTGGTTCTGGACTTTGGCAAGGTCATTGGCCTCGGTGACCCGGACGAGATCATGAACAGTCGGGAAGTCAAAGAAATCTATCTGGGGATCGAAGTCTGATGAGTTTGCTAGAGACCCAAGGGCTGACTGCCCATTACGGAGATTTCCAAGCCCTGTTTGGCGTGGATGTCCGCCTGGAAGAAGGCGAAACAGTTGCCATCATCGGAGCGAACGGGGCCGGTAAATCGACCCTGATGCGTTCGATCTCAGGTGTCCTGACCAACGGCTCCGACCAAGTACGCTTTGATGGCAAACCCATTGGCGATCTTCCGGCGGATGAGATCATGGGGCGCGGCGTCGCCATGGTGCCTGAAGGACGCAGGCTTTTCCCGTCTTTGAGCGTCGAAGAAAACCTTCTGATCGGGACCTATGGTCGGAAAGTTCAGGGGCATTGGTCGTTGCAAACCGTCTACGACCTGTTTCCCATCTTGCAGGAACGCCGCAACCACCCGGGAACAGCATTGTCGGGCGGGCAGCAGCAGATGGTGGCCATTGGCCGCGCCCTCATGAGCAACCCTCGTGTCTTGCTTTGTGACGAGATCAGTCTGGGGCTGGCTCCTGTAGTCATCAAAGACATCTACGCCGCTGTCCCACGCATTCAGGAGGCCGGAGCCAGCCTGATTGTGGTCGAACAGGACATCGGCCAGGCCATGAAGGTCGCAGACCGCGTCTATTGCATGATGGAGGGTCGCGTCACGCTGGAGGGTACTGCTGACACGCTCAGCCGCGAGGCCATTCACGACGCATATTTCGGAGGAGCCGCGGCATGATTTGGATCGACACCATCATTCAGGGCGTACTGCTGGGCGGGCTCTATGCGCTCTTCGCCGCGGGGCTGAGCCTTGTGTTCGGGATCATGCGGCTGGTCAATCTGGCCCATGGGGACCTGATCGTGTTTGCCGCGTATTTGATCCTTCTGTTGGTCTCAGTGTTGGGACTGTCGCCATTTCTGGCGGCAATCATTGCGGCGCCAATCATGTTCGGCGTCGGTTGGGCGTTGCAACGGCACGTTCTGAACCGCGTGCTGGGGCCGGATATCCTGCCGCCGCTTTTGGTAACTTTCGGTCTGTCGGTCGTCTTGCAAAACGCCCTTCTCGAAGGGTTCTCGGCCGATAGCCAACGTCTGCCAGCGGGCGAAATTACCACCGCCTCGGTGCAAATGGGTGGGCTGAACCTCGGTGTTCTGCCGCTGCTGACTTTCGCCTCGGCGATCCTTGTTATCGTTGGGCTGAACCAGCTTTTCTATCGCACGGAATTGGGCCGGGCTTTTCGCGCAACCTCGGATGATGCAGTGACTGCGGGCCTTATGGGCATTCGACCCGAGCGTATCTTTGCCACCGCGACGGCCATCGCGATGCTCGTTGTGACTTTGGCTGCGCTTTATCTGGGAATGCGCGCGAACTTTGATCCCAATATCGGCCCCGCGCGCCTGATCTATGCTTTTGAGGCGGTGATTATCGGCGGTCTGGGCAGCCTTTGGGGCACGCTGGTGGGTGGGATCATCATCGGGGTCGCACAGACTGTTGGTGCTGCAATCAATCCAGAATGGCAAATCCTGGCCGGGCACCTGGCCTTTCTCATCGTGCTTCTGATCAAACCCAGAGGCCTGTTTCCAAGGGCGGTGGACTGATGGCTGATACTTCGATGTACCGTGTTCAGACACAGACCCGCGCGTCCTACAGCGCCGGAGCCGTCTGCATCGCTTTGATCATCCTGTTCATCCTGCTGCCCACCTTCGCCGGCCGGGGATTGATCCAGGATCTGTTCTTTATCTTCACAATGCTTGTTCTGGCGCAATTCTGGAACTTGCTGGCAGGGTATGGAGGCCTTGTCTCAGTCGGTCAGCAAGCTTTCGTGGGTATGGGCGCCTACGCCATGTTTGGCGGCGTCATCCTTTGGGGCATGGATCCAGTTTTTGCGATCCTCTTGGGCGGCGTTGCTGCCCTGATCGTCGCCATCCCCACGGCCTTTTTCGCCTTCCGCCTGCAAGGGGCTTATTTTGCGATCGGCACTTGGGTGATTGCCGAAGTCATGCGTCTGCTGGTGGCCCAATGGAAAGTTCTGGGTGGCGGAACCGGGACCTCACTGCCGCGCACAGCAACGCGTGAGATGTGGGCGACCGAATGGATCCAAACCACGTTTGACGTTCGCGGTGCGGCGGCGCGGGATATTCTGACCTACTGGCTGGCCCTGGCGCTGGTGATCGCAACAATCGCGGGCATATACTGGCTGCTCAGAACAAAGCGTGGACTGGCGCTGGCTGCGGTCCGCGACAATGTCGAAGCAGCAAAATCCGTGGGCGTGGATGCCGTGCGGATGAAATGGCTGGTCTATCTTGTCTCAGCCGCCGGGACGGGCCTGACCGGGGCGCTGATCTACGTTCAAAAGTTGAGGATCTCGCCTGATGCGGCCTTTTCGGTCACCGACTGGACGGCTTATGTGATCTTCATCGTCGTGATCGGGGGTATCGGTACTATCGAAGGCCCGATCCTGGGCGTGCTGATCTTCTTTATTTTGCAGAGCCTGCTGGCGGATTACGGCTCCTGGTATCTTATGGTGCTTGGACTGATCGGGATTGCGGTCATGCTGTTTGCGCCACGTGGTCTGTGGGGGCTGATTTCGGAAAAGACCGGGCTGCAGATTTTCCCTGTGCGCCGTCGCCTTGTGCTGACGAACCCAAAAGACGGCTCCAACTCAATTCAATCTGACAAACAGAGGGAGGCGTAACATGGCCACCATCACAACAGATGTTCTGATAATCGGAACCGGACCAGCAGGGTCTGCAACGGCGGCTTTGCTGTCCAGCTATGGCGTCGAGAACATGGTTATCAACCGCTATCGTTGGCTGGCCAACACGCCACGGGCGCATATCACCAACCAGCGCACGATGGAGGTGTTGCGCGATCTGGGTCACGAGGTCGAGGCCGAAGCCTACATGCACGCCGCGCATCAGGACCTGATGGGTGAGAATGTATTCTGCGAAAGCCTGGCGGGCGAGGAAATCGGGCGCATGAAAAGCTGGGGCAACCATCCTCTGTCCAAAGCTGAACACCTGCTGTCCAGCCCGACTATGATGAATGATCTGCCCCAGACTTTCATGGAACCGATCCTGTTCGGTACGGCCTGCCGCCGAGGCACGCAGGCGAGGATGAGCACCGAATACTTGCGCCATGAACAAGACGCGGACGGTGTCACGACGACATGCCTGGATCGGTTGTCGGGTGAGGAAATCACTATCCGGTCGAAATACCTTGTCGGCGCAGATGGTGGTAATTCGCTGGTCGCCGAACATGCCGGGCTGCCTTTCGAAGGCCAGATGGGCGTTGGCGGGTCGATGAATATCCTGTTCCGAGCGGACCTCAGCAAATACGTCGCGCATCGTCCCTCGGTCCTGTATTGGGTGATGCAGCCCGGCGCGAATGTGGGCGGCATCGGCATGGGGCTGGTCCGCATGGTCCGCCCTTGGAACGAATGGCTTATCGTCTGGGGCTACGACATCAACCAACCCGCCCCCGAAGTTGACGAAGCCATGGCGACGCAGGTTGCGCGTCAGCTTGTCGGCGACCCAGAGCTTGAGATCGAACTCATCAGCGCCAACACCTGGACCGTCAACAACATGTACGCGACCCATATGCAAAAGGACCGCGTGTTCATCATGGGGGATGCCGCACACCGCCATCCGCCGTCCAACGGGTTGGGATCGAATACGTCGATACAAGACAGCTTTAATCTCGCCTGGAAACTGGCGGCCGTGCTGAAAGGCCACGCCGGGGAACAGTTGTTGGACAGCTACAGCGAAGAGCGCGCACCAGTCGCAAAACAGATTGTAACGCGGGCCAACCAGTCAATCGGCGAATTTGGCCCGATCTTTGAAGCGCTGGGCATGGCCGAAGGTGTCGACCCGGAAGTCATGCAAAGCAACCTCGAGGCCCGCACCGGGTCAACACCCGAAGCTGCGGCGCAACGACAGGCTATTCGTGAGGCGATTGCGTACAAAAAGTATGAGTTTGACGCCCATGGTGTCGAAATGAACCAGCGGTACGAGTCCGGCGCGATTGAAACAGATGGTCAACCCAACCCGGGTTTCGATCAGGACGCCGAATTGCATTATCAGCCGACAACATGGCCCGGCGCACGCATCCCGCATGTCTGGGTCTTTGATCATGACACGGGCAACAAGCATTCGACGCTGGATATTTGTGGTCGTGGAGAGTTCACCGTGCTCACCGGTATAGGGGGCGAAGCGTGGGTGGCCGCTGCGAAGGCCGCCTCGAAGGAACTCGGCATACCCATTCGTTGCCATGTCATTGGCCCTCGCCAGACCTATGTCGATCATGCCGGTGATTGGGCCCGGGCATCCGAGATCTCGGATACAGGCTGTCTCCTCGTTCGGCCAGATCAGCACGTCGCCTGGCGTTCAGCTGACATGGTCGCGGATGCCGGGGCCGAGCTGCGTCGGGCTCTGACCAAAATCCTTTCGCGATAAGCGAATCCCGATCACACTTGTACAGGTTAGGAGGTCACAATGGACTCGCATGAGATGGGATACTTCACCGAGAAAAACTCGGCCGAGGTCGTTGCTGCGCGGAACAAGAATGCTGAAAGCGAACGGCTGAAAGAGGTGATGGAGGTCATCACCCGCAAGCTGCATGAAGCCGTGAAAGAAATCGAGCCGACGCAAGAAGAGTGGTTCGAAACAATCATGTTCCTGACCAAGGTTGGGCACATGTGCGATGATTGGCGGCAGGAGTACATCCTTCTGTCCGATGTTCTGGGCGTCTCGATGCTGGTGGATGCCGTGAACTCGCGTCGCCCGACTGGGGCTTCTGAAAATACGGTGCTGGGCCCGTTCCATGTGGGTGGCGCACCTGAGTACGAGATGGGTCACAATATCTGCCTCGACCAGAAAGGTGAGGATATGGTCGTGCGTGGCCGCGTCACCGACGTGGATGGAAACCCGCTGGAAGGCGTCAAGATTGATGTCTGGCAAGCCAATGATGACGGGTTTTATGACGTGCAGCAGAAAGGTATTCAGCCTGATTTCAATCTGCGTGGTGTTTTCACGACCGGAGCGGACGGCACCTATTGGTTCCGCGCCGTACGTCCCAAGAACTACTCGATTCCGGATGACGGTCCAGTCGCTGATCTGCTGCACCGCCTCGGGCGGCACACCTACCGACCTGCCCATTTGCATTACATTGTTTCGAAAGAGGGGTTTGATGATCTGACCACGCATATCTTTGACCCCGATGACGAATACATCAACTCGGATGCTGTCTTCGGAGTCAAAGAAAGCCTGATCGCAGAATTCAAACGCGTCGATGACCTGGTGCGGTCACAGGAAGTCGGTTTTGACGGTCCCTATTGGGATGTCGAGTTCGATTTCGTTCTGGCCTCAAAAGAGGCGTGAAATGACAAAGCCTTGTATCATCTGTGTTGCGATCACCGGGTCATTGCCGACCAAAGCCAACAACCCCGCAGTGCCCATTTCCGTCGAGGAACAAATTGAAAGCACGCAGGCCGCGTTCGAGGCAGGGGCCACGATTTGCCACGCCCATGTGCGCAATGATGACGAAACGCCGTCCAGCGACCCCGAGAAGTTTGCGCGATTGCAAGAGGGGCTTGAGAAACACTGCCCGGGTATGATCATCCAGTTTTCAACTGGCGGTCGTTCCGGGGCGGGCAAAACTCGCGGTGGCATGTTGCCTTTGCGGCCCGACATGGCGTCTTTGTCTGTTGGGTCGAACAACTTCCCGACACGCGTTTACGAAAACCCGCCAGATCTGGTCGATTGGTTGGCTGCAGAGATGGTGACCTACGAGGTCAAACCAGAGATTGAGGCCTTTGACCTGAGCCACATCTTGAAGGCCGCCGAGATGCACAAGAACGGGCAGATCAAAGACACGCCTTATGTGCAGTTCGTTATGGGTGTGAAGAACGCGATGCCAGCTGACCAGGAGGTCTTTGAGTTTTATGTGAAAACAGTCAATCGGCTGTTTCCGGGTGCGCCGTGGTGCGCCGCGGGGATTGGCGCGCAACAAGAGGTTCTGAACCATTGGGCGATTTCTGCAGGCGGCCATGCGCGAACCGGTCTGGAAGACAATGTTCGGCTGGATCGGCACACGTTGGCACCTTCAAATGCAGCGCTTGTCCGGCGCACCGCCGATATCTGCACCCGGTACGACCGTCCGGTCGCGACGGTTGAACAGGCGCGGGGCATTTTAGGGCTGAAAGCGGTGGCTCAAACCTGTTGAGAACATGCGGTGCGGCTGTTGTGGGAACAGGGCTCTATTCCAGAATCCCTGCGGGCTATTTTGATACAACCTGCCTTTTCCGACTGGGCGGCTTGAGGACTCAAGTCGCGTGGGATGCCTTTCGGGGTCACATATCCCAAGGTGGCTTTGTGCCAATTTCCGCAATCAGGAAGTCCATGAATACCCTCACTTTTGGGGATAACACGTTGGATTTTGGATAGATCAGCCACAAGACATTATCCTCTGCCGCCTCATATTCCGGCAGCACGCGCGTTAAGCGGCCAGACTTTAGTTGGTCATGCACACTCCACTGAGCGTTCAAGGAAATACCGGCCCCGGCCAGCGTGGCGCCAACCTGACTTTGGCCGTCGTCGATAATCAATTGACCTTTGGCAGACGCGGGATCGAATACGGCGTTCTCGCCCGCCGGTCCGATCAGCGGGCGGGGTTGGCGATTTTGAAATGCGATCAGGTTATGGCTGGTCAGGTCCGCAGGCGTTGCAGGCGTGCCGTGTGCGGCGAGGTACTGCGGCGAGGCACAAAGAATACGTCGGTCATCGGCCAATTTGCGGCCCTTCAGGCTCGTGTCGACCAGTGGCGCGTTCCTGAGTGCAAGGTCATAGCTGCCGTCGATAAGGTCGAATTGTACATCCGAAAGACGCAGGTCGAGCGTAAGGTTGGGGTGCCTCTGAAGGAACCCCGGCAAGATCGGCACGATGTACAGTTGCGCGAAGGTACTTGGCGCGGCAAAGCGTAGAGTGCCTTTGATCGTTGTCATTTGCTTGCCTAGGGCGGCAAGTGCGGCCTCTTCCTGCGCGATGATCTCGCGCGCGAAGGGCAGGAAATCGGCTCCTTCGACTGACAGGGACACTTTGCGCGTGGTGCGGTGCAAAAGTTCGGATCCCAATGTCTGTTCCAACTTGGCGAGTTTTGCGCTGGAAACAGCCGGAGCCATGCCCAAACCGCGCCCCGCGGCGCTGATGTTCAGCAATTCCGCAGCCCTTACAAATAGTCGAAGCGCGTCTGTATCAAGGCCCATTATATATGAAATCCGAATTATTAATCTCTGATTGCCCAGTTTATCTGTAATTGAATTGAAGTTAAATCCCTTTCATGAACGAAACAGGGCATAGGCACGAGGCGCAAATGACACGGATCGCCACAGTCAATTACCATGTTCACAAGCCCTTTCGGCAGGCCTTTGAACTTGATGCCGGAGGGATTGCAGGCAATCTGATTTCCCCCGAATTGGCCCCTACAACCGTTTCGCTGACGGACAATCGCGTGACGAATAGGCCGGTCTCATTTGCATCTGATGCCGTTGAATTCACATCGCTGAAAACGAAGGTTCGCGACTTTGCCGGTGATGACTGGAAACAGGCATACAATACCGAGCTGACGGGGACGCTGGCAGACAAGCTAGGGGCACAGGAGATCGTGATTTTCGACCACACCGTCAGAACAGATGATCCTGATGCAACGCGCAAACCGGCGCGCAATGTCCATAGCGACTACAGCAAGGACGGAGCCGAAAAGCGCCTTGTCGATCTGTTGGGGGTCGAGGTCGCTGCTGAATGGGCACGGGGCCACTATGCCTTTGTGAATGTATGGCGACCTGTGGAAAAACCGATCAATTCGGCGCCCCTGGGCTTTGTTCGCCCGTCCTCGGTAGACCCGTCTGACTGGGTTATGTTGGATCTGATCTATCCTGACCGGAAAGGGCAAATCATGGGGTTGGTGGAAAACCCGGCTCATGAGTGGGTGTATAGGTCCAAAATGACGCCGGATGAGGTCGCGGTTTTCAATATCTATGACAACCAAGGGCTACCATCGATTGCACATAGTGCGCTCGATATGGTCGAGGATCCAAGCGTCACGACCATTCGCAAGAGCATCGAGAGCCGCACTTTGGTGCGTTACTGAAGGGGGTGGAAATGTTGGATGAAATGCAACCTGCCGAGTTTGCCCAGATAAACGTGGCCTACAACCGTGTGTTCCGTCCCGGGCACCTGAGCGTTGGTCTTGTGTTGCCGCTGGAATCCTACGCAGTCGGCGCAGAGCCAACGCTGCGGGGTCATCTGGAGGCGGCGAAAAAGGCAGAAGATCATGGCTTTCCAGCACTTTGGTTGCGCGACGTGCCATTCAATGTTCCAAGCTTCGGCGATCCCGGACAAGTCTTTGACCCATTTGTCTATCTGGGTGCGCTGGCTGCAACGACTGACCGGATTGCGCTGGGAACCGCGAGTGTGATCCTGCCGTTGCGCCACCCTGCCCATGTGGCCAAGGCCGCCGCATCAGCGGATGTACTGTCGGGCGGACGGTTGCTTTTGGGTGTTGCTTCCGGCGATCGGCCCGAAGAGTACCCGGCGATGCACCAGAGCTTTGACGACCGGGGGGCTCGTTTTCGCGACAGCGTCGACTACATCCGTGCAGTTGGATCGGACTATCCTAGGCTTGAAAGCGCTCAGGGCACATTGACTGGTGGGATCGATCTCTTGCCAAAGCCGCATGGCGCGCGACTACCAATGCTCATCACTGGTGGCAGCCAGCAAACACCCGATTGGGTGGCGCAGAACGGGGACGGTTGGATGACCTATCCGCGCAATGCGGCGGCTCAGGGACGGGTCATCGCGGATTACCGGCGGCGTGTGAAGGCGGCGGGTCAACCGGATAAGCCCGTCATGCAATCGCTTTATGTCGATGTTGTTGCCGAGCCTGCCGCACCTCCGCGCCCGATCCACCTTGGGTTTCAGTCTGGCACCGATTTCCTGCGCAGCTATCTGCGCGAGATTGAAACGCTCGGGATCAATCATGTCGCGCTGAATCTGAGGTTCAATCAAGCCCCCATCGACGAAACCCTCAAACATCTGGCGGACGTCGTGCTGCCCGACTTTTCCTAAAGGAACATGCAGATGACCAAGACTATTCTAATCACGGGTTCAACTGACGGCATTGGCTTGCTTACGGCAAAGAAACTGGCCGCCGAAGGGCACCAGGTGCTGCTTCATGGACGTAGTAAATCCAAATTGGAGAGCGCGGCCGCCGAAATCGGCGGGGATGTCGAAACCTATGTCGCGGATCTGAGTGATCTGTCTGCGGTTCGAGAGCTGGCAGAAAACGTACGAGCCAAACATGACCACCTGGATGTGTTGATTAACAACGCTGGTGTGCTGAAAGCTCCGAAAACGGTGCTTGAGAACGGGCAGGACGTCCGCTTTGTCGTGAACACCCTCGCACCTTACCTTTTGACCGAGTTGCTGCTGCCGATCATCCCTGTCGACGGGCGCGTCGTGAACCTGTCATCCGCCGCGCAGGCCCCGGTCAATATCCGTGCCATGCAGGGCAACGTCCCGCTGGCGGATATGGAAGCCTACGCGCAAAGCAAGCTGGCGATTACCATCTGGACCCGGGAATGGGCAAAACTGCTATCCGATGCGCGGGTCATGGTCGCAGTAAACCCAGGGTCGCTCTTGGCGTCAAAGATGGTGAAAGAAGGTTTTGGCCTTGCGGGCAACGACATGAACATCGGCGCTGATATCCTGATTGATGCGGCATTGGGTGAACGGTTCGCTGACGCGTCTGGTGCCTATTTTGACAATGACAGCAGAGCATTCTCAGATCCGCACGCGGCCGCGCTCGACAAAGGTCACGCAGCCGACGTCATGAACGCGATCAGAGGGATGATCGGCCAGCCGGACTGATCCAAGCGGCGCGCCCGCCCAATCCATACAGCTTTAGTAACCTCCACTCCTCACGCGTTCCGCGTCGAGGCCCAAGAAAGGACTGCCTGATGAAATACGAGAACTTTCAGACCTTTGACGTAGCCGTCGAAAACGGTATCGCCACGGTGACATTCAACTTTGGCTCTGTGAACGTACAGGGTCAGGAAATGCTGGCCGATCTCAACAGCCTGGCCATGCGGTTAGAGCGGGACCGCGATACCAAGGTCGTGATCTTCCAGTCTGCCAACCCGGAAATCTGGGTCTGCCACTACGATACCGAACTGCTCAAGGACATGTCGACCGAGGCCGTGTCCCGCGAAGATGCGCACCTTTTGGACCTCCAATCGGTTTGCGAACGCATCAGCAAGGTGCCACAGGCCACCATCGCAAAACTGGAGGGGTTTGCACGCGGCGGCGGGCACGAATTGGCCCTGGCGCTCGATATGCGCTTTGCCGCACGGGGCAAGTACAAGTTCATGCAGATGGAGGTCGGCATGGGTATCCTGCCTTGCGGTGGCGGCGCTTCGCGCATGGCGCGCCAAACCGGTCTTGGCAAAGCGCTTGAGATCATCCTGAGCGCGCAAGACTATGACGCGCATGATGCCGAGCGCCTGGGGACCATCAACAAAGCACTGGAGCCGGATGAAATCGGCCCTTATGTGACCGCGCTGGCCGAACGGATCGCAAAATTCCCGGCCGAGTCGATCAATGCCTGCAAGCAGATGGTATATGAATCCATCGACAAGCCCATCGATAAGGCGCTGAAGGCCGAAGCTTATTGGCTTTATCAGGCCTCCAGCAAAACGCCTGCCGTCAAACGGTTCACCATTGCGGATGAACAGGGTCTGGAACACGACATCGAAAACCAGCGCAATTGGGGCGATCTGGTGATGCAGGTTCAGGACATCAACTAACCCCAACCCGTGGAATTCGTCGGGGTGCCTGTCGTAAAAACGCCCCGACTTCAGGTGAGAATAGGAATAATCCAATGAAAGCAATGCTTCTGAATAGTTATGGGCCTGAAGCGCAGTTTGAAACCTCGGTAATGCCCGACCCGGTCGCGCCATCGGGGCATGTAGTTGTCAAAATGGCCGCCACCAGCGTCAACACCGTTGATACGATGATCCGAACGATGGGCGCAGACCTGCCTTTGTCCCCCGCATTACCTGCCGTGCTTGGCATGGACTTTGCCGGTACGGTCGTTGCGCTGGGCGACGGCGTGACAGATTTCGCAATAGGCGATGAGGTGTACGGCTGCGCGGGTGGTTTGATGGACCTGCCTGGGGCGCTGGCAGAGTACATGAGTGCGGATGCTCGTTTGATTGCGCACAAACCCAAGTCGCTGACCATGCGCGAAGCCGCTGCGCTGCCGCTGGTCGGTATTACTGCCTACGAAGGGCTGACCCGTGCAGGTGTTGGCGAGGGGCAGACTGTGCTGGTTCAGGGCGGTGCTGGCGGCGTTGGACATGTCGCCGTGCAACTTGCCCGTCACTTTGGTGCAAAAGTGTCCGCGACGGGTCGCGGTGCTGACCAGATGGCCCTAATCGAAGGACTGGGCGCGCGCGCCTTGGATTTCACGACACAAAAGGTCGAAGATTATGTGGCTGACCACACAGGTGGGGTGGGTTTTGATATGGTGTTTGACAGCGTCGGCGGGCCAAACATGAAGAACTCGTTCGAGGCGGCAAAGCTCAACGGCCAAGTTGCCTCGACTGTCGCGATGGTCGAGATCGATTTGACGCCAGCGCATTTCAAAGGCCTGTCTCTGCATGTTGTCTTTATGCTGATCCCAATGATGCACAATTTCGGGCGGCAAACTCACGGAGATATCCTGAGTGTTTTGGCGGGCATCGCAGATGCCGGCGGGCTCAAGCCGATCGTGGACGAGCAAAGGTTCGGGTGGTCCGATGTGGGCGCAGCCTATGCTCACCTGACGAGCGGTTCGGCCGTTGGCAAAGTCGTCATAGAGCTATGATCTGGTTGATCGTGGTGCGCGCATTTTGATTGTGCGCACCAAACCACCAACGAATTTGGGCATTTTCCCTTGGTGGTCTTGCATGCGACTTGGTCCGCAGACCAGCAGACAAAAGGCAATGAAACCCAAGCAAACCTAATGTCAAATCAGCGTCATTTTTGTCGGGATTGGCGCAGTTTTGGTCACAGTTACGCTCCTAGTCTTGATCTAAACAGGGAGAATTGCTCCCGCGATTAGAGAGATCGAAATGAATACTCGCCCATTGGAGCACATCCGGGTTCTGGATTTTGGACAATACTTGGCTGGACCGCTTGTTGGTATGATGCTGGCCGATATGGGGGCGCAAGTGATCCGCGTTGATCCGCCCGGTGGGCCCAGGCTGAAAGAGCCTGCGACTGACATGCTGTCACGTGGAAAAACCGCTGTTACACTGGATCTTGAAACGCGAGCGGGCCTAGCCACCGCACAGGATCTGATCGCCCGATCGGACGTGGTGATCGAGAATTTTCGCCCTGGCGTTATGCAGCGGTTAGGGCTTGGACCGCAGGACCTGCGTGCGATTAACCCACGTATAGTGTCGCTGTCGCTGCCCGGTTTCGCATCCACGGACCCGGCGCTGGCCGATCTTCCCGCTTGGGAAGCGATCATTGCCGCCCGCACGGGACAATTCACCGACATGGGATTGAACCGCCGCCTGATGGGGATCAACCCCTCGTTCACACCTTTGACCTTGGCTTCGGCTTACGGATCGGCGTTTGGGGCCATGGCGGTTCAATTCGCGTTGCTTGCCCGCGACGATAATGGCGGCGAGCATATCGAGGTGCCGCTGGCCTCGGCGTTGCTGGAAGGGCTTGTCTACAATTGCGAGCAGATCGAAGACTATCCTGATCGCTACAAATCCCCGCGCGAAGTGGAACTGGATCGACGCTTCGCCGAAGGGTTGCCGATGGATCTGAGCTTTGCCGAGTTGGAAGAGTTTCTCGACCCGTTCTACCGCACTTATACCTGCGCTGACGGGCGCGGTTTCTATGTCGTTGCGGGCAGCGTGAAGACACACCCGCGTCGTGTGCTAGAGACGTTGGGACTAAGACAACTGGCCGACGAGCTGCCCGATTTCGACGCCTATCTGGACAAAGCTGAATGGCCGGACGAATGGTCGTTGCGGAATTACCCCGTGGGCGACAAGGACCGTGAGCGCGTATCTTCGGCAATAAAAGCAGCGTTTCTGACGCGTCCTTCGGGCGAGTGGGAGGCGCTGTTTGGTGCGGCCAAAGCACCGGCCACCGCCCAACGATACAGTCAGGAATGGTTGGCCGACCCACATGCCTTGGCCTCGGGATTGGTCGTTGAAGTGGAGGATCCGCGCCACGGAAAGATGCGACAGATGGGCAATGTAGCCTGGCTTGCGGGCGACGCGGCGGCAGTCGATAAGCGTCCAGGCGCTATACCAGACAGCGCGCCGATTGCGGATATTCTGGCCGAGCCGAAACGATCGGGCGTCGTCGGCACAGGAACCAGAGGCTGGCTTGACGGGCTGAAGGTTCTGGATCTGACCAACGTGATCGCTGGGCCCACCATTGGCTCGACCCTTGCCCGGTTCGGAGCCAAGGTGACGTCTGTCCAGCCCGTTGACCCTTCGGTTGACCCTTGGAACACCGTGGTTTTTGGCTTGCACGCCCACCGTGGGAAAGACAGCATTCTGTTGAACCTGCGTAGTGAGGATGGACAGGACGCATTGCGCCGTCTGATTGCTGAAAGCGATGTCATTACATTGAATGGGACGGACGAACAGCGCGATGCGCTGGGTTTGGACGAGGCGCGATTGGCCGTACTCAACCCGCGTCTGATACTGGTCCAGCTGGATGCCTTTGGCGGCCCGGCGCGTGGTCCAAAGTCGGACCACCTGGGCTATGACGACCTTGCGCAAGCGGCGACCGGGGTCATGGTCCGATTTGGGGGCGGCATGCAAACGCCAGAAGAACACGCTCATTTCGGAACCATTGACGTTCTGACCGGATACTGCGCTTGTGTCGCGCTGGGGGCTGCGCTGCTGCGACTGGAACGTACCGGCAAAGGCGGTATTGCCCGGGCGGCTTTGGCGGGTGCTGGCAATCTGATCCAGGCACAGCTGATGTACGATTTTGACGGGCGCGCGCCCTTTGACGAACCCTCGGGCAGAGAGGCGCTGGGCTGGGGGCCGTTCTATCACTGCTACCGGGCGGCGGATGGCTGGATGTTTTTCGCCGCGCCGACGGAAAAGCAGGGCGCTTTGCGTGCGGTTGCCGAGCTTACGGACCTAGCTGATCTGCCCGACGGAAGCTTGACCGGATCGCTGGCCGAGCGTTTCGCCACGCGCCCCGCTGCATATTGGGCTGATGCCTTTGCCGGCTCTTCGTCCACGGTGATACCGCTCGGGTCGTTGCACGAGACACGCGACGCGGCTTTGCAACTTGAAAGCAAAGGCGAGGTCGATTTGAACTGCAGCACGTTCAGCGCCATCCGCCATGATCAGCATCCGATGGGCCGCTGGTGCGATCTGGTTGCGCCCAACGCGGTGCGCCCCTCCAAGGCAAAGATCACCATTCCACGCCCGATGCCAAAATATGGTGCAGATACCCGTCGGATTCTTCTGGAATTGGGCTTCTCCGAGGATCGTATCGCGACCATGATCGAAACCGGTGCGGCCAGCGAAAGCTGGTCGGAAAAGTACCTGCCGGAATAGTTGAAAATGACGTCTTCAGAAGGACCATCGCCCGCCACGACACCCCGCACCCGCGCCAAGGCGCGGCATATCGTCGACAACTATTACATCGGGCCAGCTCGGGACGAAGCTGTGCTGGAGATCTGGGGCTACACGCCCCGCATGACCTATGCGCCGGGCGAAAACGTGGCGCTGCATGTTTCGACCACTGCCGAGAAATGGGACTTTGAAGTCGGTCGTGACGGACTGGTCTATGAGCCGCTATTGCGGCAGGAAAGTTTGATTGGATGTCATCAGGAGACACCCGATGATTGTTCGGTCAAAGGGTGCGATTGGCAGGTCAGTCATCAGTTAACCATCCCCACAGACTGGCGCCCCGGCGGGTACCTGATCACACTATCCGCTGAGCGGGACGGCGATCGTGTCGAGGAGCATCACCTGATCCTAATCCGTAGCCAAATTAATACCCCATTACCGCGTATGGTGTTGATTTGCGCCACGGGTACCTGGCTCGCCTACAATTGCTGGGGCGGCTCGAACCATTACGAGGGGATCACCGGACCGGAGGGGAACGCGTTCTCGCCAGTGGTCTCGACCCAACGCCCTTGGAGCCGCGGCTTTTGTAAACTTCCAAACGGTGCGCCTCGGGCCGTACCCGAGGCGCCTCATACCCCCGGCAACATAGTGCGTTACCCATATATGGAGTGGGCCTATGCCTATGGCTATTCAAAGAAATACGCGTCTGCAGGCTGGGCCAGCTACGAACGGCATTTCGCCCGCTGGCTCGAGGCGGAGGGGTTCGAATTTGATATCGCCACGCAGCATGATCTGGAAGCCCAACCTGATCTTCTGGATCGCTACAAATGCGCGGTCTTCGTTGGGCATGATGAGTATTGGTCTGCCAACATGCGACGTTCAGTGGACCGCTTTACCGAGAATGGGGGCAGAGTGGCGCGGTTTGCGGGGAACTTCCTATGGCAAACGCGTATCGAAGATGAGGGGCGCACTCAGGTCTGCTACAAGTACCAGGCCAATCAGGACCCGTTATTTGGAACGGATCAAGAGCATCTGGTCACCGCCGCATGGGAAGTCCCCCCGGTCAATTGGCCCGGGGCGGAAACCTTTGGCGCGAACGGCCTAAAAGGAGTCTACGCAGGGTTAGGGCGCTGCGTGGGGCAGGGCAGTTGCGGTTTCACCGTGTACCGGCCCGATCACTGGGCGCTGGCAGGAACCGAGCTGGGATATGGTGACCAGCTGGGGGCCGGCGCACGCATATTCGGTTACGAGGTGGACGGGGTAGATTACAAAATGGAGGATGGCCTGCCCTTTGCCACCGGAAAAGACGGTGCAGATCCGAACCTGGTGATCCTGGCGATGGGCTTGGCGACAAACATCGAACCTGACCACGGGACTTGGGGTGAGACCATATACATCGGTGACGAGGACGCGCGGTTCAAAGCTGCGGCGCAATTCGGAGCTGTTACGCCAGACAATCTGGATCGCAGCAAGCGCGGAAACGGCGTTATCCTGCATTGGCGACGCGGCAAGGGAGAGGTTTTCACAGCAGGCACATGCGAATGGGTCATGGGCCTGATTTCCAAGGACCAACAGGTAGAGCGGATTACCCGAAATGTGCTGAACAGGTTTTGCACTACGGATTGATCAATGAAACAGGAGTGTGGCGGTCCAAGGTGCCCCAGGCGGCGTTCCGTCGTCCTCGATTCAATGCCACAGTTCTTGTTGTGTCAGTGCGCGAGCTCGCGCTTTCTCTCAGGCCAGAACTCGTCAACGATCACATAGGCGACAATCACAAAAAAGGCGGCGCTTGCGACCTGCAGTACACGCGTGATGCTTTTGACGTCCGCTTCGTCCGAAAAAGGTGCAATCGACCCGCCGTACACGATCAGAACCGTTGTCAGCGCTGATCCGGCGGCTGCAGCGAGCGGGATTTTTGATTTTCCCAGTGCTCCAAGTGAGAAACAGACGAACAAACTCAACAAAATGGGTGTCAGGATAACCGGCGCGATCACGTTAATCTCGTAACAGACGATCGACACCGCTGCCCCAAGCAGGTTTGCTGTTAGCATGGATTTGGCGACCGTTTTCCCCATCGACGGCATTGCCGCCAGTTGTTGGCTCAAAAGGGCGACAAAGAACAGAACCAACAAGGCTGACGCGCCGGACACAAAAAAAGCCATGGCAAATGGAACCGTCACCAGGGACATTCTGACGATCCGCCGAAAGGGGTCATAATCTGGTGGCGCGTCAGCTTTCTTCTGAGCGGCTGTCTGAGGTTCCGCCGGTATCAACACAAACATCAGAGTCGATATGAAACCTGCAAACAGCAGGTTCAACGGTATCCAGAACACCAAAACCAGCGCCAAATCCTGCGATTGCAAAACAAGGTTTGGGATCATCAACGCCCCCATAAGGGCTATGACGCCGGGCAAGACACCGGCCCCGGAAACGGACCATGTGAAAGACAGGATGATCCCGATCGCTACTAAAATCAGAAAGACCACCGGGTAGGGCGCAAATACCGACGACAATAGAAACGCGATGAACATCAATCCTATTGAGAAAACAAACAGCTTTCCGAATGCCGCCAACGGCAGCGCGGCGGGGGCCTGAAGGAACAGCGCTGTGAAAACCGCCCCCACAACCGCCAACGGCCACCCTAGAAACAAGCCCAAAGCAAAAACGCCGGTCACCCCCAGCGCGAGCCGAAAAATGGATTTTTGGTCCTCAGTAGGCATAGGACAGGATTGAGACCAAACGGATATAGGTCCGACCAACCACGTTCAGCAGGGAATTGTCGCTCAGGTACATGATCACATCGGCCTGCCCATTGAGTTGAAAGCGCAGATCGTCTTCGGCGCTTCCGGCCTCATATCCCGGCAGGACGATACGAACCGGGAACCGTTCTGGCTCGCGCAGAAACCCTTTAGTGCTTGGCGGGCTCGCCAACTGGCCGGGTTCATCTCCGCCACTCAGGGATACAGCCGCGCTGAAGCTCTCGATCACGCCCGGAACAATCTGGCCCGGATGCATGTCCAGAACGACGTCGACAGGAGACCCCACCGCAGCCCGGCCGAGGTTGTTTTCGGTAAAGTAAGCCTCGATCCAAACGTCTGTTGCATCTAGGAACGTCAGCAGGTCCTGACCAGATCGCGCATAGGTTCCGGGGGCAATCAGCAGATTGGATATGACACCAGTTGCCGGAGCGCGCAGTTCCGTCCATTCAAGGTTCAGCTCGGCATCTGCCAATGCCGCCAGGGCCCGCTGGATTTTTGGGTTTTTAATCCCGTCGTCGCCCAGTCTCTGCTTTGCCTTTTCAAGATCCGCTTTGGCGTTCTCATAGTTTGCCTCAGACTCTGCCAGTTGACCCCGGGCATCATCGGCCTTCGAGACGGCGATCAATCCCTTCTTTTCCAGCGCAAAAACGCGCTCGGTCTGAATGCGTATCGTGTCCAGATCACTCTGAGCCCGCGCCAGCTTGGCTTGTGCGGCCCTCACCTCGGCCGAGGATGCGCCCACCTCCTGCGTGGCTGCTTCAAGATCAGCTTCAGCCTTGTCGCGTTCAATTTCGTAAGGCCTGGAGTCGATCCGAACCAGAACATCTCCGGCCGAGACGACCTGACCGTTTTCGACCAGTACCTCGGTCACTGTTCCGGTGACCTGTGGCACCATCTGGGTCGCAATGGCTTTTACGCGGGCGTTCCCGGTAAACGGCGTTTTTCGATCGGCGACCAGGTACCAGACCAGAAAGACAAGAATGACGGCCAGAGTGGTCCAAATGGTCTTTCTCATTTCGCCGCTCCTTCGGCAGCACTATCGGCCTCTGCGGGGGCGTCGATCCAGACTTTGAACAGCTCATAAAATACAGCGAACAGAACCGGGCCCATGAAGATGCCGATCAATCCGTACGCCATCATGCCGCCAAGAACGCCAATGAGGATGACGAGCATCGGAGTCTCAAGCCCTTTCGAGATGAACACAGGCCTTAGGAAGCTGTCCATGATCGTGACCGGAACGGCCAGAATGGTAAAGATCAGCGCTGTGCCACCGGACATTGTGCTCCAAGCGTAAATGATCACGGGCAAAAGAACCAAGCCGGGCCCGATCTGGATGATCGAGAGGATCAGACAGATAAATGCCAGCGTGGCGGCCGAGTTGATCCCGAACAGCGCCAGCAATATCCAAACGACGACCGCCTGAATTGCAGCCACACCGATCACACCCTTTGTCACATTGCGGATCGTCGCGCCAGCCAGTGTCACGAATTCGCCGCCACGGGGCGCAAAGACCCGGTTGGCAAAGCGCTGAAGGCCTTGCACCAGACTGGGCCCAGGGCTGAACAGTGCGCCCATGATCAAGACGGACAGGGCCAAGGCTAAAAGCCCAAGTCCGATGCTCAGCACCCGTCCGAACAGGGATTTGGTGACTTCAAGAATCTGTGCGCCATATTTGGCAAGCGCGCCATCCAGGTTTCTTTCGAACAAGCCCCAGACTTCCGCAATCTTGTTGCCGACCAACGGCAGTTCATTGAGGCCTTCAGGTGCCGGCGGGATTTTCAGCTCACCCTTGTCTGCCTGTTCCGCAAATTCTGACCCAAGTTCCGCGGCTCCGGATACCGCCGTTGCGACTGGCCCCAAGGTCAGAACAAGGCCCAGCAGGACCAGTATCGTAGTGGCGAGTTTCTTGCGCCCGCCCAATTTGGACTGCAGCCAATCGAAAACCGGATAGAGTGCAACGCACAGGATCGTCGCCCAAATGACCACGCTTGCCAGCGGCGCAACCATTACCAAAGCGCTGTAGAGGAATAAGCCGAGAAACAGCAATCTTATCGCGAGATCTACAATCTTCGCGTCCTGGGTCTTTTCCATACCATCCCTCCAGTGTTTGTTTTCTGAATGTTACACTCAAAAAACACGATATGTATATTATATATATTGTAGAGGGCGCTAGCTCCCTGAACACACGCATTATGCCCGGCCGCGGCGCTGAACTGCGCAGCCGATGGAGGGTCTAAGTGTGAACGCGTTTCGGATTTATTTTTCGGCTTTTTCGTCGTCCTGGGACAGGATCGTGTCCGCAACTGTGGTTGCTGCGGTCACGAAAATGCCGAGGCCAACGATGATATACACCATCGTAAAAATTTTCCCTGCTGCCGTTTCAGGTGAAAAGTCGCCAAACCCTACCGTCGAAATCGTCACGACCGAGAAGTAAATGGAATCGAGCCAGCTCCATCCTTCGACATAGTGATAGAAGATCGACGCCCACAAGATCATGCCCGTCGTAAAGGCCAGAAGTCCCTTCACCCGGCCATCTTGCAGCGCGACGCCTATCCCTCGGGTTATTCTGGTTAATGAGTTCATAGCACCATTCTTCCGATTGATGCATCAACACATAGCATTTGGTGAATTAATTCGGAAGTATCCGGTTTTCCGGACTTTTTAGTTCACCCGACCTGCTGTGGGTAGAAAGTTTGAGGCTCTATCGGCATGCCGCTGAATGGTCGAATAAGCGCGAGCTGCGGTTTTGGCTCAACCCTCAGCACCCGTTTGGGGTCCTGCTTTTGTCAGTGGTCTTTGGAAGTCTCAAGCAAACAGCTACTCTAGCGACACCCACAAAACCCGCGCGTCTTCCTTGCTGGTCGAAAGGCAGCCGTGCCCCATGCCGCTGTCGTAATACAGCGAGTCACCGGCCTTCATCGGCAAAGGTCGATAGTGTTCCGAGACAAAGATCAACTCGCCGCTGATAACGTACATGAACTCTTCACCGGTGTGCCGGATCCAGTTTTCAAATTCGGATACATCGCGCGCTTTTATCGTGGCGATGTAAGGCAGCATCCGTTTGCTGGTCAGTTCAGGGCACAGCAACTCGTGCAAATAGGTGGATGTGTCTCGCATTTCACCCGCACCCTTGGGCGTGAAATCGCGACGTCCTGATATGCCGGTCTGACCCGATTGCAGGAACAATTGCGGAGTGCTCATGTCCAGCGCCTGCGTCAGCCTTCGGACGATATCGAAGCTGGGGCGCGTCTGGTTGTTTTCGATCTTGGAAAGCGTCGAGCGACCGATTCCCGCGGCCCGCCCCGCTTCTTCCAAGGTCCACCCTTTTGCCCGGCGCGCGTCCCGGATCGATCGCCCCAAAGCCGCGCCTTCGTCTTGATCTTCCGGTCCGATGGCGTCGTTCAGATTGTCATCGGTCATAGAAATCTCCCTGATTTTCCGCAGGTTACCTATTTCCCCATACTTAAACAACTTCACAAATTCGAGATATCCGTTGCCATAAGGGATCGAATTCCACTATAGGAAACAAAATTTCGTACTTGGGATTCGAGTATGGAGGAGGAAATCTTGTTTACAAAGCCGCTCATGGATGCAGATCCCATTATCGCCGCATCGGTTGATCGTGAAGGCAAGCGTCAGGCCGAGCAGATCGAGCTTATCGCGTCCGAGAACATCGTCTCGCAGGCAGTGATCGATGCGCAGGGTTCCGTACTGACCAACAAATACGCCGAGGGTTACCCCGGCCGCCGCTACTATGGCGGTTGCGAGTACGTGGATGAGGTTGAGGTCGAAGCGATCGAGCGCCTCAAGAAACTGTTCGGCTGCGAATTCGCGAATGTTCAGCCACACTCTGGTGCTCAGGCGAACGGAGCCGTCAAACTGGCGCTGCTCAGCCCCGGCGATACGATCCTTGGCATGTCACTGGATGCCGGTGGTCACCTGACCCATGGTGCCAAGCCAGCCCAGTCCGGGAAATGGTTCCACCCGGTTCAATATGGCCTGACGGAGGAGGGGCTGATCGACTACGACCAGGTCGAAGCATTGGCCAAGTCTGAAAAGCCCAATCTCATCATCGCGGGCGCATCAGCCTATTCACAAAAGATCGACTTTGCGCGGTTCCGCAATATCGCTGACGAGGTTGGCGCTTGGCTGCTGGCCGACATGGCCCATATCGCAGGTCTGGTTGCGACCGGTCTGCACCCTTCTCCAATCGGTCATGCACATGTGGTTACCTCGACCACTCACAAAACCCTGCGCGGGCCGCGCGGTGGGATCATCCTGACCAACGACGAAGCGCTGGCGAAAAAGATCAACTCGGCCGTGTTCCCGGGTTTGCAGGGTGGTCCTCTGATGCATGTTATTGCTGGCAAGGCCGTTGCCTTTGGCGAGGCGCTCAAGCCTGAGTTCAAGGAATACATGCAGCGCGTTGTCGACAGCGCGACGGCTTTGGCAAACGTCATGATGGCGCGGGGGTGTGACATCGTTTCGGGTGGTACTGAAAACCACCTGATGCTGGTCGACCTGAGGCCCTTGGGCGTGACCGGCAAAGACGCCGAAGCCGCGCTGGAGCGTGCCGGGTTCACCTGCAACAAGAACAGCGTGCCGCATGACCCGGAAAAGCCAACGGTCACCAGCGGAATCCGTCTGGGTACCGCCGCGGGCTGCAGCCGCGGGTTTGGACCGGAAGAGTTCAAGCAAATCGGCCACTTGATCGGCAACGTACTGGACGCTTTGGCGAACTCTTCCGAGGGGGACGCGACCGTCGAAGCCGAAACCCGCGAAAAAGTGCGCGCCCTGTGCGCCAACCATCCGATCTACTGAAAGAACAACCAATGAGCATCTACGACCTTATCGTCATCGGGGGTGGCCCCGGCGGATACGTCGCTGCAATCCGCGCGGCCCAGCTAGGCATGAAAGTGGCCTGCGTGGAAGGACGCGGTGCTCTTGGCGGAACCTGTCTGAATGTGGGGTGTATACCCTCC
This sequence comes from Ruegeria sp. R14_0, assembly GCF_017743975.1. GTDB lineage: Bacteria > Pseudomonadota > Alphaproteobacteria > Rhodobacterales > Rhodobacteraceae > Ruegeria. The sequence continues at coordinate 4,230 of NZ_JAGHRC010000011.1, read as the reverse complement.
AAAGCGCTGCTGACCTCCTCGGCCAAGTATGCCGAACTTGCACACCTCTCCTCCCATGGCATTGCGGTCGAGGGGGCCAGCGTTGATCTGAGCGCGATGATGGGTCGTAAGGACAAGATCGTCGGCGATCTGACCAAGGGCATTGGTTTTCTGTTCAAAAAGAACGGTGTCGAGTTGATCGAAGGGTGGGCCAGCATTCCTGCGGATGGTCAGGTCAAAGTTGGTGATGATGTCTATGAGGCAAAGAACATCCTGATCGCGACCGGTTCCGAGCCCACTCCGCTGAACGGGATCGAAATCGACGAACAGGACATTCTCAGCTCGACCGGTGCGATCGCGCTGGATGCGGTGCCCGAACATCTGGTTGTCGTCGGTGCCGGGGTTATCGGACTGGAGCTTGGGCAGGTCTGGGCCCGCTTGGGTGCCAAGGTCACCGTGGTCGAATACTTGGATCGGGTTCTACCGGGAATTGACGGCGAGATCGCGAAACTTGCGCAGCGTGCCCTGTCGAAGCGCGGGCTGAAGTTCCAGCTTGGACGCGCCCTGAAAACCATCGACAAGACCAATACCGGGTTGACGCTGACACTGGATCGGGTCGGCAAAGACAAGGAAGAGGTGATTGAGGCCGACAAGGTCCTGATCGCCGTCGGACGCCGACCTGTAACGCGCGGGTTGGGGCTGGAAGAACTGGGGATAGCCCTAGACCCGCGCGGCTTTGTTCAAGTCGACGGTAGCTTCCGCACATCGGTACCAGGCATCTACGCGATTGGGGATTGTATCCCGGGTCCAATGCTGGCCCACAAGGCCGAAGAGGACGGCGTTGCCTGTGTTGAGATGCTGGCCGGGGAGGCCGGTCATGTCGACTACAACACCGTTCCCGGCGTTGTTTACACGGACCCCGAAGTCGCCTCGGTCGGCTTGACCGAGGAAGCCTTGAAAGAGACTGAAACCGAGTACTCAGTTGGCAAGTTTGCTTTCATGGCCAACTCACGCGCGCGGTCGACCGGAGAGACGGACGGCGCGGTCAAGGTACTTGCTGACCCCAATGGTAAAATCCTCGGCGCGCATATCTGTGGTGCCCACGGTGGCGATCTGATCGCCGAGCTTGTTCTGGCCATGACCAAAGGCGCAACTGTCGCCGAGGTTGCCGCAACTTGCCACGCACACCCGGCAATAGGTGAGGCGGTCAAAGAGGCCTGCCTTGACGCCCTGGGCCGCGCAATTCACGCATAAGAGGGAAACGCCAGATGACCATCCAGCTTCGCCCCCGGCACCCGGAAAAGGCCAAAAAGGCAGACAGCGTCATCCCGCGAAAGCCGAAATGGATTCGCAAGAAAAAGATCGACGGGCCTGAGTACTATGAAACCCGCCGCCTGATGCGCGACCACAATCTGGCGACGGTGTGCGAAGAGGCTGCATGCCCCAATATCGGCGAATGCTGGTCCAAGCGCCACGCCACCATGATGATCATGGGCGAGGTCTGCACGCGGGGGTGTTCCTTCTGTAACGTCGCCACCGGACGCCCCGACGCGCTGGACGCGTTTGAACCGGGCCGCGTGGCGGCTGCAGTGAAAAAGTTGGGCCTGCGCCATGTGGTCATCACGTCGGTCGACCGCGATGACCTCGCCGACGGAGGTGCCGAACATATTGCCCAAACCATCCGTGCCGTGCGTCACCAGAATCCGGGCACAACGGTAGAAGTTCTGACCCCCGACTTTCTGGGCAAAGGGGACGCAGCTGATCTGGTCTTTGACGCTGCCCCCGACGTATTCAACCATAATCTGGAAACCGTTCCGCACCTTTATCCAACGGTGCGCCCCGGTGCGCGCTACTACACCTCGCTGCGGTTACTGGACGATGCCAAGCGCGCCAGGCCTGAGATTTTCACCAAATCCGGCCTGATGGTTGGCTTGGGCGAAAGCCTGAATGACGTGCGGCAGGTTATGGACGACCTCCGCGCGGCACAGGTCGATTTTCTGACCGTCGGCCAATATCTGCAGCCGACTGCGAAGCATCATCCGATCGACCGGTTCTGGTCACCCGAAGAATTTGCCCAACTGGAACAGATCGCGCGTTCCAAGGGCTTTGTGCACGTGTCGGCGACCCCGCTGACCCGTTCGTCGTTCCATGCGGACGAAGATTTTGCCGCCCTCAAGCAGGCCCGTCAGCGGGCCATCGCCGCCGGGGCATAACCAAACGCAAATGGGAGGGAAACCATGGAAGCGTTAAATTCAATCGTAGGGGCCATAAATGGCGTCGTGTGGGGGCCGCTGATGCTGGTTCTCATTCTGGGCGTTGGCTTCTTTCTGCAGGTGGGGCTTAAATTTATGCCGATCCTGCGCATTGGCACAGGTTTCAGCCTGCTGTTCAAAGGCCGCGAAGGTCAGGGCGAGGGCCAGATCAGCCCGTTCAACGCGCTGATGACTTCGCTGTCGGCGACCATCGGTACGGGTAACATCGCCGGTGTGGCCACTGCTGTCTTCCTGGGCGGTCCGGGTGCATTGTTCTGGATGTGGATGACCGCCCTGGTGGGCATGGCCACCAAATATGCCGAAGCTGTCTGCGCGGTGAAATATCGTGAAAAAGACGAGCTGGGCAACTATGTCGGCGGCCCGATGTACTACATCAAGAACGGCCTCGGCGCGAAATGGGCCTGGCTGGGCGTAGCGTTCGCTCTGTTCGGCGCAATTGCGGCCTTCGGCATCGGCAACGGCGTCCAGGCCAACGGTGTGGCGCAGGTGCTGGAATCGAACTTTGGTGTGAACACCTCGGTCACCGGTATTGTTCTGATGGTCCTGACCGCAGCCGTTATCCTAGGCGGCATCACCCGCATCGGCGCAGTTGCCGGTAAGCTGGTTCCGTTCATGGCGATCGCCTACATCATCGCCGGCCTGCTGGTGCTGCTGATCAACATCGGCAATATTGGTCACGCTCTGTCGCTGGTCTTCACCTATGCCTTCACCCCGTCGGCAGCCGAAGGCGGTTTTGCAGGCGCTGCAGTCTGGGCCGCCATCCGCTTTGGTGTGGCACGTGGTGTCTTCTCGAACGAGGCCGGTCTGGGTTCTGCTCCGATCGCGCATGCCGCAGCCGAGACAAAAGGCCCGGTCAACCAGGGCCTGATCGCGATGCTTGGTACGTTTATCGACACCATCATCGTCTGCTCGATCACCGGTCTGGCAATTATCTCGACCGGCGCATGGACGTCGGGTGAATCCGGCGCGGCGCTGACCTCGCTGGCCTTTGCGACCTCACTGCCGGGCGGCGGTCACTTGATCGCAATCGCGCTGTCGATCTTTGCCTTCACCACAATCCTCGGCTGGTCGTTCTACGGCGAGAAATGCGTCGAGTTCCTTTTGGGTGTCAAATCGCTGATGCCATATCGCGTGCTTTGGATCATCGCGATTTACTTCGGCGCAACTGCGGATCTGGGTTTCATCTGGCTGCTGGCGGATACGCTGAACGCTATGATGGCAATCCCGAACCTGATCGCCCTGGCCCTGCTGAGCCCGATCGTCTTCAAACTGACGAAAGAGTTCTTTGCATCGAACGGTCAGTCCGAAGAACCCGGCGGCAAGCCCGCCGAATGATCCGGTCCTGAGACAAACGGGGGGCCGACTCGGCCCCCCTGCTTAGAAACAAATTTCATATCTCTAGGAGAGACGAGATGGCCACGAAAATTCTGCTGCCGATTGACCACACTGACGACCGCTCGTGGAAGAACGCCCTGCCGCTCGCGCTGGAACAGGCCAAGTTCTATGGCGCGGAGCTGCACACGGTCGCCGTCATCCCCGAGATTATCCAGCTGCCGAACCTGCCCGCCAACTATGGCGCAGGCGCGAAAGACCACGTGCGCAATGCAGTGCAGGCCATTCTGGATCACGCCAATGCCTCCGACGTTCCTGTGCATGTCGAAGAAGGCAGCGTTTACCGCGAAATCCTGAAGCTCGCCTATAAGGACGGCTTCGATCTGATCGTTATGGCGTCGACCAAGGGCGATTTCCCGAACTATGAGATTGGCCCGAACCTCGCCCGTGTCGTGCGTAACGCGCATTGCACCGTCATGGTCGTTCGCGACCAGTCTCGCTGATTGAAAGGCTAGAATTATGACCGAATTGAAACGCACGCCATTGTACGACTTGCATGTTGAGTTGGGCGGTAAGCTGGTTGATTTTGCTGGGTGGGAGATGCCTGTTCAGTATCCTTTGGGGATTATGGGTGAGCATAAGCAGT
>NZ_JAGHRC010000010.1 GCF_017743975.1 Ruegeria sp. R14_0 | reverse complement strand
CGGCAGCACGCAGGGCATGACATTCAGGATCAGCCCGCCGCCCACCGCCAGCAGAATGATCCAGACCAGCGCGCTGGTCGAAGTTTCGGCGGCCGCGATTTCATATGGTGGCGGGGTAGGGGGTGCGTCGGTACGGGGCGCAAACTCGGCCACGCGGTTGGTGTCGGTAACCGTGACGGACAAGGCGGTGGGGTCCTGTGCCAGAGCGAGGACCGGAAACTGCACCCATAGCTGACGCCTGTCGCCAGCGAGCCGGATGTCGGGTGCACCAAACGCGGTGTCACGTCCCATGTCGGGAAAGACATCAGGCGCATCAAAGGGCAGGTCGCTGGTGAAATTCAGCGTCAGCATCTCGGACTCGGTATCCAGGGTCGCGGCGTCGGACTTCATTCCGCTTGTGTTTCCCGTGGTTGGCACCCGCGACAGAAAGGCATTTATAAGCCGGGCCGAGTCCTGATCCCGACCCGTTCCCTGAGTCAGCGACAAGTCCAGCGAAAACTCGACCGGCACACAGATATCGGAACAGATCAGCATTGTCACAGCGGCCTTCAAGTCAACTGGCGCTCCGGGGTTCTCGAGTGTGACGGTCAGTGGAAAGACCACTTCGTCCTTGTACCCGAAATTCTCGATCCCGAAGGCGCGAAAACGGATCGGCGCGGGCCAGTGAAACTGTACGTCGCTGACGTTTTGCGAGCCGTTCCAAGTGATCTTGGGCGGAATTCCCACCTCACCAGGCGATTTCCAGTAGGTTTTCCAATCTTCGCCCAGTTTCAGATGCAGTCCTGCAGTGATCGTCTTGATGTCAGGCGCGATCCTGTCCTGCGCGGTAATTATGTGTGCGACCAGGGGCTCTGATTCATACGCTTGGGATGTAGCTGCAAGGCTTGTCCCGGCGGAAGTCTGGCCGAAGATTAACCCCAAGATCATAATACATAAATTTAGGAGTGTTCTCGCCATTGCGCGTTGCCATCGGTTGTTTTGCACCCGTCTCTGCCAGATTCCAGCGCTGGAGGGTCAACGAGCCGGAATGTCACATCCCCACGATCAGCTCACGAAACCTTCGCGCCCGTCTTCGCAGATGAAATAGGCCCCGCCATCCGCGCCCTCCCATTGAACCCGGCAACCTTGGGGCAGGGCGTATTCAGGCTGCGGCGGTTGCAGCGGGCATAGTTTAGGGCGTGGTGCGCAAGCCGCCAGCGAAAGAGCGGCCAGCGACATGGCGGCCAACCTTGAGTACCAAAGCTTCATGATTGAAGATTATTGCCGGTGTACTGGGTTCGGTCCGACCGCGGCGTCTGTTGCCTTTGGTCTTTCCGATTCAGATTTGTTCGAATGACAGGATTTTCCCATCGCCTTGTGCATAAAGAAATGGGCTCCGAGGCACAGGATCAACGGTGCGAAAAGACCCAAGGATTCAGAAAGCCCGCCAACCGTCCCGCCGGCGATCAAGTAGAGAGCGATCGGCGTTATCATGGCAATGCAGCAAGCCATCATGCCCCATTTCATGATCTTGCGACCGGCAAGCGGTGCTGCCGCCTGAGGCGTATCTACGGTTTGATTGTCTTTCACGCTCAACTCCAAATTTGGGATTTGAGACCTCTGGTAACGCCTTCCCGCGATGGAAGGTCAAGCTGTTTGAGTGTTGCGTTTGTTATTGAAACCCAGCAACAATCAGTTTTGTCTTTAGTTCTAGAAGCAACAATGCTGATGGCACGCATAGTCCAAAGCTTTGGTCCTTCAGTCAAAGTTAAGACGAAAGAGCACTTACCCAAAAAAGAAATGGTTTCTCTGAAAGCATCCCATTAGGTGCTTGCTGTACTTTTTTGCCTCAATTATTGGCGCACTAAAGAGCTCATTCACAGCAATCCGCCTGTTTTAATGTGCACCGGGCTACAACACATAATTTTATCGACTACCGACTTGCACGATAGCCACGATCGCACTACTTGAGCCTAATGGTGCGGAAGCTGATCATTGTTTTGAGAATGGCGTTTTTGACAAGCGTCTGCTTGACGGTGGCATTCGTCGGCACGGTTGCTTATGCAAACAATGATTTTAAGACCGCAGACACACACAACCAACACGATGTTTCGATCGCTTCAAAAGCAACAGAATTCAAACACGACCATAGCCGTTTACATTCTTCAACTGATCAACGTCACGCGGATGACTACGTGAACCATGGCGGGGAATGCCATTCCGGTATCTGTTGTGTTGGTGAATATCCGACCCACGTAGGACTTGCGGTTTTGGCTGAAGCTTTTGGCCAGAAAAACCGTAACATGGATTCCGACATCCACAACTCTCAAGCGCCTCTGACGCCCGATCGTCCTCCACAAATCTCCTAACATCCACACGCCCGTCAGCGCGGGTTTTCATGTTGTTTCGGTTCGAGCATGCAATGCGACCGTCAGGAGATTATTATGCGTGGAAGATATGCGGCACTATCAGTACTTGCCTTGGCGTTTGGCCTGGGTGGAGGTGTCTTTCTTGAAAGACTGTACCTGAATCCAATTGATCAGGGCCAGTCGAACGAACCAGAGGTCCTTTATTGGGTAGCACCGATGGATCCGAATTTTCGGCAGCCTGGACCTGGAAAATCGCCGATGGGTATGGACTTGATCCCGGTTTATTCTGGGCAGGAACCTACCGGCGACCCTGAAGAAGTCACCCTGAGCGCTGCGGAAATCAACGCAATTGGTGTTCGAACTGCGGTTGCACGCATGACTGATATCGAACCTCGCATCGAGACGGTGGGTTTCGTCGGCTTTGACGAACACCTGACCAATCACGTTCATACGCGTGTTGAAGGTTGGATTGAGCAACTGAAAGTTCGAGCGGTCGGTGATCGGGTTGAGAAGGGGCAAGTTTTATTTGAACTCTTTTCACCACTGATCGCAGCTGCGACCGGCGATCTTGTACGCGCAGTCGAAGCTGGTGACCCGCGGATTTTGGACGCGGCGCGCAATAAGTTGATCAGCCACGGTATGTCCGCTCGTCAGGTTGCTGAGATTGAGGCGGGCGGTGAGTTGGTTCGAAATGTGGAGATTGAGGCGCCTCAAAACGGTGTCGTCATAGCTCTGAATGCCGCCGATGGCATGTACCTGCAGCCAGGCACGCTTGCGTTTTCGGTCACCGATCTTTCCGAAGTATGGTTGATCGTCGATGTTTTCGAACGAGATATTGCACGTTTGTCGGAGGACATGCGCGCAATAGCAAGGTTCGAGCACCTACCCGGTCGCACCTTCGAAGGCGAAATCGACTATGTTTACCCTGAGCTTGATCCGCAAACCCGAACTCTTCCCGTCAGACTGAGTTTCGATAACACCGACGGCGTGCTGCGGCCGGGCATGTTTGGCAGTGTTAGCCTTATACCGGATGAAAGCCGGAATGTTCTCACTGTTCCCTCAGAGGCGCTAATTCGTACTGGTTCGGCGGAACGCGTCATCTTGAAAACAGGCGATGGTACTTTTCGCCCGAGACTGGTGACTACAGGTCTTCGAGACAGTTTCGGCGAGGGGGGACGAACAGAAGTTCTACAAGGGCTTGAACCCGGCGAGGAAGTTGTCGCATCCGCACAGTTTCTAATCGACAGTGAAAGTGCTTTGAGCGCCGGCTTCACGCGTATGGCACCAACGGACACCGAACCAGCACGCGGGGCAGGTACCCTGGTTTCACTCGATGCCCAAAATCGTATGGCAACTGTTCGTCACGACGTTCTCGAAAGCCTTGATTGGCCCGCAATGACTTCGCAGTTTCCGGTGAGGTCTGGTGTTTCGCTCGACCGTTTGAATGCTGGCGACGCGGTTGCTTTCGTGATCGCGCGGGGTGCGGATGGGCTTCTGAGCTTGATGGAGCTTGCACCAGACGATGGTATTGCCGGAACTGGAGCCGGAATCGCGCGCGCCGTCACTTCAGACGGCAAATTGACGCTTGAGCACGGACCGATCCCCGAGCTCGGTTGGCCCGCCATGACAATGGATTTGCCTGTTGTGGGAGTAGATCTCACTACCGTGCCAATCGACATGCCAATTGAGTTTGATCTGGCTGAGGGAGAAGGGGGGCTGTTCTCGATTGTGGCAGTTCGCGAAGAGGGCTCGCCGCCGACGGATTCAGTTGAACCCGAAGAAACCATCACGCCTTCTGCTCCACCGATTGTAGTCACCGGCACGATCAACCTCGTTAATGCTGAGGCAGGAACTGCAACCATCACTCACGGGCCGATGACTGAGATTGGGATGCCGGGCATGACCATGGATTTCCCAATAGAGCCAACATTGGACCCAAACATGCTCGAAGTCGGTTCTGAAATGACTCTGACTTTCGCGCGTGCAGATGGCATGACAATGATCTTGGCCGCGGCAACGCCTATTGCGCCGCCGCTTCAGGTTTCTGGCCGGATTAACAGTATCGACCCGAACGCGCGTACTGCGAACGTAACACACGGTCCGATGACTGAGATCGGCATGCCGGGCATGACCATGGATTTCCCGGTTGCGGAGGGGATTGAGGTTTCTAACTTGCCTGTAGGGGTTGATGTTTCTTTGATCCTTCGCCGCAATCCCGACTTTTCGATGACGCTGTTAGAGGTCGCGCTTGATGGGAGTGTTACGCAGTGATCACGGCCATCATTCGTTCTTCGCTCGCCAACAGGTTCGTCATCTTGGCCCTCGCATTCATGATAGGAGTTGCGGGTATTTGGGCCATTCGTGAGACGCCGGTTGATGCAATCCCGGATCTGTCGGATGTCCAGGTAATTGTTCGCACGCCATATCCCGGGCAAGCACCTCAAGTTGTCGAAAACCAAATCACATACCCACTTGCGACAGCCCTATTGGCCGTACCCGGTGCAAAAGACGTTCGCGGGTTCTCGTTCTTTGGAGACAGCTTTGTATATGTCGTCTTTGAGGACGGGACGGACCTCTACTGGGCTCGGTCGCGTGTGCTCGAATACTTGGGCCAGATTACCGGTAGCTTACCTGAGGGCGTGTCTCCACAACTTGGCCCCGATGCGACAGGGGTCGGGTGGATTTATCAGTATGCGCTGGTTGACAGAACCGGAAATCATGATCTGGCTCAGCTCAGGACTCTGCAGGATTGGTTTCTGAAATATGAATTACAAGCCGTGGAAGGCGTCTCAGAAGTCGCCACCATCGGTGGAATGGTCAAACAGTACCAGGTCGTCGTCGACCCAAACAAACTACGAGCCTATGACATAACACTTGCACAATTGAGGACGGCTATTCAGGCGGCCAACCGCGAGACGGGCGGCAGCGTCATTGAGATGGGTGAAGCCGAATTCATGGTCAGGTCCTCGGGCTACATTGACGAATTGTCAGACCTCGCAAGCGCACCATTGATGGTCAACGACCGTGGCGCCGCTCTGACGCTTGGAGACGTCGCTGAAATCCGTCTGGGGCCTGAAATGCGGCGCGGTGTCGGAGAACTCGACGGGCAAGGAGACGCGGTTGGCGGAGTAGTCATTCTGCGATGGGGTGGGAATGCGTTGGCGACGATCAAAGCGGTGGAAGCGCGCATCGAAGAGTTGCGCTCAAACCTGCCGGAAGGGGTCGAAATCATAACGACCTACGACCGATCTGGTGTGATCGAGCGCGCTATCGATAACCTCCAGAAGAAACTGACGCAGGAATTCATCGTCGTTGTTCTTGTGTGCGCGGCTTTTCTACTTCATCTGCGGTCATCCCTCGTAATTCTTCTGTCGCTCCCTCTGGGAATCTTTGCCGCATTTATTCTGATGAAGGCGCAAGGAGTAAACGCAAACATCATGTCGCTCGGCGGCATAGCCATCGCTATTGGTGCGATGGTCGACGCATCGATTGTGATGATCGAGGCGATGCACAGGCGGTTGGAAAAAGAAAAGCTCACAGCAGAGAACCGATGGCGGATTGTGCAAGAGTGCGCTTCTGAGGTGGGACCAGCCCTTTTTTATTCTCTGGCGATTATCACGGTTAGTTTTTTGCCTGTTTTCGTGCTGGAAAATCAGGAAGGTAGGCTCTTCTCGCCACTCGCTTATACCAAGACCTACGCCATGGCTGCAGCCGCCATCCTTTCAATAACGCTGGTTCCGGTTTTAATGGGTTACTTTGTAAGGGGGCGTATTCTACCGGAGCGAAAAAATCCGCTTAATCGCTTGGTCGTGTTCCTGTACCGCCCATTTCTGGATGCGGCAATTGCCTGGCCATGGGCAACAACACTGTTGGCTGGCGTTCTGGTGACGTCCATGTGGTACCCGTACCAGAGAATCGGCTCTGAATTCATGCCCGAGTTGAACGAAGGCGATTTTCTCTACATGCCGAGCTTCTACCCCGGGATCTCGACGGGAAAAGCCCGTGAGGTGCTGCAGCAGACCAACCGCCTGATCGCGACCGTGCCTGAAGTCGAAACTGTTCACGGTAAAGTTGGGCGTGCGGAGACTGCAACCGATCCAGCACCACTAACAATGGTGGAGACCACTATCCAACTCAAGCCAGAAAAAGAATGGCGACCGGGCATGACAATGGAGAAAATCCGGAATGAGCTCGATCGTATCGTTCAGGTTCCGGGCGTTACAAATGTTTGGATCCAACCTATCAAGAACCGCATCGATATGCTTGCGACAGGTATCCGTACTCCTGTCGGTGTCAAAATTTCCGGCACCGACTTGGAGGTCATTACAGATATCGGGATCGAAGTAGAACGTGCGGTCGCTGATATTGATGGAACGGCTTCCGCCTACGCAGAGCGACCTGTTGGCGGGCGTTTCATCGAAATCGACGTCAAACGAGATGCCGCCTCCCGATACATGATGAGTGTTCGAGAAGTTCAGGACGTAGTTCAGACTGCAATTGGCGGTATGCAAGTGTCGGAATCTGTGGAGGGGCTGGAGAGGTTTCCGATAAACCTACGGTACCCTCAAGCATGGCGAGACAGCCCGGAACGGCTCGAAAATCTTCCTGTCGTCACACCGTCGGGTGCTCATGTGCCACTGTCCGCTCTCGCCGATATTCGAATAGTTGACGGGCCGGGAATGATACGATCGGAGAACGCTCGACGAACCGGGTTCGTGTTCATCGACATAGCGGGGCGCGACCTGGGCGGATATGTAGCCGAAGCACAAGAGGCGGTTGCAGAAAAGGTCAACCTGCCTCCAGGTTATTCGCTGACTTGGTCGGGGCAGTATGAGTACATAGAGAGAATGCAGGACAGGCTGACGATCGTTGCTCCTGCAACCCTACTAATTATCACGCTCATGCTTTTCTTGGCGTTCAATCGGGTGATTGAGGTCGGGATAATTCTTGCGGCGCTTCCGGTCGCATTGGCAGGTGGGGTTTGGTTCCTGTGGTATCTTAACTTCGATATTTCGATAGCTGTACTCGTGGGTTTCATCGCGCTGGCGGGAGTTGCGGTGGAAACAGCGATTGTCATGTTGTTGTACCTCAATCTTGCTTGGGAGAAACGTCGAGGGCTGGCGCAATCGGAACAGCGAAAGCTGACACGTGACGATATCGAAGACGCGGTGTTCGAAGGAGCCGTTCTTCGGGTTCGGCCGAAGGTAATGACTGTAGCCACGATCTTTGCAGCATTGATACCCATCATGTACGGCACCGGTACAGGCTCTGAAATCATGCAGCGGATCGCTGCGCCGATGATTGGGGGCATGGTGACAGCGACCCTTCTTACGCTTTTCGTCATTCCCGCAATATTCGTGATTTGGAAACGGCTCGCGCTCAATCGCGTGAACCGAGAGATCTCCCACACGATCCAGGAAGTGCCCCCTGCGCTTCCGGCAGAATAATACTCACAACCTTGAAACAGGAGCATCTGATGAGAACTTTGACTGCTATTGTGGCCCTATTGGCCGTGTCTACGACAACCAGCTTCGCGCAAACGAACCACGACATGGACCATTCCAACATGTCCATGTCGTCCGAACAGATGGAAGGGGCGGTTCACGCAAAAGCTTTGGTGAACTCAATTGGCGACGAAACCGCCAACGTCAGCCATGATCCGATCCCCGAGATCGGGTGGCCCGCGATGACGATGGATTTGCAGCTTCTTGAGAATGCCCAGATGATGGGTGAGATTAGCGCCGGTGACGAAGTCACACTGATGTTGGTCAAAAGCGATGGTGGTATGTATGCGATCGGCGCAATCATGAAAAACTGAGTCTGTTGATGCGGCAGCTATTCACCAATGATGTGATTGTTCGCCGTTTCAAGGACCGTAGGAAATTCTATGAACTAAGAGAAATGGAGTAGGAGCCACTCAAGAACCAAATCGTATTTTAACGATCTGTGGCTCTGCTCATAAGTTATCAGTCCATTGTCGGTTAAAGGCGCTATAAGCAATTCGTTGACTGATTGAAGCTCCAAAGCTCAGAAAATCTTCCGGCTGTTCTGAAGGAACAGAGCAATCCAGGCAAGCAGTACACAAACTGCCAACGCTTCGGTATCTCCGCCCCGCGCCACTGCAGTTAAACTTGCGCTAAATTCTGGAGTTGCTTGCGCAGCCCAGTGGAAGTCTGACCGACAAGCAAATCCCACATAAAACATTTCACAATTGGAATGTGTGTACTACATTGTCGCAGAGATGACTTCACGCGGCCATTCAACGGACCAGCGTCGAATTGTCTGGGGCGTTGCCTTGTTGGTTTTTGCTTCAGTCGAAAACGCAGCGCGGAGCGGTCAAAATGAGGATATCTCCAGGGCGACGACTTGGGAAAACGATACGACATGACAGCTAACACAAGAGAGCACTGGGACGATGTCTATGGCGAGAAGTTTGACACCCAATTGAGTTGGCTCGAGGATGATCCAGAGATATCGCTTGAACTCATCGAGTTGATCAGAGTGTCTAAGCCTTCATCCGTCATCGACATTGGTGGAGGTACATCTCGTCTTGCTGGAGCGTTGCTTGCGAAGGGGCTCCATGACGTGACAGTTCTCGATCTATCGCAGGTCGCGTTGGACACGTCCCGGGAAAGGTTGGGGCGCGCCGCTGAAACAGTCACTTGGATTTCCGCAGATATAACTTCTTGGGTCCCCGATCGCAGATATGACGTCTGGCATGATAGGGCGGTTTTTCACTTTCTCGTGGATACATCGCAACGCGCGGCCTATCTGGAAAGCGTGAAGAGAGGGGTAAAAATTGGCGGCCATGTGATCATTGCTACGTTTGCACTTGATGGGCCGGAGACTTGCAGTGGTCTCCCGGTCGCCCGCTATAGTCCGAGCGATATCGCCATGCTTTTCGAGGAACACTTTGAACTCGTCGCGCATCGCCATCACCTGCACCAAACCCCTTGGGGGGAAAGTCAGTCTTTCCAGGCCAGTGTTCTCCGCCGCTGCGATTGAGCCCACACCTGAAACTGGCCCAAGGCGGTGCGCTTCCAATAAGCTTTCAGAACGTGCCGATTGTGTTCACAAGTTACGTTTGGCCCTCAAAAACTGGCAGAACCACCTTAGCGCACAAGCCGCCAGTTTCCCCGTTTAGCAATTCTATCGTGCCACCGTGCGACTGGATGATCGTACGTGCGATCGACAGCCCCAAACCGGTTCCGCCAGTCTCTCGCGAGCGGGATGTTTCAAGCCGCACGAATGGGTCGAATACCGCATCGAGCATATGCTCGGGGATGCCGGGCCCCTGATCCTGGATCAATATTTTTGCCTCATTCCCCTCTTGCATGACCGAGACGTTGGCCCGGGCACCATACCGGCAGGCGTTTTCAATGATATTGCGCAGAGCTCGCTTCATCAGTATCGGCCGAAGCGTGACGGCCGGATTGTCTGCGACCGATACCTCAACCGTGTCACCGGCTTGCACAATGTCTTCGGTCGTTTTGGTTACGAATTCACCAATTGGGACGGTACTGGAAGGTTCGCGCGTGGCTACGCCCTTGGCAAATGACAGGGTGGAGTCCACCATCTCCTGCATTTCCTCGATGGTCTCGATCAGATGGTCACGGGTGTCCTCTTCCTCCACCAGTTCGGCGCGAACCCGCAATCCCGTCAGTGGCGACCGCAAATCGTGACCCAGCGCCCCCAATAGCCTGGTCCGATCGGCAACATAGCGAGTCAGCCTGTCACGCATATGGTTGAACGCCTGTGTCAAATCTCGCACCTCGGTCGGACCAGAAACCTTCAGTTCCTGGACGTCTTCACCGCGACCAAACTGGTCTGCAGCCAGTGACAGGCGGCGCAACGGGCCGGTCAGCCGTGTCAGTAGAAACCAAATGGTAGCACCCAGAATCAGAGTTGCTGTGAAACCGAAGCTGACAAAGGATTGCCAAGGCCATTGCAATGGTGGGTTGTGGAACCGGGTATCCACGTTGAGCCATTGATCAGTCGACAGAGCGATCGACAGCTGCATTTCTACTGCGGATACGTCATCACGCATCATTGCCATGTGCATTTCAGCCATCGTAGACGGAAATCCTTCGACCGGCAGCATATCAGGCGAGAACTCATGTAGTTCGACCCTAATCGGTCGGTTTTCATAGCCTGGCAGAATTCTGCGAATGGTATTTTCGACCGTCCCATCAGCGTTGTGCCCAGTGTGGTCGACCGCTGGTGTATTTGTAAGGCTGAAACGCACAAGCGGAGAGCTCGCCGCCCGCAAGATCGCATCGTGCATCTCGGGCGGAGCTTCTTCGATCAGTCGCGCGATATTTGCAGCGCGACCAGCGGTTTCCAGTCCAAGGGCCATGTGTACTGCCATCGAACGTTCATCAACGAAGAGCCACAGGCTGACCAGTTGCGCCGCAGCCAACGCCGCGATGATCAAAAGGATAAGCTGACCGCGTAAACTCTGCGCAAAGGCTTTCATCCCGTAAGCTCGCGTACGTCAGTCGACAAGCAATAACCGCCACCCCTTACGGTGGTGATGAGTTTCGGCCGCGCTGGATTAGCTTCGATCTTACGACGTAGGCGGCTAACCTGGTTGTCGATTGTACGATCGAATAGATGCGGGCTGCGACCTGCGGTCAAGTCCAGTAGAGCATCTCGCGACATCACCTTGCGCGGCCGTTGAAGGAACTCGGCCAACAGCTTAAGGTCGGCAGTTGTCAGAATTTCTTCGGTTCCATCCGCTGCAGTTAAGGTGCGACGGTCGGTATCTAAAACCCAGTCCCCAAATGCGATCCGTTTGCCCGCCAGACCTCTAACTGGGCGCGCGTCGGTTTCGGTGCGTCGCAGGATGGCCTTGATCCGAGCCAGCAATTCACGAGGGTTGAACGGCTTGGGCAGATAGTCGTCGGCCCCGATTTCCAACCCTACGATACGGTCGGTGTCTTCACCCAATGCGGTCAGCATCAGGATCGGTGGTCCTCCGGTAGCGGATAGGCGGCGGCAAACTGAAATCCCGTCTTCGCCCGGCATCATGACATCCAGCACGATCAAGTCGTACCGTCCGGCGGCCAATCGCGCGTCCATCTCGACAGCGTCGCCCGCAGTGCTGGCCCGTAATCCGTTCTTTTCAAGGTAGCGGCTGACCGCATCGCGGATTTCGCGGTGGTCGTCGACAATCAAGATATGCGGTGTTTCTGTCATGGTTCAATCATAAGCCCCGGCTCTGAGCAAATCCCGGCTTTTTTGTATCGCTTTGTATCATGCAGGTGGATTGCGACAAAGCGATACAAACCAGGCTGGGCAGGGGGGTAGTGGTGGGTCTGTCAGGAGCCATATGATTGGTGTCGCAACAAAAAACCGAGAGGTGAGATTCATGAAACGCACGTTCACGCTGGCCGCTGGAGCCATTGCCGCGACTTTGATGGCGCTGCCCGCGTTTGCCGCCGGTCAGCATGGCAGCAGCGCGCAGATGCAGGGCCATCAGGGCGGCATGATGCAGGGTGCGCCCGGCGGCATGATGGGCGATCACGCAGGCATGATGCAAATGATGGTGAAAATGCATGGCCAGATGATGGGTGGTATGCATGGCAAGGGTATGATGGGCGGCAACTGGCTGGCGGTTCTGGACATGGACGAGGACGGTCGCCCGAGCGAATCTGAGATCGCCGAAGGTCTGAAGGCCCGGATGCAGGCGCATGACGTCAATGGAGATGGCAACCTGTCGATTGATGAGTTCGAAGCGCTGCATTCCGGGCTGATCCGCGAAACCATGGTGGACCGATTTCAGCATCTGGATGCCAATGGCGATGGCGCGGTGACCACAGGGGAAATCGAGAAAGGCGCAAAGACGATGTCGCCGAAACACGGCATGAAGTCCTCGAAACCTGTGACAAAGTCTTCTGAAACCAACAACTGAAACGCAACCGTGTAGCCGGGTTATCGCACTCGGCCACAAACCACTGAGGAACAAAGCGATGATGGGGTATGGCGCTGGAATGGGGTTTGGCATGATCTGGATGTTGCTGATTGCAGTGTTGATCGTTCTGGCGATCGTGGCACTGGTCAAATACATCGCTAAGTGACCTCGGAATCCGTCACTCCCGTATAGGGGTGGAGGGCTATGTCATAGGAGGAACGAAAGCTGGAAGGCCTGCACAGCAATAGCCGTTTGGTTTTCATCGCGGCTTTGATCGCGTTGCTGATCGCCACCATCTGGTTGTGGCTGTCTGGCGCGTTGGACGCAGGACTATCGCGCGAAGTCATTACTGCGTGGGTGGATTGGGCCGGCCCGTTCGGACCCATTGTCATCATCGGCTTCATGACAGCCGCAGTGGTTGCCAGCCCAATCCCCAGCGCTCCGATCGCTGTCGCTGCCGGGGTGGCATATGGGCATGGGCTGGGAACCGCATTGGTTGCTATCGGGGCGGAGTTGGGGGCGCTGCTGGCGTTCCTGATAGCCCGTTGGTTGGGGCGCGACGCGCTGCGCCGGTGGTTCGGCGACAAGCTGGACATAGGGTTGCTTGGATCGCAGAATGCCCTGATGTTGACCGTGTTCACCAGCCGCCTGATGCCTTTCGTTTCTTTCGACATGCTCAGCTACGCCGCCGGTCTGACCCGACTTCAATTTTGGCGGTTCGCACTGGCCACCTTGGCTGGACTCTTGCCGGCCAGTTTCGTTTTGGCCCATCTGGGCAGCCAGATTACCGAAACCGCGACAGGCGGCACCAGCCTTGCGGTTATCGGGATTGGGCTGTTGACGGGGGCGCCACTTATTTGGTTGGCTTGGAAACGCAAGATGCCCGTTGGCTCTTCAGACCACGAATTGAGCCAGATCAATGCGACCGATCCAAGCGGTCCTAAACTGTTGGAGAATGGAGGAAACCCTAAGTGATCCGCGCACAATGGATATCAACTGCGACACGGACGGCCCGAGCCATGGGCCGGCTGCAGGTCCTGTTGATCTGTGCGTTGGTGGTTTCGATGCTGATCTCTGTTGTGCCGTCCCATGCCGGGCATGACATCGCGAAGGCCGCTACCCAGGCCGAGCTCGTTATCGATGACAGCGGTGGGTATCCCGCGTCTCATCCATCAGAAGAATTAGACTGCTCAGTGCACCCGGGCTGTTATGCGATGGCAGTTATGGCAGCACCTGAATTGCTCTCGATGCGTATTGCTACGCCCGTGGCGCCAGAACGGTTCCGGCCACGCGCAAGCCTGCCGGTCGCACCACTACCACATCCGCCAAACCTGTCCTGAACGTGACCGGCAATGGCTCCGGAATCGCTCCGGGGTCTGCCCCAAGCCGTTGATTGCGGCCCAACTCAGTTCAGGACACTTACCATGCTTACCATTCTGTACTTTTTCGTCACGGGCGTGGTGCTATTCGCACTGTTGCGCCTGACCTGTGGCCCCTGTGTGATGGGGACACAAGAACATCATCCCGGTGTTCCGGTGACAACCCTTGGCTGGGCGCTCAGCCTGTTTCTGGCCGCAACCTACCTGCTGTGCGTGGCCTTTGACCTGATCTTTCCAAGTTTTGCCATGTACCGGGCTTGGATCGGCCTGATGCCCGGAATGACTTGGCTCAGCCTGCCCTCATTCCTGTTGGGACTGTTATGGGCGTTTCTCTACGGCTGGTACGCCGCGTTGCTGTTCGGCGGACTGTTCAATGTCTTTGCGGCTCGCACAAAACTCAACTGATTGAAAGGACAAAGCCATGAAGGCCATCGCTCTGACCCTGCTTTTGACGCCCTTCCTGATGGCCGTCATCTACCGGATTTTTCTGCACGTGCCCGCCAATGTGCGCGTTTCAGTTGACGAAAGGAAACCTAAATGACCCTGTTCAATCTGGCCGCAGGCCTGTCCGTCGCAGCTTTGACTGCGCCTTCGCTCACGCTGGCGGCAACCGTGTTCATTCCCGAAGGCAGCGCGGACTCGGTTCTGGTGATCGACTCCGAAACCGGCAAGACCGTCGAGCGGCTGCCGAGGCTCGTGGCGGTCCATGGGCTGGCCGGCGCGCCCGGCTTTAAGTACCTGGTCGCGGGCAGCTACGCAGAAACCGAGGCCACAACGCCACCAAAACCCGAAGGTATGTCCGAGGATGAACACGCTGCGCACCACGCCAAGCGCGATGTCACCGCGTTGCCCAAAGACAAGGGGCGGAGCCTGCTGACGATCCTTGATGCGGAAACACGCGAGGTCGTCCGCCAGATCGAGGTTCCAGGTGCGGTGCATCACACTGCGGTGTCGCCCGACGGGCGGTTCGCGGTGGCGACCCATCCGGGCGGTGACGGTATTTCGATCGTCGATCTCGATAAGCTCAGCTTCCTTGGTTTCGTAGCAACCGGGCCAATGCCCAACTATGCGGTATTCGCGCCTGACAGCGACAGGGTCTATGTCACCAATACCGGCAATGGTACACTTAGCGAAGTGGATGTCGTCAAAGGCTTCGTCGTACGCAACATGCCCGTCGGCGAAGGCCCTGAGCATCTTGTACTTAACGCCACCGGCAGCGTCGCCTTCGTAGCCGACAGTGATGGTGGCAAGGCCTTCCGCGTAGATCTTGCCAGCGGTTCTGTCACCGAAACCTATGACATTGGAGGCGAGTTGCACGGGATCGGCCTGTCCGACCGCGAGGGCGTACTGTTCGTGGCCGCCAAAGGCACCGACCGGTTGTTGTCGATTGATCTTGCTACGGGCAAACAGCGCTCGACCAACCTGTCACCGGCACCTTATCACCTGACGACCATACCGAACTCAGGCAAAGTGATGGTATCAAGCCGAACCGAACCGAAGGTCTGGATCGTCGATCAAGTCAGCCTGACGGCTATTACCGAAATGCCGATACTGGGTGAGGGCCACCAGATGGTTGTTCTGCCCTGAAGGACTGTGCCCGGCATTGTGTAATTAAACGGCTCTACGACCAAAGCTTAAACCAGGGAGCAGAACATGACAGAAGACCACGACATCAGAATCCACGCGAACGGCCCGACCGAGGTCGCTTACGTCTGCCCCATGCATTCTGACGTGCGTCAATCTGGGCCCGGCGACTGTCCCAAATGCGGGATGCACCTTGTGCCCGAGGGCGAGGTGGATGCGCATGCGCATCACCACCATTCCGCGCATCATGGCGCGGCGGACGAGAACGGTGAATATGACATCGTTCCGACAGGCTATGACGGACCCGTATATACCTGCCCGATGCATCCGCAGGTGCGGCAAACCCATCCCGGGTCCTGTCCACTCTGCGGCATGGGGTTGGAGCTGGAAAGCGCGGCGATGGTGGACGAGGGGCCGAACCCGGAACTGGTGGATTTCACCCGGCGCCTATGGGTAGGTGCGGTTCTGACGCTTCCACTTTTGGTTTTCACGATGGGCCCCTACGTTGGGCTGTCTGGTGTGCGAGAGATTTTTGGTGAGCGAACAACCCTATGGATTGAACTGATACTTGGCACTCCGGTCGTTCTTTGGTGCGGTTGGCCATTTCTGGAACGAGGGTGGAATTCGTTTCGCACCATGAACCTGAACATGTTCTCGTTGATTGCCATGGGGGTTTCGGCCGCGTGGCTGTTCAGCGTTGTCGCCGTATTGATGCCCCACATATTTCCGGACGGTTTTCGAGATTCAGAAGGCCATGTTGGGGTCTATTTCGAGGCTGCCGCAGTTATCGTTACACTTGTTCTGCTCGGGCAGGTGATGGAACTGCGGGCACGCGAAGGCACAGGAAAGGCAATCCGCGCTTTGCTGGACATGGCCGCAAAGACCGCCCGCATTATCCGCCCTGACAGCAGTGAAGAGGAAATTCCGCTTGAAGAAGTACAGGTAGGTGACCGCCTTCGCGTACGCCCCGGCGACAAGGTGCCAGTAGACGGCATTGTACTCGACGGGCGCTCATCTGTTGACGAAAGCATGATCTCTGGCGAACCGGTTCCGGTCGAAAAGGTACAAGGCGAGCCGGTCACAGGGGCCACAATCAACGGCACCGGTAGTCTTGTAATCGAAGCAACCCGAGTGGGCTCTGACACAATGCTGTCCCAGATTGTCGAAATGGTGGCCAACGCGCAACGCTCGCGCGCACCGATCCAGAAATACGCCGACAAAGTTGCCGGATGGTTCGTGCCAGCGGTCATTGGCATCGCTGTATTGGCCTTCATTGCATGGGCGGTTTGGGGACCGGCTCCGGCACTCTCCTACGCCTTGATCGCAGCGGTGTCGGTACTGATCATAGCTTGCCCGTGCGCGCTTGGTCTGGCCACTCCGATGTCGATCATGACGGCCACGGGGCGCGGGGCGCAGGCCGGAGTGCTGATCAAAAATGCCGAAGCGCTGGAGCGGTTCGAGAAGATCGATACTTTGATCGTCGACAAAACCGGCACCCTGACCATGGGCAAGCCAAAGCTTGTGGCCGTAATACCCGAACCTGGCCATGACGAAGTCGAGGTGCTGCGGCTGGCCGCAACGCTGGAGAAGGGCTCGGAGCACCCGTTAGCTGAGGCAATCGTCACAGGAGCCGAGGAACGTGGCGTGGCCCTGTCCGAC
This sequence comes from Ruegeria sp. R14_0, assembly GCF_017743975.1. GTDB lineage: Bacteria > Pseudomonadota > Alphaproteobacteria > Rhodobacterales > Rhodobacteraceae > Ruegeria. Next base: position 131,749 of record NZ_JAGHRC010000010.1, on the reverse strand, counting down.
GCCAGTGACTTCGAGGCGGTGACTGGTAAAGGCGTGAAAGGCACGGTGGATGGCCGCCCCGTCGCGCTCGGCAACCTGAAACTGGTCACCGATCTCGGACTCGAGGCGACCGAACTAACGGTCAAGGCCAATGCGCGTCGGGATGACGGCGAAACGGTGATGTTCGTGATGCTTGATGGTTCAGTGGCGGGGTTGGTCAGCGTCGCCGACCCGGTCAAGGAAACAACACCCGCCGCCCTCAAGGCGCTGCACGAGCTGGGTTTCCGAATCATCATGGCGACTGGTGACAACGAACGCACTGCAAAGGCGGTGGCCGAACGTCTGGGTATCGATGAGATTCGAGCCGACGTTCTACCCGAGGACAAGGCCCGCATAATTCGCGAACTGCAGGAGAAAGGCGCCAAGGTCGCCATGGCCGGTGACGGGGTGAACGACGCACCCGCATTAGCGCAGGCCGATGTGGGCATTGCAATGGGGACCGGTGCCGACGTGGCGATCGAAAGCGCAGGCTTCACGCTGGTCAACGGTAGCCTCGATGGCATCGTGCGCGCCCGTAGGCTGGCCCGCGCTACCATGCGCAATATCCGGCAGAACCTATTCTTTGCCCTGGTCTACAACGCCTCGGGCGTTCCGGTGGCGGCAGGTCTTCTGTTTCCGCTCTTCGGCATCTTGATAAGTCCGATGTTCGCCGCCTTCGCCATGAGTGCTTCGTCGATTTCAGTGGTGTTGAATGCGCTGCGCCTGAGGGGGACGAAGGTATGAGCGCGCACAAGCATATGACGCACGAGGGCGTAGGCAACTTGAAATCAGGTTCGATATCGCTGACGGGTGCGGTCGCCATGGGCACCGGTGTCATGATCGGTGCGGGGATATTTGCGCTGACAGGCCAGATCGCTGGGCTTGCTGGGCCATGGTTTCCGCTGTCTTTCGTAGTCGGAGCCATCGTGACGGCGTTCAGCGCCTACACCTATATTGCCATGTCCAACGCCTGGCCGTCTTCGGGCGGGATCGCGATGATCCTGACAAAAGCATATGGTCCGGGTGCTGTAGCGGCAGCGGCTTCGTTGTTGATGGCGCTGTCGATGGTGATCAACGAAAGCCTCGTCGCACGCACCTTCGCAACCTACGCGCTCCGCCCATTCAACATCGAAGATGGGCCGTTGGTGCCGATGGTCGCGGTTTCGCTGATCGTCTTCGCCTACGCGGTCAACCGGTCGGGGAACCGCTCGGTGGGGTTGTGGTCCATTGTCATGTCTGTGCTCAAGATCGGTGGGATCGCAGTGTTTGGCGTTGCCGCGCTGTGGGCCGCGGGCGGCGACTGGCAGGCGCAAGGCACCGCCCCCGCCGGGCCGCTGGGTTTCATCGCGTCCGTGGCTCTTTCGATCCTTGCGTTCAAGGGATTTACCACAATCACTAATAGCGGTGCCGAGATCGTCGACCCACACCGCAATGTCGGGCGCACCATCATGATCTCGATCGCGATCTGCGCAGTGATCTATCTGTTGGTCGCCTTCGCCGTGGGTGCCAGCCTGCCACCCGACCAGATCCGTGCCGCACAGGACTATGCCTTGGCAGAAGCCGCCCGACCAGTCTTGGGGCAGGGTGGTTTCTACCTGACCGTTGCGCTGGCGATGGTTGCCACCGCCTCAGGACTGATTGCCAGTGTGTTCGCCGTATCACGGATGCTGGCAATGCTGACCGACATGAAAATGATCCCGCACAGCCATTTCGGCATGACGGGCAGCATCCAGTCTCACACGCTGATCTACACGGTCGTGATTGCGGGTCTGCTTGCGGTGTTGTTCGACCTGTCGCGCATCGCCTCGCTTGGTGCTTTCTTTTATCTGGTGATGGATATGGCCGTGCATTGGGGCGTTTGGCACCGGCTGCGCAGTCAGATCAACGCTCGGGGTTGGGTCTTGTTAACTGCCCTGGCGCTGGACTGCGTAGTCCTGACCGCGTTCACAATACTCAAGCTGCGCTCCGACCCGATGATCGTGGTATATGCCCTTGCTGGCGTCGGCTTGGTCTTCGCCTACGAGCGCATCTTTCTCAAACAATGGATCATCGAAAAGGAGGCAAATCAGCTATGACCCAATCAAATTTCGACGAAACTCGCGCCACACAGGAGACGACCGAAAGGGTCAGCTCTGACGAAACGCCCGAAGCGCCCAAAACCGAAGATCAGACGGCCAACGGTGCCAAGCGTAATTGGCTCCCGGTTGTCATTGCGATCGCGTTGGGCGCCGCTGTTCTGGGCTGGGAATACCGCGAGACACTCTATCCTTTGCTCAGTTCTCCGTTGCTGTTCTTGCTGGTCTGCGTGGGCATGCATTTCTTAATGCATCGCGGCCACGGCAAACACTGAGAACGGCGCCCTGTATAGCTGGCGGCTTTGCGGCAAGAACACTGCGCAACAAGGAGTAGGAACGGCCAACTGAGCAGAGCAAATACGTAATCCAAGAAGGAAGGGAAATTGCCATGTTAGCAGCTCCAATACGGATAGCCGCAATTGCACTGCCCCTGACGGCCGGTGCACTGCCTGTAATGGCTTCGCACGGTGACACCGACGAAGATCACTCTGATGAATAGGGAATGGGGCATCGCGATGAAGAAGAAGAGGACCAGGGCGACTGATCCACCTCGTCCGAGTCCTATCATTCGATGAGCCCGGTACTGACGCACGGGAGGAACAAAATGTCTGATTTTTCTGAAAGAAAGGTACCTTCAGAGCCCGAATCTCGGCGCGATTTCTTGTATTATGTCACCGGCAGTGCAGCCATAGTGGCCACGGGTGCTGCGGTCTGGCCACTTGTTAACAGCATGAACCCCAGTGCAGACATCTCCGCCCAAGCCGTTGTCGACATAGATCTTGAAGGTGTCGGACCAGGAACGAGGATCACTGTCAAATGGAAAGGCAAGCCGATCTTTATAGACCACCGGACTAAAGAGCGGATCGCGCTGGCGATAGCAGAAGACGATGCACCAATGATCGACCCGCAACCTGACGCCGAGCGCGTACAGCGACCGGAATGGCTGGTAGTTATTGGCGTTTGCACCCATCTGGGATGCATACCACTCGGGCAGGGCGGCAGCGAACCCACCGGAGACTGGGACGGTTGGTTCTGTCCGTGTCACGGTTCACATTACGACACGTCGGGCAGAATTCGGAAAGGCCCGGCGCCCCGCAACCTCGATCTGCCCCCCTACGAGTTCGTCACCGACACGCGGGTCAAAATTGGGTGACGGCGCGGTTAACTCTGTCCAAAGGCAAATGCCCGCCAAGCTCGTTTGTCAGTCCTCGAATATCCCTCGATCAGCGCCGCGATGACATGCGGCGCAGTTCGACATGGAACCTGCTTTCTGGAGTTTTCGGGACGAGACCTCGCCGTCATGTTCCGAGCGGAACCAGGGCATTTCGGAAATCCGCAGAGGCGTATCCTCTGGCGCAATCCGGTAGAGGAGGCTGGACGAACGCCCTCCGACGTCGGCGGCATTCTGGGTCAGGTAAGCCTCGATCTCTGTGCGAGTTGCGTCGTCCAGCATGGCGTTTTCGCCAAAATGGTCATCAAGCGTGGTCATGATCTTTGTCCACGACCGGCTGGGCAGGAATCCTGCCGGATAGGCCATGTGGCATTCGCTGCATTCGGCCTTGGTTGCGGCGTGAGTTACGGGCCGCATAAACTCACCTTCGCTGGCAAGAACCGGCGCCGAAATCAGAGCTATTGCAGCTACAGCAAGAATTCGTTTCATGGTGGTGTCCTTTCCTCAGAGGCTCATGAACCAAGAAATGATGTCGGCTTTTTCCTGCGCGCTGCAGTCGCGGCCGAGAACAGAGTTGCAGTTTCGCCCAAACCATTTTTCGACAAATTTCATGTCGGTGAACCGTTCTGAATTCACGCGCGGAACCAGGGGGTCGATCGGCTTTCCGGTGCGGGCCTGACCGCCTTTTGTAGGGTCTGCCGAATGACAGGTGACGCAGGAGGGCGTATGGGGTTTTCCGCTTGCATGGTTGGCCGTGAACAGCGCCCGTCCGTTTTTCGGTGATGGGGCAGCACCCGCCTCGGCACTGTATTGATCGACCAAGGCCTGCGGGGAAGTGTCTTGCGCCAAGACAGGCTGGGACAACAGGATGGCGGAAAGAACAAGAACTGGTTTCATTGCTTAGGCTCCTTCGGAACGGAAATCTGAAAAGGGCTGAACCAGCCGCTCTCGGCATCCCTGTGACAAGCGAAACAGTTCGAGCGGCTATGGATGGTGCGGCGGGTGAATGTGCCATCGGCGAGCGACCCGTGAAGACGTTGCCAGATGTCTGTGTTCGGTAGGGCAACCGGCAGGGTTTCTTGCAAACCCGTCCAGAGGGTCGCGGGCTTGCTGTCCACAGTTTCCGCGGAGTGCTTGACCAGCCAAACGGTAATCTCGTCACCGGTCTCCTTTGGCAGAGTGGCGTCCTCACCGAAATGACTGTCCAGCTTGTCCATCATCAATTGCCAGGATGCGGCAGGACGCAGGGACGGGTGATAAGCCATGTGGCAGGCGGCGCATTCATCGCTGTAGACCAGTGCCATACTCCCAACCGGCGGGAGCGGCAGTGGGCTCTGTGACATCCTGTTGATCGCGCCGGTGGCGATGATGACAAGACCCGAGATGAAAAGGGCGGCAAGCGCCCGCTGCGCAGGCCGTGGCGGCGCAGTCAAATCCCCGGCGCGCATCTCCTTGCGCCCGTTTATCATCGACCTGGCCAGGTTCTCTCGGCTGCGGCGGCTTTCCAGAACGACACCGCCGATATGCAGGGCAATGAAGCTCAACAGCGCGAAAGCGGCCAACTCGTGAATTTTGCTCCAGATGTGGCCCTGTGATGCTGGCAAAGAGGCAGCCATCGGCCCTGATTTTAGACCGCTGCCCAAGCTGGCGACACCTGTCAAACCAAGCCCGACGATCAGGGTAAGCAATACAAAGACCATCAAGGCAGCAAGTGGATTGTGCCCGATGTGGCGCGCATGAGCCGCTCCGGCCCTCAGATGGCTGATAGCCTGCCGGTAGCTTGGTAAGAACTGCGAAAACCGCGCGTAGGTAGGGCCGGTAAATCCCCAGACAGTTCTGGCAGTAACCAATGCAATGGCAAGGGAACCGGAAACCAGGTGTAGGCGAATCCAAGATGCGTCCAGCAGGAACCCAGACACCAACGCGGTGGAAACGCACGCTACCAGCCCCCAATGAAATACACGAGTGAATCGATCCCAGACGAGATGTCCGTCATAGGCCAGCCCATCAAATGGCGCGGGAACTTCTCTCATCGCTTCTGCCTCTCATCAATCTCACCAGAAGTTTGTCAGAAGCGCACTGATGTCAGCCTGATGGGGACTGTCAGGTGATTGTCAGGTAGCAGCCAGAGGCAAAGTGATCCGAACCATCAGTCCCGGATCGCGGGAGATCAATTCCAGCGATCCGCCCAGTGCCTCGGTCAATTCCCGCGCGATCGCCAGGCCAAGCCCGGTTCCTGTTTCGTCCTCGCGCACGCCCCGGCGCATGAGAGTATCGATCTTGTCTGGTGGAATGCCCGGACCGTCGTCAAGAACGCTCAGAACTGCATGCGTCGCCTGTTTGCGTGCTGATATCCTGACTTGCCGCCTCGCATGGCGAGATGCGTTTTCCGTAATCGCACCCAGAATTGCGGATAAATCTTCCATATCTGCCGCAACCACGAGATTCGCTGGCGCGTCCAAATCCCATTTCAATGCGTCGTTCAAACTGGCTTTCTGAACTACTGCAATAACGCGACTTGCAGCCTCGGTGAGATCGGCCTTCGACGTGGCGGCTCGCGTCGCAATACGAACCCTGTTCAATTCACGCTCGACATGGCGATGCATGCTTTTGACGGTGCTTTCGATTGACGCTGCGGTATCAGTCAATCCGGCCTCGCGAACACGGCGCGCATCTCCAAGTAATGCTTGAAGTGGGGTTTTCAGGCCATGAGCGAGATCGCCCGCTCTGTGCCTTGCCTGCTCGATGTCCTTTTCCCTTTGTAGGAGCAGGGCATCCACTTCGGCTGCAAGGGGACGAATTTCCGTAGGGAAATCCTCGCCCACCCGGTTCACGTCTCCCGTTCGGATCCTTGATATCCGCCGCTCGACGGAATTTAGCGGTCGAAGACCGACAATGACTTGAACCGCCCCAGCGAAGACAATAAAAAGCGCCAGAAGAAGCGTAAAAGGCACAAGATCTTCCCGGAATTCTTCGGTGCTTTTCTCAAGCTGAGAGGCATCCATGGCCACGGCAGCGCGCATCGGAACGCCTCCAAGGCGTGTGGAAAGCACAATGCTCCGCTCCATGACAAGCAGCTGGTTTTCCCCGGGCCCGGAGAGATAGTGCACATGGACGGTCCCGCTCTTCAGATGATCCGGAGGAAGATCGAGAGCGAAATCCCATAGCGATCTTGAGCGTAACTGAAGCCCCTCAACTTCGATCTGCCAGTAGAGGCCCCCAAAAGGCTTTGAGAAACGGGCATCTGCCGGAGCCGATCCAATCCGAATTTTCCCTTTTTCATCCCGCTCCACTCCTGCGAGTATCTGGTCGAGCTGGACGGAGAGGTCATCAATTGCACGCCGTTCCACATGCGAGGCAAAGAGCAGCCCCAGCCCCCAGAACGCCAGCATCAGCGCGATGGAAACCGACAGCGCAGTGGCTACGAACAACCGAAAGCGGAGAGAGCCCGTTTTCACCCATCGCCCTCCACTGCCTCCAGAAAGTATCCAAACCCGCGTCTGGTGCCGATAATGCCGGCCCCAAGCTTCTTGCGAAGTCGGGTGAGAATGGCCTCCACCGCATTGGCCTCACGGGCGTCGTCATCACCATATAGATGCTCCAAGAGCTCGGTTGGCGGCACCACGCGGTCTCGGTGCAGCATGAGGTAGGACAAAAGCCGGTATTCCAGGGAGGTCACCGTTATCGGCACTCCTCGAACAGCTACGGACATCCTGTTCGTGTCGATGGTCAAATCGCCCAACGTCTGCACAGGAGCACTATGCCCGGCAGACCGGCGCACCAGCGCCCGAGCCCTGGTCACAAGTTCTTCCATCCGGAACGGTTTGGGCAGATAGTCGTCGGCCCCAGCTTCGATCCCTTCGACCCGTTCGTGCCAAGCCCCGCGCGCTGTCAGGACCAGAACGGGCATCTGCCGGCCGTTGGCGCGCCAGCGTTTCAACACGCTCAATCCGTCCATGTGCGGCAATCCGAGATCAAGAACGACGAGGTCATAATCTTCGGTATCCCCCAGAAACCATGCGTCCTCGCCGTCCTCGCCGATTTCCACGCGGAATCCAGAGGCTTCCAAAGCAGATTGCACGTCCTTGCGAATGATCGGGTCGTCTTCGACCGCGAGAAGCCGCATTATTCGTCCCTTTCCTGCCAGCCTTCCTGCTCAACTTCGAGTATCGCACCCGTGGTGGCATCCACCATGACTTCGATCATTCGGCCCGAGCCCGTGATCAACTCCAGTTCATAGACATACGCGCCATGCTCGCGTTCGAACTCTGCTTCGAGCAGCGACGCATCGAATCTCTCTAAAACGTCCGGAACAATCTTCGAGAGCGGAATGACCTTATGTTGGCGCACTGCATCACGTGCCGCATCGTGGTCCTCGGATGCGAGGACAGTGCTGGCAAGTGTGCATATCAGAACGATCAAAGCGTGTTTCATGTAGGCAAACTACCGTCTTTCCACTGACAGTTCACTGACACGGGCTGTCAGACCGGCATCAGGCGACATTTGAGAAAAAGGAATATCGACAGGGCAATCCCGCCCAATTCATCTTGGAGACCTACATGAAAGTAATCCTCTTTGCCGCCACCCTGCTTACCGCCACCGCTGCGGCCTTTGCTGTCAACGCCGCCACCGATACGGTCACGTCGGCGTCACCTGAGACCGTCACTTGGATGCCCGTTGGCGAGGTTGCCGCCAAGCTTGAAGCGCAGGGCTACCAAATTCTGGAAATTGAGCGCGATGACGACCGCTACTACGAAGTCGAAATGCGCGACGTATATGGATACGAAGTCGAAGCCTACCTGGACGCAGCGACTGGCGAACCGGTTCCCCACATGTCCGATACGAATGACGACTACAGCGAGAAAGGCGACGACTAATCGAAACTTCTTGTGATGATTTGACCCCCACGGCGAAGCCTCGCTGTGGGGGCGTTCATTCTGGGTCAGCCTGCCCAGAACTCGTGCTTGAAGAACTCATTGAGATCGAGCAGCCAATTCGCGGGCGGAAGCCCAAACACCGTCAATGTGACCAAAGCGATCACGAAAGCGGCTCCGATCATCGCTTCGATCCGATGCCCCTGTGGACACATCCTGTTGCCGAGGATCAGCGTTTTGAAGGTTCGAATATGCAGCGCCGCGTGCCACAGGGAGAATCCGACAAACAGCAACGCCAAGGCGATGTGGACGTCATCCCACCCTTGCCGGTCAAGGCCCAACACCTGCCAGTCGGTGGCATTGGAGATTTTACCTATTGGAGCGAAAAACAAAATGCCTCCGCTGACCAGCATGGCCAAAAAGGAAAAGGTCACACCGAACACAGCCATGGCCCTACCAGAAATCTTGGTTTTCACGCGCGCTGTTGATTCTGCATTGGCCATTATTGCCTCCATTCACGATGCCAAAATATTAGGCCAGAAACAGAAAGTTCGCCTTGACCCATCTTAAGTTCCCCACAGAGGAACAGCGAATTGTGCGACCGTGGTGAAACAAAGTGCTATATCAAACTTGGGACAGCCGCGCCGCGATCACGACCTGACCCAGCGCGGCCAGGATCGCAGCGATGAACACGGCTTCGATGGCGATTATGCTGACCACCACGCCGCCCACAAGTGGCGCCAGCGCCGCCGGGGCCGCAAAGCTGTTAAACCACGCGGAATAGGCCGGACGGCGGTCGTCGGGCGAGATCTCCAGCAGGTAGCCGAGATAGCCGATGGTCACCCCGTTCATCATCACGCCGATCAGGAAGAACAGCGCCGCGAAACCGGTCAGCCCCGAACTCGAGACCACAAGCAGCAACACCAGCACCGGAGGTCCGAGACGCACCAGTGCCACTATCCCCAGCAGGCGCAATTTGCCCATCCGGTCGCCGATACGGCCCCAGACCGGATTCGAGGCCAGCGCGCCGACGGTCTGCGCCGCCAACAGCGTTCCGACATCCGCCGCCCCGAGGCCGCTGCGGCTGGCGGCAACGACATAGAACGGCAACGCCATCAGCGTCGCTGCGCCAAGCCATTGGAAGATCAGGAACAGCCGGAACCGGCGATCCTGTTGTAGTGTCGAGACCCCTTCGCGCAGAAATCCAGACAGATTGGCCGGGCGGTCCCGTGGCGCCCTTGCAGCGGTAGCGGGCTCACCTGCGGCGACAAAAAGCGTCGCAGAGACGATCATCAGCACCGCGCCGAGCCAGAAGATCAGCGCATAGGCCCTGAGCGGCAGCATCACGTCGAGCGCAAGTCGCAGAACGCCCGCCACCAGAACCGCCAGAACACCGCCGCCGAAAAAGCGCCAGGCCAACATACGGCTGCGGCGCTCGGACGGGATCGCCCGGCCGACGATGTCGTTGTAGGGCACCGCGACCACGCCGCTGACAAAGGCGTAGATTGTCCACAGCCCCAGCATCCCGAGCGCCAGCGGAACCGGAGGCCAATCGACCTGCGGCCAGTCGGCCCCCCACCACAGAAGCATACCGATCATCGCGACCGTGATCGCCCGCCCATAGGCACCAAGGGCGTAGAACGGCATGCGCCGATCGGTGCGCTCGGCGAGGTAGCCCACCGCGAACTGGGGCAGCAGCCAGCCAAGACGCAGGACCGTGCTGGCATAGCCCACGGCCAGCGCGCTACCGGTCAGCATATGCACCAGACTGGCCACCACCGTCGCGCTGTCCACCGCCGCCGACCCGCCCTGAAACACCGCACCAGCACCGGCGATGCGCCAAAATCTCGTGTCTTCGGGATTACGCCTTGCCATTCGCCGCCTCTGCCTCCGCCCGGGCGCGGCGGATGTCGATGCCGCTCTGCCACAACACCGTCAGGCCGATCCCGACCACCAGAAGGATCGTCAGCACATAGTTGAACAGGATCATCAGAAGGGCGGTTTCGTCCGGAACGCCAAGCACCTTGAGCGCGAACCCCGCCCCAAAGACAAAGCTCGCCGGGATGCGCACGAAACGACCCAGAACCATGGCGAACCCGGCAAACACCATCAAGAACAGGTAATCCCACGCGCTCAGCACCACGCCAACCGCCAGCCCGGCCCACAGGAAATGGGTTGTCGCCACCAGCTTACCCGCAATGGCTGCGGCAATGGCGGCGATGCGGCGGGCCCGTGCCTGTGGCCAGACGATCCCTTCACCGAGCGCGGTGCGCAGATACGCGCCATCGGCCCCGATGCGGGCGGCAGCCCAGTCGAAGAGTCGGCAGACCAGAGGGTCCTCGCTGAGAAGTGACGCGCGGAACCGGAACAGAACCCAAAGCAGGCTGCCGAAAAGCATCAGGTTCAACAGGCCCGCAACGCTCAATCCCAGCCGCAGGTCACCCTCGATCTGTGGAATCTGGCCGGCGGCGGCCACCGCTCCGGCAAAAAGGGCGAAAACGACGCCGTCGAGGAACCGGGCGATGATCGCGGTTGCAAGCACGGTCGCCATCTTCAGGCGGTCGAGCCGGGCAACCAGCCAGGCCCGGACCAGCGGGCTGATGCCGAGCGGGACAAGGACATTTGCGCCATAACCTGCCAGTAGCGCCCCCGTCAGCCGCAGGGTGCCGACCGGTTTCACGTCGAACAGGATCTGCCGCCACTTCCAGCCGCTCATCAGCTGCTCCAGCAGGATGGTGGCGGCAAGAATCGCGATCCAGAACATGTTGGCTCCGCGCAGGCCCTGCAGAAACAGCGCAAAATCGAGGCTGCCGTAGAGCGCAAACACCAGATAGAGCGCCAGGGCGGAGCCGAATATCGGCAGCAGCCACCGTTTCAGGAAGGTCCGCATTTGACATCCTCGCAACTACCAAGACCCCAATGTTTTAACCTCCGTATCATGATACGGTGTCAAGATGACGGTGACGGAGGGAGACCGCGATGCAACCACTCAAGATCGGCCAGGCCGCGCGCGAGACCGGGATAGGCGTCGAGACGATCCGATTTTATGAAAGGAAGGGCCTTGTCACTCAGCCGCCGCGCCCAATTGACGGCGGCGCGCGGGACTATGGTGGTGACACGCTTTGGCGGCTGAAATTCATATCCGGCGCTAAGAAGCTCGGATTTTCGCTGGCAGAAATCGCGGAAATTCTGGAGTTGCGCACGGCACCAAATACCGAGTGCGTCGCGATGCAGGCCAGAGCGCGCAAAAAGCGGGACGAAATTCAGGAACGGATCGACGGGCTTGCACGGTTGAGGAACAATCTGGACGAGCTGATCGCGGCGTGTCCGGGGCGTGGTGGAATTCAGAACTGTTCGATCGTGGGTGCCATAGAACGCAGCAGTGAGAAATAGGCGCAATTCCGGCCTTGAACGGAGGGTAGCGGAGTTGCTTGCGAACCGGGTTATTGCCAAGCAGGACCCAGAGCGGCAGGTGCAGCGAAAAAAGGAGAGCGAGGGTTCCGTTTCCGAGCAGAGTTTGCGTCAGATCATTGTGAGAAATCCCTGCGTCGCCCAGAAAGCCATATCTGATGAGTATCGGAGGGTGACGGACAAGTCGGCCCTGTAAATGCGGTCCAGCTTTAATCCTACCGGTGCGATTTTATGTCGGTTTAAAACAAGTTTACCCAAGAGGGAACATGACAATGAATAACCTGAGCCGCCGCCGCTTGATGCAAGGAGCCGCGGCAATTGCGTGCAGCGCGGCGCTTCCCGCCTTAGCGAAAATCGGTCCCTCAATCCATGTCCTGAAGGATCCGAATTGCGGGTGCTGCGGATCGTGGATCAAAATCATGCGGGCGGAAGGTTTTGAAGTAGGCGTGGAAAACAGTGCTTGGGAGGCCTTGAACGCTTACAAAACTGCCAATGGGATTCCGGAGGGCATGATGTCATGCCACACGGGCCGCGTGGAGGGCTACATGATCGAAGGACACGTCCCGCCCGCTGACATTCGGCGCCTGCTGGGCGAACACCCGGATGCCGTCGGACTGTCGGTTCCGGGAATGCCTTTCGGCTCGCCAGGCATGGGGCCGGAAAGCGAACGCGAAGCTTTTGACGTCTTCCTGATCCGCAAGGATGGAACCACAGAGGTGTTCGCCAGATACCCGGCCGCATGAAGTTCCGATGGCGCTGGCAAGATCCTGAAAAACGCGGCGCTCGCTTCTTCTGCCCGGTTTACGTGACATTCTTCACGGCAAACCAGTTGATCCGTGACTTCACGCCTGCCTTGTCCTACCGGGCAAGTTCCAGCTTACGGTGAAAAAATACCCGCGTCCGCAAAGCCTGATGACCGGCTTTGCGGACAAAACCGACATCCCGGCCGCCGTATCAACCGCAGCATTTGTAGCCCGCCTGAATTGGCGGGCATGGAGCCGATCCGTAGGAACAGTAGACGCAGCAATCGCCGGGAAGTGGCTTCAGGACTTTTCCGCAAGATGTGCATTCGTAGAACCACTGGCACGCGTCTGTTGGCATCGTTTCAGGCCTTGAATGTCCACATTCCGGGCAGATGATCGTGCTGACAAGGTTCGGGCGCTTTTCACTCATGGCGTCACATCAAGGTTATCAGGAAATCATTTATTCGGATTTCGTTGAGCACGATAACCCAAGCGATGGCCGTCAACGCAAAACTGCCTGTCAGCCACCATTTGAGGCGGTCGAGCGAACCACGGCGATACGCGACGATGCCAGAGAGAAACAGCAGGGCCGTCGAACCGCCGAGCACGTAATAACTCGCGGCGGCGATCTTGCCGAATACGGCCAGCCAGCTCCCTCCCAAGCCAAGTAAAATCAAGGCCATCGGCAAGATGCAGCAGGTCGCAACGCCAAGTGCGGTAAACGATCCAATAAAACTCGCGCCAACAAACTTGCTCATGGTCAGCTTTCTCCGGCTTTGACGAACTCGAACGGAAGCCGGTTCGACTTCCTCGATTCTTGCTTCGCGCGGTTTGTGAAATTCGACATCATGACCGACAACATGCATCCTGTAGTAGCTACAGGTTCAAGGGAAAGGTCATCACATGATTGCGATTGGCGAAGCGGCGAGATTGATCGGTCTGTCGGTCGAGACGATCCGCTATTACGAACGGGAAGGCATAGTCGAGAAAGCCGGTCGAACCGCCTCGGGACGCCGCGCATACACGGAACGGGAAATCTCCGAGCTCAGATTCATCAAACGCTGCCGCGATCTTGGCTTTACCATTCAGGATGCATGCGCACTTCGCGAATTGTCCAAAGCGCCCGAGCAAGCTTGTCGTGACGTCGAAGACGTTGCAACAAGACATCTCGACAACGTCAGGTCAAAAATCGCCGCCCTCCAACGGTTGGAGCAAGCACTGGCAGAACTTGTGCAGACCTGCACCGAGGGTGCGGCCTCATGCCCCCTGCTAACGGCGTTGCTCAACGAGCCTTTCGTCAAAGATGTCATTAGCGGCCACTAATTGCAGCGCCTGGAAAACCGAAACTGGCTATCTCAGCTTGCGGAGGAGCGGCTTCATTGTCCCGGTATTCCGTAACCCTCAGCGATGACGGCCGATCTCTGTTGTATTTTTGTTGAATGAGAGAATTGCGATCAGCTTACCCTCTAATTCGCTCTGTTAGCTATGCCGGGCTGGTGATGGCGTGGATGCTCTGATGCTGTCAACTAAGGAAGAAATACCAAAGAATCTGCAAATTTTTGCCGCTTTACCCCTAGAGGCTAAGAAGCTGTTGCAATTCCCCTAAGCACATGAAGGCTTGGAATAAAACACATTGGCCGGGGAAGTTTGGATACTTTAGAGGAACGAGCATGGAGAAGGCAGATATGACAAATCCCACTTTAGTTCAGGGAGTGTTATCGAAAAACCTGCTGGGTTATCTCCCAATGGTCTGTTTTATATGCAGCTTTTTTGTGTCTGCCGCTGCGTCGCAAGCATCTGAGCTTCCCTCGATCGGTCTTGATAGAAAGATTGAAGCGCCATCGGGTGCCAAAACACTATGCAAAGATTATTCGTGGGCGTGCGCGAGCGCTCGTAGTTCTGGTCTCTCCGTGGCGCAAGAAAATCAGATCGTTAAAACGATCAACACGCGCGTCAATCGAAGGATTCGTGCCGTTTCGGATCAAAGCCAATATGGGACAAAGGAGTACTGGACACTGCCGACGCAAGGGTCAGGAGATTGCGAAGACTTCGCTTTGCAAAAGAAGTTTGAACTTGTGCAGAATGGTTTGGATCCTACGAAGCTACTAATTGCGACTGCCTTGGACACCAATCGCAATGGCCATGCTGTTCTTGTCTATCGCTCGAGTGAAGGCGACTTGGTTCTGGACAATGTTACCAACAGGATCAAAACGTGGAAGGAAACCAGGTATCTATTCCTAAGAATACAGGACCCACTACACCCTGACCGTTGGGTGCAGGTTTTTAGCGGCTAAAAGCAAATGTGGCGCGCCCTCGAGACGCGCCACGATAAGCTTTGGTCCTGCGACTACCAGTTGTTTCGCGGCAACCCCAGTTTAGGGCACCGCTTCAAACTTTGGTCAAGCTTCCGCAGCGTTGTACAAGCGCGGAGTCACCAGACCTGTGCTGTTCAAACCGCGCATCGCCTTGGCTGCCGCAAGCACTGCTAGATCAGCAATCGGCTCGATGACTATTACCAGCATATAGGCACCGCCAAAGGACAGAACCGACGCCATAGTTTCAGCACCAAATCCCTGGCCGTAGAAAGCCCAGAACGCAACCCATGCGACTACTCCCCCCTGATACATCGCACTCAGGGCAAGAGCTTGGCCATATTTGAGGTCAACATATGCTGTACCGGGTGCAATGATGCGGCTGGCCAATGCTTGTAGCGCAAATAGCGGCACCAGCAGAGTGGTTAGGTTGATGAAGTACTGCGGAAGATCGAACGGGGCAAAAAACACCCCCTGAATCAGCAGACCGGCTGCCAATCCAAAAGCCGCGGGTGCAGCACCGAGAAGCAGGAACAGCGTCGACCCCAGAATGAAGTGGACTTCAGAGACACCAACCGGGAAGTGTGGCAGGACTTCAAAGAAAAGGAAGACACCAACGGTGGCGAGCACCGAGCGCATGACAAAAGATGCAGGTCCATTCGCACGCAATGTGGAAAACGTTTCTTTCGCTGCGTAAGTAGCCGCGCCTGCGGCGGTAACATAGGAAAGCGCGATTTTGGCACCATTCACGATGCCCGGTTCGATGTGCATTTTATTTCTCCCTACCGCCTCACCCGGCGGCTTGTCAGGTTGAATCGGCCGTAAGGCCGACAGATACAGTCTGGGCATAGCCCGGCGTTTTACGGCAGGTCTCCTGACTCGCGGGTGCTCGCTCCGCCAACCTTCCCGGTTCCATTACGAACCAGTGGTGTCTTGGCATCGCTCTCCGCTCACAGTTGCGGGGGCAGTTACGGAATTGGCGCCGTTAAAAACACCGAACCGTATTCCCATTTAATCCTTTTGGCTTCCGCCATCAGGAACCGAAAACAATTCACCGCTACAATGGCGGCTTCGTTTCTGTCAATTGTCTTTGCGACCTAGTCCGAAGTAGACTCGACCGAAGTAGGGTTCACGCAACCGGCGACATGGTCGACTAGGTAAACCAAGTGTTACCTGAAGCCTCTTGAAGCTCTAGCTGCTAGAGGCTTTAAGACTCGAATTTGATCGCGAAAATGCGATGCAAATACATTAAACTTGTGAACCAGGACGAGATCTATGCTGACAAGGCGCCATTTCATTCAATCAACCACTGCGCTGTTCTCCGCGTCTGCGGCCAGTCCATTGATCGCCAAAACATGGCCAACCTCGTCGCAAAAGACCTATTGGGACAGCCAGGTCACGCCATTTGATTACGATCCAGCGACCTCAAATCCATGGGGCGTTCATGACCGTTTTTTACCACGACGTGTCGTAGCAAATGATGGTTTGGTTCCTGGTGACATCCATGTCGATGCCGTCGCGCGCTATCTTTACCATATCGAGGAAGGCGGGACAGCAATGCGCTATGGCGTAGCGATCGCGCGTGGGAACCTTTACGAGCCCGGTACCTATGCTATCCGGCGCAAGGTCGAGTGGCCACATTGGACACCAACGGCTTCAATGATCGAGCGCAACCCCGAATACGCGGAATTTCGGGATGGCATGGAACCCGGGCCAAGTAATGCTCTCGGCTCTCGAGCCCTTTATCTATACGTTGGGGATCGAGATACTTATCTCAGAATCCACGGTACACCTCAGCCCAGAAGCATCGGTGGTCGCGCAAGTTCTGGATGTGTTAGAATGATCATGGCCCATATCAATGATCTCTACCCACATGTAAAAATCGGCTCGACCGCATACTTATACTCGGCCGAAGATAGCGTCACAGCCCGCTCATAAATTTTGGGCAGCGTAGGTGGACGTCGCTGCCCTCTTTTTTTATCAGGCGTCGCGCGCGGCGCAGATCGGAGCGCCATTCGTCGCGCGCAATGGTACCAATGTCGTCTCGACAGGTCCGCTGTGCTCATACCAGAAGCAATTGTCATCTGGTAAAAGGCGTGCCGTAGCCAGATCCTGCCCCGGCCCTGCCAGTGCAACGACCGAATCTGGCAGGTTACCTGGTTCGAATGCTTTGCTTTTGCCCCCTGTGAACTGGGCTGAGCAACCGGCAGTAATCGAGACTAACGTGATGGTAATTGCGATCCGTTTCTGCATTGACCTGTTCCAAATTTTTTACGTCTTCTGCGACTAGATTGCATTCACGCGGCCAGCCCGCAAGAAGGAATGAAGCATCAATATCGCGGGCAACGAACCGGATTGAAAAAAAATTGAAAAAGGTATTGAAGCTCTAGTTGCTGTAGGAACTATTTGCAAAGGACCGCAGAGATTCTTGAGGTCTAACTATGTCATCCGATACCCACAACCACGACCATGACCACGAAAATAGACAAGGTCACAACGCGTGCGGCAGTAGCGGGTGTGGTGACATCGCGCCCGTCGGTCCGATTCCCGAAGGTGGCAGAAGCTTTCAGGTCTCTGGCCTTGATTGCGCCGAAGAGGTTGCGATCCTGAACCGGGTTATCGGCCCGAAAGTTGGTGGTGAAGAGCATCTCGCTTTTGATGTCATCAACGGTCGAATGACGCTTCTTGAAAGTGCTGCCAAGATGTCTGACGAAGATGTCATGCTGCTGGTTGCCAGTACTGGTATGACCGCCAAACCATGGGATGACGGAAATGCCGCTCAGGACCAGGCGGCGCATATTGCACGTCAGCGGCGGTTCACCATCCTCAGCGGAGGGTTTTGGGCAGCGGGTTTTGGCTGGCACATTTTCGAAACAGGCATGGGCGGTGCGCTCGGGCTGTTTTCGGGACATGGTGAGGTTCCGATGCCTTTGCCCGAGGCAGCTTTGTTCGCGGTCGCGATCTTGTTTGGCGTCTGGCTGGTGGCGCCCAAGGCCTGGTCTTCGGCGCGACGCCTTTCACCGGATATGAACCTGCTGATGGTGGTTGCCGTCTGTGGCGCTATCGCTTTGGGCGAGTTCTTCGAAGCGGCAACGGTGGCATTCTTCTTTTCGCTCTCGCTTTATCTGGAAAGCTGGAGTGTCGGACGGGCTCGGAACGCGGTATCCGCGCTGCTTGATCTGGCCCCCCCGACGGTTCGGCTGGTTCGTGCTGACGGCTCAGAGGCAACGGTCCCGGCGGCGGATGTCTTTGTCGGTGACAGCTTCATCGTTCGGGGTGGGGATCGCATTCCACTTGACGGGGAAGTCATCGAAGGGGCCGGTGCCGTTGACCAGGCTCCAATCACAGGTGAAAGCGCGTTGATTCCCAAAGAGCTGGATGATGAGGTCTATGCCGGCACAATCAATGGTGAAGGCACCCTCAAAATACGTGCGACGAAAACAGCGTCCGATACCGTGCTTGCCAAGATCATCCGGATGGTCGGTGATGCTCATGCTCGCCGTGCGCCGGTTGAGCAGTGGGTTACAAAATTTGCGCGGATCTATACGCCCATCGTTATGGTCGTCGCAGTGGCTATCGCCCTGATCCCGCCGCTTGCATTTGGCGCATCGTCGGGTTTCTGGTTTTACAATGCACTTGTTCTTCTGGTTATCGCCTGCCCCTGTGCGCTCGTCATTTCCACACCGGTTTCAATCGTTGCGGCTTTGACCGCTTCGGCCCGGGCTGGGGTTCTGATTAAGGGCGGCGCATATATCGAGGCTCCCGGGCGTACCACCGCACTGGCCATGGACAAGACCGGCACGATCACCATGGGAGAGCCTGAAGTCGCCAATGTGTATCCGCTGGGCGACCCATCCGAGCAGGAGCTGTTGGCGAGCGCTGCCAGCCTCGAGGTTCGGTCTTCACACCCGCTGGCCCGCGCCATTTTGACCCGGGCAGAACAGACCGACATTTCGATATCTGCGGCTGAAGACATCCGAACCGTTCCCGGTCGGGGTCTTGAAGGCCGCATCGAGCGCGGAGATATCTGGCTTGGCTCCGACCGCTTCGCTGAAGAAAAGGGCTTTGGCGCGTCCATCCCTGCCGAATTGCGCAACCAAATCGAGAGCGCGGGAAGCACACTTGTGGTTGTCGGGGATGAGAACGGAGTCGCCGGTTTGCTTGAGCTGCGGGACCGCATTCGACCCGAAGCCCGAAGCATCGTTGCCCGGCTTCACGCGCAGGGCGTGAAGTCGATCATCATGCTGACGGGTGACAACGAACAAACCGCGAGAGCGGTAGCAGCCGAAGTCGGTATCGACGAAGTCCGGGCCCAGCTTCTGCCGGAAGACAAAGTCGCTGCGATTGAGGAACTGGCAGAACAGCACGAGATGGTTGCGATGATCGGCGATGGCGTCAACGACGCACCTGCGATGGCTCGGGCACATTATGCGGTTGCGATGGGTGCAGTTGGGTCCGACGCTGCTATCGAGACCGCAGATATTGCTCTGATGACCGACGACATCGGTAAAGTACCCTGGCTGATCGACCATTCACGTCGAACCATGTCGATCATCCGTCAGAACATCGGCTTCTCACTTGCGACCAAAGCATTGTTTGTCACTCTGACGGGTTTTGGGCTGGCATCCATGTGGGGTGCAATCGCCGCGGATGTCGGAGTGTCCTTGCTGGTCGTGGCCAATGCCTTACGGCTTCTGAAAGCTCCGGAAGATCATAGCGCCCAGACTAAGGCAAATACCCTTGGCTCGCAAGGAATAGGCGCTGCGACCACATAAGAGTGGAAGCCGGACTTCAAGGTGTCCGGCTTTCGCCTTGCTTACTGGCGCGTTACATCAGGCGCACAACTGCGATTGAAAGAAAAAACGCCACCAGGCCAAAAGCGATGGCATATCCTGTAGCGTATTGAAGAATATCAAGGCTGTTGCCATTCCGGCGCTTTGCCAAGACCCC
Organism: Ruegeria sp. R14_0; assembly: GCF_017743975.1. Lineage (GTDB taxonomy): Bacteria > Pseudomonadota > Alphaproteobacteria > Rhodobacterales > Rhodobacteraceae > Ruegeria. Next base: position 112,195 of record NZ_JAGHRC010000010.1, on the reverse strand, counting down.
ACCCCAAACGGCGCCAACCAAGGCCCCCGCGATTGCCATCATTTTACATCCTCTGATTTGGTTCTTCTGGAGTGCAGTCCGCTTCAGGCGCGCATACCCGCAAACTGATAGCCGCGCACCTGAAGCCGTTTTAAGAAACTCTCACGAACTAGATTCGCGTTTTTTGGCGACGGGATTGCCCAGCTGTTTCTCAAGCTGTGCTCGAGCATTTCTTAAGCGTTTTCGCGCTGCTTCGTTTTCAACCTCGTTGTTCGCAGCGGCAGCAAGTCGGTCGTCAGAAAGCGGGTCCGTTGGTCGCCCGTCGACCAATACTTCATAATGAAGATTGGGGCCGGTCGCGGTGCCGCTCGACCCGACACGACCAACCACCTCGCCAGCCTCCACGCGCTGACCTTTGGCCAGACCATCGGCGGTTGCGCTAAGATGCGTATATCGCGTGACCGTGTCCGATCCATGAGCGATTTCCACCACACGCCCATACCCCCCGCGCCAACCTACATAAGACACGCGCCCCGGAGCCGTCGCATGTACCGGAGTACCACGTGCGGCAGCGAAATCGACACCGGTGTGCATCCGCACATTGCCGTAGACCGGATGTTTCCGCCGACCAAAGACAGAACTCAGGCGCGCGCCCTCAACTGGTTGCGAGAAGACGCGAAGAAGCTCACCATCGACATAGATTGCGGCGCGGCCAATTTCGGCGTCTGGCCATGCTATTTCGTAAAGTTGGTCATCCACTTCCAGTGCTGCAAAAATGAGTTGCGGCTGGCCTACCTTCTCGCCGTCGATACTTTCTTCGCGCCAGAGAAGACGGAGTTTTTCGCCACCGGTCAGATCGCGTCGAAAATCCACTGTGCCGCTCAGCATCTGAGCGAGATCCACCGCAAAACGAACCGGGATCTTTGCGCTGCTCAGAGCATTTGAGATCGAAGTTTCGATCTCTGTTTTGCGGGCCAGAATGACAGTGTCGGGTTCCGGTGAGACCACGCGCGTGGACAATGTCTCGCTAAGTGTCACTTCAATTCTCACGCCATCTTCCACGGCGAGCTCCACACTCCGCAGTTGATCCGCTGCCGTTGCAACGACTGTTATCGAGTGACCCGGCCGCAAGCGCCGCAAGTCGTATTCAGCGCCAAGTGCAAGTGCGATTTCAGCGCGATCGGTTGCGTCAATCCCCGCGTCAGACAGCATACTGTCGAGTGTGTCACCCACCGCAAGCTCGCGCGTCCATGTTCGTGAAGGTGGTTCAACAGGAGGCAAAGGTTCCTCTGCCTGAATGGGTTCCGGCTGAACAGGTCGAAACGAAACGGGGCTTGGAGCGAGTTCTGCCGATGGTACGTTCAGCAACAGAGCCGATGTGGTCTGCGGTTCCGCAGGAAGTTTGGGCACCTGAAAGACCGTGGGCGCAGGCACCGTCATTTCAGACCTGTTCGAGGCAATGAACATGATCGCAGCAATCGAGACGCTGCTGATCGCGATCGCCGAGGTTGCTAGAAACCGTGCGCTCATGATGTTGTATCCGCTCCACTTTTCAAAGCGCGGCGGATCTTGGGTACAGCAAACTCTCTCTGCTCATGATAGTCGATGGTGCTGACAAATTCGCCTGTGGGGTTAAACAGAAAAACACTTGCGGTGTGGTTCATTGTGTAGTCGCCATCTTCCATAGGAACTTTTTCATAAGTGGCGCGAAAGTCGTCTGCGGCTTGCGCGATTTGGTCCGAAACGCCGACCCAACCGCGAATAGCTGGATGAAAGTAGCTGACATAATCGGTCATGGCATCGACCGTGTCCCTTTCAGGGTCTACGGTTATGAACACGACGTTCAATTCGTCCGCGTCATTGCCCAGATCATCCAGCCAGAGGGAAATATCCGAAAGAGTCGTCGGGCAAACATCCGGGCAGTAGGTAAAGCCGAAGAACACCATTGTTGCACGTCCGACCAGCGATTGCGGGGTGACGGGGGTCCCTTCGTGATCAACCATGCGAAAGTTCATGCCCGACAACGCAAGGGGACGAAGGCGAACTGATTGAGCCGCTCCCGGCCCATCCACTTGCCACCATCCGACAAAGAGTGTCAGGCCGGTTGCGCCAATTCCAGCAGCCCCAAATGTGAGAACACGTCGCCGCTGCATCAGTTCTCTGGGCCTCGTGCAGCAATACCGAATATCGGTATGTTGACGGTCTTTTCTGCTCCATCGGCAAAGATCAGGGTCAGCGCAAAACTCTCGCCTTCAGTCATCGGGCGTTGCAGCCGCATAAGCATTGCATGCAGCCCGCCGGGCTCAAGCGCGACGGAACCACCGGGCGCAATTTCCAGCTCGCCAGCTGGTGCCATGGAACTGACGCCCTCTGCATTGGTCGATGTCTGGTGGATCTCGGGCATCATCGCAAGATCGGTGCGGATAGAGGTCAGTGTGACGACCTCATCACTGGTGTTGCGGATCGTCATGTACGCGGCACCCGGCCGGTTGGTGCCGATAGAGGCCCGCGACCAGGCATCTTCAACGACAACATCGTCGCCCCCTGCCAGTACCGGTGCCGATAGAATGGCAGTGGTGCCGAATGCGGCAAGCACACCTGCCAGAAGTGTATTTTTTGTAGTGAGTCTCATAGTACCTCTCGCTACTGCTCAGCTTTGCAGTGCTGCAACTTCTGCAGCGACCAGACGTCTCAATTCAGCCTCACCAAACGGATCCAGAGATTTGCCATTGACGAAGAATGTCGGAGTTTGCCGTATACCGACCGCTTCGACATCAGCGCGATCCTGATTAAGAACACCGACTGTCTGGGGCGCGAGCATTTGTGCCTGCGCTGCATCGGCATCCAGTCCCGCCGCTGCTGCAATTCGAATAATAAGACCAGGCTCAGGCGCACCATGCGCGGCCCATTTGGGCTGCTCTCGCAGCACGGCTTCCAGGACCGGTTCAAAGACCCCCTGCATGCGTGCCGCTTCAAGCACGCGGATCGCCTCCTCTGAGCCTTCGCCATGGAAAGGGGTGTACCGGATCACAACGCGCACGGCGTCTCCATGCTGTGCCATGATGTCCTTCACGACCGGATGAAAGGCACGGCAGGCTTCACAAGCCGGATCGAAAAATTCGACAATTGTAACCGGTGCGTCTTTAGGGCCGAGAACAGGCGAGTAAGAACGGATAAGTGTTTCAGCGATTTCGGGTGCGACAGGCTCGGTGTTGCCTGAAGCAGCCGGGCGGTTCACGTACCAGGAGGCGGCTCCAAAACCAGCGCCACCAAATGCGAGAACGGACAAAATCAGGCCTCGTCTGTTCATACTTGTTTCTCCTTGAGTGAAAGGGCGCACAGAACGCCGATTAGCGCGAATGAAACGAGCGCCATCAGCGGAATCGGGACGCCCAAAACAGTTTGATTTGCGTCCGTGCAGGACGGACCGCTAGCTGAGCATGGTTGGATTTTTTCGGGGATCAGACCGGCATACAGGCCCATGTGCCACAAGGCGACAGCAGCGCCCCCCAATGCCAGTGCTATCCCGTAACGGCCCACGTTCTGGTCCTGCCACCACAGGCCAAGCCCCAGTACGATCGCCAATGGGAACATGAACGCGCGCTGGAACCAGCACAGCACACAGGGCGTCTGCCCCAGGATCTCTCCAATGAACAGAACAGAAAGAGAAGCAACCAGGGCAATCGCCCAGGCCAGGCCGAGAAGTGTATCTTTGGAAAACCAGGACATGGTGCTCAGAGTCTCTGTTTCAGATCCGCAAGAATTTCTTCGGGAGGCGTGCCATATGACCAGGACTGAACGAATCCAGCGTCCTCATTGAACAGAAACAGATGAGAGGTATGCCCCATCGTGTATCCGTCCGGTGCAGCGGCTTGTTCGATCCGTTCGTAGAATATCGGAAAAATCTTGGACGTTTGCGCTATCTGTTCTGACGTGCCTGTAAGTCCAATGATCCCCGCATCGAAAAGTGGTACATACTCGGCCAAGACGGCCGGAGTGTCGCGTTCGGGGTCAATTGAAATGAAGATGGGTTGCACTTGGTTTGATTGGGTTCCCAGGCCTTCCTGCACTGCTGCCACCTCGGACAGTGTTGTAGGGCAAACGTCCGGGCAGTTGGTGAACCCAAAAAACACCAACATCCACTTGCCCGCAAAGTCGTTCTGAGTACGGACAACACCAGAGTGATCTGTCAGTTCGAACCTGGCCTCGAACGGGACAGAACCTTCTTCGGTCCGTACGGATCTGTTATCTGACCACAACATCAGATAGGCAAATGCCGCCGTTGCGACACCAGCCAGCACCCATAAGATTTTCTGAAATACAGTCAGTTTCAAAGTTAGCCGTCCGCCTGCGATTCTTGGTTCAGAACGGCGTGTACACCCTCTACCTGCTAGAGGTTCAAAGGTGATTTCGAGCCTGCGGCTGGGTGTCACAGGTCCACCGGCTGGAAGGTGCTATTGTGCGGTGCTGACCTGAACCTACATAAGCTGTAACTTTGCAAGGAGACCCAGATGCTGACGATCGGAACGCTTGGAAAAAAGACCGGAACCAAGGTTCAGACGATCCGCTACTACGAGCAGATCGGACTTATGCCGGAACCGGGGCGCACCGAAGGTGGCCAGCGGCGTTATGGCCATACCGAATTGGATCGCCTGGCTTTTATCCGTCACGCCCGCCAACTGGGGTTTTCGCTTGAGGCGATACGCGAACTGCTTGATTTGTCCGACGATCCGGATCGCCCCTGTCATGAAGCCGACAGTATCGCGCGCCGGCAACTCAAACAGATTGAGCAAAGAATGGCGCGGCTGGAAGCGTTGCGGACCGAGCTGGAGCGCATGGTGCATGAATGCAGTGGCGGCAACACCTCGGATTGTCGTGTACTCGAAGTTCTGCGCGATCATTCCGAATGTCTTACTGATCACGAAGAAATCGGCGCGTAACCCTGGGCAGCGTCGTTGCGAACTGGAATTAGCCCCTTGAAGCTATAGTCACTGTAGCAATTACAAGTCTTTCTGAGTTGATTCGACGAGAGACCAAATGCTGAACCGAGACCCGTTGCTAACCGCCACACCTCTGCTTGATTTTGAAACACCCGCAATTTTGGGACTCATAACGGAACGGCGCTGGCCCGATCTGCCTGTCTTGGATCGAATTGGCGCTATTTATGATTTCGTGCGTAACGAGATTGCCTTTGGTTACAACCGTGCAGACGATATCCCGGCATCAGAGGTACTCGCCAATGGCTATGGGCAATGCAATACCAAGGGCACTCTTCTGATGGCACTGTTTCGCGGCAGCGGTATCCGATGCCGTTTGCATGGCTTTACGATCCACAAAGAGTTGCAGAGGGGTGTGGTTCCCGAGCTTTTCTATCCGATGGCGCCGACGGAGATTGTGCATTCATGGGTTGAAGTCGAAGCAGAGGGTACGTGGCTAAAGCTGGAAGGCTTTATTCTGGATGAGCTTTTCTTACGCGTGTTGCAGCAGACATTTCCCAAAACAGAAAGCCTGTGTGGGTATGGTGTGGGGACGGATTGCCTGAGCGATCCCCAGGTCGAATGGGAAGGCCGTGACACATACATTCAAAGAAACGGCATCGTGCAGGATTTTGGGGACTTTGACTCACCTGACTCCTTTTATGTCCGTCACAGGCAGAACTTTGGCTTTTTTCGTGAACTGATGTACCGAGTCGTCGTGAGGCATTGGATGAACGCACGTGTAAGAGCACTACGCACTGGCAGGCTGGTGGCAAATGTTTCGGCAACACATTCCCATGGCAACTCTGGTGAATCCGTTTGAACGCTAGATTGGCACCAAGAATTTTCCTCAACGCAGGCGATTTTCAATCTAGCAAGCTTGAGGCCTTAACAAACCAGCGCGAGGGCGTGTGTAGCAGGCTACACCGGCCCGGTTTCAAGCGAAGCATCCAACCTTCAACCGCGATGGAAGAAAAGGAAAGACACGAGCCTTTTCTTTAGAGAATTGGGAAATTCCGGCTTAGTTGAACCGTTTTTGCAAGGCCATATTCAGCGCCTCTGACAATAAAACCAGAACAATGATTGCCAACGTCACGGTCGCAGCCTTTTCATACTGAAACGACCGTACATAGGTTTGCACATACAACCCAATGCCACCTGCACCGACAATGCCCAGTATCAGGCTTTCGCGCAGATTTAGCTCAAACCGAAATACGGTATCGCGCATGATCACAGGCGCCGTCTGCGGCCAGATTGCCCAACGCAACTGTTGAATTCTGTTGGCCCCTGCGCTTTCAAGCGCCGCCACAGGAGCGGTGGCAACATTGTCGATGGCTTCTGCATAGAACTTTGCCAACATGCCGGTCGCGTGAAATGTGATTGCCAGTATACCGGGAAGCGGACCCAACCCAACAGCGCCCACCATTAGCATAGCGACCAGGATCAGCGGGATCGACCGGATAACCGCAAGCAAGGCACGGACGGGACGCCAGATCGCTGGTGGTACCATAGTTTCAGAGGCCAAAACGGCCAGTCCCACCGACAGGATCACGGCGAACAATGTTCCCAGAATGGCGATCCTCAGAGTCTCCGCCAGCCCGGTCAGAACCTCGCGCCAAACGGACAGGTCAGGTGGGATCATACGCCCCAAAAACTCTGCCAGACGGGGTCCCGCGCCTGGCAGCTTGCCCAATCCCATATCTCCGCTGGTCAGCGACCACAGGATCGCCAGCACCAGCATGACCCAAATGACGGATCGACCCATCAACTGACTACACGCAGCCCCGATGTGACACCGGCACCGTGATACAGTTCATCGATGTCCCCGCTGGTCAACTGAGCCGACGGTTTGTCGAACAATACCACGCCATCTCGCAGGCCTATGATGCGCTCAGCAAAGCGGCGTGACAGGTCGGGCTGATGCGAGCTGAAAATGACGCCGATTTCGCGGCTACGTGCAGAGCTGGTGATCAGGCTCAGAATGCGTTCTGCGTGAGCAGGGTCCAAATTGCTGACGGGCTCATCCGCAAGGATCAACTCGGGTTCTTGTGCCAGACATCTGGCAATCGCAACGCGCTGCCGTTGTCCACCCGACAACTGATCGGCACGGCGGCTTGCCAGATCGGACAGCCCCGTATCCTGAAGCGCCCGTGTCACGCACATATGGTCCTCTTCCCGGAACCGCCCCCAGAGTGAGGACCAGATATTCATCCGGCCCATCCGACCGTTCATCACATTCTGATAGACACTCTGCCGATCAACCAATGCGAATTCCTGGAAGACAAAGCCGATATTGGCACGGTCCTCGCGGGATGGAATTCCTGTTGCCAAAAGTGACTTGCCCAGCACCTGGGCCTCGCCCTGCCAACCGCTCGAACGACCATCCAACAACGCCAGCAACGTTGATTTGCCCGCTCCCGAAGGACCGAGTAGCGCGACACTTTCACCCGGCTGCACCGACAGTGAAACATCTGCAAGAGCTGCCGCACTGGCAAAGTGCTGCGATACCGCGTTGAGTGAAATCACAGGGTTCATTTCAGAAACCCATACCGCCGCGCAGTCTCGCGTACGCCTTCGTAAACCGATGGATCAGCAGGGAGATAGCCGTCCGGGCCATAGAGGTAGGTGAGCAGGTGACGGTTCTCACTCTCGTTGAGGCGCAGCATGGTTTCAATGAACTTCGCCTGCAGCCCAGCGTCCAGGTCAGGGCGGGCAATGATTGCGTGGCTGGGAATTTGTTCTGATTCCGCCAGCACCTTGACCTCGGCCTGCTGATCCGGTGTCAGATAGAGATCGGCATACTGGCTTGCGCCTGCCGCATCGACCAGTCCGTTGGCCATGGCCTGCATCGCTTGCTGATAACCACCGGCAAAGAACTTCTGCCCGAAAAAACTGTCAGCATCGCCTGTGCCCGAGAACAGCCCGGCGCGCACAAACAGATCAAGCGGATAGATGTAACCGGATTCCGAGACCGGATCGGAAAAGGCAATGTCACGTCCCCGGAGATCGGCCAGCGTTTCGATACCGCTGTCACGTCGCACGAAGACGCGGCCCGAATAGCTGGGTTGCCCGCGATAAACCTCGGACAAGAGCGGTACGGCACCGATCTGGTCCTCGGCCAACACAAAGGGCAACGCTCCCATGAACGAGATATCGGCATCACCGTTGCGCAGCGCCTCGACGGCGGCTGCGTGGTCAAACGTCACAAACCCCGTGACCGGAACACCCATCTGCTCGGAAAGCCAGCCTGTGATGATGTTGATATCACCCAACAGCTTTTCGGGGTTCTCCTGCGGGATGAAGGCCAGCTTCAGCCCCTGATCAGTTGCGGCCATTACGGGCAGGGCTACAGATGCGGCTGCAGCGACCAGAAAATTGCGGCGCGACAGCATCAGAACATCCTCTCGTCAATTTCGGCCTGCATGGCCTTGAACAGCTCCCATTGGCGGGTGGCTTCGGTCCAGTTTCCTTCGGCGCTGGCATCGCCAACCGCTCGCAGGATGGCAGCGAATTCGTAGATTTCGGGCTTGGCGTTCTGATTGACCATGACACTGGCATCCGTCGCCAGATCAGGAGCTACCGTGTCGATCAGAACCGCTATGTTTTCAGCATCCTGCATAGGCAGCAGGGTATCGAGCGTGCTGGCGAATGTTGTCAGTTCTTCCCAGGACAAGCGGAATACGCTGTCACGGCCTTCGAATACTTGATAGGGGTCTTCACCGTCGCCAACGGCTTCGACATAGGCAGTCAGGTCTGCGCGCTGTGCTTCGTCCAACCCCAAATTCTTGGTGTCATTGAACCAGTCAACAACGCTGGCCAGCGTCGGCAGCGATCCGTCATGCATGTAAGGTGCAGTGAAATTGACGTTGAGCAGTGTCGGGGTTTCGAACGCCGTAGCCGTGCCCCCGGGGAATGGTTGTTCAGCGCTGCCCATGTCGTAGGTCAGACCATCGCGGAACTGACGGTCAGGCGTGTGACACGAAGCGCAGGATTTGTCACCAAGTCCGGCAAATTTGGTGTTGAACAGCACCTCTCCGCGCTTGGCGTCGTCCGAAGCCAGATCGGTCAGCTTGCCGTACCGGTCGATCTTTGGGTTGGGAAGGAAGTCGAACTGTTTGACATAGGCTTCCAGCGCATCCAGCTGGAACGGCGTTGGTTCCTTTCCCGCGAACTCGGTCACAATCACATTTCGGATGAACCGGCGCAGGCTTGGTTCGCGCCCGTCGCGGCCATAAGGTGCGGTAAAGCGGATGCCACGCATGGAAGGCGTGTCCAAGTGATCATCGGTCCGGTCATTGAACATTGGATTGAAGAACGAACCGTCCACATCCATCCCACCTGGATGGGATGAAAGGCCCGGAATGAAGAAATCCCGGTTCACGTCGGAGCGGTTGTGGCAGGTCGAGCAGGCGATGCCCAACTCGCGCGCCGGGCCGCCGAAGATTTCAGGGCTGTCGAACAGCATATCTCCATAGGCCACCAGCGGTAGATTGGCCTCATCCTCACCCGCCTCTTCAAACTGAAGAACCAGCCGCGGCAGCTGCGCCTGATCTCCGATGTTCGACCCTGGCGGCAGCGTGGCGGGCATTGTGATTTGTTCGCCTGAAAGAACTACTGTTTCAGGCAGCGGTGTTAACTTGTCGCGTTGGGCATACTCGGATGGCAGATAGTTGGCACGAATATAGGCAACAATAGTGGCCTGAGCTTCTGCAAATTGGTCGACATCCACTGTTTGTGCGCCATTGCCCAGTACTCCTGCGCTGCCAAGGGTGGAGTTCAGAACCAACCATGCCCGGCCCAGATCGCGAGACGCCGACGTGTCTGCAGCCTTGATACCATCCTCGAATGCGCGGAACAGAGCAGCCGCTTGCGCGACCTCGCGTGCCGCTTCAGGCTGACCCAGCGCGGTCTTTGCGACATCCAGATGGCGCAGAATTCCCTCAGCAATGGCAGTTGTGCTTGCTTCAAACAGCGCCTGCCGATCTTCGGCTTTCATAGCTTGGTTGATCGCAATCGCTTCGTTGCCGGAGACGCGTGACAAGGGAGCGACCTGAATGTCACTGCCAGGTGCGGGCGAAGTCCAACTCCTCTCAATTTCATCCCAGGGAACCGGGGTTAGATTTCCCATGAACAAGGTCAGTCGATACGCGGCAGCGCGCGGAGCCCAAGGAGATTCTTCAATCGCCGTGGCATCCGCGATCACGGGCAATGCGCAAAGTAGTGTGGACGCTATCAGGTGTTTCATAGCACTGTCTATCAAAGTTAGCCTTGTCTAATTTAATGATGAAGGCATGCTCATTGTCAAGCTCGGCTTTCAGGTGCATACACTGGAGACTAGACCAGCGACGTAATCGTGAGCCGATGACCGAAACAAAACCGGTAAATTCAGATCGTAGCATTGATACCCAGGCGAGTGGGTTTGAGGCTGTGCGACAGGCCCACCAAAGCGAAATGGTTGAAGACTACGTTGAACTTATCGCGGAGCTGATCCATCAGAATGGCACGGCGCGCCCGGTCGAAATAGCCGAGCGATTGGGCGTGACCCAACCTACGGTTTCCAAGAATTTGGCTCGTTTGAAACGAGAGGGTTTCATTGAGCAAATACCCTACCGCTCACTTCAGCTGACCGATGCCGGGCGTCAATTGGCGGAAGCTTGTAGAAGGCGTCACCGGATTGTCGTGGAGTTCCTGATCGCCTTGGGCGTTTCACCAGAAGTGGCAGAGCATGACGCTGAAGGTATTGAGCATCATGTAAGCGAAGAAACTCTTGCAGTGTTTGAACGGTTCGTTGGGCGGGCTGATGAAGCAAAGTAGAAACAAAAAGAGCCTCAAATATGGTTGCGAAATTTGGTAGATCTAATTTCACATAGACAGAGATTGTCCTAAGTTGCAGCTAGACAGTGACGCTATCTGAGGGTGGGTGGCCCGGCGCGAAACTACGTGGGTACCTGAAAATCGATACAGGTGCAGACGTAGTGAACGAGCCCTTAGAACAAGAATCCAATTCGGTAGATGATCTGGCTCACTTAGTAATCGGCGTCAAGATTTCCAGCGGCAAAAAACCTGACTACAGCAGCGATCTCCGTACTGAATAGGCGAAAACTGAAAGATTGCTTAAGAATAACATATGTCGAAATCATAGAGTTACTCATTGCACTTCTGACGAGGTGGCCACAACTGATCACTTTGTTTTCGGTTCCTGTCCTAGCGAGATCCAATATACCTTTGTTCAACTGGCCTTTAGTGATATTTTTTTGAAAAAATCAAAATGAGCCGAGCAGTTCCTATGAAAAGACGTCTGTTTCTCTCTGGCTTCATAGCCGCCTTTTTGTCCGGCTGTGCAAGCAAGTTCCGTACTTACAATGGGCCGGTTGTGACTCGGCTTCGGCTATACAAAGCGCAGCGCCTACTTATCCTCGATGGTAGTGAGCGTGTCTTGCGGGCTTTTCCAATTGGACTCGGATTTGCCCCCGAAGGTCACAAGCAATTCGAAGGAGACGGGCGAACACCTGAAGGCTCCTATGTAATTGACCGTCGCAATCCCGAGAGCCTTTTCCATCTTTCAATCGGAATCTCTTATCCGAACGAGGCGGATTCTGCGTTTGCCCGAGCTCGGGGTCGTTCTCCGGGCGGTGATATTTTTATCCATGGCGGCCCTCGCCCTGGAATTGATCCCACGAACAAGCGTGACTGGACTGCAGGGTGCGTCGCTGTCACAGATCAGGAGATTGAAGAGATCTACGCTATGGTCAAAGACGGGACGCCAATCGAAATCTACTCATAGAGGGACAGGTTCCGAATAGACAACGATTGCGGATTTGCCTTAGCGCTACGTTGATGGGGGCAGAAGCTATTACTAGAGCTTTCACGGCCAACGCCACACTCGCTGTTTCGACGAACGGATAAACGGATATAGGTCTGGATTGAGAACCCAATCCCACCAGCGCCGAGCATCGGTGGGATGACATGCTTATGGGCAAGCAAATTGATGACAGGACGAATGAACACCGCCGACGAGTCCAATAAAGGACGTTATTTGTATCCTTTTCCGACATCAACTCGCGTAATTCTGCCGTCGCCAGACCGCAAGTCTCATGCTCCAACAGGTGAGAAGTAGGACATGAGGTGTCCCATCACCGATCTGCAGCTTTCCGGTGCGCAGACGCGCCGTAGTAACCATCGCGTTCAGATGACAGGGTTCTGAGAAGACGTTTATTTGATCTCGCGATGGATAGTTGCCTTCGAGCGTTTCAACACATGTGCCATCTCTCGAACAGGGACCTTCGCATGCCTCCAGCGCTCAATCCTACGCCGTTTCTAAATGCCGAGTTGCGAATACACTGCGCCTGTGCCATTTTCTCCTCATTAGATAACCCATTGGTTTCTAACAGAAGTCGCACTTGGAAATAGCACGCACCCCCTGCTTCAAACCAAAAACGCAGAAGTGAAATTATGTGCAATTGGCGCCTCTTACCTTTGTAGCCGTTAAAAGGACCAGTTTCTTAAAGACGAAGGCGTGCGGAGGGAGAAAGTTCCACCACCTTTAATCCGCTGTTTGACGCGACACTTACCTGCCCGTTGTCCCATGCGTAGACGAGCGCCACTGTTTTGCCTGTTTGGGCGTCTTGCACCTCAATAATCGGTTCGCCTCTTTTTGCGCGCTCGCTTGGTTGCTGTGACTGCATTTTCGTTCCTTGGTATCCTGCAGGTCCATTCCTCAAACCCCAGCGTCAAGCGAAGGGTAGGGGACTTTCGACTGTTCGATTTTAGCGACCCGCCCCAGAAATCGAAGCGGGATATTGCTCAACTTATAGCTGAGTATCTCGGCTCGTTGACAATCGCACGAAACGAAACGACACAGGACGAAATGGAACGAAACGAAAGCGTGGAAGCCATTGACAAAGCGAGGAAAATATTTTGTTCCTCCGCCGAACAACGGCAGCGACATCAAAGAACTCTTTAAGTACTTGATGTCTGTCGGCGCTGGTCTTCCGACCGATGAGTCCGGACTACCAGTCGGGTCCTGGACGCCAGAACTTCTTGCCAGCACAATCTCGCAGTTCGAATCCAACAAAACGGGTGTAGACCTGCGGACCGTTCAGCATTGGTTTCAGGACAATGACAAAGGCATTAGCGCAGACAACATTCATTGGCTGGCGCGTGTATTCGGCTGTGACGATCCTGACGCCATCGCCGCGTGGAGGGCAGAACTCAATACCGCCAACAGGCGTTTAGCGACAAAGCGAAGAGAGATACGGAGTGCTCGAAAGCGTGAAGCGAACCTCTCTGATGGTGCTTCCCAGAGCGGCGACCAAGCTGCGATTGCGACTACAGAGTACCGCCATTTTACATTGGAACCAAAGCGGATACCTGGACTGGCGGGACGAACAGAAGCGGTGTTCAGTGCTCGTTCTTCATTGGGCTTGCCTGCCGTCGTGTTCGCCGCCGCCACCGCATTGGGGCTGATGTCGTTTTCATTGAACATTCACAGCGTTCTTTTCGAACTTCCGACTGGTACGACAAAGCAAGTCGGGTTTTTGTGGGCACCGAATTGGACAATTGTTTTCCTCATACTTCTGCCAATCTACTTCGCCGTGTTGATCCATATGTTAAAGCAGTGGAAGGAAGAATGGCGACCTGACTTAGTGACTAGGTTGAAAACCACATCACCAAGCAAAAGTTGGGCAAGCAGGGTTACAGCAATGTCCTATGTCTGTTGGGCAGTGTTTGTTGTGACCGTTTTGATAGCCTCAGCTTTCAACTGGGTGGAAACATACCTGATCCCGTTGCTAACTGGGAACGCAGGGAACTGGCCGGTGGACTGGGGGAGAATTGCGATCTTCCAACCTGATCTGGTTTCAGTTCCGAACGCCGTTGTTTTCTCCGGGCTCGTCTTTCTTCTGAATGCTTTTGGGTCCTATCTGTTCTTTGCCGGATTGATCGTCCTCTACACGCTCACCGATGATGTCGTCGATTTTTCTGCGAGCCTCGCCCACGATGGGGCTGAAGAACAGCGGCGGTGCCTGGCAAGGATCGGCGACGCCCTGATTGTTGGAGTTTTCCGGTGTTGTTCATTGGGCCTGATGATCACCATCTTGATGAAGCTTCAGGCCAGCTTCCTGCTCTCGGACAGCAGGGAGATTGTTGGATGGTTGGCAGCCGATCTGCGAGCCCCTTTTCGGAGCAGCGGCCCGCATTTTAACGGATACGGCTTCCACCAGAATGTGCCGGGTTTCTACTACAGCTTCTTCTGTCTTCTTGTGATTTTCGCAGTGTTTGTGATCTGCACGGCCAGAATACGGAAAGCGGTTACCAGCCTGGGGCTGCTGAATGGCGAGAATGCGGAAAGCTCATCCTTGATGGCGATGTACGGGGTCCTACTCCTGTTGACGGTGACCTATATGCTCATTGGTGTGTTTCCCGGCTTCACAATCCTAATGATTGCCGCCCTGGCCTTGGCTGCATGTTTCATTGCTCGACCCACCCTTGCCCGACCGCATGTAAAAAAAACGAGAGAACTAGATGCTTAAAACGAATGTTTTGGAAAATGCCCCCATTCATCCTGAAGTGGCGGAAGGTCCATCAGATGTGCGCGCCTATTGGGCTCATGCCGATGATAATGTTCGTCTCAGGGTGGCCCACTGGCCGACAGATGAACCATCCAAAGGTACTGTCTTTCTGTTTCAAGGGCGAACGGAAAACATCGAAAAATACGGACGAACCGTCGAGTATCTTCATTGCGCCGGCTACACTGCGTTCGCGGTTGATTGGCGCGGTCAGGGACTTTCCGAGAGGCTCGCCGAAGATCCGATGATGGGCCATGTCGTCAGATTCTCTGACTACCAGAAGGACGTTGCGGCCGCAGTAGAAGCGGCTAAGTCTCTCAATCTGCCTCAGCCTTGGTACCTCATTGGGCACTCCCTTGGCGCATGCGTCGGTCTGCGTGCGATAATCGAAGGTCTTCCAGTTTCAGCATGCGCGTTCACAGCCCCCCTGTGGGACATTAACTTACCGACACTGCAACGACTCGGAGCATGGCCTCTGTCAGGCGCGTTTCAAGCTCTTGGAAAAGGTGCCACCTATGCCCCCGGTACCCGTGGCGAGAGCTATGTGCTGACAACGGATTTCGACGACAACCGACTGACACATGACCCTGGTATGTACCACTATTATCAGAACGTTTCGGAATCTCTGCCTGACCAGCAGATTGGCGGACCAAGTATGTCTTGGTTGTTCCAGGCCCTCAAAGAAACTCGAACACTTTCTAAGCTGAAGTCTCCTAGCATTCCGTGTCTCACGTTCTGTGGCGCTGAGGACGAAATCGTCGCAATCCCCGCAATCAAGGAAAGAATGGCAGGCTGGCCCAATGGGAAACTGGAGCTGATGCAAAACGCGCGCCACGACGTCTTGTATGAGGTGCCAAGTGTTCGCGAAAACGTGTTGGCTCAAATTTGTGAGCTTTTCGGCTCAACAAACAAAGACATGCCGATAGCGTCGACCTCATAGGCCGTGTTTCGGCCACGAACAGACAGCTAGCGTGTGTGTTCGCTAGTAAGGCACGAGCAAATAGTCGTAGCGGCCAAAACTGTCCGACCACTCCACACCAACACCGCGGAAGTAGCTAGGACATTGTCGATACAAGGGGAGCCACGCAGGACGCGGACCAGGTGCACGGTCGGACCAGCTGAAACTGGCGTTGTCGTCATATGTGCCGATATCCATATCCAAGCGGGTTTCGCAAGGCCCTTCGCGTTCACGTACTTTGTAGCTGTAGTGACGGACGTGCCACACCCGTATGGACCGGACCACATCGAAATCGGGAGAGGCTAAATTCACGTTTGTCAGCGTGGGCTCGGGAAGGGCAGGGGACCCAGCACCGACAGTTGCCAACAGCGTCTCGTTTGTTTCGAGGTTCATCCTTTCCGATGCATTTGTAATATCGCTCGTGGGCCAAGAATTCGCAGTAAAACTAACCTCTACAATTTGAGAGGTATTGTTATCACTCCCGGGTAGTTCTGGAACCGGGTTGGCGCTTGATGATTTGATGGCTTCGAGGCGCTGCATGGGTGACATGCCAGTGGAACCTGATGTCACTCCCATTGGGCATCGCCAGAGTTGAAGCGGCGGTTCAACTGGCAAGGGGGTGATCCGCCGGATGAACTCGGCTCGAGCGGCATTGCAATCTGGTGAACTCGGCCACCCTCCAGCAAGGCATAAGAAGATCGCACAGTCGATTGGGTAGGCGTCTACAGGAGCGGTGAAACCTAGAGCGATAGCTGATGTGCATCCCAGTAGCTTCAGTCGAAACATGGTGTGGTCCTTTCGAGGAGCAGTAATTTCATGATCGTTTGCGCTGAATTCTGCAAAAACGTTAGATCACCTTATTTTCTGTTTTGCAAATTTAAAATTTTGCAGTATTGAAATTACCAGATCAGAACTTTCGGAGAATTCGAAAGAATGTAAGAAGTCGTCCCATAGGGGGACGACCATGCCGCACAGAAAGAACTTTCCATTGATCACCCAAGGTGAAGCACGAGACCTTGATGCATCTGGTAAGGACTATGAGTTTCGGTATGACCTAGTCGAGCTGGGGCAAAATGGGCGTCCGCAATACATTTGCATCTACCGCTATGACGGAAAGGATAACGTCCTCATCTCTGAAAGGGCGACGTCGCAAGGGGTTGTTCCCCGAAGACTGTCATTGTTCCCGGGCCTCTTCAATTTTCACAGCCGGTTTAGGCAGGGCAGTGACATTACTCTGCACAATGATCTCACCATCACGACAGATGGTGTACGGGGGCAGATCAACCTGGATTTCGACAAGGAAGAAGACGAGGACTGAGGTCGCGCCGTTTTCGAGTTGTCCTAAAAACCGAAGTAAGCAGGTCCAGCTAGCTGGAACATTAGATCAAGTCTTGCGCCGATCTGGCATTGCGATCCCACTGGGAGGGCAAGCCAGGTGAAAAAGCTTCTTTATATGGCGGCTGTACTGCTCGGCGCAGCAATCCTGGCAGATCTGGTTGGGGCTCGAAAACCGACGTTGAAGGTGTCAGCCTCTGACGTGCTCGTCATTGACGGCGATACGATTGACCATGGCGATGACCGCTACCGGCTTGTTGGTTTCGATACCCCAGAGACCTACCGACCACAGTGTGCTGCCGAAAAGGCACTGGGTTTGAAAGCCAAAAAACGGCTCACTGAACTCATCCAAACAGCCGGGCACATCTATCTCGAAGCTGAAATTGACGTCGACAGGCATGGCCGCTTTCTGGCGGTTGGCCGTGCAGGCGGAAGTGACGTTGGAAAGACTCTGATTTCTGAGGGTCTTGCACGACCATACAGCGGCGGCAAACGCCAGTCCTGGTGCATCTGATTGGAGAATAGAATGCTGCAAGAGGAAGGAAACTAATCGAGCAAGGAACGGTCCTGTCGGTTGTTGGCGCAATCGACAGGACCAGAAACGCCCCAAGCCCGGGGCATTCCCCAAACATCAAGAGAGAACCATAAGCGATGAAGAATACAGCAACCCTCGATGCTGCTCCTAAAAAGGACAGCATTTGCGCCGGAGTCAATGCCCTGGGTCCGGAACGCAATAACGACTTCTGAACGGTCTTCAGGGGTCCGATAGGCGTGCGCTCTACGCAACAACCGCACCTCATAAGACTTATTATGTAAAAACTGTTGACCTAATTGGGAGAACGGAGAAGTGATGGCCGTGACATTCGACACCATCAAACTCATACCAGGCATTCTTCTCGCCAAACTCTCTTCGATGCATGTGGTGCTACACCGAAGAGAGAGCGTGGCGAGACCCAGATGGGACTGCATCCACCACATAACCGGAGCCCACAACACAGCGAGCACGGCCTCTTCAAAGCTACCGAACGCAACCCTTTCAAACCAATACGAAAACAAATCCGATCACGGATTTGTCAACACGCCTCAGAGCATTCTGGAGGCGCCAGAATGACCCTTTTTCTGAATCACAAACCGCTGGTGGTTGATAGCAAAGCGGGACAACGCGCCCTGACGGCTGCGCACAGCGCCGGAACGCGCGTTGAATGCCGGTGCCGGATGCCCGCACCTGAGATGTATATCGCGGCGACCGCTGGCAAGTTCATCGTTAAACGGATGCCGTGCACCGGGTCAGATCATGCGATTGATTGCCCGTCCTTCCTGCCACCTGAAGAACTCTCGGGACTGGCACAGGTCCAGGCATCGGCCATCACCGAAGATCCTGACGATGGCACCACCACGCTCAAGTTGGGCTTCCCTCTGCGCAAGAACAGCAAGAGCCGCACCGCCCCCGAACAGACCGCCGCAAAACCCACAGAGGCCAAGGTTGCGCCGCGCAAACTGACCATCACGAGCGTGCTGCAATTCCTCTGGCATGAGGCGGACCTGGGCAAGTGGTATCCAAAGATGGAGGGCAAGCGGTTTTGGGGCGTGATCCATCATGCGCTGCGCCGGGCAGCGTCAGGCAAGATCGTCAAAGGGCAAGATTTGTCCCGCGTTCTCTTTGTGCCGGAATACTTCAAACCTGAGAACAAAGCGGAGATAGCGGCCAGACGGGACCGGGTCTTTGCCAACCTGCGGCCAGCGGGTCGCAGCGCAACCCCGTTTGGCCTGGTTGTCGCAGAATACAAGGGCAAGGAAACGACGCCACACGGGGCGAGGTTCATCTTCAAACACGCCCCCGATTGCGCATTCTTTGCCGATGAAGATCTGTCCAAGAAATTCGATAAGGTGTTTGGGGAACAGCTGCTGCTTCTTGAAGCGATGGGGTCCGGTCATGCCATCCTGATAGCCAGCTTTTCTATCGCAAAGGCGGGTTATCCGGTTCTGCATGAAATCGGCATGATGCTGGTGACGGAGAACTGGATTCCGTTTGAAGGCATGCGCGAACTGGAAGTGCTGAATGCGCTGACCGAACAGAGCCGCGCGTTTCAAAAGCAATTGCGGTTCAACCTGCCGGTGGACGCACCGATCGCATCGGCTGTGCTGCTGGATACGACAGATCCAATTGCCGTTTTTGTTGCCGATAATCCCGACGATGCCGGGGCGCTGGCGCTCCTCACCAAAGCCTCTGAAGAAGGCCGGTATGCGAGCTGGTGCTGGATTGACGATGGGCCGATGAGCCCGTTCCCGGATCGTGGCGCGTCCCCCTCCAGCCATCACTCACGAACACCGGAGGGGGGCGCTGCCGGTAAGAGTGTGAGGCCATCACCGGCAAATGAGCGCCGCGCATCGGGCGATGAGCGCGACACGATCTGGGATAGCCCCATTCTTCCTAAAGGAGCAAGCGACCATGGCTAAAGCCACATTCTTTGCTCTTGCTTTTCTATCGACAGTAGCAGCCCCGGCATTCGCCCAGAATGACGAGGCCGCAATTTGTGCGGGCCGTGATGGCCCGCTGCTGAGTGGTGGGCGCTTGCTGTGTGTGACCGCCCCCGCCCGCACCTGCCTGGAACCGTCATTCCGGGCAGGTGCAATGGTTTGCCTCAGATATGAGGAAGGCGGCAACAATGAACAGGTCGTCTCAAGGAATGCAACCCCGCGCGCAAAGGGCGAATGGGCTGATGAAGCGGAGCGCGCCGCCAAACGCCACGGTGTTCCGGTGCCGCTGTTTCATGCGCTGGTGCATCAGGAAAGCCGCTGGAATACCAACGCGGTCAGCCCCAAAGGCGCGCTTGGCTTAGCCCAGCTGATGCCGCCGACTGCCGCCGCCCTTGGGGTAGATCCGCATGACCCGGTGCAGAACCTCGATGGCGGCGCGCGGTATCTCAAGGCCATGTTCCTGAAGTTCGGCACATGGCGTCTGGCGCTCGCCGCCTACAACGCCGGGCCCGGAGCCGTCGAACGCTATGAGGGCGTTCCGCCCTTCTCTGAAACCACCCACTACGTCGCAACCGTTCTCGAAGGGGCCGGGCTTCCGCCCGACGCCTGAACACCCCAATCCAGGGAGACCAAGCCGAATGATCCGATTTCCAGGCAGATTGCGACAGAAGGCAGAGGCAGTGCTGGCGCGCTTCAGCCTCCCGTGGTGGGTCGTTTTGTGGGTCTGTTTTTGATCCTTACCAACCCCGTCACGTTGCTCATTCTGCGTCGTGTTTTCAACTCAGGTCAGTGAGCCCCACAAAACCCCGCCGTTAAACCCAAGGAGGCTATCTATATGAAACGCAACCCTCAAAACGTCGCTTTGCTGACCGTGCTGGCCCTCGTGGCGTTCAGCAGCCCGGCCATGGCGCAGTCCTTATTTGATGCGCCGGTGTCCATCCTGACCCAGATCCGCACCTTTGTGACCGGCGCCAATGGTATTCTGCTCGGGGGCGCTGCCATTGCTCTGGCCGGTATCTCGGCCGCCAGCCCGCGCGTGCCGGTCACATGGGGCCATTTCTTTGTGATCCTCGTCGTGTTGGGCATCTTCTACGGTGCGTTTGGCATTGCCGAAGCCATCCAGGGCTTTGCGACCTGATGAGCGATGACAACCGCATATTCCAGGCGATTACCCGGCCTTCAGAGAAGGCCGGGATGCCGATGACGTTTCACATTGTGGCGCTCAGCATTCCCCTGATGACGTTCATCATGACGCAGGGCTTTGTGGGCTTCTGGGGATTGTTCGCCATCGCCCCGTCTTATGCCGCTGCCCGCTGGATTGTGAGCGTCGATCCGTACCTGCCGGATCACGTGGCGACCATGGCCGACTGCAAACTGTTCACCCCAAACAAGCCCTTCTGGGGCGGCAATTCTTACGCCGGAGACTGACATGAACATGCACCCCGAGATACGAAAGGCCATGCCATCTGCGCGCCGCGCCGCGCGTGAGGTGCCCGCCACCACACATATCCCGTTTGTGCGTTTCCTGCAGGACGGGACATTCACCACCCGCAACGGTGATCTGGTGGCGGTGTTGGAACTGAAGGGGTTCATCCACGAAACCGCTGACCGGGCCGCGATCAAAGCCGCCAATGACACATTGGCCCGGTTGGCCTCCAGCTTTGAAGACAATCGGACAGCGTTCTATAGCCATATCATCCGCACCAAAGTGAAGCTGTCCGACACGCTACCCCCTGTAAACGGCCCCGGCTTTTCCGAAGACCTGGATCATCACTATCGCGCCCAACTGGACGAGGACGAAACTTATCAGCTGCGCCATTTCCTGACGATCGTTCGCCGTCCTTACTCCAGCGGCAAGCGGCTGTTGGATGCCGGGCTGCGGTCTTTCCGCGCGGCAGCATCAGACCCGGCTACCACGGCTGCTCGCACCAAGAACCGCAAGGCTCTGCACATGGCAACAGAACAGGCCATGCGGGATCTGTCGGTGTTTGGCGCGCGCAGGCTCACCGGAACAGAGGCAGATCGCAGCCGCACGCTGTCATTTCTCTCGATGCTGCAAAGCGGGATTTGGCAAAAGGCCCCACCCGTCTGGACCCATTTGGCCGATGCCGTTCCGAATGGGCGCATCACCTTCCGCAAAGACCATGTTCACAACCTGTCGCCGGGTGGGGACAAAGATCGTTTTGCGGCTGTCTTTGCGGTCAATGCTTATCCCGAGCGCTCGAAATACTACATGTTCGATGAGCTTCTGGGCGAGCGCTGCGAGTTCATTGCAACGCAATGCTATTCGCCGATGGACCGCGTGTCGGGCGGCACCAAAATCCGTGATGCCAAACGCGGCATGGCTGATGCAGGCGATGAGGCGGAGTCGCTGCAGAAAGATCTGAATGAGGCGCGAGACGCGGTTGCCTCCCGTGCCATGTCCATCGGGCGGCATCACTTCACAGTTTCTGTTCTGGGTGACACGCGCGACGAGATGGAAGATGCGGCGACGCGTGTGAACTCCTGCCTGACGGGCGCGGATTTGCGCACGCGGCGCGAGGATATCGGGTTAGAGGCGGCCTGGTGGGCGCAGCTGCCCGGTAACTTCGCCTATCAGACCCGCAGCAAAAAGCGCTTTGTGTCCGACAAGAACTTTGCCGATTTCGCCAACTTGCATTCCTGGCCGACGGGATCGCGGGAAAAGTTGCGCTGGGGTGGCCCTGTGGCCGCGTTCCGAACGCTGGGCGGTACGCCTTATTGGTTCTCTTTCCACCGCGAAGGCTCTGACAAATCCAAGGGACCAGGAACCACAGCCATCTTTGGGGCGACGGGTGAAGGCAAAACCCTGTTGGCGAACTTCCTGATGTCCAGCTGTTACCGCCTGCCCGAACACCCGCACCTCATTGCCTTTGACAAAGATCGAGGATCAGAAACTTTCATCCGGGCGATTGGCGGCACATACCTTGAGTTGAAATCCGGCATGAACCTCGGCTTTAACCCGTTTGCGGTTGCTACCGATGAGGTTGGGATCGAATGGCTGGAGGGCTTCATTCAACGCCTGACCGGCGCGGACAAACTCACCCCGGAACAGGAACGGCGGATCGCTATTGGTCTGCGCCGCCTTGCATCGAGTGATCCCACCCTGCGCACTTTCTCTGATTTTGCCGACACGTTGCGGTCTGTGGATGATGCGGACGCGCCTGTCCAGCTGCTCGATGCGCTCAGCAAGTGGTATGGGACCGGCAGTCGCGCTTGGCTGTTTGATAATGCAGAGGACAGTTTCAGCCTGGATCAAGCCGTCACCGCCTTTGACATGACGGCACTGCTGAAAGCGTCGGATATCCGCCTGCCCCTGTTGGATTACCTGTTTTACCGGATCGAGCGCAAACTGGCCGAAGGCAAGCCGCTGATCATCATGGTGGATGAAGCCTGGGCATTGTTTGACGATCCCCGGTTTGGGCCGCGCATTCAGGACTGGATCAAAACCATCCGTAAACTCGATGGCATTCTGGTGTTCATGACGCAGGAGACATCAGACGCAGCCAAATCCTCTATTTCGGACACGCTGATCCAGTCGACGGAAAACCGCGTCTTCTTTGCCAACCCCAAAGCGGATCGCAAAACCTATGTTGACGCGTTCCGGCTTACTGAGGCCGAGTTCAGCGCTGTTTCATCCATGCCACCAAAATCCCGTCTGGTGCTGATCAATGACGGAGACGGGTCAGCCGTGGTCTCGACGCGCCTTGAGCTTCCCGAGCAATTCTACCGGGTCTTGTCCGCCACAGGGGACAGCGTTGCCGAGATGGACCAGCTGCGTGCCGAGTACGGCGAAGACGGCTGGCGCGATGCCTTCATGACCCCCAAAGCCCCTTGAGGAGACCCCCCAATGATCCGCAAACTTGTTTTCGTTGCCTTTAGCCTGCCGCTTCTCGGAGCCTGCACCATTACCGGTGATGCTCTCGATCCGCCCCGCGAGCTGAAGGCCAATTGCAATATCGCAGACGCAGAACCGGTCCCTCAGACTGGCCTTGCCACCACACCGCCGCTCAGCATCGGCAAAATCTGACCCCTCCTCTGAAAGGACGAGACAATGAAGACCATTCTCCAAAACACCGCTGCAGTTGTTGCCCTTGCACTGGCCGGATTTGTCGGGACAGCCGACAACGCCCACGCTCAGGGTGTGCCAACCTATAGCGTCACGGAACATGCCGAACTGATCGCGCTGCTCAATTCGAGCGGCGAAATGGTTGGTCTGAACACGCAGATGCTCGACAATGCCCAGTTACAGCTGAATGAACTCCAGGAACAGTTGCGCCAGGCGCGGGCAACCCACAACGCGATCACTGGTGCCCGCGACACCATCGGAAATCTGTTTAATGGAGATATCACGCCACGCAAGCTGTCCTCGTCCCTATCAACACTCTCCATGACCGGCAATTCGGTAAACAACCGCCTGAGCAACCACATGGAAGCACTGAAGGTCGATTTCCAGCCGTTGAGCGGGCTGCAGGCGCTGGGGCGTTCGGCGGAAGATCCAGCCACAAGGTCACATGATCTGCTCTCCGGTTCGAGCATGGCAGGGCTCGCAATTGCCGAGGAAGGCTTTGCCGGGGCCGGCGAAGCGATGGAGCGCTATGACGGCTACCGTGAGCAGATTTCCGCGACCGAAGATCTGAAAGCTAGCATTGATCTGAACACACGCATAGCGGTTGAGAACGGCATGATGCTCGCCACTTTGTTGCAGACCCTCTCTGCTCAAGGTCAGCTGGACGCCGCAATCGTTAACCAGCGTCTGCGCGGTTCGGATATCGTCGCGCGTCAGGCGTACAGACCTGAAGGATCAAACTGATGCGCTTCCCCACCTCCACCCTCCTCATCGCAGCTACCATCGCCACTACTTTGGCGGCGGGACAACCGTCCCTGGCTTTGACGGCAGACGAAAAGCGCGAACAATCACGCCTAAGCAAAGCATGGAATGTATCTATCGCGCGCAAAGCGGCTGAAGTGAGGTTCGCTTTCGCTGATAAATGCGAAGCCGCATTTGCTGCAAACGAACCCATGCCGAAACCAGATGTGCGTATCACGGAAGAGGTCGAAATTGACGAAGACCTGATGGGCATGACTGTTGAGGAAATTTCTGACGAGTTCGGGCTCGCATCTGACGCGCAAAGGGCCTCTCAGAAATCCATGAACGATTGCATCCTGAAATACAGAAAAAGGAATGATGGATCATGAGCATCAGAGATTTCCTTGTTGGCACCGATCAGAGTTTTGACAACATTATCAACGGTGGGTCGCAGCAGGTGTTTCAGGCGCTTGCGACCCCCAGCGCCCAATTCCTGACATTGCTCGCCGGGGCTGCATTGGCGGTCTGGGCGGTCACGGCGGCTTACCGGGGCAGCTTCTCGCTTGACGGCTTTATCACCTTCGTTTTCCGATTTTCACTGTTCTATTTGGCGGTGTCCGGCGGCGCGCTCTGGACCCAATACATTTATCCTTTCATCACGCAATTTCCCGTCAATGTCGGCAACACAATCATCAGCGAGTTTGGGGGGGATGGAGACGCTGGCAGTATCGCCTCCGCCTTTGCCAATGTGGCGGAGGTTTCGTTCAATAACATTGTAACCGCCATGGGGTCTTACGGTGTGACGGATTATATCGCGGGAGATGCCCTTGGCGTGCTGCTGTTTGCATTGTTGGCGGCTGCTGCAATCCTCGCGATGATCGTGATCGCTCTCGCCCTGCTCGTAGCATCCAAGGTTCTGCTGGCAATACTTCTGGCGATCTTCCCGGTGCTCGCCGTCTGGGCATACCTTCGTAGTTCAGCGGAAATATTCAACGGGTGGGTGCGCGGCGTGACCATGCTGGTTCTGTTTCAGGTCCTACTCTTTGGCGTCATGGGCATAGCACTGGCAGCAACCGAAAATGTATCGGACGCGGTGACAGCAGGTGTTCAATCTGGCGCTGACATTCCGTTGGAAATGTTCAAGCTCGCAGGCATCAGCGGGATCACAGCCGGGTTGCTGCTGATCTGTCCGATGATTGCGCAGCGGATTGGCGGCGCAGCATTGAGCCTTGGTGAATCGCAGGTCAAGGGCGCTGGTCTGACCGGAGCAAAGCTCTTGGGCGGTAGGCTCACAGGTGGCCAGTCCGGTGGCAACAACCTGGGCGATGTCTCCAACCAACGCGCAAGTGCGGCGAATGAGGCCGACAGGCCATCCACAACAGAAGCCAATAATCAGCGCATTCGCGACTCCGTAAGGCGCGGAGCCGAACGCATGGCAGAAGACGCACGACGGCGCAGAAGCTGATCTAAAATTTTCCAAAAAACCGCTGGCGGGCTGGCCCCGCAACAGACGAGGAGTCACCAGATGCAACATGCAGCAGCAGATTTAAGGCCCGATCCGCTCAATCCTGACGGGCAATATCAGGGCGCTCCCCTGCCCGATACAACCACCATTCATGACGGTCATGATCGCTGGGAAGATGAACTGTATCTGTCCATGCGGCGCAGGGCACGAAATGCCTATATCGTCGGAGGGATCGGTACTCTGATCGGGGTTATGGGCGTTGCGGCCGTCATGGGTCTGGCTCCGCTCAAACAGGTTGTGCCCATCACAATGACCGTCGACAAACATACCGGCCTGGTCAATGTGGAATCGCGCCTGGGCAACCTCACATTGGATGATGACGAGTATGTCACCCAAGCGCTGTTGTTCCAGTACGCCCGCGACCGGGAAACCTATGACGCGCACGATCAGCGCGACCGCCTGAACCTGGTCTATGGCCAGACATGCGGCGGCGCGGCTGAGGATCTGGCGGCGCTCTACAACGAAGAAAACCCTAACAGCCCAATGAACATCTACGGCAGCTATGGGCGTGTGGATGTCCGCATTCGATCGGTCACACTGAACAATGGAAACTCGGCCACGCTGCGCATGACGAAAAGCGCACGGGCGCAGCAAGGCGCACCCGTCTCGGAGCGCAATTTCGTTGTGTCCATGGGGTACGAGTTCGACCGCACCGGAAACATGACGCTGGAAGAACGCTGGGAAAACCCGACCGGCTTCTGCGTCACCAATTACCGACTGGATGAGGAGGCGCGATGATGCTGCGTTTGATTTGCACTGTGGCAGTGATGATGTCGCTTGGCGCGGCCTCTGTCTCAGCTGAACAAAAAGGACGGGGTACCCGCACGGACGCGCGCGTACGCACCCTCGTGTATCACCCTGACGAGGTATACAAGATCGATGTGTCGCGGGGTTATGCTCTCAGCATTCACCTCCAGGACGGTGAACAGATGGTCGATGAAGTTCGGGGCGATCCGAAGACCTGGGACTTTATCCCTCTGACCGCTGGCAACGGCTTTGTCCTGAAGGCCAAACATGCCACCACGCAGGCGAGCAACCTCATTCTGCAAACCAACCTGCGCAGCTATGTGTTTCTCCTTCAGGCGCATGAAGCCGGGCCACCGGACAATGTCGGGTTTCTTTATCGGTTCAGCTATCCGGATCAGAAAAAGCGTTACAAGCCCCGGCAGGCTGGCAATATCCAGACTGCATTCAACACCACCGGACGGCCTGCCAATCTGCAATACAGTGCAAGCGGTGACAGGTTGTTGCGGCCGGAAGTGGCCTTTGATGATGGGCGCAAGACCTATCTGCGCCTGAAACAGCAAAGCGTGCGGCCTGCCGTCTTTGCCATGGACGCCAAAGGGCGCGAACGTCTGGTCAACTCAACGGATCTGGCAGATGGCACTATTGTTGTGACCGGTGTTTATCCGCGCCTGATCCTGCGCGACGGGCCATATGTGGTCTGCGTGTTCAACATCCCTCTCTATGAAGTCGACCAGAACCGCGACCCGAAAAAGCCCCGCAGGGTTTCGTCGTCAACGTCACAGCGCAATTCACGTCAAGGTGGGGAGAACCGCTGATGTCCGAGAAAAACAAACTGCTTGAAAACCGCATCGAAGGCTCTGAGGAAGAAAAAAGCGGTCTGAACCTGCCCATGATCCTCGGCATCGGTGCATTGGTTGCCTTTGTTGGCCTGTTCCTCTGGATCAATGGCGGCGGGGATGACACCGGCCGAGGCGGCAGCATCATTCCCGAAGTCAACGAGACGCCGGATCCGCGCAATCAAGGGGGCAGCCTATTTGGAACCGTGCCAACGGAACCAACGCCCCAGGTCGAGCAAGAGCCTGACCCACGCGTTGCCATTCTGGAGGCTGAGCTGGCCGAACTGCGCGAGTTAATTAAAGCGGCGCAGGCCGAGGCGCCTGTTGAGGAGGCCGCCCCACAAGCGCCCGCCTCGGATCTGGATGCAGCGACCCTCGCAGCGCTCGAAAAACGCACCGAACGGCAAGAAAAGGCCCTTGAGGCATTCCTGAAAAAGCTGGAAGAGGATCGGCTTGCGGATGAACGCCGGCAACGGGAATTGCTCGCGCGGATTCAAGCGAACAGGCAGATTGCAGAACCTGGCCAAGCGTCTGAAGCGGCACAGCAAGGCGATGCGGTACAGGATGCCGTTGCGGCTGAAGAAGACCGGTTGACCCAGCCTTTGACCAATAGCCTTGGACGCAGTGCTGCTGGGGCGGGTGCTGGCGGCAATGCGAATAACAGTACGGGCAACGACTTCCTCGATGCCGCTGCGTCTCGTACCGTCCAAACGTCGCGGGCCACGCAGCTGCAGGTTGTCCATCGTCTGATCACACAAGGCACCATGATTCCGGGCGTTCTGGATACAGCAATATCGTCCGATCTTCCCGGTGAACTGAAAGCCACCATAAGCCGGGATGTGTGGTCAGCGGATGCGACCACGATCCTGATCCCCAAAGGCTCAACGCTGATTGGTGAATATTCGTCGGATATCTCTCTTGGTCAGCGCCGGGTTCTGGTGGCCTGGAACCGGGTGATCACGACGGATAAGCGTTCCATCATGATTGGCTCGCGCGGCGTCGACGGTCTGGGCCGCGCCGGTCTGACAGGCAATGTGCAGCACCACTTTGGCCTCAAGTTTGAAGCGGCGTTCTTCATCTCGATCTTTTCGGGGATTTCCAGCTTCGGCAATCGCACTCTGAGCGAGAACGATCTGTCCACAGGAACCGATGGCTTTGCGAATTCCGGTCAGGATGCCTTTGAAGAGTACCTGTCGATTCCGCCCACGATCTGGGTGAATCAGGGCGAGAACATCAACGTGTTCGTATCGCGAGACCTCTATATGTGACGGCATGAGCATCATTCCACGCGGGGCGCAACATGGGTTGTGCCCCGCAGCGATTTCGAGCTTTCCACTCCTTAAAACTCTTGTCCTGAAGGAGAATGCCATGAGCACCATACAGGCAAAGACCCACCTTCCTTACACGATTGCCGCTGGCGTCCTCAGCATCCCGCTCTGGGCCGCGCTTTTGATTGCGTGGAAGGTAAATGGCGACATTGAAACATGGCGGCCGTGGCTCCTGCTCAGCCAGCGCAACACGATGCACCAGAAGGATTGGGACCTGGTGCTTTGGGGTGGCATCACGCTCGGGCTGATGACAGGCGCGGGTCTGGCGTATCTCTTTGGCGGGATGGTGTTTGGCGTGACGGCTACTGATGCGCATGGGGACGCACGCTGGGCCACAGCAAAAGAAATCCGCGCGGCGCGTCTGGTCAGTGATTGGGGTCTGTTGCTGGGTAAGCTGGGCAAACCCGAGAAAAAGGCCCCTCACTTGCGCGCCCATACAGATGATCAGGGCACGGTGCTTGTCTCGGGTCCACCGCGTTCCGGTAAAGGTATCGGTATCGTTGTCCCCACCCTGCTCGACTACCCCGGTTCACTGATCGTCTATGACGTCAAAGGCGAGCTTTTCGAAACCACGTCACGGCGGCGGTTGGAAAAGGGTGACAAGGTGCGGGTTCTGTCGCCGTTCGACGTGCAGTTTCCGAACAACCCAGCCTGCTCCCTTGTCGGCCGATCGCACAGCTTCAACCCGCTGGTTGAGATTGCGGCAATGGATGACCTGGAAGACCGACTTGTGCGGATATCTGAAATCAGTGCCGCGCTGCTGGCGCCCAAAAGTTCAACCGGCGCTGAGGCGTCTTTGATGGAAGATGCGCAGGAAATCTTTGAGGCTGCGGCGGCAATCGTCTGCAATGAGTCTGAACCGTCGCTCGGCCGGGTTCTTCAGGTGTTGACGCCAGAAGCGGCGGGCGATGATGAGATACCGGATTACAAGGGCATGTTTGCGGCCCTCGCCCCGCGTGCGCCTGATCCGGTCTCTAAAGGGGCAATGCTGCGTATGGCGGGGCAGGACAACAAGCAGCTGGGCATCTACCTGTCGGTCCTGATGGGCGGGGGCCTGAACGCATGGCGCAACCCTGCAATCGTGCGCGCGACAAAGGCCAATGACTTCGACTTTGAATCGATGCGTTGGGAACCTCAAACTTGCTACATCTCGATTCCAGAGGCGCATAAGCAGGTGTCGCGGCCTTTGGTGCGTTTGTTCATCCAATGCGCCATCAATGCGTTGCGTCGTCGTCTCATGGCCTCGGGTGAAGATTTCTTGCCGGTCCTGTTTCTGATCGATGAGTTTCATTCGCTTGGAAAGATGCAAGGTGTCCTCGATGCCGTGACCACCCTGCCCGGGTATGGTGGCCGCTTGTGCCTTATTGTGCAATCGCCGGCCTCGCTGCGTGAACATTATGGGCCAGCTGGAGAGGAAATCCTGACAGAGAGTTCGCATCTGCATGTGTGGCTGACCCCCAATTCAGAGGAGACAAAGCAAAAGCTGTCCAAGGCGCTTGGCAACAAGACTGTGACGCAGAAATCCGTCTCGGGGCGCAACTGGTCGAAAGAGCCCGGCCGGTCTGAAAGCTGGTCTGAAAAAAGCCGGGCACTGCTCACCCCAGAAGAAATTGGCCGCCTCGGCAAGGAAGAGGTCATTATCACTGGCAAAGGTATGTTCCCGATACGGACAAATCGGGTGTCCTATTATAAAGACCATCGGTTCAAAGCGCTGAATGACAGTCAAAAGGGCAAACCCTGGCCGGATGTGCCTGTCGTGAAAGATGGCGTTGTGACTCGGTATGACGAGTTCCTGAAGGATGCGGGCACTTCAAAGTCGGCTGAGGCCGAAGAACAGGAACCTGAGCCGGTTGCAAAGCCGTCCTTGTCGCAGCGTGCGGCTGTTAGCGGCCCACGTGCTTTTGATCCACCCGAGCATGACGGATATCTTGATCAGGGCGTGGCAGGCTACGGGTACTTCGAAGATCCGCGCGAGACTGCCGATGATGAGGAAACAGCCGAGGACCGTCAGCTGACTCAGGCAATCAAAACGGTGAAAGCACCAAGCCTGGCGGTCAATCTCGGCAACCTCTTGAATCTGGCACCGGTCAGCCCGAACAGAGAACCCGAACTTGCCGATCTGGCACAGCGGCTCTCACCTGACGAGCTGGTCAACAGGTTGATGCCGCTGTTCAGCGGCGAAAGCATGATGAGCAGTGGCCATTCGCTGCGTGGGGCATGAACTGGCAAGATGCGGGACTTTGCCGTCATTCATTCCTTGCACTTCGCCGACGCAGCATTTCTTCGCGCTTGCAGCAAGTCTTTCGCCGCGTTGCGGCTCCAGTCGCCAATGCGGTCATTCAACCGGCTATCCGAGTCAAACCCAAACCGCATTTTCGCTGCACAACGTCAGTACCATAGAGGCGCAGGATAGCGCTGCTAATTGCACATATGGCGTTCAATAGCGCAGAGACTCTTCGAGAACGCGGCATCTCAGTCGCTGCAGAGAAGCTGTTCTTCCTAATATTCTGATTGAAAAACTATGATAGTGGCAAAAATCCAATGTACGAATTAACATACAGATTGGTGATGCTCTGACCCGTTTTTGGCTTGGCTCATGCCAGGGCAACCACCTTACTACAGCGTTAGAAGGCTCAGCTTCTTGAAGGATTGCGGATCAGGAGCTCAACGCACTCGACCGGACAACTGCCATGTTACTGTG
The DNA here is from genome assembly GCF_017743975.1 of Ruegeria sp. R14_0. Taxonomy (GTDB): domain Bacteria; phylum Pseudomonadota; class Alphaproteobacteria; order Rhodobacterales; family Rhodobacteraceae; genus Ruegeria. Next base: position 80,938 of record NZ_JAGHRC010000010.1, on the reverse strand, counting down.
GATGCACCAGCGTTGTTAAGATCAAGATAGCTGCAGATGCCCCCCAGAAGACGGCGGTCTTTCGTTGCTCCACCACTCTGAGCAGCATCCATAGGCCGAGCGCCGAAACACCCAGCAGCGGCCAGACGATCCAGATCACCGCCAGTCCGCCCATCCCGACATTCGGCAGGGCCATCCATAGGACAACTTGCCAGATGATCGAGAGGCCGAGGTAGGCGAGCGCCAGTATTGCTGGCTGTCCCATCGCCCAAAGACTACCCGTGCTCAAAGGTCAGCTCGGCACCGCTGCCGAAAAGAACCAATTGACCGTTGCGGATCGCCCAGCCGTTCACGTTTTCCAACGCAGCAAGAAACCTCTGTTCCGCCAGCATTTCTAGTTCTGGACACAGACGCCGGGTGCTTCCGATCCGGCCAATACGCAGCGTTCCCCCTTCAACAGCATAGGTCGCCACCAGTCGGTTACAGCCGGAAGATCCTGACAGCTGGCCATCGGGCCCAAAGGTGAGATTTATATCAATCGGGCGCGGAATCGCATCACCGGCGATGTGCAGTCCTTGCCATGTTGTCCCTTCAAGAGTTGGCGAAATATCATCCATGTTCAACGCTGCAATCCGATCTGTGTAGGCGTCGATCACGCACTGTCGCGGTTGGCTTGATTTCCAACAATCGTTGCGCCCCTTGATCCACCCGCGCTGCACCGCCCGCAGCGTTGCTTCATAGACAGCACTGCTTGCCGCGATCTTCTGGGTGTAGAGCGTGCTCAGACGGCGATCCAACCCGGCAAGCTCAGCATCCGAGCAAATCAGCGATTCGACGCTCCCCTCTGCTGCAGTGCAATCAAAAGACGGGGTGGGCTGTTGGAGCGGTACCGCACCGTCCACTTTCCAGATCATCTGTGTCATCCCCCACCCGTTCAAAACGGACGGCGGCGGCATCTGGCCATCGGGGCCCTGCCAACGTCCAGAAAACACGTAGGTGATAACGTCCGTTTCAGCAGCGACACACAAGACAGAGCCAGAACGAGCTTCGCTTCCCGGCGTACAGCCTGCAAGCTGGAAGTTCTCCTGCAACGGCCCAAAAGCATCGCCAACACGGGGGCCAAGCCAGTTGCCGATCTGGCCGCTTGTGACCTCAATGGCTCCGATACCGCCGCGGCCGTTACGGATCAAAGCCACAGCAGGCACGCCATGCATCGTGGTCAGGATAACCTCTTGCGTCCCTTCTTCCGTGGCCTGTGTTTCAAGACGCCACGCATGACTTGGCATGACCGAGTTAAGCGTCTGCACATCAAACGGGGTGGCGGCGGTGATCTCTCCGAGGCCGTTGATCCCCAGCCGCAACGCGTCTTCGGCACGTGTCGCAATGGGCGACAAGATGAAGACGGCAGACAGGGTCAGCGCTAAATGATCGAAACGAAACGCCATAGCAAAATTTCCAATGCAACTGTAAGACCGAGGCCGCGATGGCGGCCTCGGCAATTATTTCAGGCCGTCTGTTCGTCCGGCTTTTCGGACTTGGCGCTGCCCAAGGCGATGAAAGACGCCCCGGCAAAGATGAAGTTCACACCAAGTAGAACGCCGATCAGGCCAAGCGATGCCCCGGTGGCAAAGCCGCCGAATACCAGCATCGCCAGCAGGATGGACATCGCACCCGATGCAACAACCCAGCCCCAGTTCCGCTCTGATCGCATCTGAATGCCCATCACCACTCGGGCGATGCCTTCAGCAAAGAAGACAGCCCCCAGCAGCACGGTCAGGGCGATCACACCGCCGAACGGGTTGACCAGAAAGACGAGGCCACCGGCCAGATAGACGATGCCAATAGCAATCTGCCAAAAGACACCGCCCCAGTCCTTCTCTTGAAAGGCCTGAACAAAGGTTGCGATGCCGCCGATCAGAAGCGTCGCCCCCACCAGCAGTTCGACCGAAAGCGAGGCCAAAAGCGGGAAGGCGAACGCGCCGATACCGGTCAGGATCATCACAACGCCAAGGGCCACGAACCAGCCGTTGCCGCGATGGTCATCAAGACTGGAAGAATGTGTCATGTGATTTCCCCCAAATCCCGGTTACTGCGCGTAGCGGAAGGATGGCATCTTGGTCAGTTCTTCCTCGGTCGCCTTGGGAAGAACAAACTTGCCGTGGTCGTCTGCCTCGAACATCTCAGCGGGGACGGCGACCCATTTGCTGTCGATGCCGATAAAACCACCGACTTCCATGATCGCGAGGCTGACATCCCCTTGCGGTGCCACGATCAGATCGTGCACAGCGCCGACGCGCTCGCCTTTTTCGTTCTGAACGTCAGATCCGATCAGGGTGTTGGCGCTATAGCCAGCAGCACGCACTTTGGCGACATTGACTTCGACGCCGAGGATGGTTTCGCCCGCCATGGGGACGCTAGAAGTGGTCATTGGTTGTCTCCTTTATTGAAAGGTTTGTGGAAGCGTTAGCTCTTGTATTTGAAAGGAGGGATCTTCTTGAGCTCTTCTTCGGTGGCCTGCGGCAGGATCACGATGTTGGCCTGATGGCCGGGCTCGAACATATCTGCGGGGACAGCTACCCACTTGGAACCAAGGCCAAGGAAACCGCCAACTTCGACGATGGCGAGGCTGATTTCACCACTTGGTGCCAGGATCAGGTCATGCACATAGCCGACACTTTTGTCTTGTCCGTTGTGCACGTTGGCGCCGATCAGTTGGTTGGCGCTGTAGCCTTCGGTCACGACTTTGGCGACGTTCACTTCGACGCCAAGCACTGTCTCACCGACAGCTTGGGCATTCACAATCGTCGCACCAGTCAGGATAAAGGCACCGGTTACGATCATTTTAAGAGTAGCGTTCATGGGATAGGTCCTTTCGGTTGGGTTGGGCTGTCCGCCGGGTGGCGGCTTAGGTATCGGCCACCTGATCAAGGTGATCGCGATAGGCTTTGACTGCCGCTTGCAGGGCTTCGTAGTGGCGTTCGGCCTTTTCCTTGGCCTCGCGCACTGCTTCTTCGCCTTCGATTTTTGCGCGGTCAGCGATATCTTCCATGTCCACTTTTGCCTGGCTCCAGTCTTCTTTCAGTTTCTCAACCTGGCTGGCTGACCAGTCATCGGCGCGGTCGCCTGCGGCATTGGCTTTCCTTTCAAGCTCGCTCAGCTCAGCGCCGATGTCGCCGATACAGGCCTTTGCTTTTTCGACGAATTTAGAAGTTTCAGTTGTGGTAGTGTCCATGAGTAGGTGCCCCTAGCTGCGTTGAGTGATTTTGATGCATCCAACTTGCCGGATCGGACCGGTCGGCATGAGTGAGTCACCGTGAATCAGCACACATTCACGGGTGTCGCACTGGGAGAGGTAGCGAATTTGACGTAGCGTAATGGTGAGGTATCCTTGTGCATGCCCGATCCATTTCGCTGAAAATCCGGGCGCACCAACGAAAAGACCGTCTTGAGCAGGCATCATTGCGCCAACTGTCTTTTGTCTGGGAGGAGAAATATGACCGCTCTTGCATCCACGCCGTTAGAACCGGGCGTCGTTCAGCAGCAATTGGACCGCGTTCTTGCAAGCCGCCAGTTTGTTGAAACAACGCGACTGGCCCGCTTTCTGACGTACCTCGTCCATCAAACCCTGTCGGGAAACGACGACGCCTTGAAAGGCTATTCCATCGGTCTGGACGTCTTTGACAAACCCGACGATTTCGACCCGGCCATCGACACCATTGTCCGGGTGCAAGCCAGCAAATTGCGCAGCAGGCTGGACCTATACTATGCGACGGATGGGGCGGAAGATCCGCTGCGCATTCTGGTCCCAAAGGGATCATACGTGCCGGTCTTCCAGGTGGCCTTTGACCCTGACACAAGCTCCGACAATGCAAAGTACACCGATAACGCTCAGTCGCGCTACAGCATCGCGGTGATGCCTTTCGATAACCTCAGCGGCAGCCCGGATCAGGAGTTCCTCGCAGACGGCTTCACCGAGGAAATCCTCAACGCCCTGTCCCGGTTTCGGGAGTTCCGCGTTGCCGCGCGCCATTCAACGTTCCGCTATAAGGACAGCAAAGGCGACGCGCGTGAGATCGGGAACGAGCTGGGCGTGCGATATATATTGGAAGGCAGCGTGCGCCGTTGGAAAGACCAACTGCGCGTCACATCACAGCTGATCGATACCGAAACCGGCGCCCACATGCTGAGCGAGACCTACGACGACGATATGAGCGCGCAAAGCCTCTTTGACATACAGGAGGCCATCGCATCGCAGATCGCCGCCGAAATCGCAGAGCCGCATGGCGTCATTCACAAAACGGGGGCCGCCTATCGCAAGGCTGCGACGGACAATCTGGATGCCTATCAAGCGCGTTTGTTGGCCAGCGAATACTGGCGCAATCCGTCCCGCGAAACGCATATCACCACGATTAAGCACCTTGAACGCGCTGTGGGTCTCGACCCCAACTACTCCGGGGCTTGGGCGATGCTGGCCATTCTCTATGGTGACGAGGTCCGGTTTGGCTTTGCGCGCGACCGCAACGAACCGCCCCTCGATCGGGCGCTGGCGGCGGCCAAAAAGGCCGTGGAAACGGACCCGAAGGATGCCTCCGGGCACCACGCGTTGTTCATGACCCACTTTCACCGCAACGAATTGTCGGCGTTCAAATCAGTCGCCAAACAGGCGCTTTTGCTGAACCCTAATTACCCCGACTTGCTAGCCGACTATGGGGTCTGCGTCGGGTATGCGGGCCAACGCGACCTTGGGCTGACCTATCTGCAAAAAGCGATGGATCTCAGCCCGGATGCGCCGGGCTGGTACAAGGCGACGATTGCTGTGCTGTATTACCTAAATAATGACTACGACGCGGCCCGCGACGTGATTGAGGGTTCAAACCTCGGCTCTGATTTCTGGGGCGATCTCATCCGCGCCATGGTCTATGCCCAACTGGGCAAGTCCGCGGAGGCGCAAACGTACATGCAACGGGCACAGATCCGTCTGCCGGGCACCGATGTGATCACACGCGATATGTTGAAGATCTGGAACTTCGGGCCGTCAGAAGTCGATCACCTGTTCAACGGGTGGCACAAAGCGGGGATGCAGGATCCGGGCCATGTTCCCGGACACCGTGACTCACTCACCGTGAGCTGACCGAGGCTGCATGATGCAGGCAACCTCAACACAAAGGGAGCCGCACATGCCAACCGATCCGCAAATCTCGGAAGAGCGCGAGGCAGAGACCCGCGCCTTTATGCTGTCGTCGATCGCGATATCCACCAGCGTTTTCGGCATCGCCTTCTTTTACGGTGTCTTCGGCACGATCTTTTTCGAACACCTGTTCTATGTCTGGGTCGCGGCAACCGTCGCCATGATCGCCAGCCTTTTTGTCCCACCAGTCGATGGCTTGCCCGGCCTGATATCATGGCGCGGGCGCTTCGTTCTGCTGATGCCCACGATCCTGATGGCGTGGCTTTACTTCAGCGAGAACCCATCGCTCGACATCGCCAGCACGGGTTGGTTCGAATGGGCATTGGCGCTTGTGGTGGTCGGGCTATCGCTGCCTTATCTGCTGCTTGTCCTGATCATGGTGGCAATTCCGGATATCGACCAGTTGAAGCAGCCCAAGCTGCGGTCTGCGATCCTTGGCATTTGCCTCGCCACGGTCGCGGCAGGCTACGCGATTGGCACGTATCATTACCGTTTCATCACCTGTCACGACTTCGAGGTCTCCGGCAATTTCCTGCCCAACAACTGCCTAAAGGCGCAGGGGACTTCACGGTGAACGACTGATGCGCGCAGGCGCATTCCGGCAGGGTCGGGACATCATTTCATACAAAGGATGTCCCAATGCTTGACCAACTTCCGCACTTCCTGTGGCTCGGGCTGGTTGCGACCACGCTTGATGTCGATAACGCGCTCTACATGACCTCGTCCATTCAAGGGCGCAGCGAAAAGGACCAAAACCGCCTGATCTTATGGGGCTTGGTCGCTGAATACATCGCACGCTTCCTGCTTGTCCTGGTCGCATTCTACATCGCAACGGGCAAAGAGGTGCTGTTCACGATCCAGGGCTTTGACGTCACACCGCAAACGGTGGCCCTTCTGGGTGCCGGTGCCTTTCTGTTCTACTCCAGCGCCAAAGACCTCTTCGCCTTCTTTGATGGCGACGACGGCGGTGACAATGCCGAGAGGGCTGTGGCGAAGGCCGCATTCGGGACGGTCCTTTTGCAGATGTCTGTCGTCAACACGGTGCTGTCGATTGATACGGTGATTGCAGTCGCGGACATGACCAAAGTGCTGTTCGGGGCGGCAGTGATCCTCGCCGTTTCTTCTGTGATCCGATTTCTATTCGTCCGCCAGATCGCAGGCTTCCTGTCGGATCACCCCGAGATCAAGATCATTATCTACACCTTCCTGATGCTGATCGGGCTGCAACTGCTGCTGCAAGCGGTGCATGACGACCTGCCGGAAACTGCGTTCAACCTGATCATGGTGATTGCCATCTGTGCGGCCTTTCTCGGGCGACGCAACATGGTACGCACCAAGGCTTCACGGTGACTCACTCCTGTGCGCCGGCCAGTTGACGCAAGGTCGGTCACGGTAACGCACTCCCACGTTTCCACGTCCCCACTGTCCCCCCGCACGCCGCGCCCTCCCCGTCACGTGCAGCGGGGGGACCACCAACAACCGAGGATCGACCATGCAAACCTTCGCCATTCCCGCACCCGACCAGACCCAGACACACACATTGCTGAACGCGACTTTGGCTATGGGGCTGGTCCTGATGACAGTCTTCGCCTTGATGGCTGGAAAGTCGGTGCTGGTGCCCTTCGCCATGGCGGTCCTGCTGTGGTTCATCATCAATGCCTTCGCCCGCCGTTTGGCCCGGCTTGCGGGCAACGACGGTGAACCCGGCCTTGGCGCGGTGGCTGCGGCCATCCTGATCGTGATCGCAATCTGCGTTGGCGTGGCCGAGGTTGTGGCCTCCAACGCCGCCGCAATGGTCGAGCGCGCGCCCACCTATCTTGCAAATATCGATGTGCTGACCGGCAAGCTTTCCGGGCTGATCGGGCTTAAGGCCTTCGCAGAACTGACCGCAGCCATTGATGCATTCGACTTTGACGCAGTCCTGTTGTCCCTGGCCAATGGTGCGGCAGGGGTCGCGGGCGGGATCGGCACGGTCGTGCTTTACATCGCCTTCCTGCTGGCCGAGCAACAGTTCATTGGCAAGAAAATCCGCGCGATGGCCGCTAACGATGATCGGCACGCCAAGATCAGCGCAGTCTTCGCCGAGATCGGCCAGCGCGTGCGCACCTATCTATTCACCAAAAGCCTGACGAGCGCCGCAATGGCAGGCATGGTCTGGATCGCCCTTGAGATTGCCGGTGTTGATTTTGCCGGGTTCTGGGCGTTCCTCGTCTTCATCCTGAATTTCATCCCAGTCGTCGGTGGCATCGTCAGCGGAATTTTCCCGGCGGCTCTCGCGCTGGTGCAGTTTCCCACGCTGACACCATTCCTGATCGTCGTCGCTGGTGTCGGCACCGCCCACCTTGTGATCGGCAACATCGTCGAGCCGCGTTTCGTCGGCAGTTCCGTCAACCTCAGCCCCCTCGTCGTCATCCTTGCGCTGTCGATCTGGGGCTTCATCTGGGGCGTCGCAGGCATGTTCCTGTGCGTGCCCATCACCGTGATCGGAATGATCATCTTTTCCGAGTTCCGATCCACTCGACCCATCGCCATCGCCCTATCGGAAAATGGCGAAATCACCTGAACCCAAACCAGAACCGGAGACGCAAATGTCAAAGCATTCCACCGCCACCAAAGTCGAAACTCTCGCACAAGAGGCCGCACAGCTTCCCACCAATGGTGACACATCACTGTCGGACGAGGTCACAGACCTGCTGACCCGCCTCGCCACCGAAAACGACACGATGAAAGCCGAGGTACGCGCGATGAAAAAAAATGTCGAAAAAACTATGAAGATGGGCCAGGAGGAACTGAAATCCGAAATCGCCCATCACCCCATGCAATCGGTCGCAACGGCGTTTGCGATTGGCTTCATCGCCTCGCTTCTCGTGCGACGCACTTAGGGCGGTGGGCAGATGGTTCATTCAACCACATTCCGTCGCCTCGCCCTTCTGGGGCGCATCAAATCGATGCGTCTCAGGATCGCGGTCCAGCATGGCGCCAAGCAGGTCACCATCGTGGCATTCGCCCTGCTTCTCGCGCTCGGTGGCATCGGGCTGTTGATGTTCTGCCTTTTCTCGCTGCTGGCCGCAGAATTCGGCATCATCGCAGGGGCGCTACTGTCCGGGCTGCTTCTCCTGATCAGTGCGGCCCTTGCCATCGCCGCCGCATCCCGGCTCCAACCCCCTGCAGAGGCGCGCGTGCTCGACAACGTCGAACAAACGCTCGTGGGCGAAATTTCCGCTGAACTGGCCGACCTTGAAAACGGGTTCAAACGCCTAGAGACAGGCACCTCTGCGCTTTTCAAGGGCGACTATCTGACGGCGCTGGCCAGCTTTGCGGGATCGGCGAAGTAGTGTTGTCGATGATAAGGAAGACAATAGGGATCCTGCTGGTGGCCATATGGGCGACCCTGTTGCCCACACAAAGCATGACCCAAACCAACGAGGCGGCGACGTCAACCACCGTCGCCTCCGACCCCTACGGACGCATCTCCCCGCGTGGCACGGTGGACGGATACCTCAAAGCAATGCGCGAAGCTGATCTTGAGAAAGCGGCGCTTTTCCTCGACACCAGCGATTTATCAGCGGCGGACGCTACACGCAGCGCCATGCGCCTCAAGCAGCTCCTCGACGACGGCGGGTATTTCTTCCTCACCGACGAAATCTCATCCAGCCCCGAAGGCAACCTCAGCGACGAGATGAGCGCGGATCTCGAAGAAGTCGGCGCACTGCAAAGCGGACGCATACAAGTCCCGCTAACCCTGCAACGCGTCGCCAAGACGGACGGACGCTTCATCTGGCTATTCTCACAAGCAACAATTGCGGAGCTGCCAGCGCTACACCAAATCGCCCGGGAAAGCTTGCTCAACAAAATCCTACCGGACGATCTGAAATCCTACCACGTACTGACGGTCCCCATCGGACACTGGCTCGCGATGGTACTGGTGGCACTCATCGGGGCGGCACTTGGTCGGTTACTGGCAAAGGCCCTGCTTCGGGCAATCACCTGGGTTCTGGCATCGAAACTGGCAGGCGGCGCACCCCTAGATGTCGGTTCCATCCTGACCCCGCTCGGCGTTGTCATCGCCGTGATGCTGTACCGAGAGGTCGTGATCCTGATCGGCGTGCAGGTGGTGGCACGCGGGGCAACCGACTGGATTGCAGTCACGATCCTTTGGCTGGCCGTCGCCGTTTTGTGCCTGAAGCTTGTCGATCTGGTCGCCGACGTGTTGCGGTCTGCGCTGCAACCTGACCAGCACCGTTCGTCCTTGGCGGCACTGATCCTGCTACGCAAAATGGTCAAAGCGATCATCCTTGCGGTGCTGACGGTGCAAGTGCTGGAAATCCTCGGCTTCGATGTCACAACGACCATCGCAGCCCTTGGCATCGGCGGGCTTGCTCTCGCACTGGGTGCGCAAAAGACGGTCGAAAATCTCGTAGGATCCGTCAACGTCGTCGCAGATCGACCCGTTGAAGTCGGCGACTTTTGCAAGTTCGGCGACATCTCCGGAACGGTCGAAGATATCGGCATCCGCTCCACCAAGATCAGAACGCCCGCGCGCACTATCGTCACGGTTCCAAACGGGACCTTTGCGTCAATGCAGATCGAGAACTACGCCGTCCGGGATCAGTTCTTGTTCAACCCAAAGCTGTCGCTGCGCTGCGACACGTCCGCCGAGCAAGTGCAGCGGATCATCAGCGACATTCGGAGCAAACTGGCGACTTCAAACAACATCTCGACCGGGGCTCGCGTGAACCTGATCGCACTAACCCGCACGTCACTGGACGTGGAGATATTTTGCTATGTGAAGGCCGTCGACTATGTGGCCTTTCTGACCGCACAAGAGAAGCTGATCTTCTTCCTGCTGGAAACAGTATCGGCATCTGGCTCCACCTTCGCCTTTCCGCCGCAACGGGTGCAGATGTCGTCTCATACTGGCCCACAAGGAACTGTTGCTTGAGCGGACGCTTTCTGCAGTGTTTCGGGTGATCTAAACAACTGCAGGAGGGATGGTCTTTGCACTTTTTTTGCATGCGTGAGGCCGTTCTCCCGCCAAACCAATGCATCATCATCATTATTCGGGTACGTCCAACATGGCAGACGGCTGCATCGCTGCGTATCCATTGTTGTTCCCGGCTATTCTGAACGACGAACAAATGTCCAGTTTGGATGTTGCGCCGCAGCGTGAAAATCCCCGCAGATGAGCGATAACTATGCTGCGCGCGCTCGCAGCGAGAAATTGACACTTCCGCTAAGGGCTCCTTGCGGCCATTCTCCGCAGGATGCTTGAACGTCGGCTTGGCCTTGCGGACGATCTGCGCGACCGCAAAAACCTCTTTCGGCCACTTCCTCATCGGGCGTTCAAAAACCTATCCCGCTTTCTCCCTGAGCACTCTGACGGCCACTGGTCGCCTCTGATCCCCGGCTTTCCGAAACTGCACAATCACATCGATCATCGAGCGGCAGTATTCGAGAATCTCGGAATAGGTCAGGCCGGTATCCGCCTGCAGGACCATCAGAGCCAGGCGCGACAGGGCGGATTCCGGTGATGCTGCGTGCAAGGTGGAAATCCCGCCCGGATGACCCGAGTTGATGGCCGACAGAAAATCATAGGCTTCCGCTCCGCGCAGCTCCCCCATGATGATCCGCTCCGGTCGGAATCGCAGACAGGCTTTCAAGAGATCGCTGCTCGATGCGTTCTTGTTGACCACCAGAGAAACCGCATTGGGCTGGCTGGGCCGAATTTCCAGCACGTCTTCAATGGTCACGATCCGCTCGGAATGGTCGACTTCACCAAGACAGGCGCGCAACCAGGTCGTTTTGCCGGAGGATGTCCCGCCCGACAACAGGATGTTCCATTTGGCCTTGACCGCCGCGCACAGAAAATCACCAAAACCTTTGTTCTCGTAGGCATCGAACACAGCCTCATCGGCGGGATCAACGCCAGCCTTCAGATCATCCATGTTGGCGCCCAGATCCGGCAATCCCTGCATCAGATCATCGAGCGAAAGTTGTTTTGCCACGGCCCGGCGCAAGGCAAACGCAACGCCAGCCTCAACAGCAGGTTTGACCGCGACCTGCGCCCGCCACAATGACCCGTCGATTTCAAACTGCGATCCGGCCAGCGGCGTTTTGCTGGAAATGGGATTTTCACCGGCCAGGTCATGTGCGAGCGCCTCTGCATCATCCTCACCCATCGGCTCGTCCTGCAGACGCATGGCGGGCTCGCCGCTGCGCTCAATCCAGACCCGACCGTCCGGGTTCAGAACGATTTCAGACAGGAGAGGATCGGAGAGCAATTGCTCTCCGAACACCCGATTCAACGTACTTTCGAGATGACGGCTCATCGGCTCACGCTCCGGTCGCCCTTGGCGCGTTCTTCCCGTTCCCGACGCCGTTGCTCTTGCACCACCGGATCACGGTCAATCTGCCGATCGACGTTTTTCACATCCCAGGCCGTGCGGGTGACATTGACGCGCTCCGGTTCGTCGGTCTCGTGGTTCCGGCGTGACCGGGTGACTTCTTCTTTGCCCGCTTTGACGAACGTGGCTTTGTCACCAACCGAGATGTTGTTCCGTGCCATCTGGTCTTGCAGAGCGGTGCCCCAGATCCGTTCCGGTTCGTCTTTGCCCTCGACCTTCATATCCACATAGAACGACTTGGTGTTTGGATCATCGGGGCGCACCAGAGCCTCTTTGGCATCGACGATGACACCCGTGACGCCGGTTTCAACGGTGACCTCCTGCCGAACGGTGCGGTCCTGCTGGCCTTTTCCTTCGGGCCGGTCTTGGGGCGCATCCCTTTTGATACGCGCAGCCTCTTGTAGTGGCTCAAGTCCGCGTTGTTCCTCACGCGGTGCGCGCTCGATGTCAGTTGCTTTCCAGGCGCGGCGGTTTGCCTCGATGGTCTTCTCTTCGCCGGTCTTTGGATCGCTCTTGGTCACTGTCACTCTCTTGTAACCGTCATGGGCAAGTGTGGCGGTGTCACCGATGTTGAGATTTTCACGCTGCATCATGTCAGGTAGATCGACGCCCCAGACGCGGAAGGGTTTGTCCCGGCCGTCCACTTTCAGATCGACATAAGGCGACAGGCTGTCTTTGTCGTCTTCTTTGAAGAGCGCGTCACCAGTACCGATGATTTGCCCCCGCACACCTGCGTCCAGATCGGGACGTTGCGGGGCAGAGCTAACAGCTTTTGCATCTGGTGCCTGCCCTTGCCGTTTTGAGCCCGGGCGTGCGCCACCCTCATCACGATCCGATGCGCGGCCTGTCACACGCTCCTGCACCCGATCCTCAATCTCAAGCAAACGTCCACCGATCGCGGCTCGATCAAAACCCTGCCCCTTCATGGTCTGGATTTCGGTCTGAACGCCGGTCTTGATCTTTTCTTGCAGGAAGTCGTCTCCCCTGCCTTCTGCAAAGGCGCGGTTGATGTCACGGATCTCGCCACGGGCATCGCGGTAGGTCTCAGAAGCATCTTTATACGCGGCCTTCATGTCGATCCGCGCCTGGTTCTCGCTGAGCGAATGCGCGTTGGCCAATGTCCGCACATCCCTTTCGAACCAATTCTCGCGCGTTTGCCGGTCTACATCGGCGCCATTGCGGATACGCGACAAGACCAGATCGCCATTGATGCCCATCGCTTCGAACCGCTCGGCCACTTGCCTGTCGGCATCCTTCAGCACAGCCTTGGTGGCAGCAGCGCGCGGGTCGTTTGCATCGGCACGCTCCCGACCATCTGAGCCAGCACGCTCCTGTCCGATGGGCTTGGTGCGCGTTGGATCTGCTGCATCCCGTTCAGCTTCCCGGCGCTGGCGTGTCGGATCAACATCATCGCGGCCGACCTCAACCTCATCATCCCGTTCCAGCCGCTTGCCAAAGAACGTCTTGGTCTCTTCATCCATAAGCGGCTCGTAGTCCCGCAGGACCCGTGAAATCGCGGCCTCTGTCTGACTGCGCTTGTCCTCGTCCTGCATGGCTTCGGCCTTGGCGTCCATGCCTGTGATAAACTCACGGACATCGGTTCCAATGGCCTTCATCTCCCTATCAATGGCGGGGGCCTGTGCCGGGTCCATCTGGTTGGCGACTTGTTGATTCATGTCGATTTCCTCTGATCTGAGAACCCCGTCCGTCACCAGGATTGATGCTGCGCCGAGTACAGCTTTGCTAAAGGCCCCCAGGGTCTCGGCACGCCCTGGGTATTGGGTTGTGAAAATGCCCTGCTCAAAACCGGCGTGATGCGACCGGAGTGTTTCGCCAAGGGCGGCATAGTCTGCATTGCGTTGATCGCTCATGACCTGCAGCTGGTCCGGCGCGGCGACTTGCTGTCGGCCGATGCCAAAAAACGGAAAACCTCTGCGCTGCTCTGGGGCCGGCCGCTCGCGCAGATCCCGGCCGTCGCGCCTTGCATGAACCCGCGCGCTGCTTTCGCGTTCCGGGCGCAGGTTGCGGCTGAACCGGCTGGTCGCGGTCAGAACAATGCCGACGTCCCGAGCGGTCTCAACCTGCAGCTCTCGCAGATCTTGCGTTGTGATCCCGTAGCGGCTGATCTGAAGGGTCTTGCCAGACGCCCCTGCCCGGCTGATCACCAGGTGTGTATGCGGATGGCCGGTATCGTCGTGATGGGCCATCACATATTTGTAGCGGTCGCCGTATTCGCCATTCGTCAGACGCGCGCCGAAACTGCGCGCGGCCTGCTTCGCCGCCTCCCGGTCTGTGTCCTTGGGGTAGGACAGGATGACGTGATAGCTGTAGTTCGTGACCCGCGCGTCCATTCGGGCCCAATCCTTCGCCCATTCGTCCTGGACGTCGCGCAGACCCTCCATCCCATGCGTCAACTCGCCGGTATCGCCTCGTTCCATTTCGACGGTGCCCTTGCGCGTGATGTAAGACAGCTGGCCGCCCAGACGGCCGGATGCCGTGACACCGCCACCTCGGACAATCTTGACCACCGCCTGATTGGTCAGAAGCGCATTGGCAATCATGCCAGCCGCGCCACCTGACGAGCTCTGCCGTTGCGGTGACCGACGCCGCGACCGCGCGGGGTTTTGACCAGGGCGCGGCTTTAGGTTCGGGATAAGCTGAAACTCTCCAAAGAGCGCCTCCCAGGCCGGGTCATATGCCGTGGTCAGGCTGGTCATGATCTAACCTTCGCCTTTGGTGATACACGCGCCGCGCGCTGTTTTTCCGCAAGCCGCTCGATCTCTAATGCACGGGTAAAAGACCGCTGATGGGCGGCGTCGGAATAGTCCTCGATCAGACGGCGTAATTCCCGAACCTCTACTTTCATGTCCTCGATCTGTTCTTCGGTGCGTTTGTTGAGCCGGAACTTCCCGGCATTTGCGGCACGGGTCATCTGGTTGAGGTTGTTCGCCATGCCGACCAACTGAGCCAGGTGCTCTTTGAATTGCTGTGTTCGGAACTCTTCTTTCGACGGAATACCAAAGGCAATGCGGATACAGACACGCACCAATCCAGTCACACTGCGCAACTGCATGGCCTTGCTGCGTTGTTTGAGGAACGTCAATTCGTCCTCATCAAAGCGCATGGTTGTCGTGACTGATTTAGGTACGCCAGGTGGCATCGGGGCTTTCTCCACGATCAGAAATCGTGCGTGGCCCCGTCAGACCGCGCGTATGCTGTTTCAAGTGTAAGTTGAATTGATAGCCGACTGCAAGTCTATCAGATTGTCGATAGCACAATCTGTATTATCCCGCAAAGTAAGCGTAGGATGTAGACGGTCCGTAGCGGGAGCCACGACGGCTTGACGCCTACCACTAACCAAAATCCGTTTGGCGTCCGATCCGTGGCAAATGCCATTACGCTGTCGCCGTCTGGCTGGCGGGCTTTGCCAGATGGCACATGTCACCAGACCATTGGCAAGTTCCATATGCCTGATAATCGCCAACCATCTGGCATGTAGCAAACGTCTGTTGGCAATACCCTTTTGGCATTCCTGGTTATAGACGGTTGAGTATTGCTTAGAAAAGCAATAGCGTCTGTGTCAGCGCGGGTGACGGGTCGCGCGATAACTTGCAATCGCGAGCCCGGTTGTAGCACGCCGCTGCGCGGCGTGGCTTTCGGGCGCAGACCCGGAGACCAAATTGAAAATCTATGCCGCTGTAAACTCCAAAGGCGGAGCTGGGAAATCTTCCATGCTCGTCGCCTTCGCTTCTGCTTTGCACCATCAGGGCAAACATGTCCGTATCCTCGATCTGGATTCCCAAGGCACACTATCGGAATGGTTGATTCCGAACAACGGGTTGGACCCGATCCCCGCAGATGAACTTCTGATCGAGGCCGGGCAGTTTGCCAAGGAAGATGCGGAGAATGCCAAACTCGCTTATGCCCACATTCTTGAGGCAGAAAAGGCGGGAGGCTTTGACTACCTGCTGATCGACACCAAAGGCGAACCTAGCATGACGGCTGCAATGGCGATGGCCGTGGCCGATATGGTGCTGTGCCCGTCTGATGGATCATCGGCAGAATACAAGCCAATCCTGGTCACATACAGATCGTGTGAGGCGGCGATGCAGCAAATCGGCAGCACCGCAGACCCGAAAGAGAAGTTTCGGATTATGTTCACCCGACAGTCTGTTGCGCAGTCAGCCGGTATCCAGAAGGGCAAACAGGCTTTGGAAAAGCAGTTTACCTGCATCAGTGGCATTGCCGATTCCGCCGCGATGGACGACGCGCTTAGGGCGGGGACAACGATCGGGAGGCTGATGGGCTTCGCTGAAGAAGCCATGGAACAGGCGGATACGCAGTCAGCTAGGTCGAACGCCCGCCGCATGGCGGATCGCTGCCAAAAGGCGCTGAGCAATGCTGACTATGTCCTAAATGCTCTGAAGGAAAGCGAGGTGCAGCATGTCCCGGCCTAAGAGCATCGATAGCCTGCTGAACGGACCTGCATCCGACATCGCGCCGACCGTGACGGATCTTAGCAAGCGGGAACAGGGTGAAACTGCAACTGGCCCAAAGCCGGAACCTGAGTCTGCCAAAGGGGTGAAGACAGAACCGGTGGCAGACGCGACACCGACCGCAAAACCAAAACGGTTAAATCCGGCCCCTGCGAAACCAAAGCAGAAAGAACCTGCCCAGCCCGAAAACCTAAGTGCCGCAGGGCAACCGATCAGGGTTCAGATTTCCACATCAGACGGCAGTGAGATTGCGGCGGCCCTGGAAGAGGTCCGCGGCAACATACCTGCCGCCTTCCAGAAGAACTTTAACCTTGGAGCCTTTTTCAAAGAGGTCCTGCAGGGCAACGATGCCGCCATTGCGGCTATGATCCGGAACAACCTGAACGGGGATGCACAATGAGCAAGCGCAAAAAAGCAACAAATGAAACCAAGAGCGTCGTGCGGACTCCGATCCGGTTTCAGGTATCAGCCCTTGAAGGCGGTGAGGTAGAAAAGGAATTTCTGGACCTGCTGGAAGATGTGCCGCCGCCGCTGCGTGCGAGTGTGAATATCGGAAGTCTGTTCCGGCAAGTGATGCTGGAAAACGACAAAGAAATTGCCAAGATGATCAGAACAACGATGCAAGAAAAAGAGGTACATTGATCGCGTTTTGTTCCGTCGCGACAAACCTCCAATGTCACGCTGGCGGCCAGGGCAGCGCTGGCCGAGGACTACCCACAGGCTGACGCTGAGATATTCGGTGTCTCTGCTTACAGCCTGCTTCGGTCAGGTCAATTTCGCCCAAGGTTGAAATTGACCCGACTGGATAGCCCTCAGCCCCACCAGCGGAGAGGACATTCTAAACTCTTGGGTCAATGCTTGTTGTGAGAAATGAGCAAGCCAGGAAAAAGGGGGCGCTCATGCGCCACCCCCTTTCAATTCGGCCATTTTCTCGGTCAGCGTCCAAAGCGCGCGATTGAGCGCTTTGTTCTGGTCGATCCCGGCAACGGCACGGGTCCTCTGACGGCGGGTCCGACCATCGGCTGTGCGGACACGCCCATAAATCCCGCCTCGGATGACATTTTCCTGAACCACGTTGAACGCGGTCCACAGATCAGCCGAGCGGTCTGCGTTGCGGCGCGTGCTGAGCAACCGTGACGCATCAATCGGCGCGGGTTTTCCATCTTCTTTGGCCGCTTCAGGAAAACGCAACTGGTGTGCGGCTTCGGCCAAAATCTTCCGTTCCGCGTCGTTCACGGTGATGGCCTTGAAGTCTTGCACCTGCTCCGTGATGTCTTCGGCATCGTCCAAAACGGTAAACGCGCCTTCAATGACTTCGGACACCGCGTTTCCCGAGTGCCGCACCTTCACCTCGTTAAAGGTATCGCCCACCATCAAGCCATTGGCGCAGACAAACCGGAAATAGCCGGGGATCATCTGATAGCTGCTGGTCCCGTCATTGGCGTTGACCAGTACAATTTCGAAGGACTCGCCGTCGCTGTTGGTGATCGAGCGGTGACGAAGCCGCAGCATGTGCTTGGTAAACGCGGCCTTGCCCGGAACACGGGTGTTCGCCTGCTGGGCAAAGAACGGGTCAAACCCTTCTTTCCGCAGCCCGTCCAGAACGTTTACGGTCGGGACCGGTACAAAGCGGTCAGAGCGGCTCTCGTGACCTTCGGTTGCAAAAATAGACGGGACAGCTTGGCGCAGCTGGTCGTTGGTCAGCGCCTCCCCTGTCACCAGTCCGCCGCATGACATGCCCCGCATGTAACGATTGTAAGTCATCAGGAATATTCCTCTGTGGTGATGCGGTGGCCGATCTGCGCCCGACCTGTCCGCTTGCTGCTTGTTGTGAACACAGCAGGCCAAGGGTGAGGGCTTCACCCGAACGCCTGCTGGACTGACATCAGCCACCCTCGCCCCTCCGCGTTTTTCCCGGCGAAGGAGGGGGGCCGATGGAAAAGATCCGGATCTGATTGGAGGACTGGGGGTCAGGCTGAAAAACGGAAGGTTTGCGCGCTCTGCGCGTGAAAGCCGTTTTTCTGCTTGAGGCGCATGGGAATGAGAAATGTGAGCCGCGCCAGGGCGCGGGTCTCCCGTTGCGCCTTCCCCCTGGACCGGATCAGATACGAGAGCTTTTCGGCCCCGCGACGCCCGGGAAAACAAGCATCGCAGTCCGCTTGTCGGTCTGCGTTTTGCTCGATGTCTATCGAGCGTGGCCCTAGCAAAAGGCGAAGCGAACGGGCGTCACCCGAAGGGCCGAAACGGACGTGATCAGGCGACTTGCGGCTGCGGTGAAAGCTGGCTCGGATGAGACAGGTTTCACAGCCCTCGGGCCGCAGGGAGAATGGGCATGTCTGGTTCGGGGCGTAAGCCGGTAGGTCCGGCTGGAGCCAAGCACGCGGTCACGCGCTGAAGGCGCGTGATTTGCCCTGATCACTATGCTGACTCCCGGCCACTCAGTTACTTGGAAAAAACCTGCCCAAGACTGCCCGACGCGATCAGGCTATCAAGCGTTACAATTGATGCGTCGCCTATCATATTCCGGCACTTCTCTCCGGTGATAGCATCAAGATCACCTCCAGATGATCTTGATGCCGACCAGAAGCCGGAGCACAGAAAAGGGCGGCTTGCGCCGCCCTGCCCTTTGGTTATTCGGTTACACCGTCCTCGTCATTCCGTTTTGGGAAGGCCACCATTTCAACACTGGGGAACATACTGTGTTTGACGGTGATCGACTTGATTTCGCCAGAAACGTCGTCGGTGTTTACGAAGAGAACCCCGCAGCGGTCCCAGTAGTTTGTGCCATCTTTTTCACCGGCTTTGACGTTCAGTTTCAGAGTTTGAGTTGCCATTTTCAGATCCTCGCTTTTGAGTGTTTCGATGAACATGGCTTTTGCGAGCACTGAGGGGATGTCAGCGGCTATTTTGTTTCGCGATGCAAAGCCGGGCTTGCCCGGCTGCGGAAAATAGCCGTTGAAGCTGTTGATCTGTTGCCAGATCAGCAGCGCCAAACCCGACTGCTTGCATATGTTCATCTTGAAGAAACACGGGGAGCGAGGATCTTCATTGGCAACGGAGTGAAGACTGTCAGACCAGTGAAACGGCACGAACTACAGGGGCGGCTGCGAGCGAAAGGCTTGAACACCGATCCACATCTGATGGCGGCGAAACCAAGTCGATCCATCACATGCGCGTTGCTCAGTTCCGCGAGCTGGTGGCCTTCCTGAAATGGATTGACTTGCAGGAGATTGCGACAGTGCGGGGTGGCGCAAGTCGCCCTTTCCTGCCAGCGGAGGCGGAGGGCTGCAGGTGTTCTAGCGCCACGGTTCGGGGTTGCATCGGACGCAATAGCGGCCGTCACAGCCAAGCGACACCAGAGGAACATCGACGCTAGCACAATGACAAAAGAATGGCCCGACGATGCGGGCCACAAGTCTAACCGAAGGAAAGTCTCGAGGTATTGAAGTCAGATTAGCGCTTGCGTGCCCGATCGACAACGCCGTCATGCGTGATGGCCGCAATGCGATCGTCGGTACGGCGGGACATTTCGATCCCATCACCGGTCATCGTTGACTCTGCGTGCGGGGTCCATTTGAAAATACTGCCATCTGCTTCAACATGGGTTTCATCGTCGGCGGACCGGCGTTTGACCGAACCGTCATGCCGGATTTCAATGATCGTGTTATCGGCCATGCGGACGGTCACAGAATGATCGCCCATCGCAACACCCTGCCACCATTTATCGGCATCACGGCGCACAACGATCCGGCTGGGATGCAGTTTGATTTGCACATCCTGGGTGTCTTCAGCATCAGCTGCTTTGACGACAACGATGGCCTCCTGCTCAGCGATATCATCATGCAAGGACGCGCTGCCGTTCTTTGGAGGCCAAAGCTTCGGCTCCTCGCGTTTTCGCTTTTTCTGGTCCTTGTGGAACGCGATATACATCTGCGCAGATTTCCACACGCGGCGGATTGCGCTCTCTGCGGCGGTTGGCGTGGTGACTTTGGTCATGATTGCCAGTCCTCATAGATCAGATTTTCAACCCTGCGAAACTCTTTGACGTTATTGGTGATGAGCGTCAGGGAGCGCGAAACCGCCTGCCCCGCGATCAGAAGGTCATATGCCCCAATGGGCGTGCCTTTCTTGTACAGATCAGCGCGGATCAGACCAGCGGCTTTCGCATCGGTGGCTGACAGGTCAAGCACCTCGAAACGGAGCGCTTCCACACGCGCCACATTCTCAGCAACCTTCGCGCTTTTGTATGCGCCCCAATAGAGTTCATACATAACGACAGAGGGAACGCCGAAATCACTAGGCACATGCTCAGACAAGCGGTCAATCAGGTCGCGATTGCCAGCGATGATGCCAATGACGGCGTTGGTGTCGAGCAGGTATTTCACTTGAACACATCCAGTTCCGGGCGGTCTTGCGACGGAACATCTTCCTCGGCAGCCCGCGCCGCATCCTCATCAAGCGGACCCAGCTTGTGCAACTCGTCCAACCACTCCCAATCGTTTTCGATGGGTTCAAGAATGACCTTTGAGCCTTCGGCCCTGATCCGCACTTCATCGGTCTTGAACCGGAATTCTTTCGGCAACCGAACCGCCTGAGACCGGCCGGTCATGAACACTTTTGCAACCGCTGCATCTGGCATTGCTGCCTCCATATGGTATCTATCATTAATATATATCATTCACGTATTGCTTTCAAGCTGGCACTGAATGAAGCTTAGGCATCATGGGCGGGATTCCGCGTCTACTTTCAACCTGTTATCGCTCGGTAGAATATGTCCGGTGTGGCAGGGCGCTTGCGCGCCCCACCTGCGGTGCTCAGACCATGCCTTCGGGCAGCCATGTGGCGATCCGCTTCTCGACCGCCTTGCTCAACTTCATCGCCTCGCGGGTCTCCGGGTCGTTGAACAGCGCATCCAGCTTCTTGCGCTTCTCGCCAACCTTGAGACTTTCGAAAGTGTTGACCTGATAGTTGCCCTCTTTGAGACCAAGAACGGTTTTCCAGATGTCATTGAGGTATGGCCCAGCGATACGGCTAAAGAAGTTCTCAAAGGTCGGTGTCCAGACCGCGCGAATGTCGGTCTTGACCTCTTTGTCGATCAGGGCTTTCAGCTTTTTGTCGCCGCCGCTCAGCAAACCCGCCAGATGCCGGATCAACTCAGCCTGAACGTGGTCGTCTCCTTTCTTGCGAAACTTGTGGAACGCCTTCGCCAGATCGCGGTCAAAGGCATCACCGTCCCATTCGGTTGATGTCGTCAGGCGTTCATCCAGCGCGTATCCGCTGTCCTCGGTGGTCGGCCAATTTGGCACATCACTTGCATTCAGGCCGATGGGATTGCTGTATTTCGCCCCACCTGAAACCTGAAAGGCCAGCAGGGCAAGGAGCAGGTCGGGATCGTTGACCGCCGCATGTTGGCGCGCACCTGTCACCACGCGGGCCAGATCATCAATCAGCGCCTGAGACATGCGCGGCTTACTGGACGTCTCAGTGACATCGGGCGTCTTGTGCTTCGATGCGGCCAACACACCGGCGGCAATCGCCGCCTCTTTGCCCTCTGGCTTCACCAGCCCTTCGATCACGCTCAACTCACCGGAGTTGGTGACATGCAGGATGATCCCGGCGCAGTCCTTCTGAACGTCTGTATATGCTCCGTCCAGAATGGTTTGCAGCGCCTGCAATTCGGCTTCGCCTGCCTCGTCCAGCACTTCGGCCTCTGCAAGCTCGGCCAGTTCGTCATAACGCTCTGCCTGTCCCTCGGTCAGTTGGCCTTGCTCGGCATAGATGCGGGCGCATTTCATCTGGTCGATATCATAGCCTCCAAAATGGCTATCCTTGACAACCTCAGCCCATTTCCAACCTTGTTCCTGCCGGATCGTGCGCGCGGCCACGGCCAGCTTGTCGGCAAAGCACTGGTCAAGGATTGCCTCATCGTCCAGCAAGGTCTTATCGGCAAAGAGGTCGCCAGACACACGTCCACCGGCCTCCTTGTAGGCGTCCAGGCCAACATATATTGCCCGTCGATCCGATGCGCTGACCGCATCCGGTTTCAGCATGTTCTTAATCTGGTATTCCGACAGGTGACCTTTCCGGGCCTGTTCCAGCACTTGCAAAATCAGGTCGGTATCATCGCAGATCGTAAACGCAGCAGCTTCGCCAAGGTTGATTTCCGTGGAAGCAAGTGCGTCGATCACCTGTTCCGGCAGGCCCGCCAGTTTCAAGCGTTTGTAAACATGCCCCTCGGTCACGGCAAAGGCGCGCGCGATGCCAGCGGCGGGCGCACCGGCCTTGTCCATCTTGCCATAGGCGCGGATTTCTTCGGCAGGTGACAGGTTCTTACGGGTGATGTTCTCTGCAGTCGCCCATGTCTGCGCCGTTTCAACATCTGGTGCGATCATCACCAGCGGGTTCGCCAGTTCGGGGCGGGTGCTGGCAAGGTCGTCGTGCTGTTCAGCCAGATATTGCAGTGCGCGCAGGCGACGCCCACCAGCGACGATTTCAGCGCCGCCCTTGTCGTCGGCCAGACCGGCGATACTCTGGATCAGGCCAACGGTCCAGATGGACTCTGCCAGTTCAGCAATCTCGGCCTCCGGTACGGTCTGACGCGGGTTGATCGGGGAAAGTGTCAGCGATGCCAGCGGAAAGCGGGCCTCGGTTACAGTGATCTTGGTTTGCTTGGTCATAGGGGTAACCCTTTTCTCATTGTGAAGTTTCGTGGTAAGGGTGCCCTACCCCTCTCGGGGTAGAGCGAGGCCGCTTAGGCGGCTCCGTGATGTTTCAAGAAGGCGCGGGCGATCTTGCCGGAGAGGCCGCCCTTCTTGAGGTTCTTCCAAGCCAACTTGCGTTGACGCTCAATGGTGTATGGGTTCATGTACTCACCTCCTTTCCTGCGCAGGTTGCGCATCCAGCCCCGACCCCATGGCCGGGACCGAACTCAATAATCGCTGAGGAAAAGGATGGTCAGGACGCGGCGCGTCTTGCTCAAATCGGCGGGGGCCGGTGTCCCATACTGATAGGTCTCGTCGTACAGATCGATTTTGAAACAGACCTTGTGACCCATGATGTCCATGAACCCCATCTCGTGGGTGCCGTAGGGGTCGTTGTCCTCGTTGAAACCGTCATAGGTGACGATCTGGTTCAGGCATTCTGCAACAAAGCCGGGACCCATGTTGTCGATAGCGGTGGTCTGAACGATGATCCCCTCCCCGCCCTCGGGCAGACGCTTGCGGAAAGCGTCATTTTGCTGAGCGATGATTGCATAATCGACCTGACCTGTTTCCTCGGTCTGTTGTGCGATTGCAGCCATGGTAGACCTCTCTTTCGTGGTGATGCGGTGGCCGATCTGGCCGGTTGGTCGGGGAAACGCTCCACTGGAGCCTTTCCTGTTCCTCCCAACTCCGCGAGCTGTTTGTTGTGAACACAGCAGGCCAAGGAAACGGCCTGCTGGACTGACATCAGCCACCCTCACCCACCCGCGTTTTTCCCGGCGAAGGAGGGGGCCGATGGAAAAGATCCGGATCTGATCCAGGGTGAGGGGGTCAGGCTGAAATCGGGCAAATTTGGGAGGGACCCGCGCGTTTACGCGTGGGAGGAACCGGGATTTTCACGAGTTCTGCTTGAGGCGCACAAAAAAGAGAAATGTGAGCCGCGCCCTGGCGCGGGTCTCTCTTTGCGCCTTCCCCCTGGACCGGATCAGATACGAGAGATTTTCGGCCCCGCGACGCTCGGGAAAACAAGCGCAGCAGACCGCCCCGCGGTCTGCTCAGCCAATCATGAGAATGTCAGGGCCGGGGTGAGCGCGAGGCGCGTCGATCCCCAGCCCTGTCGATTGATCAATGTGAACCGCGCGCCCCGCGCGGGTCCCAATTCACCGTTTGCGTGGTCTTATCAGAAAACAAAAGCACGCGTGTTACCTTCTATCGGCAGAAACACCATATTTAGTATACTGATGCCAATAGCCCACAATATGATTGCTTTTGAACCCCTTTTGTTCTAGTCCTTAGCTACGCTGCCAAAGGGAAGACCACATGTCCGGATCTGCCAGTTCAGAAACACAGACAGCACTGCCTGCAACAGCCAAGCAACTTACCTATGCACGCAAGTTGGCGGAGCAACAAAACGTCGTTTTGCCTTGGGAAATCCAGCAAGATCGGCGCGCGATGAGCCAGTGGATTGACACGCAGAGGTCAGCACCTCGCGTTCGCGATACCCGGCCAAGCTCGAAGCAGGTGGCTTTCGCGGAGCGTATCGCCCGGATCAAGCGCAGCCCGGTTCCGGACGAGTGCTTTCGCGATCGCACTCTGATGTCCCGCTGGATCGATAGCAACAAGCCCTGAGCGCACCCAATGGAGCGGTAGATTCATTACAGCATCGAAACAATTGTTACGTTGAGAAAGCTCGACCAGTACGGTATCTGACTAACGCGGCGTACCTGGGGGGTTTATTGATTTACTTGAGGGGGTACGAGTTTGGTGCGTCGCGCACCCTCCCATCAGATACTGGCCAAGCTACGCGTATTGCTGATATGAAATCGTCTGCGTTCAAAAGATTGGAGCAGCGCAGTCATGAATATCGACGAGCCAATACTGATAATGTCGGACAAGTGTAAGTCTGTACTTGTCGACGGGTTTCGCTTTGAAATTGAAATCTATCGGTTGGATAATCAGAGCAGCTGGACACTGGAAGTGATCGACGCAGGGGACGCCAGCTATGTTTGGGACGATAAGTTCAGTTCCGACCAAGACGCATTGGATACCGCTGTCGATATCCTGAACAATGAGGGCGCGCTGGGGTTCATGGGAAAAGACCAGAAACCTTAGGGTACCGTCAGAGTTCTTTGCTTGTACCCTGCATTATGGGCAAATTAAGTAAGAAGCGCCATGGATGCGTGGAACACCCTTTGCACTGACGGGCGCAAGCACGCTGCCTATTTAATCTACGCATGCACATTGTGCAGATCTTACCCAACTATTGCAAAATCGAACATACTGGGTGCCTCAGCAAGTGGGTGTTAGGGCAGCCTTATCAACTCCAACCAAACGCTTGCCATTACTGAGCCAGAACAAGACAGTTGTTACGAATTGTGATATCAATATTTGACAATCTCAATGGTGCGCTGCTTGAAAGCTGATCTAAGCCAAAATGCTCTTGAAGCAACCGACTTTCTTAAAGCCATGGCGCATGACGGCCGTCTGAAGATATTGTGCCTGCTTCTTCATGGTGAGAAATCAGTCGGAGAGATTGAAGAGACTTTCAGCATGCGGCAGGCCGCTGCCTCGCAGCAGTTGTCTCGGCTTCCTCTCTCTGGGCTGATCGGCGCTCGGCGCGACGGGAAGAACATCTACTACAGGATAGTCGACCAACGAGTATTGGCGATTGTTGCTGTGCTCTACGAGTTATTCTGTGACGAAAAGGGCGAAGAATAGGCAGCCTATCGAATGGCAATGTGCCTTTTGAAACAAGGGGTGAGAAGTAGATGCCGGGGCAATAGAGAAATTCGTCTAGTACTTTTCTGTCTGTTACCTGGCGGTCGGAAAGTTGACATTCACCAGGTGATGAGGCCTCAATACTCGGGCGCGAGACCTTTGAGCGATTTCAACTGACTAGATCAAATACAATATGCTACCGCCAACGGCCACAAAAACGATTGACCATGTCCGTCAACGGTCAAGCGGTCCGCTGGCCCCTGCCCTGCGCCGCCAGAGTCTAGCGACCAATCCCTTTTTCTCGGCTACGTCTTGCCGAAATGTGACAAGGGTTATGCCGTTGCTGTGCGTCCAGATGGTTGGCCTCATGACAACTTGGGCACAATGTAATCACAGTCTCGGTAGACACGCCGGTTTCATAGTCAAAACAATATTCTTGACCGCAGATTTCCAGCACCTCTCCGCGCTGAAATAGTTCCGAACTTGTTACTTCGCAATGATCACAAAACCCATCCGAGAGAGCTGATTTGAGTTCAGACCGTTCCACTGTCTTCTGAAAATTGCATCTTCTGTCACTCATAACCGTTCCAAAGTTTCACAAAAGGGTGAAGAAGAATAGTTTGTGAAATAAGAATTCAAGGTATTGTGACATGCCTGAAAACTGGCAGCGGGTAGAAGGTCTCCCAACGTCTTGAAGCGTCCGCTCGAGTTGGCAGGGAAGTCTTCAGCTATCATCCAGGTCAGACATCACAACTGTGGCGTCGCAAATCTTGGTGCTTGCTTGGTCCAACCAACAAACCAGTTCTTGGCCTTCGGGTCGATGAAGCGGTTCTGGCAAATCTCCTGTGGTGAGAACAAACAGCCGGGGCACTGGAGTATTCCGGGCCTCGGATCGCCAAGGGTGGCTTCGCTGTGGCGTCGAACCACTCAGTGCTTTTCCAGATTCCTTATGCCATTTGAAACACATCGCGTCGCGTGCCAAAGCAGCAAAATAGAAAGCCGGTTTTTCCTTACAGCGTGGAGCGTTCCATGTACGAGCGAGCTTGTTGCGTGTCATTCATCCGTCACGCGAAACTCACCTGAGGCAGCATCCGTTGGTGGTTCGCCGAATTCGTCCGTGTTCAGACCTCTGCGGATGAGTTCGCGAATGGCAGCAGCCCTGGATGGCAGGCGGTTTTCAAACCGCCAATCATCGATTGCCTTGAGCTCTTCAAGATCAAGCATCAATTGGAGCTTTTCAGTCCGCTTCGGAGGTCGGGATTGATCTGGCACGTTCTAAGCCTCAACTTACGTCACTTACTCCATTCATGTATGCCAGTGCTATTCCATGTCTACAACGACATTCGCAGGCAATGTTGGGTGCGGCGGTCAGTCATGCGATGGAAGAGCTATGTGGTAGGTGTGATACATGACTTAACCATATGTTTTTATTTGTATTTTTTGACCCACCACCTATCTTTACATCAAGAGCAAAGCAAAAGAGGTGAAACATGACACAGCAAGTCCTGAGACCCGAAGCGCAAGATGAATCCCACGACACAGGTATCGACAAGAATGCCTGGATCGCAAATGAGGTGACAGAAATCCTGTGTGACAGCATGCTGCTGATGGTAAAGACGCAAGGGTGCCACTGGAACGTTGTTGGCCCCCTTTTCCTGCCGATCCACGAGCTGACGGAGCGACAGTATCGCGACCTGTTTGAGGCAATCGATACTCTTGCGGAGCGTATACGAGCTCTAGGCCACGTGGCACCGATATCGTTCACCGACATGGTCAGCCAGGCCAAACTGACCGAAGAGGAGACCGTCAAGGACGCGCACGGGATGATCAAGCAACTGATCACAGATAACGAAACAGTGGCACGCAAACTACGTGAAACGGCAACGCTCGCATCGCGTCACGGTGACGGTGCAACCGAAGATCTGATGAACACAAGAATGGCAAAACACGAAGAGGCTGTTTGGATGCTCAAGGCCATTGTTGCGACCTGACCGCTCGTCGCCAAAAGCCAGGTTGATCGGAAAGAAAGAAAGGAAGCGATATGACGCGCGTTGGTTATGAGAAGAAAGCAAAATTGCAACTGGACGCCTGGAACGCCCAAATTGACGTGCTGAAGGCAAAGCTGCATGCAGCCGAGGCAGATGCAAAGAAAGATTACCAGGACCACCTTAATGCGCTTTACTCAGCAAAGAGTGAAGCGGAGGCTAAGCTGGAAGAGCTAAGGAAAACCAGCGATGAGGCCTGGGAAGATATGCGTGACGGCTACGAAAAAGCCTGGGACGAGATGCAATCTGCGCTGAAGAAAGCGGCCAGCCGTTTGTCGTAGTTGTCAGCATTTACCCAATGCGCTGCTGGTTTGCCGAGCGCCAAAGATGACCGTGCCAGCTTTCGCGAGCCCGCCAGGCGGGATACGGCAGTACGATGGCGCGGTTGGTTTCTTGCACGGTGTGACGTGCTCAATGAACTTGTTGGAGAATTGAAATGAACTGGGACCAAATCCAAGGTCAATGGAAACAACTAAAAGGCAGTGTTCAAGCCAAATGGGCTGAACTCACTGAGGACGATCTCGATAAGGTCAAAGGGGATCGGGACAAACTGGAAGGCATACTTCAGGAGAAGTACGGCAAATCGAAAGAAGAGGTGCGGCGCGAGGTCGATGAATTTTTCTCTTCGGATTGAAACGTTTGTTCCGGGCATTAGTTGTCGGCGCCTTCTGAACAATTTTGTCGTGCGGCACGCGTAAAGCGGGGTATGTCCGCCTCAAATTCCAGCGAAAGCACATGAAATCGGAGGTCACCATGCGGACATCTGGAGAAATTGTGAAGTATTTTCGCGGGTTTCTGACAATCCCCTCCCTCATAAGTCTTTCAGGGCTTGCGGTGGCGTGGGTTGTTTTTCTTCTTGAGCAGGCGCTCTTGCGCTGGGGATGGGTTGTACCATCTGTGATTGCCGTTCCTCAGAATACCGCAAGCAAGGTATTAGGGGTGATTGCCACCGCTTCAATGTCGGCGTTGGTCATGGTCTATTCCATTGTACTCTTGGTCTATACATTGGCGGCTGGATCCATAGGACCAAGGCTCCTGCAGCGTTTCAGTGAAGATCGTGTGAACCAGATTGCCGTTGGCTCACTTGGCGCCACGTTTCTGTACAGTATTCTGGTCCTGTGGTTAATCCGCGACGATGTTTCCATCAACATAGCCACCACTGTTGGCCTTCTCTACGCAATCATTTCAGTTCTGATGCTGCTGTTGTTTGTTCACACAGTATCCACACGGGTCACGATTGATCAGGAGGCCGCCAGGATATCAAAGGCTCTGGACCTCCAGATCGATGAAGCACTTAAAGACAGCGCGGACTTGCACGCATCCAACGTTGTCCTCTGGGAGGGAGCGTCACACCAAATCTTGTCGTCTGGCACGGGTTACCTGGACTTCATCAATGCTGCTGAATTGGTGAAAACAGCCCGGGACGCAAACGCTGTTATTGGTTTCGACGTCCAGCCCGGCGACTTTCTGGTGCCGAGCGATACTCTGGCGACCGTCCACGGTGATGCCGGCGAAGATATCTCCGATCTGGTGCTAGCGGCGGCTCCACTCGCAGCCGCACGGGATCCAAATGGTGATATTCGCTTTTCTGTACACCTGCTTGTCGAAATCGCACTTCGGGCTTTATCGCCGGGCGTCAACGACACCTTTACCGCAATTGTGTGTATTGACAGGCTGTCAGCTTCTTTGGCACGCGCCTGGTCGTCTGACCTGTGCACCGGTGTTTATAGAGATGACGCGGGTGCCGTTCGTCTGGTTTACCCGTCCATCACAGCAAAGTCTTTGTTTCGTGACTCGTTTCCACCCCTAAGACGCGCAGCCCGAGGCAATGGGCTGGTCACCGAGGCAATCATCAGGGCTCTGAAACGTTTGGCCAACGCTGCTCCCGGTGAAGATTTGGATGTCATCACCTTCGAGCTAACGGCCATTTCGGATGAAACAAAGAGCAGCGGCATGCTTGATCGCGAAATCGAGCAGGTATGTGAATACGTCGACGCTGCGCTTGCGACAATTGCAAAAAACGGCAGTAAAGAGGACGCTGAGTAGCCAAGTTCTCAGGGAAATCAGGTTCGCGCTCACCAAAACGAAACCAAACTGGGCGATTTAGTCTTGTTCTTATCAACGGCTGTCAGGATTGCTCCGCCCTGAAGGCCTTGTCGTCGAAATTGCTTTCGGGGACGCATGTCTCTGCGGCATCACAGTTCACAGGCGGCCCGAGACGAATTACATTCGGTTTTGAACAACAACAGTGAAAGGCGCGCATCAGATGGCACGACAGCTCCCGCACGAAGGTGATGGAAAACATCTGGTATACGCTGGCACCGGCACTGACCTGATTTACAATCACGGGGTTGAACTGCCCGGATTTGCGTCTTTTCCATTGCTGGAAAAACCCGAAACCCGGGCAATTTTGGCCGGACAGATGCGCGATCTTGTCGACCTGGCCAATGAAATGAATGTTGGATGTATTCTTGATGCACCCACCTGGATGGCGAATGTCGACCGCGCTGCACCCCTGGGATATGATGCAGAACGGCTCATAAATGTAAACAAGGATGCTGTAAGTTTGATGGAAGATGTGCGTCGGGCAGCTGGTCGCGATGATATCCTGGTCTCGGCCTGTATTGGCCCGCGCTATGACCCATATGCAGACGTTTCACCGATATCTGTCGAAGATGCCCGGCACTATCACAGAGCCCAGCTGGACACTCTCAAAGAGACAAGCGTCGATCTTGTCACCGCTTACACATTCAACCGCCCCAGCGAAGCTGCGGGCTGTATACTCGCGGCAAAAGATGTTGAGCTGCAGATCATAATGTCTCTGGTGGTAGAGACCGACGGGTGCCTGGCAGACGGTACCAAACTCGTTGACGCCATCGATCAGATCGACACGGCAACCAACTCAACCGCATTGTTCTTCATGGTCAACTGCGCTCACCCTACCCATTTCGCGGGAGCGATCAACAACCACCCGCGAATTCGAGGGATTGTAGCAAACGCATCGAGTTGCTCCCATGCAGAGCTCGACGAAGCGGAGGAATTGGACGAAGGTGACCCTCACCAACTTGGTAAGCAGATGGCCGAAGTTATGCGGAACAATCCATCGATCCAGGTTTTTGGAGGATGCTGTGGAACCGATATGCGCCACTTGAAGTCTATGGCAAGAGAAATAGACCACCCAACTTAAGTCACGTCTCAACGCTCACATATTCCACGGTGGCGCGTCGGGCAGCCATCAGCCGTTGATCACTTTAGGGCAACAACTCCGACCGATGAGTGCGAATATAGTCCGCTGTTCGGAACACCAATGCGGCCAGTGTTGCCGTCGGGTTGATGGCACCGGGTGTGGGAAACAGGCTTGCGCCAGCCACAAACAGGTTGTCCACCTCGTGCACCTGCCCAAAGGAATTCGTGACAGACGCGGATGCATCATCGCCCATGATTGTTCCACCCATCATGTGCATCGGGCTTCGTGGACCCGCCCAGGCGTCACTGGTCCCAGCCGCCTTGAAGATGCGCAGGCCCTCTTCCTTGGCAAGTACCGATCTGGCCGCATTTACTTGCGGAAGCGAATTGCTCACATGCGCTTGCGGCAACCCGTATCGATCCCGTTTTGACGCGTCGAGTGTGATGCGGTTTTCCGGAATACTGTCCTCTTCGCAGAGCACCGTCATGTTGCCATAGTGCCGGCTCGCGTTACGCAGATAGTCATCCAGGGCGTCGCCAAACAATTCGGGTTTGGCCAGGGCGGTTCCCAAAAGATCGTTGGGTTTTGCAGCCTGCCCGACAAGCCAGGCGCGGCTGCCAAAGGCCCCTTTCGCCGGTTGTTTGTCGCCATAGCCATCCAGGCAAAGCGTATTGGCACCGGACACACCCAAATGCGGTTCAGTTTCCTGCGAGAAAAGCCCGTGGATGGTCGTAAGCGCATGGGACGTGAAATAGCGCCCCAGTGTCTTGCTGCCATTGCCCAGCCCATCGGGATGTTTATCGCTGGACGATAACAGCAGCAGCCGTGCATTCCAGATCGTATGACAGGCCGAGATGACGATATCGACGGGTTGCAGGTTTTCTCGGCCCTGTTCATCAAGATACAGAACCCCGGTTGCCTTAGACCCCGAAGGATCTGTTTCAATCCGTGCCACATAGGCGTTGTGGCGTAGTTCAACCCCAGCTTTTCGGGCCCGTGGCCATTGTAGTACCAAGGGGTTTGCCAAAGCGCCGATCGGACATCCCGCATCGCACCAGCCATCAAGCAGACAACCCGCTCTCCCGTCATGCGGGGCAGAGTTTATCGCCAGAGTATTTGTCGTGAGCTCCAAACCTTCTGCATCAAACCCGGGTTTGATTGCTGATGATTGTTTGGACAGGGGTATGGCAGGCATGGAATAAACTTCGCCGGGCGGTGCATTGGGGTCATCGTTGCCCGAAACGCCGAAATAGGACTGCGCGTGGTCATACCATGGCCGCAAATCATCATACCCGATGGGCCAGTCCAGACTGCGCCCGTACAGGGTTTTGACCTGAAAATCGTCCGGATGCAGCCGGTACCAGTTGGCATACCAATGCAATCCCGCACCGCCGGTCCCCCACCCCATGGCAAAGTTCGCAGCTCCCACAAGGTCACCTGTTTCCAGAACCTCCGGGCCGGCCCATCTGAGCCGCCGGGACCAGATTTGCGAGCTGATCATATCCGAGAGCTTTCGCTCTGGCCCGGCCTCCAAAACCAGCACATTGAACCCCGCCTCGCCCAATTCGGCCGCCATTGTGCTGCCGGCAATGCCAGAGCCGATGATAACAACTTCGACCTTATCGTGTGAGATTTCGGACATTGGTTCTCTGTGTTTTGGGACTCTCTCGGGCCGCTGAATTGCTACCAGGGTTTGGGTGGTGGAATATGGGCGAGATAAGGAATCTTCAGATCCGCAAATCCCGTCTGCGTGCCATAAACAACATCCACCGCGTCGCTGCGCGAAATGAAATAGAAGAAATTCGGATCTGGATCGGTCCAAACCTGCATCTTGGACGCTACTGCCGCCTCAACCAAATCCTGTCGCTGACCGGTAGTTGCCCGCGCAAAGGACAAGCCAAACCGGTGCTGGCATTCTTTTTCAATGCCCGAGATCCCGTTGCGATAAAATCCTGCCATATCGCTGGCATCGAGGTACCTGAGAAGCAACAGGGACGCGGCCTGATCTCCTGCGAGATTTTCGTCGACAAACCTGGCGACCCCGGCCTGGTCTGCGCCAGAAACGATGGTCGCGCACCAAGCAGCCAGTGTCTCAGCCTCGGTCGTTGTGAGAAACTTGTAGCTTTCGTTTTCGACGGTCTTTGCCTCCGCGTTTCGGGAAAGGCTACGCATTATGAAGGACGTCCAGAATGTTGTCGGAATCAGACGTGTCAAAAAGCGGCGTCTTCCAATCATGCGGACTGTCTCCACCGATCATAAGCAGAAACCCGATCATCGGGCTGGACACACCTTATCAGTTTTCAGCCCAACCGTCATGCATGCCAAACTACCGACGAAACCCAAACTCGGTGACAAAGAAACCCGGGTTCATTCCGCTAAACAGCTCGCGTAGCTTTTCAAGTTCAGCCGCAGGACCATGCAATTCGACGCCGGTGATGCTGACAAGTTCCTGCGTGCTTTCAAAAATGTGGCTGCCCAGTTCCATATGGCGGATTACTGAATCTGCGCTGTCATAATCTTCGCGGGACACCACCGCTCCATCGGAGCCAAAACTGTAGGCTGACGCCAAGTGGCCAGGTTCCTGTTTGCGCAATTCAATCATTTCCGCGCAGTTTTTTCGAAATGATGCTGCATGGGTTTCTGGAATCGTTATGTAGCCGACGACAGTGACAATCTGCGGGACGGACACGATAATTTCTCCTACAATTTGATTTTGAATGAACCACAAGGATAAGGGTTTTCCGACCGCAGGCAAAATGGTGGTGGGTCGCCGAGTTTGAACACCAAGGAACACCGATGTTTTCGTCACTGAGAAAAACCGCACATGCATAACAAAAGCATTCAGAACTGGTTACCACCTTACTCCCAATCAATGGGGCTCGAACTGGCGTCCGTTTCAGTGGAAGAGGTCGTGGCGAAACTGGTTGTTCGAGAAGACATGGGCAATCGAAACGGGGTGATGCATGGTGGCGCAATCATGGGGGCAGCAGACTCCATCGGAGGTGTTGCTGCGGCAGTGAACCTGGACAAAGGTGCCAGTACAACAACCCTGGAGAGTAAGACGAACTTTATCCGGTCGGTTCAGATTGGCGACGAAATCACGCTGACCTGTGTTCCGCTGCATCGCGGTCGAAAAACGATGATTTGGCAGACCACGATTACCCGGCCTGATGGTCGTACTGCAGCGATTGTGACTCAAACGCAGCTCACTCTGGATTGGAACGGTTAAACCACCAGGTTCAAAGCTGGCTGAGCTTGCAATCGGCAGCCATAACCTGGGCTTGTTTTAAGGCTTTTTGCGGAACGTGGTCGTGAGAAAAGTGCCAGAATTGCTTCTTTCTCATCCCTTCCAAAACGCGCTCCGCTACAGCTTCAGGGTCCATACCGTCCTTCACAACCTGAGCCACTTGCTTCTGAAATGCACTGGTTTCCTCTGATATCGGCGCGTCTCTTTCAGCCGCGACGGGACGTTCCCCGTCAACAAGGTGAGTGTGTGTCGCGCCGGGACAAAGAACGGAGGAAGTTACACTGGAACCAGAAGCCCGTAAGTCTCGTTCAAGCGATTGCATCAATCCAACAACTGCAAATTTCGATGTGTTGTATGCGGCAAGAAAGGGCACTCCGTAGAGGCCTGACTCGGAGGCAGTCGCGTAGACATGACCCTCGTTCTGAGCCTCAAACAGTGGAAGAAAGACGTGTACGCCGTGAATAACACCCCACAGGTTGACGGATAATACCCACTCCCATTCCTCTATAGTTGTCTCCTGCGTCGCAGCAAACGGACCCACCCCGGCGTTGTTGCAAAGTAGGTGGACTGCGCCGAATGCACGGATTGTTTCGTCTGCCGTAAGCCGAACATCTTCAAGGTTCGAAACATCCGCTTCTACAATGATTGAGCTGCCCATCAATAAGGACGCCGTTTCTTCCAATGGAGGCGTGTGATGTCCTACCAGAACGAGGTTCATTCCCGCTTTAGATAGAACCCGAGCCAGACCGCGCCCAATCCCGCTGCCGGCTCCTGTCACAACCGCAGTTTTTCCCAAGGTTTCCATCTGGACCGCTTTTCAATTGAGATATGGTTGTTTCCAACAATACGCGGCGTGGCTCACTCTTGCCAAGTAACGCTCCGTCTGACTGCGAGGCAGAGCCCTTATCAACGAACTTCTTCATTAGTTTGGATCTGTTGCGAAGAGTCCTGCAATTCAGAGAAATCCATCTTACTTGACGTGTAAGCGGCCAGGTCTTTGAAGTGTTGAAAGGGACAGAGTCGCACGGAACGCCATCCAGTACTGCGTCTGTTGTGGTGATGAACCAGAAACCCTACGCTGGTCGCCTAACTTTCCAGGCGGAACAGAAGGATGAAGGCAGCATGGCCAAATCGATTGAGGGTGGATGCTATTGTGGTGAGGTTCGGTATCGGATCACCGGTGATCCAGTGATTCAACTCATGTGTTTCTGTAGCGACTGCCTGTCTATGACTGGCACAGATGGATACGCCGGATACATGATAAACTCAGATGACCTGCAGCTCCTAAAAGGCAAGCCGTTAACTTTTAAGAAAATCTCTGAAGAAGGCCGCCCCGTCATCAAGCATTTTTGCGGCACCTGCGGGTCAAACCTGTGGGGCGTGACCTCTTTCGGACTGACCAGCATCGCCGCGGGTACGCTGGATGATCCCAGTTTGTTCAGACCAACAAAAAAGGTATTCGTAAAAGATGCCCCTGACTGGGCTCGGGTGCCGCACAATTTAGAAGAAATGTAGCTGTACTTGCAAATAGCGTCTCTGACGGGACATTGAGCCACGCCAGCTCCTGCCGTGGCGCAATCCATCGACCCTCATGTTCACCGTGATGCATCAGGCGAATTTCTACGACTGCGCATCAAATCTGGACGGTGTTGCACAAAGCCCCCGTTGGATCGTGAACCAGTGCGCTCGCGTAAAATTGGTCAATATGATCCGCAAAGGTCAATCCACGCCCGGACTCCGTCCGTTTCAGCAGTTCGCGCACCTAACCGGTTAAACTGCCCACCAATTCCAATGATGCTCTTCCATCCGAAAAATTTTGCGGCAGTATCAGGAGGCGATCCCTACTAACCTACTTGTTCAATAGATCCGAACCCTAATCCAATGTTCTCTGAATTGTGCGCTCTATCAATGCCGTCACCTGGTCTGGTGCTTCAATCGATGAGGAATGGCCCGCTCCCTGGAACACAACCAATTCTGAGGTTGCGATTGCTCGGTGCATTCGATTTGATTTCTCCGGAACTGTTGCCATGTCTTCGTCTCCGAGGCCGATGCCGACTGGAACCTCTATTTTTCCAAGCAGTTCTGTGCAGCCTTCTCTGTTGATCACTCCGTTGACCGCCCGTGTGATCCCGATCCGATTGCTGCTCGTAATCGCCTTCGACCATCGCTTCTTTTCTTCGGCGCGGTCTGGATCGGCGAGAAATGTGCGACCGAACATTATCGGCATGACCTGATTGATGGCGGCCCACAATCCGATCCATCGCGCTACAAAGTTCAAAATTCGATATTTGGGGGCGTTTTTTGGCTCTTCAGGATCAGCGCTGGTTTCAAGCAATGTCAGCGATTTCAGAAGGCTTGGTTCACGAGCTGCCAATCTCATGCCCACAAACCCGCCCATGCTTAGACCAACAAAATGGCAGGGAGCCGCGTCCAGGCTTCTGATTAGTTCTGCAGCGTCGTCGGTCAGCGAGTCGATATCATAACCACCTTCAGTCACACTGCTTTGTCCCTGCCCCCTATGGTCATATGTGATGCAACGAAAGCGGTCCCTCAAATGAGCAACCTGCGTTTCAAACATGGCTCCACTGAACAGGAGGCCATGCGAGAACAAGACCGGCTCGCCTTCACCACCAGTATCTTCAAAATGAATTTTCGCGCCGTTTAAAATGGCTGTCGGCATGATTTCCCCCACTCATACAGACAAGTAGACTTTAGCACAGCCTCGATGCGAATTCAGCTGCCTCAGTCGATTTCCGCGACAGGCTCGAACGCAGACGTTGGAACGGTCTCACCATGGAACTCCACCCCAATCTCCAGGATTCGAACACGGCTGGAAGCCGACATTGGTAACGGCGGCAGGATGCGATATCTTAGCTTGGTGCCAATCAAACGCTGTGACCGCTGGTCAGCGTCGCTCCCACAAACTGGCGAGGTGCGAAAATGGATGATGAAGAAGAGAATATCCAGGCCGTAATCGATATGTATGTCACCGGCTTCAATCGAGGCGATAAGGCACTTCTAATGGAGGCATTCCATCCGCGATTTGTGTCGTCGGGGCTGATAGATGGAGAACTTCAATGGGATAGCGCAGAGGAATTCGCCGATTTCTGTGTAGAGGCCGCTCCCGACCCCAAGGGTCCAGTTCCGGGCTGGGAAATCAAATCATTGATTATTTCCGGCGCAACCGCGGTTGCGGTTGTCCACGACCAATGGGGACAACGAAGGTTTTGCGATACGCTCACTTTGCTGAAGGACCGAGGACGCTGGCAAATAGTCTTCAAGGCATTTCAATGTCTCGTATAGCACTTGAGACAGCCCATTTGTGCGCTTCACCGCCATCGGATGCGGTGCAGCAGCATGGCGGGGCGGCCAATACCGTTCAATTGTCCCCCACTCAAACAAGCGCTTCTCCTGTCCGTTGAGACTGCAGTGAACCTTTTGCTCGAACACGAACCTTCGAGCATCATTCGGTACATTGAGTTCCCACTGAGCTGGTTCAACCGTCGCGCAGAATACTTTGACCGTGCATCCAAACGGTTTGGTTCACACGTTTGCATGTGTATCATGCAAAAAAAACAGCATCGCCGCAAAGAAATACACAGTCCATCGCGGTACGTCTGTGGAGTGTTTACTAGTGCCTGCCATCGATGATCTCTCTTGGCCGGAAGCCTACAAAGATCTCCTGCCACTGATAACTGACCGCTGGTCGGTAAAGGGTGAAGTCTATTTTCACCGACAGCTAAGTGCAGGCAAGTCTGGCGCTCTTGTCTATATTGTTGACATCACATGCGATGCCTTCAGCGGTCAGGCCATTCTCAAATTTGACGCCCTTCCCGATCCGGAATGGAACGAGAAATCCGAAAACCAAAGACATCTGGAGGCGTTTGAAGCGGTTCCCGCATTCGGATCAAAGCATCTGGCGCGCATCGTCCACTCTTTGGAGCACGACGGGCAGACCGCGATCCTTTCCACGGTTGTGGCGCAAGGACTTGAATATTCGCTTCCCTGGAACGATTGCGGCTTCGAACTCGCCTTGAACGTTCTTGAGCGGCTTTCGCGAAGCCTGCTTGATGATTGGAACGCCGATTACGAAATGGCGCCTGGTTTGCACTCGCCTCGAGATCTGCTTTCAGGATGGCTCGGCTACAGACTGGATCCCGAGGAAGGTCGGCTACACCAGTTTCTTTTGGAAGTTTGTAGTCAGGATCCGGACGAGCGTTGTCTCATGTTTGAAGGACATTGGTACCCAAACCCACTGGCATTTGCTTGCGAGGAAAACTTGCCAAGCCGATTAAGCATCCGAGCGGCTAAAGGCCGGATACATGGGGATCTTCACGGCTACAATGTTCTGGTGCGATCACACCAAACAAGTGATCCCGATTATTTTCTTATCGATCTTGCGCTGTACGAAGACAATCAGTTCCTGTTTTACGACCATGCGTATTTTGAATTGGCATACCTGTTAGCACGTCGCGGAAACAGCGTACCAGCCCAATGGGATGCCATCCTTGATGATCTCGGTCTCTTTCATTCTAAACACCATACCCTGGGGTTGTGGCAGGATGACGTCGGGATCGTCGAATTTGTCAGAACTCTGCGGCGTGGGGCGATGAGCTGGGTTGAACGCCACGAAAGCCATCGGCTGAGTTTCATGGAAAGCCAATACCTGTTGGCGCGCGTCGCGGTGGGCCTAAACTTCGCCCACAAGCAGATCGGCCATGGTGCTCGTAGCCACGCTTTCCTGTACTCAGCACACAATCTAAAAGACTACATAACGCTCAACAATGTTGATTGGCCGCGGCACGGACCGGTGTTCCGTTTCCCGGCAACACATGAGCCTTTATCCGGTTCACAATCTGGAACCGAAACTCTTGCACCAAAGACTGAGCCACCAGCCGAAAAAGACCGCTTGTTCGATCAAATGGTTACGCAGCTTCCGACACCGCAAAAGCCAGTTATTGCAGTGTTGCCTTTCGACAACCTCAATGGACAAAACGGCAGCAACGGCTTTGTGGCTGGCATAAACCAGGAAATAGTTACCGAACTTGCAAAGGTAGATTGGCTGTCGGTTGTCTCACCTACATCTACCAAACTTCTCAAGGATGCTTCTTTATCCGGTGAAGAAATCGCGCAACGCCTGGGAGCTCACTATTTAGTAGAGGGCGGTGTGCGCTATGATGATCATCGCGTTCGCGTCACCGCCCATCTCGTAGATACATCGAATGGGCACGATCTTTGGGCCGATCGCTTGGATCACAAAATTGAGGATGTCTTTTCCTTGCAGGAGGAAATCGCCTCCGCCGTCGTCGGGCATATCGACTGGGAGCTGCGGTTCGATTTGAGAGAGCAAGCCCGCCTGAAACGTGGTGAAGTTAATGTATGGGACAAGGTTCAAAAAGCTCTGTGGCATCTGTACAAATTCACTGACGAGGACACGCAAAAAGCAAAAGACATTTTATCTAAGACTATCGACATGACGCCGGACTATGCGCTCGCCCATGCTGTCATGGCAAATGCCGAGCTTCGTAGGCTGT
Organism: Ruegeria sp. R14_0; assembly: GCF_017743975.1. Classification (GTDB taxonomy): domain Bacteria; phylum Pseudomonadota; class Alphaproteobacteria; order Rhodobacterales; family Rhodobacteraceae; genus Ruegeria. The sequence goes on along the minus strand of NZ_JAGHRC010000010.1, from coordinate 41,439 downwards.
TCCTCGCCCAAGTTGATGACCGAATGGGGGCAAAGAAACGCGCCCTCCATCACGCAGAACGCGCTGTAGCTCTGGATGAACACAGTAGTTTTGCACACGCCAGCCTCGCCCGAGCTTATACTCTGTTCAATCGACGCGATGCTGCGATCGCAGAGGCAGAACTTGCAGTTAGTCTCAACCCAAGCGCGGCGAACGCCCATCTGGTGCTTGGTTACACGCAACTTGTAAATGGACAGGCAAAAATTGCACTGGCACATTTTGAGACAGCAACCCGGTTTGGACCCACCGGGCCGTACTTCAAGGTTAAACTACTAGCCAAATCCTTGTGCCTCTATGTCCTAGACGATCTGGAGCAAGCTGAAGCTTGCGCGAGAACAGCGTTGGAAGGTAGGTCTGTTGGCCCATTCGGTCATTATGTGCTGGCAGCAATTCTGATACGACAACACCGCAATGAAGAGGCAAAACAAATTGTCCGCCTGAGCAAAGAGCTTCACCGTGATATGACATGTTCGCAGCTCCGACTGGCATTAGAAAACCTACAGCCAAGTGATCTTGACAGGTTTGTCGATGATCTCCGGGAAGCTGGTTTGTCAGACTGATCTTTGTCTCAGGCGGCTTGCGCGCCGCAGCACTATACTCCAGATCAAAACGCATCACCTAACCCGATGCCTAATCCCAGGTCACTGGCAACACCTGCATCAATGAGGTGGATGGTCTGTAGCGGTCGGTCGAAGGTGCATCCTGGTTGCGATCAGAACTCCACCGATAATCAGCATACCACCGACGACTTGATAGATCTGAAGGTCTATGCCCTTAAAGGCGACAGATTCGACCGCGACGAGTATCGGCACGAGATATGAAAACAGGGAAGCCGTCGACGCGCCAACTTCGTTTGTGCCAAAATTGAGCAGGTGGAGATAGATAGCACCCATGCCAATTCCAATGAACAGAATCGAACCCCAGACTTGCCAAGAGTAGTCTAATGGCTCAGGCGTGCCAGCTTCGTGAAACACGACAACCGGCAGCAGAACGATAATGCCAATGGCAAAAATCACGAACAAGCCTTCCTCCGGCTTTGGGTGCATGTGCCATTTCTTGAGAAGAACCAAATAAAGCCCGCGACAAGCATTGGATGCTATCATCAAAAGGAAAGCGAGATGCGGGTCGAAATTGGTTAGATTTTCCAGATCACCGCGAAACGCAAATATCATCGCTCCAGAAAGTGCAATGGCGACGCCCAAATACTGAACAGATCTCAATCGTTCGTTCAGCAGCAATGCAGAAAACAAGATCGTCAGCAAAGGTACACTGGTATACCCGGCACCGAGATCTATCAAGTCATTGGATTGGAGCGCTGAATAGACAAACCATGGCGTTGCCACCACGCCTATGCAGGAAAGGACTGAAATGCGGAGCCAACTGCCCTTAAAATGCTGGAACGGGTTGCTCCTTCTTCTCAGAACAAGAGGCAAAACAAATATCGCTGCAATCAGGCAACGCCAAAACGTCAGTACAACCGGATGAACTTCATTGACGGCCAGATTGCCGAACAGGAAGTTTCCGGCGCTGATCAACATTGCAAGCAACAAAGCCCCGTAGGCCAGCGCAGTTTTATTCATTTTCATGATTGCATGAGAACATGTCCGGCTTCTTAAACAAAGCATCAACGGATGTAGCGCTTGCGTGAACATCGCTCTACAAAAACTCGGGTTGCTTTAGCCCCGTAACTCGATAACGGCCCTAAGCAGATCTTAATCTGAAGGTGGCGATTCTGCGTTGCATCACATCGATTGCAGCGCTTAAGTCAGGCTATTTTTTTCTTAATCGAAGATGCGTTCGCCCTGCTCGTCAATCACCTGCTTCGCCTTGGCGATGCTGAAGCTCTCGCCCTGATCCCGGGTTTCAAAGACATCCGCCCGGATCACCGTATGTGTCTTGCGATCTCCGTCGATGGTCTTTTCGATACGGGCCAAAAGGCGGTATTTGCCACCCTCGGGCATCAGGTCGGGGAAGATTTCGAACCCTTTGTACGAGACTGGCTCTGGCTCCGACTTTTCGCCGCCACCGAAGAGTTTTGAGAAGAGGGACATTGGGCGGCTCCTTTCAGCGTTGCTATGACCGGAGACTAGCGCCGCATAGGACAGGCGTGAAGCATGTCATGCTATCACAACACGGGTCTTCGTTCCGATTGCACGCTCCGTGCGTGGCCTAGTACGTCCCGATCCGCGGTGAAAGCCCATTCCTCCGCACGACACTCCCTTGCACGGACGGCCCAGAGCTGCCCTTGGGACATTATGCGCCTTGCCGCGGCGCAGCACGTCTTTCCGGACATTGGCCACCAACCCGCGATCTGCTGGGAAGGCTTAGAAACGAGCACCCAGTCCGAACTCGTCCGGAAGGAGCGGGATCTGACCGTCATTGAGCCGCTTACGAATTTCACCCCTGTCGTAACTCGGAGTTCCAAACGGACCAATGATTTCGCGCTCGACCTCTGACGCCAAGGCATTCAGCTCACTACTCAGCTTCGTTAAACCCGTCCACCGATCAACATTGTCGATGATCTTCCTGGTTCCATCTGGCGTGTCCAACGACATTGCGAAGCTCATATCGGATGCCAGTTCGTCAAACCATCGATCGGTGCCTGATAACACCATCAAATCGCGAGCGGGCAGCGACGTGATGTATTCTGAAGGGCAATGGAACATGAGACTTCCGATGTCATAGCTCGAAAGTTCGATATCGCCGTCCGCGTCATTTCGAACATTCTTCGCGAGCCTTATGGACATCTTTGCGCCGCCAAGTGTCTCCCGATCCTTGGAGTTAATCTTATCCATGTAAAGGAAGGGATAGTTTCGGAAGCTTTCCCGGGTATATTGATCAACCACATCGATGCCACGATATGTGTCGTTCAACGTCATCTGGTAGGTCGCAGTATCGTACCAATGTGACGGAACCACATCGACTTTTCGCCGAAATCCGCCTTCTGTCAATTGGATCGACTTTGCCGGGGAACCATCAACTTTCGCGCCCCAAAACCGTCTGTCGAGAACTTCCTTAGACTTCTTCCGAAGATAGAGAACATCATCGCAGAGTGAACCCTTGCCAGTATAGGGAAGGTAGGATTTCTGACCGCCTTCGCAGGGCTCAATTCGAAGATAAAGCCCCTCAATTACGAGAAGATCAACATCGCTAACACCGCGCGTGTGAACATTGAGCGGCACTGACCCTTGGAATCGCACCTTCGGCTGCAATCCTTCCTTATCAAGACCTTCGAGCAAGTTACGTTCAACCTTTTCGAACTCCTCATGAGAAATTTGTGTTGAGCGGGGATCAACCTGCTGCATCGCACCAAGCGCATATCGGGTCGCTTTGTTGGTCGACCTCTTTTCGTACTGCTCCTGCATCACGGGCAAGCTGTCGTCGAAACGACGCTGCTGGAGCCTCGCCAGCCGGTCATCGATTTGTCTAGCCATCTTCGGTAGTCCTTTCGAGTTTCATTGTCCCGTGCGTGAATCGGCCACCGCTATTGAAGTAGCTGCCTTCTGCACTGCAAAGGTCTGGGGAAAACAAAAGCTCGCAGTGGCCGATGTGGCTGTTGAGCTCCTTCTGCCCTGGTTTGGGTTCATTCCGATAAGCGTAGATCAACCGAAAACCAGCACGGCCCTCCGGCACAATCGCTGCAGAAACACTGTGGGACTCGCTCGTTTCAGTTCGCAGATGGATGAAGATGCGTTCGTACTTCTGCGTAATGTCGATCCTGCCGGACCAATCAAATGTTGGATTTTGCTCTACATCGTACGACTGCCCAGTGAGCGCCCAGCAGCCAGAGATATTCGGGACACCAACAATCGCCTTCAAGCCAAACAGCTTCCATGCAAAGCGATCGAACAAGAAAAAAAGAATTCCGAAGATCGAAACGGCCGTGAATGGCCACAAGATCAGCTGCGGAACGTCAAAGTATCCCGCCGCCTCAATTCGCAGTACTGCATACCCAACTAGGAGAGTGAGTCCGCTCGCGAGCGCGCCCGAAAATACAGCAATGTAGAGTCCTATTCTGGACCGGCTGTGCCCTACAATGGAGTATTCGTGCTCACGCATTCTGTTCTACCGCCTACTACTCAGCTGCGTAGCTGAATCCGAGCTTCGCCAGGAGCTCAGCTGACTGCCGTCCCGACAGATATGGTCCCTGCGGCGGCAGCTCATGAGTCTCCGCGGGTTTCACTTCGGCAAATTTCGCACCGGTTGAAATCTCTCCGATGCGCCCACCGTTCACACCGAACCAGGCAGCAATATCGTGTTGCCGATCGCCCCTATCGAGCATGCCTTTGACGATGGCAGCATCCTCCTCGTCGAGCCGGTTCCCGCTCGGCGGAGCTATAAATTTCTGGGTCACAACACATCCCCTTGTGGTATCGAGTCCAGGAAGACTCCATATATAGGGGCAGACTCCAGATGATACAAGTTAGCTGAGAAATTATTCGAAATCGAGTACTGTGATGCTGTGTGCTAACAGTCACCATGCCGCAGGATATTGCACTCATTACGCCTTCCCGGGGGAGACTTCTGAGGCCTGACATCGATTAATTGTCACGCTACTATCTGGGCATGACTTTTCTCTATTTTGCTTACGGTTCAAACATGTTGAGCGCCCGTCTTATTGCGCGCTGCCCAAGCGCCAAGCTAGTAGGCGTAGCATCGGTTGATAGTCATAGCTTGGGGTTTTCGAAGAAGAGCGTCGATGGTTCGGGAAAGGCGACCCTCATCAAACAATCAGCTCAATTCCAAACCCCTGGAATATTGTTTGAGATTGGTCTTGCAGAACGTGACGCGCTCGACAAATTCGAAGGCGCAGGTAATGGCTATGACAGAGTTGATGATTTTAGGGTCACAATGACAGATCATTTTATCGTTGCGACAACCTACATCGCATCGGAAATAGAGAACGATCTTGCTCCCTATGACTGGTATCTTGCGTTGGTGGTTGCCGGAGCTCTCGAACATGGGTTTGATGATCAGTATACATCTTGGCTCCGTTCGATTGAGACAATGCCGGACCATGTCGTGGCGAGAAAGTCCCGTGTTGCTGCTTTAAGGGCTCTCGCTGATCAGGGCCATCTCGACTATGCGAACCTACTGCTGGCTGATTCCTCGCGATCAGGACAACGGGACTGATTAGAATTGGTACCGCTACTTCAACTTAAGATTGACATTGATGGTCTGACAGCTGCAACGCAGATCTTCAGCCGACCCTTTGCGCGGTGTAAGGTAAGGGAAAGTGCCGCACTTGGGGTTTGGGCACCGGATATGATCCAGCAGCGCTTTGAATGCGTCCACTACGGCCTGAAACTCGGCCTTGGTGAAATTCTGCCATTCATTAAAATGTACTGATGGATTTATCGTCCATCGCTCCGCGTCTGTGGCCTTGATTAGCGCTACGGCTGTGGCGAGCTTTTCTTCAAGCTCCTCCTTGGTCTTGTCATGCCCCCATTTCGCGGCGGCCTTGATGCCCTTGCCCAGACGGCTTCGCCACTGGTTCAGCACGGGCGGCAACAGATCGCCCAAATCGTAGTGGGCATCACCGCGAAATTCGACGGAGGCCCGCAGATTATCGGCGAGCACGGTCGAGATATATTCCAGGTAGCGCCGCAAGAGCCATGCAGCCTTTGCGATATCATTCCTGTCGAGCTCCAGCTGGATCTCGGTCCAGATATCCTGATCGTCCCAGATGCGCGGACCGAGCTCGACGCTCCAGCCGCCGAAAAGCTGGCTGCGCCCGATGAGGCCTTCGGTCTTCATATATTGCAGCCAGACGCGGTCATGGGTGGTCAGGATGAACTGGGTGTTGGGGAATTGCGTCTTGAGCAGACGGCAGACTTCGCGGCGGTGGCCGGTATCCACGGACATCAAGACATCATCAAGAACCGCAAAGGTGAACTTGTCACCAAGAGTATGCTTCATCAGGGCCAGGTACAGGCAGAGCCCCATACCGTCCTGATGCCCTTCACTGTGATAAGCGCCCGGCGGGAACGTGCCCCTGCCGAAGAAATCGACATTGAAGCTCAGCTTGGCGGGCTCGGCCTTCAGCTCACCTGTAAACTTCCCCTCATCATCATTGATGGCCTTGTAGAAATCCGTGAATTCAGTGGCTACGGCGTCGTAGATCGTCTCCAGGACCTTGTTGGAGACATCATTGTAGTGATCGTGAACCTTCTGCGCCTTGGCGTGACGCGCCTTTTGGGCTTTCGCAGTCTTGCTGTCGCTCAGCAAACGCTCATAGCGGTCCTGAAGCACGGCAAGAAATTCCCGCGCTGCATCAGCGGCCGAGCTATCAGGCTGCGCGCCAATCGCAGTTTGCACCTCTTCCAGGCGGGTTTGAACTTCTTCCGGCAACGCCCACCAGGCCGCATCCGTGACCGCCAAGGCATCATCAATGAGGGCGTGATCATCGAGAAAGGCGTTGAGCGCCTGCTTCGCCGTAGCAAGCGCCTGACCGTATTCATCAAAAGCTTCCTTGGCCACAGCCTCCTTGAGGGCCGCGCCATAGGCGGCGGCCTTGGCGACAGCGGACATACGATCTTCAAGAGCGTCGGAGATCACACCGAATGCCGTCCGGATGGTTTCAAGCTGCGCGCTGACAGCTTCGGCGCTCAGCAACTTGGCCTTGAGATGTGCCCTGAGTTCTTCTGCATCCCAGGGCGTATCGCAAAGCGGACAGGCATCGCCGCTCACAAATTCGAGGCCCGTTTCGATGAATCCGTGCTGGCGCGCCAGCGCGAGCGCATCCTTGTCATCCTTCAACGCCTTGAGAGCGGTGTTGGCGGCTTCGAGCTGCTGGGACAACGGATCGGGCGGCGATGCCGCCGCATCCTTGGCAAGAGCAACAAGATCGGCCAGAGCCACTTCCTTGCTTGGTCCTGCTTTCTTGGCCTTTTCATCGCCTTCGGCAACGCCGTCCTTGAACGATGTTGCGGGCGTGAGTTCGGTTAATGCCGGAAGGCCAAGCAGCGCGCGCTTTTCGTTCGCCTTGGCCAGCACCTCATCACGATCGAGAGTCGTTACGCCGAGAGCCGTCTTGAGTTCACCTTCGGCCCGCCCGCGCGCGCGCTCCGCTTCCTCGGCTTCGCGCTTGCACTTGTTGGCGTATGACAGCAGCGCGCTACGGGTCTTCTCGATCTGGTCGAGGCGCAGGAGCGTCTGGACATCCTTGGAGCGCTGGTTCGGCGGTGTGATGATGTATTTGACGATTTCGCGCCGTGAGATTGCGAACTCCGGATGTGACTGCAGCTCGGTAATCGCAGGCTCTTCTGCACCACTGGCTGGCGTGATCGTCACCGTTCGTGGCGCTTTGACCGAGCGCGTGATGGTGACATCCTTGCCAAGAGACGGAATTGATGCGGTCAAGCTGACCAGCGCCTTTTCCGGATTATCGCGCTGATCGACATGCGGCGCGTGGCCTTTGACGGTCAGCTCGCCAGCCCCTTGTCCCGACAGGCGAGTAACATTGCCCGTCAGACAGAATTCGATAGCGTCAACGACACCGCTCTTGCCGGTGCCGTTGGGACCGCAAATCCCAAAATTCTGGCCCGCAAGATCGAGGTCCAGCAACCGAATGCCACGGAATTCTTCGATATGCAGGGTCTTGATCCGGATCACGCCTCGTCACCCTTCGTCGCCGGAAACAGTGCCGTTTCAAGATCATCCGCCTTGGGTGCCCTTCCGGAGCGAAGAAGCTTATCAAGTCGCTCTGCGATCTTCTCGTCTATTTTATCATCCGCTTTTAGCACCGCCAGAAATTCATCCAGCACCTTGGTGACAGTCGGTGAAAGCTGTTCTTCATGTTGATCCGCCATGTTAAATCGATTCCCGTGAAATACAGTTTGCATCTAATTAGCATTTCACCGGGAATATTTCAGTAGAAGCGACTCCTGCTCCGAGTCTATTCACCGTTCGTTTCTCGGTTAAGACGCGCGCGTCACATATCAGCAGTTATTGTGTGTGTGTGTGTTTGATAGGGTCCAGCCCAATCAGCTGCATCTAACGTCCGCTTTAGCGGCGGATGGGTGCGGAGTCGCACTCGCAGCGAACGACCGCTTCCCGCCCAACTTACAAAAACACCCAGATATTCCCCTAACTTGAAAGTCAGAAAAAAGTACTATATTTTCTGACAAGGAGAAAGCTATGATCACCTCATCGATTAGACAACGCATCATCGGAAAAGGCCGGGGCGCAATCTTTGCGCCAACCGACTTTCTGGATATTGGCTCCCGCGCAAGTGTGGATCAGGCATTGTCGCGTTTGGCGGATCAAGGGATGATCCGGCGGTTAACGCGTGGGCTTTATGACTATCCGAGAAAGAGCGCCCGGTTAGGGCTGTTGTCTCCGTCAGCCGATGACATTGCCAAAGCGATTGCACGCAAAGACAATCAGGTTCTACAGCCCTCCCCTGCCATGGCAGCCAACCAGTTGGGGCTGTCGACCCAAGTGCCGTCCAAGCCGACTTATATGACCGACGGCCCGACCCGCACCAAGACAATTGGTCGACAAGTCATCCAGTTTCGAAATGCATCATCCAAAACGCTAGTTGGTGCAGGTCAGAAAACCGGCGCCGTATTTCAGGCGTTACGCTATGTTGGGAAAAACCGGGTGGATAGCCGTGTTGTCGACACGCTGGCCCGCAATCTGGATATTGAGGACCGCGCATTGCTCGCAAAACAAAGTAGATATGTACCGGCGTGGATGCACCCGGTAGTGCAGCAAATCGTGGCGCGGAACTGATCGTGGACCAGTTTGCCAACGATACTCCAAAGAACCGTGAGGAGGCGTTTCAGGAATCGGCCGCACAGCTTGGTTTGTCCAAAGCAATCGTCGAGAAGGATTTCTGGGTCTGTTGGTCACTGAAACATCTATTCGCCCTGCCCTCTTTTGGCGCTCACATGATCTTCAAGGGCGGGACATCGCTATCCAAGGCCTATGACATCATCCATCGATTCTCAGAAGACGTGGATCTGTCTCTCGACCGGGCACAGCTCGGTTTCGAGGGCGCACGTGACCCCGAGCACCCTGCCCTTTCCGGCAAAAAACAAAAGCAACTGTTGCAGGAACTTCAGGATACGGCCACCAAAGTAGTCTCAGGACCGCTTCTGAAAGAAACCAAGATCAAGTTTGGCGCCGCGCTAGATCAGCACTTTTCCCTGTCGGTCGATCCTAATGATGCACAAACCTTGCTTTTCGCCTATCCATCCGAGACACGTGCGACCAGCGGCTACATCCAGCCGGTAGTGCGGTTCGAATTTGGCGCCCGTGGGGTTCACCTACCAGCCGAGTCCCGCAGGATATCACCTTACGTGCATCAGGCCTTTCCAGACCTTTTGGGGGCGGGCGAAGTCGGTGTGAAGGTCTTGGGTGTTGAACGCACATTCTGGGAAAAAGCCACGATCCTGCATATGCTCTATCATCAGGACATCACCAAACCTCTGGCTGACCGTATGTCGCGCCATTATTACGACATGGCTCAGTTGATCACACACGAGTCCCATTCTCGCGCTATCGAACAGATCGACTTGCTGGATCAGGTTGCACACCATAAGTCCGTCTTCTTCAAAGCGGCTTGGGCTAACTACGAGAATGCCAAGCCCGGATATCTAAGATTGCTACCGAACCCTAAGCTGAAAGCAGCGCTGCGCCGGGACTATGTGGGGATGCAAGAAATGATCATCGGGGATACCCCCTTGTTCGATGACATTCTGAAAACTATCGGGGTGTTCGAGGCCAAACTCAACGGTTGAAATCAGCAAGTTCGGTGGTCTCAAGGCACAGCGTGCGACCTTCAAATCTGGATTGCTAGCCGAGCAGACACACTTTCCGAATTCGCCCGAACTCGAGCTGGACCGCTCCAAGTAAAGGTTTCAAATGGTGAGACTGAATGTACTGTGCGATGAACTTGCTGGGTGCGCGCAAGGTGATTGTCTGATCTTGCGTTTCAACAAATTTGAGTTCGCGATACCAACTTTCAAACAATAATGCTTCAGATTCTGATAGGCGCCGAAGCGCCCTGCCCCATGGATCCTGAATGTCTTGTCCCTCATGTTCAATAGCCACTGGTCTTTCTTGGCCAAACTGAACATGAACAACCTTTTCGGTTGGTTTTGGGCTTTGTGTCTCCATACGCGATACAAAATCAGAACCAACATTTTGCCAAACCGGTTCGCTCAGACGGTAAATTTCCGCGTAGTTGAGTCGATACGCTGCAACGCGGCCTCTAACCCCAGGCCTGAGCTGGAGAAGTATATTAGAATCCGTCAACCGCTTAATTTCTCGCTTGACGGTTCGTTCATCCACGGACCAGAGGCGGGCCATTTCTTTTTGACCGACCGTCAGCTCATCAGTGCGCCAGTTGTATCGAGCCGTTATCAGCGCAATGAGCCGCATCATCGAACATTGAAAACCGGGTGTGCCATTCAATCCCGCAACAGAGAGTGCAGTCAAAAGATCGTACTTCTGAGAACCGGCCTGATATCCTGTAAATCGTTTTATTTCCATTTTGATACTGCCACTGTGCCTCGAGCGGATCGGTTTCGCCGACCGATTCCATCAATTGGGTTCAGTGTGATGAAATCCCGTAGTTTGTCAACGGGCTTTGAAAAACAGGATGACCGCCTCTTTCTTCAAAATCAAAAGAAAATTCGGTTAATAGGTTATGGGTGACACTATGCTGTCACCCTATTGGAGGTCGAGTGTCACCATATATCTGGTAATCGATCGCTGCCTGTCACCAAAACATAGCTTCACTTTCGAAATACCTCCCGTTTTTACCGAGTCGAAGGCGAAAAAGCGGAAATTCTATTCTTTACGTTTTGCAGTTTTCCAAAATCGCGTTATTAGAAGACATCCGTGATATAACAAGAGCAGCAACATGCGTGACCACACCGACCTTCAAGCTATGAACGAACGAAGCCTGGCTCAACAGGCTGCCGTCCGCCGCGCTACCTTCTCGCCCGCTGACGAGAAAGTGCTTCGACCATTCTCTATCTGGGAGATCAGCCAGTTCATGTTTGATGTCCCGGCGGACACCTTGAGAAAGAAGTTGTCCGAAGACCCGTCTCTTCCGCAAGGGGCGACTGAAGATGATGGGCGGCAAAGATGGTTTTCTCTGGCTGAGATAAATGAGTTGAGACGGCGCCTGAGATTTAGAGGTAAAAGCCTCCTGCCTCAAAGGCCGGCAGGCCGGGCTATGAGAGTAGCGGTTTCGAACTTTAAGGGTGGTGTCGGCAAAACCGTCGTTGCCCAGCACTTGGCGAATGCGGCCGCGCTTGATGGTTACCGTGTTCTGGTGGTGGATTTCGACCCCCAGGCGACACTCACGCATTCAATGGGTCTGGCTGAAGTTAGAGAGTGGAATACTGTCTGGGGCATTATGTGCCGCGATCTCTGCCGTGAGGCGAACCGGATCGCGGACGAATATGATGATCCCGCAGATTGCCCCTACCCTACTGCCGACGAATTGCCCGAAGATGTTCAGTCGATTGGCGCACAACGTGTACAAGACTTCATTCAAAAAACTTCATGGTCAACGATCGACATCATCCCGAGCTGTGCGAACGCGGCCTTCGTTGAATTTGCGTCCGCTCAGTACAGGTCCATTCACAAGGCATGGAGTTTTTTTGGATGCGTAGCAAGATATCTGGATGAGTTGCCTGACGACCAATATGATTTGATTGTTTTCGATTGCCCGCCGGCAATTGGATACCAGTCTTTGAATGCGGCCTTTGCTGCTGACATCCTCTATATTCCGTCTGGTCCTGGTTATTGGGAGTATGACAGCACAACGAGTTATCTTGGTCAGCTTGGCGATGCCTTGGAAGACATAACCAGCGGGTTCGAACGTATTGCACAGGATGCCGGTATCACGCTTCCTAAAAGGTTCGATGACATACGTGTTCTCATGACTCGCTTCGAGGCCAGCAACTCTTTGCATGTCGCGATGATGGATGCTTTCAAAAATGTCTTCGGCGCCGATGTCTGTCAAAATCCCATCGAAATGACACGTGCGGTCGAGCAATCTGGTAGGTTCCAGATGTCTGTTTACGAGCAGGACTACAGACAGATGACTCGGGACACATGGAAGCGAGCGCGTCAGTCCTTTGATAATGCATACAGCGAATTTAAGGATGTCGTCCTACGGGCCTGGGAGGCGCGTACTAAAGTTGAGGAGCGGGTAGAATGAGCGGTAACAAATTTGGCTTCACTCCGATTGATGAAGATGACCTCAAGAAAACACGCCGCCGCGAAGTGGGTCCAATGGGGGCTGCAGTACGCGAAGCAGCAAACAGCTTAAATGAAAGCACTGAGAACCGTGTCGAACAGCGACGGCAAAATGCCTCCGATGCAAAGGAGTATCGCAAAGCTCGTGATGAGGGGCGAGTTTTGGTTGCGGTCGGCATCAATGAAATTCATACGACAGACCTGCCAAGAGATCGCTTGGATCTTTCGTCCGTCGCAAGTTCCGATGAGATGGATGAACTCAAGGCTTCTATTCAGGAACGCGGCCAGAAAGAGCCCATAGAACTTTATAAGGATTCAGATGGTCGCTTCCAGCTCAAAAAGGGTTGGAGACGAGTTACTGCTCTTAAGCAGCTTTTTGAGGAGACCGGTGATGAACGGTTTTCCAGTGTTACAGCGCGAGTTGCCGAATCCCATAGCGATCGCATCGACCTCTACATTGACATGGTTGAGGAGAACGTTGTTCGGGAGGACCTGACTTTTGCTGAGATGGCGCAAGTCGCAATTCTTGCTTCCAAAGATTCAGAGTTGGGGGCAGGGGATGCAGAAGCTTTGGTCGGAAGGCTGTACTCCTCCCTACACAAGATGAAACGCTCTTACATTCGCAGCTTTGTTTATCTGCTCAATGAACTTGAGGGTGCGTTGCCGTTTCCAAAGAGTGTCTCCAGAAACCTTGGCGTTGAGGTTGCGCGTAAACTTCGAGCGTCATCGGATTCAGCTGCTGGGTTGAGAGATGTGTTGGTGCGCGCATCCACAGCCGGTGAGCAAAACGAAGCGCTGGATGCCTTCTTGGCAGATACTGATGCTGAACCGGGTAGTGGCAAGCGACGTGAGAAAGCCGAGAGCGTGAAGTATGAGTTCCACGTGGGCGGCTCAAAAGTCACTGCGCGAAAGGGAGAGTGCAGGATATTGTCTGGTCAGGATTTTAGTTCGATTGACCGGTCAAAGCTCCAGAGAGCGGTTGAAGCTTTTGAAGCTGTTTTGAACGAGTAGTAACCCGCGGGTTACCCATGCTCAGATTTCTTGGTTTCAAAGGCGGTAACCCACGGGTTACCGCCTTCTTCGTTTAGCGCCAGCTCACCCCAACAAGTCCGTCGCCGGGTTTTCGGCGACATCTACGTCGTCATAGTATTTCTGCGCCTGGGCCATAGACCGGTGCAGTGACAAGCGCATGGCGGCCTGGATCGGAGCGCCGTCTAGTGCGGCTTGGGTCAGGAACCCAGAACGCAAACCGTGCGGCGAGGCGAAGTCCTCCGGCAACCCTGCCAACTGGAGGCGATGTTTGACGATTTGATAGATAGCGTCAGGCGAAAGCCGACGTTTCAGTACACGATCGGCTTTGGAGACGGGGCGGAACAGTGGCCCATTCTTAATCTGTCCAACCTCGATCCAATGCACCAGCGCCTGGGCTGCGCGACCCTTCAAAACCAGGCGCGGGGTTTCGCCCTTGGCTGTGGTCTTGGTCTCCAGCAATGAAATCCAAACCAGGCTTTTCTCGTCGAACTCCTTCAGCGAGACGTCTTCAAACATCAACCCGGTGATCTCCGAGCGCCGTCTACCACCAGAAGCCCAACCCAGCATCAAGATGGCGCGGTCGCGGCAATCCCGCCGGGACCCCCGACAGGTGGACAGCATCTGCTCGAGGATGTCGCGGGTGATCGGATGCTGCGATTTTTGGGCAGGGGCCCGGGCAGCGGCGCGCCGGGCCTTGGACCGGGCCTGTTTCACCTGAGGTTTGTCAAACGGGGAGGGGAGGTTCTTCATCCGATGAAACGCCAGCCAAGAGGCGATGCGCCGGTCCAGGGTCGAGGGTGCCGGGCAGGCCAGCGACTTGCGCAGCCCTTGCGCGATCAGCGCTTCTCCTGCTTGACGGGCGCGATCCTCCACTGGCGCGTCTTCCAAAGATCGCGCGTGGTCCAGAATGAAGGCGAGGGCAGTCGCCTCGGTTTCCGGCCAGTCCAGCGCCGACCCAAAGCGCGCAGCCTTCCAGGCGGTGATGTACAGCAAATCGCGCTCATAAGCCCTGAGCGTGTTCGCAGGCGTGCCGCGCACATAGAGATCGGTGAGGGCCTCTTGGTCTGCGTGCGAGAGCGTCGGTGACGCGGCAGGGAGATAGGGGGCAGGGGGCTTCATGAATGCTATTCTGCGTGTATTTCCTGGTTAAATCAATTAATCATGATAAGGGATACTTATCGGGTTTAATTCCAAAAAATTGGGTAACGATATGTAATGCGCAATATTAAGAAATAATGCGTCTCATAGACAATAGGACCGCAAACAAGAGAGAGAATCAGGCTTGGCAGGGGTTTTCGTCTCGGTAAGCTGCAGGCTATGTTGGAGGACATTTCGAACGGCCTGTTGGTGAAGGATCTGTTGCAAACTTTTGACTGTTGACTCTCATAAGTGCTTCGAGTGATTGGATATCGAAATATTGAAGTCGAAAGTTTGTTTTTATGATCTCGTTCAAAGGCGCGCAATATCCGAAGGCCGTGATCCTGTTCGCGGTTTTCTACTATCTCCGAAACGGCGTTTCCTACCGCGATCTGGAAGAGATCATGCATGAGCGTGGCGTTTCAGTGGACCGCACCACGCTAAACCGATGGGTAACACGGTATTCTGGCGCAATCGCTGACGCAGCATGTCGTCGCAATGGGCCATGTGATCGTTCGTGGAGAACGGACGAAACTCTGAGTAATTGAACAGCAGCTCTCTTGGCCGGTGCATGATGGCATCGGAACAGCAATGGGAGAGCAAGATGGAACAGTGTTTTGTAGGACTGGATGTCTCGAAGGCTGAGACGTCGATTTGTGTCTGCAATCAGAGCGGTGGACCCGTGTTTGCCGCGAAGAAAGTAACTGACCCCGATGTGATTTTTCAGGCGTTGCGCGACCACGTTGGCGTCATCCAATGTGTGGTCCTCGAAACCGGCCGTATGGCGAACTGGCTTTACACTGAGCTTGCAGATCGGGGATTGCCGGTGGTTTGTATCGACGCACGTCAGGCTCATGCTGTTCTCAGCCAGATGCACAACAAGACCGATGCCAATGATGCCGCCATGTTAGCTGAACTGGCGCGCACGGGGTTCTATCGGAAGGTTGAGGTGAAAGGCCGGCTCGCCCAGGAGCGGCGGGCATTGCTGAAAGCTCGGGAAGTGGCGTTGAAATCCCGCGTGAATGTGGAAAACACAATCCGCGGTCTTTTGGCCAGTTTCGGGCTGCGTTTGCCAAAACATCTGAACACCTATGAAGAGCGTGTCCACGCGATCCTGAAGGATCGGCCGGTCTTATCGAGTGTCATCCTGCCCTTGCTCGACTTGCGCACAGCCGACCTTCGGCAAGCGGCTGCGCTGAGTAAAGAAATGGTGCGCCACGCAAAAGCCGATGAGGCTTGCCAACGCCTGATGACGATCCCGGGTGTTGGTCCTGTGAGTGCAGTGACCTTTGTTGCGACCATCGACAATCCGCGTCGGTTTTCGAAATCCAGATCAGTTGGTGCATATCTCGGGCTGACGTCCCGTCGATACCAGTCTGGGGATGTCGATTATGGTGGTAGAATATCGAAACACGGCGATCCTATGCTGCGCTCAGCGCTCTACGAGGCGGCCAGCAGTTTGTTGAACCGGGTGAAACCGGGCAAAGGATCGGAATTACAGAGATGGGCTCGAGCCCTCAAAGCCCGCACCAGTCACAAGAAGGCGGTCGTTGCCTTGGCTCGAAAACTCGCGGTCCTGATGCATGCCATCTGGACAAACGGATCAACCTTTCAAACCAAGGAGGCCTAGTCAGAATACCAGCGGATCAACCAATCACGAGTTGCCGTATAGACAAACACGGCAGGCTGTCGACCGAACCCGTTTGATGTACATGCGGCTGCCCAGAAAAGACCGCGCATGAAACCTTTGGGGGTTGATGCCTTGAACGCCGAGATGAAGCGCCAACAGGATGACTTCGTAAAGAACTTTGCAGGTGGTCGATACAGGACTAATCTCATCGAGAGCTGCTGCTCAATAAAGAACTTACATCAAAGTTAAAGGTGCCTGAGTTTATCTCTATCGAGCCGTCGACAAGCACGGCAAGACGCTTGATTTCATGCTTTCACGACGCCGAAACAATCCAGCCGCCACCAAGTTCTTCGCCAGGGTGTTGGAGATCAATGGATTGCCGAGGAAGATCGTGATCGACAAGAGCGGCGCCAACACCGCTGGCATCAATGCCATCAACAAAATGCTCAAAGGCCTTGAACCCCAGCATTGGCCGCGTGCGTTTGATGAAATCGGCAATATGGCGACCACACCGGTAAGACCACCGCGGGACGATCTCCCGACTTGCGGTCACAGAGCTTTCCGTGTGCAGAGGTTCAACAAATCGACTCCTACTCCTAAAAAAATCTCTTTGTAACAGATCATGTTCAGTGCGACTTTCGGTGTTCGAGCAGGCTTTTGCCGATAAGGGCACTTCATTCAATTGATGCACATGCTTCGTGGCACATTTAGTATCCACGCATTGGAGCAAACCCTCCGACTTCCAGTCGGAACTGCTTCAGCGCGAAGAATCGTGCTATGACCTTACCCTCTGGAAAATGAGCCGCAGCCGGTCGGAAGGCTCATTTTCCAGAGGGTAAGGTCATGCAGTATGACACTGGCAAGCACTGCGTTTTCTACCACCGCTACCACATCGTCTGGTCGACGAAATACCGCTACAAGGTGCTGACCGGCCGGGTGCGCCTGCGGGTGCGCGACATCATTCGTCAGGTCTGCCGCGAGAACGTGGTCGACATCCTGCGCGGGGTGCTGTCATCCGATCATGTCCACATGTTCGTTTCGGTGCCGCCGAAGATCGCCATTTCCGATCTGGTGCGCAGGATGAAGGGCCGTTCGTCCCACAAGGTGCAAATGGAATTTCCCGCGTTGCGCAGGCGCTATTGGGGCCGTCGGTTCTGGGGCAGGGGGTATTTCTCAACCACCAACGGTGCCATCACCGAGGACATTGTCCTGCAATACCTCGAAAATCACATCGCCGATCCTACCGACGCCAGTCGGTAGTGGTTCAGTTGCGGTAGGTCTAGAATGTATCAAATTGTATCTTCGGGTTGCGGGTGGGAAGTTTTTTGCTAGATAGCTTGAGAAGCACGGAGAGCAATTCAAGATGCGCCAAAGAGCGGCAAAAATAAGTGTTTTTCTTCTTCTTACGCTCGTTTTGGTGGCGTCCACCATTTTTTCATTTACCAGCGCTCGTGCTAAAGGTCATTTCCTTGAAGCTTCTTTAGTCCAAAACGACATTGAGGTGGGGCACTATCACTCAAACCCTAGCCAATGCCACAAGATTGCTCAATGCGAAACTCCCGCTGCGTTTTTGACTCACCAAAGACCTTCTATCGCCGAAAATGCAGGGGAACTGATGTTCGTGCAAAGCGAGCCAGGCAGAAATTCAACCGTACTTGAAGCCCAGCTTCCACCTCCCAAAGCGTAACTCATTGCGCCTGAATACACTGCTATTTCGTTGCTTTTCTTGAATGTTGTGTGCTGCACCTTCCTGTCCTGCACCCGATATCAACCAGCTTCTTGAGCACTGATCAAAAAAGCGAAATGCGAGAATAGACTATCAGCGTGGCTGACCGCAGCGCCTGCTGACAAATGCAGTGAATTTCCAAATCATCAATTCAACCAAGTAAGGAAAAACAATGCGTCCCATCGCATCTGCACGTGTGGCTATTGCTTCCGTCGCCCTTGCCTTATCCGCGTCAACGGCGGCCATGGCTGGAACCTACAATATTACTGTGGACAAGATCCGCATCGACGCCGGTGATTTCCGCAAAACGGGGGTTGGTTACAACAAGAGCCAAACCCCAACTATCCTGCGTTTCAAAGAGGGCGAGGATGTCACGCTGAATGTCACGAATAATCTCAAACAAGACACCTCGATCCACTGGCACGGGCTGATTTTGCCTTTTGATCAGGACGGTGTTCCGAAGATCAGCTTTGCCGGTATTAAACCGGGTGAAACCTTCACCTATAATTTCCCGATCACACAGGCAGGCACCTATTGGTTTCACAGCCATTCGGGTTTTCAGGAGCCCGATGGAGCATATGGAGCTATCGTAATCGAGCCGAAGGGCGGCGAAACGGTTCGTGCTGATCGGGATTATGTCGTGCAACTGACTGACACGCACCCTCACCGCGGTAAGCGGATCATGCGAAACCTCAAGATGTCGGCTGACTACTACAACCGGTCACAACGTACGGCGCAGGATCTCATCAAGGATTCCGGTGAGATGGGGCTTAAGGCGGCTTTGGAAGACCGAAAGATGTGGGGTCGTATGAGGATGATGCCAACGGACGTCGAGGACGTTCAGGGTTTCTCCCCGATGATCAATGGCCAGACCACTTCGCAGAACTGGACCGGGCTATTCAAACCGGGCGAGAAAGTGCGGCTGCGGCTGATCAACTCCTCGGCCATGGCTTATTTCGACATTCGAATTCCGGGCCTCAAGATGACCGTCGTGCAGGCAGACGGCAATGACGTGAAACCCGTCACCGTGGATGAGTTGCGCATCTCTGTTGCCGAAACCTATGACGTGATCGTTCAGCCCAGGGAAAATCGTGCCTACAGCATAGTAGCAGAGTCAATGGGCCGTACTGCACTGGTCCGCGGAACGTTGGCACCGCGCGAGGGAATGGCCGGGCCAGTTCCAAGTCTTCGACCAAAGCCCCGCCTGACCATGGCCGACATGTCCGGGATGATGCACGGCAAGGGGATGGAAGGCCACGTCATGCAAAACGCTTCGGTGATGTCCGACGACATGATGAAGATGCCGGGCATGGATCACAGCCAGCATCAAATGGCAAAATCCGCCGACGCGACACCGTCTGAAACTATGGATCACAGCCAGCATCAAATGGCGAAACCGGTCGATGCGGCACAATCCGATACCATGGATCACAGCCAACATAACATGAGTAACGCCTCTGCCGCCGCAGGGCAGGGCATGTCAGGCGGGAAGCACGCAGGTCATCAGATGGCGATGCCTGGGGGTGCGCAACAGGAGTTTTATGCTATGGGTAGCGGTCTGACACCCAATGCTGCAAATGGCGGGAAATTCCTGTCTTATGACGACCTGAAGGCGCGTAAACCGCTTTACAAGGACCGCCCTGCAACGCGTGAAATCGAGTTGCGTCTGACGGGCAACATGGAACGCTACATCTGGTCCATCAACGGAAAGAAACTGTCCGAAGCTGAGCCTCTCCGGTTGAAATACGGTGAAAGAGTGCGGTTCAAATTCGTCAATGAAACCATGATGTCACACCCGATGCATTTGCACGGTATGTGGTCAATCCTTGATACCGGCAGTGGCAGCCGCGATCCGATCAAACACACGGTCAGCATCGCGCCGGGCACGACAGTCTACACCGAGACTGAAGTGGATGTGACGGGTCAATGGGCGTTCCATTGCCATCTGTCCTACCACGCCGATGCGGGGATGTTCCGCAAAGTAATCATCGAAGGCGGGCCTGCCTAAGCTTTCGGCAGCACAAACAGAGTGAAAAACATGAAAAACTTAATTGCCGTCACCGCAGCGGCAGCCGGGCTTTCGCTTGGCTGGACCGCTGAGACAAAAGCAGAGGCCCTGACCTATGGGTTTCAAGCCGAGCAGTTGGAGTACCGCTCCAATGACAAAGGCGAGGACACAATCCAATGGGATTTTGATGCCTTCGTGGGAACTGACGAGTTGAAATTTGTATGGCGTAGCGAAGCCGAACTGGGTGAAAGCTCAGGCGATTTTGAAACGCTCGAAAACCAGTTGCGACTGCAAAAGCCAATATCCAACTTCTTTGACGCTGTGGTCGGGGTGTATGCCAACACACCGACCGGTCTGCCGGATCGGTACAATGCGGTCCTGGGGATAAAGGGATTGGCCCCGCAGTGGTTTGAAATCGACGCTGACTTGTACTTGTCCGACAACTCGTTTTTTCGGTTCGAAGGCGAATACGAAGCAGGTTTGACAAACAGGCTGTTCCTGATCCCGAATCTCGAGCTTACTGTGCCTTTGCAAGATGACCTCGAATACAATCAAAAAGCAGGTGGAGTCACTCTCGAGGCTGGGCTTCGGCTGAGCTATGACCTCATCGATCGGGTGGTATCGCCGTATGTTGGGGTGAACTACGAGAAATCTTACGGCGGCACAGCGGATCTGATCCAGGCAAGTGGCGAAGAGAACGGAGTGTTCGCAGTCGTGTTTGGCGCCCGGCTAATGTTTTGAAATCCGATAATCTTGGCCGGGGCAGATTGCTCCGGCCGGTTTCTGATGGCCATCGCATTCTGAACGTGCGGCAAGATGGCCTTTCCTAACCAAAACCGAATGGAAAAACTATGAAAACCACAATCTTAGGCGCGTCGATCGCTGCTTTGCTGGCGACACCCTTATTTGCCTCAGAAAATCAACATGAGGAACACGGTGAAAATCATGACGACAGTCACGCCGAAATGATGCAGGTGGGACAGCCCGGAAAGAGCAGTGATATCGGCCGCACCGTCAAGGTTTCTATGAAAGAAACGGATGACGGAGACATGATTTTTGAACCTTCGAACTTGTCGTTCAAGAAAGGCCAGACCATCGAGTTCGATATCAAAAATCTTGGCGAACTGGAACATGAGTTCATTTTGGATACGGCTGAACGCAACAAGATACACAAAGACGTTATGGTAAACGGCAGTCAAAGGCACGTTTCTGAGAACGCCGTCAGTTTGGAGCCCGGAGAGCAAAGCAAACTTATCTGGACATTTTCAAATGATGGCAGTTTTGAATTCGCTTGCCTGATTCCTGGGCACTACGAATCCGGAATGTTCGGCAACGTAACCGTGCAATAGCTTCTTCCGGCGCTGTAAATTAATCACTCACCATGATGCGGCGCCGAAGTGCGCGGCAGTTCCAGGTCGAACTGCCGCGTATCTAATAAAAAGAAATAAAGCCGATGGGAAAAGAGCAGCACATCCCGGAGTTTCATTTAATCGCCCATGACGCAGCAGCTTGGCTGGGCTTTCGTTATGATGAAACAGCACCAGATTGGATGCATCCTGCATTGCATCTGATCCTTGTAATTGCTCCGGCGTTGTTGGCCATTTCCACAATTGTGATGGTTGCAAGAGTACTTCTTTTTCAGGTCAAACCAGCGATCGTCGCTTCCGCCCATCATCCAGATAATCTCGTTGCCGGCCTAAATCACAATCTGATACGACACATCTTGCAGACAACGCGAGTGCAACAGCTTTATCTGCTCGTATTGAGCCTGTCCCTGATGCCGGTGCTCTATCTATCCCTGGAGCTGCCAAAGCAAATTGTAAACAACGTCCTGGACAGCTCACATTCGCGCCTGACACTGTTGGGCTATGATCTCACCGCGACCCAGCATCTGGCAGTTCTCAGCGGTGTATTCTTTCTGACCATCGCGCTGAACGGAGTGGGAAAGTACCACCTCAACGTAATGAAAGGCCGGGTCGCTGAGCGATGCCTCAGGCGGATGCGCCTTTTGATCTATCAGAATTGGCGTAAACAGACCGACGGTCGACGAAGAAGTGAAATTGTGCAGGTATTGGGATCTGAAGTCGAGCCCATCGGAGGCTTCGCTGCAGACCTTGTTTCCCTGCCAATCACACAGGGCGGGACGATGATCACCATTCTGTTGTTTATGTTCGTTCAAGATCCGATCCTTGGTGCTGCAGCGCTGACGGTTCTGCCATTGCAGTTGCTTTTACTGCCCTATCTGCAGCGGATCGTGAACCGGCTGAGCCGAAAACGAATATACGAAATGCGTAAGCTGTCTTTGCACCTAACTAGTCAGATTGACCCTGAACAAGATCACGCCCGAACTATATTGCAGACCACCGCATCGCTTCGGCAACTGGAAGCGATCCGCCGGAAAATTCACCGCGTGAAATTCTTTGCCAAGGCATTGAGCAACTTCCTGACATCTCTAACTCCATTCCTGTTTTATTCGCTCGGCGGGTATTTCGTCATACAGGAGCGGATTTCCTTGGGGGCTTTGATCGCGGTGCTGTCCGCGCACAAGGAGTTTTCGGCTCCACTTAAGGAGTTGTTCAGGTTCTATCAGCAATTTGAAGACACGCGGATACGCTACAACGAAGTCTTTAGATTTTTGGATCACCCGCTTCAAAGTCAGCGACTTAACATTTGATTGGCCATAGTGTGTTCAACCTCTTTCCAATATTCGAAGTGCTTCCTACGCGGTAAGAACTGCTAGGCTCTGGATCTATTAGTTTGGTTGCGACCGTCTCGGCTGCGTGTTACAGGCGCCCTGATCAACAGCCTTCCATCGGTTGATTGGCTGCCGGGAGATCACGTCTGTGATGCCGACGGGTTCCGAGAGGCCCTGACAGACGGGAGACGAAGCCCTGCATCCTAGATCAGAAATCACGCGGCAAACCTGTCCAGTACGACATGCGACGCTACAAACGACGCAACAGGATCAATATCCTGTTTGGACGCCAGAGGGGCCGACGGCGTGTCGCTACCCGTTATGACAGGTGCCCAAAGTCTTTTTCTCGGATATCGCTCCTGCGGCTGCGTCCTAATCTGGCTGTGAACCAATGAGTTTCGAACCCAGTTGCCTTAAGATTGGACAGTCGGGGCGATGGTCACCGGCGCATTCATCAATCAGATGAGACAGTGTTGCATGCATGGCCTTCAGGTCCGCGATCTTGGCATCTATCTCTTTTAGGTTCTGTTTGGCGATATCCTTCACGTCCGCGCTTGCGCGTTCTTTGTCCTCGTACAACGCCAGTAGTGAACGGCAATCCTCAATGGTAAAGCCCAATGAGCGGGCCCGCCCGATGAAGGCCAGTTTGTGCAATTCCTTTTCATCGAAATGGCGATACCCGTTCAGGCTGCGCCTGGGTTTGATGAATCCGATATCCTCGTAATAGCGGATGGTTTTGGCAGGCAGACCCGAACGTTCTGCTACATCTCCGATATTCACAGCGGTTCTCCTATTCTATTCAGCAGGCGCTGATCGCAGCGCCTGCTCTTCATTCTGCGAGATCTGTTCTCGCCCAACTTTGATCGGCTTAACCCAGCGCAACCGCAGCGCGTTGGTCAGGACAAATACACTGGACAGCGCCATGGCACCTGCAGCCAGAACCGGCGACAGCAACGGGCCGCCAAACGGATAGAGCACCCCCGCTGCAACCGGTATGAGTAGCGTGTTGTAGCTGAACGCCCAGAACAGGTTTTGGCGGATGTTACGCATGGTGCGCTGACTAACATCGAAGGCGTTGACCACGCCTGTCAGGTCGCCTGACATCAGAACGACGTCAGCCGCCTCGATGGCGATGTCAGTGCCTGTCCCGATCGCAATTCCTACGTCAGCCGCCGCCAGCGCGGGTGCATCGTTGATGCCATCACCCACAAACGCCAGTTTTCCGCCATTTGAACGCAAATCCTGCAACGCGGATACTTTACCCTCGGGCAGAACCTCGGCCACGACATGATCGATGCCAAGCTGCGCCGCGATGGATTTGGCTGTAGCGGTATTGTCGCCGGTAATCATCGCTACTTTCAGCCCCAGTCCGTGCAAAGCTTCAATTGCGTCTGGCGTGGTGGTCTTGATTGGGTCCGCCACAGCGATTACGGCCGCGATAACCCCGTCTACGGCAGCATAAAGTGGAGTCTTTCCGTTGATTGCCAGTTCAGCGCCCCGATCAGACAGCGCGCCCATTTCAACCCCTTCGCGACTCATCAGGCGGTCGGCCCCGATCAAGATTGTATGGCCTTCGACTGAAGCGCTTACCCCGTAACCGGTGATCGACGTGAAGTCTTCTGGCTTCGAAAGCTCCAGACCACGGGTTTCAGCCGCGCGCACGATGGCCGTGGCGATCGGATGTTCGGATGTGACCTCAACGGCAGCCACAAGGCGCAGAACCTCATCCTCGGCCAATCCTTCGGCCACAATAAGGTCGGTCAGCTCCGGACGCCCTTCGGTCAAGGTCCCCGTCTTGTCCACTGCAACAACGGTGGTTTCCTGCAGCATTTGCAAGGCGTCGCCCTTTCGGAAAAGGACACCCATCTCGGCCGCGCGGCCGGTGCCGACCATGATTGAGGTGGGTGTGGCCAACCCCATGGCGCAGGGGCAAGCAATGATCAGTACCGCAACCCCGGCTACCAACGCCAAGCTGAGCGCGGGATCGGGTCCGAACAACATCCAAACCAGCACAGTCATTACGGCCACAGCGATCACTACAGGCACGAACCACAGCGTGATACGGTCAACCAAGCCTTGAATCGGAAGCTTGGCACCCTGTGCTTGTTCGACCATTTGAATGATCTGGGCCAACATAGTGTCTGCGCCGATCTTTTCAGCCCGGTACGTCAATGCGCCCGTGCCATTGACTGTTCCGCCGACCACAGTTGCGCCCTCGGTCTTTTCGGCAGGAACCGGCTCGCCGGTGATCATGCTTTCATCGACATATGACGCGCCGGTCACTACGGCACCATCCACCGCAATCTTTTCGCCCGGTCGAACGTGCACAAGATCTCCTACAACGATCTGCTCAATTGGAAGCTCGACAACCGTTCCGTCGCGCTCAACTCGCGCTGTTTTTGCCTGCAGACCGACCAGTTTTCGGATCGCTTCACCCGTTCGGCCCTTGGCGCGCGCCTCAAGGAACCGCCCAAGCAATATGAGAACCACGATCACCGCTGCGGCCTCGTAGTAGACGTTTGCGGTTCCGGCCGGAAGAATACCCGGTGCAAAAGTCGAGATAAGCGAGAACCCATAGGCCGCCGAAGTGCCCAGAGCCACCAGAGAGTTCATGTCTGGCGCGCCTTTGACCAAGGAAGGGAATCCCTTGGTATAGAACTGCAATCCTGGCCCAAAAAGAACGATCGTGGTTAGAAGGAATTGCAGGTAATAGCTGTTCTGGATGCCGATCGTGCTCGTTATCAGGTGGTGCATGCCCGGAATAACATGCGAGCCCATTTCAAGGACGAAAACCGGCAAAGCGAGCAAAGCGGCAAAGCTTGTTCGCCGCGCCAAATGGCTGATCTCTGCCGCCTTACGGTCTTGTGGTTCGGTCTGCGTCGCGGATCGCAGGCTCGCCGGATAGCCAGCAGATGCTGCAAGCGCCGCGATGGCTTCGGGTGTTGTGACTCCCTCGGCATAACGTACTGTTGCACTTTCGGTGGCCAAATTAACCGACGCGGACAATACGCCGTCGTTGGCCTCCAAGGCCCGTTCAACGCGTCCTACACAAGATGCGCAGGACATGTTCTGAATATCCAGCGTTACCTCTTCCGTCCGTGCCGGATATCCGGCGCTGTTTAACGCATCAGCAATGGCCGCTTTATCGGCTGGATCGCGGAAATCGACCTGAACGCTTTCGCTGGCGAGATTAACCGAAGCGGCATCTACCCCTGGCACATCTTTCAACGCGCGCTCGACGCGCCCTACGCAAGAGGCACAGCTCATACCCTGAACCTGGAACCGCGCATGTGAAATTTCAGTCATATTGTCACCACAAATGTTCTGCTGACGGGCAACATAAGGGTTCCAGCAAGTGGAAGGTCAAGGGATGGGGTTGACTTTCTTTTCCACTAATTTTGGCGATCCAATTTTCACGACTTGACCTTCCTGTGCTGGAATACTTTAGCCGGGACAACGGAAAACAGGAGCAAACATCCATGACGACCCTAAATATCCCGGATATGAGCTGCGGGCACTGCAAGTCAGCTATCGAAAAAGCCGTTGCCACGGTGGATTCCTTCGCACAGTTGGACTTTGACATGGAAAACCGCAGGGTACGTGTCTTAAGCGCCAATCCACTTGATCATATCCTTGCTGCTCTGAAGTCCGAGGGATACGAAGCCACGGTCGCATGAGAAACTTAGGGGCGCACATTCAGTCGCCCCTTGGTTTTATCTTGCGTCTCTGACTGCCTCGATTAGCCGGGTCATTTCATCTTCGGCGATCAGCCCCGGGGCAAGAGCATCTCCAATCACAAACGAGGGGGTGCCACTGAAGCCAAGCTGTCGGGCCAATTCCATGGACACCTGAATATGTGCGTCGACTTCCGGCGCCTCCATATCTGCGCGCAATTGATCCTCGTCCAGGCCGAGTTCACGGACAACTTTCAGGACACTGGCCTCAGTGGCACGACCGTCCAGAGCCATAAGCGCCCAATGAAATTCTTCATATTTTCCCTGATTACGTGAGGCAAGCGCGGCGCGTGCCGCGAAGTCGGAACCTTCTCCGAGTATGGGCCATTCTCGATAGACAACTCGTACATCGGAATCGCCTGCGATTACGTTTTTCACAACCGGGGCAGCGCGTTTGCAATATGGGCAGTTATAGTCAAAAAACTCGACCACGGTTACATCGCCTTTCGGGTTTCCGATGACAGGCGCATTCGGATCCTGTTCCAGCAATTCACGCTGATTTTCCAAGACGCTTCCAATTGCTTCGGCTTTTGCCTGATTCTCGCGCTGTTGAAGCAGTTGAATCGCCTGCATGATGATCTCAGGGTTTTCCAAAATGGCTTCCAGAGCCAGCCGTTTCACATCGGAGTCAGACAGCTCGTCGGCGCGTGCTATAGGAACGCCAATCGACATGGCGATGGCGATTAAGCCTGCAAATATTCGTTTCACATCAGTTTCCTTCCGTTTGTTCTGCCTCGGTGCGCTGCTCTTGCAGCTTGCGTTCCCGATCCGGCCAACTCTCCTTGATGAAGGCAAGGATGTCCCAGATTTCCTGATCCGACAGAGTGTCCTCGAAACCTGGCATACCGCTTTTGACATCAGAGACGCCCATCTGTTTTAGTGTTTGGTCCCCGCCAAGCTTTGTATAATCGAACAACAGCTTGTCGCTGTGATGCCAAGTGTGCCCTGTTCGGTCATGCGGGGGTGCCCGTAGTACGCCATCTGCACCGGGTGTCTGCCAATCTGGTTGACCCTCCAAATCTGCCCCGTGGCATGACGCGCAGTTTTCGGCATACAAAAATACACCACGTGCCGAATCCGCCGATGAACTGTTCTGCGCACGCCCACCCAAGCCCCAGCCAGCGACCGCGACAATGATCACCACAGCAGCCAGTGACAGCCAATTCGCCGCGCTCTTGTTCATCACGCCACGCTCAGCCAGGTCTTCATACCAGCGGCCTGATGCGACAGCATGTGGCAATGAAACAGCCAGTCCCCCGGGTTATCCGCAACGAACGCAATCTCCCGCGTTTCCATCCGGTCAACCAGGATTGTGTCCCGCAGCGGCCCCAGGCTGCCGTTCGGCAGAACTTCCTGAAAGTGCGTCCCGTGCAAGTGCATGGCGTGCGCAAAGACAGTGTCGTTCTGCATCTGAATACGGACTATGTCGCCACGCGAAACGGAAGCGAGCGGGTCTTCGGGTAACCCTGCGACTCCGTTGAATGTCCAGATCTGTCCTTCCTGAACCAACTCATTAGCGCTCATGACTTGGCCGTTGTAAGTACCTTGACGCAGTCCGCCCATCGCCCCGCCTTCCATCACCAATGGAACCTTTAAGGCGTCAGAAACATCTTCAAGAAAAGAAACAGGGTTGGGTGGCAGAGCTTCAATCTCACCGCGGCTGGCAGATGTACCGCTTCCCGAAACCGGGATCTCAGCGATAACAAATGATTCATCGCGTTCGTGAAGAGTTATTTGAACGGCTTCGTTCGATTCCGCTGTGACGTCGACGATCAAGTCTGCTCGCTGTGCAGGTCCGAAAACAAGTGTTTCGAAATCTTCTGGCTGCCTTACAGGCATTCCATCATAAGCGACCAGTTTCCCGTTTGCGCCACCTACTGACACATACATGATCCGATCAGTTGCCACGTTGACCATTCGAATTCGCAATCGCTGGTTCGTCAAAACTTCGGTCATTGGCGATATGCGCGCGTGAACGTAGTTTCCCATCCGACCTGCATGGGTCCAATCATGCATTGCACCAAAATCATCAACTATTTGAGCGTCCTTAGACAACCGCCAGTCATCCAGAAGGATCGTAATGTCATGATCCGTGTCCGGCGGGTCCGTTTCGTCGACGATGAACGCGCCGTAAAGGCCCCTGGCCACTTGTTCCGTTGACTGGTTGTGAGAGTGATACCAGAAGGTCCCCGCGTCCTTCAGAGGCAAGTCATACTGAAATTCGCCGCCGGTTGGTACAGCCTCCTGCGTAAGGCCCGGCACCCCGTCCATATTGTTTGGAACCCGCAATCCGTGCCAATGGATTGCTGTAGGCTGAGGTAGCGAGTTCAGGAGTGTCCGGCGAACCGTTTCGCCTTGCCGGGCACGAATTTCAGGGCCCGGAACACCGCCATCATATCCCCATATCTCGGTTTCAGGATAGCTGTCGGGGGCAATACGTGCCAATCCTGAACGCGCCTCGATTATTCGAGGGGCGGTAGCCGCCCTCCCGAAAGTCGGCATTGCGATTAGTGCCGACGTGCCTGCAACGAATTGCCTGCGATTGAGCTTCATGAGGACTTCCCTCCAAAGAAAATTTGATCTCTCACTCGATTACCCCCCGTCGTGCACATCCAGCAGATAGGTCGCCATTGCCTTCCGGTCTTCGTCTGTCAGAAAGCTGGTGCCATAGTTTACGACCTCTCCCATGGCGCCGCCGAAGACATCGCCATCAGGCATTACGCCGGTGCGCAACGCGTAGGCCAAATCATCTACCGTCCAACCACGCTTTTGCAGGGTTTCAAAGTCGATGGCCGGTGCCGTGTCACCGCCCGGCAGAGAGTCACTTCCCTTGAAGTGTTCCGTGTCCGAATTTCTTGCGCCAGCCAGGTTCCTCCCGGTGTGGCAGGCCGCACAATGCGTGGCACCTTCGACCAGTAGCCGGCCCCGGTTCCACACTTCGTCATTGCCCGGCACGGGATCAGTGCGGGGTGGTTCCAGAAAAGCCGCGCGCCACAGCTTCAGGCCCCATCTCTGATTGAAGGGGAACGCCATTTCCTGCTCTTTTGACGGTTCCGCTACCGGTGCAACCGTTTGCCAGGCGGCCCAGAGATCGGCGATATCCTGATCCGTGAAATTGGCATAGAACGGATAAGGAAAGGCCGGGTAGTAGGGTTGTCCGCCGGGTGACACGCCTTGACGCACAGCGCGGGCAAATTCCTCGACCGTCCAATCACCGATCCCGTGGTTAGGATCTGTGGTCAGGTTCGGTGAATAGAGCGTGCCGAACGGGGTATCCAACTCCACCCCACCGGCCAAGGGCGCGCCCCCTTTGGCAAAATCTGTGTGGCAAGCGATACAGCCACTTGCCCTTGCCAGATAAGCCCCGCGGTTAACGTCACCCTGAATGTCGAGAGCTTGTAAGGGCTGGCCAATTGGCCAAGCCATCACGGCAACAAGTCCCGCTGACGCCGTTACGGCGGCAGCAAGGCCCAATCGGAATATCGGTCTCATGACGCATTCCTATTCCGACCGAAATTGCGTGTGACACGCCGAGCAAGTCTGGCTCAGCATCATGAACACACCATCTGCTGGCATTTCAGACAGTTGTGTCTGATCTGGACTGCCACCCATCATAGAACCGCCGCCCATCATGGATGCGCCGCCCATCATGCCCGAACCTTGCCCCGACCCGGACATCATCAACCCGTTGTCCGCCGCAAGCACGAGGCCTTCAGAGTAGGTTTCCAGTTGGCTGGCCAATTCAGCAAAGGAACCCCAATCCTGCCAGATCTCCGGTTTGGCCTCCGAGGGTTTGCCATCAGATCCTTCTGGAAACAGCTTTGTCATGCTTTCACCAGCATGACGCCCAATTATCTCGGCTTCGCTTTGTACCGTTTGCGCATTGTAGGGCGTTTTCCCCTGCATCATCGGCGTAAGGATCTTCATGCTGTCCTTCATCGCGGACATACCATCCATGCGTTCTTTGACGATGCCGGTTGCGCCACCATGCGCCAGGGCGGCGGCTGCGAACAGAGAAACCAGGGCAACGCCTGTGGTCATTTTTAGAATGTTCATTGTTTTGTCCTTGTCGTCTGCTTCGACGCGCCCAGGTTGAGCGCAATTCGACTGGTCAGATCAGGACACGCGGCGGTGGTGGGTCAAACGCCGCGATACCGAGCACCCGGTATTGGGCTCGAGGGATCGAGTATCTTTGTTCAGTATCTTGGGGGCCAGGCGGTGGTGGACCCATCGAAAATAGACCAACAGCGTTGCAAATCGTTCCGCCATGACAATGTCCGGGATGACCCTGCTTGACATGCTCAACGTCCGCTGACTCCGTTTGGTCAATCACGTGCTGTGATCCACTGCCATGTGCATGAGCAGAATCGGCCGTCACAAGCAGCCCGCCAATGGTCAGCACCATTGACAGTATGATGTAACGAATTGCACTGCCCATTCGGCTCGTCACCTTCAGAAAATCCCGTTTTCCTGCTGCAGCTCTCTGATATACGCCACGATGCCCTTCACATCCGCACGGGTCAAGCCATCGACCGGCGGCATATTACCAAACTTCCAATGGTGTGCCCGAACTCCATTCTGGACTGCCACATAAAATGACTCGTCCGAATGGTGGCTTGGTTCATAGATTTTATGCACCAAAGGTGGTGCAAGGCCTTCCAGACCTGTTGCATTCGCGCCATGGCACGCCGAGCATTTGGCGTCGAATGCCACTTTGCCGACGGCCGCAAATTCGCTTAGCTGGTCCGGCAGATTGACGTTTTCGATTGGGTCTCCTGGCTCCAGTGCTGACGTATCGGGTGGCGTCATCGAGTGACCTGTTGGTTGCTGATTTAAGTTGTAGACTAAAGCTGCGGCGCCTGCGATCACTACTCCGCCTATCAAGAGTGTAAGTTTATCCATCTCTGTTCTTCACATGATTGTCAGTTCTTAGGTTCAACGCGCGCAAAAAAATCCGCCTGACCAAGGTCAGATCAGTTTTACCTGAGTGCCCACAGTGGCCAGTTCGAACAATTCCGCAATCTGCTCGTTGTATAAACCAATGCAGCCGTTGGAGGATCTTCTCCCGATCTTGCGCGTGTCGTTGGTGCCGTGGATACGGTAGTATTGCCAGCTCAAATAGAGCGCATGTGTCCCCAGAGGGTTCTCAGGACCCGGGCCTACATAGTCAGGCCATGCTGGATTGCGCTCTTTCATTGCCGGCGTTGGTCGCCAAGATGGCCCTTCGACCTTGCGAATAACTGTGGTGTAGCCCAGCCTTGTAAGGTCTTCCGTGAGCGGTACGCTGGTTGGATACATCCGATAGACGCTTTCGTCTTCTGACCAATATTGCAGGACCTTGGACTGTGTATCAGACAGGATTACCCCGTTTTTCAAGGTATCAAAGTGGTCCTGCCATTTAGCAACGCGGAATGAGGAAACATTGCGGCGCGTCCCCTCAGTTGCCGTTGATTGGGCCCAAACGGCCGGTGCTGGAAAAAGCGCCGTCGCAGCAAACGCGGCAATCACTCCACGTCGCGTAACAACCTTTCCTTCTTTGCTCCGTTTCATGCCTGCCATCCCAAAGTTTATTCTTTTTTTCCGACTCAAATAACTCGTATGCCCGGTTCCTGCGCTGGAAGGTCAACACGCAAATGACATTTCATATGGGATGACTCGTCTGAATTGTCGTTGCCGTTGGCGCAGGGATATTTCCTTAGAAGGCGGACCCAAATCATCAAGTCATTGTGGAAAAGCAATTTTTCTTGGACGTAATTCCAGGCTGCTATCAGCAAAACCTGACTTTCTTGAATCAACCGAGCACAAAAAAGCAACGCTAACAATTGCTTAGTTCTTGGAGAATTGATGTGATCACCCGTCGATGCGAGGGTATCAGGTACTACAAATGACAAACACAGTGGACTAAACACCATGTGCTTCAAGAAAGCTTTCCAAGCACTGGCCGCACTTATGCTCGTCGGCGCCTGCACCGAAACAACGTCGATATCTGCAGAAAGCGAGCCCGGAACGCTTTCCCGAGTTCCTGACGCCGTTGCCCAGATCGCTGCTCCGGGCCAGGACCTGAACGCCGTTAAAATCATGCCTGAGGACGGTTGCTATTGGTATCGCTACGTGGGGCCGGTTGAAACAACCTACCTGCCACTCAGGACTATTGAAGGGCGCCCAATCTGTACGCGCGCCTGACAAGCGCCTATCAGCTGGTCGCGGTCAGAAGGCGCTCGGGAGGGTAGAGATGAGCCGTGGACCCTGGCCTGACACGATCATAAAGCCCGATGATATGTGGCATCGCCATCCTTACGCAGCCAGAACTTGCGCGACCTCCGATAGATCTTGGATAAGGCGTTCCGTGAATTCGCAGGTATGTGTCGCGACCACCTTCGAACAGATAAAACGCCCTTGATCCCAATGGGTTTGTCGGCCCACCGGGCACACCATCTGCGAATTGCGCATATTCATCAGGGTCGCGTTCAATCATTTCGGCGGTAGGAGTCCAACGCGGCCATTTGGCCTTTCGCTTGATTGTGTAGACACCGGGCTCGTAAAGATTGCCTCGGGCAATGGCTACGCCGTAACGCATTGCTGTGCCACCGTCTTCGATGAAATACAGATATCGTGCCACCGCGTCGACATGAATGTCACCCGGAATAAGTGGTCGATTGGTTTGCACACGTTGAGGCAGGAAACGTGGGTGTAACCCCCAGGGATTGGATGTTGCGGGATCAAAATTGGCTGGCGTTACTTGCGCATCCCACTCCGACCATTGCGAGGCCGCCGCCGACGTCACTCCAAAAACTGGCTGAGAGAAAATGGCAAGTGAAGTCGCAACAAAGTGTCGTCTGGTCAGCATTGATAGCGCTCCTGTAACTTGGTTTGGTATCCGGAACCGTGGAGATGGACAAAGACAATCATCCGAACAATCCGTTATGTCCATTCAATTGTTCGTTCGAAACGACTGGCGTCCTAAGCGTTAGCATTTAAGACACAGGCGGAATCGGGTTACTGAGTCATCATGCGCCGACTTTGTTGCAACAAAGCAAATCAGATTCCAAGGTTTGCGAACCTTCATCAATCAACAGCACTGAAATCACTTTGGGTGATCGACGGGAAACGGACTGGCTGGCAAGGTAGATGTAATGGAGAGATTTTTCGCAATCGACATGCCGTTTTGGCAGTTTGCACGGAACACGCTGATCGTCAGCTGTCTTGCGCTGGTGCCATTGTTGCTGGCTTTCATACTGCGTACGCCGGGCTTTGCGACGCACCTTCTGAACGGCGGTCCCGCGTTTGTCCGGTTTTTTCGCCAGGTGGTGACAAATGGGCTGCCCGTCGTGTTTGCCGTGAACTATCTCAGCTTTTTTCTATTCGCCTTTGGGGTCAGGGCGCGGGGCAGGGGGGCCGTCCCGGCCCGGTATCTGCTAATTGACCTGCTGCTACGGGCCGTCCTGTTCATCGTGCTGCATGCGCTGATCTACGCGCTTTCGGCGGACTGGTTCGGGTCTTTCGGCGGTGATCCCGTAGTGGCGTTGCGGGTAGTCGGTCCGACGCTGGTACGCTCCGCCTACTTCGAGAACATCTCAGGCGTTTACCTGTACGCCACGCTGGTCGGAGCGCTGCCGCTATACCTATCCGTCGTTCAGAGCCAGATCGCCCACGGTACTGGATTTGCAGCCCAACTGGCACGTCGCGTACCTGGGCGCGGCGGACCTGTGGTATTGGCCCTGCTACTGATGGCGGTGTCAGTGGTCGTTCTGACCACCGCGGCGGCGCTGATTGTCCGTTTACAGTCGGTTTGGGGCTGAAGGGTCAGAACGCCCTGCGTATCGCGAAGGAGACTGCGTAATCGCGTTCAAGCTGGGGCCCATCCAGATCTTGATACACCGGGATCACGCCCTCGATACCCAGGCGCGTGCCCGCCAAAACGCCCGACCCCGGCACAAGGTAATTCACTCCGATTCCGATACTCAGAAACTGGCCGCCGCGCAGGGTGGGATCAGCGGTGGGCACCATGCCTGGGTTCAGGCGCGCATCCGACCCGTCAATGTTTTCCACGATGTCGCCGACCACCCGCAACTAGGAGCTGAACTGGTCATTCCAGCGCCGCGCACCCCAAACTGTTGCTGAATAGACGTCACCCAAGGTGTAACCGGCATCATTCTCACCCATCCGGATCATGGCGGCCAGCTGGGCGCCCCACGACCAATCTGCGTTCTGGCCCGTATAGGTGATGCCCGGCAGCAGGTCGTAGGTGCCGGACCCCAGTTGCATAGGGTAGGGCAGCAGCTGGTCCGGCCCGGCCGGCGTAGTGTCGGTCTCGTCTATCGATCCGGTCGGCAAGCTGAGGCCAAGAGACAGTTCCAGAACCTGCCCGTCGGATTTGTAGACATCATACCCGCCGATGATCTTCAGGTCACCGAACCCCTGCGCCCTGGTCTTGAAAGTCTGCCCCATGCGGGTCTGATGTTTCATCGACTTGTTGGTATAGGGCAGCATCGCCATGACCGAGATGTCATCGGTCACGCCATACATCAGGCCGATCATCGCCATGTTCATGCTCATGCTGAGCGGCGCGATCATATATTGCGACAGCACGTCCGAAGTAGACAGCGACTGCGTTCCCGAGCGGTTTCCGTCCATCTCCATGTTCATAAACGAGAATACCGGCATCAACACGCCCTCGGGCGGGTGCATGCCTCCGACGACACCCGTGGGTGGCGACGCGTCAGGGCGCATCATTGCCGACATGTTGCCCATTCCAGCCATTCCAGCAGAGGCTTTCGGGTCCATCGCCATGCTGTCAGTCGGCTGTGTCACCGTTTGAGCCATGACGGGCGACGCCAGGCCCAGACCCCCGGCCATCAAAGCGGCCCGAACGAATTTCCAACGGTGAATTTTTGCTGTTTGGTTTCTCACCATCCTATCCTCACTCGGTTGTCCATTTCGCGCTCCGTGACAAGCGACGTGTTGGAAAAATGGGGGATTCCCACGCTGGAAGGTCAAGGCCACCGGTTCGTAAATCCGCCAGCCAAGGCGCACGCGTCTGGTTGGGGTGCGGCAAAAATGTCCTTGACTCTCCAGCGCTGGATTGTCGGACAAGGCCGCGAAACCGGAAACCCGGAGGGTTTGGAATGATACCGGAAATCGGGCAGTTTGCCTTGGCGCTCGCCCTGGCCGTGTCCTTGGTGCAAAGCGTATTACCTTTGATTGGAGCAGCGCGGAACAATGTCATGTGGATGCGATCGGCATCTGCGACCTCGATCCTGCAGACAGCGCTGGTTGCTATCGCCTTCGCCGCTCTGATGTGGTCCTTCGTGGTCAGCGATTTCACTGTGCTAAATGTGGCCAGCAATTCTCATTCGCTGAAACCGATGCTTTTCAAGGTGGCTGCGACCTGGGGTAGCCACGAAGGGTCGCTGCTGTTGTGGATTCTGATATTGGTGATTTTCGGGCTGGGTGTGTCTTTGTTGGCTCGGAACATCCCGCTGAAACTCAAGGCGCGCACACTGGCAGTGCAGGCCTGGATCAGCGCGGGGTTCCTGTCATTCATGCTGTTCACCTCGAACCCGTTCGACCGGGTGTTTCCGGCACCGCTGGATGGTCAGGATTTAAATCCGCTATTGCAGGATGTCGGCCTGGCTATGCACCCGCCGTTCCTATACCTGGGTTACGTCGGCTTCTCGATCGTATTTTCTTTCGCCGTGGCTGCCCTGATTGAGGGGCGGGTCGATCCGGCATGGGCGCGTTGGGTCCGACCCTGGACATTGGCGGCGTGGGTGTTTCTGACACTTGGTATCGTACTGGGCAGCTGGTGGGCCTATTACGAACTGGGTTGGGGCGGCTGGTGGTTCTGGGATCCGGTCGAGAATGTCTCGTTTATGCCCTGGCTTGCTGGCACAGCGCTGTTCCATTCGGCCATCGTGACAGAAAAGCGCGGCAGCTTCAAAAGTTGGACGATCCTGCTGGCCGTTTTGACCTTCTCGTTGTCCTTGTTGGGGACATTCATTGTCCGCTCAGGCTTGCTTACATCGGTCCACGCGTTTTCGGTCGATCCCGAACGCGGCATTTACATCTTGGCACTGTTGGCTGTCGCGATCGGTGGTTCATTGACGCTGTTTGCCATACGCGCACCGGAGATGGAGGGCGGCGGTCTTTTTGCCCCGATCAGCCGCGAGGCCGGTTTGCTTATTAACAACCTGCTGCTGGCCACCGCAACGGCGACGGTTCTATTCGGTACGCTTTATCCGCTTTTGCTTGAGGCTGTGACAGGTGAAAAGATTTCGGTTGGACCACCTTATTACAACGCCAGTTTCGTGCCGATCATGCTGGTTCTGGTCGTTGTAATGGGGATTGGGCCGCTGTTGTCATGGAAGCGGGCGGATTTGCGCGGTGTTCTGGGCCGGCTTAAATGGGTGGCCGGGGTTAGCCTGCTCGTGGCGTTGCTTGTGTGGTATCTGGATACCGGCGGCCCAGCCTTGGCGGTACTGTCGATCGGCCTTGCGGTTTGGTTGCTGGGCGCTGTGCTGACAGAGTGGGCCAGCCGAATAAAGCTGGGTGAGGCACCGCTGGCCGAGTCCCTGCGTCGGGCCCGCAACCTACCGCGTTCGCATTACGGCATGGTCGTGGCCCATGCGGGGTTGGCGGTCTGTATGATCGGCTTTATCGGGTCCAGCGCTTGGAAATCCGAGGTCGTGACTTTTGCCGAGCCCGGAACACAGATCGAGATAGCAGGGTTCGACGTGCGTTTTGACGGTGTGGAACAGCTTCGCGGTCCGAACTATCTGTCTCGCACGGCCACACTGAAGGTATTTCGCGATGGCGCTTATGTCACCACGCTTCAACCCGAGCGCAGGGCCTATCTCGTGGCGGGTACCAGTACGACCGAGTCGGCAATTCGAACGACGTTGGCAGGGGACCTTTACGCCTCGATATCGGAACCGGCGGCGGAATCAGAACAGAGCAAATGGACTCTGCGTATCCTGTATGAGCCATTGGTGGTCTGGATCTGGATAGGTTCAGGATTGTTAGCATTTGGTGGTGTCTTGTCACTCTCCGATCGGCGTCTACGCGTCGGTGCACCACGAAAACGGACTGGGCAGGGCTCCGTTCCGGTGGCGGCGGAGTAGGGCAATGAAACGTCTATTTGCACTGTTCCCAATTACGATTGCCGGCATCCTGGGTGCCTTTCTGCTATGGGGATTGAATCCCGATCGCGATCCAAACGAAATCCCGTCTGTTTTGATCTCTCAGCCGGTGCCTGAGTTCGACTTGCCGCCGGTCGATGGGCTGGATACCCACGGGCTGTCCAGTACCGATCTGGTGGAAAATGACGGGTCAGCTCCGATCGTGGTCAACGTGTTTGCGTCCTGGTGCGTGCCCTGCCGGGCCGAACATGCGGTGCTAACGCGTATGGTGCGCGATGAGGGCATTCGCCTGATGGGCATTAACTACAAAGACAAGCCGCAGGACGCGCGGAAATGGCTCGACGATCTGGGCAACCCTTATGAGCGCATCGGTTCCGACCTGGACGGCCGAGCCGGGATCGAATGGGGGATTTCCGGCGTGCCAGAGACCTTTGTGATTGATGGCGCGGGCAAGGTCGTATTCCGTTTTGTTGGCCCGGTGCTGGGCGACGAGGCAATTTCAAAGATGCGCACCGCGCTGGATCAGGCGCGGGCGGCCGGAGGAGAGGCGTCATGATACGTCGCATTGTAATTACCGCAGTCACTCTGGCGATGCTGGTGTCGCAGCCGGCATTCGCGGTTGAGCCCGACGAGATACTTGCAGATCCGGTTCTGGAAGAACGGGCCCGGGCGATTTCAAAACAGGTGCGCTGCGTGGTGTGCCAGAACCAAGACATCGACAGTTCTAACGCCGGGGTGGCGCGCGACCTTCGTCTGCTTGTGCGCGAACGGCTGGTGGCAGGTGACTCGGACCAGCAGGTTATGGATTTTCTGGTTGCGCGTTATGGCGACTATGTTCTGTTCAACCCGCCGTGGAAGCCATCAACTTACATACTGTGGGTTGCGCCTATCGTCATCCTGGGGCTGGGTGGTATCGCGACTGCAGCGGTATTGACCCAGAATGCGCGCCGATATCGGAAGTCGCGAAATCAAGAGACGGCACACGGCGCGAGCGAAGAACGGAATTCCGAAAACCATTCACTCACGGAGCCGCACGCATGATCTGGATTATCTTTTCATTCATGGCCGTGGCGGTGTTTCTGACGCTCGCCCTCTCCGGTATGGGGCGCAAGACCTCGGACTTGTCGAGACACGAAAGCGCCTCTGCCATCTTTTCCGACCAGATCGGCGAAGTAGAGAAGGACCTGGAACGAGGAATTATCTCGGCCGAAGAAGCCAAGGCCGCCAGAGCCGAGATAGAACGTCGCCTGAAGGCGATTGACCGGCAATCGGACGACAAAGCGATGATGGGCCATTCCGGGCGTGCGCTGATTTTACTTGCCGCGCTGGTAGTTCCAGCGCTCGGAGCCGGTCTTTATTGGCAACTGGGTAGTCCCTACATCCCCAGCCAGCCATTTGCCCAACGCGAGGGGGAGCAGGCCGAAGCCCGTGAAATCGCCGACCTTGCCGTGCGCCTGAAGTCGCGGCTCGAGGCGGATGAAACCGGCGGGCCAACCGAGGGATGGGTGTTGTTGGCTCAGACCTATATGCGTATGGGACGCTTTGGAGATGCCGCAGACGCGTTCGAGGGGTTGCTGGACCGACCCAATGCGAATTCAGCGCTGGTGTCGCAATATGGCGAGGCGTTGGTCTATGCCGATGACGGTGTCGTTACGCCCAAGGCCGATCGGGCGTTTGAACGAGCCTTGGAACTGGACCCATCGAACCCAGCAGCGACATTCTACAAAGCCGTTGGTCTGGAGCAGGCTGGATCGCCTGAAAAGGCCTATGATCTACTGAAGACGCGGATCGACGCCGAAGAGGAGTTCCGGCCATGGATGGAGAGTTTTGTGGCCCAGCTTAACCGCATCGCCCCGTCGATAGGACGGGCGCCGGTGGATCTGGCGACTTTTGCCCCTTCCATGCCCGGCCCAACTGCCGATCAGGTGGCGACGGCCGAGGAGATGTCCGACGAAGATCGGCAGGCCTTCATCCGCTCGATGGTCGAACGGCTGGCGAGCCGGATGCAGGAAAACCCAGGGGATCTGGACGGCTGGATGCGG
Organism: Ruegeria sp. R14_0; assembly: GCF_017743975.1. Classification (GTDB taxonomy): domain Bacteria; phylum Pseudomonadota; class Alphaproteobacteria; order Rhodobacterales; family Rhodobacteraceae; genus Ruegeria. The sequence goes on along the minus strand of NZ_JAGHRC010000010.1, from coordinate 2,036 downwards.
CTGGGCAACGCCTATTCGGTGCTGGGCGAGACCGACGGCGCCCGGAACGCCTATGGCAGGGCAAGGGATCTGGCGGATGACCTGCCGCAGGAGGATCCGCGCAAGGTGGCAATCGACCGGGCATTGCGGGAACTGGGGGGGTGATTCCCGCAGCCTGGCGTGGGTCGGGCCGGCGCCGACTTCGCGCTCCGATGCCCAGTGAGCCATCTGGAAAATGCCGGTTTAGGCTTTCGCATGCCGATCTTTAGGAGGTTGAGGCCATGAAAGTTGAAACGTTTTCTGATCTAATTGTCTGGACGCGGGAAATGCATCATTGGCTCGCCGAATGTTTGGCCCACTGTTCGACACAGTCCGAGCAGGAGCTGGCCAGGATGTTGCTTACCTACCTCGCCGACCATGAGGCTGCTTTGGAGAAAATCGTCGATGGCTTCGTGAAACGAGCCGATCCCAAAGCGCTCAACACGTGGGTATATGACTATTTGGGCCATGAGCCTGTCGACCCACATCGCACCTGCGACAGACCGCTCGCACAGATGAGCATCGATGAGATCTGCGAAGCGGTCTTCGATCTTCACAATCAGGTGATCGATTTATATCGGTATTTGCAAGGGCGTGCCGAAATACCCGAGGCACGCGAACTCCTTCAAGCACTACTGGAAATGGAAGAGCACGAGACCATGCGTTTGGCGCAGCAGAGCAATCGCATCCGGGATATGTGAACTCCGGGGTCAGGATCCGCTTTCCACAGCTCCGCCCGCAATCGGCGCGGCCTGTTCCATCGCGTCGAGAATGGCGTTCGTGGTCAAGATCTCAGGCAGGGCGATGCCTTCGGGGGCCGACGGGCCGTAGACGATGTTGAAGGGGATCCCGAACCGGCCATTGTCCTCAAGGAACCGGGCGATCACATCGTCGGGGCGGGTCCAGTCGGCCTGCATCGGAATTGCTTTGTCCGATTGCAGCGTTGCCAGAACCTCGCCGCGTTCCAGCACCAACGCTTTGTTGGCCTTGCAGGTCAGACACCAGTCGGCTGTGACATCGACGAAAACCACCTCGCCGCGCGATACAAGGCGGGCGATTTCGGAGCGGCTGAAGGTAATCCATGGGATCTCTCCGGCTGGCTCAAGCAGCCTGGACCGGTCTTTGCCGGCAATCGCAACCGGTGCAGCAAACGCTGCGGTCAGCGTCAGCAACAGGGCTGTCCAGCGCAAAACGGGTGGCATCATCGTACTTTTCCAGATCAACAGGACCAGCACAGTTGCAGCCAGCACGGTAGCAGTTGCAGCAGTGTCTCCGGCCACCCCGACCATCACCCAGACCAACCAGCCGATCGTGGTCAGCAGTGCCGCCGACAGGGCCCATTTTAATCCCACCATCCAACGCCCCGGTTTAGGCAGAGCGGCGGTAAGTTTCGGGTGCACTGCAACCAGCAAGTAAGGAATGGCCAGCCCGACCCCCATTGCGGTGAAGATTGCCACTATATCCACCGGTCGGCCGGTCAGGGCAAAGGCCACCGCCGTGCCGAGGAAGGGGGCCGAGCAGGGCGTCGCCAGAACTGCTGAAAAAGTTCCGGTCAGGAAATCCCCGACCAGCGACACTCGGCCCTTTTCGACATGGGCCAGCCGGGTGTTCAGCGACTGCGGCAGCGTGATCTCGAACAAGCCCGCGAGGCTGGCTGCAAAAACCGCCAGCACCACGATCATCACCGCGAGGAAAAGCGGATTCTGGAACTGGATGCCCCAGCCGACGGAATAGCCCAGCGACCGCGCCGCAATGGTGATAGCCGCCAACAGCCACATGAATGCCAGGATTCCGGTTGCCGAAGCCAGGAACCCGGCGCGAATCTGCGCTGCAGAGCGGTCGCGAGCCTTTACCGCCGAGGAAAGCTTGATCGACAGAACCGGCAGCACGCAGGGCATGACATTCAGGATCAGCCCGCCGCCCACCGCCAGCAGAATGATCCAGACCAGCGCGCTGGTCGAAGTTTCGGCGGCCGCGATTTCATATGGTGGCGGGGTCCGGGGTGCGTCGGTACGGGG